>NZ_AP027330.1:0-2450000 GCF_055395525.1 Sphingobium sp. TomTYG65 | reverse complement strand
TATGATCAGCCGATGGTGGCCGACCTGCTGCGGGTGCAGGCGCTGCTCTACCTATCGACGCCCTTCATCTCGATTCCTGAAGCGCTGATGGGCCGGGCGCTGGATTTCCGGCGGCCTGCGCTGGTCAACCTGATCGCGGCGGCGGCTTCAGCGGCGGTTGCGCTAACCGGCGCCCTGTCGGGCTGGGGCGTATGGACGCTGGTGTTCGCGCCGATGGCGGGCTTTTGGGTCAAGGCCGCTGGCTATGTGCTGGCGACCGGCTTCCGGCCGATTCCCAGCTTCGATTTCCGGGGCACGGGCGCGATGGTGGCCTATGGCGCGTCGCTGCTGGGTGGTCAGCTCTTCTGGATCGTTCAGAGCCAGGCGGACATTTTCATCGGCGGGCGCGCGCTCGATCCCCATCAGCTTGGCCTTTATGCCGAAGCGTTGTTCCTGACGCAGATTTTCGTGTCGAAGTTCATCCCGCCGCTCAATGACGTAGCCTTCCCGGCCTATGCGCGGATGCAGAACGATCCCGGGCGAATCGCCTGGTCCTTCTGCAAGGCGGTGCGCCTGCTGCTGCTGATTTCCTGCCCGGTCTACCTGGGGATGGCGGTGACGGCAGAGCCGCTTGTGGAAACGCTGTTCGGGGAAAAATGGCTGGAGATGGCGCCGTTCGTATCGGTGCTGGCGCTGGCCATGCCGTTCATGACCTTGCAGGTGATGTTCGCCCCGGTCAGCAACGCTTTGGGGCGACCGGGTACTACGGCGCAAATCGCCGCGGTGGGTGCGGTGCTGATGCCAGCGGCTTTCCTTGCCGGCATCCAGTTCGGCGCCATCGGGCTGGCCTGGGCATGGCTCTGCGCTTTTCCGATCCTGACGGCGGCGACGGCGCATTTGGCCGGAGCGCCGATGGGACTGCGATTCGGGGACCTGATTCGTGCGGCGGCCCCCGGCCTTGGCTGTTCGGTCCTGATGGCGGGAGCGGTGATGCTGCTCGATTCGCTTCTGCCTCCCCTGCCCGCGCTGCTGCGCCTGAGCGTGCTGGTGCCTGCGGGCGGTCTTGCCTTTCTTGCCGCGCTGATGCTGTGCGCGCGCGGCACGCTCTTGGAATTGGCAGCCCTGGTGATTCGGCGCGCGCCGCCAGAGCCCGCCTCCACCTGACGGCTCAGGCGGACTGGATATAGTCGCGCAGCGCCGCGGCTTCCGATTCGATCGTGTCGATGCGGAACTTGACGAGGTCGCCGATCGACACCAGCCCGACCAGCGCTCCATCGACCACCACCGGCAGATGACGCACGCGCTTCTTGGTCATCAGCGAGAGGCAGTGAATGACGGGCGTCTTGTCATCCGTGGTGATCGCCGGGGCGGTCATCACGTCGGCCACCCGTCGCTCCAGCACCGCAGCGCCGTCCCTCGCGATATGGTGGACGAGATCACGTTCCGAAAAGATGCCGAGCACCTGGCCGTCATCGACGACCGGAACGCAACCGATCCGCCCCTCCGACAAGAGCTGAACGGCCGAAAGGACGCTGTCGTCCGACCTGACCTGAGTGACTTCGCGCCCCTTGCCCTGCAGAATCGCGGTGATCGTCATGCCCCGTCTCCTTGCCGTTATGACTTTATGGTCCAGTCCCTTGATGATCCCACTTTCACACCCCAAAGAAAAGGCATGACGCAGCCGCAAGGCCTGGATGATCCGCAGATCGCCGCAACGGCGTGGAGACGGTTCCGCCGCATCATGCTGTGGATGGCGGCGGGCGGCGCGCTGTGCGTCGGCATAGCTCTGGTCTGCTTGCGGATCTACGCGGGACCCATGCCGATTCACATGATCCTGGCGACCGTCATCGGGGTCTGGTTGACCTTCATGCTCGGGACAGCTTTGATGGCGCTTGTGTTCCTGTCGAGCGGAACAGGCCATGACGATCAGGTGATCGACCCTCTGAAGGACGAGGTATCCATTGACGACTGAGAACAGGGGCGAACTGGTCTTGCGCGTGGTGCCGCGCCTGACGGAGATCAACAGCAACGGCCATATCTTCGGCGGATGGATTCTGAGCCAGATGGATATCGCCGGGGGCATCGTCGCCGGTCGGCTCGCGCGCGGCGCGGTCGCCACTGTGGCGATCGATGGCATGAAGTTCATATCCCCCATGCTGGTGGGCGATGTTAGCGGTCTATGCGCGGGAGGAACGGCGGGGCCGCACCTCGATTGGTATTCGCGTCGATGTAGTCGCCACCCGCGGCACAGATCAGCAGCAGGTCGATCTGACCAGCGGCCTGTTCACCTTCGTTGCGCTGGATGAGCAACATCGGCCAAGGGTGCTGCCCGAGGATTGACGCCCAATGAAAAAGGGAATGACGCGTGCGCCATTCCCTTTTTCTGTTTCTAACGGCCGCTCTTTTCGAGCGGAACCTGTTTCAACTCACTCAGCCGCTTCAGCAGCAGGACGAGCGCGCCGGGTGCGCTTGCGCGGTGCTTCCTCGGCAGCGGGCTCGCTGTCATTGTCGGCGCGGGCGATCGAGGGCGGCAGCACGGCCAGATCCAGCCCTTCGCTGCCCTCCGACTTCGCAGCTTCAGCCTTGCGCGGACGGCCCCGGCGGGGACGCGGCGCTTCGGCTTCCGCTTGCGCCTGCGGTTCCGGCGCGCGCTCGGCTATCGGCGCAGGGGCGGGAGCCTCGGCAGCTTCCGGCTGCTCGGACGCCTCGGCAAAAGCAGGGCGCTCGCGGCGTGGCCGGTCGCGGCGATTTCGGCCGTCGCGATTGTCCTGATAGTCGCGCGGCTGATCCCGGCGGCGTTCGCCTTCATAGCCACGCTCGAACTGCTGCTGCGGCTGCTGCGGCTGCTGTTCTGCGCGATTGTCGTCGCCCGCATAATCGGACGTATCGAAATCATCGCCTTCATAATCGAGATTGTCGTCCGGACGGCGGAAGCGCTGCTGCTGTTCTTCCTGCCGGGCACGATTGTCAGCAAGGACGCGGAAATAATGATCGGCGAACTGCAGATAATATTCCGCATTCACCCGGTCGCCGGCCATCTGGGAGTCGCGGGCCATATTCTTGTATTTTTCAAGAAGCTGGGCCGCATTGCCGCGTGCACGGTTGTCAATCCGGTTACCGCTGTCGCCACCGCCCCGATTACCACCATTGGGGCGACCGTTGTTGTTCCGGCCGCGATTACGGCGACCGGCCTGCCTGTTGTTGATCAAGACCTGGTCCTTGCGTTCACTTTGCCAACATTCACTGAAATCATCGTTCAGTCGCTATCCTAAAGCACGGCCCGCTCATCAGGCCGGGTAGGGCTCCGCCGGACAGGGGCTGCGCGACAGCCCTTGCCCTTACGCTGCCAGAGGCGCCTGCGCAGCAGCGCCGTCGTGACTTTGAAGGAGCGGGAAAACGGCCTTTTCTTGGCTAAGCCCCACAGGGCAGATCCTCAGGATAGTGCCGTCCCTGCCCCTCATGTAGTGTCTTTAAAGCCATAAACCAAGCAAATTTCACTTGGATGCATGCAAATGCGCCGTTGGTTCAGAAGGGCTGCGCTAGCGTCGCTACAAGGCAGCGGTCATGCCCCGCCAGATCCGAGCGGCAGGATACGCTAAGTGCTTGACGGACAAGCAAAGCCGATACGCTTTCCCGCTGATCATAGCCTATCTCGATTGCGGCCATGCCCCCGCTGGCAAGCAGGGCGGGCAGCATCGGCGCGATCCGTCGATAATCGTCCAAACCCTGCGCGCCTGCATATAAGGCGCCTTCCGGCTCATGCAGCACATCTCCTGCCAAGGCTGCGTCCTGTGCGATATAGGGCGGATTTATGAGGATAAGGTCGAACGGCCCGGTCACCCCCTCCCCCCAATCACCCAGGCGAAAGGACGCGCGAGTGCTCAACCCGAGCCGCTCCGCATTGCCTTTCGCCACAGCCAGCGCGGCGGGAGAGATGTCGATGCCCAGTCCCCTTGCCTGCGGCCATTGATCGAGCGCCGCGAGCAACAGCGCGCCCGATCCAGTCCCAAGATCGAGGATGCGGGCGGGAGCACGGCTGCCGAAATGGTCAATCGCCGCTTCGATCAACGTTTCCGTGTCGGGCCGAGGAATGAGAACATCGGGCGTCACATGGAGGCTGACGGTCCAGAAATCACGCGTGCCGGTGATATAGGCGATGGGCTCTCCAGCCAGCCGACGCGCGATCAAAGCATCATAGCCAGTTGGCACGGCCAGTTCGCGCTGGCGGAGCAGAAGGTCGTTGCGATCCATGCCAAGCGCGTAGGCGAGCAGCAACTCGGCATCCAGGCGGGGCGTATCGCTGCTTTGCTCAAGACGGGCAGCCGCATCGCGCAGCGCCTGCGCGATACTCACCCGATGCCGTCCAGCTGGGCGAGGCGGGCCGCTTCATCCTCAGCGATCAGCGCGTCGATGATTTCCGAAAGGCCCGGCCCTTCAAGAATTTCCGGCAGGCGGTGCAGGGTCAGGTTGATGCGGTGGTCCGTCACCCGCCCTTGCGGGAAATTATAAGTGCGGATGCGCTCTGAACGGTCGCCCGATCCCACCATCGCCTTGCGCGCGCCAGCCTGCTCGCTCTGCGTGCGTTCGCGCTCAGCCTCATAAAGGCGGGCGCGCAGCACCTGCATCGCCTTCGCCTTGTTCTTGTGCTGCGATCGTTCGTCCTGCTGCGTCACCACGATACCGGAGGGGAGATGGGTGATGCGCACGGCGCTATCGGTCGTGTTGACATGCTGGCCGCCTGCGCCCGACGCGCGGTAAATGTCGATCTTGAGGTCGCTGTCCGCGATCTGGACGTCCACCTCTTCCGGCTCCGGCAGCACGGCGACCGTCGCGGCAGAGGTGTGGATGCGCCCGCCGCTTTCGGTGACAGGGACACGCTGGACGCGATGAACGCCGCTTTCGAACTTGAGCTTGGCGAAAACGCCCGTGCCGGTGACGCTGGCGGCGACTTCCTTGAAGCCGCCTACTTCGGCTGCATTGGCGGAGATCATCTCCATCCTCCAGCCCTGCGCGTCGGCATAGCGCTGATACATGCGGAACAGGTCGCCAGCAAAGAGCGCAGCTTCATCGCCGCCCGTGCCGGCGCGGATTTCCAGCATCGCCGGTCGCGCGTCCGCCGCATCCTTGGGCAGCAACTGAAGTGCCAGAGCGCGTTCGGCATCGGGCAGCTGACTTTTAATCAGCTGCATCTCCTCCTGCGCCATTTCGCGCATGGCGGCGTCGGCGTCGGCATTCTCGCCACCCGCCATATATTCGAGCGCCTGAAGCTCCTGCCGCAACCGACGCACCTCATGCGCGGCCTTGGCCACCGGCTCGATCTCGGCATATTCCTTGGACAGCCGAACGAACTCCTCAGGCGCGAGGTCGGCACGCGTCATCGACGCCTGCACCTCATCCCGGCGCGCTTCGATCTGCGCGATGCGTTCGGCGGAAATATGCATCAGATGGCCGTCAGCTTTTCGACCAGATCTGTAAGCGGCACCGCCTGTTGCTCCCCAGAACGCAGGTCACGCAGCGCTGCTTCACCACGCGCCAGCTCATCATCGCCAAGGATGATCGCCCAGACAGCACCGGAGGCATTGGCCCGCTGCATCCGCTTTTTCATGTTACCGCGATAGCCCATGTCGCAGGCCACGCCCGCACGGCGCAGATCAGCGATGATGCTGGTCGCTTTGGCTTCGGCCGCTTCGCCCATCGGGATGACTGCTACGCGGGGCTTGTCGAGTTCAGGCGGGTCGATCAGCATCGCCAGCCGCTCGATACCCGCTGCCCAGCCGACTGCGGGGGTGGAAGGCCCGCCGAGATTTTCGATCAGCCCATCATAGCGCCCCCCACCGAGGACCGTACCCTGCGCGCCCAGCCGATCGGTGATGAACTCGAACGCCGTGTGGCGGTAATAGTCAAGCCCACGCACCAGCCGGGCATTGCGTTCCCAGGCGACACCTGCGGCATCGAGACCTGCCGTAACCTTTTCGAAGAAGCTGCGCGCTTCATCGGTCAGATAGACGTCGATATCCGGCGCGCTGTCCGCCACCGGGCGGTCGCGCGGATCCTTGCTGTCGAGGATGCGCAGCGGATTGCGGTGCAGACGATCGAGGCTCTCTTCGGAAAGTAGATCGCGGTGCGCTTCGAAATGGGCGACCAGAGCAGCACGCCAGGCTTCGCGGCTCTGCGCATCGCCCAGCGTGTTGAGGTTGAGCGTCACGCCTTCCGACACGCCGAGTTCGCGCAACAGCTGATCGGCGAAGACCAGCAATTCCACGTCCGCTCCCGGCTCGCCTGCGCCGATGATCTCGGCGTCGAGCTGGTGGAATTGACGGAAGCGGCCCTTTTGCGGACGCTCATAACGGAAAAGCGGGCCATGGGTCGCGACCTTCAGCGGCGCATATTGCTGCCAGCCTTCGGTGACATAAGCGCGCGCGATCCCGGCAGTGAATTCGGGGCGCAGGGTGATGCTGTCTCCGCCGCGATCCTCGAAAGTGTACATTTCCTTGGAAACGACGTCCGTGCTTTCGCCCAGCGAGCGGGCAAAGACGGCGGTGGATTCGAACACCGGCACTTCCACGCGCTGGAAACCATAGAGCCTGCGCACCCGGTCGAAGGTCGCGACGACATGGGCGAAGCGCTCCTGGAACGCCTCGCTCGTACCACCCAGCATGTCCTGCGTACCGCGCACCGGACGCGGGGTTTCAATTTTCGCCATGGGGATGCGCCTTTAGCGGCAAAGAAGGCCCATGGAAACGCGCTTTTTTGTCACATTATGTCGCAGTGTGTCTTGGGGGTGGACGGGGCCATCCGCGCTCGCCATGCTGGCTGCATAAGGCATTCCAGCCTCATCCTTTTTCGGAGATTGCCATGGTCCGCAGCCTTGCTGCCGCTCTTCTGCTTTCCACCGCGATTGCCAGCCCCCTGCTTGGTCAGGATGCCGTAAGGTCAAAGCCAACCGCCCTGCCCGTCAACTATGCCATCCCCGCGCCTCGCGATGTTCCGTATCCGGGCGGCATCATCCGCCTGGAGGTCGACGCCAGCGACACGCTGCAGCGCATATTTCGCGTCAGGGAAACCATTCCCGTAGCGACTGCGGGGCCGATCACACTGCTGATGCCGCAATGGCTGCCCGGCAATCATGCCCCGCGCGGGCAGATTGAAAAGCTTAGCGGCTTGACCTTCACCGCGGGCGGCAAGCCGCTGGCATGGAAGCGCGACCCGCTCAACGTCTATGGCTTCGTCATCGACGTGCCGCAGGGCACGAAAGAGGTGGTGGCGCAGTTCCAGTTCCTGTCGGCCACCCAATCCAACCAGGGCCGCGTGGTCGTGACGCCCAAGATGCTGAACATCCAGTGGGAGTCGGTGTCGCTCTATCCAGCCGGCTATTTCACGCGTCAGATTCCGGTGCAGGCGACCGTCACCTATCCTGATGGCTGGCAAGCAGCGACGGCGCTGCGCGGGAAGAAGACGGGGTCGACTGTCGCCTATGAGACGATCGACTATGAAGCCTTGCAGGATTCGCCGGTGTTCGCCGGACGTTATTTCAAGCCGGTCGATCTCGGCCATAATGTCACGCTCAACATGATCGCCGATGATGCGGACGAGCTGGACGCAAAGCCCGATCAGATCGCCAAGCACAAGAAGCTGGTCGATGAGGCAGGCGCGCTGTTCGGTACCTATCATTTCGACCATTATGATTTCCTCTTCGCCATCACGGACGAGATGGGCGGCATTGGCCTGGAGCATCATCGATCGTCGGAAAATCAGGTAGAGCCCGGCTATTTCAAGAAATGGGGCGAGGGCGAAGCGCTGCTGGACCGCAACCTCCTGCCGCATGAATTCACCCATAGCTGGGACGGCAAGTTCCGCCGTCCGGACCTGCTGTGGACGCCCGATTTCAACGTGCCGATGCAGGACAATCTGCTGTGGGTCTATGAAGGGCAGACGCAATTCTGGGGCTATGTGCTGGGCGCGCGCTCGGGCCTGTTCACCAAGCAGGATACGCTGGACGCCTATGCCCATATCGCGGCCAAGCTGGATACCACGCGCGGCCGCGAATGGCGGCCGATGGAGGACACGACCCACGATCCCATCATCTCTGCCCGCCGCCCCAAGGGCTGGTCCAGCTGGCAGCGGTCGGAGGACTATTATAATGAAGGCCTGATGATCTGGCTGGAGGCCGACGCGATCATTCGCCAGCAGACAAAGGGTGCAAAGGGCCTCGACGATTTCGCCAAAGCCTTTTTCGGCATCAATCCGGGTGACTGGGGGCAGGTCGTCTATAATCGCGGTGATGTGATCAAGACGCTGAACGCCGTCGCGCCCTATGACTGGACGGGCTTCTTCGCCAAATATGTGGACAGCACGACGCGGGAAACGCCCAAGGGCGGCTTTGCCTTGGGCGGCTACAAGCTCATCTATGGCGACACGCCCAATGCCTTCACCAAAGCGGCCGAAGGCAAGAATTTCGACCAGAGCTTCGGCGTGGGGCTGGTCGTGAAGGGGGATGGCGAGGTTTCGAACGTCGTCTGGGACAGCGCAGCCTTCAAGGCGGGACTGGTCACCGGCGCCAAGATCGTCGCGATCAATGGTGACGAATATTCCGCGGACGTCTTCAAGGCGGCACTGAAGGCCGCAAAACCGATGCAGCTGATCGTCAAACAGGATAAATACTATCGCACTTTGACGCTCGCATATTCAGGCGGGCTGCGCTATCCGCGCCTCGAAAAGACAGGAGAGGGTGAAGGCAGCCTGGACCGGCTGCTCAAACCGAAAACATGAATCACCCGCAGTGCCAACGCGATTTTTAGAAGGCGTAAGTCATGAATATCGAACTGATCCCGGTCGGCGACGATCCGCCCAACAGCCTGAACGTCATCATCGAAGTTCCGACCGGCGGCGAACCTGTCAAATATGAGTTCGACAAGGCATCGGGCGCTCTGTTCGTGGACCGCATCCTGCATACGCCGATGCGCTACCCGGCCAATTACGGCTTTGTGCCGCACACCCTTTCGCCCGATGGCGATCCGCTCGACGCTCTGGTGATCTCGCGCTCACCCTTTATCCCGGGCAGTGTCGTGCGCGCGCGCCCGATCGCGGTTCTGAACCTGGAAGATGAAGCGGGCGGCGACGAGAAGCTGGTCTGCGTGCCAGACGACAAGACCTTCCCCTATTATTCGAAGGTTGATGAGAAGGACGATCTGCCCGGCATCGTGATGGAGCAGATCGAGCATTTCTTCACCCACTATAAGGATCTGGAAAAGCAGAAGTGGGTGCGCGTCGGCACTTGGGGCGGTGCGGAAGACGCCCGCCGCATCACGCTGGAAGCGATCGAACGCTACAAGGATGAGAAGAAGGCGGCGTAACAGCCACTTCGCCGAACTAAAAAGGGCCGCGCAGGAAATATCCCGCGCGGCCCTTTTGCATTTCCCATTCCTATCAGGCGACAGTCGGTCAGATAAGCCGATCCGCCTCCAGCGCCGCCGCCAGCGAATCACGGCCGCGCGGCAAGCGTGCATGCAGCCGGGCGTCGGCTTCCGCCAAGCGCTCGACACCTGTGGTCAGCTGCTCCTCCGGCAAGGTGAAAGGCAGGCGCAGGAAGCGTTCGAACGCGCCGCTCACACCGAAGCGGGGTCCCGGCGCGACCCGCACGCCATGGCTTTCGGCGATCGCGGCCAAAGCCGTGGCTTCGGCGCGCGGCAATTCGGCCCAAAGCGACAGACCGCCCGCAGGCGCTTCGACGCGCCACTGAGGAAGATGCTTTTCGATCTGCCCGATCAGATGATCGCGCCGGGCGCGCAGCAAGTCGGCGCGCGGTCCCAGCCCTTCCTCCGCATCGATGAGCTGTGCGACCGCCAATTGCTCGACCACGGGGCTCGCCATGTCCATCGTCGTGCGCAACCGCCCCAGCGCGGCGATCGTCTGCGGGTCCGCCCGAATCCAGCCGACGCGCAAGCCGCCCCAGAATATCTTGCTGGCCGAACCCATGGTGATGACCTGACGGCCCGACGGATCATGGATCGCGACCGGCGGCGGTGCAGGAAAGTCGAGCCCCATCGCGACCATCGTCTCGTCGATGATCAGCGGCGTGTGGCTGCGGGTAGCGGCCGCGACCAGGGCGCGCCGGGTCGCCGGATCCATGCTGCGGCCGGTCGGGTTGTGGAAATCGGCGATGACATAGGCGAAGCGCGGGCTCGTCTGCCTGAAGGCCGCGTCCATGGCGTCAATGTCCCAGCCCTGCGCGGGCAGTCCGACGGGCACCGGCACGACATGGGCGCGCTGCAACGCCTGAATGACATTATGATAGGTCGGATGATCGATCACCGCCCGGTCTCCGGGGCCGGTCAGCCATTGCAGCAATAGCGCGAAGCCCTGCTGCGCCCCATTGGTGACGATGATCTGGTCCGGGCTGGTCGGACAGCCGCGCCGTTCGAACTGGGCCGCGATGGCGCGCCGCAGCGGCGGCAGCCCCAACGGGTCGTAGCCCAGCTCACCCAGAAACGCAGGGAGCGCCTCGACCGCCGCTTGACAGGCGCGGCCGACGCCCGGAGCGGCCGGCAAAGCGGCATGGGTCCAATTGAGGATGTTGCCATGCGAAACCATGTCGATCTCGGGCGTCTCCAGTTCGATCCGGCCGGGCGGCAGCCGCGTGACGCTGCCCGATCCCTGACGGCTTTCCAGATAGCCTTCGTCGCGCAGCCGGTCGAAAGCCGCAGCTATGGTCGTGCGGCTGAGGCCCAGAGAAGCGGCCAGTTCCCGTTCGCCCGGCAAGCGGACATTCAACCCGACCCGGCCGTCGAGCACCAGCATGCGCAGCGCTTGCGCCAGCTGGCGGTAGGCGGGTTCGGCGCTCTCCTCCACTCGCCAGGCGCCCAGCAACCTGAGCAGAGAGGGAGGACGGAGGGCAGAAGTGGACATGGCCAAAACTCTCTTGGACGGTGCAAGGAAAGTCCACTTACCCATGAATGGCTGTTTTGTAAAAGGCCATTCAACGGCACATTGTTCAAACGACCCTTGCCCCCTGACCGGCCAGCAGGAGCCCGCTGGCCGGTCCTTTTCGCGTCAATTGGCGATGAAGCGGATCGATGCGCTGGATGCCCAGCCGCTGACGCAAGGACCGTCATAGGGCTGCCTGCGCTCGACCGGTTCGGACAGGCCGCAATCGGCGGGAGCAGGCGGCAGAACGACCACGCCCAGCCATTTCTGGTCCAGGCTGCGCGTGCAAATATAGGCACGCTCGCCCTCCGCCAGACGGCCGACCTCCTGCGCTTCGGCAAAAGGAGCAGCGCGGATCGCCAGGCCCCGCGCCCCCACGCGCACCGCCTGCCCCATTGCCCCGCAGGCGTCGAGCCGGGGACCGTCTTCGCCGATGGTGACGGGGCGCGTAATCTTCGCTTCCAGCCGGGTTTCGGGCATATCATCGCGCGGCGCGCCCGCGATTGAACTGTTGGGCAGATCCTGCAGAACGTCGCTGCTGTCCGAGCAGGCGCCAAGCATCAGAAGCAGAAGAAGAATGGCGCGCATCGCCGCCTGATAAACCCCGCCGCGCCCAAGCGATAGATGCCATGTTTCGCTTTAGTTTCGTGGCCGCCTTCCCTATATGCTGGCCATGAGCGAGGAAAGTCTAAGCAGCCCCAACAGCAACGCCTACGGCGCCGACAGCATCAAGGTCCTGAAAGGGCTGGACGCCGTGCGCAAGCGGCCCGGCATGTATATCGGCGACACCGATGACGGCAGTGGCCTGCATCATATGGTGTTCGAGGTCAGCGATAACGCGATTGACGAGGCTCTGGCCGGTCATTGCGATCGCATCCTGATCACTCTCAATCCCGATGGCTCGGTGAGCGTCGAGGATAATGGCCGCGGCATCCCCACCGGCATCCATAAGGAAGAGGGCGTGTCCGCCGCCGAGGTCATCATGACCCAGCTGCACGCGGGCGGCAAGTTTGAGAATACCTCGGACGATAACGCCTATAAGGTTTCCGGCGGCCTGCATGGCGTGGGCGTTTCCGTGGTGAACGCACTCAGCGAATATCTGGACCTCAATATCTGGCGGGATGGCAAGGAGCATTATATGCGCTTTGCCTATGGCGACGCCGTCGCACCGCTCAAGGTCGTCGGCGATGCGCCCGAAGGCAAGAAGGGGACCCGCGTCACCTTCCTCCCGTCGACCGAGAAGGTCCCCGGCGATGGGGGCACCTTCAAGAACCATACCGAGTTCGACTTCGACAAGCTGGAGCATCGCTATCGCGAACTGGCTTTTCTGAACTCCGGCGTGCGGCTGTTCCTGATCGACGCCCGGCATGAGGAGAAGAAGGAAGTCGAGCTATTCTATGAGGGCGGCATTGCGGCCTTCGTGAAGTGGCTGGACCGCAACAAGCAGCCGCTGATGCCCGACCCCATCGCCATTGCGGGCAGCCGCGACGACGTCACCATCGACGTCGCGCTGGAGTGGAACGACAGCTATTACGAAAACGTCCTCTGTTTCACGAACAACATCCCGCAGCGCGACGGCGGCACGCATCTGGCCGCCTTCCGCGCCGCGCTGACCCGCACGATCAACAATTATGCCGACAAGTCGGGCATGCTGAAGAAGGAAAAGGTGTCGCTGACCGGCGAGGATATGCGCGAAGGCCTGACCGCCATCGTGTCGGTGAAGCTGCCCGATCCCAAATTCTCGTCGCAGACCAAGGACAAGCTGGTCAGCTCCGAGGTGCGCCAGCCGCTCGAAAGCCTGATGGCCGACAAGATGGCGGAATGGCTGGAGGAAAACCCCCAGCACGGCAAGATGATCGTCCAGAAGGTGATCGACGCCGCCGCCGCGCGCGAGGCCGCGAAGAAGGCGCGCGAACTGACCCGGCGCAAGGGCGTGATGGACATCGCCTCGCTGCCCGGCAAGCTCGCCGACTGTCAGGAACGCGACCCGGCCAAGTCCGAACTCTTCCTGGTCGAGGGTGACTCGGCAGGCGGTTCGGCCAAACAGGGACGCAACCGGCATAATCAGGCGATCCTGCCGCTGAAGGGCAAGATCCTGAACGTCGAGCGCGCCCGCTTCGACCGGATGCTGTCGTCCAAGGAAGTCGGCACGCTCATTCAGGCGATGGGCACCGGCATCCGCGACGATTTCAATCTGGAAAAGCTGCGCTACCACAAGATCGTCATCATGACCGACGCCGACGTCGACGGCGCGCATATCCGCACGCTGCTGCTGACCTTCTTCTACCGCCAGATGCCTCAGATCATCGAGGCGGGGCATCTCTATATCGCCCAGCCGCCGCTCTACAAGGCGACGCGGGGCCGGTCGGAGGTCTATCTCAAGAACGAGGCGGCGCTGGAACAATATCTGGTCGACAATGGCGTCGAATCGATGGCGCTGGAAACGACCGGCGGCATGCGTTCGGGCGAGGATCTGCGCCACCTGATCGAACATGGCCGGCGGATGCGCGCGGTGATGCGCTATGTGCCGCGCCGCTACAATCCCGCGATCATTGAGGCGCTGGCGATCAACGGTGCGCTCGATCCCGAACTCAGCCATGACGGACAGGCCGAACGTCTGACCAACACGGTCAAGTGGATGGACGCACAGGACAATGAAGGCAGCTGGAGCGGCCGGATCGCCGAAGAGGGCGGCTTCCACTTCGAACGGCTGTGGCGCGGCGTTACCGACCATCACATGATCGAACATGGCTTCATCGGGTCGGCGGAGGCGCGCAAGCTGCACGCCATCGCCACCGAAGAAGCAGATAGCTATCGCACCACCAGCCGCCTGGTGACCGCGAAGGCCGCCGCAGCCGCCGAGGAAGCGGGCGATGATGATCTGCCGGTCGTGTCGAAGGGCGCCGTGTCCGTCACGCGGCCGAGCGAATTGCTGGAAGCGGTGCTAACCGCCGGGCGCAAGGGCCTCGCGATCCAGCGCTACAAAGGCTTGGGCGAAATGAACGCGGAACAGCTATGGGAAACCACGCTGGACCCGGACAACCGCTCCATGCTGCGGGTAGAGGTCGAACAGGCGGACGTCGCCGACGAGATTTTCACCCGCCTCATGGGGGACGTGGTCGAACCGCGGCGGGAGTTTATTCAGGATAATGCGCTGAACGTCGCCAATCTGGACGTTTGATCTGATCAGAGGTGAAGCGGCCATTTCGGCCGGTTCACGTTATCAGCCGGACGGCGGTCAGCGACCATTTGTTGTTCCCGCCCGGCAGATCGCACGTATTGGTGATGGTGGCGTTGCCGCTGAAGGAAAGACGCAGGCCGACCATTTGGAAGCAATTCAGCGACATGCCTGAAGTGCCGTTGAATGTCAGTGTATCGTTCGGGAAATAAAAGGCTCCGCTCAGCGTCGAATTGGAATTGCCATTGACCTTACAGCATTGATTGCTCGCCGCCGCCCGGCTGTCACGATAGATGGTGATGCCGGTATAGGTGCCAGTGGTCGATTGCGTAAGATCAACCTCCGCGCCGCCGTTGATGTCCATAGTCGCAAAGCTGTTCGCGTTGTTCGGCGTGGTGCTGGTGAGCACGAACGTACAACCCAAACAGGTGAGATGCCCCTGAGCGCCAACCTGCAGGCCCGCATTGTTCGCGCCGTTGGCTAGATAGTAGGTGCCAGACGATAGTTTGAGCGTGCCTTGGACATTGATGGTTCCATAGCAGCCGGGTGGATAAGAAGCTCCGCTGCTGTCATCAACATTCGCGCCCGATGCGATATCGATGACTTTCCAGTTACTGCCATTCTTGCACTTCCCATTAGAGACATCGCTAGTGCTTGGATCATAATTGTTGCCGGCAAGAGGATCGGTCAGCGCGGCGTGATTAGGCATCAGCATGGTGCCGCTGGCGTAGGCCGTGGATGACGGAATTCCCCCCATCGCGACGATCGGCGAGACTTTCACCGTAGGCTGGCCGTTCACATTGACCGCGTTGGTGGCGATGGAATTGGTTCCTGCGCCACACCCTAGGTCCAGGCTCGAATTGCCCGCGAAAGTGATGCCGGTGTTGTTGCCGCTTTCCTTGGCGAAGAAGCAGACCTTTCCATCGGAAACGACAGCTGCCCGCGCTTCAGCGGATACGTCGGAGGAAGACCGGCCAAACAAGGCCATCAAAAGCGTAGGCTGAGTGCTTACCAGGCGCACATACATGGCCGATGTATAGGTCGTGCCACCGCTGGTGTAGGCTCCCGGTGTGATGGTCGCAGTCGCGCCTGGCACAAGAGCGTTCTGCGTCAGCGCCTTGTTCGCTTGAGCGGTAGCGGTGCTGTTCGTCTGGTCCTGATAGAGCGAATAGGCGCCGGCCATGGCCGCCGAATCCGCCTCGCGCTGCAATTCCCGCTTCACATGCGCCAGCTGCATCGTGTGCACGCCAAGGCCCGCAGCGCCAATCACGACGGGAAGCGCCAATGCGGTCAGCATGAGCGCATTGCCCCGTGCGTCGGACCAGAGCTTGCGAAGGCGGGAACAGCGATTGAGGAATGGCATGGACAGATCCTCGGCTTCAGCTGGTGACATAGGCTCTGCGGGTTTCCGAGAGCGCGATGGTCTTGCTGCCGATCACGTAATTTATCGACATATTGTAACCCATGGTGATCGTCACATAGCTCGGCGTTCCGCTGGTGAACGTGACCGTTGGCGCAACGATGTTCGCCGGGTCCATCCCGAATCGCTTGGCGGCTATTCTTGCCTGAATGTCCGCCTCGCTCGGCTTGGGCCAAGTTGTCGCATATCGCGCCGCATCTTCGACGGTGCTACGGAGCCCTGCCTGGGCGTAAAAAAGGATGCCCAGTGTCGGAATGGCAATCAGCATGCCCAGCAACACCGGCGCGACAAGAGCGAATTCGAGCAGGCCGACCCCACGGCAGTCCCGTACAATCTGATGGAGCAGACGGAAGAATCTCATTGGATTCTCAGAACGCCAGTGACGGAGATCGGGATGACGCCGTTTGCATTTCCAAACATGCGCGTCAGCGGGCTCAGGGCAAAGGACGGCGTGAAGTTCGTCGAAATCTGAATCTGCGTATAGCGCGCGACTTCGCCCGACGCGCAGGGACTGGAACTTGTATTCCAGCTGGTCGCCGTTCCTCCGCATTCCAGCGTCTGGGTTACCGTCACCGCACTGGTAGCGACATCCGCCTGGGCCGCTGCCTGTGCCTGTATGTCACTCGCGGTCGTAGTCGGACCGCCCATCCATGACATTTCCAGACCGCGATTGACCGCCTGCTGAATCTTCATTTTAGCAGCACCGTAGCGGGCGATGTCCACCGTCCCCATGATGGTGAGGGCAAGAAATGGCGCGACAAGGGCCGTCTCCACCAGGGCGACGCCCTTGGTTTCGCTAATCAGCAATCGGCCTAAAATAGCGGACAGCATGGAAAATCCCCTACGCACAGGAGATTTTCTACTCGCGCATGCTGATCATTCGCTTAAATAGCATGGTTAACTTAGCGTTAACAGCAGCTGCCGAGACCCACATATACCCAAGGGTATATTTATGAAGTGTTAAAAGGGAGGTGAAGCTATGAAAGCTTGGCTGTTTCTGGCGGGCATGCTCCTTTTGACCGGGTGCGGCCGTAAAGAAACAATGGGGGACTTATCCCCCAATGATGCGCCTGCCGTCGCTACCGCCATCGTCGATCGGCCCGCGGTGCCTCAAATTTCCGTTACCCCGGTCTCACGGGACGCAGATCAATCATCCCCCTCTCATGTCGATACGACTCCGCTCAGCAGCGAGACACGCTATCGCGCGTTGGGGACGGAGCCTTTCTGGGCGGTGACGGTCAAGGGATCGACGGCCACGCTGGAACGGCCGGACAAGACGCCTGCCCATTACGCCATCACCCGTGCGGATGACGGCCGGACCGTGCGCTATCTGGGCGACGGATTTTCCATGGTCGTGACTGACGGCCCCTGCAGCGACGGCATGAGCGACGCGCATTGGGCCGACCGAGTGGCCGTGTCGTTCGGCGAGGGAACGTTGAAGGGCTGCGGCGGCGTCCGCGAGGACTTCTAGTCGGTCCGCATAGCTTCGGCGACCAGCGCTTCCGCCTCGATCAGCAGCGCGTCTTCCGCCGCCGTCTGCGCCACCTGCTCGCGGCCGATCAGGATCAGCACCGGCACGGCAAGCGGGCTCACTCGATCAAGATCGACATGCAGCATCGTAGCCGATGCGCGGTCAATCAGATCGCCCAGCCGTCCCACATCCGTCATCCGCGCCCGCGCATCGGCCCAGGCAGCCTTTATCAGCAGGTGATCGGGCTGATATTTGCGCAGCACTTCGTAAATGAGGTCGGTCGAGAAGGTGACCTGCCGCCCCGTCTTGCGCTTGCCCGGATGCTGGCGCTCGATCAGCCCTGCGATCACCGCCACATCGCGAAACGCCCGCTTCAGCAGGCTCGACTGCTCCACCCATTCGACAAATTCATGGTCGAGTATGTCGGCGGAAAAGAGGCTTTGCGGATCGGTCACTGGCTTCAACCCGTAGACAGCCAGCGCATAGTCGTTCGACACAAAGCCAAGCGGCATCAGCCCCTGCGCATCCATGCGGCGAGTCAGCAGCATGCCCAGCGACTGGTGCGCATTCCAACCTTCAAAACTGTAGCAGACCAGATAATGGCGGCCTTCATGGGGGAAGGTCTCGATCAGCAGCTGCCCAGGCTCAGGCAAGGCCGACCGGTATTTCTGCACTTCCAGCCAATCGCGCACATCGTCCGGGAAACGATGCCACTCCTCGGGCTCCGCCAGGAAATGGCGGACCCGATCGGCAAGCCGCGTGGACATGGCCATGCGCGTGCCGCCCCAGGTCGGTATGCGCGCCTGTTTGGACGTCGCGCGCACGACAAGGTCGGTCAGGTCCATCCGCACCACCTCCAGCGCGGTGCCGGAGAAAAAGAAGCTGTCGCCGGGCCGGAGCGTGGCGGCGAACCCCTCCTCCACCGTGCCAAGCTTGCGGCCGTTGGCGAAGCGCACGTCGAGCACCGGCTGATCGACGATGATGCCAGCGTTCAACCGATGCTGCTGAATGAAGCGCGGGTGCGACACGCGCCAGATGCCGTCCGCCTCATGCGTCAGCCGCTTGAAACGATCATAGGCCCGCAGCGCATAACCCCCGCCCTCGATAAAGTGGAGGACATTGGCGAACCCTTCATCGGTCAGCGCGCTGTAGGGCGTCGCGGAGCGGATCTCCGACAGCAATTCCTCTTCTCGAAAGGGCGCGGCGCAGGCCAGCGCCATCACATGCTGGGCCAGCACATCCAGGCTACCGGGGCGGAAGTCGTCGGCGTCGCGCTCTCCCTCCTCCACGGCATCAAGCGCCGCGCGAGCTTCCAGATATTCGAAGCGGTTGCCGGGGATGAGGATGGCTTCGCTCGGGCAGTCCAGCCGGTGGTTGGCGCGGCCGATGCGCTGGAGCAGGCGCGACGAACCCTTGGGCGCGCCCATTTGGATCACGCAATCGACATTGCCCCAGTCGACGCCCAGATCGAGGCTGGCCGTAGCGACAAGCGCCCGCAGCCTGCCCGCCGCCATCGCTGTCTCCACCTTCCGCCGCGCCTCGACCGACAGGCTGCCATGATGGATGGCGATCGGCAGGTTCGCCTCATTCACCGTCCACAGTTCCTGAAAGATGAGTTCGGCAAGCCCGCGCGTGTTGCAGAAGACCAGCGTTGTTTGCCGTCGCTCGATCTCGGCCATCACCTGCTTCGCGGCATATTTGCCCGAATGCCCCGACCAGGGGATCCGTCCTTCGGGAATGAAGATCGCGACGTTCGGATCGGCGCCCTGCTCCCCGATCACGGGCGTCACGCTGTTGATATCGCCATCCGGCGCGAGCCATGCACGGTAGGCGTCCACATCGGCGACCGTGGCCGAAAGCGCCACGCGGCGCAGGTCCGGGTTGATCCTTTGCAGCCGCGCGAGCGACAGGCTGAGCAGGTCGCCGCGCTTTTGCGTGGCGAAGGCATGGACCTCGTCGATGATCACCGTCTTGAGTTGCGCGAATATCAGGAAGCTGTCCGAATAGCTCAACAGCAGCGATAGCGATTCGGGCGTGGTCAGCAGGATCTGCGGCGGCCGCGCACGCTGGCGCGCCTTGCGGTCGGAGGGCGTGTCGCCTGTCCGGGTTTCAACGCGGATCGGCAGCTCCATTTCCTCGATCGGCGTCAACAGATTGCGGCGCACATCCACCGCGAGCGCCTTCAGCGGCGAGACATAGAGGGTATGAAGCCCCTCAACCGGGTTATTGATCAGATCGACCAGCGTAGGCAGAAAGCCCGCCAGCGTCTTGCCCGCCCCCGTCGGCGCGACCAGCAAGGCATGCTCACCCGCCCGGGCGGCGGATAGCATATCCAATTGGTGGCGACGCGGCGTCCAATCGCGAGAAGTGAACCATTGCTCCAGCGGTTCAGGTAGGGCTCGGCTCATGAAGGGGATGTAGGGTGGCCGACATGCGCTGTCACGGGGCAGGCCAGTTAAGCAGCTGTGGCTCTTTGCCGCGCCAGCGCGTTACACTCCCATAGAGGACGCGGCGCAGCAGCAGCCGCCCAAGCAGGAGTAGTGCGATGACCGGCGAAACCGAGGCCGATCTCACCGGTGCAGAACCCGCCGGCAACCGCCGCCGCCCCAAAGCCGCGATCATGGAGATCAACGGCCGCAAGCTGAAGCCCGCGACGCTGATGATGGGCCATGGCTATGATCCCACTCTGTCCGAAGGATCGTTGAAGCCGCCCATTTTCCTCACCTCCACCTTCGCTTTTGAAAGCGCAGCGGCTGGCAAACGCCACTTCGAAGGCGTGACGGGCATCCGCCCCGGCGGCTCCGAGGGGCTCGTCTATTCCCGCTTCAACGGACCGAATCAGGAAATTGCCGAAGACCGGCTGTCGGTGTGGGAGGAGGCAGAGGACGCCCTGCTTTTTTCCAGCGGCATGTCTGCTATCGCCACGACCCTGCTCGCCCTGGTCCAGCCCGGCGACGTCATCGTGCATTCAGCGCCCCTCTATGCCGCAACCGAAGCGCTGATCGGACGCATCCTCGGCAAATTCGGCGTGCAATGGCTCGATTTCCCAGCTGGCGCGACCGAAGAAGAGATTGGCGCGGTCATCGAACAGGCTAAGGGGCTGGGCCGCGTGGCGCTCATCTATCTGGAGAGTCCGGCCAATCCGACCAATGTCCTGGTCGATGTGGAAGCGGTGGTGGCGCGGCGCGATCACCTCTTCGCTGGGGAAGCGCACATCCCGCCGGTCGCGATCGACAATACCTTCCTTGGTCCGCTGTGGCACCATCCGCTCGCCCATGGCGCGGACCTGGTGATCTACAGCCTCACCAAATATGCGGGCGGTCATAGCGATCTGGTCGCGGGCGGCGTGCTGGGGCCCAACGCCCTCATCAACACCATCCGGCTGATGCGCAATACGATCGGGACGATCCTGGACCCGCACAGCGCCTGGATGCTGCTGCGTAGCCTGGAGACACTGGAATTACGGATGAACCGCGCAGGTGAGAATGCCGCCAAGGTCTGCGGCTGGCTGAAGGATCAGCCGCAGGTGGAAAAGGTCGTCTATCTCGGATTCCCCGAGACGGAACGGCAAGCCGACATCTACCGCCGGCATTGCACCGGCGCGGGATCAACCTTCTCGCTCTACCTGAAGGGCGGCGAGGCCGAAGCCTTCGCCTTTCTCGACGCGCTCAAGATCGCCAAGCTCGCCGTCAGCCTCGGCGGCACGGAAACGCTCGCCAGCCACCCGGCGGCTATGACACATTTGTCCGTCCCTGCCGAACGCAAGAAGGCGCTGGCGATCAGTGACAATATGGTGCGCATCTCCATCGGCTGCGAGGATGCCGACGACCTGATCGCCGACTTCGCCCAGGCGTTGCAGGCGGTGGGATGAGCGCGGCCCGTCCCGTCATTCTGATCGGCCAACCGCTGCTCTCGCCATTGGTGCCGCTGCTGGAGCCGCATTATGATGTCCTGCCCCTGTGGCAGGACGAAGGCACGAACCGGCGGAGCGAGGCGCGAGCCATCATCTGGGCAGGAGAATTCGCCCTATCCCCTGCCCTCCTCGACTCCATGCCGCAGCTTGGCCTCATAGCTTGCTTTACCGTCGGCTATGACGGGGTCGATCTCCAGCTGGCGCGCGAGCGGGGCATTGCCGTGACGCATGGCGGCGACGCCAATGCCGAGGATGTCGCCGACCATGCCATTGGCCTGATACTGGCGCATCGCCGCTGGATCGTCGAAGGCGACCGAGACTTGCGCGCGGGCCTTTGGACACCGGAATCGAAGACGCGCATCCGCTCCATGGGCGGCGCACGGCTGGGGATCGTGGGCATGGGGCATATCGGCCAGGCTGCCGCCCGCCGGGCCGAGGTGATGCGGATGCGCGTCCATTGGTGGGGGCCGCGCCACAAGCCTGACCTTCCCTGGCCTCGCACCGCCAGCCTGGAGGTTTTGGCGCGGGCAAGCGACATCCTGCTCGTCACCGCGCGCGCCGATGCAGACAATCGCGGCATGATCAACGCTGACGTCATGGATGCGCTCGGCCCGGAAGGGCTGCTTGTCAACGTGGCGCGCGGGCAGTTGGTGGATGAAGCGGCATTGAGGGACGCTCTGCGCGAAGGCCGGTTAGGCGGAGCGGCGCTGGATGTGTTCGAACAGGAACCGACCCCCGCCGCCCTATGGGCCGATGTGCCGAACTGCGTGCTGACGCCGCATATCGGCGGCGCGACCGATGAAGCGGTCGGGCGCATGGCGCATATGCTGCTCGCTAATCTGGAAGCTTATTTTGCCGGGAAGCCGCTGCTGTCGGCGGTCAGTTGATGCTCCAGAAGCTCCGTCATCCCAGCGGTAGCCGGAATCTCAAACGACGCGATACAGCTCAAGAGATCCCAGCTTTCGCTGGGATGGCGCGCTCGGTGGCGACCGATCTACCGCCAATCCACGCGCGTCCAGCCGCGCTGCGTCGCCAGCTTCGCCAGCGGCTTGTGCGGGTTGGACGCGAAGGGCATGTCGGCAAATTCCAGCATCGGCGCATCGGACACATGGTCCGAATAAGCGCGAATCTGCGCCTGCCCGCGATCGATCGCTTCGGCCGCCATCCATGCCTTGATCATCCGCAGCTTGCCCGTGTCATAGCAATTCTCGCCCGCGATCTTGGCGCGGACATAGCGCAGGTCCTGGCTCAGATGATCGGTTGCGATCACCGCGTCAAAGCCCAAACGCCGCGCGATGGGTTCGACATAAAGGCGGTAGGATGCGGTAGCGAGCACCAGCCGGTAGCCATCCGCTTTGTCGCGGGCGATCTGATCAAGCGCCCCGGCCCGAACATTGGTCGTCACCACCTTTGCCGCGTAGCTCTCGACATGGGGCATCAACTTCGCCCGCTCGACATTATAGCCGATCATCAGCGCCTGGTTCAGTTCCTTGAGGCGCTGCCGGCTGATGAGCTTCACCACATAGGCCAGCATCAGCAGGATGACGCACGGAAACAATATCAGCCGCCATGGAGCCATCGCCTTCGCGACGTGGATAAGAAAGCCGGTATAGGTGCCGGAAAAGGTGACCGTACGGTCCATATCGTAGATTGCGAGACGGTGCGTCATGCCGTTTCCGAAACTTTTGAGCCCTGCTATCGTTCTATCGTGCGGATGGGCCGTTTCGGCTTGCCGTGCAACCGATAATGGACCACTAAACCGCCTTGATGAACAAAGCCGCCGATCTTGTCGAAGAAACGCGCGATGGCGGTACTGTCATTCGGCTTCTGGGGCATCTCTCCATCGCTTGCCTGCGCGATCTGCCTGCGCGGCTGGACGCCATATCCGGTCCTGTCGAAACGATCGATCTGTCGGGCGTGGAGCATATGGACACGATCGGCGCCTGGACCGTGCATCGCACTGCCAAGCGGCTGAACTGCGGCGTCAGCGGCGGCGACGAAGATGCGCAGCGGCTGGTCGAGGCAGTCGGCAATTTGGACGAGCCGGTCAACATCCGACCCGATTATGTCCCGCCGATGCGGCGCGTCGTCGGCCAGATCGGCGAAGCTGTCGTCAATGCGGGTTCGACCCTGGTCGGCCTGGTCGGCTTTTTCGGCAGCACGCTGGTGGCCACCTGGAACGTCATCCGCCATCCCAGCCGCTTTCGCGTCAACGCAGTGGTGCAGCGGTTCGAAGTGGTCGGCGTTTCGGCGCTCGGCATCATCGGTCTGATGAGCTTCCTGATCGGCATCGTCATCGCGCAGCAGGGATCGGTGCAGCTGCGCCAGTTCGGCATGGAGATGCTGACGATCAACCTCGTAGGCCGCCTCACCTTCCGTGAACTGGGCGTGCTGATGACGGCAATCATGGTGGCGGGCCGTTCCGGTTCAGCCTTCGCGGCCCAGCTCGGCACCATGAAGCTGACCGAAGAGATCGATGCCATGCGGACGATCGGCGTGTCGCCGATGGAGGCGCTGGTGCTGCCGCGAACGCTCGCGGTTGTCATCATGATGCCGCTGCTCGGTTTCTATTCCTCGATCGTGGCGGTGATCGGCGGCGGTTTCCTGTGCGCCGTCTCCCTCGACATTCCACCCATCACCTTCATCCAGCGGCTGCGCGAGGTCGTGCCCATCACCGACCTTTGGGTTGGCCTGCTCAAGGCGCCCGTGTTCGGCATCATCATCGCACTAGCCGGCTGTTTCCAGGGCATGCAGGTGAAAGCCAATGCCGAAGAAGTCGGACTGCGCACGACGTCGGCGGTGGTGCAGGCTATCTTCCTCGTCATCGTCATCGACGCCTTTTTCGCCGTCTTCTTCACCTGGCTGGGATGGAACTGATGGCGCCCGAAGAGGAAATCGCCGCCGAGGAAGCGCGGGTCGAAAAGGCGGTCGAGAAAAGCGACATCGCCATTTCCGTGCGCAACCTCAAGAACAGCTTCGGCGACCAGGTTGTGCATGAGGGGCTGGACCTCGACGTCCGGAAGGGTGAGATCATCGGCGTGGTCGGCGGGTCGGGCACGGGCAAGTCGGTGCTCATGCGATCGATCATCGGCCTGCAGACACCCGATGAAGGCGAAATCCATGTGTTCGGCGAATCGATGATCGGCCGCCTGGATGATGAGGCACTCGCCATCCGTAAGCGTTGGGGCGTACTGTTCCAGGGCGGCGCATTGTTCTCCACGCTGACGGTCGCCGAAAATGTCGAAGTGCCGATCCGGGAATATTATCCCAATATCGGCGCACAGCTTCGCGACGAAATTGCCGCCTACAAGATCCGCCTGACCGGCCTCCCCGCCGAGGCGGGACCCAAATACCCTGCTGAGCTGTCCGGCGGGATGAAGAAGCGCGCAGGGCTGGCCCGCGCCCTGGCGCTCGACCCCGACCTGCTCTTCCTCGACGAACCCACGGCGGGCCTCGACCCGATCGGCGCGGCGGCATTCGACGATCAGACCCGCAAATTGCAGCAGACGCTGGGCCTCACGGTCTTCCTCATCACGCATGATCTCGACACGCTCTATTCGATCTGCGACCGGGTGGCTGTGCTGGCGGATAAGAAGGTGATCGCGGTCGGCACCATCGACGAGTTGCTGGCGACCGATCACCCCTGGATTCAGGAATATTTCAACGGTCCTCGCGGCCGCGCCGCAACGGCGGCAGTCAACCGCGAACGAGAGAAGACGGCCGCACAGCCGTCGGACGGAAGGCGATAGGATATGGAAACCCGCTCCAACCATGTTCTGGTGGGCACGGTCACGCTGCTGCTGCTGGCGGCCATCATGATCGCCGCCTTCTGGTTCTCGCGCCTCTCAGAGGGCGACAACATGGAATATGACATCTTCTTCAAGCAGTCGGTGAACGGCCTCGCCAAGGGGTCGAGCGTCAACTATTCGGGCGTCCCTTCCGGCCAGGTCGAGAAGATCGAGTTGTGGAAGCGCGATCCCAGCTTCGTGAAGGTCCGTATCTCGGTGAAGGAAGGCACGCCGGTCCTGCAAGGAACCACCGCGACCATTTCGGGCGTCGGCTTCACCGGCGTTAGCGAGATCGTGCTGGACGGCGCCGTCAAGGGCGCTCCGCCGATCACCTGCCCGGAACAAAATCCCCTCACCGCTTGCCCCGACGGCGTGCCGGTCATTCCGACCAAGCCTGGTGCGCTCGGCGAACTGCTCAACAATGCGCCGCAATTGCTTGAGCGACTCTCCACATTGACCGAGCGTCTGACGGAGTTGCTGAACGACAAGAATCAGCAATCGATCGCGGGCATCCTCGCCAATGTCGAGCGTGTCTCGGGCGCGCTTGCCGACCGCAGCCCCGAAATCGCCGCCACGCTTGCCGAGGCGCGGGTCGCGGTGCAGCGCACCGGCATCGCTGCAGAGCAGATCGGCAAGCTGGCTGCGACCACCGACTCCATGCTGACGGATGAGGGTAAGCCGCTGATGGCCGATCTGCGCAAGAGCGTGCAGTCCGCCACCCGCAGCATCGACACGCTCGACAAGACGATCGCCGAAGCCCAGCCGGGCGTTCGCGCGTTCAGTAACCAGACGATTCCTGAAGTGAACCAGTTGGTGCGCGACCTGCGCGAAATGTCGCGTGCCTTTCGCGGCGTCGCGGAAAAGCTCGACCAGCAGGGTGCAGGCTCGATCGTCGGATCGCCCAAATTACCCGATTACAAGCCATGAGAGGGAGCGCGATGATGTTCCACAAGAAACCTGCCGCCGTTCCGCTCGCCCTGGCCCTCGCTGCCGCGCTTTCGGGCTGCGTCTCGTTCGGCGGCAAGCCGCCCGAGCGGCTACTGTCGTTGGACGCAGCGCAGAAGGTTGCGCCCGGCACTCTGCGCACTGTCGCGGCAGGCACCACGATCACGGTCGCCGATCCCGAAGCGCCCAAGCTGTTGGATACGGTGCGGGTGCCGGTCCGCACGTCACCAACCTCGATCGCCTATGTGACCAAGGTGCAGTGGGCGGACACGCCCCGTCACCTGTTCCAAAAGCTGTTGTCGGAAACCATCGCCGCCACCAGCAACCGCGTCGTCCTCGATCCCGGCCAATATTCGGCCGATGCTGGACAAAGGCTGATGGGCGAACTGGTCGAATTCGGGCTGGACGAAGCCAGCAACAATGCCGTTGTTACCTATGACGCCATTCTTGCAGGCCCGGGCGGTACCGCCCTTGCGCGCCAACGCTTCACCGCCAGCGCACCGGTGGGGGGGAAGATCGATGCGGGCAACATCGGTGCCCCGCTGAACCAGGCCGCGAACAAGGTCGCAAGCGACGTCGCCGCCTGGCTCGCGACGACCGGCCGCTGACCGTTTGTCATCCCGGCCGCGGCCGGGATGACCACAGCTTTACCCCAGACTTTTGCTCACCTGCTCGGTCACGTCCTTCGACAGACCTGGTTCAGCCAGGATGCGCTCCAACTCTCCCCGCATCAGCGCAGCACGCTCTTCATCGAAACGCCGCCAGCGGCCCAGCGGCGGCACGAGCCGGGCCGCAGTCTGCGGGTTGAGCTTATCGAGAGCGATGATGCAGTCGGCGACCAGCTGGTATCCCTTGCCCGACTTATGGTGGAACGCCCACTGATTCCCCGCAAAGGCGCCATAGAGCGACCGGACGCGATTGGGGTTGGACAGGGTGAAATCAGGATGCCGCCCCAGCTCCTCGACCAGCTCGATGGTCTCGGGGTGGAAAGCGAAGGCCTGGGTCTGGAACCATTTGTCCAGCGTCAGCGCATCGTCGCGATAGCGATGGTAGAAAATATCGAGCGCAGCCTCCCGTTCGTCGCTCGTTCCATTGGCCAGCGTCGCCAGCGCTGACTGCCGCTCGGTCATATTGTCGGCCTCGTCGAATTGCGAAAAGGCCACTGCCGCCCCATCGGTAGCGCCAGACGCCACCAGGTAGATAAGGGCCGTGTTCCGCAGCTTGCGCGCGCCCTTCGCGGCGGGAGAGAGCGAAAAGCCGTTGGCCTTCGTCTTGGCATGGATATCACGCCATAGCGGCTCCAACTCTTCCCCCACGCGCCGCTGCAGCGCCTCGCGCGCAAGGTGGATGGCATCCGGATCGACTTGCGCCATCTGATCGCCCAAATAGGCTTCGCTCGGCAACCGGATGCCCTCCGCGATAAAGGCCGGGTCGAGATGGGGATCGACAATCGTATCGCGGATGGCAGCAACCACTGCCGCCTCGTCCACATTTTGCCCGCCGATTCGGCCGACAAGCACATTGACCATCAGCTGCTGCATCGCTTCATAGCGGGCGAAGGGATCATCATCATGTGCCGACAGGAAAGCCAGATCAGCTTGGCTGCGGTCGGTTGTGACGATCACGGGCGCGGAAAAGCCGCGGTTGATGGATAGAATCGGCGACTCTGCGAAACCTTCAAAGCTGAAGCTCTGCTGCGCCTCGGTGAGCATCAGCAGCGTTTCGCCCTTATTCGTACCCGCAACCCGATCAAACAGGGCCGTGCGGAGCGGTATCGCCATCGGCTGCTTGTCCGGCTGGCCAGGCGTCGGCGCGATGCTCTGCTCCAACAGCAGTTCGACGGTCTGCGTCACAGCGTCGTGTCGCAGGGTAGCGCGAACATTAGGCGTGCCTGCCTGTTCATACCAGCGGCGGAACTGGCGAAGGTCGATCCCGCCGCCCTCCTCCATCGCGCGGACGAAATCCTCACAGGTCGCAGCTTGCCCGTCGTGCCGCTCAAAATAGAGATCGGTGCCCGCCCGGAACCGCTCCGGGCCGAGCATCAACGCCATCATACGGATCAGCTCCGCGCCCTTGTTGTAGATGGTCGCAGTGTAGAAATTGCTGATTTCTATATAGGATTCGGGACGGACAGGGTGAGCCAATGGCCCGGCGTCCTCCTGGAACTGCGCCGCCCGCAGAACACGAACATCCTCGATCCGTTTGACTGCATGGCTACCCATGTCCGCCGAGAAATTCTGGTCCCGAAAGACGGTGAAGCCTTCCTTCAGGGAAAGCTGGAACCAATCACGGCAGGTAACGCGGTTGCCTGACCAATTGTGGAAATATTCATGCGCAACCACGCCTTCGACGCCGTCATAGTCGATGTCGGTGGCCGTCTCCGGATCAGCCAGAATGTAGCGCGAATTGAATATGTTAAGGCCCTTATTCTCCATCGCGCCAAAGTTGAAATCGGCGACGGCGACGATGTTGAATACGTCCAGGTCATATTCGCGGCCATAGACGCGCTCGTCCCAAGCCATGCTGTTCTTCAGCGCTTCCATCGCATGATGCGTGCGAGACAGATCCGCTTCCTTGACCCAGATGCCCAGCTTCACCTCGCGCCCGCTCATCGTCACAAAGACGTCTGCATTGCAGGCGAGATCTCCGGCGACGAGCGCGAAGAGATAGCATGGCTTTGGGAATGGATCGTTCCAGCGCGCCCAGTGCCTTCCATCGGCCACAGTGCCCTGCTCGACCGGATCGCCATTGGCCAGCAACACCGGAAAACGGGCCTGATCAGCCTCCATGCGAACCGAATAGCGAGACAATATGTCGGGCCGATCGGGGAAGAAGGTGATGCGGCGGAAACCCTCTGCTTCGCATTGGGTGCAAAGCAGCCCGCCACTGGCGTAAAGCCCCATCAGCTTGCTGTTATTTACGGGCGCGAGTTCGACAAGCGTTTCGATCTGATGCGCGTCTCCCGTCAGGGGGATGACCAATGCGCCCTGCTCCAACGACCATTGCCCCCTCTCCAGGGGACGGCCATCCACCTTCACCTCCAGAGGGGTAAGCCCATCGCCGTCGAGCTTCAGGGCGCGGTCATGGTCGCCATTGCGCGTAACGCTCAGCACGGCGCGGACCAGCGTACGCGCGGGGTCGAGGGCAAAATCCAGGCTGATTTCGGGCACCAGCCAATCCGGCGGACGATAGTCCTGGCGGCGGATGATGGTGGGAGCGGCGGCGGAGGTGGATTGCATGTCGGCCATGACAGCAACCTAAGAAGCCGCCAATCAAAAGGCCAGTAGGGGCATCGATCTAATTAGGTCGTTCCTCGCAGACGGATCAAATCCGCTCCCCCGAAAGGCGTTGGCATAGCATGTCCAACTGGTCGAGCGTTGAATAGCGCAGCGACAGCGTGCCGCCTCCGCCCTCACCATGACCGATGTCCACCTTGACACCCAAGATGTCGGCCAGATGCTGCTCCAGCGCTTCAATATCGGCATCCTTGCCATTCGAAGGCGCAGCGCTACGAGCGCGCGGAGCCGCACCTTCGCCCTTTTTGGTGCGGCGGACGAGGTCCTCCGTTTCGCGGACCGACAGACCCTTGGACTCGACCGTGCGGGCAAGCACTTCGCAGTCCGGTGCGCCGATCAAGGCGCGGGCATGGCCCATCGATAGCTTCTGTTCAACCACCTGCTGCTGCACCGGGCCGGGCAGATCGAGCAGGCGGATGAGATTGGCGATATGGCTCCGCGATTTGCCGACAAGGCGCCCAAGCGCTTCCTGGCTGTGGTTAAAGTCGGCGATCAGCTTGCGATACGCCTCCGCCTCTTCAATCGGGTTCAGGTCTTCCCGCTGGATATTCTCGACCAGCGCAATTTCCAGCGTTTCCGCTTCATCGAAGTCGCGAACGATCGCAGGAATTCTATGCAGCTGCGCCCGCTGCGCGGCACGCCAGCGCCGCTCTCCCGCGACGATCTGGAACCCGCCACCATGCGGCCGGACAATGATGGGTTGGATGACGCCGCGCTTACCGATGCTGTCGGCCAGCTCTGCCAACGCTCCATCGTCAAAGTGACGACGCGGCTGTTCAGGATGGGGCTGGATCAGCGCGACTTCGATGCTCTGAATGGCTTTGGTCGATGCGGAAGGCGTCGCTGAAGCCACTGGTTCCTCCCGCGCGACGTCGCCGAGCAACGCAGACAAGCCCCGGCCCAGTCCTTGCGGCCGCTTCACCACCTTCAGCCTTTCGTCATTGTCGCCGCTCACGCCGCAGCCTCCTGCCGGGGAAGGCGCGAAATCAATTCACGAGCTAAACGCATATAGGCTTCTGATCCTGAGCAGCGGAAATCATAGATAAGGGCTGGAACGCCATGACTGGGAGCCTCTGACAACCGGACATTGCGTGGAATAACGGTGGAAAACACCAAGTCTCCCAAACAGGCACGAACATCGTCCGCCACCTGTTCAGTGAGACGGTTTCGCCGATCATACATGGTCAGGGCCACCCCAAGGATTGATAAGCCGGGATTAAACCGGCCACGGATACGCTCCACTGTCTGCAGCAACTGAGACAGGCCCTCCAGCGCGAAAAATTCACATTGCAGCGGCACAAGCAGCGACTGAGCCGCCACCATGGCGTTGATAGTCAGCAAACCCAAAGAAGGTGGGCAGTCGATCAGACAAATATCCCACCGGCCCGATTGCGCCTCATTCAGCACCCGTTCTAGGCGATGCGTGCGTTCCTCATATTCAATCAGTTCAATCTCGGCACCGGACAAATCTTGCGTTGCGGGCACAATGTCGAGCTTGGGAACGCGCGTCGCCAGGACGGCATCTTCAACGCCGCAATTGCCAACGAGCAAATCATAACTTGAGCGCGACCGATCCGACTGGTTGACGCCCAGCCCAGTCGATGCGTTGCCTTGGGGATCAAGGTCGATCAGCAATACCCGCAATCCCGTCGCGGCGAGGCCAGTCGCCAGATTGATGGCGGTAGTGGTCTTTCCAACCCCGCCTTTTTGGTTGGCGATGGCAATGCGGATCATCCTCGACCTTTCTTGCTCATAGGCATTACCGAGCGCGCTACGATGATGGCGCTATCTGGATCGGTGACGCTTCGTTCCACGTGAAACACACCTTGCCATGTTGGTCGCGCCGCCTCCAGTTCATTTTCAGCATTTCGTCCCTTTGGCAGCACCCAAATCGTCCGGTCGCTGGACAAATGATGCGCAGACGACAGCAGTCGTGGCAGTGGAGCATAAGCCCGCGCACTTATCACGCCAGCTGGAGTCACATTAGCGCTCTCCACTCGACCTCCGAAGATCGTGGCATGCGCCAGACCCAGTTCCCCCACGACGCGTGACAGGAACTCGATCCTCTTCCGCCGTGATTCAATCATCAACACAGGACGCGGCGAGAGAACCGCAACGACTATGGCAGGCAGCCCCGCGCCGGACCCAAGGTCAATCCAAGGTCCATCTACCACATCATTGGCAAGCGGCAGTAGTTGCGCAGAGTCGACGATATGCCGTGCCCAGATATGATCCCTTGTGGATTCCGCGATCAGGTTCTGAACCGCCATCTCCTCGAGCAGCAGAGCCACATAGCGATCGAGCAGTCCCATTGTTTCACGTGAAACATGAAGCTCGCTTTTCAACCAAGCCTTGGCCTCTTCTTCGGTCATGCGGCGCGGCGCCTTACATGTACCAGAAGTGCGGCAAGGGCGGCTGGCGTAATACCCCTGATCCGCCCGGCGGCGGCAAGCGTGTCAGGCCGCGCCCGCTCTAACCGTTCGACCATTTCGCTCGACAGCCCCCCGATAGAGATAAAGTCGAAGTCGACAGGAATCTGCACACGCTCATTTCGTCGCAGATCCGCGATCTCCGCAGCCTGCCGTTCGAGATAGGGCGCGTAATGAGCGTCCTCCAGAATTTCGTCACGCAGATCTTCATCAACCGCCTGCAGCGACGGCGCAAAAGAGGATAGCAACTCTGGAGACACTTCAGGGAATCGAGCCCAATCAAACAGGGTGCGGCGCGCCCCATCCTGGCGCACCGCTGCTCCGGCCTTTGCCATTTCAGTCGCGGTCATTGGGCGATCCAATTCTGCTTCCACCATCTGCCGCTGCCGCGCACGGATCTCATAGTAAGCGCAACGCTCCGGGCCGATAATGCCATGAGTACGTCCGATGTCTCCTAAGCGGGTTCCCGCATTGTCAGCTCGCAGCCGCAGACGATATTCGGCACGAGCGGTCAGCATGCGGTACGGCTCAGTAACCCCCTGCAGCACCAGATCGTCAATCATCACGCCGATATAGCTGCTCGCGCGATCGAGGATTAGCGGCTCCTCTCCACGCGCGCGAGCGGCAGCATTGACACCAGCAATCAGCCCTTGCGCGGCTGCCTCTTCATAACCCGTGGTCCCATTAATCTGGCCCGCGCAGAACAGCCCTGGCACTTCCCGCATTTCCAAACTGGCATCAAGCGCGCGCGGATCGATATGGTCATATTCCACCGCATAGCCCGGCACCACGATCTCGGCTCGCTCCAGGCCAGTCATTGATCGCACCATCGCCAGTTGGACATCGGCGGGCAAAGAGGTGCTGATGCCGTTTGGATAAACGAGATGATCTCCCAGCCCTTCTGGTTCGAGGAAGATCTGATGACCATCACGATCGCCAAACCGCATGACCTTGTCCTCGATCGAAGGACAGTAGCGCGGCCCCCGCCCTTCGATCGCCCCGCTGAACAACGGTGAGCGGCCGAGCCCTGCGCGGATGATCTCATGTGTGGCATTGTTCGTGCGGGTTATCGCGCAGCTTAGCTGCGGCAAGCATCGCCCCTGCGAGAGCGCCGACATGGTCCAGCTGCCGCCGTCAGAGGGCTGCTCTTCCAATATCGCCCAGTCGATTGTCCGACCATCCAGCCGGGGCGGCGTCCCGGTCTTCAAGCGGCCAATGGGTAGTCCCAACTCCCGCAACTGAAGACCCAGTGCCGTTGCAGCTCGCTCTCCGGTTCGCCCGCCCGTACTAATATCCTCGCCGCGAAAGAGCTTGCCACCCAAGAATGTGCCGGTCGCAAGAACGACGGATTGGGCAGCCAAGCGGCGCCCGCCCGCCAACTCCAACCCGCTGACTTCCCCGTTCGTCAGCAGCAAGGCAGACGCTTCGCCCTCGACAACCTCCAACCCAGCCTGAGTGCCGATCATGCGGTGTATGGCGGCACGGTAATGGGATCGGTCAGCCTGAATACGCGGCCCCTGGACGGCCGCGCCTTTGCTGCTGTTGAGCATGCGATAATGAATCGCCGCCGCGTCGGCCGCCCGGGCTATCAACCCGTCCAGCGCATCAACCTCCCGCACCAGATGCCCTTTGCCCAGACCTCCAATCGCGGGATTGCACGACATGGCCCCGACGGTCGATTTCTCAAACGTCAGCAGGGCCACCCGCGCGCCCTTGCGCGCTGCGGCAGCCGCCGCCTCACAGCCGGCATGGCCGCCGCCTACCACGATCACGTCAAACGCTGTCTGCATGGCGCGCCCATATCAGAGTTGGGGGACGCTGGTCAAAACTGTTCCACGTGGAACAGTTTATTTGCCGATACAGAACCCGGAAAAAAGATGGTCCAGCATATCTTCAGTGCTCGCCCGGCCCGTCAGGCGGTCGACCGCCGATCTCGCTTGCCGCAATTCTTCGGCGATTATCAGAAGGTCTGCGCTGCCCACCGCTGCCTGTATATGATCGCACAGCAAGCGGACCCCGGCGCGCTGCCTTTCATGCAACGCATAGTCGCCTGTGGACGGCAGCAACTTTGATGCTCGCTCAACCAACAGCGCCACAAGCTGATCCATCCCTTCTCCTGTTACGGCAGAGATCGGCATACCGGCATTCGCTTTGCGCCGGTCACTCTGTGCAGCAACATGGATGGCATCCGCCCGTGGCAGCTGTTCGGCGTCCCCCAGCCAGAGGATGATATCGGCCGCATCAAGAGCCGCCCGTGCGCGATCCATACCGATGGACTCGATGACATCTGTGGTGTGGTCCCGAAGCCCGGCTGTGTCAGTAAACAAAAATGCCGTGCCGCCCAGAGCCGCTGGTACTTCAATGCGGTCGCGGGTAGTGCCCGCTATGTCCGACACGATGGCGGCCTCGCGCCCAACGAGCGCGTTCAGTAATGTTGACTTGCCTGCGTTCGGAGGCCCAGCAAGCACTACCTTTATCCCGTCCCGCAGCCGCTCCGCCGATGGCGCATTCAGCGCTTCCCGCAACTCGTCCGCCAATTCTGCCAAGCCAGTGACGATGCGCGCTTCAACCCCATCCTCCGGCACGTCGTCTTCGTCGGAAAAGTCCAGCGCGGCCTCGGCCATGGCTGACAGATTGAGCAGTGCCGCCTGCCACCCTTCGATCCTGCGCGAAAAATGTCCCTCGGTCATAAGCAGCGCGGCGCGGCGCTGCTGCTGCGTTTCCGCTGCCAGCAAATCGGACAGGCCCTCAACCTCGTTCAGGTCCATCCGTCCATTCTCGAACGCCCGGCGCGTAAATTCCCCAGGCTCAGCGCGGCGCAGACCCGGCATCGCCCCTAAGGCGTCTTCCACGCCCGCGATAACGGCACGCCCGCCGTGGCAATGAAGTTCCGCCAGATCTTCGCCCGTAGCGGTGCCAGGACCCGGCAGCCACAATATAAGTGCACGATCTAATGGAGTGTCGTCACGAAAGTCGGTCAGCAACATCAGCCGAGCGCGACGGGGCGGAGGGACCTTGCCCGTCAGCAATTCAAGGGCTTGGTGCGCCGAAGCTCCGCTGATCCTGATGACGCCGATGCCCGCAGGCGGAGCGCCGCTCGACAGCGCAAATATAGTGTCAGTCACATGCAGCTTAGGCTTTGTCGCCATTCTTCCCGGCAACGCTCGCCATTCCGATATCCATCATCTGCCGGAACAAACGCATGCCCGCGTCACCCAGCGGAGAGAAGCTTTTGAACATCGTTTCCATCTGCTCGACATTGGCGATGCCATCGAAGCTGTCCAAGACTGTTTTCACATATTTATCGTGGATGGGCGTAACGTCGGGCAGGCCCAAAAAAGTCCGCGCTTCGGCAGGGGTGCAATCTACGTCCACTGTCACTTTCATCGTCGGCACCCTCTTGCTGCGGCCATTGCATCGTCATGCCGCAACATGGGCCATAAAGGCAAATAATTTGGCCTTTTGGGCTGTTGGCCGCCCCGGAAAAGACCATTATGCCTGCACAAGACCCAAGACATAATGGAAAGGATTTCCGCCATGGGAGCATTTACCTCCATCTCCACACTGGAAGGCGACGGCCAGTTTGACGTGTATGTGGCGCGCCCGTCGGCGACGCCGCGTGCTGCAATTATCGTCATTCAGGAAATCTTCGGGGTGAATGAAGGCATTCGGCGGAAATGCGATCATTGGGCGCAGCAGGGATATCTTGCGCTGGCACCGGATCTCTTCTGGCGAGACACGCCCCGTGTTGAACTGGACGCGGACGTGCCTGAGCAATTCCAGGATGCGATCAGCCATATGCAGAAGCTCGATCAGGACGGCGCCATCTACGACATTGAAGCGACCATCAAAGCGGCACGCGCCGAAATGGGTGGCAGCGGCAAAGTCGGCGTGGTCGGCTATTGTCTGGGCGGGCGCCTGACCTTCATGGCCGCCTGCCGGACCGATGGCGACGCTTTCGTGGCCTATTATGGCGTGGGCATCGATAATCTGCTCGGCGAACAGCACGCGATCGGCAAGCCTACAATGCTGCACATTCCGACTGCAGACGGCTTTGTCCCGCCGGAGGTGCAAAAGACGATGCATGAAGGCTTGAAGGACAATCGCCATGTCACTCTTCACGACTATGAAGGGCTTGACCATGGTTTCGCTGCCGAAATGGGTGCCCGCCGTAACGAAGAGGCGGCGCAGCTTGCGGACGAGCGCACTGCGAACTTCTTTGCCGCCCACCTCTAATCGAAAGGTCCAGCGATGACCCAGGCCTGGCGCATGGTGGCCCGCTCGACGGGCGGCCCCGAAGTTATCCAGCGGGAAGCGTTTGCCCCCCCCAGCCCAGCTGCAGGTGAAGTGCTGATCGCGCAGGACGCTGTCGGCCTGAACTTCATCGATACCTATTATCGTTCAGGATTATACGCGGCGCCCCTGCCTCTAACGCTCGGCGTCGAAGGCGCGGGCTATGTCGCGGCCGTGGGTCCGGGCGTCGCGGGTATCCATGTCGGGGACAAGGCTGGCGCTGCGGGCGGTCTGGGCGCCTATGCCACGCACCGCATCGTTGCGGCCGATCGCGTCATCAAGATTCCCGACGACATCGGCACGGATGAAGCGGCCGCCTTGATGCTCAAAGGCATGACCGCCTGTGTTCTCGCTGAAGACGTTCTGCCTCTGCAGCCTGGTCAGGTAGCGCTCGTCCATGCTGCTGCAGGTGGTGTCGGATCGGTGCTGGTGCCCTGGTTGCGGGACAAGGGCGTCGTCGTCATCGGCCACAGCGGCTCGGCGGAGAAGGCCGTGACGGTACCAGCCGACCACAGCCTGCATGGACCCTTCGCGGAACTGGCGGAGCAGGTGCGAGCACTGACGGGCGGCCGGGGCGCAGATGTCGTCTATGATGGCGTGGGCAAGGACAGTTGGGGCGCATCGCTGGCATCACTCAAGCGGCGCGGTATGATAGTAAGCTACGGCAATGCGTCAGGCCCCGTGCCCCCTATCACATTGCTGGAGCTGAGCCGCGCCGGATCACTCTACGTCACCCGTCCTACCGTGTACGACTATGTCGCCACGCGCGAAGAACTGGATCATGTCACCGCCCGTCTGTTCGATCGCGTGCGGCGCGGCATCGTCCGGCCTCTCATCGGCCAGCGCTTCGCGCTGGAGGACGCTGCTGAGGCGCACCGCCAGCTGGAGGCGAGACAAACCGTGGGCAGCACTTTGCTGGTGCCATGACGCCGCCGGATCGCTCCACCGGGCTCGCCTGACCCATGCACCATTCGATCCATGCACTCCTCGCGCCTTTTTGGGCGGCGCAGCTCTTCACCGGCGCCAAATCTTTCATTGATAATCCTCTGTTGGGTTCGCCGCGTCTGAATGCCCTGGGACTGCATGCCGCGCGCGTCCGTGCCGCCAGTGCCTTGGCTCGCTGGCGGCGGGGCGGGTTAGCGTCGCATATAGCGCCGGAAGACCGCGAGCGCTTCGATCGGGACGGCGTCGTCGAAATCCGCGATTTCCTGCCCCTGAGCTGTTCGAGCAACTCAGGCAGGAACTGCTCGGCTTTCGCGGCGCGGCGCGGGAAACGGTGCAAGGCGACACGATCACCCGCCGAATAGCGGTCGACATCGAAATGCAAAAGGCTGCACCGGCGGTCCGTCATTTCGTCCGGCATCCACGCTGGCGGGCACTTGCCCGCTACGTGGCCAGCTTCAACATGGAACCTCTGCTGTACCTGCAGTCGATTCTGCCCCACCGTCATGAGGCGCCGCCGGACCCGCAACTGCAGTTCCACGCCGACACATTTCACCCGGCGATGAAGGCTTGGTTCTTCCTGAATGACGTCCCCCTCGAACAAGGCCCCTTCGCCTATGTGCGAGGGTCACACCGGCTGACCCCTGAAAGGCTGGCATGGGAAAGAAGCCGCAGCCTTACGGCGCGCGATGGCAGCTGTCGGCTGTCAGGCCGCGGCTCGCTGCGCATCGGGGAAGAGGAACTGGAAGGCCTTGGCCTGCCGCAACCGACGATCTTCGCCGTGCCGGCGAACACGCTGATCGTCGCAGACACATTCGGTTTTCATGCCCGCTCGCCCGCCAATACGCGAGAGCCGCGGGTGGAAATATGGGCGTATAGCCGCCACAATCCCTTTCGGCCGTTGCGCGGCCTGGATGTGGGGAGCCTGCCGGGCATCGCTGAACGGCGGATTAGCTGGCGCTGGCGATTAGCCGATATGGCCAGCGGGCTGGTCAACCAACCCTGGCGTGCGGTGGGCTTGAAGCGGGCGGCGGACGACTGAACAGCCGTCCGCCGCAGGCTTCAGACGAACAGCGTCAAAATGCCGACCTGATGATCCACAATGCCCTCGTAGATCATCTTGACCGCGACATAGATGATCACGGCAAGGCCGATATAGGCGATCCAGCGGAAGCGCTCGATATATTTGGCGATGATGTTCGCTGCGACGCCCATCAGGGCCACGGACAGAATCAGGCCGATGATCAGGATGCCCGGGTGATCCCGCGCGGCCCCCGCGACCGCCAGGACATTGTCCAGGCTCATCGACACGTCGGCGACGGCCACGGCCCAGGCTGCCGCTGCAAAGCTCTTGGCGGGCCGCAGGCCGGAAATATCATCGTCGCTGGTATCGTCTGGGGTATCGCCGCCCCGCTTGGGATGCAGCTCGCGCCACATCTTCCAGCTGACCCACAGCAGCAGCAAGCCGCCCGCGAGGATCAGGCCGACAATCTGCATCAGCTGCGTCACGACGAGCGCGAATCCGATCCGCAGGACCAGCGCGGCGATGATACCGATCATGATCACGCGCTGTCGCTGCTGCACCGGCAGACCGGCGGCCAGAGCGCCGACGACTATAGCATTATCGCCCGCCAGGAGGACGTCGATCATCAGCACCTGGCCAAAGGCAGCCAGCGCGGCTGGAGAACCGATATTGCTGAAATCGTTGACGATATGCGCCCATATGTCGGCGGGCGATCCCAGCCCCTGCGCGGCGGCAGCGGCAGTCGTGATAAGGTCGAGCATGGCGGCCTAACGAAGCTCCCGCTTACTGGTTCATCGAATCGAAGAAGTCTTCGTTGGTCTTGGAATCCTTCATCTTGTCGAGCAGGAATTCCATCGCATCCACGGTGCCCATCTGCATCAGGATGCGGCGCAGCACCCACATCTTGGAAAGCTTGGCCTTGTCGACCAGCAGCTCTTCCTTGCGGGTGCCGGACTTGCCGACGTCCAACGCCGGGAAGATGCGCTTGTCCGCCACCTTGCGGTCCAGCACGATTTCCGAGTTGCCGGTGCCCTTGAACTCTTCGAAGATGACTTCGTCCATGCGGCTGCCGGTATCGATCAGCGCGGTCGCGATGATCGAGAGCGAACCACCCTCCTCGATGTTACGGGCAGCGCCGAAGAACCGCTTGGGACGCTGCAGGGCGTTGGCGTCCACACCGCCGGTCAGCACCTTACCGGAGCTGGGAACGACGGTGTTGTAGGCGCGGCCCAGACGGGTGATCGAATCGAGCAGGATCACCACATCCTTCTTGTGTTCCACAAGGCGCTTGGCCTTTTCGATCACCATTTCGGCGACCTGCACATGGCGCGACGCGGGTTCGTCGAAGGTCGAGGATACAACCTCACCTTTCACGCTGCGCTGCATGTCGGTCACTTCTTCCGGTCGCTCGTCGATCAGCAGCACGATCAGGAAGACTTCGGGATGATTGTCGGTGATCGCCTTGGCGATATTCTGCAGCAGCACCGTCTTACCCGTGCGCGGCGGCGCGACGATCAGCGCGCGCTGTCCCTTGCCCTGCGGCGAGACGATGTCGATAACGCGGGCCGACTTGTCCTTCACGGTGGGGTCGAGCGTGTCGAGCACCAGCTTCTGGGTAGGATAAAGAGGCGTCAGATTGTCGAAATTGACGCGGTGGCGGACGACTTCGGGATCATCGAAATTGACCGACATGAGCTTGGTGAGAGCGAAGTAGCGCTCGCCATCCTTGGGCGCGCGAATCTCGCCTTCCACCGTGTCGCCGGTGCGCAGGCCGAACTTACGGACCTGGTTGGGCGAAACATAGATATCGTCGGGGCCGGCGAGAAAATTCGCCTCCGGGCTGCGCAGAAAGCCGAAGCCGTCCGGCAGCACCTCGATCGTGCCCTCACCCATGATCTGCTCGCCATTCTCGGCCTCAGCCTTCAGGATCGCGAACATCAGGTCCTGCTTGCGCAGGGTCGACGCGCCTTCGACACCCAATTCCTCTGCCATGGTGACAAGGTCGGCGGGCGATTTCTTCTTGAGGTCCTTTAGGTGCATTCGACTTGAGTCCGATGGAGAGAGATGAGGAAGGGATTCGAAAATCTAGGGAGAGCTGCCCGGTATGAAGAACACGGGAGACTCCGGCGCTGGACGGCCGGGATAGACCGTCCGCGTTTAGCGATCAGCCAGCCCCCAAGTCAAGGCGCACAATCGCCTCTCGCAAGGGAAATGAGCGCTAGAGCAGCCGACGTTCGGCAGAAGGTGCGACAGTTGCGGCGATGGACCGAGACGACGCCTTCATGCTATGAAGGGCCATAACAGCCGGAGAGGTGAGGGCATGAGACATTTTCCTCTCGTCCCCGCAATTGCCGCCCTGACATTCAGCGTCTCTACGGTTGCGCAGACACCCTCTGCGAGCGATCCCCCGGCCGTCGTGCGCACGGTCCCGGGCAGCGATGACCGCGTTTCAATTCCGATTCACATCGGCGGCAAGGGACCATGGAACTTCATTGTCGATACCGGCTCGCAACGCACCGTCATCTCCCGCGACCTTGCCGAACGCCTCGCCCTTCCGGCGCGGCGCTCCGTGACCATCGTGGGCATGGCTGGCCGCAGCGATACGCGCACCGTCGCGGTTCCGCAGCTTGGCTATGGAGACGCGACCATCGATGACATCGAAGCTCCGGTGCTGGAGGCAGACAATCTGGGCGCCGCGGGTCTGCTTGGCCTCGACAGCCTGCACGCCAAGCGCCTGCTGCTGAATTTTCGCACCGGCCGCATGGAGATCGGCTCCAGCCGCCCGAAATGGCGCGATCCCAACGCCATCATCGTCGAAGCGCGCCGCCGCAGGGGGCAGCTCATCCTGCTCCACTCCGACGCCAACGGGCTCAAGGTCAACATCATCCTCGACACCGGCACGCATCTCAGCGTCGGCAATCTCGCGCTCCGCGACAAGCTCATCGCCAAGAAACGCGCTCCCGCCATGAGCCAGGTCAGCCTGCTGAGCGTGACCGGTGAGACGTTGACCGGGCAGCTGGGGCGGATCGGCCGGATTCGCATGGGCCCTATCGCCCTGACCGATCTGCCCGTCATGTTCGCTGATGCGCAGCCTTTCCGCGAGCTGGGACTGCAGGACAAACCCGCCCTGTTGCTCGGCATCCAGGCGCTCAAGATGTTCGACCGAGTCGCGATCGATTTCGGCCGCGGCAAGGTCGATTTCCTGATGCCCGACGGCAGCGCACTGGATAGGCAGCGCTTCGCCGCTACCCCACGCCAAGCCGGTTAGCGGTCAGTGCGGCGCCTGCCGCTGCCGATCGCGACCCAGCACCTGATCGATCCACTGCTGGTCCAGGCGCGGCGGGGCCGTGCGCGTCGCGGGCGCCTGATCGACCGGCTCCTCGTCCTGGCCTTGGTCTTCCTGGTCCTGCTGCTGATCCTGCCTCACCGGCAGGCCATTTTCATCGACCATCATGCCCCCGCCCGTTCCGTTGTCGGGCTCGCCATAATAGGCTTCCTCGTCCGGCTCGAGCTGCCATTCGGGCAGCGTCACCTGCGTTTCAAACTGCTCGACCGGGCGATGGGACACCGCAACCTTCATATAGTCCGCGAAGGCATGGGCAGGCGCGCGCCCGCCCTGCAGCACGCCAACCGCGCGAGCATCATCGCGGCCCATCCACACGCCGGTGGTGATGCCGCTGGAAAAGCCCAGGAACCATCCATCCTTGTTGCTGCTGGTGGTGCCGGTCTTGCCCGCCACGGGACGGCCGATCTGCGCCGCCTTGCCGGTGCCGGTGCTGACCGCCGTCTGCATGAGGTCGGTCATCCCCGCCGCCACCCAGGGCGCGACCAGCACGCGGCTGGTATCATCCTGATGCTGGTAGAGCAGGCGACCGTCAGCGGTCGTCACCTTGGTGATGCCATAGGGCGTCACCGCCACCCCCTTGCGGGCGATGGAGGCGAAGGCGCGCGTCATGTCGATCAGACGCACATCCGAGGTGCCAAGCACCATCGAGGGATGCGTGTTGATCGGCGTCGAAATGCCGAAACGGCGCGCCATGTCGGCTACGGTAGGGAAGCCCACTTCGACGCCCAGTTGCGCCGCGACCGTGTTGATCGAATAGGCAAAGGCGGTGCGGATATCGATGTCGCCGGAAAAACGGCCGGAGCTGTTGCGCGGGCTCCAGCCGTTGATCGTTACCGGCTTGTCCGTCACGCCGGTATCGGGCGTATAGCCAGCCTCCAGCGCCGCCATATAGACGAAGATCTTCCAGGCCGAACCAGGCTGTCGAGTGGCGGTGGTGGCGCGATTATAATTGGACGTCACATAATCCAGTCCACCCACCATCGCTCGCACCGCGCCGTCCCGGTCGAGCGAGACGAGCGCACCCTGCGCGCCAGCGGGCACATTGCCCTGAATCGCTGCCGTCGCGGCCTTCTGCATGCCAAGGTCGATGGTCGTATAGACTTCCAACGGCTCGTTGGGCTCATCGATCAGCACGTCCAACTGAGGCAATGCCCAATCGGTGAAATAACGGACGCTGTTCTGCGGCGGCTCGGGCGCCATCTTGACGTCGTCCAGATCGGCGCTGGCGCGCTCCGCCGCGCTGATCGCCCCATTTTCCTGCATCAGCTGCAGCACGACACCTGCACGGCCGATTGCCGCGTCTGCGTCCGCAGTGGGCGAGTAACTGGACGGGGCCTTGACCAGGCCCGCGATGATCGCCGCTTCAGGCAGACGGAGCGTCGTCGCCGGATGGCCGAAGAATTTCCGACTGGCGGCATCGATGCCATAAGCGCCACCGCCGAAATAGACCTTGTTGAGGTACAGCTCCAGAATCTGCCGCTTGGAGAATTTCCGCTCCAGCGCCAGCGCCAGGATCATCTCCCGCACCTTGCGGCCCCAGCTATAGCTGTTGTTGAGGAAGATGTTGCGCGTCACCTGCTGCGTTATGGTCGATGCGCCCTGCCAGCGGCGGCCCTTGCCCCGGTTCTCCAGCGCCACCCAGGTCGCGCGCGCCATGCCGATCGGATCGACGCCAGGATGCAGGTAGAAACGCTTGTCCTCGGTCGAGATCATGGCATCGACCATGACCGTCGGGATCTGATCATAGGCCAGCCAGCGACCAAAGCTCGGCCCCAAGGAAACGATGACGCTACCGTCCGCCGCATGGACGCGGATCATCTGGCCGTTGGGGGAGGATTTCAGCGATTCATAGCTGGGCAGCGACTGATAAGCGATGACCACCGCCACCACTATCGCGAACAAGGCGCCCAGCGTCGCGATCACCCCGAACTTCAGGGCCCGCACCAGCCATAACCTCGCCCTGCCCGGCGTTCCCTTGCTCTTGCCTGATCGTGCCATCTATGCCGCCCGCATACGCGCTAAGTGAACGGGCGGCCAGCGAAAATCAGGCGCAAGCGACCCTTGAAGCTCGGTTCTCAAGAGAAGCGACGCTTTACCGGCAATGAATGATCATTCAGCCTCGTCGCGTGGCTTGAAATCCAGCGACGCGCTGTTCATGCAATAGCGCAGGCCGTTGACGCCAGGACCATCGGGGAAGACATGGCCCAGATGCCCCTCGCACTTGGCGCAGCGTACTTCGGTGCGGATCATGCCATGGCTGTTGTCGCGAATTTCCTCGACCGCATCGATATCGACGGGCGCCGTGAAGCTCGGCCAGCCCGATCCGCTGTCATATTTCTCTTCCGCGTCGAACAGCGCCGCGCCGCAACCCGCGCAATAATAGACGCCGTCGGCCTTGTTGCTGTTATATTTGCCGGTGAACGCCCGCTCCGTCCCGGCTTCGCGAAGCACATGATATTGTTCGGGGGAAAGGCGCTCACGCCATTCGCCTTCGGTCAGGTTGAGCTTGTCCATGCGCGGCAATATGGCGTCGGCGGCACCTGCGATCAAGCGCTTAGGATGTGCATGAAGCCCGTGCTCCTGCGCAGGCAGGTGTCCATTCCCGCCCCGCGATCCAGGCTCCTGCCTGCTCAGGAGCACGGCATCCAAAACTTCCTACCGCTCCCGCGCCGCCTGCCGCGCGATCGCCAGCAATTCATGCCGCACCATCAAATCGCCCAGGCCTCTGCCCGACCGGCTTGCCCGCTCAGCCTGCGCCAGCCGCTGGATGACCCGCGCAATGCCATGTGCGTCCCACAGCCGCACCTGTCGGGTAACGACACCCTTCTCTTTCCAGAAGACCTGCTTGCCGGCCCCTTCCACCGCCGCGTCCAGCCGTCCGCTATCGTCGAACGAAGCCCGGATGTTCGCGAGAAGAACCGCACGGGTGAGCAGCGGCCGAAGCACCGCCGCCATCGCCGTCCCCGTGTCCGACAGCCGCCCAAGCTCCCGATGCATGGCGCGCAGGTCCCCGCCCAGTACGGCGTTGACCAGCGGGGCGGAGTCCGTATCGGGATTATCGGCCGACAGCGCGTCCAGCGCCTCGCCGGTCGCATCGCATGGCCGGTCGGGGGCGGCGTCCAGATAGAGGATCAGCTTCTCTATCTCGCCGCCCATCAGCGCGCGGTCGCCATTGGCGAGATCGACGATCCGCTTCGCCAGATCGGCCGGCAATCGCAGTCCCCCTTCCCGCGCAATCGCCACCGCGATCTGCTCCGCCTCCCGCGCGTCGGGCTGATAGGACGCAAAGGCCATCGCCTTGGGGCTGTCGAGGAGAAGTTTCAGCAGCTTCGACGTGCCCTTGAGCGCACCCGCCGTCGCGATCACCGGATTGCCTGCTGCTTCCGCCTCCAGCAGCGCGGTCACGGCAGGCAGCGACTCCTCGCCCATGCCGTTGATCCGCACCCACCGCTTGTCGCCGAACATGGAAAAGGATGCGGCCTCATCCGCCAGTCGGGCAGGATCATCGCGCAGCGTCGGTCCGTCCAGATCGACCCGCTCCGCGTCAGGGCCCATGGCCCGTTCCAGCCGCTTGCCGAGCGCGGCGCTGCCCGCCTCGTCGGGACCGTAGAGAAGGAAGATGCGGATGTCGGGCGGCGGTGCGTCGAGCGCCTTTTCAATCTGGCCGCGATTGGCCTTCAACGCTGCTGTTCCCGCGCGGCGAACAGTGCGAGCCGCGACACGATCTGGTCAGCAATCGTCTGCGACAGCCGTTCCAGCGCCGTGTCTTCGGCCGCGATGGTCGCATATTCGCTGGATGTGACGTCGATACCGGCATCCGATCCGGCCGTGTCATCGATGACCTGCGTGCCGCTGGCGGTATCGATCAGTTGATAGCGGGCACGCAAAGTCCGCCGCTCACGCGTGACGGCGGCGTCAGCACGAAGACCAAAGCCGGTGATCTGGTCGTCCAGCTTCACCACCAGCTTGTAGGTCGGCCCGTTACCGCTCATCGCCGCCAGCCGGTCGTTCAGCGCATTGCGCACCAACCAGCCGCCCTTGCCCTCGATCGGCGCGACCTCGACATTGCCCAGCCGCTGCGCCACCGCACCATGGCTGCCCCCGCTATAGACGGGGTGGAGCCCGCAGGCGGAGAGGGAGACGAGGAGCAACAGGGGAACGGCGTATTTCATCAACCAACCTCTATCCGTTCGGGCTGAGCCTGTCGAAGCCCCTTCTTCCCTTTTTGAAAGAACTATGGCCCTTCGACAAGCCTGCCCTGAGCCGGTCAAAAGGACTCAGGCGAACGGTGTTCCTATCAGACGACCAGATTCACCAGACGATCCGGCACCACAATCACCTTCTTGGGCGTCGCGCCATCCAGCGTGCGCGCCACATTGGGCGCTGCGAGGGCCAGGCGTTCCAGCTCCTCCTTGGGCGTACCCTTGGGCACGGTGATCGTGTCGCGCAGCTTGCCCATCACCTGGCAGGCGATCGTCACTTCATCCTCGACCAGCAGCGCCGGATCCACCTGCGGCCAGGATGCGTCAGCGATCAGGCCCTCTTCGCCCATGTCCGCCCAAGCCTCTTCGGCCAGATGCGGCGTCATAGGCGCGACCAGCAGCGCCAGCGCCCGGATCGCTTCACTGCGGCTCGCCGAAGGTTTGGCCTTCTCCACCGCATTGGTGAGTTCATAGATTTTTGCCACCGCCTTGTTGAAGGACAGCGCTTCGATATCCTTGGCGACGCCGTCGATGGTCTGGTGCAGCTTGCGGTCGAGGGCCTTGTCCTGCCCCTCGGCCGACTTGTCAGCTTCCCCGAACAGCCTCCACAGCCGATTGACGAAACGCCACGACCCTTCAATGCCCGCTTCCGTCCACGGCAGATCGCGCTCCGGTGGGCTGTCGGACAGCATGAACCAGCGCACCGCGTCCGCGCCATATTGGGCAATGATGTCATCGGGATCGACGACATTTTTCTTGGACTTGGACATTTTCTCGACGCGGCCAACCGTGACCGGCGCGCCGCTGGCGAGCATCACCACCTTGTCGCCCTGCCGCTCCACATCCTGCGGGGCGAGCCAGGCGCCTTCCGGCGACTTGTAGGTCTCGTGCGTCACCATGCCCTGGGTGAACAGGCCGGTGAACGGCTCGGCGAAACCAATCTGCCCCATATGCTGGAGCGCGCGGGTCCAGAAACGGGCATAGAGCAGATGCAGGATCGCATGTTCCACGCCGCCGATATACTGACCCACCGGCAGCCACTTTTCGACCGTTTCCCGGTCGAACGGCTTGTCCTTGGGCTGGCTCGCGAAGCGGATGAAATACCAGCTGGAATCCGCAAAGGTATCCAGCGTATCCGTCTCGCGCCGCGCTGCCTTGCCGCATTTCGGGCAGTCGACATGCTTCCAGGTCGGATGCCGGTCGAGCGGGTTGCCGGGAACGTCGAAGCTGACATCCTCGGGCAGCAGGACGGGCAGCTGGTCCTTGGGCACGCCCACCGGCCCGCAATCCTCGCAATGGATCACCGGGATCGGCGTACCCCAATAGCGCTGGCGCGACACACCCCAGTCGCGCAGGCGAAACACGGTGGTGCCAGTGCCCCAGCCTTCACTCTCGGCGCGGCGGATAACTTCGGCCTTGGCGTCCTCAACCGTCATGCCGTTGAGGAAATCGGAATTCACCATGCGTCCGGGGCCCGTATAGGCCTCGTCACCGATGCCCTTGTCCTCGTCGCCCTCGGCAGCGACCACGCGCTCGACGGGCAGCATATATTTGCGCGCAAAGTCCAGGTCGCGCTGGTCATGACCAGGCACCGCCATCACCGCGCCCGTGCCATAATCCATCAGCACGAAATTGGCGACGAACAGCGGCAGCTTCCGCCCGGTAAAGGGATGGATCACCGACAGGCCGGTGTCATAGCCCTTCTTCTCCTGCGTCTCGATCTCCGCCGCCGCAGTGCCGGTATGGCGGCATTCCTCCGCAAATGCGGCCAGATCCGCATCCTTCGCCTCCAGCAACAACGCCAGCGGATGGTCCGCGGCGATCGCCGCAAAGCTCGCGCCGAAGATCGTATCCGGACGGGTGGAGAACACCTCCAGTTCGCTGATGCCGCCTACCGCCTCGTCGAGCTTGAAGCGGAATTGCAGGCCGACCGACTTGCCGATCCAGTTTTCCTGCATCAGTCGCACCTTCTCGGGCCACTGATCCAACGTCTTCAGGCCGTTCAGAAGGTCATCGGCAAACTGCGTGATCTTCAGGAACCACTGGCTGAGCTTGCGCTTCTCGACCGGTGCGCCCGACCGCCAGCCCTTGCCGTCGATCACCTGCTCGTTCGCCAGCACGGTCATATCGACCGGGTCCCAGTTGACCGCCGATTCCTTCCGGTAAACCAGCCCTGCTTCCATCATGTCGAGGAACAGCGCCTGCTCCTGCCCGTAATAATCGGGCTCGCAGGTCGCCAACTCGCGGCTCCAGTCCAGCGCAAAGCCCAGCTTCTTGAGCTGCGCCCGCATGGTCGCGATATTCTCACGCGTCCAGCTGCCGGGATGCACCTTCTTTTCCATCGCGGCGTTCTCGGCCGGCATGCCGAAGGCGTCCCAGCCCATCGGATGCAGCACTTCATGCCCCGTCATCCGGCGGAATCGGGCCAGCACATCGCCCATCGAATAGTTGCGCACATGGCCGATATGGATGCGGCCGGAGGGGTATGGAAACATCTCCAGCACGTAGGAGCGCGGTTTGTCGCTGCTGTCCGACGCCTTGAACGTCTGCTTCTCGTCCCAAACGGCCTGCCAGCGGGCGTCCGCCTCCAGCGGGTTGAAGCGCCTTTGCATCTATTCCAAGTCCTCAAAATGCAGGCGGGCTGAGCTTTCGAGAAGCCCAGCCCCAGTTATTCAGGAAATCCTTTGAAGGGAATGGCTTATCCCGCAATGGCCATGCGGCGCAGGTCGCGCGCCTTGGTCAGGATAATCTCTTCCAGCTTCTGCACGGTCGCGGCCTGGACTGGCGCGTCGATCCACTGGCCGCCCTGATTGACCTGGCGGCTGGCGGCGACGCGCAGTGCGTCGGCGCGCAGGTCCTGATCCAGGATCGACACGGTCAGCTTCATCCGCTCATTGGGCGAATTCGGGTTGGCATACCAGTCGGTTACGATGACGCCGCCGTTCGAATCCGTCTGCACCATCGGCATGAAAGACAGCGTGTCCAACGTCGCCCGCCACAGATAGCTGTTGACGCCGATCGTCGTCACCTTGGACGCGGCCAGATCGGCCTTGGGGCGCTCCTTGGACCCGCCACCGCAGGCGGCAAGCGGCAGAAGCACGGCCAGCAGCAGACCGGCGGAAACAGGGGCGGGTAGGCGGCGGACCATCAGGCATGTCCCATATTGAGGAAAAACGCCCCGCTTCTATAGAGAAGCCGTGGCAATGGGCAAGGGGGAGGGCGGACGCCTAAGAAACGCTTCGCCGCGCCGTGCGTTTGGACTCTGTGTGTTCCGTGCAACAGCGCGGACAAAAAGGTCATGACGCACTACCCATTGCAGGCGTTCAAGTGTACAAGATTGCAAAACTAGTCGGTGGGGAAGAGATTCGCGTCATGCGTATGAAGAGGGGACATTTGGCATTGGCAGGCTCGGCAGTCGCCGTGGCCGGCTTCATGCTGTCTCCCGCGCTGGGCGCTGCAACCGATCTCGTCCGCATGCGCGCTGATGTGCCCGTTTCGCTGGGCGCGCTCGGCAGCATCTCCTCCTTCACGCCGACCACCAAGGACCCGCGCCTCGCTGCCGCCTATGCGCGCATTGCCGCATCGGCCGGGCGCCAGAATTTTCGATTCACGCCGACCAGCGGTTCGCTCAGCGGACAGCGCTCGGTTACGGTGATGGTCCGCGCGGCTGATCTCAATGAGCGCACGTCTGCCCCGGTCAGCATCGCCCCTGTCGCCTTCAGCCTGAACAGCGCGCACAACTGGCGCAAGTTCGCGCTGCCCGAATCGGTCGGCCGCAAGGAACTCGATCCCGTCTCGATCGACCAGATGGCCGGCGCGAAGAATTTCTCGCTGGATCAGGGCAAGAATCGCTTCAGCACCAAGGTGATGATCGAAAGCCGCCGCGATCCTGCTGTTGGCGTCCGCGCGGCCAATGCGGACAAGGATTATTCGCTGGATCTGGCCAGCTCCTATTCGCTGACGCGTAACCTGAACGTCACCGCCGGTCTGCGCTACAACAACAGCGTCATCGGCCGCCTGACCCCGATGACGGATGAGCGTCAGGATAATCAGGCCGTCTATCTGGGCACGGTCTTCAAATTCTGACGTACCGGAGGGGTGTTCGCACCTTTCAGAACTAGCCCGGCTTTTACGCTACGATTTGACGTCGGCATGCTTGACGAGTTCCTTCGCGTGCGTTGATGCGAACGGAACCATCAACTCCTTGATCACACCCCAATAGCTCCGCGTGATGTGAGCATCTGCCGCATAGGCTGGATCGGTCATCAGATGCGCGTGTAACCGGCGCAGATTTGTCCAGGGCACCGATGGGAACAGATGATGTTCCAGGTGATAGCTCACATTCAACGGCGCGATCAGGAAACGGTCGAGAACGGTCGGAAGGACGGTGCGCGTGCCGTTCAATTCCCGCGTGTCGGCGACGCCATTATGCTCCGCTATCGCCCGGATTCGATTGAAGACATTCGCCCAGATGAATTGCGGGATCAACAGCATGGCTAATATCTGCCAGCGCCAGGGTGACACCAGGATCAGCCCATAAAATAGCACAGCCCAAATCACATATCGCAGGCGCAACGCCAGGCCGTAGTCGAAGCCGAAGCGTCCGGGGTTATGGAAATTGGCAAAGGGCGCCCAGATCCGGCTGTCGCGCGCCATCCGATACAGATTGAGGCCGGTCACGCTGCGGATCAACAACCAGGCCATGCCGGTTGCGCTCTTCGGAAAATGCTGGTCGGGATCTCTCCGTTGGACGCGATAGTCGCGATCCCGCAACGTGTTCGTGTATCGATGGTGATACATGTGGTTGGCGCGGTACAGATGAACGCTGAAGCCCAGAGGATAAGCCACAAAAATATCGCCGATCAGATCGTTGAGGCGGCGATTGCTGAACAGCATCCCATGACATGCATCGTGCATCATCACTGCCAGGCATTGAATGCGGGACCCGATAACAAAGCCTGCCGCCACATATACCGGGACTCGGTCGACGCGGATCGCAATCGCGCCAGCCGCGATCGCGATTGCCCATTGCATGACAAGCAGGAGCGCGTTGCGGCGATTGTCGATGACGGACAGTTCGCGGATCAGCGCCAAAAAGCCTCGCCGCGAATATCGATATCCGGCAGGACGCTCCTTCGCGATTTCCACGGGAATATGTCTCCGAATGCGGCACAAGCTTCTTGGACGCTATGGTCGGCGCAAACCGCCGTCAACAGGCACGCTTGAGCCCTGATCTGTAAGACAGTTGTCGGCAAGCGCACTGCGACGCGGTGGAGACCTTCACTTTCTGCACTGACCGCTTCAGCCCGCCGTATCACGCTGCCCGGCCAGCCCATCAATCGCCGCCCATCCCCTGGCGCCGATCCCACGCAAAAGACGCCGGTGGCTCTCCTGTACCCCACCCAACGCCATCACCGGCATAGTCGCCCTATGCGCCAACCCCGCGAACCGCCTTCTCCCCAGCGCCTTTCCCCCCGGATGCGATCGGGTCGGGAACAAGGGCGACACAAAGATCAAATCCACCCCCCTCCGCTCCGCTGCCTGCAACTCGCGCGCATCATGCACCGCCATGCTGTGCAGCAAGGGCCGCGTCCCAGCGCCAAGACCCGCCCCATGCCACCCATCCGCGCGCCAAGCCGCCGCCTGCCACGCTGGACCAGCAAGTAGCACCACGAGCCGCCGCCGCCGGGCGATCGCCGCCAGCCGTTCGAACAAGGCTCGCCGCTCCGCTTTTCCCGTCCGGTAATGGCGGAAAACCAGACCTCCCCTCCCCCGTGGCAACCGAGCGGCCGCCTTCAGCAACGCGTCCGCCGCGACCCGTTCATCGGTCATCAGCCAGATCGCGGGCAAATTTTTGGCGTAGCGGGCTCTCATCCCCCTCGCCTATAGCAGCCGCCATGACGACCGACAGCATCGAAGCCGCAGACCGCCTGAACGCCGTGCGCGAGACCATGGACCGCGCCGCACGCCTGACCGGGCGTACCGCCGACGATATCACCCTCATCGCCGTCTCCAAGACGCAGGACGCGCCGGCCATCCGCCCGCTGATCGCGGCAGGGCAGCGCGTGTTCGGTGAAAATCGGGTGCAGGAAGCGCAAAGCAAATGGCCCGAACTACGCGCCGAAACGCCCGACATTGTGCTGCATCTCGTGGGCCAGCTTCAATCCAACAAGGCGGCGGACGCGGTCGCCCTGTTCGATGTCATCCACTCGCTCGACCGCCCCTCCCTGCTCACCGCGCTTGCCAAGGCGATGGACGCGTCGGGCAAGCGCATCCCCTGCTTCATCCAGGTGAATATCGGCGGGGAAGAACAGAAGGGCGGCTGCGCCATTGCGGACACCCCCGCCCTGCTGCACGCCGCCCGAGACGCTGACATTCCGGTGGCGGGCCTCATGTGCGTGCCCCCCGCCGATGTGGAGCCAGCGCCCTATTTCGCGCTGCTGGCGAAAATGGCGCGCGAGGAAGGAGTCGATCGCCTCTCCATGGGCATGTCAGGTGATTTTGAAACGGCGATCATGCTCGGTGCGACGGATATTCGCGTCGGCACGGCCCTATTCGGGGAACGCCCTGCGCCCGCCCGCTCCCTTCCGGCGAGCGGGCGGGGCATGATCAGAAACTCCCGCGCAACGTGATGCCATAAGTGCGGGGTTCAGCCAGATAGGCCGAGATCAGCTGGTTCGCCATCGGCGCGCCCCGCGCAAATTGACCAGTGGTCGATGTGCTTGGGCTGCTCGACTGCAGCGGGCTGCTGAAGGCGACCTGCGTATAATCCTGGTTGAAGATATTCTGGCCCCAGAACTCCACCGCCCAGCGCTGCTGCGGTCCGCGAAGGCCCACACGCGCGTTGAACACGGCATAGCCATCCTGCCGCTTTTCGGGGAACAGGTCCGACCCCGTATTGAAGTCGCTCGTCATGCGCCCATCGATATAGAAGAGCGCTGACAGGCCACTGGAGCCCAGCTCCGGCGTCCAGGACGCGCTGACCGTCGTCACCACCTCGGGCGCCTGCGAATTGATCGATCCGGGCAGCAGGAACAGTGCGGGGTCAAGCGGCACCGCGCCATTGCTGCTGCCGACCAGCCGGTTGGCGAACTTGGCGCGAACATAGGTCAGCCCGCCCGCAACGCGGACATTGCGCACCGGCGTCGCCGCCAGTTCCAGCTCCACGCCCTGGCTGATCAGGCCGGGACCGACATCGTCACTGGCGCAAGTGTGGCTCGCCGACAGCGCACCATCGCACCCATTGATATTCTGGACGACGAAGCTGGTGCCGTTGAAGGTGTTCAGCTGGAAATTCTTGAACTCCTGCCGGAACGCCGCGATATTCGCGCTCCATTTGGGCTGCGTGTATTTCAGGCCGATCTCGAACGCATCCACCTTCTCCGCCGCGAAGCGCAGGCTGGTGACATCTGCATTGCTGCGCGGCGAAAAGACCGCTGGCACAGGGTTGAGCCCAGTCGATCCAAGCTGGAAGCGATCGAGATTATACCCGCCAGCCTTATAGCCCTTCGAATAGCTGGCATAGGTCAGCAACTCGTCAATCGGCTTCCACGACAGCACGGCAGTTCCAGAAAACTCGCCATTGCTGATCTTGTCGTTGAGGTCGAGGGCGTTGAGCCCGGTCGAGCTGTTGCCAAGACATCCCAGTGTCAGGATGCCTTGTGCCAACGCCGCCGCACTGCCCAGCGCTGGGGTCGTGGCAATTTCATAAAGATCGTTCAGCGCTCCCGGATTGCGCGTCTGCAATGCGGCGCAGGTGCCGTTGTTATTGCTGAAATCCGCCGAGAAGCGCTTGGTCTCATGAGTGTAGCGCAGACCAAGGGTCAGATCGAGCTGCTTGGTGATGTGGATGATGTTGTGCGTGAAGAGCGCCCAGTTCTCGCTTTTCTGATGATAGACCGAGGCAACATCGCCGGTGCCGCCCGGGATCGCGGCCAGCGCGCGCAGCCCGTTGCCGAGACCGGTTGAAAGCGCCCCTGCAGCGCCAGCTCCTAAGGCGGGGGTCAGGGCCGCATTGAGCTGCGCCTGCGTCCCGGTGATCAACGCCTGGGTCGCCAGCCCGCTGCCGCACGCGGCGAGTTGCTGCGCCGTCAGGTTGCTGTTGACGCCCGCACCCGCCATCAAACGACAGGCGGCGAAGCGGCCATAATCTCGCCCGAAGACGATATTATCCTCCAGCGTCAGCTTCTCATGCGCATAATAGCCGCCGATCAGCCAGTCGAGCACCTCGCCAAAGGCTGAACCCTGCGCCCGCAACTCCTGCGTGAACGTACGGAACTGGCGATAGGTGTTGGGGTCGCGGTAGAGCAGGTCCGCGCCGCTATAGTCATAATCGCCATAATCCTGGCTCTTATAATCGCGATAGGCGGTAATGCTGGTCAATTTCGCGTCGCCCAGGTCATAATTGACCTCGCCCGAAACGCCCCAATCCTTGACCTTGCTCACATAATTGCGACCCGGCGTAATGGTCAGGTTCCGGTCGTAGGGATCGGTCGGGAACACGCTGCCCTGCCCGCTGAGAATCGCGGCAATGCGGTTGAACGGCGCAGTGCTGTAGCCGCCGCCCGCGACTGGCCGCCGTTCGCGCGTTTCGATATAGGCCGCGCCGCAGCAGCTTTCGTCGCGGTTGGTGTAATCGCCGATCAAGCGGACGGACAGCGCGTCGTTCGGTTCGAACAGTGCCTGCCCACGCAGGAAATAGCGGTCGCGGTCGTTGGTCTCGCCTACCTTGTTGCCGCTTGTGTCGACCAGGTCGAAAAAGCCGTCGCGCTTGGACCATACGCCGTCCAGGCTCAGCGCCAGCTGGTCGCTCACAGGTCCGGTGATGCGCCCGGCCAGCCGCCAATAATCATAATTGCCGTAGGTGACTTCGGCCTTGCCGGCCAGTTTGAACTCGGGAGCCTTGCTGATCACGTTGATCAGGCCCGCCGACGCGTTGCGGCCAAACAGCGTACCCTGAGGCCCGCGCAGCACTTCGACCCGCTCAATCTCGCCAAGCTCGTTCAGCCCCGCGCCCGTACGCGAACGATAGACCCCATCTATGAAGACAGCGACCGAGCTTTCCAGCCCCGGATTGTCGCCCACCGTGCCGATGCCGCGCACGCGCGCCGACGCATTGGCTTCCGATCCGGTCGATGACACGAGCAGCGAAGGCGCAAGCTGGTTCAGCGTGCGGATGTCGCTCGCCCCGCTATTCTGCATCGCCTGGGCGGTGACGGCGGAAACGGCGATCGGCACATCCGACAGCGGGCTGGCGCGCCGCGTCGCGGTGACGATGATAACGCCATTATCGTCTTCCGCCGCCTGCTGCGCGGCGGTTTCCTGCGCATTTGCATGCGCAGCCGATCCAGCCAGCGCGACCATGCCGGCGGACAGCAGCCAAAGATTCTTTTTATTCATGGGGGACCCTTTCCTCTCCTGCGGCGCATGGTTTTCCCACATCACCCTAGGAGTGCGATTATGCGGACACAGCGAGTCAAAGGCAAGCGAACCAAGCCCTTACAACCCTTTGCTTCCGGTTGTTGCTCTTAATCTAGCCGCATGTGTTCTACCAGCAACAGCTTAACGCGGCGTTGCCGTAGCGTTTCTAGCCCAGCGGAAAGCGGAGCATCCGGTCAGCGACCGGCACCAGCGCCATTGCACCCGGCCCCACGGCCCGGCGAATTTCTCCATGCCCCGCGTCCAGCCCGCCGGTCAGCGCCCCCAGTGCAGGCAGAATCAGCTTCGACGAAGACCCCACGAAGCAGCGCCGCGACACATGCCGTCCACGTAGCGACAAGCGAAATTTGGGATGGAAATGCCCGGAAATCTCGGGCCTCGGATCGACCGGATCGGCTTCATGCCGCAACCAGACGCCATCAACCTCAGCTTCCACCATGCGCCGGCCGCCGGGGGTTTCCGCCATGCCTGCATCATGATTGCCGGTAATCCAAAGCCAATCGAGCCGCGCAGTCAGCGCCGTCAACCGTTCACGCACCTGCGGGGACAAACGCGTCGCCCCATCCGCGTCATGGAAACTGTCGCCCAGCGACCAGACAGCGCGGGCGCCCGTCCGCTCCACCAGCATTTCGATCATGTCGAGCGTCGCCTGGCTGTCATGCGGGGGCAGGAACTGTCCGAAGCGACTGTACCAGCTCGCCTTTTCGAAATGTAAGTCCGCCACCAGCAAGGCCGATCGGGCGGGCCAGAACAGCGCCGCCTCGGGCAATGCCAGAAAGTCGTGACCCGCGAACGAAAAGGGAACCATGCCCCGCCTATGCGCGCTCGCGCCCGGCCTTTCAAGAGGGCGGTGAAGCCGCTATGGGCGCGGCATGGCCCCGCCTTTCACCATCGCCGCGCTCTACCGCTTCGCTTCCTTCCCCGAACCGGAACGCCTCGCCGCCGAACTGCGGACGCTCTGTGCCCAGCTTGGCACCTGCGGCACGCTGATCCTGGCGAAGGAAGGCATCAACGGCACGGTGGCGGGGAGCGATGAGGCCATCGCCACGCTGATCGATCATATCCGCGCCTTGCTGGGCTGCGCCGACCTGGACGTCAAATATGCGACCGCCCCGGAGGCTCCCTTCGCCCGCATGAAGGTGAAGGTAAAGCCAGAGATCGTGACCCTGGGGGCGGGCGAGCTTGATCCCGCAGCGCAGGCCGGCCGCCATCTCGATCTGGCGGAGTGGAATGATCTTATCGCCGATCCCGACACGATCCTGATCGACACCCGCAACGCTTATGAAGTCGCGGTCGGCAGCTTCGACGGCGCGATCGATCCGGGCACCCGATCTTTCCGCGACTTTCCCGCCTGGTTCGACGATTTCGCCGCAAAGCTGCGCGAAAAGGGCCGCCAGCCTCGCATCGCCATGTTCTGCACCGGGGGCATACGCTGTGAAAAATCTACCGCGCTGGTGCGATCGCGCGGTTTTGAGGAAGTCTATCACCTGCGCGGCGGCATCCTGCGCTATCTTGAGGAAATGCCCGAAGATCAAAGCCGCTGGCGGGGCGACTGCTATGTCTTCGACGAACGGGTTGCGGTGGGCCACGGCCTTAGGCCCGGAAACCACATTATCTGCCGCAGCTGCGGCCGCGCCCACCGCCAGGATGAACCGCACGACTGCACGGGTTGAATACCGTTAAGAGGCGCTAGATCCTAAACCGCATAGCGGTGCAGCGCCGCGCCATATTTGCGCAGCCACGCCCGCGCAGGCTTGGGGTCCTCGCCCAATATCCGCGCATGCGCCGCATGAAAGGCAGGGCTGTGGTCCATGTGCAGCAGATGGGCCAGTTCATGCGCCACCGTCGCCCGGCGAACATGCGGCGGGCACAGGATGAGCCGCCAACTGTAGCGAATAGCGCCGCTCGACGCGCAGCTTGCCCAGCGGCTACGGGGATCGCCAATGCCCACCGACGCCACGATCAACCCATGATCGCGCGCCATCGCATGGCTTTCCATCTCCATCACCGCCTTTGCCCGCGCCTTGAGCCAGCGAAGCACGCGTGGTCCCACCGACTCCGGCACGCCCCCAAGGATCAGCCGCTCGCCTTCCAGCCGGACGGAACGGGATGCGCCCTCCTCCCAGCAGATTCGCACCTCGCGCCCCTCCAGCGGGAAAATCGCGCCGTCGCCCAGCATCACCAGCGCAGGCTGCGCCGCCATTTGCGTGCGCACCCATCCCTCATGCCCCTGCGCCCAGCCGAGCGCCCGATGCAGGTTCGCCTTGGTCGGCAGCGACAGCCTCAACTCACCCCGCGCATGGTCCAGCGACAGGCGATAGGCTTTCGCGCGCGGCGACCGACGCACGCGCACCGGCACCGCCACCCCGTCGATCAAGATCGCGCTGTCAGAGTTCCCGGTCGACAAGATGATTTTCCCAGTCGCCCGCATCCGCTTCGGCGATCGTCCAGCCGCGCACCGATTCCTGCGCCCGATGCACCGCTTCCCGGTCGCCGCTGATCAGATAATGCCAGGACGGCAGCGGCTTTCCCTCTGCCCGCAGCCGGTAGGCGCAACTGCGCGGTAGCCAGCTGATCGTCTTCACCTTCTGCGGCGTCAGGCGCACGCAATCGGGGACGAAGCGCCGCCGTTCCTTATAGTTGGTGCATTGGCCGCTATGCCGGTCCAGCAGGCGGCAGGCGACGTTGGTCGGGTAGATATGCCCCGTATCCTCATCCTCCGCCTTGTGCAGGCAGCATTTGCCGCAACCATCGCACAGCGCTTCCCACTCCGCGCGGTCCAGCTTGTCGAGGGGCTTTTCCCAGAAGTTCAAACCGTCACTTGACCCATTTTTCGAAGAAGGCGAGCACCTTGTCCGGCGCCCCTTCGTCCTGATCCGGCGTTCCCGGATCGTCCACCGGCACCAGCGCAACAGGCTGGCCGTCCGGCCCGAACAGATAGGGCGTCCGGCTGTGGCTTACCAGATAGCCGCTTTCCCCCTGCGGCTTTTCCTTGTTGTAGATGACGACGAAATCCTTCGCCACCTTCGCAATCTCGTCAGGCGCGCCGGTGAGGCCGATGAGGCGCGGATGGAATGCCGCGACGTAGGTTTTCAGCACCGCTGGCGTATCACGCTCCGGGTCCAGGCTGATGAAGATCGGCTGCACCTTGGCCGCGCGTGCGCCATCGGCCTTCTCGAACTGCGTGAACGCCTGCATGATGCGCTGCAGGTCGAGCGGGCAAACATCGGGGCAATAGCTGTAGCCGAAATAGACCAGCCGGTATTTCCCCTGGAAATCCTGCCACTGCACCTTCTTCCCATCCTGGTTGGTCAGGGTGAAAGGCGCACCGATTTTCGCTCCGGCCAGGTCGCCGGGCACGCTAGCACCCTCGCTTGATGCATTGCCCCCTGCGCCCATATTACAGGCAGCCAGCAGGGCGGTGATCGGCAGCAGGATGGAGCAAAGCGCTTTGTTCATGGCGCCGCCAGCCATGCCCTGCTATGGGCGCTTTTGCAAATGCCAACGGGGCTTAACGACGATGACTAAGGCTTTTCGGGCTTGGATGGGCGCTGGCCGCGCCGCTGCTCTGGCGCTCGCGCTGCTGTCGCCGGTGGCGGCGCAGGCGCAGTTTTCGGACAGCTATAATTTCCTGAAGGCGGTGAAAGACGCCGACGGGCAGAAGGTGACCGACCTTATCCAAAAGCCCGGATCGACAGTCATCAACAGCCGCGACGTCACCAGCGGCGAAACCGCCCTGCACCTCGTCATCGCCCGCCGAGACAATACTTGGCTGTCCTTCCTCCTCGCCAAGGGCGCCAATCCCAACCTGACCGACAATCGCGGCAACACGCCCCTGATGAACGCGGTTCAGGCCCGCTTCGAGGACGGCGTACGTACCCTTCTCGCTGGTGGCGCGCAGATCGACAAGGCGAACGGCAGCGGCGAAACACCCTTGATCCGCGCGGTGCAACTGCGTGACGTCGGTTTGGTCCGACTGCTGGTCGCGCAGGGCGCCAACGCGGATAAGCGCGACACGATCGCCGGCATGTCCGCGCGCGACTATGCCGAACGGGAATCCCGCACCCCCGGCCTGGTGGAAGCCGTGACAGCGGCAAAGCCCAAATCCGCGCCCTCAGGACCCGTCCAAGGCCCGGTTTTCTAACTTCCCACGCGGAGGCGCGGAGCGACTGGGCGCGTGTCCAGCGCTTCAACCAATATTCTGCGCTTCAGCGTGAGAAATCGCAGAGCACGCTCTCTGCGCCTCTGCTCAAACCCCTATAAATCAGCTGATACGGCGAAACCCCGTCCGTTCACATTCGCGACAACTATCTTGCGTTAAACATCGATCCTACCCATCTTCATATGGGCCCTCCTTGCGAAGAGGCAGACTATGAACCGCAAGCAGATCGATATCGAGAAAGCCTGGGAACAAGCGCTCGGCAACATCTTCCAACCTTATACCGGCACGCCGCATGAGCCGAAAAAGGCGATGGACAGCTTCGGCGCAGGACTAAGCTCAAGCAGCTATGAGATCCGCCGCCATCTGGCGCGAACCGCAGCGCGGCAGGGCTCCACCTCGCTCAACCAGTTTCTCGCCGACGAATATTGGGGCAAGCGGCCCTATTGATCCCGTGTGGCCGGGCTGACCCACTACCAGCCCAGTTCCGCCGCATGGTCCGGATCGGCAAGCGCGGTGAGCCGCCGCGCCGCACGCCGCGCGAAGCGTAGCGTTTCCGCCTTCCGCCGTGCGGCGGGAAGCGGTTCCACCGGCGCAGGACGCAGCAATTCCGCATCATATTGATCCGCGACGATCAATCCCGTCCGGGCCGGCCACAATGCTTCGCTGTCGAACAGCGACAGGTCGAATCCGGATGGCACCGCCCAGAAGAAGCGGTCGCAATAATCCAGATAATCGGGCCATTTCATGTCGCCGAGCAGGTCCGCGCGGCTGCACTTGATCTCGACGATGGTGATGCGCCCGGCGCTGTCCAGCGCCATGATGTCGGCCCGGCGTCCATTGGGCAGCGGCACCTCCAATATACCGCTCATGTCATGTCGGAAGAAAAGGCGCAGCGTGCCGCGCGCAACGGCCAGCGCCGTGCCATCAGTGAGGGGCGAGCAGCCTTGGGCGGCGGGCGAGGACGAACTGGCGGTCATCCCTCTTTGATAGAACAGGAAGGGAACAAAAGAAAAGGCCGGTTCAGCGATTAACTGAACCGGCCCGCTGTCTCCTAAGTGCGACCCGAGGATCAGCGATAGAAGATGTGATTGTCGATGGCGGCCAGCTGGCGCTTGCCCCAACCCGGCGAAACGCGGCGGGCGTGGAAGAACAGTGCGCCCTCGGCCTTGCTATTCCAGCTGTCCTGCATGGCGATCTGCGCGATCGCGACGGCCTCGCGCCAGCTTTCGGTCGCCATCGGGATGGTCGGCATGCCACGGCCACGAACGAAGCTGAACTGGCCGGGCTGATAGACGACGCCGCACAGGCTGCTGGCGAACCGGCCCGACTTGGCACGATTGATGATCACGCGGGCGACGGCGAGCTGACCTTCCAGGCTCTCACCTTTGGATTCAAAATAAACTGCACCCGCAAGGCACTTCATGTCGCCATCGAGCGTTTCAGCAGCACCCTGGGCGTCAACGAGGGCGGAAAGATTATCCGCGCGCACATCGGCGCTGCCGGAAAGGGGGGCCAGCGGCTGCGCGACTTCGCGCGGCGCGGCGAAAACGACAGCGGGCTTTGCGGCCGCCGGAGCTGAGTTCAGCTCTTGATTTCCCGGAAGGGAGACGACCGATGGAGCAGCTTCGCTGGCGCTCGACATATCGGCCGCTGTGACCGCCGCAGTGGCGGACAGGGTAAATGCCGCGGCGATCGCGGCCTTCAGACGAAGACTCATTACTACTCAAAAACGTGCGGTTATTGGCCGGGGACGTCGGGACAAACCCCAAAACTACAATCGACGTCTGGCCGCCCCCCGTCTGCGTGTTTACCTCCCCCGCCCCCCACGGGCGAATTTGGCAACCTGCGCGTTAAGCGTTGCAGGGGCCGATGCCTTCCCCGGCCGAGAGAGTCAACGATCAGCAGATCGTTTCAGCGGCGAACCGTTCCGCATCCGCGATGTCGAGTTCGATAATCCACAGGTCGGGGTCGGCCCTGCGCCTGCGTGCTATATATTGAGATAGCGACTCCGTACCCTCTTCCGGCGGGGGTCCACAACGCTCCAAATGATAGTTTCCGGCAAGGTCCGGCACCCGTTCATACAGGCCCCTGCCCTCGCCCCGTTCGGCCGCTTCGATCAGTATGACGCCGCTGATTTCGTCGCCTTTGACCAGCACCGTGGCGAATCCGCCGGCTGCCGCCGCACGTCTCACCAGTACGCTGACCAGCATGGCGCTGGTCAGCCGGTCAGCCTGCATAGCCCGGCAGCGACGACAGCGGGAATTGCGACCGCATGAAGGTGCCGGTTCCCCGGCCCACCTCTTCACCGTCCATGTCGATCAGGCTCGCTTCGGCGACGAACACGCGCCGCTTGCCGCTGATCCAGCGTCCCTCAGCCCGAATCCGCCCCGGCCCGATCGGCCGCGTGAACAGCAGGTTAAACGCGGTGGTCAGCAGGAAACGGTCGCTCACCAAACTGTTCGCCGCATAGAAAGCGGCATCGTCCATCATCTTGAAATAGACGGTTCCATGTACCGCGCCCGCGGCATGGAACTGTTCTTCGTCCACGTCGAACTCGATGATCGACCGGCCCGCCTCCGGGATCGTCAGTTCCGACCGAAACATGCGGTTGATCGGCGCAGACCGGTACAGCCCCTCCAGGGCCCGGAAATGCGCCGCTTCTCCGCTCGGCGCGCCGTCAGGCTGCATCACGCGCTTCGCCGCCGGCCAGCAGCGCATGCAACGCCTCGGCCGATTTCGCGCCCCTCAACCGGGCGACATGCGCATCTTCCCGCAGGTAGCGCGAGACGCGAGCCAGCGTCTTCAAATGCTCCGCCCCGCTGTCGACCGGCGACAGCAGGGCGAAGACGACATCGACCGGCGCATCATCCACCGCGTCAAAAGCCAGTGCGGGCTCCAGCAGGACAACGACCGCGCTCATCTTCTGAAGGCCGGGAATCTTGGCATGGGGAATCGCGATGCCGCCGCCAAAGCCGGTAGAGCCAAGCTTTTCCCGTTCGAAAAGCGCCTCGGCCACCATGTCGGGGACGAGTCCATAGGCCGATGCGGCCAGTTGCGCGATTTTCTGGAAAAGAGGCTTCTTGCCGTTCACCGACAGGCCCGTAGCGAGCGCATGCGGCGCGACGATATCGTTGAAATGAACCATGACCAACCTGGAACAGCCGAGGCGCGCCATGCCCCAAAATCGCGCGTGCCCGGGGATATAAAGCCCGGCCCCATAGGCCGCCTGTCGCTCTAGGTCAACTGGCGCCCTGGGGCCGGAGCCCTTGTCAGCCGCGTGGTTCCACCCAGCCGATGGTGCCGTCATGCCGGCGATAGACCATGTTATAGGCCGATGTTCCCGCGTTCAGGAACAGCAGCGCATTGGTGTTGCGCAGGTCCAGCATCATGACCGCGTCGGACACGCTGGCTTCGGGAATGTCGACCCGGGTTTCAGCCACGATCAGCGGCGCCTCGGCCGGTTCCTCCTCGTCGGGCGAGGACGCGAAGATGGTATAGCCCGCGCCATCGACGCCGTTCAGGTCATAACCGTTGGTCCGCTGCGCCTCGGCGGCCGCGGCCTGGGCATGACGATCTTTCAGGCGGCGCATGTAACGCCTCAGCTGCCGTTCGATCTTTTCGGCCGCCTGGTCAAAGGCGGGATGTGCTTCCTGCGCCTCGCCTGCCCCTTTTAGGATCAGGCCGGTCATCACATGGCAGACGATATCACAATGGAATGCCCCGTGGGGCGCAGGCCGGAAGGTGACCTGGGCGGAAATCGTGCGGGAGAAATATTTCTCGGCCATCGCCTCCAAACGGGTCCAGACATGCTCCTTGAGCGCGTCGCCCGTATCGACCTGATGCCCGGAAACACGAATATCCATATGCCTTCTCCTTGTTCTTGCCGGGCTGCGGGAAGCAGTCCGGTTGGCGCGAAGCATGAAGGGCAGGATGTCTAACCAGCCTTCAAGCTTCCTCCAGCCAAAGCGGCTTTTCCAGCGTCGCGACAAACGCTGCATGCCGTTCCAGCTCTGCCGCGCTGACCGTGAAGATTCGCGCGGGTCGAACAGGGCGAACCGCGGCAATGCCCGCAAGTTCCACCCGAATGGCGTCTTTGTCCTCCTCTCGTGCTAGACCAAGGCCGATCTGACGGCCGCCGGTCAATTCTATGTAAAGCTGGGCGAGCAGTTCGGCATCGAGCAGCGCGCCATGCTTGATTCGGTGGCTGCGGTCGATGCCATAGCGGGTGCAAAGCGCGTCCAGGCTGTGCTTGGCGCCCGGATGCAGCTGCCGCGCAATGGCGACGGTATCAATCATCCGCTCCATCGCGACCTCGGGCAGGCCGCAAAGCTTCAGCTCATGGTTGAGGAAGCCGAAGTCGAACCGCGCATTATGCGCGACCAGATGGCTGTCCTCCAGAAAGTCCAGCAGCTCCTGGACTCCAGCCGAAAAGAGCGGCTTGTCCTTCAGGAAAATGTCGGAAAGGCCGTGGATGGCCTCCGCCGCCGCAGGCATCGCCCGCATCGGATTATAATAAGCGTGGAAGGTACGCCCGGTCGGCACGCGATTGAAAAGTTCAATACAGCCAATCTCCACCAGCCGGTCGCCCGACGCGGGGTCGAATCCAGTGGTTTCGGTGTCGAAAATTATCTCGCGCATTGCCCTCTATACCGACTCTGCCGGACTTGTCCTTATCGGCCTGTCTTTGATCCAAGGCAAGCGACCAAGCGCCGCACCTGGCCCCGGGTTTCGGCAAAAGTCGTCCCGGTATGAATGATATAGTCCGCCCGCCGCCGCTTTTCAGCATCCGGCGTCTGCAAGTGCAGGATTTTGCGGAATTTCGCCACCGTCATGCCGGGACGAGCCAGCACCCGTTTGCGCTGTTTCCATGCCGGCGCGGTGACGACGATGACTCCCGCCAATTTGCGATGGCCATGACTCTCGTAAAGCAAGGGAATGTCGAGCACGACGAAGGGACGCGAGCGATGGCGGCGCAGAAAGGCCATACGCTCTTCCCGAACAGCGGGATGGACAATGGCTTCCAGCGCCTTCAGTTCCTGCGGGTGACCGAATACCGCCGCCCCCAGCTTGGGCCGGTCGACGCCCTTGGGCCCGGTCGTGCCCGGAAAACGCGCTTCGATGGCCGGCAATAGCCTCCCACCGGGTCCTTGCAGCCGATGCACTTCCGCATCCGCATCGAACAACGGCACGCCCTCCCGCCGCAACATCGCCGCGACGGCGGACTTGCCCATGCCGATGGACCCGGTCAGGCCGTAAATCTTCATGGATGCGTCAAGCCGCCAGCAGCAGCGCGCGCAATTCCTCGTCCCGCTCGCGCGGCGCTTGCGCGTCGAAGAAAATATCGAAGGCGAGCGCCGCCTGGCCGATCAGCATCTCCAGCCCATCCAGCGCCTTCAGACCCCGCGCCCGCGCCGCCCTGAGCAATTCCGTCTCCAGCGGCGCATAGACAATGTCATAGACGGTCGCATCGTCCGCCAGGGGTTTCAGGTCCAGATCCAGCACCGGCTGACCCACCATGCCCAGCGAACTGGTGTTCACCAGCAGATCGGCGAGCGGAAGCACGTCCCCCATGCCGATCACCCGCCCCTTCACTTTCGCCCGGTCGAGCAGCGCCTGACCCTTGGCCGGATCACGCACCATCACCGTGATATCGGGCACCCCCAGGCTAGTCAGCGCAAACAATATCGCCCGCGCCGCACCGCCCGCACCCACAAGCACGGCACTCTCGCCCTTCCACTTGTCGCGCAGCAGCGGCTGCAGAAACCCGCCTGCGTCGGTATTGGTGCCGATCAGCGGCCCACCCGTCTCGCTGGCGATGGTGTTCATCGCCCCGATCCGCTCGCGCACACCGCCGGGATCGTCGGTATAGTCCATCACGGCTATCTTGTGCGGAATGGTGACGTTGCAGCCCAGCCAGTCCGGATCAGCCCGCCGTTCCAGAAAATAGGCGGACAGGCCTTCGCTCGTCACATGCGTCTTGCGATATTCGGCCTCGATTCCCAGGCAATCGAGCCAGAAATTATGGATCAGCGGCGATTTGCTGTGCGCGATCGGATCGCCGATCACTTCAGCATAAGGGAGCTTGTCGGTCATGCTGGCAGAACGCCCCGGATGCGCAGAAAGTCAAGCAGCGGCAGCAGGGGAAGCCCTTGGATCGCAAACTGGCTGCCCTCCACCTTGGCGAACAGTTGCGCGCCCAGGCCTTCGATCCGGTAATTGCCGACGCACCAGCGACATTCTTCCCATTCCTTGTCGAGATAATCGGCGATGAAGGTGTCCGACAAAGGCCGCACGGTCATCCGCACCCGCTCGATATGCCGCCAGATCGGCTCGCCATTGAGCGCGATCACCGCCGCGCTGTGCAGATGATGCACGCGTCCCGACAGCAGGCGCAGGATGCGCGCCGCATCGTCGCGATCCACCGCCTTGTCGATCATCGTGCCGTCTTCCAGGCTCAACGTCTGGTCACAGCCCAATATCAGCCCGCCCGGCACGCGCCGCGACACGCGCAGCGCCTTCAGTTCCGCCAGCGCATCGGCCAACGCCCGCGCATCCAGCCCATCGGCGCGCAGGGCTTCCTTCGCTGCTTCCTCGTCCACGCCGGGGGACATGGCTTCGAACGGCACCCCCGCCGCACTCAGCAGCGCCCGGCGGCTCGCGCTTTGCGATGCCAGCACGATCATGATTTACGCTCCTTCCGCCAGCACGCGGTCATTGAACAGGTTGATGATGGCGGCCGCCGCTTCCTCGATCGACCGGCGAGTCATGTCGATCACCGGCCAGCCATTGTCGGCGAACATGCGCCGGGCAAAGGCCAGCTCTTCCTGCACCTTTTCCAGATCGACATAGCTTGTCTCGGGCGCCTGGTTCAATGACAGCAGCCGGTTGCGGCGGATCTGCACCAACCGCTCGGGACTGACGGTCAGGCCAACGACCATCGGATGCTTCAAGGCAAACAGGCTGCGGGGCGGTGGAGACTGCACCACCAGCGGGATATTGGCCGTCTTGTACCCGCGATTGGCGAGATAGATGGAGGTCGGCGTCTTGGACGCGCGCGACACGCCCGCCAGGACGATATCGGCCTCCTCCCAATTTTCATGCCCCACTCCGTCATCATGGGCGATGGTGAACTGGATCGCCTCGATCCGCGCGAAATAGGCTTCGTCGAGAATATGTTTGCGTCCCGGACGATTGCGCGTTTCCTGACCTAATATGTTGGACAGCGCGTCGGTCACGCTATCGAGCGCCGCGACATGCGGCAGGCCGAGCGCACGGCAGCGCGTCTCCAGCCGCCGCCGCAGCTGATGATTGGACAGCGTGAAGAGGACGAGGCCCGGATTGGCGGCGATCTCCTCCATGATCCGGTCGAGATGGACATCGGACCGCACCATCGGCCAGAAATGGCGCACCGCCTCGACATTTTCGAAAGCGCCGATCGCCGCCTTGGCGATATTTTCCAGCGTTTCGCCGGTGGAGTCAGACAGCAGATGCAGGTGAATGCGCGACATGAGGCATATCTCTGTGGGGAGGCTGTGGATAAAGCAAGGGATAGCTTGTCGGCAAAACTACCCCTTTTGGGTAGCTCACATTAGCCGGAATCTTATCCACATACCCCCAACAGGCCGTCATTTTCATCCACAGCCTGTGGATAGCGTGGATGACTGGACTGAATCGGTTCGGAATCCGTGGACCCGAAGAGTCAAGCTGTTGGCAAATCGGGGCACAGCGCATAAACCCCGCTGCCAAGCGCCCTACTATCTCCATCATCCTTTTAAGAATCTAAATAAGAGAGTTTATGACGGGACCAGATGCCGGCCTTTCCGCCGGGACTTTCAAACCGCTGCTTTCCGTCCTCAAGGGTGATTGCCTCGCCGTCCCGCCCATGTGGCTGATGCGCCAGGCTGGCCGTTATTTGCCTGAATATCGCGCATTGCGGGCGCAGAAGGGCGGCTTCCTCGAACTGGTCTATGACAGCCCGGCCGCTGCCGAAGTCACGATCCAGCCGCTCCGCCGCTTCGGCTTTGACGGCGCGATCCTCTTTTCCGACATTTTGATCGTGCCCTATGCCATGGGCCAGGACCTCTGGTTCGAAACGGGGGAGGGGCCGCGTCTCGCCCCGATCCTCAGCGAAACCGACCTGTCGGCGCTCAAGCCCGACCTCAGCCGCTATGAGGCGATCTATGAGACGGTAAGGCAGGTGAAGGCAGCCATGGACCCGTCCGTCACTCTCCTTGGCTTTGCGGGCAGTCCCTGGACCATTTCCACCTATATGGTCGCAGGGCAGGGCAGCAAGGATCAGGGCGCGGCCCGGCGGCTTGCCTATCAGGACCCGGACCGCTTCGGCGCGATCATCGACGCGATCATCGAATCCACCGTCCTCTATCTCTCCGGCCAGATTCAGGCGGGCGTGGAGGCGGTGCAGCTGTTCGACAGTTGGGCAGGCAGCCTTGCCCCGCTCCAGTTCGAACGCTGGGTGATCGAACCCAACCGGCGGATCGTGGAGAAGCTCAAGGCGCTTCATCCCGGCGTTCCCATCATCGGCTTCCCCAAGGGCGCGGGCGCCAAGCTCGCCGATTATGCCGCGGGCACGGGCGTTGATGCGATCGGCGTTGATGAAACCATCGATCCGTATTGGGCCAACCGCGTCCTGCCCCAGGGCTTGCCGGTCCAGGGCAATCTTGATCCGCTGGCGCTCATTGCCGGGGGCAGGGCGGTCGAAGAGTCCGTCGACAACATCCGCGCGGCCTTTGCGGGCCGTCCGCATATCCTCAATCTCGGCCATGGCATCCTGCCCGACACGCCGATCGCGCATGTCGAGGCGTTGATTGCTTATGTAAGGCAAGGAAAGGAGAGCTGATGCCCTATCTCGGCGCTGCCTATCTGTGGGTGAAGGCCGCCCATCTGATCTTCGTCATCTTCCTGATGGCGGGCCTTTTCATGATGCCGCGCTTCTTCGTCTATCATCACCAGTGCCCTGTCGGATCGGACGAGGACAGGAAATGGATCGATCGGGAAGGGCGGCTGCTCAAGATCATCCTCAACCCTTCGCTCGTGCTGGTCTGGGTCTTCGGCCTCCTGCTGATGGTGGAAATCGGCGCCTGGAATTACGGTTGGTTCCACCTGAAGCTGCTCTTCGTCCTGGGCTTGTCCGCCTATCATGGCTGGATCGCAGGCTATGCGAAGAAGCTCGCCGCCGGTCAGCGCCCGATGAGCGAGAAGAAGCTTCGTTTGGTCAACGAAATCCCCGGCATCGCGGCCGCCGTCATCGTTGTCGCGGTGATCGTAAAGCCATTCTGACTCGCGTCATCCCGGCGGAAGCTGGGATCTCGTCAGGCGGGCTGGAACACCTGAGATTCCAGCTTCCGCTGGAATGACAAACGTCAGGTAACCGGCTCAACCGCGATATTATCGATAAGCCGGGTCCGCCCCAGCTTCGCCGCACCCAGCAGTCGCCCCCGGCGGTCCAATACGCTCATCGGCTCCAGCGTCACCGCGTCGCACAGCGTCACATAGTCTATCGGATCGAACCCATGCGCCGCCAGTATTGCGATCGCCTTGGCGAGCGCGGCCTCGACCGGCTCACCCTTCTCCATCTGCCGCGCCGCTTCGCCCAGCGCGCGGGGCAGGGCGAGTGCATCCTTGCGCTCATCCCCGGTCAGATAGGCGTTGCGGGAGGAGAGGGCGAGCCCATCCTCCGCCCGCTGTGTCGGCACGCCGATGATCTCCACCGGCAAATCCAGGTCCCGCACCATCTGCCGGATCGTGGCGAGCTGTTGATAATCCTTCTCGCCGAACAGCGCGACATGGGGCTGCACCTGGTTGAACAGCTTGGTGACGACTGTCGCCACGCCATCGAAATGCCCCGGCCGGGCCGCGCCATCCAGCCCCTCGGTCACGCCCGAAACGGAGATGTTGGTCGCATAGCCGGCCGGATACATGACCTCGGCGGTCGGCGCCCAGAGAATGTCCACACCCGCCGCCTGCAGCATCTGTGCGTCCTTCGCTTCCCGGCGCGGATAGCTGTCGAGATCCTCATTCGCTCCGAACTGCTTGGGATTGACGAAGATCGACACCACCACATGCCCGGCATGCCGCCGTGCTTCTTCCACAAGCGCCATATGCCCTTCATGCAGCGCCCCCATGGTCGGCACCAGCGCGAGCGGGCGTCCGTCGCTTTTCAACGCTTCGATGGCGGATCGCAGGGCTGGTAGGTCACGCAGGGTTTGCACGGGACGAGGGGCTCCGATATGGCAGCGAGGACGGGGAATATCCTGCTAAGGCACGACCCGACAATAGGGTCAAGAATCGTTGCGGCAATAAACGGGGTTATCAATGGGTCCGAACACCCAAACGCATCATATCGTCTTCGCCAATGAAAAGGGCGGGACCGGCAAATCGACCACGGCCGTGCACACCGCCATCGCGCTGACGGCGCTGGGGCACAAGGTCGGCATGATCGACCTCGACCCGCGTCAGCGCACCGTCACCCGCTATATGGAGAATCGGGGCGAGACCGCGCGCCGCCGCAGCATCGACCTGCCCATGCCCGATTTCGCCGTGCTGAAGGGCGATACGGTCGAAGCGCTGGAGGAAGAGGCCGCCGCCGTCGCCGAAGGCAAGGACTTCCTGATCGTCGATACGCCCGGCCGTGACGACGCCTTCGCCCGCCACATGGCCGCCCGCGCCAATACGCTGGTGACGCCGATGAACGACAGTTTCGTCGATTTCGACCTGATCGGCCAGGTGGACGCTGAAACCTTCAAGGTCCGCCGCCTGTCCTTCTATTCCGAACTCATCTTCGAAGCGCGCAAGACCCGCGCCAAGGCCGATGGCGTATCGATCGACTGGGTGGTGCTGCGCAACCGCGTCCAGCATCATGACGCCCGCAACAAGAAGCGCGTGGGCGACGCACTGATGGAACTGTCCCGCCGCGTCGGCTTTCGGGTGATTCCGGGCCTTTCCGAACGCGTCATCTTTCGCGAGCTGTTCCCCTCGGGCCTCACTTTGCTCGACAAGGGGCATCTGGGCGACCTTGGCGTCAGCCACATCGCCGCGCGGCAGGAGTTGCGGGAAATGGTCTCGGGCCTGGCGCTGCCCGCTCGGGAGGAAACCGTGCCGGTAGATCTGCTCGGCGCGGCCTGATGGGCCTCTTCGCCCTGCTTCTCATCGGCCTTGCAGGCTGGCTCATCTGGACGGGACGGTTGCAACGCATGAGTGCAAAGGATGGCATGGCTCTGGGCGCGGCGCTCGTCGGCGCCGTCATAGCCGCCAAGGGGAAACCGCTCGTCGGCGCGCCGCTGCTGGTCGGCGCAACGCTCTTCTTCTTCGCGCAGGGGCAGAAGGCAAAACCCGGCAAGCCCAAGGCGCAGGCCATTCCCCGGTCCGACGACATCGCAAAGGCGCGCGCGCTGCTGGGCGTCGGTCCCGATGCCGATAGCCGGGAAATTCGCGCCGCCCATCGCCGCCTGATCGCTTCGGTCCATCCTGACCGCGGTGGGACGGAGGCGCTCGCCGCCCAGATCAACGCCGCGCGCGACCTGCTTCTGGCGCAGCAGGCGGAAAGCGGCGCATCGCCCGGCAAATAGGCCCCCGGAAAGGAGAAGCGCCGTCATGGCCCATCATTTCCACCCCTCGCTTATGCGCGAATATGACATGCGCGGCGTCTTCGGCCGGACGCTGGGGGAGGAGGATGGCTATGCCGTCGGCCGCAGCTTTGGCACGATCGTCACCCGCAAGGGCGGATCACGGGTGGCTGTCGGCTATGATGGCCGGCTGAGTTCTCCGCCGCTGGAGTCCGGGCTGGTTCGCGGCCTGATCGACAGCGGCGTGGACGCCGTGCGCATCGGCATGGGGCCGACGCCCATGCTCTACTATGCCGAAAGCGTGCTGGATGTGGACGGCGGCATCCAGGTAACTGGCAGCCATAATCCCCGCGATCATAACGGCTTCAAGCTGGTGCTTGCCCATGAGCCCTTTTTTGGGGCCGACATTCTCCGCATGGGCGCGCTGGCGGCGGCTGGCGACTGGACGGAGGGCACTGGCAAAATCGAAAATATAGCCATGCTCGACCGCTATGCCGCCCGCCTGGTTCAGGGATTTGACGGCGCGGCCTGGCGCATCGGCTGGGATGCGGGCAACGGCGCAGCTGGCCCGATTGTCGAAAAGCTCGTCAAGCTGCTGCCTGGAGAGCATCTCACGCTCTTCACCCAGATAGACGGCAATTTTCCCAATCATCATCCTGACCCCACCGTTGAGCGGAATCTGGAGGATCTGCGGGCGCTTGTCCTCTCAAAAAAGCTCGATTTCGGACTAGCTTTCGACGGCGACGGCGACCGCATTGGCGTGATCGATGGCAAGGGACGGATCATCTGGGGCGACCAGCTCATCGCTCTCTTCGCCGAAGTGGTGCTCCAAAATCAGCCAGGCGCAACGATCGTCGCGGATGTGAAGGCCAGCCAGGCGCTGTTCGACCGGATCGCCGCTCTTGGTGGCCGCCCGCTCATGTGGAAAACCGGCCATAGCCTGATCAAGGCCAAAATGAAGGAGGTCGGCAGCCCATTGGGGGGCGAAATGACCGGGCATATCGTCTTTGCCGACGATTATCCCGGCTATGACGATGGCCTCTATGCCGCCGTGCGCCTGATCCGCGCCGTGACCAGCCTCAAGCGAAGCGTCACCGCCTCGCGCGACGTCATGCCCGACCTGCCGGCGACTCCGGAATTGCGTTTCCCGGTGCAGGAATCCCGCAAATTCGCACTGGTGGACGAGATTGTCGCTCGCTTGCGCGCCGCCGGAGCCCGTGTCGATGAGACCGATGGCGCGCGGGTGACGACGGAGGAGGGCTGGTGGCTGCTGCGCGCGTCGAACACGCAGGCGGAACTGGTCGCCCGAGCAGAAGGCTATGACCAGTCCGGGCTCGGCCGCCTGCTCGACCAGCTTTATTCGCAGTTGCGAGAATCAGGCGTGCCGCACGCCTGATTGGCCAGCTATCAGCAGTCCTAAAATGGCTGCTCAAATTTTTCCGTCGTCTAACCGGCTGTAATTCCCCTACGTAAAGCAAGCGATTTAGGGACGATTGCGCGAAACGCAATCAAGGCCGCTTTTTTCGCATTTGCAACAGATGCGAGTCACCCGCAAAAGGGACGGGCCTTTCAGGCATCCTCTCCTAAAAACTTTCACAGCCGTCCTCCGGGGCGGCTTTTTTTTTTGCCGGATCCCGCGCCTCTTCGCCCAACCGGAAATTAACCATATCGCTGCTAGCAGCTATCGGCGCTATAGCATTTGCGCGGCCCGGGGGGGCCGCCAAGACAAGTTAAAGAAGGGGGACTTCGATGCCTGTTAACCGCCGCGTTGCCGCGAATCTGTTATCCGCAGCGCTTCTTTCCGCGGTCCCTTTGCCAGCGTTCGCTGGGGGCTTCTACCTCCAGGAACAATCGCCCAAGGAAACGGGCAGGGCGCTGTCGGGCGGCGCTGCGGCGGCGGACGATCCTTCGACCGTCTATTTCAATCCTGCCGCCATGACCCAGTTGCCCGGCATCCAGACATCCTCTGGCGGCGTTCTGCTGCTCGCCACGGCGGGGCAGAAAAATCTCGGCACGACCCGCACCGTTCCCGGCTTGCCGGGTACGGTCGCGGTTTCCGGCAGCTCTGGCGGCGATCCGTTTGACAGCCTGATTCCTGTCCCCAGCTTCTATGCGACGGGCCAACTGACGGACAGGCTGTGGCTCGGTCTTGGCGTAACCGCGCCTTTCGGGCTGAAGCTCGAATATGCCAGCGATTTTTTCGGCCGCTATGACTCGCTCCATACCGACCTTAAAACCTATAATATTCAGCCATCGGCCGCCTATAAGCTGACGGATAGCCTTTCGATCGGCGGCGGCGTGGACGTGCAATATGCAAAGGTCACGCTCACCAACGCCTTGCCCAATCTGTCGCCGCTTGCTGCCGATGGATTGGCGCGGATCAAGGGGGATGATCTGTCGGTCGGCTGGAATGCGGGGCTCTTCTACACCAACGGCCAGACCAATATCGGCGTCCACTACCGCTCCGGCATGGATCATCGGATAGAGGGCAGTTCGACCATTTCCGGGCTACTCGGCCCGCTTTCGACCGCGAATGGAACCACGCCTGCCTCCGCGCCGCTACACCTGCCTGACATCGTCACGGTCAGCATGATGCACCGGCTGACGCCCCGCGCGCGCGCCATGCTGACGGCGCGCTGGTATAACTGGTCGGTCTTCCGCGACATCGCCATCGCATCGGGCACCGGCACATCGGTGAAGGAACTCCATTATCGCGACAGCTACAGCGTCAGCGCCGGGGGCGAATATGATGTGAATCCCGCGCTCACCCTGCGCGCGGGCGCCATGTTCGACCGCACACCCACCAATCCGCAATTTCTGACGACCCGCGTGCCCGATGGCGACCGCGCCTGGCTGTCGGGCGGCGCGACCTGGAACATGTCGCCCGCCTTGGCGCTCAACCTCAGCTACGCGCATAATTTCATCGAACAGGCGACCATTTTGCGCCCCGACCATTATTATTCGGGACCCGCCAGCGTCACTGCGACCACGCGCTCGCGGACCAGCGGCAATGTCGATCAGATCGCCGCATCGGTAACCGCGCGGTTTTAACTTCGCCGATGAATCACTATAGGGGCTCCATCAGCACGGAGCCCCTTTTTCATGTCCGATCATAATCCCGGCCTGCGTCCCTGGCGCGATATAGCCCGGCGGCAATCCCGCCAGATCATGGTCGGCAATGTGCCTGTGGGCGGTGGCGCGCCGGTCACGGTCCAGACCATGACCAATACGCCGACCCACGACGTCAAGGCGACAATCGATCAGATCCGTCGTTGCGAGGAAGTGGGCGTGGATATCATCCGCGTCTCCTGTCCTGACGAGGAATCGACCGCCGCGCTGAAGCAGATCGTCCGCGCCGCTCGCGTGCCGATCGTCGCGGACATTCATTTCCACTATAAGCGTGCGCTGGAAGCGGCAGATGCGGGCGCGGCCTGCCTACGCATAAACCCCGGCAACATCGGTTCGGAAGCGCGCGTCAAGGAAGTGGTGGATGCCGCCAAGGCCAATGGCTGCTCCATCCGGATCGGCGTCAATGCGGGCAGTCTCGAAAAGGACCTGCTTGAAAAATATGGCGAACCCTGTCCCGAGGCTCTGGTCGAAAGCGCGCTCGATCATATCAAGCTGCTGCAGGACCAGGATTTTCATGAATATAAGGTCGCGGTGAAGGCCAGCGACGTCTTCCTCGCCGTCGCTGCCTATATGCAGCTGGCCGAAGCGGTCGATTGTCCGCTGCATCTGGGCATCACCGAAGCGGGCGGCCTGATCGGCGGCACGGTGAAAAGCGCGATCGGCATCGGTAATCTTCTCTGGGCCGGAATCGGCGACACGATCCGCGTCTCCCTTTCGGCCGAACCGGAAGAGGAAGTGCGTGTCGGCTATGAGATATTGAAGTCGCTTGGCATCCGCACGCGTGGGGTCAAGGTCATCTCCTGCCCCAGCTGCGCACGGCAGGGTTTCGACGTCATCCGCACCGTGCAGGCGCTGGAGGAACGGCTCCAGCATATCCACACGCCTCTGTCGCTCTCCGTCCTCGGCTGCGTCGTCAACGGGCCCGGCGAAGCGCGCGAAACCGACATCGGCCTCACCGGCGGCGGCGCGGGCAAGCACATGGTCTATCTCTCCGGCCTTACCGATCATACCATCCAGGACGAAGGCATGATCGACCATATCGTCAACCTGGTCGAAGCCAAGGCAGCCGAGATCGAAGCCGCCAAGCTGGAAGCGGAAAGCACCGACGCGGGCAGGGCTGAAGCAGCGGAATAGGGCCTGCATGTCTCGTGCTCCTGCGAATGCACGAGCCTGGTTCAATCCGTGGGTTTAGGCTCCTGCCTTCGCAGGAGCACGCCGCGCTTCAGTCAGCTCGGGGTAATCAGGAAAAATGGCGCACTCCCGAAGCCTGGCGGTTCCCTTCACCATTTGCTGCGCGGCCGTGGCGATCTTTGCTATCATGGACGCGACGATGAAGGGGCTCAGTCTCTCCATCGGCCTCTTCAACGCCCTTTTCTGGCGCGCGCTGACCGGCAGTCTGCTGGGGATTGCGCTGATGCTGCTCACGCGCCAGCGCTGGCCTGCACCCGCCGTACTCCGCCTCCATCTCCTGCGCGGCAGCGTCGTCGCGCTGATGGCCAGCCTCTTCTTCTGGGCGCTCATGCGCCTTCCCCTTGCAGAAGCCATCGCTCTGTCCTTCATCGCCCCGCTGATCGCGCTTTATCTTGCCGCACTTCTGCTGGGGGAACGGATAGAGCGCGCCGCCATAATGGCGTCGCTGCTGGGTTTGCTCGGGGTTGGCGTCATCCTCTCCGGCCGGATGCAGGGAGACTATGACTGGAACGCGCTGCTCGGCGCGGCTGCTGTGCTGCTCTCCGCCGTCCTTTTCGCCTGGAACCTCATCCTTCAGCGGCAACAGGCGCAGCTGGCCTCTCCGGTGGAAGTCGCCTTCTTCCAGCATATCGTCATGTTCGCGCTGTTCGGTGTCTGCGCCCTTGCCGCGTCACTCATGCCGGGGCTGATGGCGCTGCGCCTCGATGTGCCTGAACTTCGCTCCTGGCTGCTGATCGCCATGGCCGCCGCGCTTGCCTTCACCTCTCTCGCGGCCTTCGCCTGGGCCTATGCGCGGGCGGAGGCTCAATATCTGATTCCCGTGGAATATACCGCGTTCATCTGGGCCGCGGTCATCGGCTGGCTGGCCTTTGGCGAACGGCTGACCCTTTCGACCATAGCCGGTGCGGCATTGATCGTCGCAGGTTGCCTGATCGCCGCGCGCACCCGGCGGCCGGTCGAAATGCATGAAGGAATTGCATAGCCCCGTCGCGCTCCCTTTCTCAAAATTCGCTCCAATTCGCCATTTCCTTCGTGGTTTCGACAAGACGAGCCGAAAAGCCGGACTCTTGACGGAGACTCCCCGCTCGGCGCATTGTGCCGGAACGGAACATTTGGGGGACATCTTAAGACCATGGCTGTCAGCCGCGGAGCCAAACGCACGCCGGAATGGCGCGAAATGCTGAAACGCAGCCTGATCCGCAGCGGCGCGCTGATCAGCGCGATCGCGCTGATGCTGGCGACGCTGTTTCTCGCCCTCGCGCTCCTGAGCTTCCGGCTCAGCGACCCGTCAATGATGACTGTCGCCGACAATCAGGTCCAGAACATCATGGGCTGGCCCGGCGCCTGGGTCTCCGCTTTCCTCTTCACCCTGCTCGGCGTCCCTGTCGCGCTGGTCCTGCCTCTGCTCGCGATCACCGCTCGCCGCCTTTGGGGCGATCAGGACATGACCGGTTGGAAGTCTCAGTTCGGCAAATGTTTCGGCGGCATCGCGCTGGTCGGCATCGCCCTTGCCATGTTCCAGCCCGACTCCCTCATAGACCTTCCGTCGGGATGGGGCGGCCTGCTCGGCCTCGCAACCGCCAACGGCGTGCGCAGCCTCACCGCTCAGGCGGGCGCCGCACAGGGCTGGATCACCGGCGTCCTCGTCGTGCTTGCTCTCATCGGCGGCCTCGCGCTCTGGTACCGCAGCCTCGCCCTCGAAAAGCCGATCATCGCTCTCCGCAGACCGTCCATGCCCAAGCTCGCCCTGCCGCGGCCGAGTTTCGCATTGGCGGGCGCTGGGGCCGCGACCGACATTGAGGATGAGGAAGACGTCGAGGACCGCGTCGTCGCCCCGCGCCGGACGGTCAGCAACGAACCCAAGCCGCCGATTACCATTCAGACGCCCAAGCCCGCGCCCACCCAACGCTCCATGGCTCCCGTCAGCCAGGACGACCTGTTCGGCAACAACTCCCTGCCCTCGCCAGACCTCCTCAATCCCATTCCCGCGAGTCAGGCGCAGAAGATCGACAAGGCCGCGCTTGAGCGTAACGCCCGGCTGCTTGAAAGCGTGCTCGACGATTTCCACGTCAAGGGCAATATTGTCGAAGTCCGCCCCGGCCCGGTCGTCACCATGTACGAGTTGGAGCCCGCGCCCGGCATCAAGGCGAGCCGCGTCATTGCGCTGGCCGATGACATCGCCCGCAACATGTCCGCCCTCTCGGCCCGCGTCGCAACCATTCCGGGCCGCACCGTCATCGGCATCGAGCTGCCCAACGCCAACCGCGAAGGCGTGTCCTTCCGCGAGCTGATCACCTCCGAACAGTTCGCGCAGAACGCCGCGTTGCCGATCATCCTGGGCAAGAATATCTCGGGCGAACCGATTATCGCGGACCTTGCGCCCATGCCGCACTTGCTGATTGCGGGCACCACCGGGTCGGGTAAGTCGGTTGGCCTCAACGCCATGATCCTGTCGTTGCTCTACCGCATGACGCCGGACCAGCTGCGCCTGATCATGATCGATCCCAAGATGCTGGAGCTGTCAACTTACGACGATATCCCGCATCTCCTCTCGCCGGTCGTTACCGAGCCCAGCAAGGCTATTCGCGCCCTTAAATGGGCGGTGGAGCAGATGGAGGATCGCTATCGCATGATGGCGTCCATCTCCGTTCGCAACCTTGCCAACTACAATGAAAAGGTTCGCGCCGCGAAGGCCAAGGGCAAGCCCTTGGGCCGTCGGGTCCAGACCGGCTATGATCCGGAAACCGGCAAGCCCATCTATGAAGAGGAACAGCTCGATTTCCAGCCGCTGCCGCAGATCGTGGTGGTGGTGGACGAGTTGGCTGACCTGATGATGACGGCGGGCAAGGAAGTCGAATTCCTGATTCAGCGCCTTGCGCAAAAGGCCCGCGCCGCCGGCATCCACCTGATCCTCGCGACCCAGCGCCCGTCGGTCGATGTCATCACCGGCGTCATCAAGGCGAACCTGCCGACTCGCATCAGCTTCTTCGTGACCAGCAAGATCGACAGCCGCACCATTCTGGGCGAGCAGGGCGCCGAGCAATTGCTGGGGAAGGGGGACATGCTCTACATGCACGGCGGCAAGGGCTTGATGCGCGTGCACGGACCGTTCGTGTCGGACGATGAAGTGCGGGTTGTCGCCGACCATTGGCGCGCGCAGGGCCAGCCCGACTATATCGCCGCAGTGACCGAGGAACCGGAAGAAGGCAGCTTCGCACTCGACGGAGTGGACCTGGGCGACGACAGCCCCGACGCGCAGCTATTCCGCAAGGCGTGCCAGCTCGTCTTCGAAAATCAAAAGGCTTCAACCAGCTGGCTTCAGCGCCAGCTTCGCGTTGGCTACAACAGCGCTGCCCGTCTTATCGAACGGATGGAAGAGGAAGGACTGGTAGGGCCGCCCAACCATGTCGGTCGCCGCGAGGTATTGCGCGACGAGAATGGCAACCCGCTTTGATCACGATTGCATCCAATGCAATCGCCTTCGTGTTCTACGCATTTGTCAAAAGGATCGGCACCGTTCAATAAGGGCGTGCCTTTCAGGCATCCTCTCCTAAAAACTTTCCAGGCTGGTCTTCGGACCGGCCTTTTTTTTGGTCTCGCACGTTCTTACACCCGGCGAGTGGCCGCGCTTGGCTGTCGCAGTAGCTTGCCGGTCCAGGAACGCATCAGTTCACAATGGGTTCAATGGTTCATCCCTATTCTTGAACCCCAACAAAGCGGAGAAGAATGCATGAAGCGCCTGGTTGCGCCCCTTGTCCTGGCTCTTGCCGCCGCGCCACTGGCGAACCTCGCTGCTCCTCTACAGGCGCAGCAAAGCCAGTCCGGTCTTGAGCAGGTGAACGCTTATATCCGCGGCGTCACGACCATGACGGCGGACTTCACTCAGACTGACCGCAACGGCCAGGCCCTTACGGGCAAGCTTACGATCAAGCAGCCGGGCAAGGTCCGCTTCCAATATCAAAAGGGCGTACCGCTGCTGATCGTTGGCGACGGCAGGGCGCTGACCATGATCGACTATGAAGTGCGCCAAGTGCAGCGCTGGCCGATTGGCAGCTCGCCGCTTGGCGCTCTGCTCGATCCGAAGAAGGATTTGTCGCGCTATGGCAAGTTGATCCAGACCGGCGACCCCAAGGTACTGAGCGTGCAGGCCCGCGATCCGAAACGGCCTGAATTCGGCACCATCACCATGATCTTTCAGCGCGATCCGTCTGGCCCGGCTGGTCTGCAGCTTTACGGCTGGGTGGCGCTGGATTCGCAGAATAACCGCACCACCGTGAGGCTGTCGAACCAGCGCTACGGCGTCGCGGTTGCGGATTCGGCTTTCCGCTGGAACGATCCGCGGCCCAAGGGGCGCGCCGCCGGGGGATGAATTGAGTCTGGCGTGAGATGGACGGATTTGCGGTTAATCTTGTTCATCTTGGGCTCATATCCGAAGCCCTAATAAGGACTCCACGGCGCGAGACGAAGACCGGGATTTCCCCCCTGTTACCCGGAACCCCGCTCTCGCCGCAAAGCGCTTAAAGGGCGCGATCGAGACCCCCGTTCCATGCCCCCGGAGCGGGGGTCTTACCTTTTGAGCAGTTGGCTATGACCAGCGCGCGGTGAGGAAAGCCTCTACCGGCCCAGGCGTCAGCTGCCGTTGGGCCCGCCGCCGGTATTGCTGCCACCGCCAGCGCCACCCATGCCGCCAGCGCCGACCGCGCCGATATTACCGAAGATTTCGTCGAACAGGCTACGATGGCGGCCCAGCGTGGGCGTCTTGTCGCCAGAGGGTGAGATTTTCGCGACCTGCTCGAGACCCATGCGGTCGACTGCAACGACATTGCCTGCAGCATCGAAGCGGACATGCAGAATGGTCTGCGCGGAAGGCTTGGGGTTGGAGAAGGCCAGCGCGCGCATGTCGCGCGACACATAATACCAGTCCTGGTCGCCGAACTGCGCCGTGAAGCTGGGACGGCCCAGCGTGCCTTCGACCGATGCCCGATTGTCGATGCCGGGCTGGATCGAATCGACCAGCAGCTTGTCCACCTGATATCCCTGATGGGTGCGGATACGCGTGCAGCCCGATGCGCTCAGGACAAGCGCGCCAAGGCCGACGGCTAGCAACAGATGTCGGCTGAACAGACGCATGAACTTCTCCTGCCGGGACGGGCCCCGGAAAACGCGAAAACCAAAGCCGCCATTGCATCGCGCGGCCCGGCGATCAATATGGAAATGCGCGAGCCCCGGCAAGGGGGCCTCCGCTCCGTTCAGCCAGGAAACCGCTTCGTCATGCCCAACCTCTTTCAGCGTCTGTTCGCGCGCACCGATCCCAAGGACGCGATGCAGCCGCTCTATCAGGCCATCGTTCATGAAGGCCGTCAGCCACACTGGTATCTGGAAGGCCAGGTTTCCGACACGATCGACGGCAGGTTCGACATGATCGTCGCCATATTGGCGCAGGTGCTGATGCGGCTGGAGGAATTGGGCGCGGCACAGGAAAGCGTATGGCTGACTGAATTGTTCGTCGATGACATGGATGGCCAGCTTCGGCAGGAAGGCATTGGCGATGTGGTGGTCGGCAAGCATATTGGCCGGATGGTGAGCGCTCTGGGCGGCCGGTTGTCGGCTTACCGCGCGGCGCTTTCAGGGGAAGCAGAACTGCGGGAAGCGCTGGTGCGCAACCTTTATCGCGGGGCGGCGCCGACGGAGGACGCCATTACCCATGTGGAGTCCCGCCTGCGGACACGCTGGGTTCGGCTTGGCGCGCTGTCGCAGGACGCGCTGCTGACAGGAGATCTTGGATGAGCAGTCCGGCGCCTGAATTTTCGCGGCCGATCCGCGCCGATCAGATCGCCCGCTATGCGCAGGGCGTCACCATCACCGCCGATGCCGGCGAGCGTGAAGCTCTGGCGCGGCGCTTCAACCTGCTCGCACTCGACCGGCTGGAGGCAGACTACGCCCTCAGCGAGGAAAATGGCGCGGTCGTGGCGCGTGGCCGGGTTCGCGCCGAACTGGCTCAGCCCTGCGTCGCCACCGGCGCTGCCGTGCCGGAGAAGATCGACACTGATTTCATGCTGCGTTTCGTCGAGGAGAGCGACGAAGCGGCGGAAGGCGATGAATTGGAGATCGATTCGGAGGATTGCGACGTGATCGGCTATGATGGGCAGATGATCGACATGGGCGAAGCCGTCGCCGAAACGATGGCGCTGGCGATGACGCCTTATCCCCGCTCGCCCGACGCCGACAGCTTTCTTCAAGAAGCGGGCGTGTTGAGTGAGGAACAGGCGAGCCCCTTTGCCGCCTTATTATCGCTCAAGGACAAGAAGGCCTGATCCCCCGGCTCCGCGTTTCTCTTTCGTTCCTGCTATGGCATAAAGCCGCGCCATGGAGACCCCGCCGCGCAAGATCATCCATATCGACATGGATGCCTTTTATGCGTCGGTCGAACAGCGAGATGATCCTGAATTGCGGGGCAAGCCGATCGCGGTCGGTGGTGGAGGCCCACGTGGCGTGGTGGCGACCGCCAGCTATGAAGCGCGCGTCTTTGGCGTGAAGTCGGCGATGCCCGGCGCGCGCGCACGGCGGCTTTGCCCACAGCTGCTGTTCGTGAAACCGCGCTTCGATGCTTACCGGGCCGTCTCGGCGCAGGTGCGTGAGATTTTCGCCCGCTTCACCGACATTATTCAGCCGCTCTCGCTCGACGAAGCTTATCTGGATGTTACCGTCGACAAGATCGGCATATCCTCTGCGACCAGGATCGCCGAGGAAATCAGGCGGATGATCCGGGAAGAGACCGGCCTTACCGCTTCTGCGGGCGTGTCTTACAACAAACTCATCGCCAAGCTCGCATCGGACCAGAACAAGCCTGACGGCATTTGTGTGGTCCGACCCGGCGAAGGCGCAGACTTCATGGCGAAGATGCCGGTCCGGCGCATCCATGGCGTGGGGCCCGTCACTGCGCAGCGGATGCACGCTTTGGGAATAGAAACCGGCGCGGACCTCCGGGCGCGTGACCTCCCTTTCCTGCAGCAGCATTTCGGCAGCGCCGCCCCCTTCTATTATCGTGCAGCGCGCGGCGAGGATGACAGGCCGGTGCATGAGCGGCAGGAGCGCAAGTCGGTGAGCGTCGAAGATACCTTCTTCGACGATCTCATCACTCAGGATGCGTTGGTCGCGGAGATCGACCGGATCGCACAAAGCTTGTGGAGCAGGATAGAGAAAAGCGGCGCCTATGGCAGGACCGTGGTGTTGAAGATCAAGTTCGCGGATTTCCGGATCATCACCCGGTCCAGGAGCCTTCCTACCCCGGTGCGGTCGCCTGAACTGCTGGCGGAAACGGGGCGCGCGCTGCTGATCGCCCAGCTGCCGCTACGCATGGGCGCGCGGCTGCTTGGGCTGGGCGTCCACAACCTCGATGCGGAGGAAGATGCAGAAGCGGGACAGCAGCTCAGCTTCCCGCTCTGACCGGGGCTCAGAAAGGCAGCCAGTTCCGTTTTTCGGTGAACTTCATATAACCGGCATTGACGCCCAGACGGTAACCTACGCCCAGGCGGATGGGGATCAGCACGACGCTGCCCCAGCGCAGATAGCTGGCGGTGAATCCGCCCACCAGATAGGCCGTGCCCTCGGCGGCAGGGAAGCGGTGATACAGGTCCTGCGTGTCGTAGAGATTATAGACGAGGACGAAGGTATTGGCGGCATTGCCGCCCACATCGAAACCGATCGAAGGACCGGTCCAATAGACCTGGCGGCGGCCTTCGACCTTATGGTTGAGCGTGCCCGATCCGTAGCGCAGGCCGACCACGAACGCGCCCGAGGCTTCGCGCCCGGCAATATAGGCGTTGGGACGGCCCTGATCCTTCAGAATCTTCTCGATCATGCCGGCAAGTCCTTCGGCGCCCTTGCCGAAAACGCCCTCGGCCGCGCCGATCAGGTCATCTTCCTGATAGGATTCGGCTGGAGAGAGCGCAGCGGGCGGCGAACTGGCGGTGACCGGAGCGCCGGTGGCAGTGCCGTCTTGCGTGGCGGGAAGAGGCGCGTCCTGTGCAGTGGTGCTTGAGGGTGGCACACTGCTATCGACGCCGGGATCGGTTGGGGTGCTGTTCGACGGCGGGACAGGGGCAAGATCAGCATCGATCGCCGTGTTGGGATCGACCGTGCGCACCTGCGCCTGCCCAGCGACCGGCGTCAGCGCCACGGCAGCTGCCACGAACGCCCATGTGCCGCTCCGCGTCAGGCGGACCGTCATCCGCTTTACCATCCCGATCATGCCTGCAACTCCCCGAATTCCCGCTCTTCAACCATCTGTCAGATTATCGGATGGCAAGCTGAAACGACAATGAACGAACGGCGACCCGAGTCGATTCCGGGCTGGAACGAATCCGATGGGCAGAATTGAGAGAATTTCGTGGCATAGACCCGTTGCCTTGCGCGAAAGCCGCCGTTATAGCGCTTCTCGCCTAGCCGCTGTCCCGCCCCAAGCGGGCGTTCAGGCCATGTTTGGAGACGTGGGTGAGTGGCTGAAACCAACGGTTTGCTAAACCGTCGTACTGGTAAATCCGGTACCGAGGGTTCGAATCCCTCCGTCTCCGCCACCCTTCTCATTATCATCGATCCAGCTTCGGCTGCTGCCGACCGGTGTTAGGCGGGAATCAGCCGTCTTTCGTATCGCCAGCTTGCCCATAGCTGTTGCGCCATGCGGCCGGCGGTCCGCATGCGGTTGGGTGGAACTCGGGTGGGCAGCGGGATCGGATCGGTGGCGAGCGTGGGCGGCAGGTTGCGAAAGCCGCAGACGCGCACATCGGGTATTTCGGATGCTTGCCGACAAAGGGCGGTAAAGCGGCGCATCACGGCGTGATTGGGCCGTTGCCGGTCGCGGGATAGCATCTCGAAACTGTGGGTGACGACGACAAAGGCCAAATGTTGCTCCCGTACGGCATGGCTCAGCCCCATGCGCATTTCCCCGGCTGACATGGCGCAGATCTGAGCGGGACGGAAGCCGCCGGGGCGATCGACGATGCCGGACACCGGCAGCTCGGACACGCCGAACCGGTGCGAAGGGCCGACCTGGTCACGCGCGCCGCTGATGTGGCAGCCATAGCGATGATAGGCGGGATTGACGCTGCTGTCCCATGCGATGCCCAGCGTCGCGAGCGCCCGCAGAGTGTCATCATTGGCGCCAAAATTGCCCGCCCTGAAGGCGGTAATGGCAGGCGCGCCTGCCTCCTCCAGCAAATCCTGCCCCAAGCGCAGCAGGGCCATTTGATCATCCAAATGGAAGTCGCCGATGTTGCGGCCTTGCCGCCCCCCAACAGGAGAGCTGGACGCCCAGCGCAGCCATTCGCTGTGGATATGCAGCTGCACCTCATGACCGCGTCGGGCGATCTCGGCCACGATAGGCTTCAGAAAGTCGATCCCATGGACCAGGGCGGGCATCGGATCGACGAAGAACACGCCCCTTAGGCCATGGCGTTCCAACTCATCCATTTGCCAGCCGATGCCATAGGCGCGGCCCTGCGCGTGCCCCCATATCGAAGAGCGGATATTGTCGTCCAGCGCAACGCCGCGCTCATGGAAGAGCGCGGATATTTCCGTGTCTATGGTGATGAGCAAGGCCGTCATGACCGGACTGCCTTAACCAACCCGTGTTAAGGAGCGGTAACGGGGCCGTCCATGTCATGCGAGATGGGCGAACTCGCCATAGGCGCCCTGGAAGAAGAGCAAGGGCTTATCCGGCCGGTCGACTTCCAACGCCTTGACCCGCCCAAGGACGATATAATGGTCGCCTGCCTCATGCACCGCTTCCAGCGTGCAATCTATCCAGGCGACGACGCCGTCCAGAATTGGCGAGCCAAGGAAGGACACGCGGTGCGCCACGCCCGCGAACTTGTCCGCGCCCTTGGCTGAGAATTGGCGGCACAGCAGTTGCTGGTCGCTCGCCAACACGTTCACGCAGAAGCGGCCCGCCTGCTCGATCCGGGGCCAGCTGCTGGACGACTTGGCGGGAAAGAAGGCCACCAGCGGCGGATCGAGGGAAACAGAGGTGAAGGAGCCCACCACCATGCCGGTAGGACCGTCCTGATCAACGGCGGTCACGACGCACACACCCGTCGGATAATGGCCCAGCACGCGCCGGAAGGTGGCGCTGTCAAATTCTACGGCGTCTGTCATGGCTGGTCTTTCCGAGAGTCGGGACTGGAATGAACGTTCATATTGACTGTTCGCGCCTTGCTTTCCGGCTGGCAAGGAAAACCGTGCTGTCGGCCATTAGCCGCTGTCGATTCCGCCGATACAGCGGCTACCCACCAGAGCCCGCGCGCGTTACAGCGCGCTATGATTGCGATTCATCCGCTGGCTGGCATGCCGGAGATATCGGCCGGTGACGATCTGGCGAAGCTGCTGCGGCAGGCGCTGGAGGCTGCGGGGCTTTGGCCCGTGCACCAGGGTGACGTGCTGGTCGTCACCCAGAAGATTCTGTCCAAGGCCGAAGGCCGCATGATCGATCTGGACGCGGTGCAGCCCAGCCCGGGCGCGCTGGAGCTGGCAAAGACGACGCGCAAGGATGCGCGGCTGGTGGAGTTAGTGCTGCAGGAGAGCAGCGCGGTCGTCCGCGCCGTGCCCCATGTGCTGATCACTCGCCATCGGCTGGGGCATGTGATGGCGAACAGCGGCATTGACCGGTCAAATATCGGGCCGGGGGGATCGGAGCGCGCGCTGCTGCTGCCGGTCGATCCTGATGGGTCAGCGGCAGGGCTGAGCGAGGCGCTTGCAGGGGATGATGGGATCGCGCCAGCGGTCGTCATATCCGACAGCTTCGGACGCCCTTGGCGATATGGTGTGGTTGGCGTGGCGATCGGCTCAGCCGGCTTGCCTGCGTTGGTAGATCGCCGGGGTGAGGAGGACCGGGACGGTCGCCGGCTGGAGGTGACCCAGATCGCGCTGGCCGACCAGATTGCCACGGCGGCGGCGCTAGCCACTGGCGAGGGAGCAGAAGGCATACCCGCAGTGCTGATCCGCGGCTTGCCGCTGCCTGATGGCGACGCGCCCGCCATTGCGCTGGTGCGTCCGCTGGAAGAGGACCTGTTCCGATGAGTCGCATCGTCGTCCTGACCGGAGGCGTAGGCGGAGCCAAATTGGTGCTGGGGCTCATGCGGGTGTGCCCACCGCAGAATATCACGGCCATCGTCAATACGGGCGACGATTTCCGCCATCTGGGGCTGGCGGTTTCGCCAGATATCGACACGCTTCTCTACACGCTCTCCGGCAAGTCCAACTCCGCGCAGGGATGGGGCCGTGAAGGCGAAAGCTGGAGCTTCATGGATGTGCTGAAGTCGCTCGGCGGCGAGGATTGGTTCCTACTGGGCGATGGCGATCTGGCGCTCCATGTGCTGCGCTCGCACCTGCTGGCGAATGGGGAAACATTGAGCGCCGTTACCGCGCGCTTCGCAGCGGCCTGGGGGCTCGGCCTAACCATCCTGCCGATGAGCGATGACCCGGTCGCCACTCACTTGATGACCGATGAAGGCGACTTGCCCTTCCAGCGCTATTTCGTCCAACGCCGCTGCGAACCGGCCGTGCAGGCGATCCGTTTTGAAGGTGCGGAGCGCGCGCTGCCCGCGCCGGGCGTGATCAAGGCAATCAGCGATCCGGCGACCCGCGTCATCTTGATCGCGCCGTCCAATCCCTGGCTGAGCGTCGATCCGGTTCTCGCTGTGCCTGGAATCAGAGAGGCGCTGGCGGCCGCCAAGGCGCCAGTCGTGGCCGTCTCCCCCATTGTTGGCGGGCAAGCGGTAAAGGGGCCGACCGCGAAGCTGATGGCCGAACTGGGGCTGGCCATCACCAACCAAAGCATTGCCGCCCATTATGCGGGGGTAATCGACGGGCTGCTGGTCGATGAACGGGACGATGCGGCGGACCTTTCCATTGCCCATGACGTCACCGACACCTTGATGAAGACGATGGAGGATCGGGAGAGGGTCGCGCGCGCCGCACTGGCGCTGGCGGACCGGATCGCCGGTTGAGCCGTGCGCTGCTGGGTCGTCATCCCGATCAAGGCGCCTGAGGCGTGCAAGACGCGGCTCTCCCCGGCCTTGGGCGACGCCGAGAGGCAGGTTCTGGTGGCGGCGATGCTGCGTCGAACGGTTGTTGCCGCGCAAGCGGTGGCCGGGCGGGAACAGGTGCTGCTGCTGGGGCCGTCGCGCCACGGGCTGGACACGGACATAGGACTACTTGCCGATCCAGGACGGGGGCTCAATGCAGCGATGTCGAGCGCGCGGGACGTTGCCATGGGGGAGGGGATCGGACGATTGCTCCTCCTGTCGGCCGATCTGCCGGCGATCGAGCCTGATGATGTGGCGGCGCTGATCGATATACCTCCAGACGCGATCGCTGGTGGGCCGGACCGAGCGGGCGTGGGCACCAATGCGATATCTCTGCCGTTACCCGCAGCGGCGCAATTCCGCTTCCGCTACGGTGATGGCAGCTTTGCCGCGCACCGGGACGAAGCCATTCGGCTTGGCCTGCCTTTTCTCACCATCGACAGGCCGGGCCTGGGTCTGGATATCGACCGGCCCGACGAGGTCGCGCTCTGGCGGCAGGGCTGAACGCCTGCCCTCCGCGCCTAGATAGCCACACCTGCCGAAGCTAGCACCGCAAGCGTCAGCAGTTCCGATGCGTTGGACGACATGGTGGCGATCTGCACCGACTTTTCCATGCCGACCAGCATCGGCCCGATCATGGTCGTGCCGCCTAGTTCGCGCAGCAGCTTCGCTGAGATGTTGGCGGATTGGAGCCCTGGCATGACTAACACGTTGGCAGGCCCCGACAGGCGGCTGAAGGGATAGTTCTTCATGACCGTCGGGTTGAGCGCCGCGTCGGCGGTCATTTCGCCTTCATATTCGAAATCGACATCGCGGCCGTCGAGCACCTTCAGCGCGTCGCGGACATTTTCCAGATGGCCGCCGGGCGGATTGCCGAAATTGGAATAGGAAAGGAAAGCGACGCGCGGGTCATGGCCCATACGGCGGGCGACAGCGACGGTGCCTTCGGCAATGTCGGCCAGTTCGTGGGCCGAGGGCCGTTCGTTGACGGTGGTGTCAGCGAGGAACACCGTCTTGTCTTTCGACACCATGATATGGATGCCGAAGGGCGTGCGGTCAGCCGCCGGGTCCATTACGCGCTTCACCTCGCGCAGGGTTTGGGCGAAGGGCCGCGTCACACCAGTGATCATCGCATCGGCATGACCCATGCTGACAAGCAGCGCGCCGAAAATATTGCGATCGCGATTGACCATGCGCTCGCAATCGCGGCGCAGATGGCCGCGCCGCTGCAGCCTTTCATAAAGGCGATCGACCATTTCCGGCACCAGCGGCGAATTGACGCTGTTGTGCAGCTCGAAGCTTTCCGGATCGCGCACGCCCAGCGCCTGCAGTTTGTCATAAACCTCGTGGCGGCCGACCAGGACAGGGATGCCATAGCCAAGGTCGCGGAACTGGATCGCGGCGCGCAACACCACTTCCTCTTCCGCCTCGGCAAAGACAACGCGCTTGGGATTGGCCTTGGTTACCTCATAGGCGGTGGTCAGCACCGAAGTCGTGGGGTTGAGCCGCCCTTTGAGCGACTGCCGGTAGGCGGCCATGTCGGCGATCGGCTTTTGCGCGACGCCCGTTTCCATCGCAGCCTGAGCGACCGCAGCGGGGACGACTTCCATCAGACGCGGATCGAAGGGGGCCGGGATGATGTAATCCGGGCCGAAGCTGTGGGAGCGGCCATAGGCTTTCGCGACTTCTTCGGGCACCTGCTCGCGCGCCAGCTCGGCAATCGCCTGAGCCGCGGCCACCTTCATCGGTTCGTTGATGCCCGTCGCGCGGACGTCAAGCGCACCGCGGAAGATGAAGGGGAAACCAAGCACATTGTTGACCTGGTTCGGATAATCCGAACGGCCGGTAGCGACGATGGCGTCCGGGCGCACCTCCAGCACATCGGGCGGCGTGATTTCGGGGTCAGGGTTGGCCATGGCGAAGATGATCGGCTTGTCCGCCATCGACTTCACCATGTCCTTCGACACCGCGCCTGCCACCGACAGGCCGAGGAAAACGTCCGCACCCTTGATCGCTTCGCCCAACGTGCGTGCATCGGTCTTCACCGCATGCGCCGATTTCCACTGGTTCATGCCCTCGGTGCGGCCCTGATAGATGACGCCCTTGGAATCGCACATGATGACATTGTCGTTCTGCACGCCGATCGCCTTGATCAGTTCCGTGCAGGAGATCGAGGCTGCGCCCGCGCCGTTCACGACGACCTTCATGTCTTTCAGATCACGGCCGGTCAGCATCGCCGCGTTGATGACGCCGGCCGCGGCGATGATGGCGGTGCCATGCTGGTCGTCATGAAAGACGGGAATGTTCATCCGCTCTTTGAGCGTCTGTTCGATGATGAAGCATTCTGGCGCCTTGATATCCTCAAGGTTGATGCCGCCGAAGGTCGGCTCCATCAGCTCGACCGCGTCGATGAACTTGTCGACGTCCTCGGTCTTCAGCTCGATGTCGATGGAATCGACGTCGGCGAAGCGCTTGAACAGGACCGCCTTGCCCTCCATCACCGGCTTGGACGCCAGCGCGCCCAGATTGCCGAGGCCCAGTATCGCCGTGCCATTGGAGATGACCGCGACCAGATTGCCCTTGGCGGTATAGTCGTAAGCGGTCGCAGGATCTTCGGCGATGGCACGTACCGGGACAGCCACGCCGGGCGAGTAGGCGAGCGACAGGTCGCGCTGCGTCGCCATGGGCTTTGACGCAATGATCTCGATCTTGCCGGGCCTGCCTGTCGAATGGAAGAACAGCGCCTCGCGCTCAGAAAATTCCACATTCGACTTATCGGCCATGACGCATCCGTCCCCACTTTTTCCTGCAAAGGCCCTAGCGGCAAGCGTGACCTGTCGGCAAGCGCGAGAGACACGTTTTTTCGCGCTCTTTCCTGATCTGCCGCTTGGCGCTATCGCCTGACGGTCATGCACAGCCCCAAGGACATCGCTGCAAATCAGCCGACGCCAATGATGGCGCAATATCTGGCGCTGAAGGCTGAGGCGCAGGATTGCCTACTCTTCTATCGCATGGGCGACTTTTTCGAACTGTTCTTCGACGATGCCAAGGCTGCGGCGGCGACGCTGGACATTGCGCTCACCAGCCGGGGCGAACATGGCGGTGCGCCCATCCCCATGTGCGGCGTTCCGGTGCATAGCGCCGAAAGCTATCTCGCCCGGCTGATAAAGGCGGGACACCGGGTCGCCATCGCCGAACAGACGGAAACCCCCGCCGAGGCCAAGGCGCGCGGCAGCAAGGCGCTCGTTGCCCGGGCGATCGTCCGCTATGTGACGGCCGGAACCCTGACCGAGGAGACGCTGCTCGATTCCCGGCGCGACAACATGCTTGTAGCGCTCGCGCAGACGGGCGGCGATGGCGCGGCCGAGATCGGGATTGCGGCGGCCGACATCTCCACCGGCCGGTTCGAGACGTTGACGTTGCGCACCGCTGACTTGCCCGCCGAACTGGCGCGGCTTCGTCCCAGCGAGATTGTGGTTCCAGATGGGTTGGCGCTCGACTTGGCGGAGTCGCATCCTTTCGATCGCACGGCCTTCTCGAGCAACAGGGCCGAGGCGGCGCTGAAGCGGTTGTTCGGAGTGGCGACGCTGGATGGCTTCGGCCAGTTCGGACGCGCTGAACTGGCTGCCATGGGCGGGCTGATCGGCTATCTTGATCATGCAGGCAAAGGCACCCTGCCTTTTCTCGCTCCGCCGGTGCGCAAGACGAGCGGCGCGCATGTTGCGATCGACGCTGCAACGCGAGAAAGCCTGGAAATTACCGCCACCATGAGTGGCGTGCGGGCGGGAAGCCTGCTGGGCGCGGTGGACCGCACTGTCACAGGCGCAGGTGCACGGCTGCTGGGGCAGGACCTGTCTGCGCCGCTGATGGATCAAGGGTTGATCGAAGCGCGGCTGGGGCTCGTCCAGCTGTTTCATGACGACCCGCTGCTCCGCGACCAGCTCCGCGCTGCGCTGCGGGCGCTGCCCGATATCGGCCGCGCCCTGGGGCGGATTGCGGTGGGGCGGGGCAGTCCGCGCGACCTGGGGCAATTGCGGGATGGATTGAACGAAGCCCGGATGCTGCGGGAACGGCTCGGGCGGCTGCCAGATCAGCCGCCGCTGCTGCAACAACTGCTCCCAGCGCTTGATGGCCACGGCGCACTGGTGGACAGCCTTTCGCGTGCGTTGGTGCCGAGTCCGCCGACGGAAACGGCCAATGGCGGCTATATTGCCGACAGCTATGACCCAGCGCTGGACGAATTGCGGCGCATGGCGGGCGACGGCCGCCGCGCGATCGCCGCGCTGGAGGCCAAATATCGGGAGCAGACCGGGATCGGGTCGCTCAAGATCCGGCATAATGGCGTGCTTGGCTACCATGTGGAGGTGCCCGCGCGCGCGGCCGACCCGCTGATGCAGCCGGACAGCGGCTTCACGCATCGTCAGACGCTGGCCGGGGTGGTGCGGTTCAATTCGATCGATCTGCATGAACAGGCAGGCCGGGTGTCGCAAGCGGGCGCCCATGCGCTGGTGGCCGAAGCGGCTCATCTGGAAGATCTGATCGAATCCACCCTGGGGCGGAAATCCGAAATCGCGCTCGCCGCCGACGCATTGGCGCGGCTGGATGTTGCAGCGGCCCTGGCCGAGCGAGCGGCCGAGGGCGGCTGGCAGCGGCCGCATTTCCTGCCTCAAGATGGCGAAGGCCCCTGCCTCGAAATCATCGGCGGCCGCCATCCGGTGGTGGAAGATGCGCTGCGGCGCGAAGGGCAGCCTTTCGTCGCCAATGACTGCCGGCTGGGTGCGCGCGATCGGCTGTGGCTGGTTACCGGCCCCAACATGGGCGGTAAATCCACCTTCCTCCGCCAGAATGCGCTGATCGTCATTTTGGCCCAGGCGGGCGCCTATGTGCCCGCGCAATCGGCCACGCTGACCCTGGTCGATCGGCTGTTCAGTCGCGTCGGCGCGTCGGACAACCTGGCGCGCGGTCGTTCGACCTTCATGGTCGAAATGGTGGAGACCGCCGCCATCCTCGCGCAGGCGAGCGAACGTAGCTTCGTCATTCTGGATGAAGTGGGGCGCGGCACATCGACCTATGACGGGCTGGCGCTGGCCTGGGCGGTGGTCGAGGCGGTCCATGAGGTCAACCGCTGCCGTTGCCTGTTCGCAACCCATTATCACGAGCTGACGCGGCTCGCGGAGACGCTTCCGGCGCTTTCGCTTCATCATGTGCGAGCACGCGAGTGGAAGGGCGACCTCGTCCTGCTGCATGAACTGGCGCAGGGGCCTGCCGATCGCAGCTATGGCCTTGCCGTCGCGCGGCTGGCGGGCTTGCCCCCCGCGGTACTCAAGCGCGCCAAGGATGTGCTATCTCGTCTGGAGGCGGGCAAGGCAAAGACCGGGGGCATTGCCGCCGGGCTCGACGACCTGCCGCTGTTCGCCGCGGCGGCGGTGCAGGAGGAAGAAAAGGTCGATCCTCTACGCGCCGCCCTCGACGCGATTGATGCCGACGCCTTGTCGCCCCGCGAGGCGCTGGAGCAGCTTTATCATTTGAAACAACTGGCCGCCGCCAGCAGCGAAGACTAGATTAGACCCATGGTCATGCAGTTCCCCTCCCTGGGATCGCGCCGCTCGATCATTGACCGGCGCGCGATTTCCGATAGCATCAACGCCCTGGCGCAGGAATATCGCAGCGATCCGGCGAAGCTGCGGGGGCTGATCGTACGGGAGTTGAAGACGGCTCTCGACGCGGGGCGCCTAGATGTCGCGCGCCGCCTGGACGCGAAGCCGACACGGGGGAGGGAGGCGGTCACCGCCTTCGCCTTCCTGGTCGATCAGATATTGCGTCTGCTATATGACGCGACGACGCACCACCTCTATCCTGCCAGCAACCGCAGCACAGGTGAGCGTATCGCCCTGATGGCCGTGGGCGGCTATGGGCGCGGCGAAATGGCGCCGCACAGCGACGTCGACATCGCCTTCATCACCCCTTGGAAGCCGACCGGCTGGACCGAGCAGGTAATCGAATCCATGCTCTATTCCCTCTGGGACCTGGGGCTGAAGGTCGGACATTCGAGCCGTTCGATCGACGAAACCATGCGCATGGCGAAGGCTGACCTGACGGTCCGCACCGCGTTGCTGGAGGCCCGCTATATCTGGGGCGATCGGGCGCTCTACGAAGAAACCGCCAAGCGCTTTGACGCGGAGGTGATGCAGGGCACCGCCCGCGCCTTCGTCACCGAAAAGCTGGAGGAGCGCGACGAACGGCACAAGCGCATGGGCGACAGCCGCTATGTCGTCGAACCCAATGTGAAGGAGGGCAAGGGCGGCCTGCGCGACCTGCACACCCTGTTCTGGATCGGCAAATATGTGAACCGGGTGAAATCGGTCGCCGAGCTGGTGGATGTCGGCCTGCTCACCGAGCTGGAGCTGCGTCAGTTCCAGAAAGCGGAGGATTTCCTCTGGGCCGTGCGCTGCCATCTGCACATGATCACAGGCCGCGCGGAAGACCGCCTGACTTTCGACCTGCAGCTGGAAACCGCGACGCGCATGCACTTTATAGGGCGGCAGGGGCGGTCAGGGGTCGAGCGCTTCATGCGCTATTATTTCCTGAACGCGAAGACGGTCGGCGATCTTACCGCCGTGTTCCTGGCGCATTTGGACGACCAGATGGGTCCGAAGGGGCGGCGCTATATCCCCTCAATCTTCCGTCGGCCCAAGAAGCTGGACGGTTTCGTGCTGGACCGTGGCCGCCTCGCGCTACCGAGCGACGATTTCTTTCAGCAGGACCCTGTGCGCTTGCTGGAAATCTTCGCGGTGGCCGATCGCCATGAACTGGCGATTCATCCCAGCGCTATGCGCGCGGCAAGCCGCGACGCTGGCCTCATCACCGCCAAGATCCGCCGCGATCCCCGCGCCAATACGGCCTTCCTGGATGTGCTGACATCGCCGCGCGATCCGGAGACGGTACTGCGCTGGATGAACGAATCCTCGGTGTTCGGCCGCTTCATTCCCGACTTCCGTCGCGTCGTCGCGCAGATGCAGTTCGACATGTATCATCATTATACGGTCGATGAGCATACCATCCGCGCCGTCGGACTGCTGGCGCGAGTCGAAAAGGGCGAACTGGTGGAGGATCATCCACTTTCGACCGAGATCATGGGGCGTCTGCTATCCCGTCGCGTCCTTTATGTCGCCGTGCTTTTGCACGACATCGCCAAGGGGCGCGGTGGCGACCACAGCGTGCTGGGCGCGGAGGTGGCGGAGCATCTTTGCCCACGGCTGGGCCTCAGCGCCGCTGAGACGGAGACGGTAGCCTGGCTCGTTCGGCACCATCTGCTGATGTCCGCCACCGCCTTCAAGCGCGACCTTGCCGATTACAAGACGATCCTGGATTTTGTCGAAGTGGTGCAGAGCCCGGAGCGGCTCCGGCTGCTGCTTTGCCTGACGGTCGTCGATATTCGTGCGGTCGGACCGGGAGTCTGGAACAGCTGGAAGCGCCAGTTGCTGGGCGATCTTTACGAGGCGGCGGAGGAGGTGCTGCGGCTCGGCCACAAGCAGAAGGGCCGAAGCGAGCGGGTAACGGCCAAGCAGGAATCGCTGCGCCAGGCGCTGGGCATGTCCGCCGCTGATTTCCAGAAGCTGAGCAAGCGCCTGCCCGAATCCTACTGGATTGCCGAGCCGGAAGATATTTTGATCCACAATGCCCAGCACATTCTGGAATCCGGCGATTCCCCGCTGTCGATCGCGGCGCAATATTATCCCCAGCGCGGCGCGACGCTAGTCACCGTCTATGCCGCTGACCATCCGGGTCTTTTTTACCGTATCGCGGGAGCCATCCACCTGGCGGGCGGCAACATCATCGACGCGCGCATCCACACGACGCGCGATGGCGTGGCGATCGACAACTTCCTAGTGCAGGATCCGCTGGGCGGCGCTTTCCACAGCCCCGAGCAGTTGACCCGCATCCGCAACGCGATCGAGGATTCGCTCGCCAACCGGCATCGGATGATCACCAAATTGGAGGCGCGGCCCCTGCCCCGCACCCGCGCCGAAGCTTTCCGGATCGAGCCCAATGTGCTGATCGATAACAAGGCGTCAAATCGCTTCACGGTTATCGAGGTCAACGCTCGCGACCGCCCCGCCCTGCTGTTTAGCCTAGCTAACGCGCTGTTCCAGTCCAAGGTCACGGTGCACAGCGCGCATGTCGCGACCTATGGCGAGCGCGCGGTTGATACCTTCTATGTGACGGACCTTCTCGCCGGGAAGATCGAGAGCAAGGCGCGGATTCAGACGCTGGAGCGGCGGCTGCGCGAGGCAGCGGGCGGCGAAGTAGGGGACGCGCTGGAGCAGGCGTAAGCGCCGACGGCTAGGCGATTTCCATGACATCGCTGGGCGACAGCAGCGGCAGCAGCTTCAGCATGTCGTCGCGGTCAACCGCAATGCATCCGGCCGTCGGGCGGCCTTCGGACAGGTGGAAGAAGATGGCGCTCCCTTTCCCCGGCACCGGCGGCGCATCATTATGGCCAAGCACGACGACCACATCATAGGCGTCATCGTCGCGCAGCAGTGTTTCGGCGGAATAGGGCCGAGGCAAATGCACCGGGCGATTATAGGCCGGATCGGCGGGGTCATCTGACCAACCATCCCCTTGTCTCACCCAACGCCAGGGCAGGCGAATGCCGCTCGCGTCCACTCGCCCAGGGCGCAATAATACGCCGCGCAGCGGCCATATTCCCAGTGGCGAGCAGCCGTCACCCTCATGCTTGCTCCCCGCCGGGCATGTGCCGCTCCGGCCAAGGGTGCAGGCCATGTCGATCGCGCCGAAGCGCAGCCGCCCGGCAGCGCTATCGACGCGGATGACGGTCATAGCTGGTGGCCCGTACGGTCGCGCTTGGTCGCGAGATATTGTTCATTGTGCGGATTAGAGGGCAGGATGATCGGCAGTCGCTCGGTTACCCTGATCCCCGCCTTCTCCAGCCCCGCTACCTTGTTCGGATTGTTGGTCAGCAGGCGCACCCCGCCAATGCCGAGCAGGTCGAGCATCCGCGCAGCGACTGAAAAATCGCGGGCATCGATGGCGAAGCCCAAGCGGACATTGGCGTCGACGGTGTCGAAACCCTGGTCCTGAAGGGCGTAGGCACGCAGCTTGTTGATAAGGCCGATGCCGCGCCCCTCCTGCCGCAAATAGAGGAGGACGCCCCAGGTCGAATCCGCAATCTGATGCAAGGCCTGGTGCAATTGTGGGCCGCAATCGCATTTGAGGCTGCCCAGCACATCGCCGGTCAGGCATTCGCTGTGCAGCCTGACGACGGGCGGCGAAGAATCCCGCTTGCCGATGATCAACGCGACATGTTCGCGCGGTTCGTCCGGGCTGCGGAAGGCGACGATCTCGGCCGTTTCGCTGGCGGAGACAGGAAGCCGCGCGCGCGTCGCAATGGCGAGATGGGCGGCATCGTCATAGGCGTCCACCTCATCCGCGCTGACCTTCGCCTCACTGTCGCCATCCAGCGTCATGAAGAAGGCGGGCAGGATGCCAGCGAGCCGGGCGAGCTTCAAAGCGGCCTTGGCGGCCAAAGGGGCCGGGATCGCTTTGGCGGCGAAGGGCCCCTTCAGTGGGGAGGCAAGGTCAAGCACCGGATCGGCGATGGCCATGGCGACGTCGCCGTCGATCCATGGCGCGCGCGCGATCAGCACCGGCATGTCCGGATCGGCCGCCGCCAACTGGTTGGCGAGCTTCAGCGTTTCGCCGCGCGCGGCCGCCACCAATATATCGGCTTTGCCTAATGGATCGAAGTCCGCCAGCGTGACCGCATCCGCTCCTTCCACGGCCATGATGCGCAGGGCGCCATCGGCGGCATGGACGGTCACCGCCCAGCCCCGGCGCAGCGCATCAATGGCGCGGGCGGCGGCACGCCCTTTCACGCGCGGCGGCCCATCAAAAAGCGAACTCCGTGATGATCGGTACGTGATCGGACGGTTTGGTCCAGCTGCGCGCGGGTTCGACGACGCGATGACCGGTCGCCTTGTCCGCTACATCCTGGGTCATCCACATATGATCCAACCGCCGCCCACGATCCGATTCCGCCCAATCGCGCGCGCGGTAGCTCCACCAGGTGTAGAGCCGCTGCGGCGCAGGGAAGAATTTGCGGCCAATATCCACCCAATTGTTGGAGTCCTGCAAGCGTCCCAGCAGTTCGCATTCGATCACGGTATGGCTGACGACGTTCAAAAGCTGCTTGTGGCTCCAAACGTCACATTCCATCGGGGCTATGTTGAAATCGCCGGTCAGGATCGTCGGCTTGTCCTCCAATTGCGAGGACCATTGGATCATACGCTCAAGAAAATCGAGCTTCTGGCCGAACTTCGGGTTGACCGCACGGTCCGGCACATCTCCACCCGCCGGCACATAGACATTCTCGATGCGCACCCCATTGTCCAGCCGGACACCGACATGGCGGGCTTCGCCATTGGCCTGCCAGTCGAGCCGGTCATCTTCATGAATCGGCACCTTGCTCATGATCGCGACGCCATGGTGCATGCGCTGGCCGTTCAACACCTGATGCACATAGCCCAGCCGCTTGAACATGTCGGTGGGAAATGTCTCGTTCACCACCTTCGTTTCCTGAAGGCACAAAATGTCCGGCGCTTCTTCAGTCAGAAACCGCTCTACAATGTCGAGCCGGGCACGGACGCTGTTGATGTTCCAGGAGGCTATGCTGAGTGTCTGCGGCATGCTGACCCCCTAAGACGGCACGGCGAGGCGTGCAAGGGCTGGCGCGGCTTGGGGCGAGCGGCTTGATCTCCGTCAAGAAAACAGAAGCGGACAAACATCGACGTGATTATTCATTGTAAATTCGAAACGACATAGAGCATAACTGTGACTGTTGCGGAAAATCCACCATGCTCCGAGTCTCGTCAGCCCCATCGAGCGTAATTGGGTTGAACCCCTCTATTTGGTCCCCAACAAGTCTTTGTTATGGTTTGAAAAGCTAATTAATCTTAGCGGTTAATAAATAGAGACTCGCAACGCCGACGGCTCAGGCATATGCTTTACCCATGTCCTCTGCAGTAAGCCAAAAGTAGTATTACTGGCACTGCATTAACGACATAGCCTGAAAGGCTAGGATAAAATTCCTAAGCCTTAACATACTGTTAGCGGATGTTGGCACTAACCCCAAATTTCCGCGCGCGGTTCAGGACTCTGACGGCACAAATATGCTAGTCATAAGTTGTTGAAACGAAAAGAAAGGGTCGCACTGCAGGCATTTGGTCACTGGTCTTTCACGCTTCGTTTGGGGCCTGCTAACGAAGGTGAAAGGGATCATGAGGGGACTACCCAATGGCTTACCCAGTCAATGTGCGTCTGTTGTGCGGTAATGCAATTGTTCGGGAAGGTTTGAGCCGGATCCTTATGGATAGGGATTTCCGGGTCAGCCAATATCCCAATATTGCCACTGCGCTTCAAAAGGTGGAGGTGCCGGAAGAAGATACGGGGCCATCCTTGCTCCTAATAGATAATGGCACCGAGGAACTGGACTCTGACAGCGTTGCCGTCCTTCAGCGGCGTTTTCCCTGCTCCTATCTGGTCGTCCTGTCCGACCGCTTCGACTTCCAGACCATGCTCAAGGCGTTCCGGCTGGGCGCGATGGGTTATATCATCAAGGAAATCAGCTGCGATCGCCTGGTAGCGACGTTGCAACTGGTCGCTATGGGTGAACGGGTGCTCCCCCCGCAGCTCGCCGACGAATTGCAATCACGGCCGACCCTTACGGACGCGCTGGAGGTAGAACGGCCGGTCGATGCGGCCAGCCTGTCCGACCGCGAACTGGAAATCCTGCGCTGGCTCATCATGGGATGCCCGAACAAGGTCATTTCCAAGCGTATGGACATCAGCGAGGCGACGGTGAAGGTTCATGTGAAGGCGGTGCTGCGCAAGCTGCGCGTCAAGAACCGGACCCAGGCGGCAATCTGGGCGGCAAACCACGGCATGCGCGGCCGTGTGTCGGAAGTCGAACCGGCGATCCCGGTGGATGTGACGATCCCCCATCCGGCGCAGCTTCCGCCGCTCGAAAGAGTTGCGGTTCCGCTCAGCCACGCTTGATGTTGGCCGCGGCCCAATACGGGCCGCGGCATCCCGCTATATTTTGAACAGTAATTTCAGATCGGCCGCCCCGTCGCGGGACGACCGGCATTTTCTGCGCCGATTGGCGCAGGGTTGCGGAGCTGGCCCGACGCCACACAATGGCACGGCCGCTCCGCAATCGCATAACCGGCGAAAGCTCCAATACGCGGAGGGCCTAAGGCTGCGGCCTGTTGATGCGCGCTCAAAACTGCTATGCTTCCGCCTGTCCGAGACTCACGGCAAGGGAGAGGTCCCATGGCGACGCGCTGGACCATCAAGGGCAAGGAATTCGTTCACTGCAACTGTTCCTACGGTTGTCCCTGTCAGTTCAATGCACTGCCGACACAGGGGCATTGCCAGGCCGTCGCTGCGATCGACATAGAACAGGGTCATCATGACGAAACTGATCTGTCGGGGCTGCGCCTCGGGCTGATCGTCGCTTGGCCGGGTCCGATCCATGAAGGCAATGGCCAAGCCGTGCCGATTGTCGATGAACGGGCTGATCTGCGGCAGCGCGAGGCATTGCTGCGGATCATGAGCGGTCTTGATACCGTGCCGGGCGCTACCTTCTTCCAGGTCTTTTCAACCACCTTCACCAAGGTACACGAGCCTGTCTTCGCGCCTATTGACCTGCGGGTCGATATCGATCGCCGGTCGGCGCGGCTCGACATCCCTGGCTGGATCGACGCGCGTGGGGAGCCGATCGTCAATCCTGTGACAGGGGAGGAGCATCGCGCCCGCATCAACCTGCCCCAGGGCTTCGAATATGACGTTTGCGAAGTTGGCCGCGGTTGGGCGCGGACGCAGGGGCCAGTCGATGTGCAACTCAGCGATTCCCACGCACAATTTGCAAAACTGCACCTGACCGAGAGCGGCGTTGTCCATTAGGGAGGCGTCTCCGTCCGGCCAAGCGGCGCTGGCGCTTCACCATCTGCTTTCCCGCAACAGCCTGATTGTCGGCGGCGCTTTGTTGGCGCTCGTGCTGATGGCTTGGGCATGGCTCCTGTCACAGCCGCATGTCCCGATGTCCGGCATGTCCGGCATGGACATGGCCGGTATGACCATGGGCGCCGATCCATGGTCCTCCACCTATCTGGCTGCGGCCTTTGCCATGTGGTCGGTCATGATGGTCGCGATGATGCTTCCCTCCGCCGCACCGATGGTCCTGCTGCACGCCCGCATCGATCGGTCCGGCAGCGAAAGCCTGCGGCTGGTGCACAGCCTCCTGTTCGTCGCTGCCTATATCATGGTCTGGACCGGTTTTTCGGCCGTCGCGGCCGCCTCTCAGGCGTGGCTGTTGGACAGCGGCCTTTTGTCCGCCGCGACGCTTGCGCTCGGACCAAGAGCTTACGCCTCCGCTTTGCTGCTACTCGCAGCCGCCTACGAATTGACGCCTGCCAAGCGTCGTTGCCTCGAAAGTTGCCAATCGCCGCTCATCTTCATCTATCGCTACTGGAAGGCTGGCGCTGCGAGCGCTTTCATCCTTGGCGTGCGGCACGGGCTTTATTGCGTGGGCTGCTGTTGGGCCTTGATGCTGCTGCTGTTCGCAGGCGGCGTCATGAACCTTGCGTGGATCGCCCCGCTCACCATCCTGGCTGCCATTCAGAAGGCCGCGCCTCCGCGCTGGCGGCTGCACCTCTGGACCACCGCGCTGCTGTTGCTGATCGCGGGCCTTTTGCTCATCCTTTAATAACCAGCGGAAATCCTTCGGTCGTTGTGCTTTTCCGCCTGTACGGAAGCCTAGTCTCGCGGGACTATGACACCGGCACTGCCATCACCTACTCCGCCAAGGCCGGATCGGCAAAAGCCGTACCGGACGAGAACAGACAGGGCCTCGCCGTCAGGCGAGGGATGGGAGATCGGATAATGAAAGCACATTGCCTGATCGCGGCCAGCGTGATCGCGATCATAGCACATGCAAATACCGCTCGGGCCGCTGATGCGGTCGCCCCTGAAGAACAGGCGATCCCGGCGGACGGTCCAACCAGCGACGACATCATCGTCACCGCCCGGCGGCGTGAGGAACGATTGAACGATGTGCCGGTCGCAGTCACCGCGCTGAACAATGATACGCTCAAGGCGGCGCAGGTCGCCACGCCCAAGGAATTGTCGCAGTTCGTTCCTTCGCTCAACGTGAACACTGGCAATACGCGAGAAGGCAATCGCTTCACCCTGCGCGGGCAGGGCGCAACGCTTGCGGCTGGTGAGGCTGTGGTGACATATCTGGCCGAAGCCCCCGTGCCCTATCTTGCCGCAGGCGCGGCGGGCATGATTTTCGACCTTGAGAATGTTCAGGTTCTGAACGGTCCGCAGGGCACGCTGTTCGGCCGCAACACGACGGGCGGCGCCGTGCTGTTCACCCCTCGCGCGCCGCGTGATGAAAATGGCGGCTATCTGGAGATCGGCTACGGCAATTATGACAATCGCGAGGTAAGCGGCGCGTTCAACGTAGCCCTCGTTCCAGACAAGATCATGTTGCGCGTGGCCGGAACCTGGCGGCAGCGGGACGGCTTCACCCGCAACGTGCTCGCGGGAGCGCCGCAGTCTCGGTTGGACGACCTCAACTATTATGGGCTGCGCGCCACCTTGCTGATCCGACCGGTCGAGGGCCTTGAAAACTCCACGATCATCCAGCGCAGCCAATCGAAGACGAATGGAACAGGCTTTTTCCTGGAGCAGGTGAACCCCAATCCTCCGGCTTTCAAGGCAGCGCTCCTGGCGGCACTCGCACGCCAGCAGCAACTTGGCCCCCGCGAGGTGGAGAATAACCCCACCTTCTTCCTGCAGCGGACCACCGCAGTCATCAACACGACGACGCTGGACGTCACCGATAATCTGCGGCTGAAGAACATCTTCAGCTATTTCCTCAGTCGGTCGAAAAATGGCTTCGACATCGACGGGTCGGCAGTGCTGGGAATCTATGACGAATATGACAGCCCCACCGCAGGGAACACTTCCGCCAACGGACTTTCCAACGAACGTTATCTGACGGAAGAGCTGCAGCTTTCCGGTGAGTTTCTCGACCGACTGCTGACCTTGCAGGCTGGCGGCTTCTACCTGGACTACAAGCCCCACGGCTATAGTGACCGGGATTACACCCTCTTCGGCGTGCGGCGCATTCAGGCGCAGGGCGAATCCGGCTCCAGCAAGGCTCTTTATGCGCAGGGCACGCTCGATTTCGGTGTCTTCAGCGACGCTTTACAAAATCTCCGCTTCACCGCCGGCTATCGCTACACTTGGGACAAAAAATCGGCTTTCGTCGATCAATATCGCAAGGCGACCGGAGCCTGCATCAGCCGCTCGACCGGCTTTTTCCCCAACTGCCGCGTCGATTATTCGGGTGACTGGTCGCAGGGCACCTATACGTTCAGCCTCGACTACAAGATCACGCCCGATGTGATGATCTACGGTACGACGCGGCGCGGCTACAAGAGCGGCGGGTTCAACGTCAATGCGGACCCGGCAGGCCCCTTCGCCGACTATATCGCCTTCGATCCGGAAACCATCACCGATTATGAAGTGGGTCTGAAAGGCGCGTTCCGCGCGGGCGCGGTCCGGTTCAACACGACGCTCGCGGGCTTCACCGCCAATTACAAGGGCATCCAGCGCACCCAGACGATCGTCGTTCCCGGCACGCCGCCCACAGTGACAAACCTTGTGACGAACGCCGCTTCCGCCAAGATTTCGGGTATCGAACTGCAACAGCTGATCAGCATCGGCGGCCTGACGCTGGACGGCAACCTGTCCTATCTCGACGCCCATTATAAGAAGTTCATCCTGCCGGGTAATATCGATGTTTCGAGCCAGGAACTCCCCTATTCGCCCAAGTGGAAATGGGGCATCAACGCTTCTTACACGGCGGAGACGGGCGCGGGCGATCTGACCGTTCGAGCGGGCTATAGTTGGTCCGGGCGTGTCCGGTTCAACGATCCTGCCCAGCCCGGCAATTATTTCGGCGGCTATGGCCTGATGAACGCCAGTGCGACGCTCGCAGGGGTGGCTGACACGCCCCTCGACATTGATTTCTTCATGACCAATGTCCTGAACAAAACCTATGTCCAGCAGCGGACGCCTTATTATTACTCCTTCGGCGTGGTGTCCGCATTCCACAATGAGCCACGCATGTACGGCATGCGCTTGCGATATAATTTCTAAGAGGGATCAGCAAAGGCAGCTGCGGCGTCTGAGCCGCAGCTGTTTGTGCTTCTGTCAGCCATCTGCCTTCAGCTCCGCGAACAAAGGCGCCAGTTCATCGCTGATCTGCGGTTGTTGCTGATCCCGCAGGAAGGCGATCCGCTTGTCCAGAAACATCTGCGTCATGCGCGGCTGGGTCGATATCCAAAATGCACCTGCCGCAAGCTGATCGACGATCCGCTCGCAGGCTTTGTCCAGATCCATGCCATGGGCCGCCATCGTTTCGCGCATGATAGTGCGGTGCGCGACTGCGATGGGCCCTTGGTCCGCGGCCGTGGCGTCGAAAATCCGCGTGCGCACCATGCCCGGGATGATCGAGGACACATGAACGGGCGCGCCGGTCAGACCGATTTCCAGCGCCAGGCATTCGGTGAAGGATTGCACCGCATGCTTGCTCATGATGTAGGATGTCTGGATCGGCATCTGCCCAAAGCCGCCGACCGATGCAAGGTTGGCCACCCAGCATTCCTGCCCACTGGCGATCATTCCCGGCAGGAAGGCGCGACATCCATGGACGACTCCGTGGATATTGATGTTAAGCGTCGCGTCCCAGCGGTCCGCGGGAATTTCCCAGGTGAAGCCGACCGTCTCGATCCCGGCATTGTTGATGAGTATCCGGACCTGCCCAAAGCGATTTTGCACCGTCTGGGCGAAGCGATCCATCTCGTCAGGGTCCGCCACATCGGCCACGATGGGGTGGGCTTTGCCTCCGGCTTCGGTGATGCTGGACGCGGTCGCAGCGGCACGATCAGCTGAAATATCAGCAACCACCACGGTCATGCCCAGGCTCGCCAGTTTTGTCGCCAGGCCCGCGCCGATGCCGGCACCTGCACCCGTGATGACAGCCAACCCCGCGCCGAAGACCTGGGCAGCATCGCGCCCTTCTGATTGTGCCATCTTGTCCTCCTCGCTTTACGAGGGGCGCAGCAGTCGATTGCAAAGTCTCTCGGCGCATCGTCCGGCGGGACTACCTTGGTTGCAAAGCGCACAGCGTTCGTCCGCCCCGGCCGTTTTCGGCGCCGGTAGTCCCTCGGGACTATGCGGCTCGGGGATCTCGCTCCTAATCCTTCCCGGACGAAAGAATTGCCGTTGAGGAGAGCCGATGTCCGACACCCAGATCCTGCAAAGGGACGAAGGCAGTGTGGCACATGACGCCATGCGCCGCCTGCTGTCGCCCCGCTCGATCGCGATGGTCGGGGCGTCGAACCAGTTGGGGCGGATCGGCGGTGTCATGTTCGCCAACCTCAAACGCGCATTCGGGGGCCAGCTTTATCCCGTGCATCCTTCCGAACCTGACATCATGGGGGTGGCCGCCTTCCCATCGCTCACCGCAATCGGGCGGCCGGTCGATCTGGCGGTAATCGCCATACCGGGCCAGGCAGTGCCGGACGTGATCGAGGAAGCAGCGGCCGCACATGTCGGCGGGGCGGTGATCGTGACGTCGGGTTTCGCAGAGGTCGGCGGCGAGGGGGTGTTGCTGCAGGACCGCGTCGCGACCATCGCGCGCCGCACGGGCCTGCGTCTGATCGGCCCCAACTGCATCGGCTTCATGAACGTCCATGGCGGGGTCATGGCGAATTTCTCGCTTGATCCCAGCGCCCCTTTGCCCCGTGCAGGCGGCGTGGCGCTGGTGTCGCAGAGCGGCGGCTTCGGCTCCTATATCGCCGCGATGGCGATCAAGGCCGGGCTTGGGCTTGGCTGGTTCGTCAGCACAGGAAATGAAGCCGACAGCAGCGTCGCGATGATCCTGCGCTACCTCGTCGAACAGCCGGAGGTGAAGGTCCTGCTCGCCTCCGTGGAAACATTGCGCCATCCCGACCTGTTCATCGAAACCGCCGAAAGGGCGTTGCTGCTCGACAAGCCCATCATTCTGCTCAAGGCCGGGCGGAGCGAGGACGCTGCCCGAGCCGCCGTCAGTCATACCGGCGCGATTGCCGGGTCCGCCGAGGTGCTGGACGCGGTCTGCGATCAATATGGCGTCCATGTCGCTGAGACCATGCAGGATATGCTGGACCTTGGCCTCATGTTCCAGACCGGCAAGCGCACGGCTGGGCGACGGCTCGCGATCGTCACTACTTCGGGCGGCGCTGGTGTCCTGCTGGCGGACGAGGCATCCCGCGCAGGGCTGACCGTGCCGTTATTGCCGCAGGAGGATCAGCAAGCGCTGCTGGCGCAAATGCCTCAGCCCTTCTTCGGCAATGTTTCCAACCCGGTCGACACCACCGCCCAAGTCATGGCCAAGCCCGACGCCATCCCCAATCTGCTCACGATACTGGAAAACAGCGCCAGCGTGGACATGGTGGCCACGGTCGCTTGGGAACAGGCGACGGGGCAGTTGCAGGCGATGGTCAGCCTGGATCAGCGGAGCGCCAAACCCGTTTCGCTCCTCTGTACGGGCATCGTTCCGTTCGTCAGCGATGCCGGCACGCCGCTCTATCTGGACCCTCGCCGGGCGGTACGCACCTTGGGCGCGCTCGCCCGTCAATCGCTCGACCGGCCGACACCCTGCCGTGCGGAAGCAGCCGATCCGAGCCGTATCGTCCAGGCGCGAAGGCTCTTGAGCCAGACCGGCAGCGCTCTTCTGATGGAGCATCAGGGTAAGCGGCTGTTTGCCGAATATGGCATCCCCGTTACTCGGGAGCGCCTCGTCGCCACGCCGGCCGATGCCGCCTTGGCGGCGCAGGAAATCGGCGGCGTTCTGGTGCTGAAGGCGATGAGCATAGACCTGCCGCACAAGTCCGATGCCGGTGGCGTGCGCATTGCCGTCACACCTGACCGCGCGGGGGATGAGGCGGAAGCGATGCTCGCGGATGTACGCCGCCACGCCCCGTCCGCCAGGATAGAGGGCATATTGGTTCAAGAAATGGTGCCTGCCCGGATCGAACTTACCGCGGGGATCAAGCGGGATCAGGTGTTCGGGCCCGTCGTCATGGTCGGCATGGGCGGCGTTCTGGTCGAAATGCTTGCCGACATGGTCATGCTCCGTCCGCCCTTCGACCGGGCCAGCGCGCGTAAGGCGGTGCAGCGGCTTTGCGGGGGCCGGATCGTAAACGCACGGCGCGGGCTGGAGGAAGCGGAAATCGATGCGATTGTCGCGACGCTGCTTGGGCTCGGCCAGCTGGCTATGGAACTTCCGGAAGTCGCGGAAGTGGACGCCAACCCAATACGCGTGGCTAACGGCCGCGCGGTCGCTGCCGACGCGCTGATCCTGCTCGACCGCTGACGTCCGCATCATCTTCATCCGCTTTCAGGAGGATCACACCTTGCCAGATATCAGGGAGCCATCGGGCGCCACATTGTCGCATTTCGGTTTCTGCAAGCTCGCCGTCCAGGATCTTGAACGATCCGCAGCCTTCTACCGGGCTGTCTTCGGCCTGGTGGATGGCGCGCGCGTCACGCGTGACAAATCGGCAAGCTCTGGCGGGCCGATTGATGAGATCACCTTTTGCTGCACGGCCAAGGGAGGGCCCTCGCTGACGCTGATCAAATTCCTAGACCGCAACTCTCCGCCGCTCGGCGAAACCATATTGGGGTTCCACACGGACGATATCGATGCGCTGGTCGAGCGCGCGCGTCTCGCGGGCGGCACCTTGGCGCGCCCCATCTGCGACATCCCTGACCACGGCGTACGCGTCGGCTTCGTGGCCGATCCGGAAGGTCATCTGATAGAGGTGGTTTCACGCCTGAACTGGCCCGAAGCTTAGCCCTTGGTCTCTCACCCAGCTGATCTTCGCCTTGGTCGAAATCGTCATCATTGCGAACATGGCCACCGAAGAAGCGGACGGCCAAATCACGGCGTCCTTCATGCCCGACAATCTCGTCGAGCACGATGCGCGGGAAGGACTTCATCAGCACGCCGCGCTTTTGTCGAACTCGCGGCTATCCGACAGCGCATTCCGGATCATGGGCCAGGTGATTTCATGAACCTGCACATGGTCGATCTGGGGGAACATGTAGGTCTCGAGCGTTTGCGACCATTGCTTCTCGTGCTTCTCATTCGCCATTTCTTGCTGTGGGCGGCGATCACCCCGGCTGCCGCCTGCCGGCGCCTTGCTCCGCTCGAATATCGGGTCGAGCCCGAGTTCGACCCAGGCGCGGATTTCTCGCGATCGCTCCCGGGCTGTCTCTAGCGAGACCTTGGATGCACTGCTCAGACCAAAGTCATGCCGGTTGCCATTCTTCTGTACCCGGCAGATCCAGCTCTTGCCGCCACTAGGCTGAATCACAAAAAACAGGCCGGTCGCTGTCGCCGAGCCGTCCGGGGCATGTTGCTGCCTTCACAGCGGTGGAGACAGAGGGGGCAGTATGTTCAAGCCAAACGTGGCTAATATGCCCGTTTCCTTCATTTGCTCGACACCGGTATATGTTTGGGGTCGGGAAACAAGATCGATGGTTTGACCCCCGGTGGAGCCGCAGCTACCGCGGAAGCTATGATCGTTCTGCTATCTCCAGCGAAGACGCTCGACTTCGAGCGTGCGTTGCCGCCCCTGACGGTTACTGTCCCGCATTTTGCGGAGGAGGCGCGCAGCCTCGCCCGTTCAGCGGCAAATCTGTCGCAGAAGCAGCTTGCAGAGCTGATGCATATTTCGCCGCGCCTCGCGAAACTCAATGCAGACCGCTTTCGTGACTTCGCCGACTTACCTCAAAGGCAGGCGCTCTATGCTTTTGCCGGTGACGTATATACCGGCTTCGAGGTTGACACGCTCGACGAAGCCGGCGTCGCTTTTGCACAGGATCATGTGCGGATGCTTTCGGGGCTGTATGGTTTACTCCGACCTCTTGACGCTGTTAGGCCCTATCGCCTGGAAATGGGAACCCGATGGGCGCCCCGCCACAGGAAGCTGACCGACTGGTGGGGCGATCGAATTGCCGCGCTGCTACGTGCGCAGGTCGCGGAAGAGGGATCGGGTGTCGTGCTCAATCTGGCCAGCCAAGAATATTTCGCGGCTGTCGAGGGCAGGCTCCAAGGCCTGCGCGTGATCCACGTTGATTTTCGCGAGCCCGGTCCCAACGGGCCTCGTTTCGTGAGCTTCAATGCGAAGAAGGCGCGGGGCATGATGGCGCGGTGGATGTGCGAACATCATATAACCGACGTTGAGGCCATGCGCGGCTTCGACAGTGACGGATATCGGTTCGACCCGGCTGAGAGCGACGCTGTGCATTGGCGTTTCATCCGGTCCTGAGCAGTGTACGAACTGACTACCTGCACCTCGGCACCGAAGTTCGATCAGCCTCGAGAATGAAGTCTTTGACGGCTATTGCCGGGCTGCGTCACCTTCTCCCATCCGTCGCCCGTAAATCGGCACCACATCGCCGCTGGTGCGGCCGTGAAGCGCCTCGATCTCCGCCTTGCGCTGCTTCAGATACAAGTCGCGATAGGCAGCATAGGGATCATCTTCCTTGCGGATATGCTGGACGGTGTCGTCAAAAGCGGCACGCTCGCCAAGCTGGTTGAGGATCGTCGCCGGAATGACATAGGCGGGTTTGGTGAATGGCTTTCCGATCAGGAAAGGCACTGCCATCTTGTCCACGGTGTCGCCGATGATATCCCGCAAAGTCGTTGGTCCAACGATCGGCAGATACATATAGGGACCTGGTCCAACGCCATAATAGCCCAGCACATTGGCCAGACCGTTGGGACGATAGGGCAGGAAAAAGGGCTTGCGCTTTGCCATGTCGAACAGCCCAGCGACGCCCAGCGTCGAGTTGATGGTGAAGCGCCCGGCTGTTTCCATTGCCTTGCCGGGCTTCAGCTGCAGCATATAAGCCGCGAAGACCACCGGTTCCTGCAAGTTGGCGAAGAAGTTGCGAAAGCCTTTGCGGACTGGCTTGGGCAGGCCCTTATTATAGGCTTTCGCCACTGGCTCGACCACTGCTCTGTCCACGGACTGAACCGCCTCGAAGCTTTTGGCATTGAGATTTTCAAACGGGTCTCCAGGCGGAGCCCGTTCTGCGCCGGTCACGACGATGTCATGGATCTGGTCGTCCGCGCCGTTCGCCGAGGGAGGAGCTACGGCTATACCCAGAGCGACTCTGGCGCTTGCCACGTCCACCAGCGGCGACGGTTGGGGCGCCGGTGCATCCTGTGTCGCCGCCTGCGCACCCATCATCAACATTCCTGCGGCCAGGCCCGGTAGCAGCATAGTCCCGTCCTTTTGCAACGGCCAATCGCCACACGCGGCCGGGCCTTCACGTTCAGATTGCGTTGCAGACCTACTCTTCAAGTGGTCTGCGCCTGCGCCGCTAAATGCGACGTCGCCCTCCGTCAATAGAACTGATTGTCCGAGGGCCGGAGTTGCTGATGCTTAAACTCGTGACGGTGAGGTGCGCGGAGGAACGGTACCGGCGTCACCGGCGGGTCACTCATCTGGCCATGCCGGCTGATACCCGCGAAGACGCCCTCAGGTATCCCGATTTCCTAAATCCACAAGCGGAAACCAGCGGACGCGAGATATAAAAAAACCGCTGAATTCAGCGGTTTTCTATCTCTGTGGATTTCTCCGGGAGAACAAATGGTGCCCAGAAGAGGACTCGAACCTCCACGACCTTGCGATCGCCAGCACCTGAAGCTGGTGCGTCTACCAATTCCGCCATCTGGGCACGGGGTAGGTGGGCGCGATTAGCCTTTGGCCTTCACCCTGTCAATCGCGCCCATGCCATTATTTTGCTTCCTTTCTGGTTTTCTGCGCATCAGCTTCTATTGGCGCGAAGCAGGATGCTTCCTGCATCAACCGGAGACTGCTCATGAGCCCTGCCCAAGCCGCGCCGCCGACGCTGTTCGCCCGTCCCGATGGCGTCCGGCTGGCCTATCGCCATCGTGCTGGCGCGGAGCCCACGATCGTCTTTCTGCCCGGCTACATGTCCGACATGGAAGGTAGCAAAGCGGTGGCCATCGACACCTGGGCAGCTGAGACGGGCCGGGCGATGCTGCGGTTGGATTATGCAGGCAATGGCGCCAGCGAGGGCCGGTTCGAAGATGGTACGCTCGCCAGTTGGCGCGACGACGCGCTGTTGCTGATCGATGCGCTGACGCAGGGGCCGCTGCTGCTCGTCGGATCGTCGATGGGCGGTTGGCTCGCCTTGCTGATCGCGCTCGCCCGGCCCGACCGCGTGGCGGGGCTCGTTGGCATCGCGGCAGCGCCGGACTTCACCGAATGGGGCTTCAGCGATGCGGACAAGGCGCTGCTCATGACGGAGGGACGGCTTCTGGAGCCCACGCCCTATGGCGACGATCCCCTCGTTACCACGCTTGCCTTCTGGCAGTCGGGCCAGTCGCTGCGCCTGCTGGGCGCGGAGATTGCGATCGATTGTCCCGTGCGCCTGCTCCAGGGGCAGGAGGACCGGGATGTCCCCTGGCAAACGGCAGTGCGGTTGGCCCAGCGGCTGCGTTCATATGATGTGCAGACGCTACTGATTAAGGACGGCGACCATCGCCTGTCTCGCGACGGGGACATTGCGTTGCTGATCCATATGATCGGCAGCCTTTTGGACACGCTCTGATGCCTTTCTTCCTTCCCCTGCTGCTCCTGACGCCGCAAGCCTATGATCCGGAAACCGAGGCGGTGCTGAACCGCCCGAAAAAGGAGCGGCCAGCGCCAGCCGCGCCATCCGCCCCGGCGTCTGCGAAAGCAGCCGGGGACGGCCGCATTCCTGTTCCAGAGAAATTCGCAAAGCCTTTCCAGGCCTGCCTGGACCAAGCGCTGGAATCGCCAGACCAGGGCGTTGCTTTCGCGCAAAAGTGGCGGCTGGAAGGCGGCAGCTTCTATGCCCGTCATTGCATGGGCTTCGCCTATGCCCGCGCCGAACGGTGGGCGCCCGCCATTGTCGCTTTCGAACAGGCTGCGGACGAGGCCGAACGGAGCGGGGAGATGGCCCAGAGCGCGCGCCTATGGGCACAGGAGGGCAACGCGGCCCTCGCGTCTGGCGATCCGGCCAAGGCGCGCACCAGCTTCGACGCAGCGCTGGCCCGCGGTCTGCCCGACGGCATCGAAAAGGGTGAAACCCATCTCGACCGCGCCCGCGCTCTGGTAGCCTTGGGCGACATCAAGGCCGCGCGGGATTCCCTTGACGTCGCGTTGACGCAGGTGCCGCAGGATCCTCTCGCCTGGCTGCTGTCCGCCACGCTCGCGCGCCGGTCGGGAGAATTGAAGCTCGCCCAGGCGCATATCGCCCGCGCGGTGCAACTGTCGCCGGACGATGCCTCCGTCACGCTGGAGGAGGGCAATATCGCGGTCCTCACCGATCATGCCGACATTGCTCGTTCCGCCTGGCAGCGTGCGGTGAAGCTCGCTCCTGAATCCCCGGCGGGCAAGGCGGCCGCAGACAATCTCACCCGCCTGCCAGCCGCCGCCCCGCCGCGCTGACGGCGTCAATTCAGGTAGAAATCGACCGTCGTGACCACGCGCACCTTCTTGTAAGGCGTGTCGCTTGATCCATCACCCTCGCCATCGCGCGGGTCGATGGAGAAATAGCCCTGCGTCGCGCTCTTGATCCCGCCGACGCTCGCTCCGCTGTCGCGCGCAAATTGCTCGGCTGCAGCGCGGGCGTCCTTGGTCGCGGCAGCCACCATCGGGGGCTTGATGTCGTTCAGCTTGGTGAAGCTGTAGCGCATGCCGGATCCTTCCTGCAGCGTCACGCCGCGCCGGACCAGGTCGAACTGCTGCGCCACCGCCCGCTGAGCGCGGGCTATGTCGGTCGTGCGCAAAAGCACACGCTGCGTGATGGTGATCGTGTTCACGCCATTGTTGATATATTGATTGACCCCCGCGCCAGTGGGGGCCAGCGCCTCGGGCTTGAAGCCGAGGCTCGCGAAATAGGCTTTCAGTTCCTTGGTATTATTGTCGATCTCCGCCCTGACGGCGGGCAGGTCGAAGCCGGTCGCCGCATAGCTGATCGACCAGGTGGCAAGGTCGGCCGTCACATTGCGCTCGGCCAGGCCCCGCACCGTGACGGACCGGTCGGCGGCCTTCGCGCGCTTCAATCCGTCGCCCAGCAGATAGCCGCCGCTCACCAGCCCCAGCGCCAGCAATCCGGCACAGCCCAGCAGCACCTTGTCGCGATACTCCAGCCCCATCTGCCTCTCCTCTTTCATCCAGACCCACGCCGCCCTATCTTGCGATCATACCTGCCTTATCAGAGATGAACCGTTGCTTTACGGCGACGAATGGAGCGCTCCTTGACTAAATATCTCCACACGATGATCCGGGTGACTGACGTCGACCGCACGATCGCATTCTTCAACCTGCTCGGCCTTCAGGAGCAGAAACGCTTCGACAATGAACAGGGCCGCTACACGCTTGTCTTCCTCGCTGCGCCGGGGGATGAGGAGGCGCAGGTTGAACTCACCTACAACTGGCCCCCCGAAGATGGCAGCGCAGGCGAATCCTATGGCGAGGGCCGCAATTTCGGGCACCTCGCCTACCGCGTCGATAATATCTACGACGTCTGCCAGCGGCTTATGGACGCGGGCGTCACCATCAACCGTCCGCCCCGCGACGGCCACATGGCGTTCGTCCGCACACCCGACAATATTTCCATCGAGTTGCTGCAGGACGGCCATCTGGAGCCAGCCGAGCCCTGGCTGTCCATGCCCAACAGCGGCCATTGGTGAGCGCCATGCTGCAGGTCGTCCGCGTCCCCGTGCTCTCCGACAATTATGTCTGGCTGCTGCATGACGATGTCAGCGGTGAGACCGTCGTTGTCGATCCCGCCGTCGCCGACCCGGTGCTCAAGGCGGCGGCAGAGCATGGCTGGACGATCAGCCAGATCTGGAACACCCATTGGCACGGCGATCATGTCGGCGGCAATGCCGCGATCAAAGCCGCGACCGGTTGCCGCATCACCGGCCCTGCCGCCGAAGCGGCCAAGATCGGCACGCTCGACCGGCAGGTGGGTGAGGGGGATGAGGTCCGCATCGGCGATCATGTCGCCACCGCCATGGAAGTGCCTGCGCATACCGCTGGGCACATCGCCTATCATCTGGCGGACGACGGCATCATCTTCGTGGGCGATACGCTGTTCGCGATGGGCTGCGGGCGGCTGTTCGAAGGAACGGCGGACCAGATGTTCGCCAATATGGCGCGCTTCGCGGCGCTCCCGGACGATACGGCCGTTTATTGCGCCCATGAATATACGCAGGGTAACGGCCGCTTTGCCCTGACGATTGAGCCTGGCAATCAGGCGCTGATCGCGCGCATGAGGGAAGTCGATGCCGCCCGCGCACGGGGGGAGGCCACCGTTCCGACCAGCATCGGGCAGGAGCGTGCGACCAACATCTTCATGCGGGCTGGCGATGTCGCGGAACTCGCCCGTCGCCGCACGGCCAAGGATACCGCCTGACGGTTCCAGCGTTACTCCATCGTCTCCTTTGAGGAGACAAGCTGGAGAAGTGCCATGCGGAAATGGGTATATCTGGTGCCGCTGCTATTGGCGGCCTGCGCTGGCGGCAATGAACCTTCCCGCCTGACCGAAAAACAGGCTGCCCGTCTCGAAGCGGCGCTTCAGGGAAAGGTAGCGGGTGAGCCGGTGAGTTGCGTTAATCGCTATCCCGCCGCCAGCCTCACCGCGATTAGCGACAGCGTGCTGCTCTATCGCGTCAGCGGGCGGCTGGTTTACCGCAACGACCTGATCGGCTCCTGCTCGGGCCTTTCGCGCGGCGACACCCTCGTCGTCAGGACCTACGGTACGCAATATTGCCGCGGCGACATGGCGCGAAGCGCGGACCTTGTTACAGGATCGATCACCGGCGGTTGCGCGCTCGGCTCCTTCACGCCCTATCGTACGCCTGGCCGCTGACTGTTAAGCCTTGTAGAGCGCGTCCAGCCGTTCTTGATACCGTGCGCGGATGACGTGGCGCCGGATTTTCATCGACGGCGTCATCTCGCCATTGTCGATGGTGAAAGGCTCGTCCGCCAGGATGATGCGCCGCACCCGCTCGATGACGGACAGATCTTCATTCACGCGATCAACCGCTGCGCGCAGAGCCGCCTGATAGGCTGCGTCGGCCGCGACTTCCTCTGGCGGACAGCCGCGCGCAGCCGCCCATTCGCGCGTCCATTCGGCGTCCGGCACCAGCAGCCCGACCAGATGCGGCCGGCGGTCGCCATAGACCATGGCCTGGCCGATTTCCGGCTGCAACGTCAGCATTCCTTCGACCTTTTGAGGGGAGACATTGTCGCCCTTGTCATTGACGATCAGGTCTTTCTTGCGATCCGTGATACGGATGCGCCCCTTGGCGTCGATCTCGCCAATATCCCCGGTATGCAGCCAGCCTTCCTTCAGCGCCTTTTCGGTTTCGGCCGCATTGCGCCAATAGCCGTGCATCACCAACTCGCCGCGCACCAATATCTCGCCATCCTCGGCGATCCGCACTTGCACGCCGTCCAGCGGCGGGCCCACCGTATCCATCGCAATGCCTGCCTTCGGCCTGTTGCAGCTGACCACCGGCCCCGCTTCGGTCTGGCCATAGCCTTGCAGCAGCGTCAGCCCCATTGCGTCGAAAAACAGCCCCACATCGGGATTGAGCGGAGCGCCGCCTGACACCAGCGCCTTCATCCGTCCGCCGAAGCGTTGCGCGATCTTTGGCTTCAGTGTCCGGCCAAGCAGCAGCTTCATCGGCAGATCGATGATCGATCGGCCGCCTTTCTGCTCCTTGGCCGCGATCCTGAGCGCCTGACCTAGCAGGTAGGCGGGGAATTTCCCCTGCTTCTCGATCGATTTGATGATGCGGGCGCGCAGCACTTCGAACAGGCGGGGCACGACGACCATGATCGTCGGCCGCGCTTCCTCGATATTGCTGGCAAGTTTTTCCAGCCCCTCAGCATAGTAGATTTGTGCGGCAAGCATGATCGGCAGAAACTGTCCGCCGCTATGTTCATAGGCGTGGCTAAGCGGCAGGAAGGACAGGAAAACCTCATCGTCCCAGCCGAAATCCTCCGCCACCAGCCGTCCCGCGCCCTCGATATTGCACAGGATCGACCCATGATGTTGCATCACCCCGCGCGGCGCGCCGCCCGTGCCGCTGGTGTAGATGATGCAGGCCAGATCATCGCGCCCCGCCGTCTGTTCGGCTGCGCAGGCGTCGGGATCGGCGATGTGCGAGGCGATCAGGTCCGTCCACAAATGGCAGGCCACATGGCCTTGCGTACCCCGCAGAGGCTCCATCCCGACGACGAAGCTCGCCTGCGACCGCAGCACCGCGGGCATCAGCGCCTGGGCCAGCTTGGCGGTCGATACGATCACCGCCCGCGCGCCGCTGTCGGTCAGGATATGCTGGTGATCGCGCGTGGTGTTGGTGGTGTAGGTTGGGACTGTGACGCATCCCGCCGCCATGATGGCAAGGTCCGCAATGCAAAATTCCGGCCGGTTCTCGCTCACCAGCATCACCGGATCGCCGGGCTTCAGGCCCTGCGCCTTGAGTGCGGCGGACAGGCTCGCGACCTGTTGCGCCACCTCGGTCCAGCTGAGCGACCGCCAGTTGCCGGCCGCCTTGCGCCACAGGAACGGCAGGTCGCCCATTTCCTTGGCGCGAGCAAAGAACATGGTGACCAGATTGGGATATCGTTCGATCGCCCGCAAACCGCGCAACTCCTGAATTTGAGCGCGTCACCCGCGCGCATCCGCTCCGCCGCCGCTATAGCCGCGCCGTGCCGTAGCGGTCACGCATTTTCAATCGAATAGCCCATCCTGCAGCCCGGTCGGCGGATTGAGCCCCAGATGCTTCCAGCCCGGCCCGTTCAGGCAGCGTCCGCGTGCTGTGCGGGCGATCAGGCCCAGCTGGATCAAATAGGGTTCGATTACTTCTTCGATCGTGTCGCGCGGCTCGGACAGGCCCGCCGCCAGCGTCTCCACCCCGACCGGACCCCCGCGATAAATATCCGCGATCATCATCAGATAGCGGCGGTCCATAAGGTCCAGGCCCAGTTGATCGACTTCCAACCGGCTCAGCGCTGCGTCGGCCGCCTTGGCGTCCACCGCCTCCACACCCGCGACATTGGCGAAATCGCGAACCCGCCGCAGCAGCCGTCCCGCAATACGCGGCGTGCCCCGCGACCGGCGCGCAATTTCGATCGCGCCGTCCGATGTGATCCCCAGGTCCAGCAGCCGCGCCGCGCGCCGCACCACCAGTTCCAGTTCCTCGACCGTATAGAATTGCAGCCGCACCGGAATGCCGAAACGGTCACGCAGCGGCGTCGTCAGCAACCCCTGCCGCGTCGTTGCGCCCACCAGCGTAAAGCGGGGCAGGTCGATCCGCACCGATCGGGCGGACGGACCTTCCCCGATCATCAGATCCAGCGCCCGGTCTTCCATCGCCGGATAAAGCACTTCCTCGACCGCGGGATTGAGCCTGTGGATCTCGTCCACGAACAGCACATCGCCCTCGTCCAGATTGGTGAGCAGCGCCGCAAGATCGCCCGACTTGGCAATGACCGGTCCTGATGTGGCGCGGAAACCCACGCCCATTTCCTTGGCGACAATCTGCGCAAGCGTCGTCTTGCCAAGGCCGGGCGGGCCAAAGAACAGCACATGGTCCAGCGCATCCCCACGCTGCTTCGCTGCCTCGATAAAAACGCGCAAATTCTCGCGCGCCGCCTGCTGGCCGATAAACTCCGTCAGCGACTTGGGCCGCAACGCCGCGTCCACATCCTCGACCCGGCGCGTCGAGGCGACCAGCCGATCCTCACTCATGCGCGGCGCGCTCCCCGATAAGCGTCATCGTCACTTCGCCGCCTTTCTGAGCGCCAGTCGCACCAGTGCATCCAGCGTCGCGCCTTCGCCCAGTTCCTCTTCTGCCGCCGCGACTGCGCTGCTCGCCTCGGCTGGCTTGAACCCCAGATTCTGCAGCGCCGAGATCGCATCCGCCCCAAGCCCGCCTGCCGCGACCGGAGTGACACCTGTGCCCAATATGCCGCCGGCCCCTGGAGCCGCGCCGATCTTGTCCTTCAGTTCATTGACGATCCGCAGCGCCAGCTTCGGCCCGACGCCGTTGGCGCGCGCCACCATCGTCTTGTCGCCGGTCGCCACCGCCCGATGCAGTTCCGCCGGCTCCAGCGCGGACAAGATCGCCAGCGCCACGCGAGATCCCACGCCCTGCACGCCGGTCAGTAGCCGGAACCAATCCCGCTCTTCGCCCCGCGCAAAGCCGACCAGCCGGATCGAATCGTCCGACACCAGCATTTCGGTATGCACGGTCACCGCTTCACCGACCGGCCCCAGCGCGGCCAGTGTCCTCGATGACGCGCCGACCAGATAGCCCACGCCCCCCACATCGATGATGGCGTGGTCCAGCCCCGTGCTGTCCAGCCGCCCCTTGAGCTTAGCGATCATGCCCCGCACCTTTTGGTCATGATCTGTTCTTTACATCCTCTTGGGCCGCGCGCCAGTCAAAAGCGTTCGTCCTTGCGGCACCATTTGCCGCGCCGGGCGTAGTGCAGCGCGATCCGTTCAAGACAAAGGACTTAGCTCTCCCATGCCAGCGCCCCTGCTTTCCCCCCAGGACTTCGCCTGCCCGGCCATCCGCCTCTCGGGCACGGTCGATCAATCCATGTATCTTCAGTTCAAGGATGGTCTGGCGAATGCGCCGGGCGAGGGGTTGGTCGTCATCGAGATTTCGACGCTGGGCGGCGATCCTGAAATCGCGCGGATGATGGGGGAGGATGTTCGCTTCCATTCGGAAATCCGGCCTGCCCAGCGGTTGGTGTTCCTGGGCAAGACCGCCGTCTATTCGGCGGGGGCGACCTTCATGGGCTTTTTCGCGCAGGAGAACCGCTATCTTACCCGTGGCACGCGCGTCATGATCCATGAACGCATCATTACCCGCGACATTCATTTGCAGGGCCCGCTCTCCACCTGCATTGCGCCGCTCAAGGCTGCACTCAACGAGATTGAGGCGTCGATCGCGATCCAAAATGAAGGTTTTTCCAACCTGATCCTGGGCTCCACCGTCTCACTGGAGGAGGTGCTGAAGCGCGCCCCGGAAAACTGGTATCTGGAGGCGAATGAGGCGGCCTCGCTCGGGCTGGTTGCCGCCATACTCTGACGCGGCTTGCCATGCGGCCGCTTTTGCGGCTTGTTGCGGACATGCAGCGCCCCTCTTCCCGATCGCCGGTCTTCCCTTGGCGATATGGCATGTTTCTGGCGCTGCTCCTTTCCGCCCTGCCCCTCGCCTGGCTGATGCCCTGGCACGAAGCCGTAATGGCCGGGTTCGACTTCGCGGCATTAGCCTTCCTGATTGCCGCTCTGCCGCTCATCCATGCCGATCCCGACGACATGCGCCGCAATGCGCAGGTGAATGACGCCAATCGCCGCCTGATGTTGCTTCTGACCGGCATCGTCTCGCTCGTGGTCCTCGCGGCGGTGGGCGCGGCCGTCAGCCAGCATGGCGGGCCCAATGCAGTCGTGATTGCTCTGCTGCTGGCGACGCTGGCGCTTGCCTGGCTATTCTCGAACCTCGTCTATGCCATGCATTATGCCCATATCTTCTATCTTAGCGGCGAGAGCGGGGACGACCGCCGAGGCCTGGAATTTCCGGGCACACAGGAACCGGATTATAGCGACTTCCTCTATTTCGCCTTCACCCTCGGCATGACCTTCCAGACGTCCGACGTGTCGGTCACGGCTACGCCGATGCGGCGGGTGGTCACCGCCCAGTGCCTTGCCGCTTTCCTGTTCAACCTCGGCATCCTTGCTTTCACCATAAATGTGCTAGGCGGTGCGTGAGCAGGGTTCACTGCTTGCTTACCATTTCGCGGCATAAGCGCGACATGTCCATCCCGGCCGATCCCTGTCCCCGCTCCGCCGTCAGCCATGGCGTCGGCATCGCCGGTCTGGCGGGGCTTGGGCTGTGGGCGCTCGTCGCGCGTCATTACGGCATGAACGGCCCCAATGCCGGTTTCGCGGCGGTGATCGCCTGCGGCCTGCCGATGGTGCTGTGGTCGCTGCTGGTCGACAAGGTGCACCGCAACCCCTCCACCGGCGTCGATTGGCAGGCCCCGCCGCGACCCTGGCGCGCCATTCTCGACATCAGCCTGGTGAAGATCGCCGGTCTTTGGGCGACCTGGCTCGCGATCGCCATTTTCTACTGCCTCGCCCGCTGGTATTGGAGCGGCAATTACCGCTATTCCATGGACCTGTTCATGGACGCAGCGCCCTGGCTGCTGGCCTTTTCCTTTCCCTATGTCGCCTGGCTCGACCGAAGGCTGATCGAGCCGAAGGACGCGACCTACGCCTTTGGTCAATGGGTGATCGGCGGTGCGGCAGGACGGCCTGACATGAGCCAGGTCGCCAATCACGCCCGCGCCTGGGCTGTGAAAGGCTTCTTCCTCGCCTTCATGCTCTCGATCGTGCCGGGCAATTTCGCCAGCGTCGTGGATTGGCGTCTGGAGCATGCGCTCGCCAACCCGGTGAACCTCGCCGCCTTTCTGATCGCCGTCATGTTCATGATCGACGTCTGCATGGCGACCGTCGGCTATCTGCTGACATGCAAGCCGCTGGATTCGCACATCCGCTCAGCCAATCCGGCATTGGCCGGCTGGCTTGCCGCGCTAATCTGCTACCCGCCCTTCGTCCTGATGGGGGGAGGCGGCCCGCTCGATTATCATGCGGGCGGCGCGGAATGGGACGTCTGGACGCAAGGCCACACGGCGCTGCAATGGCTGCTGGGCGGCTTGCTGGTGCTGCTGACTGCCCTTTATGCCTGGGCGACGGTGGTGTTCGGCATCCGCTTTTCCAACCTCACCCATCGCGGCATCCTCACACACGGCCCCTATCGCTGGACCCGGCACCCGGCTTATCTGTCGAAGAATCTCTTCTGGTGGTTCTCTGCGCTGCCTTTCCTCACGGTCTCGGGCAGCCTTGCCGACATGGTGCGCAACTGCGCGATGCTGGCCGCGACAAACGCCGTCTATTTTTGGCGCGCGAAAACGGAGGAGGCGCACCTGTCCACCGATCCGGCTTATCGCGCCTACAGCGAATGGATGGACCGCAACGGCCCGGTGCCCCGCTTCTTCGCCTGGATCAGCGGGCGAAAGCCTGCCGAGCTACAGCCCGCAGAATAGGGTTTAATAGCTTTCCTCGGCGTACACCCGGCTCAAGTCGCCCTGCCATTCGCCATGATAGCGTTCCAGCAGAAGCTCTGCATGGGTGCGCCCCGCCGCAACGATCTCATCCAGCGGCGCAAGATAGCCGCTCTCATCGTCGCCCACGCCATTCAGCCGCGCTCGCGCCTTCAGGCCGCTGCGGCTGATGTCGAGCACTTCCTCCGCGATGTCGCGCAGCTTCCGCCCGCCCGGCACCGGCGCATCCAGCGCCAGTTTGGGCGCAGCATCCCGCAGCGCCTGCCGCTCCTCCATGCTCCAGTCCTTCACCAGGTCCCACGCTGCATCCAGCGCCCCTTGGTCATAGAGCAGCCCGACCCAGAAGGCGGGCAGGGCAGTGATCCGGTCAGCCCGGCCGCCATCGGCCCCGCGCATCTCCAGGAAGCTCTTCAGCCGCACTTCCGGGAAGGCGGTGGACAGATGGTCCTCCCAATCCTTCTCGGTCGGCTTCTCGCCGGGCAGGACGGAAAGCTTGCCGTCCAGAAAGTCCCGGAAGCTCAAGCCCGCAGCGTCGATATAGCGGCCGTTCCGATACACGAAATACATGGGCACATCGAGCGCATAGTCCGCATAACGCTCATAGCCGAATCCCTCTTCGAACACGAAAGGCAGCATGCCCGTGCGATGCGGGTCTGTATCCGACCAGATATGGCTGCGATAGGACAGCATGCCATTGGGTTGGCCTTCGGTGAAGGGCGAATTGGCGAACAGCGCCGTGGCCAGCGGCTGTAGCGCGAGCGACACGCGGAACTTCTGCACCATGTCCGCCTCGCTGCCATAGTCGAGGTTGGTCTGAATGGTGCAGGTGCGCAGCATCATGTCCAGCCCCATCGATCCCACGCGCGGCATATGGCGCAGCATGATGTCGTAGCGGCCCTTGGGCATGATCGGTAATTCGTCACGCCGCTTGTCCGGCCACATGCCCAGACCCAGAAAACCTAGGCCCAGCATGTCGCCGACATATTTCACCTGCTCCAGATGCCGTTCGGTTTCCATGCAGGTCTGATGGAGATTTTCGAGCGGCGCGCCTGACAGTTCCAGCTGTCCTGCGGGTTCCAGGCTGACGGTTCCATCCTTCCCGGACAGGGCGATGATATTCTCGCCCTCGAACACCGGGTTCCAGCCATAGCGGGTCAGGCCGATCAGCAGCGTGTGAATGCCACCCTGCTCGTCATAAGAGGGCGCATGATGATCCGCCTTCGCATAGACGAACTTCTCATGCTCGGTGCCGATGCGCCAGCGCTCCTTGGGCTTTTCACCCTTGGAGAAAGCCGCGATCAACTGTTCGCGGCTCTCGATAACGGGATCAATTCCCCCTGAGTCGGTTCTGGTGCTCATGCCCCGCCTTAACTTGTCCCCCCGGCGCGTCAATCAAAGCGCGCGCCGCACAGATAAGTTGCGCTTTGGGTTGCTGCAATCCCATTTCGGATTGCAACTGGAGGCGCGTTACCCCGTCGTCCCAGCGAAAACGGCGATCTCCTGCGTCCTGCGATCGCTGTCAGCGCCAATCCCCGTTCAACGTCATCCAGGCGGATGTCGCCGCGATCGCCGCTGTCTCAGCCCGCAAGATGCGGGGGCCAAGCGACACCGGCACCGCCTTTGCCACGGCGCGGATCGCGTCCCGTTCCGCCGGATCAAAGCCGCCCTCGGGTCCGATCAGGAACGCCGCAGGCCCTGGATGCGCGCGCAGCGTCTCGACCAGCGGCTCTCCGCCCGTCTCATCCGCAAAGAACAGCCATCGTTCCTCCGGCCAGCCCCGCAGCAGTGCGTGCAGCTTCACCATCTCGGCAAGTTCCGGCAGCGCGGTGCGCCCGCATTGCTCCGCCGCCTCGACCATATGAGCATGCAGCCGGTCGAGATTGAGCTTGTCCACCACCGCGCGCCGCGTCAGCACCGGCTGCAATTTCGCCACCCCCAGCTCGCACGCCTTTTCCGCGATCAGGTCGATGCGCCCTTTCTTGATCGGGGCGCAGCACAGCCAGAAATCCGGCACATCCTCCAGCGCCTTGGTCTGGCTCACACATTCCAGCACCAGGTCGCGCTTGCGGATATCCCGCACCCGGGCCGCCCATTCGCCGGAACGCCCGTCGAACAGCAGCACGATGTCGTCGGGTTTCACCCGCATCACGCTGATCAGATAATGGGCAGGATTGCTGTCCACCGGCACGGCCACGCCTTCGCCCAGCTGCGTCTCGACATGCAGGCGCGGCGCACTTTGCGGCGGCCAGGCAGGGGTTGCGGTCATCGAAAAATCCATCCATCCGTTCGGGCTGAGCCTGTCGAAGCCCCTTTCTTCTCTAAAGAGCAAGGAAGCTCTTCGACAAGCTCAGGGCGAACGGAGATTTTTATCTTGAGCGATACCATAGTCCCCGACACCCAGGCCCGCGGCCTGCTCGCCCGCCTGCCGGAAACGCCGCGCGCGCTTGCGCTGCTCGCCCGCTTCGACCGTCCGATCGGCTGGTGGCTGCTCTTCTGGCCCGGTGCTTGGGCGGTGGTCCTGGCCGATGGGGCGGGGGAGCGCTGGCCGCTCATCCTCTGGCTCCTCCTCGGCAGCATCGCCATGCGCGGCGCGGGTTGCGTCTTCAACGACATTGTCGATCGCGACCTGGACCGCAAAGTCGCCCGCACCGCTGCCCGTCCGCTCGCCAGTGGAGCCATGTCGGTAAAGACCGCGTGGGTCTGGCTCCTCCTGCTCTGCCTCATCGGTCTGGTCGTCCTGCTCCAGCTGCGCCTCTATGCGCAGATCGTCTCGCTAGGCAGCCTCGCGCTGGTCGCCGCCTATCCCTTCATGAAGCGGATCACCGGCTGGCCGCAGCTCTGGCTCGGCCTCGTCTTCTCCTGGGCGGCGCTGGTTGGGTGGAGCGAGATCATGGGCGCGCTAACCCTGGCGGGTCTGCTCCTTTATGGCGGCACCATCTTCTGGGTCGTGGGTTATGATACCATCTATGCGTTGCAGGACCGGGAGGATGATGCGTTGATCGGCATCGGGTCGAGCGCCTTGTCGATGGGCCGCCATGTCCGCGTTGGCGTGACGCTCTGTTATCTGATCGCTTTGTCCCTTTGGGCCGCCGCGATCTGGCAAGTCCGGCCGCAACTGCTGGCGCTCGCCGCGCTCGTGCCCATGGCCGCCCATCTTCTCTGGCAGGTCGCAACGCTCAAGGAGGATGGCATCGATCCGCTCACGAAGTTCCGCTCCAACCGTTTCGCGGGGATGCTGATGTTCCTCGGCTGTCTCGTGGTGGGCAGCGCATGAGCGGGCCGCAAGAGGGCGAGGATTGCTGGCGCATCGCCCGCGCCGCCAGGGCCAGCGTCATCATCGATGCCGACTGCTATTTCCGCCATGCGCGCGCGGCGATGCTGAAGGCCAAGCGGCGCATCATGCTGATCGGGTGGGACTTTGACGCCGCCATCAGCCTTATCCGCGAGGATGAGGCGAAGGACGGCGCGCCTGTCATCATCGGCGACTTCATCAGCTGGCTGGTCGAACAGAAGCCCGACCTCGAAATCTTCCTGCTCCGCTGGGACATGGGCGCATTGAAGTCGATGGTTCAGCCCTCCAACCTCTTCACCACCGTCAAATGGATGGCGCACAAGCGCATTCATGTGAAGCTGGACAGCCATCATCCGCCTGCTGCCTCCCACCATCAGAAGATCGTGGTGATCGATGATTGCTTCGCCTTCTGCGGCGGCATCGACATGACCGCCGATCGCTGGGACACGCGCCATCATCGCGACAGCGATCCCGCCCGGCGCCATCCGGACGGCTCACCCTATGGCCCCTGGCATGACGCGACTACTGCCCTGCAGGGCGATGTTGCGATGGCGCTCGGCCATCATGCCCGCGCCCGCTGGAAGGGGGCTGGCGGCGATGATCTGGAGCCGGTCCTCGGCGAACATGATTGCTGGCCCGACGCGCTGCCGGTGCAGTTCGAGCAGGTCGATGTCGCCATCTCCCGCTCTGCGCCCGAGATGGACGATCAGCAGCCGCTCATCGAGATCGAGCGGCTCTACATCAACCAGATCGCTTCGGCGAAGCGCAGCATCTACGCCGAAAGCCAATATTTCGCCTCGCGCCGCATCGCGGAAGCCATCGCTGCGCGCCTGGGCGATCCCGATGGTCCGGAGATTGTGATCGTCAACCCGCAGCAGGCCGATGGGTGGCTCGAACAGCAGGCGATGGACATCGCCCGCGCCCGCCTGGTCGAAGCGCTCCGCGAACGCGACACCTATGGCAAGCTGCGCGTCTATCACCCCTTCACCGTTCGTGGCGAACCCATCTACGTCCATGCCAAGATCATGATCGTCGATGACCGCGCGATCCGTGTGGGCTCCTCCAACATGAACAACCGCTCGATGCGGCTCGACACCGAATGCGATGTGACCATCGACACCGCTCTTCCCGCCAATGCTGGCCATGAAGACGAAATCCGGAAAATCCGCGACGACCTCATCGCCGAACATCTCGACCTGCCGCTCGAACGGGTTGCGGCCGTCATCGCCGAACGCGGCCTCATCGGCGGCATAGAGGAACTGCGGGACAAACCGGGCCGCACCCTGCGCCCTTATGTGACGCCCAACCTCAACGACGTGCAGGCATGGCTCGCCGACAATGAGGTGCTGGACCCGGAAGGGCCCGGGGAAATGCTGGAACCGATGACAGGCAAGGGCCTGTTCCGCCGAATGAAGGCGGGCCGCTAACCCTCACTTCTTACCCCGTTCACTTCGAGCGAAGTCGAGAAGCGGTTCGCAACACGCTCGAAGCGAACGGAAGCTATTTCACTCCGCCGCCAGCAAAGCCTCCGCTCCGCCCAGATTCACCGAAACCAACCGGCTGACCCCCCGCTCCACCATCGTCACGCCGAACAGGCGGTGCATCCGCGCCATCGTCACCGCGTTATGGCTGACGATCAGGTAGCGCGTGTCGGTCTGCCCCACCATCACGTCCAGCAGGTCGCAGAATCGCTCGACATTGGCGTCGTCCAGCGGTGCGTCCACCTCGTCCAGGACGCAGATCGGCGCGGGATTGGTCAGGAACAGCCCGAAGATCAGCGCCACCGCCGTTAGCGCCTGCTCGCCCCCGGACAGCAGCGTCAGCGCGGCGAGCTTCTTGCCCGGGGGCTGCGCCATGATCTCCAGTCCTGCCTCCAGCGGATCGTCGCTGTCGATCAGTTCCAGATGTGCCTGCCCGCCGTTGAACAGCGTCGTGAACAATCTCCGGAAATGGCCGTCCACCGCCTCGAACGCCGCCAATAGCCGCTGCCGCCCTTCGCGATTGAGGCTGCCGATCGATCCGCGCAGCCGGTTGATCGCCTGCGTCAGTTCCTCGCTCTCCGCCCGGCTGGTGGCCTGCGTCGCCTCCAGTTCTTCCAGCTCCTGCGCCGCCACCAGATTGACCGGCCCGATCCGCTCGCGCTCGGCGGTCAGCCGGTCATGCTCGGCCTGCTCGCTCTGTGCGATCCGGATCTCTGCGCTCGCAAAACCCAGCTTCTCCGGCAGCACCGGCGGTGGGCACTCGAACCGCTCGCCCGACAGCTTGTTGGTCTCGATCCGCTTCTCGTCGGCCGCCTCAGCCCGCGCCGCTGCCGTCGCCCGCCGCTCGCGCGCTTGCGCTAAAGCCTCACCCGCTTCGCTCGCTCGGCCTTCCGCAACACGTAGCGCGGCCTCAGCCTCACTTTCCGCCCGCCGCGCCGCCTCGGCTGCTTCGGCCAGCACAGCGCCCTGCTCGGACAGTTTCGCAATCGCCGCCGCCAGCCTATCCGGCTGCTCCGCCAGTTCGGCCCGCTCCGCCGCAATCGCCTCGCCGCGCTCCACCATCGCCGCGATCCGCTTCGCCGCCTCGCCAGCGCGCGCGCGCCAGCCCTTCGCCTCGGCGTCAGCCGCCGCCATCCGCTCGCGGTCGCTTGCCAACGCCCGGTCTGCCAGCGCCTGATCCGCCTGCAACTGGCTGACCGCCGCTCGCGCCTTTTCGCTTGCCTGGCTCAGCGAAGCCACCAGCGCCCGCGTCTCTGCCCCATCCGGCACCGCAGCCCGGCCTGCCTGTGCCTTGTCATGCTCGCCACGCGCCGCAGCCAGATCCGCACCGGCCTCCGCCAGCCTTTCATCAATGGCCTCGCGCCGCCCGAACAGCCGCTCCAGCGCCGTCGCCGCCTCATCGGCCGCGCGTAACGCAGCCCGCAACCGCTGATCCGCCCCGCCAAGCGCCGTCCGCGCTCCGGCAAGCGCTTCCGCCGCAGCCCGCTCGCGCCCCGCAGCGCCATCCTGCGCCGCCCGCGCCGCCTCGACCTCAGCCTCCGCCGCCGGCCGTGCCGCCGCAATCGCCTCCAGCCGGTTGAGCCGGATCAGCCGCTCCGCCGCCGCGGCGCCGCCTTCCGCCGCGACATAGCCGTCCCAGCGCCGCAGCTGCCCATCCTTCGTCACCAGCCGCTGCCCCACGGCGAGCGCCTGTCCCTCATCGGCCTCGACCACCGCAACCTGCGCCAGCCGCCGCGCCAGTTCCGCTGGCGCGGTCACATGGTCTGCGAGCGCCGCGCATCCCGGGGGCAAGCCCGGATCGCCCTCGAGCGCAGCCGCCCCAGCCCAGCGCCGCGTGCCCTGCGCCCCGACCGGCGCTTCCAGATCATCGCCAAGCGCTGCCGCCAGCGCCCGCTCGAAACCCGGCGCAGCCTTCAGCCGGTCCAGCGCCCGCTCATGCCCGGTTCCACCTTCAACCGCCCGCTTGAGCGCCGCCGCCTCGCTGTCCAGCGCCGCCAGCCCGGCCCGCGCCGACGCCAGCGCCGCTTCGGCCGCTGCCCGCTCCTCAGCCGCCGCCTGCCGCGCCGCTTCTGCGTCACGAATGGCCGCCTCCGCCGAATCCCGGTCGGCTCCAGCCTGCTCCTGCGCCGCCAGGGCCTCGGTCCGCTTCGCCTCCAGTGGGCCGGCATCCGGCAAAGCCCCAGCTTCGCCCTGCAGCCGCGCCACCTCCCGCTCTGCCCGCTCCAGCCGCGTCCGTGCCGCCACCAGCGCCGCTTCCGCCACGCGCAGTTCCGCCTGCTCGCCCGCCTGCCGAGCCATCGCCTTGGCCAGTTCCAGTTCGGCATCGCGCGCCGCATCCTCGGCCCGCGCGATCCGCCCGGCAAAGTCGGGCCGCATCGCTTCGGTCTCGGCGATCCGTCCTTTAAGCGCCGCCATCTCGTCACTCAGCCGCGCAATCGCCTCGGCCGCATCGTTGGCCAAAGTTCCTTCGCGGGCCCGGTCCTCTTCCAGCCGCTCGGCCTGCTGCGCCAGATCATGCAGCCGCCGCACCACGCCATCGCGCTCTGTCCGCAGCGCGGCGAGCCGGTGCCCCGCCTCATTCGCCTCGTCCCGCGCCGCCTGCGCCGCCACTCGGCGTGCCGCCAGCGCATCGACCGCCGCATTGGCGTGCACCGCCGCTGCGGCCTGTGCGTCCTGCGCGGCGCTGACGGCGCTCTCCGCCTCCGCCGCTTCCTTGCGCGCCGCGTCCGCGCTCGCGGCCGCCTCGCGCCAGCGGGCGAAGATCACGCGCCCCTCGGCCACCCGGATCTGTTCGGACAGCTTGATATAGCGTTCGGCCGCCTTGGCCTGCCGCCGCAGGCTGCTCGCCCGCGCCTCCATGTCGTTCAGTATCTCGTCCAGCCGCACCAGATTGGCCTCGGCCGCGCGCAGCTTCTGCTCGGCATCCTTGCGGCGCACATGCAGGCCCGAAATGCCCGCCGCTTCTTCCAGCATGGCGCGCCGTTCCTGCGGCCGCGCGGCGATGACGGCGGCGATCCGCCCCTGGCTCACCAGCGCCGGGCTGTGCGGCCCGGTGGCGGCGTCGGCGAAGATCAGCGCGACGTCCTTCGCCCGCACGTCGCGGCCATTGGCGCGATAGGCGCTGCCCGCCCCACGCTCTATCCGGCGCGTCACTTCCAACTCGCCGTCCGCGCCGACCTCGACCGCGTTGAACAGCTCGCCCTGTTCCTGCACCGTCAGCAGAGACACTTCGGCAAAGTCGCGCTGCGGCCGGGTCGATGTGCCGGCAAAGATCACGTCGTCCATGCCGCCGCCGCGCATCGACTTGGCGCTGGATTCGCCCATCACCCACCGGATCGCTTCCAGCAGGTTGGACTTGCCGCACCCATTGGGCCCGACAATGCCGGTCAGTCCGGGCTCGATCCGCAGCTCCGTCTGATCGACGAAGCTTTTGAAGCCGGAAAGCTTGAGCCGCTTTATCTGCATGGGGAATAGCCGGGGCAGCGCTCTGCCGCCCCGCCTTCAGCGGGAAGCTGTACCGAAAATGTCAGCCCCCCCTTGGCCAATCAGATACCCGCTTCCTTGAGCTTGGGCTGCAACGATGCCCAGTTCGCGACGTTATCGACCTTCACATCGTTCAGGATGAAGGTCGGCGTGCCGTCGATCTTATACTGGTTGCTCGCCGTCTCGACACCCTTGGCCAATTTTTCGGCGGCTGCCGTGTCGGCCAGGCACTGCTTGGCCTGATCCTCGGCGATGCCACGCTGCTTGGCGAAATCGACCAGCCCGACGGCCTGCGCCAGATTGCCGAAACGCTGCGCCGGCGGCGCGCTCATCAGCTGCTGATATTTGGCATCGCCCAGCGCCTGCGCCTTTTCAAACATCGCATTCTGGTTGGCGAAAAACTGGTCGCTGATCGGGTAGAAAACATCCTTGCCGCCGCAGCGGGCGAGCAGCGAGGTGGCAATGTCGATCGGGTCGCGCACGAAGTTGCGCAGCTCATAGCTCATCTTGCCGCTATCGACGATCTTGCGGATTTCCTCCGAAGCCTCGGCCGCGAAATCGCGGCAATGGCTGCAGGTGTAGGACGCATATTCGACCAGCTTCACCTTCGCCTGCGGATTGCCCATGACGAAGTTGCCCTCCGGGGTCTGGGTCACCGTGGTGGACCAGGTGGTTCCCGCAGGTGCGGCCACGGCGGCGACGGGTTCACCCGCGACGAGATTTTCCGCGTCCTTCTTCCCGCAGGCGGAAAGGGTCAGCGACAGGGCGATCAGGGCAAGTCCGGAAAAGGCTTTCACGTCGGCAAGGCTCCGTTGGTCGGGCGTCAGGATCAAGGGTTTAGTTCAGCGCGCGGCCTTGGGCAATGCGTCGCGCAACGTCGCCCAGCTTGATCCGCCCGCCAGCGCGCCATTGATGGTGAAACCGGGCGTGCCGCCGATCTTCACCTTGTTCCAGGCTTCGTCGGTCATCGCCAATATCTGCTTCATCGCCGCCGGATTGGCGATGCAGGCGTCCAGCTGCGCGGGCGTGAAGCCGCGCTTGCCCATCAGTGCGTAAAGCCCGGTATCGCGCCCGATATCGCGCAGCGCGGCGATCTGCTCCGACGGCTTGGCCGCGCCCCGGTCATAGGCCTGCAACTGCTCCATCCACGCGTCCTGATTGGCGAACAGCGCCTCATGATTGCCGAAGAAGCGCTTGGGTCCGCCGCAACGCGCCAAGAGGGCGGCGGTCAGGTCATATTTGTCGCGCACCGCATTGCGCACCTCGACGCTCACCTTGCCGCCCCTCACATAATCGGCCTTCAGCGGCGCACTCGCCTCGCCCACGAAATGGGCGCAGTGGGAACAGGTATAGCTCACATATTCGACCAGCTTGGTCGGTGCGGCCGGATTGCCCAGCACATGCCCGCCAATCGGCGACAGCGCCACTCGCGCGGTCCGGTTGGCCGCAGGCGCGGCGATCAAGGCGCCCGGCAGGGCGATGAGAGCAAGGATAGCCAATCGAATTTTCGTCATGCGATAACCCAATGAAGCGCCGCCCCTGTACGGCCGTTTGAATCTTGGTGAGACTTACCCGCAGCTCTCGAACTCGTCATCCTGAAAGGAGTTCAGGATGACGGTAGTGGGACAGGGCGGTTCGGCCCTCACCCAATCTTCGGCAACCCGCTGGAATTCACCAGCCCCTGTGCCAGCGACTCCAGCACCTGGCGCAACTCCGGGTCGCCGATATCCCGCAACGAATCGCCCAATTCCACCGGCACCGGCTTCAGGTTGCGCGGCGGCGGCCTGCGCTCGGGCGCGCTTCCGCGCACCTCGCCCTGCTTCATCGCCACCTTGGCCACCGCCGCATAGCCGAAAAAGCGGTTCACCCGCTCGATGATGTCGGGCAGCACATGCTGGATCATCGGCGCATGGCCGCTCATCACCGTCAGTTGCAGCGTGCCGCCTGCCTTCTTGCCCACCGGAAAGCGGATCGATTCGGGCGCGGAAATCTCCGCATAATGCGCCCCCACAATCTCTGCCCAGCGGGTGACGATGCTCGATTGCACAAAGCCGAACTTGCGAAAGGCCGCCGCGCCGATCTGCGGCATCAGGTCGGCGATCTGCCGCGCGCCGCCCACGCGCGGTCGCTCCGCCGCCTCGGCAGCACGACTTTTCAATTTGGGTATCGCGGGGCGTTCCGTCATCGCCTGCTTAATGGCATAGCGCAGCCATGGACGTCGAGCGGAACCTCATGAAAATCGCAGCAGATCTGCTGGCCCATTATGATGTCCACGCCCGCCGCCTGCCCTGGCGTGCGCCGCCAGGGGCCAACGCCGCCGATCCTTATCGCGTCTGGCTGTCCGAAGTCATGCTGCAGCAGACGACCGTCGCTGCCGTCGGCCCCTATTTCGCGAAGTTCACCACGCGCTGGCCCACTGTCGAAGCGCTTGCCGCTGCCGACGACGCTGACGTCATGGCCGCTTGGGCGGGGCTTGGCTACTATGCCCGCGCCCGCAATCTTCTCGCCTGCGCCCGCGCCGTGGCGACCGGGCATGGCGGCGTTTTCCCCCATACCGAGGAGGGGCTGCGCAGCCTGCCCGGCGTCGGCGCCTATACCGCCGCCGCCGTCGCCGCCATCGCCTTCGGCCGCCGCGCGGTCGTGGTCGACGCCAATGTCGAGCGGGTCGTCGCCCGGCTCTTCGCCATCGACACGCCGCTACCCGCTGCTCGTCCCGCCATCCGCGCCGCTGCCAACGGCATCACACCGGACGCCCGCGCGGGCGACTTCGCGCAAGCGATGATGGACCTGGGCGCAACCATCTGCACCTCCCGCAATCCGGCCTGCGGCATTTGCCCGCTGCGTGAGCATTGCGCCGCCTTCCTCACGGCCGACCCTGCCGCCTTTCCGGTGAAGGCCGCGAAGAAGGCAAAGCCTCACCGCATCGGCCATGGTTGGTGGATTGAGCGGCCCGATGATCATGTCTGGCTCGTGCGCCGGCCGGCGAAGGGCCTGCTCGGCGGCATGCGCGCCCTACCGTCCTCCGATTGGAGCGCCGCGCCTGAGGCCACCCCGCCGCTCGCCGCGCGCTGGACGCCGCTCGCTGAGCCGGTCGCCCATGTCTTCACCCATTTCTCACTGGCCTTGACCGTCCATGTCGCGCATGTGGAAAGGGACAGCATGCCGCCGGGAGAGGGTGAATGGTGGCCGCTCGCCCGGATCGGCGAGGCGGGCCTTCCCACCCTGTTCCGCCGGGCGGCAGAAGCAGCGATGAAGGAGAGAAAGTCCGATGCCCACTGAACAGCTTGGCTTTGCAGGCGGCCGCCTCGACCGGGCCGACCATATCCGCATGAAGCCCGAACTGGTGGCTGAGGCGCTTGCTTCGCCCGGTGCCCGCTGCGTCGTCCTCGATGGTCTCGATCCGGTGACGCAGGACGGCCATCTGCTGATGGAACCGATCAGCCCGCAAGCACGCATCGAAGATTATCTCCTACTCGGCCTCGACGAAGCACAGCGCCCGATCTTCGCCCGGCTGGCTGGAGCGTCGGACACCAACTTTACGCCAAGCGCGCGCAGCCGCACCATCGTCACCGAAGTTCCGGCTGACGAGGTTGCGCTGTACGGCGCAGCGCGCAGCCTCGTCCATTGGCACGGCCGTCATCCCTTCTGCTCGGTCTGCGGCTCGGCGACACGGCCTGAAAAGGCCGGCTGGGCGCGGCGCTGCGGTTCCTGCGATGCCGAACATTTCCCCCGTGTCGATCCGGTCGTCATCATGCTCGCCGAACATCAGGGGCGCGTGCTGCTCGGCCGCCAGCATAGCTGGCCCGAAGGCTTCTATTCCGCCCTCGCCGGTTTCATAGAGCCAGGCGAGACGATCGAGGAAGCGGTCGCGCGCGAGATCAAGGAGGAGGCGGGGCTGACCGTCCACTCCATCCGCTATGTGATCAGCCAGCCCTGGCCTTTCCCCTCCTCGCTGATGATCGCCTGCACCGCCCAGGCCGACGACGACAAGCTGACGCTTGATGAGACGGAGATTGCGGAGGCGATCTGGTGCGACGCCGATGATGTCCGCGCGGCTCTGGCGTCTCAGCCCGGCGCGCGCTTCAACTGCCCGCCGCCCATGGCCGTTGCCTATCATCTGCTCAAACATTGGGCCGACGCGCAGGTTGCCCCCGCAGAAGCAAGCGCGTAAGGCCCAAGCCCCACCTTTAGCAGGAATGCCCCGCGCCCATGCTCAGCCTCGAAGAAGCCCAGTCCCGCGCGCAGGATATGGTGACGGCGGCACGCAGGGCAGGGGCCGACGCTGCTGACGCCATCTACGCCTGCAACGCATCGACCACCGTGGCCGTGCGCCTCGGTGCGCTCGAGGATGTCGAGCGCTCCGAGGGCGAAGAGATCGGCCTGCGTGTCTTCATCGGACAGCGCTCCGCCAGCATCGCCGCGTCGGACATGAACCCCGCGACTCTTGGCACGCTCGTCGATCGCTGCATCGCCATGGCGCGCGAAGCGCCGGAGGACCCCTATGCCGGTCTTGCACCGGAAGACCGCCTGCTGCGCGGCGCACTCCCCGCGCTAGACCTCGCCGACCCCAGCGATCCTGAACCCGCCCTGCTGCGCGCACGCGCTTTGGCGGTCGAGGAAGCCGCCCGCGCTGTTCCCGGTGTCACCAACAGCGAAGGCGGCGGCGCATCCAACGGCCGCAGCCAGGTCGCGCTCGCCACCAGTCACGGTTTTGCGGGCGCTTATGCAGGCACCAGCCATTCCACCTGGGCCAGCGTCCTTGCAGGCAGCGGCGCGGACATGCAGCGTGACCATGCCAGTCACAGCGTCCGCCATCTCGACGATCTCGAGGACCCCGTCGCCATCGGCGCCCGCGCCGGTGAACGCGCCGTCGCCCGCCTCAACCCTGCCAAGGTTGAAAGCGGCGTCCTGCCCATCCTCTTCGACCCTCGCATCGGCTCCAGCCTGATGGGCCATCTGATCGGCGGCATGGTCGGTCCGGCGATCGCCCGCCGCTCCAGCTTCCTGCTGGATTCGCTGGGCGAAGCGCTGTTCGACAGCGCCATCACCATCATCGACGATCCGCTCCGCCCGCGCGGCATGCGCTCGCGCCCCTTCGATGGCGAAGGCCTCCCCGTCGCCCGCCGCGCCCTCATCGACAAGGGCGTGCTGACCGGCTGGCTGATGGACAGCGCCTCCGCCCGCCAGCTGGGCCTGGAACCCACCGGCCACGCGAGCCGCGGCGGCAGCGGCGCGCCCGGCGCAGGCGTCACCAACGTTCATATGGAGCCGGGCAGCGCCTCTCCAAGGGAGCTCATGGCCGACATCAAGCGCGGCATCTACGTAACCGAACTCATCGGAATGGGCGTTAACGGCGTCACGGGCGACTATAGCCGGGGCGCAGCCGGTTTCATGATTGAGGACGGCGCGATCACCCGTCCTGTTTCCGAAATCACCATCGCCAGCAATTTGAAGGACATGTTCCGCGCCCTGGTGCCCGCGAACGACCTTGTCTTCCGCTATGGCATGAACGTGCCCACCATCCGCATCGACGGGATGACCGTTGCCGGGGGCTGATATCGACCTGCGCGCGCTGGTAGGCGCGGTATCCGACGCCGCCGACCGCGCGCTCACCCTCTGGGCGGGCGGCCAGACCCAGGTGCGCCAGTGGGAAAAAGTCCCCGGCCACCCCGTCTGCGAGGCCGATCTCGAAATCGATGACATGCTGCGCCAGAGCCTCAGCCTCGTCGATCCCACAGCCGGCTGGCTGTCGGAAGAAACCGCGGACACTGTCCATCGCCTCGACCTCGCCCGCGTGTGGGTGGTCGATCCGATCGACGGCACCCGCGATTATCTGCGCGGCCGTCCGGGCTGGGCGGTCTCGGTCGCTCTGGTCGAACATGGTGCGGTGCGCATCGGCATCCTCGCCGCCCCCGCACGCAACGAACTCTGGCTGGCGCAGGCGGGGCAGGGCGCCACGCGCAACGGCCGCCTCCTGCAAGCGGGCTCCCGCGCGATCCTGCCCGGCGCGCGCGTCCCCGCCGACCAGTTGCCCCGCCACGACCGCGACCTCATCGCCGTGCACAAGCCCAACAGCATCGCGCTCCGCATGGCAATGGTCGCCGCCGACGAGGCTGACATCGTCGCCACCGTCCGCTGGGGCAATGAATGGGACGTCGCCGCCGCCGCCCTGATCGCGCAGGAGGCAGGCGCCACCGTGACAGACGCGCTCGGCGATCCGCTATCCTTCAACCGCCCGGAACCCACCGCCTTCGGCTTGCTCTGCACCGCGCCCGGCATCCACGCAGCCGCCACCGAACGCCTGGCCCCCAGAGCCCGTGAACTCCTCGGACGCAGTTAGCGCACCGCTTGCCTGGACGAGCCTCAGTCCAGCTTCACGCATCGCACCGCTTCAGCACGTCCGCCGGCAGTACCTCATGCAACCGCCGCCGCACGACCTCAGCCCAGATGCGATAGCCCGCCGGGTTCATATGCACCCCATCCGCCCGGTAATTGTCGCCCGGCCGTCCATCCACCAGCAGCGGGCTGGTGATATCCACATAATAGGCGTGCCGCATACGGGGCAGCAGTCGCTTGGCCGCCGCATTGAACAATTGCTGCGCTTCGAAATGCGCCCAGCGGCCCGGACTTGGCTTCATTGACAGCACCAGCACCGGCACATCGCCTATCATGCGGCTGCGCAGGTCGAGGAACGCCGCCAGATCCCGCACGACCGAGCGCACCGCCACACCCTTCGCTATGTCATTCTCCCCGACATATAGGATGATGGCGGCTGGCTTGGGATCATCCGCGGCATTGGCGAAGCGCGGTAAGATCTCGGCATAGCCCGCATCGTCGATGCCGCGCCGGTAAGCCGACCAAGGCGCCATATCCCGCTCAAGGCTGGTCCAACGGTGGATGGAAGAGCTCCCGACGAACCAGAGGGCGCATCGCTCCGCCCGCTGCGGCGCGCCAGGCAAAGTGGCGCTGGCGTCGCGGTGGCGCTGAAAACCTATCCAGCCCCCCACGATCAGGCAGAAGATGGCAAGCGCCAACACCGACTTCGCAGCCGGCGACTGTTCCAGACGCTCAAAAGCCCCCATCCCCATCGTTGGTTATAGCTAAAGTAAATCCGTCCAATGAGGAACCGAAAAACCAGCTGAGTTAACCGGAATGCAACGCTTGTAACGGCATCGTTCCAATCGGGGCGCGCGGGAACAGATTTTTGTGGCGAAGAATCCATCCATCGACCTGCTGAAGGGCGTGCTGATATTGCTCGTCATGGCCGGTCACGCCATGGAATTGGCCGACGCGCATCATCTGATCCTCTGGGTCGGTTCCGGTTTCCGCATGCCTTTGATGATCGGTATTTCCGGTTATCTGCTCAACGTCACCCGCACCCGCAACACTCCCGCCATGGACCTTCTGTCCCGCTATGGAAGGCGCATGCTGCTGCCCTGGGCTGTCGCGACGATCGTCTATGTCATCGCCGCGCGTTGGCCGATGGCCTGGACCACGCCGCTCGACCTGTTGCTGCGGCCCCCCTTCCATCTCTGGTATGTACCCGTCCTATTCTTCCTCATCCTGACGACGCGGCTGCTTCCTTTTCCGCCGCTGATCCTGCTCGCGGTCGGCGCGCCGTTCAGCCTGGCCATCATGTATGGTTTCGGCCTTGGCCATGCGCCGATCTATGACGGGCTCCTCGCGCCGGACAGCCGCTTCCTGCGATATCCGGTCTATTTCTTTTTCGGCATGCTGCTCGCCGAACGATCGCTGCCGCGGGGCGCGCTGTGGCCCGTGCTGCTGCTGTGCGGCCTTGGGCTAACCTGGTGGGCGGGTCTTTATGCCAGCGGGAAGGAGCTTGCCTATGTCCCGGCCCGCTTGCTCATGTGTCTGGGCCTGATCGGCCTGCTGCCCGCGCTTTCGGCGCTTCCCCTGCGCGCGCCGCCCGTCAACGCGATTGGGCGCGACAGCCTGTTTTTCTACCTGTGGCATCCGCTGGTGATGGGATCGCTGATCCTGACCGGCATCGGCCCACTGGCGACGCTGGCGCTCGCGGTCCTGCTGCTCACCATCGCCAGCCGCCTCGCCGCCCAGCGATCGCTTGCTGCCCTTCTGCTCGGCGCTGCGCCCTTGAAGCCGCCCGCCATGCCGCGCAAGCCAGGTCCATCCCTCGCCGCCTCGCCGCACGGCGTCTGACAATCAGGCAGCGCCTCAAAGCTTCCCGTATTTCGCCTCAAAGCCAGCCTGATCACCGGCGGCCAGATATTTCGCCTGATCAACCCATTGGTCCCGCACCGGACGGCCCTTGAAGTTGCCGAGCTTCGCGTCGATCGCCGCGATATCGGCATCGCTCCAGCTTGCGATCTGCGCATAACGCGTGACACCAAGCTCGATCAGCAACGCGTTGAGCTTCGGCCCCACGCCTTTCAGCTTCAGCAGATCATCGCCTGCGCCCGAAGCCACGGCAGGGGAGGCCACGGCCGGTTCGGGAGCAGCAGGAGCGACGACAGGTACAGGCTCTGCAACCGGGGCAACAACAACCGGCTCTGCCGCCACCGCTGCGGCGACGGCTGCGGGAGGCGTGACGCCGCGCTGGTCGACCTCCACCGGAGGCTCGGCCGGAGCCACATCCACGCTCTTCTTGCGCCCCGTCAGCAGGAATATGACACCGATCAGGATCAGCAGCGCGATCAGCAGCCACAGGCCATAATCAATGAAAAACTGCTGCATCAATCGGTCCTCCCTCTTTCGTCGGGGTATCTAAGGGAGAGCCGCCCTCTCCGGCAAGAGTCTCAGCGGCTTTCGCGTTCAACCTCGCGCCAGCCAATGTCCCTGCGGCAGAAGCCGGTTGGAAAATCGATCGCGTCCACCGCCTTGTAGGCCGCAGCCTGCGCTTCCCTCACGCTGCCGCCGCTGGCCGTGACGTTCAGCACCCGCCCGCCATTGGCGACCAGCTTGCCGTCCTTCTCCACCGTCCCCGCATGGAACACGCGTGCGCCGCCCGCTTCCGCCGCTTCGATGCCGCCGATCGCGCCACCCTTTTCCGGCGTTCCCGGATAGCCCTTCGCCGCCATCACCACCGTCAACGCCGTCCGGTCAGCCAATTGCACCGGCCCCTGTTCCGCCAGCCGCCCTTCGGCCACCGCCAGCAGCAGCTCGACCAGATCGCCGTCAAAGCGCATCATCAGCACCTGGCACTCGGGGTCGCCGAAGCGCGCATTATATTCGATCAGCTTCGGGCCTTCTTCCGTCAGCATCAGCCCGGCATAGAGAACGCCTGAATAGGGCGTTCCCTCCGCCGCCAGCGTGTCAACGGTCGGTCGGATGATCTTCTCGATCACTCCGGCTTCCAGTTCCGGTGTCAACACCCGCGCCGGGCTGTATGCGCCCATGCCGCCCGTGTTGGGGCCAGTGTCGCCGTCGCCCACCCGCTTATGATCCTGCGCCGAACCAAAGGGCAGGATTGCGCTGCCGTCGGTCAGTGCAAAGAAGCTCGCTTCCTCGCCGCGCATGAACTCTTCCAGCACCACTTCTTCGCCTGCCGCGCCGAACGCGCCGGAGAACATCGTGTCGAGCGCTTCCAGCGCCTCTTCCCGCGTCTCCGCGATGATGACGCCCTTGCCCGCGGCCAGGCCGTCGGCCTTAATCACCACCGGCAGGCCGAAATCGCCAAGCGCCGCGATCGCGCCATCCTTGCTGTGCACCCGCTCATAGCCTGCGGTCGGGATGTTCGCCCGCTTGCACAGATCCTTGGTAAAGCCCTTGGAGCCTTCCAGCTGCGCCGCCTTCTTGCCCGGCCCGAACACCGGATAGCCCTTCACCCGCAGATTGTCGGCCAGGCCATCGACCAGCGGTGCTTCCGGCCCGATCACCACCAGCCCGATCGCATGGCGCAGGCAGAAATCCACCACCGCGCGATGATCCGTGACATCCAGATCGACCAATATCGCATGCTGGGCTATGCCGGGGTTGCCCGGTGCTGCATAAAGCGTCTTGAGGCTGGGCGATTGCGCCAGCTTCCAGGCCAGAGCATGTTCGCGGCCGCCGCTGCCCAACAGAAGGATGTTCATTTCGCCCATGTCCCCGGAATATGAAGCTGGTTTCGATACGTCGGGCCGCCTGTTAGCGGAGGAAAGGGCGGGGGACAACGCGCCGCCGCTTTCGGTGAGCGAATTGTCGGCCGTGCTGAAGCGCACGGTGGAGGACCGCTTCGGCCATGTCCGCCTGCGCGGGGAGATTTCCGGCTTCAAGCGCGCCGCTTCGGGCCACCTCTATCTTTGCCTCAAGGACGACAATGCCGTCATCGACGGCGTGATGTGGAAGGGTGGGGCGCAGCGCCTGCCTTTCGCGCCGCAGGACGGGGTGGAGGTGATCGCCACCGGCAAGCTCACCACCTATCCCGGCCGCTCCAAATATCAGATCGTGATCGACCGCATGGAACTGGCGGGCGAGGGCGCGCTGATGGCGCTGCTGGAAAAGCTCAAGGCCAAGCTCGCTGGCGAGGGGTTGTTCGACCGCGATCGCAAGCGCCGTCTGCCCTTCATGCCGCGCACCATCGGAGTCGTGACCTCGCCCACCGGCGCCGTCATCCGCGACATATTGCATCGCCTTGAAGACCGCTGCCCCACCAATGTCCTGCTCTGGCCCGTTCTGGTGCAGGGGCAGGGGGCAGCGGAGCAGGTTGCCCGCGCGGTTCGCGGCTTCTCGGATATGAAGCCCGGCGGGCCGCTGCCCCGGCCCGACCTCGTCATCGTCGCGCGCGGCGGTGGTTCGATCGAGGATTTGTGGAGCTTCAACGAGGAAATTGTCGTCCGCGCCGTGGCCGAATGTTCGATTCCCGTTATCTCGGCGGTCGGCCACGAAACCGACACCACGCTTTGCGACTATGCCGCCGACATGCGCGCGCCCACGCCCACCGCTGCGGCCGAAATGGCTGTTCCGGTCCGCGCCGATCTCATCGCCATGCTGACCGAACAGGGCCTGCGCATGAATCGTGCAGTCCGGCGCGGCGCGGCCCAAGCGCGCGAGCGGCTGGACATGCAGGCCCGGCTCATGCCCACGCCCGACACGCTTCTCGCCCCGCAGCGCCAGCGGCTCGACCAACTGTCCGACAATCTCGGCAACTGCCTGCGCCATCGCGTCGCGGACGCCCGCGCCCATCTCGGGCAGGCGGGCGGCGCGCTCCGCCCCGCGCTCCTCCAGCAATATCTCAACCGGGGGAAGGAACGCCTCGACCGTCTCCGCCTGCGCCCGGACTATCTCAGCCGCGTGTTCCATGACCGCGCGACCGCCTTCGACCGCCTTTCGCGCCTGTTCGTCTCGGTCAATCCCGACCTCCCCCTGCAGCGCGGTTTCGCACGCGTCATGGCCGGCGATCGCCTCGTCAAGACCGTCGCAGACGCGCGGGCGGCCGGCGCAGTCTCGCTCCATTTCGCCGATGGCGCGGTAGCCGCAGCGATAGAGGGCGGCGCACCCCCGCCACCCCTTGAGAAGCCGCCGGGCCAAGCTATATCCCCTTCATCCCGCCCCGCGCGCAAAGCGCAGGAGGGCGGGGAAACCCGGCAGCAGGACCTTTTTTCCTGATGCTGCCCAAAAGCAGAAAGGCCGCCTGATCCCATGCTGATGTCCAACCGCGATCGCCCGGCCCGGCTTCACTATATGGCCTACAGCTTCCGCGTCCTGCAGGCGGGCGACCATGTCATCTGCGCCGTCACCGGCCAGAAGATCCCGCTCGACGACCTGCGCTACTGGAGCATCGCGCGGCAGGAGCCCTATGCCAGCGCCGAAGCCTCGGCTGAAGCCGAACTCAAGGCCCGCGGTCTCTAGCTTGGCCGCGAACAGCCGCCTTGCTGAACCTGTTTCAGCATCCATCTCCCACAAGCTGAGCATTCCGCAGGCGCGATGATACCGCTCCTTGCCTTGGCGCTCGCCGCCATCCAACTCACCGGCACGCCGCAACAAGGCGCAGCGCTCACCGGCACAGCGCCTCCAGCCACTGTCGAACTCCGCCTTGACGGCCAGATCATCCCTGTCGATTCCGATGGCCGCTTCCTCATCGCCTTCGACCGAGACGCCCCGCCGCAGGCGCGCCTCACCGCCCGCCTTGCGGATGGCGGCGCCCTCGATCAGCCGCTCACGGTCGCCCCGCGCGCCTGGCGGATCGAGCGCGTAAACGCGCCGCTTCGCCCCGTACGCGACAACGAGGCCTTCCTCGCCATCCGCCGCCCGGAACTGGAGCAGATCGCCGCCGCCCGCGCCCGCGTCACTGGCGCACAAGGCTGGCGTCAGCGTTTCCTGTGGCCCCGCATCGGCCGCATCTCCGGCCTGTTCGGGTCGCAGCGCATCTATCAGGGCGTCCCCGGCGCCTATCATGGCGGCATCGACGTCGCCGGAACGACCGGCGACCCGATCGTCGCGCCTGCCGACGGCGTGGTCATCCTCGCCGCCGATCATCCTTTCACCCTCGAAGGCAACCTGCTGATGGTCGATCATGGCCACGGCCTCAGCAGTGCGTTCCTCCACCTCTCCCGCATCGACGTGAAGCTGGGGCAGACGGTCCGCCAAGGTCAGCAAATCGGCGCGATCGGCGCTACCGGACGGGCCACCGGTCCTCATCTCCATTGGGGGCTGCGCTGGAATGAGGCGCGTATCGACCCGCTTCTCGTCGCCGGACAGATGCCTCCACGCTAACCTTTGCTGTTTCCGCGCAACTTAGGCGCATCTGCCCGCAGCAGGCGTGAAGCAAAGTTCCGCGGCCTTTCGCAGGGCTGTAACAAAGTTGTTAAACGTCCGTAAAAGTCCGTTTTCTGTGCGATGTGGCAAATTTACGACAGTTCAACAGCAAAGTAATCATCGGCCAGCAACATTGCTTTACACTCTTAAAACGACTGCGCAGACTGCCGCGCAGCACGGATGAAGAGGGGTTTGCTGTCGGGCTCCCAAGGCCCCTCTTCATACGTCAAAAGCAAAGGGCGCAGGCTCGCTTGCGTCACTCCAGAGCAAGGGACTGGATTGTGAAGACTATTTCCAACAATGCGTGGCTGCGCGGTAGCGCGGCGCTGCAGGCGCTTGCATGTGCAGGCGCCGGTTTCGCGGCTCTGGCCGCCCCTGCCTTCGCGCAGGACACCCCCGCAGGCACGACGGCCGAAGAGCCCGAGGCCACCATCGTCGTCACCGGGTCGATCCTGCGCCAGGACGTGAACAACACGCCCTCGCCGGTCTCCGTTCTGACCTCCGAATCGCTCGAACAGCGCGGCATTCAAACCACCCAGGAAGCGCTTCAGCGGATCTCGTCAAACAATGGCGCGGCGCTCACCAACAGCTTTTCCGCCAATGGCGCATTCGCAGCAGGCGCCTCCGCCGTGTCGCTGCGCGGTCTCACCACCAGTTCGACCCTGGTCCTGTTCGACGGCCAGCGCGCCGCTTATTATCCGCTGGCGGATGACGCGACGCGCAACTTCGTCGATCTGAACACCATCCCCGACGACATTGTCGATCGCGTCGAAGTGCTGCGCGACGGCGCATCGTCCACCTATGGCGCGGACGCCATCGCGGGCGTCATTAACGTCATCACGAAAAAGCAGTTCAAGGGCATTGGCGGCCGTGTCGAAGCTGGCATCACCGAGCGCGGCGATGGCGAAAATTACCGCATCAGCCTGACCGCAGGCACCGGCGACCTCGGCCGCGACGGTTATAATATCTACGCCAGCGGCTTCTGGTATCGTCAGAATGCCCTATACAACCGCGACCGGCCTTATCCGTACAACTCTCAGGACCTGTCCGGCATCTGCCGCGATGGCGTCTGCGGCCCGCAAGTCGGTCCCAATGGCGGCTCGATCAACCCGTCCAGCACCGGTTACGTCGGCTGGGCCGATGCGACGTCGTCAAGCGACCGCCGTTCATTCGCCACGACCTTCTTCGTCGCGCCCACAAACTCCAACAGCGCGCTCGACGATCCGCTCGGCCGGTATCAAATCCTCAATCCGGCTGCAGGCTGTATCGCCGGAGAGACACCCTACACGCTGACGGCCGCCGAACTGGCTGACACGGATCAGAACGCCTTCGCGCCCACGACCGTCTGCCAGGGCGATCTCGTGCGCCAATATGGCGTCATCTCGCCTCGTATCGAGCGCTTCGGCGGTGCGCTGAAGGCGACTGTCGCCGTCACCGACGATATCGAAGCGTCCTTCACCGCTAACTACCTGCAGAGCAAGGTCAGCTATAGCGGAGAACCGGCAACCATCCGCGCCAACGGCCCGGCTGGCATCAACTTCCCGCGTTTCAGCACTTATAATAGCGGTCTGCCGAATGCGCCCGGCTCCTTCGCTCTGGCGCTGCCGGTTTATGTCTGCCCGCTGGTCAACGGACTGCCGCAGCCGAATTGCGATGTTACAAACGGCACGCTCAATCCCAACAATCCGTTCGCGGCGCAGGGCTTACAGGCTCGCATCATGGGTCGCATCCCCAACCTCAACGAATATAATGAAACGCTCAGCCGCACCTATCGCGGCGCATTCTCCATCTCGGGACCGATCACGGACAACTGGAACTTCGCGGCGGACATCGTCGGCATGGTGACCGACCTGACCCGCACGTCGAAGGGCTATGTCTATATTCAGAACCTGCTGAACGTGGTCGCCGACGGCAGCTATAATTTCGTCAATCCGCTGTCGAACAGCCAGTCGGTACTCGACTATCTGTCCCCGGACAATATCACCAAGTCGAAATCGGAACTCTATGCCGCTCAGGTCAGCTTCAACGGCACGCTGTTCGAACTGCCTGCTGGGCCCGTCCAGCTTGGTTTTGGTGGCCAGATTCGTCTGGAATCTATTAACGCCCCTAGCGCCAATGATGACTTCGCAGGTCCCACACAACGCTATTTCATCCTGAACGCCTTCGGTACCAAGGGTGAGCGCGTTGTCCGTTCGGGCTTCGTGGAAGTGAATGTCCCTGCGTTCGAGGGCTTCGAAGTTAACGCATCGGGCCGCTATGACAATTACAACAGCGGTCAGGACGCCTTCTCGCCAAAAGTGGGCTTCCGCTACAAGCCGATCGATGCCCTGACGCTACGCGGCACCTGGTCGCGCGGGTTCCGCATCCCAAGCTTCGCGGAATCCAATGCCTTGCCCACGACTGGCTTCGTCAACAATACAAAGTCCACTTTTCCGGACTCCTACCTTGCTCAGTTTGGCTGTTCGCAGGATACCTTCACCAGCTGTCCGCCCTATCTAAGCTCCAGCAGCTACGGCCAGACCCAGTTGGCGAGCCCAGACTTGAAGCCGGAAAAATCGACCAGCTGGACCGCTGGGGTCATCTTTGAACCGACCCGTAACATCCGCCTCAGCGTCGATTACTACAATATTAAGAAGAAGGGCGCGATCATCCCCGCTCCCTTCGCACCCGCGCTCGCTGCCTATTATTCGGGCCAGGCAATCCCGGCAGGCTACAACATCATCCAGGATTCGCCTGATCCGCAACATCCTGGCGCTTTGCCGCGCGTCGCCTATGTTCAGGCGCCGCTTATCAACGCAAACACGATCCGGTCTGAAGGGCTGGATTTCGCGGCGACCGGCCGGTTCAACTTTGGCGATGTTCGCTTCACCAGCTCGGTGGAGGCGACCTACATCATCAATCTGGACACGACCTTCGCCGACGGCAGCCGCGAAAGCTATGAAGGTACGCTCGGCAATTACAGCCTGACGGCTGGTTCCGGTACGCCCGAATGGCACGGTAGCTGGACCAACACGCTAGAATGGAACAAGTGGACGGTTTCTGCCACCGCGGAATTTTTCGGCGGCTATAATTTGTCTGCAGAAGATGTCGAAGGCCCCGGAGCGTCGGGCGGTTGCGGCCTGCTCTCGCCGCAGTTCGTCAAGTGCAACGTGGACGACTATATCACTGTCGATCTCACCACCAGCTACAAGCTCAACGACAATTTCACGCTCTATCTGAACGTGCTGAATGTCTTTGACGATCTGCCGCCGATCGATCCGGTCACCTATGGCGCGAACAACTATAACCCGGTTCAGGGCGGCACCGGCATCTACGGCCGCGCCTACCGTCTGGGTGTGAAGGCCAACTTCTGATCCACGCGATCAGGCTGAAAAGGAAAGGGCGCCGGTCATTCCGGCGCCCTTTCTCTCATTCCTCCCTATCTTTGCGAGCGGGAGGATTTTAACCGACAACACTCAACTCCAACGCCCCATCCCCCTCATCCACGCGCACCCGTGACCCATCCGGCACCTCGCCGCGCAGGATCAGGTCCGCCAGCGGGTCTTGCAGATAGCGCTGCACCGCGCGCTTCAACGGCCGCGCGCCATAGACCGGATCGTAACCGACCCGCCCCAGCCAGGCCCGCGCGCCATCGGTCAGGTCGAGCGTGATTTTCCGGTCCTTCAGCAGGTTGCCGATGCGCGCCACCTGAATGTCCACGATCGGCGCCATGTGGCTCGCACCCAGTCGGTGAAACAGGATGATCTCGTCCAGCCGGTTGAGGAACTCCGGCCGGAAATGCGCTCGGACGATGTCCATCACCTGATCCTCGACCTTTTCGACCGGCTCGTCATCACCCAGCGAAGCGATGAACTGGCTGCCCAGGTTCGACGTCAGCACGATGATCGTGTTGGTGAAGTCGACCGTCCGCCCCTGACCATCGGTCAGGCGGCCATCGTCCAGCACCTGCAGCAGCACGTTGAATACATCGCTATGCGCCTTCTCGACCTCATCGAACAGCACGACCTGATAGGGCCGCCGCCGCACCGCCTCGGTCAGCACGCCGCCTTCCTCATAGCCGACATAGCCCGGAGGTGCGCCGATCAGCCGCGCGACCGAGTGCTTCTCCATGAACTCGCTCATGTCGATGCGCACCATCGCGTTGTCGTCGTCGAACAGAAAGCCTGCCAGCGCCTTGGTCAGCTCCGTCTTGCCGACGCCCGTCGGCCCCAGGAACAGGAATGATCCCAGCGGTCGGTTCGGGTCCTGCAATCCGGCGCGCGACCGGCGCACGGCAGTGGCCACGGCCTTCACCGCATCCGCCTGCCCGATGACGCGCTTGCCAAGCACTTCCTCCATGGCGAGCAGCTTCTCGCGCTCACCCTCCAACATCTTGTCGACTGGAATGCCGGTCCAGCGCGACACGACGGCGGCGATATCCTCGCTCGTTACCTCCTCGCGCAGCATCGCACCCTCGGCGGCGCCCTCCGCTTCGGCGATCTTGCGTTCCAGTTCCGGAATGCGCCCATAGGCCAGCTCGCCCGCCTTCGCGAGGTCGCCTGCCCGCTGCGCCTGCTCCAGTTCGACCCGAGCGGCCTCCAGTTGCTCCTTCAGCTTGCTCTCGCTCGCAATCTTGTCCTTCTCCGCCTGCCAGCGCTGGGTCAGCGCGGCCGACTGTTCTTCCAGATTGGCAAGGTCCTCCTCCAGCGCGTCGAGCCGGTCCTTCGACGCCTTGTCGGTCTCCTTCTTCAGCGCCTCGCGCTCGATCTTCAGCTGGATGATCCGCCGGTCGAGCGTTTCGATCTCCTCGGGCTTGCTCTCCACCTCCATGCGCAGGCGGCTGGCGGCCTCGTCCATCAGGTCGATGGCCTTGTCCGGCAGGAAACGGTCCGTGATGTAGCGATTGGACAGCGTCGCCGCGCTGACGAGCGCGCCGTCGGTGATCCGCACGCCATGATGCAGCTCATATTTCTCCTTCAGGCCGCGCAGGATGGAGATGGTGTCCTCCACCGTCGGCTCGCCCACGAACACCGGCTGGAACCGCCGCTGCAACGCCGGGTCCTTCTCGACATATTTGCGATATTCATCGAGCGTCGTTGCGCCGATGCAGTGCAGTTCGCCGCGCGCTAGCGCCGGCTTCAGCAGATTGCCCGCATCCATCGCGCCTTCCGATTTGCCCGCGCCGATCAGCGTGTGCATCTCGTCGATGAAGAGGACGATCTGTCCTTCCGCGCCCTTCACCTCGTCCAGCACGCCCTTCAGCCGCTCCTCGAACTCGCCGCGATATTTCGCGCCCGCGATCAGGCTGCCCATGTCGAGCGCCATCAGCGTGCGATCCTTCAGCGTGTCGGGCACGTCGCCATTGGCGATGCGCAGCGCCAGCCCTTCCGCGATCGCGGTCTTGCCGACGCCGGGATCGCCGATCAGGACGGGATTGTTCTTGGTCCGTCGCGCGAGAATTTGAATCGTCCGCCGGATTTCCTCGTCCCGGCCGATCACCGGGTCCAGCTTGCCCTCTCGCGCCGCTTCCGTAAGGTCCCGTGCGAATTTCTTGAGCGCATCATAGCGATCCTCCGCGCCCGCCGTATCGGCGGTGCGGCCACCACGCAGATCATTGATCGCGGCGTTCAGCGCCTCCGGCTTCACACCCGCCGCTGCCAAAGCCCTGCCCGCCGCCGTGCCGGTGGCAAGGGTAAGGGCGAGCAGCAGCCGCTCGACCGTGACAAAGCTGTCTCCCGCCTTGGCCGCGATCTGTTCGGCGCTGTCCAGCACCCGCACCGCGTCATTGTCCAGCCCCGGCGTCTGCTGCGCGCCGCTTCCGGAAACGGCAGGCACCTTGGCCAGCGCCGCATCCGTCTCGCGCACCGCCACGGTCGGATCGCCGCCCGCCGCCTTGATCAGGCCGGACGCCATGCCCTGATCATCCTCCAGCAGAGCCTTCAACAGATGTTCGGGGCTGATCCGCTGATGGCTCATTCGGATCGCGACGGTCTGCGCCGATTGCAGGAAGCCCTTGGCGCGGTCAGTGAATTTCTCGAGGTTCATACAATCCTCACGCGGTAAGTGATGCCAGCCATGTAGTGTTGCCAAAAAGCAACACAAGGGGTCACTACGCAATTATCCTAACTCTTCAGAATCCTTTCAGTTCGCGACTTTCTTCATTGTTTCGCCGCCTTCTCCGCCCCCGGTGCAAAAACGTCCCCGAAAAAATCCCCCAGATACCATCGCGGCGCTTCCTCATCGTCAGCGATTTCCCGCGCGATTGCATAATTGACCCGCGCAAATTTCGCTGCCGCCTCCCAGTGAAAGGGCAGGCTCATCTGATCGGAAGGCTGATGATAGTCCGTCTTCAGAAAATGGCGGAACGCCTCCTTCCCAGGCCCGGCAAAGCCGGTCATCAGGAATATCGCCGGAATACCCTCCTGCACGAAACGATAATGGTCTGACCGGGTGAACAGGCTTTCGTCCGGCAATGGGTCGGGCGACAGCGCTACGCCCGCGTCCTTCGCCGCTCTCGCGACCACAGGGCCCAGTGTCGAATGTTCGGCGCCGAACGCCACGATATCCTGAAAGTCATAGGTCAGGACCGGCATGTCCAGGTTGACCTCAGCGACCAGCTTCCCGCCCTCGGGCAACACCGGATGCTTGGCAAGAAACTGCGAACCCAGCAGTCCCTCCTCTTCCGCCGTCACTGCCGCGAACAGGATCGACCGTCTCGGCGATCTGCCGCTGTCCGCAAAAGCCTTCGCCACTGCGAGCATGGTCGCGACCCCTGCGGCATTGTCCATGGCGCCATTATAGATGTTGTCCTTCCCCTCCCCATCTTCTCGCATGCCGAGATGATCGAGATGCGCCGTCAGCAGCACATATTCCTTCGCCAGCTTGGGATCGGCGCCCGGCAGCACCGCCAGCACGTTGCGGCTGGCAGCGGTCGTGACGATGCTGCTGCGGTCCAGGCGAACCCGCGCCTTCAGCGGAAAGCGCGTGACCTTCGCGCCCTTTCTCGCCGCCTGTTTGCGGATCATCTCCAGCGACTGGTCGGTCCCGGCAAGCAGCGCCTCAGTCGCCGGACCATTGGCGTAGGCGGTGGCGACTATTGCCGGGGTGCGGCTGAACGGCTCGCCATTATGTTGCACCCAACTGACCGCCGGCCCCTTGGACCGCTCGCGCAGCTGGTTCCAGGGAACCCGCGTCAACAGACCCTCGCTCGGCAGGGTGATAAGGCCGATCGCGCCCGCCTCCTGCGCTGCCGCCGTCCTTTCCGCAGCGAGATGCGCGCCCACCTCGCTGGGCAGATCGGCGGGAAAACCCGAAAGGACCACGGCGAACTTACCCCTGACGTCGAGCCCGGCATAATCGTCGATCTTCTCACGCTCGGACTTGAGGCCGTAGCCGACGAACACGGCGCCTGCCTCAACGCTCTGCCTCGGTTCGCGGCCGAATGGGCCGATAGCAACGTCGCCTCCACTCGCAAACCGTCGGCCATTGATCGTGAGCGACGGCGTGACACTCTTGTCGAGCTGAGCGACCGCCAGCGTCACAGGCTGATACCAGCTGCCACCTACTGCCTGTTGCAGGCCGAGCGCCTCGAAGCGGGCGGCGACATAGCGGGCCGCGATGTCATAGCCGCGCGTCCCTGCGTCCCGCCCCTCCAGCAGGTCGTCGGCAAGGAAGCCGATGTCGGCACGAATGTCCTGGCTGGTTGGGATGGGCGCCCGATCATCTTTGGCGAGGGCGGCGCTGCTGGTTATGATCGAAAGGGTGAAGGCAAGAAAATAACAGCCCTGGCGCATCAAGTTCGGACCCCTCCCATATTCTTGGACCATGAGCCTATCGCCCTCCGCCGCTCTGTCCAGCCTAATGCGTATTGCGTGGTTAAAACGCCTCGCTATGCTGCCGGACTTCAGGTGTGCAGCCGCATGCCACTGATTTCATGAGGCGCTGATGCTTCCTTCTCCCCTGTCGCGTCGACTGGCCTTGGCGCTTGGCCTGTCCGCCCTTGCATTGACGCCGATGATCCCCGCGATCGCGGCGGTCGATGCCGCCGCGCCTGCGCCGCTCTCCAGCCTCGTCTCCGCGGTCGACATCCCCTATCAGCAGTTCACGCTGGACAACGGCCTGCGCGTCATCGTCCATACCGATCGCAAGGCGCCGGTGGTGGCTGTTTCCGTTTGGTATCATGTGGGGTCGCGTTTCGAGCCGAAGGGCAAGACGGGCTTTGCTCATCTGTTCGAGCATCTGATGTTCTACGGGTCGGAAAATGCGGACGGCCCTTTCTTCGGGCGGCTGGAGGATATCGGCGCAACCGATTGGAACGGCACGACCTGGTTCGACCGCACCAATTATTTCGAAACGGTGCCGACCGGGGCGCTCGACCGGGCGCTGTTCCTTGAGTCCGACCGCATGGGCCATCTGCTGGGCGCGGTCACCCAGACCAAGCTCGATACCCAGCGCGGTGTCGTGCAGAATGAAAAGCGCATGGGCGAGAATGAGCCTTACGGGCTCGTGGAATATGCCCAGCTCGCCGCCATGCTGCCCGAAGGGCACCCCTATCGCCATTCGACCATCGGTTCGATGGCGGACCTGAATGCCGCCAGCCTTGCCGATGTGCAGAACTGGTTCAAGACGCATTACGGTCCGAACAACGCCGTGCTGGTGCTGGCTGGCGATATCGATCTCCCCACCGCGAAGGCAAAGGTGGAAAAGTGGTTCGGCAACATCCCCGCCGGGCCCGCGCCCAAGGATGTGGATGCGACCGTGCCGACGCTCGACAAGGATGTCGAGAAGGTGATGCACGATAATGTCGCTGCGACGCGGCTCTATCGCAATTGGATCGTGCCCGGGGTCAATTCGGCTGATCTGCCGCAGCTTGATCTGGCGATGGCCGTGTTCGGGGGCCTCGGATCATCGCGGCTCGACAATATCCTGGTGCGGGGCGAAAAGGTGGCGGTTGGTGTCAAGGCCAGCATCCAGCCCTTCGAGAAGCTATCCATCGCTGAAATCACGGTGGACGTGAAGCCGGGGCAGGACCCGGTGGCTGTAAGCAAGCGGCTCGACCAACTGCTCGCCGACTATCTCGCCAAAGGTCCCACGGCCGACGAGGTGCAGCGCGCGGCGACGCAGCAACTGTCGGGCACCATCGGGGGCCTGGAGAAGGTCGGTGGCTTCAATGGCAAGGCGGTGACGCTGGCAGAGGGGGCCGTCTATTCCAACGATCCCGAGAAATATAAGAAGGATCTCGCGCTCTACGCCGCCGCCACGCCGCGATCGGTGAGCGATGCGGCGCGCAAGTGGCTGGGGAGGCCGGTGTTCCGCCTGACCGTTGCGCCGGGCGAGCGTTCGGCGGAGGATAATGCGCTCGCAGGAAATGCCATCCATCATCCCGCCTATTTCCGCGACCCAAAGAAAGCCGCGCCCGTTGCCGCTGCCCCGCCACCGCCTGCCAAGGTTACCGAGCCCGCGATCCAGCCGGTCAAGGATCTGGAATTTCCGGCCGTCGAGCATGCGACGCTGAAGAACGGGATCCCGGTCGTATTCGCGCGCCGCGCGACGGTGCCCGTGGTGCGGGTGTCCATATCTTTCGACGCGGGTAATGCCGCGGATGACAAGGCGAAGCTCGGCACGGCAGGGCTGACCACCGCACTGCTCGATGAGGGCACGAAGACACGAAGCTCGATCCAGATCGCGGAAGAGCAAGAGCGGCTGGGCGCATCCATCAGCGCGGGCAATGGCATGGATAACACCAATGTCGGCCTCTATGCGTTGAAGCCGAATCTCGACGCCTCGCTGGGGCTGCTGGCGGATGTCATCCGCAACCCCGCCTTCGCGCCGGCCGAGGTGGAGCGCCTGCGCGGTCAGATGCTGACCCGGATCAAGGCGGAAAAGACCGAACCGATGCCGATCGCGCAGCGACTGCTGCCGCCGCTACTTTATGGTCAGTCGCACCCGTATGGCATCCCCTTCACCGGCTCCGGCACGGAAAGCGGAGTCAAGGCGGTGACGCGGGCGGATTTGGTTGCGTTCCACGACAAGTGGTTGCGGCCCGACAATGCGACCATCTTCGTGACGGGTGACGCCATGCTCAGCGAAGTGATGCCGCTGCTGGAGAAGCGCTTCGGCAATTGGAAGGCACCGAAGGCCGCCAAGGGCGCTAAGCTTTTCCGCATGGATCGGATGATGCGGCCGTCACGCATTGTTCTGGTGGACAAGCCGCAAAGCCCGCAGTCGATGATCCTCGCCGGGCTGCTGACTGGCAAGCAGGGCACCGACAATCCGGTGACGCTGATCACCGCCAATGAGGTGCTGGGCGGCAGTTCGACATCCCGCCTGATCATGGATTTGCGCGAGACGAAGGGCTGGGCCTATTATGCAGGCACGGCGCTTCCCGGCGTCAAGGAAACCATTCCGCTGCTGGTCTATGCGCCGGTGCAGACCGACAAGACGGGCGAGTCGATCATTGCGGCCCGCAAGGACATTGCCGACTTCCTGACGAGCAAGGGGACCACCCAGGCAGAGCGGAACCAGACGATCAACAGCCAGATCCTGTCGCTGCCCGGCAGCTTCGAAACTTCGTCCGACCTGCTGGGGGCGATGATGCGCAATCGACTGCTGGGGCGTCCGGATGATTATTATGAAAAGCTGCCCGCCATTTACCGGGCGATGACTCCGGCTGACCTCGACAAGGCAGCGCGGGAGGCGATCGATCCGTCCCGGCTGATCTGGGTCGTGGTGGGCGATGCGAAACTGGTGCGGCCGCAGCTTGACGCGGTGGGCCTGCCGGTCGAGATGGGCACATTGGCCGACTGACGGCGGCATATAGGGAGAAAGACGATGGCTGGTGTCGATGGGGCCTATGATTGCGTGGCGAAAACGCCGCTGGGCGAGCAGAAGGGCGTGCTGACGGTCATCAGCTCGGGTGACAGCTTCCATGGGACCTTCGCGGGCATGATGGGATCGCTCGACGTGGCGGACGGCAAGGTCGATGGAAACAAGCTGAGTTGGAAGATGAACATGTCGGTGCCGATGCCCATGACGATGGATTGCGAGGCTGAGGTCGACGGCGACAGCATCAGCGGGACGATGCAGTTGGGCGCTTTCGGAGCGGCTGGCTTTTCGGGAACGAGACGGAGCTGAAAGCCGCAATTTCCGGGAGTTTTGATGCTCCCGGAATTTTAAACGCATGAAGGAAATGGCGAGTAGAACGCGATTTCTTGACAATATCAATTTAGTTAGCTATCTAAATATCATGTCGCGGTCGGAAATGAAGCGGGCGCTGGCCCAGAGGATGCCGCTGGTGGCGCGCAGCTGGCGCGCCCTTGCGGATGAGGCGCTGGCGGAATTTCGCGTTTCGAACAGTGCGGGTTGGTGCCTGGTGCATCTTGATCGCATGGGACCGGATGCACGGCAGGCGGACCTGGCGGAACTGCTGGGGATTACCCAGCCATCGCTTGTACGGACGCTGGATCAGCTGGAAGCGATGGGGCTGGTGGAGCGGGTGCCCAATCCCGATGACAAAAGATCGAACCGCATCGCCTTTACGCCTACGGGCAAGGATCTGGCCGGACGAATCGAGGAGCGCCTCGACAGCTTGCGGCAGCAATTGCTCGAAGGCGTGCCCGACGCCGCAATCGAGATCACGGTAAACCTGATGGAGCTGCTCGGCCGCCGGATAGCCGAGCGCCGCCAGCAGCCATGAGCGCGCGCTTCGGCTGGCCCGCGGCGCTTTTTTCGCTTAAATGTTTCGCGGCTGGAATGCTGGCGCTGTTCATCGCGCTGAGCATCGGGTTGGAGCGGCCCTATTGGGCGTTCCTGACATCCTATATCGTCGCGCAGCCCATGGCCGGAGCGGTCCTGTCCAAGGGGCTGTTCCGCGTGCTGGGCACGATCGTTGGCGGAGCCTTTTCCGTGGCGGTGGTGCCGCCGCTGGTGAACGCGCCGGAATTGCTGTCGCTGGCGATGGCGTCATGGCTCGCGCTCTGTGTCTTCGTCTCGCTGCTCGACCGCACGCCGCGCGCTTATATGTTCGTGCTGGCGGGCTACACCGCCTGCCTGATCGTCTTTCCCAGCGTCGATGCGCCCGACACCATCTTCACCGTGGCGAGCCTGCGCGTGCAGGAGATCATGATCGGCATCGCCAGCGCCAGCCTGGTGCACAGCGTCGTCTTTCCCGGATCGGTCAGCGACTTCCTGCTGGCGCGGGTGCGGGCGATGCTGGCTGATGCCGAACGCTGGTCCCATGACGCCATCGCGATAGAGCCGGTCGAGGGGCTGGAGTCCGAACGGCGGCGGCTGGCGCAGGATGTCAGCGAACTGCACCAGCTGTCGATCCATCTGCCCTTCGACACCTCACGCCTCGCTCCGCGCATCCGCACGGTGCGGGCGTTGCAGGACGAACTGGCGCAGTTGCTTCCTCTGGGCGCGGCTGTCGAGGACCGGTTGGCCGCGCTGAAGGCGGCGAGCGGCGGCGCGGTGCCACCTGCCACGCAGGCGCTGATCGCGGACGTCAGGGCATGGCTCGCCGCGCCAGGAGAGGATCGGGAGGCCCGCAGCGCCGCGGCGCAGACGCTGATCGACCGCTGCGCCGCGTTGGAGCCGCCCGCCCAAGCTGACATGGATTGGGCCGCGATGATGCGGATGAGCCTGTTCGCGCGTCTCGCCACCTTGATCGCCGCGCATCGCGACTGCCGCGACCTCTATGACCAGATGGTGGTGCATAGCCGCCAGCCGGTCAGTGCGCGTGTCGCCGAACTGCTGGAGGGACGCCGGAGCCGGGAATTGCACCGCGACTATGCGGCGGCCGCGCGTGGCGCTTTCGGCGCTTTCGTCACAATCCTGACCGGCTGCGCGCTGTGGATCGGCAGCGGATGGCAGGATGGCAGCACGGCGGTCATGCTGGCCGGCGTCTTCCTGGCGCTGTTCGCGGCGTCCGACAATCCCGCTGCCCCAATCAAAGGATTCATGATCGGCACGCTGATTGCGTCGGCGCTGGCCGCGCTCTATGGCTATGCCATCCTGCCCCGGCTGGACGGCTTTCCGATGTTCGCTGCCGCCTTCGCACCGATGCTGCTGGCTTTGGGAGCGATGCTGGCGTCGCCCCGCATGGGTGGCATTGCGCTGCCGGTGCTGCTGGGGCTGGGAAGCCCCGCGCTGATAGCGGACCGCTATGTGGGGGAATTCGCGGCCTTCCTGAATGGCACGATCGCGCAGCTGGTGGGCGTGTGGTTCGCAATCATCATGGCCGGGCTGCTGCAGTCGGCCGGAGTGGAAGGCGCGATCCGGCGGACGATCCGGGCGACCTGGAACGATCTGGCGACGCGCAGCACGATGATGACGACCCCCGATGTGCGCGGCTGGATCAACCGGATGCTGGACCGCATCGCGCTGCTGGCGCCCCGGCTCGCCACCGCCCGGCGCGAAGATAGCGACCTGCTGTTCCATGCACTGCGCGACCTGCGCACGGGCGTCGCCATCGGCGAACTGCGGCAATTGCGGCTCGATCTGCCTTCACAGGAGGGCGAACCGCTCGCCCATGTGCTGGCCGGTGTCGCGCACCATTATCGCCGCTTGAATCCTGACTCCCCCCAGCCTGCGGAACCGGCGTTGCTGACGGATATTGACGATGCCGTCGGCGCGCTGTCGCATAATGACAATGAAAGCGTGCGGCGGCAGGGGATGCTGGCGCTGGTCAGTCTGCGGCGAAATCTGTTCCCGGCCGCCCCGGCCTATCGGAGGATGGCGGCATGACGGGAGAAGTCGCATTGGGCGGAGTGTTCATGCCGACGCTGCTGCTGCTTGGGGTTCTGGCGCTGCTGCTGAGCTGGGGCGTCACGCGGCTGATCGGGGCGTTCGGGCTCTACCGCTTCTTCGCCTATCGGGCGATCGTCGACCTTAGCATCTTCGTGCTTGTGCTGGGCGGGCTCGCCCTTCTCCTCCCCATAGTTGGAGTCCGTCCATGAACCGTCTGCCGAGCGGGCTGGTCCGCAGCGCCGCCACCATTGTCATCGTCGTGATCGCCGTGGTCGCCGCCATCGCCATGTGGAACCATTATGAGCGCAGCCCTTGGACGCGCGACGGGCGAGTGCGGGCCGATGTGGTGCGGGTGACGCCGGATATCGGCGGGCTGGTGACGTCGGTCGCGGTGCGTGACAATCAGGAGGTGAAGGCGGGCGATCTGCTGTTCGTGATCGACCGGCCCCGCTATGCGCTGGCGCTGGAGCAGGCGGAGGCGCAGGTGGCGAGCGCTCGCGCGACGTTGGGCCAGGCGCGGCGGGAAGCGGCGCGCGACCTTGCCTTGGGCGATCTGGTCGCGGCGGAGGCGCATGAGCAGAATGTGGCGCTGGTGGCGACGGCGCAGGCAGCGCTGGCACAGGCGATGAGTAGCCGAGACGCTGCCGCGCTGAACCTCAAGCGCACGCGGGTGGCGGCCTCAGTCAATGGCGTCGTCACCAATCTGGACCTGCATCCCGGCGATTACCTCGCGGCGGGCAAGCAGGCGATGGCGCTGGTCGATCGCGACAGCCTGCGCGTCGAAGGCTATTTTGAGGAGACGAAATTGCCGCTGGTCTGCATCGGCGCGCCGGTGACGGTGCGGCTGATGGGCGAGGCGGCGGACCTGCATGGGCGGGTGGAAAGCATCGCCTATGGCATCAACGACACCACCCGCAGTGACTCGGGCAATTTGCTGCCCACGGTGCAACCGACCTTTTCCTGGGTGCGGCTGGCGCAGCGGATTCCGGTACGGGTGAAGCTGAACAAGGTGCCGGCTGGCATGCGGCTGATCGCCGGGCGGACGGCGACGGTGACGGTGGAGCCGGTGGAGAAAGGCCGCGCGGGGAGCTGCCGCCATGGGTAAGTCCGCAGCCCGGTGTCTAGTGAGGCGCACGCTCCCCGGTCTGGCGCTGATTCTCGCCGCCTGCTCGACCGCAGGGCCAGACTACCGGCCGCCCGAACATTCCGCCGCCACCGCTCCAGGGGCGCAGGGTGCTTTTCATTCCGCGCAAGGGGCGGGGTTCAGCAATGCCGAGCTGCCGGATCATTGGTGGCGGCTCTACAATGATCCACAGCTGGACGCGCTGGTGGAGCAGGCGTTGGCTGCCAACGCCGATCTGCGGGTGGCGCAGGCGAATGTGAGTGCGGCGCAGGCGGTGCTGCAGGAAGCGGAGGCGGGGCGCACGGTCAGCACTGCGGTAAGCGGCGGCGCTACGCTGGCGCGGCCTTCGGGGACCGGAGAGAGCTTACCGGGCGTGGTCGGCTATGATCTGGGGTTGAGTGCGTCCTATCCCCTGGATCTGAACGGCCGGATCAGGCGCGCGATCGAAGCCAGCGGGGCCGATCTGGAGGCCGTGGAGGCGGCGCGCGATTATCTGCGGGTCAGCGTCGCGGCGGCCACCGCGCGCGCCTATGCGCAGGTGTGCGCCGCCAACTATTCGCTCGCCGTCAATCGCCGGGTCGTGGCTTTGCAGGGCGAGACGCTGAACGCCACGCAGCGGCTGTTCCGGGGCGGTCGGGGCACCGCCTTTGACGTCAGCCGGGCGCGAGCGGCGGTGGATGCAAGCGCGGCGGCGCTGCCTGCGTTCGAGGCGCAGCGGCAGGCCGGGCTTTATCTGCTCTCGGCCTTGCTGGGGCGGCCGCCCGCCGACTATCCGCGTGCGGTGGAAGGCTGTGCGGCGCTGCCTGTGCTGGGGCGGCCACTCCCGGTTGGCGACGGCGCGGCGCTGATCCGGCGGCGGCCTGACGTACGGCAGGCGGAGCGGGCGATCGCCGCCGATACGGCGCGGCTGGGGGTGGCGATGGCGGAGCTCTATCCGCAAGTCAGCATCGGCGGATCGCTGGGGCTGGCGGGGCCGCTCAAGGATCTGGGATCGGGAACGGCCCTGGGTTTCAGCTTGGGGCCACTGCTCAGCTGGAGCTTTCCCAACCGGCCGGTGGTCAAGGCGCGGATTGCGCAGGCCGATGCGCGGGTGCAGGGCGATCTCGCGCGGTTCGACGCATCCGTGCTGGAGGCGCTGCGACAGACCGAGACGGCGCTGGAAAGCTATCGGCGCGATGCCGAGCGGGCGGCGGCGCTGGAGCGGGCGCGGGCCAGCGCGGCGGTGTCCGCGGGGCAGGCCGGAAAGCTGTTCCGCTTTGGCCGGGGAGATTTCCTGTCCTTGCTGGATGCGCAGCGGAGCCTGGCGAGTGCGGAAGCGGCTGCTGCCGCGGCGCGAGTGCAACTGGTGCAGGATCAGGTGGCGGTGTTCCTGGCGCTGGGTGGCGGATGGTCTTGACGCGCGCGTAAGAAAAAAGCCCGCCGATCGTCTGACCAGCGGGCTTCTTGAAGCGTTGAGTGCGACCCTAAGGCTTCAATATTGAACCGTCACCGTCACCGCGCGGCGGTTCTGGGCCCATGACGCTTCGTCCGAACCCAGGGCGGCCGGGCGTTCCTTGCCGTAGCTCACCGTATTGATGCGGCTGGGATCGATGCCGAGCGAGGCAAGGTAGTTTTTCGCGGCATTGGCGCGGCGCTCGCCCAGCGCGATATTATAGTCGCGGGTGCCACGTTCGTCGGCATGGCCTTCGATCGTGACGCGGACATTGGGGTTCTGCTGCAGCCATGCGGCCTGGCTCTGCAGCGTCTGCTGGTCCTGCGCATCGACATCATATTGGTCGGTGTCGAAGAAGATGCGATCGGACGAGACGGAGGCGACGAAATCCTCCTGGCTGCCCTTGACCGGGGCGCCTGTGCCGGTGCCCGTGCCGGTCCCGGTCTGCGCGCTGGTGTCGGCGGGCGGGGGCGGCAGGTCCTTGGGCGCTTTCTTGCCGCAGGCGGCAAGGGCCAGGACACATCCGGCGATCAATAGGGGGCGGGTGAGTTTCATGAGCGGTCTCCTCGAAAGGGGGATGGTGTCAGGGGAGCAGCGGACCCCAGGCGGGGTCGGAGCCGCTCAAGGGCGTGGGGATGCGGCGTTCGTTGACGCCGGTAAGATCGACCTGCCAGACTTGGCTGGTGCCTTCGCGACCCGCTGTGGTGCGGAAGAATTGGAGGACGCGGCCATTGGGTGACCAGGTGGGCTGCTCATCCTGCCAGCCATTGGTCAGGATGCGCTCATTGCCGCCGTCCGGCGTCATGACGGCGATCTTGAAGTCGCCGCTGATCTTGGTAAAGGCAACGAGGTCGCCGCGCGGGCTCCATTCGGGCGTGGCATAGCGGCCGCCGCCATGGCTGATGCGGCGCTGGCCGGAGCCGTCGGCGTTCATGACATAGATTTGCTGGCTGCCGGACCGATCGCTTTCGAACACGATCTTCGTGCCGTCGGGCGAGTAGCTGCCGCCGACGTCGATGCCCGGCGCTGTGGTCAGGCGCACCGGCTGGCCGCCCTGCGCCGACACGCGGTAGATGTCGGTATTGCCCGCCACCGCCATGGAAAAGAGAATGTTGCGGCCATCAGGCGACCAGCGCGGGGCGAAGGTGGCGTTGTTGCTTTCGGTGACGAGCCGCTGACGACCGCTGCCGATGTCATAGACATAGATGCGTACCCGGCTGCCCAGATAGCTTACATAGACGATCGACTTGTAGTCGGGCGAAAAGCGCGGGGTGAGTGCGATCGACTGGCCGTTGGTGATGAAGCGGTGGTTGGCGCCGTCCGAATCCATGATGGCGAGGCGCTTGGTCCGGTTCCCCTTGGGGCCGCTTTCCGCGATGTAGGCGATGCGGCTGTCGAAGAAGGGGCTTTCGCCCGACAGACGCGCATAGATGGCGTCGGCGCATTTATGCGCGGCGCGCCGCCAATCGCGCGGGGCGACCACATAGCCCTGGCGCGTGAGTTCCTGCTTGAGCGCGACGTCATAGAGATAGCAGCCCACGGTGATGTCCGCTTCGCCCCCGGTGGTGCGGATGAAGCCCTGCACCAGCGCCTGGTAGGCGCCCCATTTGTCGTATGCAGGGTTGGTGACTTCGGGGAAGGAGATGGCGGGAATGCCGCCGGGACCGGACGGGTCGAACAGGCCCGACCCCTTGAGGTCCGTGGCAATCACTTCGGCGATCTTGCGGCCAAGATCGCTGGACGAGCCAGCAGGCGTCGAGACTTCCGCCTGTGCGGGGAGGGCGGGAACGACGATCTTGAGATTACTGTCGATCTCACCCGTCACATCGACCGAAAGCTGGGCGAGGGCGGGCGGTGCAAAGGCTGCGCAAAGGGCAAGCAATGCGGTTATTCCGAAGCGTTTCATCGCGCTTTCCTTGCATAGACTCTAAGGGGTTTGAGCCAGTTCCACTGGTCATAATATTCGGCCGGCAGCCCCTGGAAAGGTGACGCCTGGAGCACTGCCTGGACAGCGCGTTCCTTGTAGATGGAGACTTGCGGGCTGTTGCTCGGGGTCTTGCCCTGGACGTCGAGCACCTCGGGCCTGCCGATGACGCGGCCGTTGCGATCGAGCTTCACTTCGAGGAAGGCGACCAGCAATTCCACATCCGCGCCGGAGGGCAGCTTCAGATGCTTGTAGATCTGGTCGCTGATGAGACGATCGAGCGCGGCCTTCTGCGCCGGACCCATGGCGGCGGCCGGCGGCGGCGCGGGCTTGCGCGGGGCGTCGGACTCGGTGTCGATGCCTTTCAGGAAATCCTTGCCAAGGAGAGAGCCCTTGGGCTTGTCCGCCTTACCCTGACCGGACGCGCGGGCGGGCGCATTCGCTTTCGCCTTGGGAGCGGGCTTTTGCGACGCCTTGGCGGGCGCAGGTGCGGCGGCTGCAGGCCTGGGCTTCTGCGGCGCAGGCTTTTGAGCGGGTTTTTCAGGCGCGGGCTTGGGCTTCGGCGCGGGCTTGGGCACGTCCTTCTTGGGCGGTGCAGGCGCTGGCTTTGGCGGTGCGGGCTTGGCCACAGCTTTCGGCGGAGCAGGCTTGGGCGGGGGTGGCGCGGGCACCGGCTCGGGCTCCGGAATGGGTGCTGGTTCGGGCACGGGCGCGGGGGCCGCGTCCTCGGTCGGTCCTTCCTCCGGTGCGACGCTCGGTGGAGGGGGCTGGGTCGAGATCTGCGGCGCGACCGATTTGAGCGCGGCTTCGTCCACCAGGCTGACGTCCATCGGCGGGGAGTTCAGCTTCAGCGGATTGGGGGTGGCGAGAAAGCCCACCGACAGCAAGCCGAACAGCAGGACATGTCCCGCCGTCGCTACGCCAAGGCCGATCTTCTCCGCGCGCTCCATCCTCGAGTCCTATGGCCCCTATTCTGAACCGGACGTGACGGCGGCAGCCTCGCCGCCGGTGCTGACGAGTGCCACCTTGTTAAGCCCCGCGCGGTTGAGTTCGCCCATCACACGCATGACCCGGCCATAGTCGAGCCCCTTGTCGGCGCGCAGGAAAATCTGCGGCGGTTCGGCCTTGCCTGCGTTGGCGGAGACGATTTCCGCGAGGCGGCCGGGGAGGTCGGCGTCGCTGATTTCGGTTTCGTCGATATAGAGGCCGCCGTCCCGGTCGATCGAGACGACCGTCGGCTTCTGATCTTCCTCCAGCCCCTTGGCGCGGGTTTCGGGCAGGTTCACAGGCACGCCGGTGACGAGCAGGGGCGCCGTCACCATGAAGATGATGAGCAGCACCAGCATCACGTCCACTAACGGGGTTACGTTGATGTCGGCCATCGGCGCGCGGCCGCGGCCCCGGCGGTGGGAAGGAGGGCTGGACATGGCCATTACAGGATTCCTGTCATGCCAGCAGAAGCTGGCATCTCAAGAAAGAGAGGGCAGCCCAGGAGGCATGACATCCCAGCGTTCGCTGGGATGACGGGGCTCAAGGGAGCCATCACCGCTGCGCCTCCAGTTCGCGGCTCAGCGTCGAATAGAAGCCGTCCGCAAAGCGCGTCAGCTTGGATTCCATGCGGTTGATGCCATGGCTGAAGCGGTTGTAGGCGATGACCGCCGGGATCGCCGCGAACAGGCCGATGGCGGTGGCGAACAGGGCCTCGGCAATGCCCGGCGCGACCACGGCGAGCGAGCTGTTCTGTTCCTTCGCGATGGCGGTGAAGGCGCGCATGATGCCCCAGACGGTGCCGAACAAGCCGACAAAGGGTGCGACCGAGCCGATGGTGGCGAGGATATTGAGCCGGTCGGACAGGCGATCGACCTCCGCCGCGATCATGCTGGACATGGAGGTCGCGAGGCGGTCGCGCGTGCCGTCACGGTCGATCACTTTCTGCGCGGTGGACCGACGCCATTCGGTGACGCCAGCGGCCATCACCTTGGCGGCCGGGAAATCCGCCTTGCCGCGCGCTTCGTAGAAGCGGTCGATATCTTCCGCCTTCCAGAAATCATCCTCAAAGGCACTGCTCTGGCGGCTGGCCTTGCGCAGGGTGAAGCTGAAGCCGATGATCATCGCCCAGGTCCAGATGCTGGCGAGCACGAGGCCCAGCATCACCACCTTCACGACGATGTCCGCCTGCAGGAACAGGGCGAGCGGCGAAATGGTCGCAGCTTCGGTGGCGGCGCCGACTGCGGCGCCCACGTCGGGCATCGAAAGGCTCATGGGTTGATGTCTTCCCCTCTCATCAAACGGCTGAAAATGTCGATCCAGGGCTTTGGCTGCCGCGTGGGGCGGCCCTGGTTGGTCAGGAAGGCGACAGAGACTTCGCCGTCCGTCAGTATTTCCTCGCCCCGCCTGACTCTCTGATGAATGGTGCAGGCGACAGGGCGGATCGCGGTGACGCGGCTTTCGACCATCAGGTCGTCGTCCAATCGCGCCGGACGCTTATAGGCGATTTGCAGGTTCGTCACGGCATAAACGCCGGTGCCGTCTTCCTGCGCGGCGCGCTGGTCGATGCCCGCCACCCGCAGCATGTCGGACCGGGCGCGCTCCATATAACGCAGATAATTGGCGTGATAGACCAGGCCCGAAAGATCCGTGTCCTCAAAATAGATGCGCACGGGGAAATGATGCACGGCGGCGATGAACCTTCCGGCCGCCGGCACGGGCATGGACATGGTAACGGACATGCGCGGCCTTTTAACCATCATGCGCGCGCCGCGCAAAGCCGGAAATGCCCGATTCGAAACCGTCTTGCCGGGTGAACGGGTCTGTCCATCCCATCCCATCGCGCCCGCTCAGCCCCGATTAACACAGCCTCTGTTGTGATTGAGTTGCGAAACCGCTGGCCGACTGCCTGTCATGGCGCTACTGGGCGGCAAAATTGATTTACGCGGAGACAATAGGATGACCGACATTCGGACCGTAGGCGTCATCGGCGCCGGTCAGATGGGCGCGGGCATCGCCCAGGTCACGGCGCAGGCCGGCTACGATGTGATCCTGTGCGATGTCGATCTGGAACGCGCGCAGAAGGGCTTGCAGGGCATTTCGAAACAGCTGGCCCGCGCGGTGGAGAAGGGCAAGCTGAGCCCTGAGGATAGCGAGGCCATATTCGGCCGCATCCGTCCGAGCGGCGACCTGACGCCGCTGGTCGAGGCGCAGCTGGTGATCGAGGCCGCGACGGAGCGGGAGGAGATCAAGCGCAGCATCTTCGCCAATGTGGCCGCCGTGATCGCACCCGGCACCATCCTGGCGACCAATACGTCATCCATCCCGATCACGCGGCTGGCGCAGATCGTGCCCGATCCGGCGCTGTTCATCGGCGTTCACTTCTTCAATCCCGCGCCCGTCATGGCTTTGATCGAAGTGATCCGCGGTCTTGCCACCTCGGACGAGACGGTGAGCGTGGTGGAAGCCTATGCGGAACGCCTGGGCAAGCATGTCGTGCAAGCCTTCGACTCCCCCGGCTTCGTCGTCAATCGCATCCTGTTGCCGATGATCAACGAAGCGGCCTTCGCTCTGGGCGAAGGTGTCGCGAACATCCGGGACATCGACATGGGCGTACGGCTCGGGCTGAAGCATCCGATGGGGCCGCTGCAGCTGGCGGACTTTGTCGGTCTGGATACCTGCCTGGAAATCCTGAACGTACTGCGTTCGACCACGGGCGATTCAAAATATCGCCCCGCGCCGCTGCTGGTGAAATATGTGGAAGCGGGCTGGCTCGGGCAGAAGACCGGCAAGGGCTTTTACGATTATTCCGGCGCGGAGCCGGTTCCGACGCGGTGAAAACAGCATAGCTCCGTTCGCTCGATACGAACGGAGGTGGTTACAGGGCGCGTTCGGCGCTGAGCCCGTGCTTGCGCAGGCAATGGCGCAACTGGTCGTAAGTGAGACCAAGCGCCTTTGCCGTTGCCCGCTGGTTATAGCGGTGGCGTTCCAGCGCGGCCTTCACGATGGCGGCCTCATGCGCATCGACGGCGGCGCGCAGATCCGTGATTTGGGCGGGGCTAGTCGTGGGTGGGGGCGTGGCCTCCTCTTCCATGGTACGCAGCGGGGGCGCTTGCGGCTTCCACGGTGAGGCGAAGGGATCGAAGACGATCTGCGCGATGGGCCGGGCGGGCTCGTTCCAACGATAGACGGCGCGCTCCACCACATTGCGCAGTTCGCGCACATTGCCCGGCCAGGAATGGGCATCGAGATCGGCGAGGCAGGCAGGCGCGAACCCTGGCCATTCCGGCCAGCCCAGCTCGGCCGCCATCCGCCTGCCGAAATGATCCGCCAGCACCGCCACATCGCCGTCGCGGGCGCGCAGGGGCGGCAGGGTGATGACTTCAAAACTCAGCCGGTCGAGCAGGTCGGCGCGGAAGCGGCCGGCCTCGGCAAGGGCGGGCAGGTCCTCATTGGTCGCCGCGACGATGCGGACATCGACCGTCATCGGGCGGGACGCGCCGATGCGGGTGACTTCGCCATATTCGATGACGCGCAGCAGCCGTTCCTGCGCAGCCATGGAGAGCGTCGCCAGTTCATCGAGGAAGAGCGTGCCGCCATCGGCTTCCTCGAAGCGCCCGGCGCGGGCGCGCGTGGCGCCCGTGAAGGCGCCCTGCTCATGGCCGAACAGCTCCGCCTCGATCAGCGTTTCGGGTAGCGCGGCGCAATTCATGATGATGAGCGGCTCGCCCCAGCGCGGCGAAAGCCGGTGGAGCCGCTCGGCGATCAGTTCCTTGCCGGTGCCCCGCTCGCCAATGACGAGGATCGGGCGGTTCAGCTCAGCAGCACGCCCGGCCTGCTCGACCGCGTCGAGGAAGGCGAGGGATTGGCCGATGAACTGCGTGTTGCGCTCCATTGCCAATATATGGTGAAAATCACCACATCTTGGCAAGCGTGATCGTCTTCACCCGGCGAGAAATCCCCGCAATTCGGCTTTTCCTGCAATTGGCACGGCTTCTGCAATGTCGCCGCGCAAGGCCGTTTGAACGGAAGGATTGCAGTTACCATGGGTATCTTTTCACGCACGCGCGACATCATCGCCGCCAATGTCACCGATCTGCTCGACCGGGCGGAGGACCCGGCGAAGATGATCCGGATGATCATCCTGGAAATGGAGGAAACGCTGGTCGAGGTGCGCGCTTCGGCGGCGCGGACCATCGCTGATCAGAAGGAAATGCGCCGCCATATCGGCAAGCTGCAGGGGCTGCAGGACAGCTGGACCGAAAAGGCGCAGCTGGCGCTCAGCAAGGATCGCGAGGACCTGGCCAAGGCCGCTCTGGTCGAAAAGCAGAAGGCCGCCGACATGGCCGAACAGCTTTCCCACGAGATTGAGGTGCTGGACGAGGCGCTCAAGGCTTCGGAAGAGGATATCGCCAAGCTGCAGGCCAAGCTGCGCGAGGCGCGCACGCGGCAGAACAGCCTGGTCAGCCGGATGGAAAGCGCCCACAATCGGCTGCGGATGCGCGAAGCCTATGCGGGCGAAAAGGTGAATGAGGCTTTCGCCCGCTTCGACATGCTGGAACGGCGCGTCGACATGGCCGAAGGGCGCGCCGACGCGCTGGCCATGGGGCAAGGCAAGAAGAGCCTTGAGGAGGAGATTGCCGACCTTCAGTCCGCCGACAAGGTCGATGCCGAACTCGCGGCGCTGAAAGCCAGCATGAACAGGCCCGCCTGAACAGGGGAGATGTGATCCATGGAGGATGTGTTCCTGCCCATCATGATCTGCGGCATGCTGTTCATCGGCATGCCCTGGCTGATCCTGCATTACACCACCAAATGGAAGCAGGCGCCCAAGATCACCGAGGAAGATGAGCGGCTGCTGGATGAACTGCATCTGCTCGCGCGGCGGCTGGAGGACAGGTTGCAGACGGTGGAGCGGATCGTCGCCGCCGACAATCCCGACTTCCGCCCGTCCCGCCCGCTGCACGACGACGCTTATGATTTCGACCGCCCAAATCTCGACCGCCCAAATCTCGACCGGAGGAACTGACATGGCCGCGCGCCGCACCAAATTCTACCTCGACAAGCAGAATGGCAAATGGATGGGCGTGTGCGCAGGCATCGCCGACTATACCGGGGTCGATATGACCTGGGTCCGCGTCGGCGCTGTGCTGGTGACGCTGATGGGCGCATTTCCCTGGTCGCTGATCGCTTATTTCCTGGTCGCCTATTTCGCCGAGAACAAGCCGGCGGGCCTCTATGCCGACCGGGATGACGAAAAATTCTGGCAAGGCGTGCGGTCCAATCCGGCGCGCTCGACCCGGGACGTGCGGTCCAAGTTCCGCGACATCGACCGGCGGCTGGCCGACATCGAATCCTTTTATACGAGCCGCAATAGCAGGCTGGCGGACGAGATCGAAAGCCTGCGCTGAGGCGCGAAACAGGGAGGCAAAGATATGAACCCGTTTGAAATGGTCGTGGCCATCGTCGCCATCGCCGCCGTGGCGAGCATCGTGCGCGCAAAATATGGGATCGTGCGCCGCCATCGGGGCGAGGAGTTCGTGCAGCGTGGACCCGATCCCGAAGCGGAGCGGCTGCGGGCGGAACTCAAGGCGCTGAAGGACCGCGTCGCCGTTCTGGAACGGCTGGCGACGGACAGCAGCAGTGCGCTGGAGCGCGAGTTCGACCTGCTGCGCGAGCGCGACTGAGGAGTGACGATATGGACGAGCCTCTTTCAATGCTCATTCTGTCGCTGAGCGCTCTGCTGGGCCTCACGATCGTCGCGGTGGCCGCCTTGCGCGGGTGGAGCGGATGGCTGGAGCTAAAGCGGGCGGAACTGGCGTGTGCGGGTGGAGAAGCGCCGCCCTCGGCCAGCGCGCGGATCGAGGTCGCTGACCTTAAGGAACGCATCCGCAAGCTGGAGGCGATTGCGGCGGGCGTGGACCTCTGAGTTCGAGAAACAAGGCAGAGCCGAGTTCAGAAGGTGAAGGCGAGCATTGCCTACCTGCTTCTCGGGCTTGGCCTGTCCTGAGCACCTGCCTGGCAGGCAGTCGAAGGGCTCGAAACGAACGGAAGAGAAGTCACCGGCTTCAATGGAAAAGCGGCTTTCGCGGGCAGCATTTCCTCCTATATGCGCCATATGACCGATGTGCCCGCCCTTGCCGATCTTCAGGAAGAATATGAATTTCTGGACGCCGACGACCGTTACCGGCTGCTGATCGATCTGGGCCGCGCGCTGGAGCCGATGCCCGATGCGCTGAAAACCGATGCGACGCTGGTGCGCGGCTGTTCGGCGGCAGTGTGGGTCTATCCCACCGTGCTGGATGACGGACGGTTGCACTTTCTGGCGGACAGCAATGCGGCGATCACCAAGGGGATCATCGCATTGGTGCTGCTGACGGTGCAGGACCAGACGCCCGCCGCGATCAGTGCTGCCGATATCGAGGGGGCGCTTGAGCCCTTCGACCTGCGCAATCAGCTCAGCTCCAATCGCACACAGGGCATCCCCAACATGATCGCGCTGATCCGGCAGACCGCCGCGCGCTATAGCTGAAGGGGAAACCTCTCGGGTTGCGCGCGTTCTCCTTTACGCAGGCGAAACGGAAAAGGAGAAGCGCGATGCGCGGGATTTTGGCGCTGGCGGCGGTCGGGCTGATCGCGGCCTGTTCAGGCGAGGACAAGGGGCCGACCCAGCGCGAGCAGATCGGCCAGCAGTGGAAATATGAAGCGGGCGAAGGTGGCAAGCCCAAGCTTGCCTATATCGGCAGCGCCAACAGCGTCCAGACCATGACGGCCGAGGACACATTTTCGGTGCTGCTGGTGCAGCCGATGCCGGAAGGCGGCGGCGAAGTGACGGTGAAGCTGGTCGGCGCGCCCTTCAGCTGCGACCTGTCCGACTGCCGCGTCACGGCGGTCACCGATGATGGAAAGCGCCATGAGTGGCGCGGACGGATGACCGAGAACAAGGACGGGATCGAAGTGCTGCCGGCCGCGAAAGCCTATCAGGCGGTGGAGCGGAGCAAGACGGTGAAGGTCAATCTGGTCGTGGGTCCGAAGGACAAGACCTTCCCATTCGAGTTCAAGGTGGCGGGCTTGGATATGAAGAAGTGACGGCGTTCTCAGCGCAACATCACCCCAGCGAAAGCTGGAACCTTCCAGAGCGGTCGCGTTAGAGGGCCGGAGACCCAGCTTGCGCTGGGGTGACGGGCCTTACTCTTGCAATGAAACGCCTGGACTCCTCGGGTCGGCGGCGCCTAGCCAGTGTCCGTCCGGGGTGCGTTCGGCCGCATTCGCCTTGAGCCCCATGGGCGCGATCGTCACCTTATGGCCTAGGGTTTCGAGCGGAGCCTTCATCTTTTCCAGCGCCGTGTCCTTTTCAAGGACGAGGCCGTTGGCGTCGAAAAATTCAAGCCCCAGCGCAATGGAGTCCTGCGCCGACAGGCCCCAGTCGAAATGGGCGATCAGCGCCTTGGCCACCTGCATGATGATGGTGCGGCCGCCCGCCGCGCCGATGGTGAAGATCGGCGTCCCTTTTGCATCATAGACGATGGTCGGCGACATGGACGACAGCGGACGCTTGCCGGGTTCCACACGGTTGGCGACCGGCGCGCCGTTCTTTTCGGGCGTGAAGCTGAAATCGGTGAGTTCATTGTTCAGGATCACGCCATTGGCGATCAACTGGCTGCCGAAGAAGCTTTCGATGGTGGAGGTCCAGGCGGCAATGTCGCCATTACGGTCCACCGCGACGAAATGGCTGGTGCCGCTTTCGGGCTGGGGCAGGGCGGCGGTGCGCGCCTGTGCGCCGGGCGGGGTGCCGGGGCGATAGTCGTTGAGGCTGCGGCCAAGCGCGATGAGCGCGGAGCGTTTCTTGAGATAAGCGGGGTCGATGAGCCCTGCGATCGGCACCGAGACGAACTCGGGATCGCCGAGCCAGGTGTCACGATCGGCATAGGCAAGGCGCATGGCTTCGCCGATCACATGCCAGGATCGCGGATCGTCCTTCCCCCACTGTGCCAGCGGAAAGCGTTCCACCATGCCCAATATCTGGAGGACGGTGATCCCGCCTGCCGAGGCCGGCCCCATGCCGCAGATGGTGTAGGCGCGATAGGGACCGCAGACGGGCTTGCGCGCCTTCACCTGATAGGCGGCAAGGTCCGCTTCCGTCATCGGCACGGGATTTTTGGGCGCGTTGGTGACGGTGGCCGCGATCGTCTTTGCCGTCTCGCCCGTATAAAAGGCGTCCGGTCCTTCAGCCGCCACGCGGCGGAAAAGGGCGGCAAGCGGCGGATTTTTAAGCGTGGCGCCGATGGGTGCGGGCGCGCCATCGACCCAGAAATATTTCTGGATCTCCGGGAAGTCGACCCAGATCGGCGCCACCGCCTTCATCGCCGTGGCTAGCCGTTGGCGTACTTCAAAGCCATTTTCGGCCAGACGGATCGCCGGTTCGAACAGTTTGGCCCAGGGAAGCTTGCCCCATTTGCGATGCGCTTCCCACGCCAGGCGGAGGTTGCCGGGCACCCCGACCGAATAGCCGCCCGGCCAGGCGGAGCGGAAGGCGAGCGGCTGACCGTCCGCCCCCATGAAACGGTCGGGCCGCGCCGCTGCCGGAGCGGTTTCCCGCCCATCGATCGATTCGAGCAGACCCGTCTCGCCATCATGGTGCATCAGGAAGCCGCCGCCGCCGATGCCGCTATTATGCGGTTCGACGACATTGAGGGCGAGCATCATGGCGATCGCGGCGTCGGTCGCGCTGCCCCCTTGGCGGAGCATCTCCTGCCCGGCTTCCGCCGCGCGCGGGTCCGCGGCGGATACGGTGGCGTTGAGCGCAAGGGGCTCCCGCGCGGCAAGCGGCGCGGGGGCAAGGGCGGCGAAGGCGAGGAAGGCCAGCAGGCCGGGAAGGCGGAGCGTCATGCGCGCTACCCTATAGCCCCGCCCCCGCGCCGCAAGTCCTTCAGATCAGGCGTCGATGCCGATGACCTGGCCGATATGGGTGAAGCCGTCGCGCGCCATCAGCCGCTTCAGCCCAGCATTGATGCGCTTGGGGAGATGGGGGCCTTCATAGACGAGCGCACTGTAGAGCTGGATGAGGCTCGCCCCGGCGCGCAGCCGGGCATAGGCTTGTTCGGCCGTCGCAATGCCGCCGACGCCGATCAATGGCAGACGGTTGCCCAGGATGCGGCGGAAATCGCGCAGCCGCTGCAGCGACAGGTCGGTAAGCGGCGCGCCCGAAAGGCCGCCGCTCTCCCCGGCATGGGGGGAACGCAGCGGCGGGCGCGAAATGGTGGTGTTGGAAACGATCAGCGCATCGACCCTGTGGTCGAGGCAGGCGGCCGCGATATCTTCCACATCGGCGGGCTCCAGGTCAGGCGCGACCTTGAGGAAAATGGGCGTCTTGCCGGTGCCGCGCGCCGCCATGACGGCCCCCAGCAACTGGTCCAGCGCCGCCCGGTCCTGCAGCGCGCGCAGGCCCGGCGTGTTAGGGGAGGAGATGTTGACCGTCAGATAATCGGCGAGCGGGGCCATGCAGGTCACGCCGGTCACATAGTCGGCGATCCGGTCGGCCGCGTCCTTGTTAGCGCCGATATTGATGCCGACGATCGGGCCGCCTTGACCCGGTTCCCGGCGGCGCTTGGCGACTCGTTCCGCCGCAGCGGCAAGGCCGCCATTGTTGAAGCCCATGCGGTTGATGACCGCCCGGTCTTCCACCAGACGGAACAGGCGCGGCTGGGGATTGCCCGGCTGTGGCATCGGGGTCAGCGTGCCAAGCTCGGTAAAACCGAAGCCCAGCCCGTGCATCTTGTGCGCGACCAGACCTTCCTTGTCATAGCCTGCCGCCAGGCCAACGGGGTTGGGGAAGTTTATCCCAGCGACGCATTGCGCAAGCGCCGGGTCGGGGCGAATCGGAGCCGGAGCTGGCATCAGGCGCAGCAGGGCGATCGAAAGATGATGCGCGCGTTCGGCATCCAGCGCGAAGAACAAGGGGCGGATCAGGCTGTAGGACATGGGGCGCGCTATGCCAGCCCGAACGCCTGCCGTCGAGTCGCTGTGGCAAGAGCGCAACAGTTGATACCAAAGGATAATTTCCGCCCGCGATTCATTCAGAATCGTCCCGATTCAGTTCTGCATATGTCCGATCCATCCAATCAACCGGATCCGATTCGGACTTATGACGATGTTGCGACCCGAAGGCTCTAGGCCATATGGCTGACGAGACCTTTTACTGGCCCGGTGGTTAACTCTGCCGGGCCATTTTTTCGAAAAGGGTTCGGAAAAGCTCTCGCGACTGCAGTATCGCTCTTGCGCGCGCGCAAAGAAGCTTCATACTAGGCCCGTGGGGTGAATATGGGGCCACATAGGAACGGGGCGTCCGGGGGGATGCAGCACAGTCGGGAACGGGACGGAGAACCGTCGCTTTCCTATATGGTGGAAGCCGCGCATGGGCCGGTCCGGCTGCGTTATTTCGCCCCGCCCGAACAGTTGCGGGCCTATTTCGGTTCCCTCTACATTTTTACCGAAACGGCTGGCCATTATTCGGACGTGACGCGCGCGGACGTGCCGCAGTTGCGCTTCATGGTGCAGGGCACCGGCAATTATCATTTCCAGGATGGAATGGTGAAGGCGACCCCCGATGTGTGCCTGCTCGGCCCAACTCTGGGCGCGACCCGTTTCGAATTGGACGGCCCGTCACATGTCGTCGGAATTTCGCTGCTGCCTGCCGGATGGGTCAGCCTGGACGGGGGTGACGCCAGCCTGCTGGCGGACCGTTTGCGTGACTTGGCGGGAGAGAAGAAGGGCGCGCTTTCCGCCCTGCTGACGCAGCTGCGGCACCTGGACGATCCGGAGGCGGTGGCCGCCCACTGCTGGGAGAAGCTTGCGCAATGGCTGGAGCCGCTGTCGGATTCCACCTGGCGGCTGCTGGAAGCGGTGGATGGGTGGCTGATGGATGAAGGCTCGCCCCGGATCGAGGCGCTGGTGGAACGGACCGGCCTGTCGCCGCGGCAGCTCGCACGGCTCACCAACCGCTATTATGGCTGCCCGCCCAAGCTGCTCGCCCGCAAATATCGCGCGCTACGCTGTAGCGCCCGGATCGCGCTGGACCAGCATAGCTGGCAGGAACTGTGCGAAGACGGGCGCTTCTATGACCAGTCGCATTTCATTCGTGAGATCAAGCATTTCATCGGCCTGACCCCGCACCAGTTGCAGACGGAGCCGACCGCGGTGGCGCAGCTGACGCTGCTGCGCCGGTCGCTGGGGGGCGACGTGGCGGTGCTGAACCGCTTCAGCTGATCGGCCGCTGCAAGCAGAAATGGCTTGATTCCGGGCTGCCGCGCGACCACATGCGCAATCGGATTGATTCGATCCGATTTGAGAATGGTTCGCAACCGGGGCGATTGGCCGGACAATGAGGCTTTCGAGTTTCGCAGATTATGCCGTGGTGCTGATGTCAGCCGCTGCGCGCCATTGCGGCGCGGCGAAGATGAACGCGACCACGCTGTCGGCTGAAACCGGCATCCCGCTGCCCACCGCGCAAAAGTTGGTGAGCCGTTTGTCGGCGGCTGGCTTGCTCGAATCGAGTCGGGGCACCGGCGGGGGCGTACGCCTCAGCCGCCCGCCCGCCGCCATTACGCTCGCGGATGTCGTCGAGGCGGTGGAAGGGCCGATCGCGATGACCGCCTGCGCCGAACATGGCGCGCATGACTGCTCGTTGGAGCAGGACTGCCGCATCCGCCCTCATATGAACGTGGCGAATGATGCGATCCGATCGGCACTGGCGGGCGTCACCATCGCCAGCCTGACCCGAGACATTCTTCAACCTCCGTTCGTTTCGAGCCCTTCGGCGTCCCTTGAGGCGTCGCTTCCGGCCGATGAAGTCGAGAAACAAGCCGCGCTATGACCGAAGAGACCACCACCATCCGTAACCTGGAAGCGCATGAGGCGGCCGAGCGCGCCTCCACCTATGAACATGGCTGGTCCTCCGCCATCGAACAGGATTTCGCGCCCAAGGGGCTGAACGAGGACACCGTCCGCTTCATCTCGGCCAAGAAGAAGGAGCCGGAATGGCTGCTGGAATGGCGGCTGAAGGCGTTCCGCCTGTGGCAAACGATGGAATCGCCGGGCTGGGCCAAGCTCAACATCCCGCCGATCGATTATCAGGACGCCTATTATTACGCCGAGCCGAAAAAGAAGGCGGAACTGAATTCGCTGGACGAGGTCGATCCGGAGATTTTGGCGACCTATCAGAAGCTGGGCATTCCGATCGCCGAGCAGGAAGTGCTGGCCGGGGTGAAGGGCAGCCGCAAGGTCGCCGTTGACGCCGTGTTCGACAGTGTGTCGGTCGCCACCACCTTCCGCAAGGAGCTGGAGGAGGCTGGCGTCATCTTCCGATCGATCAGCGAGGCGGTGCGCGAATATCCGGACCTTGTGAAAAAGTGGCTGGGGAAGGTCGTGCCGATGCACGACAATTATTTCGCGACATTGAACTGCGCGGTCTTTTCCGACGGCACGTTCGTTTACATCCCCAAGGGCGTGCGCTGCCCGATGGAGCTTTCCACCTATTTCCGTATCAATGCGGAGAATACGGGACAGTTCGAACGCACGCTGATCGTGGCGGATGAGGGGAGCTATGTCTCCTATCTCGAAGGCTGCACCGCTCCGATGCGGGATGAGAATCAGCTGCACGCCGCCGTGGTCGAGCTGGTCGCGCTGGACGATGCGGAGATCAAATATTCGACCGTCCAGAACTGGTACCCCGGCGACGAGAACGGCAAGGGCGGCATCTATAATTTCGTGACCAAGCGGGCGCTGTGCCAGGGCAAGAACAGCAAGGTCAGCTGGACGCAGGTGGAAACCGGCTCTGCGATCACCTGGAAATATCCGAGCTGCGTGCTGAATGGCGAAAACAGCGTCGGTGAATTTTATTCGGTGGCGCTGACCAACAATCTACAGCAGGCTGACACCGGCACCAAGATGATCCACAATGGCAAGGGGTCGCGATCGACCATCGTGTCGAAGGGAATCTCGGCTGGCCGCAGCAACAACACCTATCGCGGTCTGGTGCGCGTGGCGCCGGGAGCGGAGGGCGTGCGCAACTTCACCCAGTGCGACAGCCTGCTGCTGGGCGACCAGTGCGGCGCGCATACCGTGCCCTATATCGAGGTGCGCAACCCTTCGGCGCAGGTCGAGCATGAGGCGACGACGAGCAAGATCAGCGACGATCAGCTCTTCTACGCGATGCAGCGCGGGCTGGATCAGGAAAGCGCGGTGTCGCTGATCGTGAACGGCTTCGCCAAGGAAGTGCTGCAGCAGCTGCCGATGGAGTTTGCTGTCGAGGCGCAGAAGCTGCTGGGCATTTCGCTGGAGGGGTCGGTCGGTTGACCCTTGAATCCTTCTCCTACGTCATGCCGGACTTGATCCGGCATCCCGCTTCGGTGTGCGCGGGACGACAAGGCAGCGGGACCCCGGATCAGGTCCGGGGTGACGACGAATTTATAAGTTCAGAGGACTGAGATTTGAGCGACGAAGACGATATCCAGGACGCCCTCGCCGATTTCGCGGAGGATGTCGGCAATGGTCAGGCATGGACCGCCGCGATCCGAATCCTGACCGAGGATTATGATCTGGAAGAAGGCGAACTGGAAGCGCGCGCCCGCAAGGATTTCGGCGACCTCGACGCCTATCAGGCGCAATGCCGCGCCGCGCTGGAAAAGGGCGACCTCGCGTTTACCGAGCGCCTGAAGACCGACAAGGCTTTCCACAAGGCGAAGGCCCCCAATCTCGCGCGCATGGGTCCGGTGACCGAATTCGTGACCGGCGTGCTGGAAAAGGGCGCGCCTGAACCTGGCGCCGACTGGTGGCCCTATATGCCGATCAAGCGCCATATAGACACGCTCTTCCCCGCGCCGGGCGATGTGCGGGACATGGCTTTTTGGACCGCGCGGACGCTCCAGCGCGCGCATAAGGGTTGAATGATGCTGACGATCGACAATCTCACGAATGAAATCGACGGCAAGGCGATCCTGAAGGGTCTGTCGCTCTCCATCAAGGCGGGTGAGATCCATGCGATCATGGGGCCGAACGGTGCGGGCAAGTCCACCTTGGCTTATACGCTGGGCGGGCGACCCGGGTATGATGTTACCGGCGGCGATGCCTCTTTTAACGGTGTGAACTTGTTCAGCTTGGAGCCGCACGAGCGCGCTGCCGCTGGCCTGTTCCTGGGTTTCCAGTACCCCGTCGAAATCCCTGGCGTCTCGAACCTCCAGTTCCTGCGTGAGAGCCTGAACTCGCAGCGCAAGGCGCGCGGGGAAGAGCCGCTTTCGGGCGGCGAGTTCATCAAGCTGGCCAAGGAAAAGGCGCGCCTGCTCGGCCTCGACATGGAGATGCTGAAGCGGCCGGTGAATGTCGGCTTTTCGGGTGGCGAGAAGAAGCGCGCCGAAATGGTGCAGATGGGTATCCTCGATCCCAAGCTGGCGATATTGGACGAGACGGATTCCGGGCTCGACATCGACGCGCTCAAGATCGTGGGCTCAGGCATCAACGCCATCATGCGCAAGCCTGAAAAGGCGGTGCTGCTCATCACCCACTATCAGCGGCTGCTCGACTATGTGAAGCCGGACTTCGTCCATGTGCTTGCCGGCGGACGGATCGTGAAGTCGGGCGGGCCGGAACTGGCGCTGGAGCTGGAACGCGAAGGCTATGCCGAGGTGGTCGCCGCATGAGCGCCGAGAAAATTTCGTTCACGCGGAGACGCGGAGGAGTCTCGGCTATGACCGCGCTCGCTTTGCCCACGCGCAAGCAGGAGGAATGGCGCTATAGCGATCTGGAGGCGGTCGCCTCCATTTGGCCGACGCCTGTGCCGACGCCCATCGACGTTGCGGCGGGGAACACGGCGCATCATCACCTGTTGCAGGAGGCAGCCGAAGGCGCGGCGGCGGTGCATGATTATGTCATCACCATCGCGGACGGTGCGCGGCTCGACTTCCATGTCCTCAACATTGGCGGCAAGTTCGGCCGCGTGACCTTGGCCGTGAGGCTGGGCAAGGGTTCGCATTTCGAACTGAACGGCGCGATCATTGGCGGCGGCGACCAGGTGCTGGAGATCATTACCTCCGTCACCCATGCGGAGCCGGACGCGACCAGCGGGCAGACGATCCGCTCGATCCTGGGCCAGCGGGCGACCGGAAGCTATCTGGGGTCGATCAATGTAGCCCGCGACGCGCAGCGCACCGACGCATTCCAGTCCGTGAAGGCGATGCTGCTCGACCGCACGGCGACCGCCAATGCGAAGCCGGAACTGGAAATCTATGCCGACGACGTGAAATGCGCCCATGGCGCCACGGTGGGCGAGTTGGACAAGCAGGCGCTATTCTACATGGCCTCGCGCGGCATGGACCCGGCGACCGCCAAGACGCTGCTGCTGAAGGCGTTCGTCGCCGGCGTGTTCGATGATGTGGCGGATGAAGCGGTGAAGGACCAGCTGGAGGCGGCGGCGCTGGCCAAGTTGGAGGCGCTGGTATGACGGCTGAACCCACGTCCGTTCGTCCTGAGCCTGTCGAAGGACGCGCGCCGGGCTTCGACAAGCTCAGCCCGAACGGATTATCAAGGCTAAGGGACGACTTCCCCGGCGTCGGCAGCTGGCACTATCTCGACAGCGCGGCCACCGCGCAGAAGCCCAATGCCGTTATCGACGCCATCGCCCGCGCCTATGGCCCGGACTATGCGACGGTCCATCGTGGCGTTTATGAGCGCTCGGCCAATATGACGCTCGCCTATGAGGCTGCCCGGCGGAAGGTCGCTGACTTCATCGGCGCAGCTTCGGACAGCGAGATCGTCTATGTCCGCGGCGCGACCGAGGGGATCAACCTGGTCGCGCATAGCTGGGCAGGCACGCAGCTGAAGGCGGGCGACCGCATCCTGCTGTCGATGCTGGAGCATCACAGCAATATCGTTCCTTGGCAGATCGTGGCGGAGCGCGTGGGCGCGCAGATCGACGTCGTGCCGCTGACGGCCGATGGCAAGATCGACCTTGATGCCATGCAGGCGATGATCACGCCTGCGCACAAGATGGTCGCGCTGGCCCATGTCTCCAACGTGCTGGGCAGCGTCCTCAATGTCCGCCGCGCTACTGACATCGCCCATGGGGTGGGCGCGAAGATATTGATCGACGGATGCCAGGCGGTGCCGCGCCTTGCCGTCAATGTGCAGGCGCTGGATTGCGACTTCTACGTCTTTTCCGCGCACAAGCTCTACGGCCCGACCGGGATCGGCGCGCTGTGGGGACGCAAGGAATTGCTGGATGCGATGCCGCCCTATCAGGGGGGCGGGTCGATGATCGACAAGGTGACCTTCGAAAAGACGACCTATGCGCCCGCGCCGACGCGGTTCGAGGCGGGGACGCCGCATATCACCGGGGTCGTCGGCCTTTCGGCGGCGATCGATTATGTTCTAGGCATCGGGCTGGACGCGATCCACGCCCATGAGTGCATGCTGGTGAGCAAGGCGCGGGCTGCGCTGGAAAGCCTGAACAGCGTGCGCGTCTTCGGGCCTGAAGACAGTGCGGGCATCCTTTCCTTCGAGGTCGAGGGGGTGCATCCGCATGACGTGGGCACCATATTGGACGAAACGGGCGTCGCCATCCGCGCCGGGCATCATTGCGCGCAGCCGCTGATGCGGCATCTGGGCGTTGAAGCGACCGCGCGGGCCAGCTTCGGCATCTACAGCGACGAGAGCGATGTGGATGCGCTGGTCAAGGGCATCGAACGAGTGAGGAAGATCTTCGGATGAACGAAGAGCGCAAGATATTGGTCGAAGAGGTGGAGGCGGTGGACACGCCGCCCAAGGCGCGCGTCGATGAGGCTCCGCGCCAGCGCGACTATCTGGAGGGGTTCCTGGCGCAGAAGCCGACGGCGGTGCCTGCGGGTGAGCCGGGCGGCAATCTCTATGATGCGATCATCGACGCGCTCAAGGAGATTTACGACCCTGAGATTCCGGTGAACATCTATGACCTCGGGCTCGTTTATGGGGTCGATGTGACGGATGGTGGCCATGCGGTGGTCACCATGACGCTGACGACGCCCCATTGTCCGGTGGCTGAATCCATGCCGGGCGAAGTCGAGTTGCGCGTCGGGGCTGTTCCCGGCGTGGGCGATGTGGAGGTGAACCTTGTCTGGGACCCGCCGTGGGACCCGCAGAAAATGTCGGACGAGGCGAAGCTCGAATTGGGAATGCTCTGATGACCACTGACACCAAGACCCGCGCGCGCCCCGCCGCCGTCATCCTGACGCCGAATGCGGAGCAGCGCATTGCGGACCTGATGCGCCAAGCGCCGGAGGGGGCGATCGGCGTCAAGCTGTCGACTCCGCGCCGGGGCTGTTCTGGCCTTGCCTATTCGGTCGATTATGTGACTGAGGAAGCCAAGTTCGACGAGAAGATCGAAACGCCGGGCGGCACCTTCTACATCGATGGCGGGTCGGTACTCTATCTGGTGGGATCGACGATGGATTGGGTGGAGGACGATTTCACCGCCGGGTTCGTCTTTAACAACCCCAATGCCAAGGGCAGCTGCGGCTGCGGCGAGAGCTTTACCGTTTAACACTGCCCGGAGGTGGGTGAAATGCCCCATATGCTGATCTTCGGCATGGGCTATACGGGCTCCCGCTTGGCCACCCGCCTGCAGGCTGAAGGCTGGCATGTCACGGGCGTGCGCCGCACCGCTGACGCCGGAGCGCTTGCCTTTGATGACGATAGCGCAGTTCGAGCCGCCATCGCCCAAGCGACCCACATCCTGTCTTCCGTTCCGCCCGAAGGCGAAGCCGATCCCGTCCTGACCCGCTATGGCGCTGCGATCGCCGCCGCCCCGGCGCTGTGGACCGGCTATCTCTCCTCGACCGGCGTCTATGGCGATGCGGCGGGCGCCTGGGTGGATGAGAGCAGTCCTGTGGGCTCTGGACGTCGCGGGGCACGGGTGCAGGCGGATGCGGACTGGGGCGCGCTTCGGCCCGACATGCGCCGCTTCCGCTTGCCCGGCATCTATGGGCCGGGCCGGTCGGCGCTGGACCGCGTGCGGGAAGGGCGGGCGCACCGCATTGACTTGCCGGATCAGATTTTCAGCCGTGCGCATGTCGATGACATCGTCGCGGGAATAGTGGCGTCCTTTGACGGGTCTCCGGGCGTCTATAATCTGGCCGACGATCTGCCCTGCGCGCAGAACCGGTTGATCGAGGCGGCCTGCGCGATGCTGGGGCAGTCCCTCCCGCCGCTGCTGACGCTGGAAGACGCGCAGCTTCCGCCCATGGCGCGGTCTTTCTACGCCGAAAACCGGCGGGTCGCGAATGGGCGGGCAAAGCGGCTGCTGGGCTGGACACCGCGTTACCCTACCTTTCGCGAGGGGCTGGCGGCCTGTCTTGCGGAGGCAGGTTAATCGGTTCGGCTTGTCGCTTACGCGGCGTTAACCAAAGGCGGCGATGGATGGTCCCGGCAGCTTCGCAGGGACTTGAGACATGGATCCGATCGACCGTAATTTCGCCGCGCTCAGCCTGCGGATGAGCCGCTTGGCCGCGCCCGAACGTGCGGCCGCCGCGCCGCAGTCCCTCGCCAGCCTGATCGACCGGGTGAATGCGGCGAAGCGCCATTATGAGCCGGGATTGCGCCGCTAAGCGTCCTTCGCCCGTAGCGCGATGGCCATGCCCGCGACCGCGAGCAACGCGCCTGCCGCGCTTAATGTGGTCCAGTGATAATCCTCCGCCACCGTGGAGATCAGCATGGCGATGACCGGGATCAGCACGCTGCTATAGGCTGCGCGGCCGGGTCCTAATCGCTGGATGAGCTGGAAATAGAGCGGAAAGGTGATGACTGACCCCGCAATGCCCAGCCAGGCTATGCCGAGCAGATAGCCTGCGCGCCATTCGATCACCGGAGGCCCGACGGTCGTCCACGCATAGAGCGCATCGATCATGCTGCCGATCAGCATCGCCCAGGTGAGGACGGCCGCCATCGGCAGACGCCGGGCGATCTGCATGCCCTGCATGACATTGGCGGTCGATGCGCTGAGCAGGCCGCAGCAGGTGAGCGCGATGCCCAGCAGCACCGTGTCGGCGGATACCGGCGCGGCGCGATATTCGCGGAGCAGCAACAGTGCGATTCCCGTGATCGCGACCAGGGACCCAAGGATGAAGGCGCGGCTGACCCGCTGGCGGAAGGCGATCCAGGCCAGGATGCTGTTGGGGATCAGCAGCAGGGCATAGATGGTCGCGACCACGCCGGAGGTCAGATAATGCTCAGCGCGATAGACGAAGTTGAAATTGAGGACGAACTGCGCCACGCCGAGCACGGCCGCGAAGGCGATGCCCGCGGGCGGCAGGCGCAGCGGCACGCGGCGGGCGAGCGCGAACAGGGCCATGCCCGCGGCCCCCAACAGGAAGCGGTAGCAGACCGACCAGCTGGGCGGTACGGCGGCGAGCTGATCGCGGATGACGATCCAGGTCGAACTCCAGATCAGCGTCACCAGCAGGAAGGGGATGATGACGCCGCTTTTGTTGCTCTCGCTCGTCATGGCAGCCTGCTCAGCGCTTCGGCGAGGGGTTTGATGCTGGCGGCGTCTTGCGACCAGTTGGTGACGAGTCGCGCGGCGCCTTCGCCCCAATCGTAGAAATCGAAGCCCTGCGCCCGCAGGCTCGCCGCTTCGGGAGCGGTGAGGCGGATGAACAGCTCGTTCGCCTGAACCGGATGGAGCAGCCGGGCCGGAGCCGCCTGCGCCAACGCTGCGGCGGCGGCATTGGCGCTGCGGGCGTTCTGCAGCCAGAGATCATCCTCCAGCATCGCCAGAATCTGCGCGGCGAGATAGCGGCCCTTGGAAAGCAGATGGCCCCCGCGCTTGCGCCAGCGGGCTGCTTCGGCCGCGCGCGCGTCCGCTTGGGCCCCGAAGAAGAGGAGCGCCTCGCCCATCATGCCGCCATTTTTGACGCAGCCGAAGGTCAGGATATCGACGCCCGCGCGCCAAGTGATGTCGGCGGGATGACAGCCAAGCTGCGCGACGGCATTGGCGAAGCGCGCTCCGTCCATGTGCAGGCCGATGGCGTGGTCCTGGGCTAGCCGACCGATCTCCGCGAGCTCGTCCGGGGTATATACAAGACCATATTCAGTCGCCTGGGTGATGCTGATCGCGCGCGCCGGGATCTGATGCACGTCGGGGCGGATCATCTTCAGCCGGTCGAGAATGGTTGCGGGAGTGAGTTTCGCGCCTTCGCCGGACAGGGGCATCAGGCTCGCCCCATGGGTGTAAAAGCCCGGCGCGCCGCATTCATCGACGACGATATGCGATTCTTCGTGACAGATGACCCCGCCATATGGCGGACACAGGCAGGCGAGGCCGATGCTGTTCGCCGCCGTGCCGGTCGCGACCCACAGGGCGCGAACGGGCGCGGCGAACAGCTCCGAAAAGGCGCTGTCGAGCCGGGCGCTCCAGGCGTCGCCATCATAGCCATGATCCGCCTGATCTGCAGCAGCGATGGCTGCCATCATCTGCGGACAGACCGGGGTCGCGTTGTCGGAGAAGAAATGCATGGAGGCGGGATAGTGGCCGCGCGCCTCTGCGCCAAGATGCCAGCCTGATCCGAGCGGCCCTTTCGGAAGAGCAACAAATTGGTCAGTAATAATGACCCATTGTTTCATCAGGCCGTTTGTGACATAGGCGGCCCGTCCTCAAAAGGAGCATCGATCATGGACGTCCAGCAGAAGTCGCGCTTTACCGTCACTCCGAGCAGCAAGGCTGTATCGGCTGACCAGCGCGCGGTATTGCTGGAGGACCCAGGCTTCGGGCGGCTCTTCACCGATCATATGGTGACGATTCGCTATACCGAGGGGCAGGGATGGCACAGCCATGCCGTAGGCCCGCGTGAGCCCTTCCAGCTCGATCCTGCCTGCGCCGTGCTGCATTATGCGCAGGAAATCTTCGAAGGCATGAAGGCCTATCGGCTGGAGGACGGCAGCATCGCCATGTTCCGGCCGGAGGAAAATGCCCGCCGCTTCGCCGAATCGGCCGAACGTATGGCCATGCCGGTGCTGCCGGAGGATATCTTCCTGGAAGCGGTCGAAGAGCTGGTGAAGATCGACGCCGACTGGATTCCGGGCGGCGAGGGCAGCCTGTACCTGCGCCCCTTCATGTTCGCGAGCGAGAGCTTCCTGGGCGTGCGCCCGGCGGCGGAATATATTTTCTGCGTCATCGCTTCGCCCGCTGGCGCTTATTTCAAGGGCGGGAAGAAGGCGGTCACACTATGGGTGTCCGAACATTATACCCGCGCGGCCAAGGGCGGCACGGGTGCGGCCAAGTGCGGCGGCAACTATGCCGCCAGCCTGGTGGCGCAGTCGGAAGCGACCCGTCATGGATGCGACCAGGTCGTCTTCCTCGACGCCGCCGAACATAAGTGGGTCGAAGAGCTGGGCGGCATGAACGTCTTCTTCGTGATGGAGGACGGATCGATCGTGACCCCGCCGCTGTCGGGCACGATCCTTCCGGGCATCACCCGCAACAGCATCATCACCCTAGCTCGCGCGAAAGGGCATGAGGTGCGCGAGGAACCCTACAGCTTTGCGCAATGGCGTGCGGATGCAGCCAGCGGCAAGCTGCGGGAGGCGTTCGCCTGTGGTACGGCGGCTGTCGTCACGGCGATTGGTACGGTGAAGAGCGTTGAGGGCGACTTCACCATCGGCAATGGCGACGGCGGGATAGTCACCGAAGCCTTGCGGACCGAACTGACAGGCATTCAGCGCGGGACGGTGGCCGATCCGGCGGGCTGGGTGCGCAGGCTGTAATAAATCCTTCTCCCGACCTTCGTTCACGCTGAGCTTATCGAAGGGCTCTTCTTTCCTTCGACAAGGAAAGGGCTTCGACAGGCTCAGCCCGAACGATGTTCGATCTCAGCCCCTGCTTCCCAATCGTCGCCCAACGGCCTAGAAGAACCGCATGCAACGGTTTGACGTCGTCATCTTGGGCGGGGGCCTGGTTGGGCTGACCCTTGGTATCGCTCTATCGGGTCACGGCGTGCGCTGCGCCGTAATCGATCCGGCCGATCCGGTGGAAACGAGCGCGGTCGGCTTTGATGGCCGGGTGTCGGCAATCTCCTCCACAAGCCATGCGATGCTGTCCGCCATTGGCGTCGCGGAATTGCTGGAGGGCAAGGGCTGTCCGATCGACCGCATCTGGGTGAGCGATGGGCTGGAGCCAGGCGCGCTGGACTTCGCGCCGGAGCCGGATGATGGCGTAATGGGGATCATGTTCCCCAATCGCGACCTGCGCGTCGCCCTTGCCCAAGCGGCGGACAAGGCGGAGCATCTCACCCGCTTCCAGCCCGATCGCGCCACGCATGTGGAGCGGAACGCTGACGGCGTGACGCTGACGCTGGCAAGCGGTCAGATCCTGCACGGCGCGCTGCTGGTGGCGGCCGAGGGACGCAACAGCCCGACCCGCGAGGCCGCGGGGATTCGCACGACGCGCTGGCAATATAAGCATACGGCCATGGTGACGGCGATCGACCATGAGGTGCCGCACGCCAACACGGCCTATGAGATTTTCTACCCCGGCGGCCCCTTCGCGCTGCTGCCGATGCTGCCCGGGACGCGCTCGGCCATCGTCTGGACGGTGCCTACCGAGCAGGCGCCGGTGATGCTGAAGCTTTCCGAGCGCGCCTGGCTGGCGGAGGCGCAGAAGCGCATGGGCGGGTTCCTTGGCGAGATCAAGCTCGCCGGGCCGCGCTCCAGCTACCCGCTGGGTTTCCACCATGCGGCGCGGATCACCGATACGAGGCTGGCATTGGTGGGCGACAGCGCCCATGCGATTCACCCCATTGCGGGGCAGGGACTGAACCTCGGCTTCCGCGATGTGGCCGCGCTGGTCGAGGTGCTGGTGGATGGGATGCGGCTGGGCCTGGACCCCGGCGATGCGCAGCTGCTTGCGCGCTATCAGCGGTGGCGCGGATTGGATGCGATGTCAGTCAGCGTCGCGATGGATGGGCTGGTCCGACTGTTCGACGTGCCGGGGCGGATTCCTTCGCTGGTCCGCCGCGCTGGGCTGGCTGCGGTTCAGCGCACTTCGATGCTCAAGAACCGCTTCATGGCGGAGGCGCGCGGCGAGTCTGGAGCGCTGCCTAAGTTGCTGATCGGTGAGCTGATTTAGACTCATCTGCGTCATTCCAGCGAAAAATGGATTTCGTGGAATGCGTGATTTGGCCTGAAACCCCAGCCTTCGCTGGGTGACGGCAGCTACCCCAGCATCCGCCGAAGCACATCGTCCTTCAGGATGAAGTGGTGGCGCAGCGCCGCGGCAACATGCAGCAGGATGAGGGCGACCCAGAGATAGCCGATTATCTCATGCGCCTCTGCCGAAAGGCCGACGATGGGGTCGGCCTTTGATACGGCGAATTTGGGGACGTCGAAGAGGAAGAACCAGTTCAGCGGCCGAGTGCCTGCGGAGGTCATGATCCAGCCCGTGAGCGGCACCAGCAGCATGAAGGCGTAGAAGCTGTAGTGCGTGACCTTGGCGGCCAGTATTTCCCAGGCGGGCAGCAGTCCAGGCAAAGGCGTTGGGCGGTGGGTCAGCCGCCAGATGAGGCGCAAAATGGCGAGCGCCAGCACGGTCAGGCCGACCGACTTGTGCACTGGCATGACCTGCCAATCCCGTGGCAGGGAGTCATGCGCGATGCCCAGCCACAGGTTGAAGAGGATCAGGATCGCCATGATCCAGTGCAGCGTGCGCGCGACGAGGCTGTAGCGCTGCACTGACATGTCCTGACCCATGCTTCTTATCCCTGACGGTTGGCCACCAGATTATCGACCACCGAAGGATCGGCGAGCGTGCTGGTATCGCCCAGCGCCTGTGCCGAAACCTCGCCCTCCGCGATCTTGCGCAGAATGCGGCGCATGATCTTGCCGGAGCGGGTCTTGGGCAGCCCGGGGGCGAACTGGATGACGTCAGGCGTCGCGATCGGGCCGATTTCGCTGCGGACCCACGCGACCAGCGCCTTGCGCAGTTCTTCGGTAGGTTCCTCATGAGCGTTGAGCGTCACATAGGCGTAGATGCCCTGGCCCTTGATGTCGTGCGGGAAGCCGACCACTGCCGCCTCTGCCACGGCTTCATGCAGGACGAGCGCGCTTTCGACCTCTGCCGTGCCCATGCGGTGGCCCGACACGTTGATGACGTCATCAACGCGGCCGGTGATCCAGTAATAGCCGTCGGCGTCACGGCGGGCGCCATCGCCGGTCGTATATTTGCCGGGGAAGGTGGTGAAATAGGTCTGGAAGAAGCGGTCATGATCGCCCCAGACGGTGCGCATCTGGCCGGGCCAGCTTTGCGCGATGACAAGGTTACCCTCCGCCGCGCCTTCCAGCACTTTGCCTTCGCCATCGACGATCTGCGGCACGACGCCGGGCATCGGCAGGGTCGCGGAGCCGGGCTTCAGGTCGGTAGCGCCGGGCATGGGAGCAATCATCGCCGCGCCGGTTTCGGTCTGCCACCAAGTATCGATGATCGGGCAGCGATCCTCGCCCACGACATGATGATACCAGCGCCAAGCTTCCGGATTGATCGGCTCGCCCACGGTCCCGAGCAGGCGCAGCGACTTGCGGCTGGTCTTGGTGACGAACTCGTCCCCCTCCTTCATCAGCGCGCGCAGGGCGGTGGGCGCGGTGAAGATCGTCTGCACCTGATGGCGATCCACCACTTCCCAGATACGGCTGGGGGTCGGATGGTTGGGCACGCCTTCGTACATCAGCGTGGTCGCGCCGTTCGCAAGCGGGCCATAGACGATATAGCTGTGGCCCGTGACCCAGCCGATATCGGCCGCGCACCAGTAGATGTCACCGGGGCGGTAGTCGAAGCAGAGTTCGTGCGTCAGGCTGGCCCAGAGCAGATAGCCGCCGGTCGTATGCAGCACGCCCTTGGGCTTGCCGGTCGAACCAGAGGTGTAGAGGATGAATAGCGGGTCTTCCGCATTCATCGGTTCGGGCGCGCAATCGGCGGAAACCTTGGCGGCTTCCTCATGCAGCCAGAGGTCGCGGCCATCCTGCATAGTGACGGCGCCGCCTGTCGCCTGGACGACGAGCACCTTGCGGACGCTCGTGCACTCCTTGAGTGCAGCATCGACATTGGCCTTCAGCGGCACCTTCTTGCCCGCGCGGCAGCCCTCGTCTGCGGTGATGACGAGGGTGGAATCGCAATCGATGATGCGGCCGGCGAGCGCTTCGGGCGAAAAACCGCCGAAGACCACCGAATGGATCGCGCCGATCCGCGCGCAGGCGAGCAGGGCGAAGGCCGCCTCCGGGATCATCGGCAGATAGACGGTGACACGATCGCCCTTCTTCGCGCCAGCGCTTTTCAGCACATTGGCGAAGCGGCAGACTTGCTCATGGACCTGGGCGTAGGTGTAGCGGCGCGGCTCCGCGTCGGGCGAGTCCGGTTCCCAGATGATCGCGGTCTGATGGCCCCGTTCGGCAAGGTGCCGGTCGATGCAGTTGGCGCTGACGTTGAGCACGCCGTCGGCGAACCATTTGACGCCGAAATCAGCCTCGTTGAAGCTGCTTTCATTGGTCTTGGTCGGGAAGGACTGCCAGTCGAGCCGCTTGGCCCTTTCCAGCCAATAGGCGTCCGGCTCCTGAATCGATCGCTGATAATCTGCCGCACGTCCATCCCGGTCGAGCAGCGCCGAGGCGGCCCATTCCGAAGGCACCGGGAAAAAATCGTCAGACATCAGGCATCCTTTCCTTAACGGTTCCAGACCCTCTAGAGGCTGTATCCGATCATCGGAAGCCCGGATCGCGACCTTGGGGCCAAAGTTTCCACCATTATCGCGCCGCATTTAAGCAGGAGCGAGCGATTTTGCCGCTTTTCGCGAAGGCTGGGTCCGCCTAACAGGAAGGCTATGTGGCAGCTTTTCCAATTCCCGCTTTGTCCCTTCTCCCGCAAGATTCGCCTGCTGCTCGGCGAAAAGGGGGTCGGCTATGATCTGGTGCGCGAATCCCCGTGGGAGGCGCGCGACGAGTTTCTCGACCTCAATCCCGCCGGGACCACGCCGGTCATGGTGGACGAGGAAAAGGGCATCACGCTGATCGATAGCCAGGCGATCTGTGAATATTTCGAGGAAACGGTCGAAAAATTCCCTCTGATTTCGGGCACCGCGGCGGGCCGGGCGGAAGTGCGGCGACTGGTCGCCTTTTTCGATCAGAATTTTTACGGCGACGTCGTCGGACCGCTGCTGCACGAGCGGATGAAAAAGCGCCTGATCGAGCGTGCGCCACCCGATGCCCGGGTGCTGCGCGAGGCGATGAAGCGCGCCAATGTCCATATGGATTATATGGACTATCTGCTCGACCATCGCAGTTGGATGGCAGGTGGAACCATGAGCCTGGCGGACATTACCGCCGCGGCGCATCTTTCCGTCGCTGACTATCTGGGCGGCATCGATTGGGCCGGCCATGAGACGGTGAAGCGCTGGTACGCGGGCTTCAAGTCACGCCCCTCCTTCCGCCCGCTCCTGTCAGAGCGGATGGAGGTGATCACGCCGCCGCCTCATTATGAAAAGCCGGACTTCTGAACGCCAGCAGCTGTCAGTCGATTTCGGCGGCCAAATAGACCCGATTTCGGCCATGTTCCTTGGCAAGGTACAGCGCCCGGTCGGCAGCCTTGAGCGCAGCGCGCGGATCGTCATAGGCGAGGACGTTGGAGACGCCTGCTGAGAAGCTTACACGCTCCATCCGTTCGCCATTGGTGCGGTTGACGAGACTGCGGGTTGCAAGGTCCTGGCGCACGCTGTCCACCGCCTCACAGGCTTCGGCGGCGGTCTTGCCCCGGAACAGCATCACGAATTCCTCGCCACCATGACGGGCGACGTGGCATTGGTCATTGCTGATCTTGGCGAGAAGGCCCGCGACGAACTTCAGCACCCGGTCGCCCGTATCGTGGCCATGGGTGTCGTTGATCACCTTGAAATGATCGATGTCGCAGAAGGCGACGGCCAGCGGCTGGCCTTCCTTCTGGGCCGTGGCGACTTCCTCGCGCAGCGTGCCTTCAAAGGCGCGGCGGTTGGGCAGGCCGGTCAGATGGTCATGCTCGGCGGCGCGGCGGGCGTTGGCGAGGCTTGAGCGCAGGGCGTGGTTCTGCTTCTCATTCTGGCGTAGCTGACCTTCGACCTGGCGGGTCTTTTCCACCATGGACCGGGTCAGCGCGACAAGCCGGCCCAGCACCGGCTCGTTATCGCCACCGGCGGCGAGGCCCTTCACCTCTTCCTGCAGCGCGGCGCCATAATCCTTCGCGGAATTGCGCGACTCGGTCATGAGACCGGTGAATTCGGACAGATTTTCCTCGACCTTGGCCAGCATCGTGGAAAGCGCTTCGGGCGTCACCTCGTCGGAACGCTGTTCGGCGACCAGTTCCTCCACCCAGCCGTTGCTGATCTTGCCGCGCTCTGCAAGCACGGCCCGGATGGCTTTTTCCACGCCGATCTGCGCGCCGGTCAGATAGTCATGCGCCACCCCAAAATTCAGCGGCGTGAGGTCAAGATCATGGGCAAAGAGGAAATTGCCGATCTCGTCATACAGCTTGCGGCGGCGATTAATCTCGCGATGGGCGCTACTGCCCGCGCGGGCGCGTTGCGGTTCGGTATCCTCCGCTTCTTCTTCAGCGTCGCCTTTGCCCGACAGGCCACGCGCCCATCGAGTCAGGCGGTCAGCCAAGCCGTGCTGCGGATTTGCGGATGATGATGCCCCAGTCATGCCCCCGTATAACGGCGTGGAGTGAACCAAGTTAAGGGCGCAGAAGCCTAAAAATTACAAGCCGCTGATCAGCAGGCGATATTCTTTCGCGTCAGATGTCGGCGCCGATCAGCCAGTCCCGGAATATGCGCACGGCGCGGGTCTGCAGCGCGCGCGGGCGGCAGACGAAATAATAGCGATAGGGGCTTTCCACACGGGTTTCCGGAAACAGCCGCACCAGCCGCGGGTCCTGCGCCTCATTATAGTGGCTGGCGTGCATCACGGCGATGCCAAGCCCCTGCGCCGCAGCCTCCAGCATCAACTGCCCGGAATCATAATTGTCGATCGCCAGGGGCTGCAGGTCCGGCAGCTTGACCGCTTCCTTCCACGCGTCGAACGACATTACCATGTCGCGGTGGAGAAGGATGGTGTGTTGCGCCAGATCTGCCGGAGACGCCAGCTTGTTGGGTGCCTCCAGCAGCGCCTGGCGCCCGATCAGATAGACCTCGTCATGATCGAGTTCGTGCGCGTAGAGCGCCGGGTCGATATCCTTGGCGAGGACGATCGCGGCGTCCAGCCCTTCGCCAAGCCGCGCCACTGCATGCGGCGTCGTTTCGATGTCGATATGGAGTTGCGGATGCTTCTGCCGCAACGCGCCCAGATGCGGAAAGAGGCGTTGGGTGGCGAAAAGGGGCATGACCGCGAGGCGCAGGCGCAACTGGTTGCCGCCGCTCTGAATATTTTCCAGCGCCTGGCTGAGAGAGTCGAGGGCGGGGGCAATGTCGTCGAGCAGCTTCTGCCCGTCCGCGTTGATTTCCAGCGCCTGATGCTTGCGGTCGAACAGAGGCCGGCCGATAAAACGCTCGAGCGCCTGAACGCGGCGGCTGAGCGCAGGCGTCGAGAGGGCTAGTTCCTCTGCCGCAGCCTTCACCGAGCCGAGGCGGGCGACCTGAACAAAGGCCTCGAGGGCGGTAAGGGGCGGCAATCTGCGCATAAATTATTCAATAGCTTAGCATTGGGCCTGCTGCGACGCGTCATCGTTGCGGAGTGAGCGGCGCATGGTTCAGTCTGAACCATCTTCTTTCCACCCAGCAGGAAAATGCGTCAACTGGCAAGATGCAAATTTTGCAACTCCCTGATTCTTTTCGCACTTGCGAAATTACATGCCGCAGCGCACATCGGAAAGGCCTTTCAGGCATCCTCTCCTAAAACTTTCCGGGCTGACCTTCGGGTCGGCCCTTTTTTTGTCCCAGGTTAGTATCATCGCCGGGCCCTTTCCTTGGCCTCTGACGTTTCCTATCTCGTTACGCAGTGACAAGAATGGGGATGGCAATGGCCGAACAGGACAGCCCGGAACGCAGGATTCAGGTCGCGAATGCACGGCCTGAGGACGCTGGACGCGGGCTTGCGCGCATACCGCTGGCGGTGATGGCGGAACTTCATCTCGCCGAAGGCGATGTAATCGAAATTGCAGGCAAGCGGTCCACGCCCGCACGCGTGGTACGCCCTTACAAGGAAGATGAGGGCTTGGATGTGTTGCGCCTGGACGGCCTGCAGCGCGCCAATGCCGGGGTCGGATCGGGCGATTTCGTTCATATCAGCAAGGTCGAGCCACGCGCGGCCCAGCGCGTGGTGTTCGCGCCTGCACAAAATAATCTGCGACTGCAGGGAAATCCCGAAGCGCTGAAGAGGGTGTTTTTTCAGCGGCCGTTGGCGTCGGGCGATATCGTCGCAACGGCCGGACAGCAGCAGGTGCCGCCCGGCGACATGCCGCCGCAGCTGCGCCAGATGCTGGCAGCGCCTGCCTATGCCCTGCAGGAAATCCGTCTTGTCGTCGTGTCCACCACGCCCAAGGGCGTCGTGCAGATCGACGCGGATACGGAGATCGAACTGCGCGCCGAATATGAGGAACCGCGCGAACTGCGCCGGGCCGACGTCACCTATGACGATGTAGGCGGCATGGCTGAGGCGATCGACCAACTGCGCGAGATGGTCGAATTGCCGCTGCGCTATCCCGAATTGTTTGAACGGTTGGGCGTCGATCCGCCCAAGGGCGTGCTGCTGCACGGCCCGCCGGGAACCGGCAAGACGCGGCTGGCGCGGGCGGTCGCGAATGAATCGGAGGCCGAGTTCTTCCTGATCAACGGCCCGGAAATCATGGGCTCTGCCTATGGCGAGTCCGAAAAGCAGTTGCGCGAGATATTCGAGGCGGCGGCGAAGTCCTCGCCTTCGATCCTTTTCATCGACGAGATCGATTCGATCGCGCCCAAGCGCGGCAATGTGACCGGCGAGACGGAAAAGCGCCTGGTCGCGCAATTGCTGACGCTGATGGACGGCCTTGAACCGCGCACTAATCTCGTCGTCATCGCAGCCACCAACCGCCCCGAGGCGATCGACGAGGCGCTGCGGCGTCCGGGACGTTTCGATCGTGAGATCATCGTTGGTGTCCCCGATGAACGTGGCCGGCGCGAGATCATGGGTATTCACACGCGGGGCATGCCGCTGGCCGAAGGCGTTGACTTGGGCGAACTGGCCCGGATGACCTATGGTTTCGTGGGCGCTGACCTCGCCGCGCTGACCCGCGAGGCGGCGATCGAGGCGGTGCGTCGTTTCATGCCGCGCCTCAATTTGGAGGAAGGGACGATTCCGCCCGACGTGCTTGAGGAACTCTCCGTCACGCGGGACGACTTCATGGCGGCGATCAAACGGGTTCAGCCTTCCGCCATGCGTGAAGTCATGGTGCAGGCGCCCAATATCGGCTGGGCCGATATTGGCGGTCTGGACGATGCGCAGATGCGGCTCAAGGAAGGCGTGGAGCTGCCGCTGAAGGACCCCGACGCGTTCCGCCGCATCGGCATCCGCCCTGCCAAGGGCTTCCTGCTCTACGGCCCGCCCGGCACCGGCAAGACCCTGCTGGCGAAAGCGGTCGCACGAGAGGCGCAGGCCAACTTCATCGCGACCAAGTCGAGCGACCTGCTGTCCAAATGGTATGGCGAAAGCGAGCAGCAGATCGCCCGCCTGTTCGCTCGCGCGCGGCAGGTGGCGCCGACGGTCATCTTCATCGATGAACTGGACAGCCTGGTCCCGGCGCGCGGCGGCGGGCTGGGCGAACCGGCTGTGACGGAGCGAGTGGTGAACACCATCCTCGCCGAAATGGACGGGCTTGAAGAGCTGCAGTCCGTCGTCGTCATTGGGGCTACCAACCGGCCGACGCTGATCGATCCTGCCCTGCTGCGGCCGGGCCGCTTCGATGAGCTGATCTACGTGCCTGTCCCCGACAAGGCTGGGCGCAGGCGCATTCTGGCGATCCACACGGGCAAGATGCCGCTGAGCGACGATGTCGACCTGGATGATCTGGCGGAACGCACAGAGCGGTTCACTGGCGCGGACCTGGAGGATCTGGTGCGCCGCGCTGGCCTTGTCGCGCTACGCCAGTCCTTGTCGGTCGATAAGGTCGGCCAGGCGCATTTCGAAGCAGCGCTTGAAGAAACGCGCGCTTCGGTCACGCCGGAGATGGAGCGCGAATATGAGCAGATCCAGAGTCAGCTCAAGCAAAGCGCGATGCGGATCGATCCCATCGGTTTCGTGGCTCCGGGCATGTTGCGTTCGCGTGAACGTCAATCTTAACAAGGGCTAGCGGATTGCGGATTGAACCCATCCGCAATCCGCGCGTTCGCTAACCCAGGCCGGGCGTGAGTCCGCCAGCGTGCAAAGCGGCTTGCAAGACATGCCGATATTTGCAACGCCCTGACGTGAAGGCAAACAGGCGAGTATTAATGGCCTCCATTCCCTTGAAGAAAAAAGCAGATCCGGCGTCGTTCCTGGGCCAGTGGAGCATGTTCTTCCGGCAGTTCGTGAAGCATCCGGGGATGATCGGTTCGGTCATTCCCTCTTCGCCTGCCCTGGTGAACAGCATGCTGGAACGGGTCGATTGGCAGCGGACCCGGTTGTTCGTGGAATATGGTCCCGGCGTCGGCACCTTCACCCGGCCGATCCTGGAGCGGATGCACCCTGACGCCACGTTGCTGGCGATCGACCTCAACCTGGATTTCGTCGCCTGGCTGGAGGCGCAGATCGACGATCCGCGCCTGCGCGTCGTGCATGGATCGGCGGCCGACGTTCGCCGTTTCATCGCAGAGGCAGGACACCGGCAGGCGGACTATATTCTTTCGGGCATTCCCTTCTCGACCCTGCCGGATGGCGTCGGCGAGTCGATTTGCGCGGAAACGCAGCGGGCGATCCGGCCGGGTGGCGAATTTCTGGTCTATCAATATTCGGCCTTCGTCCGCGGACTGCTGCAGGGGCAATTCAACGAGATCGCCGAGCGGACGGAGTGGCGTAACATCCCTCCTTGCCGCATGTATCGGGCGCTCAAGACGGAAAGCCTTGCCCAGGCGGCGTAACAAATGAGGCCGTGAACTGACGTCGGCCGACCCATATGGGTTCGCTTCGCAATGCTTTCATGCTAAGGGCGCGGGCGAAAGGCATGACCGACATGAACGACCTCACCCAGACCCCCGAAATGCTGATCGCGACGATGGGCGCGCGCGCCCGCGCGGCCGCCGCAGTGCTGGCCAGTGCGAGCGACGCGCAGAAGATCGACGCGTTGCGCCGCGCTGCTCAGGCGCTGCGTGATCAGGCGCCGCAGATCATCGCCGCCAATGCGCGGGACATGGAAAATGCGGCGGCCAACGGTCTTTCGCCGGCCATGCTGGACCGGCTGCGGCTGGACGAGGATCGGGTGCTCGCGACCGCGGCGGGGGTCGATCAGGTGGCGACGCTCGTCAATCCGCTCGGCAGCGTGATCGACAAGCAGGTCCGGCCCAATGGCATGGAGCTGAGCCGCGTCCGCGTGCCGCTGGGCGTGATCGGCATCATCTATGAAAGCCGTCCCAATGTAACCGCCGATGCGGCCGCGCTCTGCCTGCGCGCGGGCAATGCCGTGATCCTGCGCGGGGGCAGCGAGGCGAAGGAGAGCAACCGCGCGATCCATGCCGCCATGGCCGAAGGCATCGCCGCCGCCGGACTGCCCGCCGACGCCGTGCAGCTCGTTCCCACGACCGATCGTGCGGCGGTGGGCGCGCTACTCAAGGCGGCCGAGTTCATCGACTTGATCGTGCCGCGCGGTGGCAAAAGCCTGGTCGCGCGTGTTCAGGAAGAGGCGCGCGTGCCTGTGCTGGCGCATCTTGACGGCATCAACCACAGCTATGTCGATGGCGCAGCCGATCCCGACATGGCGGTCAAGCTGGTGGTGAACGCAAAGATGCGCCGCACCGGCATTTGCGGCGCGACCGAAACGGTGCTGATCGACAAGGCGTTCGCTGGAGCGCCTCAGATCGTGAAGGCGCTGCTCGACGCCAAATGCGAAGTGCGCGGCGACGAAGCCGTGAAGGTGATGGACAGCCGCGTCACTGCTGCGTCCGACGAGGATTGGGATACCGAATATCTCGACGCGATCGTGTCGATCCAGATCGTGGATGGACTGGACGAAGCGCTCGCCCATATCGCTGCCCACGCAAGCCATCATACCGACGCGATCATCACCGAGGACGCAGCAAAAGCGGAGCGGTTCCTGAATGCGGTCGACAGTGCGATCGTCATGTGGAACGCCTCGACCCAGTTCGCGGATGGGGGCGAGTTTGGCCTGGGCGCCGAAATCGGCATTTCGACCGGGCGGTTGCATGCGCGAGGACCGGTGGCTCTTGAGGGGCTGACGACTTATAAGTGGCTGGTGCGCGGAACGGGCCAGACGAGGCCGTAAACCAGCTTCCCCCGTTCCCCCGTTCGGGCTAAGCCTGTCGAAGCCCTTCTCCTTTACGAAGAGAGGTGAAGCTTTTCGACAAGCTCAGGACGAACGGAGGAGGGCTCAGAGCGGAGGAGGAGGCTCTACCCCTTCACCGCCGTATCAATAGCCTTCAGCTTCTCCAGCAGCGGCCCGACCCATTCCAGCGGCAGCATCACGGGGCCGTCCGAAGGCGCATTGTCCGGATCGTCATGCGCCTCGGCGAAGATCGCCGCCACGCCTGCCGCAACCGCGCTGCGCGCCAGTATCGGCGCAAATTCCCGCTGCCCGCCCGAAGCTGATCCGAGCCCGCCCGGCTGCTGCACCGAATGGGTCGCGTCGAACACCACCGGATAGCCCGTCTGCGCCATCACCGGCAGCGACCGCATGTCGCTGACCAGCGTATTGTAGCCGAAACTCGCCCCCCGCTCCGTCAGCAAAATGCGATCGTTGCCGGTAGAGGCGACCTTCTGCGCGACCGCTGCCATGTCCCAGGGCGCGAGAAACTGGCCCTTCTTCACGTTGATGACCGCGCCTGTCCGCCCGGCTGCGAGAAGCAGGTCGGTCTGGCGGCACAGAAAGGCCGGGATCTGAAGGATATCGACGGCCTGTGCCGCCAGACCGACCTGCCCGGCCTCATGCACATCGGTCAGAACCGGGCAGCCGAAACGTGCCTTCACCTCGGCCAGGATCGCCAGCCCCGCATCAATGCCCACGCCACGCTGCCCGGACACGGAAGTCCGGTTGGCCTTGTCGAAGGAGGATTTGAAAATGAAAGGCACGCCCGCCCTGGCAGCCGCGCCAGACAGATTTTCGGCCATCCTCATCGCATGATCGCGGCTTTCGATCTGGCAGGGTCCGGAAATCAGGACGAAGGGCAGGTCGTTGCCGATCATCACCGGCCCGATGGAAACATGCTTGGCTGTCATGCGGCTCACTTCGGCGCTTTCACGAAGCGGCGCAAGAGTTGCCCGCGCCAAAGCCCTTTGCCGGGATGATAATTCCAGCAGAACCAGCCAAAGACCAGGCAGGCGAGCAGCGACGGCAGCGCCATGGGATCGCCATTGTCCCGCATATGCCGGTAAAAGGCAAAGTCCGCCCGCCAGCGGTCTCGCTCGCTGCCCCCGCCATTGATGCCGTAGGCATTGTCATGGCGGCGGCAGCCGATGTTTCGGTTGTATTTGCGGTGGTCTATGAAATAGCAGTAATCGCGTTCGGGTGTCGTCATGGCCCGATGTGGAACAGGGGCCATGGAAAAGTTCAAGCGTAAAGTCTTCTACCTTGGCGGTTTCGACCCGCGCGGCGTGCGTTTCTACCACCAGATGTATCGCGAGCAGGCGGAGACCTATTCGCGCCTGTCCGGGGAACAGGTGGAGGTGAGCCCGCGCCGGTCCGGGCCTGTGTCGTCGGCCATCTGGACCGTCACCAACCACAGCGCCGGAGTTGAAACCGATTATGAGTTTCTCCGCTGGGAGGATCTGGTCGGCAAGGTGTGGATACGCAACCCGCTGCTGCTGGCATGGCGTTCCATCGCCACCTACAGCGCCCATGCCCGGCACATGCAGTTCCTGCGTATGCGAAAGCTGCGGCCGGGGCCGGTCATCACCATCCTCTATCCCCCATTGCTGGCGGTGCTGATCCCGCTTGCGCTGGCGCTTATTCCGGCATTGTTGCTGTCGCTGCTGGTCCCTTTCTGGGTGGCGGCATTGATCGGCATTGCGGTCAGCGTCGCCTTGTCGGGCCGCCTGCTCAACAAGCTGATCGTGCCTTGGCTGCTGCGCTTCATGTATTACAATCACAGCGTCGCCGCCGACGGCCCGGGCGAGGAGATGAACGCCCGGCTCGACCAGTTCGCCGCCCGCATCGTCGAGGAGATGGATGGGCCTTATGACGAGGTGATCTTTGCCTCGCACAGCAATGGCACCATCTACGCCATGAGCGTGCTGCGCCGCATCCTCGAACTGCGGGGCGATAAGCCGTTACCCGCCAATTTCACCGTGCTGACGCTGGGCCAGGTGGTGCCCGTCGTTGCGCTGCGCAAGGATGCGGCCTGGTATCATGCCGACCTGAGGGCGCTGGACGACAAGCATTTCCGGCTAGTCGATTTTTCAGCGCCTCCGGATGGCGCGGCCTATTATGACGTGCATCCGATCCGCCTTGTGTCGGACCGTTGCGCTGCCCGTGTGGACCTGCTGTCTCCGCGCTTTCACCTCTTTTACGAGCCGGAAAATTATCACAGCGGCTGGTCGAACAAATATGAGGCGCATTTCGATTATCTTCGGGTGGGCGATCGCATATCGCCGGTGGACTATGTCAGCCTTACCGCGGGCCGCCGCACGATCGACGATGCGATAGCGCAGTTCAGGGCCATCCAGTGACCAAAGCCTTCACCCCGCCTTATCCCGAGCCGCCCCGCACCAAGCGCGGCCTGATGAAGCGTTTCCTGCGCGGCTGGCACAGCTGGATCCATGTGCTCTTTGAAAAGAGCTACACGATGAAGCTGGGCGAAATCCGCATGCCCGGCCAGACCATGTATATCGCCAATGAGCTGCCGCTCGTGGACCAGATCCTGCGTGGCGGCACGGCCTACCCCAAGCATCGCGAGCTGGTCCGCAACCTTTCGCCGCTGATCGGCAACAGCGTCTTTTCGGCCAATGGCGAGGATTGGGAAAGCCAGCGCGCCATGGTGAACCCGGCCTTTGCCCATACGGCGCTCAACCGCTCCATGCCGCTGATGGTCGCGGCGGCGGACGACCTGCTCGCGCGCCTTGATATGGCGGACAAGAGCGAGCCGGTCGATATCGATCCGATGATGACCCATGTTGCGGCCGACATCATCTTCCGCACGCTCTTTTCCGAGGCGCTGGACGAACGCCGCTCCAACATCATCCATAGCGCCTTCGGCAAGTTCCAGCGCCTGGCCCACAGCGCGTCGATGCTGCGCCTTTACGGCTTCCCGGCGCGATGGTTTGAGCGGCGATCGCTGAAGCCCGCTCGAGCGATCCATGACGTCTTCCGTCCGATCGTGGAGGCGCGCTATGAAGGCTTCCATCAGCGCGGGGAGGCTCCTCACAAGGACATTCTACAATCGCTGATCGAAGCGAGGCATCCGGACACGGCCGAACATTTCACCCTGCAACAGGTGATGGATCAGGTTTCGACGGTCTTTCTTGCAGGGCATGAAACTTCGGCCAGCACCATGACCTGGGCGCTCTACATGCTGGCGGAATGCACCCATATCCAGACGGCGGCTCGAGCGGAGGTGGCAGGGATCGCCGGGGACGCGCCGCTCACCGCAGCCATGCTCAAGGACATGGATGCTATCCGCAACATCTTCCGCGAAACGCTGCGCCTCTACCCGCCGGTCGCCTTCTTCCCGCGCGAAGTCCCCTGTCCCATGCCGATGCGCGACAAGAACCTTGAGGAAGGCGCGATGCTGGTCGTCGCGCCCTGGCTGACGCAGCGGAACAAGGACAACTGGTCCTGCCCCCACAGCTTCGATCCCGCCCGCTTCGAAGACCCGGCCAATGCGGATATGGTGAAGCAAGCCTGGTTCCCCTTCGGCCGGGGTCCGCGCGTTTGCGTCGGCGCCGGTTTCGCTCAGCAGGAGGTGATGACGGTGATCGCCAGCGTCGTGCGCCGTTATCGCCTGTCGGTGCCCCAGGGGTTCAAGCCGGAACCGATCAGCCGCCTGACGATCCGGCCGAGGACGGGCATGAGGCTGATGTTCGAGGCGGTATAACGCCGAGCGGCAGATCAGGCTGGATTGCAGCCACCAAACTCCGTTCGCCCTGAGCCTGTCGATGGGTTTTACTACTTCTCAGAAATGGCGCGCAAAAAAGAGAAGAGAGAGGGGCTTCGACAAGCTCAGCCCGAACGGTTCTTGATGTCTGAAAATGGCCGAACCAATCCGCCCATCAGCGATTCACCTCTTGATCCGGCCCACCATCGCCTCCCCCGCAGCCCGCTCCCGTACATAACGCCGCTTCAGCACTACGCTCGCGACCAGCAAAGGTGCGCCCGCAAGGAAGCAGATCGCGCCCAGCATCGGCGGCCATAGCCCGAACAGGCTATGCACATCGAGCGCCGATGGCGTCAGCACCAGCAGGAATCCGGCCGTCAGCAGCCACAGCCCCCAGCGGCGCGGCCGCACTGCGATCATCCGCATCTCGTGCCGGTGCGCCTTGCGCCCTTCCTTGGTGGACAGATCATGATGCTTCATCGCCGCCATAAAGCGGAAAAGCGCCGCGCCTGTCCAGCGTCGAACGGGGTGGCGTGACGCTCACATTTGGGCTATCGCATGTCATCCCCGGGGGACCGCTCACAGGCGGTTGAGAGGCGGCTGATGTGGCTGCGACCCGCTGAACCTGATCCGGTTAAAACCGGCGTAGGGAGGGACGGCTTGTCAAAGGCAATCCGCCCATCCTCCGCCATGCGCGACGAAGAGGAGGACGGACTGCCGATGGACACGATTTCCGTCCTGACCCTGCGCCTCTCCGAAGCGATCGGCCTCTACATGATCGTCGTGGGAATCGGCGGCCTCACTGCGCCGCAGCGCTGGCGCGCTATGATGGAGGATTTGGAGCGTTCGCCCGGTCTCGTCATGGCCCTCGGCTTTCCTGTATTCGCGGTGGGCGCAGCGCTGATCCTCATCCACAGCATCTGGACCGATCCCCTCGCCGTCATCGTGTCGCTGATCGGCTATGTCGCGCTGGTCGAAGGCGCGCTGCTGCTCGCCGTGCCGGGGCCGCTCATCAGGATCGGCCGCTGGTCGGTCCAATTCACTCGCGCCTGGGCGATCGTCAGTATCGTGCTGGGCATCCTTCTCTTCCTCGCTGGCCTCACCGGCCGCGCAACCGTTATCGCCTGAAAGGAAAACTCATGGCCGACCTCCCCGCCCGCACCGAAATGCGCGTTACAACCGGGCCCATCCGTGGCTCGCGCAAAATCCATGTCGGCCCGCTCAAGGTCGCCATGCGCGAGATCGACCTGGAGCCGGGCAGCGGCGAGCCGCCGGTGCGCGTCTATGATACGTCCGGCCCCTACACCGATCCTGATGCGCGGATCGACATCATGGCGGGCCTGCCAGCCTTGCGCCGCGACTGGATCATTGGCCGGGGCGATGTGGAGGAATATGACGCCCGCACGATCCAGCCGGAAGATAACGGCCTGAAAGGACCGGATCGTTCCGGCGGCGTCCAATCCTTCCCCAACACGATCAGACGGCCCCTGCGCGCGAAGTCCGGCATGAACGTCTCCCAGATGCACTATGCCCGCCGCGGCATCATCACGCCGGAGATGGAATATGTCGCCGAGCGTGAAAATCTCGGCCGTGCCCGTCTCGCCGAATATGTCCGCGACGGGCAGGATTGGGGCGCGTCGATCCCCGACTATGTGACGCCCGAGTTCGTCCGCGAGGAAGTCGCGCGCGGTCGCGCCATCATCCCGTCCAACATCAACCACCCGGAATCGGAGCCGATGGCGATCGGCCGTAATTTCCTGGTGAAGATCAACGCCAATATCGGCAACAGCGCCGTCGCGTCCGACGTGGCGAGCGAAGTCGACAAGCTGGTCTGGTCGATCCGCTGGGGCGCGGACACGGTGATGGACCTGTCGACCGGCCGCAACATCCATGACACGCGCGAATGGATCATGCGCAACTCGCCGGTTCCGATCGGCACCGTGCCCATCTATCAGGCGCTGGAAAAGGTCGGCGGCATCGCCGAAGAGCTGACCTGGGACATCTTCCGCGACACGCTCATCGAGCAAGCCGAGCAGGGCGTGGACTATTTCACCATCCATGCGGGCGTGCGCCTGCCCTATATCCCGATGACCGCCAAGCGCGTCACCGGCATCGTCAGCCGTGGCGGGTCGATCATGGCGAAATGGTGCCTTGCCCATCACAAGGAAAGCTTCCTCTACGAGCATTTCGACGAGATCACCGAGATCATGAAGGCCTATGACATCGCCTATTCGCTGGGCGATGGTCTGCGCCCCGGCTCCATCGCCGACGCCAATGACGAGGCGCAGTTCGCCGAACTCTACACGCTGGGCGAACTCACCAAGCGCGCCTGGGAACAGGATGTGCAGGTGATGATCGAAGGGCCGGGCCATGTGCCGATGCACAAGATCAAGCAGAATATGGACAAGCAGTTGGAGGCATGTGGAGAAGCGCCCTTCTACACGCTTGGGCCGCTCACCACCGACATCGCGCCGGGCTATGACCATATCACCAGCGGCATCGGCGCGGCGATGATCGGCTGGTACGGCACGGCGATGCTTTGCTACGTCACGCCCAAGGAGCATCTGGGCCTGCCCGACCGCGACGACGTGAAGGTCGGCGTGGTGACCTACAAGCTCGCCGCCCACGCTGCCGACCTCGCCAAGGGCCACCCCGCCGCAAAAGTCCGCGACGATGCGCTGAGCCGCGCCCGCTTCGAGTTCCGCTGGCGGGACCAGTTCAACCTGTCGCTCGATCCCGACACGGCGGAAAAATATCACGACCAGACGCTGCCCGCCGAGGGCGCGAAGACCGCGCATTTCTGTTCCATGTGCGGCCCCAAATTCTGCTCCATGAAGATCACGCAGGAAGTCAGGGACTTTGCCGCCAAGCAGAACCAACCGGCAGACAGTTTCATCGCGGCCGAGGATGCCGAAGAAGGCATGGCGAAGATGAGCGAGGTGTTCCGCGCAACCGGCAGCGAACTCTATATGGGCGCGGGCGACCGCGAGCGCGACTGACGGAGCGGGTGGGCAGGCATTACGCCTGCTCACCAGCCTCCCAAGCGGCGAACCGCACGGCGCGCCGGGCAATACAGCTGCCGGGCTGCGGCGGCTTATCCATGTCGATCGGGAGTAGGCTTGCCCAGAAACATCGATGAGGGGATGAAAGTTTCTGGGAAAACTGGAGCGGGCGAAGGGATTCGAACCCTCGACCCCAACCTTGGCAAGGTTGTGCTCTACCCCTGAGCTACGCCCGCTCTGGCGGCCGGAGGAGAAGTCCCTCTCGGCGGGTGAGGCGGGCAACTAGCAGCGCTTATCCGACTGGGCAAGGGAGAAATGGCGGGCGGCGCAAATTTCTTCGCATCAGCGTCAGCGGCCGCATCCTGTCTCTTTTCGGCTTGGCGTGGCGTGGCTCGCTGTTACTCTGCGCCCTTCATCTTTTCCGGCAGATCCGGGATCATCTTCGGCTGTGCTTCGTCATGGGATCGGGCCAGCAACGGGAGGAGAGGCTTGTGACGTCCGATCATCTCACGCGCCGCGGCCTGCTGCAGGGAGGAGCGGTTGCCGCAGCGGCGCTTCCCGCGCTCGGCCCGGCACAGGCTGCATCGAGAAGCCAACCGCATTCAAGCAAGGGAGAGCCCATGGTTCCCGTCGAACTGACCGTCAACGGCCGGGAGGTGCATCTGCAACTCGACCCGCGCACTACGCTGCTCGACGCGCTGCGTGAGCATCTTCAACTCACCGGAACAAAGAAAGGCTGCGATCATGGCCAGTGCGGCGCCTGCACGGTCATTGTGGAAGGGCGGCGAATCAACAGCTGCCTGACCCTCGCCGTCATGCACGAAGGCGAAAGCGTCACGACGATCGAAGGGCTCGGATCGCCCGACAAGCTGCATCCCATGCAGCGCGCCTTCATCGCCCATGACGGCTATCAATGCGGCTATTGCACGCCCGGCCAGATCTGTTCGGCTGTTGCGGTGCTTGAGGAAATCAAGACTGGGGTCCCCAGTCATGCGACGGCGGATCTGGACAAGGTCGCCTTTACCGACGCGGAACTGCGCGAACGGATGAGCGGCAACATCTGCCGCTGCGCAGCCTATCCCAACATCATCGCCGCCATTCGCGATGCCGCAGGGGAGGACAAGGCGTGAGACCCTTCAGCTACAGCCGCGCATCCAGCCCCGAAAAGGCCGTGAAGGCGGCCGCCGGCACGCCGGGCGCGCGCTTCATCGCGGGCGGCACTAATCTGCTCGACCTCATGAAATTGCAGATCGAAACGCCCGCGCATCTGGTCGATGTGAATCGCCTGGGTCTGGACCGGATCGAAAAGACCGCAGAGGGGGGGCTTAGAATAGGCGCTCTCGTGCGCAATACCGATCTCGCCGCCGATCAGACCGTACGCCGTGATTATGCGGTGTTGAGCCGCGCGCTGCTCGCCGGAGCATCGGGCCAACTGCGTAACAAGGCCACGACCGCAGGCAATCTGCTTCAGCGCACCCGTTGTCCCTATTTTTACGACACGCGCATGCCCTGCAACAAGCGCAAGCCCGGCAGTGGCTGCGGTGCCTTGCAGGGGATCAGCCGCAGCCTGGCGATTATCGGCACCAGCGACGCCTGTATCGCCCAGCACCCGTCTGATATGGCGGTGGCGATGCGGCTGCTCGACGCCCATGTCGATACGCTGGCCTCCGATGGCGCGCGCCGGTCCATCCCGCTCGCCGATTTCCATCTGTTGCCCGGAGATACGCCGCATATCGAACATGTGTTGAAACCGGGCGAACTTATCACGTCGGTCACGCTGCCCCGCCCGATAGGCGGCACCCATGTCTATCGCAAGGTCCGGGACCGCAGCTCCTACGCCTTCGCGCTGGTTTCGGTGGCGGCGGTCTTCGGCCGCGATGGCAGCGCGCGTTTCGCCTTTGGCGGCCTCGCGCCCAAGCCATGGAGGGTCGAAGCGGCCGATGCTGCGGCGTCGCGAGGAGCCGCTGTCGTGGCGGACGCCGCGCTGGCCGGAGCAAGGCCGACCGCGCAGAACGCCTTCAAGCAGGGGCTGACCGCCCGCACGCTTGCATCCATCTTCCGGCAGAAGGAGGCTCGCTCGTGAAGTTTGACACGCCTGCCACAAACAACCCGATCGATCGCGGCCGTGTCGTTGGCCTTCCTCACGATCGGATCGAAGGTCCGGCAAAGGTCACCGGCACTGCGCCCTATGCCTATGAGCGTCATGACGTCGCGCCCAACGCCGCCTATGGCTGGATTGTCGGATCGGCCATCGCCAAGGGGCAGATCAGGTCCATCGATCTGCGCGCGGCGGAAGCTGCGCCCGGTGTCCTCGGCATCATCACGCATCAGAATGCGGGGCCGCTCGGGAAGGGCAATATGAACACCGCCCATTTGCTGGGCGGGCCGCAGATCGAACATTATGATCAGGCGGTCGCGCTGGTGGTCGCCGACACATTCGAAAATGCGCGCGACGCGGCCAAGCTGCTGCGTATCGATTATGCGCCGGAACAGGGCCGCTACGACCTTGCAGCCGAACGCAGCAAGGCGAGCGTTCCGCAACCGGGCTTCGGCGGCGATCCCGACAGCAAGGTTGGAGACTTTGACGGCGCTTTTGCGAAGGCGGCAGTGAAGATCGATCAACATTATACGACGCCCGATCAAAGCCATGCCATGATGGAGCCGCACGCGACCATAGCGGCCTGGAACGGCGATAAGCTTACTTTGTGGACCGCGAACCAGATGGTTGGCTGGGCGGTCGGCGAAATCGCGCGGACGCTGAAGATCCCCAAGGACAATGTCAGGGTGGTCGCGCCCTATATCGGCGGCGGCTTCGGCGGGAAGCTATTCCTGCGCGCCGACGCCTTGCTTGCCGCGCTCGGCGCCAAGACGGTGGGACGGCCGGTGAAGGTCGCGCTCGCCCGGCCGCAGATACCCAATAACACGACCCATCGCCCCGCGACCATCCAGCGCATCCGCCTTGGAGCGAACCGGGACGGCGTCATCGACGCGATCGCGCATGAGGTCTGGTCTGGCGACCTGCCCGGCGGTAGCCCAGAACTGGCGGCGCAGCAGACGCGGCAGCTATATCGCGGCGCAAACCGTCTGACGGCTCATCGCCTGGCGACGCTTGATCTGCCCGAAGGCAACGCCATGCGTGCTCCGGGCGAGGCTGTTGGCATGCTGGCGCTGGAAGTCGCGATGGATGAACTGGCGGAAGCTTGCGGCATCGATCCTGTCGAATTGCGCATCCGCAACGATGTGCAATATGATCCGGAGGCGGGTCCGCAGCGGCCTTTTTCAAGCCGCAAGTTTATCGAGTGCCTGCGTGAAGGTGCGCAACGTTTCGGATGGGATCGGCGCAGCGCCAAGCCTGGCCAGTTGCGCGACGGCCGTTGGCTGGTAGGCATGGGCATGGCCGCCGCCTTCCGCGGCAATCTGGTAGTACCCTCCGGGGCGCGGGTGGGCGTGGATGCGCGTGGTCATGTGACGGTGGAAACGGACATGACCGACATCGGCACCGGCAGTTATACGATCCTGGGCCAGACCGCTGCGGAGATGCTCGGTGTGCCGCTCGACGCTGTGACGGTGCGGCTGGGTGACAGCCGTTATCCCGTCTCGTCGGGCTCGGGTGGGCAGTTCGGCGCCAACAGCTCGACCGCTGGCGTCTATGCCGCCTGCGTAGCCTTGCGCACCAAGCTGGCTGAGGCGGCAGGCTTTCCCGCCGATCAGGCGCTGTTTGAGGATGGCCTGGTCCGGCTCGGCAACAAGTCGCAAAAACTGGGCACGCTGGCGGGACGTGACGGATTGTGGGCAGAAGACCGCATAGAGTTTGGGGACCTCACCAAACGCTATGCGCAGGCGACGTTCGGCGCGCATTTCTGCGAGGTTGGCGTTGATGTTGATACGGCGGAAGTGCGCGTCCGGCGCATGGGCGGTGCCTTCGCCGCCGGGCGCATCCTCAATCCCAAATCGGCGCGCAGCCAGGTGATCGGCGCGATGACCATGGGTGTCGGCGCGGCGTTGATGGAGGAGCTGACGGTGGACACCCGCTTCGGCTTTTTCGTCAATCATGACATGGCCGAATATCTGGTGCCGGTGCATGCCGACATTCCGGAGCAGGATGTGTTTTTCGTGGATGAAGTGGACGATAAAAGCTCGCCGATGAAGGCCAAGGGCGTCGGTGAGCTCGGCATCTGCGGAGCGGGGGCGGCGGTCGCCAACGCCATCTATAATGCGACCGGCATTCGGCTGAGGGACTATCCGCTCACCATCGACAAGCTGCTTGCCGGGGCAGAGGGGTCGGCGCTCGTCTGATTGCCCGCTTGCTTTTCGCTGGAGCCTGTCCATTGCCACAGAGAAATGGGCATGGATAAGGCTTCGGCATGAAATATGCGCCTTCGTATATAATTTGCGCCATGTTGCCTTCGCTGGCGGCGGCGCAGCCGGGGACGAACGACAGGCCCGAAGCGCGCATCGTGATCACCGGCGCTGGTTTGCCGTTGCCGCCCGGCACGCCTGCTTATGGATCTGTGGTGATCGCGCGGGACCGGCTTATCAACAGCGCCTCGGACCGCCTCGAAAACGTCCTGGGTGACGTCGCAGGCTTTCAGCAGTTCCGCCGTTCCGACAGCCGTTCCGCCAATCCTTCGGCGCAAGGGGCGACGTTGCGGGCGCTGGGCGGCAATGCGTCAAGCCGCACCTTGCTGCTGCTAGACGGCGTGCCGATGGCGGATCCCTTCTTCGGATACATTCCATTCAGCGCATTGGTGCCTGACCGCCTGTCGGCCGTGCGGGTGACGCGCGGCGGCGGGGTAGGGGCGTTCGGCGCGGGCGCTGTTGCCGGAACGATCGAGCTGGCGAGCGCCACTCGCGATCAACTCCCGCTCTTCACCGGCAGCGCACTTTATGGCAGCCGCGACGCCAGTGAGCTGTCCGCCAGCTTCTCGCCGGATTTGGGGAGCGGCTATGTGTCGCTTTCCGGTCGCTGGGACCGGGGTGACGGCTTTCAGACGACCCCTGCCGATCAGCGCGTCGCCGCCACCGTCCCCGCCGCCTATGACGGCTGGTCGGCCAATTTGCGGGCCGTCGCGCCGCTATCGGCCACGTCGGAACTGCAGTTCCGTACGACTGTGTTCCGTGACCAGCGCACGTTGCGATTTCGCGGCGCGGATAGCCTGAGCGAAGGGCAGGATGCGAGCATCCGCTATGTCTCTCGCGGGCGCTGGCAGGTTGATACGCTCGCCTATCTGCAGGCGCGCAACTTCACCAATATCGTCATCTCCGCCTCGCCGCCCTTCCGCAAATCGCTGGATCAGCGCGCCACGCCCTCGACCGGCATCGGTGGAAAGATCGAACTGCGCCCGCCGGTAGGGAGCGCTCATGTCCTGCGGATCGGCGCGGATAGCCGGTTCGCGACCGGGGACATGTTCGAAAATGCCTATAATGCGGCCTTGCCGAGCAATCCTGTCACCGCGCGCCGCCACGCCGGTGGCAAGCAGTTGACCGCCGGTTTCTTCGCCGAGGATGACTGGACGATCGGCCCGCTGGTGCTGACCGCTGGCGCCCGGGCGGACCACTGGTCGATCAGCGACGGCTTTTTCCGCGCTAACGCGGCGGCTCCGATCAGCACGGAGTTCCCGAACCGAAGCGGCTGGGAATATTCGGGGCGCGCGGGTCTGTTATATGGCATCAATCCGGGCATAAACCTGCGCGCAGCGGCCTATACCGGCTTCCGCCTGCCGACGCTGAATGAGCTATACCGCCCGTTCGTGATTGCGTCCGCCGTATCGATGGTGACGACGCAGGCCAATCCCGCTTTGTCGAACGAAAAGCTGAAGGGGGTGGAGGCGGGGGTCGATCTCACGCCCATTGCAGGCGTGACGCTCGCCGCCACCGCCTTTTACAATCGCCTGGATAATGCGATCGGCAATGTCACGCTCAGTTCCTCCGTCGTCAATGGACGGGCGATCATCGTGCGGGAACGGCAGAATATCGACCGCATCGTGGCTAAAGGAGTCGAACTGACCGCTTCTGCCCGGACGGGCGATTTTCAGCTGACCGCATCCTACGCCTATAGCCGCAGCAGCGTCCGTGCACCCGGCAAGGATTTCGACGGCCTCACCCCCGCGCAGAGCCCCCGGCATGCGGCCAGCGCGACACTGGCCTGGCAACCCGCAAAGGGTCCGCTGCTGTCCACAACTGTGCGCTATGTGTCCCGGCAATTTGAAGATGATCTGCAGACCGATATCCTGCCCAGTGCGCTGACGGTCGATGCCGTTGCGCGCATGCCGCTTGGCCGAAGCCTGACGCTGGTCGCGCGCGGCGAGAATGTCTTCGATGAAGAAGTGATCACGCGCAATGCGGGGGGCTCGATCGACCTTGGCACGCCGCGCATTTTGTGGGTGGGATTGACGCTATCCCGCTGATCGACGTGCTTCTTGCTCCACTTTAGTGAGGCTCTGGTTACCCTTTGCTACAGCCGCCGGACCTATCCGACTTGAGGCTGTGTGCGCGCATTTTCTGATGGCCCCTCCGGGGTTTCTTTTCCCCAAGCACGATTGACCGAGTTTCGTTCGCCCAGCCCGGCGGAGCTTGAAATCTTTGCCAGCCTGGCGAGCCCGGTGCAGACCGTGGCGCGCCATCGTACCATCCGCCGAGAGGGGGACCGGCCCCAATCCGTCTATATTCTGGTCGAAGGCTGGGTCTTGAGCAGCATGACGCTGGCCGACGGCAGCCGACAGATACTGAAGGTCCATCTGCCCGGCGATATGCTCGGATCGCCCAGTGTCGCGCTGGACCGGGCGGCGGAGACGCTGACCGCGCTCACCCTTGTCAAGCTGAGGTCGATCAGTCTTTCGGCGCTGGGCAGCCTGTTCACGCGCGCCCCGCATATGGCGGCCCTGCTGTTCCTCAGCGCCCAGCAGGAGCGCGTGATCCTGATGGACCGGCTATGCTCGATCGGCCGCACATCGGCCGAATGCCGCCTCGCCGCGCTGCTCGTGCATCTTTATGACCGTTTGAAACTTATCCAGCCGGATATGGAGCCGCGTTTCGACCATCCGCTGACGCAGGAGCAGATTGGCGACATCATTGGCCTCACCGCCGTCCATGTGAACCGGGTCTTCCGTATCTTGCAGGACAAGAAACTGATCTTGCGTGACGGCCATGGCGTCGAGCTGATCGACATAGCGGCCCTGCGCAGACTGAGCGGCGTCCCGATAAGGACGCTCGCGCGGGATCTCAGCTGGCTACCAAAGCCGCTGGACTGAGTCCTGCCCGCTTTTCTTCCGGAATTCATGAGGAGGAGGGGGAAATGGTGCTGCCGGCGAGGATTGAACTCGCGACCTCAGCCTTACCAAGGATGCGCTCTACCACTGAGCTACGGCAGCACTTTCACCATCCCGCACAGCCTTTCGGCGTGCGGAGCCGGGCCTATGGCCGCGCGCGTCCGGCTTGTCAAGGCGGGTTGCGGCGGGCGGCGCAATTTGCTTATGGCGCGCCATGACAAGCGGGCAGGACGATCGCAAGGCACGGCTGGCGCAGGCGCTGCGCGACAATCTGCGCCGCCGCAAGGCGCAGGCGCGTGAGGGCGCAAGCGAATCTGATGCAAGCGACAAGAAGAACCAGCAACGTCAGGACTGATGGCTTGGCCGCCTGCGCTAGGGCGGGCGGCACTTGACCTATAAGGGCGCGCAGGCCGACTTCAGCCAAGCCAGCGCATCGCCCTCCAGCTGCGGCCCGACAATCTCCACCACTTTCGCATGATAGGCGTCGATCCACTGCCGTTCTTCGGCCGTGAGCAGGTCCACGGCGATGGCGTTGCGGTCGATCGGTGCGAAGGTCAGCGTTTCGAAGCCCAGCATCTCACGCTCAGCGCCGGGCACATCACGCCGTTCCACCAGCACCAGATTTTCGATGCGGATGCCATAGTCGCCGGTCTTGTAATAGCCGGGCTCGTTGGACAGGATCATGCCAGCCTGTAGCGGTTCGTCGCCGCCGCCAAAGGTCGCGATCCGCTGCGGCCCTTCATGCACCGACAGGAAACTGCCGACGCCATGGCCGGTCCCATGCGCATAGTCGAGCCCCTCGGCCCAAAGGAACTGGCGCGCCAGAATGTCGAGTTGGCCCCCCCGCGTGCCTGCCGGAAACTGCGCCCGGCCAAGGGCGATATGCCCTTTCAGGACCAGGGTGAAGCGGTGCTTCATTTCCGCGCTGGGGGTGCCGATGGCGATGGTCCGGGTGACGTCCGTCGTGCCGTCCCGATATTGGCCGCCCGAATCGACCAGGTAGAAGCTGCCCGTTTCGATCCGCCGGTTGGTCTTTTCCTCGACCCGGTAATGCACGACCGCGCCATTGGGGCCTGCGCCGCTGATCGTGTCGAAGGACAGGTCCTCCAGCAACCCGCTATCCCTGCGGAACGCTTCCAGCCGGGCGGCGGCGGTCAACTCGTCGATCGCGCCGTTTGGAGCCTCCGTGGCTATCCAGTGCAGGAAGCGGGAAAGGGCCGCGCCGTCGCGCGCCTGCGCCGCCTTGTGCCCCGCGATCTCCACGCTGTTCTTGATCGCCTTGGGCAGGACGGCAGGATCGCGTAGCGGCAGCACGGTCGCACCGCCCGCTTCCAGCGCCTCGAAGATCGCCGCAACGGCCCGCTCCGGGTCCGCCGCCACCGTCTTCCCCTTGAACGATTTCAGTGCGTCCGCGAAATCGGTGCGCGGATGCACGCGCACCGCATTGCCCAGATGTTGCGCCACCGCCTCTTCCATCTTCTCCGGCGCGACATAGAGATCAGCCGTCGCGTCGGCATGGACGATGGCATAGGCCAGCGCGACCGGCGTGCGTGCGACGTCCTTGCCCCGGATATTGAAGGTCCAGGCGATCGAATCCAGCGCCGACAGGACCGCGGCATCGGCCTTTCGCGCCGTCAGCCAGTCCGCCATCGCCTGCCGCTTCTCCGCGGCGCTCTGCCCGGCATAGCGATCGTCATGCACGACCAGCCTTGCGTCACTGGGCGCGGGACGATCGGGCCAGACGGCATCGACCGGATTGCTGTCGACCGCCACCAGTTCCGCTCCGCGTGCCGCCAGCGCTTCGGTAGCCGTCTTCACCCAGGCGCGGGTATGCAGCCAGGGATCATAGCCGATCCGGCCGCCGTCCGGCGCATGGGTGCCGAGCCAGGCTGCAACCGAAGTTTGCGGCACGCTTTCATAATGCCAATGGGCGGCATCGACCTGCTCGCGCACCTGCAGCGTATAGCGTCCATCGACGAAGATCGCCGCTTCCTCGGGCAGCACCACCGCGCTCCCCGCAGACCCCTGAAAGCCCGTCAGCCAGGCAAGCCGCTGGGCATAGGCGCCGACATATTCGCTCATATGCTCATCGGTCAGGGGCACAACGAAGCCATCGAGATGTTCACGCGCCAGTTGCGCACGCAGGGCCTTCAGCCGGTCTTCATAGGTCGACATTGCATTTCCCTTGATCCACAACCCTTGCGCAGGGCACTTCGCCGCCAACATAAGCAGGCGCATGCGCTTATGCCAGCGCGCCGCCCGACCAAGAACCAGGACCGTGAATGACCGATAGCACACCTCCTTCCGCCGCCCGCCGCCCGCACAGTTTCACCCGTCACGGCATCACGGTGGAAGATCCATGGGCCTGGTTGCGTGATCCGGGCTATCCGGACGTCAAGGACAAGGATGTCCTCGCTTATCTGGAGGAGGAGAATGCCTTCTTCGAAAGCGCGATGCAGCCGCACAAGGCGCTGACCGACCGCCTGTTCGCCGAGATGAAAGGGCGCGTCAAGGAAGATGACAGCTCCGTCCCGCAGAAGGACGGAGATTATGTCTATTGGCGCGCCTTCGAAATCGGCGCGCAATATCGCAAATGGTATCGCCGCCCGGTTGCTGGCGGCGAGGATCAGTTGATCCTGGACGAGCCCGCCCTCGCCGACGGGCATGAATATTTCCGCCTCGGCGCGCTCTCGGTCAGCCCGGACGGTCGATACCTCGCCTATGCCATCGACAATAATGGGTCGGAGCGGTTCGAGGCCCGGATCAAGGACCTGTTCACCGGAGAAATCCTGCCGGAGGTCATCCCCGACACGCTGTCGTCGCTCGTCTGGACCAGCGACAGCAAGGGCCTGCTCTACGGCATCGCCAATGACCAGTGGCGCACCGACAATGCGCGGCTCCACTGGCTGGGTCAGCCGGTGGAGAGCGACGTGGAGCTGTTCCATGAGGATGATGAGGGTTTCCGCGTTTCAGTCGGCCTGACCTCATCGGAAAAATGGATCGTGATCGCAACCGGCGACCATGTCACCACCGAAAGCTGGCTGCTCCCCGCGGACAATCCGCTGGCCGAGCCGCTGCTCGTCTCGCCGCGCAAGCCCGGCCGCGAATATGATGTCGATGAGCATGAAGGCACGCTCTACATCCGCACCAACGACACCCACCCCAACTTCCGCTTGGTGAAGGCGTCGCTCGAAGCGCCTGGCGAATGGCAAGAGGTCATCGCGGCCGACCCGCATTTCTACCTTACCGACTTCACCCTGTTCAAAGGCTTCTATGTCACGGAAGGGCGGCAGGACGGGCTCGACCAGATCGAACTGCGCGATTACGCGACCCATTCGGCCAAGCGTATCTCCTTTCCGGAAGCCAGCTATTCGGCCAGCCTCGACGACAATCCCGAATATGACGTCACGAAGCTGCGCATCGGTTATGAATCGATGGTCACGCCCGACACCATCTACGACTATCATCTTGCCTCAGGCGAGCTGGAGGTACTGAAGGTCCAGGAAATCCCGTCCGGCTATGACGCCAGCCGCTATGCGACCGAAAGGGTGACGATCCCTGCCCGCGACGGCACGCCGATCCCGGTGTCGATCGTCTATCCCAAGGACCTGCCCCGCGACGGCAGCGCCCCGCTGCACCTCTATGGCTATGGCGCCTATGGCATCGCCATGGAGCCGGGCTTTTCCACCAGCCGCCTGTCCTTGCTGGACCGGGGCTTCGTCTTTGCGCTGGCTCACATCCGCGGCGGCGATGACCTCGGCCAGCAATGGTATCTGGACGGGAAGCTCGAAAAGCGGACCAACACGTTCAACGATTTCGTCGATGTGGCGAAGGGGCTGATCGAACGCGGTTATAGCGCCAAGGGGCGTATCAGCATCTCCGGCGGCTCTGCGGGCGGCGAACTGATGGGCGCGGTCGTCAACAGCGATCCGGACCTTTGGGGCGCGGTGGTGGCGCATGTGCCCTTTGTCGATGTGCTCAACACCATGCTCGACGAAAGCCTGCCGCTGACGCCGGGCGAGTGGCCGGAATGGGGCAATCCGATAGAGGACAAGGAAGCGTTTAAGACCATCCTTGCCTATGACCCCTACAATAATGTGAAGGCGCAATCCTATCCGCCGCTGATGGTGACGGCTGGTCTCAACGACCCGCGCGTCACCTATTGGGAACCGGCGAAATGGGTGGCGAAGCTGCGCGCCACAAAGACGGACAGCAATATCCTGTTGCTCAAGACCAATATGGGCGCAGGCCATGGCGGCAAATCCGGCCGCTTTGAAAGCCTGCAGGAAACGGCGGAGGAATTCGCCTTCATCCTGTGGCAGCTGGGCGTGGAAGAATGAGCATGTCCCACTCTCCCCCGTTCGCCCTCGGCAGGTTCAGCCCGGACGGAGGGGACTAATGTCCGCCGCTTACACCACCCAGATCACGGCAGGGCCCGAGCATATCGACATGCTCGGGCATGTGAACAATGCGGTCTGGGTGCAGTGGATGGAGCAGGTCGCGACCGAACATTGGACGCGCGACGCCGCGCCGGAGCATCTGGACGCCTATGTCTGGGTCGTGACCCGGCATGAGATCGACTATCGCGGCAATGTGAAGGAAGGCGAGACGGTCACCGCCCGCACGTGGATTCCGCAGGGGCCGCGCGGCGCGCGCTTCGACCGGCACATGGAATTCATCGGTCCGGACGGAAGGGTGAAGGTCGCGGCCAAATCCACTTGGGCGATCATCGACAGGGAAAGCGGCCGTATCCTCCGCGTTCCCGCCGAGGTTGCAGCGCCATTCCTCGACGCCTGACCGTTACGCTTGCCGCTTTCTCCCGGAACTCTGTTCGGTGATGGGCCGTTTGTCGCCCCACCAACAGTGACAGGAGAGACTATGCGTAAGATCGGTTATTCCCTCCGCGCCTTTGCCGCCGCCTCGGCGCTTTTCCTCGCCGCCGGTCCCGCACTGGCGGGCGACGAGGAACAGGCGCTCAAGGCCATTGCGCAGGCGCAGGGCAAGATCGACGCCGCCGGCAAGCTGAAGACGGGCCAATATGACCCCGCTGTCCTCGCCAGGGCCCAGGCATCGCTGCGCCTTGCCCAAGAACGGCTGAAGAGCGGCAAGGAGCAGGACGCCATCAAGGCTGCAATCGAAGCTCAGGGCTTTGCGGATACCGCCATCGGCCAGAGCCAGGCCAGCGCGCAGACCGACGCGCAGGTTCAGGCATCGACCGCCGCCGCCGCGCAGCAGGATGCGGCCGCAGCCAATGCCCGCGCGGAGGCCGCTGAACGTGCCGCCGCTTCCGCCGCCGCCGATGCGCAGGCCGCCCGCGCCGCCGCTGCGACGGCTCCCGTCCCCGCCAGCACCACGGTAACCACCGAAACCGTCAAGACTGCGCCCGTGACGACCGTCCGCAAGGCTGCTCCCGCCAAGCGCAAGGTGGTGCGCAAGACCACCAGAGCGCCCGCACGCGCCACCGTGGTGGAAAAGACGACCACCACCGTCACCAATCGCTGACACAAACAGGGCGGCCCCTCATTTGGAGGCCGCCCTTATCCACAAGATCAGAAGATCCCTACCGCTCCGTGCGCCCACATAAGCGCGACGATCAGCAGCAGGCCACCGCCGAGCAGCACGCGCCCGCGCCGATCCCGAACGATCCGGGCCGCGAGTTCATAGCTGACGGCTGCGCCGATCAGCAGCGCTGCCGCGACCGCAAAGTCGGAGCCGGTCCAGCGCACCTCCTGGGTGAACTGCATCGCCACCAGCGGCGCCAACAGGACGACGGCGATCAACACCCATAGCGTTACCCGCCAGTGCGATATGACCCTGCTGTCCATCATCCGCCTTTCACTGCGCCGATGCCGTGGCGAAATCCGAAACCGGCTCCGCATCGCTCTCGCTCCGCTCCGACGCCTGTCGCGTCCACATGGCGGCATAGAGCCCGTCGGCCCGCACCAGATCCGCATGCCGTCCCCGCTCGACCACCCGGCCTTGATCCAGCACGATGATCTCGTCCGCATCCACCACGGTCGAAAGCCGGTGCGCGACGACGAGCGTCGTCCTCTTGCGTGAAATGTCGCGCAGCACCGCCTGGATTTCGGTTTCGGTGCGGCTGTCGAGTGCACTTGTGGCCTCGTCCAGCACCAGCACGGGCGGGTCCTTCAGCAGCGTCCGCGCGATCGCCACGCGCTGCTTCTCGCCGCCCGACAGTTTGAGGCCGCGTTCGCCGACCCGCGTGTCATAGCCCTGTGGCAGGCGCATAATGAAATCGTGGATGGACGCAGCCTTGGCCGCCTTCTCAATCTCCGCCTGCGTGGCATTGGCGCGGCCATAGCCGATATTATAGCCCACCGTGTCGTTGAACAGCACCATGTCCTGCGGCACGATGCCGATCGCCGCGCGGAGCGACGCCTGCGTGACGCGCGAAATATCCTGCCCGTCGATCAGGATGCGTCCCGCCTGAATGTCGTAAAAACGGAACAGCGTTCTTGCGATCGTGGACTTGCCAGCGCCCGAAGGCCCCACAATCGCCAGCGTCCGGCCAGCCGGCACGGTGAAGCTTACGTCCTGCAATATCTCGCGGTCGGCGTCATAGCCAAAGCGCACATGCTCGAACCGCACCTCCCCGCCATGCGTTTGCAGCATGGGCGCGTCCGGCGCATCACTGATCTCGGCCTGCGTATCGATCAGCTTGTACATCGCCTCCATGTCGATGACGCCCTGCCGGATGGTGCGATAGACCATGCCAAGAAGGTCGAGCGGCCTGAATAGCTGGCTAAGCAATGTATTCACCAGCACCACATCGCCGGTCGTGAAGCTGCCCCGGCTCCACCCCCAGACGGTATAGCCCATCGCCCCCGCCATCATCAGATTGGTGATCAGCGACTGGCCGATGTTGAGCCAAGCGAGGCTGTTTTCCGACTTCACCGCCGCCTCGGCGTAGCGCCGCATGGCCGTGCCGTACCGCGCCGCCTCACGCTCTTCCGCGCCGAAATATTTGACGGTTTCGAAATTCAGCAGGCTGTCGACCGCATGGGCGACGGCATTGGTGTCCATGTCCACCATGTCGCGCCGCAACTGGTTGCGCCATTCGGTGATCGTCCGAGTGAACCAGATATAGAGCCCCACCATCGCCAGCGTCGCGGCGACCAGCCCAGGCCCGAACTTCACAAAGAAGATGACGCAAACCGCCGCCAGTTCCAAAATCGTGGGGGCGATGTTGAACAGCAGGAAGTAGAGCATCGTGTCGATACTCTTCGTTCCGCGTTCGACGATTTTGGTGACGGCCCCGGTGCGCCGGTCGAGATGGAAGCGCAGCGAAAGCCGGTGCAGATGAACGAACACGTCGTCCGACAAGCGCCGCCCGGCTTCCTGCCCGACACGCTCGAACACGGCGTTGCGCAGATTGTCGAACAGCACGCTGCCAAAGCGCGCGCCCGCATAAGCGATCACCAGCGCGATCGCGAGCGCTGCCGCAGGCTCCATGCCCGGCGCCATGCGGTCCACGGCGCCCTTATAGGCAAAGGGCATGGCGAGGCTGACGATCTTCGCCAGCACCACCAGCAGCATCGCGATAGTAACCCGCCGCCGCAACGCCGGAGCATCTGCTGGCCAGAGATAAGGCAGAAACCGCCGCAGCGTCGCCCAGACGGGCGGGAGGGGGCTATTGTCAGGCGTGGATGGCGGCATGCGGGCTATGTAGGCAAACGCCACCAATCTTATAAGCCCCTCCCTTTCAAGGGAGGGTTGAACAGAGGCGCGTGACTCTGTTCAAGGGTGGGTGCGATTGCGCAGCAATCGCCTGCATCCATTAAAGCCGCAGTGCTCGCTCCGCTCGACCCCCACCCCTGTCCCCTCCCCTGAAGGGGAGGGGCGATAATGGGTTCAATCCCGCAGCAGTTCGTTGATCCCGGTCTTCGATCGCGTCTGCGCGTCCACGCGCTTCACGATCACCGCGCAATAGAGGCTCGGCCCCGGCGTGCCATCAGGCAGCGGCTTGCCGGGCAGCGAACCGGGCACCACCACCGAATAGGGCGGCACCTCGCCCATGAAGACCTCTCCGGTGGTGCGATCGACGATCTTTGTGGACTGGCCGATGAACACGCCCATCGACAGCACCGAACCCTTGCCGATACGCACGCCTTCCACGACTTCGGACCGCGCGCCGATGAAGCAGTCGTCCTCGATGATCACCGGATCGGCCTGCAGCGGTTCCAGCACGCCGCCGATACCCACGCCGCCCGACAGATGGACATTCTTGCCGATCTGCGCGCAGCTGCCCACCGTCACCCAGGTATCGACCATGGTGCCTTCATCGACGAACGCGCCGATATTGACGAAGCTCGGCATCAGGATGACGTTCTTCGCGATGTGCGAACCCGCGCGCGCGAAGCTGCCCGGCACCGCACGGAAACCGGCGGCGCGGAAAGCCGCCTCGTCCCAGCCTGCGAACTTGCTCGGCACCTTGTCCCACCAGTGACCCGCGCCAGGGCCATTGTCGATCATCACATTGTCGTTGAGGCGGAACGACAGTAGCACCGCCTTCTTCGCCCACTGATTGACCTTCCAGCCATCCGCTGTCGGCTCAGCGACGCGCAGTTCACCCTTGTCCAGAAGCGCCAGCGCCTTGTCGACCGCCTGGCGCACTTCGCCCTGCGTGGACAGGCTCACATTGGCCCGGTCTTCCCAGGCGGCGTCGATGGTCGCGATCAGATCTTGGCTCATGGCTTTTCCCCAATGATGTCGGCCAGGAATGGCGTCAGATGGTCGGTTTCGAAATCGATGAAGTCCGGATGATGCTCGTGATTGCCGGCTTCGGAGCCGTTATTCACCCAGATGGTGGTCATCCCGATCGCCTTCGCGGGCTTCAGGTTGCGCGCCATATCCTCGAAAAACGCAGCGCGCGTCGGATCGACGCCATGCACCTGGCACAGCTCCGCATAGCCTGACGGATCGGGCTTGGGCACATATTGGCAGGCATGGATGTCGTGGATCAGCTCGAACGCGTCCGCAAGGCCCAGCTTGTCCAGTACGCGCGTCGCATAGGCGCCATCGCCATTGGTGAAGATCAGTCGCCGTCCCGGCAGCGCGGCGATATGGGCGTTCAGCGCCTCATCCACCTCCAGCCGGTCCATCGAGATATCATGGACATAGTCGAGAAATGCGCGCGGCTCTATGCCATGATGGTGCATCAGCCCCGACAGCGTCGTGCCATGCTCCATGAAATAACGCTTCTGCGTGGCCTTGGCGACGTCCGGATCGCATCCGAGCAGTCCCTGGATGAACTCGCCCATCTTCACGTCGATCAGCGCGAACAGGTCCGCCTTCGCCGGGTACAGCGTATTGTCCAGATCGAAGATCCAGCAATCTATATGAGCGACGTCCGCACGCATGGCCGCGCCCTAGTCCTGTGAGCCGAGCGAGGCAAGGGCATGCCAGCCAAGACCCCCGCCGCAAAGCGGCTTCAAATCTTTTTCTCCGTGCTCTCTGCGCCTCTGCGCGCAAAAAAATTGTTCGCGCAGAGAGCGAAGAGATTTTTCAAGAGGCTGCGCCGCCAGGTTCACCCACACGCAGGCGCGTCGCTATCCTCATAGAAAGTCTGCACTGCCGTCCATGCTTCCTCGGCCGTTTCGACCCAGGTCAGCAAATTCAGGTCGGAAGGGGAAATCACCCCCTCGTCCGCCAGCGCATCGAAATCCACCACCCGAGTCCAGAACTCCCGCCCGAACAGCAATATCGGGATAGGCTTCATTTTCCCCGTCTGGATCAGCGTCAGCAGTTCGAACATCTCGTCGAACGTGCCGAACCCGCCGGGAAACACGGCCAATGCCCGCGCGCGCAGCAGGAAGTGCATCTTTCTTAAGGCGAAATAGTGGAACTGGAAGCTCAACTCCGGCGTCACGAAGCGATTGGGCGCCTGCTCATGCGGCAGTACGATGTTCATGCCGATCGTCTGCGCGCCCACATCGGCCGCGCCGCGATTGGCCGCCTCCATGATCGATGGCCCGCCGCCCGAACAGACCACGAAATGCCGGCAGCCAGCTTCTGTCACCGGATATTGCGCCGCGATCCGCGCCAGCTTGCGCGCCTCTTCATAATAGCGCGCCTTCTTGCCGAGATTTTCCGCAACCCGCCGCTGGTCGGGCGTCGTCGCGGCGTCGATCCGCGCCTGCACCTGTTCCGGCTCCGGAATGCGTGCCGATCCGTAGAAGACGAAGGTGGATTCGATCCCCGCTTCGTCCATCAGCAGCTGAGGCTTCAGCAATTCCAGTTGGAACCGTACCGGCCGCAGATCTTCGCGGAGCAGAAATTCGGTGTCCTGAAAGGCCAGGCGATAGGCGGCGCTGCTGGTCTGCGGGGTCCCTACGGTCTTGCGGGCGTCGGCGGCTTCCTGCCGGGCGGGACGGAATTTGCGTTCTTCGATTTCTTTTCTTGTCATTCAACCCAACTTAGGAGCGGTCAGCGGCAAAAACCACCCCGCCTCTTCGCGCTCAGCGGCAAAAGCCGCCGCGCCCACCCATGTCGAAATGAAAATGATCGCGATGCGCGACATTATAATCCGGGCTCAGCACGGTGCGGAACCGCTTGCAGGCGCTGGCGCGAACGATCTCGAGAAACTGCCGCGTCTGCCGGTCGCCATTCCATCCCTGCTCGATCGTGATCCGCCGTCCGTCCGACAGGACAAAGGCGGACACATCGACCGCATTGCTGTGCGCATGTTCGGAAAGCCTGCCGCTCCCCGCGATCGGCCGGCAATTATAGGTGCCGAACGTCTCGATCTTCTCGATCTCCGCGCCCAGGATCAGCCGCGCGGCAGGCTGGACGCCATAGCGCGCCCAGGCCGCGAAATTGGCCGCCAGATTGCAGGTCATCGCCCCCAAATTCGTCGCTGGAACACCGATGTCGATCAGCTTGACGCTGCCCGTCGCAGTGCATCCGCCGCCGAAATTCTGATCGGGCAGGGGCGTGAACAGCACCGATTGCGATTGCAGCTTCACCAGGCATTGCCGCAATTCCATCGACGGCGGCGCAGAGGGGCGGGCGCTTTTCACGGGTTTGGACGGCCGTTCCACCCGGCCGCGCGGCACCAGGTCGCCGCCGCACGATACCAGCGCGAAACTCAACGCCAGCAAGGCCGCTTGACCCATGCGGCGCACAGCCATTGTCCCCCAAGCCCGCTCTTTCATGATCGGTCATTTACCATGACAAACCGGCCCGTGGGTTAACGAGCCTAACGGTTCGTCGCATCCGGACATTCGTCTTGACTCTTTGCCGCCGATCTTTAGAGCGGCCGCCGGGCCACGCGGTCCCAACGCCGCGCGTGCTCTCTGCAAGGAGAAGCATTACATGACTGATATTACTGCCGCCGACGCCACTCTTGCGCCCGCCGCGGCCAAGCCCGCCACCAAGCCGGCTCGTCCCTATTTCTCTTCCGGTCCCTGCGCCAAGCCTCCGGGCTGGAGCGCCGACAAGCTGAGCGCTGAATCCCTCGGCCGCTCGCACCGCGCCAAGATCGGCAAGACCCGCCTCGCCTATTGCATCGACCTGATGCGCGAGCTGCTGAACCTGCCCGACACGCATCGCATCGGCATCGTGCCCGGTTCCGACACCGGCGCTTTCGAAATGGCGATGTGGACGATGCTGGGCGCCCGCCCGGTGACGACGCTCGCCTGGGAAAGCTTCGGTGAAGGCTGGGTGACGGACGCTGCCAAGCAGCTGAAGCTCGATCCCACAATCATCCGTGCCGATTATGGCCAGTTGCCTGATCTCGCGCAGGTCGATTTCTCGAGCGACGTTCTTTTCACCTGGAACGGCACCACTTCGGGCGTCCGCGTGCCGAACGCCGACTGGATTCCGGCCGATCGTGAGGGGCTGACCTTCGCCGACGCCACGAGCGCGGTCTTCGCATATGAGATCGACTGGACCAAGATCGACGTCGCCACCTTCTCCTGGCAGAAGGTGCTGGGCGGCGAGGGCGGCCATGGCGTTCTGATCCTCGGCCCCCGCGCGGTCGACCGTCTGGAAACCCACACCCCCGCCTGGCCTCTGCCCAAGGTCTTCCGCCTGATGGCGAAAGGCAAGCTCGCAGAAGGCATCTTCAAGGGCGAAACGATCAACACGCCCTCCATGCTGGCGGTCGAGGACGCGATCTTCGCGCTGGAATGGGGCAAGTCGCTGGGCGGCCTCAATGGCCTCATCGCACGCAGCAACGCCAATGCGGCGGCGCTGAACAAGCTGGTCGAGGAACGCTCCTGGCTCGGCCATCTCGCAGCCGATCCGGCGACCCGCTCTACCACCAGCGTCTGCCTGACCGTCGAGGGTGCGGACGAAGCCTTCATCAAGAGCATGGCTGGCCTGCTCGAAAAGGAAGGCGCGGCCTATGACGTCGCGGGTTATCGCGACGCCCCGGCCGGCCTGCGCATCTGGTGCGGCGCGACCGTCGAAACCGCCGATATCGAGGCGCTCGGTCCCTGGCTCGACTGGGCCTACGCGACCGCTAAGGCTGGCTGATTTAGCTTAACCGCGTCACCCCGGCCTTGAGCCGGGGTCCCGCTTCTTCTTCATGTCCGCCCGCAGATAAGCGGGACCCCGGATCAAGTCCGGGGTGACGAGGAAACATAGGAATTCTACATGCCCAAGGTACTTATTTCCGACAAGATGGACCCCCGCGCCGCCGCGATCTTCCGCGAACGCGGCGTCGAAGTCGACGAAATCACTGGCAAGACCCCCGAAGAGTTGAAGGCGATCATCGGCCAGTATGACGGCCTCGCCATCCGCAGCGCGACCAAGGTCACCAAGGACATTCTCGACGCCGCGACCAACCTTAAGGTCATCGGCCGCGCCGGCATCGGCGTGGACAATGTCGACATCCCCGCCGCTTCGGCCAAGGGCGTGGTCGTCATGAACACCCCGTTCGGCAACTCGATCACCACCGCCGAACACGCCATTGCCCTCATGTTCGCGCTCGCCCGCCAGCTTCCCGAAGCCAATGCCCAGACCCAGCAGGGCCTGTGGCCGAAAAACGGTTTCATGGGCGTGGAAGTCACCGGCAAGACGCTGGGCTTGATCGGCGCGGGCAATATCGGCTCGATCGTCGCCAGCCGCGCGCTGGGCCTCAAGATGAAGGTCGTGGCCTTCGATCCCTTCCTTACCCCGGAACGCGCCGTCGAAATGGGCGTGGAAAAGGCCGACCTCGACACGCTGCTGGCCAAGGCGGACTTTATCACGCTGCACACGCCGCTGACCGACCAGACCCGCAACATCCTGAGCAAGGAAAATCTCGCCAAGACCAAGAAGGGCGTGCGCATCATCAACTGCGCCCGTGGCGGTCTGGTCGATGAAGCCGCGCTCAAGGAAGCGCTCGACTCTGGTCATGTCGCTGGCGCAGCACTTGACGTGTTCGTGCAGGAACCGGCGAAGGAATCGCCCTTGTTCGGCACGCCCAACTTCATCTGCACCCCGCACCTTGGCGCATCGACCGACGAAGCGCAGGTGAACGTCGCGCTTCAGGTCGCCGAACAGCTCAGCGACTATCTGCTCGACGGCGGCATCACCAACGCGCTGAACGTGCCGAGCCTGTCGGCCGAGGAAGCCCCGAAGCTCAAGCCCTATATGGCGCTGGCGGAAGAACTGGGCAGCTTGGTCGGCCAGCTCGAGGGCGACCATGTGCAGGGCGTCTCGGTCGAAGTGGAAGGCCATGCCGCCGAACTCAACCAGAAGCCGATCACCGCTGCGGTTCTCGCCGGCCTGATGCGCGTTTATTCGGACACGGTGAACATGGTCAACGCGCCCTTCCTGGCGAAGGAACGCGGCCTCGACGTCCGCGAAGTGCGCCATGACCGCGAGGGCGACTACCAGACCCTCGTCCGCGTCACGGTGAAGACCGAAGGCGGCGACAAATCCGTTGCAGGCACGCTGTTCGGCAACGCACAGGCGCGCCTCGTCGAACTGTTCGGCATCAAGGTCGAAGCCGATCTGGCCGGGCACATGCTCTACATCGTCAACCAGGACGCGCCCGGCTTCATCGGCCGCCTCGGCTCGACCCTGGGCGAAGCGAATGTCAACATCGGCACCTTCCACCTCGGCCGCCGCAACCAGGGTGGCGAAGCCGTCCTGCTGCTCTCGGTCGATGGCGCGGTGACCGAAGACGTGCTGAAGAACATCTGCAACCTCGCAGGCGTGAAGACGGTGAAGCTGCTGCGCTTCGCGTAAGTTTGAAAACATCCGTTCGCCCTGAGCTTGTCGAAGGGCATGGCTGAGCGAAGTCGAAGCCCTCACTCCATTGGGGTGAGGGCTTCGACGTTCCTGGGCCCGAACCGCAGAGGGGGATGGCCTAGCCTCTGAAATCCGCTAAAGGGCCAGCCCATGACCAGCATCCCCCCCGGCCTCCTTCCCGAAGGGCTATCCGACCGCCTGCCGCCGCAGGCCGAAGCCTCCGCGCGTCTCGCGCGCCGCGTGCTCGATACGGTCGCCACCCACGGCTATGAGCGCGTCATGCCCCCGCTCGCCGAATTTGAGGACACGCTGGTCGGCCGCCTCAAATCCATGCGCGCCCAGGATCTTGTCCGCGCTGTGGACCCTGTGTCCCAGCGCAGTCTCGCCCTCCGCCCCGACATGACGGCGCAGGTCGGCCGCATTGCCGCAACTCGCCTCGCCAGCGTCCCGCGCCCGCTGCGACTGTCCTATGGCGGCCCGGTCATCCGTCTGAAGGCGAATCAGCTCCGCCCCGAACGCGAACGGCTGCAGGTCGGCGCCGAACTTATCGGCAGCGACAGCAGCGCCGCCGCGGTCGAGATCGTCAATGTCGCGATCGAGGCGCTGCAGGCCGCAGGCGTCACTGGCATCACCATCGACTTCACCCTGCCGGACCTGATCGACAGCCTCGCCGCAGGACCGCTCCCGCTGGCGCGCGAAGAGATCGAAGCCGTCCGCGCCGAACTGGACGCCAAGGATGCAGGCGCGCTCGCCGCGATCAGCCCGGCTGCCGCCGCCTATCTCCCGCTCATCGAGGCGACGGGTCCCTTCCACCCCGCCATGGAAAAGCTCGAAGCCCTCAACGCCCGGCTCGGCGGCGCGATCGACAGCCGCATCGCGGGCCTGCGCGCCATCGCAAAGCCGATCGGCTGGGATATCACGCTGACCCTCGATCCCACCGAACGTCACGGCTTCGAATATCAGAACTGGTTCGGCTTCTCGATTTTCGCCGAGGGTTTTACCGGCGAAATCGGCCGGGGCGGCAGCTATGCGATCACCCGCGCCGATGGTTCGGAAGAACCTGCCATGGGCTTTTCCCTCTATCCCGACCCGCTGATCGATGCGGGTTTCGGAGCGGAAAGTCCCAGGCGTCTGTTTCTGCCTCTCCATCACGATCAAAGTCGCGCGGCGCAACTTCGCGGGGAAGGCTGGCACACGGTCGCCGCGCTCACGGGTCAGGAAAATGGCGAGGCGCTGCGCTGCACCCATTGGCTGGATGGCGACGAACCGCGCGCCTACTGACTTGACGCGTGGGGGGCAGCGCGGCTAACGCGCGCCCCGCACAGGGCGAATAAGCGCCCACTCGATCCTACCGGCATGCCGAGTCCCGTCGAAGGGCATGGCCGGTCCGCGCGGCGGGCGGAGGTCTGTATCCATGGCAAATGTTACGGTAATCGGCGCCCAGTGGGGCGACGAGGGCAAGGGCAAGATCGTCGATTGGCTGTCGGAGCGCGCCGATGTCGTCGCGCGCTTCCAGGGTGGCCACAATGCCGGTCACACGCTGGTCGTCGGCGAAAAGGTCTATAAGCTCTCGCTTCTCCCCTCGGGCATCGTCCGGGGTACGCTCAGCGTCATCGGCAATGGCGTCGTCCTTGATCCCTGGCACTTCCGTGACGAAGTCGCGAAGCTGAAGGGGCAGGGCGTCGAGATCACCCCCGAAAACCTCCAGATCGCCGAAACCTGCCCGCTGATCCTGCCCTTCCACCGCGACCTTGACGGCCTGCGCGAAGACGCGAGCGGCGCGGGCAAGATCGGCACCACCCGTCGCGGTATCGGTCCGGCCTATGAAGACAAGGTGGGCCGTCGCGCCATCCGCGTCTGCGACCTTGCCCATCTCGACGACCTCGGTCCGCAGCTGGATCGCCTGACCGCGCACCATGACGCGCTCCGCGCCGGGTTCAACGAAGCCCCGATCGACCGCGATGCGCTGATGGCGCAGCTGCGCGATATCGCCAGCTTCATCCTGCCTTTCGTGAAGCCCGTCTGGCTCACCCTCAACAAGGCGAAGGCGGCAGGCCAGCGCATCCTGTTCGAAGGCGCGCAGGGCACCCTGCTCGACATCGACCACGGCACCTATCCCTTCGTCACCTCGTCCAACACGGTCGCGGGCACGGCGGCGAGCGGCACCGGCCTCGGCCCCAATGGTGCGGGTTTCGTCCTCGGCATCGTGAAGGCCTACACCACCCGCGTCGGCTCCGGTCCCTTCCCGACCGAGCAGGAAAATGACGTTGGCCAGCGTCTTGGTGAGCGCGGCCATGAATTCGGCACCGTCACCGGCCGCAAGCGCCGCTGCGGCTGGTTCGACGCCGTGCTGGTGCGCCAGTCGGTCGCCGTGTCGGGCGTCACCGGCATCGCACTCACCAAGCTCGACGTCCTCGACGGCTTCGATACGCTGAAGATCTGCGTCGGTTACAAGATCGGCGATCAGACCTACGACTATCTCCCCGCCCATGCGCAGGATCAGGCGAAGGCGGAGCCGATCTATGAGGATATCGAAGGCTGGCAGGACACCACGGCGGGCGCCCGCAGCTGGGCCGACCTGCCTGCCCAGGCGATCAAATATATCCGCCGGATCGAGGAACTGATCGGCTGCCCGGTCACGCTCGTGTCCACCAGCCCTGAGCGCGAGGACACCATCCTCGTGCGCGATCCTTTCGCGGATTGATCGACATGGGCGGCGAACGCTTCGAGCGCCACAAGCAGCCCTGGACGGCGGACGAGCTGCAAAAGCTCCACACGTTGGCGAAGAAGGGCATGGCGCTCAAGGCGATCGCCAAGGCCCTGACCCGCAGCGAGGAATCGGTGAAAGCCCGCGCCAAGCAGGACGGCCTTTCCATCGCCAAGCTGCGGTAGCATCGGCCGGCGAGTGAGTTGGCCGCCAAGGGCCTTCCAGCCATAACCCCTCCCTTTCAAGGGAGGGGTTGGGGTGGGTACGAGCGGAGCGAGCGTCCGGGCTGAGGGCAAGGCGCCGCTGACGCGGCGACCCACCCCGTCCCCTCGCTTGGAAGGGTGCGACGATAGAGAGTCTGCTTCAGTCACTTGTATGTCAGCACTGGACGTCACCCTCCCACAGTGCGACACCGTCCCCATGTCGCTCAACATCCTCGTCCTCTACGGCTCCTATCGCAGCGGCCGCATGGGCATCCGCCTCGCCGATTACCTCATCAACGGCTTTCAGCAACTCGGCCACAGCGCCGAACTGATCGATGCCATGGCGATCAACCTCCCCATGCTCGACCAGCGCTACAGCGACTATGCCCCCGGCGAAGCGCCAGCATCCATGGCAACCCTCGCCGCGCGCCTCACTGCCGCCGATGCCTTTGTCTTCGTCGCGGGCGAATATAATCGCGGCGTCCAGCCGGGCCTCAAGAACCTCGTCGATCATTATCTCAAGGAGTTCGATCGTCGCCCGGCCGGGATCGCCAGCTATTCGGCGGGCCGCTATGCCGGGGTCAACAGCCACGCAAATTGGACGGTGACGCTCAACGCCATGGGCATGACCGTCATTCCCGAGCGCCTTAGCGTCGGCCAGATCGGCCAGACGCTCGACGAGCAGGGGCAGGGGCAGGGCGACGGCGGCGCTGCGCTCGAACGGGGATTTGCAGGCTTCGCCAAGATGCTCATTTGGTGGGCGGAAGCGGCGAAGGCCGCCCGCTGAGCGTCAGGAGTCTCTTGTAAAGGGTTGCTTCAACCCTTGCGATCCTCGTCGACCATGTCGTTCGCGAGTTCCAGCCCGCGACGCCCATGCGCTGGCGTGTGTGCAGGGGCCTTGGGATGCGCCACATAGTCGGGCTCCTCGACCTCCAGCATCCCTTCCCATTTGGTGATGACGGATGTGGCGATGGCGTTGCCCAGCACGTTGGTCGCGGTGCGGCCCATGTCCATGAAATGATCGACCGCCAGGATGAAGGCGACGCCTTCCACCGGCAGGTCAAACTGCCCCAGCGTCGCCGCCACCACGACCAGTGACGCGCGGGGCACGGCGGCGATGCCCTTGCTCGTCACCATCAGGACCAGCAGGATCGTGATCTGCGTCGCGATCGGCAGGTCGATGCCATAGGCCTGGGCGATGAAGATCGTGGCGAAGGTCGAATACATCATCGACCCGTCGAGATTGAACGAATAGCCGAGCGGCAGCACGAAGCTGTAGATGCGGCGCGGCACGCCAAAGCGGTCCAGCTGCTCCAGCATCTTGGGATAGGCCGCTTCCGATGATGCGGTGGAAAAGGCGATCAGCAGCGGCTCGCGAACATATTTGAGCAGCTTGCCCATCCGCCGCCCCAGGAACAGCGCGCCTGCGCAGCACAGAAGGATCCACAGGGCAAAGAGCGACAGGTAGAATTCACCCACCAACTCGCCGAAGGTCTTGAGCACGCCCAACCCCTCGGTCGTGATCGCCGATGCCAGCGCGCCGAACACAGCGAAGGGGGCGACCCGCATGACATAGCCGGTGACCTGCAGCATCAGCTCGACCATCGCCTCGACCACCGTCACGATGGGCTTGCCCTTTTCCCCAATCGCGGTCAGCGCCACGCCGACGAACAGGGAGAAGACAACGATCTGCAGGATCGAATTTTCCGCCATCGCCCCGACCATGGAGGTCGGGAAGACGTGCAGGATGAAATCCTTGAAGTTGAGCGCTTCGGTATTCACCCCCGATTCCGCGCCGCTCCGCACCAGGTTCAACCCTTCGCCCGGCGCGAAGAAATTGACGAAAATGAGGCCGAGTGTCAGCGAAATCAGGCTGGCGATGATGAACCAGGCAAGCGCCCGGCTGCCGATCCTCCCCAGCGCCGCGCTGTCGCCCATATGCGCAATGCCCGCGACCAGCGTGGAAAAGACCAGCGGCGCGATGATCATCTTGATGAGGTGGAGGAAGATGTCGGCCAGCAGGTGGAAATAACCCGCCACATCCTTGGCCAGGACCTTGTCGCCGCCTACCCACAGATTGGCCGCGAAACCCGTGATCACCCCCAGCACCATGCCCGTCAGGATGTAGGCCGTCAGTCGATTCCGCATGCAACCCCTCTAAGCCGTGCTGGCCCGCACATCTAACAGGCGTCCACTCGGCCGCCTATCCCATTGAACGAACGACTACAGCCTTTCCGCGTCTGAAAAAACCTGATCCATCTTTCGTTCTCCCTGAGCTTGTCGAAGGGCTTTAGTACAGGGACTTCGACAGGCTCAGCCCGAACGGAGGAGTGGGACTGAATAACGGTCAGGGAAAAAGCAGCCCTTCGTTCCACCCTTCCCCCTCGCGCACGAACAGTCGCCGCTCATGCAATCGATGCTCGCGGTCCTGCCAGAATTCGATTCGGCTCGGCACCACGCGAAAGCCCGACCAATGCGGCGGACGCGGCACCGGGCCGCCCTCGAACCGGCTCACCGCATCGGCATAGCGCGTCATGAATACTGCGCGGGAGGGCAGGGGCCGCGACTGGTCCGAAGCCCAGGCGCCGAGCTGGCTGTCCCGGCTGCGGGTCGCGAAATAGGCGTCGGCCGTCGCTTCATCCACCGTCTCGACCGGGCCTTCGATCCGGATCTGCCGCCGCAGCGACTTCCAGTGAAACAGCAGCGCCGCATGCGGATTGGCCAGCAATTCGTCGGCCTTCCGTCCTTCAAAATTGGTGTAGAAGATGAAGCCGTCCGGCCCATGCCCCTTCAGCAGCACCATCCGCACCGAAGGTCGTCCGCGCGCGTCCGCGGTGGCGAGCGCCATGGCGTTGCTGTCGTTGATCTCGCTCGCGCGCGCTTCGTCATACCATTGGTCGAACAGGGTGAAGGGATCGGTCATGCCGCTGGTTTAGGAGTGGAACGGGATCATGTCGATGGCTAGGCCGCTTGAAGGATCGTGACGCTTTCGCCACATATGGCGCAAACAGGTTTCTCACGAACAAGGATATATATTCGGCAATGGCGGATCCCTACTCCACCCTGGGTGTCGCGCGCGGCGCGAGCGAGGCAGAGATCAAGTCGGCCTACCGCAAGCTCGCCAAGGAGCTGCATCCTGACCGGAACCAGGACAATCCCAATGCGGCGGAGCGTTTTTCCGCCGTTTCGAGCGCTTATGATCTGCTGTCAGACAAGGACAAGCGCGCCCGCTTCGACCGGGGTGAGATCGACGGCGACGGCAATCCTACCGCGCCCTTCGGCTTTGGCGGCAATGGCGGCGGCTTTCGCGGTCGTCCCGGCGCAGGCGGCGGCTTCGAGTTTAATGAGGGCGCGGATTTCGGCGATATTTTCGAAGGATTGTTCGGCGGGGGCGGTGCGCGGCGTGGGGGCGGCGGTTTCGGCGGCTTCGGACGCGGCGCCCCGCCACAAAAGGGCGCGAACGTCTCCTACCGCCTCGCCGTCAGCTTCGTCGATGCCGCTACCTTGGCCCCGCAGCGCATCACGCTGCAGGACGGCAAGACGATCGACCTGAAACTCCCCGCGGGGGTCGAAACCGGCACGCAGATGCGCCTGTCGGGCAAGGGTCAGGCCGGACCCGCCGGGGCAGGGGACGCCATCGTCACGATCGAGGTAAAGCCGCACCCTTTCTTCACCCGCGACGGCGACAATGTGCTGCTCGACTTGCCTATCACCCTCGACGAAGCCGTGAAGGGCGGCAAGGTGAAGGTGCCTACCGTCGACGGCCCGGTCATGCTCGGCATTCCGGCAGGGGCGACTTCGGGCAAGATGCTGCGGCTGCGCGGCAAGGGCTTCACGCACAAGGGGGGCGAGCGCGGCGACCAGATGGTGCGCCTGATGATCGACGTCCCTGCCGATGATCCGGCGATCAAGTCGCTGGTCGAAAGCTGGCATGACAGCCGCGCCGTCCGCGCCCATCTGGGCGTCTAGCGCGTTAGGGCGATCGAGGAGACTGCATGCCGACCCCTTCGCCCTATTCGCCTGAATCCCGCCGCAAGCGGATAGCGCAAGACGCCAGAGCCCACATCAATCGTCACATCGCCAAGGTTCGCCCCGGCAGCCACGCCTTTGAAATCATGAAGCGCGTGGCTGTCGGCACCTATAATGACGGCTTCATCCATGCGGGCAATCTTGCCTATCTCTCGCTGATGACGCTCTTCCCCTTCTTCATCGTCGCGGCGGCGGTGGCGAGCATTTTCGGCCGTTCGCAGGATGGACTGGCGGCGGTCGGCGCCTTTCTGGAAACCGTCCCGCCTGGCGTCGCCTCGGTGGTGAAGCAGCCGATCATCGATGTTCTGACCGCCCGGACCGGCCCGCTGCTCTGGCTAGGCGGCCTTGTCGGACTGTGGACCGTCGGGAGCCTTATCGAAACGATCCGCGACATCCTGCGCCGCGCCTATGGGACCAAGAGCACAAGGTCTTTCTGGCATTACCGCCTGACCGCTATCGGGATCACGCTGGTCAGCGTCTTTGCGGTGATGTTCGCCTTCTCGCTGCAGGTCGCCATCACCGGCATTGACCAGTTTCTGCATCAGATCCTGCCCTTTGCCGATGAAGCGATCCAGGTCGTCGCGCTCACCCGGGCAGTGCCGATGGTGATCCTCTGCTTCGCCCTCTACTATCTTTATTTCTCGCTCACCCCCCGCGCCTATAAGGACAAACGTTTCCCCAAATGGCCCGGCGCGGTGGCGACTTCGCTCTGGTGGTATGGCGTCACGATGTTGCTGCCGCCCACCCTGTCGCTGCTCGGGGGCTATGACCGCACCTATGGCAGCCTGGCCGGCGTGATGATCACGCTCATTTTTTTCTTCCTCGTCGGCCTCGGCGTGGTAATTGGCGCGGAACTCAATGCGGCGCTTGCTGAATTTCCCGAAGAGGAACTGGAGCAGGCCGCGGCGAACAGCAAAGGGAATGGGACGGTAGAATGACGGGTCTGATGGCGGGGAAGCGGGGGCTCATCATGGGCCTGGCTAATGACAAGTCGCTGGCATGGGGGATTTCCAAGGCGTTGCGCGCGCAGGGGGCGGAGCTGGCCTTTTCCTACCAGGGCGACGCACTGGCAAAGCGCGTCCGTCCCCTGGCCGAAGAACTGGGCTCGGACTTCCTGCTCGATTGCGACGTGTCGGACATGGCGAAGCTGGACGCGGCCTTTGACGAGGTGAAGGCGCGCTGGGGCAAGCTCGACTTCGTCGTCCACGCCATCGGCTTTTCGGACAAGAATGAACTGCGCGGCAAATATGTCGACACCAGCCTCGAAAACTTCCTGATGACGATGAACATCTCGGCCTACAGCTTCGTCGCCGTCGCCAAGCGCGCGCGCGAACTGATGGCCGAAGGAGGCAGCCTGCTGACGCTGTCCTACTATGGCGCGGAAAAGGTCATCCCGCATTATAACGTCATGGGCGTCGCCAAGGCCGCGCTGGAAACCAGCGTCAAATATCTGGCGATGGACCTGGGTCCCGAAAATATCCGCGTCAACGCGATCTCGGCGGGACCCATCAAGACGCTGGCTGCCAGCGGCATCGGCGACTTCCGCTACATCATGAAGTGGAACGAACTGAACAGCCCGCTGCGCCGCAACGTGACGATCGAGGATGTGGGCGGCGCGGGCCTCTACCTCCTTTCCGACCTGGCTTCCGGCGTGACCGGCGAAATCCATCATGTCGATGCGGGCTACAATGTCATCGGCATGAAGGCCGAAGACGCCCCCGATATCGCGCTGGACAAAGGCTGAGCAAACCAACCCCTCTCCCCCCCGGGGAGAGGGAGGGGCCCGTCGCAAAACGACGGGAGGGTGAGGGGAAATGAGAACGCCCAGCGCGGAAACACGCCTTAGCCGAGCCCGCGCCCTCCGCCGGAACCAGACCGAACCCGAAAAGCGTCTCTGGGCCGAACTCCGCAACCGTCAGCATCGCGGCATCAAATTCCGCCGACAGGTCTGGCTCGGTCCCTTCATCGCCGACTTGGTCGCCCTCGAACTCCGCCTGGTGATCGAGATCGACGGCGATACCCATGCCCAGAGCAGCATTGCAGATGAGCGGCGCACGGCATATCTGGCCAGCAAAGGCTTTCACGTCATCCGCTTCGCCAATGCCGATGTGATGACGAATATCGACGGAGTGTTGGAAGAGATCATGGCCGTGGTGCGCAACCGCCCCTCACCCTCCCAAGCCTTTGGCTTGTGCCCCTCCCTCTCCCAAGGAGAGAGGGGAGCATGAGCTTCAACACATTCGGCCGCGTATTCCGCTTCTCCACCTGGGGCGAAAGCCATGGCCCGGCGATCGGCGCTGTTGTCGACGGTTGCCCTCCCGGCCTGCCGATCAGCGAAGCCGACATCCAGCCCTTCCTCGACAAGCGTAAGCCCGGCACATCCAAATTCACGACGCAACGTCGCGAACCGGACGAGGTGCGCATCCTTTCCGGCGTGTTCGAAGGCCGCACCACCGGGACCCCGATCAGCCTGATGATCGAAAATACAGACCAGCGGTCGAAGGATTATTCGGACGTCGCCAAGGCCTACCGGCCCGGCCATGCCGACTATGCCTACGACGCCAAATATGGTTTTCGCGACTATCGCGGCGGCGGTCGTTCCTCCGCACGCGAAACCGCCAGCCGCGTTGCTGCTGGGGCCGTCGCGCGTCTCGTGATCCCTGAAGTCGATATCTTCGCCTATGTCAGCGAGATCGGCGGCGACGCGATCGACTATGCCCGTTTCGACGCGAGCGAGATCGAAAACAACCCCTTCTTCTGCCCCGATCCGGAAGCCGCGAAGCGCTGGGAAGAACTGGTCGACAGCGCGCGCAAGGACGGCTCCTCGCTCGGCGCGGTCGTGGAATGCGTGGCAAGTGGCGTGCCTGCCGGCTGGGGCGCGCCGCTCTACGCCAAGCTCGACAGCGAACTCGCCGCCGCGATGATGAGCATCAATGCGGTCAAGGGCGTGGAGATCGGCGACGGTTTTGCCGCAGCCCGCCTGCGCGGCGAGGATAATGCCGATCCCATGCGGCCCGGCAATGACGGCAATCCCGTCTTCCTCGCCAACCATGCTGGCGGCATCGCTGGTGGCATTTCCACCGGCCAGCCCGTCAAGCTGCGCGTCGCCTTCAAACCGACTAGTTCGATCCTGATCCCGGTAGAGACGGTCACGCGCGAAGGCGATGCCTCCGACATCATCACCAAGGGTCGTCACGATCCCTGCGTCGGTATCCGTGGGGTGCCCGTTGTCGAAGCGATGATGGCTCTGGTCCTCGCCGATCAGAAATTGCTCCATCGCGCCCAATGCGGCGGCGACTAACAGGCTGAAACGAGCCGATTTGCCGGTAAACGCGTAATTCAGGCGAGACGACTCGCGCAATCTACGTTAATATCCTTCCCATCGATCGCCCGCGGGAGGGCGAGCGGCAGTGCGTAAGCCTGGGGAGCGTCATCATGCTGAGCATGAATTGACGGTCAAAACGTCCCCTTAAGCCGCGAACACGGGCCAGCCATATAATGTGGCTGGCCCATTTTCGTTTGTCCCGATGAAGCCGAACGCCTCGGACATCGTCATCCCAGCGAAAGCTGGGATCTCAATCCAAGCACAGCCGTCTCAAGGAGATTCCAGCTTTCGCTGGAATGACGGAGCCTCGCGAGTTGATGAGGCGGCATAATCAGACCAATCCCATCCCACCGGCCCTATCCAGTTGCACAATGAAACGCCATCATGACGCCACTCCCTAAGGAAAGCCTCATGACCAGCCTCCCCTTCACCCAAGTTGACGCCTTTGCCGACGCCCCTTTCACCGGCAATCCCGCCGCCGTGATGCCGCTAGGGCGCTGGCTCGACGATGCCACGCTTCAGGCGATCGCAGAGGAAAACAACCTCTCCGAAACCGCCTTCACCGTGCCGACGCCTGATGATCCCGAGGCGGACTATGCCCTGCGCTGGTTCACCCCGGCCGTGGAGGTGAAGCTCTGCGGCCATGCTACCCTGGCGAGCGGTCATGTGCTGATGGGCGGCCGGACCGCCGTGCGCTTCCGCACCCGTCAGGCTGGTGTTCTCACCGTTACCCGCGATCGCGACGGCTACGCTCTTTCGCTCCCTGCCTGGGACATGGAGCCGCGCCCGTTGCCGAACCTTGCCGCAGGGCTGGGTGGCGCACCTGTCGGATCCCATTGGCGCGATGGCGGATACAGCCTCTTCCTCTTCTCCGATGCCGCCGCGGTCCGCGCGCTGAAGCCTGACTTTGCCGCGCTCAAGGCGCTCGGCGACGTGATGCTGATCGCCACCGCCCCGGGCGAGGACAGCGACATCATCAGCCGCGTCTTCGTGCCCGGCGGCGGCGTGGATGAAGACCCCGTCACCGGCTCGGCCCATTGCCTGCTCACTCCCTTCTGGGCGCAGCGTCTCGGCAAGACGAAGCTCAGCGCCGTCCAGGCGTCCACGCGCGGCGGCCGCCTCGGCTGCCATCTGGAAGGCGACCGCGTGATCCTCACCGGGGCATGCCGCACCGTGATCGAAGGACAGTTTTTGCTGTAAGGACTGGGCAGCCCGCGCAGCGAATATCTCGATCCGCGCGCAGAGTTCGCAGAGCCAACGGAGATTTATCGCACCTATCCTGAACTCTGCGCCCTCTGCGCGCATCACCAATTCACGCCGACACGCTGAGAAGTCGCACATTCATTCAGCGCATTGCGCGCCTCGCGTGAACCATGCCGCGATCTAAGCCGGGAACAACCGCATCAGCTTCGCAAGTCCCCGCTTCAACGCCGCGCGCTGCTCTTTGTCCGGCGACATGCCGATCCGCACCACGGTCAGCCCCTGTCCGGGCGACACCAGAATATATTGTCCGTCATGCCCGACGCAGCCGAACAGGCTCTGTGGCGCATCGCCGGGCATCAGGGGATTGTCCTCGCTATCCCGGTTCAGCCACAGATGCGCGCCATAGGCGGGGTTCCGCCGCGAAGGCGTGCGCATGAAGTCGATCCACTTTTCCGGCACGATCTGATGCCCGTTCGGCCCGCGCCCATGGTTGCGCAGCAACTCGCCGAAGCGCGCATAGTCCCGCGCCGTCATATGCAGGAACCCGCCGCCGATCATCGTGCCCGCCGCGTCATATTCCGCCGTCAGGCTCTTCAAGCCCGCCGGGATTTTCAGCCGCCCGTCGATGAAAGTCTGCATCGCCCGCCGCCGCGCATCGGGATCGGCGCTGTTCGTCAGCATCCGCGCCATCAGATCCGAGAGGATCAATGTGCTGCCCGTAGAATAGGAGAAATGCGATCCCGGCGCATGGGCCAGCGGCTTGGCCTCGGCAAAGGCGCTCATGTCCTGCGCGCCATCGGTGAACAGCATGCGCACCGTATCGGCCTGCGCCAACGGCTCCTCATCCTCGACATGGTCCAGCCCTGACGTCATGGCGAGCAATTGCCGCAGCGTGATCCTACCGCGCGGATCGCCCGGCTGGCTCCAGGCGGCGACCGGCACCGGCGAATCGAGCGCCAGTCGTCCGTCCGCGACCATCAGCCCTACCAGCACCGCCGTCACGCTTTTGCCGATCGACCAGCCCAGCAGCTTCGTTTCCGGCCCGAATCCCGGCGCGTAGCGTTCCGCGACGATCTCGCCCCGCCGCATGACGATCAGCGCCCTTGTATCGCCCACATCCTCGTCGCCATCGAACAGCGGATCGATCGCCGCGCGTAAATCCGCGTCATCGACCCCCGCATCCGCTGCCACATGATAGCGCGGCTCCGGATCGGCCGCCCGCACGGCGAGCGCCCCGGCTCCCATCAGTGACAAAATGGCGACCGCCGCGCCAATCTGCTTTACGCTTTTCCGCTCGAGCTTCATAAGCCGCGGCCTTAGCACGGCTCATTGGAAAGGGGAGCATGTCAGGCCGCCCGAAATGGATTTATGCGCTCGCAGCCGTGGCGGCCCTGCTGGTCCTGCTGCTCGCCTGGAACTGGACGGCGCTGCGCGCCCGCGCGGCCGTCGGCGCGGGGTTCGGCGCGCGCGTGACCTGCTCCTGCCGCTATGTGGAGGGGCGTTCAATGGACAGTTGCAAGAGCGACAAGGAACCCGGCATGGCGCTGGTCACCCTCTCGGACGACCCCGAATCGCGCAGCGTCGAAGCCAGCGTCCCGCTCCTCGCCTCCCGCACCGCCCGTTATCGCAAGGGCTGGGGCTGCCTGCTCGATCCGCTGGACTGAGATGCGCCCCGACATCCCCACTCTCCTCCACGACATCTTCGGCTTCCCGGCCTTCCGTGGCGTGCAGGAACAGGTCGTCGGCCGCATCATGGCGGGCCAGCCGACGCTTGCCATCATGCCCACCGGTGCTGGCAAGTCGCTCTGCTACCAGCTCCCCGCTGTTGCGCTTGAAGGCTGCTGCGTCGTCATCTCGCCGCTCATTGCGCTCATGCACGACCAACTCCGCGCGGCGCAGGCGGTGGGCATCCGCGCCGCCAGCCTCACCAGCGTGGACGCGGATTGGCGCGAGACACAGGAGCGCTTGCGCAACGGCGACCTGGACCTCCTCTATGTCGCGCCGGAGCGTGCCAGCGGCGAAGGGTTCCGCAACCTCCTGCGCAGCACGAAGATCGCCCTCTTCGCCATAGACGAAGCCCATTGCGTTTCCGAATGGGGCCATGATTTCCGCCCCGACTACCGCCTGCTCCGCCCCTTGCTGGACGAATTTCCGGACGTCCCGCGCCTCGCCCTCACCGCCACCGCCGATCACCACACACGCGAGGATATCCTCGTTCAGCTCGGCATCCCGCATGACGGCATGATCATCGCCGGCTTCGACCGGCCAAACATCCGCTACGCCGTCCACCCCCGCGACGGCCTGCCGCGTCAGCTATCCGACCTGATCGCCGCGCGTGAGGGCCCCGGCATCGTCTATGCGCCCACTCGCGCCGCGACCGAGAAGCTGGCCGAAACCCTCACCCGCACTGGCCGCCCGACCCGCGCCTATCATGCCGGGCTCGACCCCGCCGTTCGCGCCGCCAATCAGGCCGCCTTCATCGCCAGCGAGGATATGGTGATGGTCGCCACCATCGCCTTCGGCATGGGTATCGACAAGCCCGATGTCCGCTTCGTCGCCCACGCTGCGCTGCCCAAATCGATCGAGGGCTATTATCAGGAATCCGGCCGCGCGGGCCGCGACGGCGAACCGGCCGAGGCCCATCTCTTCTGGGGCGCCGATGATTTCGCCCGCGCGCGCCAGCGCATCGCCGAACTCGATCCCACGCGCCAGCAGGGCGAGCGCACCCGCATCACCGCGCTCGGCGGCCTTGTGGAAACCGGCACCTGCCGCCGCGCCATCCTGCTCCGCCACTTCGGAGAGAATCCGCCAGCGACCTGCGGCAATTGCGACAATTGCCTCAACCCGCCCGCCAGCATCGACGCCACGGAAACTGCCCGCAAATATCTGTCCGCCGTCTATCGCACCGGGCAGAGCTTCGGCACCGGCCATATCGAACAGGTGCTGACGGGCGCCGTCACCGACCGCATCCGCGAGCGCGGCCATGACAAGATCTCCGTCTATGGCATCGTCGCTGGTGAGGAGACCACGCTGCTGCGCCCCGTTTCCCGCGCTCTTCTCGTAAAAGATGCTTTGCAAACTAACGAACATGGCGGCCTGGAACTCGGCCCCAACGCACGTCCGATCCTCCGGGGCGAGGAAGAAGTCAGCCTAGTCCTCCCCCCACGCAGGGAGCGCCGCCGCCGCAGTGCCCGGAACGGCAGCGCCGAAAATCCCGTCGGCGATCCGCTGTTCGACGCCCTGCGCGCCTGCCGTCGCGAACTGGCGCAGGAGCAGGGCGTGCCGCCCTATGTGATCTTCCATGATTCCACCCTGCGCGAAATGGCCGAACAGCGTCCCACCAGCCTCGCGGAACTCGGCCACATCAGCGGCATCGGCCAGCGCAAGCTCGACGCCTATGGTGACGCCTTCCTGGCTGCCATCCGGCCCTTTCTCTGACGGGAGATTTTGTACGCGCAGAGATCGCAGAGGGTCACGCGGAGGCGCAGAGCGGAAAGGATAGGATGCCCAGGCCGCTTTACAGCCTACCGAAGGCAAACTGAATATTCGCGCTACGCCCTCCCTCCATTCGACAATCAGCCCCACCCCTAAGGCGCCTCCGCCCCTCTGCGCGCCAAAAACCCCAACCCCCTTGAATCCCGCCCCCCACAAGCGCATGGCATCCTCCAAGAAGGAGTTCCCGCCCATGTTCCGCCAACTCACCCCCAATCTCTATGTCTCCCCCCAGATCAGCGTCGATCAGGTTGAGGAAGCCAAGGCGCTGGGCGTGACAGTCATCATCAACAACCGTCCCGATGATGAGGAACCCGGCCAGACCAACGGCGCGCAGATCGAAGCCGCCGCCAAGGCTGCCGGTCTCGCCTATGCCGCCGTCCCCGTCGCCCATGGCGGCTTTGCTCCCTGGCAGCTCGATGGCATGGCCGCTGCGCTCGGCCAAGCGGGGGAGGGCAAGGTCCTCGCCTATTGCCGCTCCGGCACGCGCAGCACGCTCCTCTGGGCCCTCACCCGCGCCCGAGCGGGCGACCATCCCGCCATGCTCACCGAAAAGGCGGAAGCGGCTGGCTATGACCTCACCCCCGTCCGCCAGATCATGGACGCGCTCTCCGCAGGCTGATGCCCGCACCATCTGATCCTTATGACGCCATCGTCCTGGGCGCTGGCGGCGCTGGCCTCATGTGCGGGGCGACCGCTGGCCAGCGCGGCAAGCGCATCCTGGTCATCGACCATGCCGAAGAGGCGGGAAAGAAGATCCTGATCTCCGGCGGCGGCCGCTGCAACTTCACCAACATCCATACCGCGCCCGACCGTTATCTCTCGGCCAATCCCCATTTCGCCAAATCGGCGCTGGGCCGCTACACGCCGCAGGATTTCCTCGCCCTTGTCGAGCGTCACGGCATCGCCTGGCATGAAAAGACGCTGGGCCAGCTCTTCTGCGATCAGTCCGCGCGCCAGATCGTCGCCATGCTGCTCGCCGAGTGCGAAGCGGGCGGCGTCACCATCCGCCTCAGCCATAGCATCACCGCCGTCACCCATGCCGATGGCCGCTTCACCGTCACGCATGGCGACCGGACAGCGAGCGCCCCGGCGCTGGTGATCGCCACCGGGGGCCCCGCCATCCCGAAGATCGGCGCCACGGGCTTTGCCTATGACCTCGCCCGCCAGTTCGGCCTCAAGATCGTCGAGCCCCGCCCGGCGCTGGTCCCGCTGACGCTGGGCGGCGAAGATCTGCTCTTCCGCTCCCTGTCCGGCGTCTCCACCCCCGTCATAGCCCGCCACGGCAAGACGGCCTTCCGTGAAGCCGCGCTCCTCACCCATCGCGGCTTCTCCGGCCCCGCGATCCTGCAAATCTCCTCCTATTGGCGTCATGGCGGCAGCATCAGCCTCGACTTCCTTCCCGACGCCGCGAGCAATTGGCTGACGCAAGCCAAGCGTACCAAGCCCCGCGCATCGGTAGCGGCCATCCTCCGCGCCCATCTCCCCGATCGCCTCGCCGACGCCCTTGCCGAACGCCTCGCGCTCCCCGGCGACCTCGGCAATATCCCCGACCGCAAGCTGGAGGAAGCGGAACGCCGCCTCGCCGCCTGGTCCTTCACGCCCAACGGCACGGAAGGCTTCGCCAAGGCCGAAGTCACCATCGGCGGCATCTCCACCGCCGAACTCTCCTCCCAAACAATGGAAGCCCGCCGCGTTCCCGGCCTCTACGCGATCGGCGAAGCGGTCGATGTGACGGGTTGGCTGGGCGGCTATAATTTCCAATGGGCCTGGGCCAGCGGCGCGGCGGCAGGGCAGGCGCTGTGACCTTCTCGAAAAACCCCAGCCGGATCTTTTCACTCCGTCATCCCGGACTTGATCCGGGATTCCGCTGTTCTTCTCGACTGCGCTGAAAACTTCAGCAGCCATATCCCCGGATAAAGTCGGAGCGCGAGCGGCCTGCAAACGGCCAATAGCGGACCTGACCGGCATACAGTAAGAGCCAGCGCATGGATCGATTAACATCTGTGCCACAACTGCGCCTCTCGCAGGATCAGGTTTCGAATTTTCTCGATGAGGCTTTCCCCGCTTCCGCGCGCGCCCAACTGGGGACAGTGGTGAGTTTGGAGCTAAACCATCTGCGGATGCGGCTCGATCCTGATGCCTCGATGATGAGGCCCGGCAACATCGTTTCGGGTCCTACTTTAATGGGGTTGGTGGATGTAGCCGCATATGCTGTCATCGCTGCTCACCACGGACCAGAGGCGATGGCGGTTACCAACTCGCTTTCCATTACCTTTCTGCGCGGTTGCGACTTCAAACCCATTTTCGCCGATGCGCGGCTTTTAAAGCTGGGTCGACGGCTCGCATCCGTCGATGTCAGGCTTTGGCAAGGCAGCGAAGAACGGCTTATCGCTCAGTCAACGGTCAGTTACGCTCTCCCCTAATTTGCGGCCGCTTTTCCACCCATTCCCGCCGCATCCGGTTCTGCATTTACGAAAAGAACGGCGCCCAGCTTCCGCCAAGCGCCGCTCCACATCACTCGAAACTGCGAAGACCTTACCGGCAATCCCCACGCTCAATCTCACGGCCCGCCAGCGCACCCGCGCCCGCGCCCAGAATCAGGCCGGTCGTGCTCGGCCGGTTCCAGCGTCCGCCGCGCCCGATCTCGCGGCCCAGCAGGCCGCCCAGCACGCCGCCAACGACAGCGCCGGTCGTGCCCGAAGTGCAGCGGTCGCTATAGGCGCGCGCACGATAGGGGCGGGGGGCATCGCGATAATGTTCCTCGCGATATTCGCGATACTCCACCGGCCGCCGGTCATAATCGCGATAACGGTAGCCGCGATCATAGTCGCGATCCTCGCGCTCATAGCTTTCGCTGCGATAATAGCTGCCGTCGTCGCCCTCATAGCGCTCCGTGTAGCGATAGTTGCTCTGCGCAGAGGCGGGCGCGGCGGTGACGCCCGCCAGCGCGGCGCTGGCGACTGAAAGGGAGATGATGAATTTGCTCAACATGGCGTGCCTCCACTGATCCTTATGGGGATCGATATGAGCCGCGCGCGATGAGCGCTTCCTGAACGTTCTTATTGGCTCGCGTTCAGGAAAGCGCCATTTCATCAGCCTTTTGAGGCGGTCAGCCGCACTCCACCGTCACATGCTCCATCCGGGGCAGCGCGCGGACTCGCTGGCGCACCCTTGCAACATCGTCGCCCGGAGCAAGGCTGATGATCGCCGCATGCGCATGCGGGCCGATCCGCCAGACATGCAGATCGCGGATCGTGCCGCCCTCCGCCTCCACCAGCCCTTTGATCCGCTTCATCAGTGCCGGTTCGGCCGTGTCGAGCAGGATGGACGCCGTATCCTTCATCAGCCCCCAGGCCCAGCGTGCGATCACTACCGATCCCAAAATCCCGACTGCCGGGTCGAGCCACCACCAGCCCATATAGCGCCCCGCGAGCAGCGCCGCGATCGCCAGCACGGACGTCAATGCGTCGGTCAGCACATGCACATAGGCGGCGCGCAGATTATTGTCGGCATGGCCATGTTTGGGGCCGTGTTCATGCGCGTGATCATGCTCATGATGATGGTCGTGCCCATGCCCATGCCCATGCCCATGATGGTCATGGCTATGATCATGCCCCAGCAGCATCGCGCTGATCAGGTTGATGGCAAGGCCGATGATCGCGACCAGCGTCGCCTCGCCGAACTTCACCGACACCGGCTCGAAAAAGCGCAGCACGGATTCGACCAGGATGAACAGCGCGGTCACGCCGAGCAGCAGGGCGGAGGCAAAGCCCGACAAGTCGCCAACCTTGCCCGTTCCAAAGGTGAAACGCGGGTTGCGCGCGTGACGCTTGGCATAGCCATAGGCGGCGGCCGCCACCGCCAGCGCGCCTGCATGGGTCGCCATGTGGAACCCGTCCGCCAGCAGCGCCATCGATCCGGTGATCCATCCGAACGCGATTTCCACCACCATAGTCGCAGCGGTCAACCACACGACCCACAGCGTCCGCTTGGCATTCTGGTCATGCCCTGCGCTGAGGTAAATATGGTCGAAATAATGCTGCTCTTCGTCTGCGTCGGGATCGATCTGGGCCAACGCATGAGGATGATGATGGTCGTGCATGCTCATTTTCCGTACCGCCGGATCAGCGCCAGCATTTCTTCCGCCGCTGCCTCCCGCTCCCTGTCTGTCAGGCCGGGGCGGGCCACATGATCGCGCATATGCTGTTCGATCAGCTCTTCCATCAGGCTGCCGACCGCGCCACGCACGGACGCCACCAGCTGCAACGTTTCCGAACAGCCTGCCTCGCCGGCCAATTGCCGCTCGATCGCGCCGACCTGCCCCGCAATCCGCCGCACCCGCGCCAGCAGCTTGTCCCGATTTTCGACCACATGCATAGGATACCCCCCTATGCTATGTGCTTGTTTCCGTCAAATCCGTTTAACTCGCCACTTCATTCATTAAATCCCTTCCCGCCGTCCCTCCACCTGCCTAACAGAAGGGATGGCTCAGAGCTTCCACTGCGACCTCGCGATCCTCGGCGGCGGCCTGGCTGGCAGTCTGATCGCGCTCGCCTTTACCCGCCTCCGCCCCGACATCAACCTGCTGCTGATCGAGCAGGGCGGGGTTCTTGGCGGCAATCATCTCTGGTCATTCTTCGACAGCGACATCAACCCCGCCGACCGCTGGCTGATCGACCCCCTCGTCACTCACCGCTGGCCCCAAGGTCACGAAGTCCGCTTCCCCACTTATCGCCGCACCCTGAACGCGGCCTACAACAGCATCGCTTCGGCTCAGCTTGACGCCCATGCCCGCGCGACCCTTGGCGATCGCCTCCTCCTCAACGCTGAAATCACCGGGGCCAGCCCCAATCAGGTCACCCTGTCCGGCGCGAGGGAAATCCGCGTCCACGCGGTCATTGACGCCCGCGGCGGCGGCGATCTTTCAGCGCTCGAATGTGGCTGGCAGAAGTTTGTGGGGCAAGCCCTTCGCCTGGCGCATCCTCACGGTTTGGAACGCCCCGTCATCATGGATGCCAATGTCGATCAGGTCGACGGCTACCGCTTCGTCTATCTTCTCCCTTTCGATGACCGCACCGTGTTCGTCGAGGATACCTATTACAGCAACAACGCAGCCCTCGACGTCCCAGCCCTCGCCGATCGCATCGCAGCCTATGCGGCCGGGCAGGAGTGGCGGGTTGAAGAGGTCGTTCATCAGGAAAGCGGCGTCCTGCCCGTCGTCCATGGCGGTGACTTCAACCGCTTCTGGCCGGTGGAAGACCGGGTTGCCCGCGCAGGCGTCCGCGCCGCATTGTTCCACCCCATGACCGGCTATTCGCTGCCCGACGCTGTCGCCACCGCCCTCTGGCTGGTGGATCAGCCGCTCGACGGCCTCGCCGCCGCCACCCGCGACCGCGCAGCGGCGCATTGGCGCGCTGGCGGCTATTATCGCTTGCTCGGCAAAATGCTCTTCCGAGCGGCCCAGCCGGACCAGCGCTGGCGCATCTTCGACCGCTTCTACCGCCTCAGCCCGAACCTCATCGGCCGCTTCTACGCAGGCCGGTCAACATGGGCGGACCGCATCCGCATCTTGTGCGGTCGTCCCCCCGTGCCCATAAGGAGCGCCATGCGCGCACTGTTGAGCCCCTCCGCCTGATGAACCGTAAAGCGATCGTCATAGGGGCGGGCTTCGGCGGCCTCGCCCTCGCCATCCGCCTTCAATCCGCGGGCGTTGAGACAACCCTGGTCGAAGCGCGCGACCGCCCCGGCGGCCGAGCTTATATGTGGGAAAAGGACGGCTTCGTCTTCGATGCCGGTCCAACCGTCGTCACGGACCCGGACTGCCTTGCTGAACTGTGGCGCTTGTCCGGTCATGACATGGCGGAGGATGTCAGCCTGGTGCCGGTCACTCCCTTCTATCGGCTGAACTGGCGCGACGGCACCAATTTCGATTATTCGAACGATGAAAACGCCCTTCGCGCCCAGATCGCCAAGCTCAATCCGCAGGATGTTGCGGGCTATCAGCGCTTCCTCGATTATTCGGAAGGCGTTTATGAAGAGGGTTATCGCAAGCTCGGCTCCGTGGCCTTCCTTGATTTCGCGTCGATGGTCCGCGCCGCCCCTGCCCTCGCCAAGCATCAGGCATGGCGTTCGGTCTATTCGGTCGTCTCTTCCTATGTGAAGGATGAGCGGCTCCGGCAGGCTTTGTCCTTTCACACCCTGCTGGTCGGCGGCAACCCGATGCAGACCAGCGCCATTTATGCCCTCATCCACAAGCTGGAAAAGGATGGCGGCGTCTGGTTCGCCAAGGGCGGCACCAACCGTCTCGTGCAGGGCATGGCGACCCATTTCGAGCGGCTCGGCGGCACTTTGCGCCTTGCCGATCCGGTGGTACGGATCGAAACCCATGGCGATCGCGCCGTTGCCGTATCGACCGCCTCGGGCTGGCGAGGGGAGGCGGATGCGATCGCGACCAATGCCGATCTCATGCACAGCTATCGCGACCTCATCGGCCATCATCCGCGTGGGCAGAAGCAGGCCGATAAACTCGCCCGCAAGCGCTGGTCGCCCAGCCTCTTCGTGCTGCATTTCGGCATCAAGGGCAGTTGGCCCGGCATACCGCATCACATGATCCTGTTCGGCCCCCGCTATGGCGGCTTGCTGACCGACATCTATGATCATGGCGTGCTGCCGCAGGACTTCTCGTTATATCTGCACCACCCGACGGTCACCGACCCGTCTATGGCGCCAGACGGTCATTCCACTTTCTACGCCCTTGCGCCGGTGCCCCATATGGGCAAGCTGCCGATCGACTGGAAGCAGTTCGGCCCCGTCTTTGCCGAACGCATCCTCGACGAGATTCAGCACCGGCTGATCCCTGACATCCGTTCGCGTATCGTGACGCAGTTCCATTATGCGCCGCCTGATTTTCAACATGACCTTTCCGCCCATCTCGGCAGCGCCTTCAGCCTCGAACCGTTGTTGACGCAAAGCGCGTGGTTCCGCGCCCATAATCGCGACGATGTGATCCCCAACCTCTATCTCGTAGGAGCGGGTACGCATCCGGGCGCGGGCATCCCGGGCGTCGTCGGCAGCGCGAAGGCCACGGCCGCGCTGATGCTGGAAGACCTCCTGTGAAGCGCCTTGCCGTCTATTGCGGCTCCGCCTTGCCCGCGGACCCCGTATATGTCGAAGCGGCGCGGCATGTTGGCCGTAGCCTCGCGCAGCGGGGCATCGGCATCGTCTATGGCGGCGGGCGGCTCGGCCTGATGGGCGCGGTCGCCGATGCGGCGCTGGAGGCAGGGGGCGAAGTGGTCGGCGTCATCCCGGAGGCGCTGGTCAGCGCCGAAGTAGCGCATCGCGGCTGCACCGAACTTCGCGTCGTCCAGACCATGCACCAGCGCAAGGCGCTATTCACCGACCTGTCCGACGGCTTCGTGACGCTGCCCGGCGGTGTCGGGACGATGGACGAGTTGTGGGAGGCGATCAGCTGGGCGCAACTCGGCTATCATTCGAAGCCTGTCGGTCTGCTCAACGTCGCGGGCTTTTACGACCAGCTCATCGCCTTCAACCAGCATATGATCGGTGCTGGCTTCATACGCCCACAGCATGCCAACATCCTCATACACGCAGATGCGATCGAGCCTTTGCTCGACCAGATGGCAGCATATCAGCCGCATGAGCCGATCTTCGCCATGAAGGCGGATCGCCTCTGATCGCCGCGCCGCTTGCGGCAAAGGACGGGGGAGGGCATGTCCCAGGCGTGACTCATCCTGACCGTTCAACATTGGTAGCCCACTCCCGCGACAGCATCGCCCGGGGTTCCAAATCCTTTGCCATGGCTTCCAAGCTGTTCGACCGTCAAACGCGGGAAAGCGCCTGGCTGCTCTACGCCTGGTGCCGCAAATGCGACGACATCGCCGATGGCCAGGATCATGGCGGCACGATGCAGGGCGTCGCCGATGGGCAGGCGCGGCTTTCGGCGATGCGCCTGTTGACGGATGCGGCGCTGCAGGGTGAGCCGACCGGCGACCTGGCTTTCGACGGCTTCGGCCTCGTCATGCGCGAATGCCGCATTCCGGACCGCTACGCCCATGATCTGCTCGAAGGTTTCGCCCTCGACGCTCGCGACTGGCGCCCCCGCAGCGAAGCGGACATGCTGCGCTATTGCTACCATGTGGCCGGAGCGGTCGGCTGCATGATGGCCGTCCTGATGGGCGTTGATCCGGACGACGAAGCGACCCTCGACCGCGCATGCGACCTTGGCCTCGCCTTCCAACTCGCCAACATCGCGCGCGACATCAGTGAGGATGAAGCCGCCGACCGCTGTTATCTGCCAGAGGAATGGCTCGTCGAAATGGATATCCCGCCTGGAGAGCACATGAAGCCCTGGGTGCGGCCACGGCTCGCTACCCTGGCCCGCCGTCTCGCTGACATGGCTGCCGCTTATGAGGACAGCGCCCGCCACGGCACGGGCGCGCTGCCGCCGCGTGCGGCCTGGGCAGTGTTGGCGGCGGCAGGCATCTATGGCGGCATAGCCCGCGAAGTCGCTCGCCGGGGCGAACATGCCTGGGACCGCCGTGTCATCACGCCCAAGCTGGAAAAGCTGGGCTGGGTCGTTCGTGCAGGCTTGCAAGTCCCCGGCCGCGCCTGGCGCTGGCCAGCTGCAGCACCGCGCTCTCCGCAGCTTTGGACTCGTCCGGCACGCTGACAAAAAAAGGACCGATACTTTCGTACCGGTCCCAGGCGTGTTCGCAGGAGGAACAAGGTGAGGCGGGCGGGCCGTTCCTTGCGGCCCGCCCTGCCGAATTCAGTAGTTGTAGGCGCGTTCGCCGTGGCTCGAGAGATCCAGACCTTCCATCTCGGCGTCGACGCTCGGGCGCAGGCCCATGGTCTTGTCGATGATGAAGTAGAGGATCGCGCTGCCGATGCCCGAGAAGAGCAGGGTGAAGACAACCGCCTTGAACTGGATCCAGACCTGACCCGGGATGCTGTAAGCTTCCGGATGGAAGGCCGCCGGGAAGACGGTGTAGTCGAACACGCCCTGACCGCCCAGCGACGGGGCCGCGACGATGCCGGTGCCGATAGCGCCGACGATGCCGCCGATGCAGTGCACGCCGAATACGTCCAGGCTGTCGTCATAGCCGACCTTGCCCTTCACGAAGGCCACAAAGATGTAGCAGATCGGCGAGACGAGGAAGCCGAGGACGATCGAGGTCATCGGAGCTGCGAAGCCCGCAGCCGGAGTGATGGCGACCAGACCAGCGACTGCGCCGGTGACCGCACCCAGCAGCGAAGCCTTGCCATGGTGGACCTGTTCGACCAGCGACCAGCTCACCGCCGCCGCGCAGGTGGCGACCATGGTGTTGATGAAGGCGACGCCGGTGACGGCATTGGCTTCAAGGTTGGAACCGGCGTTGAAACCGAACCAGCCGACCCACAGAAGGCTTGCGCCGATCATGGTCATGGTCAGCGAGTGCGGAGGCATGGGTTCCTTGGGGAAGCCGACGCGCTTGCCGATCATGATGGCGCCGACGAGGCCAGCGATACCAGCGTTGATGTGGACAACGGTGCCGCCCGCGAAGTCGAGTGCGCCCCAGCCCCAGAGCAGGCCGTAATCGGTCGGAGCATCGACCAGGAAGTCCGGGCCAGCCCAGTACCAGACCATGTGGGCCATCGGGAAGTAGATGAAGGTCAGCCACAGCACAACGAACACGATCAGCGACGAGAACTTCACGCGCTCCGCAAAGGCGCCGACGATCAGCGCCGGAGTGATCATGGCGAAGGTCATCTGGAAGACGACGAAGACGAATTCGGGCAGATAGACGTTGTTGCTGAACGTCGCCGCCCATGTCGTGCCATCGACGCCCATCAGGAACGCCTTGGAAAGGCCACCGAAAATATGGTTGTCGCCACCTGAGGTGAAGGCGATGGAATAGCCCCAGCAGGTCCAGACGAGACCAGCCACCGAAACGATCGTGAACACCTGCATGAGGATGCTCAGCATGTTCTTCGTGCGGACCAGACCGCCGTAGAAGAGGGCGAGGCCCGGGATCGACATCATAAGGACCAGCGCGGCGGAGATCAGCATCCACGCCACGTCGCCCTTGTTCATCATGCCCGCCATCGCAGCGGCGTCGGGCGCCTTGATCGGCGCGGCGAGCGCCGGCGCGGCTGCGAGCAGGGTCAGCGCAGCCGCCCCCATCGCACCGCAAAGCTTCTTGGAAAAGGTCATTATTCCCCCCTTCTTACAGCGCGGTTTCGCCGGTTTCGCCGGTGCGGATGCGCACGGCCTGACCGACATCGAGGACGAAGATCTTGCCGTCGCCGATTGCGCCGGAGTTGGCAGCCTGCTGCGTGGCTTCCACCACTCGCGGCGCGAGGTCGTCATCGCACACGACCTCGATCTTGATTTTCGGAACCATGTTCGTCGAATATTCAGCGCCCCGATAGATTTCGGTTTGCCCCTTCTGGCGGCCGAAGCCCTTCACCTCGGACACCGTCATGCCAGCGATGCCGAGCGAGGAGAGTGCCTCGCGGACATCGTCAAGCTTGAACGGCTTGATGATAGCCATGACAAGTTTCATGTCGCCCCCTGTTAATGGTGTGCGGCGACAATCCAGCAAGAGCCGTGCCAATTTGTCAGAAAGGCTTAATTTCGGGCTTTTCTGAAAAGGGTGTGGCGCTTCCCGCTAAAAAATTGGGCAGCGCGACGCTCATGCCCAAAAAATGGGCAGCTTACCTACCAACTCTCAGCCTGCCGAGCGGCCTCTTCTTCCTCAGGCAAGGTCTTTCGACCCAGCACGGCATTCCGGTGCGGGAAACGGCCGAACCGCTCGATCACGGCATGATGTTCGCGAGCGAACTGGAGCGAGCGGCTATCGCCCGCCGCTTCGAACAGATTCAGCGACAGCTTCTGATCGTTCAGATCCTCGCTGTGTTGGAATGGCATGTAAAAAAAGCGGCGGCCGGCTCCACCAATCTGAATATCGTAACCGTGGGCGATTGCACCGCGCGCCACGGCCCTGGCGAGTTCATCCGTCGCGAAAGCGTTGGCCGTGCCGCGAAACATGTTGCGCGGCAGTTGGTCGAACAGCAGCACGGCCGCGAGAGCGTCATCGGCACGATCCAGAAAGGCTTCTGCAGGCAACTCCTGCTTATCTTGCCATAGGCTTTTGAAGCGGACGGCGCATTGTTGGTCGAGCTCGGGATCATGTGCCCACCAGCGCTGCTCGCCAACCTTGTTGAACCAAAAGTCCAGAAGAGCCGCAGCCCAATTGGCGGTCACGGCATCATGGCTGTCCGTCAGCATGTTCATGTAGAAATAAAGATGCTGCGGAACTCTGGTTCCTCGGCCCGTGGCGGCCGCGCCTCAGGTCGCCGTTCCTCCGACCGTCAGGCCCTCGATGAGCAATGTGGGTTGTCCCACGCCTGCAGGCACGCTCTGCCCACCCTTGCCGCACATGCCGATGCCCTCGTCCAAGGCCCAGTCATTGCCGATGCCGACAACTTTGGTAAGCGCCGTGGGGCCATCGCCGATCAGCGTTGCGCCTTTGATCGGCTCGCCCAGCTTTCCATTCTCGACCTTATAGGCTTCGGTGCAGGAAAAGACGAACTTGCCCGAGACGATATCGACCTGACCGCCGCCAAAGCTCTTGGCGAAGATGCCGGACTTCATCCGGGACAGCAGCTCTTCGGGATCGTCCTGCCCCCCCTTGATGAACGTATTGGTCATGCGTGGCATGGGTGCGTGCGCATAGCTTTCCCGGCGGCCGTTGCCGGTCGGCTCCACACCCATAAGCCGGGCGTTCAGGCGATCCTGCATATAGCCTTTGAGGATGCCGTCCTCGATCAGCACATTCTCCTTGGTCGGCGTGCCTTCATCATCGATGGACAGCGATCCCCGCCGGTTCAGGATCGACCCGTCATCCACCACCGTAACGCCTTGCGCGGCAACCCGCTCGCCGATGCGCCCGGAAAAGGCGCTGGTGCCCTTGCGGTTGAAATCGCCCTCCAAACCGTGCCCTATCGCCTCATGGACCAGCACGCCCGGCCAACCAGGCCCCAGCAAAACGGTCATTTCACCCGCAGGCGCCGCTACCGAGCGCAGATTGACGCGCGCCTGAGCGAGCGCCTCGTCGATCGCCCGGTTCCAGATGGCGGGGTCCATCACCTGGTCATAAAGATAACGTCCACCAATGCCGAACACGCCGGTTTCGCGGCGGCCATTTTCTTCCAGGATAACCGAGACGTTGAGCCTCACCAACGGCCTTATGTCCGTCGCGGTAAAGCCATCGGCCCGCACAATCTCCACCACCGACCAGCTGCCCGCCAGGCTGACCGACACCTGCGCCACGCGCGGGTCACGCGCCCGTGCCGCGGCGTCGATGGCGGCGCAGAGCGTTACCTTCTCAGCGAAGGGAACGATCTCCAGCGGATTGGCGTCCGTATAGAGGTGGCGATTGGTATGCTGCGGCGGCGGGGCAGGCTGACCCTTCGCCGGATCGAGCAGCGCCAGCGTCTCCGCTGCGCGGCGGATCGCGGCTTCGCTGATGTCATTGGCATGAGCAAAGCCCGTCATCTCGCCCGACACGCCGCGAAGGCCGAAACCCGCATCGGTTGAATAGTCGGCGGTCTTCAGCCGCCCGTCGTCGAAACCGAAGCTCTCGCTGGCCCGATATTGCAGATAGAGTTCGCCGTCGTCGCAGTTTTTGAGCGCGTCGGCGGTCAGGCGGCGTGCGCCATCGGGATCAAGCAGGCCCGGCCGGTACAGAAGGCCGCGTGCATCGGTGAACTGGGAAGCAATATCGGTCATGCCGTCCGATATAGGGGCGGCATTTCCCAAGCCCAATCAAAATCGAAGGGGCAGCGCCTGCTCAGAGGCTCGCGCCCGAGGCGATGTCCGGCAGCCCTGCAACCTCTGGCGTGTCAGCCGTCCCACCGATCAGCACGAAGCGCCGGTCGCAATAACCGCAATCGACATAGCCATGCTCGTCGATTTCCAAGAACACGCGTGGGTGACCGAGAGCGGCGGGAATGTCGCCCGAACCGTCGCAGGAGACGCGCGGCTTGGTGACTCGAAGGATTTCAGGCGGCTGGATCATGATGCGCTCGATTAGCAGCGGCGGCATGGCATCGCAAGAAGGGCGGTGGTGGGCGATGACGGGCTCGAACCGCCGACATTCTCGGTGTAAACGAGACGCTCTACCAACTGAGCTAATCGCCCGATACCGCATCCTTGCCGACGCAGCCGGAGCGCGCCTATCTAGGCCAATCATCGCGCGGGTCAAGCGTTGATGATGACCTTAAGCGCAAAGGAAGCGGCGGCTCGCCGTGAACCAACGCGTCAGCGACTGGACGGTCTCGTCGGCCAGAGCAATGAAGACACGGCGGCCATCGTGCGGATCGGCCTGGCGCTCGACAATCCCCTTGTCGGTCAGAGTGCGAATCCAGCGCAGGGCAGTGGTCGGCGGCACCGCTGAGGCGATGCACAGGCTGGACACGGAAACCCGTTCCTGCTCAAGCCGTGCGGCGAGCAGGTCGAGCAGCATGTCCCAGGCTGGATCGGCAAACAGGTCGCCAGGCAGGAACTCCTCACGCAGACGCCGCGCCCGTAACAAATCTCTCACCTGCGCTCCGCTGAGCGCCGCGTCATCGGCCACTGGCTGGTTGCTGCCCATCGGTTCTACCGCCGGCATGCCGATATAGTCGCTGGCGCGGTCCGATATGCGTGGACCGAGCGCGAAAGAGGGCGTGGCAGGGCGTGGGCGCGACGTCAGCGCTTCCAACGTTCGCGCGAGACGGCTGACCTCTTCGCTCAACTGCTGCAACCGGACGCCCTCGCTCTCCTGATTGACCTCATGCAGAGCACGCTGCGGCGTTGCGCTTCCGGCGGTCAGCAGTGCTGCGGCCAGGTCTGTATGGTCGGGTGCGCAGAGCAATTGCGTCCGGTCGCTCCGGACACAGGCGAAGGCCAGATCGACCGTGTCCGTGCCCGCGACCAGAATGACAGGCACGTCATTCTGCACCGCCAGCGTCTCGACCTGCACCAGCAGCCGCTCGAGCATTGTCGACGACTGGGCGCAGAAGAGAAGTATAACGTCACAGCCGACCTGCATGTCGAGCCGCAAGGAAGCATCCGCAAGCTTGACGACATCCAGCAGCCGGAACTGAGCGGCGCGCGCTAGGCCTTCAACATCATCGAGGAAAATATCGTCCGCCAGGATGAGCAGTCCCGGTCGCTGATCCTTCACTCCGTAGCTTTCCTCCATCCTGGCGCCAAAGCCGGCCGCGGAACGATCCATTTCCACCTGTTAAACTCCTGTCCCTGCTTTGTTCTTAGCTTATCGCAATATCGGGGCCCTGCGCTTGCTCTCTCCTCCATATTGGAGATGGTGCGGCCGGGGCGTTGCTCGAGGCCCGGTTGCCGCCACGAAATACAAGGGCTTGCCTGACGCTGCCGCCATAATGGTGCGGCCTTTCGCCGAAATGGCGCGAGCGCCGGGGCGGATCGACTTCTCTCCGAAATGGATTCTTTTCGTCTCAGCACCAGCCTTAAACAGCCGTTTTCGTGGCGAAATCGATGTAGAGCTGACGCAGCCGGGTTGCGACTGGCCCGGGTTTGCCATCGCCGATCTGCTCGCCATCGATGCGGACTACCGCCTGGCAAAGCGTTGAAGCGCTGGTGATGAAAGCCTCGCGAGCCGCCAGGGCTTCTTCGACCGTGAACGGTCGGTATGTGACGGTCATGCCGCTTTCCTGCGCCAAAGCCGTAAGCGCTGCTCCGGTGCAACCGGCCAGCACCGCCTGCGAATAGGAGCGGGTGACGATTCCTTCGCTGGTGACCAGAAAAGCGGTCGAAGAAGCGCCTTCGGTAATGAAGCCATCTTCCACCATCCACGCTTCCTGCGCCCCAGCTTCTGCTGCGATCCGCTTCGCCATGGCTTGGGCGAGTAGGCCTACGCTCTTGATGTCACGCCGCGCCCAGCGCAGGTCCGGCGTTGTGACGACGGAGATTCCTGAGCGCGCGGCAGGACTGTCCAGAAAATGTTTCGCCTGCGTGAACATCAGCAGCGTGGGTTGCAAATCGGCCGGGGCCAGGAAGTCGCGACCGGCGTCAGCGCCGCCGGTCAGTTGCAGATAGATCAAACCTTCATCCAGACCGTTGCGCCTCGCCAGATCCTTCTGCACCGCCTCAATCTCAGCGGGCGATAAGGGGAGGAAAACGCCGATCGCTGCTGCGGACCGTTCCAGCCGCGCCATGTGTGAGGCGCTGTCGATCAGACGTCCTTCGATCACTGCCGTGACCTCATAAACGGCCTCTGCAAACAGGAAGCCGCGATCCATTACCGAAACACGGGTTTCGGCAAGCGGCAGGAACTGGCCGTTGAGATAAGCAATCGACATGAACGAACGGGGTCCCCTGTGCCAAGATACACGATCCCGCGATGTTGCCGGGGCGATGCCCTGGGTCAAGCGGCGATCGTCAATCCAGCGCCTTCACCCGCTCGCCTATACCGCGCAGCTCTTCGACAAAGCGCTCCCGTTCGGCGGCCTTGCGCGCTTCGTCCGGCATGCGCAGCAGGAAACTTGGGTGAACCGTCACCCATCCCTCGATGCCGTTGTCGAGCGGGATGGGCGCACCGCGGGTGCGGCTGATCGTCACGGCCTTGCCCAGTATCGCGCGTGCGGCCGTAGCGCCGAGAGCCACCAGGATGCGCGGCCGTATCAGGTCGATTTCCTGGTCCAGCCACCAGCGGCATGCCTGAATCTCCGGGGTTTCCGGCGTCTGATGAATGCGCCGTTTGCCGCGCCGCTCATATTTGAAATGCTTGACCGCATTGGTCACATAGACGCTCGCGCGATCAATCTGCGCCTCCTCCAGAGCCCGGTCCAGCAATTGGCCTGCAGGCCCGACGAAGGGGCGTCCGGCAACATCCTCCTGATCTCCCGGTTGTTCGCCAACCAGGACGAGCCGCGCGTCGAGCGGACCTTCGCCGAAGACCGTCTGTGTTGCGTCCCTATATAGATGGCAGCGGGTGCAGGTCGATGCCTCCTCGCGCAGGGCGTTCCAAGCGGCCGCTATGTTGCTCGGCCGGGCTGGCATCTTTGGGGGTGTGGCGATCATGCTTGCTTCCCTTGCCTGTGCACCAGCGACCAGCTCCGGGATGAGCGCTGCCTCAGGCAAATTGCGCCAATATTTCTTCGGCATCTCCGACAGCATGGCGCGCTGCTTGAGCCGTGCGGGATTGAAGGTCGCAGCGTAATAGCTTTTCCAGACCTCTTCGACCGGATCGCCTGCAGGTGCGTCCGTGCGGGCCGCCCCGGGGCCTTCGCTCAATATTTCACCATCCCAATGGATGCTGATCTCGGGCGTCAGGATGGACCAGCGCATCGACGCGAAGCGCCTCACAAAGAAGCCGGCATTTGCACGAACGATATGATGATCGGGTTCGAACCAGGCCACGAAGCGCGTTGCGTCGCCCTCCTCGACCTCACGAAAGCGGACGAACGCGCGCATCTTGTGCATGTCGCGCCGTACCGCTTTGGCGAGGCTCTCCACGCGGCGCAGCAATGGGTCCGCCTGATCCTCCATGCGCCAGGGATGTTGCCGCACATGCAGCAGCAACTCATACAGTAGGGCAAAGCGTTGCTCGTCCCGGTGCAGTATCGCGCTTTCGGCCAAGTCAATGAACCCGCGCGGCACTGAAAAGGCGCCGCTGAAGTCGGGAAAGGACGGCTTGTCGAAGGACAGGAGTGAGGCGGCCTGTCCTTCGACGCACCAGTCGATATCCTGCGCCGGAACCTCGGCCAGGGCGAAACGTCGGGCGGCCGTGCGCCAGCCTTCGAAATCGTCCGGCCCGCTCAGCAGCGCCTGATACATATATGCCTCAATCGGAGGCTTCTGCCCGCTGCAGTTCGGCAGGCTTGCGCTTGGCGAAGGTCGCGGCCAGTTTCTGCTCCTCTTCGTCCGTCAGTTCGGCGGCGGCGTCTGGGAACATCTCCTCTTCCTCCTCCTCAATATGATGGAGGTAGCGTTTTTTCAGTTTGCCGAAAGTCTCGCGCCAGGCATCGCTATCGACCTCCAGCTCCTGCAACTCTTCAAGATAATCGTCGATTTCCTTGTGCTCCGAGACGCTGTGCTGCGCGTCTTCCCGCAGATCGGGCCTGGCCAGCATCGTCGCGTAGAGCGTCTCTTCCTCCGCTGCAGCATGGGCGGTGACTTCTACCCGGAACTGCTCAAACAGCTGTTCCAGCCGCTCCTGATCATCCTTGGCGTCAGCCATCTGCTCGAACAGACGGCGGTGTAAGTCATGATCCTGCTTCAGGCGGTCGAAAATCGTGGCATTGGCCATGGGGTGCTCCTCTTGATCCAGAGGGCAAAACGAAAGCTGTCAGGCTTTGGGTCCCGAGGTCAGCCGAACAAGAAGCGAAAGATGATCGCGACAGGTATCCATAGTAGGCTGCTGGCAATGCTCGCGAACCAGACCTGCGCGACATCGCGGCGGAAACGAAGGTCCAGCCCCGCGCTCGAAAGGCCGCTTTCATCAAGTATTTCCCAGCGGCGCTCAAGACCGCGCGCAGCCATGGCAAAGCCGCCAATGGCAATTATGAGGGCAAGGTGAAGCACCAGCGAGCCGCCCATTCTGGCGACGATGCCGATCTGGAGCAGGCAGAAGACGACGAGCGCGGTGGCCAGATGGCTGCTCATGCGCTTGGCATAGCGGCCGCCATGAGATTGCGCAGAAGCATTTTTGAACAGCGTCGCCACCACCAATTCCCCTCCATTCCTTCTCCCAAGAAAAACATGAAGCGGGGCGCTTATCAACGGCAAAAAGCAGCGGTTCAGGCAAAAAGCTCGAATTGCGTAGGGGAAGGGGTGATATGCCTTTGCAGGTCCACCTTGTCGATGAGGTGCAGCGGCCGCCAATCGCTTGCGACGAGGAAAGGCCGCAGCTTGGCGATCGAACTGGTTAGTCGCGCGACATCTTCCAACCTCAGGCGGCGCTGCCTGCGGCTGGTGACGATGCGATCAACCGCCTTCACGCCTAACCCCGGCACGCGCAGCAGCATTTCGCGGGGGGCGCGGTTCACGTCCATGGGAAAGATATCCCGATGCCGCAGCGCCCAAGCGAGTTTGGGATCGATGTCGAGCGGCAGATGGCCGGTCTCGGGATCGGTCGCCTGCTCGATGTCGCTTACTGAATAGCCGTAGAAGCGCATCATCCAATCGGACTGATACAGCCGATGCTCCCGAAGAAGAGGCGGGCGCTTGAGCGGCAGGACGCTGCTGGGGGAGGGGATGGGCGAAAAGGCGCTATAATAAACGCGGCGGAGCGCGTGCCGGTCGTAAAGCGATCGCGCCCGCCGCAGGATCGCCCGGTCGTCCGCTCCATCCGCACCGATGATCATCTGCGTGGATTGGCCGGCGGGTGCGAAGCGGGGGGCATGCCGGTAACGTTTCCGTGCATCTCCCATATCCTCGATGGAGGTGCGCAACCCCTTCATCGCGCCCTCGATCCGCTTTCCATCCTTTTCAGGGGCGAGCCGTTTCAGCCCCTGTTCGGTCGGTAGCTCGACATTGATCGACAGCCGGTCGGCATAGAGCCCGGCCTGATGCGTCAGTTCAGGGTCGGCATCGGGGATGGTCTTGAGGTGAATATAGCCGCGAAAATCATGCTCTTCCCGCAACGACTTCGCCACTCCGACCAGCTGCTCCATCGTGTAGTCTGGAGAGCGGATGATTCCGGAGGACAGAAACAGCCCCTCGATATAATTGCGGCGATAGAAGTTGAGCGTCAGATCGACCACTTCCCGCACCGTGAAGCGCGCGCGCCGCACATCGCTGGACCGGCGATTGATGCAATAATGACAGTCGAAGATGCAGCTGTTGGTCAGCAATATCTTGAGCAGTGAAATACATCGGCCATCCGGCGCATAGGCGTGACATATCCCCATTCCCTCGGTTGACCCCAGCCCGCCCTTCCGGCCTGACAGGCTATCGCGCTTCTTCGTGCCAGACGATGCGCAGGACGCGTCATATTTCGCTGCGTCGGCTAGGATTTCGAGCTTCTGACGGGTGGACAAGGCGGGCATGAGTTCATGATATGTTCTTTTCCCAACCCTGTCCATGATCTAGATTGTTCGCTCCCCTGCCACCTCTACAAAGATTCAGCTCTTCCAACTCGGGTCGATTCGGTCGATCAGCCGGACCATCGCTTGAAAATCGGGTACGCCGGGCCCGGTCGGCAACTGCACGCCGCCAATGTCGCGCTGATGCACCGCGATCACATCGTCGGGGATGTCGAGAGGCGTGCCCGCCGCGCTGGTCACGACCTGGATTTCGCACGCGCGCTGAAGCATCCAGTGCATGAGGAACGCCTTGGGCAGGCTGTCGGCCATGACCAACGTGCCATGGTTGCGCAGCATCATCAGCCGCTTGTTGCCCAGATTCGCGATCAGCCTTTCTCCCTCCTCGGGCCGGAGCGTGATGCCTTCAAAATCATGATAGGCGATTCGCCCCGCGAAGGCGGCCGCGTAGAAATTTGTGGGTCGCAAGCCTTCGCGCGTTGAACTCACAGCCATGGCGGCGGTGGTGTGCGTGTGGATCACGCAATGGGCATCGGGCAGATGACGGTGAAAGACGCTGTGCTGGGTAAAACCCGCTCGGTTTACCGGATAGGGGCTGCCGTCTAGGACATGGCCATCTATGTCGATCTTGACCAGGTTGGACGCGGTCACCTCCGAATAGAGCAGCCCGAAGGGGTTGATCAGAAAGGCGTTATCTTCACCCGGAACGCGCAGAGTAATATGGTTGTAGATCAGTTCCGACCAGCCCATATGGTCGAAGATGCGATAGCAGGCCGCCAGTTGCTGGCGGGCCTGCCACTCGGCGGCGGGCGCATCGGGAACGGAAATGGCGGTGGCCATGGCGATCCTCCTTCTTATCTATTAGGGCGACTATCCGCTCTCATGGCGCCGCTGTCGAGGGAAACGGCTTTAGGGTTGAATTTGGCCGACTCTGCTGGTACGGCGCGCCCCACACGGCGCAGGCTGGCCTGCGACGACTCATCGCTATTACATTCGGTAGGCCCGTCGGGAGGGGTTTTGTTTCCTGGCGAACCGCCCACTTTCGACTGGAGTTTGACTGGCTTATGCAAATCATCGTTCGCGACAACAATGTCGACCAGGCCCTGCGCGCGCTCAAGAAGAAGCTGCAGCGTGAGGGCGTGTATCGCGAGATGAAGCTGCGCCGTCACTACGAGAAGCCTTCGGAAAAGCGCGCCCGTGAAAAGGCGGCTGCGGTTCGCCGCGCGCGCAAGCTGGAGCGCAAGCGCGCCGAGCGCGACGGCGTCCGTTAAGGCGATCGTTATTCGGGGCGGCTGCCTGGCCGTCCCTTCCTGCTTGTTTACCCGCACCTGCGAGGCTTAGGTCCATGTCCACGACCGCTGTTCCCCTTCGTCCCGTCGCCAAGGGGTCGCTGACGCGTCTCTGGATCGGCGTTGCCGCTGTCGCGATCGCCGCCGGCGGACTTGCTTGGGCCGGACAGCGCGGCGTCGAGGCGTCGCCCGCGAGCTATCTCGCGCAGAATGCGGGTGAGGACGGCGTGGTCACGACCGAATCGGGGCTGCAGTATAAGGTGCTGGAAGAGGGCACTGGTCCCAGCCCCACGCCGGCAGACGTCGCGCTGGTGGGGTATAAGGGAACGCTGCTCGACGGCACTGTCTTTGACGAGAACCCCCAGACGGCGATGCCTGTGGATGGCGTCGTGCCCGGCTTTTCTGAAGGGCTGCAGAAGATGAAGAAGGGCGGCAAATACCGTCTCTGGATTCCGCCGCAGCTTGGCTATGGTGAGCAAGCCGCTGGCCCGATCCCCGCCAATTCGGTGCTGGTGTTTGACGTCCAGCTGCATGACTTCAAGTCGAAGGCAGAGATCATGCGGATGCAGCAGATGATGCAGCAGGGCGCCACGCCGCCCCCGCTTCCCGCAAACTGATCAGATCATCAGCATTGGACAAGGGCCCGGTTTACGGGCCCTTTTCTATTCGACGACAACGATGCCGCCCGTGCCCGGTTCGTCCTCATGTGCCTTGGAGCGTTCCTCCAGATAAACCTTGATCATCGCCACGATTGGGTCGGCCAGGAACAGCCCCAATATTCCGAACAGCGCCCCGAACAGGATTTGTGCGGCCAGCACCAGCGCTGGAGCGAGGTCAGTCGCGCGCTTCGCCACCATCGGCACGATCAGATAACCGTCGATGATCTGGACCACCAGATAGACGAAAAAGGCGTAGAGACCGGTATCGACCCCTGCCGAAAACCCGACCAGCACAATCAGCACGCCGGAAATGATCGATCCGATATTCGGCAAAAAGGCGAACAGCCCCGTCAGGATTCCCAGCAGGCCCGCCATAGGCACGTCACCTGCCAGCAGCAGCAGCCAGGTGCCGACGCCTTCCACCGCCATGCCGATCAAACGCCCGAACATCAGGCGGCGTAAGGTCCAGCCCATCTTATCGGCCACATTATAGAAGCTCAGCCGACTGCCCATCGGCAGCATCCAGGCAACGCCGCGTTCGTACAGCCTGGGTTCCATCGCGATGAAGATCGCCAGCACCAGCATCATGACCGCGCTGGTGATCGCACCCATCATCGTGCCCACCGCAGCGGTTACGCGGCCGATAGAGTTGAAGGCCTGGCTCGCCAGGCTCTTAAAATCATTGGGCGTAGTGGTGACGCCCAATTGCTGCATCCATTCGCCGATCCGGTTGATCTGCGCTTCGACGATCGATCGCATGGCCTGAGCCTGCAGCGCCAGGCTCGATCCGGTCAGATAGAATGTGTAGGCGAGGAAGAGCAGCGCCGCGATCAGCACGATCGTGAGCCGCCAACCGCGGCTGATCGGCAGGATACGACCCAGCAGCCGTGTCCCCCCATCCATCATCGTGGTCAGGACCAGCGCCCCCAGTATCAACATGATCGGCTGCGCGAGCAGAACCAGAAGCGCGACGGCGACCGCCATGCCGATCCAGACGCTCGCCCGTCTGATTTCATGCTGGACGAGGGGGCTGCGAAGTTCGCTGGGGCCGGGTTCCTCGATATGGACGTGCTTGCCGCTCAATCACCAGCCCCTTTGAGATTCGTTATTTCGGGGGTGGAACGCTTCCGGGTCGCAGGCTGTTCCCGGCGCGGCCGCTGCGCAGACCATGGATCCAGCTCAGTGGGTTCCAGGTGGAATTGCCATCCAGCGAGAAAGTGATGAACTCCGCCCTGCCGCCGATCGCTTCCCACGGAACTGGGCCGCCCAAACCATTTTCTTCCAGCGGCGCACGGCTGTCGGCACTGTTGTCGCGATTGTCGCCCATCAGGAAAACGTGGTGCGGCGGCACCCGTACCGGCCCATACCAATCCAGCGCGCTCGGACCCATGTCGATGGTGAGATAGCTTTTGCCGTTGGGCAGAATCTCCTGCCGGACTGGTAACTGGCAATAATCCTTGCCGTCGGCTCCGGTAATCCTTGCGCCGGGAAACTGGGTGGGGGAGCAAGGCGCATTGCCATCCACGGGGATCAGGACGGGCTTCATCGCCTTCTGCGGAACCGCCACACCGTTCAGAATCACCTGGCCGCCGCGCACCTCGAGAATGTCGCCGGGCAGGCCAATCACGCGCTTGATATAGTCTTCCCGCCGGTTGTGCGGTGAAACGATGACGATGTCGCCCCGCTCCGGCAAATGGCCGAAAATCCGTCCTTTGAGGAAGGGCAGGGGGTGGAAGCTGGGCGAAACATAGGACCAGCCATAGGGGAATTTGCTGACCACCAACCGGTCGCCCTTGAGCAACACCGGCATCATGGACTCGCTCGGAATGTAGAAGGGTTTGGCGACAAAGCTGTGAAAGGCGAGTACGGCCAGGATCAGAAGAGCGATGCTCTTCACTTCATGCCACCAATCGATTGCGCCCCTGTCCGTCCGCGCCTGCACCGGCGGCGCAGGCTCTTCGGTCGGAAGCGGATCATTCTCGCTCATATCGGTTGCCGTCATGCAGGGCTTCTCGGATGCTGGGGGCGCAGTCGTCACAGGGGCAGGGCCTCGATGATGACATAGGCCTGCGCCCATGGATGATCATCGGTTAGCGTGACGTGAATGACCGGCGTGTGGGCCGCGGGAACCAAGGATTGAAGCCGGATAAGCGCCCCGCCGGTCAGTTCCAGTGTTGGCGCGCCGCCGGGCTGGTTCACGACCCCGATATCTTTCATGAAAACGCCGCGGTTGAAGCCCGTGCCCACCGCCTTGGAAAATGCTTCCTTCGCGGCGAAACGCTTTGCCAGCGTTCCGGCCTTGGTGAAGGGGCGGCGATTCGCCTTCGCGCGCTCGATTTCGGTGAAGACACGCAGCTCGAATCGCTCGCCGAACCTTTGAAGCGAGTTCTGGATCCGCTCGATATTGCAGAGGTCGGAGCCCAGGCCGATGATCACCGCACCAGGTCCATCTGCCGCCGCATTTCGCGGATGCTGCCTTCCAGTCCGCCGAATATGGCCTCGCCGATCAGGAAATGGCCGATGTTGAGCTCAGCAACTTGAGGAATGGCGGCGATCGGGCCGACATTGTCGAACGTCAGGCCGTGGCCCGCATGCGGTTCGATTCCGTTCTTGGCCGCAAGGGCTGCGGCGTCGGCGATACGCCGCAACTCGTCCGCCCGTTCAGCGCCCGCCACATGGGCATAGCGGCCGGTGTGGAACTCCACGACGGGCGCGCCGAGGCGGATTGCTGCTTCGATCTGCGCCGGATCAGCCTCGATGAACAGGCTGACGCGAATCCCGGCGCTGCCCAGCGCTTGAACGATCGGCTTCAGCACCTCGATCTGACCTGCTGCGTCGAGCCCGCCTTCGGTTGTCCGCTCCTCGCGCTTTTCCGGCACGATGCAGGCGGCATGGGGCCGGTGCTTCAGCGCGATGTCCAGCATCTCCTCAGTCGCGGCCATTTCCAGATTTAGGGGTACGGTCAGCGCCGCCATGAGCGTCGCGATATCCTCGTCACGAATGTGCCGCCGGTCTTCGCGAAGATGTGCGGTGATGCCGTCCGCCCCGGCCTTCACCGCTAGCAAAGCGGCCTTGACCGGATCGGGATGCTCCCCGCCTCGCGCGTTCCGGATGGTGGCAACATGATCGATGTTGACGCCCAGGCGCAGACAGGCGGGGGGATGCTGCATGCTATTTATTGCTTCCGGCTTCCAGGCTTGATCGCGGGTATGGCCGCCAGCTCGGGCGGCACTTCATCTGCTTCATAAACCGGGAAATTGATGCTGACGAGCGGATAGAAAGGCACGCCCAGATCGACTTCGCCTGCGGACCGATCGACCAGCGCCGCCTCGGCGATCACGATGCCGCCTTCCGCTTCCACCGCTTCGATCGCCTGACGCGAGGAAAGGCCGGTCGTGACCACATCCTCTACCATCAGCACTTTTTGTCCTGGAGTGATCGCGAAACCGCGGCGCAGTTCGAACGTGCCTTCGGGCCGTTCGAGGAACACAGCGTCCTTGTCCAGCGCCCGGCCGACTTCATGGCCGATGATCAGGCCGCCCATGGCGGGCGAGACGACAAGGTCGATGTCATGCCGCAACTCGCGCGGCAGCTTCTGTACCACTGCACGGGCAAGCCGGGCTGCACGCTCGGCATTCATCAATACGCGTGCGCATTGCAGATAATTGGCGCTCCGGCGGCCGGAGGACAGAATGAAATGCCCCTCCAGCAGCGCTCCTGCTGCCCTGAATTCCGCCAGTACTTCCTCGTCGGTCATCCGATTTTCGATCCATCCGCGCATGTCCCGGCCTCATTTCAGGGCCGTCCGACATATATTCTTATAACATGAGCTACGCCCATGACGCGCCCCTGTGCGCGAGGTGCGAGATAGGCGGACGATAGGGGCGTTGCAACAGCGAAGAAAATCTGCTCCTGCCCGCTTGAGGCATCAAAAAACCATGCCTATAAGCCGCGGCAGACCGACCGGGCGGAGGGGGACGCGTATGCGCGCGCCTTCGTTGCAGCGGCGCCAAGGGGTTACGGGGTAAGAAGACGCTTATGAAAATGGTGAAATCGCTCGTTCTCGCCGGGTTGCTGGCCTTCGCGCCGGCTGCGGCGTTGAACAGTCAGGCGTTGGCGCAGGACAATGCTGCCGTCGCAGGCGCTGCTGCTGACAATGCAGCTGCACCGGCCGAGTCGAGCGCCAATGCGGCCGCTCCGGCTGCGGAAGCTGCTCCGGCGGCCAAGGTCGCCGCGCCGCCCCGCATGAAGCCGACCGAAGGCATCGGCATGCCGCGTCCGGGCGAAATCACCTTGCAGGAGCAGTTCAGCCCCACTGGCCACACGGCTCGGTGGCTGCATGACGTGCTGTTGCTGCCGCTCATCACGATCATCTCGGTCTTCGTTCTGGTCCTGATGCTCTATGTGATGGTCCGCTTCCGCCGCAGCGCCAATCCGGTGCCGTCGAAGACCTCGCACAACACGCTGATCGAAGTGATCTGGACGGTCGTGCCGGTGGTCATCCTGCTGGTCATCGCTGTGCCCTCGATCGGGCTTCTGGCCGACCAGTATAAGCCTGCACCGAAGGATGCGCTGACGGTCAAGGTCACCGGCTATCAGTGGTATTGGGGCTATGAATATCCCGACAACGGGATTCCCGAATATGTGTCGAACATGCTGCCCAAGGACAAGGCAGAGGCCAATGGCGAGCCCTATTTGCTCGCGCCTGACAATCGCATGGTTCTCCCTGTCGGCCGTCCGATCAAGCTGATCATCACTGGCGCCGACGTGATCCACGCTTTTGCTGTGCCCTCGCTCTGGGTGAAGATGGATGCGGTTCCGGGCCGCCTCAATGAGAAGACCTTCACTATCGAAAAGCCGGGTGTTTATTACGGCCAGTGTTCGGAGCTTTGCGGTGCGCGTCATGGCTTCATGCCTATCGCCATCGAGGCGCTGCCTCCCGCCCAGTTCGATCAGTGGGTTCTCTCGCAGGGCGGCAAGCTCCAGGGCGCTCAGCCAGCGGCAACCGCTGCTGCGGCTCCCGCTGCGCCGGCCGCCGCCCCCGCGCAAAAGCTTTGATGTAAGGGCAAGACGCCATGACAACCATTACCGCAGATCATCACGGCGATCATGCTCATGAGCATCATGACGCCGATCACAAGCCAGCCTTCTTCCAGCGCTGGTTCATGTCGACGAACCACAAGGACATCGGCACCCTCTACCTGATCTTCGCGATCCTCGCCGGCGTGATCGGCGGCGCGATTTCGGGTCTGATGCGTGCTGAGCTTGCTCAGCCGGGCATCCAGTATCTCCATACCTGGGCGCAGTGGAGCGACGGTCCCTCGGCCACGCTCGACCAGGCCTATCACCTTTGGAACGTCCTCATCACCGCGCACGGTCTAATCATGGTTTTCTTCATGGTTATGCCCGCGATCATTGGCGGCTTCGGCAACTGGTTCGTGCCGATCATGATCGGCGCGCCCGACATGGCCTTCCCGCGGATGAACAATATCAGCTTCTGGCTGCTCATCCCCGCTTTCGCGCTGCTCCTGGGTTCGACCTTCGTTCCCGGCGGTACGGGTAATGGCGCAGGCACCGGCTGGACGGTCTATGCGCCGCTTTCGACCAGCGGTTCTGCGGGTCCGGCGGTCGATATGGCGATTCTGTCGCTGCACATCGCGGGCGCCAGCTCGATCTTGGGTGCGGTGAACTTCATCACCACCATTCTCAACATGCGCGCGCCGGGCATGACCCTGCACAAGATGCCGTTGTTCGTCTGGTCGGTGCTGGTCACTGCCTTCCTGTTGCTGCTCGCGCTGCCCGTACTGGCTGCGGCGATCACCATGCTGCTGACCGATCGCAACTTCGGCACAACCTTCTATGACGCTGCTGGCGGCGGTGATCCGGAGCTGTATCAGCACCTCTTCTGGTTCTTCGGTCACCCCGAAGTGTACATCATGATTCTGCCGGGCTTCGGCATCATCAGCCAGATCGTCTCCACCTTCAGCCGCAAGCCTGTCTTCGGTTATCTGGGTATGGCCTACGCCATGGTGGCGATCGGGGTCGTCGGATTTGTCGTCTGGGCTCACCACATGTTCACCACCGGCATGTCCGTGAACGTGAAGATGTATTTCACGGCTGCGACGATGGTCATCGCCGTCCCGACTGGGATCAAGATCTTCTCGTGGATCGCGACGATCTGGGGTGGTTCGATCAGCTACAAGACCCCCATGGTATGGGCGCTTGGCTTCATCTTCCTCTTCACCGTGGGTGGCGTGACTGGCGTTGTCCTGGCGAATGGCGGCGTCGATGACGTGCTGCACGACACCTATTATGTTGTCGCGCACTTCCACTATGTTCTGTCGCTGGGGGCGGTGTTCGGCCTGTTCGCGGGCTTCTACTACTGGTTCCCGAAGATGTCGGGGCGCATGTATAACGAGTTCCTCGGCCACCTGCACTTCTGGGTATTCTTCGTCGGCGTGAACATGCTGTTCTTCCCGATGCACTTCCTGGGCCTGTCGGGTATGCCGCGCCGCTATCCCGACTATCCCGAAGCTTTCGCTTACTGGAATGGCGTGGCCAGCCATGGCTATGAAATCATGGCGGTGGGCGTGCTGATCTTCTTCGTGAACGTCTTCTGGTCGCTCGTCGCGGGCAAGAAAGCCGAAGGCAATCCGTGGGGTGAAGGCGCCACGACGCTGGAATGGACGCTGCCTAGCCCGCCACCGTTCCACCAGTTCGAAACCCTGCCGGTCATCGACTGACGACCGGCGAGAACAGGAGCGCTCCGCATAGCGGAGTGCGGGGTAGCGGCTTTCGCTGCGAACCCGATATAAGCAGCCCCGGCGTCCTTGATGGCGCCGGGCTGCCGCATGAGGAGCATATGGCAAGTTCGCCGTTCATGGCCGGAAGCACCGCTTCCACGGTTCCCGCGCATTGGCGGGATTTCGTCGCACTGACCAAGCCGCGCGTGATGACACTCGTCGTCTTCACCGGATTGTGTGGTCTGCTCGCGGCGCCTGGTCATATTCATCCGGTCCTGGCTTTCACGGCGATTCTCTGCATCGCGCTCGGGGCAGGCGCTGCTGCGACGCTCAACCAATGGTATGAGGCCGATATTGATGCGAAGATGAAGCGGACGGCGAACCGGCCGCTTCCCGCTGGCCGCATGGATCGGCAGTCGGCGCTTCACTTCGGCGTAGGCCTTTCCTTCTTCTCCGTGTTGTTGATGGGCGTAGCGACCAATTGGCTTGCTGCAGCTATTTTGGCTGTTTCTATCCTCTTCTATGTGTTCGTCTATACGATCTGGCTGAAACCGCGCACGACGCAGAATATCGTGATCGGTGGTGCGGCAGGGGCATTCCCTCCGGTGATCGGCTGGGCCGCCGTTACGGGAGATATTGGCGCTCTCCCCGTTGCGCTTTTCATGCTGACCTTTTTCTGGACGCCACCGCATTTCTGGGCGCTCGCACTGTTCGTGAAGACCGATTACGCTGCTGCCAACATCCCGATGCTACCCGTCGTGGCTGGGGAGGTCGCGACCCGGCGGCAAATCTGGTTTTACACCGCAATCATGGCTGCGGCCGCGATGGCTCCTGTTCTGCTGCGCTTGACGGGCCTGATCTATGGCATCGCCGCGCTGCTGGGCACTGCGCTGTTCGTCGTCTTTGCCTTCCAGGTCTTCCGGCGGCGAGAGACCGACTCTAGCCGCATGGGGCCGGAGCGGCGCTTGTTCAAATATTCGATCCTCTATCTCTTTCTTCTGTTCGGGGCGGTGGTCGTCGATCGGTGGGTGCTGGCATGACGCCCGAGGAAGAAAAGCAGGTGCGTAGCAGGCAGAAGTCGCGCGCACTCGTAACGGGGTTGCTGCTCGGCGCACTGGTCATCCTCTTTTACGCCATCACCATCGCCAAGATCAGTGGAGGACATTGATGGCCAGCTTGCCGCCGTCCCCTTTCGATCGTGACCGTCGGAATCGCCGGACGTTGGTGGCGATGACAGGCGTCGGCTTGGCGATGCTCGGACTGGGTTTCGCTTCGGTGCCGCTTTACCGCATATTCTGCGAGCGTACGGGTTTCGGCGGCACGACGCAGCGCGCGTCCGGGTATCTGAACGTGCAACCTGCCGTCGGGCACAGCATGTCGATCCGGTTCGATTCGAATGTTCAACCCGGCATGCCGTGGCAATTTTATCCGGAGCACCGGACTGATACGGTAACCATCGGCGCCCGCGATATGGCGATCTTTATCGCCAAGAACATGTCGGACAAGCCGATTACGGGCACGGCCAGCTTCAATGTCACGCCGACACAGGCGGGCGCCTATTTCACCAAGATCCAATGCTTCTGCTTCACCCAGCAGACCTTGCAGCCGGGCCAAGAGGTGCGGATGCCAGTGATCTATTATGTCGATCCAAAGATTCTTGCAGATTCCGACAACCGGGATACCCAGCAAATTACGCTAAGCTACACCTTCTATCCTGTTGAGCAGGACAAGAAGCCAAGCTAAGGCAATCCACGATAACGCGAACCGCGAACAGGGAAGAGTACGTCATGGCAGGCGCCAAGCAGCACGATTATCATATTCTACCGCCCAGCATCTGGCCGCTTTTCGGGTCCATGTCGGCGCTGGTTATGGCCTTTGGCGCGATCATGTGGCTGCATCCCGACGCCATGCCCGCCGGCGGTGGCTGGGTTTTCTTGATCGGCGTGGCCGGCGTTCTGTTCACGATGTACAGCTGGTGGGCCAATGTGATTGCTGAGGCGCATGCGGGCGATCATACTCCCGTTGTTCAGTTGCACCTGCGCTATGGCATGATCCTTTTCATCGCCTCTGAAGTCATGTTCTTCGTGGGCTGGTTCTGGTCCTTCTTCGACTTCTCCTTGTTCCCGAGCCAGCTTGCCCCGATCGAGGGGATGTTCCCGTCGAAGGGCATCGAGGTGATGAATGCGTTTGAGCTGCCGTTGCTCAACACGTTGATCCTGCTCTGCTCGGGCACTACCGTTACCTGGGCGCACCATGCACTGATCCACGGTGATCGGGAGAGCCTCAAGACCGGTCTCTGGCTGACGGTGATCCTCGGCCTGCTCTTCTCGTCGATCCAGGCCTATGAATATGCACATGCGCCGTTCCCGTTCGGCGGCAGCCCCTACAGCTCGGCCTTCTACATGGCGACGGGCTTCCACGGCTTTCACGTCCTGATCGGTACGATCTTCCTGATCGTCAATCTGGTCCGCGTTTATAAGGGGCACTTCACTCCGCGGCAGCATTTCGGTTTCGAAGCTGCAGCCTGGTACTGGCACTTTGTTGACGTCGTCTGGCTGTTCCTCTTCGTCGTGATCTACGTGTGGGGTGGCTGGGGCGCGCCGATGCACGGCGGCTAAGCGCTGACTTGAATGTGGATAGTGAACGGCCGGGCGCACCCCGGCCGTTTCTTTTTGCGGCAAGGATAATTAAGGCTGTGCGGATGCTGCTGCCCAAACCCATGCTGCGCCCGAACTCTGCCAGCTTTTCCTTCACAGCCTTATCTGATGTCGGCCGGAGGTTCCGGCCAGCACCGACCGTCGGCCTGCTTTCAGCGGAGCAGCAGAGATGAAGAACGGACGCTTACCGCTTCTGCCGACCTTTGTGGTCGCTGCTGCCATCCTTGTGATGATCGGCCTTGGCGTATGGCAATTGCAAAGGCGTGGCGAGAAGGAAGCGATGCTCGCCCTAGCCGCGGCCAATCCCGCCAAACCGCCGATTAGTTTCCCATCCATGCCGCCGGTGCCGGCCGAAATGCTGTTTCGTAGGTCATCGCTGCATTGCCTCAACGTCGTCGGATGGCGGACCGAGGCGGGTCGCGCGGCCGATGGATCGGTCGGCTATCGCTACATTGCGCAATGCTCGACCGGCGCGGAAGGTCCTGGCGCGCTCGTGGCGTTGGGCGTCGCCAAGCAGCCGGACCTAAGGCCAAGTTGGAAAGGTGGACAGGTGAGGGGCTGGATTTCGGAAGAGCCAGACCACAGAGCGCTCCTTGGCCGACTTGGCGGCGATGCTCTTCCCCTACGGCCCATGCTGATTGCGGAGCAAGCGCCTGAAGGCCTGAAGCCGGTCGCCCCGCCGAGCGTGGAGGATGTCCCAAACAATCATCTCGCCTACGCCGTTCAGTGGTTCTTCTTCGCTGCCGTCGCGGCCTTCATCTATGTGCTCGCCCTGCGCAGGCGCACGCGTACGCACGAATCGTCGTAAAAGCTTGCTCCCCGGGCTGTGCACCGCTACCGCGCTTCCCCATCATGCAATATGTGAGTACCAGAGGAAGCGCCCCGAAGCTGGGTTTTGAAGATGTGACGCTGGCGGGGCTGGCGTCCGATGGCGGGCTATACATTCCTGAAAGCTGGCCTCGCTTTTCCGAGGGCGAGATCAAGGCGCTGGCCGGACTGTCCTATGTCGAAACGGCCGTGCGGGTCATGGCGCCCTACGTCGCTGGATCGCTCAGCGAGGATGAACTGCGGGAGCTTTGCACGGCGGCTTATGGCCGGTTCAGCCATCAGGCGGTAACGCCGCTGGTGCAGCTTGACCACCAGCATTGGCTGCTGGAGCTGTTCCACGGTCCGACGCTCGCCTTCAAGGATGTGGCCCTGCAATTGCTCGGCCAGCTGTTCGAGCGCTTTCTGTCGCGGCGGGATGATCATCTGACGATTGTCGGGGCGACTTCGGGGGACACCGGGTCAGCAGCGATCGACGCGGTGGCGGGGCGGGAGAAGATCGATATCTTCATGCTGCATCCCGAAGGCCGCGTGTCTGACGTTCAACGGCGGCAGATGACGACGGTGCGCGCGCCCAACGTGCACAATATCGCGATCGAAGGTAGCTTTGACGACGCGCAGTCGTTGGTGAAGGCGATGTTCAACGACCCTGCCTTTTCCAAACGCTTCAACCTGTCGGCCGTGAACAGCATCAACTGGGCGCGGCTGATGGCGCAGGTCGTCTATTATTTCTACGCGGCAGTGCGCCTTGGCGCGCCGGAGCGGCCGGTGGCCTTTTCGGTGCCCACAGGCAATTTCGGAGACGTATTTGCGGGCTATGTCGCCGCGCAGATGGGCTTGCCGGTCGCCAAGCTGATGGTCGCGACCAATGTGAACGACATTCTGCACCGCGCGCTGGCCGATGGGGATTATAGCCAGGGGCAGGTGGTTCAGACGGCGACGCCCAGCATGGACATTCAGATCAGTTCCAATTTCGAGCGGCTGCTTTTTGATGCAGGCGGGCGGGATGGCGCTGCGCTGGCGGAACAGATGAAGGGGTTTGAGGCAAGCCGCGCAATGCGCCTCACCAATGCGCAGCGTGCGGGAGCGGCAAAGCTCCTCACGTCCGCCCGTGTCGATGGCGATGCCATGAATATGGCGATCCGCTGGGCCTTCGATGGCGCCGGACAGGTGATCGATCCCCACACCGCGGTCGGTCTTGCCGCTGCTCGCGAGTTGGAGATCGACGCGAGCATTCCTATCGTCACCTTGGCGACCGCCCATCCGGCCAAGTTCCGTGAAGCGGTCGAGCGCGCGACGGGTATCCGCCCGCCCTTGCCCGCGCGGATGGGCGACCTGTTCGCCCGCGAAGAGGCTTATGCCAAACTACCTGCGACCTTCGATGCCATAACCGCCTATGTCGCGGAGCGCGCCACCCCAAGGGCATGAAGCTCCATACTCTCATCGGCGAACCTTGGTCCGATTATGGCCTGATCGACTCAGGCCACGGACGTAAGCTCGAACGCTACGGCCGCTTCCGTTTCATCCGGCCGGAGCCACAGGCGATGTGGGCGCCCGCAAGCGCTGAGTGGCAAGCCGACGGGGAGTTCGTGCCGGGGTCGGATGAGGAAGGCGGCGGCCGCTGGGTGCATGCCCGACCGGTGCCTTCAGAAGGCTGGCCGCTGTCCTGGAACGAGGTGACTTTCCAGGCGAGTTGCACGCCCTTTCGCCACTTGGGCTTCTTCCCGGACATGGCGCCTGTCTGGAGCTGGATGCGGGAGCAGGCTGAAGGGGTCGAGCAGCCTCACATCATGAACCTGTTCGGCTACACCGGCGTCGGCACGCTGGCGATGGCGGCTGCCGGTGCGCAAATGGTGCATGTCGATGCGTCCAAGAAGTCCGTCGCTCAAGCAAGAGCCAATGCGGCTGCCTCCGGGCTGGAGGATCGGCCCGTCCGCTGGATCGTCGATGACGCCGCCAAATTTGTGGCACGCGAAGTCCGGCGCGGACGGCGTTATGACGGCATATTGCTCGATCCCCCTAAATATGGCCGCGGGCCGGATGGCGAAGTTTGGCGGCTCGAAGAAGATCTGCCGGGCCTTATCGCCAATTGCCGCCAGTTGCTCGATGCAGATAGCCGCTTCCTTTTCCTCACGGTCTATGCGGTGCGCATGTCTGCACTTGCGATCGGGGAGTTGCTGAGACAGGTCTTCGCCGATCTGCCTGGCGAAGTGGAGGCGGGCGAACTGGCTGTGCGGGAAGAAGCACGGGGCTTGGCATTGCCCACCGCGATATGGGCGCGGTGGCGGCGCTAACCGCCGCGATCGATCTACCCCAAGCCTACCAGCGGAACGATATCGACCGGCCGCCCGTTGCGGCGCAGTTCGATGGTGATGCTCGGCCGTCCAGGTCCGGCGCTGCCGAGCGGATCGCCCTGACGCACAGTGTCGCCAACCGCTGCAGACAGGCGGAGCAAGCCGGTGATCAGTGTTGTCCATCCGCCGCCATGATCGAGGATCAAAATTTGCCCGTAGCCACGATAGGGTCCGGAAAAGACCACCCGCCCTGCTGTTGGCGCCACAGCCAGCGCACCAGCCTGGGTCGCGATCGTGAGGCCGCGCGACCGCACGCCACTTTCCGACAACTCACCCATCCCAGTGACGAGTTGGCCCATGACCGGTAGCCGATAAGGTGGCGGCCCATCTGATGGACGCCGAGCTGCTGGCGCCGGCGCAGCCGTCAGGTCAGGGCGCGCGGGGCGAAGAATGGGGCCAGGCAGCGCCGCCAGTTCATCACGCAGATCGCCTGCCGCCTGAAGCCGGTCCATAAGATCGACGATGTCGCGCGCCCTTTCCCCAAGGGCCAAAGCCCGATCGCTTTCCAGGCCCGCGTTGGAGCGGTAATCCTTCGCCGCCAGTCGCTTTTCTGTTTCGAGTGCCCGCAGCGCCGCCTGCCGGTTACGCAGATCGGCCTGGCTCTGCGCCAATGAACCCGCAGCTTGTTCTGCGGTCTCGCGCAGCGCCCGGCTGCGCTCCAGCTCGGCGCGCAAACCCGCCGTGCGCTCTTGGATCACCGGCAGGATCTGCCCCAGAACCGCGCGCATATGCACCGCGTCACTGACCGATCCCGGCTGGACCAGAGCCAATGCTAGTGGACGGCGCGCCATCATCTGCAGGGCTGCGGTCAAACGCACCACGGGTTCCTGCTTGGCTGCAAGCCGCGCGGTTTGGGCACGCTGCATGCGGGCAATGATCGCAATGCGGGCCTGGGCGGCCTGGATATCGGCTTCGGCCTGCTGGATGCGGGCGGCCATGGCAGCCGCGCGGCGGCGTGCCTGGTCCGCTTCATCGCGCGCGGCGCTGGCCTGTTGCTCCAGCCGTTCGGATCGATCACGCGCCTGTGCGGATTGGATCCGCGCGGCTTTGAGCGCCGACTGTTCCCGTTGCAGGCTGGTCTCGCCTGTGCCGCCAAGGATGATGCCGGGCGCTGGTGCGGCGACCAGGCGAGCAGCTGCGATGGCCGCTACCATGCCGATGCTCACTGCGCCGATTACCGACCGCTTCACTCTTGCCCCCCGCCGGTCATGTTCAAAGCCGGCTTGCGGATTATCCGCAAAATCCGGCCGCTGTCGAGCGATGAGCGCATCAGCCTTCGCGGTGATAGGGGTGACCTGTCAGGATGGAACAGGCGCGCCAGAGCTGTTCGGCGAGCATCGCGCGCGCCATCATGTGCGGCCAGGTCATGGCCCCAAAGGCGATCAGTAGATCGGCATTTTCCCTGTCGGCATCATCGAAGCCGTCGGCCGCGCCGATCAGGAAACGGCATTCCCGCGTCCCCGCGTCCCGCCATCCTTCCAGCCGCCGGGCAAACTCCATGGAGCCGAGTTGCTTGCCCTTTTCATCGAGCATGACGGTGACAGTGCCCGACGACGCGATCGGCAGCTTGCCGCCGCGATCGGGCAGTTCGGTAATCCTGTGCGGCATGGTCAGCCGCTTCATATAGCGATCGACCAGTTCGGCTTCCGCCGATCGCCCAATCTTCCCGCGCGCGATGATGTGGAGGAGCATGGCTGTGCCCCTAGCCTGTCAGCACGCGCTTGTCGAAGCCAGCTTCAGGCGGTGCCAGCTACCGGCGCATCGACAAAGCCCCACATGCGTTCGAGATTGTAGAAGCTGCGCACTTCCGGCCGGAACAGGTGAACGATCACGTCACCGGCATCGATCAGCACCCAGTCGGCAACCGGCAGCCCTTCGACGCGTGCAGAGCGGCCCGTTGCTTGCTTGATGCGCTCCGCCAGCTTCTGCGCCATCGACGCGACCTGGCGCGATGAGCGCCCGCTGGCGATCACCATATGGTCAGCGATGCTGCTTTTGCCTTCGAGCGGGATGGAGATGGTTTCCTGCGCCTGGTCGTCGTCGAGCGACTTGAGGACAAGGTCGTGCAGGGCGGCAACGGTGTCGGCATTTTGGGCCGTGTCGTTGGCGGGATGTGGTCTGGTCAAAGATGCTCCATTCTAGACAATCAACCGGCGCGTGAGCGGATCGCGCACGCGTGCATGTTCATATTCGCGATGCCAGAGGGGTTTCGCCTGCCGCAGCAGGGTCGCCGATCTTGGATCAGGGCGAAAGCGCAAAAGCACAAGCGCCGGCGGTCTCCAATCCGTCCAGTCTGCACTCTGGCGCGCGGGCCGGACGAAACGCCGCAGCCAGGCCATGGCCCCAGAGCCACGGGCGGCATCATCATAACCGGGGCGGGCGATTACGGCAATGGGCATCTGCCGCGCAATGCCGCGCCAATCCTTCCACTGACCGAACTGCGCCAAATTGTCCCCGCCCATCAGCCATATGAAGCTGTTTCGCGGGAAGCGGCGGGTGATCGCCCTGACAGTGTCGACCGTATAGCGGGTGCCCAGCGCCTGCTCGATCGCAGTGGCGCGAATCGGCGTGCGGCGAGTCATGGTTCGCGCGTGGCGGAGTCTTGCGGCGAGCGGAGCCATGCCCTTGCGCGGCTTGAGGGGGTTTCCCGGGGACACAAGCCACCAGACCTCGTCAAGTCGCAGCGCCTTCGCCGCGAAAAGGGAGATGGTGCGATGGCCGCGATGGGCCGGGTTGAAGGAGCCGCCAAGAAGGCCGATGCGCGCCATGCTTCTAGTCAGTTTCCACCAGCCCTTTGGCCGCCCGCAACCCGCTGCGGCCGCTGCGCGCCAATTGGCGCTTCAGTTCCTCGGGCGACGGAGCGATCAGGAAGCCGAAGCTGGCGCAGCCTTCGCGCGTCTCGACCGCATGGTGCAGCCGGTGCGCCTGGACGATGCGTTTCATGTAGCGCGAGCGGGGTACATGGCGATGGCCGACGCGGCGATGGACCAGTATGTCGTGGAAGCCGAGATAGATGAGGCCGTAGGTCGCAATGCCCGCTCCGCAAGCGGTGGCCCAGTTGCCCCAGCCCCATTGAACCCCGCCCAGCAGCAGCAGGATGGACGGTATGGCGAAGATGACGAAGTAGAGGTCGTTCGCTTCCCACAAGCCGGTGCGAGCGCGGTGATGGCTCGCATGCAGGAACCACCCCGGACCATGCATCACCCAGCGATGCATGACATAGGCGAAGCCCTCCATCGCAGCGACTGTAATAGCGAAGATCAGGAACAGCGAGGGGACGGACATGGCGCTCTATATAGGGGCCTCGATGGATGCGCGCGACCCGTAATGCTGTGTACATGAAAAAGGCCGCGACCCAGCGGATCGCGGCCCTCCTCTCCATTATCCGGATAAGATCAGAAGGAAGCGGTGATCGAACCCACCACGCCGGCCTTGCTGATGTTGCGGCCGCTCGGGCTGTAGAGCGACTTATTGGTGTCCACATAGCTGACGCCGAAGGTCAGGTGGCTCCAGGTGTAGGTCGCGCCAACGCTCCAGTCGGTGTATTCCTTACCGATCGTCAGATAACTCGGGCCAAAGCTGTGGCCGAGATGCGCCGACACGCCCAGCGGGGTGTTGGGCACGCTCGCTGATAGGTCGCCAGCGATGTAAAGATTGTCTTCCTTGCCGCTACCGACCGACAGCGCCTTTGCCTTGGGCGCATAGGCTGCGCTGAGCTTAGCCGTGGCAGGGCCGAAGGTTCCCTTGATCGATGCGTAGGGCTCGACGAAGTCGGTATTCCCGCCGCCCGAACCCGGATAGTAGTAATAGAGGACGCCGACATCGACGGTGGCTGCACCAATGGTCTTGGAGTAGCCCGCAATCAGGTCGAGTTCTTGGTCGCTGCCAGCGGCGACATAATCATCAATCGACGAACCCCAGGTCGAGACATAAAAGCCCGACTCGTGGGTGACGGTGATGCCGCCCTGCAGCGCGAAGCGCTTGTCAGTCTGCGAGATGCCGCGGAAACGATAGTCGGTGACGACGGCCGCGTTGCCGGTCACGGTGAGCGCCGGAGTAGGCTCGTCCTGGGCGAATGCCGGAACCGACATAGCCGCGAGAGCGACGGCCGAGAGGCCGAGAATGGACTTACGCATTTGGATTCCCCTTGGTGATTTCTGCGAGAGTCCCACCTGCGTCAGGATCCCGAAATCTCTATTCCCGCTGAAGGGCCGGACCGGGTCTTCTGAACAGCACAGGGCATGCCGCCCGCCGCCGCGCTGCACAAGGATTTATTGCTCTACGTTTATATTTTGCTGCTCAAATGTTGCTGGACTGCAACAAAGCCCTTGCTGGATCGGATCAGCCGCGCGCTTTGCGGAAGCGGATGAGGCCAGCTTCAAGATCGGCGATGAGGTCTGCGGGATCTTCCAGGCCGATCTGCAACCGGACGACAGGGCCTTCCGCTTGCCAGCTTGTGGCGGTGCGGTAGCGGGCGGGATCGACAGGCAACGCGAGGCTTTCAAATCCGCCCCAGCTGTAGCCGATGCCGAAATGGGCGAGCCCATCGATAAGGGCGGCACGGGATTTTTCGTCTCCGCCTTTCAGGATGAAGCTGAAGAGGCCGCTGGAGCCGGAGAAGTCACGCTGCCAGACTTCGTGTCCGGGGCAACTCGGGAGCGCGGGGTGGAGGACGCGCGCGACATCGGGTTGAGTGGCGAGCCATCGGGCGATTTCAAGGGCGCTTTCCTGGTGCTGATTGAGGCGTACGCCGAGGGTTCGAAGGCCGCGTGAAGCGAGCCAGGCGTCGTCGGGGCTGACCATTTGGCCGAGCAGATAGGCGGTCTGCCGCAGTTTCGGGAAGAGATCGGGCGTTGCGGTGACGGAGCCGAGCATGACGTCGCTGTGGCCGACGATATATTTGGTGCAGGCGAGGATGGAGATGTCGATGCCGTGGGAGAGGGCGGGGAAGAAATAGGGGGTGGCCCAGGTATTATCGAGAAGAGTGACGATCCCCTTTTCCCCGGCCAGCGCGGTGATGGCGGGGATGTCCTGGACCTCGAAAGTCAGGCTACCGGGGCTTTCGAGGAAGATGGCGCGGGTATTTTCATGAATTAAACCGCGAATTGAATCGATTTTGGCGAGCGGGTCATAGTAAGTCGTTTCGATATCGTAACTTTTTAGCATCTGCTCGCAGAAGTTGCGGGTCGGGTCATAGGCGCTGTCGACCATGAGGAGATGGTCGCCCGGCTTCAGCACCGACAGCAAGGCGCAGGCGATGGCGGCCACGCCTGAGGGAAAGAGCATCGTGCCTTCCGCGCCGGGTTCCATTTCGGTCAGCGCGTCGGCAAGGCTCCAGGCGGTCGGCGTGCCCTTGCGGCCGTAGAAGAGCCGTTCGTGCGTGCTGCTGGACGCGGCGCGGCGCAGATGCGCGACATCGTCATAGAGGATGGTGGAGGCGCGCCAGACCGGCGGGTTGACGATGCCGCCCGGCTGGCCCGGCATGCCGGTCCATTCAGGCTTGCGGCCCGCCTGCGCGAGACGGGTGAGTGGCTTGCGGTCGTCGCGATCCTTGGTCACGCCGCCGCTCCCGTCGCCTTGGGCGTGGCAGGGTCGAGGCCCCATTCGGACCAGCTGCCGTCATAGAGGGTGACGTCGGCCTTCCCCAGCAACTCAAGCCCTGCGAGCAGGATCGCGGCCGTGACGCCGCTGCCGCAAGTGGTGATGACGGGCTGCGAGAAATCCACGCCCGCGTCGAGGAAGAGCCGGCGCAGTTCCTCGCCCGTCTTCATGCTGTTGTCGGCGTTGAAGAGGCTGGCCGAGGGGATGTTGCGCGAGCCGGGTATGTGGCCGGACGCCATGCCGGGCCGGGGCTCCTTTTCTTCGCCGGTGAAGCGGGCCGCGCCGCGTGCGTCGATGACCTGAGCAGCCTGGCTGTCGAGATTGGCGAGCAGGTCCTCCTTGGTCCGCACCTGACCTTCCGCGCGGTGCGCGACGGCGTTGCCGCGCGGGATGACGGGCCAGCCGGATTCAGTGGGCCGCCCTTCCGCCACCCATTTGGGAAGCCCGCCGTCCAGGATCGCAGCGGATGCGCCAACGCCATAGAGGCGCATCATCCACCAGGCGCGCGCGGCGCTATGCGTCGGGCTGTTGTCGTAAAGGATGATGCGGCTGTCCGCGTCGATGCCGAGCGCGCGGCAGCGTTCGGTCATGAAGCTGTCGCTGGGCAGCATGCCCGGGCGCGGATCGTCCGCGTCGGCGAGGGAGCGCAGGTCGAGATAGGCTGCGCCGGGGATATGAGCCGCTTCAAATTCGGCGCGCGGGTCGCGCGGCGTGCCGGGCAGGAAGAGGCTGGCGTCCAGAAGCCTGAGCTCGCTTTTGCCCAGCTCTGCCGCGAGCCAATCGGTGGAGATGAGAATGTCCATGCCGCCTCTATTTGGTGCCGTTTCCAGCTTTTTAGGGGCGGGTGGGGGTGGTGGGAAGGGGCGGACCTTTGTTTCTGTCCTTCGACAGGCTCAGGACCGGCTTCGCTCGAAATGGACGGGGGTTGAGCGATGCGTACTCCTGCCTTCGCAGGAGCACGGTGGAGTAGGATTAGCTCGCCAGTTCCAGCGCGGTTGCGCGGCTGCCGGGGGTACGGAACTGGCGCGGACCCTGATCGATGCGGAAAGGCGCGAGCCGGTCGGCTGGAGGCGATTTTTCCTGGCCGACGATGAAGGCGCGTCCCGTGCGGCCATTGCCGGTGGGGCTGACATTCCCGTCATTGGCCCAGCGATATTGCGCGTCGAACGCGATGAGCGGGATGAGCAGCGCGCGATCGCCCATTTGCACCGGCGCGATCTGGTCTGGCAGCAGGCGCAGCTCACCGGTCAGGTTCTGGCTTTCGCCCGGCGCGATCGACACGGCCGAATGGGCGGGCATGCCAGCGGCTCCAGCGAAAAATTGCTGCAGCATCACCTGCTGGCGGGTGTCGGCATTGGCGATGAGGGTGCGGATCAAAATATCCTCGGCCGGACGCGAACCGCGATTGTGGAGCGTGAGGTTGTAGCCGATGGTCGCGCCCATCAGAGACAGGCGGGCGCTCCGGATCTCCAGGGACAGGTCGAGCCAGGGGCGCTCGGTTACCGTGGCGACGGGTGCTGGAGGCGCTGCTGGCGTGGGAGCCGGAGCTGCAGGTTCGGGCTGCGGCTTTGCTACTGGAGCCAGGCGTGCGGGCTGAGGCTGTGGCGCGGGACGCGGTGGGGGCGGCGCGGCGGCCGGCTGTTCGGCAAGCGACTCTTCGAAAAGCGGCTCCTGCTCTAGCGGTTCGTCGCGGCGGCGGCGCAAGAAGAACCAGGCGGCGAGCGCGACAAGCAGCGCGAGGCCGCCGGCGATCCAGGGCCAGGAAGAGGATTCGGCAGGGGCGCTGAGCGGCGGTTCGGCTGCTGGCGCGGGTGCGACCGGGGGCGGGGCAGCTTCAGGCGTCGTGGGTGACGCTGCTTCGGGCTCGGGTGCAGGCTGTTGCGCGGCAGGGGCAGGGGCAGGGGCAGGGGCAGCAGCAGGAACGGGGCTGCTGCGTTCCGCCGGGGCTGCCGGTTGAGCGGGCGTTGGGCGCGGCGCTGCCGCTGCAGGGTTTCGCCCGGTCGGGGCGGGCGTCTGCGGCTGCGCTGCGGGAGGCGCAACGACAGGCGGCGGCGTGATGATGGGCGGCGTTACCGGCGGCGGCGTGACGGGTGCGCCGCGAAACACGTCGAGTTCCGGTCCCTGGCGACTGGGATCGGCAGGCGGCTGAGTCGTGCGCGGCAGGTTGAAGACAGGATCGCCGCTGCTCTGTTCCTGGGCGAACGAAGGCGTGGCCAGCAACAGCGGCATGGCGGCGGTGATGATGGCAGGACGCAACCCCATGGGCAGCAGCCAAGGCAATGCGGCCGCTGAACGGGAGGTGAACGAGGAAGAGCGGCGGCGCTGCGGTGACATTAGGCGTGCAATCGCGTAGATGGCCGGTCATGACTGATACGCCTGAAACCGTCAAACCGATCCATCTGGGGCAGAGCAGCGCGCTGCCTGCTTCCCCTGCGGAAGCGGTGCTCGACTATGTGCCCAATCCCCGGCCCGGAAAGCCCTATCTGGTGCGCTTTACCGCGCCGGAATTCACCTCTCTCTGCCCTGTCACCGGACAGCCCGACTTTGCGCATCTGGTGATCGATTATGCGCCCGGCGCGACGATCGTCGAATCGAAGTCGCTGAAGCTGTTTTTGGGCGCCTTCCGCAACCATGCCGCCTTTCATGAGGATTGCACGGTGGGAATCGGCGAGCGGCTGTTCGCGGAGATGCAGCCGCTGTGGCTGCGGATCGGGGGATATTGGTATCCGCGCGGGGGTATCCCGATCGATGTGTTCTGGCAGTCGGGGGAGCCGCCGGTGGGGCTTTGGCTGCCCGCGCAGGATGTTCCGGGGTATCGCGGGCGGGGGTGAGGTCGGTCTGCAGCCGCTTTAGATCCCAGCTTTCGCTGGGATGACGGGAATGGGGGCGGGGAATCCATTGCTATTAAACAAATGAACAACAAAGTTCGCCGATGGCTTGACCCGGGCCGAGAAAGGTTCGATCCCGCAACTATCGTGGCGCTTGGCCGTTGGGGCTGCGCCGTTCTCAACGTGTCGGAGTTGCGAACCTTGATGACCTTTTCCAGAATGTCCCTGTTGATGCTGGCGGCTGCTCCGCTGGCGCTGGTCCAGCCTGCCTTGGCGCAAGCGCCCGCTGGCCCTGCGCCGGGGATCACGACGCAATTGCCGCGCGGGGCCGCGCCCAGCCATTATGCGATCGAGGTGACGCCGGATGCGGCGAACCTGAAGTTCAGCGGCAAGGCGACGATTGACCTTACCGTAGCGCAGGCCATGCCGGTGCTGGTGCTGAACGCCGCCGACCTGACGGTGAGTTCGGTGACGCTCACCCCCGCAAAGGGCAAGGCGGTGAAGGGCGCCGCCAAGATCGACGCCGCGGCGCAGACGGTCAGCCTGGACTTCGGCAAGCCCGTCGCGCCGGGCAGCTACAAGCTCGATATCGTCTATGCCGGCGTCATCAACACGCAGGCGAACGGGATGTTCGCGCTGGATTACACGGACAATGCCGGCAAGGCGAAGCGGGCGCTGTTCACCCAGTTCGAAGCGCCCGATGCGCGGCGTTTCGTGCCGAGCTTTGACGAGCCGAGCTACAAGGCGACCTTCGACCTTTCCGCCATCGTGCCGACGGGGCAGCTGGCGGTGAGCAACATGCCGGTCAAGGCGTCCGCCGATCTGGGTGGCGGCAAGACGCGGGTGACCTTCGGCACCAGCCCCAAAATGTCTTCCTATCTGCTCTTCTTCGGGCTGGGCGATCTGGAGCGAGCGACGAAGATGGCTGGCGCGACCGAAGTCGGCGTGATCACCGGCAAGGGGAATACGGGCAAGGCGCAGCTGGCGCTGGATGCTTCGGCGGCGATCCTGCCCTGGTATAATGACTATTTCGGCGTGCCTTTCCCGCTGCCCAAGCTGGATAATGTCGCGGGGCCGGGACAGAGCCAGTTCTTCAGCGCGATGGAGAATTGGGGCGCGATCTTCACTTTCGAGCGGGCGCTGCTGGTCGATCCGCGCTTTACGTCGGAGGGGACGCGGCGGACCATCTATTCGATCGTCGCGCATGAAATGGCGCATCAATGGTTCGGCGACCTGGTCACCATGGCCTGGTGGGACGATCTTTGGCTGAACGAGGGGTTCGCCAGCTGGATGGCGACCAAGGTCACCGACAAGCTGCAGCCGGAATGGGAAATGCTGCTGACCCGCGTTGGCGGTCGCGAGCGGGCGATGGCGCTCGATGCGTTGGCGACCACCCATCCGGTGGTGCAGAAGATCCATACCGTCGACGAGGTGAACCAGGCGTTTGACGACATCACCTATGAAAAGGGTGAAGCGGTCATCACCATGCTGGAAGGCTATGCGGGTGAGGATGTGTGGCGGGAGGGTATCCGCAGCTACATGAAGGCGCACGCCTATGGGAACACCGTGACCGACGACCTTTGGAAGGCGGTCGAGGGTGCGGGGGCCAAGGGGCTGGTTGCAATCGCACATGACTTTACCAGCCAGCCGGGCATTCCGCTGGTGAAGGTGGACAGCGCGCAGTGCAAGGGTGGGTCCACCGTGCTGGCGCTGAGCCAAGGTGAGTTCAGCCGCGACAGGAAGGACAAGGCGCCGCTTAAATGGAACGTCCCTGTGATGGCGCAGACCATCGGCGGTGCGCCGCAGCGGCTGATCCTGAACGGGACGGCGTCGGTCACGCTGCCCGGATGCGGGGCCTATGTGATCAATGCGGGGCAGACGGGCTATTATCGCTCGCTCTATCCGCAGGCGAATGTGCAGGCGCTGGTGAAGGACTTCACCCGGCTGTCGGCGATGGACCAGATCGGGTTGATGGCGGACAATTTCCAGCTGGGGCTCGGTGGTTATCAGCCGATCGGGCTGGCGCTCGACATGGTGGATGCGGTGCCGGCGAACGCGAGCCCGGCGGTGCTGGCGGAAGTGCCCGATTATCTCGACAGCGCCTATATGATGCTGGAGAGCGACAAGACAGCGCAGGCTCGGGTCGCGGCTTATGCGTCACGCAAGCTGGGGCCGGTGCTGAAGAATGTGGGCTTCGACGCCAAGGCCGGCGAGGGCGCTCAAGTGCCGGTGCTGCGGTCGGCGCTGGTGGCGACGCTGGGCGGCATGGGCGACAAGATGGTGGTGGCTGAGGCGAAGCGGCGCTTTGCGCAGCCTGCCCTGCTGGACGGGCCGCTGCGCAATGTGTGGCTGCGGATCATCGCGCAGAATGCGGACGGCGCGACCTGGGAGAAGCTGCGCGCCATGGCCAATGGGGCGAAGAGCGACCTCGAAAAGAGCACGCTGTTCGCTCTGCTGGGCGCAGCGAAGGATGAGGCGCTGGCGAAGAAGGCGCTGGACCTTGCCATGACCGACGAGCCGGGGAAGACGACCAGCGCGGCGATCATCTCCGCCGTGGGAGCGGAGCATCCGATGCTGGCGGTGGACTATGTGCTGGCGCACCGGGCGCAATATGAGGCGCTGATCGATGTGTCGGCGCGCTCTCAGGCGATCGCGCGGCTCGGCGGCGGATCGGCTGACCCGGCGATGGCGACGAAGCTGGACGCCTATGCGAGCCAGTATCTGACGCCCGAATCGCGCAAGGTGGTCGACCGGTCGATCTCCGCCATCAAGACGCGGATCGAGACGCGTGCGCGGCTGAAGCCCGCGCTGGTGGCCTGGTTCGGGAAAAAGTGATCGGGAGGGGCGGCGGAGCAATCCGCCGCCCTTTTCAGATGGAGAGGGACGCCTGCCGCTTGAGGCGGGTGTAGAGCGCGGCGATCACGGCCGCGAAGATCAGCAGGGCGAGCGGGACGGCCCAGCTGTTTTCCGCCACCAGCGCGAGCGGGGCGTCGCTGTCGGTCGCGGCGACGATCCCGGCGAAGGCGACGCCGAACAGGCTTTCGCCGACGATGAAGCCGGTCGCCATCAGCACGCCCATGCGCTCGGCGAAATCCGGGTTGGGCTGGCGCATCGCCCAGCGGTTGTAGAGATGGCCGATGACCGCGCCGACCGGGATCAGCAGGGTGAGCGCCATGGGCAGGTAGATGCCCATGCCGACCGCCAGCGGGGGCAGGCGCAGCTTGCCCGCCTTGCCGAGCAGTTCGTCGATCGCGACTACCACCGCGCCGATCAGCGCGCCGGTCCCGATCAGGTTCCAGTCGAGATCGCCGCCCAGCACGCCCTTGGCCAAGGCGGAGATGAGCGCGGCCTGGGGCGCGGGGAGGGCGCTGGCCTTGGCGTTGGGGGCTCCGGCAAAGCCGAAGGCGCTGTTGAGGAGGTCGAGGACCGGCGGGATCACCAGTGCGCCGAAGATGACGCCGAGGACGAGGGCGACCTGCTGCTTCCATGGGGTCGCGCCGACGAGCTGGCCAGTCTTGAGGTCCTGGAGATTGTCGTTGGAAATGGTGGCGATGCCGAACACGATGGCGGTGACGAACAGCGCATAGGCGATAAGCGCCTGCGACTGTTTAGGGTCGCCGCCTGAGCCGTAGATGGCCGCGAGGATCAGCGACGCGCCAAGCACCGCGAGGATGCCGACGCCTGAGATCGGGCTGTTCGACGCGCCGATCAGGCCCGCCATATAGCCGCAGACCGACGCGATCACGATGCCCGCGACCAGGATATAGGCGAGGGTCAGAATAAGGATCGGCACCGGGTTGAGGGCGATCGGACCCCCTTGCGCGAAATACCAGAGCAGCACGGCGATGGGTGCGAGCGAGGCGAGAATGGTGCCGCCGACGATGCCGATGGGCAAGTCTCGCTCAGTAAGTTCGAGGAGCGCGCCCTCGCCCGCCTTGCGTCGCCGCGCTGCGGCCATGGCGGAGCGGATACCGCTGACGATCGGCCCCAATATCTTGAGCAGGGTCCAGATCGCCGCAACGCCGATCGTGCCCGCGCCGATGAAGCGCGCCTTCATGCGGAAGGTGGTGCCGACCACTTCCGCGATATCGGCTCCGGCAGGAAGAGGAGAGGTGAGCCAGGGGACGAGGCCGACCCAGCTGATCAGCAGACCGACGAACATCGCGACGCCCACGGACAGGCCCACCAGATGACCGACGCCGATCAGCGCCATGGAAAAGCTGGTCGAAAGGGAGGTGGCCCCGCTGCCGAATTTGAAGAAGGTTGCGGCCTCCTCGGCAATCAGTTTCGTCTTGGCGACGATGGAAAAGGCGGCTGCAGCGAGCGAGCTGGCGATGATGGCGGCAAGACCGCGCTTATTCTCTTCAAGACCTTCGCGAGAGCCTGCGCCGACCTTGAGCACTTCGGCGGCGGCGACACCCTCAGGGTAAGGCAGGTCTGACCCGGTCACCAGCGCGCGGCGCAGCGGGACCGAATACATGACCCCCAGTATGCCGCCGAGCGCGATGGTGAACGCGGAGAGCCAATAGGGGAAACCGTGCCACCAGCCGATGATGACGAGCCCCGGCAGCACGAAGATGATCGCCGACAATGTGCCTGCCGCAGAGGCGATGGTCTGGACAATGTTGTTTTCCAGGATCGTGCCGGTTGCGAACAGGCGCAGCACCGCCATGGAGATGACGGCGGCCGGGATGGACGTCGCGAAGGTGAGGCCGATCTTGAGCCCCAGATAGACGTTGGCGGCGGTGAAGAGCAGCGTGATGAGCGCGCCCAATATGACGCCGCGAAGCGTCAGTTCCGCCATGGGCGTGGCCTTGGCCGAATCAGTCGTCACCAGCGTCTCCCCCTGTGGGTGTCTTTTACAGATGTATGGTAATAATGTTGCTGGACCGTGGATCAATCGGAAAGTGACGCGTGAACGGCAGCGGCGGGTGTGCGCGAGCGTTCATTCGGGACGGCCGCCATTTCGCCTTGATCGAGCCAACCATCGACAAGGCTGTTCCAGCGGGCATAGCCGCGCGGGTTCATGTGCAGCCCGTCAGGGCCGAAGAGCGATGCGTCGGGCAACCCGTCCTGCGCGAGCAGGGAAGTGCCTACGTCGATATAATCGAAACGGCCCACCCGGCTGCGCGCCGCGACGGTCATGTTGACGGCCGCCATTTTGGGCCAGAGCGTCCAGCGAATGGGACTGGGCTTGAGAGACAGATAGGCGATGCGTGCCTTGGGATAGTCGGCGCGGAGCCGTTTCAGCAACGCCAATACATCATGCGCGACCGCGGCTGGCGTCGCGCCGCTCGCCAGGTCATTTTCTCCCACATAGACGAGTATCGATCGGGGCGCGCCGCGTGGGAGCAGCCGGGCATAATAATGGAGGACGTCGCGGGTGGTGGCTCCGCCGAACCCACGATTGACGGTGCCCCTGTCTGGAAAGCTGCCGCCGGTATTCCAAAGACGGATGCTGGAGCTGCCGAGGAAGAGGACGGCTCCAGGCGCGCTGGCGTCGGCCTCATTGGCCTTGGCGAAGGCGGCGATTTCGTTGGAAAAGGGAAAAGCCGGGTCTGCATTGACGCGGGGTGCTTCTGCCGATCCAGGCTCCACCGTCTGTGCGGTCGCCAATGCTGGCGCCAGCAGCAGAGGCAGGATGAAGGCTGGCAATGCCCGCGCCCACTGCCGCCCCCACCGAGGGACCTTAATGCCGATGCAGCGGCCGCAATTGATATTTGCCGTTGGCATAGGTGCCGAACATCCCCGCAATGGCCGGATGGTCAACAGGCTCCCCGCTATCGTCGGCGAGCAGATTCTGCTGGCTCACATAAGCGACATAGCTGGTTTCGCCATTTTCGGCGAGCAGATGATAGAAGGGCTGATGCTTGTCGGGTCGGGATTGTTCGGGAATGGCCTGATACCATTCCTCGCTATTGGCGAAGACGGGATCGATGTCGAATACGACACCGCGAAAGTTGAAGCGGCGATGTTTGACGACATCGCCGATGCTGAAGCGTGCATGGACGACGGGCGGTGCAGTGATGTCGGCTCCGAAAATGGCAGTCGTATCGGTCATAATGGCAATTTAGGACGCTCGGCTCTTGTTACAAGAAAAATACGGTCCTGGCCGCTTGGCAAGCCGACCATCATTCGCTAATGGCCGCCGCTCGACCGGGTCGGCGCATGCCGGGCCTTCTGCGGAGAGGTGGCAGAGTGGTCGAATGCACCGCACTCGAAATGCGGCGTGCCGGCAACGGTACCGAGGGTTCGAATCCCTCCCTCTCCGCCACTCCATCTTTGAAGATTCGTGGCTGACCCGTTGATCCGTCCTGCCCTGCTTCGCTTTCTTGCCTTGTTGTTGGCGTTCTGCCCTGCATTCGCCTGGGCGGTGCCGGCTAACCGGCCGGCGCCCGGTTATACGCGGGTCGCCATCGAAACGTCGGTGGGGACGATCACGGTGGCTGTGGATAATAAACGGGCGCCACGAACTTCGGCTAATTTCCTGGCTTATGTGGATGATGGGCGGTTCGACGGCGTGACCTTCTACCGGGCGGCGCGGCGGAAGAGTGATCCGAAGCTGGGGCTGATCCAGGGCGGGATCGACACCGACGCGCGGCGGTCTTTGCCGCCGATCCCGCATGAGCCGACGAGCAAGACGGGTATCCGGCATCTCGACGCCACGCTGTCGATGGCGCGGCCCAACCGGCCGGATTCGGCGATGGGCAATTTCTTCATCACGGCTGGGGCGACGCCCAACATGGACGCGCGGGGCGATTATATAGGCTATGCGGCGTTCGGCCATGTGGTCGCGGGAATGGATGTGGTGCGGCGCATATTGGCGATGCCGACCTGCTGCGGGTCCGGGCCCATGCGTGGCCAGATGATCATCAAGCCGGTGACGATCCTGCGTGCGCGGCGGCTGGACGGGGTGGCCCGGCCTACGCGCGGAGTGAAGCCATGGCTGATCGGATTGCGGCGCAAAGCTGCACGCTGACGCTTTTCCCTGGCAGGCGGGCGCGTCGCCGTTCAGGATGTCGGTAGAGGAGGCGTGCATGGCGGCAGGACGGATCAGGGTAGGGATCGGCGGCTGGACGTTCGAGCCATGGCGCGGGACATTCTACCCTGAAGGGCTGCGGCAGAAGGATGAACTGGCCTATGTGGGCGAGCATCTGACCGCGACCGAAATCAACGCCACCTATTATGGCACGCAGAAGCCGGCGAGCTTCGCCAATTGGGCGAAGGCCGTGCCCGACGGATTCCAGTTTGCCGTGAAGGCGTCGCGCTATTGCACCAACCGTCGCGTGCTGGCCGAGGCAGGGGAATCGATCGCGAAATTCATGGGGCAGGGGATTGCCGAACTGGGCGACAGGCTGGGGCCGATCCTGTGGCAGTTCATGCCGACGAAGAAATTCGAGGCGGAGGATTTCGGTGCTTTCCTGAAGCTGTTGCCCGCGAGTGTGGACGGCATCAAGCTGCGTCACGCGCTGGAGGTGCGGCATGAGAGTTTTGATGACCCCAGCTTCCTGGCGCTGGCGCGGGATGCCGGCGCGGCGGTGGTGTTCGCCGATCATGACGAATATCCGGCGATCCGGGGCCATGATGTGGGCTTTTCCTATTCCCGCCTCATGCGCACGCGCGAGGATGAGGCGACCGGCTATTCAGCGGAGGAGATAGCGGGCTGGGCGGCGAAGGCGCGCGAGCAGGCGAAGGCGGGAGACGTCTATGCTTTTTTCATCAGCGGCGCGAAGGTGCGTGCGCCAGCCGCTGCCCAGGCGATGATGGTTGCATTGAAGTAACAGTTGCTGTTGCATTTGCTGCAACTGCGAAAGCGCCTTTTGCGATTGTGACAAAGGGGTTACGCGATCATATGCGCCCTCGTCGAACACGACAGATAACAAAATTTGCAGGACACGAAACATGCGGCACACTGTTCAGGGCGTTGCGTTGATGGTTGCGGTCGGCGCTCAGATGCTGACCTTCTACTCGGTGCTTTTCGCCTAAGCGATCATTCGCGCTTCTTTCTTCCTCTTCTTCGGGGAAGTCCAAAAAGGCCGCCCAGGGCATTTGCCGGGGCGGCTTTTTTATTGCTAGTGAAGATCGCGTGATGAGCCCCGATCTTCTCTTTGTCTATGGATCGCTTCGCCCCGGATTTGGCGGTGAGATGGCGCTGTGGCTGTCATCGGTGGCGCAGCCGCTGGGCACCGCTGTGGCGCGTGGGACGCTTTACAGGATCGACTATTATCCAGGCTTCGTTTCCGGCGGGGAAGGGGCGGTCGTCGGAGAACTGTTCCGCTTGCCTGACGCCGCGGCGATCCTGGCGGTACTGGACGAGCATGAGGAGTGCGCGGCGCATTTCCCCGAACCGCGGGAATATCGGCGCGAGCGGGTGCGGGTGGAGACGCCCGACGGCATGCTCGACGCCTGGACCTATGTCTATGCGCGCTATGTGGCCGGGCTGGAGCGAATCGCGGGCGGGGACTTCCTGGGCTGAACGTCTTGCGCTCAGGCCGCGAACCGATAGGCTGCGGCAGGGGGCATGCGGAAGAGGAAGCGCGATGAGCAACCAGAGTGAAGGATCAGCCCAGCCGGAACGCCTGCCCGAAGATCGCAACTGGATCGACAGCACGGGGCTCGACCGCCGCAAGCTGCTGATGAGCGGGGCGTTTGCAGCGGGCTTTGCGGCGGCCTGCCGCCCGGTGTCGAGCAGCGCGGTGCAGACGTCGGGCGAGGGGCTCACTCAGGAAACGGTCTCGATCCGGGCGAGCGACGGTTTTGTCATGCCCGCCTATGTCGCGCGGCCGGAAGGGACGAAGAAGAGGCCGATCATCGTCGTCGTGCATGAGATATTCGGCGTGCACGAGTGGGTCCGCGACATGTGCCGCCGCTTCGCGCGGGAAGGCTATTATGCCATCGCGCCCGACCTCTTCGCCCGGCATGGCGATGCGACGAAGATCGCCGACATCAAGCAACTGGTGAGCAGCATCGTGTCCAAGGCGCCTGACGCGCAGGTACTGGCGGATATCGACACCACCTATGCCTGGGCGGGGAGCCATGGCGGCGATGCGGCGCGGCGGGGTATCACCGGATTTTGCTGGGGCGGACGGGTCGTGTGGCTCTATGCCGCGCACAGCGCGCAACTGGATGCGGGCGTAGCTTTCTACGGCCGGCTCGTCAGCGAGAAGACGGCGCTGCAGCCGCTGAGCGTGATCGAGCAGGCGGGGGCGCTCAAGGCGCCGGTGCTGGGGCAATATGGCGGGTTGGACAAGGGGATACCGCTGGCCGATGTCGAAGCGATGCGCGTCGCACTGAAAAAGGCGGGCAAGTCGCCACCCGATGAGATCACTGTCTATCCGGAGGCTGATCACGGCTTCATGGCCGATTACCGGCCGAGCTATAATGAGGCGGCCGCGAACGCAGCCTGGAAGGCGACGCTGGAGTGGTTCGGGCGCTATGTGAAGGGCGGAAAATAGACGTTATTGGGGATTCTTCTTCCGTTCGAGCTGAGCTTGTCGAAGCCCGTTCTTTCCTTTTGAAGAGAAGAAACTCCCTTCGACAGGCTCAGGGCGAACGGAGGTTGATGTCGGTTCTATTTCGCCTTCATCGACTGCACCGCCGCCAGCGTGCTCTTCACATGGTCGGCATAGTTCATCTCGCTATGGACGAAGACGATGCGGCCGTTGGGCGCGATGACATAGGAGGTGCGGTCGGTCATGCCGGGCCGCATCTTGAGCGCCACGTCATAGCCCGAGATGATCGCCGGTCCGGCCGAGGCGACGGCAAACTTGCCCGCGCACTCCTTGGTCGAAAAGGCGACGAGATCATCCACCGGATCGGCGGACATGCCGATTACGGTCGCACCGGCCTTCTTGAAATCCGCGATGTGTGTGGCGAATTCGCGTGCTTCGGCCGAGCAGCCCGGCGTGAACGCCTTGGGGAAGAAATACAGGACGACAGGGCCGCGCTTCAACTGGTGCGAAAGGGTGAGCGTGAAGGTCTTGCCCGCCTGCGCGCCGCGCGTGGTGAAATCGGGCGCCTTCGCGCCGACGGCCAGCGCCGCCATGGCTCCGGTCGAGCCCAGGGCAGCCGCGGCAAGGGCAAGGGCGATCTTTGCGCTCTTCATCATCGTCGTCTCCATCGTCATCCGCTGTGCAGGTGATGGGCCCAAGAGCGACCGCTGGCAAGTCCGCTGGCGGAACCCTTGGCTTTCTTGCCAGTTCATTACGGATGCGCTTGCTTCTCGCTCTGCCGCTGCTGCTGCTCGCTGCCTGTGAAGAGAAGGGCGGGAGCAAACCGGGCATGTCCACCGACATTGTCGATGAGCAGGCGAACTATGATGTAAGCAACGAAACGCCGGCGCAGGACGAGACGCTGGCGCCAGATCAGCCGGCAGAGGCGAGGACGCCCGCCAATGCCTCCGCACCCGCTGTTGCGGCGAAGCGGGACGCTCCCTCCCCTTCAGGCGTCATTCCAGCGGCGCTTCAGGGAAATTGGACCGGGCTGAATGACCGCTGCGGGGACCGTTCGGCAGAGCTGGAGCTGAAGGTGACGCCCGGAAGCCTGATCTTTCATGAAAGCGTAGGGACGGTGCAGGGCGTGGCGACGGGCACGGGTGGCAAGCTGCGGGTCGATGCCGCCTTCACTGGAGAAGGGGACAGCTGGACCAAGAAACTGGAACTGCGCCCTTCCGCCAAGGGGCGGGAACTGACGATCATCAATGATGGCGCAGCGGTGACGCGCAAACGCTGCTGAACCGCTTTCCGTTCTAGCCCCCGCCTGCTTTTGTTGGCGGATCGCTTTTTGCGCGAAACCGGTTCCCACTTTCACGCGCGATGCTCTAGAGCGAGGCAATGATCGGCCGTCTGACCTTGAGCGATTTCCGCAACCATGCGGATGCGCTGATCCTTCCTGACCATGCCTTCATCGTGCTGACCGGCGAAAATGGCGCGGGCAAGACCAATATTTTGGAAGCCGTGTCGATGCTGGCCCCGGGTCGGGGCCTGCGCGTCGCGGCGCTGCGCGACATGGCGCGCCAGGGCGGGCCCGGCAGCTTCGGCATCGCGGCGGAGGTGGACGGAGTCGTGCTGGGTACCGGCACCAGCCCCCAGGCGCCCGACCGGCGGCAGGTGCGGATCGGCGGCGTCGCCTCTTCGGCCAATGCGCTCGCCGATCATCTGGCGATCGTGTGGCTGACCCCGGCGATGGACCGGCTGTTCATGGACAGTCCTGGAGGACGGCGGCGCTTTCTGGACCGGCTGACGCTGGCGCTGCATCCAGCCCATGCGGTGCATGCCGCGCGCTATGAGGCAGCGATGCGGGCGCGCAACCGGCTGCTGGCCGACCTTCCCAGCGCCGACCCGGCGTGGCTGGCCGCGCTTGAGGCGCAGATGGAGGAGCATGGCGCGTCGCTTTCGGTGGCGCGGGCCGATCTGGTCGCGCGGCTGGTCGCGGAGCTTGCCAATCAGCCGGACGAACCCTTCGCCCGGCCGCTGCTGGCGATCGACGGCGAAGAGGATGGGGAAGGTCCGCTCGCAGATCGACTGGCCCGCGAGCGGCGACGGGACGCGGCGGCAGGGCGGACGTTGTCGGGACCGCACCGGCAGGATCTGGCTGTCACCCATGCTGCCAAGGGACAGGCGGCGGCGCTTTGTTCGACGGGGGAGCAGAAAGCCCTGCTGCTGTCGATCCTGCTCGCCCATGCTGCACTGGTGGCCGCGAATAGGGGGCAGCCGCCCGTTCTGCTGCTCGACGAAGTGGCGGCGCATCTCGACCCGTCGCGACGAGCCGCCTTGTTCGACCGGCTGCGTGCAACAGGCGGTCAGGTCTGGATGACGGGGACGGAAGAAAGTCTTTTCAATGACTTAGGTGAGGCGACGCGGTTCACGGTAACGGCGGGCCAGCTCTTTCGTTCCGCAGGTTAACGCGCCCGTACAACCATTCGTCGCTCGACGCTTCTCAACTCGTCCTGGCTCTGCCCTAAGAGCGCCACGGGGTTGATAAACCAGAAGAAGTCGGGGGTCGTTTCACTCATGATCGGTGCTTTTCGCGCATTTATCGCGACTGCCATGCTTGCGCTCGGCGCCCTGATCGTGACCCCTGCCGCTGCTGGCGTTCTGCAGTGCGCACCCTATGCCCGTCAGGTTTCCGGCATCGAACTTTATGGCAACGCCAATACCTGGTGGGGCCAGGCAGAGGGCCGCTATGAGCGTGGCCATCAGCCGCGCGAAGGCGCTGTGCTGGCCTTCGCTGCCAGCCGTTCCATGCCGGTCGGCCATGTCGCCATGGTCAGCAAGGTGGTCAGCGATCGTGAAGTGCTGCTGACCCACGCCAACTGGTCCTATCGCGGCGGCATCGAGCGCAACGTGCGCGCCATCGACGTGTCGCCGAACAATGACTGGACCGATGTGCGCGTATGGTACGGCCCGATCGGCGGCCTGGGCCTGCGCTCCAATCCCGCGAACGGCTTCATCTATCCGGCACAGGCGAGCGAAGCCGCCCCCGTGCGGATCGCCATGGCCGACAGCGCTGCCGCCACGCGCGGTGCTTTCTGACCCTTTAACCACTTTCTAAGGGCCGCCGCATAATCTGATCGGCGGTGGGGCGATTCTCATAAATTTTTGAGGTCGCATTAATGTTTCGTTTTATTCGCGGCGCCGCATGGCTGCTGGCGGGCTTGATCGCCACGCCGGTGTTTGGCGCGACCGCTTTGCAGTGCGTGCCCTATGCGCGGATCGTGTCCGGCGTGAATATCCGGGGCGATGCGTTGACCTGGTGGGATCAGGCGGAGGACCGCTATGCGCGTGGCCATGTGCCGCGCCGTGGTGCGGTGTTGGCCTTTCGTCCCTATGGACCGATGACGCTGGGCCATGTCGCTGTGGTCAGCAAGGTGCTGGACGACCGGCGCGTGCTGATCCGCCATGCCAATTGGTCGGTGCCTGGCGCGATCGAAGAGGATGTGCTGGCGATCGATGTGTCAGAAGCGGGTGATTGGAGCGAGGTGCGCGTATGGCACAGCCCGACCGGGCAGATGGGCGCGCGGACCAATCCCACCTTCGGCTTCATTTATTCGGGCAAGGGGCAGTTGCATCCGTTCGAGCCTGACCCGGCGCTGGGCACCAGCGTGCGCTTCGCCAAGGTGGATCAGCCGGATGGGGAAGAGGAAAAGGTTGCGGCCAAGCCGGTCGAGGAAGGCTCCACGCGGCTGGCGGGTCTTGGCCGGTCGCTGCGCAAGGCGCTGCATGAGCCGCGGCTGGAGACCGATATGCGGGCGATCCAGCTTGCCGACGCCACGCCTTCGGGGCGGTCGCTGCGGGATATTATCGCTGACGTGAAGCGGGACGCGCGGTTGCGTTGACGATTCAACCTAGCCCAACTCCGTTCGTGTCGAGCGAAGTCGAGACACGGTATGACCTGCTTCTCGACTTCCCTCGAAGCGAACGGAGGTAAAAAAGCCGAGGGCAGCTTATTCCGCGTCGGTGGCCTTTTCCTCGCCCTCTTCCGAGCGCTCGAACCAGGCTTCCACCGGCCCGGACAGCTTGATCGTCAGCGGCTGGCCGTTACGGTCGCGCGTCTTGCCGGCGGCGACGCGGACCCAGCCTTCGGAAATGCAATATTCCTCCACATCGGTGCGGACCCGGTCCTTGAACCGGATGCCGACGCCGCGCTGCAACAGGTCCATGTCGAAATAGGGGCTGCGCGGATTGGTGGAGAGGCGGTCGGGAGGCGTGTCGCTCATGGCTGTTCCAAAGGTCCTTCGTTTCCGCGCGGCCTAGCGCTTCGGGCTCGCCGCCGTCAACCGTGGCGCATCGTCCACATCGCAGAAGATGCGGCGGATCACGCCCTGCTCCAGCCAGGAGGCGAAGCGCATTTCCGCATCGGCAAGGCCCGCAAAGGGATAGGCGACCGGCTGATCGTTCACCGCGCGGCTCGCATGGACCAGGCGGATCATCGCGTCGGGCGCGGTGGTAAGGATGCGGCCGCGCCGGTCAGTTGCGGCGCTGTTCACGCCGACGACATGGCCATCCTCTGAGAAGACGGGACCGCCGCTGATGCCGGAAAGGGTGTCGTCGCTTTCGGGCAGGCGGGCGGTTTCCGCCCAGGCGAGGACGGGCTGCGTTTCTTCGGTGCGGCCGCGCCGGGCGCTGGCTGCGCCGATCAGTTCGGAGACGACGAGGGCGGGGCGGCCTGCGGGAAAACCCATGTGGAAGCCGAGCGATCCGGGTGCGGGCATCCGGCCGGAAAGCGGCAGGGCATAATCGCTCCGCAATCCGTCGCGGACGAGCGCGGCGTCGGCTTCCCGGCTGGCCACCACGCGGGAAACCGCTCGAGCCACGCCCCCTTCGTCGATACCGATGCGTGCGCAGTCGTGCGTGACATGCTCGGCCGTCAACCACGCGCCGTCGCGGTCCACGGCGAAGGCGGTGCCCATGCTGTCGGCAGGGCCGCCGGGCCGGTCCTCAATCACGAAAGCCTCGTCGCTCCATTGCGGCATCGGGCGGCGAGGAGAGCGGGGATCGAAACTTTCGACCTGCAACGGCGGCGGGCGTGTCACCTCCCCGATCCAGGCAAGCGCCAATATTCCGCCGAGCATCAGCGGCAGGCATCCTATGCCCCGCCGCGCCACGGCTCAGCCCGCCACGGCCGCCGCCGTCAGGCAGGCGATTGCGGCCTTCATCATGGCGAGAAAAATGGCGGCCGATCGCTCATTCGCCTCGATCCGGGCGGAGAGCGAGCCCAGGAGGAAATCGACGAAGCGGAAGGCGATGAGTTGCAGCACCAATGTGACGCTGCCCCAGATCATGATGTCCCATACGTTGACCGATCCGGCCAGGCAGAACGCCAGGGGGATGGCGAGGCCGATCGCCGCGCCGCCGAGCGAAATCGCCGCCGCGTCGTTTCCGGCGCGGATCAGCGCGAATTCATCATGCGGCGTAATCCACATATAAAGCGCCAGCGCTGCAAGCCAGGCCAGCGTCGCGCAGGCCAGGTGCAGCAGGAAGATGGGGAGCCCCGACAGCAGACTCTGGATGACAGGCATGGGATCGGTCATGCCGCCACGATGCCGCAACCTGGCCCCGGCTTCAATCCGGGATCAGGTTACGGTTTCGTTTCTGTCTCTAATCCAGACGGTTAGCGGCAGATGCGGACGCGGACGTCACGGTCGCGATAATAGTCATAACGCCATTCGGTCCAGCAGCGCTGGCGATAGCGATAGTGGTTGCGCCGTCCGTCACGCCAGTAGCGGCGGTCGTGATCGCGCCAGCGGCGATCGTCCCAGCGCCGGTCCCAGTCACGGTTGTTGCGCCAGTCGCGGTCGCCATAGCCATAATAGCCGCCATAATATTGCGCTTGCGCCGGAACGGCGGCCGCACCCATTGCGGTAATCGCCAGGCCGAGGGCCGTCGCGCCTTTCACAAAGATGTTCATATTCTCTCTCCTCACTTGCACCCCGACGCATGGGCGTAAAGCGGGGCCACGGGAGAGAAGATGCACAGGTGCGACTGAACCGTCCGGGAACGGGGCTGTCAGCTAGCGTTAAGGGGAGCGGCGAGGCGGGGCTTATTTGCCGCGCAGCGCCTCTTCCGCTTCCACCATATAATTTCGGGTGATCGGCAAGGCGCGGCGATCGCGGACATATTGGACCTGATAATTCACCATGCTGCCATGTTCGAACACGGTCGCTGCGCCGGCAAGATAGAAGGTCCAAAGGCGGAAGAAGCGCTCGTCATACAGGGCGATTATGTCGGCACGGTGGGCCATGGCCCGCGCATACCATTCGCGGATGGTGAGCCCGTAATGAAGGCGAAGCACCTCCACATCGCTTACCATCAACTGCGTGCCTTCGCTGCCCTGGATCATTTCGGAAAGGGCCGGAATGTAGCCGCCGGGGAAGATATATTTCTGGGTGAAGGCGTCGGTGATGCCGGGCCCCCCGACACGGCCGATCGTGTGGACCAGCATCACGCCCTCGCGCGTCAGCAGTTGGCGGCACTTGTCGAAGAAGGTGCGGTAATGAGCGGTCCCGACATGTTCGAACATGCCGACCGACACTATGCGGTCGAACGGCCCCTCTATATCCCGATAGTCGATCAGTTCGAACCGGACATGGTCGGACACCCCCGCTTCCTGCGCCCGCTGCCTAGCGACCTTGAGCTGCTCCTCCGACAGGGTGATGCCGGTCACATCGACGCCGCAGGTGCGATGCAGGTACAGCGCCATGCCGCCCCAGCCGCAGCCGATGTCGAGCACCTTCATGCCCGGCTTCAGGTGCAGCTTGGCGGCGATATGCGCCTTCTTGTCCTCCTGCGCCTGTTCCAGGCTGATGCCCGCTTCATTGTCCGCGTCGGGCCAATAGGCGCAGCTATATTGACGGTCGCGATCGAGGAAGAGCGCATAAAGCGCGCCTGACAAATCATAGTGATGGGCGACATTCGCCTTTGACCGGGCGCGGTGATTGGCGCGCCAGAGCGTTTGGCGGATCGACTTGAAGCCGCGCTTGAGCGCGCCCTTGTCGCTGATCGACTTGCCGCTTTCCCAGCTGTTGTTGGCGCGGATGAGCGAGATCAGCTCCATGATGCCACCGCCCTCTATCCCGACGCGGCCGTCAAGATAGGCTTCCGCCATGCCAAGGCGTGGGTCCCTGATGATGTCGAAGGGTACGCGCGCGTCGTGGAATTTGAGCGCGAGCGAAGGGAAGGCGGGATCGGGCGTTCCGACCGTCACTTTCCTGCCGTCATGGTAGATGATGGTCAGCTGCCCGCGCGTGACCAGCCGCTTGATGACCCGATCGAATAATTTCATGGGCGGCAACCTGTCAGGTCATTCCGCCCCCGTCAAATGCCTGCGTACCAATCATAGCCCGCGCGGTCTTCCCAATAACCGCCCTTGCCCTCGCCGATGTCCGCAAGACTATCTACAGCCTTGATCTCCATCAAATATTTGGCCTGTTTATAGCCGAGTTGACGCTCCACCCGGAGGCGCAGCGGCGCGCCATTGGCGACCTTGAGCGGCTGGTCGTTGAGCGCGAAGGCGAGGATCGTCTGCGGATGGAAAGCATCGATCATATCGATGCTTTCATAATAGGGCCGCCCGTCGCCCATGAAATCCGCGCAGTGAAACAGGATGTAACGGGCGCGGTTGCTCATGCGGGCAGCGTCAAGGACAAGGCCGAGCGGAACGCCGCGCCATTTGCCGATGGCGCTCCACCCTTCGACGCAATCGTGGCGGGTGATCTGCTCGCGATGGGGCAGGCTGCGCAGTTGGGCGAGTGAGAGGGAGAGGGGGCGATCGACCAGCCCGGTCACTTTCAACCGCCAGTCGCTAAAGCCCGACCGCCACAGCGCCCGATATTCGGGCGTATTCGGATTGGTGGTGCCGTTAGCGCGGAAGAAGGGCGAAATCTGGTCCGGCCGGAACTCTCGCGCCATGGCGTCGCGCGTCATCAGGCTGCGCTGCGCCCATTTATGGAAATTATCCGCGGAGAAGAGTATGTCGCGCACGCTTTCATTCCGCGCCAGCCGGTCGCAGCTCGCCAGCGTGGCGGTGGCGCCGAGCAGCAGGGTGCGCCGGTTGAGGATCAGGCTCATGGCCGCGCCTCCGGCAGGCGATAGCGGCCGGTGATCATGGAGCGCAATTCGTTGACCGGCCCCGCCAGCAGCACCATCAAAAGATGGACGAGGAAGAAGGCGACAAGCGCGAAAGCCATGATGAAATGGATCGACCGGGCGGACTGGCGGCCGCCGAATATGTCGATCAGCCAGGGCCAGGCCGCGTTCATACCGGGCGACATGGTGAGGCCGGTCAGGATCAGCAGAGGGAGAGCGATAAAGATCACGGCGATATAGCTGGCCTTCTGCAGCACATTGTAGCGCAGCGCTGCTTCGCCGGTCGGGAAGCGTAGGCGGGCATGATCGGCGATGTCCTGCCAGATGTGCCGCGGGGCGAGTTCGTCGCGGCGGAAGGCGAGATCGCGGGCGATATGCCTGCCTAGCAGCGACCACAGCATGTAGAGGAGCAGGGCAAAGGCGAAGAGCGGCGCGGCCGTCAGGTGCCAATGGCGGGACAGTGCGAGATTATAATGACCCGGCAGGGTGATCCAGCCGCCAAAGCGCTCAAGCTGTAGCCAGGGGTGATCGAAATTGGCGCCGAACTGTCCCCAGTAGAGCCGCGGATGGGCGTTGAAGATGCCCAGCCCACTGGTGAATAGGATGTAGATGAGCGCGGCATTCAGCCAGTGCCACAGCCGCACCGGCCAGCGGTGTCGCAGCACCGGCGGGGCCTTCGGGAAGGCAGTGGGGGAAGGGCGGTCCATAAAGACCTGTTACTCTTTTGCATCAGGCCGGTCAAAAATCAGGGCTAGGTCCGAACGGAATCGAAACAAATCAGAGCGTTCATCTTCTGGCCATATTGGCTGGCGATAAGCGCGCTGGCTCTGTTCCCTCCCGACAGCGGCGCGGAGGAAGATGCCTTTCAGGCTGCCAAGTGGTTATGACTGTTGCGAAAGTGCATCATTCACCAACAATCTTCATATCGCTGTTGCAACGTGGAACAAAGGCTACCATATGCGCCACCGTCCATGACGCAAGATCGTGGCAAGCAGGGATGGAGTAAAAGGGGCCACTTCATAGCGGCGCTCGAAGCTGTAAGCTTCGATACCATTCCTGTCCTATACCAAGAGTGATCTCCAATCCTTGGATGATGCACTTCTTATCGCATGAGGACTTTATGAAGACTGTGATTCTCGCAGCCGTTGCTGCTGCCGCTGTTGCGGCCCCCGCTTTCGCTCAGGACGCTGCTCCGTTCACCGGCCCCCGCGCTGGCGTGACCGTTGGCTATGACAGCTTCGGCGACGAAGAAGGCGTGAGCTACGGCGTGAGCGCTGGTTACGACGTTGCCCTGACCCCCTCGATCACCTTCGGCCCCGAAGTGACGCTGGGTGATAGCACTGTTGACGCTACCGGCCTTGATGTCAGCCGCGATCTGGCTGCTTCGGTTCGTCTGGGCTACATCCTGAACCCGCAGGTTCTGGCGTTCGGCAAGGTTGGCTATGCCAGCACCCGTTTCGAAACCGCTGCTGGCAACGGCGCGTTTGAAGGCGTTCGTTTCGGTGGCGGCCTGGAATATGCCATCAACGGTAACACCTACATCTCGGCCGAATATCAGCGCACTGAATATGAAGCTGGTCTTGGCGGCCGCGACGCTGGCGTGGTCGGCATCGGTTTCCGTTTCTAATCCCTCTCGGATCTGAAACACAGGAGGGCGGTCCCTTTGGGGCCGCCCTTTTTGTTTGGATTTCAGCGTAGGTGCGGGGTGTCGCGGTCCGTGCGCATTGCTGGCGCTGTGCCAGTGTTCTCGACGTCGCTCGAAACGAACGGATCAAACCAGAGTCATCTTGCTCAGTGCTTCGCCTGCGGCACCTTCCAACTGCGCGGCTATAGCGCACCCGCGAGCGCCAGTACGACCCCGCCAACGACCAGCACAAGGCCGGCGACCTCGCTGCGGCTCATCCTCTCACCCAGATAGAAGTGGCCAAAGCCCAGGGTAAAGGCGACCTCTATCTGGCCGACGATCCGGACCAGTGCGACGGGCGCGGTTGCAAAGCCGGTGAACCAGCAGGCCGAACCCAGCGCGGAGAGCAGGCCGACCTGGCCTGAAACGCGCCAACTCGTCAGCAGTTTGCGCATCTCGGCCGGTTCGCGCGCGAGGAGATAACCGCCCTGCATCAACGTCTGGAGCGTCACCGTGACGACGAGGACGATCAGCGCCGCCAGGATTGGATCGCTGCTGCCCACCTCCTGCGTCGCGCGGCGGATGGCGACCGCCGTCAGCGCGAAGAAGAAGCCCGACGCGATGCCGGTGAGCGCGGCCGGCTGGCCCAGCGCCTTGATGAAGTCGGCCGGTCCCATGCGTTTGCCGCCGGTGGACAACAGCATCACCCCCATGACGCCGCAGCCGATACCCGCCCAGGCGAGGGGATGCAGCCGTTCCCCGATCAACAGGAAAGACAGGATCGCGCCCTGCACCGCTTCTGTTTTTGAATAAGCCGTGCCGACCACGAAATTGCGGTGAGCGAAGGCCAGGATGAGGAGGTTGGTCGCAATGATCTGCGCCAGGCCCCCGCCAAGGCAGAAGAGCAGGAACAGGGGATCAGGGTGGGGCAGTGGGCCGGGAAACGCCAGCCGGTAGCCACCCAGCAGGATCAGCGCGAAGGGCAGGCCATAAAGATAGCGGACGAGCCCGGCGGCATTGAGGGACAGGCTATGGCTGACGCGCCGCTGGATGGCCGTACGCCAAGCTTGCGTCGCGCCGGCCAAGAGGGTGGCGGGGAGCCAGATGGGAAAGCTCATTCATCCTCCCCATCATTTGATGGGGAGGGGGACCAGCCATAGGCTGGTGGAGGGGAAAATGCGCAACAATGGTGCAGGATATACCGCGTCACATCATCGAAATTCCTGAGAATGTTCGTAGCTTTGATCCTCAGGACCCTAACACCTTGAGACTGCAACCACGCATCCCGCCTCTGATCATTCGCCATCTGTTCCACGGAATTATGAAAGCCGCCGTCAATCTCGACGGCCAATCGCACCGAGGCGCAGTAAAAATCCAGCACATAAGGTCCGGCAGGATGCTGCCGCCGGAACTTCAGGCCCTCCGGCCGCCCGCGCAGCCATTGCCATAGCCCGACCTCAGGAGGAGAAAGGTCGCGCCGTAACTCCCTCGCCCGATCAACAGTTTTCCGGCTGGGCGGCATCGCGCTCTTCCCCTCCACCGCCTTCGGCGGTCCCCCTCCCCATCTTGCGATGGGGAGGATTTGCGCGGTCACGCCTTTTCGAGAAGACCTTCCTTCTTGATCTTCTCCTGCCAGACCAGGGGAGCGAGGCGGTGGACATTCTGGCCTTCGCTGTCCACGGCGACGGTGACGGGCATGTCCTGCACATCGAACTCGTAGATGGCTTCCATGCCAAGGTCCTCGAAGCCGACGACCTTCGCGCCCTTGATCGCGCGGGCGACCAGATAGGCCGCGCCGCCGACCGCCATCAGATAGGCGCTCTTGTGCTTGGCGATCGAGTCCGTGGCCGCCGGGCCGCGCTCCGCCTTGCCGACGCAGGCAGCGAGGCCCTGTTCGAGCATCATGTCCATGAACTTGTCCATGCGGGTCGCGGTGGTGGGGCCGGCCGGGCCGACAACCTCGTCACGCACCGGATCGACGGGGCCGACATAGTAAATGACGCGGCCCTTGAAATCGACCGGCAGCTGTTCGCCTGCGGCCAGCATGTCGGCGATGCGCTTGTGCGCGGCGTCGCGGCCGGTCAGCATCTTGCCGTTCAGCAGCAGCCGGTCGCCATGCTTCCAGCTCTGCACCACTTCGGGCGTCAGATTGTCGAGATCGACGCGGATCGCTTCCTTGCTGGGCTTCCAATCGACCTGCGGCCATTCGGACAGCTTGGGCGCTTCCAGATAGGCCGGGCCCGATCCGTCCAGCGTGAAGTGCGCGTGGCGGGTCGCGGCGCAGTTGGGGATCATCGCCACCGGCTTGCCCGCCGCATGGCAGGGATAGTCGTAGATCTTGACGTCGAGAATGGTCGAAAGCCCGCCGAGCCCCTGTGCGCCGATACCGAGGGCATTGACCTTGTCGAAAATCTCGATGCGCAGTTCCTCGATCTTGTTCTGCGGTCCGCGCGCCTTCAGCTCGCCCATGTCGATGGGATCCATCAGGGTTTCCTTGGCCAGCGCCACGGCCTTTTCCGCGGTGCCGCCGATGCCGATGCCCAGCATGCCGGGCGGGCACCAGCCTGCGCCCATCTGTGGGATCATCTCCAGCACCCAATCGACGATCGAATCGCTGGGGTTCATCATCTTGAACTTGGTCTTGTTTTCAGAGCCGCCGCCCTTGGCCGCGACATCGACGATGACCTTGTTGCCCGGCACCATTTCGACGTTCAGCACGCAGGGCGTGTTGTCCTTCGTATTGACGCGCGAAAAGGCCGGGTCCTTCAGGATCGAGGCGCGCAGGCGGTTTTCAGGGTTCAGATAAGCGCGGCGCACGCCTTCATCCACGACCTCCTGCATGGAGCGGCTGTTGTCGTCGAGCCGGCAGTCCATGCCCCATTTGATGAAGACGTTGACGATGCCGGTATCCTGACAGATCGGGCGATGCCCTTCGGCGCACATGCGGCTGTTGGTCAGGATCTGGGCGATGGCGTCCTTCGCTGCCGGATTGGCTTCCGCTTCATAAGCTTTGCCCAGCGCGCGGATATAATCCATCGGATGATAATAGCTGATGAACTGGAGCGCGTCGGCGACGCTCTCGATCAGGTCGGCGGTCTTGATGATGGTCATCGTGGCAAAGTCCCTATCTTCCGCCCCGCCCTGCACGGCGGGTCCTCGCCCGCGCGGCTAATAGGGATTTTGTCCCGAGTCCAGCTATCCGTTGGCGAAGGGGAACATGTGCCACCAGGGCTCCTTCTCCTCCAGCACGCGCGCGAAGCTCGGCCGCGCCTCCAGCCGGTCCAGATAGGCGGCGAGCGCCGGAAAGCCGCCCCGCATCGGCTCCACCTTGTCGGCGTAGAAGAGGGCGGGGGCGGCGGCGCAATCGGCCAGGGTAAAGGCGTCGCCCGCCGCCCAGTGCCGCCCCGCGATCCGATCCTCCAGCAGCGCATAGGATTTGCCGAGCATCAGCCGCGCCTGACCGACGCCATAGGGATCGCGCGATTCTTCAGGCCGCAGCCGATCCGCAACGATCGCCTGCATCGGCGTCATCACATAATTGTCGAACAGCCTGTCCATCAGGCGCACTTCGATCGCCTGGCCCGGGTCGTCGGGGATGGCGCGGAAGGGGCCGAGGCAATGCTGATCCAGATATTCGATGATGATGCTGGTTTCGGCGAGCGTCCTGTCGCGTGCTTCGTCCCGCAGGACCGGGAATTTACCGAGCGGCCAGAGCGCAAGCCAGGCTTCGGCGACGCCCGGGTCCTCCATCATGCGACGCTCGAACGGCACATCCTTTTCGTACAGGGCGATCAGCGCCTTCCAGCAATAGGAGGATAGCGGATGGTAATAGAGAATCATCGACGGTCTCTCCTTATGCCTTTGGCGATCCAGCCCACCTTTTCAGCGATTTTACCCACAGCTTGATCCACAGCAGCTTGTGGATAGTCGTAGCGTCAGCCCCCATCCATAGTAGAAGAAGGGCATGGCTTCTGACCTGTTCTCACGCATTTGCGTGGCAAGCGAAATTTATTTTCGTTCGCATATTGTCCCTCTTGCCTTTCACGGAAGCCAGAGAAGTCCACGCGTCGCTGCGTTGCGGCGTGGCGGAATGTCGATGAAGCGAGTCAGGGCCGCGATGGCGGAGTCTCCATATCGTCATTTACCCTCTTGCAAGCATTTGAGGCTGTGGCACTATCCCTTGTATCGGGTTAACGGGGGTTACCCAACAGATTGTGATTGCACTGGCCGGACCATTTTCCGGACGAGAGGCGTTTTGTCTCAGGCGATCCGCTGTTGGCGTGCCCCGCTGCGATCCGGGGCGGTTTCGACAAGAAGCTTGACCGAATCGAACGAAACATGAACATTCGGGGGCTCGAATGGATTTTCGTGACAGCGAACAGACAGGTGCACAAGACGTGGCGACGGTAATCGACGAAGTGGTGGAAACAGTGGCGGAGAAGAAGAAAGCCGCGCCCGCAAAGGCGCCGTCCTCTTCCTCTATCCAGGCGCGCCGCTTCGACGTGGTCACGGATGAAAGCCGTGACGCTCTGCTGACCGAATTTGGCAAGGATACGCTGAAGGACCGCTATCTGCTGCCCGGCGAATCCTATCAGGACCTGTTCGCCCGTGTGGCCGCGGCCTATGCCGATGACCAGGATCATGCCCAGCGGGTCTATGACTATATCTCGCGCCTGTGGTTCATGCCCGCGACGCCCGTTCTGTCGAACGGCGGCACTGGACGCGGCCTGCCGATCAGCTGCTACCTGAACTCGGTGGACGACAGCCTGGAGGGCATCGTCAACACTTGGAACGAGAATGTCTGGCTCGCCTCGCGCGGCGGCGGCATCGGCACCTATTGGGGCAGCGTGCGCGGCATTGGCGAGCCGGTTGGCCTCAATGGCAAGACCAGCGGCATCATCCCCTTCGTCCGCGTGATGGACAGCCTGACGCTGGCGATCAGCCAGGGAAGTCTGCGCCGCGGCTCGGCGGCCTGCTATCTCGACATCTCGCATCCGGAGATCGAGGAGTTCCTGGAAATTCGCAAGCCCAGCGGCGACTTCAACCGCAAGGCGCTGAACCTGCACCATGGCGTGCTGCTGACTGACGAGTTCATGGAAGCGGTGCATAATGGCGCCGAATTCCAGCTGCGCTCGCCCAAGGACGGCTCGGTTCGGGGCAAGGTGGATGCGCGCAGCCTGTTCCAGAAGCTGGTGGAAACCCGCCTGGCGACCGGCGAGCCTTATATCGTCTTTTCCGACACCGTGAACAACACGATGCCCAAGCATCACCGTGACCTGGGGCTCAAGGTATCCACATCCAATCTCTGTTCAGAAATCACTTTGCCGACGGGTCGCGACCATCTCGGCAATGACCGGACGGCGGTCTGCTGCCTTTCGTCCCTGAATCTGGAAACCTGGGACGAATGGAACAAGGACCCCGTCTTTGTCGAGGATGTCATGCGCTTCCTCGACAATGTGCTGCAGGACTATATCGACCGAGCGCCGGACGAAATGGCGCGGGCCAAATATAGTGCTGAGCGCGAACGGTCAGTGGGCCTGGGGGTGATGGGGTTCCACTCCTTCCTCCAGGCCCGGGGCCTTCCCTTCGAAGGGGCCATGGCCAAGAGCTGGAACCTGCGCATCTTCAAGCATATCAATGAAAAGGTGAACGAAGCCTCGATGCAGCTTGCCGTCGAGCGCGGGCCGTGCCCGGACGCTGCCGACATGGGTGTCATGGAACGGTTCAGCTGCAAGATGGCGATCGCGCCCACTGCGTCGATCTCGATCATCTGCGGCGGCACTTCGGCCTGCATCGAGCCGATCCCGGCCAATATCTATACCCACAAGACGCTGTCCGGCAGCTTCGTGGTCAAGAACCCCTATCTGGAAAAGATCCTGCGCGACAAGTCGAAGGACAGCACCAACGTCTGGAACTCCATCCTGGAACGTGGCGGTTCGGTCCAGCATCTCGACTTCCTGAGCCAGGAAGAAAAGGACACGTTCAAGACCAGCTTCGAAATCGACCAGCGCTGGCTGCTCGAACTGGCCGCGGACCGCACGCCCTTCATCGATCAGGCGCAGTCGCTGAACCTGTTCATCCCGGCGGACGTTGAAAAGTGGGACCTGCTGATGCTCCACTATCGCGCGTGGGAACTAGGCATCAAGTCGCTCTATTATCTGCGGTCCAAGTCGGTGCAGCGCGCCGGCTTCGCGGGCGGGGTGGAGGCCGACAACACCATCGATGCACCCAAATTCGAACTGGCCGGCGGGAGCACCGACTATGACGAATGCCTCGCTTGCCAATGAGCTAATGGGGGGGATGGGCGCGGCGGTAACCCCGACCGCGCCCACACATTCACCCTCTCTGGCGCCCTCTCCGGCGTCGGCGGCCGACGCGTCAGCCTTCGTCCTCTTCCTCTTCGAAAAGGACAGCGTTGGCGCCGCTCGCGGACAGCCTTACGGTGCCGTCGTCATCAACCCCGGCGATCAGTCCCTGGGCGATATAATGATGATGTCCCCGATGGCTGCCTTCGCCGCTGTCCGCCTTGACCAGCTTGATACGGTCGCCTTCGACATGATCGACGGTGCCCACATGGACTCCATCAGCGCCGATGATCTCGGCATGTTCCTTGATGCTAGACAGATCAACCATCATATTGCTCCTGTGTCGGGGATGACGGCGATTGAACGCCTCTATCCCCAGCAGGTTGCGCTAATCCATTAATCGCGGAGCCGACCGATGCCCCTTCTGCAAGCCAGCAAGGTTTACAAGCCCTTCGAATATCCTTGGGCCTATGAATATTGGAAGCGCCAGCAGCAGCTGCACTGGCTGCCCGAGGAAGTGCCCCTGGGCGAGGATTGCCGCGATTGGGCGCAGAAGCTCAGCGACCATGAGCGCAACCTGCTGACGCAGATTTTCCGCTTCTTCACTCAGGCGGACGTGGAAGTGCAGGATTGCTACCACGAAAAATATGGCCGCGTGTTCAAGCCGACCGAAGTGAAGATGATGCTGACCGCATTCAGCAACATGGAAACGGTCCATATCGCGGCCTACAGCCACCTCCTCGACACGATCGGCATGCCCGAAACCGAATATTCGGCCTTCATGCAGTATAAGGAGATGAAGGATAAGCATGACTATCTGAGCCAGTTCGGCGTCGATACGGATGAGGATATCGCCAAGACGCTGGCGATGTTCGGCGGCTTTACCGAAGGGCTCCAGCTCTTCGCCAGCTTCGCGATGCTGATGAACTTCCCGCGCTTCAACAAGATGAAGGGCATGGGCCAGATCGTCACCTGGTCGGTGCGCGACGAGACGCTGCACTGCGAAGGCATCATCAAGCTGTTCCACGCCTTCGTGAAGGAGCGCGACTGCCTGACCCCGTCCGTCAAGGACGACATCATGGACATGTGCCAGAAGACGGTGCGGATCGAGGACGCGTTCATCGACCTCGTCTTCGAAATGGGGCCCGTCCCCGGCATGACGCCCAAGGACATCAAGAAATATGTCCGCTACATCGCCGACTGGCGCCTGGGGCAGCTGGGTTTGAAGCCCATCTACATGATCGACGAACACCCCCTGCCGTGGCTGACCCCGCTGCTGAACGGCGTCGAACACGCCAACTTCTTCGAAACCCGCGCGACGGAATATTCGAAGGGCGCGACGCGCGGCCAGTGGAACGAGGTGTGGGACGCGTTCGATCGTAGGAAGAAGCTGAAGGCCGGTGATGCGGCGAATGTGGACGAGGTGAGCGACCCGGACATGTTCAAGGCTGCGGGGATCGCTGCGGAGTAAAATGAGTGAACTGAAGATACCGGAGAGTATTTCTCGCCCATTTGCCAACTATGATATAGTTGTCTATTTAGGAGCAAGTTTATTCTTTCTTCCTTTCGTCAATCGTTATCTGATTGAGCCCTCCGGTTCCCGCTTTCCGAACTTTGAAATTAAATTCGGTACTGATTTAGCTTCTGAAGCAGTTGCTATCCTATCTTCATTGTTCACCATCTATGTACTCGGTCACATAATGGCTTACGTTGCCAGTCAAGTCATAGAGAAAACAGCGGATATATTTTTAGGGAAAGTCAGTAGCGCTATAATAGTATCCATTAATTCAAAAACAAGCCATACTAGAAATGAACTTCTCAGAGCGGTAATATACGACAGATTAAGAAGAATTAAGGGTGTAAGAGGTCGATTTGTTACCATCACTCGTACCGTCCTGCATCTTCCTGCTTTTTCCGCGTATTTAATTATATTTTGGATAGGTATTTTCGGCTACTACGATACTAGGCTATCTAAAGATATGTGGGATATTCTGAAGACGAAGTTTGCTGCTGACGTAACCGCGAGTACACGTATATCTATACATGAGCCATGGTTTAAGGCTTTGGAATACTATGTAATAAATAGATGTCCACATGCTGTTCCGAGAATGTATAATTATCTGGTTATATCGGGACTTTTTAGAAGTGTTTCCCTCATTTTTTTAGCTTCGTCTTGGGCAATGTTGTACTTCATACTGCATTGGAAACTTCATGGCGATTGGCTGGTAAAGCCTTTGTTGTCAAAGAACTTTCAGTTTTCAGGATATATGGAGTTCTTGTCTCTTGTAATACTTTATGTATTTTGCTTCTTCTCCTATATAAAGTTTCAGAGACGCTACGCCGAAGAAGCTATTTTCGCGTTCATTTTTGAAAAGAAATAGTCTTCCTGTCCCCCCGCTGAACGCGCCGTTTTGTTCCGTTCATGCAACGTCCATGCGCGTTGAGGTGTTTAGCTCCACAGCCTGTCCAAATATGGCAAGGAGCAGAATATGAAAATCACCCTCAAATCCACGCTCGCCGCGCTGTCGCTGGGTGCGATGACGCTGACCGGCTCGGTTGCGATGGCGCAGGGCTATGGCCGAGGTGACCATCGCGAGTGGCGCGACCGGGATCGTGACCGGGACCGCGACTGGCGCGACCGCGACGATCGCCGCGATTGGAAGCGCGAAGGCCGTCACGACAATGGCCGCCACAATGGCTGGCGCCGTCCGGGCGGGGTCGTTTACAATTATGACTGGAACCGGCCCGATCCACGCTATGGGCGCTATTATCGCGCCGACCGCTATTATCGCGGCGGCTATGAACCGATCCGTGTGACGCGCGGCACTCGCATCTATCGCGGCTATGACGACCGCTATTATTGCCGCCGTTCGGACGGCACCACCGGCCTGATCGTGGGCGCGGCGCTGGGCGGGTTGCTCGGCGGCCAGCTGGATCGCGGCTATTCCAATACGGCCGGCGTGCTGATCGGCGCGGGTGCGGGCGCTCTGCTCGGCCGCGAGATCGACCGCGGCGGTCTGAGCTGCCGTTAACTACGGCACCAGGGCTGGCGTGATCCCGTCCAGGGGCGCGCCAGCCCTTCCGCGACCAGCGTCGCGCCGATTGACCGACCGTCCCGGCTGACCACGCGCAGCGTCCGGCCATAGCGATCCTTCTCCCGGTCTATCGGATGGAGAGAGAAGGCCCCGGCGTTCAGCAGCGCCAGCAGCCGCCGGGTGGCGCGCTCTCCCTGCTCCCGTTCCGCGGCACAGCGCGGCTGATGCGTTTCGGGCGTATCGATGTCGGCGATGCGGATTTTCTGTCCGCTGAGCCAGAGTGTGTCGCCATCCACGACGCAATCCGCCGGGCTTCCGCGCTGGCAGTGTTCAAATGGCTTGGCAGAGGCGGGCGGGGCGACAAGCAGGGTGAGGGGAGCGAGGGTGGCGAGCAGCAGGGGGCGGAGGAGCATCGCGCGAGCATAGGCAGCGCCCATATTTGGGCCCGCTCAAGCTGATCCGCATTCCCTCCGCTTCGGCGGGAATATCAGTCCTCTTCCTCCATCCCTTCGCCCATCATATCGTCATCATCGTCCATATCCTCGGTATCGACCTGACCGAGCGCGCTTTCCTCGTCATCCATATTCGGCTCGCCGGTAAAGGCGTCGAAATCGATATGACCGGAACGGTTCATTTCCTCCATCCGCTCGACCAGGTCGGGGGTGTCGTCGGGGATGATCTGCGCCGGGTTGGTGCGGCCGCCGCGCTCGCTGTCTTCCGACAGGTCCGTGGAGCGGACACGGGCGTCGTCGGTGACGGTCTGCGCCTGCGATTCTTCATCGCGCTGTTCGTCATTTTCCTCGATCGCGTCAGGGAAGCGGTCTTTCTCATTCTGGTCCATGGCATGTCTCCTTGCCTGCCCAACCGACCAACGGGGGCGGGCGTTCCATGGGCCCTAAAAGGCGCTGGACAGAGGCGGCGGCAGGGGGCAAGAGCCACGCAATCCGTTCATCCGCTCCCCCCTTCCAAGGAAAATCCATGTCCCGCAAACTCATCTCCTCGGGTTCGCCTTTCGAGGCGCAGGTCGGCTATTCGCGCGCCGTCGTTCAGGGCGACTGGTGCTTCGTCGCCGGCACGACCGGCACCGATCCGGAAACCAAGGCGATGCCGGAAAGCGTCGTCGATCAGGGCGTCAACGCGCTGAAGGTCATTGGCAAGGCGCTGGAGGATGCGGGCTTTTCCTTCGCCGACGTGGTGCGCGTGACCTATTACATCACCGACCCTGCCTATTGGGACGAGCTGGGCAAGGCGACCGCGCCTGTCTTTGGCGAGATCCGCCCAGCGGCAAGCTGCATCGTCACCGGCCTCATCAAGCCGGAGATGAAGATCGAGATCGAAGTCACCGCGTTTAAGGGCTGATCCCATGATCACCATGTATGGCATCAAAAATTGCGACACGATCAAGAAGGCGCGCAATTTCCTGGACAATGAGCGCGTCTCCTACAGCTTCCACGACTATAAGGTGTCGGGCGTGGACAAGGGGAAGCTGGAGGAATGGGTGATGGAGCATGGGTGGGAAACCATCCTCAACCGCTCCGGCACCACCTTCAAGGCGCTGGACGCCGGGGACAAGGCGCACATCGACGCGGACAAGGCGATCCTGCTGATGAGCGCCAATCCGTCGATGATCAAGCGGCCGATCCTGGACGTGGGCGGCCGGACCATCGTGGGCTTCAAGGCGACGACCTATGAAGAGGCGCTGGCGAAGGCGAAAGCCTGACGCAGCGGCGCAACGGCGGCTTGTCAAATGAAGCGGGTAGGCGAATAACAGGAACATGCTTTCGCAGAAGACCCGTTACGCGATCCGCGCGCTTCAACATCTCGCCGACCGTTACCGCCAGGGGCCAGTGCCCCTCAACGAGATCGCGACGCGGCAGAATATCCCCGCCAAATTCTTGACGGTCATCCTGTCGGAACTGTCGCGCGAAGGGCTGGTGGCGACGCAGCGCGGGCGCGACGGTGGTTATTGGCTGGCGCTGGCGCCGGTGGATGTGAGCTATGGCGATATCGTCCGGCTGACGCGGGGATCGCTGGCGCTGACGCCCTGCGCCAGCCGATTCGCGCATGAGACTTGCACCAATTGCCTGCCCGAATCGGAATGCAGGCTTCATCGCGTGATGCTGCGGGTGCGGGACGAGACCGCGAAGGTGCTCGACAGCATCAGCCTGGCCGAACCCTTCGCCATGGAGGAAGCGGGCTAGCCCTTGCGCCCGGCGCGGGGCTTCGCCACATCGGGGGCCATGACTACGCCTCCGCTCAAAGCCGCGCTGATTCCCGTCACTCCGCTTCAGCAGAATTGCACGCTGTTCTGGTGCACCGCGACCAACAAGGGCGCGTTCGTCGATCCGGGCGGCGATCTGCCGCGTTTGAAGGCAGCGGCGGAGCAGCATGGCGTCACGATCGAGAAGATATTGGTGACGCACGGTCATATCGACCATTGCGGGGAAGCTGGCGTACTGGCGAAGGAACTGGGCGTACCGATCGAAGGGCCGCATGAGGCGGATCGCTTCTGGATCAGTAGGTTGGAGGAGGATGGGCGTAATTACGGCATCCAGGGCCAGCTGTTCGAGCCTGATCGCTGGCTGGCCGACGGCGACAAGGTGCGCGTCGGCGAACTGGAACTGGACGTCTATCACTGCCCCGGCCACACGCCCGGCCATGTCGTCTTCCACCATGCGCCCAGCAAGCTGGCGATCGTGGGCGACGTGCTGTTTCAGGGATCGATCGGCCGGACCGATTTCCCCATGGGCAATCATCAGGACCTGATCGACGCGATCACCGGCAAGTTGTGGCCGTTGGGCGGTGACACCGCTTTCGTGCCGGGACATGGGCCGATGAGCAATTTCGCCCATGAGCGTCGCACCAATCCCTTTGTCGGGGACGCGGTGCTCGCCTGATCTTTCAGCGCGCGGCCATGGCTGGCGGGGCGGGGATGGCGCGGGTCGCGTGATAGGCGACATAGAGCGCGGTTACCGCCAGCGCCGCCATGACCGCCCAGGTGAGCAGAGCGCCACCAGCACGCCAGACTGTCGGATGATCAGCGTCCATGCCGATTCCGTGCGCCGCGCGGGCCACGACATAGACCAGAGCGCCGATCCACAGCCAGAGCGGAGAACCCAGCGCCAGTTCGACAAGGGCGAAGAGGATGAGGATGATCGGCGTATATTCGGTGAAATTGGCATGGGCCCGCATCCGCCGCGCCAGCAGCGGGTTGCCGCCATCGCCATGCAGCGCCTTGCTGCCGACGCGAATCCGGGCGCAGCGGAAGGCGAGCCAGAGGTTCAGGAGCGCGCAACTCGCGGCCAAGGTGAGCGTGATCGGCAACAGCATCGGACGTTCCTCCCCGTCTTCCCGTTCGCGGCACAATAAGCGGCCCATGTATCGGGGCAAGGAAGGACTTGCGCCTTCTTCAAAAAAGGCTATAGGCGCAGGGCTTCGCGATCACCCGGGCCGCATGGGTCTGCGGCGCCTGTGGCGTCGGCATCCATCGGATACTGGCCAGTCGCACAACCAGATTTAATTATGGAATAAGGTGCCGACATGGCTGTCCCAAAGAGGAAAACGTCTCCGTCCCGTCGCGGCATGCGCCGCAGCCACGATGCGCTGCGCGTCGAAGCGTTCCAGGAATGCTCGAACTGCGGTGAACTGAAGCGCCCGCACAATCTGTGCGACGCCTGCGGCCATTATAACGGCCGTGAAGTCGTTGCCGTCGGGGCCTGACGACACCCTCTCTCCTGCAAAGGTGTCCTGAAGTGTCCAGCCAACCGCGAATCGCAATCGACGCGATGGGCGGGGATGAAGGCGTGCGCGTGATGATGGCGGGCGTAGCGCTCGCCCGTCACCGTCATGAAGGGCTGCGCTTCACCCTTTTTGGAGACGAGACGCGGATCAAGGCCGCGCTCGATCATCACCCGAATCTGCGCGCCGCATCCGAAGTGGTGCACGCCAGCGATGTCGTGTCTGCTGGCGACAAGCCCAGCGTTGCCATCCGCAAAAAGGCCAGCTCCATGAGCATGGCTATCGCGGCGGTGAAGGCGGGCGAGGCAGGCGCGGCCGTCTCTTCCGGCAATACCGGCGCGCTTATGGCGATGGCGAAGCTGGCGCTCCGCACCATGCCGGGGATCGATCGCCCTGCGCTTGCCGCTCTGTTGCCGACGCTCGGCCAGAATGACGTCGTCATGCTGGATTTGGGCGCGAATACCGAATGCGACGCCCGCAACCTCGTCCAGTTCGCCGTCATGGGCGCAGCTTACGCCCGTATCGCCTTCGATCTGGAGCGCCCGCGCGTGCGGCTGATGAATATCGGCACCGAGGATATGAAGGGCACGGAGGAAATCCGTGATGCCGCCGCCATATTGCGCGCGGCAAAAACCCTCCCGCTTTCCTTTGACGGCTTCACAGAAGGCGACAAGATCGGCCGGGGCGAGGCGGATGTGATCGTGAGTGACGGTTTTTCCGGCAATGTCGCGCTTAAAACGGCGGAGGGTACAGCCCGCTTCGTCACCGATCTGCTGCGCACGGCCTTTACCAGCTCGATCCGGTCGAAAATCGGCTTCCTCATTTCCAAGCCCGCGATGCATCTGTTGAAGCATCATCTTGATCCCAATAATCATAATGGCGCTGTATTCCTGGGCCTGAACGGCGTGGTCGTGAAGAGTCACGGCAGCGCCAATGACAAGGGCGTGGCGAACGCGGTTCATGTCGCCGCACGGCTGCTGGAAGAAGATATCACCCGGCGTATCGCCGCCGACATGGTGGGCGTCAGTGCCTTGTCGGCCGTGGCGTCCAAACAGGAGCTGGCCGCAAAGTGATCCGCAGATCCATTCTTCTGGGCACGGGGTCGGCTCTTCCGGTTCGCGCGGTGAGCAACGCTGAGTTGGCCCAAACCGTGGATACCAGCGACGAATGGATCGTCGAACGCACCGGCATCCGCAACCGGCACATCGCTGGCCACGGGGAGACGACGGCGACCCTTGCGACGGATGCAGCCAAGGCAGCATTGGACGCCGCGGGCTTGGCGGCGCAGGACATCGACCTCATCATCCTGGCGACGGCGACGCCGGACCAGACTTTCCCTGCAAGCGCCACGATCGTGCAGGCTGCGCTCGGCATCGACGACTGCGTGGCGTTCGACGTCGCGGCGGTCTGCTCGGGCTTCCTCTACGCGGTTACGGTTGCGGACAGCATGATCCGTTCCGGCGCTGCGCAGCGGGCGCTGGTGATCGGGTCGGAAACATTCAGCCGTATCCTCGACTGGGAAGACCGAACGACCTGCGTGCTGTTCGGCGACGGCGCGGGAGCGATCGTGCTGGGCGCTGAAGAAAGCGCTGATGGGCAACGTGGTATCCTGGCGGCCAAGCTGCATGCGGATGGGCGGCATAACCAGCTGCTCTACGTCGATGGCGGACCTTCCACGACCAAGACGGTCGGCAAGTTGCGCATGAAGGGGCAGGAAGTCTTCCGCCATGCGGTGGTGAACCTGGCCTCTGTCCTGACCGAAGTGATGGAGTTGGCGGGGCTCAGCGTGTCTGACATCGACTGGTTAATCCCGCACCAGGCCAATGCCCGCATCCTAGACGCGACCGCGCGCAAGCTGAAGCTGTCGCCCGAGCGGGTGGTCATGACGGTCGATCGGCACGCCAATACTTCCGCCGCTTCGGTGCCATTGGCGCTTGACCTTGCGGTGCGCGACGGCCGGATCAAGCAGGGCGACCTGCTGGTGCTGGAGGCGATGGGCGGAGGCTTTACCTGGGGCGCATGCGTTTTGCGGCTCTAAGCCCTTCGATATAGCCAGAATTCCTTGAATTTTTGCGGCAGGTCATCTTGCCGAATCACTCAGGTTATCGCAGAATTTACCACTCTCATCCGCATCAACCCGGCGGGTGAAGGTGGGGACGTTCGATGACTGGCAATTCTACCCTGACGCGTGCGGATCTCGCAGAAAGCGTAAATCGTCACATCGGCCTGTCACGATCGGAGGCTGCCGCTCTTATCGAATCCATATTGGAGCACATGACCTCTGCGCTGGAACGCGGCGAAAATGTGAAGATTTCGAGCTTTGGCACCTTCGTGCTGCGCGACAAGACGCAGCGCATGGGACGCAATCCCAAGACCGGTGTCGAGGTGCCGATCGAGCCGCGTCGGGTACTAACCTTCCGCGCGAGCCAGACGATGCGGGACCGCGTCGCCGCGTCCTGAAACGCCCGCGCGGCATTTCCGCTTATCCTTCCCATGGTTGACCTTTGCGCTCTGATGAGTGCAACATCATGACCATGGAGAAGGCAGAGGGCGCGTTCCTGACCATCAGTGAGCTTTCAGGGGAACTGGGGCTTCCGCAGCATATATTGCGCTATTGGGAAACGCGTTTTCCCCAATTGCGGCCGCTACAGCGATCAGGCAATCGGCGCTATTACCGGCCTGCTGACGTGGCACTGGTGCGGCGCATCAATCATCTATTGAATGTTGAGGGCTTCACCGTGCGGGGCGCGCAAAAGGCGCTGGCTGATGGAGTGACGGATGCCAGGCCCCCTGCCAGTCCGGCACCTAGCGCGCCTTCTGGCGAGGTGAAGGAAGCCGCTGATCTGTTGGGTCGCCTGCAGGCTATCAGGGCGGCGCTGGCTGGCGCGATCGGGGAATGATCTTCAGAGCGTGCTTGCGTCAATCAGGGCACCGAAGGGGGGCGCCCCTGGCGGTGAAGGCTGGTTCGCCGACTTCGTGAAATTGATATGGAGCGTTCAGCGGCTCTCAGGCCCTAATGCCGGATCAAGGTCGCGCGGGCGAGTGAAGCTGACGAGCGTCGCCACATCCTGCTTTGCGTCTGCCCATCGATCGATGGCAAGGTCCAGAACAGCGAGGCTGGCGGTGGGGAATTTGACCTCTACATCTTCGCGAAGCGGGCTGGCGCCATCGTCAGGCACCAGGTCCAGGATCAATTCTTCCAGGCCGGGATTATGGCCCGCCATGATCGCGCTCTCGGCGGAATCCGGCAGGTCACGAATGACGTCAAGGAGCGTCGCTACGGACGCGAGATAGATGCGCCGGTCCCAGTGTGGGTCAAGCGGATCACCGTAGCCTTCCAGGAAAGTATCGAGCGTCTGCACGACGCGCATTGCCGGAGAAGCGACCAGCAGGTCGAACTTCATCTTGCGGCTGCGGGCGAACTGACCAATCAGCAGCGCCGCCTTTTCCCCCCGTCGGTTAAGCGGCCGGTCAAAGTCCCGCTCCACCGGGTCATCCCAGTCGGACTTGGCGTGGCGCAACAGGGTCAACCGCTTCATTTTCGCTCCAGGTCGTGGGTGCCGGATTCGATTCCCTGATGCCCTAACGCCATGCTGTCGCCATGACCAGCGCGGGAATGGGCGCTGACGGAGATGATCGCTTCGTCCAGTGTCACCCGGCGGATCGGGGTGCCAGCCGGGAACGCGCTGAGCAGTCGGCTGGGCATGGCGGCGGAGAGGATGACGAAGCTGCCCCGGTCCTCGGCACGGCGAATGAGGCGGCCAAATGCCTGGGCGAGCCGGGCGCGGATCAGCCGGTCGTCATAGGCGGCGCCTCCTCCGGCCAGGCGGCGGGCAGCGTGCAGCACCGTGGGCTTGGACCATGGCACGCCTTCCATCACCACCAGCCGCAGCGAGTGGCCTGGCACATCGACCCCGTCGCGCAAGGCATCGGTGCCAAGCAGAGAGGCGCGTGGATCGTCGCGGAAAATGTCGATCAGCGTGCCAGTGTCCATCGGATCGACATGCTGCGCATAAAGCGGCAGGCCAGCGCGCGCGAGGCGGTCGGCGATACGCGCATGGACGGCCCGCAGGCGGCGGATGGCGGTGAACAGGCCGAGCGTGCCCCCGCCCGCCGCCTCGATCAACCGGCCATAGGCGCCGGACAGCGCCGCTATATCGCCTCTTTTGATGTCGGTGACGATCAGCACCTCGGCGCGCGCAGCATAGTCGAAGGGGCTTTGCGCCTCGAACTGCTGCGCGCCATGGGGCAGGTGGTTTGCGCCGCTGCGGCTTTCGGCATTGTTCCAATCGCCTCCGCCTTTCAGCGTGGCGGAAGTGACCAGCACCCCTTGGGCCGGTTTCAGCACCGCCTCAGCCAGCGGCCGGGTGGGGTCCAGCCAATGGCGATGGATGCCGATATCGAATTCCCGTCCTTCGAAGCGATCGACGGTCATCCAATCGACGAAATCCGCATCGGCCGGGCCGCCAATACGCGCGAGCAGCGCCAGCCAGGCGGCGATCAGGTCGCGCCGCCATCCGAGCGAAGCGATCGCACCTTCGATCCGGGCGCGGGCCGCGCCGTCGAGCCAATCGGGTGCATCCTCGATCACCGCTTCCAGCCGTTTGGCGAGGCGGGTGAGCGGGCGCAAAAGCCCGTCGAGCGCCAGCGCCGCCTCATGCGCTGCTTCGACCAGCGGGCCATCGGGTTCGGCCAGCTCCGTTTCCAGCCCATAGCCCGCATCCGCCTCGCCTACATCGGCGGCTCGGGCATAGACCGTGCCTCGGACGGCCGCGAGCAGTTGTTCGACCGGCCCGAACGGCTCGCCCGCGACAATGCGCTTCAGCCATTCGTCGGCGGGCAGCGCGCGTGCCGCATCGGCCGCGGAGCGGATCGCCTCGCCGCCTTCCTCGTCATAGCTGGCAAGGTCTGAAAGGCGCGCCGCAAGGCCGCGCCGTCTGCCGCGGGAATTGCCTTCCGGACCCATGACCCATCGGCGCAGTTCGATTGCTTCCTGTCCGGAGAGCGCCACCGAAAAGGTTGAATCGGCCGCGTCGAAGAGGTGGTGGCCCTCGTCAAAGATGATGCGCTGCGGCCGCTGACCCGTCTCGCGGCCCCGCGCGGCGTTGATCATGACGAGCGCATGATTGGCGATGACGATGTCGGCGTCAGCCGAAGCGCGGGCAGATCGTTCGATGAAGCATTTTCGATAGTGCGGACAGCCTGCGTAGATGCACTCACCGCGCCGGTCGGTGAGCGCGGTCGATCCATTGCGGCGGAAGAGTGTCGGCAGCCAGCCGGGCAAGTCGCCGCCGATCATGTCTCCATCCTTGCTGAAGGCGGCCCAGCGCGCGATCAGCTGCGCCAGGATGGCCGCGCGCCCAGCAAAGCCCCCCTGCAGCGCGTCTTCCAGGTTCAGCAAGCAGAGGTAATTTTCGCGTCCTTTGCGCACCACGACACGCCGCGCCGCCGTGACGGGATCGGGAAATAGTCGCAAGGATTCGCGGTCGAGCTGCCGCTGCAGCGCCTTGGTATAGGTCGATATCCAGACGGTGCCCTGCGCCTGCGATGCCCAGAGCGAGGCGGGCGCGAGATAGCCCAGCGTCTTCCCAATGCCGGTTCCGGCCTCGGCCAGGAGCATGTTGGGCTGGTCGCGATGTTTGCGGGGGTGGAAGCTTTCGACGGCGGCCGCTGCATAGGCGCGTTGGCCGGGGCGCGTTTCCGCGCCGCTGCCGGTCAGATGCGTGAGCCGGTCCAGCACGGCTTGTTCGTCCAAAGAAACGGTGCGGGGGGCGGGGCGGGGTGGCGTTTCCTCCCATTCCGGCAGGCGCGAAAACAGCCATCGTTCCGCCTCGGAAGGACGGGTTATGCGCGGCGCGACGAGCGGCGCCCAAGGCCAGCGCAGGCGGTGCAGCGATTGTGCGGAGGTCCATCCGCCCTCCCGCTCCGGCCAGTTCGGCGATTGGAGCGTAGCGAGTAGTGCGGCGGTCGCGCTTTGCAGTAGTTGCGGGATGTCCGCCTCAGTCGCGGGCCGCTCCAGCCCCAGCGCTTCCGCAAGCCCCTTGGGGGTTGGCACCAGAAAGCGGGCGGGATGGACGAAGGCCCAAAGCTCCAGCAGATCGAGACCATTCAGTTCAGGATAGCCTAGCCGCTGCCCTGTGAGCGGAGCGTTGAGGAGCAAGGTGGGCGTTTCGGCCGCCCTGGCGATTGCCGTCCCCTTCGCCACCGCTTGCGTCACGCCGCCTTCGCGCAGCCATATGCCGCCATGGCTGGCGTGCAGGGCGGGCAGGGCAGCAGGATCAATCACAGGTCCGGCTTAGGCGAGCAGGAACAAAAGAGAAACTGGAAAAGGATTCGCTTCGGCGCATGAAATCGCCGACGCGGAAAGGCGTTCCCTTTCGGCCGATGCGGAGCTAGGGGGCTGTGCATCATGACTGCGTCAGAAATCCTCCGCACCGCCGCCCTGGCGTCCAAGGCCTGGCCCTATGAAGAAGCTCGCAAGCTGCTCAAGCGCTACCAGAGCGGCGCGCCCGAAAAGGGGCATATCCTGTTCGAGACCGGCTATGGTCCTTCGGGCCTGCCGCATATCGGCACGTTCAACGAAGTGCTGCGGACCACCATGGTTCGCAATGCCTATCATGCGCTGTCGGATATTCCGACCCGTCTGATCGCGTTCAGCGACGATATGGACGGACTGCGCAAGGTGCCGGACAATGTCCCCAACCAAGCGATGCTCGCTGAACATCTCGGCAAGCCGCTGACGCAGGTGCCCGACCCCTTCGAGAAGTTCGAAAGCTTCGCCCATCACAATAATGCGATGTTGCGGGACTTTCTCGACCGCTTTGGCTTCGATTACGAGTTCGTGTCCGCCACTGACCGCTACCGGTCCGGCGCTTTCGACGATGCGCTGAAGAATGTCCTGCGCCATTATCAGGATATCATGGACATCATGCTGCCGACCCTGCGCAAGGAGCGGCAGGCGACCTATTCCCCCGTGCTGCCGATCTCTCCGAAGAGCGGGATCGTGTTGCAGGTTCCGGTGGAGGTTGTGGACCCCGATACCGGCCTTGTCCGGTTCGAGGATGAGGGCGAGCTTATCGAGCAGTCGATCCTGTCTGGCGGCGCGAAGCTGCAGTGGAAGGTCGATTGGGCGATGCGATGGGTCGCTCTGGGCGTCGATTATGAGATGGCGGGCAAGGACCTGATTGATTCGGTGACGCAGTCGTCGAAGATCTGCCGCGCGCTGGGAGCGCGGCCGCCTGAAGGCTTCAACTATGAGATGTTCCTCGACGAGAAGGGCGAGAAAATCTCCAAATCCAAGGGCAATGGGCTGAGCCTGGAGCAGTGGCTGACTTATGGCCCCCAGGAAAGCCTCGCCTTCTACGCCTATCGCGAACCCAAAAAGGCCAAGCAGCTGCACATGGGCGTCATTCCCCGTGCGGTGGACGAATATTGGCAGTTCCGCGGCAATTATCCGAGCCAGGCGATCGAACAGCAGCTCGGCAATCCTGTTCACCATATCCATGATGGCAAGATCCCGGAGGGTAAGCTGCCCGTCACTTTCGGCCTGTTGCTGAACCTGGTGGGCGTGATGGGTGATGCGAGCCGCGAGCAGGTGTGGGGCTATCTGCAGAACTACGTCCCCGAGGCGAACGCGGAAAGCTATCCGGAACTGGACGCGCTGATCGGCCATGCGTTGGCCTATCATCGTGATTTCGTGGCACCGACGCTCAAGCGCCGTGCGCCGGAAGCGAACGAGGCTGCTGCGCTGCGCAGGCTTGACGAGGAACTGGCGGCACTACCTGCGACCGCAAGCGCTGAAGATATCCAGAATATCGTTTATGCGCTCGGCAAGGACGAAGCCTATGGTTTTGCCGAACTGCGCGACTGGTTCAAGGCTTTGTACCAGACGCTGCTGGGCGCGGATCAGGGCCCGCGCATGGGGAGCTTCATCGCACTTTACGGTATTGAGAATAGCCGCCGCCTGATTGCTGAAGCGCTCGGCTGACCAAAGGAACATTCAGGAGGCCGGTGCGTTCTTGTTCCGGTCCACCCCCTTTCGGACTGATGGCGCGCCTTGCGCGTGTCATCGGCCGCGCCCGCTCGGAGACGAGCGGCGCGGCCAAGGGGTTTCTTCCAAAATCTTTAGCGCTCGTCATGCTCGGCTTCGCCGCGCGTCCTTTCGCCGCAAATGGCTAAGTTGCGCAATGAAAACGGCCCCCAAACCGGGGGCCGTTCCAATTTTTCAAAGCTCGTCCGGCTTACCAGAAGAAGCCGCGATGCACTTCCATGACCCGGCCACTGCGAACGTTGACCAGCAGCACATCATTATAATGCCTCACCCAGCGCAGATTCGGATTGCCCGGGCGGGGCAAGCGATAGCGATAAGGGTCGGCGATATAGTAGCGCGAGCTATAGTAGGTCGGGCGAAGCTGCGCACCGACGTCCCAGCGATTGTAGCGGAATGGCGCGCGCCAGTTGCCACCACGATAGACGTCGCGGTGCGAACGGCGGTAGTCGCGCCAATCTTCCCGCAGCTCCTGCCGGGCGTCGCGTACATCACGCCGCTGCTCCCGCACGTCATGGCGGCTGCCATAACGCTGCGCGTCGCGTAGCTCGCGCTGTTCATGACGCAGGTCGCGCGCGCTGTCGCGCACCTCGCCGCGCGACTGGGCCATGGCTGCGCCCGGCATCGCTGTCGCGGCAATAAGGCCGAGGATGATCAACTTACGCATATATTTTCTCCCATCAGCTTGGCGGACTGAACCAGCGGGGGAGTTAAACTTTCGTCCCTATGGCCGGTTCCGCCGCCAACGGATTGCTTATGCATCCTTGACGCTGAACCAGCCGGGAACGGGCCTGTCAGGAATCAGTCATTTATGTCGCGAATTGTATCGTCCGTGTGAACAGGCGAGACTGGCATCACGCCATCCACCGGCGTTCTCGAAACCATTTGGTGACGACATATTTCGTGCCGCTTTCCACTGGCCGAGCGGCGTGAAGGCTCAAGGGATTGGGCGCGCCATCCGGCTTCATGTTGTTCCAGATGAGGATCATGCCCTCGACGGGCGGCACCATGAATTCGCAATGGGGAAAATGCGTTTCCCCGCCCGCTTCGACAGGAGAGAGATAGATCATCGCGGTCCAGCTGCGCTGACCGCCGGTCTTCATCATTGCAGGCCAATAGGTGGCCGTAACGGGGAAATAGTCGCAATGCGCCTTATATTCCTGACCCAGTGCGTAGCGTTGCCCCTGCAGCGTTTCGCCATGTTCCGGCGGCAGCCCTGTCAACGCGCAAATACGGTCACTGACGCGGCGGACCAATGTATCCCAAGGGCTGAGATTGCAGCTATGGCTGGTGCGATAGTCGGCATTGGCGCTGCCTGAAAACAATGTTGAAGGCTGCGCATCCGCATCGATCATCGCGCGCAGGGCGGCGCATTCGTCCACATCGAGGAAATTGTGGCGGCCATAAATCTCCAGGCCCGGTGCATCGATCCTGCTCACCATGGGATTGCGGTCAAGCTTCGCGCGCACCGCCTCTCCAATCTTCGCCCGAATATCGGAGGCACTGCCGCCATCATCGATCACGTCCGTCATGCGGGCTTCCTGCCTTGGCGGTTCCGGCTGTGCAAATAAAAAGGGCCCGAAGCACTTGGCTCCGGGCCCAGACGACCGTGCAGGGTCGATGCTTCTGCCTTACCAGAAGAAGTCGTGGATGACATCGACGACGTAGCCGTCGCGGATGTCGACCAGCAGGGCATCGTCATAATAGCGGACCCAGCGCAGCGTCCCATAAGCCGGGGGCAGGCGATAGGAATATGGATCATCGATCCAGTAGCTGTTCGCGAACAGCAAGCTGTTCAGGAAGATGCCGACCGAAAAGCGGGTATAACCATAATCCCACCCGCGCGGCGCATAGTAGCGGCCAAGCCGGTAACGATCGCCATAGCGCGAACGGTAGCTGTACCAGTCATATCGGCGATCCTGTCGCCAGTCATTGTCCCAACGGCGCTGACCACTCCAGCGTGTACGCTCGTCGAAGCGGCGGCTGTTAGCGAGGCTGCCACGCCAGCGATTGTCGCTGCTCAGACGGCCATCGCGGCGATCGTCACGCCATTCAGGACGCTGCGTGGGGCGATTGTCGCGCCAATCCGGACGGTCGCCGGCGCGGCGATCATCCCGCCATTGCGGGCGTTGAGATTCGGCCTGCTGGCGGATACGCGTTTCGTTGCGCCAGGCTTCCCGTGCGGCATCGCCTCGGGTTTCGGCTCCGCGCCACTGCCGGTCAGTCTGCGGCTGCGCCGTCTGAATCTGCCCGCGATCCGCCTGACGTTGCTGCCAGCGCTGGCCCTGTGTCTGATCGCGCATGCCGCCATCGCCGCGCTGCCCGCGCACCCAATCACCACGCTGACCGCCGCCATCCGGCCGAGCCGAGCGTTCGCCGCCACGGTCGCGCCCGCCATCCTCTCTACCTTGGGCGTAGGCCGGAGCGATGCCGCTGAGAACGGTCGCAGTCATCAGCCCCGCCAACATCATTTTCTTCATCATGATCTTCGCTTTCCAAAGGGGCGCCATGCCCCGGATGTTGCCCTTTTATTACTGCGGTCATGTCGTGAGGCTGAACTTGCCTGTCAGCGATCTGAAAGAATCTTCTAGATTGTGGAAAGTCATCGAAGGCTGTGCGTTTAGACCGGCCGCCGCACAGAAAAGCGACCAGCCGGTGTCGCTTAACTGAAAAAACTGATCTAAATCAGTGCGCGCTACTGTAACTGCCTTTAGGACCAACGAGTGAAAAGAACGTCCAACGCCGGCCGTGTCCGACAGGCCCTTCGCGAAGCAACGATGGTTAACCATCAGCGTGTGGACGATTTATTTTCTGATTTTTCCCTCGACTCGCCTGCTGGATATGGGGCTTTCCTGAGGGCGCATGCACGCGCGCTCGCCCCTTTGGAACAACTGGCGAGGCCGGATGCGCCCCGCTTGCCCCGCCTGATGGAAGATCTTGCCTCGCTGGGCGAAGCCTTGCCTGAGCCCCTGGCGGTGGAGCGGCAGGGCGGCGAAGCTTTCCGCTGGGGTGCGCTTTACGCGCTGGAAGGATCGCGGCTTGGAGGCGCCATGCTAGAGCGCCGTGTGCCCCCGGGCCTTCCCCGTGCATATCTGTCATCGGTGCATGGAAAGGGCGGCTGGGTCGCCTTTCAGGAGGCGCTGGATGAAGCGGCTGACGGCGAGGGGGAAGATTGGATCGATAGCGCGATCCAAGGTGCGGAGGCAGCTTTCGCCCTGTTCGCGGCCGGTGCCGCCGCCGAGCAGGTGAGCTTGCATGGCTGACGGTCGCGAACCGGATGCGACCGTCTTCGCAGTCGATATCAACAATTGCGATCGTGAACCGATCCATGTTCCTGGCACGATCCAACCCTTCGGTTTCCTGGTAGCGCTGACCGCCGACTGGCTGGTGTCGCGTGTGTCGGCGAACAGCGGCGAGTTTATCGGCCTTACGCCTGATGAAATGCTGGGGCGCCCGGTCAGCGACCTGTTCAGGGGCGAAGCGATACATTCGCTACGCAACCGCATCACGTTGCTGCGCGGTCCCGATGCGGTGGAACGGATATTCTCGCTGGTGTTGATCGACGGCTTTCCGCCGTTCGATATCGCTGTGCATTTCTCCGGATCGCTGGTGGTCATAGAGGCTGAGCCCGCCTGCGCCGACGAGATGGAGGCGACCAGCATGGTGCGCTCCATGGTCGGGCGGCTTGCACAGACGGACAGCATGGCGGCTTTTCTGCGAGACGGTGCGCGGCAGGTGCGAGCGCTGACCGGTTTCGACCGGGTGATGGTCTATCGCTTTGCCGATGGTGGTGACGGCGAAGTCGTGGCCGAAGCTTTGCGGCCTGGAATCGACAGCTTTTTCGGCCTCCATTATCCGGCGTCGGATATTCCCACCCAAGCCCGCGCGCTCTACCTGCGGAACATCTTCCGGGTGATCGCGGATGTGCAGGCGAAGCCTGTTCCGGTCGTCCCTGTTCTCGACCCCGCAGGTACGGCGTTGGACATGTCGCTGTGCCTGCTGCGCGCGGTGTCGCCGATCCACATCGAATATCTGGGCAATATGGGCGTGGGCGCATCGCTGTCCATCTCGATCATTGTCGAGGGGCGGCTTTGGGGCTTGTTCGCTTGCCACCATTATGGGCCGCGCCTGCCCAGCTTCGCTCAGCGCAGCGCGGCGGAACTGTTCGGCCAGATCTTCTCCATGATGCTGGAGAGCCGCGAACGAGCGGAAACGGCGGATTATGAAGGAAAGGCGCGGCAGGTCGCTGATCGGCTGATGTCGGCCGTAGCGCAGGACCACGACCTGTTATCCAACGCCCGCTGGTTGAGCGACGTCATCTTCGACACTGTCCCTGCCGATGGCGTGGGCGTTTACATCGACGGGGACATGACGCTCGCGGGGCTTACGCCGGACAAGACGGCATTCGCCTCGATCGTCTCCATGCTCAATCGGACGGCGGCAAGCCAGGTCTATACGACCGACAGTCTCAGCCGGATCATGCCGGAAGCGGCGATCTATGCGGATCGGGCTGCGGGCCTGCTGGCCATTCCGCTGTCCCGCCGCCCGCGCGACTATGTGGTACTGTTTCGGGCGGAGCAGATGCGGTCAGTGCGCTGGGCCGGAAATCAGGAAAAACATATTGAATATGGCCCGAACGGCCCGCGCCTGACGCCGCGCAAGAGTTTCGAAGAGTGGTCGGAACTGGTGAAGGGCACCGCAGTGGCTTTCACCCCGGCGGAACTGCGGGTGGCCGAGGCGCTACGCACCGCCTTGCTGGAAGTGGTCCTGCGCCTGTCCGATTCGGCCAATGAGGAGAGGCAGAAGGCGCATGAAAAGCAGGAACTGCTGATCGCCGAACTCAACCATCGGGTCCGTAACATATTGTCGCTGATCCGGGGGCTGTTGTCCCAGACCCGCGACAGCGCGGGGTCGGTGGACGAGTTCATCGCGACGCTGGAAAGCCGGGTCCAAGCGCTTGCGCGCGCCCATGATCAGATTACCGCCGATCGCTGGGCGCCCGCCCGGCTGCAGGACCTGATCGAGGTAGAGGCTGGCGCTTATCTGGGCGAGCGGCGCGATCGGGTGAAGCAGACCGGTCCCAATGTTCTGCTGACGCCGTCAGCCTTCACGGTTCTGGCGCTGGTGATCCATGAACTGCTGACCAATGCCGCGAAATATGGCGCCCTGTCGGATGGCGGTACGGTCACGATCGACTGGCATGTCGATCCGGATGGCAGCTTGTTGCTGCATTGGCGGGAAAGCGGCGGTCCGGCGGTTGTTGCGCCGACGCGCCGGGGCTTCGGTTCCACCGTGATCGAGCGGTCGATCCCCTATGACCTGGATGGAAAGGCCGAGCTTGCCTACCGCCTGGCCGGCCTCGAGGCGCATTTCTGTATTCCGTCGGCCCATATCGTGTCGGTTCTGCCTGACGTGAGCAGTACGGAGCGCGCCAAGCCGGTGGCGATGCCGACCCCGGAGCTGCTGAAGGGGCTTAATGTCCTGCTGGTCGAGGACAATATGATCATCGCCATGGACGGCGAGGATGCGCTGCGTGACTTGGGTGCGGATGTCGTGACTGCTGGCAGCGTCAGCCGAGCGCGCGAAGCCATTGCCCTTGGGTCGATCGACTTTGCGGTTCTCGATTTCAATCTGGGCAATGAAACAAGCCTGCCGGTGGCGGACCTGCTGGCAGAGCAGGGTATAGGCTTCCTGTTCGCGACGGGATATGGCGACGGGCTAGATCTGCCGGAGCGATTTGGCGACATCACCCTGATCAAGAAGCCCTATTCGGGCGTGACGCTTGCCCAGGCGATCGGCCCTGTGCTTGAAGGCGCATAGGCCGGAAACCGATCGTTTCATCCCGCAAGCTTGCAACATGCGGATCGCCGTCCGATGTTCCGTGCATGAAACAGCCCAGCATCTATATCCCTCACGGGGGCGGTCCTTGCTTCTTCATGGACCCCTCCGACCCAGACCGCCCCAGCAGCGATCCCATGTGGCATCCGATGCAGGATTATCTTGCACAGTTGATGGAGCGCTTGCCCGAGCGGCCTCGTGCGATGCTGATTGTGTCCGGCCATTGGGAAGAGCCGGTCTTCACCGTTCACAAGGGCGACCAGCCTTCGTTGCTGTTCGACTATTATGGTTTCCCGCCCCACACGTACCAGTTGCGCTGGGATGCGCCGGGATCGACGGCCGTCGCGGGCCGCGTGGCCGAGTTGCTGAGCCAAGCTGGCTTTCCGGTCGCCGAGGAAAGCGACCGGGGATGGGATCATGGCGTCTTCATCCCGATGAAGGTCGCACGGCCACAAGCGGATATCCCGGTGGTCCAGCTATCGTTGCGCCAGGACCTAGACCCGGCCGCTCATGTCGCGGTGGGCCGGGCGCTAGAGTCGCTGCGTGATGAGGGGGTGGTGATCATCGGGTCGGGCATGAGCTTCCACAATATGCGCGTGCGCGATTCGGAAGCGCGGACTCCCTCCCTCCTATGGGACGATGCGTTGACAGAGGCCGTGACCGAAGCCGATCCAGATCGCCGAGCCGTCCTTGTGTCAGCTTGGGAATCGCTTCCCGAGGCGCGGTTCGCACATCCGCGGGAGGAGCATCTGCTGCCGCTGATGGTGGCGCTGGGGGCTGGCGGTAACGATGCCGCAACCTTGGATCACCATAGTCACGTACGCGGCTGGCCTATATCGGCCTATCGCTTCGGTTGAGGGCTTCAGGGGCGGCGAAGCGCAGGCACGGCGCGGGCAGCATCTTCGGGCGTTACGCCAGGGGGCGGCGCCGCTTCGACCTGCTCCTCGCCTCGCATGACCTTCCCCGCACGCTTTATGGCGCCCCGCAGCCGGGGGTAGATGCCGCAGCGGCAGATATTGGTGATGGCGGCATCAATCTCGTCATCGCTGGGATCAGCGTTGCGCTTGAGCAGTACCGACGCGGCCATGATCATGCCGGGGATGCAATAGCCGCATTGTGACACATTGTCGGCGGCGAACACCTGCTGCAGCGGATGGCCTCGATCAGGTGAAAGCCCCTCGATGGTCGTGACGAAGCGGCCCTCGGTCTCGCGGATCGTGACTTGGCACGACCGCACGGCCTGGCCGTCAATATCCACTGTGCAGGCGCCGCAATCGCCCGTTCCGCAGCCATATTTGGTCCCGGTGAGGTTCGAGGCATCACGCAGCGCCCATAGCAGCGGAGTGTCAGGGTCCATCCTATATTGGACGGGCCGATCGTTCACCGTGAACTTGGTCATGCCGCATCATCCCCTTCCGCCTGATGATAGAGGACTTCGTTGCGGATATGGATGGTGCGGGAGGCGAGACGGATTTCCTGGATGAAGGTGCCGAACGCGCCCGCCTGAAGCAGCATCGCAAGGCTGAACAGGATGGCGACCGGGGTGCCGAGATGCGCACCAAACAGATTGCCCGCGAACAGCAGGATAACGACGAGGCAGACGGCGCAGGCCGAGGCCACCGAAAGGAAGATCGCCGCATTGACGACGCTCATCCGCCGGTCGAGCACACGGATTTCGCCCACCATGCGGTCATGCTCCTTGCCGCGTGAGGCAAGTATCCTTTCCTCCAGCCGCCTGGCCCGATCGATGATGCGGGCAAGGCGGCCGACGCAGACATTAAGGAAAGCGCCGATGCCTGCGAGCAGGAACACCGGCGCAAGCGCAAGCTGAATGGTCTGCGCGACTTGCGACACCTGGGGCAGGGGGATCATCGGGAAGAGGGTCTCGCCTGCAGCCCAGCTATCCTTTCGTCAGGCAGCGCCCTTGGCGGGCGTGTTGATGCCCATGGACTTGAGATATTGTTTGATGTTGCGCGCTGCCTGCCGAAGCCGCTGCTCATTTTCGACCATGGCGATGCGCACATAGCCTTCGCCATCCTCGCCATAGCCGACGCCTGCGGCCACCGCGACCTTGGCATGGGTGAGCAACTGCTTGGAAAATTCCAGACTCCCCATGTCCTTGAGCGCGGGTGGCAGAGGGGCCCATGCGAACATGGACGCCTTTGGCGCGGGAATCTCCCAACCGGCACGGCCGAACGCCTCGACCATCACGTCACGGCGCTTGTGATAGAGTTCGCGATTCTTCTGGACGATATCCTGCGGCCCGTTGAGCGCCGCGCACGCAGCTGCCTGGATAGGCGTGAAGGCGCCATAATCGAGATAGGACTTCACCCGCTTCAGCGCTGCGATCAGCTGGCGGTTACCCACCGCGAAGCCGATGCGCCATCCGGCCATCGAATAGGTCTTGCTGAGTGAGGTGAATTCGACAGCCACATCCTTTGCTCCCGGCACCTGCAGGATCGAAGGCGTCGGATTGCCGTCATAATAAAGCTCGGAATAGGCGAGGTCGGAGAGGACCCACACCTTGTTTTCCTTCGCCCAGGCGACCAACCGCTCATAGAAAGCAAGGTCAACCGTTTCAGCGGTCGGGTTGCTGGGATAGCCGACCACGAGGATCGACGGGCGCGGGACGGTAAAGGCCATCGCCCGTTCGAGCGACTTCCAATAATGTTCGTCCGGCGTGGTCGGAACGGAGCGGATGGTTGCGCCCGCGATGATGAAACCGAACATGTGAATGGGGTAGCTGGGGTTGGGGGCCAGCACGACGTCGCCCGGCGCCGTGATAGCGGTGGCGAGGCTGGCGAGCCCCTCCTTCGACCCCATGGTCACGACGACTTCGGTTTCCGGATCGAGGTCCACACCGAAGCGGCGGCCGTAATAATTGGCCTGGGCGCGGCGCAGACCGGGAATCCCCATCGACTGGGAATAGCCATGGGCGCTTGGCTTTTGCGCTACTTCGCACAGCTTGGCGATCACATGATCAGGCGGCGGCAGGTCGGGATTGCCCATGCCCAAATCGATAATGTCCTCTCCCGCGGCTCGCGCGGCGGCCCGCATCGCATTGACTTCGGCGATGACATAGGGCGGCAGGCGCTTCATGCGGTAGAATTCTTCGGACATTATAGGGCTTTCCTGAAAGGTCTCCATGAGGAATAGTGCTGCGTGCACTTTCGTGCGGCGCGCCTTGGCTATAGCCCGCCAAGCAGGCTCGCGCCAGTGAAAGCGGCGGATACAAGGATGCCAGGAGGAGGAAGGTGGCCATGGAAGCGCAGGACCTCAATGAACCGCATCTGCCGACGCTGGAACAGATGCAGCAATGGACCGAAGTCATGGGCCGCGCGCAGCAATTGCTGCTGGAACAGGCGGCCGGTGCTACGGGGCGAGCGCTCCCCTTCGATCCCGATGCGGTTTCGCGTATCCAGACCAGCTTCGCCAACGAAGGGCTGGCGCTGTGGCAGCGCTTCCTGGATTCAGGCGGTATGTTGCGGGACCAGCCCGAGCCGCCTCCGCCCGGTAGCCCCGCCGCGCGCAAGGACCGTCGTTTTGCTGATCCGGCCTGGTCGAACCACCCCTTCTACGATCTGATCCGCCAAAGCTATCTGCTGCTGTCGGACTATCTGCTCAAGTTGACCGATGCGGTGGATGGTGTGGATCCCAAGCAAAAGGCGAAATTGCGTTTCGCCACTAGCGGGGTGCTGGACGCGGTGGCCCCGAGCAACTTCCCGCTGACCAATCCACAAGTCATGGAAAAGACGCTGCAGAGCGGGGGCGAGAACCTCGTTAAGGGGCTCCAGCACATGCTGGCGGACATGGAAAAGGGGCAACTGACGCAAACAGATGGCGCCGTGTTCGAGATCGGCCGCAACATCGCGACCACTCCGGGCAAGGTCATCAAGGAAACGCCGCTCTATCAGCTGATCCACTATACGCCCACGACTGACAAGGTGCTCGAGACGCCGCTCGTCATCTTTCCGGCTTGGATAAATCGTTTCTACATCCTCGATCTGTCTCCGGAAAAAAGCTTCGTCAAATGGGCGCTGGACCAAGGGATCAGCGTCTTCCTCGTGTCCTGGAAATCGGCCGACGCATCAATGAAGGACCTGCTGTGGGATGACTATATCCTGCGTGGTCAGATCGACGCGATCGACACGGTGCGCGAACTGCTGAATGTGCCAAGCGTTCACACGATCGGTTATTGTGTGGCCGGGACGACTCTGGCCGCCACGTTGGCTTTGCTCGCCGCCCGCGGAGAAGCAGACAAGGTGGCGAGCGCCACCTTCTTCACCGCGCAGGTCGATTTCAGCGAGGCTGGCGACCTTGGGCTGTTCGTTGATGATGACCAGATGAAGCTGGTCGACCAGCTATCGACCAGTGGGTTCCTGGACGGGCGCTATATGGCCGCGACCTTCAACCTGCTGCGCGGACGCGATCTCATCTGGAACTATGTCGTCAACAATTATCTGCTGGGGCAGGATTATCCGCCCTTTGATCTGTTATATTGGAATGGCGACACGACAAACCTGCCCGCGCGGTGGCATAAAAATTATCTGACGCAGCTCTATCGGGATAACCAACTGATTGTTCCAGATGCGCTCAGCGTCGATGGTACGCCGCTTGACCTGCGCAAGGTGAAAACACCGCTTTATGTCCAAGCTGGGCGGGAAGATCATATCGCCCCTCCTGAAAGCGTGTGGAAGGCGACCTCGCATTTCGCCGGTCCGATACGATTCCTTCTTGCGGGGTCCGGGCACATCGCGGGGGTGGTCAATCCACCTTCATCGGGCAAGTATCAATATTGGACCTGCGACGATCTGCCCAAGACCCTGGATGACTTTGTCGCAGGTGCGAAGGAAACCAAGGGCAGCTGGTGGCCGGACTGGGCCGAGTGGATTCGCTCCTTGGGCGATTCGACCGTGCCCGCGAACGAAGGTGCGCGTGTGCCCGGCAAGGGCGCTCTCAAGGCTCTGGAAGATGCCCCAGGACGCTACGTAAAGCAGCGCTGAGAGGCTGATTTTCTTCGCCTTTCCGAATGGCGAAACGCCTTGGCTGTTTCGGGCACATCCTCATTTTGCTGCACTGCACAAAATGCTTGCATAGCCCTCGCGGGATGTGTATTGTGCACTGCAACAACGGAGGATGTTTCCCATGGCAGTGACTCCAAAGCCGGGCCGTCGCAAGCAAGTGGCCAAGAAGCCGTCATCCACGCTTTCGGCGGCTGAGGCGCTGAAGGCCGCGGAAGCGGCGGTTGGCACCAGCGCCAAGGCGGCGCCAGTCCGGAAGCCGGCCGAAGTCAAGAAGGCTGCGCCCAAGCCGACTGCTGCTGCCAAGGCCAGTCCGGCCGCTATCGCCGCCGCGACAACGGCGGTCGATGCAGCGCCCGAACCGGCCGCACCTCCCGCTATCGAGCCTACACCCTCTGCGCCGGCACCGCTGGTCGAAGAGGCCAAGGTCGAACACAAGGAAGTCAAGAGCCTGTCATCCAAGGCCGGGCCGGTAGAGCCCGAATTGCTGCCTGCCACAGAAGGAACCAAGATGATGAACGACGTGATCGAAACCGGAAAGAAATTCGCTGAAGAGACCAAGGCCAAGCTGGAAACGGCCTATGCCGATTTCAACGAGAAGGCGAAGGCCAGCGTTGAAAAGTCCACCAAGGCCATTGAAGAGCTGAGCGATATCGCCAAGGGCAATGTCGAAGCGCTGGTCGAATCCGGCAAGATCGCTGCCAAGGGCATTGAAACCCTGGGCCAGGAAGCCGTTGATTACAGCCGCAAGAGCTTCGAGAAGGCGACCGCCTCGCTCAAGAGCTTCTCGTCGGTCAAGACGCCGACCGAGTTCTTCCAACTGCAGAGCCAGCTCTTCTCCAGCAGCTTCGATGAGCTGACCAAGGAAGCGGCCAAGAGCAGCGAAGCGCTGATCAAGCTCGCTGGCGACGTCGCGCAGCCGCTGACCGCGCGCGTGACTGTCGTTACCGACAAGGTGAAGTCGCTCGCCGTCTGATCGGTTGGCTGACCAGTTTAAGAACTAGCATGACGGCTCCTGCCATAGGGCGGGAGCCGTTATTGTTGGTTACCGTACGGCGTACGATGACTTGCAGTCCGCGCCCCTTGCCATGCAGGCCGGAATCGCCATATTCTCAGCCGACATGAGCAGCATCAGTATAGCGGCATATCCCCTCCAGATGGCGGGCAGGGATCAGGACGATCAGGGCGAGGGCCCCGGCGGCCCCAATGTGGGAATCGCCACGCGCACCCGAGCCCGGACGAAGAAGCCGTCGCTTTACAAGGTGCTGATGCTGAACGACGATTACACGCCGATGGAATTCGTCGTGCATGTCCTGCAGCAGTTTTTCCGCATGGATATGGAAGAAGCGACTCGTGTGATGCTGCATGTGCATCAGCGCGGCGTCGGCGTCTGCGGCATCTTCAGCTATGAAGTCGCGGAGACTAAGGTGAACCAGGTGATGGATTTCGCCCGGCAAAACCAGCATCCGCTCCAATGCACGCTGGAAAAAGCTTGAAGCTACGAAGGCGGGCCGATCGGTAGCGCGTAAGGTTATCATATATTAACGATAACCGGCTAGCCCAGCTGGGTAATGTCTGTCGCGCTTCGCTCTCCCTCTTCCCCCTTCACGCCAGTAATCGCTGGCGTCGCCTATTTCCTGATGGCGTCGCTGGCGCTGCTTTGTTCGCGTTTTGAAGGTGGATTGGCGTTCATCTGGGCAGCCAACGCGCTCCTGATGGCAGAGTTGCAAACATCGGAGACCCGCCATTGGCCCCCGGTGATTGTGGCCTGCGGCATCGCCAGCATGGTATCGACGACGCTGTTCGGCATGGGGCCGGCGGCTGCACTGCCCATGGCGATCGTCAACATAGCAGAATCGCTGATCGTCGCCATTCTGTGCCGCCGTTTCATACCGGTGCACCTTGCGGACGGTTCGAAGCGCTCGCTGCTCGTTTTCATTCTCGCGCTTTGCCTGCCCGCGAACATGATCACAGGCCTCGGCGCCGCGCTGGTTGCTTCCACATTGACGCCCGTGACATTCAGCGCGTCCTGGCTGCAATGGTATAGCGGTCATGTGCTGGGTGGCCTCACCTGCACCCCCATCCTCACCATGCTGCTCCAAGGGCAGGTCAGCCGGTGGATCGGAGAAACCAGCAGGAGCAAGAAGCTGGAGGCGGTCGGCCTGCTCCTGCTCTTCGCCCTCGTCAGCATTCAAGTCTTTTTCCTGGCGCGATATCCGATGCTATTCCTTTTGCTGTTGCCGCTTGTGGTGATCTCCTTCCGAGTGGGATCGCTGGGCGCGGCGGCGTCAGTCGTGCTGCTCGCGATCATCGGTGGAACGGCGACGGTGACCGGCCATGGGCCGCTCAACATGGTTTCGGGCAGCATCGGAGAGCGCACACAGTTGTTCCAGATGTTTCTGGCATTCAGCTTCGTCTTTTCCATGCCCCTCGCCGCCGAACTTAATGGCAGGCGCAGGCTGTTTCAGATGCTGCAAGCCAGCGAAGCGCGATACCGAGCGATCGCTGAACATAGTGGCGATGTGGTGCTGAACGTCAGTGTCGACGGGGTCATAGAATATGCCTCGCCATCTGCTGCCGAGCATATTGGCTGTGAACCCGGCGTGCTGGTTGGCCGGAGGGCTGAGATCCTGGTTGATCCGGAAGACCGTCCCGAGGTGATCCGTGCTCACCGTCGTGCTCTGGCCCAACCTGGCGACGTGCAGACGGTCGAGTTCCGCCCATCTCTTTCGGCCGATGGTGCCGACTGGTGCGAGATGGTGACGCGTGCGATGCTTGACGAGCAGGGGTTGCCGATCGGCGTCGTCAGCACCGTCAGGGACATGTCGCGGCACAAGGCGCGGCAGCGCGCGCTGCAACGCGTGGCGGCAGTGGATACTCTGACCGGCGCCGACAGCCGTTGGGCCTTTCTGGAGAAGCTGGAACAGGAAATTCAACGGGTCGCACGTGGCTCGCGGGCTTGCTTGCTGCTCATCGATATCGACCACTTCAAGTCGGTGAATGATCGTTTCGGGCATGGGGTTGGAGACAAGGTGCTGTCCGGCTTTGTCGAGCGGCTGCGCCCCGGCCTACGCGGCGGTGACAGCATCGGTCGATTGGGCGGGGAGGAGTTCGCGATCCTGCTCACGGGCACCGATATCCAGCGTGCCAGCATGGTTTGCGAACGGTTGCGCAACATGGTTTCGGCGCAACGCATCAGCGCGGACGGTGCTGAGACCATCGCTGTGACGTTCAGCGCCGGATTGGTCGAGCTGGACGGAAAGGCCGGCAGGTCCGAACTGCTGGAAGCTGCAGACAAGGCGCTCTACCGCGCGAAGCATAGCGGCCGGAATTGCCTGCGCCTGGCGGCTTAAGGGGCTAGGGGCCGACGGATGCCCTGCCAAATCACGGCAAAATATGTCGGATGATATGTTGTAACTTCATCTGCTTCGGCCTATGTAGCGATCACCATGCCGATCAGCATCCGCTCCAGCCTTTTGAATGGCCGCATTGATCGCCTCGCGATCGCGCTGTCGGGCATGTGCGTGGCTCATTGTCTGGCTACGGCAGTCCTGTTGGGCGTGTTGGCTTCGGCGGGCGGCATCTTCGAAAACCCGCTATTCCATGAAGTGGGGCTTGTAGTCGCCATATTGCTCGGGGCGGTGGCGCTTGGTCATGGGGCGATTGAGCATGGCTTCATGATGCCAGCTGCGATCGGGTCGTTGGGACTAGGGATCATGGCGGGCGCCATGACGCTGGACCATGGATGGCAGGAAAGCGCCTATACATTGCTGGGCGTGGCCACCCTTGCGCTGGGCCACGACCTTAATCATCGCGCCGGACGTTGAGCGGGGCGGATAAGCAGAAATAAGAAAGGGGGCCGGAGCCCCCTTTTTCATATCAGTCCGCGGACCTGTCAGACATGCTTGCGGTCCAGATGATGTTCGCCCTTCACCCAGCGAACCGTTCCGGTGCTGGCGCGCATGACGACGCTGTCCGTGGTGAGCTTGCTGCCAGGCAAACGCTTTACGCCGCCCAACAATGACCCGTCGGTGACGCCAGTCGCTGCAAAGATGCAGTCACCCTTCGCCAGTTCCTTCAGGTCATAGACCTTGTCGAGATCGGTGATTCCCCATTTGAAGGCGCGCGCGCGTTCATCATCGTTGCGGAACAGAAGCTTGCCCTTGAACTGGCCGCCGACACAACGCAGCGCGGCGCAGGCCAGAACGCCCTCCGGTGCACCGCCCGACCCCATATACATGTCGATGTTGGTTTCCGGGTTGGTGGTCGCGATCACACCTGCGACGTCGCCATCCGGAATCAGCATGATGCCGCATCCGATCGCACGCAGTTCGGCGATCAGCTTTTCATGGCGCGGGCGGTCAAGAACGCAGACGATGATTTCGTGCGGATCGACGCCCTTCGCCTTAGCGACCGCTTCCACATTCTCCCGAACCGGCTTGTTGAGATCGATAATGCCTTCGGGATAGCCGGGGCCGACCGCCAGCTTTTCCATATAGACATCCGGCGCGTTGAGCAGGCCGCCTTCTTCGGAGATGGCAAGGACTGCAAGCGCATTGGGGCCGGCCTTAGCGGTGATCGTTGTACCTTCAAGCGGGTCCAGCGCGATGTCGATCTTTGGGCCGGAGCCGATCGCGTTACCGACCTTTTCACCGATATAGAGCATCGGCGCTTCGTCGCGCTCGCCCTCGCCGATCACGACAGTCCCGTCCATGTAGAGGTCGTTGAAAGCAAGGCGCATCGCTTCGACGGCGGCAGCGTCTGCGGCCTTTTCATCACCGCGCCCGATCAGCTTGGAGGCGGCGATGGCGGCCGCTTCGGTGACACGCACCATCTCGAGTACCAAGACACGATCGAGAATCGAGCTAGCCTGCACCATGATAATCCCTCTGCTGTCTCTTTGTGCTCAGGGCGATAGGAGGTCATTCCCGCATTGTCGAGCCATCCAGCGGACTTCCAATGCTTTTCACGGCGCGGATGCAACGGAAGGCCGTCTGTAGCGTTCGAGGGGCTGACAAACTTAAAGGTCGTGATGATGATCGCCGCGCTGCTCGCTGCCAGCCTTGCCCATTCCGCGCCCTTGCCAGCCAAGATTCCCGTCACTTCCACCGCGCCATGCCAAGCTGTACCCGCGCTTTGCCTGGGCAGCCGGCAGGGTGGCGGCCGCATATTCATCGATGGTGCCGTTCAGGGCCCCGACAACAAGATGAGCGCTTACCGCTTCGACGCGCGGCCTTGCCGGGTGATCGGCAATATGGGCTGTCCAAAGCAGGCGCGGCTGCGGCTATTTCGCTTGGGCGAGCCGTTGCGTGAAACGCTGATGCGTAGCTTCGTCCCGCGGTGAAAAAGACATGCCGCCTCTCACTGAGGCTGCAAGTTCTTCTAGTCGAGAATGTGCATCACCATCGGCGTCTGCAGCAGACTGTCCGATCCGGCGAGCCGTTCCAGCGTATTGAGGACGCAGCGTTCTTCGCCCGCATGCGTGACGATCGCCATCAGTACCCCGTCGTCCTGGCTAGCGCCCCGCTGGATCATGCTTTCGATTGATACTCCAGCATCACGAGTGGCGGCGGCGATTTCCGCCAGCACGCCCGGGCGGTCTTGCACCTTGAAGCGGAGATAGGCGCGTCCGACGCGCGCTCCGGCATCGGCTGCGGGTTGTTGCGCCAGCGCTGCCACCGGCATCGCGAACGCATCGCCATATTCATCGCGGGCGACATCGATCAGATCGGCGACCACTGCAGAGGCCGTGGGCCCGTCGCCAGCGCCCCTGCCCTGGAAGAAGAGGCGGCCGACGAAATTGCCCTCTGCCACGACGGCATTGAGTGAGCCGTCCACATGCGCAAGCGGATGATCTAAGGGGACGAGCATCGGGTGGACACGCTGGAACAGTCCTCCGGGCCCATTTTCCGCCATGCCGACGAGACGGATGCGATAGCCGAGCGCCGCTGCTTCCGCTATGTCGGCGGCGATGACGTGGCGGATACCGGTGACCGCAACATTGTCAAAATCCAGTTCCGTTCCAAAGGCGAGGCTCGCAAGGATGGTCAGCTTGTGCGCTGCGTCCACGCCGTCAATGTCGAAGCTCGGATCTGCTTCGGCATAACCCAGTTCCTGTGCTTCCTTCAGCACATCGTCAAAGCCGCGCCCTTCCTTCTCCATAGTGGTCAGGATGTAATTGCAGGTGCCGTTCAGGATGCCGTAAACGCGGCTGATCTCGTTCGCGGCGGCGCCTTCGCGCATGCCCTTAATGACTGGGATGCCGCCCGCCACGGCGGCTTCATATTTAAGCGCGATGCCTGCCTTTTCCGCCAAAGCCGCAAGGTCGAGGCCGTGATGAGCCAGCATCGCCTTATTGGCGGTGACAAAGGGCTTGCCCGCCGACAGGCATTGGCGCGCTAGCGTCAGAGCCGGGCCGTCAGCGCCGCCGATCAGCTCCACCACCACATCGATATCCTCCCGCCCCGGCAGGGTCGTCATGTCATCGACCCATTCATAAGGTGAGAGGTCAACGCCGCGGTCCTTGTTCCGGTCACGCGCAGAGATGGCGACGATCTGGATGGGGCAGCCAGCCCGGCGGGCAATTAGATCGGCATTGGTCTGCAACAGCCGGATCACGCCGCCGCCCACCGTGCCGAGGCCGACAAGCGCGACGCGCAGCGGGGCGTGGCGGTGCAGATTGGTCATGGTCGTTGCAGTCCTCACGGGTGGCATAAAGCCGCGCTGATAGCCGCCAATGCGCCGCTGTCCAAGGAAAAGGACAAAGCCCCGGCGTGTGACCGATCAGAGCGCGGTTCGTGTGCGACCACAATTGCCGAGTGATTGAGTGACCAGCGCATAATCCGCGCGGGCTGCCTCCGCATCAGCAGGGGGGAGCGCGCGGACCGACCGCTCTGGCAGCGCGGGCGGCAGGCTGCAGGCGAGGCGATACCACAAAAGGGTACCTGGTGCGGGCGGCCGTGCTGCTTCATCGACAATTTCGCCTAGAGCGACTGCCCACCTGGGTTCCTGTCCCGGGCGGCGCAGGATGGAAAGCGACACCGGCTCTCCATTGGCCGTGCGCAGGAATATCTGCGTCTCGCTTTCTCCCGCCACCGTGCCGGCCACGTGGAAAGCGTCGCCCAATTGAATGATGCGCGGCGGCGCGCGCTCAGCCACCAAGTCGGAGAGAATGGCTTTCACCTTCTCTACCGTTGCCGGCGCTGCGGGAATTTGTGCATCGCGCGCCACGAGTTGGATCTCTCCGGGGCGGGATGCCCGTCGAGCAAAGAGAATCACATGCGCCTTCTTTAGCTTGGGCAGCTTTCCGCGAGCGTTGAGGGGCGCATCGTAGATATAGCGAACCCGGGGGCTGATTCCGCCCTCACCGCGAATCAGGTTTGTAACTTCAGCCTCAATATAGAGCCTTTTCTGACCCACAGGCACGTTTTGGGCCTGCTCGGCAGGTAGTGCAATAATGCTGCGGATGCGTGCGGCAGCGACCAACGGCGCGGCGTCTGCAAGGTCGACCAAGTCGGCGTACGACAGGGTGGCGGTTTCGGCCGCTTGGTTCGTCTGAGCCGCTGAAACCTGCGGATATGCGGCTAAAATGAGGCATGCTGCGGCCATATTTTTTAATGTCATGGAGGATTTGCTTTTCATGTTCGTCCTGCGCAGAGTCATCCGTGACATTGATGTCACAGGCAAGTCATTCCGGTGTAAAATGTTAATTGCAAATGATCGTATCGATAAAGCGTTTGCGTGCCACGATGCGCCGCGATAGGAGTTCGCACGGTAGCAAATGGACGGATAGGGGCCAAAGGTGACCGGGGAGGACCCGGCCAGCTGGGGCCGTTTTTGGCTTATTTGCCGGATAACAATGGTAAGCTGAGTTAAGGAGTGTCGTTGCCGAATGGCCTATGCTGACCACTCGCAAGGATCGAGTCGCACGATCTCGATTATCATCGTCGCCCTGATTCACGCTGTTCTGGGTTATGCCTTCGTCACCGGTCTTGGCATGAAATATGTCAAAAAGGCGGCGGAACAGCTGAACGTGATCGACGTGAAGGAGGAACCGCCGCCGCCGGACGAGGAGCCGCCGCCGCCGCCGCCAGACCAGCCGGTCGAGCCGCCGCCAGTCGTCGCGCCCCCGCCCATCGTTCAGACGCCGGCTCCGGCGCCGCCAATCCAGACGGTTCGTACGCCGCCGCCGGTTTTCAATCCGGTTCCGGTTGCCGCGCCGCCGCCCCCGGCTCCGCCGCCGCCGCCTGCTGTCCCAGCTTCGCGCGCAGCTCCGCGCAGTTCGCCGGGAAGCTGGCTTAGCGACGCGGACTATCCGAGCCGCGCGCAGCGTGAGGAACGTTCGGGTACTGCCGGATTCAGGTTGGAAATCGGTCCCGATGGCCGTGTCACCAACTGCACCATCACCTCTTCGACCGGTCATGCCGATCTCGATGAGGCAACCTGCCGCCTCCTGCCGAAGCGCGCGAGGTTCAAGCCGGCGACGGCTGCAGGGGGTGGGCCCATGTCCGACACGTACAACGGCCGTATCACCTGGCGACTACCTGAATAATCTTATCGGGAAGGCTGGCGCTGCCGCCGCCTTCCCCTTTTTATTGATCCTTTTGAGAGGGAAGTCTTGAAAATGTTGATGTATCTCGCAGCCGCGGCCGCGCCCAAGTCGGAGAACCCGTACGGCCTGATGGAAGCCCTGCAGCAGGGCGGTACCATCGCCTGGACCGTGTTCATCATCCTTTGCGCTATGTCGGTCGGCACCTTCTACATCCTGTTCACCAAGCTCATCGAACAGCAGAAGGTGATCAATCAGGGCAAGAAGGTCCGTGCGACCTTCTGGCGTTCGGCCTCGCTGAAGGAAGGTTCGGCGAAGCTGGAAAAGAACTCGGCCTACAAGCAGCTGGTCGATGACGGCATCAAGGCGCAGGACGAGCACACCAAGCTGACCGATCCTGTCGAAGCTCATGACTGGCTGCACGGCTCGCTCGCCCGTTCGGAAGCCGCGATCAACTCGAAGCTGGGCGGTGGCCTGGCGTTTCTCGCGACCGTCGGTTCGACTTCGCCGTTCATCGGTCTGTTCGGTACGGTTATCGGCATCTACCGCGCGCTCATCAAGATCGGCGCCGCCGGTCAGGCGTCGATCGACGCCGTCGCCGGCCCGGTCGGTGAAGCTCTGATCATGACCGCGCTGGGTCTGGCCGTGGCCGTTCCTGCGGTGCTTGCCTACAACTTCCTGCAGCGCCGCAACAAGTCGATCGCCGAGCAGCTGAACGGCTTCACCGTCGATCTGCTGGCCCACCTGGTGTCGAACGGCGCTGTGAAGCCTTCGTTCGCCACTGCCCCGGCTGCTGCTGCCGCCAAGCCGGCCGCAGCTCCGACCAAGGCCTGATTGGGTCAAGGAGCCGGTGCGGGAACCGGCGGGCGGCTGCGACCGCCAGGGTTCCCCACCGGCCATGGGCCCCGCGCTGACGGGGCGCCATCGACACGGATGTTAGGAAATTATCAATGGCAATGAGTGTTGGCTCCGACGGCGGTGATGACAAGCCGATGTCCGACATCAACACGACGCCGCTCGTCGACGTCATGCTGGTGTTGCTCATCATCTTCCTCATCGCGGTCCCGGTCGTCGTCCAGACGGTTCAGCTGCAGCTTCCCAAGGTCGCGTTCGAGCCGACGACCACGAAACCGGAAAATGTCTCGCTGTCGATCACGCAGGCCGGCGACGGCAGCTGTGCGGTTTACTGGAATCTGACGCGAGTGTCCTCCGACGAGCTGCTCGACCGTGCGGTCGCGAAGCTTGAGGCGGACATCAAGAAGGCGGGCGGTGTTGAAAATCTGACGCCTGAGGATCTGCCTGAAGTGCATATCCGCGGCGATATCAATACGCCGTACCGTTGCATCGGCGGCACCATCTACACGATGCAGCGCGCTGGTTTCCCGAAGGTCGGCTTCATTTCCGAACCCGAGCCGGGTTCGCATACGCAGCGGCTGTAAGAAAGTTCTAGGAGTATCGCCATGGCAATGAGTGCCGGAAGAGACGATGGCGAACCGATGGTGGAAATGAACACGACGCCGTTGATCGACGTCATGCTCGTTCTCCTCATCATGTTCATCATCACCATCCCGATCCAAACCCACGCGGTGAAGATCGATCTGCCGCAGAACGCGCCGCCGACCGACAGCGTCATCGACCCTGTCAAGAACAAGGTCGCAATCGACGCCGGCGGCATCATCACCTGGAACGGTTCGGCCATCGACCTGCTGACTCTGCGTCAGTATCTGCAGCAGTCGCTGCGGCTGCCGGTTGAACCCGAACTGCAGTTCCAGCCTAATGCTGCGACCCGCTATGTGGTCGTTGACGAGGTTCTGGCGGAGATCAAGCGTGCCGGCGTCACGAAGCTAGGCTTCGTAGGCAACGAGCAATATGGTAAGTTCTAAAGGCTGACTACGCCGCCGCAGTCTGGCCGGGAATGTTCGACTTCCCGCTTCCGGGCGCGGGCAGGGGTGACGCAATCAGCTTTTGGTACTGAAGATGGGGTCGCTACGGCGGCCCCTTTTTTTGACCTGAGTCCTTCAATGCTTCCTTAACGTTGATTGGCGATAGTGGATCGCGAGGGACGCATGTGAATCATGGGCGCTGAACTACAGATCGACATGAGCAGGAATAGCAGCCGATTGGCTGAGCGCCGCCATGTGCAAGTGCCCGTTAAGGTTCGCAGACCAAGCCAGAACTGGTTCAAGAGTCAGGTTGCGGATCTATCCATCACCGGGTTCCGCCTGCAAAGCTTCATGAAGCTGGCGGCAGGCGATACCCTTTGGATCATGCTGCCCGGCTTTGAGGGCCGCCGCGCCCATGTGCTCTGGACTCGGGGGCATGAGGCGGGTTGTCATTTTGAACGCCCTCTACATCCTGCCATCTTGGATCATATTGTCCGGATCAGTTAGAAGGCCTAAGTCCGAAGCGAATTCGAAGCGACATCTCCCTCAGTCGGACCGCTTCTGCCGTTCAGCAATCAGCCGTTTTCACGGCGAGGCCAATACCCCCGCGACCGACTTCAAGCTGCGGGAGTTTCTTGGAACTGGAGGTTGGCCAGCCGAGCGTAAAGGCCCTTCTCGGCCATGAGCGACGCGTGATCGCCTTGTTCAACGACCCGACCCTTATCCAGCACGATGATGCGATCGGCGGCACGGACCGTTGCCAGGCGATGCGCGATCACGACCGTGGTGCGGCCTTTCATCAGCCGCGCGAGCGCATCCTGTACTAGCCGCTCCGACTCCGCGTCGAGGGCGGACGTGGCTTCGTCCAGGAGGAGGATGGGGGCGTTACGTAACAGCGCGCGCGCAATCGAGAGGCGCTGGCGTTGACCGCCGGAGAGGCGGGCGCCGCCTTCGCCGAGATAGGTGTCGAGGCCCTGCGGGAGCGCGCGTAGAAAGGCTTCTGCGTTGGCGGCGCGCGCAGCTTCCCAGATCTCTTCGTCACTTGCGTCCCAGCGCCCGAAACGCAGATTGTCGCGGGCTGAAGCGGCGAAGTTCACACTGTCCTGAGGGACCATGGCCATCATGGCGCGCACGGCGCTCGGGTCCGCTTCAGGCAGCGGCACGCCATTCAGTCGAACCATTCCCGAATCAGGATCGTAAAATCGGAGAGCGAGCTGGATCAGCGTGGATTTGCCAGCGCCGGAAGGGCCTACGATCGCGATGGTCTCACCGGGCTGGATATCTATCGTGACGCCATGGAGCGCGGCTTCGTCAGGGCGGGTAGGGTAGCTGAAATGCACCTGATCAAATTGCAGATGCGCACCTTGAGGAAGCTGGGGCAGAGGCTTGGCGTCAGTAGGCGCGACAATCTCAGGCTGAGCCTTCATCAGTTCATGCAATCGGCTCGCCGCGCCAGCGCCGCGGAGCAGGTCGCCCCAGGTTTCCGAAAGCGCGCCGAAGGCTCCGGCCACCAAGCCGCCGGTAAGGACGAAGGCAGCGATGCTGCCGCCCGACAGGTTACCCGCCTTCACGTCGAGCGCGCCTTGCCACATCACGGCGACGACCGAGCCGAACACCAGAGCGATGACGACCGCTGTCATGGCCGCGCGGAGGCGGATGCGTTGCCGCGCCGTGGCGAAGCCTTCTTCGACGGTGGCGTCGAAGCGCGCGCATTCCCGACCCTCTTGCCCGAAAGCCTGAACGATCTTCATCGCTCCGAGCACTTCGGCCGTCACGCTGCCCACAGCGGCTAGACGATCCTGACTGGCACGCGAGAGCTTGCGGACGCGCCGGCCCAAGCTGATCATCACCAGCAGAATGAGGGGGATGCCCAGCACCAGCAGCCCCGCTAGTTTCGGCGCAAGCGCGAACAGGTAGATAAGGCCGCCGAAGCCGGTGACGAGATTGCGGAGCGCCACCGACACGGTGGAGCCGACGATCTGGTCGATGATGGCGGTGTCCGCCGTCATTCGGGAGGCGATTTCGGAAGGCCGGTTTTCCTCGAAGAAGCGCGGTTCGAGCCGCAGAAGATTGGCCTGCGTTGCCGATCGGATATCAGCCACGACACGCTCGCCGAGCCAGGAAACGAAATAAAAGCGGGCCGCTGTCGCCAAGGCCAGGATCAGCACGATCAACAGCAGATATTGGAACCAGCGGCTGATATCGCCGCCGCCCATGAAGCCCCGGTCGATCACCAGACGGAAACCGCTGGGAATGGCGAGTGTCGCCGCCGAGGACACGATGAGCGCTGCCAGAGCAGCGGCGATGCGGCCGGGATAGCGGGTGGCGAAGCGCCACAGCATCGCCAGGCTGCCGAGGGATGAACGCGCGCTACTGCGCGAGACGGGCTTTTCCGCATCTTGCATGCGCGGCCGCTTAGCAGCCCCTTGTGCAAGCCTCAACGAGGATCGAAGGCAGCTGCCGTTAGATGGCCGGTGTGATCTCCGCCGCGAGGGTCATGATGCGGCGCGGCGCGGTGCGGCCAGTGAGGGCATAGGCCATGTCGCCAGCCTCCCAATAGGCGATGACATCGTTTGCGCGGCGGGCGAGCAGGGGCCGCGCTTCGGCGGGCGTTTCCGCTCGATCTGCGAAGAAGGAAAGCTGCTCGCCAGCCGGCGTAATGATCGAAACGGCGATGGCGGGGCTGTCAGGCGTTGGGAAAAGTTGCACATCGGTTACGCGCCAACTGCGAGGCAGGGCGGGAAGGATGATCCCGGTGGAACGACGAATTTCATCGGCGTTGAGTGTCGCGCTTTCAAGCTGCGACGCCATGTTCTGCCGCAGAAGACCCGCACGGTGGGATGCCGCTGCTTCGTCCAGGAACGGACTTGCCTGCGCCGCTTGCGGAAATTCCCCGAGCGCACCTCGCGCGATCCAGCCTGTCGCGAGCAGAGCCGCCATGGCTGCAGCGCGCCGCAGGTGACGCCAGCCGCGGCCGCGTTCATTGTCGTTCGCCACCGGCACGGAGATGTCGCGCCTGCGACCGATCAGTGTACCCTTGGTACCGTCATGCATCAGGCGAAAGTCGATATGCGGCCAGCGCTGGCGCCAGCGATGAGCGACGATGCGCTCGCCGGGACGCGCCGCGTCGTCGAGCAGAACCACGGCATTGGGAGACAGTCGTGCAAAAAGGCTGTCTGCCGCGCCGCGGACGAGCGGATGGACCGACCAGGGCGGCCCGTCGATGATCAGCAGGTCGATGCGTTCGGGCAGCGCGTCGAGCGCATACCAGCGCCCAGGCCAGTCGGCACTTTCCGAAGTGAGCGGGGCATGGCGCAGGTCGGCCTTCAAGCCGTGATCCTCCAACCATGTCCGCGTCGCATCGACAAAGCCCCCATGCTGATCAAAGCTGGTGAGCTGGCCGCCTCCATGCAACGCCAGTGCGCGCGCCGCGACCAATGTGGATGCCCCAGCGCCAAGTTCGACAACCTGCGCTGGCCGCAAACGGGCGATTTCCCGAACGATATGGCGCAGGAAGCCCACATCCGCCTTCCAGCTTCCCAGATGGGGAAGGGCGTCATGCGGCAGTGCGAGTTCATCGAGAAGGGCGCGCTTGTCCGCCTTTCGCCCGCCGGAAAGGCTCGCCAGCAACCAGGGCCAGCTGATCGCGCCGAAGCCAAGGCGCCAGGCCAGGTCGGAGAAGCGGCGCCGCGCTTCATCGCCCTGCTGTTCGGCCAAGGGTAGGAAACCAGTCAGTTCGCGGGAGGTCACGGTGCTCCGATCCTCATATTAGAACAAGATGACGTCGGGTTGATCCGTTCGCTTCGAGCCCCTCGACTGCCTGCCTGCGGCAGCCGCTCAGGATAAACTTCATCCTTGATGAGGATGAAGTCGAGAGCGGAGAGCGCGAGGTTGGCGTTTCTCGACTTCGCTCGAAACGAACGGACGGAGGGGGGTCAATCAACATCGTAGCGCTCCAGAGCATGCGGGACTATGCGGCGGCTCGGGATTTTCGCATAGACGCAAAGTTGTTCCCTCTTTCGTCCGCTCAGGAAACGCTGATGATCCGCATAATTTCCGCGACTGTCGAACGCTGGCCCGTGGCGGGGGCCTTCATCATCAGCCGGGGCGCGAAAACATCGGTCGATGTCGTGCTGTGTACGGTCGGCGATGGCGAGCATGTCGGCCGTGGCGAGGGAACGCCGATATATTATGAAGGCGAAAGCGCCGAATCCTGTGCAGCGGCCATTAGCGCCTATGACGGTCCGCTGGAACGTGAGGCGCTGTTGCAGGCGATGCCACGCGGCGCGGCGCGCAACGCGCTCGACTGCGCACTGTGGGATCTGGAGGCGAAGCGGACAGGCGTGCCCGTTTGGCAATTGGCGGGGCTTCAGCCGCCCGCCCCGCTTGCCACCGCCTTCACCATCAGCCTCAATGATCCTGCGCAGATGGAGGCGGATGCACGGGTTGCGGCGTCCAGGGGCTTCGCCTTGCTGAAGTGCAAGTTGACGGGCGAGGGCGACAGGACACGGATCGCGGCGGTTCGGGAGGGTGCGCCCGACACCCGCCTGATCGTCGACGCCAATGAAAGCTGGCACGACCTTGATATCGCGGCGGAGGCTGCCGCTCTGGCCAAGCTGGGCGTGGAGATGGTCGAGCAGCCGGTCTTGCACGGCCGGGAGGAAAGGCTGGCCGGTGTGAAGGCGGTGGTGCCGCTTTGTGCCGATGAAAGCTGTCACACGCGGGCGGACCTTGACCGGCTAGGCGATTTCGATGCGGTCAATATCAAGCTCGACAAGGCCGGTGGCCTGACGGAGGCGCTGGCACTGGCGAGGGAGGCGCGCGGGCGGGGCTTCCGCGTGATGGTCGGCTGCATGCTTGGCACCTCTCTCGGCATCGCTCCGGCGGCGCTGGTGGCGCAGGGCGCGGACTGGATCGATCTGGACGGTGCCTTGTTGCTGGCCAAGGACCGGGACGGTGGTTTGCCGCTGAAGGACGGGCTGCTCCATCCCGGCACGCTTTGGGGCATGGGTCAGTAGCCCAGCGTCAGGCCCACGGCATAATATTTGGGACCGACATTGCCCTTCACTCGCAGCTTCGGGATGATCGGCATCGCGATGGTGGCATAGGGGCGGCTATTATCGCCGCTGAAGCGGACGCCTGCGCCAATGGTCGCGAAAGCAGGCAGCGAGTAGGTCGCCTCGACCCTGCCATAGAGTTTTGCATCGCCATCGCGCAGATAGACGCCAGCGCCGGGGGTCAGGCTGAAACCCGCCACGTCCATGGCGTAGCCGGCGCCGATTTCAGTGCCCCAATGGCCGTCTGCCCGCCCATAGTTCAGCTCCGCGCCCAATCCTTCGGCCTGTGCGCCAGGGGCGAGGGCAAGGATGCCGAGCACGGATGCGGCGGCAAGCGTCTGGCGTATAATCATGGTCTTCCCCAATCTGAGATTTGCCGCTGCCTGACCGGCCCGTGCGGGTCAGGCAAGCGAGGGGAAGGTGAAGCGAATCGAAAACCCGATCAGGTGAAGCGCTCTATCCGTTCGTCGTCGATATGGACCGGATTGGGATAGGGCATGATAGTGCGCCCATCCGGCGCGGCGGTGAAGCTGGTTTGCGTGGGATAGGCAAATTCGATGCCTTCCGCCTTGAACCGTTTCCAGATGGCGAGGCCGACGCGGTGCCGCGACTGGAAATAGTCGTGATGGTCGGGATCGGGTACGTCGAAATTCAACTCATAATCGAGCGAACTTGCGCCGAAGCGCACCAGTCCGGCATTGACGAACTTATGCCCTTCGGCCTCAACAATGTCCTTCAGCAGGGCAGGGATCGCGTCGGCTTTCTCGTCCGGCGTCTGGTAGATGATGCCGAGGGCAAAGGTAACGCGGCGTTGCTCCAGCGTATGGAGGCTGGTGATTTCCTTCTGCAGCAGGTTGGCGTTGGAAATGACCTTCTTTTCGCCGGTCATGGCGCGCAGGCGCGTGCTTTTGAGCCCTATCTTTTCCACGCGCGCGGTGGTCTGATCATAGGTGATGACCTCACCGCGCCGGAAGGGCTTGTCGAAGATGATCGACAGGGCGGCGAACAGGTCGGAAAATATCCCTTGGGCCGCAAGGCCGATGGCGATGCCGCCGATGCCGAGGCCCGCAACCAGGCCGGTGACGTTCACGCCCAGATTGTCGAGCACCACGACGGCGGCGATCGCGAACAGGCCGAAGGTCACGAGTACGCGGATAAGGCCCATGGCGTTGGCAAGGGTTTCGCCATGTCCTTCGTCGCCGATGGTCTTGCGCTCGATGAGGCCGAGAATGACCTCGCGGGCCCAGATCGCCGCCTGGAACACGGCGGCGATGGTGAAGAGGAAGATGACTGTCTTGAACACCATCTGGGGCGGGTTGGCGTAGCTTACCACCAGACGCGCGGCGGCCAGCGCCATGAAGAAATGGGTTGTCCGGGCAATGGCGCGGCCGATGACATGGGAAAGGCCGAGCGTGTCGCCGGGCCTGCCATTAAGCCTGCTGCCGAACTGGCGAAGGGCTGCGAGCGCCAGATAGATGGCGATGCCAACGCCTACCGCGATCAGAATCTGCAGCGAGTGGATGGAGAACCAGTTCACCGTGGAGTGCCACATTTCCGACAGGTTGGGCGGGCGAACGGTAATTTCGGGAAGGGCAGGGTCTTTCTTCGCAGCCATGAGGATCCTGAAATTGAGGGCGGTCAGGCCGCCAGCGGAAGTGCAGGGCTGGCGCCACGCTCTTCCAGAAAGGCGATCAGTCCGCGTTCGTAACGAGTGAGATAGCGCGTACTGCGCGGCAAGCGAAGCCCCGCACGCCATTCATCTTGCCCCGATTTGCAAAGTTCGATCAGCGCGGGGTGAATATAGCTCTTGCGGCTGATGGCGGGGGTGTTGCCCAGCGCCTCTGCAACGGGCGCGACCATCTGGGCCAGCGAGACCGGCCCAGATGCCAGCGTTTCGAATGCGATGGTGGAAGCGCCCCAGGTGCGGAAATGCTTTGCGGTGAAGTCGTGGCGCATGGCCTCGGCGATATAGGCGTTGACGTCACCAGAGCTGATCGGGCGGGCGACGCCGTCTTCATCCAGATATTGAAACAGATGCTGGCCAGGCAGGTCCTGCATCGCGCGCACGAAGCGCAGCAGGCGGCGGTCGCTGATCGTCAGGTCATGCTCGCGGCCTGATTTGGCGCGATATCGCAGGCGCAGCTTCTGGCCGGTAAGATCGACATGGCGGCGGCGAAGTGTGGTTGCGCCGAAGCTTTTGTTGGCGGCGGCATATTGTTCATTGCCGACGCGCACCTTGGCTAGGTCGAGCAGGCGGACGACGGCGGCGATCGTCCGTTCCTTGCGGAGGCCGCGCGTCGACAAGTCGACCTCTATCCGGGCGCGAAGACGGGGCAGGGCCTGGCCGAACAGAGCGCAGCCGCCATATTTCTCCGCCTCGCGGGCCGCACGAAAGTCGGGGTGATAGCGATATTGCTTGCGGCCGCGATCGTCATAGCCGGTCGCCTGGATATGGCCCTGGGGCAGGGGGCAAAACCAGCAGTCGCGATAGGCGGGCGGCATGCCGATGGAATTGAGTCGGTCGATCTCGTCGCGATCGGTGATGCGCGTGCCGTCCGGAAGGAAGTAGGCCCAGCCCCGCTTCAGCGCGCGGCGCGTGATTCCCGGCAGGCTGTCATTGGCGTGGACGAGGGTGTCTTGCGGCATGGGCTCCTTCTCAAGAGCCTCTAACCCGCCTTACTTTGCTTCGTTCCGCAGCGCTTGACCCATGTGGTCAAGATCCGGTGAGCCGCCAACGGAAACCGCCGCCACGGCGCAGACGCCAATGATCCGGATGGCGGCGAATGACCGACAGGTGGGCAAGGGTAAGCGTCGCGGCCAAGATGCCCGAGGGCATCGCCAAGACGGTCGTGGCGGGCAGAAGCAGGGCGCATAGCAGCGCAACCCCGGCGGCGCTGGCGCACAGCATGGTGGATCGCGCTTCGCCGTCAGGGCCGCGCATCCAGAAAACACAGCCGCTCATGCCGAGGGCAAAGGCCATGGCGAGACGGGCGGGCTGGCCCTGCCCGGCGAGGCTGCAGCCAATCAGCAACAGCAGGATAAGGGCGCCCAGGCCCCGGCGCGGCAGACGGCCGAGCAGGTAAGCGCCGACTGGATAGATGAGCAATTCCCCCATCAGCACGGCGGCCAGGATCGACCCGGCCAGCGCCGCCTGCTCAGGCCCTGCGATCACAGCGACGACGGCGGTGGCCGCCCAGGGGACAAGGCGGCCGGGCGCCATGCGGATATGGCTAACCCAGCCATGCAGTCCTGCGCGCGATTCCCAGCGGCGGTCGGCGAGGCGCAGCTGAAAGGCGGCGATGATGAACAGCGCCTCCACGCCCCAGGGCAACAGGTCCGGGCCGATCATCGGCGATGCCAGGACAAGGCCGAGCAGCAGGCCATGGGCGACGCCCAAAATGCGGAGTTCTCCGCTCATCACATTCCCCCCCTGATGGGCCGTAATGGTTGCAATCGAACAAGTGGTGGCCGAGCCACGTCCCGCCGCTTGCGCGTGAGGTAAGTGTCGAGGCCGATGTGCAGAGATAGCATCATGAAGATGAAGGGCTGGTAAGCGATCCCGACGAAGAGCGAGCCCACCATGTAGATGATGTGGCCCTGCTGTAGCGCCAGCGCGAAAGGCGCGATCCAGGCTTCACCGGGGCCGTCGCGGTTGCGGTAGAGGCGGCGGATCGATTCGATGCGGATGAAGCAGATGAGGTGGATCAGCAGCCAGAGGCCGAAGCCGAAATAGCCCTGTTCGCCCAGCATTTCGAAATAGGCGCTGTGATAGGCGCGGCCTTTGTCGGTCACGAGGCGGCGTTCGATCCGCGATCCGCCGCTGTCGATCACCCGTTCCTGTGTGTGATAGGTGAAGCTGTTCTGCAGATAATTGTCGAAGCCACCGCCGCCCGGATGCTCCTTCACATAGTCCAGCGTCCATTTCCACACGGCGAGGCGCGTGGACGCGCTTTCGTCGCCTTGGTGATTTTCGATCGTGGACATGCGTTGGGTGAAGCTGGCGGGCAGGAAGGGAATGGCGGCGATCGCGGCGAGCGCCATCAGCGGTCCATAGACGAAGCGGCGCTTCGACCGCATCAGCATCAGCCCTGCCAGAATGGCGATGCAGACGAGGCCGGTGCGCGCTTCGGTGCCCACCGGCATCAGCAGGCAGGCCAGGCAAAGCGCATAGGCGAAAGTGCGCACGCGCCAGTCGGGCGGAAAGATGGTGCCATGTTTCGCCAGCCAGAGGATCAGCGGGATCAGCGAAATGGCGACGCAGCTGATGATGCTGCCTTCATAAAGGCCGCTATTATTATCGACCATCAGATTGAGCACGCCATAGCCGCCACCCGACAGCGCCGTCTTCATGCCGCCGTTGATGATGATCGTGCTGGCGCACAGCACCATGAAGAGAGCCAGCGCCTCCAGCCGCAACCGGGTTCGCAGGGTTAGCGGCAGGAAGATCGCGAAGATCATCGCCTTCCAGACCCACGCCCATTTGGTCGCCGCATTGATGGGGAAGTCGGCCGTCGCCGTCGTATAGCCGCACCAGGCGAGCAGCATCAGCAGCAGCAGCTGGCGCATGGAAAAGCGGCAGTCCGCTTTCTTGTCCACCAGCAGCCATGCGCCCACGGCCATCGCGAAAGCGACGGCGGAAATAGGGATGCTGTTCAGCAGGAAATAGGAAAGCCGCTGGGGTGAGACGATGTCGATATAGGCATAGACCGCGATCAGCAGGAAAGGCCGCCGCAAGCCCAGCAGGAAGAAGGCGCCGAGGAAGGCGACGAAGAAGAGGTCACGCATCGGGTGCGCGCTCCGCGGCCGATTCGTCGTCCAGATCGTCACGCGACAGCAGTCGCCATGCCGCGAGCATGATCACACCATGGCTGATGAGGAGAGAGAGGGCGTCAATCATCGCGTGGGAGAGTCGTGGCTGGTCACGCCCTTTTCCTAGCGCGGCAGAGTTGACGGGCCGTTAAACCTTTTCCGGCACAAGAATCGCCATGACTCGGATACTTCATGTGCTCGATCACAGCCTGCCGATGCACAGCGGCTATACTTTCCGCACCCGCGCGATATTGCGGGCGCAGATGGCGCGGGGCTGGGAGGTGCGGGGCATCACAGGGCATCGCCACGGCGCGGCGGGCCCTGCCGAAGAGACTGTGGATGGCCTTCATTTTCACCGCACGCTTGGCCCAGCGGCAACGGGCAATCCGCTGCTGCGGGAGTGGCGGGATATTTCGGCGCATGCGGACGCGATCGAAGCGCTGATCGCGCAGTGGCGGCCGGATGTGATCCATGCCCATTCGCCGGTATTGAACGCGATGGCCGCCCAGCGCGCGGCGAAGCGGCACGACATTCCCATGGTTTACGAGATTCGCGCCTTTTGGGAGGATGCCGCGGTCGGCAACGGCACCGGGACGGAGGGGAGCCCGCGTTACTGGCTGACGCGGCAACTGGAGACCCATGCGGTTCGGGCGGCCGACGCCGTTGCGGTGATCTGCGAAGGGTTGCGGCAAGATCTCATGTCGCGCGGCATCGGCCCGGACAAGATCATCGTTTCACCCAATGGGGTGGATATGGAGCAATTCGGGACGCCCGTCCCACGCGATCCTGCGCTGACGGCGAGACTCGGGCTGGAAGGGGCCGATGTCGTCGGCTTCATCGGCAGCTTCTATGATTATGAAGGGCTCGATGATCTGATCGCCGCCATGCCGCGGCTGGTGCGCGCGCGGCCGAAGGTGAAGCTGCTGCTGGTCGGCGGCGGCCCTTGTGAACAGGCGTTGCGTGATCAGGCGACGGCTTCGCCCTTTGCCGACCATATCCTGTTTGTTGGCCGCGTGCCGCACGATCAGGTGGAGGATTATTATGCGCAGGTCGATATCCTGGCTTATCCGCGCAAGGCGATGCGACTCACCGAGCTGGTGACGCCGCTCAAGCCCCTGGAGGCGATGGCGCAGGGGCGGCTTGTCGCTGCTTCGAGCGTTGGCGGTCATCGTGAGCTGATCGAGGATGGCGTCACTGGCGCGTTGTTCGCGCCGGGAGATCCGGCGGCGATTGCAGCGGCGCTGGCGAGCATGTTCGCCGATCGCAGCTTCTGGGATGACCGGCGTGCGGTCGCGCGGGCCTTTGTCGAGCGGGAGCGTAACTGGTCGTCAAATATTCTGCGGTACGAGCCTGTCTATGAGCGCCTGTTGCAGCGTCAGCCGCGCGTGCGCGCCGCCGCCTGAGCCCAGTCGTGAACGCGATTCGACGACATGGGACGATAACCCCGGCGGTGCTGGGTGGTCTTGCCGTGGCGGTGATCCTGCTGGCCATGCCGGCGGGGCTGATCGAGACGGTCGTGGCGTCGAGCGGGCTGAGCGAAGCACTGCCCGCCGCTGCGCCGCCGCTTGGCATGAAGGCGCGGTTGCTGCTCGCCGGTTTTGGCGCGCTGATGGGAATGGGCTGGCTGTGCTTTAACGCCGTGCCCGCGCCGATGAAAGAAGATGGACGCCAAAGCGGCGTCCGGGGAGTGAGTAAAATGGGTTTTGCATTGCCGAAGCTGAACTGGCTGTCCCGTAGCCGCCCCACGGGGTCACGGGTGTCGCGTCCGCTGGCGCGCCGCGCCGATGCGCATCCCGATGCGCCTGCGCGTGCGCCGATCTTCGCCAGCAGGGACTTTGGCGGACTGGAGATATTCCCCCGGATCGCACCTGCCCGCATAGAGCAGGCAGAGGTGCCGGAGCCTGAGCAGCAGCCGGTTGCGCTGTCCTTCACGCCAGTGGTTGAAGAGGCGCTGTCCGCCCCGCAACCGATTGAGGCGGAATTTGAAGACATCAGCATTGCAGTTCCAGCGCCTCTCAGGGCCGGACGGGTCGAACAGCCCGCGCCTGCAGCGCAGATGCCGTCGCTGGCTGAGCTGACCGCCCGATTTGAGCGCGGCCTTGCCGACAGGGTCCGCAGCAGGGTTGCCACTGCCAGCGACGTGATCGCCGACATGCCGGTCGAACAGCCTGTGCCTGTCCGTGAGGAAGTGGAAGATGATGTGGACCAGGCACTGCGCGCGGCGCTCGGCACCCTTCGGGCTATGGCGGAACGCACGCGCTGAATGTCGTGCGCTCACCAGTCCTCGATCGTGAGGGCTGACAGGTCGATCCGTTCCTCGCGTGGAGCGGATTGAACTGCATCTATCGTGATGTCGGCGACGAAATGGCGGGTGAGGCGCCATTCCGCCTCCTCCAGTCCTTGAGCGAAACGGGCGCGCCGTTCGGCCGCATCTGGCCCGCACAGCCGCAAGCAGATCACGTGCCGCCTGCCCTGGAACAACGCGCTCGCCCAAGGGCGGCTGGTCGCGCGTTCGACGCTGACCGGGTCTCCGGCTCGCTCGATCAGCTGCGCGAGAAGGCGGGGCAAAGGGTCTCTGCCGCGCACCGGCGCGTCTTCGTTCGTCACCGAATGGCGGGTTGCGTTGTGATGATCGATGCTTGTCATTGACCCACGCTCCTGCGATATGTGTTCATGAAATGTTCTATTCTTCGCTTTATCCGTTCCCCCGGTTCGCGACCCGCCCGCAGGTCAAAGACCAGACGGGGGTCGCGTACGCTGTCCCGGCCGAAACGTGTCGCGGGGATGCCGTTTTCCCGCAGAAATTTTTCGACGGCGCGAAGCAGCATGCTTGTCATTCTCCCTGTTCAAGCAGATTCGCCCGCTGCGAATCTCTAGGTCGTTTCCTATCTGTTCTCCTATTTCCTACTTGTCTAGGAAAAATCTTATCGATATGGATGAGCCATGGGCGTAAGTGAGCTAGATCCGCGCATCGTGCTGGAACGGCTGATTGCCGAGCGGGGGGAGAATTATGCCGATCTGTCCCGCCTGCTGAAGCGCAATCCCGCCTATATCCAGCAGTTCATAAAGCGAGGGTCGCCCCGCAAGCTGGACGAAGAGGATAGGCGGGTGCTGGCCCGCTATTTCGGCGTGGCGGAGGATATGCTGGGCGGACCGCGTGAGGAGGCGCCGATTGCACGCCGGTCGCGGCCGTTGCCCGCCGTGGTGCCAGTGCCGCGCCTCTCGCTTGGCGCGTCGGCAGGGCCGGGTTCGCTCGACGAGGATGAGCGCGCGGCGGGTGTGCTGGCGTTCGACGCCAGCTGGCTGCGGCATCTGGGCGTGCGGCCGCAGGGAGTTTCGATCATCCGGGTTGATGGCGAATCGATGGCGCCGACGCTGAATGACGGCGACGAAATCATGGTCGATCATGATGACGACGCGACGCGGCTGCGCGACGGGGTCTATGTTTTACGGCTGGATGGCGTGCTGATGGTGAAGCGGATCGCGATGGGGCCGCGGCGTGGACTGTTCAGCGTGCTCAGCGACAATGCGCATTACCCCGACTGGGTGGATATCGACCCGGCGCTGGTGGCGATCGTGGGACGGGTTGTGTGGACCGGACGGCGGCTGGTCTAGCTTGGCGAGGCCGGCGCGGCTTCCTATCTGCGGACCGGCAAGGAGATTCTGGTTGAACGACAATGACGCGGTGATCCGCAAGGCGATCGAGTGGCGCGGTGCGCCCATGGCGCTGGCGACGGTGGTATCGACCTGGGGGTCTGCTCCCCGGCCGCGCGGCAGCCATATGATCGTGCATCAGGACGGCCGATTCGAGGGCAGCATCTCGGGCGGCTGTGTCGAGGCCGATGTGCTGCAGCGCGCCGAAGAGGTTATTGCGGGGCGCCCGGCGCATGTCGAACGCTATGGCGTGGCTGACGGCGACGCATGGGCGGTGGGCCTGCCTTGCGGCGGGGAGATCAGCGTTCTGGTGCAGCCAGTGGGCGAGGGCGGGTTTGCGCCTGCCCTGTTCGATCGGATCGCGCAGGTCCGGGATGAGGGTCGCGCGCTGACTCTTTCCACTGATTTGGACACCGGCTTGACGCGCGAGGGGGCGATCGAAGGTCAGTTCCTCAATCGCTATGACCCGCCGCGCCGGCTGCTGATCGTGGGAGCCGTGCAGATCGCCCAGGCGTTAGGTGCATTGGCTCAGGCCATCGGCGTGATGCCGGTTGTGATCGATCCGCGCGGGCGCTTCCTGACGCAGGAGCGTTTCCCCGGCGTCGAACTGGACGATCGCTGGCCCGACGAGGCGATTGCTGCGCGTCGGCCGGGAGAAGCCACAGCGGTGGTGACGCTGAGCCACGACATCAAGATCGATGATCCCGCCCTGGCTGCGGCGCTGCGGGCGCCCACGGGATATGTTGCGGCGCTTGGGTCGCGCAAGAGCCATGCCGCCCGGCTGGAAAGATTGTCGGCAATGGGATTTTCGGCAGAGGCGCTTGCGCGGATCGATGGTCCGGCTGGTATCGACATTGGCGCAGTGGGGGCAGCGGAGATTGCGCTGTCGATAGCGGCAGGAATGGTCGCTGGGTTCAACGCGCGCGGTTGAACGAAGCCGTCAGCAGCATTTGCCGCCGTTTTTGCCGCCATAGCGCGCCTCCTGCCGGTCGCGGAAAAACTGGGTGCGCGTCATCACCGGTTGGCCAGGATGATGCGTGCGCATGTGCAGGACGTAGCCGTCATAGTCGGGCACGCCCACCATCATCCGGGCCGTATGCCGGATTCTGTCCAGCAGCCCGCTCATTCCGCAGGCACCAGTGGCACAGGGATTTCGCGCGCGGTGGGACCGTCCGTGCGCCGCGCAGCGATGCAGGTGCGAATGGTGAAGAAGAGCAGCGAGAGGACGACTGCGAGGAAGATCGCGACCAGCCCCGCATCCACCCGGTCATTGAAGATGATCTGCCGCATCTCCGCCATCGACTTGGCCGGGGCGAGAACGGTGCCTTGCTCCGCGGCTGCGCTGAACTTCTCGGCATGGGCAAGGAAGCCGACCTTCACATCGCTGGACATGAGCTTTAGGAAGCCGGCAGACAGCGTACAGACCAGCAGCCATGCAGTCGGGATCATCGTCACCCAAGCATAGCGGTCGTGCTTCATGCGGAACAGCACCGCCGTCGCCAGCATCAGCGCGATCGCCGCCAGCATCTGGTTGGAAATGCCGAACACCGGCCACAGCGTATTCACGCCGCCCAGCGGATCAGTGACCCCCTGATAGAGGAAGAAGCCCCAGGCTGCGACGGTCAGCGCCGTCGCAACCAGGCTGGGGCCGATGCTCTTTGTTTCCTTGAACGCAGGCACGGCGAGCGCGATCAGGTCCTGCAGCATGAAGCGGCCCGCGCGCGTCCCCGCGTCCACGGCGGTTAGGATGAAGAGCGCCTCGAACAGGATCGCGAAATGATACCAGAAGGCCTTCATCGCCGGGCCGCCGACCACATGGGAAAAGATCTCCGCCATGGCGACCGCCAGCGTCGGTGCGCCGCCTGCGCGGGAGATGATCGTATGTTCGCCGACATCCTTGGCGGTCTGTGCGATCAGGTCAGGCGTGATGGGGAAGCCCATCGCAGTGACCGCCGCCGCCGCGCTGGAGGCGTCAGTGCCGATCACCGCCGCAGGGCTGTTCATCGTGAAATAGACGCCGGGATCCAGGATCGAAGCGCCCACCAGCGCCATGATGGCCACGAACGCTTCCATCAGCATCGCGCCATAGCCGATGACTGGCGCGTGCGCTTCGCTGGCGATCAGCTTGGGCGTCGTGCCGCTGGCGATCAGCGCGTGGAAACCGGAGACTGCGCCGCAAGCGATGGTGATGAAGAGGAAGGGGAAAAGACCACCCGACCAGACCGGGCCATTGCCATTCACGAACTGGGTGACGGCGTGCATCTTGAGCGGCGGCGCCATGATCACGATGCCGATGGCCAGCGCCGCGATCGCGCCGATCTTGAGGAAGGTCGAAAGATAATCGCGCGGGGCGAGCAGCAGCCACACCGGCAGCACCGAAGCAACCGCGCCATAGCCGATCAGTATCCAGCAGAGCTGCACTGGCGTGAAGGTAAAGGCGGGACCCCAGACAGGCGAGAGGGCGACGCTCTGCCCATAGACGATGGCGGCGAGCAGCCCAATGAGGCCCAAGAGGGATACTTCCCCGATCCGTCCCGGCCTGATCCAGCGGGTATAGGCGCCCATCAGCATGGCAAGCGGCACGGTCGCGGCAACCGTGAACATGCCCCAGGGGCTTTCGGCGAGCGCCTTCACCACGATCAGGGCCAGCACGGCAAGGATGATGACCATGATCATGAAAGCGCCGAACAGAGCGATGGTGCCTGCGACCTGGCCCATCTCCATGCGGATCAGTTCGCCCAGCGATTTGCCGTCGCGGCGCATGGAAATGAAGAGGATCATGAAGTCTTGCACCGCGCCTGCCAGCACGACACCTGCGATGATCCAGATCGTGCCTGGCAAATACCCCATCTGCGCCGCGAGAACCGGGCCGACAAGCGGACCTGCCCCGGCGATGGCCGCGAAATGATGGCCGAACAGCACTACCCGGTCAGTGGCGACATAATCCAGCCCATCGGCCCGCCTGATCGCTGGCGTCGGCCGGAGCGGATCAAGCCGCATCACGGTGCGAGCGATGTAAAGCGCATAATAGCGGTAGGCGACCAGGAAGCTGCTGACTGCAGCAACGACGATCCAAAGGGCATTGATCGCTTCGCCGCGCGACAGGGCGACCACCGACAAGGCAACTGCGCCCGCGATGGCGATCAGAATCCATGGAATGTGCCGGGTCATCGCTCTCTCTGAGATTCTGAACAATTGGGCGTCACAGTAAGGCGGCGTCCTTCAAAGACAATCACCCATGTCGGGCGCGGGTGCCTTTCGACCGAAGGGCCATTGCGTGACTCCGCTCGCCCAAAGCGCCCACCAGATAATGACTGGCTGCAATAGGAGGCGCGGGCCGTGATACCACCAGCCAAGATGCGTCCCTCCCAGCGGGATATCGTTGATGGCGTGGTTGAGATTGGCCGGCCAGACGCACAAGGCATAAAGGGCAAGGCCGATCCCCGCAGCCCGGCGGACGCGCGGCAGGTGCAGTCCGATGGCCCCGGCAAGCTCCGCCAGCCCGGTGAGGGCGACGATCTGCGCGGGCCAGGGCACCCAATGTGGGGTGATCGCTATGAAGCCAGCTGGCCGCGTGAGATGCGCCACGCCCGCGATCAGATAAAATATGGAAAGAAGCCACAGCGCCGCTGTGCGGACACGGTTTTTCCGGTCTCCTTTGGCTTCTGCTGGTTCAGAGGCCGATTTCCCCTTCATCTTCGCCATCCCAATAATGGGCGCGTTCGGCGCGAACCTTGATCATCACCAGACCGGGCGTGTCTATGCCATGTTCGAACCAGCGCTCTATGTCGCTGTTCCAATGCGCCGCAAACTCGGCCTTGTCACGAATTAGCTCGGCGCGGCCTTCAATGGCGACGAAGAGCGGCCGCTGGTTCAGCAATCCGGCGCTACCTTGGAAGGAGAGGCCGACCTGGGGCTCCCGTTCGATGTCCCGCACCATGACGGTGTCGTCCGTCGTGAAATAATAGCTGTCGCCATCATATTCGACATCGCGATTGTTGCTCATGGGGCGCGCCCCGATACGGCCGTCGCCGGCATGGGTGGAGAGCATCGCGAAGTCGATGTCCTTCATCGTCTCGGCAAGCTGAGCCAGTGTACGCTGAACCATAGGGCTACTCCCTTCGAGTTGCATTCCTAACGCGCGTAAGCGGCAAACGGTGCCCTAATGACTCGCATCGCCGACGGTAAGAACATATAGTGAACATATCGAATCGGAGGGATGAGAAATGCGCCACGATATGCGCACCAAGAGCTTGTACCGGCTATTTTTCGGGCTCCAGCCTTCGCCAGTCGTTGCGCGGCAGACCGATCATCTGGCGGAAAGCTTAGCCGAGGGCGCACGCCGGATTCTGCCGGAGCATCAGCATGTCACATTGGCGATTACCGCCGACTATGATGATTATCCCTATGCGGTGATCAAGGCGTTGCTGCGCGCCGGCACCACCGTCATGGCGGAACCTTTCGATCTGCCGCTTGATCGGTTGAGCTTCAGCAACAAGTCAGCTGCATTACGGCCTTCCTCGTCCGTGCCGTTGCTCAACGCGTTGCAGCGGGCGATCATCGATGCGATGCGCGGGGCAGGGGTTTCGCTGCGCCCCGGCTGGAGCTTCAGTCCGCATCAGACGCTATTTTATCGGGAGGGACGGCCCGAGCAGCGGCGGATCGAAGGGTTCAACTGGCGGGTGGAGCAGTTCGCATTGATATGCAGCCATGTCGGCCGCACGCGGCATGAGACTTTGGGCACATGGCCGCTCAAGGGCGATGGGCAATATTCGCTTTTCTAGCGAAAATGCCTTCCGATGAGCCAAGCTGACTCCGTCCGTTTCGAACGCAGTCGAGAAAAGCAGCCGGTGCGCTTTCCGCCTTCAGGCCGACGGCAGGGCATCTGACCGCTTCGGCTACCCTTGCGTCACGCTCTCCAGCACCGCAGCGCGTAGTTCGGGGATGCCCATGCCCTTCTCACTGGAGGTGGGGATGATATCGGGGTGAGCGGCGGGTCGCTTTCGGATGGCCTCACCCGTGGCCTGGATGATTTCAGCCAGATGGCTGGCCTTCACCTTGTCCGCCTTGGTCAGCACGACGCGGTAGCTCACGGCCGCTGCGTCAAGCATGTCGAATATATCCTTGTCGACGTCCTTGATGCCGTGGCGACTGTCGATCAGCACCAGCGTGCGCTTCAGCTTCGCGCGGCCGCGCAGATAGTCGTTCACCAGAAAGCGCCACTTGCGGACCATGTCCTTGGGCGCCTTGGCATAGCCATATCCCGGCATGTCGACCAGGCGGAAGCGCAGCGGATCGCCCACGTCGAAGAAGTTCAATTCCTGCGTGCGGCCCGGCGTGTTCGACGTGCGTGCAAGGCCGTTGCGACCGGTCAGTGCGTTGAGCAGCGAGGATTTGCCGACGTTGGAGCGGCCCGCAAAGGCCACCTCATTGACCGACATGTCGGGCAGGAATTTTAGGTCGGGCGCTGATTTCAGGAAGGTGATCGGCCCGGCAAAGACCTTGCGCGCTTCCTCGATCAGGTCGGCTTGTTCGTCGCCGCTCATCTCAAACTCCGTTCGGTTCGAGCTTGTCGAGAACCATGGCGCGCCGTTCTCGACAAGCTCGAACCGAACGGGCGTTGCGCGATATTATTTCGCCTCTGCCGCGTTCAGAACGGGATGGCGCTTATAGAGCCACCATTGCTGGAGCATCGACAGACAGTTGTTGGTGATCCAGTAGACCAGCAGGCCCGCCGCGAATGGCGCCATGATGAACATCATCATCCAGGGCATGATCGAGAACACCTGCTGCTGCATCGGGTCCATCTGCGCCGGGTTCAGCTTGAACTGGAAATACATGCTGATGCCGAGCAGCAACGCCAGCACACCGATCGCAAGGAAGGAGGGTGGCGTGAAGGGCAGTAGGCCAAACAGGTTCAGGATGTGCAGCGGATCGGGTGCGGACAGATCCTTGATCCACAGGACGAAGGGCTGGTGGCGCATTTCGATCGTCAGCTGCAGCACCTTGTAAAGGGCGAAGAAGATCGGAATCTGAATGAAGATGGGCAGACAGCCGGCAAGAGGGTTCACCTTCTCGCGCTTGTAAAGCTCCATCATCTCCTGCTGAAGCTTGGGCTTGTCGTCCTTATACTTCTCCTGCAGCGCCTTCATCTTGGGCTGGACCGCGCGCATCGCGGCCATGCTGGCGAACTGGCGCTGGGCGACGGGGAACATTAGCGCGCGGACCACGAAGGTCAGGCAGATGATGGCGACGCCGAAATTACCGATATGTTCGAACAGCCAGTGAAGCAGAGCGAAGATCGGCTTTTCGAACCAGTAGAACCAGCCCCAGTCGATCGCCCGATCGAACAACGGAATGCCCGCATCCTGATAGGCTTCGAGCGTCTTCACTTCCTTCGCGCCGACGAACAGGCGCGCAGTCTGCGTCACGGCTTTGCCGGGCGCCAGCATGGTGGGCGCGAGGCTGTAATCCGCCTGATATTGGGTGCCCGCACCCTTGCGGAACTGGCCTTCAAAAGCGGCCTTCTGATCCGGCACCAAGGCTGACAACCAATATTTGTCCGTGAAGCCGAGCCAGCCGCCGGTGGATTGGAAGCTCTGGGTCGAAGGACCCTTGGCGAGGTCCTTATAGTTCACGTCATAATTGGCCGCGCCATTGAAGACGCCCATCGGACCCACATGAATGGTCCAGGTGTCAGGATCTTTCGACGGAGTGGCGCGGCTTACATAGCCGTAGCTTTTGACGGCGATGGCTCCAGCGCCGCTGTTCGAAACCTTCTGCTGCGCGGTGATCATATAATTTTGATCGACCGAGAAGCGGATTTCGAAAGTCTGACCCGCGCCATTGTTCCAGCGCAGCGTCACCGGGCGGGTGGGCGTCAGCTCCGTGCCTTCTGCGGTCCAGACAGTGTCAGCGTTGGGCGCCTTCACCCCTTCGCCCTGCCAGCCGAAGCCGGCAAAGAAGGCGTCCGCCGTGCCCGATGGACTATAGAGGCGAATGGCAGGGGAATCCTTGGCGATCGTCTCGCCATAGGTGGGCAGCACGATATCGTCGATGCGCGCGCCCTTCAGATTGATGGACCCGGTCAGCTTGGGCGTGCGGATGGGAATGCGCGGGCTTTCCTTGAGCACGAGCGCGCGGTCGCGAATCGCTGCCGGACTATCCGCGGCAGGGCTTGCACCCTGCGAGACGGGCGTGGTCTTGCCGCCCTCAATCTTCGTCGCGGGCGGGTTGGCTGCGGGGAAGAAATGCTTGGCGATATAGGGCCAGCCGAACAGGATCGCCGCCGTCAGCAGCACCGCCAGAACAATATTCTTCTTGTCGTCCACGCTTGTCGGCTCCGCCGTCTTCAGTGAAAATCTTGTGTCATGGGACGGGGTCGTAGCCCGACCCACCCCAGGGGTGGCATCGCATTAGCCGCTTCGTGGCGAGCCAGCTACCCTTCACCGCACCATATTTGCGGATAGCCTCTATGGCATATTGGGAGCAGGAGGGCGCGTAGCGGCAAGAGGGCGGCAATATGCGCGAAGGGCCAAGCTGCCAGAAACGCGCGATGAGGATGAGCAGGCGGGCGATCATGAGCTGGAACCGCCATCGTCCCGCGCAGGCGAGGGCATCTTGTCCTTGGCCCTGGTGGGCTGCTTCTTCGCCCGGCGGGGCCCTTCTCCGGCCGGTCGGCTCATCACCTTGCGCAGCGCCTTTTCCAGTTCGGCGCGCAGCAGAGTGAAGTCCCGTTCTATGCCGTCGGATCGCCCGATCAGCACATGGTCCGCGCCAGGCACGCCATGGACCGGCAGCAGCTCTCGCGCCAGAACGCGAAAACGGCGCTTCATCCTGTTGCGGATGACAGCGCCGCCAATCTTCTTCGTAACCGTGATGCCATAGCGCATCGCCGGATCGCCATCGGCCCGTTCGCGCACCAGCAGGACAAAGCCCGGCATGGGCGCGCGCCGCCCGCGATTCGCCGCCAGGAAATCGGCGCGCTTGCTCATGATGGCAGGCGCGCTGACCGGCGGCGCGTCGTTCAGGCGCTCAGGCTCTTGCGGCCGCGGGCGCGACGGGCGCGCAGCACGTTGCGGCCGCCGGGGGTCGCCATGCGGGCGCGGAAACCGTGACGGCGCTTCCGAACCAGATTGCTCGGCTGATAGGTGCGCTTCATCGTTCATTCCTCAAAGCAAAACGTCAAAATCGGGCGTGACAAAAAAGGGCCGCCGTGGGGCGGCCGCATGTCAGGGGGCGTCCGATAGGCAAAAGGCGGGGACGAGTCAATGGCGGAGGGTGGAAATCCACCCGGCGCCTTACTTCGCCCGCACCGCCGCGACCGCCTGCTTCAGCGCGTCATAGCCCACCGCGCCGTTCAGCACCTGATCGCCCACCACGAAGGTCGGCGTGCCGGTGGCGCGCAGCTTTTGCGCTAGCGCAATGTTGGACTGAATTTCCGCGTCATATTTGCTGCTGGCGATCGCCGCCTCCGCAGCCTTTCGATCGATTCCGACCGTGGCCGCGGCGGCCAGGATCGTCTCGCGCGTCACCTTGCCGCTGGCGTAGAGGGCGCGGTGATACGGCATATATTGGCCCTTCTCGGCCGCCAGCAGAGAAACCTTGGCGGCGTCGGCGCTCTCGTCGGACAGGATCGGCAACTCGCGATAGACGACCTTCAACCCCTTGTCCTCGCCCACGAGCTTGGCAAGGTCGGGGAGGGAGGCGCGGCAATAGCCGCAGGCATAATCGAAAAATTCGACCAGCGTAACATCGCCCTTGGCCGCTCCTTCCCAGGCACCGGCATAGGGTGTTTCGATCGCCTTGCGGCTTTCGCCGATGCTGTCGGCGACCCGTTTCGCCTGAAGCCGTTCGACCGCTTCAGGAATGATCTCGGGATGCTCCAATATATAGTCGCGCACGATCTTTTCTATCGCGGCCTTGTCGCCGACGGCGACACTGCTTGTGCTTTGCATGCCAAGCGCAGCGCCGGTCGCGGTGGCGGCGATAAAGGCGAGCGCGCCAATGGTCATCTGAATCGTCCTGTTGGAAAGGGCCGCGCGAAAGCCGGGCCGAGGGAGTTCGGTCATCTTTTCTTCCGCTTCTGTTCGACGGCCGCGCGTGAAACCATTGCGATATCCTGCGCCCGCAGATAGTCAACCGTTCCCGGCTTCAACCCCTGCATCGCGGCGTCGGCGCTGCGCAACGCCATCTGGTCGTCGCCCATCAGCGCATAGCGTTCCGCGGTCGCCAGCGCAGCGCGAGGCGTGTCGCCGCGCCGTTCGTAGACGACGCCAAGCTGATACCAGGCGAAGGGATTTTCCCGGTCGCGCGCCACGGCGTTGCGGAGCACCTGCTCGGCCTCGGCGAAATTATTGTCATCCTCTGTCGCGATCAGCGCATGGCCGAGCATCGTCGCGATCAGCGGCTGGCGGGTGATCTGCACTGCCTCCCGCAGCGGCGGAATCGCATCGGCGGGACGTCCGCTTTCCAGCAGAACCTGGCCCTTCAACTCGAGGAAATAGGGGTCGTGCGGCTCTGCCTTGAGCAACGCATCCACCTCGCTCATCGCCTTGTCCGGATAAGCGCTTTTGTGCCAGGCATAGGCGCGCGCATAATGCGCCGGGATGGACTGGTCACTTTCGGGATATTTGATCAGTGTCTGCGTGGGTTCGGATACGAAGCCGACGAGCTTCGCCTTGATGCGCTCGAACCGCGCCTCCAGCTTGGGGTCCACTGGCTTGTTCCAGGATGGATCGACCGTATAGACCTCGCGAAGCACGTTGATGCGCTCGCCCGAGAGCGGGTGGGTGCGGCCGTAACTGTCGTCCTGCGGGATGGCGAGGCGATATTCCTGGTTCTGCAGCTTCTTGAAGAAATCCAGACTGCCCTTGCCCGACAGGCCCGCCTTGCTGAGATAGCGCGCGCCTGCAAGGTCGGCCGAGCTTTCCTGCGCACGGGAGAAGGCGAGATATTTGCCCATCGCCGCCTGCTGGCCCATACCCAATATGCCCATGCCGGCTTCGGCGCCGCCTGCCGCGATCGCCGCCGCGCCGAGTACCAGACTGAGCAGGGTGATGCCGGTCGCTTCCTTCATCCCGTCGGCCGAGCGGATGACATGGCCGCCCTCTATGTGTCCCAATTCGTGCGCGACGACACCCTGCAACTGGTTCACATTGTCGGCGGTGGCGATCAGGCCGCTATGCAACCAGACATATTGGCCGCCCGCGACGAAGGCATTGATCTCCGGATCGTTGAGAACGAACACTTGGACGTTGCGCGGCTCCATGCCTGCGGCATGCACCAGCGGCGCGGACATATCGGCCATGAAGGCTTCGGTTTCGGCATCGCGCAGGATCTGCTGGGCGGCTGCAGGTTTCGCCAGCAGCGCCAGGCTCGCGACGGCGATCGCGACGCTATGAAGCCAACGGCGCTTCACGGACGGCCAGCGCGGATATGAGTAGCAACGGGCATGCCGCAACGCCGATGGCAGCGCAGCCCTGAATGGAGAGTGAAGCGAGAACGCCGCCGCCATCCGGTGGAAACCGGCAGGACGGCGGCGTTGCTCATGCGGGCCAAATGGCCCCGTTACTGGCCGAAGGTGCGCTGCCACCAGCCACGGCGGGGCGCGCTTTCCCCGTCGCTCTGCGTCGCAGCTGCGTCCGCACCATCAAGCGTTTCGGCGCCGCTGTCATTTGCGCCCACTGGTCCGGCGCCAGCTTCCGCTTCCGTCGCCGCCTGTGCGGCGACAGGTTCGGCGATCGAAGGCGCTTCTGCTGCTTCCTGAGCCATGGCGTCGGCCTTTTTCCGGCGGGTGCGCTTGGGCTTTGCGGGTGCTTCGGCTTCGGCTTCAACGCTCGCGGGCGCTTCGGCAGGAGCCTCGGCGGCGACGTCAGCCTTCTTCTTTCGAGTGCGCTTGGGCTTTGCAGGCGCTTCCTCGGCAGGGACTTCGGCGGCGACTTCGACCGCCTCTGCCGGAGCTTCGGCGGCTTCCTTGACCTTGCGTGCACGCGGACGGCGGCGAGTCTTGGGCGCTTCCTCCTCTGCGGGTGCTTCCGGCGCTGCCTCTACCGGGGCCTCGACGACGACTTCGGCTGTGACGTGCTCGGCTACTTCGGCTGCAGCTTCTGCGGTCTCAGCAGACGCTTCCTCGGTCACACCCTCACCCGCCTCACGGCGGCGGCGTCCGCCACGGCGGCCACGGCGACCACGACGGCGGCTGCCCTCATCGCCTTCACCATGCGCCTCGACCGGCTCATGTCCGGCTTCTTCTCCAATGGCTTCAGCTTCCTCATCAGCTTCGCCTTCGGCTTCGGCAGCGGTTTCAGCCTCGCCCTCGGCGCGATGCTCGTCACGCTGCCCGCCGCGACGACGACGACGACGGCGGCGGCGGCGGCCGCCTTCGCGGTCTTCGCCCCGGTCGCCACGCTCTTCGTGGCTGGCGGCCTCGACCTCTTCGATCTCTTCTTCTTCCAGCTCCTCGACGATGTCGAGTTCATCCTCTTCCTCGACGAGCGGGGCATAGGTCACCACCCGTTCCGGGCGCGGGCCGCTGGCTTCGACCGACATGCGTGCGCCTTCGACCTCGCCATCGGGCAGGATCGCGATGCGGACGCCGTAGCGCTGCTCGATTTCGTCCAGTTCCCGGCGCTTGTTGTTGAGGACGTAGAAGGCCGCTTCCTGGCTGGCGCGCAGCGTGACCAGGTTGCCGCGGCCGCGGGCCGCTTCCTCTTCCAGCATGCGCAGCGCGGAAAGACCCGCCGACGAAGCGGTGCGGACAAGGCCCGTGCCTTCGCAGTGCGGGCACTGGCGCGTCGAGGCTTCCAATACGCCGGTGCGCAGACGCTGGCGGCTCATTTCCATGAGGCCGAAGCCCGAGATGCGGCCGACCTGGATGCGGGCGCGATCGTCCTTCAGCGCCTCCTTCATCGCCTTCTCGACCTTACGGATGTTGGAGTTCATCTCCATGTCGATGAAGTCGATGACGACCAAACCCGCCATGTCGCGCAGGCGCAGCTGGCGGGCGATTTCGCGCGCGGCTTCCAGGTTGGTGGCGACGGCGGTCTGCTCGATGCCATGTTCGCGCGTTGAACGGCCGGAGTTGATGTCGATCGACACCAGCGCTTCGGTCGGGTTGATGACCAGATAGCCACCCGATTTGAGCTGCACGACCGGATTATACATGGCCGCCAGCTGATCCTCGACGCCTGCGCGCTGGAACAGCGAGACCGCGTCGGCATATTGCTGCACCCGCCGCGCATGGCTGGGCATCAACAGCTTCATGAAGTCCTTGGCGGCGCGATAGCCTTCCTCACCCTCGACAATGACTTCGTCGATATCCTTGTTGTAGATATCGCGGATCGCACGCTTGATGAGGTCGCTGTCATTGTGGATCAGCGCTGGGGCGGCCGACTTCAGCGTCTTTTCGCGGATCTCGTCCCACAGGCGGGCGAGATAGTCGAAGTCGCGCTTGATCTCCGGCTTGGTGCGCTGCAGCCCGGCGGTGCGCACGATGCAGCCCATGGATGAGGGCAGCGCCATCTCCGCGATGATCGACTTCAGCCGCTTGCGGTCGGCGGCGTTGGAAATCTTGCGCGAAATGCCGCCACCATGGCTGGTGTTCGGCATCAGCACGCAATACCGGCCGGCGAGCGAAAGATAGGTGGTCAGCGCCGCGCCCTTGTTGCCGCGCTCTTCCTTGACGACCTGCACCAGCAGCACCTGGCGGCGCTTGATGACGTCCTGGATCTTGTAGCGGCGGCGCAGCGCCATGCGCTTGCGGCGCAGCTCGTCGGCCGCGTCATCGCCACCGCGCTTGCGGCGGCCGGGCTTGTCGCCGCCTTCGGTGCTTTCGGCCGCTTCGCCTTCCTCATCCTCATGATGAGTGGCTTCGACGACTTCGACGCCGTCCTCACCATGATGATCATCCTCGTCATCATAGTCGGCGCGCAGAGCGGCTTCTTCTTCGGCATGCGCGCGTTCTTCGCGCAGCAGCGCTTCGCGGTCTTCGCGCGGGATCTGGTAATAGTCGGGGTGGATTTCGCTGAAGGCGAGGAAGCCGTGGCGGTTGCCGCCATAATCGACGAAGGCCGCCTGCAGCGAGGGTTCTACACGGGTAACCTTGGCGAGATAGATATTGCCCTTGAGCTGCTTGTGCTCGGCGGACTCGAAATCAAATTCCTCGATCCGATTTCCCTTGACGACCGCGACCCGGGTCTCTTCCCGGTGGCGCGCATCGATCAGCATACGCATTGTCATTTATGAGTCTCCGGCGATGACGGCCAGCGGCGCTCGGCCGGGCTGTCACGCGATAGTGAAGGGACGAATGCAGTCGCGCCGCCAGCGGCGCGGGTGGTGCTATCGTCCGGTTTGACAGGAAAAACTGCGCTTCTGCTGCATCGGCAGGGCCGGGCAAACCGCCGGTCCGCTCCATCCACGCCGCATCGCCCGGTACCGGGCTCAGCGTGGAATGGAATTCATGCCTCATGCAGCGTCAACCTGTTCGTCGCATCGGACCCGGGCGGCTTGCGCCCGCCGATGCTGTCGTGAAAGCTCCTGAAAAGAGCCGCGCCTGATATGGGCGTTTCTTTCAGGAATGTGAATGGGTAGCAGTCAAAGGCCAGCCTAGCAACGGCCCGCACAAAATTGTTTCGTCCACGATGAATGCAGCCGTGGGGTAGATAAATCGCCGAACATGGTGAAGCAAAGGTTAAGCCCCTTACGGTTGTGGCGCGCGAGAATGGGGCTGGACGGCCGGGGGCAGGCCGATGCACAAGCGCGGCCATGCTCCACGCTCTTGCCCTGGCAGGCGCTCTCTTTACCAACCCCGCAGCGACGGCGCGCATCGCCTTTGATGCGCCCGCTGCCATGGCGCCTCGGCCGGTCAAGCGGTGGCACAGCATCACCGTGCCGATCCCGCCGGTCGCGCGCGGCCTGTCATTGCCGCGTGTCGAAGGGCCCCCTGACGCATCGCGGCCACTGGTGGTCATCGACGCGGGCCATGGTGGGCATGATCCCGGCGCGATCAATGCGCGCACGGGTCAGCGGGAGAAGGATCTGACGCTGGCCATCGCGGAGGCGATGCGGGACGAACTGCTGAAGTCAGGGCGGGTGCGTGTCGCGCTGACGCGGGACGATGATCGCTTTCTGGTGCTGCAGGAACGTTATGGCGTGGCGCGCAAGCTGAATGCGGACCTGTTCATTTCGGTTCATGCCGATTCGGCGGATAATGAAGAGGCGCGCGGAGCGACGGTTTATACCCTGTCCGAAGTGGCGTCCGACCGGGAAGCGGCGCGGCTGGCGGCGCGGGAGAACAGGGCGGACGTGCTGAACGGGGTCAATCTGGGCGGGCAGAGGGACGATGTCTCTTCTATCCTCATTGATCTCACTCAGCGCGAAACCATGAAGGAATCGGCGAATTTCGCGGCATTGCTGAAGCGGGAGGCGTCCCCCTTCATGGGCTTTCGCAACGCCTTTCATCGCTATGCTTCACTCATGGTTTTGAAGGCGCCCGATACGCCGTCCGTGCTGTTCGAGACGGGCTATCTCAGCAATGATGAGGACGCCGCTTTCCTGGTGTCCCGCGCCGGGCAAGCCAGCATCGCCAAGGGCGCGGCGCGCGCGATCGAGGTCTATTTCGCCCGCAGGCGGGTCTTGAGCGGCGGCTGATGGAGCCGCTCCGTCGATCCGCACTGGCGCTGGCTGCATTTTGACCTTAGAGCCTCCTGTCGTCATGGAAGAGGCCCGCCCCGATACCGCCCGATCGTCCCTAGCCGACCGCCTGCGCGGCCATGGCGGCGCGTTCCGGGAGCGGCTGGCGCCGCACTGGGACCGGCGCTGGTTCCGCTGGGCGGCGATCGCGGTTGGCGGCCTGTTCCTTGCGATATTGCTGTTCTGGCTGATCTTCGCGCGGGGCTTGCCCGACGCCGGGACGCTGCTGGAATATGAGCCGCCGCTGCCCACCATCGTGCGCGACATCAACGGCCAGCCGGTGCACAGCTATGCGCGCGAGCGTCGCGTTCAGTTGCAATATAGCGATTATCCGCCGCTGCTGATCCGCGCCTATCTGGCGGCGGAGGACAAGACCTTCTTCGAACATCATGGCGTCGATATTCCCGGCTTCTTCGGCGCGGTGTTCGATTATGTGACCAAGATCGGTTCCGGCCAGCGCGCCAAAGGCGGCTCCACCATCACGCAGCAGGTGGCGAAGAATCTGCTGATCGGCGACGAATATTCGCCCACGCGCAAGGTGAAGGAAATGATCCTCGCCTATCGCATGGAAGGCGTGCTGACGAAGCAGCAGATACTGGAACTCTACCTAAACCAGATATTCCTTGGCCGTAACGCCTATGGCGTTCAGGCTGCCGCGCGCGCCTATTTCGACAAGGACGTCGCGGACCTGAAATTGCACGAAATGGCCTATCTCGCCATTCTGCCCAAGGGCCCCGCCAACTACCGGCCCGAAAGCCCGACCGGCCATGAGCGCGCGCTGGAGCGCCGCAACTGGGCGCTTGGCGAAATGTTCAAAAATGGCTGGATCACCCAGGCGCAACGAGACGAGGCGCAGGCGCAGCCGCTCGGCACCGTGCCGCCGCACGGCTCCGGCTTCGATGCGCGGGCGGGCGGCTATTATATGGAAGAGGTGCGCCGCCGCCTGATCCAGCAGTTCGGAGAAAAGGCGGAAGACGGCCCTAACAGCGTCTATGCGGGCGGCCTGTGGGTGCGCAGCCCCTATGATCCCAAGCTGCAGGAAGGCGTCGCCACCGCCCTGCGCAACGGGCTGCTTCGTTTCGACGCGGGCAAGGGCTGGTCGGGTCCGGTCGGCAAGATCGACATGGCGCGCGGATGGAAGCGCGAGCTGGCGGCGAGCTATGTCGGCATCGACTATGCGGGCTGGCGCGTCGCGGCGGTGATCGATCGCAACAGTGCGGGAGCCGAGATCGGCTTTGCGGATGGATCGACCGCAACGCTGCCCGCCAGTGCGGCGCGAATGCCCTACCGCCGTGCGGGCGGGCCTGCGTTCAACAGCATGAAGCCCGGCGACCTGATCGTGGTGGCGCGCAACGGGTCCAGTTGGGCGCTGCGCAATGTCCCCGAAGTCTCTGGCGGTATGATGGCGGAGCAGACCCACTCGGGCCGCGTGCTGGCGATGCAGGGCGGGTTCGACAGCCGCTTGTCATCCTACAACCGCGCGACCCAGGCGATGCGTCAGCCGGGGTCCACCATCAAGCCGTTCGTCTATGCCGCTGCACTGGACAATGGCATGACCCCCGCGTCGATCATCGTCGACGGCCCGCTGTGCGTTTATCAGGGCGCAGGGCTGGGACAGAAATGCTTCCGCAACTTTACTGGCGGCAGCGCCGGGCCGCAGACCATGCGCTGGGGCGTTGAGCAGTCGCGCAACCTGATGACCGTGCGCGCGGCCAGCCAGACCGGGATGGACCGCGTGGTGCGCACGATCAAGGCGATGGGGATCGGCGATTATCAGCCCTATCTGTCCTTTGCGCTGGGCGCGGGCGAAACCACCGTCGAGCGGATGGTAAACGCCTATGCGATGCTCGCCAATCAGGGGCATCAGCTGGCCCCCAAGGTCATGGACTATGTGCAGGATCGCCGCGGCAAGGTGATCTGGCCGCTGCGTTGGCGCGCCTGCGACGGGTGCAACATGGCCAATTGGGACGGCAAGCCGATGCCGCGCTTTGGTTTTGAAGGGCGGCAGGTGATGAACCCGATGACCGCTTATCAGGTGGTGCACATTGCCGAAGGCGTGATCCAGCGCGGCACGGCCACCATCCTTTCAGACCTGAAGCGTCCGTTGTTCGGCAAGACCGGCACGACGAACGGGCCGACCAACGTCTGGTTCGTCGGCGGATCGCCGGATGTGGTGGCCGGTGTGTATATCGGCTATGACCAGCCGCGCAGCCTGGGTGGTTGGGCGCAGGGCGGCCGTGTCGCCGCGCCGATCTGGAAAGCGGCGATGTCACCCTATCTTGAGGCGATGCCCAAGGCGCCCTTCGTCGCTCCGGCGGGCATTCGCATGGTCACGATCGATCGCCGGTCGGGCAAGCGCGTCTATGGCGTGTGGCCGACGGATGAACCCAAGCCCGCCGTGATCTGGGAAGCGTTCAAGCCCGAGACGGAACCGCGCCGGTCGATCCGCAAGGAAGAGGTTGCGGCGCAGGAACAGGCCGCGCAGCGGCGCGAGGCGCGGGCGCAGGTGCGGCAGCGTACGGATAGCGACTTCCTGCAGGACCAGGGCGGTATTTATTGAGGCATTGCGTTTGATCGCGAGGTGAGTTGGCGCGCGTCCTTCGACAGGCTCAGGACGAACGGAGGTTTGAGGAGGGCCGTCAACTTGGACCCGCAATACAGAGTCCGTTCGTCCTGAGCTTGTCGAAGGACGCTCGCTTCACTTAGTGCCATGTCATGGCTTTTTATGCATATCTTCTCCGTTGCAGCGACGGGTCCTTTTACGCGGGTCATACTGACGATCTGGAGGGCCGGATCGCGAGCCATCAGGCGGGCGTCATCCCCGGATATACTGCGGCGCGTCGGCCCCTCGCCCTGGTCTGGTCGGAATGCTTTGGTACGAGGGACGAAGCTCTTGCCGCCGAACGCAGGATCAAGGGCTGGAGCCGGGCCAAGAAGCTCGCGTTGATTGATGGTGACTGGGAAAGGATCAGAATATTGGCGCGCAACTGCAAAGGCAGTTGAGCGTCCTTCGACAGGCTCAGGACGAACGAGGGTTGAGGAGGGCCGCTGAAGGATTGAACCTTCCCAAAATCGAGTCCCTCGGATAGGGGCTGGCGTTTAGTGCGTTTATGGCGCGCCCCGACATTCTGGAGAGTTCCCATGCGCGCCGAAGCGCAGCAATATATCGACCGTATAGACGCCGCGCTGGACCTGCTGCGCCGTTTTCTCGACTGGGATCGCGCGCTTCGGCGGCTAGATGAATTGAACGCGCGCGTCGAGGATCCCACGCTCTGGGACAATCAGAAGATGGCGCAGGAAGTCATGCGCGAACGCACGCGGCTGGAAGCTGCCATCGGCGCGACGCGCGCGATCGACAGCGAAAAGACCGACACCGCTGAACTCATCGAGATGGCCGAGGCCGAGGGCGATGAGGATATGGTCAATGAAGCCATCGCGTCGCTCAAGGCGCTGGCGGACCGGGCCGATGAGGACAAGATCAAGGCGCTGCTGGCCGGTGAGGCCGACGCCAGCGACACCTATCTGGAAATCCATGCGGGCGCTGGCGGCACGGAAAGCCAGGACTGGGCGGAAATGCTGAGCCGCATGTACCGGCGCTGGGCCGAACGGCGCGGTTACAAGGTGGAACTGGTCGATTATCAGGCGGGGGATCAGGCTGGCATCAAGTCCGCGACCTTCCTGTTCAAGGGCGAAAATGCCTATGGCTATGCCAAGACCGAAAGCGGCGTGCACCGGCTGGTGCGCATCAGCCCCTATGACAGCTCCGCGCGGCGGCACACCAGCTTCTCGTCGGTGTGGGTCTATCCAGTGATCGACGACAATATCGAGATCGAGGTCAACGAAGGCGATCTGAAGATCGACACCTACCGCGCTTCGGGCGCAGGCGGGCAGCACGTCAACACGACGGACTCGGCGGTCCGCATCACCCACATTCCCTCGGGCATCATCGTCGCGTCGCAGAATGACCGGTCGCAGCACAAGAACCGCGCGACGGCCATGAACATGCTGAAGGCGCGCCTCTACGAAGCCGAACTGCAGAAGCGGGAAGCGGCCGCGTCGGGCGAATATCAGGCCAAGACCGAGATTGGCTGGGGCCACCAGATCCGCTCTTACGTTCTTCAGCCCTATCAGTTGGTGAAGGACCTGCGCACCGGCGTTACCTCCACCGCCCCGGACGATGTGCTGGACGGGGCGCTCGACCCCTTCATGGCGGCCGCGCTCAGCCAGAAGGTGACGGGCGAGAAGGTCGATGTGGAGGATGTCGATTGATGATGCGGGCGGCGCTGGCGGGATCATTGCTCCTGCTGGCGGGCTGTAGCCTGTTATCACCGGCCAAGGAGGATGACCGGCCAGCGGGTGCGCGCGATTTTCCCCGCGCCGACCGCCCGGTGGCTCCCATCGTATCTACCCGATGGTCTAGCGAGGAAGCGCGCGACCGCGTCAATGAAGCCGACGACATCATGGACCGCGCGGGCATCCGGCCCGGCATGACCGTGGCGGATATCGGCGCGGGCGAGGGCTATTATACCGTTCGCCTCGCTAACCGGGTCGGGCCGAAAGGCCGGGTGCTGGCCGAGGATATCATGCCCGAAGTGATCGAGGCGCTGTCCCGCCGCATCACCCGCGAGGATTGGCGCAATGTCAGCGTGAGGCTGGGCGCGCCGGAGGACCCGCGCCTGCCCGAAAACAGCTTCGACCGCATACTGATGGTCCATATGTATCATGAGATCGCCGAGCCTTATGCGTTCCTGTGGCATTTGAGCCCGGCGCTGAAGGCTGATGGCGAATTGATCGTCGTGGATGCCAATCGCCCGACCGCGAAGCATGGCACCCCGCCGCGCCTGCTGGCCTGCGAACTGGCGGCGGTGGGCTTTCGTCTGGAGGAGCTGATCCCCAAGCCGACGGCGGGGGGATATTTCGCGCGCTTTCGCCGGATCACCGCGCGGCCGACGCCGGAGAGCATCGTTCCCTGCACGCTGAAAAACGGAAACTAACGTAAATTAGCAGGTTTCCTTAGGGGAAAAGGCGGCTAATGGGCCGTTAACCATGATTCTGTGGATCGCTTTGACCTTTTCGTGATTGAATGGCCCCGTGGGAGAGGCTCGATATGATCGACCAAAGCAGAACCCCTGCGGCCAATGCGGAGCAGCGGCGGCATACTGCCCGGCACAAGATGTTCGGGCCGGTGACTTTGCGTTTCGGCCGGGCTGAGACGCGGGGCCATTTCCTCGACCTGTCCTCCTCCGGAGCGCTGGCCCATTGCGAAACGCCGCCTGCTGCGGGGACCTATATCTCCGTGTCCGCGCTGGGGCTGGAGGCGAGCGGCCGGGTGATGTGGGTGCGGGACAAACGCTTCGGCATCCAGTTCAGCCAGCCGCTGACGGATGAGGCGATAGAGAAGCTGATCCGCGGCGCGTGACGATCAGCCGCGGCGGCGCCATTTCCTGAACAGCGATGCGCTGACGATACCGCCGCCGACCAGCGCTGCAATCGCGCCACCGGCCGAAGCAAGCGCCCAGGCCCCTGCCGCGAGCAGTCCGGTCAGGAAATCGACAATGATCAGCGTGAGATGGATCATGAGGGGAGGACGGCTGGGCTATCGGCCCAGTTCCTTCGCTTCCTGATATTTGAGTTCCAGGAAACGGTTCTGCACCGCCAGCTTGTCGATATCGCCGCTGGCGAGAGTTTCGCTGATCCGGGAGAGTTCCGTGTCGATGACCGTCAGCCCCTCAACCAACTGCTGTTCGGGGACGCGGCCGTTGCGCTCTTCGCGGCGGAGCGGGGCGGGAATGGATTCATAGCCAGTGACAAGTTCGGGCAGATGATCGGACAGCAGCTGGCGGATTTCCTGAGCCGCCGGTTCCTGATCGCTGAGCCGCTCCAGTTGCGGGCCGAGCATTTCCAGCTTGACGCCGATGCTGTCGGCGAGGGTCAGCGCGGGCGGCGGCAGGGCCTTGCGCTGATTGTCGAGCCAGATCTCGGTCTGCAGCGGCAGGGCGGGCAGGGGCGTGTCGGCCAGCGCAGCCGTCCTGACGCGCGGCTCTGCAGGAAGGGCGGCGATCAGCAGCAGCGCTGCGATCATGACGCCGAGCGCGATCATGACGCCGGTGGTGCCGAGCGGCGTCACGAAACCCGCGATGGCGCTGGCGATGAGGATCGTCAGCACGGCCCCGAAAGCATATTTGAGCTTCCGCATCAGCGCCGCGTTGCGCCTTTGCCGGGCGCGGGCCGACAGGCTCCGTCCGCGATCGCTGTGCCGGCGGAGGACGGCTTCGGCATCAGCAAGGACGCGGTCGGAGCGTGTCATCTGGCCTCACGCATCCTTTTTTTGACTTCGCTCGAAACGAATGGGGGACGGGAGTTCGTCATCCTCACCCCTCGACCGCACTCAGCAGCGGATTGTCGGCCCGCGCCTGGCTGGCCGCCTGCGCCTGGCCTTCCGCGCGGGCGATATAGCCTTTCGACTTTTCCACCTCGTTCGTCAGCGTGTTCACCGTCGTCTTCATATTCTCCAGCGCCTTCGCCTTGAAGCTGTCGATGCTGTCCATCGTGTCATAGATGTTCTGGAAGGCGCGCTGGAGCGTTTCGATTGGGATGGTGCTGGACGCGGCCTGCTCATGGATTTGCGCGGTCTGGTTCTTCAGCATCTCGCCAGTGGAATCGATCATGTTGGCAGTGGTCGTGTTGAGCGCGGTGATCTGTTCGAGCACCAGCTTTTGCCCGACGAGCGCCTGCGCCACGGTAACGGCGGTGCGCAGCGCGGAAACGGTCGTGGTGCTGGCCCGATCGACGCCCTTCACCAACTCGACATTATTCTTCTTGACGAGGTCGAGGGCGAGATAGCCCTGCACCGTCACCGCCATCTGCGTCAGCAGGTCCTGCGTACGCTGGCGGATGTAGAAGAGGGCGCTTTCCCGGATCGCCTTCGCCTTGGCGGGATCGGTCGAATCCAGCTCCAGCGCCTTGGCCTCCAATCGGGCGTCGAGCGTCTTGGAAATGTGGATCATCTGTTCGAGGCGGCCCATCGCCGCCCACATATTCTGCCGTTCGACGTCGATGGCGGCATTGTCCTTGATGAGGACATCCTTGCCGCTGGCGAGGGAGCCGAGGATCGAATTGATGTGACCCTGCGCGCTCTTGTAGCTGTCGAAATAGTCGCGCATCCGGTTGCCGAAGGGGATTATGCCGAACAGCTTCTTGGGCGCGAGCAGGCTGCCGCGCTTGCCGGGATCCAGATCCTCGACCGTGCGGCGCAACTCGGCAAGGTCGGCGCCGACCTTATTGTCGCTGTCCATCGCACGGACCGGGCGGTCGAGGAAGCGGTTGCTGTGCCCGGCCGCCTCGGCAATCTCCTTGCGGCCCATATTAGTGAGCTGATCGACGCGCTGACCGAATTCGGGAGAATTGGCGTCCTGCGCGACCAGATCGTCGATGAAGGCATCAACCTTTTCGTCCAGCTTGGAGCGCTTCTCCTCGTCGAGCGGCACCAGGCCAGCCGCCTTGTCCGGCGCGACGGGCGGCACCGGATCGGGCGGTGTCAGGTTGAGCGGATCGGCGGTGGTCGTCGTGCTGGGCGCGGTGCTGGCCATAACGTCTCCTTCAAGCTGTTATATGTGACTATAACAGTTGCGCTTCAATCGGGAATATGGCGCTGCGTTCCCCTCGATGCAAATGCGCCGCCGCCGTGCCGCCTTGCCGCAGCGCGTCATTTCCTGTAGGGGCGCGCGCGATACTCTGGTCAGGCGCGGCGCCAGCCGGGAAACTCGATTCTAAAGGCAAAACATGTCCCTGCGTAATATCGCGATCATCGCGCACGTTGACCATGGCAAGACGACTCTGGTCGATCAGCTGTTCCGCCAATCCGGCACCTTCCGCGACAATCAGCGCGTCGAAGAGCGCGCGATGGATTCGAACGACCTCGAAAAGGAGCGCGGCATCACCATTCTGGCGAAGCCCACTTCGGTCGAATGGAACGGCACGCGCATCAACATCGTCGATACGCCCGGCCACGCCGACTTCGGTGGCGAAGTGGAGCGCATCCTGTCGATGGTCGATGGCGTGATCCTGCTGGTGGACTCGTCGGAAGGCGCGATGCCGCAGACTAAGTTCGTGACGGGCAAGGCGCTGGCGCTGGGCCTGCGTCCGATCGTCGTCGTCAACAAGATCGATCGCCCGGACGAGCGTATCCAGGAAGTGCTGGACGAAGTGTTCGACCTGTTCGTGACGCTCGATGCGACCGACGAGCAGCTCGACTTCCCCGTCCTCTACGCATCGGGCCGCAACGGCTATGCCAATGAAGACCCGTCGCTGCGTTCGGGCACGCTGGAGCCGCTGTTCCAGAAGATCGTCGATCATGTGCCGCCGCCGGCGCTGGATGTGGACGCGCCGTTCAGCTTCCTGGTGACGCTGCTCGATCGCGACAATTTCCTTGGCCGCATCCTCACCGGCCGCGTCAATTCGGGCACGCTGAAGGTTAACCAGGCGATCCACGCCATCGATGTCGACGGCACTGTGCTGGAAACCGGCCGCGCGTCGAAGATCCTGTCCTTCCGCGGCCTGGACCGCGTTCCGGTGGAAGAGGCGAAGGCGGGCGACATCATCTCGCTGGCTGGCCTGACCGTTGCAACCGTCGCCAATACCATCGCCGACCCGTCGATCACCACCGCGATCAAGGCGCAGCCGATCGATCCGCCGACGCTGTCGATGCGCTTTGCCGTCAATGACTCGCCGATGGCGGGTCGCGAAGGCAGCAAGGTGACGAGCCGCATGATCCGCGACCGCCTGATGCGCGAAGCGGAGAGCAACGTCGCGATCAAGGTGACGGAATCGGCCGACAAGGACAGCTTTGAAGTCGCCGGCCGTGGCGAATTGCAGCTCGGCGTGCTGATCGAGACGATGCGCCGCGAAGGCTTCGAGCTTGGTATCTCGCGTCCGCGCGTGCTGTTCGGCGAAGACGAGAATGGCAACAAGACCGAGCCTTATGAAACGGTCGTCATCGACGTGGACGATGAATTTTCTAGCACGGTCGTCGACAAGATGAACCAGCGGAAGGCGGAACTGACCGACATGCGTCCGTCGGGTGGCGGCAAGACCCGCATCACCTTCTCGGCGCCTTCGCGCGGCCTGATCGGCTATCACGGCGAATTCCTGTCCGACACGCGCGGCACGGGCATCATGAACCGGCTGTTCGAGAAATATGGTCCCCACAAGGGCAATATCGAAGGCCGCAAGAATGGCGTGCTGATCTCCAACGGCGCGGGTGAGGCGGTCGCCTACGCCCTCGGCCCGCTGGAAGAGCGCGGCGTCCTGATGGTCGGCGTCGGCGAGACGCTCTACGAAGGCATGATCATCGGCCAGAACGCGAAGCCGGAAGACCTTGAGGTCAACCCGATGAAGTCGAAGGCGCTGACCAACTTCCGTGCATCGGGCAAGGATGACAGCATCCGCCTGACCCCGCCGTGGAAGATGACGCTGGAACAGGCGATCGCTTACATCGACGATGATGAAATGGTCGAGGTGACGCCCAAGACGATCCGTCTGCGCAAGCGCTATCTGGACCCGAACGAGCGCAAGCGCATGTCGCGCGCCAAGGCTGCTGCCTGATGCATGAGGCCGGTGTCGAGAGACGCCGGCCTTTTTCTTTGGGTAGCGTGGCCACCTTTTCACGCGTCATTCTGAACTTGGTTCAGCATCTCCGGGGCCGATGTCCACCGTAGCGGCTGGGGAGAAGTAGGTGCTGAAACCGCTTCAGCCTGATGGTGGAATAGGCGGTTTCTCCACAACTGAGACTCTACCATAGGTTTATAAATTAAGTTATACTTAACCCTATGGGGGAGAAACATATATTCGCGCTGGCGGCCTTGCTGTCGGCTGTCACCGGTCTGGCTCCGGCGCTTGCTCAGGCGCCTCGGCCTGGCGCATTGGAAACCTACAAGGACTGGACCATCGGCTGCGACAATCGCGCCCGGTGCGAGGCCGTGTCGCTGTTGCCGGAGGGGGAGTGGCCGGACAAGCCGGTCATGCTGGGTATCCAGCGTGACCCGGGCGGAGCTGCCGAACCGGAAATATGGCTGAGCCGAGATGCCAAGGGGACGGAGGAACTGACCTTCTTCGTCGATGGCCGCAAGATCGCCAGCGCCGCAAGCCAGGATGGGGAGGTGGCGTTTCAGGGGCCGCAGGCGGGTGCGCTCGCCGTCGCGATGGCGCGGGGCACCAAGCTGGAGGTGCGTTCCGCGGGCGCGGTGATCGCGCGGCCGTCGCTGGCCGGGGCAGCAGCCGCAATGCGCTATATGGATGCGCGGCAGGGGCGTGCGGGGACGATGGCGGCGCTGGTCGCGACGGGGCCGCTCGGCGCAAGCGCGGTGCGCCCCGCGCCCGCCTTTCCGTCGATCCGCCGCGCCCCTGTTCCTGCGGGAGCTGCGCCGGTTACGCTGTGGCGTGAGGAACTGGCGGCGCTAGGCAAGTTCACCGCCTGCACCGACGAGATGCGCGATGCTTCGCCGCCTGAACTTCATCGCCTGTCGAAAAGCGAGACGCTGGTGCTCGTGCCGTGCGGGGCTGGGGCCTATAATTTCTCCGCCGTGCCGGTGATCGCGACCGGTATTCCTGGACGGCGCAGCTTCCGCTTCGCCACCTTCGACTATCAGCCCGGGTGGAGCCAGGATGCCGGGCATCCGGTGCTGGTCAACGCGTCATGGTCGCCGGAAAGCTCCTCGCTCGAGAGCTACGCCAAGGGCAGGGGCATCGGCGATTGCGGTAGCAGCGAATCCTATGTCTGGGATGGCGTGCGCTTCCGGCTGTTGGAGGCGAGCGCCATGGGAGAATGTCGAGGAGCATGGCATTGGATCACCACCTGGTCGGCCAAGGTCGTGAATTGAACGGATCGCGTGAGGGATCGTCCGAACGGGTCTTAATGGCGCAAGCTCGCTAAGCAGCTGAGGCAAGTATCAGCGAGAAGAGCCCCTCCTCGTCCGACCATTGGCGCGTCGGCTCCCACCCGCCCGCACGCAGCAGCAGCCTTTCGTCGCGCGGTCCATATTTGTGGCTGCTTTCGGTGTGGATCGTCTCCCCCGTCTCCATGTCGAAGCAGCAGCCCGCGACATGGAAATGGAGCGGCCGAAGCGCCTCCAGATGCATTTCGATCCGCGCCTTGTCGTCGTTCCAGACCGCGCGGTGCGCAAAGCCGTCCAGCGGCAGGTCGCCTTGCAACTCGCGATTGATGCGGGTGAGAAGGTTGAGGTTGAAGGCGGCCGTCACCCCAGCGGCGTCATCATAGGCGGCAACCAGCCGCGCCGGGTCCTTGATCCGGTCCACGCCGATGAGCAGACGCGCGTCATCCCCCAGCAGGCGGCGCATGGCCCGCAACAGATCGACGGCGGTGGCAGGTTCCAGATTGCCGATGGTCGATCCGGGGAAGAAGCCGAGGCGCGGCAGGCCCTCAATCGTCGTCGGGAGCGAGAGGTCGGCGTTAAAATCCCCCACCAATGGCAGCACCGGCAAACCGGGAAAGGCGGATGCCAGCGCGGCGCTGCTCGCATGCAGGAAATCGCCGCTGATATCGATCGGCACATAGGCAGCGGGATCAATGGCGCGCAGCAGGTGCGGCGTCTTGCGCGCGCTGCCCGCACCAAATTCGATGACGGCGCGGCCGGGGCCGATGGCTTCGGCGAAATCCGGGCCGTGCGTCTGAAGCAGCGCCGTTTCCGTGCGGGTGGGATAATATTCAGGCAGATCGCAGATGGCGTCGAACAGTTCCGACCCTCGCTGGTCATAGAACCAGAGTGGCGGCGTCGCCTTGGGGAAGCGGGACAGCCCGTCCACTATGTCGCGGCAAAAGGCCGGATCGGCTGCAAAAGGGGGAAGCGGCGTCTCTCGGGTCAGCAGCATCTGTCAAAGATCCTTGGCCAGCCGCAGCCCGGTGAACTGCCAGCGTTGATGCGGGTAGAAGAAGTTGCGGTAGCTTGCCCTGACATGTCCGCGCGGCGTGGCGCAGCTGCCGCCCTTCAGCACGAACTGGCCGGACATGAACTTGCCATTATATTCGCCGACCGCGCCTTCGGCGGCATGGAAGCCGGGATAGGGCCGATAGCTGCTGCCGGTCCATTCCCACACGTCGCCGAACATGCGCGTGAGCGCCGAACCTCCGTCAGTCGCCTGTGGCCGCGGGCAGGCCGGGCCGTCCAGCTGATTGCCGCTGGTAGGCGCGACGTTGAGCGCGCCGCTTTCCCACTCCTCCTCGGTCGGCAGCCGCGCTCCGGCCCAGCGTGCATAGGCGTCCGCTTCATAAAAGCTGATGTGGCATACGGGTGCGGCGGGATTGACGGGCTTGCGGCCATCCAGGGCGAAGCGGGTCCAGCCCTGCGCCTCCTGCCGCCAGTAGAGGGGCGCTTCCACGCCTTCGGCCTGCACCCACGCCCAGCCGTCCGACAGCCAATGTACCGGATCGCGATAGCCGCCATCCTCGATGAAGGCGATCCATTCGGCGTTGGTGACCGGGCGATGGGCAAGCGCGTGGGGGTGGAGCAGGGCCTTGTGCCGGGGCCCCTCACAATCGAAGGCGAAGTCGCCCTTGCCCTCGTCACCAATCTCCACCAGCCCCTGGCGGCCCTCGATCCAGTGGACGGGACCGGGCAGGGCGGCGAGCGAGGTGCTGGGTGCGTCGAACAGCGCCGGCTCCAGCGGATTGAGGGAGAAGAGATGCTGTATGTCGGTCAGCATCAATTCCTGATGCTGCTGTTCATGGTGGAGGCCGAGCGTCACCAGCGCCTGCGCGTCCGCCTGCATGGTCGGAAGGGCGGTGAGCAATGCTGCATCGACATGCGCGCGATAGGCGAGGATCTCCTCGAGCGACGGCCGGGTCAGCATGCCGCGCAACGGCCGCGCATGGCGGGCGCCTTCCCCGTCATAATAGCTGTTGAAGAGATAGGCGTAATGCGGATCGAAGGGCCGGTAGCCGGGCACATGGTCGCGCAGGACGAAGGTTTCGAAAAACCAGCTTACATGCGCCAGATGCCATTTGGCGGGCGACGCATCCGCCATGGATTGAACGGTGGCATCAGCGTCGGACAGCGGCGCAGCCAGAGCTTCGCTGAGCGCGCGAACGTCGCGATAGCGAGGCGTCAGATCCTCCTGGCCCGGTGCTATCCGGCTTTTCGCCATACTTGCCCCTTTCCACAGGTTCCTGCTGCGCTTGCAAAAAACAAGCGCATGAGGGGCGGATTAGGTTCCAGTAACGCAGGTTAGCGGGATGCGCCGGGCACCCATTTGACATCGCCAGCGCCATTGCCATTCAAGCGCCGGGCGAGGACGAACAGCAGATCGGACAAGCGGTTAAGATAGGCGAGCGCCTGGGGATTGAGCGCCACCTCGACCGCAGCGGCCGTGGCGCTGCGCTCCGCCCGGCGTGTGATGGCACGGGCCAGATGCACGGCGGCTGCGGCAGGGGAGCCGCCGGGCAGGATGAAGCTGTCGAGCGGTTGCAGGTCAGCGTTCATGGCGTCGATCTGCTCTTCCAGCCGCTTGACCTGACTGGCGACGATGCGCAGCGCCCAGGGTTCGTCTTCCCCGTCTGGCACTGGCGTGGCAAGGTCGGCGCCCAGGTCGAACAGGTCATTCTGGATGGTGGTCAGCCAGGCGGCTTCGGGTGCATCACCGATTGCGAGGACGGCAAGGCCGATCGCGCTGTTCGCTTCGTCCACATCGCCGACCGCCTGCATGCGCGGCGCATGTTTGGGCAGGCGTGATCCATCGACAAGACCGGTGGTGCCCGCGTCGCCGGTGCGGGTGTAGATCTTGTTGAGCTTCACCATCGGCGGATCAGCCGTTGCCCTTCATCAGCAGCAGGATCGCCACGATGATGATCGCCGCCGCCTGAAACAGGACGCGGTTCATCATCATCTTGTTCTGTTTGAGGCTGGAAGGACTGGGCGTGCCGTCCGGCGCGTTCAGCTGTTCCTTGCTGGCCTGGAGAAAGGCGATGATGCCGCGGATCAGCGCGAACAGGGTCGCGGCCATGGCAAGGATGAGGGCGATCACGAGAACGGTGTTCATGATGCGAATCTAGGCTTTGGCCAGCGAAATGCCAACCGGAAAGCGCGCGGCCCGCAGATCGGCGGCGAGCCTTTGCGGATCCATGCCCTGCGCGCGCAGATCAGCCAACGCGATCGATCCGTCGCGCTTGGCCAAACGCCTGCCGTCCACGCCTACCAGCAGCGGATGGTGGCAGTAGATTGGCGAGGGCAGGCCGAGCAGCGCCTGGAGCAGGCGATGGACATGGGTGGCGGCGAACAAGTCCTCGCCCCGCAGCACATGGGTGACGCCCATGGCCGCGTCGTCGAGCGTGCAGGACAGATGGTAGCTGGCGGGCGCGTCCTTGCGCGCGAGGACCACGTCACCGGCGGCAAGCGGATCGGCCTGCACAAGCTCTGTCCGCATTGCAGAGAAGAAAGGAGCTTCGACAAACTCAGTCCGAGCGGGGAAAGGGATATTCAGCCAATCAAGTTGCCCGGCATGCTGAATCGCCCTTGCCATATCCAGGCGCCAGGCATGAGGCTCTCCGGCAGTGATCCGTCTAGCCCGCTCGCTCGTCGACAAATCCCGGCATGTCCCCGGATAGAGCGGGCCTTCAGGACCGTGGGGCGCGCTCGCGCTCGCGGCTATGTCGGCGCGGGAACAGAAGCAGGGATAGAGCAGGTCCATTTCGCGCAATTGGCGAAGCGCGGCCTCATATTGGCCGAGACGATCGGACTGGAAGACGATCTCTCCGTCCCAGGCGACCCCCAACCAGTTGAGGTCCTCGACAATGCCGGCGACATGCTCCGGACGGCTGCGGGTGCCGTCAATATCTTCGATCCGAAGGCGAAACGAGCCGCCATTTGCGCGGGCGAAGTCCATGGCCAGCAGGGCGGACCAGCCATGGCCGATATGCAGCCTGCCGGTGGGGCTCGGCGCAAAGCGAGTCACCATATGCTGTGGCGTGAAGGATTGGTTCATACAGGCCCTTGACGGGTCGGGGTGGTTAATGCTGTCATGTTGCCGTCACGTTCCTGATTAATCAGGGCCTGGCAATTGGGGGTTCGAGGGTTCTTATGTACCATCCCGACCTGATACGACATCCGGAAAACTGTCCGGCATTGGTGCTGAACGCTGACTATACGCCGTTAAGCTATTATCCGCTGAGCCTCTGGCCCTGGCAGACCGCCATCAAGGCGGTTTTTTTGGAGCGGGTGGACATCGTCGCCAGCTATGAGCGAGAGGTGCACAGCCCAAGCCTGCAGATGAAGATTCCTTCTGTCATCGCGCTCAAACAATATGTGAGGCCGTCGGAGCATCCCGCCTTTACCCGGTTCAACCTGTTCCTGCGCGACCGGTTCGTCTGCCAATATTGCGGATCGCCCAATGACCTGACCTTCGATCATGTCATTCCGCGCCGAGCCGGGGGGCGCACCACCTGGGAAAATGTCGCGACCGCCTGTTCACCCTGCAACCTCAAAAAGGGCGGGCGCACGCCCAAGGAGGCGCATATGCAGCTGCATGTGACGCCGATCCGCCCCACAAGCTGGCAATTGCAGGAACATGGCCGCGCCTTTCCGCCCAACTATCTGCATGAAAGCTGGCATGACTGGCTTTATTGGGACGTCGAGTTGCTGGCCTGAGGAGCAGACACGCATCCGTCATGCCAGGGAAAGCTGGCATCTGGATCGTTGGTGCTGTGCTTGGCCCAAGGATATCCCAGCTTTCGCTGGGATGACGGGAGTGCCGCTTTGGGTCAGAGCCCCGGGATCCAGTCCAGGTCCACATCCTTGTGCCGGTTGGTATAGTGCCCGATCTCTTCGAGCCGAGCCATGTCGAGCAGGGTGATGCGGCCATTCGCGCGGCCGATCAGCCCTTCCTGTTCCATCTGACGGACCATCCGGTTCACATGGACCGACGTCAGGCCGATGGCGTCGCCAATCTCTTCCTGCGTCAGCTTGAGGTCGAAACTGTCGGTCACCCCGTCGTCGGTGACGCGCAGCCGGTCGAAAATGTCGAGCAGGAAGGCGGCGACCCGCGCCTTGGCCGACGTACGGCCCAGCGAAGCGAGCCGATCGGTCAGCGCGACCTTTTCCGAACTGGACAACAGGAACAGCAGCGCCGCGACGCGCGGATATTGTTCCAACAGGCGGCGCAAGGCGTGCTTGTCGAAGGGACAGATGATCGCGTCGGACAGGGCGACCAATGATTCCGGCGCCTTGCTGTAGATGGTACTGGCCGATCCGATAAAATCGCCTGGGAAATAGACCCGCAGTATCTGACGGCTGCCGTCCGGCAGGATGACGAAGCTCATCACGCGCCCTTCGCGCAGGACGAACAATTCCGTGACGGTTTCGTTCACGCGTTGAATCATTGCGCCGCGCTTCACCTTGCGCGGATTTTCCTCAAGTCTGGTCAGCGCGTCCTTTTCCGCATCGGACAGGGGCACATGCTTTGCCAGCCTTTCCGCGAAACAACTTGTCGCCACCCAAAGCACCTTTTTATCAAATTTTGTCGTTACGATGGCAAAACGCCCCTTGCGTCTTTTGGCTGCATTTACAGGCGCTGCACTAAACTCGATCAATAATGCTCGGGAATATGCAAATGTTTCGTGGGCGTATCCTCAGGACCACGCATGGCCTGCTGCTGCGCTCGCTCGTCCTGCCTTGCGCGCCACGTAATTAACGTTAAGAACCCAGCCGATGGACCGCATTCATATTCGCGGCGGCAAAGTGCTGAGCGGCCGCCTTCCCATCTCCGGCGCGAAGAACGCCGCGCTCACCCTGCTGCCCTGCGCGCTGCTGACCGACGAGCCGGTGACACTGCGCAACCTGCCGCGCCTGGCGGACGTCGACAGCTTCGGTCATCTGCTCAACCAGCTTGGCGTTTCGACCATGATCGAAGGCGCGCGGCCGGAGGATTTCGGGCGGGTGATGACGATGCGCGCGGGCCGGGTCACTTCGACCGAAGCGCCCTATGACATCGTGCGCAAGATGCGTGCGTCGATCCTGGTGCTGGGGCCGCTGCTCGCGCGTGCGGGCGAGGCGCGGGTTTCGCTGCCGGGCGGCTGCGCGATCGGCAACCGCCCGATCGACCTGCATCTGAAGGCGCTGGAAGCGTTCGGCGCGATTATCGAGATCAACGCGGGCTATGTCCGCGCCAGCGCGCCTGACGGCGGCTTGCCCGGCGGCATCTACACCTTCCCCGTCGTATCGGTCGGCGCGACCGAAAATGCGGTAATGGCGGCGGTGCTCGCCAAGGGCACCTGCATCCTGGAAAATGCGGCTCGGGAGCCGGAGATCGTCGATCTTTGCAGGCTGCTGATCGCGATGGGCGCGGATATCGAGGGCGTCGGCAGCGACAAGCTCATCATCCACGGCCGTGACCGGCTGCACGGCGCGACCTACAGCGTCATGCCGGACCGTATCGAAGCGGGCAGCTACGCCTGCGCGGCGGCGATCACGGGTGGCTCGCTGGAGTTGGCGGGCGCCTGTGCCGACGACATGCACGCTATCCTGGCCGCGCTGCGCGAAGCTGGCGTGCAGATCGATGAGCTGAAGGACGGCATCCGCGTGTCGGCGGACGGCAAGCTGAAGCCGCTGACGCTGTCCACCGCGCCTTTCCCTGCCTTCCCGACCGACATGCAGGCGCAGTTCATGGCGATGCTGACCAAGGCGGATGGCGCGTCGGTGCTGACCGAGACGATTTTCGAAAACCGCTACATGCATGTGCCCGAACTGGCGCGCATGGGCGCCGACATCGGCGTCAATGGCCGTACCGCCGTCGTGCGCGGCGTTGATCGGCTGGTGGGCGCGCCCGTCATGGCGACGGACCTGCGCGCGTCGATGAGCCTGATCCTTGCAGGACTTGCCGCAGAAGGCGAGACGCAGGTGAACCGCGTCTATCATCTTGACCGCGGCTATGAGCGGCTGGAGGAAAAGCTGTCGGCGGTTGGGGCCGATATTGAACGGGTCAGCGATGGCTGACGGCTGGGGGCTGGAGACGGACCGCGCCGCAGTGCTGGCGCGCTATGATCTGGACGCAGGCGGTTTCCACACCCTGGACCAGATCACCGACTTCGCCGCCGCGCTCTGCGACGCGCCCATCGCGTTGGTGAGCATCGTCGAACAGGAACGCCAGCGTTTCCTGGCCCGAACCGGCCTGGATGCAGCGGAAACGCCGCGCGACCTGTCCTTTTGCGCCCATGCGATGCAGGGGAGCGCCATCTTCGTTATCCCCGATGCGCAGGCCGACCCGCGCTTCGCCGCCAACGCGCTGGTGACCGGCGCCCCCCATATCCGTTTCTATGCGGGCGCGCCGCTGCTGGATGCGGAGGGCACGTCGCTTGGCGCGCTCTGTGTCATTGACGACAAGCCGCGTCAGGATCTGACGGCGTTGCAGCGCCAGGGAATATCCCTGCTGGCGCATCAGGTCATGGTGGAACTGGAGGGACGGCGGCGTGACCAAGCCGTGATCGCGCGCCAGGCCAGGGATGCCGAGGCGGTGGCCGAAAGCGACCGGCTGTTCCGCACTCTTGCCGACACCATGCCGCAGATGGTCTGGTCCACTCTGCCGGACGGCTATCATGATTATTACAACGCCCGCTGGTACGAATATACCGGGGTTTCGGATGGATCGACCGATGGGGACCGGTGGAACGGCAACTTCCACCCCGACGACCGCGAACGGGCCTGGGCGCGCTGGCGCCGATCGCTGGAAACCGGCGAGCCCTATGAAATCGAATATCGGTTGCGGCATCATAGCGGTGACTATCGCTGGACATTGGGCCGCGCCCTGCCGATCCGCGACGACGATGGCAAAATCCTGCGCTGGATCGGCACCTGCACCGAGATTCACGAACAAAAGCTGATGATGGAGGAGCGCGAGATCATCGCGCATGAACTGTCCCATCGCATCAAGAATATCTTTTCGGTGATATCCGGCCTGATCGGCCTGTCCGCGCGGCAGAACCCGGCCATTCGGAACGTCGCGGACGATCTGCGCGACCGGATCATGGCGCTGGGCCGCGCCCATGACTTCGTCCGCCCGCACAGCGCCGAAGCGGACGAGGATCTGGAACAGGGCCGGCTGCGTGGCATATTGGAGCAGATTTTCGCGCCCTATAATGATGCGGGCGAGAGCCGCATCGTCTTTTCCGGTGAGAATCCGGCGATCGATGATCGGTCTGCGACACCGCTCGCGCTGCTGTTCCACGAACTCGCCACCAACGCGGCGAAATATGGCGCGTTGTCGGTGCCACATGGCCGCGTGCATATCGATGTGCGCGAAGAGGGAACGGACATTCGCATCGATTGGCGCGAAGAAGGCGGGCCGCAGGTTCGACCGTCAGATCATGAAGGCTTTGGCAGCCGCCTCATGCAGCTCAGCGCAGAGCGCCAGCTTGGCGGCCGTATGCAGCGCGATTGGCGGCCCGAAGGGCTGTTGGTCAGCCTGTGGATCCCATTCCGCTCCATGAGCCGGGCGGCGGCGGAAAGGGCGTAAAGCCGGAAATCTCCACCGTTTCCAGGTCATTTTGGTTCGACGCGGCGAGGTGCAGCGTAGCGGCGATGCTTTGCGGGCGGAACGGTTTGGTGATGACCCCCAGCGCAGCCTGAGACGCGGCGCCGATCTGGGCGGGATTGGCGGTGACGTAAATCACGCGCACGCCATAGGTGGCGGCAAGCTCCATGCCGATGCTGGGACCCGTAGGCCCATCGCGCAGATTGAGATCGACCAGTGCGATGTCGCAATCCGCCGCCGCGACGAGGGCGCTTTCACGATCAGCTGCAATGGCGCTGACCGCAAAACCGGCGTCCTCGACAATCTGCTCAATTTCCAGCGCGACGAAAATCTCGTCTTCGACAATCAGAACCTTTTTGCTCATGCCTCAGCCCGCGAAACTGGAGGCAATAAATGTCGTAAATGCCCTGTGGTTCCGTCAACCGGCAAAAAAGTCAGGACGAGGCTTCGTCAGGCTGATTGGTCCAGAGCGTTTCGAAGCGCGTCCCCTGCATCAACAATACGCTCGCGGGATAGCCTCCCTCGGCCGCCTTGCGTGCGGTGCCGGTCGCATTTTCCACCGCCGCCTCGCGGGTGGGGAAGGGACCGTAATAGCGGTTGTCCAGATTGATCTTCCACACGCCCTCATGTTCGAGGACGATGTAGCGGGCGTGGGGCAGGGACATGAATCAAAGAACCTCTGTGTTATAGTGATGCCAGGCCATGATGGCCGCAGCGCCCCGATGAGGACGCCATCGTTCCGCCAGCGCGCGCGTTTCGCGTTCGCTGGGCCGTTCGGGAAGGCCAAGGATGCGGCCAACTTCTATCTGCACGGCTAGGTCGCCTGCGGGCCAGACATCCGGGCGTCCTTCCGCGAACAGCAGATATATTTCCGCCGACCATCGGCCGATCCCCTTGATCTGCGTCAGCAGCGCGATCGCCTCCTCATCATCCTGTGGCAGGGCATGCAGGTCGATCTTCCCGCGCGTTACCAGTTCGGCGAGGCTGCGGGCATAGCCCTGCTTCTGCCGGGAAAGGCCGCAGGCGCGGAGCGCGTCATAGTCGCGGGCCAGCAGCTTGTCTGGCGCACAGCCTTCGCCCAATTCCTGCTCCAGCTTGCGCCAGACCGCGGCCGCCGCCGCGACGCTGACCTGCTGGCCCACGATGGTGCGCAGCAGCGTTTCATAGCCAGGCTCCCGCACGCGCGGCAGGGGGTAGCCGACCCGCGCCAGGGCGGCGGCAAAGCCGGGTTCAAGGACGGCGATCGCGTCCAGGCTGGCGCGCAGCTGCTCCGGGGTGGTCACCATGCTCTGCTCTTCCGGCTCTTGATTTCTCGGCCCCCCCGCCTATGAGCGGCGAAGGAAATTTGGGGATCGAGGTACATGCCTAAACTGATTGTGGTCAACCGTTCGGGTGAAGAGCAGGCCGTCGAAGGCGATAATGGCCTTTCGGTGATGGAAGTCATCCGCGACAACGGCTTTGACGAACTGCTGGCGCTGTGCGGCGGTTGCTGCTCCTGCGCCACCTGCCATGTCTATGTCGATCCCGCTTTCGCCGACAAGCTGCCTGCGCTGAGCGAAGATGAAAACGATCTGCTCGACAGCTCCGATCATCGCAATGCCAGCAGCCGCCTGTCGTGCCAGCTGGTGCTGAACGACGATCTGGACGGCCTGCGCGTCACCATCGCGCCGGAAGACTGATCGACCTGATCGAGGCGCCCGCTATCGGCTGACGCGCAGCGTCGCCATGGGCGCCTCACCGGTCAGCGGCGTGATCCGCCAAACGATCCGCTTGCCTTCGGGGACGCTCTGCGCGCCGTCCTCCTGATTCTGGCTGACGATTTCCGCGTTGGTAGTGAGCGTGAAGCTGCCGTCCAGCGCCTTTGCCGCGTCCTCATCCGCACTGCCCTGCCCCATCGGGCCACGGCTCTTGTCGAAGCCGTTGGAATAGCCTGGAGCCTTCACCCGCACACGATCATCGCCGCGCAACTCGATCGCGACGAAGGGCAGGACGATCTCCGCATCGCTGTTGAAGGGGAAGAGGAAGCTGTGGGTCAGCCGGCCGCTGATCGCATAATCGATTTCGAAGCGGTGATTGCCCATGTAACGGGCGGAGCGGAAACCCTTTTCCTTCGATAGCGCGGCGGCGATCGCCTGCATCTGCGCCTCGTCGCTCTTGTCGCCGCCGCTGTCGAATCGCTCTTCGGTTCCCTTTTGCAGGGCGGTCTTGCGCCAGGCGCTGTCCTTCTTTTCGGGCGCGCCGCCGCCGATCGGATCATCGCTGGGCGTGCCGGAAGAGCCGCCCATCCCCTTCATGTCCGACGATATGATCTCGCCTTTGTAGGTGAAGCTGAACTGCCGGTCCGCACGTATGTCGAGTGTCGATTCGAACTTGCCCGGCGTCACCAGACAAGCGCCCAGCATCAGGCAGCAGGCGAGTGCGCTCGCAGCACGGAAGAAAGCGGCCATATCGTCCCCCTGTTCGCGCGCGCCGCTGGCAGGCAGCGCGCTTCATGCCCGGCGCGCTACCGGCTGGCGGCGGCGTACAGGGCGATGGCGGCCGCGTTGGAGACGTTCAGGCTCTCCATCCGCGGGCTGATCGGCAGTTTAGCCAAAATATCGCAATGGGCCATGCTGTTGTGACGCAACCCCTCGCCCTCCGCGCCGAGCACCAGCGCCACGCGCGAATCGCCAATCGCGTCGCCAAGGTTCGTGTCCGCTTCGCCGTCGAGACCGATACGCCAATATCCCGCCTCGGCAATTTCATCGAGCGCACGGGCGAGGTTCACGACGCGCACCCAGGGCACGATTTCCAGCGCGCCCGACGCGGAGCGGGCCAGCACGCCGGATTCGGGCGGCGCATGGCGGTCTTGCGTCACGATGCACAGAGCGTCGAAGGCGGCGGCCGAGCGCAGGATCGCGCCGACATTATGCGGGTCCGTCACCTGATCCAGCACCAGCACCGGGCGCTTGTCGTCCTCGCCCGCCTCCAGCGCGTCGCCCAGCCACACATCGTCGAGCGGCTCCACCTCCGCCACGATGCCCTGGTGCGGCGCATCGGACGGCACCATGCGGCCCAGATCGGCGACATCGGCATAGACGATCGGCAGAACCGGGGGCAGGTCGAGCGCGCCTAGCGCTTCGCGCGTGCCCCATATCTTGCGGACCACCCGATTGGGATTGGCGAGGGCCGCTATGACGGCATGACGCCCGTAGAAGCGTGGAAAGTTGCCCTTGGGCTTTGCGCTGCGATGTCCTCTTTTCATGGAAGCGCTCTTTTCACATCCGCCCATTGACAGGCAAGCCTCCTTTCGCCATTGAGCGCGCCTCCAGCGCGGTGAAAGACGTTTTTGTCCGCCGCGTCAGGGCACTGGACAGGTGGCCGAGTGGTTAAAGGCAGCAGACTGTAAATCTGCCCGGGTTTCCCGTACGCTGGTTCGAATCCAGCCCTGTCCACCACCCTTGTGGGTCTTCAGGCCCCTCTTGGGCGCGCCGCCTCTTTCGGGTTTCCGGCCCGTGCGCCTTTCCTTCCGAGCCCGCCTGAAAGAAGGAACGCTGGTCATGGCGTGGCTGGTGCTGGGCATTGCCGTTTTTACCGAAATCTGCTGGGCGCTCAGCCTTAAATGGGCGGCGACCATCGGCAGCTGGCAGGCGTCGGCGGTGCCGATTGCGCTCAGCTTCCTCAACATGGGCCTGCTGGCGCTTGCGATGAAGGGCCTGCCTGCGGGTACGGCCTATGCGATCTGGACGGGGCTTGGCGCAGTCGGCGTCATCATCGGCGGTGTGATCCTGTTCGGCGACCGGGTAACGCCGGTGCAGGCGGGGTTCATGGCGCTGACGGTCATTGGCGTGGTCGGCACGAAGCTGTTCGCGCCCGCTTGAGAGCGCTCGGCTAGGATATCCGCTGCCTGCGCGATGGGGCGTGCGTTTGCCCATGCGGGCAGCCTTCGCAGAAGCAGAGAAGTGTTTTAGGCTGTCGCTGATGACTCTCGACCGCCGTTCGCTGATCGCTGCCGCTCTGGCCGGCTTTGTCGCCCTGCCATTTCCCCGCCGGGCTTTCGCGGCCGCTGAAGTCGCGCGCGTGGATGACCTCATCGGCCGCATGACTGTAGAGGAAAAGGCGGGGCAGATGACCTGCCTGACCGACAGTTTCCGCCCCTACAACCCGCCCAATCCGCAGGTCGGCATCCAGGATGAGAAGCGGCTTTCCGACGAGGTGCGCAAGGGGCGGGTGGGTTGCCTGTTCAACGGCATCGGCGTTGCGGGCGCTCGCCGGGCGCAGGACATCGCGGTCAAGCAAAGCCGCCTCGGCATCCCGCTGCTGCTGGCGGGCGACGTCATCCATGGGCTCAAGACCATCTTCCCGGTCCCGCTGGCCGAAGCCGCCAGCTTCGACCCGTCGCTCGCCGAACGCACGGCGCGCGCCATGGCGCAGGAGGCGAGCGCGGCGGGGCTGCACCTGACCTTTGCGCCGATGGTCGATGTTGCGCGCGATCAGCGCTGGGGCCGGGTGGTCGAAGGGGCGGGGGAGGATGTCTATCTGGGCAGCCTGTTCGCCGCCGCCCGCGTGCGCGGCTTTCAGGGACGCGACCTGCGCCGCGACGACAGCCTGCTCGCTTGCCCCAAGCATTTCGCCGCCTATGGCGCAGTGGCGGCGGGCCTGGAATATGGCAGCGTCGATATTTCCGACGAGACGCTGCGCGAGACGCATCTGCCGCCCTTCGGCTCCGCCTTCGCGGCGGGCGCGCTGACCACCATGGCGGCATTCAGCGAAATCAATGGCGTGCCCGCCACCGCCGATCGCGAACTGCTGACCGACCTGCTGCGCGGCGAGTTGAAATTCCGGGGCTTTGTCTTTTCCGACTACACCGCTGACGAGGAACTGATTGCCCATGGCTATGCGGAGGATGAGCGCGACGCGGCGCGGCTCGCCGTGCTGGCGGGCGTCGATATGTCGATGCAGAGCGGCCTCTATATCCGCCACCTGCCCGATCTGGTGAAAAGCGGCGCGGTGCCGATGGAGACGGTGGACGTCGCCGTGCGCCGCATCCTTTATGTGAAAACCGCCCTCGGCCTGTTCGACAATCCCTACCGGTCGATCAGCGAAGAGGCGGAGAAGAGCCGCATTTTTACCCCGGCCCATCGCGCGCTGTCGCGGGAAGCGGCGACGCGGTCGATCGTGCTGCTCCAGAATAGCGGCGTCCTGCCGATCGACCATGCCAGGCGCCAGAAGATCGCACTGATCGGACCGTTCGGAGAAGATCGCGCAAACATCTACGGACCCTGGGCCTTTTATGGCGACAAGGGGAAGGGCGTGGACATCGCCGCCGGGCTTCGCGCCGCCATGCCGGACCCCGCATTGCTCAGCATCGCCAAGGGCTGCGAGATCAGCGGCCCCATAGATGGCGGCATCGCGCAGGCGGTGGAAGCGGCCAAGGCGGCCGACATCATCCTGCTCGCGGTGGGCGAATCGCAGGACATGTCGGGCGAAGCGCAATCGCGTACCGTGATCGAACTGCCGCCCGCGCAACAGGCGCTGGCCGAGGCGGTCGCGGCCACCGGAAAGCCGATGATCGTCCTGCTCCGTCACGGCCGCGCGCTGGCGCTGCACGACGGCGTAGCCAATGCGCAGGCCATCCTCGCCACCTGGTTCCTGGGATCGGAAGCGGGCCATGCGATCGCCGATATTCTCTTCGGCCGGGTTGATCCTTCGGCCAAGCTGCCGGTCAGCTTCCCGTGGGAATCGGGGCAGGAGCCCTTTTTCTACGACCGCAAGTCCACCGGCCGCCCGGTCATCGACAACCGCACCGAATATCGCGCGCGCTACATGACGACCGATAACAGCGCGCGCTATCCCTTCGGCCACGGCCTTAGTTACACGACATTCGCGCTGGACAATTTGAAGCTGTCGGACAGCGCGCTGCGCTGGGACCGCGCGATAGAGGTAACGGCGCGGCTGACCAACAAGGGAGACCGGCGCGGCAGCGAGGTGGTGCAGCTTTATATCCGCGACCGCGTGGCGAGCCGCACCCGGCCGGTGCGTGAGTTGAAGCGTATCGAGCGCGTCACGCTGGGGCCGGGGGAGAGCAAGACGGTTCGTTTCTCCCTCTCGCGCGCCGACCTGCAATTTGTGGGAGCAGGGAACAAGATCATCGCGGAGCCAGGGGTTTTCGACCTCTGGCTCGGCCAGTCCTCGGACGGCGGATTGCATACGCAGTTCACGCTGTATGCAGAACCCGTCGCTGCCAAATAAGGAACAGATCGACTCAGCTTGGCATCGCCCGTCATCCTGCTAAAGCCCCGCCCATGCTGAATCTCAAGGACATCACCGTGCGCCTCGGCGGCCGCACCATTATCGATCGCGCCAGCGCCGCGCTTCCGCCGCGCAGCCGCGTTGGCCTGATCGGCCGCAACGGCGCTGGCAAATCGACGCTGATGAAGGTGATGATCGGCCAGCTTGATCCCGACGAGGGCAGCTGCGAAATGCCGCGCGACACGCGCCTGGGCTATATCGCGCAGGAAGCGCCCGCGGGCACCGCAACGCCCTTCGAAACCGTTCTCGCCGCCGACAAGGAACGCGCCGCCCTGATGGCGGAGAGCGAGGCGACGCATGATCCCGATCGCCTCGGCCATATCTATGAGAGGCTGAATGCGATCGACGCCTACACCGCGCCCGCCCGCGCCGCGCGCATCCTCGTCGGCCTAGGTTTCGATGAAGAGATGCAGGGCCGCCCGCTCGACAGCTATTCGGGCGGCTGGAAGATGCGCGTGGCGCTGGCTTCGCTGCTCTTTTCCAATCCCGACCTGCTGCTGCTCGACGAACCTTCCAACCACCTCGACCTTGAAGCGACGTTGTGGCTGGAGAATTTCCTGAAAGCCTATCGCGGCACGGTCGTGGTCATCAGCCATGAGCGCGATCTGCTCAACAATGTGGTGGATTATATCCTGCATCTGGAAGGGGGTAAGATCACCCTTTATCCCGGCGGCTACGACGCCTTCGAACGTCAGCGGGCCGAGCGGCTGGCCCAGCAGGAGGCAGCCCGCGCCAAGCAGCAGGCGGAGCGCGAGAAGCTGCAGGACTATGTCGCTCGCAATTCCGCCCGCGCTTCCACCGCGAAACAGGCGCAGTCGCGCGCCAAGGCGCTTGCCAAGATGCAGCCGATCGCCGCGGCTATCGAGGACCCGACGCTGCATTTCGGCTTCCCCAATCCGCCGGAGCTGCGTCCGCCGCTCATCACCATGGACATGGCGGCGGTCGGCTATACCGACACGCCGGTGCTGCGCCGGGTGAACCTGCGCATCGATCCCGACGATCGGCTGGCGCTGCTCGGACGTAACGGCAACGGCAAGACGACGCTCGCCCGTCTGATCGCCGCGCAGTTGAAGCCCATGGAAGGCGCGATGAACGCGTCGGCCAAGATGAATGTCGGCTATTTCACCCAATATCAGGTGGAGGAGCTGGACGTGAACGACACGCCGCTCGAACATATGACGCGCGTGATGAAGGGCGCGACGCCGGGCGCTGTGCGTGCTCAGCTTGGCCGCTTCGGCTTTTCGGGCGAGCGCGCCACGCAGAAGGTCGGAAGCATGTCGGGCGGCGAGAGGGCACGGCTGGCGCTGGCGCTGATCACCCGCGATGCGCCGCATCTCCTCATCCTTGATGAACCGACCAACCACCTCGACGTCGATAGCCGCGAGGCGCTGGTTCAGGCGCTCAACGACTATAGCGGCGCGGTGGTGATCGTGTCGCACGACCGCCACATGATCGAACTGGTCGCCGACCGACTGGTGCTGGTCGATAACGGTACGGCCCAGCCCTTCGACGGCAGCCTGGAGGATTATACCGATATCATCCTGCGCAAGGCGGACGGGAACGGCAGCAGCGGCGACGCGCCCAAGGTCGATCGCAAGGCCGAAAAGCGCAACGCCGCCGAATGGCGCGAGAAGCAGAAGGCCGCGAAAAATGCCGTGAGCAAGGCGGAGAAGGAAATGGCGCTGCTGACGGCGGAGCGTAGCCGGATCGATCAGGCGCTGTTCGATCCCAAATCCGCCACCGGCGCGGAAGCGAAAATGACCATGACCGACCTCATGGTGAAGCGCGCCGCCGTCGAAAAGAAGCTGGAAGCGGTCGAGGAAGTCTGGATGGAGGCGAGCGCGGCGCTGGAGGAACTGTGATATCCGGCCTATCAGGAGCGTAGCGGAGAGAGGGAGCGCGCAAGTGGCCGGACTATATTTTGAGGAGCTGACGCCGGGACTGGAGATCGATCATTCCTGGTCGCGCACCGTCACCGAAACCGACAATATCCTCTTTTCCAGCTTGACCATGAATGTGCAGCCGCTGCACCTGGACGCCCATTTCGCGGCCGGGACGGAATGGGGCAGGCCGCTGGTCAACAGCCTCTTCACGTTGGGGCTGATGATCGGCATGTCGGTCAATGACACGACGCTCGGCACCACGGTCGGCAATCTCGGCATGACCGATGTGATCTTCCCCAATCCCGTGTTCCAGGGCGACACGATCCGGGTGCGCAGCAAGGTGCTGTCCGCGCGCCAAAGCAAATCACGCCCGACGACAGGTATAGTCGAATTTGAACATGTCGCTCGCAACCAGGACGGCAAGATCGTGGCCCAATGCCGCCGCCAGGCGATGATGCGCAAACGCCCGGCTTGAGGCTTCAGCGCCAGATCAAAAGGAGGATGGCGAGGAAGCCGAGCCCCAGCACAAGGTTCAGCGGGATCAGCGCGCGCATCGCCGGGCGTTGCGCCGGATCGCTGAAGCGCAGCACCACCATGGCGGGGGCCAGCACCAGCCACAATTCCGCGATCACCACCGCTATCGCCATCGCCAGCCCGGCCGCAGGGCCATAGCTCGAGGCAATCGTAGCATAGCTTTGCTGGGGCAGGGGAGACAGGCGCCCGGCGATCATCAGTCCGATGCACATGGGCACGACGAAGATCAACGGCACCAGCCAGCCTGCGCCGCTAACCGCATTGCTGATCCGGCCCCCGCATCGTTCCGCGCCCGGCCAGCTCTGCCTTATGGTGGCGGCCAGGGGAAACAGCATCAGCAGGGGGATGAGCGCGGCAGGCCCCGAAAGCTCCGTCATGTCAGTGTCCTGCCAAGCCGCGTTCGATCACCATGGGATCGGGCGCATGATCGGCCTGGAACGTCTTGCCCGGCTTGCCCAGCAGCACCTTCAGCTTGGCGGCAAGCCCCGGTGCGGCGCGCACGTCCCCGGCCAGATAGCGGAACTCATGGGTCAGCACCCTGATCGGGTTGGACGATCGCGGCTGGCGGGTAATGCCAAAGACGGGCGGTTCGCTGTCTTCCAGCCGCTGATAGGTGCCAAAGGCATGGTCCCAGATCATCAGCAGTCCGCCATAATTTTTGTCGAGATAGATCGGGTTGCAGGCGTGATGCACGGCATGATTGCTGGGCGTCACGAACAGCCATTCGAACCAGGGCGCCAGCCGCCCGATCCTTTGCGTATGGCAGAATGTCTGAAACGCCGGGATGTTGATCGCCATCAGCACCAGTACGACCGGGTGGAAGCCCAGCAGCGCCAGCGGCGACCATGTCAGCAGGCGATAGACGGTCGAAAAGGGCGTGTGCCGCAGATTGACGGTGAAGTCATAGGTTTCGGCCGAATGGTGGATCGAATGATCGGCCCAGAAGATGCGCAGCTCATGCCCGGCGCGATGGAAAATGTAGAAGGCAAGCTCGCCGACCAAGAAGTAGAGCGGCAGCGTCCACCAGTTCACCGCCACCCGCAGCGGCGTCAGATGCCATAATGCGGTGAGCCCCGCGATCAGCAGCGTGTTGGCGATCACCCCTTCCAGCAGCGGACCCAGAGGGAAGAAGAGGTAATTGTGCCCGGTTTCCCGGCTGAAGGGCTTCAACCCCTCACGATGGCGCAGGAAAGCTTCGGCGATCAGGCAAAATAGCAGCAATATGCCGCCGCCGAAGCCGAAAAGGGCTATCGCCTCCGCCACGTTCTTTACAAACGCTTCGTCCATCGCTCTCCCCCAAGCCGTGCCTTTTCATCCGGCCGGCCGTTAGGAGAGAGAATAGACCCGCTTTGTCCGACTGCCAAGATTGATCGGCAGCGAGGCGGCTGGATCAGCCAGCATCGACACGCAGCCGCGTCAGGCGGATTTCCTTGATCCGCCACCCGTCGGCCAGGCGGACATAGCGCTCATGGTAATGGCCATAGCCATGCATCCACCGGAACGGCAGCGGTGAACCTTCTTCCGGCCACAGCTTGTCTTCCATAGCCCAGACGCCGCTGGCCTCCGTCGCCGTCTCGATGTTGATTTCAGGCATATGGCCGTGATGCACGGTGCAGACCTTTTCCAGCATCGGCGCGAGCTGCGCGACATAGGGCGCGGCCCCATGGATCAGCATCGCTTCATTCCATTCGCTCGTCGCGCCGCGGAAGTCGGCGACGAGGTCGGGCGCAAATACTGCCTCCAGCCCCGCCCAGTCCTTCATGTCCATCGTCCGGAAATAACGCGCCTTGAGCGCATGGATTTCCAGAATAGCGGCTGTCTTTTCCTCTCCGGTCAAACCATCTCTCCTCATCTTATGCTTATCGCTGTTCGAACATCTTTGCGGAAGAAGATAAAACTTATCAAAATCAAGATGATCAGCTAAACGCTCCGCGCAATTTTCCCGGCTCTCGGGCGTTGCATGATGATGCGCTGACAGGGCCGGAGCAGGATTTTGACGCAAGTTATAAAAAGGCGGAGCCGGATTGCGAAGCTGATGCGGCGCTTGCGCCCCTCGGCGGAAGGGCGATCGTCTCTCCCGCTGCCCGATGCAGTCTATTGCGAACTGGTGGAGGCGTTGTTCGCCATGCGTCTTCCCATCGCCGGCATGGGCCTGTTGTTCAGCGTCGCAGGCGCGACGATCTTCATGGAACATCGCAGTGTCACCACCGGCCTTATCACCGCTGCCGCCATGCTGGTGACGATCGCGCGCCTCGTCCTTCTGACCGCCTATCGCCGTGAGGTTCATGGAACCGCCCTGCCAATCGAACGGGTGAAGCAATGGGAACGGCGCTATGCGATCGGCAGCTATGTTTTCGCCGCGCTGCTCGGCGCGCTCAGTGCGGCTGTGCTCAATACGCATACCCCGCTCAATCATCTGGTCGCTGTCAGCCTGGTCTTCACCTTTGGTGCGGGCATCGTGTCCCGGATCGGCGGCAGGCCGCGCATCTGCGTGGTCAGCCTGCTATTAGCGACCGTTCCGACTGTCGCCGCCCTGGCGCTGCACGCCCGAGTGGGCGGCGACGGGGCCATGCACGCGGAATATTTCATCATAGAGGCGCTGCTGGTCAGTGTCGTGACGCTGCTCAGCCTGGAATCGGTGCGCCATCTCTACCAGTCGGATGTAGAGCATCTGACGGCGAAACATGATCTGGCCGCACTCGTCCGGCAGGACGCGCTGACGGGCCTTCCCAACCGTCTGCTCCTGAGGGAGCGCTTTCAGAACAGCCTCAGCGTCACTGCGTCGGAGGACAGCCAACTGGCCGTTCATTTCCTCGACCTGGACGGCTTCAAGATCATAAACGACCGCTACGGCCACCCGATGGGTGACGCCGTCCTGCGCGAAGTGTCCGCCAGGCTGCGGGCCACCGTCCGCTCGGTCGATACCGTCGCCCGCATCGGCGGCGACGAGTTCATCGTGGTTCAGGAAGGTGTCCAGCATGAAGGCGAGGCGGAAATGCTGGCCCGCCGCATCATCAAGCAGCTGAGCGCGCCCTATAATTTGATGGACGAACAGATCCGCATTTCGGTCAGCATCGGCATAGCCATGGCCCCGCGCCATGGGCTGGACCTTGAACATCTGACCGCCTGCGCCGATGCCGCCCTCTACCGCTCGAAACGCGGCGGCAAGGCGCAGCTCTATTTCTGTACGGCAGAAGATGTCGCCAACGCCGGACGCGCCGTCGCCTGAGATTTTTACAGCATCGCGATGGAAGGGCTGGCGGAGCGGGAGGGATTCGAACCCTCGATACGCTTTTGACGTATACTCACTTTCCAGGCGAGCGCCTTCGACCACTCGGCCACCGCTCCGCATGCACTGGAAGGCGGCTCCCTATCGTGCGTCGCGGCGCTAGGCAAGGGGTGCTTGATATGCCTCCTGTAATTCCGTTCCGGCAGACTATATCGGATAAGGAGATCGTTCCGGTTGCAAGCCCGATTCCGGAACAATCATCGCTTCCCCGGCGATAAAATCCCTGACGACGATATGCCCTCAGGGATGGAAAGGCTGAACATGATTGTAGGCACGGTACGGGAGATCAAGAATCACGAATATCGCGTCGGTCTGACGCCTGAGAGCGTCTATGAGCTTACCGCCCATGGCCATCAGGTGCTGGTGGAAAGCGGCGCAGGCGATGGGATCGGCGCGCATGACGCGCTCTATGCCAAGGCGGGGGGCGAGATCGTACCGTCCGCGCGCGAGGTGTTCGCCGCTGCCGAGATGATCGTGAAGGTGAAGGAGCCCCAGGCCGAGGAACGCGCGATGCTGCGGCCCGGCCAGATTCTCTATACCTATCTTCACCTCGCGCCCGATCCGGAGCAGACGCGCGACCTCATCGCGTCCGGCTCGACCTGCATCGCCTATGAAACGGTGAGCGACGATCATGGCGGCCTGCCGCTGCTGAAGCCGATGAGCCAGGTTGCCGGGCGCATGGCGATTCAGGCGGGCGCGACCGCGCTGGAAAAGGCCAATGGCGGGCGCGGCGTGTTGCTGGGCGGCGTGCCAGGCGTTCTTCCTGCCAAGGTCTGCGTGATCGGCGGCGGCGTCGTCGGGTTTAACGCCGCGCAAATGGCGGCGGGGCTCGGTGCCGACGTCACCATCCTCGACCGCAGCCCCGAAGTGCTCGAAAAGCTCGGCATCTATTTCGAAGCGAGGGCCAAGACGCGCTTTTCCAACCGCGCCAACCTGGCCGAATGTGTAGCGGATGCGGACCTGGTGATCGGCGCGGTCCTCATCCCGGGCGCCGCTGCGCCAAAGCTGGTCACGGCGGACATGCTCAAGACCATGAAGAAGGGCGCGGTGCTGGTCGATGTCGCGATCGATCAGGGCGGCTGCTTCGAAACCAGCCATGCCACCACTCATGCCGAACCGACCTATGTGGTCGATGGCATCGTCCATTATTGCGTCGCCAACATGCCGGGCGCGGTGGCGCGCACCAGCACCTATGCGCTCAATAATGTGACGCTGCCCCATGCGCTGCGTATCGCGGACATGGGGTGGAAGGAAGCGCTGCGGTCCGACCCGCATCTTCTCGCCGGCCTGAACGTCTGGAACGGCAAGGTGACCTACCAAGCCGTCGCGCAGGCGCTCGGCCTGCCTTACACCCCCGCGCAGGAGGCGCTGGGCTGACAAGCGCCTAGCCGCTCCTAATCTTTTCCCGCGGCCTTGCGGGTTCCCCGGTCTCGTTCGTCTTGTTTGCTGGGGGCAGTCTGGTTCCCTGCCCCCAACCAAGCACATCCGACGAAGAGAGGCCTGGGTACTCCGTGATGGTCGAACAAATTTCCGAAGCCGCCTTGCCGCCGCGCTCTGTCCTGCACCGCAGCAGGGAGGCGCGCTGATGCACGGGGACCTCGTCAACTGGCTCGTGCCCCTTGCCGCCATGCTTGGCGCGGGGCTCTTCGCGGGTTTTGCTGCCGGGATATTCGGCATCGGGGGCGGGTTCGTCGTGGTGCCGGCGCTGTTCGTGGTGCTGCCGTTGCTGGGCGGCACGCATGAAGCGATCGCCCATGTCGCCATCGGCACCTCGGCCGCCACGATCATCGTCACTTCGATCCGTTCGCTGCTCGCCCATGCCAAGCGGGGCGCGGTGGAGTTTGAGGTGCTGAAAGCCTGGGCGCCCTGGATCATCCTGGGCGACGGGATCGGCGTGCTGCTCGCGGGGCATGTGGACGGACGAGTGCTGACCATGATCTTCGCGTCGGGCGTATTCCTCATGTCCTTGAACTTCCTGCTGCCCAAGGTCGGCGGCAAGGTGATCAGCGACGAGATGCCATCGGGCATTGCCCGCGTCGGCATCGCAGGGGGGCTGGGCACCTTTTCCGCGCTGCTGGGCATCGGTGGCGGCACGATAGCGATCATGGTGATGACGTTATGCGGCCGCTCCATCCACCGTGCGATCGCTACTGCATCGGGCATCGGCACGCTGATCGCTATTCCCAGCGCCATTGGTTTCGCACTGATCGGGCTTAAGGAAACCGGCCTGCCCTGGGGGTCGCTCGGCTTCGTCAACATGCCCGCGACGCTGGCGATCGCGTCCATGTCGGTCCTCACCGCGCCGCTTGGCGTTGCCGCCGCGCACAGCCTGCCCGCGGGCCTGCTGAAGCGAATCTTCGGCATCTATCTGGTGATCATCGCCTTCATCATGTTCCGCAACGCGATCCACATGTAAGGATCAATCCGCATCGGGATTGCGGAAATTGAGCCGCCGCGTGACGGTATAGTCCAGCACGCCGACCAGAAAATAGCTGATCCATTGCTTGATCAGCGTCAGCACGCCGCGCTGAGCCTTGTAGCTTTCGAGCGTTATTCGCCGGCTCTCGCCTGTGCGGCGGCTGATGAAGTCCCGCACTTCCTGCGCCAGCGCCTTGTCCTCGATCCGCAGCATGATCTCCAGGTTGAGGAACAGGCTGCGCATGTCGAAATTGGCCGATCCGATGAAGACGGCATCGTCGATGACGATCAGCTTCATGTGCAGCTTGCAGCTTTGATATTCCCAAATCTCCACCCCGCGCCGGAGCAGCGGGCCGTAGAGTAGCCGCGCCGCCGCCACCGTCGCGCCATTGTCGGACCTTGACGGCAGGATCAGCCGCGCGCCCTGTCGCTTCGCCGCCCGCGCAATGCGCTTCAACATGCCGCGGCCGGGGGAGAAATAGGCCGCCACCATATCCACGCGGCTGGCATGTTCCAGGTCATGCTTCACCACCTGCGCCCAGGGGCTCAGCCTCCGGGTCGGCCCGCCGATCAACCACCGCATGGGGTCTGCCGGATCGTGATGAAGGGAAGGGTGCCAGTGCCGAACCATCCGCCGCAATGTCCGGAACCGCTGCCGCTTGGTCGAAACCCAACGCCACAGTTGCCCGTACCAGATGCTCATCGCGGCTACTTGCGGCCCTTCCAGGATCAGGCCCAGATCCGCCCAGGCGTCATCCTCTGGCAGCCCGAAATAGTCGTCCTCGACATTGAAGCCGCCCAGCAACAGCCGCCGGTCGTCGGCGATCGTCATCTTCTGGTGGTTACGGATCAGGTAGCGGGTCGACCGCCGCGCGCCGAAGCGGCCGAAATGCCCCCCCGCCTTTATCAACGGATCGAAGAAGGCGACCGGCGTGTCGGCCGATCCGAACGCGTCGATCATCAGCGTCACGGCCACGCCGCGCTCGCGCGCCGCGACCAGCCGGTCGAGCACCATCCGCCCGCTCTCATCATCAGCGAAGATGTAATAATAGAGTTTGAGGCTGCCCCTGGCCCCGTCGATCAGGTCGATCAGAGCGTCGCGCAGCGCAGGGCCATGCTCGATGATCTTCAGCCTGTTGCCCCCGATGGACAGGCTTATCCCGGCCTCTTCACGCTTCGCTGTGGACTGCCGGTTGATCACCATGTCCCGTTCATGCCCCCAATTGTCGCGCCGCGCCACGGCTTTATGGGCTTTTCATTGACTCTTCCGGATGCCGCCTATATGCGCGGGCTTCACGATTTTCATTCCTTTGCCAGGAGCGCCCGTTTGGCCCGCGTTACCGTCGAAGATTGCGTCGACAAGGTTACCAACCGCTTTGATCTCGTCCTGCTTGCGGCGCAGCGCGCCCGTGAGATTTCTGGCGGGGCCGAACTGACGCTGGACCGCGATCGCGATAAAAACCCCGTCGTTGCCCTGCGCGAGATCGCAGAAGAAACAGTCCTTCCGGCAGATCTGCATGATTCGCTCGTCGGTTCGCTGCAGAAGGTGCAGATCGACGATGACGACACGCCGGACGAAATCGGTTCGATCGCCCAGTCGGCGGAGGCACTGCGCCTCACCGCCGCAGCCCCGCCGCGCAACCAGAATGTCGGCGGCGACTACGACGGCTGATCTCTAGCATCGGTTTGGAGAGGGAATGGGGCCCGGCCTGCGCAAGCAGGACCGGGCCTCGATCCGTTATGGGGAATTGGAGTGGGCAGGCGGACCTACCCGTGCCGTCACCCCAGCGAAAGCGGGGGTCTCAGGCCCCGTTGCGCGCTATCCCAAGATGCCAGCTTCCGCTGGCATGACGGGTGTGTTCGCTCCTTCAATTCCCCAAACAGAAATCCCGCAGCGCTCGCGCATCATGCAGCGCATTATGCGGAATCCGGCTGTTCGCCGCCGCACTGAATCCCGCCGCGTTCACCAACTGCAACTGCAGCCCGTTCATATCCACCATCTGCCCCGGTCCGGTCACCAGCAGCGCACAGAAATGCGCCAGATCCTCGGGCCAGTCCGCTACGATCACTGGATCGGGATCACCCGCCAGATAGTCGGCCAGGTGATGCGCGGCCTCTACCCGGCTCAGTTCCATGTCGATCCCCGGCGGGACATGGCGCAGATAGGGGATCACGTTGCGCTGGACCCAGCCATGCGGCTCCTCCGCCAGCGGCAGCGACACGTAAAATTCGTCGTCGCCAAATTCCGGCACCAGCGCGACGCTGATCAGCGCGCCCGCAAATCCGTTGAATTCGGTGTCGAGGAAATAACGCATCGGAACAATGACTGCCTGGCTGAACGGGAAAGGGGCTGGCCCGCGAGATAGGGGCCAGCGTCGGCGAGCGCCAGAAGATTTGCGTGCGCCCCGGCAAGCTGCCATGCGGCTGTGACCAAGGAAGGACCAGATAGTGACCCCGCGCGAACTTATCGACACCGCCCCCGTGCCGGGCGGGCAGGAATTGAAGCTCTACCGCCGCGGGGCCGATCACATGATCGTCCTTGATCGCAACGAGCTGATGAGCAGCCGCATGAGCGGTTCGGAAAAGGCGCTCGCCGTCATGACGCTGGAGCGGCTGAAGGGGCGCAAGGACCCGCATCTGCTGATCGGCGGCTACGGCATGGGCTTCACCCTGCGCGCGGCGCTCGCCGGTTTGGGGCAGGGCGGTCGCGTCACGCTGGTCGAACTGGTGCCCAAGATCATCGAATGGGCGCGGGGGCCGATGGTGGAGCTTGCGGCAGGTTGTCTCGACGATCCGCGCGTCCGCCTGATCGAAGGCGATGTAGCGGCGGAAATCGCCTCGGCGCGCGGCAGCTACGACGCGATCCTTCTTGATGTCGATAACGGTCCGGACGGCCTTACCGCGCCTGCCAACGACCGGCTTTATTCGGCGAGCGGCCTCGCCACCGCCAAGGCTGCGCTGAAACCGGGCGGCATCCTCGCCATCTGGTCTGCCGCCCCGGACGCCGCCTTCACCCGCCGTCTGCGCGATGCGGGCTTTCTGGTGGATGAAGTCGCGGTCAAGGCGCGCGACAATGGCAAAGGCCCCCGCCACGTCATCTGGTTCGCGCTGAAGCGGTAGTCATCCGCCCAAAGCCCCCGTTCGTATCGAGCGAACCTTGTCACCTAATTCGTCACCCCGGACTTGATCCGGTGTGACGGTGCTAATCGCCGCTCACCTCAGGTCACATTCCGGCAAGGCCCAATCCACCGCACCGCGCCCCTTCGCTTCCAGAAAGGCGTTGGCCTTGGAGAAATGCCGGCATCCGAGAAATCCGTTATGCGCCGACAGTGGGGAGGGGTGCGCGGCCTTCAGCACCAGATGCCGCGTCTCATCGACGAAGGCCGCCTTGCGCTGCGCATAAGCGCCCCACAGCAGGAAGACGACCGGCTCCTCCTGGCTATTGACCAGCCGGATGATCGCATCGGTAAACTCTTCCCAACCCCGCTTCTGGTGCGAAGCTGCCCGCCCCATTTCCACCGTAAGCACGCTGTTCAGCAGCAGCACTCCTTGCTGCGCCCAATGCTCCAGAAATCCATGGCGCGGCGGCGTCAGCCCCAGGTCGCTTTTCAATTCCTTGTAGATATTGACCAGCGACGGCGGCGTGCGCACTCCCGGCCGCACGCTGAAGCACAGGCCGTGGGCCTGCCCTTCGCCATGATAGGGGTCCTGCCCCAATATCACGACCTTCACCTTGTCCAGCGGCGTCAGGTCGAGCGCGCGGAAATATTCGCTGCCCTTGGGAAAGATCCGCTTCCCCGACGCCTTCTCCTCCTCAAGGAATTGCTTAAGGGCCTGCATATAGGGGCGGCCGAATTCCTCGCGCAGCGGCGCGCGCCAGCTTTCGTCTAGCTTGATCATAGCGGTCATGCCGGGGGTGATGGCGCTGTGGGCGGACGCCTGTCAACCCGCGCAAACAGCCTTGCCCCGGCGCTGCGAATCGGGGAAAGAAGATCCATGCCGCGTCTTTCTTCCGCTGCCGCCTTTCTGGCGGGCCTTGGCCTGTTTCTGGCGCCCTTGCCGACGGCCGACGCCTTCGGTCCCAAGCCCAATATGGTGCAGCAGACCGCGCAATCGCGGCTGCTCGGCGAATTCGCCCGCTTCGCGACCTTGAGTGACGGCACGGTCGGCATCGCGGTGCGCGACCTGACCAATGGCGAGACTCTTCAACTGAACGGCGACACGCTCTTCCCCATGGCCAGCACCTACAAGGTCGCCGTGGCGGGGAAGATCCTCTCGCTCGCCGACGCCGGCACGCTGCGCTTCGATGAAAAGCTGCCGCGCCTGGGCACCCCGCTGACCGTCACGACCTTGCTCGACCTCATGCTCACCCGCAGCGATAATGAGGCTACCGATGCGCTGGTCGCCCGTGCGGGTGGTCCGCAAGCGGTGAATGGCTGGCTTCAGTCGATCGGCATTCGCGGCCAGCGGGTGGACAGCAATACGGCCCAGCTTCTCGCCCGCGCCAAGCTCGGCGCCGGAACGGCAGGCGATGAGGCGGAAAGCGGTCTGACCTCCGGCCAGCGTGACGCGCGCGACATGCCCAACCTGGCTTTCGCGGCCGATCCGCGTGACACTTCCACGCCGCGCGCGATGAACGACCTGCTGTCCGCCATCCAGCATGGCAAGGCGCTCAAGGGCGGCAGCACGGCCATGCTGCTTGGCATCATGTCCCGCTGCAAGACGGGCAAGGCGCGGCTGGTCGGCATGCTTCCGCCCGGCACACCCGTCGCGCACAAGACGGGGACGCTCAACGGCCTTGGCAACGACACCGGCATCATCACCCTGCCGGACGGGCGGATGATAGCCATTTCCGTGTTCGTCATGAAGGATCATCGCGGCCATGCAGCCCGTGACCGCATCATGGCGGAAGTAGCGCGCGCCGCTTACGACTATTTCCTGTTCGCTCCCGATTTGCGCACGGCCTGACGCATCGCTCTTAACGCGAGTGGAGCGCCGCCCTAGCTCTGTCGCCCCGGAGGGGAGATAATGAGCGATATCGCCGCGTTCAGCGAATTCTGGCCCTATTATCTGCAGGAACATGCCCGCCCCGCTACGCGGGCTTTGCATTATGCCGGAACGAGCGTCGTCGTGCTGTTGCTGGCGGCCCTGCCATTGACCGGTCGTTGGTGGATCGTGCCTGCCGTGCCACTCGCCGGATATGGCTTCGCGTGGATCGGCCATAGCCTGATCGAGCGAAACCGGCCCGCCACTTTCCGCCATCCGCTATGGTCGCTGCGCGCGGATTTCCGCATGTGGTTCCGTTTCCTCACTGGCCGCATGGGTCGCGACCTGGCGCGTGCCGGGGTGCGGCGGGACGGCTCGGTCGATCCGGACAAACGGCGGCATCTCTGACCCGCGCATGACTTGACCGCCCCGGCGGCTCTGTCACAAGGGGCGGCGATGGCTCTCCACGCCCACTTCTCCCGCTTGCCCGATCCAGCCGAACTGGCGCCCCGCTGGCAGGCGCTGGAGGTGGCGGCGGACGCATCCTTCTTCCTGGGTTGGACCTGGACCGGCAGTTGGCTGGACAGCTACGGTGTTCGCCCGGATTTGCTCGCGGTTACGGATGACGAGGGGAGTGACGTCGCCCTCGCGCTCGCCAGTCATGCCATGCAGCCCCGGCTGCTCGGCCGCTGCGCCACCCTTTCGCTCAACCAGTCGGGCGATCCCGCCGCAGATCGGCCCTTTGTCGAATATAATGGCCTGCTCACCGCGCGGGGCAGGGAAGGGGAGGCGGTCCAGGCATTCCACAGCGCACTCCTGCGCCGGGCCGATTGGCGCACCCTGCGTCTCAGCGGCATCGCGCCGGACTCCCCCTTGCTCGGCCTGTCGCTGCGCCGCGCGACGCGCCTTGACCGCTCGCCCGTCTATCAGGTGGATCTGGGCGGCGTTCGCACTGCCGGGGGCGATTATCTCTCGCTGCTCAGCGCCAACAGCCGCAGCCAGATCCGCCGCGCGATGAAGGATCATGGCGGCCTTCCCGGCATCGCCGCCGCCCAGAGCGCTGCAGAAGCCGATAGCTGGCTGGAAGAAATGCGCGTCCTCAATGAGGGCCGTCACGCGGACAATGCCTGGTCCGATCCCGCCTTCCGCCGCTTTGTCGCGATGCTGGTGGAGCGCGGCCGCGCCAGCGGCGAGGTCGAACTGCTCCGCTTCACCGATGACGGCGGGGTAGTCGGCCTGCTCGTCAATTTCATTCATCGCGGGCAGGCGATGAACTATCAGTCCGCCTTCGCCGCGCCGCGTTCGTCCAAGGACAAGCCCGGCCTGCTCTGCCACGCCGCCGCCGTAGCCCATTATGCCGATCGCGGCCTTGGCCTCTACTCGCTGCTCGCCGGCAAGGACCGGTACAAGCATAGCCTCGCCACCTGCGAAGAAGCGCTGGAATGGTGGCAGATTGAACGCTTCTCGCCCCGTCTGGAGGCCGAAGCGCTGCTCCGTCGTTTGGCTAAACGCCCAGCTTCCGCATGAGCCGATAGGCGAGCCGCCGCACGCCCTGCCGCTCCGGCCGCGTCCCGATCCGCCCAACAGGCAGTCCGCGCCGCCGCAGCACCGCATTAAGGCCATGCAGTTCGCTCTCCGCCACGCTGCGTTCCGACCGCCAGGTCACTGACAGGCTGACCGATACGCCCGCGCCATTCTCCACGAAATGCGGAGCCTTGACCGGCACATGGATGGCGTCGCCCGGCAGTAGCGTGACCGCCGTCCCGCGCCCGCGAAATTCTTCCCGCCACACAAGGTTGCGATGACCGCCTGCATGGAAAACTTCGCTCTGCTCCGCAGGCACCAGTTCTTCATCCCCGGCGGGGAAGACGGTCATCACTTTCTCGCCTTTGATCTGCAGCAGGATATTATGCTCCGGGTCCATGTGGAACGGCGTCACACTCCCCGGTGAGGAGAGGAAGATGAACGCCTCCCGGTTCAGCATTGGGCCCGTCCACAATTCCACCAGAGGCGTCAGTTCCCGCAGCGCCGCGTCCAGCAGCGCGCCATAGGCTGCGTCCCGCTCGACATTCTTCAGCACCGCCCAACTGCCATTGGTTTCGATCGTCCGGATCGTCTCGCCCAGGCTCAACCCGTTCGATGGCGTCTCCTCCGGCCGTATGCCCAACGGCAGCTTGCCCAGATTATATTCGACCGAGGCCGCAGGCATCCGCTCCGCCAGCCCTGCCAGCGCCTCGATTGTCAGTAGCGGGTGCCCTGCCAGTTCATGCGTCAGCTTGACGGCCGCATCCGGATAGGCGGCGGCAAACACGCCTCGCGCTTCATCCGAAAAGACGCGCGCGGTGATCGGCGAATGAGCGGTCATGACAATCCCTTCACGCGGCTGGCGATCGCCTCCGCTCCATTGGCGATCGCAAAGGCCGCCGCGCGCCCGATCCGATCCAGGCCCCGCCCGCGCAGCGCGATGCGATATTGCACGATGGTCCGCCGCTCGGCCCAAAGGCTGTCGATCATCGGATGGTCCGCCGCCGCGCAGCTGTCCATCCAAGCAATATCCGGATCGCCTTGCACCGCGTGCAAGTTGGCCAGCTCGATCAGCACGCCTGGCGAAAAGCGGCCGAGTTCCTCGTCAAAGGCGATCTTGAAGGAGAATGCGCCCTCGCCATGGCGGAAATTCGCCAGCATCGCGATCGGCCTGCCGTCCAGATCGATCCGCAGGAAATGCAGCCGTCCCGCATCAAAAGCGGCTGCGCACGCTGCCCGGAAAAAGGCCGCGTCGCTCCCTGAACAAGCCAGCGCCGTGCCTTCATTCCCCTTCCAGCCCGACGCCTCCAGCGCCAGGAAATCGGCGCACCAATGCGGCAGCTCCGCGCGGTCGGTGAGCAGCCGCTGCTCGACTGTCCCCAGCTCCGCGAGGCGCTTCTGCAAGCGCCTAATCTCCTTGCGCTTCTTCGCGCGCACATGCGTTTCCCAATAAGTTTCGGCATCCAGCGCCGACCGCAGCATCGCCCGGTCATAACGATGCACCTCCCGCCGCCCGCGCCGCTGCTCGACGCACAACGCCTCCAGCGCCGCAGCATTGGCGCCTGCTGCGTCCAGCCCCTGAAGATACAAAAAGCCCGGAGCCCAATGGGCAGCGTCCAGCTGCGCCAGCAGCCCCCGCCACGCGGCCAATTCCTGTCCCCGCCGGATCAGCGGCGCGCCGAAGAAACAATGGTCGTGCATCCAATTGCTCACGCACGCCACCGGCAAGCGCCCATGACGCGGAGCAACCGTCACCGGCAGCAGCCCGATCAGCTCGCCTTCCGCCTGCGCCTCCACCAACCGCACGCCCGCCGCGCCCGCCAGGTGATCGAGTGCCGCGCACAGCATGTCGGGGGCGTAAAAAGCGTTGGCCTCGGCTGCTTCGGCCGCCAGCTTCGTCCAGCGCGCACGCTGCGCCGGACCATAGGCGCGGCTGCCGCTGGCGAGGGGATGGGATGCCATGTCCATGGAAAAAGCCATAAGCATCAATGATTAGGGAATGACTAAACTGACTCATTTGGGTCAGCCGTCCGCCTCTTTGGGGGAAAGCCCTTTACATCGCTCGCGGGATTGTCTCCTTACAAGAGAGCTAAGATCCCACCGCTGAAAGAGATTCCCATGGCGACCGACCCGATCCTGTCACGCGCGGCGGTGGCTGCATGACCATCCTCGTCACGGGAGCGGCCGGATTCATCGGCATGGCCGTCGCAGACCAGCTGCTCGCCGCCGGACGGGCGGTCATCGGCATCGACAATATGAACGACTATTATCCGGTCTCGCTCAAGCGCGACCGGATCGCTGCGCTGCAGCAGCGGCATGGCAAGCTCTTCACCTTCGCCGAACTCGACTTTGCCGACATGGACGCGCTGAAGGCTGCGCTGGCGGACCAGACGGTGGAGGCGATCATCCATCTGGGCGCGCAGGCGGGGGTGCGCTATTCGCTCATCAACCCGCATGCCTATGTCCGCTCCAATCTGGCGGGGCATGTCAACATGCTGGAACTGGCGCGGGAGCGGCGGGTGCGGCACCTCGTCTATGCCTCTTCCTCGTCAGTCTATGGCGGCAATGACGTGCTGCCTTTCCGCGTCGAGGACCGCGCCGACCATCCAGTCTCGCTCTATGCCGCTACCAAGCGCGCCGACGAACTGATGAGCGAAACCTACGCGCATCTTTTCCGTATTCCCATGACGGGCCTGCGCTTCTTCACCGTCTATGGTCCGTGGGGCCGCCCCGACATGGCGATGTGGATCTTCACCAAAAAGATCCTCGCCGGGGAGGCCATCCCCGTATTCAATCATGGCCGGATGCAGCGCGACTTCACCTATATTGACGACATCGTCAGCGGCGTTATCGGTTGCCTCGATCATGCGCCCGCCGACGATGGCGCGCCAAAGGCAGGCGGCAGCCGCTCACCGCACCGGCTCTACAATATCGGCAACAATCGGCCAGAAGAGCTGATGCACCTGATTTCGGTGCTGGAACAAGCGATTGGGCGCAAGGCAGAGATTGATTTCCAGCCGATGCAGCCGGGTGATGTACCCGCTACTTTCGCCGACATCAGCGCGATCGCGCAGGATATCGGCTTTGCCCCGACGACGGGAATAGAGGTCGGGGTGCCACGCTTCGTTTCCTGGTATCGGGACTATCACGCATCCTGATCCGCAGTAAAAAGCGGGCCAATACGCGCGCGCTTGGTAAAAGTTCCCGTTACCTACAAATAAGCAATAATTTGCAGCCGATGTGGCAATAAAGGCGCGTAAATTTTCATTCGCATCAGCAAAATGAATTGCCATACCGCTCTCAACCAGCCTATTTCCTTCGGCGGGGTCGGCTTGCAGCCGAATACGGGTCGCGAAATGAGGTAAGGGCGGTGCGCCAGACATGGTGACCGCTGCCATGATGGGCCAGTACGGGAAAACCCGGCGGCGCAACATGGAAAAAAGGGCGAACACGTGTCGACAGTATCGAAAATCGTGCCTTTCGGTTCAGGCAGCCGCATCGTTGAAACGGCCTGCAGAACCTTGTCAATCGCATCCAATGGGCTGAACGCGCTCGAAGCCAAATTCACCGATCGCGATTTCGCGGCAATCTTCCTGCGCATGGTCGGAATGATCATGAATGTGCGGGGCCGCCTGATCGTCACTGGCATGGGCAAGAGCGGCATCGTCGCGCGGAAGATGACCGCGACGCTGACCTCGACCGGCACGCCCGCCATCTTCATGCACCCGGCCGACGCCGGTCATGGCGACCTGGGCATGGTAACGCCGGACGATATCGTCCTCATGCTGTCCCATTCGGGTGAGTCCAACGAACTTGGCCCCATCATCCAATACTGCAAGCGGTTCGGCATCCCGCTGCTCGGCCTGACCGCGCGGGCGGAAAGCACCGTAGCCACCGCTTCGGATGTCTGCGTGCTGCTGCCTGCGGTGCGCGAAGCTTGCCCCAATGAACTGGCGCCCACTACATCCACCACGGTGCAGATGGCCTTTGGCGATGCGCTCGCGATCGCCCTCATGGAAATGCGCGGTTTTTCGGCGGACGACTTCCACAAATTCCATCCCAATGGCCGGCTCGGCGCTCAACTGCTTAAGGTGCGCGATCTGATGGCGGCTGGCGACGCGGTGCCACGCGTGCGTGAAGACGCGTCGCTGCTGGACGCCACGATCGAAATGACGCGTGGCCGGCTCGGCGGCACGGCCGTGGTGAACCAGAGCGGCGAGCTGATCGGCGCGTTCACCGATGGCGATTTGCGCCGCACCGTCACCGGCACCCAGCATCTCACCGAAGCCGTGGGCCAGTTCATGACCGTGCCGCCGCTGTCGGTGGGTCCGGATGAGCTTGCGTCGGAGGCTCTTCGCCTCATGCATCTGCACAACATCACGCTGCTCTTCGTTTGCGAAGGCGGGCATCTGGTGGGTGCGGTTCACATGCACGACCTGCTGCACGCCGGGGTCGCCTGAACAGCATCATCGTCATCCCGGCGCGGGCGGGCTCATCCCGTTTGCCGCGCAAGCCGCTGCGTCTGATTGCCGGGCGCACGCTGCTGCATCGGACTATCGCCATGGCCCGCGCCGCGACCGCAGGGCTGGCTGATACGGATCTGGTCGTCGCGACCGATGATCGGGAAATCGCCGACCATGCCCGTGTGGCAGGTTGCGCCGCCGCCATGACTGACAGCGCGATCGCCACAGGCTCCGGCCGCGCGCTAGCAGCCGCGCTGCAACGCCCCGCGCCGCCAAGCTTCGTCGTCAATCTGCAAGGTGATTCCCCCTTTCAGCCGCAAAGTGCGCTCCGCGCCGTCCTTGCTGCGCTGCATTCGGGCGCGAAGGTCGCGACCCCCGTCATTGCGCTCGATTGGCCCGCTCTCGACGCCCTGCGGGATCACAAGCGCCGTTCCCCTTTCAGCGGCACCACGTGCGCCCGCGCTCCTGATGGCCGCGCCCTGTGGTTCTCCAAAAACATCATCCCCGCCATCCGTAACGAAGACGCCCTGCGCTCCAGCCAGCCGCTCTCGCCGGTCTGGCGTCACGTCGGCCTCTATGGCTACGCGCTCGACGCCCTCACGCGGTTCGAACAGTCTCCGCCGACCGCGCTCGAAAATCTCGAAGGGCTCGAACAGCTGCGCCTGATCGAACTCGGCATCCCCATCACCACCGTCGCCATCGACCCGCCGCTTTTCGACAGCTCCGGCATAGACACCGAAGCCGACATCGAGCGCGTCGAGGCCTTGATCGCCACCCACGGCGACCCTACGCCTCCCTGACCACTTCCGTTCGTTTCGAGCGAAGTCGGGAAACCGTTTCCACAAGATACTCAACCCCCGTGCGGGCTGAGCCTGTCGAAGCCCCTTTCTCCCCGTTCAATTCCACCGCACAAAGCCCTAAACCAACCTTATGCGCCGCATCTTCATCATCCGCCACGGCAACACCTTCGAAAGCAGCGCCACCGCCTGCCGCATCGGCGCGGGTACGGACCTGCCGCTGGTCGAAAGCGGCCGCGCCCAGGCCGACCGCCTCGGCCAATGGTTCGCCGCCCAGAAACTCGCCATCACCAGCCTCCACAGCAGCCCCCTCCAGCGCGCCACTGAAACTGCCGCGCGCATCGGCACAGCCATCGCCCGTGCCCCTGACGGCACGCTCCTTTGGCTCAATGAAATCGACCATGGTCCCGATGAAGGCCGCCCCGAAGCCGAAGTAGTCGCGCGCATCGGCGAACAGGCTCTTGCCGATTGGGACGAACGCGGCATCGCTCCCGATGGCTGGACCGTGAATGCGGAAAGCCGCATCGCCGCCTGGAAAGACTGGTTCGCGCGGAAAGGAGAGGGCGTGGACCTGCTCGTCACCAGCAACGGCGCTGCCCGCTTCGCCCTGCTCGCGCTTGGCCTCTCAGCTACCTCTTTGAAGTTGCGCACCGGCGCTTTTGGCGAACTTCGCGTGGCCGAGGACGGGACCGTGACCCTCCAAGCCTGGGATCAACGTCCCTAGAAACTCCCTCTTCCCTTCAGGGAAGAGGGGCCGCGCCAATCTCAAAACTCCGACCTCACCCCACCGGGGCCGCACTCGCGGTCACCGGCTGCATCACCGCAGGCTTCGCCTCCGGAGCCGCCGCGGGCTTATCCGCAGCCTGCGCCGCTGGAGCAGCCTTCAAGCTTGCCGCCGCATTCTGCAGCGCCACAGCCGCCGCCTCCAGCGCCGCAGCCGCCGACACAGGTTCTTCCGCCTTGGCGCTGGCCGCCGCAGCCGGGGCTGCTTCCGTCGCCGTGATCGCCTCATGCGGGACAGCTGTTTCCGCTACCACCGCGGCAGCAGGCGTTGCTTCCACCACAGCCGGAGCTGCCTCGGCCACAACCGGCGCCGCTACAGCCTCGCACAGCTTGTCGATGCCCAGTTCGCTTTCAGAGAAGTTCATCGCCAGTTGCGGCAATTCCCGGTCCTGCGCGCCCGTCGCCAACGTCAGCAGCGTGTCCGTCATCTCGCAATAGCTCTTCGCCTGCACCAGTCCGGAATGACTATTTCCCAGCCGCGTATTGAAGGCTTCATAGGCGCGCTCCCCCTCGGTGATGCCGTTTACCCGCATGAACCGCGTCTTCAGCACATTATTGTAACTGCTCAGCAGCCCGCTTTTCTTCGCGGTGAACGTCTCATATTTCCCGGTAATATCCTTGTTCACCGCCTTGCAGCGCAGCGCGCCCAGCATCAGCATGATGTGCAGATCCCGGACCTTGGCGGCTTCGACTTCATAGGATTGCCAGCACTGCCCCGCTTCCGAGGCGGCTGCCTGGACTGAAGAGAGCGCAACGATACAACAGGCGGCACCTGCCGCCATCCGCAACCGTGACATGATGGACCTCGCAGAATCGAGAGACGACCCCGCTGATTCCTACTCTATCACTTTGCCTTTAAATTGCCATGATTCGTCTGTTGACAGTGGCATTTTTGCCGCAGCCACACCCTCAACTCGCCGCCGCCGGAACGACCTTAATTCTTCCGCTGCGGCACCGTGAAAGTGCCCGACACGCGCCCGCCCGAACCGCCGCTCACACCCGGAGCGCCGCCGCCCGAAGACCGGCCGTCCACCGTCGATCGCCCGCTGGTCAGATCGATCACCAGCCGTCCGCCGGTCAGCCGGTTCGCTCCCTGGGTCAGCGTCACATTGCCGAGCATCGTGATCAGCCGGCTGTTGAGGTCATAGATCGCCACATTGCCGCGCGCGGTTTCATTGCCCTTGGTCACGACGACATTGCCCGACGCATCGATCCGGTCGACCTCCACGCCGTTGCCAGCGCCATTGCGGTAGGCCACCGTCATGCGCGCCGCGTTCAGCTTCATGCCCGCCTGCGTCACTTCGACATTGCCCGACACGACCACGCGGTCGGCGCGGTCCTGCACCTCGATCCGGTCGGCGGTGAAATTGACAGGCGCGTTGCTGTCATGATTCTTCAGCACCTGCGCCCCGGCGCCGGCATAGATCATGGCCGCGCCCAGCGCGCCGGTCGACAGCAGGATCAGCGATCTCTTCATCACTTCTGCCCTTTGATGCCATTTTGTTCGATGCGCAAGCTTGCCCTGCCGTTCAGCGTCACGGTCCGCGCGCCCAGGTCCGCTTCCAGATGGTCGCCGCTGAACGTGCCGATGGGTATCCGCCCATCGACCCGCCCTGCGCTGCGCATCCGCCGGGTCTTGAGGTCAATGCCCACGTCGCGCGTCGTCAGCCTGTATCCGCCCGCCGCCTCGAACTGCACCGGCCCGTCCACTGCGACCCGCTCGCTGTCCATGTCATAGCGGCCCTTGCGCGCGTTCAGCACGGCAGGCCCTTCGGACAGCAATATCCGCGCCGACATGTCATTCAGGTCGACGATCGGCTCGCGCGAGCTTTTCTGCACCGCGCTCCCCGCGCGCAGGGAAAAGGGCTGCCCCTTGCCATCCTCGCCGCGATAGAGCGCCTCGGTCACGCGCATGCGTTCCTTCGCCACCTCGACCTTGTTCTTGTCGAGCACGAAACTCACCTTGTCCCCGCCGGTGAAGGGCGCCGTCACCAGCAACGCCGCCAGCACGCCCACCGCCATCGGCAACCAGTTCTTCAGCCGCGCGACCAGCCTGTCATGGCTGCCGCCCGGCCGCGCCCAATGACGCCTGGCGTGACGTTGCTGTTCGGCCTGAATGGACATGAAAGCGTGCCGCTACCCTCACATATGCGCGAAGATGTCGATCTCCGGCCAACCCGCCAGGTCCAGCTCGGCCCGGTGAGGGAGGAAATCGAAACAGGCCTGCGCCAGTTCCATCCGGCCTTCGCGCACCAGCCTTTTGTCCAGCTCAGCCTTCAGCGCGTGCAGATAACGCACGTCCGACGCCGCATAATCCTTCTGCGCGTCCGACAGGGTGGGCGCGCCCCAGTCGCTCGACTGCTGCTGCTTGCTGATTTCCTGCCCCAGCATTTCGCGCACCAGTTCCTTGAGGCCATGCCGGTCGGTATAAGTGCGGATCAGGCGCGACGCGATCTTGGTGCAATAGACGGGCGCGGCCACCACGCCGAGATAATGTTTGATCGCCGCAATGTCGAAACGGCCGAAATGATAGAGTTTCAGCCGCTCCGGATCGGCCAGCACCACGCGCAGGTTGGGCGCTGCATAGTCGCTGCCCGGGTTGAAGCGCACCAGATGCTCATCGCCCCGACCGTCGCTGATCTGCACGACGCACAGCCGGTCGCGCGGGGTGATAAGGCCCATGGTTTCGGTATCGACGGCGACGGGGCCGGGGGCGAGGACGCCTTCGGGCAGGTCCTCTTCATGAAAATATACGCTCATCAAACCCCTCTATGGCGAAAGCGGCTGTAACTCAATCGACGCTTTTGGCTGTGCCGAAAAGGGCGCAGCCTGTCCCATTCCCGGAAATGTGGCGGCAATCGGGCTAAAAACGTTCGCGTGGCCCGGAAAAGTTGATATAGTGATTCCCAAACCGCATGTGTTGCGGTGGATTCTGCATGTCTTCGCCCGGCATGTTTATCCGTTATCGTATGGGCGAAGCGAAAGTGACCAACAGGGCATGAGTTTTGATAGAGGTCGCCGCGGCGGGCGCGGCAAGGACAAGCGCGACAGTTTCGGCGACGACAATTTTTACGGCGGCGATCGCGGTGGTTTCGGTGGTGGTTTCGATCGCGGCGGTTTCGGCGGTGATCGTGGCGGTTTCGGCGGTGGTGATCGCGGCGGCTTCGGCGGCGGTGGCGGCGGCGGCTTCCGTAGCGGCGGTGGCGGCTTCGGCGGCGGCGGCGGTGGTGGTTTCGGCGGTGGCCGTGGCGGCGGCATGCCTGCCCAGGTCGTTGGCGAAGGCACCGGCGTAGTCAAATTCTTCAACGGTCAGAAGGGCTTTGGCTTCATTGTCCGTGACGATGGCGCGGAAGACGTGTTCGTCCACATCAGCGCTGTCGAGCAGGCGGGCCTCACCGGCCTGGCCGAAGGTCAGCAGCTCGGCTTCACCCTGGTGGATCGTGGCGGCAAGATTTCGGCGACCGACCTCAAGATCGAGGGCGAACCGCTTCCCGTTCAGGAACGCGCGCCCCGCGAACCCCGCGCAGGCGGCTTCGGTGGTGATCGTGGCGGCTTCGGCGGCGCGGAGCGCGGCCCGCAGCGTCAGCTGACCGGTGAACGCGCCAGCGGCACCGTGAAGTTCTTCAACGCGATGAAGGGCTTCGGCTTCATCCAGCGCGACGACGGCCAGCCCGACGCGTTCGTCCACATCAGCGCTGTGGAGCGTGCAGGCATGTCCGCCCTCAACGAAGGCGACCGCCTGGACTTCGAACTGGAAGTCGATCGCCGCGGCAAATACGCTGCCGTGAACCTTCAGTCGAAGGCCGACTAAAAGCGCACCCGACCGCTTTCGCGGAGAGGATAGAAGGGGTCGCCTGCCCGGCGGCCCCTTTTTTGTTGGATAGGTATCGGCTGGCTTACCAGATAAACACCGACAACGCCTGCAGCCTGTTTTCTGACTATTACCACGTAAGCGTTCACTGCAGCGAGCTAGTATGGCCGAAGCACAATCGTTAAACGTCACGCTTAATCCAGCTGGTGTCGCTGCCCCTGCTCAACGAGCAGCTATTTTAGCCAGTCAAGTTGTAGCGACTACGCTTCGTGCTCTTGCCCAGGACGATCTATCCCCTCCTGACATGCGGGGCGGTCATTTGGGATATCAGTTTAACGGTCCTGAAATGACCAGCGACGAACGCCGCGAAACATATCAAAACTGGATATTGAGCAAGGGCTTTCAAGATATCGCTCGTGGTGTTCGCGAAACTTTAGAAGAAGCTGTTTTATTCATATCTTTGATCGAACGAGCGCCGGGCATGACGACGCTCGAGCAGTTCGAGGCAGATGTGGCAGTTATTCGGGCGGACGCAGCAAAGCCTCATTTCCCCAAGTTGCTCGAAATCGTAAATGCCGGCCTTTCTGAACCCTTAACTTTTGATGCAGAGTTCTTGTCGTTACAGAGAGTACGCAATTGCCTTGAGCATCGAGGCGGGCGTGTAGGCCCGCGTGATGTGGATGCGCACAATCTGCTAACTCTCAGTTTCCCTCGACTTCGCGTATTCTATCGGCGCGGCGAGGCAGAGGTGGAGATCGCTCCTAGTGAGGTGATTGATACGCATGAGATCAATGACCTGACACTGGTGGGGAAGGAGGTGCCGATTTACATCAGTCGCGTCACCCGCGTTCGAACCTATACGCTGGGGGAACCAGTTGTTATCTCCGCGTCAGATTTTTACGAGATTGCGATGGCCTGTCATATTTTTGCGGACGATCTCGCAAGAAAGCTGCCCACGACACCTCACCACAAAACCCCATCCACCGGCACCACCAACGGCGGCGGCTCTTTCCCCAGTGCCTGACACAAATCCCCCTCGATCATCGTCGTCACGCTGGTCAGCGGCAGGTCGTGGACGCTGTTCGCGAACGGGTCGACCAGATCGTCGCCAATCTGCAGCACTGCCAGGAACATGAAGCCCGCCACGGCCGACCCGAATGGGGTCGCGACACCTAACGTCTCGACCAGCCCGATCGGCAGCAGGATGCAGAACAGCCGGGTGAAATATTTGGGGAAGCTGCGATATTGGGCGGGGAGGGGTGTGTTCTTCAGCCGCTCCATGCCGCCTTGCGCATTGGACATATCGACCAGCAGCCGCTCGATCTGGCTCTGCTGGATCGTGTCGATCCACCCCTTGCGCACCGCGTCCGCAATGCGCTTGCCCGATCCGTCGAGCAGGCCGTTGGCCGGGTTGCGCCGGTTCAGCGCGTCGATATCCTCGCGGTCAAGGATGCGCCTGACCTCCACTGCCGGGTCCTGCTTGCGCAACTGGCATCGCAGCGCATGCACATAGGCGATGTGCCGCACGACCAGTTCCTGCGCCAGCGGCTTCGCCTCATCGGGCAGATAGGCCAGCACCGTGCGCGTGAAGCTGCGCGACACATTGACCATCGCGCCCCACAATATGCGCCCTTCCCACCAGCGCTGATAGGCCGCGTTCACGCGAAAGCCCAGCACCAGCGCCAATGCCGTGCCAAAGATGGTCAGCGGCAGCGCAGGCGCCTTGAAGGGGGAAACGAAATAGAAAATGGTGACCGCCAGGTCCCAGAAGAACAGAGCGATCAACGTGCTCCATGCGCTCTGGAAACTCTGGCGGATGCGCGGCGTCCGTCCGACGATCATTCAGTGTGTCTCTTTTTCAGGCCAGATCGGGCTCCATCCCTTCATCATCCAGTTTCAACCAGGCATGACGAAGGGCCAGGCTCCCCATGATCCCCACCGCTTTCAGGGTCGAGGCATAGACAGTGGGCGTCCAGTCGGCAAGCGCGAGCGCCAGGCAGATCAGGCCAAGTCCCATCGCCGCATAAATGGGCAGCGCCTCCAGATCGTTCCACCGGATCGGCGGGTCGGCCTTGGCCGGTGCGGCAATCAGCGTCTTCATCCATCACTCCGTCACATGGGCGTCGAAGTCGCGGAAAATGATGCGCTGCAAAAGCTTTGGTCAACGCGGCTCATGTCCTGCAAGCCAGCCTTGCGTCCCGCGTGAGATTAGCAAAAGCGTTACATAACGGTGGCTTGTCTGCCATGTGGCAATGAAAACTCATCATCTCGCAACAGCTATCCTATTGCGGCGCAGCATTGTCATCTTAGCTTGGATCAATGGCCGATCGCTTTTCCGAAATTCTCTCCTTCGTCAAAATCGCCGAATCCGGAACGCTCTCCGAAGCGGCGCGGCGGCTCGGCCTCTCGCTTGCCGCGACCAGCCGCCGCCTCTCCCAACTGGAGGCACGGCTGGGCGTGGCGCTGGTTCGCCGCAACAGCCGCCATTTGTCGCTGACGGACGAGGGCGCCTTTTTCTACGAGCGGGCAGGGCGTGCCCTTTCCGACATGGACGATATAGAGGCGGAGGTGATGCGCCGCGCCACGGAGGCGTCGGGCCGGTTGCGCGTCGTCACGACCATCAATGTCGGCCGCACGCGTCTGGCCCCGCTGTTCCGCCATTATGGCCTGCTTCATCCCGATGTGGCGGTTCATCTCGAAACTGTCGAGCAGACCCCGAACATCGTCGAGAGCGGGCATGACATCGCCATCTATTTCGATCCGCCGCCGGACTCGTCGCTCAAGATGAAGTGGCTGACGGACAATCCGCGCCTGCTTTGCGCCTCGCCCGCCTATCTGCAACGTCGCGGGTTGCCCGCCAGTGTGCAGGACCTCGCCCTGCATGACAATGTCGTCGTGGGACCGGTGCAGCAGGAAATCTGGCGCTCTATCGCGGGGGAGGGGGCTGCGCCGCGCGCGACGCTCACCACCAATGATGGGGAACTGGCGCGCGCCTGGGTGCTCGACGGCGCGGGCATCGCGATCAAATCCTCCTGGGAGGTCGCCGATGATATTGAAGCCGGGCGTTTGCAGCCGGTGCTACCCGGCGTCAGCCTCCCTGCCTCCACCATCGCCGCGGTCTATCTCCCCGCGCAGGGCGAAACCGCGAAGGTCCGCTCCTGCCTGGACTTCCTGGCCCGGCATCTGAAAGACCCCAAACCCGCGCTCTTTTGAAAATAGGAAAAATAGGATTCTGATCCGCTTTTTCAAAAACCCGTTTTTCTCGCTATTTCATTCATTATTTCCAGTAACCGGCACCGTCGGCGGCACGATCTTCACCGTCTCGAACCGTTCCTTCCGCCGCACCCCGGTCAGCGGCGGCGGAACATTTACCTGCTCCACCGGCACCCGCTGCCGCATGCAATCCGCCTTGTTTTCCCGCGGATTCTGCTGACAATTCCAAAGCGCCCGCTGCAATCCCGTCGCGGCATTATGGATATAGGCAAAGCTCATGCTTTCCATCTGATCCCCCGACAGCGGAAACCCTGTCGGCGCGCTCCCCGCTCGCCACGCCATGATCCGGCATTCCGGCCGCCCCGCGCAAAAAGTCTGGGCCATCATCGGCCAGCTATCCGGCGCCGCCGTCTTGCTCAGTTCAACCAGGAAGCTTTTCGCCCCCGGCGCAATCGCTATCAACCGCACTCCGCCCATGATCCGCCCCAGCGAATCCACCCCGATCGTCTCTTGCGGCTTTGCGGTCAGCGCGGCCAGCGCATCGCCGCCTCCGGGCAGCAGCACGCCGGGCGCGCCGCCAATCCCCTGCTGGTGCGCCGTGGACAGCCGGGCGATCTTGGGCACCACCGGCTCGATACTCTCACGCCCCAGGCGGAACGCGGGCGGCGTCCCCCACCATCCCCGCCAACGGAAGAATAGATGCGTTCCAACCGCCGCGATCTTGTCCAGGCTCCCGCTCCAATAGGGCACCACCCAGTCGGTATGATAATGGGTGGCGTATCCCACCGGCTTGAACACCTTGCCCGCCAGCGCCGCCCGGGCGATCTCCCGAGCCCGGTCCCAAGCCGCCTGGCCCGGTGTCCGCGCCAGCGCACCGTCGCAGGTGAAGGTAAACTGGCAGCCTGTCGATCGCTCCTGTCCTTGAAAGACGACGCCGCACACCGTCTTGGGAAAGGCCGGATGTCGCACCCGGTTCAGCACCACCTGCGCGACCGCCCGCTCGCCGACCGCGTCGTCGCCCGCCTCGTAGAGTTGCGCTGCGGCCAGGCAGTCCGTCGCCCGAGCCAGATCGGCCTCTGACCCCACAAAAACGAAGGGCCGCGCTGCCGGATTGGGCAGGCGGGAAAAAGGCACCGCTTCGTTGAATGCCCGCGCCTGATCCCGATCGAGCGCATAAAGCTCCACCGGCTGCACGACCGGCGCAGCGGTCGTCGGCCGCCGCAGCCGCGCATGCTGGACAAGCGCCGTCCGCGCCGCATCGGCGGCAGGCGCACGCGCTTCCCACCGTGCCACCAGCGCAGGCAGACCGGCGAACAGCAAGAACCATATCAGCCACATCGCCCGATGCGGCTGGCTGCTGATGTTAGTGTCGGTCATGCCTGCTCCGGCGCGAACCTATTCGGGCAGGAAGTCGGGAACCGAAAGATAGCGTTCACCAGTGTCATAATTGAACCCCAGAACGCGGCTACCCGCCGGAAGCTCCTTCAGCTTCTGCGCGATCGCGGCCAAGGTCGCGCCCGAAGAGATGCCCACCAGCATGCCTTCTTCCCGTGCTGCACGGCGGGCATATTCCTTTGCATCCGCCGGATCGACCTGGATGACGCCGTCCAGCAACTGCGTGTGCAGGTTGGCTGGAATGAAGCCCGCACCGATCCCCTGGATGGGATGCGGACCGGGCTGGCCGCCGCTGATGACCGGGGAGAGGGTCGGTTCGACGGCATAGACCTTGAGGCTGGGCCACAGCTTCTTCAGCACTTCGGCAGCGCCGGTGATGTGACCGCCCGTGCCCACACCGGTGATCAGTACATCGATCGGGCTGTCCGCGAAGTCCGTCGCAATCTCTTGCGCCGTCGTGCGGACATGCACATCGATATTGGCGGCATTTTCGAACTGCTGCGGCATCCATGAGCCGGGCGTCTGATCGATCAACTCGAGCGCCCGCTCGATCGCACCCTTCATCCCCTTCTCGCGCGGCGTGAGGTCGAAGGTCGCACCATAGGCAAGCATCAGCCGCCGCCGTTCCAGCGACATGCTTTCCGGCATGACCAGGATCAGCTTGTAGCCCTTGACCGCCGCCACCATGGCCAGGCCGACGCCGGTATTGCCCGATGTCGGCTCGATGATGGTGCCGCCGGGCTTCAGATCGCCGGACGCTTCGGCCGCCTCGATCATCGCCAGCGCGATGCGATCCTTGATCGACCCGCCGGGATTGGAGCGTTCCGACTTGATCCAGACCTCTGAGCCCGCAGGCGCGTCGGCAAACAGGCGGCTCACCCGGATATGCGGCGTGTTGCCGATGGTTTCGAGGATATTGGCAGCTTTCATAGGACCTTCTCCTGGCTGATGTCCGCCTCCCGTAAGTCGGGTGGGTCAAAGGTGCGTGCAAGGCGCAGTTCGGGAAAAAGCCGCGCCCATAAGATTGTGATAACGATCGCGCCGATCCCGCCGCCGATCACTGCGGCCACCGGGCCGACCAGAGCGGCGAGGAACCCCGACTCCGCTTCCCCCAACTCGTTGGAGGCCGAGATGGTGAGTTGGGACAGGCTCGATACCCGGCCGCGCATGGAATCAGGCGTATGTAGCTGGATCAGCGATTGCCGTACATAGACTGACACCATGTCCGCTGCGCCCAACAGAAGCAGCGCGGCGATGCCGATCTCGACAGCGATATTCCGGGGCATGAAGGCCGTACAACCAAAAAGAACGGTGGCGAGGCCAAAGACCACCACTGCCGCTAGCATCTTAAGGCCCACTTCCGATTTCATCGGACGGAAGGAGAAGAACAGCGCCACGACTCCGGCTCCGACAGCGGGTGAAGCGGCAAGATGGCCAAGGCCCGTCGAGCCGATCTTCAAAATGTCGCGCGCATAGATGGGCAGCAGCGCAGTCGCGCCTGCCAGCAGCACCGCAAAGAGATCAAGTGTGATGGTGGACAGCACCAAACGGTTGGTGCGGACATAGGTCAGGCCGTCGATCATCTGCCGGACGGGATGGCGGCTTGTGTCGCGTGGCGGTTGCGGAACCGGGCCGATTAGCAGCATCCCGGCGAGGGCGACCGCGAACAGCGCCGACGCCATCGCATATGCGCCCCAGGAGGTGATTGCATAAACATAGCCGCCAAGCGCTGGGCCAATGATCATCCCCGCCTGCCAGGCGACGCTGGACATGGCGATGGCGTGCGGCAGCACATCGCGGGGGACAAGGTTCGGCGCGAGCGCGCTATAAGCAGGCCCGTTGAATGCGCGTGCGATGCCGACGATCGCAGCGATGCCGAAAATCAGGGGCAAGCTGACCCAGCCTTCATAGGTCGCAAAGGCCAGCAGCCCCGACGCGGTCATCAGCAGCGCCAGCGTCAAACGCGTTATCGTGCGTCGGTCGAAATGATCCGCGACCCAGCCCGTCATGGGGGTGAGGAAGAAGAGTGGAACGAACTGAGCCAGGCCGATGAGGCCAAGCTGCGCGGCGGCGCCCGACGTACTCATGCTTTCCCGGGCGACGTTATATGCCTGCCACCCGAGGACCGTCATCATTCCATATTGCGCCAGGACCCCGGCGAGCCGCCCCAGCAGATAGGCCCTGAAATCGCCGAAACTCAGCGGATGGCGTGGATGGGCAGGGGCCTTCATGTGATTTTATTAGCGCCTGCACCACGATACGCAACTGCGCGAGTAGAGAATGGAGGCGGCAGTTTTTTGCAACCGCACAAGTGCTGCTTTATGCCTGCGCCCAACCGATTAGCGGTCTGGATCGAGCAGGATGCCGCTCACCGATCCATTGCGTACCGAGCAGACGAAGGGCACGGACCGTTGATTGCCAAGTGGCCGGACTTCGCCTTCCACTTCCCAGCCGGTGGACATGGAACTGGCCGCGATCCTTCCCAGGATGCGGGAACCGCGCCCTGCTTCTTCACGGGCCTTCGCCGCGCAAGCGTTGCGCGCTGCGGCGGCTGTGCGGATGGAGCCATAGCCAGGCGAGGCATAGGGTTGTCGCTGGGCATCGCGCTCGGCCTGTCGATCGCGTGCAATGTCGCTGACTATGGCCGCGTCAGCGGCGCGGTGGAGGTCTCGATGGTCCTGCGCATGTGCGGGCAGGACAAGCGCCGTGGCTATGGCGCAGACGGCAATCCTTGCGACGGACATCCTCTTTCTCCTCACCCTATTTGAACAGGCTACCCAAAATGCCGCGGACCAGTTGCCCGGCCAATCCTCCGGAGGAGGAGCGGCGGCTGGACCCTCCGAATACGGCGCGGCCAAGTTCGTTGGCCACCTGCCGTCCTACCGACGACGCTGCAGAACGGGTAGCCGATTGGACCGCCCGATCCAAAGCGGAGGGCTTCGCCGCTTCCCGCGCGGCCGCAGCGTCACGCCGGGCCTGCTCCTTCAACTCAGCCTCGCGCTGCTTCGCCTCCAGCTTTGCCTGAGTAGCGGCGGCCTTATCAGCCTCGGCCTTCGCCTTGGCAGCCTGCACCGCTGCGGCGGCGGCCTGACCCCGGGCGGCGAGGATTTCTTCAGCGGATTCGCGATCGACCGCCTCGTCATATTTTCCTGCGCAAGGCGAAATCGACTGGATGATCGCGCGTTCCTTCGCATCAACCGGGCCGAGGCGGGAACGCGGCGGCGCGATGAGGGTACGTTGAACGACGCCGGGCGAACCATCCTCCTGCAACAGCGACACCAGCGCCTCGCCGACCTTCAGTTCGGTGATCGCGGTTTCAACGTCCAGATCCGGGTTCACGCGGAAGGTTTCGGCCGCAGCCTTGATCGCTTTCTGATCACGCGGCGTAAAGGCGCGCAGGGCGTGCTGAACGCGGTTGCCAAGCTGCCCAGCCACTTCCTCTGGAATATCGATGGGGTTCTGGGTGACGAAATAGACGCCAACGCCCTTCGAGCGGATCAGGCGGACGACCTGTTCGATCTTGTCCGTCAGCGCCTTGGGCGCGTCATCGAACAGAAGGTGCGCCTCGTCGAAGAAGAAGACCAGCACCGGCTTGTCCGGATCGCCGACTTCGGGAAGCGTTTCGAACAACTCGCTCAGCAGCCACAGCAGGAAGGTGGCGTAGAGCTTCGGGCTCTGCATCAGCTTGTCTGCCGCGAGGATGTTCACATAGCCGCGGCCCTGATCGTCCACCTTCAGGAAATCATGGATGTCGAGCGCCGGTTCACCAAAGAAATGCGCGCCGCCCTGGCTGTCCAGCTGCAGCAACTGACGCTGGATCGCGCCTACGCTTGCTTTGGTGACATTGCCGTAGCGGGTGGAAAGGGCGTCGGAATTTTCCGCGCAGTAGGCGAGCATCGACTGAAGATCGCCCAGGTCGAGCAGGAGCAGCCCTTCCTCGTCGGCATATTTGAAGGCGATGGAAAGCACGCCTTCCTGCGTTTCGTTGAGCCCCATCAGGCGAGCGAGCAGCAGCGGCCCCATCTCGCTGACCGTGGTGCGGATCGGATGTCCCTGCTCGCCGTAAAGGTCCCAGAAGATCGCGGGATTGTCGGCGTAGCTATAATTGTCGATGCCGATCTCTTTCGCGCGGGCGACCAGCTTGTCGGCATTCTTCGCCGTCGGTGACCCGGCCATCGAAATGCCCGACAGGTCGCCTTTCACATCCGCGAGGAAGACTGGAACGCCAAGTGCGGAGAAGCTCTCTGCAATCCCCTGCAACGTCACGGTCTTTCCGGTGCCGGTGGCGCCCGCAATCAGCCCGTGGCGATTGGCCCTTCGCAGATTCAATGTCTGGGGAATGCCTCCAGCCTTGTCGGGTGCGCCAAGGCCGATGAAAATACCGTCGCTCATTCGCGTCATGCTCCCCAAAGCTGCGGGCCACGCCCGCCGGAGTCTGTCTGCACTCTAGTGGTGAGACAGGGCTTCCGGCAAGCGCGGCCCGTAACGATCCGCTGTTTAGGCGGCTTATTTGTTGCGCAGACGCACCGGCAAGAAAACGGCGGGCTGGCCGCGGCGCAGAACCTGCAACAGGATCGCGCTGCGCCCCTGCGAGGACACTTGCCGCACTGCCGCGTCGAGATCGGCCTGACTGGCGACCGGTCGATTGTTGGCGGTGATGATAACATCGCCACGGCGCAGCCCCTTGGCGCCTGCATCGGTTGAGGAATCAACCGCAGTGATCACGATGCCGCGCGTGTCGGCAGCGATGCCCAGCTGACGAACGATATTCGGGGTCAGCGGGATAGCGGAGATGCCCAGCGACTGCTGTGTCGCCTGGCCGCCGCCAGACTGATCGTCCTGCTGCTGACTGAAGTCATCGTCACCCTGCTGCTGGGCGAAGCTGTTCAGCTCATCTTCGGAAGGACGCTCGCCGACAATCGCGGTGACCGTCTGGCGCTGCCCATTGCGGAGCAGCACGATCGGCACGCGCGAACCAATCGGCTGCGACGCGACGATGGATGACAGATTCTGGTCCGGCGTCACTTCCTGACCGGCGACGCTGACGATAACATCGCCAGCCTTGATACCGGCCCGGTCCGCGCCCTTGCCAGGCTCAACGCCCTGCACGAACTCGCCCCGGTTTTTCGCAAGGCCCAGGGAATCGGCAAGATCTTCGCCCAGCGGGCTGATCTGGATGCCCAGATAACCGCGCTTAACCGTCTGACCGCGGCGCAGCGTATCAACGATCGGTGCGGCCTGCTCGGACGGGATAGCGAAGCCGATGCCGACATTGCCGCCAGAGGGCGAGAGAATCTGGCTGTTGATGCCGATCACATTGCCGCGCATGTCGAACATTGGGCCGCCGCTATTGCCCTGATTGATCGACGCGTCGGTCTGGATGAACTTGTCATAAGTGCCGCCGGTGCCGCGATGGACGGCGGAGATGATGCCTGCGGTCACCGTGCCGGACAGGGCGAACGGATTGCCGATCGCAATTACCCAATCGCCGACGCGCGCCTTGGTGCTGTCGCCGAACTTGACGAAGGGCAGCGCCTTCTTCGGTTCGATCTTAAGCACGGCGATGTCGGTAGCGGGGTCACGGCCGACCAGCTTCGCCGAATATTCCTCACGATTGGTGAGAGTGACCGTGATCGAGTCCACCGATGCACCCTCGGCCCCGGCTGAAACAACATGGTTGTTCGTGACGATGTAGCCGTCGGCGGAAATGATGAAGCCCGATCCCAGCGACTGCGCCTGGCGGGTCTGGGGCTTGGCGCCCGGAGCCTGGCCAAACAGGTCACCAAAGGGCGTGCCCGCGAACGGGTTCTGGACCTGGACACGCTGCCGGGTTGAAATATTGACGACAGCGGGCTGCAGCTTTTCGACCATGTCCGCAAGGCTGGCAGGCGCGCCAGCGGGGGCAGCGGCCTGCATGCCTTCATTCTGCGCGACCTGCGCGCCGACATTCGGGCTGGAGGTGACTGCGATGGCGGTGCCGCCGAGCAGCAGGGCGCCGGTTAGGGCATAAGCGTAACGCACTCGTGACGGTCCTCTCGTGAACTTGGCAAAGGAAAGGGCGGGACTCTGCGGGAGTCGGATGCGCCGCCCATCCTTAACCCTCATTGAATGACGCTGGTTCCGAACTGATCTATAAGCCTGTTTACCGGCATTTGCGCCGATCACTGCCTCCCTTGGAACTGCTTGAGGAAGTCATTGTCGCGCGAGAGCAGCATCGTTGTCGCACCTTGCCGGTCCGGAGCAAAGGTGAAGCGGTAGGCCTGCATTGCCCTGTAGAAATCGTAGAATTGCGGGTCTTTGCCAAAGCTTTCGGCATAGATGCGCGCAGCGTTGGCATCGGCCTCTGCACGGATGATCTGCGCCTGCTTCGCGCCTTGCGCCCGGATCGTCAGCGCTTCCTGCTCGCGCGCCGTGCGCATGCGGGTGAAGGCGCTTTCCAACGGAGCGCCATCGGGCAGATCGGCGCGCTTGATCCGCACATCGACGATCTGCGCGCCATATTGCCGGGCCACGCGGTTAAGCCCGGCCTCGATATTATCCATCACTTGCCCGCGCTCTGGCGAGAGCAAGGCGGCAAATGGCCGCTTGCCAAGTTCATTGCGAAGCGCCGACCCCAGGATGGGGCGCAGTGCATCAGACACGCGGTCTTCATTACCCGCTGCGATATACATGCGGAGCGGATCCACGATCCGATAGCGGGCAAAGGCGTCCACCTGCAACCGTAGCTGATCGGTGGACAGCACCTGTTGCCGCTCCATCTCCACGGACAGGACGCGCTTGTCGATCCAAACGATCTGGTCGATGAACGGCCAGCGCAGGATGACGCCTGCGCCAGTCTTGCCGAAATCTTCGCTGGGGCGGTAGCGATTGACGATCTTCTTGGGATCGCCAAAGCGTACGATCACGCCCTGCTTGGTTTCAGGCACGATCGTCACGGTGCTGCCGATCAGCAACAGCAGCGCGATCACGGAAAGCGCCAGGGCGACGGGGTGACGGACTAGTGTCGGCATCACTGACCCTCCCCGGCAGCGCCGGACGCAGCACTGGCTCCCTGAGCGCGACGCTTGAGTTCCGGCAGCGGCAGGAAAGGAGTGACATTCCCACTCTCGACGATCGTCTTATCGACGTTGGACAGCACGCCCTCCATGGTTTCATAATACATGCGGCGGCGCGTTACGTCGGGCGCAAGCTTATACTGCTCATAGACTTTGTCGAATGCAGCGGCCTCACCCTGAGCTTTGGCCGTCACCTGCTGCGCAGCGGCGCGCGCTTCGTTGAGATAGGTTTGCGCTGTCTGCTGGGCTGCCGACACGGCCTTGAACGCGTCGTTGACTGCAGTCGGCGGATCGGCTTGCTTGATCGCCACGCCCTGTACCCGGATACCGGACTTATAACCGTCCAATATCTCTTGCATGCGCTGTTCGACCTGCTGCTCAATCTCGGTCCGCCCTGCGCCCAGGGCATCGTCCAGGCTGACGCTGGCGACGACAGAGCGCATGGCGCTTTCCGCGACTTCCCGGACCGTCGTGTCGGGATCGGACAGTTGGAACAGGTACAATTCGGGATTGCGAATATTCCAGCGCACCGAATAGGCGAGGTCAATGATGTTCTGGTCGCCCGTCAGCACCAGGTTTTCGCTCTGCGCACTCGGCGACCCGATATCGATGGCGCGGATTTCCTCGACATCGACCGTGGTCACATTCTCAAAGGGCGCGGGCAGCGTCAGGCTGATGCCGGGCGACAGGGTGCGGCTATATTTGCCAAGCAGCGTCACGACGCCGCGCTCCTGCGGGCCTACTCGGTGAAAGCAGGTGAGTACCAGCCAAAGGACGACAAGGATGCCGATGGCGGCAGGCCACAGCGTCTTGCCTGCCGGCCGGGGAGGCAGGTTGCCGAAACCGCCCCCGCCGCCGCCCTGGCCGAAGCTTTCCCGGCTGCGGCGAAGCAATTCCTCAATGGCGGAAGGCCCCTTGCTGCCCGGAGAGCGGCCCGGCTGCGTCCAGGGATTGCGGGGGCCGCCGTCACCGCCTTTGCCCGAACCATCATTGCCGCCGGGGCCGTCGCTCTTTCCTCCCCAGGGACCCTGGGTCATTGCGTTAGCGATGCCAGGCATCCACCCGAAAATTCTCTTCATTCCGTCTCTATAGGAAGGCTGGGTCGCGAAAAACAGTGCCCTTCGCAACGATTATTGCCTAGGAGCCGCTGTCATGACCGATCTTGAGAGTTTCGCCGCCCGCCTGAAGACGCTGACCGATGGCCGCGCCAGCGCGCCTCGGGTAAAGGACGGGATCATGAGCCTTGCGCTCGATGTGAGCGGCCTATCCGCTGAGCGGCGCGACGCCGTGGCTGCTGCAATCAGGGAGGGCGGCCTGTCGGTGCCGGGCGTGCAGGATGTGCGCATTGCCATGACGGCTGAGCGTAAGGCCATGAAGATCATCGCCGTGGCGTCGGGGAAGGGCGGTGTCGGCAAATCGACCCTGTCCGCGAACCTTGCCGTCGCGCTGAAACGGCTGGGCTTTGCAGTCGGGTTGGTTGATGCGGACATTTATGGCCCCTCGCAGGCTCGGCTGATGGCTAGCGAGGGCAAGAAGCCGCAGGCGCGTGAAAAGCAGCTTATCCCCGTGGAAAGCCCGTTTGGCGTGCCGATGCTGTCGATGGCGCATCTGGTGGAGCCGGGCAAGGCTCTGGCATGGCGCGGCCCGATGGCTGGAAACGCCCTGGCGCAGCTAATCGATGCGGATTGGGGTGACGTCGAACTGTTGGTGGTGGACATGCCGCCGGGGACCGGCGACGTTCAGTTGTCGATGGTGCAGAAGCATAAACCGGCGGGAGCGGTGATCGTCTCCACGCCGCAGGATCTCGCTTTGATCGATGCTACCCGCGCGGTGAGCCTGTTTGAACAAACACATGTGCCGCTGATCGGCCTTGTCGAGAATATGGCCGGCTATAGCTGTCCGCATTGCGGCGAAATTTCCGATCCCTTCGGCGCGGGCGGCGCCGAGGCGGCGGGATCCGCCATGGGCATGGCTTTCCTGGGGCGCGTGCCGCTCGCGATCGATATACGCCGCCGTTCGGACGCGGGAGAACCGCCGGCCGCGGGCGATGATCCTTCAGGCAAGGCGTTCCTCGCCATCGCGGAGAAAGTGGCGGCCTGGCTGCGCGATTGAAGCTGGCAGAGGGAACGGCTTGGCGCTGTCCTGCGTCTGTTTTCATTCTGGTAATGAAGGGAGCATGCTCATGCCGCTGACGCAGCCACAGGATATCGCTGACTTGCTTCAGGAAACGCGAACTATCGCATTAGTGGGCATTTCGGACAGGCCGAACCGGCCCAGTTACGGCGTGATGAAGTTCCTTCAGGATCGCGGCTATCGGGTGCTGCCCGTCAATCCCCAGATCGCCGGCGAACATGTGCATGGGGAGTTTGTCTGGGGACGCTTGGCGGATATCGGTGTCGCGATCGATATGGTGGATATCTTCCGTCGCAGCGAAGCTGCCGGTGAGGCAGTGGACGACGCCATAGCAGCCGGAGCCAAGGCGGTCTGGATGCAATTGGGCGTTGTCAACGAAGCGGCCGCCGCTCGTGCGGAAGCGGCTGGGCTGAAGGTGGTTATGGATCGCTGCCCCGCAATCGACATCCCCCGTTTCAATATCCCGCCGGTAGGCGCGCATTAACGCTTTTCAGCCGCGCCAAGCCTCTTTATCAGCATGGCCATGGGGCGCGTACCGCGGAAGGCGGCAAACCGTAAGCAGCAGGTCAGGGGCGTAAATCGCCGTACCTTGCTGGTTGGTGCCGGGGCATCGGTAGGCTTGCTGCTGGCATGGGGTGTTTGGCCGCGTAGCTATCGCCCCAATCTCAACGCCGCACCTGGCGAGACGGTCTTCAATGCTTTTCTGAAGATCGATAAAGCGGGGCGGATCATTGTTATCGTGCCGCAGACTGAAACTGGCCAAGGCGTAACGACCTTGCTGCCACAGATTCTTGCCGACGAACTAGGAGCTGATTGGCGAACCGTCGGCGTGCAAAGTGCGCCGATCAGTCCGCTTTATGCGAATAGCTTGCTGGCTAATGAGTGGCTGGCCAGCGATTGGTCGCGTCTGGCGGGCGATGCCGGGGAATGGGCGATCGATCAATATGCCACGCGCCGTGCGCTGATGCTGACCGGAGCCGGCACATCGGTGCCGATGTTTCATAAGTCATACAGGGAAGCGGGGGCGGCGGCGCGTGTGCTTCTGTGCCAGGCTGCGGCGGCGCGCTGGGATGTGCCGTGGGAAAGCTGCGACATCGAAAATGGCCTAATTTCCGACGGCGGCCAGCGCACTCTCAAGATTGGAGAAGTAGCAGCGGAGGCCGCGGAGTTTGATCTGCCCGACATATTGCCGTTCCGACAGGGGCAGGCCGAGAGGCTCGCGGGGCAGGACTTGCCGCGCCTCGACACTCCATCGAAGATCGACGGCAGCCATAATTTTGCCGCTGATATCCGCTTGCCGGACATGCTTTTCGCCTCCATCCGTCAGGGACCGATCGGTGATGCCTTGCTTAAGAGCGTCAATGAACAGGCTGCCAAGTCTGTCACTGGTTTCCTCAAGTTCGTGCGGACGGAGCGCTGGGTGGCGGCGGTCGCAACCAATTGGTGGGCCGCCAACAAGGCGCTGGATGTTAGCGACCCTGTTTTCGAACTGGCGGGAACGTCCGTTAGCAGTGCGAGCATCGACGCGGCGTTGGAGGGGGCGTTTTCAGGATCGGACGGGCAGCGCCTCTATTCGCAGGGCGATCTCAAACCACTGTTCGACAACGCGACCATCCTTGCCAGCGAGTTCAGCGTGGCACCCAGCCTGCACTTGGCGCTTGAACCAATGTGCGCCACAGCCCGCATCAGCGATGGCGTTGCTGAAATATGGATGCCAACACAAGCGCCTGCCTTGGCTCGGGCCGCCATTGCAGACGCGCTCGGCATGGATGAGCGCGGCGTTACCCTTTATCCGCTGCATGCAGGAGGCTCCTTCGGCCGGAAGATGGACTTTGAAGCAGGCGTCCAGGCAGCGCTGATCGCCCGCGATATGGGGCGTCCTGTGCAATTGCTCTGGTCCCGCCTGGAGGACGTCATACAGGACCGGCCGAGCGCTCCAGCACATGCGCGGATGGCGGCGAAGCTCGGGCGCAACGCTGCTATAGAAGGCTGGCTGGCGAAAGTGGCGGCCCCTTGCGCCATGACCCAGACTTGGGACCGAATCGCACATGGCAAGTTGCCGCACGAAGCGAGCCGGGATGCCGCCGACTCATCGACGCGTTTGGCGGTGGCTGGTATGGAGCTCCCCTATGCATTGCCCAATTGGGCCGTGGATCACTATCCTGCTGACACTGGCCTTCCGCTTGGTTTCGCGCGCGCTAACGCTCACCTGCACGGGGCATTCTTCACGGAAAGCTTCATCGACGAATTGGCGCATCAGGCTGGAATGGAAGCCCTGTCCTTCCGCATTCAGATGTTGGGCGGCAATCCCCGTTTGGCGCACTGCTTGACGACCGTGGGCGCGATGGGAGGCTGGCAGGGCGGCATCGAAGGAAGCGGCCAGGGTCTGGCTGTTCACGCGATGAATGGCGCTTATGCAGCGGTGATGGTCGAGGCTGCGTTGGACGGCGGAAAGCTGAGCGTCAGCCGGATTGTCGCGGCAGTCGACGGGGGAGAACAGGTAAATCCCGACATAGCCCGACAGCAGGTTGAAAGCGGCTTGATCTACGGCTTAGCGCGGGCGATGGGCGCTTCTGTTCCTTATGCGCGAGGGATGCCCCGTCGAGCCATACTGGGGCGGATGGGCCTTCCGCGCCTCGCAGACATCGGCGAAGTCACCGTCGAACTTATCCGTAGCACAGCACCACCTGCTGGCCTCACCGACATCGGCGCCCCGCCGGTTGCTCCAGCAATCGCGAACGCGCTTTTCACAGTAACTGGACAGCGTTTCCGCCAGCTGCCCATCCTGCGCAGGACATGACAGCGAATATGGAAAAGATCGGCGTTCTCCTCATCAATCTCGGCACGCCTGATGCGCCGGACGCCGCTTCTGTGCGCCGCTATCTGGGAGAATTCCTTTCCGATCGGCGTGTCGTGGAGATTCCGCAGTTGATCTGGCAGCCGATCTTGCGCGGCCCAATCCTACTGACGCGTCCGGCGAAATCGGCAAAGGCCTATCAGGAGGTCTGGTTGGAGGAAGGGTCGCCCCTCGCGGTCAATACCCGCGACATGGCGGGCAAGTTGCAGGCGCTGGTCGGCCCTAACGTCGCCGTCAATTGGGCGATGCGGTACGGTAAGCCTTCAATCCCAGACAGGTTGTGCGCGATGATCACGGCGGGATGTGGCCGTATTCTTCTCGCGCCCCTCTATCCGCAATATTGCGCCGCGACCACGGCTACTGCGCTGGACGCCTGTTATGCCGCGCTGACGCAGTTGCGCGCCCAGCCGGCTATTCGCACCTTGCCGCCTTATTATGCGGACCCTGCCTATATCGAAGCGCTGCGCAGTTCGACCGAGCGGCAGTTGGCGGAGCTGGATTTTACGCCTGACCTGCTCGTCGCCAGCTTCCATGGCATGCCGGAACGTACACGGGCGTTGGGCGATCCCTATTATGACCAGTGTCTCGCCAGTGCCAAGCTGCTTGAATCTGCTCTGGGCAGGGAGGTGCGGTTGTCATTCCAATCGCGTTTCGGACGAGCAAAATGGCTCGGCCCTGCCACCGACGAGACTTTGCGAGCATTGCCCACGGAGGGTGTGAAGAAGGTGGCCATTCTCACTCCTGGATTCTCAGCGGACTGCCTGGAGACGCTTGAAGAAATCGCCATACGCGGCCGGGAGGAGTTTTTGGCCGCGGGCGGTGATAATTTTGCCCATTTAAGCTGTTTGAACGCCTCGTCAGAAGCTATGATCCTTTACCGCAATCTGGTCGGCCGCGAATTGGCGGGATGGCTGGAGAATTGAGTTTCGTCCAATTGAACAGGAGGGGCTGATATGAGCAGAGTTGCTATTGTCACGGGCGGAACACGGGGCATTGGGGAAGCGATCAGCCTAGCTCTCAAGGAACAGGGCTTCAAAGTTGCCGCCAACTATGCAGGCAATGATGAAAAGGCGCGTGCCTTCACCGAGAGGACCGGCATTCAGGCTTTCCGCTGGGATGTGGGCGATCATCAAGCCTGCCTGGAAGGCTGCGCCACGGTTGCTGAGCAACTGGGGCCTGTAGATGTGGTCGTGAATAATGCTGGAATTACGCGTGACGGCGTTCTCGCAAAGATGAGCTTCGACGATTGGAACGAGGTGATGCGCATAAACCTCGGCGGCTGCTTCAACATGGCCAAGGCTACCTTCGGAGGGATGCGCGAACGAGGATGGGGCCGCATCGTCAACATTGGCTCGATCAACGGCCAGGCCGGTCAATATGGACAGGTTAACTATGCTGCTGCCAAGTCGGGCATCCACGGCTTCACCAAGGCACTCGCGCAGGAAGGTGCGAAATATGGTGTGACCGTCAATGCGATCGCCCCAGGTTATATCGACACTGACATGGTTGCGGCGGTCCCCGCTGCCGTGCTGGAAAAGATCGTTGCCAAAATACCCGTCGGTCGGCTGGGTCATGCGGAAGAGATTGCGCGCGGCGTGGCTTTCCTGTGCAGCGATGATGCGGGGTTTGTCACAGGAAGCACCCTTTCCATCAACGGCGGCCAGCACATGTATTGATGAGCGGTGTTTTAGTGAATGGTCTCTCGGGGCCGGAGGGAGCATCGCCCTTCGGCCCGCCGGTCAAGCGCAGCGTGACCATCGCCGGCCATCAAACCGCGATCAGTCTTGAGCCAATTTTCTGGGAAGCCCTGCGGACCGAGGCCACTCGCCTAGACCTCCCCGTAAACGCTCTTATCGCGCAGATCGATCTGGACCGGATGTCTGCCGATCCGGCACCTAATCTCGCCAGTGCCATCCGCTGCTGGCTCTTTGCTCGGCGACGCTGCTGCGAGTAGTAAGAATTATTCGCAATAGCGTTGACAGTAAGAACGATTCGCAATAGCACGCCCCCAACAACGAAGGGGGTACTCATGTCCGTTCATGCGAAATCCGTATCTTTTCTGGCGCTGAGCTGTGTAGGCGCGTTCGTCAGCACACCCGCAGTTGCTCTGGAAGCTGCTACTGCCGTACCGGCGCAAGATTCGATTGTGGTGACGGGCAGTGTCTATGCTGACGAACTGGTCAATCCGAAGAATACGGCGCCGCTGGTCGATACCCCGCAGACCATAACCATCATCTCAGATCAGACGATCAAGAAACAGAATCTGCTGACCTTGCGTGACGTGTTGTCGACCGTGCCGGGCATAACCTTTGGCGCAGGCGAAGGTGGTGGCGGCTATGGCGACAGCATCAACCTGCGCGGCTATTCGGCCAATAATGACATTACGCAGGATGGTGTCCGGGATAGCGCGCAATATAGCCGCACTGATCCTTTCAACATGCAACAGGTTGAAGTCTATAATGGCGCCAACTCGGTTTATAACGGCTCCGGGTCTGTGGGCGGTACGATCAATCTTGTGTCGAAAGCGCCTCAAGCTCAAAATCTCACCATAGCTGAAGCGGGCATCGGCACCGACGATTATTACCGTGCCACTATCGACACAAACCAGCGGGTGTCTGACTTCGTCGGCGTGCGTCTTAACGCCATGTATCATCGCAACGACATGCCCGGTCGCGACGTCGAACGCTTCAAGCGTTGGGGCGTTGCGCCCTCTGTTAAGCTGGGGATCGATGGCCCAACCAGCCTGACGCTTTCCTATTTCCACCAGGAAGATCGCAACACGCCGGTTTACGGCGTTCCCTATGTGAAGAACGCGATCAATGATGGCCCATTGCCGGGCGTCGATGACAGCGACTATTTCGGTATCGCGAACCTTGATCGCCAAAATGTCAACATCGACCGGTTCACAGCAATCTTCGCGCATGAGTTTAGTGACGCGGTATCGGTTCGATCGCTCGGCCGGTGGCAACGAGTTCACCAATATAGCGTCACCAGCGCACCGCAGGGCACATTTTGCCTAGTCAATGGTCTTCAGCCAATCACGGGCTCTGACTTGCAGACAGCGGTGGCATGTACGGGCGGCATGGCCGCAGGCACGTACCGCCCGTCGGGTCCGCGCGGACTGGTGCGTGATCAGATCAATGACCTCCTCTATAGCCAGACTGATTTGCGGGTCGTGACGGGAGAGGCTGGAAAGCTGCTCAACACGCTGGTCGTTGGTTTCTCGGCGACGCAGGAGGATTATCGGCTGACCACGGCGAACCTGCTGCGGGATAGCCAGGGAAATGTGCTGGCTCAGCCGGATATCAGTTTGTCCAATCCGAACACGGTCTGGACGGGCGCGACCAACTATATCGTGTCCGGCAACAGCTATGGTGATAGCCGGAATGTCGCCATTTATGCCTTCGATACCCTGGAGCTTGGCAAGTTTGAGCTGAACGGCGGCGTTCGCTACGAAAATGTTCGCAACATCTTCCGGGTGGACACTGTGGCTACCCCCGCGCTCGGCGGCGCGACGACGACCGGCCCGCGCCAGCGCAGTCAGGACGATCTCTTCTCCTATCGTATCGGCGCGGTATTCAAGCCTGCCGAACATCTGAGCTTCTACGCTGCCTTCGCCAACAGCAAGACCCCTTCATCCGCAACGGTGCGGGCCGGCTGCACCAGCGGTTCAGGTACGACATTTTCCGATTATTGCGACGTGGCGCCGGAAACAGCGCGTAGCTATGAAATTGGCGCGAAAGCCAACCTGATGGGCGGAAAGCTTCTCGCGACCGCGGCGGTCTTCCGCAACGAGCGCACCAACTATCGCGTGTCGAGTAATGACCCGATTAATCCCACACTTCAGGTTCTTGATGGCCACTCGCGGGTGGACGGGGTGGCGTTGGGCCTTACGGGCAACATCACACCTGAATGGTTGATCTTCGCAAATTACACCTATCTTGACAGTAAGATTATCCAGGGCATCTCCGATAGCTGCATTGCGACCCCGGCGCCCGCTTGTTCAAACAGCGTTACTATCCCTGACCCATCAAAGGGTGACGATCTCATCCAGACGCCGAAGCATTCGGGTAGCATCTATACCAGCTACCGCCTGCCGTTCGGCCTCGAACTTGGCTATGGCGTCACCTATCAGGGCAGCTTCGCGCTTAATCAGAGCAACCTGCACAACCGCACCCAATACCGAGCGGATGATTATTGGGTTCACCGCGCTTTCCTGTCTTGGAACTTCAACAACGGGCTGACAGCGCAACTGAATGTCCAGAATCTGTTCGACAAGAAATATTATACGGGCATCCGCAACAACATCAGCGCGACGAACGGCATAGTTTCTGGCGGTTGGGCCACCCCCGGCGAAGGACGTGCCGCGCGACTTAGCCTTTTCTATAGCTTCTAAAGCAAGGTGACGGCGCTTCCCCACCGTCCCTTGGGGAAGCGCATTGAGTGGCGGGCGATCGGCGACCTCCTCGCGCCGGTTGCCCGCCATTTTCATGAGAGTTAAAGGTGCCGCCATGCTGATCGTCATTCCCGACCTGCTTGACGCGACGAGCATTGCCGCCGTTCGCTCTTTGATCGATGCCGCCGCCTGGGTTGATGGGAATGTCACATCGGGCCATCAGTCCGCTTTGGCCAAGCGAAACATGCAGTTGCCCGAAGAAGCGCCGGAGGCGCAGCAGGCGGGAAAGATCATTCTCGATGCTCTGGGCAAGTCGCCGCTGTTCCTTGCCGCTGCCCTGCCGCTCAAGATATTTCCCCCGCTCTTCAACAGCTATGCGGGCGGGCAGGCTTTCGGCGTCCATGTGGATAATGCGGTGAGAATCCAGGCGGGCACGGGTTTTCGCGTTCGGTCCGACCTCTCGGTGACAGTCTTCCTCGAAGATCCGGAAAGCTATGATGGCGGTGAGTTGACGGTCGAAACCAATTTCGGCGTCCAGCAGGTGAAGCTTCCGGCCGGACATGCGGTGCTCTATCCATCCTCCTCCTTGCACCGGGTAGAGCCAGTCACCGGCGGACGGCGAGTGGCGAGCTTTTTCTGGCTGCAATCGATGGTGCGGGATGATGCCGCTCGGCAGATGCTCTTCGACCTCGACAGCAGCATCCAGGCGCTTGCCGCAGACCTTGGTCATGATAATGGCCAGGTGATCAGGCTCACTGGCCTGTACCACAATCTGCTGCGGCGATGGGCGGACGCTTGAGCGCCCATCTTTGTCAGTCGAGCATCGCCGCCAGAGCAGGGGTCATATATTCCTGAGCGCCTTGGGGGGTGCGGAGGACCAGATGCGCGGCCAGATTTTCGCGCGTGGCGAGAGCCATGCCGCGCTCGGGTCCCGCTATGGTGATCGCTGTGGCCCAGGCGTCAGCGAACATCGCGCTTTGATGCAGGACGGTGACTGAGGCGACATCATTGGCGATTGGGCTGCCGGTTACCGGATCGATGCTATGCGACAGAAGCCTGTCGCCTTCATCGCGAAAACGGCGATAATCTCCTGACGTCGCGACAGAGAGGTCATGGAGGGCGATGCGCAGCGCCGGAATGGCAAGGCCGGGCGGCGCTTCCACGTCGACCCACCAAGGCTGGAGTTCGGGCCTTATCCCTTCTCCGCGCAGTTCGCCGCCAATTTCGACAAGAAAGCTGGTTAAGCCTAACTCACGAAGGGCTTGTGCAAGAGCATCGACGGCGAAACCCTTGGCAATGCCGGAAAAGTCGAGCGCCACATCGGCCAGTCGTCGCGCTTTTTGGCCATCGACTTCGATCTTCGTCCAAGGAGAAAATGGGCTGGACAGGATGGCGGGGCCGGTGATGCCAGATGGACCAAATCCCCAGCGTTCCACCAGTCGTCCGACCGCCGGGTCAAAAGCGCCGGCCGAAAGGCGTGCGACATCGAGTCCCGCCTTGAGGACCGTCATCATGTCGTGGGGCAGCGCGGTCCAGGCACCAACAGGCTGCGCGTTGAAGCGGCTGATGTCGGATTCGGCTTCCCAGTTGCTCATCTGCGCGATGACGCGGGAAAGCACATCGCCGATGACGGCTGCGCATCCCGATGGCGCATCGACGATGCGCGCAGACCAGCTTGTGCCCATCGTGGGTCCGGATAGTTCGGTGACGACGCCGGTCCGCTGTCGCCCGGCGAAGGAGCCGGGCGACAGGTTGGTGGGAATGGCTATGCGGACGCCGGTCAGGGTGCGAGCACTTCCAGAGTCGTGACATAGGAGGCGCGGCGCTGAGGCGCGGCTGCGGGCCGATCCGGACCTGGCTGGCCAGCGGCTGGACCGCCTTCACCACCTTCGCGCCCGCCGCCTATGCTGGCGTTCAGCCAATACATGCCGGGCTCTGGCCAGGTGATGGAGAGCTTGCCGTCCTGTCCAGTGGTCAGATCCTGCTGTCGCAGCGTGTCGCGATAGCGGATGCCGCCGGGAATGACGGTGACCTTGAGGCCAGCGGCAGGCTTGCCGTCGAGCAGGAACTGGAAGGTGGCCGCTTCGCCGGAGACGAGGTCATTGGGATGGGTGATCGGCACCAGTTCGACGCCGACGCCAACAGGCTTGAAGATCGTGGTGGTTGGCGCGCCCAAGGTCAGGAAAATCTCGTTCCGGTTGGACGCTTCAGCGGTTTGGACATTGGTAGCGCCAGCGGGAATGGCTGCGGCGAGATTGTCCTTGGTCGTGCCGCGAGGGAGGCGCTTTACCTGGCCGTTTAGGGTGTAGCTGCCCATGATGCCGGTGGAGACGCTGGCCACGCGATAGGTGCCCGGCTGGGTAAGGTGCACGTCGAAGGTTGAGCGGGACTTACCCGTTGCGGCGTTCTCGATCTTGCCCGCCGAACCGTCCGGTTGCGTGACGGCGACATTGTCGGTGCGCATCGGCATATGTTCGAAGTAGAAGAGGTCGTTCGAGACGGCCGCATCAACCGTGACCCAGCTGTCGGTGCCTGACAAGACGGTCGAGGAGGGAAGCATCCACTGTCGGTGCGCCTGAGCGGCGCCCGAGGCTAGCAGGGCGGCGAGTGCGCCTGTGATCAGATATCTGGCTTTCATCATAATCCCCTTATTTGCCGAAGCTGAGGTTCACCGCCCCCAATTCAGAGCTGCCCTTCGCGCGAATGACTGCGCCCGGCTTGGGCGGCCAGCTGAAGGGCAGGCGGAGCAGTTCGCGGCCGCCGACTTCGCGGGCGGCTTCGACGACGAGCGTGTAGCTGCCCGGTGAGAGCTGGCCGAGCGGTCCCTTTCCGGCGGTGAAGGCGATCTTCTGGTCGCCGGGCGCGCGGGTGGCTCCGGTGATACCATCGGCGGGAAAACTCATGGATCGGCCCGAGGCGCGCCACCATTGGCGAACGTCGCGAAGCCATTTCGTGCCTTCGCCCTTCGCCTTGTCGACGTCATACCAGACCGACAGGGTGCGGGGTGCAGCGCCTTCCTTTTCAAGCCAGATCGCGACGTAGGGGCGGTGATATTCGGCGACGGGCAAGCGGGGGATGGCGACGCTGACATTCAGTGTCTGAGCGGTGGCTGGCATGGCTGCGCCGAGCGCTGCGCCGGTGCCGAGGATGAGTTTGTAGCCGCTTGGCATCGCTGCTGGTCCCCTGAATTAATGAATGAAAAGAAGAATTAAAACAGTTGGGATGATGAGGCCGGCCCCGACCAGAGGCCAGGTGCTGGGACGTTTGGCCGCGTGGAGCTGGAGAAGGAGCAGGCCTGTCGTTGCGAAGACGAAACAAGCTGCCGCGAAGATGTCGATGAACCATTTCCAGGCGGCGCCGGTATTGCGGCCCTTGTGGAGGTCGTTCAAATAGCTGATCCAGCCGCGGCTGGTGCTTTCGCTGGTGACCCGGCCGCTCTGCCGATCGATCGACACCCAGCCGTCGCCGCCGGGGCGGGGCAGAGCGAGGTAGATTTCGTCGGACGACCATTCCGCATCGCCCGCGGCGCTGGAGCCGATTTCCTTTTCCACCCAAGAGGCGATAGGGGCGGGAAGAGGCTTTTTGCTGTCGGGAGCATTGTCGGGCGCGACCTGCTTCAGCAGCGGGGCAGGCAGGGTAGCGGCTTTTTCGACCGTTTGGGGCGAAGCTTCGACATCGGCGGCGTGGTTGAGGGTGATGCCGGTGAAGGCGAACAGCAGCAGACCGATGAGGCTGATCGCGGAACTGATCCAGTGCCAGCTGTGCAACTGCTTCAGCCAGAAGGCTTTCTTCTTTTTCTTCGGCTGAGCGCGGACGGGGGCGTGCATGGCGTTCGCATAACGCGAACGACTCGCAATTGCAAACTTGGGCGAAGGGGAAAATTGTATCAAAATGTATGTTTAGGAGGTCGCTCGAAGGCGGCGGCGCGGTGGTGGGGGAGAGGATGGGCTCCTGCCTTCGCAGGAGCACCAGGGGGCGTGCTATTCGCCTTGGGCCGAGATCCCAGCTTGCGCTGGGATGACGGGTGGCTGGAAGTTATTTCGCCAGGAGGCCTCTTGCCTGGCCTGCGATCTCTGCGAGCATGGCGACGTTGGGCGCTGCGGCGGTCTTGGCGCGTTGGACCAAGGCGCGGAATTGGGAAATGCGGGGCTGCTTTTCGGCGAGCCAGGCGTCCACATTCGCGAGTATGTCCTTGCCGTGGCCCTTGCCCCCCTGTTCGAGGAAATCGAGCCGGACCTGCTGCATGTCGCGGGCAACGCCGGAAATGAGCAGCCTTTCCCAAGGGTCCGAAGGAGCCATCCGCGCGGCGGTGGATTGGACCCAATCGATGCCGACCGCTTCGCCGAGATGGGTGAAAGCGCGCGTCAAGGCCACTTCATCGACCTTCAGCCGCCCCGCCAACGCAGCGATGCCGACCGCCCCGTCCAGCTTGAACAGGCCAGCGGTGCGGCGGACGAGATCTTCGGGCGCGCCCAGGATGAGGAGGCGATCGATCACGGCATTGGTGCGGCGCAAGGCTTCGCTGGTGAGGAGATTATCAACCTCGACCGCGAGCTTTTCGACACCCTCCGCCAGCATCGCATGACCTGCGCCGGGCAGCGTGCCAGCGGGCAGGCTGCGCAGGATGTCGGCGATTTGCGCCCTGACCCCGCTGGCGATGTCGGCGAACAGCGCCAGCCGCGCGGCTTCGGACATGTCTGCAGCATCGATCGCGCCCCAGAGCGTACCGATGTCATAGAGGCGCTCGGCGATCAGGAACGCGTTGGCGAGATCGGCGAGCGAGCAGCCTTCCTCCTCCGTCAGTTCGAAGGGATGGATGAGGCCGAGGCGGTTGACGATGCGATTGGCGACCTTGGTCGCGATGATTTCCTTGGCCAAAGCGTGGGCGGCAATGGCGTCGGCCTCCTTCTTCTGCATCGCAGGTGGAAATGCAGCGGCGAGTTCCGCCCCCATGCTGGGATCGGAAGCGAGCCCGCCATGTTCGATCGCGTCTTGCAGCGCGAGCTTGGCGGTCGAGAGCAGCACCGCCAGTTCAGGCCGGGTAAGCCCAAGGCCGTCCTGTCCGCGGCGAAGCAGTTGGTCGTTGGCCGAGAGCCCTTCAACCTGACGATCGAGCCTGCCGCTTTCCTCGAAAGTTTCGATGAGGCGGACATAGCTGGCGAGGTCCGCAGCGCCGCCTGTTTCGGCGATGGAAAGGCCAAGCACCTGGAGGCGATTATCCTCCAGCACGATGTCGGCGACAGCGTCGGTCATGCTTTCGAGCAGCTTGTTGCGCGCTTCGAAGGTCAGCCGCCCTTCGGCCATTTCCTTGTTGAGCGCGATCTTGATATTCACCTCATTATCGGAGCAGTCGACGCCCGCAGAATTGTCGATGAAATCGGTGTTGATGCGGCCGCCGCGCAGCGAGAAGGCGATGCGCGCAGCTTGCGTGACGCCGAGGTTCGCGCCTTCGCCCACCACCTTCACGCGCAGATCCTCCGCATTGACGCGCAGCCGGTCGTTGGCGGGGTCGCCGACATCGCCATGGCTTTGGGCAGCGGCCTTCACATAAGTGCCGATGCCGCCGAACCAGAGCAGATCGCTGGGGCTTTTCAGGATCGCGCCGATAAGAGCGGCCGGCTCCATTTCACTGTCCGTCACGCCCAGAATCTCCTGAACCTGCGGGGTGAGCGGAATGCTCTTCATGGTGCGGGGATAGACGCCGCCACCCTTGGAGATGAGGGATTTGTCATAATCGTCCCAACTCGACCGGGGCAGTTGGAACAGGCGATTGCGTTCTTCCCAACTCTTCGCCGGGTCGGGATCGGGATCGAGGAAGATGTGCCGGTGATCGAAGGCGGCGAGCAGCCGGATCGATTTCGACAGCAGCATGCCGTTGCCGAACACGTCACCTGACATGTCGCCGCAGCCGACGACGGAGACAGGCTCGCTTTGTACGTCGATGCCCATTTCGGCGAAGTGACGACGGACGCTGATCCATGCCCCGCGCGCGGTGATGCCCATCGCCTTATGGTCATAGCCATGGGAGCCGCCGCTGGCGAAAGCGTCGCCCAGCCAGAACCCCTGATCGAGCGCGATGGCGTTGGCGACATCGCTGAAGGAGGCCGTGCCTTTGTCCGCCGCGACGACGAAATAGGGATCATCGCCGTCATGGATGACGGTCTGCGGCGGGTGCTTCACCTTTCCGCCGACAAGATTGTCGGTGACCGACAGCAGGGCGCGGATGAAGATGCGGTAGCTTTCCGTGCCTTCGGCCATCCAGGCGTCCCGATCGATCTGCGGGCTGATCAGTTGCTTGGGATAGAAGCCGCCCTTGGCCCCGGTGGGGACGATGACGGCGTTCTTGACCCGCTGCGCCTTCATGAGGCCAAGAATTTCGGTCCGGAAGTCGTCGCGCCGGTCGGACCAGCGGATGCCGCCGCGCGCGATCGGCCCCGCGCGCAGGTGGATACCCTCGACCCGAGGCGAATAGACCCAGATCTCGCGCCAAGGCAGCGGCGCTGGGAGGCCGGGGATTTGCGCGCTGTCGAGCTTGAAGGCGAGTGCCTCGGCGGCGGCGTTGCTGAAGAAATTGGTGCGCAGCGTCGCGATGATGACGGCGCGCAGCAGGCGCAGCACGCGGTCTTCATCGATTGCGCTGACCTTTTCGAGGCCCGCATTGATGGCGGCCTGAGCCTGTTCGGCGCGGGCCGCGCCATCCTTCACAGCGGGATCGTGCAGGGCTTCGAACAGGGTGATGAGCTGACGGGCGATCGCCTGCTCCCGCCGCAGCGTTTCGGCGAAGGTCGCCATGCCATAGGCCATGCCGGTCTGACGCAGATAGCGGAAGAGGGCGCGGAAGAGGACCACGGCGCGGGGGGCAAGACCCGCCGTCACGATCAGTTCGTTGAAGCGGTCATTTTCCGCCCGGCCTTCCAGAACCTGGGCGATCGCTTCAGTGACGACCGACGCCCGCGCGACCACCGCTTCGCCATCGCCGCCTGCCGGCAGTTCGAGGACGAAGCGCTGGACATGGCCTTGCGCGCCGCCATCGATCGCCGTGGTCATCTCGTCGATGACGCGGAAGCCGAAATTTTCGAAGGCGGGGACGACTTCGGACAGGGCGATCACGTCATGGCTGTAAAGCTTCAGCCGCAGCCGCTCGGGCGTATCCTCGCCATTGCGATAGATGCGGATCGACTTGTCGCCGGGGCCTGCGAGGCCGTGCAGCAGGCGAATGTCGATGGCTGCTTCAGCCGGACCTGCACCATTGCGATAGGCCATGGGAAAACCGGGCGCATAACGCTGGGCAAGGGCCGCGGCGCGGCCGGGGTCCTCGGTTTCGGCGAGCGCTTCCTCAACGGCGGGAAGCCAGCCGCGCACCATCTGCTTGAGCTGGCGGTCGAGCGGGACTTCGTCAGGCACCACGCCGCCGTCGCGCAGGTCGAGCGTGATACGGAGCAGCGCCAGGCCGCTTTCCTCAAGCGCGATCGACCAGCTGAGCACGGGCGCGTTGGCCGCCTGGGACAGCATGTCCTGCACGGCGACGCGGCGGGCGGTGGTCAGCTCCTCGCGCGGGAGCCAGGCGAAGGCGTAGAGGTGGCGGGCGAGCGCGCTGGTGCCGAGCGCCAGTTTCGGGCGCGGCCGATCGGTGAGCGACATGAAGGTGAGGGCGAGCCGCTCCAGCGTTTCATGGTCGAAGCCGATCAATATGTCGTGGGGGAGGGCGGTCAGCGCATGGGCGAGGACCTTGCCAGCATGGCCCGCAGGGTCGAAGCCGAACTTGTCCATCAGCGCGGAAAGAGCGGATCGCAGCAGGGGCACCTTGTCGGGGCTGGCGGCGAGCGCGGCGCTCGTCCACATGCCTGCGTGGATCGACAGGCCGGTGATGTCCTTCCCCTCCCGCACCGGGACGATGATGAGGTCCAGCAGCACGGCGCGGTGGACGCGGGAGAGCTGGTTCGATTTGATGATGAGCGGGTTGCGCTTGCCTTCTTCGAACCAGGTGAAGGCGGCTTCGAGCGAGGCTGGGGCCAGCAGGGGAGCCTCCTCCAGCGTGCAGATGCCGAGCCGATCTTCCGCCGTACCGTCGCGGCGGCGGCGTTCATGGCCGGTCTGCGTGAAGTGACGGGCGAGGAACCAGCGGAGGAGGGCGGCCCCTTCGCCATCGGGAACGGCGTCCGCGTCGCGGCCCATCGCTTCACGCATCTTCGGCCAGTCGGCGACGGCGACGCGGACGTCGGCGAGCGTTTGGCGCAACGCCTTTTCAAGGGCGCGGCGGCCCTTCGCATCGGCGCGATCCGCCTCGATATAGATCATGGATTCGCGGCGCGCGCCGGGCGCTTCATCATCGAGGATGGCGGCGAGCCTGCCATCTTCGTCGCGTTCGACCGACAGGACAGGATGCAGCAGGCGGTGGATGGTGATGTCCTCCGCCGCCAATGCGTTGGCGATCGAGTCGACCAGGAAAGGCATGTCGTCATTGACGATCGCGACCCGCATATAGCGGCCGGTGGCGCCTTCTCCCAGGGTTTCGAGCGCGATGGCGAGCTGGCCGGGTTTGCGAGCGCTGGCGGTGCGGCCGAGAAAAGCCGCTGCGGCAGATGCCGCGTCATGATCGAAATCATCGCGCTCGCCGGGCAGCGCGCCTCGTTCCAGCGCCGCCTCCAGCGCCTGGCGGATCGATGCATCAACTTGCTTGGTCTTGGGCTCAGCCAGTGCCGTCATGCGTAACCTTCTCCCGGTGCGGAATTTTTCCGCTTCTGCTTGAACGGAGAAGACGCTGGAACGCCGCCATGCGACTCCTCGGCTATACCGGTTCTTATGCGCTACCGCCCCGAGAGGCTCAACCTGAAGGTAGAAATAAAGTTACGTGGACTCGAAATAAAATGAGGGCGCGCAGCATGAGAGCCGGTTCGCAAGGCGTAACAGGCAAGACCGGAGGATGATCCCGTTCTGGCGCGGCAGGGCGGCCGTTCGTGCCGATCCCGCGGGGATCAGCCCGCGGCGGCGACGATGACGCGCTGGCCGAGGTCCGATCCATCGGGCAGGGCGCCGACGATCGCGATGGTGCCGTCCGCTTCGCGGCGGGCGATGACGACGGCGAGGCCATCGCAATCGGTAGGGATGGCGACAGGATCGATAGGCGCGGCGGCCTTGAGCGTGGCGCGGGCGCTCTGGCGCGGGTCCGGGCGTTCGGGCAGGGCGGCGCGGCGCTGGGCCCGCTCATCGCGGATCAGCGCCTTCAGGCCGCCCGGATATTGGCCGAGATAGTCGCCAAGCGCGCCAAGGCCGAGTCCGGCGGCTTTGGCATGTTCCAACGCGGTCGCATATTCGGTGATGCGCGTCTTGTCATAGGTGGAGCCGAAGACCAGCTTCACCACGGCGGTCAGCGGGCTGCGCGCCTGCGCCTTGATCCCAGCGTCCGCCAGCATTTCCGCATAATCATCGGGCGAGGCTTCGGTCATCAGCGCAAAGTCATAGGCGAGGCCGATCGCGCGATAGAGGGCGCCGTGGGTGCGGGCCTCGCTGGTGCGGGCCTGTTCCGCGCCGTCGCGGGCGAGTGCCAGCCAATCGGCAAGCGGCGCGTCGTCGGCGGGGCTTTCCATGCCGGCTAGATCGAGCGTATCCTCTTCGCCTGCGGCCGGGCCATCCGCCCAGATCGGCGTGACGTCGCGCGCCTGGGCGCTGCTGCGCAGGGCGGCATCGACTTCGCGGCCAAGTTCGTCCGAAATGGCTTGGCTCACCAATTCCTTCCAGCTGATGACGCCGAAGACGAAGTCGATCGTCTCGCCATCGGAGGAGAAGGGCATCAGGATACCGCGATACAGGATTTCCGCGCCGCGCTGATTGACGAAGCCGGCTTCGAAGCCGATCGGCGCGGCGTTGGCGATGATCTGAAGATAATGGTCCGTCAGGCGCGACAGCAGCGAGCGGGAGGGCACGTCGCTGATGGATTGGATCGCGCCGGTGACTTCGCACTCCCGGCGCAGCGCCGTACCGAGATAGACGACCGCCGGATTGTCGAGGCCCATGCTGAAGTCTAGCAGGACGCTGTTAGGGCCGAAATCCTCCAGCTGATCGGGGGAGAGATCCTCGATCGAAGGCAGCGCGCGGTCGCCCAGCAGCGACGCCCAATAATTATAGGCGCGCACCTGCATGCGCCGCTCGTCCGAGCCCACGCTGGGCGGCGCTTCGATCGCCCCGTTATCGGCATAATCGAAATCATCCTGTTCGTTGGAGATTTCCTGCCCCCGCAGAGTGTCCATCCGGCCGGTCCTTAACCCAGAAGAAAAGCTTTCCTGAGAATCGACACTGCCATGGGATGGTAAACATGCTGTGAAGAACCGATCATGCGATTGGCGGCGCAGTGCCGGGCCTCCGCAAAGATGATGCGCGAGAGATGCATTGCCCGCTTGTCCTGCGCATCAACCGCTGTTATCTGGCCCCCCGAGCGCCGCTTTAGCTCAGTTGGTAGAGCACATCATTCGTAATGATGGGGTCACGTGTTCGAGTCACGTAAGCGGCACCAGCCTCCTAAAAACAACCATAAAACAACGGTCTAACAGATCGTCCGCCCCTGACTGTGACACAAGACTGTCGCACAAGAGGGTGGCTCAAAAGCATCTAAGATGTTCAAATGGCTCAAATAATGGCCGTTCAGACTGTGACACACCGGTGTCGCACAGATGGCATTGCGGGTTATGGCGGCGAGGGGCGGTTTATCAGTATCGCGTCCGGGTCCCCTCTGATCTGATTGGCCGTGTCGGCCGGACCCACATCAACCGATCCCTGAAAACAGCTTCCCTTTCAGTCGCGAAACGATTGGTCCGGAAAGTCGCCTTCGAGATCGAATCCTATTTCGATCAGGTCTCGGTGATCGAAGGTGGATCAGTGCCGCCGACGGTCGAGCCTCGACCCGAACGGATCGTCACGCCCATCGTGCCCGTAATTGTGCCTCCGGCCGCCGCCGCGCTTACGCTTGCGGAAGTCATCGAACGATATCTGAGCGATCCCACATCGGCGCGGACGGCCAAGAGCGGAATGATCTACCGGACCACCTACGCGACGATCATGGAGATCGTCGGCGCTGATGCGCCTGCTGCCTCAGTCAATCGGGAAACTTGTCGAGAGATACTCGACATTCTGCGGCGCTTGCCGCGCAACGCCAGAAAGCGCTGGCCGGAGATGCTGCCCCGTGATGTCGCTGATATGGCGACTGCCAAAGGGATCGCGCCCATGAGCGTCGCCAATGTGAACGAATATATGAACAAGCTCTCGACGCTCTTTAACTGGGCCGTCAAGGAGGAGATGCTGACGAGAAATCCAGCCCGAGGACTGAAGATTGCCGATGGCATGGCAGCAAGGGAAAAGCGTCGCCCGTTTTCCAGTCAGCAACTCCAACGCATTTTTGACGCGCCAATTTATCGGGGTTGCGTCAATGACGAACGCGACTTCGCCACAATAGGCAAGGCAAGGCCGAAGCGCTCCCGCTTCTGGATACCGCTGATCGGGTTGTTCGCGGGGATGAGGCTGAATGAGATTTGCCAGCTACATACGGCAGACGTGAGGAAGCTCGACGATACATGGTGTTTTGCAGTCACCGCGCAGGGAGAGGGTAGCGTTCTCGCTCCTGTTTCAAGAGCGTGGTTAGGGCCGAGGGCTCGACCATATCGGGGAGAGCCGTCAATATCGCTCCCAACAGTTGCTCGGGGGATTTCGCCGCGCGTAGATCGGCCATTTGTTTGCTGAATGCGTAAGCAAACGCAGCCGCAGCCTCCCCGGCGCGACCCCGGATATCCAAAATCAGCTTTCCTCCCGGACTTTCAAAGCAATGCAGCGGACCTTTGGGGGCAAAGTTCGACAGTGCCTCAGCAGCCGAGGAGATCGCGTTCCCCCGAGATTGCAGGACTCCCAGTGTATTGGCGATAGCGTCGAGTTGATTCTGAACATTCGTGGACACGCCAGACACATCAGTGATACCATCTCCACGAACGAGCCACGTCCACTGAGCGCGTTCTGATTCAAACCATTTTTGTAGCTTGTCCCAATCTCGAAAAATCAACGGTGGTGCCTTCGCGTCAAATTCCAGCACCACCTGATCCGCACCTGACATCGCCTACCCCCTGTTTATTGCCCCGGCGAAACAACCTGCCATCCATGTAGCAGCAGTGAGCGGCGGCGCATCCCATAACGACAGCCTTTTGAATGAATGAACGGCCCCCGCGCACTCGCCGTTGCCTCGCAGAACTATGCCGATTAAGCGTCATGATCGGGCGCAGCACAGGACGCTGCCGTTACGTTTCGAAGGCTGGGGGCAAAAGAGTGGCTGTCAAAAAGTCGCAGATTTACAGTTCGTTGTGGAAGAGTTGCGACGCGCTGCGGGGAGGCATGGATGCCTCGCAATATAAAGATTACATCCTCACCCTGCTGTTCCTCAAATATGTGTCCGACCGCTCGTTGAGCGACCCCGAAGCCCAGATCGAGGTGCCGGAGGGGTGCCACTTCTCCGACATGGTGAAGCTGAAGGGCACCAAGGACATTGGCGAGGAGATCGATAAGATCATCGCCAAGGTGGCGGAAACCAATGGCCTTGGCGGCGTCATCGACAATGCCAAGTTCAACGACCCGACGAAGCTGGGCGATGGCAAGGACATGGTGGATCGACTGTCCAAGCTGATGGAGATTTTCAGCCGCCCGGAACTCGATTTCCGCAAAAACCGAGCCGAGGGCGACGACATTCTTGGTGACGCCTACGAATATCTGATGCGCCACTTTGCCACCGAGAGCGGCAAGTCGAAGGGGCAATTCTACACCCCGTCAGAAGTGTCGCGGATCATGTCTAAGGCCGTCGGAATCAACAGCGCCACCACCCGCCAGCACACAATCTACGACCCCACCTGCGGATAGGGTTCGCTACTCCTCAAGGCCAACGATGCCGCGCCCGATGGCCTATCGATCTACGGTCAGGAAAAGGATGTCGCGACCTTCGCGCTCGCGCGGATGAACGCGGTGAACGCATACATCACCGAGCCCGCTTGCTCCGCGCTCAACCAGTCCGCGATGCGAGCATGATTGTCGAAGAGGCCGGTGGTCTTGCTGATCCCCTCGGGCGCGCAGATCAGCGCGAGGCGCTCTTCCCGGATCACATTCATTAACAATCGTTCCATTTCCCGGCGCGCGGAAGCATCATCCACTACCGCCATCGCGAACTCTTGCTCGACCGGAGAGCGGTGGCGAGTGTTGATCGCCTGAAACTCATCAGCCCAATCCGCCATCATCTCGCCCAGCGGCTTTGGAAGCTGAGGTGCCGTAGAGGGCGTGAGACCGAGCGGATTCGACCCGTTGATATTCACGGTTCGGAAGTCGGTGTCCATGTAGGAGGCGGGATTCTGATCCCCCGCATGATTGGAGAAGTGAGCGCGGATGCCGTCCTCATGTGCAACGAAGTCGTGGAATGCGGGGTAGTTCTCGTCGTTGAACAACGCCCGCATCTTGTCCCGGCAGAAATCCAGTTCCTTTCCCGAGGGAAGAAAGGTCAAGCACCCGCCAGAGTGACTGTCGCGCGCCATCGCCCGTGGCACGAACTGCATGGGGTCGAAGAACATTGCGGTAGCGCCTTTGGCCTTCCTATCCCGAAACTTCTCCCAGATCGCGACCTGCGGGACATACTCGCCAGCAGGGATGCCGAGAAGGTTCGGCGCGTCGAGTGGGCGCACGCCGTTCGGGATACGGCGATACTTGTCTGCCTGCCACATCGTCATGTCGGGCTTTACCCCCGGCTTGAGCGTATCCATCACCGTATCGAGCAAGCGGTGCCAGTGCTTTTCGAGGCCCTCGCGAATGTGCTGCTCAATCCCCATCGCCTTGGCGTGGCCCGTGCTGATCACGATGTGGATATGGAAGCCCTTATTTCCCGAGTAGTTAACCGTGATCCCCTCGAAGTCGATCCACGCCGAGCACGCCTTGAAGAGGCTGCCCATATCGCAGTTCAGAAGCTTTCCGTCGCCGCTGTGGCACCATGCCATTTGCCGTTTGAAAAACGGGAGGTCGGTCTGGTCGAACTCGTAGGTCATGACCTGATGCTGCCCCCAGATAACGCGCTCCATTGGCGCGACCCATTTTTCCTTATTGTCCACGATGGCCGGGGCTGGCGGGATCGACAGCGGATTTGTGAAGTAGGTCAGCGCGTGCCACGCATCCGGGAATTGGAGCATGGTCTGGGCGAGGTAATGATTCTTGCCTTTGTCATACTTGTCCAGCGCGACGCCCAGATAGAGGTTCTGGGAGGGCTGGAAGAACTGCGGAGCGATCACTCGCTTGTGAAACTCCCCCAAGGGGTGCTCGATTGCGTTTTTGAATTGACGGACCTCTTTCGGACCCAATACGGACTTCGCGTATTCTAAAAAATCATTCATGTTCTACCCTACACCCGTTAGTGAATGACGGGAGATGAGTTGAGGGTGGTTCCAACCGCGATCTCGTGGGCATGACTCCAAGAGTCTCCCGTCGAGATTATTTATACAACTCTCCTATTTTGTTCAGCAATATTAAAATCTGGCGTGATGCGAATTGATGTATACATGAGTTTTAGCGTAAAACCCGCCCATAAAGCCAGTTCCTTATATATATAGGAGTTCTGTTATTACGGGGGTTTTTCCGAAATAGGCCACCCCAACATTCCCCTCGCATTACGCCAATCGGGTAGATGTCTTCACTTTTCCATTTTCGGCGTGGAAGTCGGAAGGGTTCCCGCCCAACGGGAGCCCGCGCGACATCAAGCCGACGGCGGCATGCCCCTGCATGCCAACGCCATCACTGACTTGGAAAGGAGTTGGCGATATGGTCGGCGACCACCTTTCCAAAACCATGGCGGAACTCTGCCACCTCGAACTGGCGGAAACTCGTTTTCCAAAACCGGGGTGGGGACGAGTTCTGGAAACGGTTCGCAATTCAGTTGAAAACGGAATGCGGAATCAACGGAAGATCGGGAGATGAGATCGTGGCTTGCGGGTGCGACCGTCGGGGCGGACTGGGCTATCCCTGAGTGGGTCATATAGAATGCCACTTCGGCCATCTTGATACCCTGCTTCATCGCCCCGCCCCAATCTCGCGAAATCATATTGTGGGCTGGGGTCCCAATGCTGAGGCCCCAGCCTGCTATCAAGCGGAGCGGCGAACGCGCTCAGGGAATGAATAGGTCGAACCGCTAGAATAATGAGAGTTCAGCGCCTTGGTGACCTTGACGCCCCGTGTCTCATAGCGGCCACCGATGTGCTCGATAATATACCGGACGATGCGCCCGGTCAGGCGCTTCATCTCGTCCTCAAATGCCTCTTCCCCGATTTGAGAGGCGAGAAGCGGCTCGATACCCACCACCGGCGGACGGGACGAGGCGGAGCACACCGCGCCGATCAGCATCGCTACGCCAATGCGTGAGGTAAGTAGACGGTAGATGTGTTGCCCAGTTTCGCTCTCAAACGCAGGGGTGTGGGAGCCCGCATCGAATTTGAGATCAGCGAGGTTGGGATCACGGTCGAGCGAGACACGATCAGGCGTGTAGTTCTTAAGCATATCAGTCTCCTTAAATGAGGAGTTACCGCTAAGCGGCGGATGCTCTAAGGCGAGCAATGCGGTAATAACACCACTGCGATTCAAATCCAACGATTATCTCATCTCACTGTCGATCCTGAAATTACCAAACTAAATGAACTACTTGACTGTTTCAGGAACTGTGCGATCTCACGTGCGGATCACTGAGGAGGCCGGATGGAGCGCATTGAGTTGGAACTCATCGGTGACGAGATCGCCCTCACCATCGAGGCAGACGATGGGTCCGTGTCCGCAATGCGCCGGATCAGTCCAGCTAATGCCCTGACCTTGGCGACGTTGCTGACCGGCGAAGCACCCGAACTGACCCTCAACATCGATCTCAACAGCGGCGTCTCCCTCGTAATAGACCACTGGCCGCACAAAACCGCATTTTTAGAGATCGCTTGCCCGAAGGGAGGCAGCGCGGTCGCCTTCTTCGAAGGTGGTGTGATCCGCGAGATCGGCCAATGCCTGCATCGCCTTTACCTCGCGGCCAATCGCTCAGGGACTGAAGGCATGGCCCATGTCTTCTCAGCAGCTTACTGCTATCCCGATAAGGGCGACCCCCGCGACCAAGCCGATCATCCGCCGCCCTGAAATTATCGAACTAAAAGAACTACTTGACGCATTCCGGAACTGTGAGAGCATAGCGGAATGACCAAACGCATCGCCCTCTACACCCGCGTCTATCAGGACAGCCAGACCACCGAAAACCAGCGCCGTGAACTCCTCGCCGTCGCTGAACGCAATGGCTGGGAGATCGTCGCGGAATATGAGGATCAGGGTATCTCCGGCGCAAAAGGTCGCGATCAGCGTCCGGGCTACGATGCGTTGATGAAGGCCATCGCGCGCCGGGAGATCGACATGGTGGCGTGCTGGGCCGTGGATCGTCTCGGACGCTCTCTTCAGAACCTTGTCACCTTCCTCACTGAGATCAACGCCAAGGGCGTGGACCTCTATCTCCACCAGCAGGCGCTCGACACCTCAACACCCAGCGGACGCGCCATGTTCGGCATGCTCAGCGTATTTGCGGACTTCGAACGCGAGATGATCCGCAGCAGGATCATGGCCGGGCTAGCACGTTCCGAGAAGAAATCCGGACGGCCTCCACTCGATCCTGAGAAGGCTGAGAAAATCAGGCGTTCCCTGAACAAGGGCATGAGCATCAATGCCACAGCCCGCAAGCTCAAGGTGGGCGTTGCGACCGTCCACCGGTTCAAGCAGCAGATGGCCAAAGCCGCATGAGGAAATGACCATGAAAGACATCCCGACATTGGGCGCGGAACGCTATGCGGCACTCAAAGCCAAGGTTGAAGCGAAGCGGAAAGCTGACGCCGAAAGGCTGCGTCGCGCTGAAGAATCGTCCGATGATGATGCCGGGATCGTGAATGAGGACGGGCAAGGGCCATCGAACGATCCGGCCTGACGATCCCAACTGATCGTCCCTGTCCGATCCATCCAAGCGCGACTCAGAGCCGACCCATAGCTTGCTCATCGCGACCCTGAGGCTCTGAGAAGACCTCATCCTATCGGCGGCCCTTCGTGGCCGCCGATCTCTTATGCGCTGGGTTCTGGGCAGAAATGCGGGTCCCGTAAGCGGACTCAAACTGGCCCTGCTGAAAACACAGGAGAAACCCTCAATGTCCGACGAAAATAACCCCCTCAACCCGGAGACCTGTCACGTAAGCGGCACCATCGCTTCTTCTCAAAACGTTCAAAAACGTTGATTTTCTGCGGTTCCGAGAGATTCTGCTCTTCTCGGTGGTCTCGCTTTGTTCCAAGAAATACCCCCAAATGGCTCTGAAAGCCGCAGAAATCTGTGCCTTTCCAGCACTTGATAGTGCCTATCGAAAAACCGACGCGATGCATCGCGCGGCAAGCTGCGCTGGATCGTTATCGACGAAGCCCATAGCTATTGGTTCTTCCTCTTGATCAGCCCCAACCTGCATCGCGTGCCGCTGCTAGCAGGTTGGCGGTGGTGCCACGAAAGAAGGCCAGAGCGGCGGCATCTTCGAAAGAGGGCGCATCGCTGACATCAACTGCGACCGCAGCACTTTTCAGCGCCTGGCCCAAGCCCGAGTCAGTCAGCGCATCGATGCCGGTACTGGGCGACGCGGCAATGACTTCATGGCCCCTGGTCCCCAGAAGGCTGACAAGAGGCCGACCGATCAGTCCGTGCCCCCGATGATAACGATCTTCATGTCCATGGCTCCAATGCAAGCGTCTGCCTGCATGACGAGATCGCTGTGACCAGTGTGACATGGGACGACAGCAGCATCGAAAAATATGTGCGCCATGATGTCACGACGCACTGGCCTGCCTCGTCAAGCCGGTGAGCGTCGATGATCGGCGCCAATGACGAGGAAAGCATCATGACCGAGATGAAACGTTTGAATTGGTCCGAAATCGCGCCCGAAGGCGCCAAGGCTCTCTTCGGGATCCACCATTATGTGACAAAGAACACGAATCTTCCCGAAGAGTTGATCCACCTTGTCTTCCTGCGTGTTTCGCAAATCAACGGCTGCGCCCATTGCATCGACCTGCACACGCGCGATCTGCTCAAGACCATGCCGATCGACAGGGTTGCTCTGATCCCCGTCTGGGCTGAGGTGCCGCATTTATTCCCCGACCAGTATCGCGCGGCGCTGGCCTGGGCTGAAGAGGTGACCAACGTCAGCACTACCCACGCCTCTGACGATGCATATGCGGCGGCAGCCGCCGTCTTTGCACCAAAGGATCTGGTCGATCTCACGCTTGTCATCGCGGCGATGAACGCGTTCAACCGTTTAGGCGCGCCATTCCGTCTTCCCGTTGCAGCCAAGCCATAAACGCACGGAGGCGGGCGCAAACTCTTGCTCCCGCCTCTTGGCAGCAGCACTCCCTCATACGACATTCAGCTCCTGATTTTGCCATCCTAAGTGCGGACGGCTGCATTCCTGTCACGCTGGCGCCGCCCTACTCCGCAGGGCAATCCTCTCGGCCACGCCCCGAAGAGCGCCGCGCGCAGCTTTACGCCGCCCTCGACAATGATGTTCTCATGGCGTTGTGCGCTACGTCGCGAACGGAACTGCGGTCGATCTTGACCTCGCTCTGCGGAAAGCGCGCGAGATATCGCAGGTGGGAATAAGCCGTGCCGAAATCATCGATCGAAATGTGGACGCCCAAACGCTGGAGATGCTCGAAAGACCGGCGGATGTCGTCCGACTGGGCAACCATCCGATCCTCGATGAGTTCCAGCCTCAGCCATTCAGCATAACAGCCCGTCTCTGCCCGATCTGATCAGTTCTTAATCTCTATCAATATAAATGGGAATTTTGAACGCGGATTATGTGAAATGGTAATATTGAAAGTGTAATCGCCGAACAGTGAACCGTTAACCTATAATCCGATCCTATTGGAGAAACCGGGGAACTATCGTTTATCATCGTCGTTTCCCGGTTCAGCTGCCTATCAGGGAGCGTAAAAAGGGATTTACAGATGAATTCGAACAAATTTTGGCATTCCGCTCGTCGGAATGCTGCGCCTTCGCGCGCGTTTTTGGGCGCCACTGGCCTCGCGGGATCGCTCGGCATTTTGATGTTGGCCGTGCCCAACGTCGCGCTGGCCCAGGATGAATGCGGCGTGCTGCCCGCGGCCGGCGGTGTGGTTTCCTGCCCTGCGTCCGGCAGCCCCTATCCAGCCGGCATCACCTACCTTCCCACGGCCGACTTGACGGTTGTCCTGCCCGCCAACCTTTCCATTCAGACAGTCACGCCTGCCACTCCCGGCGTTCAGATCTTGGGCGCGGGTGATCTGGCGCTCGACGGCAGCGGCGCATCCGTAGCGACAAGTGGCGCGCTTTCGAACGGCGTGACGGTGTCCAGCCTGGGCGGTGCGGCGGACGTGGAACTGGCATCGGTCTCCACTACTGGCGAGGGATCTACGGCGGTATCCGCCCTATCAGACACCGGGCCTGCCAGCGTGATAACGACGGGCAACGTCACCTCCACCGGCCGCGGCGGAGCAGGCATTTCGGCAGTGTCGGGAACTGGCGATGCATTCGTTTCCGCGAACAATGTCAGCACAGTTGCTGCGCTGCCCGCGGACATAGCGACTAGCCGCAGCGCCATTTTCGCGCAGGGCGCCAACGCGGCGGTGATTTCCACTGGCACGGTGACGACGGCCGGTAGTGCATCCTTGGGTGGTGCTTCCGATGCCATCTCCGTCACAGGGACGGCAGGCGATGCCAGTGCGGTCGTGAATAATGTCGCGGCCAGCGGCGACACGTCGCGCGCGGTCGCGGTGACCGCCAGCAACAATGCCAGTGCTACCGTGAATGGCCTGGTTTCGGCTTCCGGTCTCGGCTCCGACGCCGTGGCGGTCACGGGCGGAAATCGCGCGCTGGTCACTGTGGGTCCGAATGGTCGCCTGTCGGCGGCTGACGGCAACCTCATCACGCTGACGTCGGTCAATGGCAGCACCCTGTCCAATTCCGGCACGATCGGTTCCAATCCCAATGGTTTGGCGGTCCAGGCGCTCGGCGGTCCCGCAACGATCAACAACAGTGGTTCCTTGTCCAGCGACATTGTTCTGACCGCCGGCGACGATACGGTGAATAATAGCGGCAGGTTCGTCGTTGGCCCCAACCCCGATTTCGGAGCGGGCAGCGACGCCTTCGTGAACACTGGCTTGGTCAGCGTTGGCACGGGCGCCACGGTGGCGGGTGCATCGACATTCACGGGCCTGGAGAGCTTTTCCAACGCTGGCCTGGTCGATCTTCGCAATGGCGTAGTGGGCGATACCCTCACGCTTCCGGGCACCTTCTCGGGCACGGGCGCAAGCCAGTTGGGTGTCGATGTGAGCGCTGGCGGCAGCGATCGGCTGATCCTGGGTGGGGCGGCCACGGGTACAACCACCGTGCTGCTTGATGCGCCGTCCCTTAGCGCACCCATCTTCACCTCGGGCACCGCAATCGTTCAGGCGGGTGCCCCGTCCGCTGCGTCGGCTTTTCAGTTCAGCGGGGGCTTCCAGAATGCTGGCCTCGTTCGATATGAAGTAGCTTATGACCCCGCGACGCTGTCTTACAGTGTCACGGGCGGACCAAGCGACGCAGCGTTTCGTACGCTCAATTATGTGAATGGCATCCGCAGCCTGTGGATGAAGTCCGCGGACGTGGTCACCGCGCAACTGCGGTCGCGCCGCGATTCACTGTGGGCGCATGGCGATACCGCGAACTCCGGCAAGTTCTGGCTACAGATGCACGGGTCGGTCGAGGATCGGGGCGGAAGGCGGACGGTGTCCAGCTTTGGTCAGAGCCGTGTCATCAACACGGGCTACAAGCAGGATTATTACGGTGGACAGGCCGGCTTCGACTTCGGTGGCGGCGTTGGTGAAAAGGGTGGCTTCGCCCTGGGTGTGACCGGCGGCTATATAAATTCCTCGCAGAACTTTGCCGGTTCGCCAGACAGGATCAACTTCAACGCGGTGAATGCCGGTATCTATGGCAGCTTCACCTCGGGCAACATCTTCGCCAACGTGCTGGGCAAATATGATCATTATTGGGCCAATGCCAACAGCCCGACCGGCGGCTTCAGACAGAAATTCAATGGCTCCGTCTATGGTGTCCGTGGTGAGGTCGGTCTGCGGTTCGGCAGCGACGCCTTCTTCATCGAGCCTGCCGCAAGCCTGTCTTACACGCGCTCGAATATCGACAGCTTCTCGGTCCTTGGCACCACTGCGGACTTTAATGAGGACGATGGCCTGCGAGGCCGCGTCGGTGGGCGCATCGGCGGACAGGTGCAGATTGGGGACACGGCCGTGCTGGCGCCCTATATAGGAGCTAACTATGTCCACGAGTTCAAGGGTCGGGACGAGGTGAGCTTCAGCAACGGCGTGCAGACGGTCGCCTTCACCAATGACCGCATGAGGGATTATGGTGAAGCGGTCCTGGGCGTCACCATTGGCCAGACGAGCGGCATTTCCGGCTTCTTAGAGGCTAATTATGTGCGCACTTTCAGCAACGGCGGTGGCTCCAACAGCCTTGAAGGCGCTGGCGGACGCGCGGGCTTGCGCATCCGCTTCTAAATGAAAATGGGTGCCGCGGTCGATCAGGCCGCGGCACCCATAGCGACCTGGATGCGGCCGCTCCACCAGCACCGGCACCCAGTTCTTCACCAAATTCGTGCGCCGGTTTCCATGACTGTATCGTCTATGTCGGACACGATGCCCCAATGATTGTCCGCAGCTGGCGCGATGATAGGCACGGAAATGCTGAGCAAGTCGCCACCGCGATAGATGAACTAAGACTTTCGGCTTGAGACAGGTGACTGAGAAAGCTGCCAGGGTTTGCGCGAAAAAGCGTGGTGAGTGAACGCATGTGAATGTGGAGGGCTCAAGAGCAGGGCGGCACGTTCCGAAAACATACTGCCCCAACCAACCTCACGAAGTCACCAGCGTTCACGGACATGCATCAGCAGGTCGATGAGGCTCCACCCATAAGCCTCGATATCTTCAGCTTGGGCTACGCGAATCAGGTCCTGCTGCAAGAACCAGCCATAAACGGCTGAGATGATGTGCTGCGCTACTTCTTCCGGAGATCTCGCCGGCACAGCATCGCGCTGGGCGGCAGCATCGATGTCATTCGCCAGCAGTTCGACAGCTCTCTTGTACCCGAGTTCGTGCATCATTGGGGCGAGTTCGGGAAAGCGATGCCGGTTGGACAGCATCAAGGATTGAAATGCGCCGAACAGCGGATCGACCAGCAATGCCGCCATGTCACTGACGCGCAGGCGCAGGATGGATCGGATATCCGCCGTGGCATCGGCCGCTTGCACCCGCGTGCCCGAATACCATAGCGAAACGGTATCTTGGATGACGGCCCGGAACAGCGCTGCCTTGGAAGCGTAGCGGCTGTATAAAGTCGCTCGCGTGATGCCTGCCGCCGCGGCGACGCCTTCCATCGAGACGCCGTCAAATCCCCCTTTCAGGAAAAGAGTGCGCGCGGCGCTCAATATCGTTCCTTCGATGCGGGCGACCTCTTCTGCCGACGGACGCCCGCGTCGCATGGCAAGCTTTTCAGGAACCGGTGTCGTGCGTTGCATCCGCCGCTTTTCGTCGCGGGCGGCGCGAATGGCAATGCCATTGGGGCGCAATAATGGGCTCGGCGCTGACGCCCTCTAACGTCGCATCTTGGCGAAATCGGTGTCGATCGCCGCAAGCTGCTTGTCGCTGATCCTGCCCATTGCGAAGCGCTGGAGACCCTTCAGGGTGAATGTCCTGGCCAGTTTGATCCTGGAATCCGTCGAGAAGTCTGGAATATGCCTGTCCACAATCGCGCGCGCGGCAGCATTGTCCAGCAGGGCGCCGATCGGGGTGGCTTCGGTCGTGAAGCGGGGGCGGACCGCTTTTTCAGGGTGCGCGGGCGTCCCGCTCTCGGCCGGGGAAGTAACAATGGCGAGAGCGCAGGCCGCAAGGCAGGAGGCAAGGACCGGTTTCATATCATTTCCCTATGTCCTGGAAGATCAGTGCTCTGCAGGATGCGCGGTCGGTCCTGGCCAAACCTGAGCCAGGAAAGCGTTCTTCTCAGCGGCGCGCGCGTAGCTGTCGATGTCGATCTGGCAGGTCGGGCACCAATGACCGCCGGCAAGATAGAGGTTGGGCGACATGGAGAAGCGATGGCCGAGGCTGCATTCCCACTCGACCGGCGTATAGACGTCATTGACATGCTCGGCCCGACAGGCGCCGCCTCGAAAGATGGCGGCCGCCTTCATGTCGTCCAGGGTCCACTCAGCCTTGGGCTTGGTGTCGTCATAGCCATGATCGAGCAGAACCGGTTCACGCGACGGCTGCGCAAAGCGGAAATCATCCCAATTCGTCGGGAGGCGTTCCCACGCTTCCCGAGATCCGAAATAGGCGTTGATATGTTCGACGTCATTATGACGAATCCAGTAGAGCGGTCCTTCGGGCGCTTGCGCGGTCTTGAGAATTTGCTTGCGCGCCACGCTGGGGAATAATCGCATGAACGTACGGATGGCCCAAGGGATATGCCGGGGCAACTCCGCGAAGAAGTCGTCGATCGTGCGCTGGCGGTAGGGCACCAGTTCGTGCAGCCGATCGGAATCGCTATACCATTGTCCATGGAAGTTGCGTGTCGCCAGCCAGTTGGGATCGAGCATCGGCCGAAAATCGCCTGCGCCCATTGCGATCATCGTCTTGGCCATAAGTTCATGGTTGACGAGTCTGGACGCCGCCCCGCCGCCGATATTGTAGAAATGGCGCCAGAAATGATCTGGGACAGCATCGCCGCATAGCGCCGCCATCAATCGCGCCGAATCCTCGACGGTGGACCATTCCATCACGCCATTGGGTGGATTGTGGAACATGATGGGTCCCTTGGTCCGCCACATGTCGTAATGCGCCATGCCGGTCTGCCGGATAGAGACCCAATGCTTCAGACCGGACTCGGCGACGATCGCCTCGCCTTGCGCCTTCGTTCCCGCATAATGGCCATTATAACCGATGCGGATCGGATCGCCGGTGCGGCCCCAATGGACGGGCGGGTTGCGGCTACCGGTCTGCGCGACGGTGCCGATATAAACCAGGCGGACGTCGTCCGCATTGGGTTGGCGTTTGATCGCTTCCACCACATTGCGCGTGCCGCCCACATTCACCTTCTCCACCACCGACGGCGGCAGCGTATCCGCAAGCGGAGACACCAAAGCGCCCATGTGCAGGACGATATCGGTTCCGGCCACCGCGCGCTCGACCGATGCAGCGTCGGTCAGGTCACCCCATGCGAAATCGACCTGATCACGCTTGCGCAACCGGCGGATCACAGGATGCTTCTTCTCTTCCGGGCGCACGAGCACCCGGACCTGTATCGCTGGCGACTGCAGCAAGGCCTCGACCACGGCACGGCCCATATTGCCGGTGGCTCCTGTCACCAGGACGACAGTTTCGGATTTCTGCACGCGCATACCTTTCCTGATCCGGAATTTCGCGCCGGATAATTGCATCCCGGTCGATTGCCAATTGAAATATGCAGCAATGTATATTTAAGAGCGCAGTCCCTCCGTCGAGGGACCGGCAGGAAGCGGAGTTACAATGGCGACCCTCACACAGAATGAGCCCCGTCCGGGCGATGCCCATTGGCACAGCGAAGTTGAGGCGCCATTGCTCATCGATGACGCTGACGCGTTCGGCTGGGATCGTGCAGCCGACGTTGTAGTCGTCGGTTATGGCGGGTCCGGTGTCTCGGCCGCCTTGCAGGCGCGGGAGGCTGGTCTTTCGGTGCTGGCGATCGATCGGGCGGCGGGCGGTGGCGCTACGCGGATCAACGGCGGTATCTTCTATGGCGGCGGTGGCACTCCTGCACAGCAGGAGGCCGGGGTCGAAGATTCGGCGGAAGAGATGTTCCGCTATCTGCAACTGGAGACGCAGGGCGTTGTGCAGGAGGACACATTGCGCCGCTTCTGCGAGACAAGCGCCGAGACCGCGCGCTGGCTTGCAGGGCATGGCGTTCGTTTTGAGGGGCGGCTCTATCCGAAGAAGACGAGCTATCCGCATACGGATTATTCGCTTTATCATTCCGACAACAGCCTTGCGCCTGATTACAAGGCGTCGGCGAAGCCTGCAGCCCGCGGTCATCGCGCACTGGTAGACAAGCTCGATGCGCCGATGGGCTATGGCAAGGGCCTGTATGACCCGCTCCGCGCGTCGGCCGATCGGGCTGGCGTGCAATGCATGACATCGACCAAGGTGAAGCGTCTCATCATTGATCGGTCCGGCCGGGTAGTGGGGGTTTCCGCCGTTGAAATTCGTTCCGACACGCCGGACGGCAAGCGCTACGCTGCGTTGATGCAACGGGCGACCGGCATGGTGCTCAGGCTGCCTCCTTCCATGCCAGGTGCGACGCTGATCGGACGCATGGCTGATCGGCTGTTCGCGAAGGCGCGCGCACTGGAAAAGAAAATCGGTGTGACGCGCCTCATTCGCGCTCGGCGGGGCGTCTGCCTTGCCGCCGGCGGGTTTATCTTCAATCGCGCGATGGTCGCGCATTATGCACCCAAATATCTGAAAGGGATGCCGCTCGGCACGCCGGGGGACGACGGCAGCGGCATCCGCCTCGGTCAGAGTGCCGGAGGAGCCGTGTCCCGGCTGCACCACGCTAGTGCGTGGCGCTTCATCAATCCGCCGATGGCATGGGCGCGTGGCATGGTCGTGGACGCCAAGGGCCAACGCTATGTGAACGAGATGCTCTATGGCGCGTCCATAGGCATGCCGATGGTGGAAGACCGGCAAGGCGTATGCTGGATCGTGCTGGACCGCGATCAGTTCCGCCAAGCCAAGGCGGAGGCGCGTAGCAAGTCGGTACTGAGCTTTCAACGCTATCCGGCGTTGGCGGCGATGATGTTCGGAACCAGGAGGGGAGGCACGCTCGAGAGCCTCGCCCGCAAATGCGGCATCGACCCGGATGGGCTGCGCGACGCAGTAGCCAACTATAACCGGCTAGCGGACACGGGTGAGCGCGACCCCTTCGGCAAGGCTCATGAGGATATCGCGCCCGTGCGGAAATCACCTTTCTACGCCATCAATATGTCGATCGACGCTAAGCTCGGCTTCCTGCCGGTCCTCACCCTGGGCGGGCTGAAGGTCGACGAAGGCAGCGGCGCGGTCGTGAACGAACAAGGCGAGAAAATTCCGGGCCTGTATGCCGCGGGTCGAACGGCCGTGGGGATTTGCTCCAACATTTACGTCAGCGGACTGTCGGTTGCAGACTGTGTCTTTTCCGGAAGGCGCGCCGCGCGATCGATTGCGTCTGAGGTGGGTTAGAGGCGAGCCCGGCAAGATGTGCCGCTTAATAGCCGCAAGATAGGTTCTGGCTCCCCACCAGGGGCGAGGAGCCAGACAACCTCAGATTTCCGCGCCCTCTGCCAATGTCAGTGCGTGCTCCACAATCTGACTGTGCCTTCAATCTTTGTGTGCCCCAGCAGGCTCCCTGGCTTTCACAGGAAGCAGCGCCACATCGCTCGACTTGCCGCAACAGGTAAGTGGAATGTCAGGAAAATCTTGAAGAAGCGCCTGCGGGCTACGCGAGATCCTCTATCCTGACTCTAATTGCCGTCCTCGCTTCAGGACGTTCAATCACAGGAATAGGTCCCGGGTGCTGGGAAGCTGCATGTTCCAATCACGCATGGAGCGCTGGAAACTGTCTGAGCGAAGTTTTCAAAGGGTCAACATCGGCGTTCGCAGGACCGATGCCGGAATGCAAAGACTGCCATTGGTCGTTGAGGAGGTTTTCTGGCTGAAGGCGTCAAAGTTAAATTGGACGATCTTTAGAAAATTGCGATCTTGTATCGAATGGCTCGACCCGTCCTCGATCCATCAATATTCCTTTGGGAAGGGTCATCCAAGGAGCAGAAGCGATGCCGACAAAACATGTGGCGAAGCTCTACCGTCGATATGACGTCTCCGCGATCACGCTTGATCGAATTGACTGATATGTGCTGCCCGCGTCAGCTGGAGGCAGAGCGCGAAAAGCCGTGGCAGTGCTGCTTCGGGAGGGGGCCTCGTCCACCGTCGTCGCCCGTCTCGGGCTGAAGGCTGCTGATCGCATGAAGGATGGTGAGGAATATTATTTCGCGGCGAAGCTACACCTGGGGGACCGGCTGTTCGCCGTGGCGTGGGTGCTGAAGGATGGTGCCATATCGGCACCTGTGCCGATGGCAGTCGGAATCCATATACTGGTGGTCAAGCATAACAGCCAGCCCCAGCCGCGCGCGTTTGAGGAGGTGCGGGATAGGGGGTTGGGCGACTACATTTCTGATCAGGCGAAGGTGCTCACGGCCGGCAACGAGCATTTCCTGCGTAAACGCGCAGATGTGGTGATCCAGCGGGGCTTCGATTGATGGCGGCCCGATTTTGGCATGGCTGCCTGTTGGGCCTTGTCATGGCCTGTGCGGCGCTCCTCATGCCCGGCATGGCCATCGCCTACACGCGCAGCGAGTCGCATAGCGCATGGACGCTCGACGGGCGGCTGGTCCATATGAGTTTCAGCGTCGCGGATGCCGAGGCACAGAGGATCACAAGGGATGGATCGCGCCCCTCTGGCGAAGCCTTCCTAGCCTATCTGACGCCGAAGGTGGGCGTGACGGCAGCAGGCAAGCCCTGCGCGCTCACCGCTCCGCCTCGAATGGTTGCAGCCGCGCCAGGTTTTCTGAGGGCCGAATTCCAATATGGCTGCCCGTCCACAACCGACATGCGGCTGGTGTCCAGAGCCTTTTTCGAACGGGTTCCGACGCACATCCATTTCGCGCAGATTCAGCGGCCGGACGGCGAATTTGTCGAGCAACTGATGAGCGCGGACGAGCAGGGGATCGAGCTCGACGAAGCGGGTGGCAACAGTCTTGATAATGCCAGCTTCTGGAAATTCATCGAAATGGGGGTGATGCATATCTTCACCGGCGTCGACCATATGGCGTTTTTGGTCGGGCTGGTCCTCATTTCCCGCCGCTTGCGCGACCTGATCTTCGTCGTGACGGGCTTTACCATCGGTCACAGCCTGACGCTTGCGCTGGCGGTCACAGGAATCATCCGCCCCCATGGTGACTTCATCGACGCGCTGGTGGCGTTGACAATCGCGCTGGTCGGAGTGGAAAATGTAGTCATGGGGTCGCGGCGGCCCGGCCTCATCGCCTTGTGGACGGGGGGGCGCACTTGCGTTGATGGCCGGGCTGCGCATCGCCGGTGTAGGATTACTGCCGCCGCTGCTGCTGGCGGGATCGGCTATCTTCGCGGCCTCTTACCCCATGCTGTCGGGGCAAATCCGTGATGCAGGACGCCTTCGTCTGGTTGTGACGCTGGTCTTCGGGCTGATCCACGGCTTTGGCTTTGCCGCCGATCTGCTGGAAAGCCGCCTGCCGCCTGGGAAGCTGGCGCAGATATTGGTCGGCTTCAATCTGGGAGTGGAGCTTGGGCAGCTATGCATCGTGTTGCTACTGGCCGGGTTAACGATGTTGCTTGCCCGCTTCCGGCTTGCTCTGCCGCGCCCGATCGTCACAGATTTTGCGGCGGCGTTTCTGGTAGGGATCGGGGTGTATTGGTTCGTGCAGCGCAGTTTTGCATGAATAGATTGGACAGGTTTTGATCTTTGGATTGCGCCAATAGTTAGCTGGAAAGGTATAAATATCGATTGCTCGCATGAGCGTTGTAGAGGCCGATTTCTGATTTTGGTTCGCAACCTGTCGGTCTGGAATCGTCTATGGGCGGTGTTCTGCTATAAACTCGCTCAACTTGGCAGGCAGAGTCGAACTTTATCCATCAGGTTAGAGTGAAATCCGGGCGCCCCTAAGCCCACGATCTGACGTTTCGGAAGGACTCAGGCAGGCGCCCGCATGCGGTGGGCCCTGCCTGTCGAGCGGTTCAAATCCTGACGGTGAATGTGCGACTACGGGAAGCACTGCTTTCCTGCCTGATTTGCTCCAGCCGCTGGCGAATTTGACGGCGGCGGCTGAACGCGCGGAGTGCTTTTCTTACCAAGCTTGTCACGACCCCTCCTTTGATTTGGAGGGAATTTAGCGACAGCTTTAGCCGCTGCAATATGTCGTTCGGCATGCGGAATGAGTGAGAGGCAGCATTCGCCGAAAGATGGATTTGGCCCGCCAAGGGAAACGGAACATCCTAATTTTTAGAAGAAAACCGTCGCTGCCGCGGCCTAGTTACTAAAGGCGCAAGCCAGGCGGATAGGAGAATCTTCTCGCCCATGGCCGACGTGAATGAACAGTGGAGAGAAATCTGGATGCCCGACAAGGATTCGAACCTTGATTGACGGAGTCAGAGTCCGCTCTCTTACCATTAGAGGATCGGGCACCAAGGCGGGCGTCACCCGCATCGGAAGCGCGCAGATAGGCTGGTTGGACCGGCTGGTCAAGGGGCATGCGCCGGAAAAATTCCGCGTGCTTGGGTCATGAAAAAGCCCGCCGGACATGCTGTTGCGTCCGGCGGGCTCTTTCATCTTCCCTTGCGGGATCGATGGGCTTGGGAGCCGCTCCTGATGTAGGAAGCGGCATCCCTTATTTCAAAGGTCTCAGTCGAGATCCTGGGTGGTGAAGTCCTCACCCTGGACCACGCCCAGCGGATCATCGCCGATAGCGGCTTCCGGACCCTGCGCGAGTTCGGCGGCATGCTCTTCAGCAGCCGTCTTGGGCGCGATCAGGTCGACCTGGCTCGACGCCCGCAGAGCGGCCCGCATTGCCGCGTCACGCGACGAGGCGGCAACGCGCATGCGGTTCATGCCTGCGCCGGTGCCCGCCGGGATGAGGCGACCCACGATGACATTTTCCTTGAGGCCAACCAGCGTGTCCTTCTTGCCCTGAACCGCTGCTTCCGTGAGGACGCGAGTGGTTTCCTGGAAGGAGGCGGCCGAGATGAAGGAACGCGTCTGGAGCGAGGCCTTGGTGATGCCAAGCAGCACCGGCTTGCCCGCGGCGGGCTGGTAGCCGGCCGGAAGCTTCGCGTTGATCTCGTCCATTTCCTCGCGGTCGACCTGCTCGCCCACCAGCAGGGTGGTGTCGCCGGATTCGATGATCTCGACCTTCTGCAGCATCTGACGAACGATCGTTTCGATGTGCTTGTCGTTGATCTTCACGCCCTGCAAGCGATAGACTTCCTGGATTTCCGCGACCAGATATTCGGCCAGCGGCTCGATGCCGAGAACTTCCAGAATGTCATGCGGGTCGGGCGAACCACCGATCAGGTTGTCGCCGCGCTTCACATAGTCGCCTTCCTGAACGTCGATCACCTTGCTCTTGGGGATCAGATATTCGACCGGCTCGCCGCCATCCTCGGGATTAATGGCGATCTTGCGCTTCGCCTTGTAATCCTTGAGGAACTGAACGCGGCCCGACACCTTGGCAATGATCGCATTGTCCTTGGGCTTGCGGGCTTCGAACAGTTCGGCGACGCGCGGCAGACCGCCGGTGATGTCGCGGGTCTTCGCAGCTTCGCGGGAGACACGCGCCAGCACGTCACCGGCCTGCACCTGTGCACCATCATCGACCGACAGGGTCGCACCCACCGCCAGCATGTAGCGAGCGGCTTCGCCTGACTGATCGTCGAGCAGGGTGAGGCGCGGACGCAGATCTTCCTTGGCGCGAGCCGAGCCGCGGAATTCCGTGACCACACGCTGGGCGATACCAGTCGCTTCGTCAGTCTGTTCGGTCAGCGTCTTGCCGTCGATCAGGTCCTGATACTTCACGATACCCGGCTTTTCGGTGATCACCGGCATGGTGAAGGGGTCCCACTCGGCGAAGCGGTCGCCCTTCTTCACAGCGTCGCCATCCGCAAACAGGATGGTGGCGCCGTAAGGCAGGCGGTGCGTTTCGCGTTCGCGGCCTTCGGAGTCGATGATCGCGATCTCGCCGTTGCGGGCAAGCGACAGGCGGCGGCCATTCTTGTCGGTGATGGTCGGCATGTCGCGCAGCTCGATCGTGCCGTCCGACAGGGCTTCCAGGTTTGACGTTTCATTGAAGTTCGCCGCGCCGCCGATGTGGAAGGTACGCATGGTAAGCTGCGTACCCGGTTCACCGATGGACTGCGCCGCGATGACGCCGACCGCTTCACCGATATTGACCGGCGTACCACGGGCGAGGTCACGACCGTAGCACTTGCCGCAGACGCCCATTTTGCTTTCGCAGATGAGGGGCGAGCGGATTTTCACGGCCTGGGTACCAATGGCCTCGATCTGCGCGACCAGCGCTTCGTCGAGCAGCGTGCCGATCGGCACGATGACCGAACCGTCCTTGCTGTCGACGATGTCCTGCGCCGTAGTGCGGCCCAGGATACGCTCGCCGAGCGAGGCGATGACCGAACCACCCTGCACGATGGCCTTCATCTCCAGCGCCTTTTCGGTGCCGCAATCTTCCTCGACGACGGTGCAGTCCTGGCTGACGTCGACCAGACGGCGGGTCAGGTAACCCGAGTTCGCCGTCTTGAGCGCGGTGTCGGCCAGACCTTTACGAGCGCCGTGGGTCGAGTTGAAGTATTCAAGGACGGTCAGACCTTCCTTGAAGTTCGAGATGATCGGCGTTTCGATGATCTCGCCGCTCGGCTTGGCCATCAGGCCGCGCATACCGGCGAGCTGCTTCATCTGGGCCTGCGAACCACGGGCACCGGAGTGCGCCATCATGTAGATCGAGTTGATCTGGGCCATGCGGCCGGTCTGCGGGTCCCTGGGCTGGGCGCGAATCTCGTCCATCATGGCGTTCGCCACCTGGTCGCCGCAACGGCTCCAGGCGTCGATCACCTTGTTGTACTTTTCCTGCTGGGTGATCAGCCCGTCCTGATATTGCTGCTCATAGTCAGCCACCAGCGCCTTGGTTTCGTCGACCATCGCGGTCTTCGAATCCGGGATCACCATGTCGTCCTTGCCGAAGCTGATGCCGGCCTGGAACGCGTGGCGGAAGCCCAGCGCCATGATGGCGTCGGCGAACAGCACCGTGTCCTTCTGGCCGGTGTGACGATAGACCTGGTCGATAACGTCCCCGATTTCCTTCTTGGTAAGAAGGCGATTGACGACGTCGAAGGGCACCTTGTGCGACTTGGGCAGACATTCGCCGAGCAGCATGCGGCCCGGGGTCGTCTCGAAGCGCTTCATATACTGATTGCCGGCTTCGTCGGTCTGCGGCACGCGGCTGATGATCTTCGAGTGCAGGGTGACGGCCTTGGCATAGAGCGCCTGATGGACTTCCTGCATGTCGGCCAGCAGCATGCCTTCGCCCGGCTCGCCTTCGCGTTCCATGGACAGGTAATAGATACCCAGCACCATGTCCTGCGAGGGGACGATGATCGGCTTGCCGTTGGCGGGCGAGAGGATGTTGTTGGTCGACATCATCAGCACGCGGGCTTCCAGCTGGGCTTCCAGCGAAAGCGGGACATGCACGGCCATCTGGTCACCGTCGAAATCAGCGTTGAAGGCCGAGCAGACGAGCGGGTGCAGCTGGATCGCCTTGCCTTCGATCAGCACGGGCTCGAACGCCTGAATACCAAGGCGGTGGAGCGTCGGCGCGCGGTTCAGCATGACCGGGTGCTCGCGGATCACCTCGTCCAGGATGTCCCAGACCTCCTTGCGCTCCTTCTCGACCCACTTCTTGGCCTGCTTCAGGGTCATGGACAGACCCTTGGCGTCGAGGCGGGCGTAGATGAAGGGCTTGAACAGTTCGAGCGCCATCTTCTTGGGCAGGCCGCACTGGTGCAGCTTGAGTTCCGGGCCGGTCACGATGACCGAACGACCCGAATAGTCGACGCGCTTGCCGAGCAGGTTCTGGCGGAAGCGGCCCTGCTTGCCCTTGAGCATGTCGGACAGCGACTTCAGCGGACGCTTGTTGGCGCCGGTGATGACGCGGCCGCGGCGGCCATTGTCGAACAGGGCGTCGACGGCTTCCTGCAACATGCGCTTTTCGTTGCGGACGATGATGTCCGGCGCGCGCAGTTCCATCAGCCGCTTCAGGCGGTTGTTACGGTTGATGACGCGCCGATAGAGGTCGTTGAGGTCCGACGTCGCGAAGCGGCCGCCGTCCAGCGGCACCAGCGGGCGCAGTTCCGGCGGAATGACCGGCACGACGTCCAGGATCATCCATTCGGGGCGGTTACCCGATTCAAGGAAGCTCTCAACCACCTTCAGGCGCTTGATGATCTTCTTGGGCTTCAGTTCCGACTTGGTGACGGCCAGTTCGTCCAGCAGCGCCTGCTTCTCGCCCTCAAGGTCGAGGTCCATCAGCATCTGCTTGACCGCTTCCGCGCCGATGCCGGCGGAGAAGGCGTCCTCGCCATATTCGTCCTGGGCGTCGAGCAACTCGTCTTCAGTCAGCAGCTGGAACTTCTCCAGCGGCGTCAGGCCCGGCTCGGTGACGATGTAGCTCTCGAAGTAGAGGACGCGCTCAAGCTGCTTGAGCTGCATGTCGAGCAGCAGGCCGATGCGCGAGGGCAGGGACTTCAGGAACCAGATATGCGCGACGGGCGCGGCCAGTTCGATATGGCCCATCCGCTCGCGGCGGACCTTCGACACCGTGACTTCGACACCGCACTTTTCGCAGACGATGCCCTTGTACTTCATGCGCTTATACTTGCCGCACAGGCACTCATAGTCCTTGATCGGACCGAAGATGCGGGCGCAGAACAGGCCGTCACGCTCGGGCTTGAACGTACGGTAGTTGATGGTTTCCGGCTTCTTGATCTCGCCGAAGGACCAGCTGCGGATGCGCTCCGGAGAGGCAAGCCCGATCTGGATCTGGTCGAAGGTTTCCGGCTTCTGGATCGGATTGGCGAAGTTCGTCAGTTCGTTCATTTTTCAGTCCCTCTAGAGGGTAAATTGTTCGGGGCGGGGCAGGGGAGGCCTTTGCCTTCGGAGGGCAAAGGCCAGAGGTCCCCTTATTCCGCCGCCTGCGCGAAGCCGTCGTCGTCCGAAATCTCGTCCATGGACGCGAGTTCGACATTGAGGCCCAGCGAGCGCATTTCCTTGACCAGCACGTTGAAGCTCTCCGGGATACCGGCTTCGAAGGTGTCGTCGCCCTTGACGATCGCTTCGTACACCTTGGTACGGCCGACCACGTCGTCCGACTTCACCGTCAGCATTTCCTGCAGCGTGTAGGCGGCGCCGTATGCCTGGAGCGCCCACACTTCCATTTCACCGAAGCGCTGGCCGCCGAACTGCGCCTTACCGCCCAGCGGCTGCTGGGTGACAAGCGAGTAGGGGCCGATGGAGCGTGCGTGGATCTTGTCGTCGACAAGGTGGTGCAGCTTCAACATGTAGATGATGCCGACAGTCACCTTGCGGTCGAACTTGTCGCCCGTGCGGCCGTCATAGAGATCCGACTGACCCGACGAGTGCAGGCCTGCCAGCTCCAGCATCGCCGACACGTCGGCTTCGCGGGCGCCGTCGAACACCGGAGTCGCCATCGGCACGCCGCGCGACAGATGTTCGGCAAGATCCACGATCTGATCAGCCGTGCGGCCTTCGATCTGATCGGCATATTGCGGACCATAGGTTTCGAGCAGACGGGTCTTCACCGCGTCTGGCATCTCGCCGCCCTGCGCGTTCGGATTGGCTTCACGCCATTCTTCCAGCGCATGCTTGAGCTGCTGGCCCAGGCCGCGGGCGGCCCAACCCAGATGCGTTTCGAAGATCTGACCGACGTTCATGCGCGACGGAACGCCCAACGGATTGAGCACGATGTCGACATGAGTGCCATCCTCCAGGAACGGCATGTCCTCGATCGGCAGGATGCGCGAAATGACACCCTTGTTCCCGTGACGGCCGGCCATCTTGTCGCCCGGCTGCAGCTTGCGCTTCACCGCGACGAAGACCTTCACCATCTTGAGCACGCCCGGAGGCAGTTCGTCGCCGCGCTGCAGCTTGTCGACGCGGTCCTCGAACTTCTCGACGATCAGCTTCACCGCCTCGTCATACTGCGCCTTGACGGCTTCGATGCCAGCCTGACGCTGGTCGTCCGCTACGGCGAACTTCCACCACTCATGACGCTCGACTTCGCCCAACAGAGCCTCGTCGATCTCGACACCCTTCTTCACGCCCTTGGGAGCAGCCGTTGCCGTTTGGCCGAGTAGCATTTCCTGGAGGCGGTTGAAGGTCGCACGGTTGAGGATGGCGCGTTCGTCTTCACGGTCCTTGGCAAGACGGTCGATTTCCTCCCGCTCGATCGCCATGGCACGCTCGTCCTTGTCGATGCCGTGGCGGTTGAAGACGCGGACTTCCACGACCGTACCGGCAACGCCCGGCGGCAGGCGGAGCGAGGTGTCGCGCACATCGCTCGCCTTTTCGCCGAAGATCGCGCGGAGCAGCTTTTCTTCCGGGGTCATCGGCGATTCACCCTTGGGCGTGATCTTGCCGACCAGAATGTCGCCCGGCTCCACCTCGGCGCCGATGTAAACGATGCCCGCCTCGTCGAGGTTGCGCAGCGCTTCTTCACCGACGTTCGGGATGTCGCGGGTGATGTCTTCCGGCCCCAGCTTGGTGTCGCGAGCCATGACCTCAAACTCCTCGATATGGATCGAGGTGAAGACGTCATCCTTCACGATCCGTTCGGAGATCAGGATGGAGTCTTCGTAGTTGTAGCCATTCCAGGGCATGAACGCGACGAGCGTGTTGCGGCCCAGCGCCAGCTCGCCGAACTCAGTCGACGGGCCGTCGGCGATGACGTCGCCGGCTTCGATCAGGTCACCGACCTTCACCAGCGGACGCTGGTTGATGCAGGTGTCCTGGTTCGAACGCTGGAACTTCTGCAGCGTGTAGATGTCGACGCCCGACTGGCCTGGTTCGATATCGCCGGTGGCGCGGATCACGATACGGGTCGCATCGACCTGGTCGATGATACCTGCGCGGCGAGCCGCGATGGCAGCGCCCGAGTCACGCGCCACGGTGCCTTCCATGCCGGTGCCGACGAACGGCGCTTCGGCGCGTACCAGAGGCACGGCCTGACGCTGCATGTTCGATCCCATGAGTGCGCGGTTGGCGTCGTCATTCTCAAGGAACGGAATCAGCGAGGCCGCGACCGACACCAGCTGCTTGGGGCTGACGTCCATCAGGGTGATGTGGTCCTTGGGCGCCATCAGGAATTCGCCCGCTTCACGCGCCGAGATCAGGTCTTCGGCCAGCGTGCCATCATCGTTCAGCTCAGCGTTCGCCTGAGCGATGGTGTGCTTGGCTTCTTCCATCGCCGACAGATAGACGACCTCATTGGTCACCTTGCCGTCGATCACCTTACGGTAGGGCGTCTCGATGAAGCCGTACTTGTTGACGCGGCTGAAGGTCGCGAGCGAGTTGATCAGACCGATGTTCGGGCCTTCGGGCGTTTCGATCGGGCAGATACGGCCATAGTGCGTCGGGTGAACGTCGCGGACTTCGAAGCCCGCGCGCTCGCGGGTCAGGCCGCCCGGCCCAAGTGCCGATACGCGGCGCTTGTGGGTGACTTCCGAGAGTGGGTTGGTCTGGTCCATGAACTGCGAGAGCTGCGAGGAGCCGAAGAACTCACGTACCGCGGCCACGGCGGGCTTTGCGTTGATGAGGTCGTTCGGCATCACGGTCGACACGTCGACGCTCGACATGCGCTCCTTGACGGCACGCTCCATGCGCAGCAGGCCGACGCGGTACTGGTTTTCCAACAGTTCGCCCACCGAGCGGACTCGGCGGTTGCCGAGATTGTCGATATCGTCGATCTCGCCCTTGCCGTCCTTCAGGTTCACCAGTTCCTTGACCACGGCAAGGATGTCTTCGGTGCGCAGGGTCGTGACGGTATCCTCGGCATCGAGGTCGAGGCGCATGTTGAGCTTCACGCGGCCCACGGCCGAGAGGTCATAGCGCTCCGGATCGAAGAAGAGGCCAGCGAAGAGAGCTTCGGCGGTTTCCTTCGTCGGCGGCTCGCCAGGACGCATCACGCGGTAGATGTCGGACAGGGCCTGGTCGCGCTCCTCGGCCTTGTCGGCCTTCAGCGTGTTGCGGATCCAGGGGCCGGTCGTGACATGGTCGATGTCGAGCAGTTCGAGGCGGTCAATGCCTGCCTTGTCGAGCTTTTCGAGATTTTCCGGCGACACTTCGTCACCGGCCTCGATGTAGATTTCGCCCGTCTGCTCGTTGATGAGGTCATAGGCGCTGTAGCGGCCATAGACTTCCTCGGTCGGGATCAGCAGGGTTTCGAGGCCGTCCTTTTCCGCCTTGTTGGCGGCGCGGGGCGAAATCTTGTGACCGGCGGCGAATACGACTTCGCCCGACTTCGCATCAACGATGTCGAAGGCCGGCTTCTGGCCGCGCCATGCTTCGGCGGAATAGGGGATCTGCCAGCCGCCTTCGCCGCGCAGGAAGGTCACCTTGTTGTAGAAATAGCCGAGCATGTCCTCAGCCGTGAGGCCGAGCGCATAGAGCAGCGCCGTGACCGGCAGCTTGCGCTTACGGTCGATACGGACGTTGACGATGTCCTTGGCGTCGAATTCGAAGTCGAGCCACGAACCGCGATAGGGAATAACGCGCGCCGCGAAGAGATATTTGCCCGACGAGTGGGTCTTGCCACGGTCATGGTCGAACAGCACGCCCGGCGAGCGGTGCATCTGCGACACGATGACGCGCTCGGTTCCGTTGACGATGAAGGTGCCGTTCTGGGTCATGAGCGGCATGTCGCCCATGTAAACGTCCTGCTCCTTGATATCGAGCACGGAGCGGGTTTCGGTGTCCTGGTCGACTTCGAACACGATCAGGCGCAGCGTGACGCGCATGGGTGCTGCATAGGTGATGCCGCGCTGACGGCATTCCTCGACGTCGTATTTCGGTTCCTCCAGCTCATAATGGACGAAGTCCATTTCGGCGGTGCCGGCGAAATCGCGGATCGGGAAGACCGAGCGCAGGGTCTTTTCAAGGCCCGACACATAGCCGATCGAAGGGTCGGAACGGAGGAACTGCTCATAGCTCTCCCGCTGAACCTCAATCAGGTTCGGCATTTGCACCACTTCGTGGATGTCGCCGAACACCTTCCTTATGCGCTTCTTCGCGCCGGTGTTGCTGATCGGGGGGAGAGCTTTGGTCGCCATTGCGTATCCTGCCTGTTGTTCGTCGCATTTTTTCGCATCGCAGCGAAAATTCAGCCTGACATGGAAGGCGAAAGGGGCGATTCGCTCCTCTGCATCCACGCAAAAAAGTGCGGGCCGGGACTGTCCGATCCGCACTGTCAGCACTTTGTGACCCGCCGTTTTTCGCCCAATCCCGCCGGTTTCGCGCGCTATTCGAAGCCGGTCCCCGGGCGATCCGGGGGACGGTTCATGCTCCACCTGACGGCGTTGCACGGACCGGATTTGAATGGCCCATATAGGACCGGATCATGCTCTTGTGAAGAGCGGTCAGAAAAAGCGTGTGAGCCCGTAGAAGGCTGCTCCGATCAGCCCAGCAGCGGGCAGGGTCACGACCCAGGCGATGACGATGCTGGAGGCCACGTTCCACCGGACAGCCGATAGCCGGCGCGATGCGCCGACGCCGACGATCGCGCCGGTGATGGTGTGGGTGGTCGAAACCGGTACGCCAAGATGTGTCGCCAGGAACAGCGTCATCGCCCCGCCGGTTTCGGCGCAGAAGCCCTGAGCAGGGGTGAGACGGGTGATCTTCGATCCCATGGTGTGGACGATTTTCCAGCCGCCGAGCAAGGTGCCGAGGCCCATCGCGGCCTGGCAGGAAATCACGACCCAGAAAGGAACGTGGAAACCGCCCGTCAGCATGCCCTGGGAATAGAGCAGCACGGCGATGATGCCCATCGTCTTCTGCGCGTCATTGCCGCCATGGCCTAGGGAATAGAGCGAGGCGGACACCAACTGCAGCTTGCGGAACACGCGGTCTGCACCTTGCGGCGTGAAGCGGCGGAAAATCCAACTGATGATCAGCACCAGCAGCAGCGCCAGGACGAGGCCGATGGCGGGCGAGAGGACGATGGCGGCGCTGGTCTTGAAGACCCCGCTCCATACGACGGCGCCCAGCCCCGCCTTTGCAGTGCCCGCGCCCAACAACCCGCCGATCAGCGCGTGGCTGGAGGAGGACGGGATGCCCAGGCCCCAGGTGATGAGGTTCCAGGCGATGGCCCCCATGAGCGCGCCGAAGATTACCTGCGGATCGATGATGCTGGCATCGACAATGCCTTTGCCCACTGTTTCGGCGACATGCAGGCCGAAGAAGAGGAAGGCGATAAAGTTGAAAAATGCCGCCCAGGCCACCGCATATTGCGGCTTCAGCACGCGCGTCGAAACGATCGTCGCGATTGAATTGGCTGCATCATGCAGCCCGTTCAAAAAGTCGAAGGCGAGCGCGATGCCTATCAGGGCGACGAGCAGCGGGAAGGCGAGATGAGCTTCCATGGCGGGTTATACTTTGTCCTGCATGGATGAAGGCGTCCTACTTCCGTCCGTTTCGAGCGTGGTTGAGCAAGGACATGTTCGTGCCGCCCGTTTTTCAACTAGGCTCGAAAAGAACCGAGGAGCGGCATCAAGCGTGATCGATGACCAGGCCGGAGATTTCATTGGCGACGTCTTCGAAACGGTCGGTCACCTTCTCCAGATGGGCGTAGATTTCATTGCCGACAACGAAGTCCATCGGGTTGCCCTGGCGCGCCTGATTGTAGAGCGCCTTGAGACCCGCTTCGTGCAGGATGTCGGCATGTCCTTCCAGCTTCACCAGTCGCTCGGTGAGATCATGGAGGCGCACGGAATTGAGATTGAGCGAGCGCAGCAGCGGCATGGCTTCGGCGGTGATCCGGGCGCATTCGACGATCAGTGCGCTCATGTCCTGCATCTGAGGCGCGAATTCCTTCACCTCGAACAAGGCAATCGCCTTGGCGGTCTGGTTCATCTGGTCGATGGCGTCGTCCATCACCCCGATCAGGCCGGTGATGGCGCTGCGGTCGAAGGGTGTCACGAAGATGCGACGAACGTCTTGCAGCACTTCGCGGATGATGTCGTCCGCTTCATGCTCGCGCGTCGAAATCTCCTGAATATGGGCGTCCATGTCCGGCCCACCCTTCAGCAGCTTGGCAAGCGCATCAGCACCCGCGACAAGGGTTTCTGCATGATCTTCGAACTGTTCGAAGAAGCGCCCCTGCTTGGGCATCAGCGCGTGAAACCACCGCAGCATTCCAGTCCTTTCGCTTTGCCATTCCTTGACCCGCAGCAGCATTCGGATGAACCAGCCGGGATCACGCGGCGGTTTGCGAAAGGCCGCGATAATGGTCTGAAGATCGGGTTCATCAACTGCCTTCGCGGCCTCTGAGACCGGAAACCAGCGCAGTTCCCTCTGCCCCTGCTCGGGCCATTGCGACAACTGGCCGGTGACTGCAAGGGGGAAAACTTCGACCGTGGCTTCGCGGGAGCCGCCTTTGCGGCGGCGCTTGTCATAGCGGTAGCGCCCGAGCGGCGCGGGGCAGGCGATGCCGTGAATGCCTGCTTCCTCATAGGCTTCGAGTTCCGCGGCGCGGTGACCGGCCATGCCCTTGATGCGATTACCCTTGGGTATCACCCAGCGCCGCGTTTCGCGCGAAGTGATCAGCAGGATGCGCATCGATCCGTCGGGATCGGTGGCATAGGGAAGCGCAGCGATCTGGCGCATTACCAGTTCGCCCCCACGGCCCCGCCCCTTGTCGATCGCCCCTGATCCATGCGCGCCTTGTAACGAAACTGTCACAAGGCGCAATCAACTAGGTTGATCAGATGGACAGCCGCGCGGTCACGCGAATGTCCCGCCCCGCCAGCGGCGCATAATCCTTGAGGAAGCTGGCGTGCCGCCGCGCCTCCACATCGAAGATATTGTTGGCCGACAGGCTGATGGTCGTGCGGTCATTCCCCTTGAGCGGCTTGAAAGACAGCGACGCATTGACGAGCGTGAAACCGTCCGTGCGGGTTTCTGTCGCGGCGGTCCGATCCTGCGCGAAGCTATGTTCTACCTCGCCGCGGAGCGTCAGCCGGTCGCCCTGCGCTTCGATCCCTCCCAACATGCGAAGAGGCGGGATACGGGGAGCGGGACCCGAGCCGGTGATCGTGGCGCGAACATAATCGGCCATGCCGTCCAGGTTGATCTTGTATCCGCTGAGCTCAGCCAGCTGTACCGAAGCTTCGGCTTCAAACCCGAGATAGCGAGCGTCCGCCTGAGCATATTGGAAGCAGGGGAAGTCCAGCGGCTGCCCGCCATTCACCGCCATGCAGGCGGAATCACCGACCAGCGCGTCGTAGATATAGCCGTTGAACCAGTTGTGATAGGCGGACAGGGAGAAGTTATATCCTGCGCCTTGGCCCCGCAGCGTTGCTTCGACCCCCCAGCTTTTTTCGAGGCCGAAGTCGGGGTTGCCCAGTTCGAACGCCTGAGTGCCTGCATGATTGCCGCGCGCGAACAACTCTTCGGCGGAGGGCGCGCGCTCTGTGCGCGCCAGGTTCAGGCCCAGCCGCCAGCCGGACGCAATTTCCTGGCTCGCGCCGATCGAGGCGGAAAAAGCATCAAAGCTTCTATGATAGGCGGGATTGAGCAGGGTGGCATCCGCGTCCGCTTCGACCTGGCTATGTTCATAGCGGCCGCCCAGCTCGATCCGCGTGGTGCCGAAGTCGAGCGACTGCAGTGTGAAGAAGCCCAGCTGTTCGGTGCGGTTGCGCGGCAGGAACTTCTCTTCCCCTTCGACATGGAAATTGCGGGCAAAGAATTGCGCGCCGACCGCGCCGTCCCAGCCGCCGCGCTTCGCCTGCACCAGTTCAAGCCGGGATTCGATCGACTGATTATAGAAGGTGGTGCCGACCTCACCCGACTGCTCGATCTCCTGATGCTGGTAGTCGGCAAAGCCGGCACGCAGGCGGATGGATTCCAGGATGCCGCCATTGACCGGCAATTCCGCGCGCAGGTCTGCCCGATCCTGCTTCATGTGCAGCCGGACCTGTTCGGCCTGGGATCCCGGTTCCAGTGAATAGCGTGCGGGGACGCCGTACAGATTGTCAGTGTGCGCGACCGAAAAGCCGAGATTGCCGCCATCCGTCACCAGTGCCGCACCGCCGGCCACTTCCCAGCTACGCGCGGCGCTGTTGGGCAGCTTGCCGCGCAGGTCAGCCAGAGCCGCTATCGCCGGGTCACCGCTTGCCGCAGCTTGGGCGCGCAAGGCTGGCGTCAGGATATAGGCGCCCGTGTCGAGGTCGCCGCTCTTGGAATAGCTGCCGTCGAAATGAACAACCAGTTTTTCCGTGACCGGCGCCTCGATTTCTGCCGATCCGGTGCGCTCGTTGGCGGCGCTGCCATAGGTGGCGATGCCGTCGATATGGATTGGCTCGTCCGGCACGCGGCGTGGGATGCGGCTGTCGATCACATTGACGACGCCGCCGATCGCAGAGGAGCCGTAGAGCAGCGCTGCTGGACCGCGCAGCACCTCGATCCGGTCTGCGGTCAGCGGGTTGATCGCGACGGCGTGATCGACCGAGGTATTGGATACGTCGAAGCTACCGATGCCGTCGGTGAGGATGCGCACCCGTTCGCCCTGAAAGCCACGCAGGACAGGGCGGGAGGCGTTCGGGCCGAAAGAGGTCGCGGAGACGCCGGGCTGGTGCGCCAGCGTATCGCCGATCGTCGGGCGCAGGGAGCGGGTCAGTTCCGCTCCGGCGATGACGGAGGTGCCCGACAGAATATCGCCCTGCCGCCGCGGAATGATGGCGGTGACAATGATGTCGGGCTGCTGGTCATGATAGGCTTGCGGCTGAGTATCTTCCGCTTGTGCGAGATCGGCGAAAGCAAAGCTGAGCGACGCAAGGGCGCAACCGGCGCGGAGCAGCGGCAGGGGCGAAATCATGAAGGAAGTCCTTGGTAAGGAGAGATTTGCCAGCTGCTGGTATCCAAAATGATATAACGTATCAACAGCTTTCTGCGTCAGGAAAAACTGGATAGCGTGGTGGAGCCTCGCTTCATCCCGGTTATTATAGGGGACGCTACGCTACGCCATCAGAGAAAAAGGAATTCAGCCAGTGCGGTAGCGGCTGACTTCGCCTCGGCTTCCGGACGGACCGCTTGGCGAACCTCGATCGCGGGCAGGGGGCGCTCCAACGCCAGGCGGCGGATGCCGCTCATGCGGCCGAGATCACGGGCAAGAGGCCCGAAGGCGGCGAAACATCCCGCGCCTTCACGCAAGATGGTCATGATGTCGAACATATTGTCCGTTTCGATGACCGGTGCACCCATGACGATCCCTTCGCGCTGGAGGGCTTCGTCAATGATGCGGCGTAGAGCGTTTTGAGGCTCCATCGCCAGGGTGGGGCTGATCCGCAACTCTTCGGGCGTGACGCTGTCGCGACGAGCGAGCGGGTGATCGGCCCCGGCATAGAGATTGATCTGTTCCGACCAGCCATAGCGGGAGGGCAGCGCTCTCGATTCCCCCAGCGCATAGAAATAGGCGATGTCGACGCGGCCCCGCTCCAGAGCCTGCTGGGCTTCATCGGCGAGGTGGATCGAGAGGTCGAGCGTGATCGCGATATCTTCATTCGCCGCCTCGAAAGCGGCGAGCGCCTCCTGGAAATGGCCGAAGACGGGAGCGGGAGCAGCGAGGACGATCGACTGGCGTGCGGGTTCGGTCGGGGAGGGTGGTGGTGCGGCAGGCGCGGGGTCCGCTTTCGCTTCCGGCACGTCCCAACTTGCGGTCTGGTCCTGCGACAACAGGGTCATGGCTTCAGCCGTCTTGCGTCCTGCCGCCGTCAGCCTCGTCCGATCGGGAAGGTCGTCAAAGAGGCGATAGCCTAGCCGCATTTCCAGCGAGCTGATGTCGCGAGCTACTTCATCGACGGAGAGGCCGAGATCGCGAGCGCAGCGCGCCACACTGCCCGCCGCCACCATCTGCGCGAAAATGTCGAGTTGGCGCAGGGAAGGCTTGGCCATGAGCCGGTTGATAGTGGAATTATCGCGCGGGGTTAAGCGCCATCTTTGCCGCCTAGCGCATCGTAACCGGCCAAATGGGTAAACGGACTAGCAGCCTGCAGCCGACATGATGATTCCCGCTGGTCGATCCATAAGGTCGCTGCGGCATGATCTCGATAGAGCAGAAGTCTCTGGGAAGTCCGCTTCGCCCTGCCGGCAGGGTGGCTCAGGTGGGCGCAAAGCGCGGATCGGCGATCGCGCCGTTAATCTGGCAGACAGCTTTTCCAAGCAAGGTCGGTCTTAACTCTGGTTAAGCTACTGCCAGAGGACGGGGAGGGTATCTGAGATGAGTTACTGGCAATTTGCCGTGGCGCCATCGCTACGGCCGGGGGTGTCCGTATATTTCCAGAATTAGCGTTTAAAATCAAGGATGCGACCTGTCAACAGCGGTTTAGCTCCGTGTCCATGTCCGCTCCATAGCGGAGATGGGCAGTGCGACGATGTTGACGGCGAGCGTCATGAGCGCGGGCAGGCGAAAGGGCTGAGCCAACGGTTCTCCCTGCCCATGCTTCGTCTTCGGGTCGAAATCATCATCAGGAGTAAGCTATGCCGCATACTGGCATGTATGTTTTGCAGGGAATTGTGCCGTCCGAAATCGCTGCGGCGCCATTCGACGTCAAGGTCATCGACATTTATGACGATAATGGTGTTGCCTTCACGCCCGCGCAGGTCGCCCAGATGGGCGGGGGGCCGGAAAGTTCTCTCTTGCTAGGCTATTTCAGCATTGGCGAGGCTGAGGATTACCGCGCCTATTTCAATACCATCCCGCAGGCGGCATTGGGTCCGGAAAACCCGCAATGGCAGGGCAACTATCAAGTCGCCTATTGGACCCCGGAATGGCGCACGGTCGCGACCACCTATATCGATAAGATGATCGCGGCCGGCTATGACGGCGTCTATTTCGATGTCGTCGATGAATATCAACAGGCCTGGGCGCAGGCCAATGCGCCGGGCGGCGCTGCCGGAGCCGAGCAAGCCATGGCGGATCTGGTCGCCTATCTTGCGGATTATGCCCACGCGAAAAATCCGAACTTCAAGATCTGGGCGAATAACGCCGAGGAACTGCTGTCCAACAACACCTATTTTTCGCACCTCGACGGTATGTTCAAGGAAAATCTATATTATAGCGATAGCGGGGCAAAGCAGCCGCTGAGTGAAACGCAGGCGAGCCTGCAAATGCTGAACAAGATGATCGCGGCGGGCAAGGATGTCATTGCGATTGAATATGTCTCTTCGCAGACGGCCGTTGCCGATGTCGAGGCGCAGGCGGCACATGATGGATTGGGCTACTATACCGCCGACATTGACCTGAACGGGATCAGCTATACCGGCGTGTTGCCGGGCCAATATATTCATGCTGACTGGGGAACGACCAGCACGACCACGACCACTCCGCCCCCTCCGGCGAATCTGACGTTGACCGGCGACAGCTATGCCAACACGCTGACCGGCGGCGCGGGTAACGACAAGCTTTACGGTATGGGCGGCAATGACAAGCTGGTGGGCAATGCAGGTGGTGACCGGCTCGATGGCGGGAAGGGCAATGACACGCTGATCGGCGGCAGCGGCGCCGACACTTTCGTCTTCAACGCTTCGGGCAGCAAGAATTTCGACGAGATCACCGATTTTGAACATGGCATCGATCATTTGGCGCTGGATCATACGGTATTCGGAAGCGCAGGCTCTGTTGGCCAATTGCTGGACAGTGCCTTTTGGGAGGGGACGCGCGCCCATGATGCCAATGATCACATCATTTATAACAGCGCGACGGGCGCGGTTTATTTCGATCCTGATGGAACGGGCCGAGCGGCCCAGGTTCAGATAGCCGTCGTGCAACTCGGAGTGCATCTGGACCATACGGACTTTTCGATCTTCTAATCTAAGCGCCCGGTGCCTCGCCTACGGACGGCGCGCGGCAGGAGGGGCCGGGCCTTGATAAAGACGGAATAATCGTCGGTCAGGTTGACCAGCGCGGGTCGTAAAGCGAGATTCATCCTCCACCCGCGCGCTGTCCTGCCTTAGGACGGCTGCGTAAGGAGCAATCATGGCCGACATCATCAATCTGAGGCAGGCGCGCAAAACGCGTGCGCGCGCGGAGAAGGAGCGGGCGGCTGCGGCCAATCGCGCCAAGTTCGGACGGACCAAAGCGGAGCGGCAGGCGAGCCTTAAGGAGGAGGCGCGGCTGGACAGGAAGGTTGAAGGGAGCCGCCTTGAACTGCTTGAGGACAAGGGGAGCGAACCCAAGCAAAGCTGATCACTCGTCATTTATAATTGAAAATGAACAGCCGTTCACATTTGGCTATTGTGTAACCGCTCATCGGCCTGGAGTTTCGGTTCATCCCGAAACTAAACATGAGTTTGAGATAGTTTCGTCGTTCCGACAGTTAAATTGTCACTATGAGAGGATATAGCCTAGCCGTTCGCCCGGCCGGTGCCGCGATTGCCGCTGTTCTGGCCCTTGGTTCCACCTATTCTTATGCACAGGATGCGGTTGCCCCACCGTCAGCGGCTCCGACGGACGCTGTTGTCGCTCCCCCGCCTGCATCTACGCCTGTCATCGCCCCGGCGCAGCCCGTCGTTCAGCCGACGCAATCGGTGGATGAGCGCATCGCTGCGGCAGTTGCCGCCTCGCAAGCGGAAACGTCCGCTGAACCTAAGGCAGCGCCTGCCCCTCGCGCCGAAGCTGCGACGCGTAGGGTGGCGAGGATGGCTCCAGCCCCAGCGGCGCGAGAGGTGTCGACTCCGGCTCTGCAGCCTGAGCCGCAGCAGGCAGCGCCCGCCCCGGTCGCGGTCGTGAACCCGAGTGCGCCCGCAGCGACCCCCGCGGCGACTCCAGCTACCGAACAGCCGGCAACGGCGAGCGACGCGCCCCATGACGCGCTTTATTGGGCGCTGGGCGGCGGCGCTCTGCTGCTGCTCGGCCTGGGCGGCGCGGCCGCTTTCCGTCGCCGCCGTACGGATGAGGATGTGTTGGCGGTCGAAACCGCTGCGCCTGTCGCGGCAGCCCCCGTCGCCGCTGAGCGCGCCCCCGTGGTAGAGGGTCCCGCATATCGCGCTCCGGCCGCCGCAGCCTATGGTTCGGCGCCGCTGGCCGGAAGTTTGGAGGCGATGGTCGCCGCGCCGCCGAGTGCGGAAAATCCCTTCCTCACGCCCAGCAAGCGCATGCGCCGTGCGCGTTTCCTGCTGGCGCAGCAGGAGCGGAGGGACGCTTCCGTGCGTAGCCCGGTCGCAGCGCCGGCGCCTCCGCAGACGATCCATGCCGAACCCCAGACGCAGACGGTTTACCGGCTGGGCGGCGACCGCGGTCGCCAAATGGGGTTCAAGCCGCAGACGCGGTAAGGACTGAACCGGCTTCCTATGGAGGGGCGATGGCGCATGCCGTCGCCCTTTCCTTTATGCGCTTCATGCCGACTCGGTTGCACTTGGGGCTCACCCCTGATACCGGCGCGCCGGTAATTTTTGCGCCAGTTTAAGGAAGCCGCTCCGCCATGTCCGATAAGATCAACCGCATTGTCCTTGCCTTCTCGGGAGGGCTCGACACCAGCGTGATCCTGAAATGGTTGCAGCAGACCTACCAGTGCGAGGTCGTGACCTTCACGGCTGACTTGGGCCAAGGCGAGGAACTGGAGCCCGCGCGGCAGAAGGCCAAGCTGATGGGCGTCAAGGATGAGCATATCTTCATCGACGACCTGCGCGAAGAATTTGTGAAGGACTATGTCTTCCCCATGATGCGCTCCAATGCGCTCTATGAGGGGCTGTATCTGCTGGGCACGTCGATTGCGCGGCCGCTGATCGCGAAGCGGCAGATCGAGATCGCGCGGCAGGTCGGCGCGGACGCCGTCAGCCACGGTGCGACCGGCAAGGGCAACGACCAGGTGCGGTTCGAGTTGGGCTATTATGGCCTCGCCCCCGACATCAAGGTGATCGCGCCCTGGCGTGAGTGGGACTTGACCAGCCGCACCAAGCTGATCGAATTCGCCGAGCAGCACCAGATTCCGATTCCGCGGGACAAGCGCGGCGAAAGCCCCTTTTCGACCGACGCGAACATGCTGCACACCAGCTCCGAAGGTAAGGTGTTGGAAGATCCGTGGGAAGAAACCCCGGACTATGTCTATTCGCGCACGGTAAACCCGGAGGACGCGCCCGACGCGCCCGAATATATCACCATCGATTTCGAGCGCGGCGACGGCGTGGCGATCAACGGCGTGGGCATGAGCCCGGCGACGCTACTGGAAACGCTGAACGAATATGGCCGCAAGCATGGCATCGGGCGGCTCGATCTGGTCGAGAACCGCTTCGTCGGCATGAAGTCGCGCGGCATGTATGAAACGCCAGGCGGCACCATCTATCATCTGGCGCATCGCGGCATCGAGCAGCTGACGCTGGATCGTGGCGCGGCCCATCTGAAGGACGAACTGGCGCCCCGCTATGCCGAGCTGATCTATAACGGCTTCTGGTTCAGCCCCGAGCGCGAGATGCTGCAGGCAGCGATCGATTACAGCCAGGAGAAGGTGACGGGCACCGTTCGCCTCAAGCTCTACAAGGGCGGCGTCTATGTCGTCGGGCGCAAGTCGCCTTATTCGCTCTATAGCGAAAAGGTCGTGACGTTCGAGGACGACGCGGGCGCCTATGACCAGCGGGATGCGGCGGGCTTCATCAAGCTGAATGCGCTGCGCTTGCGGCTACTGGGACGGCGGGACGGCTGAGCCCGTTGTCATCCCAGCGAAAGCTGGGATCTTGCCGCCTTGCCTGCACTCCCCTGAGATACCAGCTTTTGCTGGGATGACGGGGAGGGCCGGCTGCTTGCCGTTACAAATTACTACAATTTCGGCCGTGACATGACAAAGTTGCGGGACAAGTCTTCCTCATAAAGCGTTCAGGGACGGCGACGGCCGTTCACCACCCTTGTAAGGAAGAGAATAGATGATCCGCAAATTTTGGGGCACGGTCGCGGTTGGTTCGCTGTTCGTCGGCGGACTGGCGGCCTCGCATCTGGCGCTGGCGCAGCCGGGCGATGGCCCGGTTGGCCGTCATGGCGGGCTGGTTGCCATGGCCGATGCGAACAGGGACGGGAAGGTCAGCAAGGCTGAACTTACCGCTGCGCTGGATGCGCGCTTTGCAAAGCTCGACGCAAACCGCGACGGCAAGCTGACGAAGGAAGATCGCGAGATCGGCCGTCAGGCGCGGCTCGACCAGCGTTTTGCCGCGCTGGACAGCGACCATAATGGGCAGATCAGCAAGGCTGAATTCGCCGCCGGTCATCAGGCTCGTTTCGATCGGCGCGATGGCGAAGGTCGCGGTGGATGGGAGGGCGGTCACCGCTTCGGCGGACGTGGCGGCCATCATGGCTTTGGCGGCGGCATGGGCTTCCATGGCCGTGGCGGTCCGGGCGGCGAAGCGATGAAAGATGGCGTGCTGACCCGCGCCGAGTTCATGGCGCGGCCGCTGGCCATGTTCGACAAGGCCGACAGCAACAAGGATGGCTTTGTCACTGCCGATGAGATGAAGGCCGCTCGCCAGGCGATGCGCGATGCCTGGCAGGCGCGCCGCGGTGCGGACGCCGCGCCGAAGAACTGACCGGACAAGGGAAGGGTGGGGACATGTGCTTCACCCTTCCAAGCTGCTGATAGTCGTGACAGATATTCCCCATGAGTGAAAAACCCCATCTGCTGCTCGTCGATGATGAGCGTTCGATCCGTGAGCCGCTGGCGCAATATCTTGTCCGCAACGGCTTCCGCGTGACCGCTGTCGATAGCGCGGCGGAGGCGCGGGTGCGATTGAACGCCAATGCGATCGACCTCGTGATCCTCGACATCATGATGCCGGGGGAGGACGGGCTGTCGCTATGCCGCCATATCCGCGAGACGAGCGAAATCCCGGTGATCCTGCTGACAGCCAAGTCGGAGGAGACGGATCGGATCGTCGGGCTGGAGATGGGCGCGGACGATTATGTGCTGAAGCCCTTTTCCCCGCGCGAACTGGTGGCGCGGATCAAGGTGATTTTCCGCCGGGTAGCGACGGGCGGCCAGCGGGTGACGGCGCCGGACGGAGCGACCTATGCCTTTGCGGGTTGGCTCTTGAAGACGCAGGAGCGAGTGCTGGTGGATCAGGAGGGCGTCGTGCTGCCGCTGTCCACGGCTGAATATAATTTGATGCTGGCCTTTGCGACGCGGCCAAACCAGGTGCTGAGCCGCGACCAACTGCTCGACATCACCCAGGGGCGGGAAGCCAATGCGTTCGACCGGGCGATCGACAACCAGATCAGCCGGCTGCGCAAGAAGATCGAGCCCGACCCGAAGAACCCGACATTGATAAAGACCGTGTGGGGCGGCGGCTACACGCTGTCCGCTGATGTGAGAAAGCTGTGAGGCGGTTGCGTCTCTGGCCGCAAAGCCTGGTCGGCCAGATCATCATATTGGTCGCGATTGCGCTGTTCGTGGCGCAGGCGATCAATTTCGGGCTGCTGCTGCGGGAGCGGAACCGGCTGACGCTGACGGCGCAGACCGCTCCGGGCGTCTATCGCATCGTCGATGCGCTGGACAGTCGGGGGGAGCCGCCACCGGCCGGGCGGCCTCCACGGGCGCGCTTTGTTGATGCACCCCCTATGCCGAAGGGGGAGCGGCGGCCGGAGATCGAGCGGCGGGCGCTCGCGATGTTTGCCGATGTCGGCGTACCTGTCCTCTCAGTGCAGGTTTCGGTGGAGCAAAGCCAGGCTGCACCGATGCGCCGTTGGACACGGGCGCGCATGCACGCCATGGACGGCCTGCATGGCGGGCCGAGGGGGCAGAGGCTCACGATGGCGGCGCAATATGAGCGTGGCAAATGGGTGGTCACGCAATCGCGCATGGGTGACCGGCCGCCGCGATTTGGCGGATGGCTGATCGCGCAGACGCTGATCCTCTATGCCATAGTTCTTGCCCCGTTGCTGTGGGTGGGGCGCAGGCTTGCGCGGCCGCTGGGACAGTTGACGCGATCGGCCCAGCAATTCGCGCGGACGGGCTCGGCCGATGCGGTGGAGGAACGCGGGCCGGGCGATGTGCGGGAGCTGACCACCGCCTTCAACGCGATGCGCAGCCGGATCTTCGCCATGCTGGATGAGAAGGACCGCATGCTCGGCGCGATCGGCCATGATCTGCGCACGCCGCTGGCGTCGCTGCGGGTGCGGGCCGAATCGGTCGAGGACGAGGGCGAGCGGGCACGCATCTCGCAGACCATCGATGAAATGAACCGCATGCTGGAGGATATCCTGTCCCTCGCGCGGGCGGGGCGGAGCAGCGAGGCGGCGCAGAAGGTCGACATCGCCGCGCTGGCCGACGCGGTGGTGGAGGATTTCATCGAACTTGGCTCGCCCGCCGAGATGGCCGACAGCGAACGGGCGGTGGCGTCGGTACGGCCGCAGCAGATCAGGCGGGCGCTGCGCAATCTGATCGAGAACGCGATCGTTTATGGCGAGCGGGCGCATGTTTCGGTGGTGCGGGAGGATGGCGCGATCCGGCTGGTGGTGGCCGATGACGGGCCGGGCATCGCGGAGGACCGAATGGAGGAGATGATGGAGCCCTTCACCCGGATGGAAGGATCGCGCAATCGCGAGACCGGAGGCGCGGGGTTGGGCCTGGCGCTGGTCCGCGCGATCATGGCGGAGCATGGCGGGAAATTGCGGCTGGCGAATCGTGCGGGCGGGGGGCTGGAGGCCAGCCTGGTGCTGCCGGTTTGATGGTGGGGAATGGCGGAAAACGGCCGTTTTCCGCCGAAGTTCACACCATATGCGCGCGCGTGCGCAGGCGCGCGTAGGCGTCGTGGGAAGCAGGTTCGACATTTCAAAGACGCGGGTGGGGTAGGTCGGCGGCAAGGATGTAGGACAGAGGAAAGTGGGGGGCGCGCCAGGAAATAGGACGCTTTTTACGGCGGTTGTGGCGGGGAGGTCACAGAGGGGGTGCAGGGCCGGTTTGCGGCCACGGTGGGAAGCTGGCCCCTTCGACAAGCTTGGGACAGGCTTGATCCGAACTCCGCACTTCTTACCGTCTGCTTAAACGAAGGTAGCGGGACCCCGGATCAAGTCCGGGGTGACGAAATGGGATATGAGCGCGAACGACTAATCTGAGGCAGTCCCCGCGCGCCTGCGCGGCGTTCTTGAGAGGCCGGTGTGCGGTCGGATGACGGCAGCGCCTGCTCGGTTCAATGCTTGCCCGGCTTGCTTGACGTGCCCGGTGCGGCCGGGTTGATCAGTTGGACGCCAGCCGGCAATCCGGTGCCGCCCATGTCGATCTTCTTCGCTTCGGAACGGGCGACGTTCATCGGGTCGTCGCGCTCGCGGATCGCGGCTTTGGTTTCCTGATCCTGAGCCTCGTCGTCCGCGCTCCCGCCGCCCTGGCTCCAGCCGAGGATGATCGACATGCGGCGGTTGCGCGGGTCATAGACATTGCCCTTGGCGAAGGGCTCGCGGTCGGCGACGCCTTCGATGCGCGCGAAGCGGTCGTTGCCGATGCCGCTTGCCGCCAACGTCTTGCGCGTCGCTTCGGCGCGGGCGGAGGAGAGCATCCAATTGTTCATGCTCTGCCCTGCGCTATAGGGCAGGCCATCGGTATGGCCGCGCACGATCAGCGGGTTGGGCATGCCGCGCACGACGCCGGCCACTTCGCTCACCAGGTCGCGGGCTTGGGGCAGCAGACGGTCGGTGCCCATGGCGAACATGGCGAAATTGGCCTCGTCGATAAGGTCGATGCGCAGCCCTTCGCGGGTTTCGGTGAAGCGGACGTTGCGGCGCAGCTTGTCCATGCCCTTCTTGCGGGCCATGCGCGCTTCCAGTTCCTTCTTCACCGCTTCGAACTTCGCGCGGTCGGCAGCGCGGGTAGATTTGCCGCCCTGATCCTTCGTGCCGCTCGCGTCGCGCGGGATGGTGATGGCGAGATTGCCCTGGCCGCCGGTGGTCGGGTAATTTTCCTTGCTGACCATTGAATCGCCGCCGAACAGGCCGCTGGAACCGGCCGAAGCCATTTTCAGTTCGACCAGCGTCGGCGTGAAGTAGTCGGCAAGGCCCTTGCGCTGCTTTTCGGTGGTCGCACCCAGCAGCCACATCAGCAGGAAGAAAGCCATCATCGCCGTCACGAAGTCGGCATAGGCGACCTTCCACGCTCCGCCATGATGGCCGCCATGGCCGTCGACGATGATCTTCTTGACGATGATCGGCCGGGGTTCGGGCTCGTTCCCGCCGCGCTTGTTGGTCGCCATGGCTTATTTGCCCCGCATGCCGTCGAACACTTCGGCGAAGGCAGGCTGATTTGCATGGGTCAGGCTGGAGCGCGCCGCTTCGATAACCAGCGGCTGCGGATGGCCGTGGAGCGAGGCGATGATGATCTGCTTGACGACATGGTACATCGATCCGTCAGCCTCGATCACCGCGCGGCAGCGGTTGGCGAAGGGGTTGACCATGCCGTAGGCAAGCAACACGCCGAGGAAGGTGCCGACCAGCGCCGAACCGATCATGCCGCCCAGAATGGCCGGAGGCTGGTCGATCGAGCCCATGGTCTTCACCACGCCGAGAACCGCCGCGACGATGCCGAGCGCGGGGAGGGCGTCTGCCAGACCCTGGAGATTGTCTGCGGGCTTCAGCGCTTCATGATGGTGCGTCTTGAGAGCGTTATCCATCACCTCCTCGACTGCGTGCGGGTCGAGCGTGCCGGAGGACACGACCACCAGGCGCAGCGTATCGCTGATGAGGTGGATGAGCGTCTTGTCCGTCATCAGGCGGGGATATTCGGAGAAGATGGTGGAGCTGCCCGGGTCTTCGATATGGGGTTCGAGCGCCACCGGGCCTTCGACGCGCAGCGTTTTCATCAGGCGCGAGACGAGGAAGATGCAGTCGAGAAAATCCTGCTTCTTATATTTGGGGCCCTTGAACACCTTACCGAGGCCGCCGCCCAGCGCCTTCAGGTCCGCGCCCGAATTGCCGATGATCAGCGCGCCGACGGCAGCGCCGCCGATGATGATCATTTCATGTGGCAGGGCGTGGAGAACGGGGCCGATGTCGCCGCCGGTGAAGATGAAGCCGCCAAACACCATGGCGAGCAGCACGACCAGGCCGATGATTGCGAACATGTGTACCCCTGAATATTCCGCCCGCGGGCTTTCATCCGATGGCGCCAGTGTGGCGCTTTCGTCAGATGGTTAATCTGGAATGGTTAGCGCGAGGTTAGGACGAGCGATTTTTTCGGTGATTGCCGGTCGTTTTTCGTCATCCCAGCGGTGTTGCTCGTCCTGAGGTCCCAGCTTCCGCTGGGATGACGCAGTGAAGGGCGGGATGGCCTTGACCCGGACTTAGCGGATCAGGTCGAACAGCGTCTGCTGGTTGATCCGTGCGAAGGCAGACTGGGCTGCTTCGAGCTGGAGCAGCTTGCTCTTCACCGAAGAGATGACCTCCGACAGGTCAGTCGATTCCAGACCCTGGCGACGTTCTGTCAGGTCCAGGTCGATGCTGGTCAGCCGGGTCCCAATGACGTCGAGCCGATCGCCCCGCACGCCTTGCTTGGCCTGTTCGACGGAGACATGGGACTGGCCGGTCCTGATGCTGTCCAGCGCGACGACGAGGTCGGCGTCGGTGCCGCTTTGCACGGCGGTAAGGCCCTGGCCCAGAATGTCGTCGAGCGACATGGGCGTGCCGCCGACATCGATACCTTCGGAAACCTCCTGCCGCGTGCCGACGACGGCAAGGTTGAGCCCCCGGCTGACGGGCACCAGCACGCTCTGATTGTCGTCGAATACCGGCACGCCCTGATAATCGGTCTGGTTCAGCAGCGAGGCCACCGTCGTGCGAATCGTCTTCATTTCCTCAACGATCGCTGTGCGGTTCGAATCATTGAGCGAGCCGTTGCGCGCGGAGGTCACAAGTTCCTGCGCGCGGACCAGCAGCGTGTTGATCTGCTCCAGATTGGATTCGGCGTTTGCGGCGCGGCCTGTGGCATAGCTGACATTGGCCTGCCACGCGGATTGCTGCGCCTGCGCCTTGCCGATGTCGGACACCTGCACCCATGCGAGCGCATTGTCGGACGGCTTGGTCAGGGTGATGCCGGTCGAAATGGCGGTCTGACCATCGACGATGCTCTGCGAAAGCTGCTGCTGCCGACGGATTTCGGCGATCAGCGTCTTGTTTGTGATGCCTACCATGGGTCAGCCCTTTTCAGATGATCTGCAGGATCGCATCGACGGTTTCCTTGGCGACCTGCAAGATTTTGGCCGAACCGGAATAAGCCTGCTGCAAGCGCAGAAGCTCGGCAGCCTCCATGTCGAGATCGACGCCGCTCACTGCCTCGCGCGCGCCGATCGCCTGATCGCTGCGGCTTTGCGCCGTGGATTGCTCCGCCTTCACCGACGACAGCAGATTGGCCTGGGTCGCGATGATCGAGGTCCAGCCCTGCTCGACACTGCCATTGCCGCGCAGCACCGTGCCGGCCGTCAGCAGATTGCCGTTGAGCGTGCCGTCCGTCGATTTGGTGGCGACCGCGGCAGGATCGGTAATCAGCGCCGTGACGGTCGCGGCTGTCGTGCCGGAAAGCAGCGCGCCGCCCGCAACATTGGCGTCGGTGCGACCTTGCGCGTGCCAGGCGTTCATGTCGGTGACGAACTGCTGCGCCAGGGTGTCGAGGCTGGTGCGGCGCTGCGTCGTCGTGGTGGCTGCGGAAAACAGGCCGCCCAGCGTGCCGTTCGAGGGCGCCGTGAGCGCGGTGCCGCCGGTCGTGGCCAGGTCGAGCGTGCCATTAGCGTTGACCGTCAGGGCGAGCGTTGTCGCTGCATTGCCCTGAACCAGCGTCTGGCCGCCATAGATGATCTGCGCCTGATCATGCGCGCCAAAGCTGATATCTACGTTGAGATTGGCCGACAGTGTGTTGAGCGCTGCGTCGCGGCTGTCGAGCAACTGGGCGTAGGCGGACGTGCCCGGCTGCGAGCGCAGCAGGCTGTTGTTGATGTCGGCGAGCTGAGACAGCGAGCGGTTGATCGTGTCGGTCGAAGCCTGGGCTTCGGTGGCGATGCCTGAGGAGATTTGGGCGAGGTCGGCGGAGGTACGCTGAAACGCTTCGGCGACGCGGCTGATGCTGTCGAGCGTCGTGACGCGCAGCGACCGGTCGCCGGGGCTGGCGGCGAGCTTGTCGATATTCTGGAACATGCCGGTCATCAGCTTGCCGATGCCGGTGTCCGTATCGTTGAGCGCGCCTTCAATGTCGCTCATCCAGCGAAGCCGCGCCGTAGAACTGCTGAGCGCCGTGCCGGTGTAGCGGACCGCTGCGTCCAGATAGGGATCAGAGGCGCGGTTGACGCCCTTCACTTCCGTACCGCCGAAATTGGCGCGGGAGATATAGGTGGCCATCGTCGCGGTGGAGGAGCCGGACTCGACGGTGGTGAGGGAGCGGCGCGAATAGCCTTCGGTGCTGGCGTTGGCGATGTTTTCGGAAATCGCCGCCATCGCTTGCCGATAAGCGCGCGTCCCCGACGCACCGATGATGAACAGGTCGCTCATGCGCTCTTGCCCGGCGCTGGCGTGGCGGGTGCAGCGGGGGTGTGGCTTTCATATTGGCGCAGCAGCATCTCCGCGATGCCGAGCGCGCCCTTGTCCGCCATTGTGTCGGCGGTGCGGGCGTCGGACATGTCGCGGAACTGTTCGGTCGCGCTTGAATCGAAAATGCCTTCGCCGCCGCCCGACTGGCGCATGGTGCCGATCATCTGGCGCAGAAAGATCGCCTCAAACTGCTTGGCGACCTTTTGCAGCTGCGCCTTTTCCGGCGATGCGGAGGCCCCAGCCCCTGTCGAAATCGAATTGATCTGCATCACAACACCACCAGTTCTGCCTTCATTGCGCCTGCCTGCTTCAAGGCTTCGAGGATCGCGACCATGTCGGCGGGAGAAGCCCCGATGGCGTTCACCGCTTTCACTATATCGGCCAGCGATGCTCCACCTTTAAAATTAAGCATTGGTTTCTTTTCCTGATCGATCGAAATCGAGCTGGAAGGCTCCATGGCGGTGCGGCCTTGCGAGAAGGGCGCCGGCTGGACGATGCGCGGGCTTTCATTGACGCTGACGGTGATTTTGCCATGCGCGATGGCGGCAGGATGGATCTTCACCGCGCCGTTGATGACGACGGTGCCGGTGCGCGCGTTGACGATGACCTTCGCCGGAGCGTCGGCGGGCTTGACCTCGATATTTTCGATCATGCCCATCATCATGATGCGCTCTTCTGCGCCGGGCGCGGCGGCGATGTTCACCGATACGGCGTCGGTGGCATGGGCGCGCTGATCGCCGAAGGTGCGGTTGATGCCGTCCGCCACGCGCAGCGCGGTGGTGAGGTCGGCTTCGGCAAGATTGAAGGTGAGGGTAGGCGCGGTGTCGAAGCCGGTGGCAACCGCGCGCTCGACCGTCGCGCCGCCGGGGATGCGGCCAGCGGACGGAATGTTGACCGAAACCTGGCTGCCGTCCGCGCCGGAAACGCCAAGGCCGCCGACGGCGAGGTTGCCCTGCGCCATGGCGTAAATCTCGTTATCCGCGCCGCGCAGCGGGGTCATGATCAGCGTGCCGCCCCGCAGCGACTTGGCCTTGCCGAGCGCCGAGACGGTGACGTCCAGACGCTGCCCAGGCTTGGAGAAAGCGGGGAGGTCGGCCGTCACCAGCACGGCCGCGGCATTCTTGAGCGCGGGGTTGATGCCCTGCGGCAGTGTGAGGCCGAAGCGCGAGACGACGCCCTTCACGCCCTGGGTGGCGTAGTCGAGGCTGTCGTCGCCCGTCCCCGCGAGGCCGACGACGATGCCGTAGCCGGTCAGCTGGTTGGGGCGCACGCCTTGAAAGGTGCCGAGGTCCTTGATGCGTTCGGCATGGGCGGCAGGTGCCGCGACGAGCGCGAGGATCGGGAGCAGCAGGGAAGCCAAGCGGGTCATGAAGGCGCGCTCCATCAGAAGGGGCTGATCATCGAGAAGAAGCGCTGCAGCCAACCCTGGCGGCTCGCGCGGGCGATTTCGCCCTTGCCGGTGTAGATGATCTTGGCGTCGGCCACGCGGGTCGAGGCGATGCGGTTGTCCGGGCTGATATCCGCCTGACGGACAAGGCCGCTGATCTGGATGAATTCGTCGCCGCGGTTGAGCGTCAGCGCCTTCTCACCCTTCACCAGCATGGTGCCATTGGGATAGACCGCCGCGATCGTCACGGTGATCTCGCCGTTGAGGGCGTTGGACTGGGTCGCGTTGCCCTTGCCGGTGAAGCCCTGGTCTCCGCTGGCGGCAATGTCGGTGGACGAGAAGAGCTTGGACAGCGGGCCGGTGCTCGGCGGCGTCAGGCCGATATTGCCGCTGCGGCTGGTATCGGCGCTGTTGGTCTTGGTCGCCTGCGTGCGTTCGACCAGGACGATGGTGATGATGTCGCCCACGCTTTGCGCGCGCGCGCCGCTGGTCAGCGGGGTGTAGCCCATCGACGCCTGGAAGATCGAGCCATTGGCCGGCGGGGCGGCAGGAGCGGCAACGACGGTGGGGGCATAAAATTGCCGCTCGGCATCCCGCTTTTTGCCGGCCATTGCCGGGGTGGCGGTGAGGGCTGCCAGCATAAAGCAAACGACGGCCGTTCGGGCTGAGCTTGTCGAAGCCCTGCGCGTGCCGTTGGCTGCGCCGCCCTGCCGGGTCGACAGGCTCAGGGCGAACGGAGGTTTGGGTTTCCGCATCGTCAACCTCACAGCTGCTGGTTAACGTACTGGAGCATTTCGTCGGTCGCCTTGATCATCTTGGAATTGACCTCATAGGCGCGCTGGGTTTCGATCATGTCGACCAGCTCTTCGACCACATTGACGTTGGAGGTTTCGAGATTGCCGGCGCGGATGACGCCACGGCCGTCGAGGCCCGCAATGCCGACCTGCGGTGTGCCGCTGGCCGCGCTTTCGGCGAGCAGGTTGCCGCCGATCGGTTGAAGCCCGGCGGGGTTCATGAAGCTCGCGAGTTCGACCTGGCCGAGCTGTGTCGGTTCGGTCTGGCCCTGCAGCGTAGCGGTGACGGTGCCGTCATTGCCGATGGTGACGCCGGTTGCGCCCTGCGGCACGGTAATCTGGGGCACGAGCGGCATGCCGTCGCTGGTGACGATCATACCTTCGGCCGTGGTGCTGAAATTGCCTGCACGGGTATAGGCGATGGTGCCGTCCGGGCGCTGGACCTGGAAGAAGCCGGAGCCCTCGATCGCCATGTCGAGCGCGTTGCCGGTCTGCTGCAACGTACCCTGCGTGTTGATCTTGCTGGTGCCCTGCATCGACACGCCCGAGCCCAGATTGAGGCCGGTGGCGAACTTGTTTTCGGCGTCCGAATTGGCGCCCGCCGCGATCATCTGCTGATAGGCGAGCGTTTCGAAGTCGGCGCGGTCGCGCTTGAAGCCAGTCGTGTTGACGTTCGCCAGGTTGTTGGCGATCACACGCATCTTCGTGTTCTGCGCGTCGAGGCCGGTGCGGGCGACGTGAAGGGCTGCGTTGCTCATGGTCTAACTCCGTGATGCCGTTAGGCTTGGTCAGCGAAAAGCAAGGTTCGTGCCAAATTAACCATCAAGCCGCATGAGCGATGCGCCGCCGTCGTCCAGCTGCTTTGCGGTGTCGATCAGCTTGACCTGTGTTTCCCAGGCGCGGCTGGCTTCGATCATATCGACCAGCGCGGAGGTGGCGTTGACGTTGGAGCCTTCGATCGATCCGCCAGTGACGGTCGCCAGCGGGTCCTGCGGGAGCGCGCCGCCATTGGTTTCGCGGAACAGGCCGTCCACGCCCTTGGCGATGCTGGAGCCGACCGGGCGGACGAGCTTCAGCTTGTCGATCTGCTGCGGGTTGGAAGCTTCGCCGCCCTGGGGCACGCCCCAGATGCTGCCGTCCTGCGCGATCGAGACGCTGTCCATGGCGGGCAGGGTGATGGGGCCGCCCTCGCCAAGCACGGGCATGCCGTCGCCGGTGGTGAGGAGACCGCTGTCGGAGACCTTAAGGTCTCCGCGGCGCGTATAGGCTTCGCTGCCGTCCGGGGCCTGAACGGCGAGCAGAGCATCGCCGTTCATGGCCACGTCCAGCGGATTGCCGGTTTCGGTGACCGCGCCTTGCGCCATGTCGGCGGCGATCACCTGTTCGGACTGCTGCGCCCGCGTGTCGAAACCGTCGCCCTTGATCCAGCGCGTCTCGGCATTGGCGATCTCCGCGCGGAAGCCAACCGTGTTGACGTTCGCGAGATTGTTGGAAATCGCCGCCTGCCGCGCCATCGCGCCGCGCATTGCGGTGAGTGCCGTGTTGACGAGCCGGTCCATGGGCTATCCTTATTCTTGCGGGCGATCAGCTATCAGGTGCGCATGTTCACGATGGTGGTCGACAGCGTGTTGGCTGCTTCGATCGCCTTCGAGTTCGCCTGGAAGTTGCGCTGCGCCGAGATCAGGCTGACCAGTTCTTCCGTGATGTCCACGTTCGAACGCTCCAGCGCGCCCGAGCGGACTGCGCCGTAAAGGCCGCTATTGCCAGTGCCGAACATCGCCGCGCCGCTCGCCGAAGTCGCGGTCCAATGGGCGTCGCCCCCCTGGCGCAGACCTTCCTGGCTGTTGAACGCGGCGATTGCGGTCGCGCCCAGATAGACGGTCGAACCATCGGCATAGACGCCGGTGATCATGCCGTCCTGACCGACGCCGACGCTCGTCAGCTGGTTGCCGGTGCCGCCCGCCGGCCAGTTGGTCGGGACCTGCAGGTCGACCAGCGAAGCCGCAGTGAGGCTGCTGTTGACGGTGACGGTCGGAACGCCGGTGGTCGGATCGACCGGGATAACCTGAAGATGCGAACCCGTCGTATCGACGACATTGCGGTTCTCATCGACAGAGAAAGCGCCGTTGCGGGTGAAGCTGACCTGATTGTCGCCGGTGCGTTTGACCGTGAAGAAGCCTTCGCCCGTGATCGCGAGGTCCAGCGTCTTGTCGGTGGTTTCGATCGTGCCCTGCGTGAACTGCTGGCTGATGCCCAGCGTGCGCACGCCTTGTCCTGCGACCTGGGTGGTCGTCTGCATCGGCGCGGCGGCGAAGATGTCGCCGAACACGGCCTTGCTCTTCTTGAAGGCGGTCGAGTTCACGTTCGAGACGTTGTTGGCAATGGTCGAAAGGTCCGACTGAGCGGCCTTGAGACCCGAAAGCGAGATGTAGAAGGACATGGCGTTGCTCCTTGGGTGAAAAGGATTGTTTTATAAGATGTTAGGCGAGTGAAATGGCGTCGGACGGGCTATAGGTGCCGAGCGCGGTGATGAGTTTGGAGGCGCTGCCGTCGGCGGGTGACTGAACGGCGGCGATGGTCGCCCAGCTGGCGACGCGGGTTGGGGACGCGCCATTGACGCGGATCTTGAGGGCGTCGGTGGCGACGGTGTTCCCCGCTTCGTCCTTGCCGTCCCAATAGAAATTGACGTTCCCTGCGTCCTGATTGCCCAGGTCGATGGTCTTCAGCACATTGCCGTTGCCGTCGAGCAGATCGACGGTCGCGCCGCTGGTCGCGTCCTTGAACGTGACCTGGCCGGTATATTGGCCGTAAGCGTCGGGGGCGATGATGTTGCTTTGGACCAGCATGGACTTGCCGATCCAGCTGGCCGCATCGCCGAGGCGCGAGCCGGTCAGCTGCGAGGCGAGACCCTTCAGCGTCTGGTTCATTTCCGCGATGCCGCTCGAGTTGGTGATGGTCGCCATCTGCGACACCATCTGCGCATTATCCATCGGTTCGAACGGGTCCTGCGTCTGCATCTGCGCGGTGAGCAGGCGAAGGAAGTCCGCCTGGCCCATTTCCGACTTGCCCGTGCCGACATTCTTGTACGGATTATAGACGGACAGGCCCGCGCTGTCGGTGACAGTGGAGGTCGTGCTCATTTGCCGATCCTTATGGTTTCGAGCATGAGGGATTTGGCGGTGTTCAGCACCTGCACATTATTCTGATACATGCGGGCGGTTTCGATCATGTCGACCAGCTCCGCGCTGCTATCCACGGCCGCTTCCCATACGTCTCCATTCTTGTCGGCGAGCGGATGGTTGGGATCGTGGCGCTTGGTGGGCTTGGCGTCGGTGGTGAGGACATTGGCGACCTTCACCGTGGAAACGCCCGGCTTGTCGGTGACCGATTCGAACACGGGCTTGATGGCGCGATAGGCTGCCGCCTCGCTGCCGGTGACATTGCCCGCATTCGCCATGTTGGAAGCGGTGGCATTCAGGCGGACCAGCTGCGCGCTCATGGCGCGGCCGGCGATGTCGAAGACGTTCATGGGACCCGAGCCGCTCATGCTCATTCTCCCTTCAGCGCGCGAGTGATGGTGTTGATGCGGCCCTCCAGAAAGGACAGGGTCGTGCGATATTTGACGGCGTTTTCAGCGAACAGCGTCTGTTCGGTGCTGAGTTCGACGGTGTTGCCATCGAGGCTGGGCTGCAGCGGCACGCGATAGCCCATGCTGTCGTCCACCGCCTTGGACACATCCGCGATCCCGCTGCCCTGCTGGCGCGTGGTCGCTTCCTTGAGGGCGGACTCGAAATCGATGTCGCGGGCCTTGTAGCCCGGCGTGGAGGCATTCGCGATGTTGGACGCGAGCAGGGACAGGCGTTGCGAGCGAAGCGCCAGCGCCTTTCCATGTATCCCGAACAGTCCGTCTTCCAGCGACATTGTCTCTTTTCCGTCTTTTTGCCCGAGGGCCTAAAAGTTGCGGTCCGTCCGCCGTTCTGATGCCTGAAGGCGTGAACCGCGGGTGATCCGAACGGGTATTCGCAAGAGCCGTGCCAATTTGCGTGGGTGACGCATCGGCAAGGACGGGAATGGCGGAAAAGCGCGGTGTTGCAGGAACAGGACGGCAGGGGCGGCAATATTTTGCCGCTTGGCTGCAGGGCTTTGCCGCCGTTGTTTCGGGTGAATGGGGGATGTTTCGATGATCGCGATATTGGCGCAGCTATTTGACCCCCTGACCCTGATCGTGATGATTACGGGCGTGGGCGTAGTGGCGCTGTTCCAGAACGGCGTATCGGCCTTGGGCAGCGCATTCGCTGCCCTGCCGCCGCTGTTCCGTGGCGATCCCGACAAGGATCAGATGGCGGCGCGAGCGGCCATGCTGAAGATCGATCAGGTCGCGCAACTGCGTGGCCTCGCCTGCACGGACCGGGTGAAGACGGCCAACCCGTTCCTGGCGGAAGCGGCGCGACGGCTTGCCAATAGCGACCGGACCGAACAGTTCGATAGCTGGGCGGCGCAGGCGCTGGCCGATCGCGCGCGGCGTCATGCGAGCGCGCGCAACGTCTGGCTGTCGATCGCGGATGCCGCGCCTGCTTTGGGCATGGCGGGGACGATATTGGGCCTTATCGGCATGTTCGCGGCCATGAATGATCCGGCGGCGCTCGGCCCCGCCATGGCGCTGGCGCTGCTGACGACGCTTTACGGCGTGGTCATCGCCAATCTTATCGCCGCGCCTATCGCCGGGCGGCTTGCCGATCTGTCGGAGCGGGAGCTTGCCTGGCAGAAGGAAGCAGTTGGCCACATGCTGGCCATCGCGCGCCGGGAAAATGTGCCGATGCGCCGGGCGTCCATCCGCGAGGTTGCATGATGACGGCGGCTGCATCCCAGGCCCGGCGCAATCGATGGGCGGTGAGCTTTGCCGATCTGCTGCTGCTGCTGCTCGGCTTCTTCATATTGTTGCAGGCGAGCGGGCAGAAGCGGGACGCGATGCTAGCGCAGGTGCGGCAGCAATTTGGCGGGCGCGCGATCGCGAAAGACGTGGAATTGCGCGCGGCGGAGCTGTTCCTGCCGGGCGAAGCGCTGTTGTCCGATGGAGGCAGGGCGCGGCTGGCGCGGGTGGCGGCGGACTTGCGATCCGGCGGCGGGATGCTCGACCTCATGAGTGAGGGGACTGACCCGGTGCGGGAGCGGTTCGACGAGTGGGACCTGGCTGCCGCGCGGCTCGGCGCGGTGGCGCGGGAGTTGAAGGCGCGGGGGCTGGCGGGCGACCGCTTGCGCATCCGCGGGCTCGACCAGATGGATGGGGCGAGCGGCAAGGGCCAAGTGATCCGCATCGGCCGCGCCGCTGTCCCTCAGCGTTAACCGCTTCTTAGGCATAAGCATTGCTTAATGCATGGCATGAATCTGCCCGTATCCGGAGATCTGCCGTGAACAAGCTGCCCCTCACTGCCCTCATCCTGCTGTCCGCAGCGGGTGCCGAGCCCGCGCTGGCGCAGCAGAAGTTCGAAAATCTGGACCGCATCGACGGCCTAGTCGCCATGACCGTGGGCGCCAATATCGGCGAGCCCGGCGGGCCCATGGCTCCGGTCGATCGCCGGTTGCGGCTGGCGGCCTGCCCTGGAACGCCCAGCGTCGAGGGGCCGGTGTTCGGCGCGGCGATCGTGAAGTGCGATGCCCTGGGCTGGCGCATCCGTGTGCCCTTGGCGGGCGGCGGCGCTGCGGCGGCGGCACCGGCCGCGCGTTATGGCGCGGTGGCTCGGGCGGCTCAGCGCGACATGGTGGTGAAGCGGGGCGACCCGGTTCAACTGGTCGCGGGCAATGCGGATTTCAGCGTCTCGCGCATCATGGTCGCGGACGAGGATGGCGCGGTCGGCGACACGATCCGCGTACGTGAAGGCAAGAAAGCGGCCCCCGTTCTGGCCCAGGTGGTAGGAATGGGAACAGTGCGCATTCCGGGATTTAATGATTTCTGAACCCTGCCGTTATAGGGTGAGCGGGACGAGTGAAGGATTAGTAAGCCATGATCAAATCTGTCGGCCAGAATTTAAGTGCCGCGATAGAGGCGTCCCGTCTGGCGCAAAGCGGCAAAACGCGCGCTTTTGCGGAAAAGGGAACGGACGCCGTGTCTTCTTCATCTGCTTCGGCAAGCCCGGCGGCGCGCATGGCGGCCGAAGGTGCGCCGGTCGATTTCGACCGCATAGCCGCGATCAAGGCCGCCATTGCATCGGGCAATTATCCGGTCGATCCGGCCGCGATCGCCGACAAGATGCTTGCGCTCGATCTGCCGGTTAACGGGTAATATTCGCCATGCCGCTCGGGCTTGCAGCGCTGGATGATCTCTTCTCGGCCTTCGAGGAGCTGCGCGTCGCGCTCGACGGGACGGATGTGGCGGCGATCGACGCCGCTGCCAGCCGGGTGAGCAACAGCGCCGCCGCCGTGCGCGCGATTGGCGCGTGGCGCGCTGATGAGGCCATTCGGCAGCGTGTGACATCGCTGCTGCCGCTGATCGAAGCGGCGCGGGTGCGGATCAATGTGCTGACCGATCATGCCGGGCAGCGGCTGGCGCTGCTGGCGGCGCATGGCTCGACGCAAGCGCCGCTGGTTTACGGGCGGTAAGCATCCCGGTGATACCCCCGTTTCGTTCGGGCTGTTCGAATGAGTCACTCGCCTCATTCGAATGTCGAAGCCGGCGCGCGCCCTTTGACAGGCTCAGGGCGAACGGAGTTTGATGAGATACCGAAAGGCGCCCATGTGGCGCCTTTTTTCTTTCATGCTGAACGCGCCATCAACATTTATGGAGTGTGCGTTAACCAAATCTTGGCATAAGCCTTGCTCTAATGCTCCCCGGTACCAACGGGGATTATTTCATTGTCGGCTTTTGCAGACATATCAGCGACAGGCGCTTCGACCGGCAATCGCGTGACCAACGCGATCGCCATGGCGAGCCGCAGGACGGGCGTCGATTTCGCCTATCTGCTGGGCCAGGCGAAGATCGAAAGCAGCCTTAATCCCACGGCGCGCGCGACGACTTCCTCCGCGCGGGGCCTGTATCAATTTGTCGATCAGAGCTGGCTTGCCGTCATCGACAAGCATGGTAGCGAATATGGCCTGGGCTGGGCGGCTGACATGATCAGCCGGGGACAGAACGGCCGTTATTATGTCGCCGATCCGGAAATGCGGCAGCAGATTCTCGACCTGCGCAATCATCCCGAAACAGCCTCCGTCATGGCTGCGCAGCATGCGGCCGACAACAAGGCTTACCTGGAGCAGCGTCTGGGTCGCGAGGCCGAGCCGGTCGATCTGTACCTCGCGCATTTCCTGGGCGTGGGTGGGGCGAGCAAGTTCCTGTCCGTCCACGACCGCGCGCCCAATGCGACGGCCGCGTCGATGTTCCCGGCAGCGGCGCGGGCGAACCGTTCCATCTTTTATGATCGCTCCGGCAACCCCCGCAGCTTCGCGGAGATCCGTGATCGCTTCGCGTCAAAGCTTCAGCGCGGCGTCGATTCGATCAACACCGGTCCCATCCAATATGCCGATGCTTCGCTGCCGGAAGGTGCGAAGACGGTGCAGCCCGCCGACTATGTGCGGATCGAAACCCAGCGCCTCGCGACAGCGGCCGATGTCACCAGCATCCGCCCGCAGCCGGAAACCGCGCGCCTCGCCTATCTCATGCTCGCCACCCTCGGAAGGTAACGGCCAACTATGACTCCCGCCCAAGTCAAAGCGAAGATCTGGATGAGCGCCGCCAAGGGGGCCGTGCTGCCCATCGCGACGTTGATGGTCGTGCTGTTCATGATGGTGCCGGTGCCCGCGTTCATGCTGGACCTGGGCTTCATCACCAACATCATGATTTCGCTGGCCGTGCTGATGGTGGCGTTGAACGCCGCTAAGCCGCTGGATTTTTCGAGCTTCCCCACGGTGCTGCTGTTCGCGACCCTGCTGCGGCTGGCGCTGAACGTTGCCTCCACCCGCGTCGTGCTGGTGCAGGGCCATGAAGGGTCGGACGCGGCGGGCCATGTCATCGAAGCCTTCGGCCATTTCCTGATCGGCGGCGACTATGTCGTGGGCATCTTCGTCTTCGCAATCCTGATGATCATCAACCTGGTCGTCATCACCAAGGGCGCGGGCCGCGTGTCGGAAGTCAGCGCGCGCTTCACCCTGGACGCCTTGCCGGGCAAGCAGATGGCGATCGACGCCGACCTGAACGCCGGCCTGTTGACGCCCGAGGAAGCCAAGGTCCGCCGCCGCGAAGTCGCGACCGAAGCGGACTTCTACGGCTCCATGGACGGTGCGTCCAAGTTCGTGAAGGGTGACGCGGTCGCAGGTATCCTGATCCTGGCGATCAATATCGTGGGCGGCATCATTCTGGGCGTGGTCAGCCACGGCCTGTCGATGGGCGAGGCGGCGCAGACCTATATCGTGCTGGCCATCGGCGACGCGCTGGTGGCGCAGGTTCCCGCGCTGCTGCTGTCCATCGCCGCTGCCGCCATCGTAACGCGCGTCGGCAGCGAAGACGATCTTTCCAACCAGATCACCGGTCAGTTCGGGTCGAGCAAGGCGTGGGTGCCGGTCGCCGCGATCCTGACCTTCCTTGGCATACTGCCCGGCATGCCGCACATGATCATCCTGCCGGCCGCCGCGGTGGCGGGCTATATCGCCTGGCAGCTGCGCAAGACCGCGAAGGCGAAGGCGGCCGAGCCTGCGCCGATGCCGGAGCCCGCCAATCCCGCCGTCATCGAATGGAATGACGTTTCGGACGGCGCGATCCTGGGGCTGGAGATCGGCTACGGCCTCATCAGCCTGGTCGATGAGCGCAAGGGCGCGCCGCTGATGGCCCGCATCACCGGCATCCGCCGCCAACTGTCCAAGGAATTGGGCTTCGTCGTGCCGATGGTGCGGGTGAAGGACAATCTGGCGCTGGAGCCCAATCAGTATCGCATCACCATCGCGGGCGTGGTCGTCGGCGAGGACGAGATTTATCCCGACGATCTGCTGGCGCTGGACAGCGGCGCGCTCGAAGGCGTGGTTTCCGGCCGCGAGGCGAAGGACCCGACCTTTGGCCTGGACGCCGTCTGGATTTCGCCCGCCAAGCGTAGTGAAGCCGTCGTAGCCGGCTATACCGTGGTCGATCCGCCGACGGTGGTCGCGACGCATCTCAACCAGCTGATCGCCATGAACGCGAGCGAGATGTTCGGCCTCGACGAAGCGCGCAAGCTGCTCGACAATCTGAAGGACGCCGCGCCGCAATTGGTCGACGGCCTGACGCCCGGCGCGCTCAGCCTCACGCAGATTTCGGCCCTGTGCCGCGCGCTGCTGGCCGAGGGGATCGCGCTCAAGGACTTCCGCCGCATTTGCGAGGCGATGGTCGATGCCGCGCGGCCCGACATGAACCATGAGCAGCTGGTGGAAGCCGTTCGTCAGCGCATCGGATCGCTCATCATCCAGGGGCTGGTGCCGGTGAAGATGCCGCTGCCGGTCATCACGCTGGACGGCGACCTGGAAGCGCTGCTTGCGCAGGCCATGCGCGTTGCTGGCGATGCCAAGCATCCGATCGAACCAGCGCTCGCCAACCGCATCATCGAAGCGGTGGTGCAGGCGGCCCGGCCGATCATGGGGCAGGCGCGCAACTTCGCCATCGTCACCTCGCCGGTGGCGCGCCGCGCGCTCGCCCGCCTGTTCAAGCCGCATCTGCCGGAAACGCCGGTGCTGTCCTTCCTGGAAATCCCCGATGGGAAGGGCGTGGAAGTCGTCGCCGTGGTCGGCGGCGAGCAGCGGCCCGCGCCGCGCCACGATCCGCTCCCCACTCGTGAACGTGTCGCCTGAGGAACTGACCAATGTATATGAAAAGGGTCGTCGCCGGTTCCGATGCCAATACCTACGGCCGGTCGAACAACAGCCCCGAGCAGCTCGCGCGGCGTTACATGCCGCTGGTGCGCAAGATCGCCTGGCATGTGCATGGCCGGGTTTCGAGTGCCGTGGAGGTCGAGGACCTGCTGCAGATCGGCATGGTTGCGCTGGTCGAGGCGGCAAACGGTTTCGAGGATCGGGGGCTGGGCTTTGCCTCCTATGCGCAGTTGCGTGTGCGCGGGGCGATGATCGATCATCTGCGCCGTGGCGCGACGCTGGCGCGGTCAGCCATGGCCAGCCGCAAGCAGCTGGCGGCGGTGCGAAACCGGCTGGAACAGCAATTACGTCGCGCGCCGCTGGAAGCGGAGATGGCGACCGAGATGGGCATGGACGCAGCGGCCTACCGCGAATTGGCGGATGGCTGTGAAATGGTCCAGCATACCAGCATGGACGAGGTCTATTCCGACCAGTCCATGTGGTTCGCCGATGTCGAGGACAGGGCGGACGATGTGATGGAGCGGGAGTCGCTGAAGAAGGCGCTGGCCGCCTGTATCGGCGAACTGCCGCAGCGCGAGGCGCTGGTGCTGCAACTCTATTTCGTCGAGGAACTGAATCTGGAGGAAATCGGCCAGGCGCTGGACATTGGCGCGGCGCGGGTGTGCCAGATCAAGAAGGTCGCGCTCGACAAGCTGCGCGAGAAGCTGCGGGAGTGGGATTGACCTTTCGTCATTCCAGCGGAAGCTGGCACAACGCGCTTAATTATCCATCGTTGGCGACCGCCTGCTGAAGCGCAGGCCGTCCCCTGACCTGCTCCGGATAATGCGGCGGTCGGTAGCTTTGGGTTCGCCACCAGGGTTCGGCGACCTGAAACAGCCCGCTCTGTTGCGCTTTTTGGCCCAGGTCCTTGCGTGCGGTGAGGGCGGCGAGGGCCGGGGCGAGGACGAGGCCCGCCACCACCGGGATGATCCAGCCGACCGATGTGCCGCCCCTGACCGCCAGCGCCGTCAGCGCGCCGCCCAGCATGATATGCCATTTGAAAAGCCAGATGGCGCTGGTCATCGACATGCCGTCGCGGTCGCGGATCTGGCCGCTCCAGCTGCTCTTGCGCCCCATCAGGATGCCGAACAGGTTGATCGTCTGGGTGAGCATGCTGACGGGCGCCATCAGGATCGACAGGCTGATGTCGGCAATGACGCCCCGGCTCATGCGCGCGGCTCCGCCAAAGCCGATGCGGCGGGCGGGATCGGCCATCGCCCAACCCATGGCGAGCAGCTTCGGCCCGAACAGCAGCACCGCCGTCAGCGCCAGCAGCCCGCCTGAGGGCAGGACGGCGCTTGGCGGCCAGACCCCGGCGAGCGCGCCGCCCAGCACCACCAGCATCAGTGCGAGCCACAAGGGCGAGGTGCAATAGGCCGATGCCCCGACCAGCAGCTGGAAGCGGCTGACAGGATGCAGGCCCCGGATCTTCGGGATCAGCGGCACATGCTGGATATTACCCTGGCACCAGCGCCGGTCGCGCGTGGCAAGGTCGGGGAGGGAAGGGGGAAATTCCTCGAAACTGTCGTCCGCCATGACCATGTGCACATCCCAGCCGCGACGACGCAGCAGCGCGGCCTCGATCATGTCATGGCTCATGATGTGCCCGCCGAACGGCGCGCGGCCGGGCAGTTCAGGCAGGCCGCAACTCTGCGCGAACGCCTTGGTGCGCAGGATGGCGTTATGGCCCCAGAACATGCCTTCCGAGCCCGCCCACCAGATCATGCCGGCTGCGGAAATCGGGCCGAACAGGCGGCTTGCGAACTGTTGCCAGCGCGCGAAGAAGGTCGCTGCGCCAACGATCGTCGGCACGGTCTGGATCAGGCCGACATGGGGATGCCGTTCCATGTCCAGCGCCAGGCGGGCCATGGTCTGTCCACTCATCACGCTGTCGGCGTCCAGCACGATCATATAATCATAGCCGCCGCCGAAGCGCTGCACCCATTCAGCGATATTGCCGGGCTTGCGGCCGATATTGAGCGCACGCCGCCGATAGTGGACGGGCCGCGAAAAGCCCTTGCGCATCTTCAGATAGGCTTCACGCTCGATCTCGCCATTGGCCGGGTTGGAATCGCTCAGGATGAAAAATTCGAAACGTTCATTGCCCATGACCTGCGCCAGCGACCGTTCCATGATCGACAGGCGGCCCATGACGCCCAGGAAATCCTCATTGCAAACGGGCAAAAGGACCGCCGTACGGCCACGAAGCGGGGCCGCGAACTGCCCGCCATAGGCGCGAACGCCCGGCCCCTTGCCCATGGTGAGCGTCAGGAAACCGATGAGGCTGGTGGCGAAGCCGAAGGCGATCCAGGCGAAAAGCGGGATGAAGAGGGCGAGATAGACGCCTTCCCACAGCGAGATGCCGTCAAGCCCGATCGAGCGCCGCATCTCATGCGCGGCCATGGAGGCGGGCAGCAGCGCCAGCAGCACGACCAACATGCGCCGGGCCCATTGATCGATGTTCAGCGGCCGGTGGGGAAAATCGCGGGGATGCTCGCGGAAATCCTGTTCCGGCATGGCGAGCGGCATTTCGGCTGGCACATGCTCGAACCCGCGCGCGGGCGCTTGCGCCTCCGCCTGGCTGTCGGTCTGCACGTCACTGATCGCCGTCATCTTCTGTCCGTTCTGAAATCGTAACGGACGCGACAATGCGCCCGGACATCGCCGGTTCCTTCAAGCACCCAGCGGATAATGCACATATTCGCTGAACGGCCGATTGCCGTTGCGAAGTTGGACCCGGATATCGGCCGCTTTGCCGCTATCGCGCCGGATGTCGAGCGCGACGCGATACAGGCCGGGCTGGTGAAGGACAGGATAGCCGCCTTTCCGCACGAGCGCTCCGCCCGCCACATCCACCCATATGTCGGGCTTTGCGTCCGCGGCAACGCCGGAAAAGTCCAGGATCAGGCGATCGACGCCCGCCTCGTTCGCCTGGCCGGTCCAGATATTGTCGAGCCGCGCGCCTGTCTTTGCTGGTCCGCCCGCCGACGACCAGTCGAGCCGGTAGCTTGCATCGATCCGGCTGCCTGCGCGCACCGCGGCGGCAGGGGTCCAATAGGCGCAGACATTATCGACATATTCGCTGGTCGTGGGAAAGGCGTATAGCCGCACCTGGCCTGCGCCGAACGGCTTGCGTGGGCTGGCCCAAAGCGAGGGGCGTCGTTCGTAGAAGACGCCGTCATCCTGATAATGGTCGAAGTTGCGGTCTCGCTGCATCAGGCCGAAGCCCTGCGGGTTGCGTTCCGTGAACGCATCCACGCGCGGGGCGACGGGGTTGATGAGCGGCCGGGCGTGGGCCGTGCCGTCCGCGCTGCTGATCGCCAGAAGGTCGGAATCATGGATCTCCGGCCGCCAGTCCGTACGGGAAGATCGGCTGGCTTGATCATACCAGAACATGCTGGTCATCGGCATCAGCCCGAGTTCCGTGATGGCGCGGCGCGGGAAAAGGGCGGCATCGACATCCTGCCGCACGCCCTGCGTCGTGCGTTCGCTGACGAAGCGGTAGGCGCCGGTGAGGGAGGCGCTGTCGAGCAGGGCGTAGATGGTCACGCTGCTGGGGCTGGTGCGCTCGAGCCAGAAATGGGTGAAGAGGGGGAATTCCTCCTTGCCCTGAATGCTGGTGTTGATCGCGACCGCGCGCGCGGACAGGCCGAACTGCTTGGTTGCGCCGGGCGATCGGAAATAGGTGGCACCCAGGAAGGAGAGCCAGTCGCCGTCGCGCGCCGCGTTCATGATGCGGAACCCGGCATAGCCTGCGTTCGGGCCAAGCTTGCGCACGGCGTTGTCGGCAGGCGCGTCGAAGATGTCGGGGTCATAGCGCAGCGGGGTGGCGCGGCCATTCTCGACCAGCGCGATCTCGACCGGCTGCTCGGCCGAGGCGCTTAGCGGGAAGAGTTGAACGCCGGTGTCGCCGGGCAAATTGCCCCAGATCGTGCGATCCTCCCGAAAGCGCGCCTGGTACAAGGCGTCGTAATTGACGTTGCGCGCGCCGGGATGATGGGGCGTTTCCCGATAGGGCTGGCGCGCCTGCCGCTGGGCGCGTGCAATTACCATTTCCCAGGAGAAGCGATCGGCCTGCCGCTGGGCCAAGGCCGACCGGGGGAAGAGAAGCGTTGCGCCTGAAGCGGCGATCACGGCGCGCCTGTCGATCTTCATCATGGCGGCCATGATGGGCGCATGCAGGCACATTGCAAGCCTTGCCCGCCCAAAAAGCGGTGAAGCCTCCGCCCGGGGGGACGGAGGCTTCTGATATGCTGGCCGTTTGATCGAAGGTGTAAACCCCGGAGCGGTGGGGACTGTTTGATGCTCCGGGGTCACATGACCGTCTGCAAGGTGACCAATACCTCAGCCGGTCAATTGAAGGTCGCTGACCGGATTACTGGATCAGCTTCAGGACGTTCTGCTGGCTCTGGTTCGCCTGGGCGAGCATCGCGGTCGAAGCCTGGCTCAGGATCTGCGCCTTGGCGAGGGCGGTCGTTTCAGCCGAGAAGTCGGCGTCTTCGATGCGGCTGCGGGCGTCGCTGAGGTTGGTGATGTTGTTGGTCAGGCCGTTCACCGTCGATTCCAGCTGGTTCTGTACGGAACCCAGGCCGGCGCGGGCGGTCGAAATCGCCTGGATGGCTTCATCGAAGCTACCGGCAGTTGCGGCGTTGCCCAAAGCCGTTGCGAACTGGGCCGTGGTGGCGGTGGAAGCGTCGAAGCCGAGGATGGTCGCCAGCGGGGCCGACAGGTCGCCGAAGCTCATGCTGACCGTGTCCGATGCGTTGGCGCCGGCCTGGATCGTCACGGTGCCAGCGGTGCCGGCAGTACCGTCGAACAGCTTCTGGCCGTTGAATTCGGTGTTCGCCAGAGTGCTGGTGATCTGCGAGCTGAGCGCCGTGATTTCGGTCTGGATATTGGTCTTGGCGTTCGTGTCGTTGATGCCGTTGGAAGCCTGAACGGCCAGCTCACGCATGCGCTGCAGCATGTTGGTGACTTCGCCGAGCGCGCCTTCCGCCGTCTGCGCCATCGAGATGCCGTCATTGGCGTTGCGGATGCCCTGGGTCATGCCCTTGATCTGCGAGCTCATGGTCGCTGCGATCGCGAGGCCAGCGGCGTCGTCCTTGGCGGAGTTGATGCGCTTGCCGGTCGACAGGCGTTCCATCGCGGTGCTCAGCGACTTGCTGGCCGTAGCCGAAGCATTCATGGCGCGCAGAGCAGAAGAGTTGGTTCCGATAACAGTCATGATAATCCCTTTCCGTTCACTATCAGGTCGCTGCCATCAGGCTGCTTGCGGCCTCGAAAGGGGATAACGGCAGGCGGAAAAAAGCTTTTAGGGGCGGCGTCGATTTTTTTTGAAAAAGTTGAAAAAGCACGGAAATCTGCGGCTTTTGCATGTGTCGCTTTTCGGAAGACCGCCATTGGACGGCGGCAAAGCGGAAGAAAATTGCCGCCTTCCGGCAAGGTTATTGCCGCATTAACCAGATGATAACCATGCAAAGGCATTTTCCAGAGCATCGAAAGGGGGTTGGGGCGTGCGGGGGCACAAGCCAGCCAAAGATGAACTGGGGACTGTCATGTCGTCGCTTGACGTGAGCCGTGGAGTTTGTGCGCTCGTTCCGGGCCTGCAGCACTGGCTAGAAAATGCCTTCTATATGGTGCGCGTCGTCGATGCGCAGGCCCCTCGTGAACGCGACGGCGCTGACAGAGATAATCGGCGCGTGCTGTTGGCGACCGAGATCGGCCATGCGACGCACCGCGATATCCTGATCAACCTGGTGGACGGAAAGCCTTCACTGGTTCCGGCCGCCAATGGCCTGCCTGCCCGTGTCGCTTTCGCGCTTGAAGACATGGCCTTCGCCTTCGCCCTGATTGCAGAGTTGGCGCGCCCTGCGGCTGTCCCGGCAGTGGGCGATGCGGCCAGCACCCGCCTCATGACGCTCGCCGGGCGCGTCGCCCGCAGCGATGCGACCGTGCTGATCCAGGGTGACACCGGCACCGGCAAGGAAGGCATGGCACGCTTCCTTCATGCCCAGTCGGGCCGTACGTCTCACGACTTCATCGCCGTCAACTGCGCCGCGCTGCCTGAAACCATGATGGAGGCCATGCTCTTCGGTCATAAGAAGGGCAGCTTCACCGGCGCGGCCGCTGCTTCGGACGGTCTGTTCCTCGCCGCTGACGGCGGGACGCTGTTCCTCGACGAAATCGCCGAACTGCCGCTGGCGCTCCAGGCCAAGCTGCTCCGCGCGCTGCAGGAGGGCGAAGTGCTGCCCGTCGGCGCGACCCATCCGGTGCCGGTCAATGTCCGCATCATCGCCGCCTGCAACCGCAACCTCGCCAATGAAGTCGCCGCAGGCCGCTTTCGTGAAGACCTTTACTGGCGCCTCAACGTCATGCCGTTGGAGTTGCGCCCGCTGGCCGAGCGTCCCGGCGACGTTGCCGCCATCGCCGCCGCGATGCTGCTGCGTCAGCAGGAGTTTGTCTGGCCGACCACCGCGGCGCTGGACAAGCTCGCCGCCCATGTCTGGCCGGGCAACGCCCGTGAACTTGGCAATGTGCTTCAGCGCGCCGTCGTCCTGCGCGACGGGGAACGGATCGACGCCGACGACCTGCATATCGCTGGTGCGCCGCAGCTCCGCGTCGTGGGCGAGGAGCCCGCTCCGGCCGGGACGGTCAGCCTGCGCGATGTCGCCCGTCAGTCGAAGCTCGACGCGATCCGCGCCGCTCTGCGCGAGACGGACGGCCACCGCGCCGCCGCCGCCGCCAAGCTCGGCATTTCAGAACGCACCTTGCGCTATCGGCTCGCCGAGATGCGCGAACTTGCAGCGGCTTGAGGGAGGTAAGGCATGACCAGCATTTCCCCGACTGACAGCGTGATGGCGATCCGCAACGCCATCCTCCAGAAGAACGCCGCCCTGCGCGACGTCGCCCAGACCGGCACGGTCGGCGGCGGCGTGGATGTGGGCGGAACGCAGGGCTCCAAGCCCGGCGACTTCACCCAGGCGCTCAACTCCGCGCTTCAGCAGGTGAACGGCCTGCAAAGCCAGGCCGGCGAGGCGGCTTCCGCCTTCGAACGCGGCGAAACGACCGACATTGCCGCAGTCATGCTGGCCAAGCAGCAGGCGTCGGTCAGCTTCGAAGCGACCCTCCAGGTCCGCAACAAACTCCTGTCCGCTTACAAGGACATCATGAGCATGCCGGTGTAATATGAGCGAGAACGCACTTTCCACCAATGTCGGCGGCGCTGCCGCTCTCCCCGCCACCAGCGGCCCGGCTCTTGGCAACTCCATGAGTCCCGATGCGCTCAAGGCGCGCTTCACGGGCTTCATCAAGCAGCCTGCGGTGGCGAAAAGCCTGCCGCTGCTCGGCCTGCTCGGCGTCGTCGCGACCGCAGGCGCTGCCTGGCTGGCGCTCCGCGAACCGCCACAGCGCGACCTGTTCCGTGGCCTGCCCGATGCCGACAAGTCGGCCGTGGCCCAGGTGCTGGACCAAAATGGCCTGGCTTACGACTTCGACAATTCGGGCGCGATGACCGTGGCCGAGGATGATTATTTCAAGGCGAAGATGATGCTCGCCGCCCAAGGCCTGCCCAAGAGCGCGCCCGATGGCAACAGCATGATCGACAGCCTGCCGATGGGCGCGTCGCGCGCCGTCGAGGGCGAAAAGCTGCGCTCCGCGCGCGAAATGGATCTTGCCCGCACGATCGAGGCGATCGACAGCGTCGAAAGCGCCAAGGTCCACCTCGCCGTCGAACCGCCGAGCGTCTTCCTGCGCGAACGGGCCAAGCCTTCCGCTTCGGTCATGCTGCGCCTCGCTTCGGGCCGCACGCTGACCGACGCGCAGGTGAGCGCGATCGTCCACCTCGTTGCCTCATCGGTGCCGGAACTCAGCCCCGACCAGATTTCGCTGGTGGACCAGAATGGCCGCCTGCTCAGCAATAATGACGGCAACGCCGCCGACGACCGGCAGCTCGCGGTCCAGTCGAAGATCGAGGACCGTTATCGCCAGTCGGTGATCGCGCTGCTGACCCCGATCCTTGGCGAAGGCAAATTCTCGACCGAAGTCCGCGCCGAACTGAACTTTGCAGAGCGTCAGGCGACCCGCGAAACCTATCCGCAGGACGAAGCCCGTCTGCGCACCGAAACCGGCAGCTGGGCGTCCGACCCGCGCGGCCAGGGTGCGGGCGGCGAAGCGAGCGGTGTGCCCGGCGCGCTCAGCAATCAGGCGCCGGTCAACCCTACCGTCACCCAGACCAACCCCAATGGCCAGGCCGTCAGCCAGGGTACGCAGGCGAACCAGCCCGCTACCCCGCCCAGCGCGCCGATGAAGACCGAGGAAACCTTCAACCGCAGCTTTGAGCTGGGCCGTGAAGTGTCGGTGACCAAGGACGCGATCGGCACCGTCAAGCGCCTGTCCGTCGCCGTAGCGCTCGACAATGGCGCGGATGGCAAGCCACGCTCGGCACAGGAAATTGCCGCACTGGAGGCTCTGGTGAAGGGCGCCGTGGGCTTCGATCAGGCGCGCGGCGACGTCGTTGCCCTGTCCTCGCGCAGCTTCGTCAAGGCTGAGGAAGTGAAGGCCCCCTGGTATGAAGCGGACTGGATCTCTCCGCTGGTGCGCAACCTGTCGGCGCTCGTGGTCGCGCTGCTGGTGATCTTCGGCATCGGCCGCCCGCTGCTGAAGCGCCGCGCCGCTGCTCAGGAAGCCGCCGTCGCCGATGTCGCCGTTCAGGGGCAGAAGATCGGCCGCGAAATCTCGACGGAGATCACAAAGCAGGCCGCGATCGCTCCTGATGGCAGCAAGGCCGTCACGCTCGACATGATCTCGTCCACCTATGACTATGCGCAGCGCGCCGACCTCATTCGCAACTTCGTGAAGCAGGACCCCGATCGCGCAGCCCTTGTGGTCCGCGACCTCCTGAAGGAAGGGAAGAAGGACAATGGCTGAGGCCGTCACCGTTCCCCCCATCAAAGGCAGCGCAGCCGCCGCTGTCCTGCTGATGCTGTTCGACGAGGATGAGGCTGCACAGATCCTCTCCCGCCTGGAGCCCGACGAGGTCCGCCAGCTTGGCTATGCGATGTATGACGTCGCCGATGTCGCGGTCGAGGAAGTCAACGAGGCGCTCGACCATTTCGTCACCAAGGCGAAGAAGCGCACCACCATCGGCTATGGCGCGACCCGCCATATCCGTGGCGCGATGACCAAGGCTTTGGGCGAGGAACGCGCCGAGACGATCCTGGCGCGCATCACGCCGCCGACGCGCTCGACCCAGCTCGAAATGCTGAAGTGGATGGACGCCAAGGAAGTCGCCTCGCTGATCGAGGCGGAGCATCCGCAGATCATGGCGATCGTGCTGGCTCATCTGGAGGCTCCCGTCGCCGCCGATGTGCTGCAATTGCTGCCCGCCGAATATCAGGAAGAGATCGTCTATCGCATCGCCACCTTGGGCCCGGTGTCCAACGAGGCGCTGGACGACCTGGAGCAGCTGCTGCTGCGCGGTTCGACTTCGAAGAAGCAGGGCGCGGCATCGCAGCGCGGCGGCACGATCGAAGCGGCCGCCATCATGAACAATGTCCGCAAGGAAAATGAGCAGCGGATCATCAAGGCGATCGCCAAGCGCGACAAGATGATCGCCCAGACAATCGAAGAAGAGATGTTCGTCTTCGATAACCTGATCGACATGGACGACAAGAATATGGGCACGCTGATGCGCACCATCGACAGCAGCGTGCTGGTCGTGGCGCTGAAGGGCGCGAACGACATACTGAAGGGCAAGATCTTCGGTTCCATGTCGGCCCGCGCCGCGCAGGCGATTGCCGACGAGATCGAGGAACGCGGCCCCATCCGTCTCGCCGAGGTGATGGACGCGCAGAAGCTGATCATCGCGACCGCGCGCCGCATGGCGGACGCTGGCACCATCATGCTGGGCGGCAAGGGGAACGACTTTGTTTAAGGTCTGGGACGCAAGCAGCAGCCGTGACGCAGCCAGCATTCCGCTGGGTGGCGTCAGCCAGGTACGAAGCGGGGGCTTCCGCAATCGGTTCGCGGAGGATCATGGCTTTCACGGGCAGGCGATGCACGATGCCGCCCCGGCGATGACCGACGAGGACATATTGGAGCAGGCGCGGATGGAGGCATTCGCGCAGGGCTTTGACGAAGGCTGCCGCGTGATCGGCGACGGGCAGGCTGCTGAAACCGAAGCCCGCAACCGGCTGGCTGAGGCAATGGAACTGCTGACCCCCGCGCCCAGCGGCATGCTGTCCACCATGTTGTCGGCCACGGTCGTGCGTCTGGTCGAACAGATTGTCGGCGAGGTCGAAATCGATATCGACCGCCTTGTCCAGCGTTGCGACACGGTTGCCGCCTTCATCGAAGAGAATGACGCAAAGGGCGCGCTGCACCTGCATCCCGACGATATCGCTCTGCTGGAAGGCGAGGTGATCGGCGTGAAGCTGGTCCCTGACGCCGCCATGCACCGGGGCTGCGTGCGGCTTGAAACCGCTGACGGCTGGGTCGAGGACGGCCCCGATGTGCGCCTGTCCCGTCTGCGCGCGCTGCTCGACGACATGGAGGGTAAGGCGTGATCAAGGCCTCGCTCGCGCAGGCGGAGACGCTGTTCGACCATCTGCAGGTGCAGAACCGTGCACCCCGCCATGTCGGGCGGCTGGTCAGCCATGACGCGGGCATGCTGGAGGTCACTGGCTTTCGCAAGCCGATCGGCGCAGGGGCGCGGGTGATCGCGGCCGACGGGACCGTCTGCCGCGCGGAAGTCGTCGGCTTCCGTGGCGACAAGACGCTGCTGGTGCCGCTGGATGCCGACGCGCCGCTGGAAAATGGCGCGCGGGTCGAGCCGGACAGTCAGGCGACCATGGTTCAGGTGGGTGATGGCCTCATCGGCCGCGTTATCGATGCGATGGGTCAGCCGCTTGATCGCAAGGGGCCGATCATCGCAGGTGGCAGCTGGCCGCTCAACGGTGTGAAGGGCAATGTGCTCGATCGCGGGCGCGTGACCGAACCGTTCGATCTGGGCGTGCGCGCCGTCAATGCACTGCTGACCGCCGGGCGCGGACAGCGCATCGCGATCATCGCGGGGTCTGGCGTCGGCAAGTCCGTCCTGATGGGCCAGATGATCGCGGGGGCCGAAGCCGACATCGTCGTTGCGGGCCTGATCGGCGAACGCGGCCGCGAGGTCAGCGACTTCCTGGAAACCAAGCTCAAGGGCGCGATGCACAAATCGATCGTCGTTGCCGTGCCCGCAGACCATCCGCCGGTGCTGCGCCTGCGCGCCGCCGCCCGCGCCACCGCCATCGCCGAATATTTCCGCGCGCGGGGCAAGAAGGTGCTGCTGCTGATCGATAGCTTGACCCGCTGCGCCCACGCCCAGCGGGAAATCGGTCTGGCGCTCGGCGAACCTCCCGCGATGAAGGGCTATCCGCCCTCTGCGCTCGCGCTCATCCCTCGTCTGGTCGAGCGCGCTGGCGTCGATAGCCGCACCGGCGGTTCGATCACGGCGCTCTACACCGTGCTGGCCGATGGCGACGACACGGACGATCCGATCGTCGATGCCGCCCGCGCGATTGTGGACGGGCATTTCGTCCTGTCGCGCCATCTCTCCGAACAGGCGATCTTTCCCGCCATCGACATCGGCAAGTCGCTCTCGCGCGTCATGGCCGATGTCGTGCCGGACGAGCATCGCATGGCGGCGGCCGCCTATCGCCGCCTTTGGGCCGCTTATGAGGAAAATCGCGACCTTATCCTGATGGGGGCTTACCGCCCCGGCAATGATCCGGTGATCGACGAAGCGGTGCAGCGCCGCCAGGAAATCCTCGACTTCATTCGTCAGGATCAGAAAAGCCACATTGACCTCGACACCAGCGCTGGCGCGCTCATCGCTGAGTTTGGCGCATGAAGGGCGCGCTCAAGACTCGCCAGCGCATCCTGCGCGTCCGCCATGTCCAGCACGCCATGGCCGTGGCCGAAACCGCGCGCGCCCGTGACGAGGCGGACGGCATCGAACGCAATGCCGACCGGCTGCGCAAGGTGCGCGGCGATCTTTTTTCCAACCCTGGCATGGCAACTGGCGCGAATTTTGCAGCAATGCAGGAGCTGGCGGGCCGTCTTGAACAGGCGGGGCGGCAGTTGGACGGCGCGCTCTATGACGCACGCCGCAAGGTCGAAGTGAAGGAAGGTCTCAGCCAAGTGGCTAATCGCGATCGCGAAATTGCCGAAAAGCTCAAGGATCGCGCCCGCGCGGACCTGGAGGAATGGCGCGAGAATAAACTGGCGGCTTTGCCGCGCTATCGTCGCATGCAACGGACAGGGGGTGTCTGACATGAACATGCTAACCAGCCTCAAGGCACTGCTTTTTTCCTCGGCCGCGGTGCCGGGAACGGCCGTCGCAGCGGCGCCAGGACAGGACACAAGTGATTTCGCAGCGCTGCTGAACGGATCGATGGAGGAAGCGCGCCCGGCCGGTGCCGCCGCGCCTGTCGTGCCGCAGGTCGATGCGGAAGCGCCCGTTGCCGCCGTGCCCGACGTCCAGCCCGATCTCGAACAACTGGTTCAGCCCGCCGCCCATGATCATGTGCCGCACGGTCTGGCCCTTGCGGTCGCGGCGGGCAAGGAGACGCCTACTGCGCTTCCGCCCGGCCTGGCATTGGGGCTGGTCAAGCGTCAGCCGGATGGGCAATCTGCGCCCGCGCCGGGCCTTGCCTTGGGGCGGGACAAGGGTCAGCCCGAAGTGCAAGCTGAACCCCAGCCTGAAGCCGAACCGGAGGCCGTTACCGTAGAGGCCGCGCCACTGCCTGCTGTAGCTCGGCCCGATGCGCCAGTCGAAGCTGTAGAGGTCAAGCCATCCGCCAAGCCGCGTCAGGCCCATAAGAAGGATGTGACGCCCGAACCGCGCCCGCTCGCTTCGCCGGCCGTGACCGCAACCGAAGAGGAACCCGCGCCCAAGCCGGAGACCCACAAAGAAGCTGAGGTCGCGACCCCCACAGCAGAGGCCGTAACGGTGATCGCGCCCCTGATTGCTGTCGCACCTGCGCCTGTAGCGGCTCCCACACCGCTCGTCATCGAGACCGCGCAGGTCGAAGGTGATCAGCCAGTCGCGCCGCCGCGAGTCCGGCCCTCCATTCTTCCGGTGGCCGCTGACGCGCCTGTAGCTGCCCCCTTTGCGAAAGACATTTCAGCACCGGCCCCGCGCAATGCGCCGCCGGTTGAGCTGGCCGCGCCCATCGCTGTGACCAGCAAGGACGAGCCGGCAGCGGAAAGCGCCGCGCCTGTCGCCGAGAACAGGGCTCCTTCAATGCCCATGCTCAACGGCAAGCCGGTGAAAGCCGAGGCGCTGGCACTGCTGCAAATGGTGCGCGAGCAGCTCTCCGGTCGCCAGTCCGGCCAGCCTCTCAGGGTGGGCGAGCAGGTCTCGGTCGCAGCGTCCATGAAGGACAAGCCTGCCGCGCGTCAGGCGGAGGCTGCCTCTGTTCTTCCGATTGCTGCGCAGCCGCTTGACGCCGCGCCCCCGACCCCTGGCGTTGTCAGCCAGCCCATGGCCGTGCAGGCTGCTGCGCCCTCCGTCCCGATCGTGGACCTGTCCGCCAGCCTTGGCGCGCAGATGGTGGATATGGGCGTGTCGGGCCAGTGGATCGACGGCCTTGCCCGCGACATCGCCGGGCTCACCGCCAATGGCGCGCAGGGGCGCTTCCAGATCGATACGCATCATCTCGGCGCTGTTCAGGTCGATGTGCGTCAGGGAAGCGACGGCGCGGCTGTCAGTCTGACCGTCGCCAGCGAAGCCGCCGAAGTCGCATTGCGGCAGGACAGCGACCGGCTAAAGCTGGACGCGGGCCTCGCTGCCGTGCGCATTTCCGATGTCCGGGTGGAGCGGGCGGCGCCGGTGGCCGAAGCCCATCGCGCGGACATGGGCAACCAGTCCTCCTCGCAGCAGCAACAGCCGCAGCAGCAGGGTTCCCAGACCGCCTCCGCCTGGCAGCAAAACAGCCAGAATATGGGTCAGCCCCAAGGCCAGCAGGGCCGCTGGCAGGGCCGTGAAAATAACGCTTTTGGGTCTAAAGGCTCCGGCGATCCTGCCGTTCTTAACCATGCGGATGCACAGCCGCGCGCCCAGGACGCGGTACGCGCGCGCTACGCATAAATTCCAGGATATTCGGGGGACCGGCAAATGAGTGACGAGGCGAAGACGAAGAAAAAGAAGGGGGGAGGCATGAAGATGATCCTCCTGATCGTCGTCGCGCTCGTCCTCGGTGGCGCTGGCACGGCCGGGGGGCTTTATGCCGCCGGTTTCTTCAGTTCGAAGGAAGAAGGCCCGAAGGAAGATCCCAACAAGCCGGTCCTGGTTCTTGCGGGCGAGAGCGCGGAGGAAGTCGCCAAGGCCCATGGCATGTCCGGCGGCGAGGGGCATGGTGAAGGCGGCGGCGGGGGCGGCGGCGCGCATGCGCCCGCGCACCCCGGCAAGGGCATCGACCTGCCCACGCCCGCCAATCCGGCGGCCTATCAGGCCACCTATTTCCAGCTCCAGGCGCCCTTCACCTCCAACATGTCGGACACGGACGCCTTCGCCCAGATTTCGATCGCGGTATCGACCTATTACGACCTGCGGGTGATCGAGGCGATCAAGACGCATGAAATGGCGATTCGCAGCCAGGTGCTGATGCTGCTCGCCCAGCAACCCGAAACGATGCTCGCGACGCCGGAGGGCAAACGCCAGCTTCAGGGCCGGATCAAGGGCGCAATCAACGATGTTTTGAAACAGAAGACCGGATATGGCGGCGTAGATAACGTTTATTTTACCAATTTCGTTATTCAATAGGGGCGCCTGATAAGCCGGGAAGTCCCCTGGCTCATGAGGGCAGGGGACTATCATGAACGACGTTCAGACCTACGCCTTCGGGCGGGGGGAATCGCAGACACCACAAATGCTGTCGGGGCTGGACCGGCTGAGCGAGAAGCTTGGCCGGCGTTTGCGCGCCCTGATCGAGCCGATCTCAGGCGCCCGTCCGCATATCGGCGTGGCGGATACGCAGGTGCTGGACTTCGCGACATGGTCGGCAGATGTCCCAGCCTTCACTAGCATCGGCGTCTATCGCATGGCGCCGCTGAAGGGGCAGATGCTGCTGCGCATCGATGCAGCCATGATCTCGACCCTTGTCGATTGTTTCTATGGCGGCCTCGGCCACCGGCCGCTGCCTGCGCGCGGCGAGTTCACGCCGACCGAGGATCGGCTGATCAGCCGCATTTCCGAAGGGCTGATCGCGCGTCTCGTCGATAGCTGGGCCGACATTCTGCCGCTGGAGCCGGGGCTGATTGTCCGGGAAAGCGGCATCGGCTTTGCTTCCGCCGCTCAGCCGGGCGAGCAGATGGTGCTGCAGCGCTTCATGCTCAGCATCGCGCGCGATCAGGAATGGCCGATCGACCTGCTGTTCCCGCTGTCCTCGCTCCGCGCCGTCGAACCTCTGATGGGATCGAAGACGCAGGTGGACGAAGAACGCGTCGACCCCGTCTGGCAGGCGCGCATCGCCAATCGCATGCGCGATATCCGCCTGCCCGCCCGCACCGTGCTGGCGCGGCCCAATCTCTCGCTCGCCGACCTTATGCAGTTGAAGGCGGGCGACATCATTCCAGTGACCATCAGCCGCAGCCTGCCGCTGATCGTGGGCGACCGCATCGTCGCCCATGGATCGATCGGCGATCAGGACGGCCGCGCCGCATTCCAGATCGAAAAGCTTTCACAAGGACCTGAACAATGAGCGACATGAGCGAAGCGCCCCGTATTGACGGCTTCGGCGAGGAAGGCGGCAGCCGGATGGCCAATAACCGTCAGTTCCGCCTGCTGGCGGACATTCCCGTCCGCATGTCCGTGGAGGTCGGCTCCACCTCGCTCCGTTTGGCCGAGGTCATGGACCTGGCGGAAGGCAGCATCGTGGAACTGGACCGCCAGTCCGATGACCTGCTCGACATCATGGTCAATGGCGCGCTGATCGCGAAGGGTGAAGTGGTGACGGTGAACGGCCGCTATGGCATCCGCATCGTCGATATCGCCGCCGCCGAAAGCCGCCTTGCCGGGGTCGAACGGCGCGGCTGATCGCGCTGCACGCGCTTTTCCCTTGCTGCGCGGCGATCTTTCTGATTCGGAAAGACGATTAACCATCATTGCGGACTGCGCCCCATGTTCTGGTATTTCGTCAAATTGCTGATCCTGTTGCCGCTGGTGGGCGGCATGGCCTTTGGCGCGCTCTGGCTATGGCGCAAATATCAGCCCGGCATGATGGCGGGTCAGGATGGCCGCTCGCTCAAGATGCTGGAGGCGCTGCCGCTCGGCACCTTCGGCAAGCTTGCCGTCGTAGAGTTCGAGGGCAAGAAGATACTGCTGTCCGTCACGCGCGGCCGGATCGAGAAGATCGCGGAAGGCGATCCCTATCGTGCCGGACGCTGAGATCCCTCCCTCCGTTCGTGCTGAGCCTGTCGAAGCACGCGCGATACCCAACTATGCGCGCGCCCTTCGACTGGCTCAGGGCGAACGGCTGTCGGGGCGTTCGGTGATCGCCCTGCTGGCTGCAGTGCTACTTTCTTGGTTGTTCGTAACCACCCCCGCTCTAGCCCAGGCGGCCGCGCAGGCGGTTCCTGCCGCGCCCGTCGATAATGGCGGCGCGCTGACACGCGCCATGGGCCAGATTTCGGGTGACGGCCGTTCGCTGTCGCTGTCGCTGCAAATCCTTGTCCTCATGAGCCTGCTGTCGGTCCTGCCGTCGCTCGTGCTCATGATGACCAGCTTCACCCGCATCATCATCGTCCTGTCGCTGCTGCGCCAGGCGCTTGGGCTGCAGCAGACCCCGCCGAACCAGGTGCTGGTGGGGCTATCGCTGTTCCTCTCGCTGTTCGTGATGCGGCCCGCCATCGACCAGATCAACGCGCAGGCGTTCGACCCCTATGGCAAGGGCCAGATCAGCATCGAGGAAGCGGTCGGCCGCTCGGGCAAGGTGCTGCACGGCTTCATGACCAAGCAGACCCGCGAAACCGATCTCAAGCTGTTCGCCAATCTCGCTGAAGCGCCTGCCTTCCGCTCGCCTGCCGACATTCCCTTCTCGATCCTGCTGCCCGCCTTCGTGACCAGCGAACTGAAGACCGCCTTCCAGATCGGTTTCATGATCTTCCTGCCCTTCCTCATCATCGACCTGGTTGTCGCCTCCACGCTGATGGCGCTCGGCATGATGATGCTTTCGCCGACGATCATCTCCATGCCGTTCAAGCTGCTGCTGTTCGTGCTGGTGGATGGATGGGCGCTGACCATGGGGTCGCTGGCGGGGTCGTTTGCGACATGAGCAAAATTGGGCAACCAACCCCCGTTCGTGCTGAGCTTGTCGAAGCACGCGCGCGCCCTTCGACATTGGAAAGAGACAAGCGGCTCGTTCGAACAGGGCGAACGGAGGTAGCGGTCTAGTCTATGGACAACGCCGACTTCTTCATGGGCCTTGCCCAGCAGGCGCTCTGGATCACCGCGCTGGCCGCGGCCCCCATCCTCATCCCCGCGCTGATTGCGGGCGTCCTGATCGGCATGGTGCAGGCGGCGACCTCGATCAACGAACAGACGTTGAGCTTCATCCCCAAGATCATCGTCGTGGGCGGGATGCTGGTTCTGTTCGGCGGGTCGATCCTGGTGCTGATCGCCGATTTCACCCGCGAGATATTCGAACGCATCCCGGACCTGCTTCAATGATCGCGCCGGGCTTCGCGAATGTGGAAACGCAGCTGTGGATCTGGCTCATCGCCATGATCCGTCCCGGCGCGGCCTTCATCGCGGCGCCCGTTTTCGGTGCACCGGCCGTGCCGCTGCCGCTGCGCTTCATCCTGTCGCTTGCCCTTGGCCTTGCCGCGCTCAACAGCGTCACCATCCAGTTGCCGCAGGATGGCGTCGCCAGTTTCCAGGGCGTGATGCTGGTCGCGGGTGAGGTGCTGGCCGGGCTTGCCATGGGCTTTGCGGTGCAGATCGGCTATGCCGCCGCCTTCGTCGCGGGCGAGACGATTGGCAGTGCCATGGGCCTCAACTTCGCCGCGATGGTCGATCCCTCCTCGGGGCAGCCGACCCAGGCGGTGGGCACCTTCCTCTCCATCCTCGCCACCTTCCTGCTGCTGGGCATGGACGGCCATCTGATGCTCGCAAGCTTCGTGGTGCAAAGCTACAAGGCGCTTCCTCCCGGCGGCGCGATGATAAGCAACGATGCGGTTTGGCACCTTGTCCAGTTCGGCGGATCGTTGCTCGGCGCGGGCGTTACCGTGGCGCTGCCCGTCGGCTTCGCGCTGGTGCTGGTCCAGATCATCATGGGCATGCTCGCCCGCAGCGCCCCTTCGCTCAACCTGTTTGCGGTCGGCATGCCCGTCGCGGTGATGGCGGGCCTCATTCTGCTGGCCATTGCCGCTCCGGTGATGGGGGATGGCCTGACCGCTGCTCTCAAGGCTGGCCTCGACCAGGCCCAAGCGATCGCAGAGGGGCACTGAACCATGTCGGGCAGCAATGGCGGCGGCGAAAAGACCGAGAAGCCAACCCAGAAGAAATTGCAGGATGCCGCCAAGAAAGGCGACATCCTGCAATCCAAGGAACTGGCGACGGCGCTCGTCGTCATGGCGGGGATCGGCTGGATCGCGGTCACCGGACCATCGGTCGTCGAATCGCTGTCCCAGATGCTGATCGAAGCGCTGCGCTTCCGGCGCGAGGACATCATGGATTTCGCCCCGGCTGCGCGCGGCATGAGCCTGCTGACCGGCATTGCCTTGCCGGTTGGCGGCATATTGCTGGCGACCACGCTGGCGGCGATTGCCGGGCCGGCGATCCTCGGATCGTTCGGTTTCCGTCCCGGCGCCTTTGCGCCCAAGGCGTCGAAGCTCAATCCCGCCGCAGGGCTCAAGCGCATCTTCGGCGTGCAGGGCCTTATCGAACTGATGAAATCCATCGCGAAGGTGGCGCTGCTCGGATCGATCGGTGTGTGGCTGATCTGGGATCGTCTGACCGCCATCATCGGCCTCGGCCAATCCGGTCTTGCTCCGGCCATGTCGGACCTTGGCAACATGTTCATCATGACCTGCCTCGTCATGGCGGGCGGCTTGTTCCTGATCGCCGGCATCGATGTGCCCGCCCAGATCATGCAGCGGTCGAAGCGGCTCGCCATGAGTAAGCAGGACATCAAGGACGAGAATAAGGAAAGCGAAGGCTCGCCGGAACTGAAGGGCCATATCCGCCGCCGCCAGTTCGAAGTGCTGAGCGGATCGACGCGAAAGGCGGTGGCGGAGGCCAGCGTCATCATCACCAACCCCACCCATTTCGCCGTCGCCCTGCGCTACAAGCCCGGCCAGGACGCAGCGCCGGTCGTGGTAGCGAAAGGATGCGATGCGATCGCCGCCGCCATCCGCGAGCTGGCGGACCAGAACGGCGTCACCGTGCTGCAATATCCGGATCTGGCGCGCGCCATCTATTTCACCTCGCGCGCGGGACAGATCGTCAATGAAGGGCTCTATATGGCGGTCGCCACTGTGCTCGCCTTCGTCTTCCGCGTGGAAAACCGGATGGCAAGCGAGATGGACCGGCCCTTCATCGACGTGCCGAGCGACCTGCGCTTCGACGCCGACGGGCGGAAGCTTTGAAAAAAATCGTCAGGGTGAATTAAATCTTAGGCATTGCTGGCCGTAATATATTCATGGGGACGCATTAGGATGGTGCGTCATGAACGAGTATGTTTCGCGGAGCGACTTAACGCAGGTTGATCGGGTCACGTCCCGAACGCCTTCGGCTGTGCCCGCGGTCCAGCCGGTGACAGCGCAGCAGGGCGTCGATCCCCATGCCGGCAAACCCCATGAGGGCGACGGCGGCGCTGGTCTTTCCGAAGATGATCTGGCGAGCGCGGCGGAATATGCAAAGGTGCATGCCAAGGTTGCCGATATTCTGGCGGACCTGCGCGCAGCCAGCGCTCCGACAATCGAAGACGCAGAGGCGGAAATCCAGTCGCTGCTGCCAGCGCCGATCATATTGGTGCCGCTCCCGCCAGCCTCGAAGGAAGCGGTGGAAAGCGCCGTGACGCTGGGCAAGCGCATCGCGCAACAGGCCAGCTATGCGCACGCCGCACAGGCACATCTGCGCCGTGGAACGGTGGATCAGCTGCTTTCGTCCGGCAATTGAGATAGATCGTCCAGGCGGGCGATCTTTCTCACCCCACGAAAATCTTTCCTAAAGGTCTTCGCCCTAGAGCCGTTCTCACTTTCGAAAGGACGGACGGATGACCTCGGTAAGCGGCAGCATAGCGACGGCCCTCGGCATTGGATCGGGTATCGATACCAGTGCTCTGGTCACCAGCCTGGTAAGCGCCGCGCGCGATCCCAAGCAGAAGGTCATCACCGACCGTCAGACCACCAACAATGCCAGGATTTCGGCGCTGGGGTCTGCATCCAGCTCGCTCGACACCTTTGCCGATGCGTTGAACAGCCTGCTCGCGGGGACGGGTTTTGCCGGGTCGCCAGCCTCCAATGATTCCAGCATCGCGGCCGTAAGCCTGTTGCCCGGCGGCGTGCCGAAGCTGCCCGCCCAGCTTGAGGTGCGGCAGCTCGCCGCCGCTCAGACCATCGCGTCCACGCCGGTCGTGGGGGCCACCGCCTCGACCCAGCTTGGCGCAGGCAGTTTCTCCCTGCAGGTCGGCAGCGGCGCGGCCGTGCCGATCACGCTGACCGCGCCCAACACCAGCTATGCGGACCTTGCCGCCGCGATCAACGCCGCCGGAACCGGCGTTACCGCCAGCGTCATTACTGACAATCAGGGCACGCGCCTGGTCATGAAGGGCGAGACCGGCGCGGCGAACAGCTTCACCTTCACCAATACGTCGGCGAACACGGCGCTGGACGCCTTCACCTGGGACGGCGCGGCTGGCGGCATGACCCGCCAGGTCCAGGCCAAGGACGCGATCATCCTGCTCGACGGCGTCGAGCAACATTATTCCACCAACACCGTCGATACCGCCATCGCCAATCTGCGCATCGACCTTAACAAGGCGGCGCCGGGCACCAGCGTGACGCTGGCCTCCACCGAGCCGACCACATCGATGCGCGATCTGATGGTCGAGTTTGTCGATGCCTACAACACACTGATGAAGGCGCTGAACACTGCAACGGCGAAGGGCGCGGATTCCTCTAGCGCGGGCGTGCTGAACGGCGAAGCATCGATCCGGGACATGAAGCAGCAGCTGTCGCGGATGACCTCAACGGCGCTGGCGACCAGCGGCACCTACACTACGCTGTCATCGATCGGCGTCAGCACCAATCGTGACGGAACGCTGAAGCTCGACACCGACGTGCTCGACAAGGCGCTGGTGGCCGACGCCAAGGGTATCACCCAGATGCTGAACCCGGCCGTCAAGTCGGACACGACGCCGGGGCTCGCGGGCCTGATGGACAGCGTTCGCGACAAGATCCAGCAGAAGGACGGGCCGCTCGCCGCGGCCAAGGCGAAATATGAAAAGCTGGGCGGAGATCTGCAGGAGCAGCTGGACAAGCTCGACGACCAGATGACCGATTACCAGGCGCAGCTTTCCAAGGTTTACACCGCGATGGAAACGAGGCTGTCCGCGATCAAGGCCACGCAAAGCTATCTTGAGCAGCAGGTCGCCATGTGGACCAAGAGCAATAATTGAAAATAGGGGTCAGATAATATGTTCTACTCTCAGCAGGGCTATGCAAGCAATCGCGCGGCGCGCGGATATGCGGCCGTTCATTCGGGCAGCCGGATCGAAGGCGCGACCCCCCATGCGCTGGTCAAGGTGTTGTTCGACGAACTGCTGATCGCTCTGGAAGCCACGGCGCTCGCCGAACGCAATAACGACCGCCTCAAGGTTTCCGACAAGCAGGCGCGCGCCATGTCGATCCTGATCGCGCTCGAATCGAGCCTGGATTTCGACAAGGGCGGCGACATCGCCATGGGCCTGGCGCAGATCTATCGCGAAGCGCGCCGCCTCCTGTTGCTTAGCGCCAAGGAACGGTCGGCCGACCATGCCGAACAGGCCCGCGACATCATCGCCGAAATCGCCGACGCCTGGAACCAGATCGGGTAAGGACCAACCGCCGCCCATAGCAACACTTGCACCACCCCGGCGGCGCTAGTATAGGCGACGCTCGCAAAGGGCGGCCCGGCGGGGGCCGCCTTTTTGCGTTTTGAGACTTTTTCATCAGCCCAGCGAAGGGAGGGCCACCATGTCGATTACGCCGCTCATGCCCGTTTACCCCCGGTGTGATGTCCGCCCGGTGCGAGGCGAGGGCTGCTATCTGATCGGCGAGCGTGGCGAACGCTATCTGGACTTCGCCAGCGGCATCGCGGTCAATCTGCTGGGCCATGGTCATCCCAAGCTGGTGAAGGCGATCGCGGATCAGGCCGCGACGCTGATGCACACGTCGAACCTCTACGGCATGCCGCTGGGGGAGAAGTTCGCGCAGCGACTGGTTGATTCGACCTTCGCCGACACGGTCTTCTTCACCAATTCGGGCGCGGAGGCGGTGGAGTGCGCGATCAAGACAGCGCGCCGCTACCATTATGCCAATGGTGAGGCGCATCGGCACAAGATCATCAGCTTCGACAACGCCTTCCACGGCCGGACGCTGGGCACCATTTCGGCCACCAGCCAGCCCAAGATGCGCGACGGCTTCGAACCGCTGCTGCCCGGCTTCACCGTGGTGCCGTTCAACGACCTGGAAGCGGCCACCGCTGCGGTCGATGACAACACCGCCGGTTTCCTGGTGGAAACCGTGCAGGGCGAAGGCGGCGTCACGCCCGCAACCCAAGAGTTCCTCGCTGGCTTGCGCAAGCTGTGCGACGAAAAGGGCATGCTGCTGATCCTCGACGAAGTGCAGTGCGGCTATGCCCGTACCGGCACCTTCTTCGCCTATGAGCAATACGGCCTGACCCCTGACATCATGGCCGTGGCCAAGGGCATCGGCGCGGGCTTCCCGCTCGGCGCCTGCCTCGCGACCGAGGAAGCGGCCAAGGGCATGGTGTTCGGCACTCATGGTTCGACCTATGGCGGCAACCCGCTCGCCATGGCGGTGGGCATCACGGTGCTGGATGAGGTGCTGGGCGACGGCTTCCTCGACCATGTGAAGAGCATCGGCGCGCGCCTGCGTTCGGCGCTGGAGCAGCTGATCCCGAACCACGACATGTTCGAAGATGTCCGTGGCCTGGGCCTGATGCTCGGCGTCAAGTTGAAGGACAGCGCGGACGCTCGCAATTTCGTGGCGCATCTGCGGGACAATCACGGGCTGCTGGTGGTGTCGGCAGGGCAGAATGTCGTCCGCATCCTGCCGCCGCTCATTATCGACGAAAGCCATGTCGCTGAATGCATCGAAAAGCTGTCCGCCGGCGCGCGGAGCTTTGCGGAGGCTGAAGCGGCATAAGACCAACTTCCGTTCGCCCTGAGCTTGTCGAAGCCTGTCCTGAGCGCCTGCCGCAAGCAGGCAGTCGAAGGGGGCATCTCCTTCTGAAGGCAGAAGAGGGCTTCGACAGGCTCTCCTGAGTTTATCGAAGGGCCGAACGGGTTGAAGGGTTTGATCATGACCAGACATTTCCTGAATCTCTCGGACGCCGGGGGCGATGCTATCGCCGCCATGATCAGCGATGCCATCGACCGGAAAGCAGCGCGCAAGGGCTTGCCCAAGGGCCAGTCCGACGGTGACGCGCCGCTTGCCGGACACACGCTGGCGATGATCTTTGAAAAGAACAGCACCCGCACCCGCGTCAGCTTCGACATGGCGATCCGTCAGCTTGGCGGCACATCGTTGATTCTCGACGGCTCGACCAGTCAGCTCGGCCGGGGTGAAACCATCGCCGACACCGCCCGAGTGTTGAGTCGCATGTGCGACATGATCATGATTCGCACCGACGATCATGCGAAGATCGAAGAGATGGCGCGTCATGCGACCGTGCCGGTCATCAACGGCCTCACCGACCTGTCCCACCCCTGCCAGATCACCGCCGATCTCCTGACGGTGGTCGAGCATGGCCTTGCGCTGCCCGGCAGCCAGTGGGCGTGGCTTGGCGACGGCAATAATGTCCTGCACTCGATCATCGAGGCGGCGGGCCTGTTCAAGTTCGACGTCCGCATCGCCGTACCCGAAGGCTATGAGCCCGATCACGCCTTCATCAAGGAAGCGCAAGCCTTGGGCGCGGGCATCACGCTCACCCGCGACCCGGTCGAGGCCGTCGCTGGCGCGGATGCCGTCGTCACCGACACATGGATTTCCATGGGCCAGGCGCATGCCGAGGAAAAGCTGAAGGCGATGATGCCCTATCAGGTCACCCCCGACCTGATGGCTAAGGCGAAGCCGGACGCGAAGTTTCTCCATTGCCTGCCCGCCCATCGCGGCGAGGAAGTGGCGCCCGAAGTGATAGACGGTCCGCAGTCGGTGATCTGGGACGAGGCGGAAAACCGCATCCACGCGCAAAAGTCGGTCTTGTTGTGGGCGACCGGCCGCCTCGGTTGAGATTTGGGTGAATCGTCCTATCTAGGGCGAAACACTCAGACGCGACGCTATTTTCGGTCGTCATGCTGAACTCGTTTCAGCATCCATCGTGCCCCATGGGCCGCTCCATGTGGAGAGAAATGGATGCTGAAACAGGTCCAGCATGACGGTTTTTCTTAGAATAAGCTGCGCGCCTAAATTTGGAGCCTGACTTGAACCCGACTGCCAATATCGACCAGGCCCTGGGTTTCACCATCCCCTCGCGCCATGCGCGTGGCCGCATCCTGCGCCTGGGGCCCGTGCTCGACGATGTGCTGGCCGCGCACAGCTATCCGCCGCCGATCGAACGGCTGCTCGCGTCCGCGCTCGTCCTTGCCGCGCTGCTCGGCTCAACGCTCAAGGATGTGGGCGGACAGCTCACGCTCCAGGCGCAGACCGAAAATGGCGTCGTCAGCCTGCTGGTCGCCGATTACAAGGGCGGCGAGGTGCGCGGTTACGCCAAGTTCGATGCGGACCGGCTGGCGGAGCTTGGACCCGACCCGACGCTGTTCGGCCTCTTCGGCAAGGGCTATCTCGCCATCACATTCGACCAGGCGGTCACGGGCGAGCGCTATCAGGGCATCGTGCCGCTCGATGGCGATTCGCTGGCGGACGCGGCGGAACATTATTTCTTCCAGTCCGAACAGATCCCCAGCGTCGTGCAGATCGCGGTCCGGCATGAGGCCGGGCAGGGCTGCTTCGCCGCCGGCATGCTGCTTCAGCATCTGCCGGAGGGAGAGGTCGGCCGTGAGCGGTTGCACACCCGCCATGACCATCCGGAATGGGAACATGTGCAGGCGCTGGCCGTCACGCTGAAGGACGAGGAACTGACAGATGAGGCGCTGCCGCTGACCGACATCGTATGGCGTCTGTTCCATGAGGAAGAGGCGGTGCGCGTCACCGATCCGGTCGATCTGACCAAGGGTTGCCGCTGCGACCTTGCCCATATTCGCAGCGTCATCGGCCGTTTCCCGGCTGAAGAACGGGCGCAGATGGCGGATGAGCAGGGCGTCATCGGCGTGGATTGCGCCTTTTGCTCGCGACTCTTCCCGGTTTCGCTGGACAGCTTCGTGCAAGGCTGACAGGAATTTATTGCGATTTCGGAACAGCTTGATGCGTCTGCGGGGGCGGGCGTTATCAAATGGCCGTGATGAGGTGTATGGAGGCAAAGGGAAGCCGCCATGCGTGCGGTAAGCCGCTCCGGAGTCCGCGATGAAAGACGGGGGCTATCGAATGACGACAGGTCTGCACGCCTTGCGCGTGGCCGTTGCGATGCTGATCGCTGCATCTCCGGCTGCCTCCCAGGCGCTTTCCGCACCACCGCTCAAGGGGCTTGAGCCCGGCGAATGGGAATTGCGCGAACGGCCGGAGGAAGGAGAGAAGGGCGGCGTCCGCAATATCTGCCTGTCCGACCTGCGCCAATTGATCCAGCTGCGCCACACCCGCCACAGCTGCAAAAGGCTGACGGTGGACGAAAGCGCCAAACGGCTTGCCATCAGCTATGATTGCGCTGGCGCAGGCGGAGGACGCACCGACATCCGGATTGAAACCCCGCGTCTCGCCCAGATCCGTTCTCAGGGGGTTGCCGAGGGCGCGCCTTTCTCCTTCAGCATCGAAGCACGGCGGATCGGCGCCTGCCGCTGACCGGACCGCTTGCGCCGAGCCGTCTGGGGCGGTAGCGCGGACCCATGGCTGCCAATAATAATGGGAAATTCGCCGTCGTCCTGCTGTCGGGCGGCCTCGACTCGATGGTTGCGGGCGGGCTCGCGCGCGAGGCGGGCTACCATGTCTTCGCGCTGACGATCGATTATAACCAGCGCCATCGCGTGGAACTGGGCGCGGCGGCGCGTGTCGCTTCGGCGCTGGGCGCGATCCGTCATATCGTCCTGCCGCTCGATCTCACCGCGTTCGGCGGCTCTGCGCTGACCGCCGACATGACCGTGCCCAAGGGCGGGGTTGGCGAGGGTATTCCCAACACCTATGTGCCCGCGCGCAACACCATCTTTCTTTCGCTGACCCTTGGCCTTGCCGAAGTGTCGGGCGCCAATGACGTGTTCATCGGCGTAAATGCTCTCGATTATTCGGGTTATCCCGATTGCCGCCCGGAATTCATCGACGCCTTTCAGAAGATGGCGGCCCTCGCCACGAAGGCAGGGGTGGAAGGTCACCCGATCCGCATCAATGCGCCGCTGCAGCATATGAGCAAGGCCGACATCGTCCGTGAAGCACATCGCCTGGGCCTGGACGCCGGGATCAGCTGGTCCTGCTATGATCCCGCCCCGAACGACCTGCATTGCGGCCTATGCGACAGTTGTCGTCTGCGGTCCAAGGGGTTTGAGGAGGCTGGCCTGCCCGATCCCACCCGCTATGCCGCAAGGCCGTAAGGGGCAGGGCAGATGACCTATGCCGTCAAGGAGATGTTCCTGACGCTCCAGGGCGAAGGGGTGCATAGCGGCCGCCGCGCCGTTTTCCTGCGCTTTGCGGGATGCAATCTCTGGACCGGCCGGGAAGAGGACAGGCGCAAGGCCGTCTGCCAATTTTGCGACACGGATTTTGTTGGCACCGATGGCGATGGCGGAGGCAAGTTTGCGGACGCGGCCGCGCTGGCGGATGCGGCGCTCGCCTTCTGGGGTGAAGGGGAGGAGGGGCGCTATATCGTCCTCACCGGCGGCGAGCCGATGCTGCAGATCGACGACGCTCTGATCGACGCCCTGCACGCGCGCGGTTTCACGATCGCGATCGAAAGCAACGGCACCATCGCCGCGCATCCCGCGATCGATTGGGTGTGCATCAGCCCCAAGGCGGGCAGCGAAGTCGTCCAACGCAGCGGCAATGAATTAAAGCTGGTCTGGCCGCAGCCGGGCGTGGGCCACAGCCTCGCCGATGTGGAAGCGATGGAAGGCTGGGCCTTCGACCATCTGCTGATCCAGCCGCTCGACGACCGGAACGCCCCCGCGAACATGCAGGCGTCGATCGACCTGGTGATGGCCCGCCCGCGCTGGCGTTTAAGCCTTCAATCCCACAAATATCTCGGGCTGAGATAAGATCGAGAGCGCCTAGCCCCGGCCCCGTTCGTCTCGAGCGAAGGTGGTAGGTAACCGATAGAAGGCGATCACACCCACCCCCGTTCGGGCTGAGCTTGTCGAAGCCCCTTCACTTCCACTGAACTAAGGGCGCAATCTCCCTTACTGCGCCCCAATCCGCTGATTATAAGCCACCTGACATTCTGGCCGCAGCTTGTCCTTCTTCCAGCATTTCTTGTCGAAGGAAGGCAGCGTCAGCGAATAGCTGCGCCCTGGATCGCCGTAAAATTGCTCACCCGCCAGCACGAGGGACTTTTTGATCGCGCCAAGCCCGCTCCGCGCTACTTCATTCAGCGATCCGCGATTGGCGAAGATCGCCTGCCGTCCGACCAGCGCCGCCGCCTGGCAGAAACCGCGCTGTGCCTGCACCGTCGAATAGCCCGAATAGATGCGCGTGCCATATTGGTCGGCGGCGGCCTGACCCGGCTTGCCCTTGCCCACGGTGCGCTGGAAATAACCGAGCAGCGCCGCCTGCGCCGCGTCCAGTTCCGCATCATGATGCGCGATCATCGCATTATAGTTGCTGATCGACAGCAGCGTCGGTTCGAACTGGCACTGCAACGCCGCGACGTTCAGCGCCGCGCGCAGGTTCCACACCAGCCCCGCGCGGATTTCTTCCGCCGTGGCGCCCGGCAGGCCCAGCGCCGTCGCTGCTTCCGCATCGGTCAGCGGCGGGGTCGAGAAATCAGGCGGCGACCAGAAGAACTGGGCGGCGGCCGGCTGCGCGATCATCGGCGCTGCGGCCAGCATCAACCCGGAAAGGATCCGGCGCAGGGTGGAACAGGATGTCATGACTTCCCCTTTGTGAATGACGATCGGTCAGGCCTTCTCTTATGATATGCCTTGTCCGCGGCGCCTGTATTGCGCCTGAACGCCTTGCTCCTTCTATTGATCCGAAAGCACTTCCGTCTCGCCCGGCGTCGCGTTGGCGGCGGGCTCCGCTGCAGGCGTCGCGGCCGCCATGCTGTTGTTGCCGCCCGTGGAGGGCATGGCGGTACTCGGCACTTCGCTCTGCACGCCGTCCAGGTCCGTCATGGCGTCGGTCGTCGTGCCGTCCACGACTTCCAGATCCTTCATCTGCACCGTGTTGCCGGTCTTTTCCCCTTTGCCGCATCCGGCCAGCGCCGTGCAGCCCGCCAGCAACAGGGCGGTAAAGATCATCCTTGCGTTGTCACGCATCCGGGTCTCCCAAACATCCTCATGCCCGGCAGCCCCCCACCCGGCGAAAGCGCAGACCCTAGCGGCCAGCCTCGCATTGCTCAACCCCCGCGCCGCAGCGCCGCAATCGGCTGAGAAAAGCCGGAAAATGCGCGTGAAGCGTGGCGTCCAGAGTGGCCATCGACGCTGTCTTTCCCAGCGCCGCCAGGCTGGTCACCGGATATTCCGCCAGCCCGCACGGCACGATGCCCCCGAAATGCGACAGATCGGGGTCCACATTGATCGAAAAGCCATGCAGCGTCACCCAGCGTCGCACCCGGATGCCGAGAGCGCCGATCTTCGCCTCGCGTCCGTCAAGATCGTCGGTCCAGATGCCGATCCGCCCATCCGCCCGTCGCGCCTCGACGCCCAGGTCCGCCAGCGCATCGATCATCCAGCCTTCCAGATGATGGACGAAGTTGCGCACGTCCTTGCCCCGCGCGCTCAGGTCGATGTTGAGATAGCCGATCCGCTGCCCCGGCCCATGATAGGTATATCGTCCCCCGCGCCCCGCCTCATGCACCGGAAAGCGCGGGTCGATCAGCTCGGCCGGATCGGCGCTGGTCCCGGCAGTATAAAGCGGCGGATGTTCGAGCAGCCACACCCGCTCGCGCGCTTCGCCCGCGAAGATCGCTGCCGCCCGCGCTTCCATGTCGGCAAGCGCCGCAGGATATTCGACAGGCGCTGAGTCCACCCGCCATTCGATCTGCCGGGCGTCAGCGGGAGCAGGGGAGGGCGATGACATGGCGCTTCCTTGACTTGGGCGAGGGGAGCGATCAAGTCTCCTCCGCAATTTTCCGCATGATAATCAGGACGAAGATATGACGGTGATGTCGATCGGCAAGGCATGGGAAGAAGCGGTCGCCTTCGTCGCGCGCGAACGCAGCTTGCTGTTCCCGGTCGCCCTGCTCTTCGTCGCGCTCCCCGGCCTCATCCTGCAGGAGATGACGCCGCCCGAACTCGCCAACTGGACCATGGACAAGAGCGCGCTGCCCGATGTCCCCTTCAGCTTCGGCCTATCGATGCTGATTGGCGTCATCATCATCTGGTTCGGATCGCTCGCCCTGTTCGCGCTGGCGCTGCGGCCGGGTATCAGCGTGGGCGAAGCTCTGCGCTTGAGCCTTTCTCGCCTGCCCGTCCTGCTCGGCACGGCGCTCGCGGTCGTCGGCGCGCTGCTTGCGGTTGCGATCGTCGGGATGATCATCGTGGTCGCCATCTCCTTCGTCGCCAAGGCCGCGAGCGCCGCGCTCGCCATGCTGCTTGGTATTGGCCTGGGCGCCGTGATGCTGTTCGCCAGCGTCCGCCTGCTGCTGCTCAATCCCGTCGTGATCGACGGCAGCGAAGGGGTTGCCGCCTCGCTCCGCCACAGCTGGGCTCTGACGCGCGGCCATTTCTGGCGGCTATTCGGCTTCATCCTGGTGCTGACGCTGCTATCCGCCATCGTCGGATCGGCGGCGCAGGTGATTTTCGGCCTGATCGGACGGCTCATCGCCGGGGCGGAGGGCGCGCGCCTCACCGGCGGGATCGCGGCCGCCATCGTATCGACCGTGGTACAGGTCTATATGCTGGTGATGCTCGCCCGCCTTTATCGTCAGGCAGAGGCGGGCTGATCCAGCAGCGGCACATGCGGCGCGGCGTCCCGGCTTAGCAGCCCCGTCAGCCGCGGATCAGGAAAGACCTCAACTTCGCGCTTGAACGGCACGAAGCCCGCTTGCCTGTAGAAGCCAAGCGCTCCGGGGCTGTCCAACGTGCAGCTATGCACCCAGAAACGGCTCACATCCTTGCGCCATGCCAGCGACTTGGCCTGCGCCATCAGCCACTTGCCGAATCCCTTGCCCGTCAGTTCCGGGATGAAACCAAGGAAGCTCAGCTCACAGTCCGGCAGGAAACGGAAGTCCAGTTCCAGCAAACCCACCTCCACCCCGCGCGGGTCGGTGACCGCGAAAATCTGCACGGCAGGATCATGGATGATCGCCGCCAGCTCCTCGTCGCTCATCACCAGGCGGGAGAACCACAGCCAGGGTTCGCCGACCCGCCGGAACAGCGCGCGATAGGCATCCGGCGCAGGCTGCTTCCACGGCACGAGCCGAAGCGGCGCGGGCGGGATGGGCGCGGGCTTGGGGCGCTCGACCATCTCCAGATGCGTGACGATCGTCGCGATCTGATCATTGGCGACCGGCGTCAGGCTCATGAGGGTTCAGCTCCAGCTCGCCATCGGCGGCAGGCTCATCAGGATCGCGTCGATATTGCCGCCGGTCTTGAGTCCGAACAGCGTTCCCCGGTCATGCACCAGGTTGAACTCCGCATAGCGGCCGCGCCATTCCAGCATCTTGGCGTAATCTTCCTCGCTCCAGCCTTCGTACATCCGCCGCCGCACGATCGGCGGGAAGGCTTTCAGGAAGGCGTCGCCGACCGCGCGGGTGAAGGCGAAATTCGCGTCGAACCCGCTATCGTCCGCACATTCCAAATGGTCGTAGAAAATGCCGCCGACGCCGCGATGCACGCCCCGGTGCGGAATGAAGAAATAGTCGTCGGCCCATGCCTTGAAGCGAGGGTAGTAGTCCGCATCATGTGCGTCACAGGCCGCCTTCAACTCGGCATGGAAATGCGCCGTATCCTCTTCGCGCGGGAGAGGCGGGTTAAGGTCCGCGCCGCCGCCGAACCAGCTTTTGGACGTAACCAGATAGCGGGTGTTCATATGGACGGCGGGCACATGCGGATTGGCCATATGCGCGACCAGGCTGATGCCGGTGGCGAAGAAGGCCGGGTTGTCCGCCGCGCCATGGATGGTCTTGGCGAATTCGGGCGCGAACTCCCCTGAGACGGTTGAGACGTTGACGCCGACCTTCTCGAAAATCTTGCCCTTCATGACGCCGCGCACGCCGCCGCCGCCTTCGCCGGGGGTCAGCGCGGGCGCTTCGCGGTCCCAGGGCGTGTAGAGGAAGGACGCATCGCTTCCCGCTTCCCGCTCGATCGCTTCGAATTCGGCGCAGATGCGGTCGCGCAGCGATTCGAACCAGTTACGGGCGGCTTGTTGCTTGGGATTGAGGGAAACGGTCATTGCGGAAACTGTCCAGTCTGGCGAAGGGCCTCTGCGACGGCGATGCCCGTCGAAACGGCAATGTTCAAGGATCGGAAGCCCGGCGCCATCGGGATTCGCACGCGCAGGTCGGCCATGTCGCGCACCACATCCGGCACGCCCGCGCTTTCCGACCCCATCAGCAATATGTCGTCGCTGTGGAATTTCACCTGCGGCAGCGGTTGCGAGGCATGACTGCTCATCAGCACCAGACGGCGGCCCTGCGCGCGGCGAAGGTCGTCAAATGCCTGGAAATTGGCGTGTCGAGTCACCTCTGCCGCCGCGCCATAATCCATCGCAGCGCGCTTCAGCTTGGCATCGGAAAAGGCGAATCCCATCGGCATGATGATGTCCACGGGCACGGAAAAACAGGCGGCGAGGCGCAATATGGCGCCGACATTCCCCGCAATCTCGGGTTGATAAAGAGCGATACGCATGGCCTGCGCATAATGCAGCAGGGCAAATTGTCATAGCCATGGCCAAATTGCTGTTGGCAAAGAAGCTGCAGTGGGTCTATCAGGCCCGCGAACCACGCCAGGGGGAAAGGCGGGGCCCATATTCTGTGGGCGCCGTGGCTCTCTCGATAATCAGGGCCGGAAACGGCAATGCGGGCGGGTATCAGGGACGTCTTTGCAAGGGTTGAGGTGCATGGCGAGCGTTGAACATACGGACAGCCAAGGTCTATCCGGCGAAGGTGGAGTGCGTCGTCGCGACTTCATCAACATCGCCGCAGTAAGCTTCGCGGGGGTCGGGGCTGTCGCCGTCGTCATTCCGCTCGTCGATCAGATGAACCCCAGCGCGGACGTGCTGGCGCTCGCTTCGACCGAGGTCGATCTGTCCGCGATCCAACCGGGTCAGGCGATCAAGACGACCTTCCGTTCGCAGCCGCTTTTCGTCCGTCACCTGACGGACAAGGAAATCGCCGAAGCCGACAAGGTCGATATCTCCTCGCTGCGCGATCCGCAGACGCTGGAACAGCGCACCGTGGACGGCAAGAAGCAGTGGCTCATCACCATGGGCGTCTGCACCCATCTGGGTTGCGTGCCGCTGGGCGCGGGCGAAGGCGAGAATCGCGGCGAATTCGGCGGCTATTTCTGCCCCTGCCACGGTTCGTCCTACGACACCGCGGCCCGCATCCGCAAAGGCCCTGCGCCTAAGAACCTGGAAGTGCCGAAGTTCAGCTTCACTTCCGACACCGCCATTCTCGTAGGCTGAGGTAAGAAACGATGAGCTTTCCCTGGGCTGAACATTATACTCCCAAGCATCCTGCGATGCAGTGGATCGACGAGAAGCTGCCGCTTCCGCGCCTCGTCTACAACGCCATCGGCGCCGGTTATCCGGTCCCGCGCAACCTCAACTATTTCTGGAACTTCGGTGTTCTCGCCGGCCTCGCGCTGGTGATCCAGATCGTCACCGGCGTGATCATGGCGATGCACTATGGCGCCAACACGCTGGTCGCCTTCGGCACCGTTGAACAGACGATGCGCGACGTGAATGCGGGCTGGTTGATGCGTTATGCGCACGCCAACGGCGCCAGCTTCTTCTTCATCGTCGTCTATCTCCACATCTTCCGTGGCCTTTTCTACGGCTCCTACAAGGCGCCCCGCGAAATGGTCTGGCTGCTCGGCCTCGTCATCTTCCTTCTCATGATGGCCACCGCCTTCATGGGCTATGTGCTTCCCTGGGGGCAGATGTCCTATTGGGGCGCGAAGGTGATCACCGGCCTGTTCGGCGCGATCCCGGTGGTCGGTGAGCCGATCCAGACCTGGCTGCTCGGCGGCTTTGCTCCTGGCAACGCGTCGCTCAACCGCTTCTTCTCGCTGCACTTCCTGCTGCCCTTCGTGATTGCGGCCGTTGTCATTCTGCACATCTGGGCGCTGCATATTCCCGGCTCGTCGAACCCGACCGGCGTGGAAGTGAAGGGTCCGCAGGATACCGTTCCGTTCCATCCCTACTACACGGCGAAGGACGGTTTCGGGGCGGGCGTGTTCCTGATCCTCTTCTCGATCCTGCTGTTCTTCGCGCCGAACTATCTCGGCCACCCGGACAACTATATCGAAGCGAACCCGCTCTCGACGCCTGCGCACATCGTGCCTGAATGGTATTTCTGGCCCTTCTACGCGATCCTGCGTGCGTTCACCGTGGACTTCTTCTTCGTGCCCGCCAAGCTGCTGGGCGTCCTGGCGATGTTCAGCGCGATCCTGATGCTCTTCTTCCTGCCCTGGCTGGATACCTCGCCGGTGCGTTCGGGCAACTATCGCCCGACCTTCAAGAAGTTCTTCTGGATCCTGATCATTGACGTGCTGATCCTGGGCTATTGCGGCGGTGCGCCTGCGGCGGAACCCTATGTGATGATCTCCCAGATTGCGGGTGCCTATTATTTCGCCCACTTCCTGATCATCCTGCCGCTGATCTCGCGCTTCGAACGGCCGCTGCCGTTGCCGGGCTCGATCACGGAATCGGTGCTCAACCGCTATAACATCAAGGGCGAACAGGATGCGCTTCCCGGTATGGGCGCGGATCCGCAGCCGTCGAACGCCGGCTAAAGGGGGACAAGATCAACATGGTTCGCATCGGCGCATTTCTCGTCGGCCTCTTCTTTGCTGGCTGGCTGCTGATCTCCTTCCTTGTGGGCGCTGTGGCCTATGTCTCTGAACCGCCCGCTGCGACGGTTGAGCATGAATTCCACAAGCATCCCAAGGAAGCGGACTTCTCGTTCAACGGCCCGTTCGGCAAGTTCGACCAGGCGCAACTGCAGCGCGGCTTCCAGGTCTTCAAGGAAGTCTGCTCGGCGTGCCACAGCCTGAAGTTCGTCGCTTTCCGCGACCTCAAGGGCATTGGCTACAACGAGGCTGAGATCAAGGCGATCGCCAAGCAGTGGGCGATCAAGACCCCTGACGTTGATCCCAAGACTGGCGAGGCTTCGAGCCGCGAGCCGGTTCCGGCGGATTATTTCCCCAAGCCCTTCGCGAACAATGTCGCGGCAGCTGCGGCGAACAACAATGCGATCCCGCCGGATCTCTCGCTGATGACCAAGGCGCGTCACGACGGTTCGGACTATGTCTATTCGCTGCTGACGGGTTATCAGAACCAGCCTGCGGAACTGCTGAAGCATTTCCCCGACGCCAAGACGCCCAACGGGCTGCACTACAACCCGTACTTCGCCAACCTGAACCTTGCCATGCCGCCGCCACTGACGACGGACGGCCAGGTGACCTACAGCGACGGGACCAAGGCGACGGTTGATCAGATGTCGAAGGACGTTTCGGCCTTCCTGACCTGGACGGCGGAACCGAAGCTTGAAAACCGCCGCCGCGCGGGTCTGGCGACGATCGTGTTCCTCCTGATCGCTACGGCTCTGGCCTATATGTCCTACCAGAATATCTGGGCGGACAAGAAGAAGGCGGCCTGATCAAGGGCTCGGGTAAACCGATGGAAATAGAAGGGGCGCGGTTTCATGACGGAACCGCGCCCCTTTTCTTGTAAGGGGTTTCGATGAGCATCGATGATCTTGCCGCTCTCGTCCGCACCATTCCCGACTTCCCCAAGCCGGGCATTCAGTTCCGCGACATCACGACTCTGCTTGCCGATCCGGCGGGGTTCGCCGACCTGATAGGGCGTCTGGCCGACATCGCCCGTCCCCTTGACGCCGACCTCGTCGCGGGCATCGAAGCGCGCGGTTTCATCCTCGGCGCCGCCCTGGCCCAAGTGCTCGGCCTCGGCTTCGTCCCCATCCGCAAGGCGGGCAAGCTGCCGGGAAGGACCGTCGGGATCGACTACGTCCTCGAATATGGCGCCGACCGCCTTGAAATGCATGAAGGGCAAGTAGGGCAGGGCGCTCGCGTCCTTCTGGTCGACGACCTCATCGCCACCGGGGGCACAGCCCTCGCCGCGGCCCAACTGTTAAGGGAACAGGCCGCCACCGTCCTCCTGGCCCTCTTCGCCATCGACCTCCCCGACCTGGGAGGACGGGCCGCGTTGGAGGCCGACGGTATCGCTACCATGGCCCTCCTCGAATTTTCCGGTAATTGACCATTTCCTTCATGCAATTCCCATCCACCCCACCGCGCTGCGAGACAATCGGCGGAAAAAGCGTCCTGTTCATCATGGCGATCGAAGATGAATATGGCCCACATCTACGATCCCGCTTCACGCCGCTGATGACCGGCGTGGGCCCGGTCGAAGCCGCCATGTCGGTCAGCCTCGCGCTTCAGCAGCTTCACCAGCAGGGGAGTCTCCCGGACCTGGTGGTATCGCTCGGATCAGCTGGATCGCGCACCTGCCAGTTAGGCGAGGTCTATCAGGTCTCCAGCGTCTCCTGGCGCGACATGGACGCTTCCCGCCTGGGCTTTCCCAAGGGCGTAACGCCGTTCCTGAATCACCCCGTAGATTTGCCGCTCCATACGCCCCTGAAAATGCCCACCGCCCGCCTTTCTACCGGCGCGAACATTGTCGGGGGCGAAGAATATGCTCTGCTCGACGCGGACATGGTCGATATGGAAACCTTCGCAATAGCCCGCGCCTGCCAACGCTTCGCGATTCCATTGATGGGCTTGCGAGGCATATCCGACGGGCCCGGCGAGTTGCGGGACATGATGGGCTGGACGCAACTGCTTGCGCTGTTGGATGAAAGGCTCGCTGCGTCCGTGGATTCACTGGTAGCGGAGCTGAACCGATTAACCTGCTGAAATACGACGGGAACACGCCATAGAAACGTCAAAAACGCTGCCTGATTGAACCATCGAGTTTTCGATGAGACCGTGAAAGCTGGAACCTACGATCCCTGCGATGTCAAGGCGGCGGTTCTTGCTCGTTTCTGCGTTCAAAATCAATGGGATAGGAGGGAAGCTGGGAGCGCCTGCCTGGATTCTGCCGAACTCTCTCATAGCGACCTGTCCCACCATTTTAGGATCGCATCTGAATGCCAGTCGGTCAACCATAGAACCAGCGCGGGCTTATATGCAGTTACAGATGAAAACCCCTTTCACCTGTGCTGGAGGCCAGCAGCGGCAGCCTGCGTGACGCGCGACGGAGAAACGGATTGACGCAGCGCGCGCTGAGCAAACGTGTCGGACTGCCGTAGAGCCATGTGTCGAAGATAGAACAGGGCGCTATCGATCTCCAACCTCGAGCCTTGCCGAACTGGCCAGGGCGCTCCATTTGGAAATCCGGTTGGTTTCAAGACCGCTCCTGCCAGCCATCGAAGGTGTGATGTGCCCGGCGCGTCCCGACCCCAGGAACCTGCTCTGACGGTGGATGATGGGGATGACTGAGGTAATACGCTTTCGACATATTGCTGCATGAGCGGCGCGTGGGCACGATCACTGCACTCGAAAGGGGATCGCAGCATCTTCAATTTCGCGGAGGATTATGCTGCCGAGGCCACTGCGGCTACACGTTCAGTTTCCTGCAACTCGTCGCCGCCCCGTCCTCTCGAGAGCTGGCCCATTCCCGAGTTCGGCAAACGACATGGCTAAACGTTTGGAGCATTGGCTCAGGAAAAGCAGAATGCCAGCCACTATGCTGATCGCGAGCCCGATCGTCTCCTGCCAGATCGTCACCCGCTCGATATGGTAGACGCCTGGCCGGGCGTCAAAGTTGATAAGAGGACCCGCATGCCGGACGGGCGCGCCATCGCGCGTCACGCGCCAGATCGGAAATTCAGCCTGATGAACTGTCACGCGCCCGGCTGTCCTGACCGGGATTTCGGTCCCGCGCGGCAAAGCCCGAAACCTTCGCAGATCCGTCCAGCGATATTCCTTCTCCACCAGCGAAATATCGAAGCCTTGAGGCAGATATTCCGGTGCGTCTGGTTTGACCTGGTCGATGCGCGCATAGTCCACGGGATGATTGAGAGCATCCAGCGCCCGGGACGCCATAAGCGCATAGGCAAAAATGAGGAGAGCCGCGCCTCCCGCGAGGGCGATGCGGATGCGGTGTAACGGGCAGGACAGGAGCGCCGTGATGGCGGCAAATTCGACAATACCCATCATTCGCCAGGGAAACTGCGCCTTGTTGAGCAGCGGAATGTCCCAGACGAAGGGCAGAAGACGCACAGCGGCGAGCGCACCGATCACTGTCAACAGGGTCCAGACGGACCGCGCCGGCCAGGCGAGAATGATGAGCGCCAGTGCCGGACCGGTAAACATCGTGAAGTTCGTATTGTAGATCGACCAGTCGGTAGCCCGATAGCCCGGTCCCCAAAGCAGGGCTGTGGAGATATGGTCCTGGAGTGTCGCGGCGGGGAGCAAAAAGAAAGCGGACAGCCCCAGAGCTATCACGCCTGCCGCAGCGCCAGGCAGAAGCACTGAAGGCTCCTGCCAGATGCGCCGGAGCATGAGTGGTCCAATCAGGAACACGCCTGTCAGGACTGCGAGGGGCAAATGGGTGATGATGAGCGCGCCATAGGACAAGGCCAGCAGGAGAAGTCCGCGCCGATGCGGCAGTCGCTCGATGCCCAAGGCAATCAGCGGCAGCCAGACGAGAGCGGCAAATTCCGCGAGGGCGCCTCGCACATGAAAGTTATAGAGATGATAGGGTGCCAGCATATAGAGAATGGCGCCGAGCAGCGGGTAAGTGCCCCGCGCCGATAGCCAGGCGTGCATGGTGAGACCCGAAGCGATCAACAGCAGCAGGCCGGCGCCATTTATCGCCTGAGGCACGGAGAGCCCCAGCGCATGCAGTCCGCCAGATGTCCAATAGGCGAGGGGAGGGTAGAAGTAGAAGGTTGGAGCGCCCAATCCTTCGAAGCTGGTGGGGATCCAGCGCTCATAAAGATGGCCCGCTGCCATCTGCTCTCCGAAATGGCTCGTCCACATATGGTTGTAGAGATGCGAATGCGTGGCCCCAGGGCCCAGAAGCAGGCTGGGCAGCAATGCCGCAATCCCAACAAGGGTCAGGATGACAGAGGGCTTGGTGAGTATTGCACGGAAGCTGGGCATGCTTCCTCATGCCAGCCCATGGTAAATTTTGGCTTTAGCTTTATCCGCCTCATCTTCCGTTAACCATTCTGGCCGATAGCTTGATGTCTGATTTCGTGTGAACCAGGCCAAGACCCATGCGCATCTTGCTGTCGATCATCGTTCCGGTCTTCAACGAACAGGAGAGTATCTCGCTATTCCTGGACGCTGCCCGTCCTGCGGTTGCGACGGCGCTCGACCTGATCGGCCCAGAAGCGCGCGCTGAATTTCTCTTCGTTAATGACGGCAGCACGGACCGGACTGGCGACATATTGACGATCCTTGCTCGTTTGAACCCCGACGTCCGTCACGTCACCCTTTCGCGCAATTTCGGCAAGGAGGCAGCGCTGGCCGCGGGTATCGATCGGGCGAGGGGTGACGCTGTCATCCCGATCGACGTTGATCTTCAGGACCCGCCAGAAGCCATTGTCGACATGGTGCGCCACTGGCTGGCGGGGGCGAAGGTGGTAAATGCGCGGCGCGCCGACCGGTCGAGCGACGACTGGTTCAAGCGTTGGAGCGCGCAGGGCTTCTATCGCCTCATCAACCGCCTTTCCGATCATCCCATCCCTGAGAATGTCGGCGATTTCCGGCTGCTCGATCGCCAGGCGGTCGATGTGATCAAGCAACTCGGCGAGCAGGCACGCTTCACCAAAGGCCTCTTCTCCTGGGTGGGTTTCCGCGTCGCCACCATCGATTATGAGCGTGCGCCTCGTGAGGTCGGAAGCAGCAAGTGGCGCGTCAGCAAGCTCTGGTCGCTCGCCGTTGACGGCATCACCGCCTCGACGACTATGCCGCTGCGCATCTGGTCCTATGTGGGGGGAAGCATCGCGCTAATGGCCTTTGGCTACGCGGCGTTCCTGGTACTGCATACGCTCCTGACCGGGGTGGATACGCCAGGCTATGCCTCGATCATGGTCGCCGTCCTGATGCTGGGTGGCCTCAACCTGATGAGCCTTGGCATCATCGGCGAATATCTGGGCCGCGTTGCGCAAGAAGTGCGCAACAGGCCACTTTATGTCGTGGCTGAGGAAAGCGAGGCGGCCCCGCTGCCCGTCATCCAGCCCCATCCGGAGGAAGAAAAATGGACCGCTCAGCCTATGCGAGCATGAGCGCGCAGGAGCAGGATCACTGGTGGTTCGTCGCTCGCCGCGCCATCATCGACAGCCTGGTCCGCACCCATATTCCGCTGCCTTCCAACCCCCATATCCTGGAAGCGGGCTGTGGCACCGGAGGCAACCTCGCCCTGCTCGCGCAATATGGCGCGCTTGACGCTATGGAATATGATGCCGATGCTCGTGCTGTGGCTATGGCACGCGATCTATGCCGGGTGGAGGCGGGGGCTTTGCCCGACGCGATCGGCTTTGGCGAGAGGCGTTATGATCTGATCGCCCTGCTCGATGTGCTGGAGCATGTTGATGAGGATGAAGCATCGTTGCGCGCCTTGGGGGCGCGGCTGGCATCCAATGGCCGGCTGCTGCTGACCGTTCCGGCTGCGCCTTGGCTGTGGTCGGACCATGACGTGCTGCATCACCACAAGCGCCGCTATAGCCATGATGCCCTGCTGGAAGTGGTCCACGCAGCAGGATTGAAGGTCGAGGTGTCAGGCTATTTCAACAGCTTGCTCTTCCCGCTCGCGGTGGCGCAGCGCTTCGCCCATCAGTTGTTGCGCCGTGACACGCCGCTCGACGCGCATCCTTCGCCACTTGTCAACGCCGCGCTTCAGCGGGTATTCGCGGCAGAGCGGCACTTGCTTGGCCGTATTCCCTTCCCCATGGGTCTGTCACTTTACGCTGTCCTCTCGGCCTGACGGGGCATTGCGGGGATCATAAGGCAGATCCCAAGGCCCGTCCCAGCAGCGGCCCGGTTCGCTTGATGGCGCATGAGCCGGATTTTTGGGTCGGACGAGCGCCGGTACTTTTTCCACAGGAGCCAGATAGGATCCTTTGGGGAAGGCCGCGAAGGTCTGGTCCCATGCCTTGAAGAAGCTGCAGCGCACTTGCGGCGCTGCTGGATAGACCAGTGCACGACGGATCTCGGCAAGGCCGGTGAGGCTGCCGATGGCAAGCACCGCCATGAGCCAGCGTCGCCTCTCCCCCCTTTGCGTTACATGATCGCTGACCATCACCGCGAGCAGGGCCAGCGCCGTGATCGAACCGCGCATCATGAAGTCTGTCGACCAGCCAATCTGGATAAAAGGGATGAGCATCAGCCAGGCGAAGACCAGCCAAAGGCTGTCCCGCCCGAACCGGGTCGATCGGCCAGCGATCGCCAGGGGTATCAGATAGGGTAGTGTTTCAAAGGACTGGAACAGCAGCCATTGGACAAAAGGGATTGGCTGGAAATGAAAGCCCACATCATCCGATGCAGCACCCAGAAAGACGAGCGAGGGTAGGCAGAGGAGAAACGAAGCGGCGGGAACCAGGAAATCGCGCAGGCGAAGCCCACGCGCGGCCAGCGTCTTCACCCCTGCCAGGGCAACGAAGGGCATGGCTCCCATCAGCCCGAGAGGGGACCAGAGCGCGGTCAACGGCAGCAGCGCCAGCCATGGCGCAAGAGGGAGGCGACCCTCCCGCCACAGCATGTAGCCGACCGCGCCGACCCAGCCGGCAATCGCGTGCTGCGGCACCCAGAACAGCAGGGTGATGGTCGAGGAATATTGGATCTCGGCCCAATCTTCCATGTGCCCGGTGAGCATCCCCTGCATGAGCAGGTCGCCGATTGCATCCATGCCGGAGAAGAGGATGAAAATCGTGAGGCCAACCAGGCGTGAGCGACGGTTGCCGAAAAGCTGACTTCCGAGGGCCAATAAGAGAGCCACGAGGGTCGCATTCTGAAGGAGCAGGGCGACATCCGCCGCGCGCGGCCCAACGGCCTTGAAAACCAGCGCCGGCACAAGGAACATGCCGATCGGAGCGCGCAGTAGGTCAGGGTCAGGCCGAGCCGTGTAGACGAACGGCCAGGGATTGATGCCCATGTCGCGCAGAACGGCAAAGCGCACCTGCCAATCCACATTGGCATAGAAGAACCGGCCCTCGCCGCTGAGCACCAGCAAACTTAGCGCAACCAGAAAGCAGGTTAGCAAGGTGCCAAGGCCAATAGCACGACAGTCTTTGGTCATCCGGACGGCGAAGAAGCAAAGCCCGGCAACGACCATGCCCCCCCCAATGTACGCCCAGCCGGGCGCAATATCGAGGAACCGCCAGAGCAGCAGCTGACTGCAACCCAACCAGGTAATCAGAATGGTCCAGATCCATCCCAGCGGTGCAGCTGGGACACACCATCTGCGGCCCGAATAAGGGGGTGAAACAGGGTTGCTTGACGGCTCTGACACTTGAGCCAAGGCTGACGCTTCCCCCATGCGTCGGGCTTAGAGGCTTTTGTCTCAAACGTCGACAAGGAAGGTGATTGGCCGAGGTGGCAAAAATGGACCCTCGCATCCGTAACTGAAGACCAGAAAGATGTAGCAGGATGGCGACTGGCTAATGCGGCCGACCTGGCTAGAATGCTGGACTTGCGGAGTTCGATCCTCGGGCGTCTCAGTTGGTGTGAGCCACTTGCTCCGGAGGGGTCTCGCCCAGCGACACGCTCTGACGTCGGATAACGAAGAAACGGGATTTGAATAGCAAGGCATTGCAGAAAGATTCGGGCGGAGGCTTGATGCTTTGGGGATTGACGACTGCCGTGTAAAACTGGCAGGGCGCTTCCTCCTGACGGGCGGGTATAGCTCAATGGTAGAGCACTAGCCTTCCAAGCTTGTGATGCGGGTTCGATCCCCGCTACCCGCTCCAACAGTCTCAGGCGCGCTGACCCCAACGAACGGTTTGCACGCGCGTTCCAGCTAGGTCACCGACAGCTCTCCTGCAGTCCAGTCGGCCTGTCTTCTGTTAGCTTGCCGATCCACGAAACCGGGAGGCACAGGGACGGTTCCTCTACAACATCGCTGCTGAAGGCGATCGTCCCACCGCATGGTGTAGGTTCGCAGGCATAGTCATAGCGATCTCGGGCTAGAACCGGGTTGATCACGCAGCCAGGGGAGGCAGCGTGACTAACGGATCATCGCCGATTTGGGCGACGCTTTCCAGTTTCATGTAGCGGGCTCGCTGGACCGCCCATTCGTCGTTCTGTTCCAGCAGGATAGCTCCCACGAGGCGGGTGATGGCATCCTCGTTGGGGAAGATGCCGATCACCTCGGTTCGCCGCTTGATTTCGCCGTTAAGGCGCGCGAGCGGATTGGTCGAGTGCAACTTCGTGCGGCGCTGGGGTGGAAAGGACATGTAGGCCAGCACGTCCTGCTCGGCGTCGTCCATCAGTTTGGCCAGCTTGGGCACAGCAGGCCGGAGTTGATCGGCCACCTTGCGCCACTGGAGCTTGGCGGCCTCGGTGGTGTCCTGGGCGTAAGCGGTGGCGGTCAGCGCGGAGACCACCCGGTTCCGGCTCCGCCCGGCATGAGCAGTGGCGTTGCGGGCAAAATGCACGCGGCAGCGCTGCCAGGTCGCGTTCAACACGCGAGAGACGGCTGCCTTGATGCCTTCATGCGCGTCAGAGATGACAAGCTTCACGCCGCGCAGGCCTCGCCGCGCCAGATTGCGCAGGAAGTCGGTCCAAAAGGTTTCAGCCTCCGACGCGCCAATCGCCATGCCCAATACCTCGCGGCGACCATCGCTGTTGACGCCGACCGCGATGGTGACCGCCACCGAGACGATTCGCCCAGCTTGCCGCACCTTAATGTAGGTCGGTGGAGTTGGCGACACGCGCCTTACCTCCTTGCGGCCGTAGGTTTCGTATCGCCTCTCGCCGAACCGGAGGTGCGTCATTCGTCACGTATCCGGCTCTCCAGAAGACACGGTGAAGTCAGGCTTCCGCATCCAGCCAAGGCGATAGCGACACACCGGGGTCCAACCGAGCAGATGTTGCTCGGTCACCCGCAGCCAAGCATGGCGAAGTGCGCGAGGTCGCTCATCTACCCCACATGTCCCGCCATTGATCGTCGGGATTCTCCTTGCTCCACTGGTAAAGTTTGCGCTGAACGCAGAGTACCCAAGCCGCATCGGCCTGATGATCCATGTCCACAGATCACTCCGCCGTCTTGCAAGTCTACCGCCTCCCTGCTTCCCTTCGCCCTGCACGCGGCTTTCCCGCGCTCCTCGGCGGCTATCGATGGCTTATTCTCGCTCCTGGTCATGGTGGGACTCCATTGGAGTTGGTGACGTTGAACATCATCAGCCTCTACATGGCCGTTCAGATCCTCAATGGATTTTGCAGAACCTGCCGCACACTACCTCCCGATTTCGCATCGTCATGGTTGAGGGTCATGGACTTTTCGTGGGTTTTGGATCATGGCGAATGGGAAAACCTCTGTCTGCGCGCAAATGTCATGCATGGACGCGCTATGGAGTCAGCAAGCGAAAAGCAGGCATATGTTACACATCCAGAATCAATTCAACGAATCCTGGGCCAATCACGAGGTGGTTCGAAAAGTGCGGAAGTTGAAGCCGTCTTTTATTGCTCTTGTGATAGTTCCGACGATCCTGTCGATTATCTATTTCGGTTTTCTTGCCACTGATGTGTATGTTACCGAATCTTCTTTTGTTGTCAGGACACCCAAGAAAGAAGTTTCGACGGGTCTTTCCGCCTTGTTTTCAAGTGCGGGTCATCCCTCTGCCGGCGACGAGATTTACGTCGTGGAAGAGTTTATGAACTCGCGCGATGCAGTGGGTGGGTTGAACCGCGATGGCTTCCTGACGAAAGCCTATACCCGTGATTTTATCGATCCTTTTGATAGGTTCCAAGGCGTGCTGGGGGATGGCTCAAAAGAGGAGCTGTTCCGTTATTACAAGAAGCATATATCGGCCTCCTACGACACGGCCAAAGCGGTCACGGTGTTGCGGGTCAAGGCTTACACGCCCGAGGATGCCTATCGTCTTAACGCTCGTCTGCTCGATCTTGGCGAGCAACTGGTCAATAAGCTCAATGAACGCAGCCGTAATGATCTCGTGCGTTATGCCGAGCGCGAAGTCGATGAGGCCAAGACACAGGCCGCCCAGGCAGCAGCAGCCTTGTCCCGCTATCGCAACAATCGCGGCGTGGTCGATCCGGAACGTCAGGCAACCGTTCAGATCCAGTTGATTTCTAAGCTGCAGGACGAACTGATCGCCAATGAAACGCAGCTCGAGCAGTTGCAGCAGTTCACGCCCGACAATCCGCAGGTAGCGGTCGCACGCGAGCGGGTGCGCAGCATACGGCGGCAGATCCAGGAAGAGACCGGCAAGATCGCCGGCAATTCCAGTTCGCTTGCCGGAACTGCGGTCGGTTATGAGCGTGTTTCAATCGAGAATGAGTTCGCAGGCAAACAAATGGCCGCTGCCATGGCGTCCTTGCAGGATGCGAAGAATGAAGCGCGCCGGCAGCAAATTTACTTGGAACGGATCGTTCAGCCCAACAAGCCCGACAAGGCGGTCGAACCCAAGCGGATTAAGGGTATCTTCGCGACGTTGGCATTAGGGCTGGTCTTCTATGCCGTCTTTTCCATGCTTATTGCCGGCGTAAGGGAGCATCGCCAGTAATGGAGGCCTTCACGCGCCGAGGCGCGGGCGACTTGGCCCGGTCTGTCGGGATCCAAAAGCGGGTGGTTTTCGCGCTGCTCATGCGCGAAGCGCTCACCCGCTTCGGGCGGCATAATATTGGTTTCCTCTGGCTGTTCGTCGAGCCGATGCTCTTCACGCTGGGGGTGACGGCGATCTGGACGGCTACCGGCATGGGCCATGGCAGCAACCTCCCGATCGTAGCCTTTGCGGTCACAGGTTATTCCGGCGTTCTGGTATGGCGTAACGTCCCAAACCGCTGCGTCATGGCGATTGAGCCCAACGCCTCGCTTATGTATCACCGCAATGTGCGGGTTATCGATATCTATCTCGCCCGCATCGCATTGGAGGTGATGGGGGCGACCAGCTCTTTCGTGATCCTGACCCTGCTGTTTAGTTTTCTCGGCTGGATGGACCTCCCGGAGGATGTGTTCAAGGTGATCATAGGCTGGCTGATGCTGGCCTGGTTTGGAGCGGCTTTCGGCATTCTTATCGGAACATTGAGCGAGCAGAGCGAACTCATCGAAAAGCTCTGGCACCCCACGGCCTATCTCATTTTCCCCTTTTCCGGGGCCGCCGCGCTCGTCAGCGCCATGCCCAAGGCGCTACAGGACGTCGTGTTGACCTTTCCAATGGTGCACGCCTCGGAATATATGCGCGAGGGCTTTTTTGGGTCGAAGGTGCATGCGATCCATGACCTTACCTATATGTTCGTGATCAATTTATTTCTGACGGCATTTGGGTTGATGCAGGTGCGGGTGGTGGCGAGGAAGGTTATCCCCCAGTGATAGAATTGATTGACGTTTCCAAGGTCTATCCGACTGCGCAGGGGAAGACGACCGTCCTCGAAAAGGCGAATCTTCGCGTCGAGAGAGGCGAGAAGGTTGGCATTCTGGGCCGCAATGGCGCGGGGAAGTCCACTATGATCCGACTGCTGGGGGGGGTGGAGCAGCCAAGCTCGGGGTTCATCCGGCGCGATATGACGGTGTCTTGGCCCCTGGCCTTTGGCGGTGCTTTTCAAAGCACCCTTACCGGGCTGGACAATCTGCGGTTCATCTGCCGCATCTACAATGTCGATTATCGCGACAAGATCGATTATGTTCAGGCTTTCTCCGAACTGGGCCGCTATCTGAACGAGCCGATCAAGAGCTATTCCTCGGGCATGCGCGCTCGACTGGCTTTCGCGATCTCGATGGTGGTGGAGTTCGACTGCTTTCTGATCGATGAGGTCATCGCGGTCGGCGACCAGCGGTTTCATGAAAAATGCCACATTGAACTGTTCGAGAAGCGGGCGGACCGGTCGATCATCATCGTTTCGCATGACGCTCATTATATCCGCGCGCACTGCTCAAAGATCGGCGTCATCTCCGCGGGCAAGCTCACCGTGTTCGACGATATCGATCTGGCGTACGACCATTATAATGAGGTCGCGGGCTATGTCTGATCTGATGGCGGCGCTTCGGTCGGTTTGCGCATGATCGGTATTTTCTCGATCGGTCGCGCGCTGCGTGCCTCGCGACGCGCCAAGCGCACGCTGAGCCGCGCCGATTGGCAGATCGCGGCCGATGCCTGGCATCGTGTTGTCGATAATCTGCCGTTCATTGCACGCGTCTGGGTCCAATATGGACATGCGCTGAGGCGGGCGAACCGGTCGGCGGAGGCTTGCGGCGCCTATCATAAGGCCATCGCTTTGAAACCTGACCTGGTCGGCGCCTGGGTGGGGCTGGGCATCGCCTGGAAGGCGCAGGGCGCCCGCTCTTCGGCGATGGATGCCTTCACCCAAGCGCTGCGCCTGGATCCCACTGCGCTAACGGCGCGCAACGAACTTCTGCTCTATGGCGGGCGCAGTGAGCAGCCCGAACCGACTCATGGTCGACTGGCGATGGCCGACGCGCTGGCGGGGCTTGCGATTTCGCTGCGTGAGACGCGGGACTGGCAGAGAGATTTCACCCAGGCTTCCCTCTTTCCTCTGCAGGATTATGCGCATTTTCGCCGACTGCATTGGGTGCCTGCGCCGGAGGCGGCGGCCGGCATCGACTTCACTGTCCTCATCGATGCCGCTGCGGCGACACCTGTGCAATTGCGAGCGACTGTCCAAAGCCTCCTCAGGCAGACGCACGGCGAATGGCGGGCCCGGATCGACGCGCCGCAAACGCTCAGGGAGCATCCGGTCGGCAGCCTCTGCCATGTGGACCCCCGGATCCGTTTCACGGATGAGGACCGGGAAGAACCGACGGACTGGCTGCTGCTGGTCGAGGCGGGAGCGATCCTTGCGCCCGACGCACTCGACTGGTTCGCCTGGACGGCGAGCGATACCGCCTGTGTCGCTGCTTATTGCGACCATGATCATGTTACGCTCGACTGGAAATATGGCCCGATTTATCATGACCCGGTGCTCCAGCCGGTCTATGACCGCTATTGGTTCGCGGATGAAGAGGTGCGGCCGGCAGCGCTGCTGGTCCGGCGATCGGACGTCGATGGCAAGGTAGATCCCGTACAACTGCTTGCACGCATGTCGTCCCGACCGGTCGCGCATATTCCGCAAATCCTGGCGTCACGGCTTGCGGACGCATCCCCGCCCGGGCCGACCGCCACCCCATTCAGCGATGCAGACGCCAAAGGCGGGGAGGCGCGGATCGCGGTCATCATTCCCACGCGCGACAATGCCGCCTTGCTGTCGGTGTGCGTCCGCAGCTTGATCGACAAGGCGGCCCGGCCGGACCTGCTGGATATCGTCATCGTCAGCAACCGCAGCGCCAAGGCGGAGACCCACGCGCTGCTCGCAAAGCTTAAGCAGGATCCATCCACCACCGTTCTCAATTTCGACGAGCCGTTCAACTGGTCACGCGCCAATAATGTCGCAGTGCGGGAAAGCAGCGCGGAATTGCTGCTCTTTCTCAACGACGACACGGAAATGCTCTCCGATCAGTGGGATTCGTTCGTGCGGACCGACCTTGTCGGATCGCAGCCGGCAGGCGTGGTCGGCGCGCTGCTCTTCTACCCCCAAGGCGGAATCCAGCATGCCGGGGTCGTCATGGGCGTCAATGAAGGGGGTCCGGAACATGAGGCGCGCTGGCAGAGCAATGACGCATGTGGTCCCCTGGCGCGTTGGAAGCGCGTGCGTGCCTGCTCGGCCGTAACGGGCGCCTTCATGGCCATGCCGCGCACTCTCTTCGATCGCTTGGGCGGCTTTGACGAGGCAAATTTCATCATTGCCTATAATGATATCGACATGTGTCTGCGCGCGCGGGAGGCCGGTGACATCGTGCTTTACGATCCACGCATCACGCTCATCCACCATGAATCGATTTCGCGCGGCGCCGATCTGACGAGGGACATGGTCGCCTGGGATTGCGGTGAACTGGAAGCTTTGCACCGGCGGTGGGGCCAGGCGCTCTTTCAGGATCCAGGCTATAATCTTCATTATACCCGGCAGGGCTATCCGTTCGATGGCTATCGCCATCCTGCCGCCGCAGAGGTGCAGGCCCATATTCGCCGCAGCGCGTCTGATTGTCCTTGGGCGGTCAGCCGTGCCGGATGACGAAGAAAATGTCGCAAAACGGGCGCACCGCTTCTTCAAGACAGCCGATCAGCCGTTTAACAATATGGGCGAGCATCGCTGATGTCCTGGCGACGGGCGAAAAGATGGATCAAAAAGACGCGAGGGACAGGCCGTCGCGGTCCCCCCCTGCGCGAAGGAAAGGAAATTGTGGTGAGTGAGGGATTGCCGCCGCGCGCTGTCGTCATCAGCAACTGTCAGGCGCAGCCGCTCAAGCATACGCTCAGCCTGCTCTGCAAGGGCGTGCTTTTCGACAATCTGTCGGTTCACTTAATGGGACCTGACCGCGAGCGGGAAATCACCGAGTTCGTTGCCCGGGCGCGGGCGCAATATGACATCATCGTTTCGGTCGGCCTGTCGGACGAATGGGGTCCGCTGGCGGTTGACTGCATCCGCGAAACCTTCGCCGGCAAGGCGGTGACCCTGATTTCCAACCTTTATTATACCGGGCTTCATCCGGACATCGTCTATATCGGCGGCATGTCGCAGCGTCTGCCCGGTCCGCTGGGCGACTATCATTCTCGCGTCGCGTTGACGGGCTTCCTGCGCGGCTACGCGGTCGAGACCATCCGGCAGATGTATACTGCGTCGATCTACGACAGGCTTGGCTTTTTCCAGGCGCATGCCCGCTCGATTGCCGAGCTGGGCAGCCGGGAGGAGCGGCACGATGTAACGGCGGTGCCGCTGATCGAGGCGATGGTGCGTGACCGGCCGCTCTTCATGTCGGTCAATCATCCGACCTCGCACCTGATCTGGGCCTATGGTCAGAAGATCGCCATGCATCTGGCTGATCACCACGGCGTGCGGCTGTCGCACTGGGCCGGCGGACCGGACCAGATGGTCAACCATCTCGGCAATGCATCGGTCTTTCCGGTCTATCCGGAAATCGGGGCCTATCTCGGCGTCACCTATCCCACATCCTACAGCTTCAAGCCGGACACCTTCCATGACACGCCGGTGATAACACTGGACCTGCATGAGTTTGTCGACGCCGAGATTGCGGCGTTCCGTAGCATATCGTTCGAGGAGCTCTCTCGCAGTCACCAGGGGATCGAGATATTGGAGCATCAGGCTCACCTTGATCTCAGCCTCTGATCCGGAGCGGGTTGTTCTTCCTCCCGATCTGACGCACTGCTTACCTCAACATGGGCCGGGGCGAACGCGCGCCCCCACATTCGCTACACGGAGCCGCAGTGAAAATTGTTATCGACCTAGACCGCACCATCACTCAGCCGCGCGAAGGGCAGGGCTATGGCGAAAGCGACTATGATCATGAACTGGTTGATAGGTTGCGCCACTATCGAGCCCAAGGCTTCACCATCGCCATCTACACGGCTCGCAACATGCGCACCTATGCGGGCAATCTGGGAAAGATCAACGCGGTGACCCTCCCGGGAATCATCGAATGGCTCGACCGCAACAACATTCCCTATGATGAAATTCATGTCGGTAAGCCCTGGTGCGAACATGAGGGCTTCTATGTCGATGACAAGGCAATCAGGCCCGACGAGTTCAAGCGTCTGACGCTGGAGCAGATCTACGAGCTGGTCGGCGTGGACGCGCCCCAATGACGGTTGCGCTCATCGCGTCCGGGCAGTTCGTCAACGAGGGGCTGGCGGCGGAGTTCGGCAATATCCCGCCCAGCTTCCTGCCGCTCGGCAACCGGCGCCTCTACATGCGGCAGGTCGAATTGCTGCGTCGCTATGGGGACCACATCTATATCTCGCTTCCAGACGGCTACGCCGTGCCCGAGGCGGACGAGGCGGCGCTGGCGGACCTCGGCGTCCAGATCATCCGAACCAATCCGGGGCTCAGCATCGGCGCGGCGCTGTCCCTGTGCGCCAACATTATCGGAGCCTATGATGGGCGCCTCGTCGTCCTCTATGGCGATACCCTGATCGAGGACAGCGCGCTGCCGGCCGACGCCTATTCGATGCATGCGGCCTATGATCACCAGTCTTGGGCGGCGGCGCCGATCGGCGGCGACCCGATGGAGGCGGGCGAAGGGCGAATGGTTGTCTCCGGCCTGTTCTCCTTTTCCGACATCCCCCTGCTCTTGCGCAGCATCGCCCTGGAAAATAACCGGTTCCTTTCGGCGCTGGTCGCCTATGACCGCGAAAGGCCGTTGACTGCGGCGCAGGACGGCCAATGGTATGACTTCGGCCATGTCCAGACCTATTACACCTCTTGCGGTCTCATCACCACCCAGCGGTCCTTCAACCAGATCTCCATTTCCGCCAATTGGGTGGAAAAGCTGAGCGACGATCATCACAAGATGGACGCCGAGGCGAACTGGCTGGAAACCATCCCCTATGCCCTACGCGGCTATACCGCGCCTTTCCTTGGCCGGATATCGACCGAGCGAGGGACGGGGTACAGGACAGCTAACACCTATCTAGCAACGCTGGCCAACCTCGCCGTTTTCGGGCATCTCAATGTCTACGCCTGGACGCAGATTTTCGACGCGTGCGGACGCTTTCTGGTGGATGCGAGCGCTCTATCGCCGCCAGGCAGCGATGCCGTGGATCTCTCCGGCTATTATCAGAGCAAGACGGAAAGGCGGCTGCGCATGTTCGCTGGCGCCGCGCCTCATCCGATCGACGAACTCCTATGCTATGATGGGCGCGACTTGCCCTCCATGCTCGACATGGCCCGGATATCGGGCGGCATCATCGAAGCGGCGCCGCCACCCGCCCCCGGCATCATTCATGGTGATTTCTGTTTCTCTAATATCTTCTACGATTTCCGCAGCCGCTCCATCAAGCTGATCGACCCGCGTGGTCTAGCGCCTGACGGCGCCAAAAGCATTTATGGCGATCCGCGCTATGACGTCGCCAAGCTCGCCCATTCCGTGATCGGCGGCTATGACATGATCATCGCCGGCCGGGTGAAGGGCCGGTGCGACAAGGGCCATCTGTCACTGGACATGGGCGCGCTGTCGGATAAACGGTGGCGCGACATCGTCACGGCTTTCGACCATGCAAAGCTGATGGACCGCCACTCCCCGCGCGTGATCATCGCCATCCTCGTCCAGCTGTTCCTGTCGATGCTGCCGCTCCATGCTGATAATCCGGGCAGGCAGGAAGGCTTCCTGGCCAATGCCGCCCGCCTGTTCCTGAAATTGGAGGCTTAGCCATGTTTCTGTTCCCCATGGCCGGTCTGAGCAGCCGGTTCACCGCGGCGGGCTTCACGCAGCCGAAATATATGCTTCCGGCAGGCGACCGGTCCTTGTTCGAACATTCGATCAGCGGCTTCAGCGCCTATTATGAGAGCACGCCCTTCCTGTTCATCTACCTTGCCGACATCCTCGATCCGTCCTTCATCCTTGAAGGATGCGAGCGGCGCGGCCTGCCTGCGGACAATGTGAGGCTGGCGGGACTTCCGGCACCCACCGACGGCCAGGCGGCGACGGTCGCGCAAGGTCTCGCGATCGCGAACGTCGCCCGGAAAGAGCCGATCACGATCTTCAACATCGACACCATGTATCGGACCTTTTGGCAGCCCGATTTCGCCTTCGACCCGTCGGTGGACGGCTATCTGGACGTCTTTCAGGCCGAAGGCGATCATTGGTCCTTCGTTCGTCCCTTCGATGAGGCGCAGGAGCAGGGCTTCGCCTGTGAAGTGACAGAGAAGCGGCGCATCTCTCATCTCTGTTCCACCGGCCTTTATCATTTTCGGGAAGCGGGTCTGTTCCTGGACGCCTTCGAGGAGATCAAGGGCGTCGCCGTCGATCATCTGCCCGGCAAGGAGCGCTATATCGCCCCCTTGTACAATCAGCTGATCAAAAAGGGGCGCAAGATCGGCTACCGCCAGATCGCGGGGGAGGATATCCGCTTCAGCGGTACGCCGGCCGAATATCACGATTTCGTAGAGGCTTTGCCCTTCAATTATGGCTGATGCGGCTCGGGGGGGTGGCAATCGCCAGAGGACGAGGCATTATAAGGCCGACACGCGATCTAAAGGGGCGGGGCGCTGGGTCATGCACCCCATGGCCGAGCGTCAATGAGAGGAACGCGATCATCGCAGATGATCCACGGGAAAGTGAAGCATGGTTGAGGAACTGGAACGTTTTGATCCGGGCGAGCAGCGGGGCCGGATCGCCTATGAGCATCTGCACCGCTATGCCATCTGCCAGGATCAGGTAAGAGGAAAGCGCGTCCTCGATATCGCCTGCGGAACCGGATATGGTTCGGCGATCCTCGCTTCGTCCGCGGCCGAGGTGGTGGGTATCGATATCAGCGCGGAGGCGGTCGGGATTGCCCAATCCCGTTTTTCCCTGCCTAACCTGACCTACCAGATCGCCGACTGTTTTGCCCTGCCTTTCGCGGATGGCACATTTGACATCGTCGTCGCCAACGAGATGATCGAGCATGTCGCGGATCATGAGGCATTGATCCGCGAAGCCAAAAGGGTGTTGGCGACCGACGGGGCCTTGCTGGTCTCCACCCCCAACAAGCCTGTCTACAACCGCTTCCGGACACCCAATGTCTTTCATATTTCGGAGGTGAATCTGGCCGAATTCGGGCGCGAGCTGCAGGCGCAGTTCGCGCATGTGCAACTGACCGGGACCCGGATGGCTCTGGTGTCCATGGCCTTCGGCCTGGATGACAAGGCACATGCGTCCGGCAAGGGCGTCGCCAAAATCTATGGCAGCGACATGGGCCTGTCCGGTCGTCCTCAGGTGGACAACAGGGACGTGGTGCTGGAAGACCCGGAATATATTCTCGCCATCTGCTCGGACGCGCCGATCCCCAGGAGCAAATATCCCTCCTCGCTCTTCTTCTCGAAGGCCGATGACCTGTGGATAGAGCATGAGAAGATCATGGCATGGGCATCGCAACTGCACGAGGAGGACGAAGTTCTTCGGGCTCAGGTTGCCGCGATGAAGGCGGAGGTCGAGCCGCTGCGTCAACGAGCGGCGGGCGCGGACGAACAGAAAAATATTTTCGAGGCGCAGGTGGCCGCGCTCGGCCGCGAGGTCGAGGCGCTGCGCGAGCAAGTGGCGCTTTGCTCCGACAGCGAGCAGGCACTGGCGGAAGACCTGCGGCAATTGCGTGAGGAAATGGCGACGATCGAGGCGCTTGCCGACAGAAAATCGGCGGAAAGCGCAAGCCTGCGGGACCAGCTCGCCGAAGCGCGACGCGACTCCGACCAGCAATTGTCGACCACTGCGCGCCTGCTGACCCGGTTGACGGGAGAGGATGTCGCCGCCAGTTCCATCGCCATCATAGAGGCGCTGTTCGCGCTGAACGAAACCATCGCGATGCAAAAGGCCAGGATGGACGCCACCCCGGTCCATGTTTGATAAGGGTTTGTGAACGGCCCGGCAGCCTTGGAGGTGGCCGGGTCCGTCATTTTTGGGGAGTGAAGGTGGAAGGCATCTCGGAACCGCGCGCCGTTGTTATCGGCAACTGTCAATCGCAGCCCCTCAAGCATACGCTTAGCCTGTTATGCCAGGATCTGCGGTTCGATAATTTGTCGGTTCATCTCTTCGGTCAGGACCGAGAAGGCGACATCGGCCGTTTTGTTGAGACTGCGCAGACCCAGTATGATCACATTATTTCGGTTGGCCTTTCGGACGATTACGGGCCCTTGTCGCTGGACAATATAAGGCAGACTTTCCTGGGAAAGTCCGTCACGCTCATTTCCAACATCTTCTACACCGGCCTGCATCCTGATCTCACCTATATCGGCGGCATGGCCAGCAGGCTGGCGGGGCCGTTGGGAGATTATCACAGCTTGGTCGCCTTGACGGGCTATCTGCGCGGCTACCCCGCCGACATGATCATGCGGATGTTTTCCGCAGGCATTTATGAAAAGCTCGATTTTTTCAGTGCCCATGACCGCTCCATAGCCGAGTTGCACCGGCGGGATGCGCGCCATGACGTAGCGGTGGCGCCGCTGATCGAGGCCATGATGCGGGACGTGCCGTTGTTCATGTCCGTCAATCACCCGACATCGGCGCTGATATGGACTTATTGCCGCAAGATCGCCGCTCATCTCGCCGCGGGGCATGGCGTGAAGTTGTCCGGCTGGGCGGGCGGTCCGGACCTGCTCGCCAACCATCTCGGCCTTTCCGCTATCTATCCTGTCTATCCTGAAATCGCCGCCCATCTGGGCGTGCGTTACGAAGCAAGTTACAGCTTCAAGCCTGAAACCCAGTTTGATACGCCAGCGGTGACGATGAACCTGCACCGCTTCGTCGAAGGAGAGCTGCAGGCTTTCGCAAGTCTGCCCCGCGAATTGCTGGGGGACAGCCACCAGGGGCGGATGATCCTAGGCCATCAGGCGTCCATCGACCTGGAACATCTGCTGGAGGAAGAGAGGCGGCCTGTAGCGATACATGTGCCTCCCCCCGCCAATGCGCTGGCGCCGGTCCAGCCGCAAGACGAACCGGCGGACGAGGAGGCAGCGCGCCTCAGGGAAGAGTTGGAGGCTGTGAAGTTGCTGCTCGACGAGCAGATTGATCTCATCGCCGCCCTGCGCGCCGAAGCGCCGAGTACGGGCGCTCCGACGATTGCCCGACTGATGGACGAACTAGAGCATGTGAAGGGCAATGCCGAGCGGCAGTCGGTGACGATTGCCCGTTTGCTCGCTCGCCTGATCGACCGCGATGTATCTGCCGATGCCGCTGCGATTCTCGACGCCCTGTTCGAACTCGGTGAGAGGGCGGCGCGCGCCCGGGTAGAGGCAGGCTAGAGCGCGTCGCGCCTCCCTCTCGAACCAGGGCAAGCCGATGCCGTGAGCAGGAAATGCCAAATACGGGCGTCCGTTGTCCTCACTTTCCTTGATCCATGTCTTGCCAAGTTCATGCGCAGTATCGATAGAAGGCAAGTTTTTTCGTTTCCGAGATAAGTTTTCCCGATGGATGACCTTTCGCTTGGAATTCTATAGGGATGGGGTATCGGAAAATAATGGCGGTCGTTGGTGCCTGTGTGTTCATCCTGACAGGATTGCCGGGGGCGTTACAGTCGGGAGGGGGGAGAACGGCAATCCTTCTGGATTGACGTCAAATTCCAATTCCGCTTTCAGTAGATGGCCTATATCGGCAACCCCTCCGTCGAACTGAGCGCCTGCGGGCTCAGCTGCGGATTGCAACAGTGATGGATGAGTGAAGATGGGTGAAGAGTTGCAACGCTTCACGATGACGGAGCGGCAGGGAGTGAACGAGGCCGGACGCCTTCACCGTCACGCGCTGTACCGCGATCATGTTTCGGACAAGCGGGTTCTGGAAATATTCACCGGTGACGGGGCGGGGGCGGCGCTTCTGGCCGAAACGGCGCGGGAAGTCATCGCTATCGACAGCGATGCGGCCGCCATCCGCGAAGCCCGTTCGCGTTATGGCGCGGACAATCTTCGCTACAGCGTGGCAGATGGAAGGGATCTGCCGTTCCAGAATGGTTCGTTCGACGTGGTGGTGCTCGACGGCATCGAAATGGGCGACGCCGAACCATTGATCGTTCAGGCCCGGCGGGTGTTGACCGAGCAGGGCCTCCTGCTCGTCGCCACTAACGATGATGGCCCGGGTGGCGTCCTGACGCCTGCAATCGCGGCATCTTTCAAGAAAATGCTGGAGGGGCATTTCCCGAATGTCCAGCTTTCGGCGACCCGCATGGCGCAAGTTTCCGTCAGTTTCGATCTGGAGGGACGGTCGAGCAAGCTCAACCAGGCGGCCGCCAAAATCTATGTCGGGGCCTTGGCCGGCGGCGGAGCGCCCGCAGTCGTTAATGGCGAGATCGACCTTCCTGCCCCCACCAGTCTCGTCGCGACATGCTCCAGCGGCGTTATTGACGCACCCTCCTTTCCCTCATCGGTCTTCGTTCCGGATCGGGGCGCGATGGAACCCGCCGTAAGCGGTCCGGTATCGCACGTGGCGGATGAGCAGGTGGCGCGTCTGGCGGCGGAGAATGCCATATTGCGCAAGGACACCATACAGTCCCTTAGCACCCTGGCGCGGCTCCTGTCTCGATTGACCGGCGGCGACGTCGCGTCCGATCCAATGGAGATGATCGAGGCGATGTTCTCGCTCAACGAGAGGATCGTGACGCAAAAGGCGCAGATGGCGCGGCTCGCTGCCTTGCAATCTCGCCTCGCCGAGAAGGATGCAGCCCTCGCCACGGCGCAGGCCGGGATGGCGGAACTGCGCGCGCATCAGGCGACGTGGGAACAAAAGGCGCAGGCGCTGGCCACTGCCGAAATTGAACTTGCGGGCTACCGGGCGCAACAGGTCTCGCTCCAATTGAAGGTCAGCGCCCTGCAGGCGGAAGTCGCTGAGGTCAGAGCAGCCCGGGAGCGGCTGGAGAGGGCCGTGCAGTCATCCTCCGCGCCTGCCGGAGACATGGCCGCGACGCCGGCCACCCGCACCGGTCCCCGGGTTTCCGAAGGGCGGCGTCGTTTCGCGCAGGTGCACCAGAAGGTTCTCGATCATCTTGACGGTGCCCACGGGTTGGTGGTCGGCAAATTGGCGCCGGCCGCCTCACCGCCTATGCGGCCCGGCTCACCCAAAAGCTGGCACCGCCGGATGTTCCAGAAACGGCGTGCGGCGGCGCCGGGTACGGCGCTGTTCGACGCAGGCTGGATCGCCGCGCATCATGCCGACCGTGCGGACGTCACCTGGAAAACCTACTTGGACGAGGCGGCCCTGCACCGGATCGACCCGCATCCGCTGTTCGACGCGGGTTTCTATCTCGACCGCAATCCCGACGTCGCGAAGGCGGGCATCAATCCCCTATGGCATTATCTGGAACATGGCTGGCGGGAAGGGCGCGATCCGCATCCCTTCTTCGCCAACGACTGGTATCTGGCGCAAAATCCTGACGTTCTGGAAACGGGCGTCAATCCGCTCGAACATTATCTGGCCTTTGGCTGGCGTGAAGGGCGGTGGCCGAATCCTGTGTTCGACCCGCGCGCCTATCTCGACCGCTATCTCGACGTCGATCGCGAGGGCATGGAGCCCCTGACTCATTATGTCGCCCATGGGCGACATGAGCAGCGGGAGGTGCCGATTCGGGCGATCGAGCATCTGGCGGCGACGCTGCCCGCAGAAGCGCGCGGCTGGTCGATGATGGACTATCTCCTGCGCGCGGAAGTGGCTTCGGTCGGGGAAGAACCGGCAAGGGCAGAGCCGCCACGGTCGGTGATCCCCACCGATGGGACGCCCGCACCCTGGCCGCCCGAACGGCTGGACGATTACTGGCTCCCGCAAACGCTGCGCGACGTGATCATCGACGGGCATGGCGAGGAGGTGATCGACCTCTACCTGTATCTCTGCTCTGTCATGCACAGTTATCAGGAGCGGCATAACGAATTTCCAGGTTCGCCATCCTGTAACGCAATTCTGGCAAGGGTGCGGGCGCTGGCCGCCGCCCGAGCCGCCGGCCAGACAGGCGGGATCGACGCGTCGATCATAGTGCCGGTCTACAACAATATCCTCGACACGCTGCTGTGCATCACGACGGCGCTGGAAACGGCGGGCGAGCAGAGCTTCGAGATCATCGTCGCCGACGACGGATCGAATGACGCGACGGCGGAGCTCATTCCCGCCATCGGTGGCGCCGTGCGCTATGTGCGCCAGCCCCATAATCTGGGCTTCCTGGGCAATTGCAACGCGGCGGCGAAGCAGGCGCGCGGCGACAAGATCGTGCTGCTCAACAATGACACGCTAGTTCTGCCGGACTGGCTCGATGCGCTGCTGCGACCGTTCGACCAGTTCGAAAAGGTCGGGTTCACCGGATCGAAGCTGATCAACTGGGACGGCACGTTGCAGGAAGCGGGCGGAATCTTCTGGAAAGACGGTTCAGCCTGGAATTTCGGTCGCAACCAGGATGCGCGTGCGCCGGAGTTCAACTATCTCAAGGACGTCGATTATTGTTCGGGCGCCTCGATCGCGATCCCGCGATCGCTGTGGGAGGAACTGGGCGGTTTCGACCCGCGCTACACGCCGGCCTATTGCGAGGATTCGGACATCGCCTTCCGCATTCGCGAGGCGGGCTATCGCACCCTCTACCAGCCCTTCTCCGAAGTGGTGCATCATGAGGGCCGCAGCCACGGCCGCGACGTGACATCCGGCATCAAAGCCTATCAGGTCGCCAACAACGCCAAGCTGCTGGAGCGCTGGGGACCGACTCTGCGCGCCGACCATTATCCCAACGCCCAGAATGTGTTTCGGGCGCGCGACCGGTCCCGCTATAAAAAACATGTTTTGCTGATCGATCATTATATCCCGCAGTGGGATCAGGATGCGGGATCGCGGACCATCTACCAATATATCCAGTCCTTCCTGGATATGGGTTATTGCGTGACTTTCTGGCCGGACAATCTCTGGCGCGATCCGCATTACACGCCCATGCTTGAGGAAATGGGTGTCGAGGTCATCTGGGGTCGCCGTTTCCACGAGCGGTTCGCCGATTTCATGCGAGAGCGAGCGGATCTTTACGATGCCGTGTTCCTCAGCCGACCGCATGTCGCGATCAATTATCTGGACGCGATCCGCGCCCACAGTTCCGCCCGCATCCTCTATTATGGCCATGATCTCCATTATCGCCGAATGCAGGCGAATATGGAGCTCAACGGTGAAGGCAGCGAGGAAGAGATCGCTCGCACCCGTGAACTGGAATGGGCGGTCTGCCGCAAATGCGACGTCATCTTCTATCCCGATCCCGCCGAAGTGGCGCAGATCCAAGAGGATATCGGTGGTGACCGCATATTCCTGAACAATCCGGTCTTCGTCTATACGGAGGCGCAGGTCGCTCAGGCCGAGGTGGACCTCCCCCGGATCGCGCGGAACCATGATGCGCGGCTGTTGTTCGTCGGCGGCTTCAACCATTATCCCAATCGTGAAGGAATCATCTGGTTCGTCAAAGAGGTCTTGCCGATCGTCCGGCAGCGGTTCCCTGACGTCACGTTGGATATCGCCGGCTCCAAGCCGCCATCCGAAGTGCTGGCACTGGCTGGCGCAGGAGTGAATGTTTTGGGCTATGTTTCGGACGACCATCTTGAACAGCTCTATGCCGCAGCCGGGCTGGCGGTGGCGCCGCTCCGGTACGGCGCGGGGGTGAAGGGTAAGGTGATCGAGGCGATGGCGAGCGGCGTGCCCATGGCGACGACGTCGATCGGCGCCCAGGGCATCGATGTCGGCGATCGAGCCTTGTTCCTGGGCGACAGTCCGGCGGAACTGGCACGCGCGATCACCGAAGGGTTACAGGACCGCGACGAAGCCACGCGCCGCACGCACGCCGGGCTTCAGTTCATCAAGGAAAATTATTCCAGCAAGGCGCTCAAGGACATGTTCGCGCGGCTAATCAATTGATCCATGGAGACGAGTTTGACTGCTATGATAACGGGCGCCGGTGGCATGATGGGCTCGCATCTTGCGGAGGTGCTGCGCGCGGAGGGTAGGGAGGTACTGCCCACCTTCTTCGAGCCGACCATCAACATGGACACCGTCGATCCGGCCATCTCCTTCACGCCGCTCGACGTCTGCGGCCGGGAGGCCGTACGTGATTTCATCCGGCAACATCGTCCGAGTGAAATCTATCATCTCGCCGCCCAGAGCCTGCCGACCGTGTCCTGGACCGATCCCTGGCGAACTGCGCGAACCAATATCGAAGGTACGATCAACATCTTCGAGGCGATCAAGGAAATCCGGGTCGAGGATGCCGGATATGATCCGATGACGGTGGTCGCCTGCTCGTCCGCCGAATATGGCGCAAGTCTGACGCCTGATCGCGTGCCGGTGACGGAAGATGCCCCTCTTCTGCCGCTCCATCCCTATGGAGTCAGCAAGGTGGGCCAGGACCTGCTGGCCTTTCAATATTTCTACAATCATGGGCTTCGCTGCGTTCGAGCCCGGATCTTCAACTGCACCGGTCCTCGCAAGCGCAACGACGTGGTGTCCGATTTCGGTCGGGCAATCGTGAAGGCCATGAAGGAGGGCACCCCGGTCCGGCATGGCAATCTGGAAACGCAGCGCGCGATCATCGATGTGCGCGACATGGTGCGTGCGCTAATAGCCTTGGCCCGTCGCGGCACTGCAGGCGATGTCTATAATATCTGCGCCGAGAAGGCATTCCGCATTTCCGAAGTGCTGGAAATGTATTTCGAAGCGGCGGGGCAGCGCTTCCCGGCTGAAGTCGATCCCGCCCTTTTGCGCCCGTCCGACGAACCCATCATCTTCGGGGACATCGCCAAGATCAAACGGGATACCGGCTGGGCGCCCACCATTGATATTCGCCAGACCATCGCGGACGTTCTGGCATTTGAGAAGGACCAATATGAGCGCCATGCAGCCTGAAGCCCGGCCCGTTTCGGCCTGGCGGCACTCCAATGTCCGGTCGCGCGCGCCTCTGCGCCTCGGGTTGGGCGGTGGCGGCACCGATCTTGCGCCTTATTGTGACGATCATGGCGGCGTGGTGCTCAACGCGACGATCGACCGCTATGCCTATGCGCATCTGAGCGCCCGCGACGATGAAATGATTCAATTCAAGGCGGATGATCTTGGCCGGGAAGAAATGCTGCCCTGCAATCTCGATTTCGACATTCGTGACGGGCTGTTGCTGCATCGCGCCGTCTATCGGCACATGATGCTGCATCATAATGCCGGCAGGGCGGTGCCGCTGACGATCACGACCACGATCGACGTGCCCGCCGGATCGGGGCTAGGCGCCTCTTCCGCCTTGACCGTCGCCCTGATCGAAGCATTCGTCGTCGCGATGCAGTTGCCGCTGGGACCCTACGACATCGCCCTACTCGCGTTCGAGATCGAACGCGTCCAACTGGGCCTGATGGGCGGAAAGCAGGATCAATATGCGGCTTCCTTCGGCGGCTTCAACTTCATTGAGTTCCTAAAAGGGGGCGTCGGCGTCATCGTCAATCCTTTGCGCCTGCGCACCTCCTATCTCAATGAGTTCGAATCCTCGCTCGTCATCTGTTTCAGTGGCCAGTCGCGGGAATCGGCGGATATCATCAAGCAGCAGGTCGGCGGCCTTAAACAGCTGGACGACGCCACCATCCACGCAATGCACGCGATCAAGGCGCATGCCACCGAGATGAAGTCGCTCCTGCTCGCCGGACGGGTGCGCAGCACGGCGGATGTTCTACGCCAGTCCTGGCTTTCGAAAAAGGAAACGGCCTCCTCGGTCAGCAATTCCAATGTCGAACGTTTGCTCGACGTCGCGATGCAGGCCGGGGCCTGGGCAGGCAAGGTATCGGGTGCGGGCGGCGGTGGCTTCATCATGCTGCTGACCGATCCAGAGAAGCGCTTCGGTTTGATCCGCACGCTCAATGAAGCGGGCGGCGAAGCCAGCGCGGTGAAGCTGACCTTCGAGGGCGTCGAAGCCTGGGCCGTTCCTGAATGAAGGCCCGGGCGCAGGCGACAGGAATGAAGCCGTCATGATCGATCAATGTGTGATCCTGCTGGGTGGCCTTGGCACGCGGCTGGGCGAACTCACACGCGAGACGCCCAAGCCGCTTCTGCCGGCTGCAGGGGCGCCCTTTCTCGACGTGCTGGTGAGGGAAGCAACAAGGCGCGGCTTTCGCAAATTCCTGCTGCTGGCCGGATATCGGTCGGAGGTAGTGACGCGCTATGCCGAGGAACTGCAGGCCCGATTGCCGGACGATCACAGCGTGACCGTTTCGATCGAGCCCGAGCCAATGGGCACCGGCGGCGCGCTCATCCACGCCCTGCCGTTGCTTGACGAAAGGTTCATACTGCTGAACGGCGATACTTGGTTCGATTTCAATTGGCTCGACCTGACGCTCTTGGCTGAACGGAACGGGGCCGCGGCGGTCGCGGCGCGGCGTGTGCCGGTAGCCGACCGCTATGAAAGCCTGCGGCTGGAGGCGGACGGTCATGTCACCGCGATCTTGCCCAGGGGCGAGGCAGGTGGCGATCATTGCCTCATAAATGCGGGCGTCTATTGCTTCGGCAAGTCCGATCTCGACGGCTTTTCCGGCAAATTCTCGCTGGAGCAGGATCTGCTTCCCACACTGGTCAAACGTGGGCAACTGCGCGCCCAGGTCTATAAAGGCTATTTCATCGATATCGGCGTCCCGGAAACCTACGAAGCCGCGCAGGTGGAAATTCCCGCGCAGCGGCGTCGGCCGGCGCTCTTCCTCGATCGCGACGGCGTCCTCAATCATGACGACGCCTATGTCGGATCGATCGAGCGGTTCCGCTGGACCGATGGCGCGAAACAGGCGATTCGGATGATGAATGATCTGGGCTATTATGTGTTCGTCGTCACAAACCAGGCGGGGGTGGCGCGCGGCTTTTACAGTGAGGAGGATGTAAAGGCGCTCCACCGCTGGATATCAGGGGAGTTGCGCGAGGAAGGAGCCTGGATCGACGATTGGCGCTACTGCCCCTATCATCCCGAAGGTGCGCTGGATGCCTATCGTGCCGTTCATGATTGGCGCAAGCCCGCACCCGGCATGCTTCTCGACCTGATGGATCATTGGTCGGTGAATCGTCCGAAAAGCCTGATGGTGGGAGATCAGGAGAGCGATATCGCCGCCGCCACAGCGGCCGGGCTCGGCTCTGTCCGCTTTGCCGGCGGTGACCTGCGCGCTTTCATCGCCGCGCTTCTTGAAGGCCGTGACTGCACGGTCGATGATACTGCTTCTTTGGGGACCATGGAATGACTTTGGACGTAACAGGCCCGGGAGCCGAGATGCAGCGCGCCGCAACCCGCGCGCGCGACTGGCTGCTGAACGTGGCTGCGCCTCTATGGGCCGGGCGCGGGCGCACCGCCAGCGGCCTGTTTGCCGAGCGAATGACGCTCGCGGGGGTGCCCGACGCCACTTATTTTCGCACCTTCGTGCAGGCCCGCCACGTTTTTTCGTTCATCGAGGCGGGAGAAATGGGCTGGACCGGCCCTTGGCGGGCGTTGGTTGGAGAAACGGTGGATACCCTGCTCGCGAAAGCCCGCAGGCCGGACGGCTTCTTCGTTCATCGCCTGACCGGGGATGCGGCGCATCTCGACAGTCGCGCCGACCTCTATGACCAGGCGTTCATTCTGCTGGCTTTGGCCAAGGCGGGCGAGGCGCTGGATCGGCCGGCCCTGTTCGACGAAGCCGAGCGCCTGCTCGACCTGCTGGAGGCCGAATGGGCGCACCCCCTTGGCGGATTTACTGAAGGCGAACTGGTCGACTCCAGCGTGCGGCGACAAAATCCGCACATGCATCTGTTCGAAGCCTTCATCGCCCTGGCCGAAGCAAGCAAACGGCAGCGCTTCATGGATGCGGCGGTCACCATCGGCACGCTGTGCAAGGCGCATTTCATGGATGGCGAAACGGGCGCGTTGCTGGAATATTTTCAGGACGATTGGACTCCGGCCGACGGATTGGCTGGGCGGATCGTCGAGCCGGGCCATTGCCTTGAATGGGCATGGCTGTTCGAAATCCTCGCTTTGCTCGGGTGGGCGGATGGTCCGGTCATTTCCGACCGTCTGACCCATTTCGCCCGCTCTACCGGCATTTGCGCCCGGCGCGGCGTTACGATCAATGAAGTGCTGACCGACGGCACTGTCCATAACGGCGCTGCCCGCCTATGGCCGCAGACGGAACGCACCAAGGCTGCCGTGGCCCGCTATCGTCGGCTCGGGAGCGAAGCGGAAGCGTCCGAAGCCGCCGCCGCCGCCGCCGGGCTGGACCTCTATCTGGATGTAGCGATGCCGGGGCTTTGGCGGGACAAGCTGACACCTGAAGGCGGCTGGATCGAGGAACTCGCGCCTGGCAGTTCGCTCTATCATATCAGTTGTGCGTATGGGGAACTGGCCCGCATCGCGCTTTAAATCCGTAGCAAGGCAGGGGCTGTCCGGGCAGCCCCTGCCTTCATCATCAACCAGGAAAAGCGGGGGCTCTGACCTTTTCCTGCGCGATCCGGCGTAGATATTGCCCATAGGGGCTTTTGCCCAGCCGGACAATGATCCTTTCCAACCCCTCGTGATCGATGAAGCCCCGATGGAAGGCGATCTCGTCGGGACAGCAGATCTTGAAGCCCTGCCGTTTTTCCAATGTCCCGACAAATTCCGACGCTTCCAGCAAGCTGTCGGGGGTCCCGGTGTCGAGCCAGGCGTAGCCGCGACCCATCAATTCGACATTGAGCGTGCCCTGCTCGAGATAATGGCGATTGACGTCGGTAATCTCCAGTTCGCCACGCGGCGAAGGTTTGAGATTGGCGGCGATATCCACCACCTGCTCGTCGTAGAAATAGAGGCCGGTCACGGCCCAGTTGGACTTGGGATTTTCCGGCTTTTCCTCAATGCTGACGGCGCGCATCGCGGGATCGAATTCGACGACCCCATAGCGTTCCGGATCGGCGACATGATAGGCGAATACCGAGGCGCCCTGCGTTCGGCGCGCGGCCGATGCCATCAGTTCCGGCAAACCGTGACCGAAGAAAATATTGTCGCCCAGAACCAGACAGCATGAGCCACCACCGATGAATTCGGCCCCGATAATGAACGCCTGCGCAAGCCCGTCGGGGCTAGGCTGGGAGGCATATTCGATGTTCATCCCCCATTGCGAGCCGTCGCCGATCAGCTTTTGAAACTGAGCCAGATCATGCGGGGTGGTGATGATCAGCACCTCTCTTATCCCCGCCAGCATCAATGTGCTCAAAGGATAATAGATCATCGGCTTGTCGTAGACCGGGATCAGCTGCTTGGACACCGCCTGGGTGATCGGATAAAGGCGCGTGCCGCTGCCGCCAGCCAGAATGATTCCCTTCATGTCATCTCCAAAAAAATTGGTGAGCGCGTTGTCAGGCGAGCAGGCGTTGAACGACGGGGGAAAGCGAGGTGCGCCAGTCGGGCATCGCTATGCCGAAATGTCTGCCCAGCTTCTCGGTGTTGAGCCGAGAATTGGCCGGACGGGGCGCCGCTGTCGGATATTCACTCGTTGTGATGCGATTGACATGCACCTCCGGGCCGCCCCGCGCGGCGGAAGCTGTGACAATGGCCTCGGCGAAGCTCGCCCAATCGGTATAGCCGGTGCCGCTCAGATGAAAAACTCCGCGCTTGTCTGGATCGCCCGGATGGTCGAGCATCTGACGAGCGACCGCGATCACTGCATCGGCAATATCAAGAGCATTGGTTGGCGACCCCTGCTGATCCGCAACGACGTTGATCGCGTCCCGATCCGCGGCGAGCCGCAGCATGGTCTTTACGAAATTCGCGCCGAACGGGCTGTATACCCATGCGGTGCGGAGGATGGCGTAATCGGCCGTCGCCTGTTGCACCGCCTGCTCGCCGGCTAGCTTCGACCGGCCGTAGGCACCAAGCGGATTGACAGCGTCCTCTTCCCAATAGGGTTCGGCCTTGGCGCCATCGAACACATAGTCAGTCGAGAGATGGATGACCGGCACGGCCAGCCTGGCAGCAGTGGCGGCGATCAGGCCCGGTGCCGCGCCGTTCACGGCCATCGCCAGATCCGGTTCGCTCTCCGCGCGATCGACGGCGGTATAGGCGGCGGCCGAGACGATGATGTCGGCCCCCGCCCTGGTCAGCGCCCGGTCGATGCTCGGGGCATCGGCCAGATCGAGTTCGGGCCTTCCAAGCGCGACGATTTCGACCGCACCGGCCGTTCTCGCGCGTTCGATCAGCGACGTCACCACCTGTCCCTGAAGGCCGGTGACGGCCATCCGGATCATGGTTGCGCCTCTGTCGCGGTCGGGATGATGGTGCCTAGGCGCTCGCCGTCATAGCGGTCGCGCAACGGGCGCCACCACCAGTCATTTTCGAGATACCATCTTACCGTTTTGCGGATGCCGCTGTCAAAATTCTCAAGCGCCTTCCAGCCCAACTCGCTTTCCAGTTTGGTCGCGTCAATCGCATAGCGCGAATCGTGACCCGGCCGGTCCGTCACGAAGCTGATCAGGTCGCCATATGGTGTGTCGGCCGGCTGCAACTCATCCAGGATAGCGCAGATCGTCTTGACCACGTCGATGTTCCGCCGCTCATTGCGGCCGCCGACATTGTAGGTCTCGCCCGGACGTCCCTGTTCCGCGATAAGGTCGAGCGCGCGGGCATGATCCTCCACGAACAGCCAGTCGCGGACATTCTCGCCCTTGCCATAGACCGGCAAGGGCTTGTGCGCGAGGGCATTCAGGATGGTGAGCGGAATGAGCTTTTCAGGAAAATGATAGGGACCGTAATTGTTCGAGCAGTTGGAGACGACAACCGGCAGGCCGTAAGTCCGCTCCCACGCCTTAGCCAGATGATCCGACGACGCCTTGGAAGCGGAATAGGGAGAACTGGGGTCGTAGGGGGTGCTTTCCTCGAACAGCCCCTGTTCGCCCAGTGAGCCGTAGACTTCGTCGGTCGAAACATGGAGGAAGCGAAAGGCGGACCGATCCGGTTCGGAGAGGTTGTTCCAATAGGCCCGCGCGCCTTCCAGCAGGGTAAAGGTACCCAGGACATTGGTCCGGACGAACTCGGCCGCGCCGGTGATGGAGCGGTCGACATGGCTTTCGGCCGCCAGATGCATGATGCGGTGGGGACGGAAATCGCCGATCGCCTTCGTTACGGCCGCCGCGTCGCAGATATCGGCCTGAACGAAGCGATAGAGGCCGCTTCCATCCACCTTGCGCAGCGAGGGCAGATATCCGGCATAGGTCAGCTTGTCGAAATTCAGAACCTCATAGCCCCGTTCGAGCACCAGGTGACGAACCACAGCCGAGCCGATGAAACCTGCTCCCCCCGTAACAACGACGCGCATCTGATCAACAGGCTCCATATGTGAAATAAGGTGGCAACTCCGCCAGCTTGGGCTGAACCTTGTCTTTGGGCGAAAGCAGGTGCGAATCCGCGATCGTGGGCCAGTTTATGCCGATCGCGGGATCATCCCAGGCGAGGCCCTTGTCATTTCCCGCGCTGTAGTAGGCGGTGACCTTGTAACATAATATGGTGTCGGGCCGGAGCGTGCAGAAACCGTGGGCAAAGCCCGGCGGAACCCAGAGCTGGTTGCCACGCTCGGCCGTCAGTTCCACGCTCATCCACTGTCCGAACGTCGGCGACCCGTGGCGGATGTCGACGATGGCGTCAATCAGCGCACCCGACAGGCACCGCACCAGCTTGCCCTGTACGAACGGAGCGGTCTGGAAATGCAGGCCGCGCACCGTGCCGGCCGTGGTGCTGAGCGACTGGTTTTCCTGAACCAGATCATATTGGCCGATATTCTCGATGAACCAGTCCTGCCGGAATATTTCCGAGAAATAGCCGCGATGGTCGCCGAACTTCCTGGGTTCGAAATGAACGACATCCGGGATGTCGAAGCGTTGAATCTGCACTGGCGCCTGTCTGTTCCAACAAAAGAGAGAAACTGTCGGATAGCCGCCGTCAGATCGCTGCGCTACTCCTTATATTCGGGCGGCCACCGAATATCATCTGTCTGGTCAGGACCTTGTAGGCTGCGCTATAGAGCGGCCTGTCTGGCGACCTGCAGGCGCGCATGCCCCCGGTCCATTGCATAAGGGGCGATTGGGGCGGCATGAAAATCATCACCGACGGTTACAATATGGCGTTGCCGCATGGCACGGGAGTCGCCACTTACGGACGCGCCTTCGTAAGAGCCGTGCGCGGGCTGGGCCATGAGGCGCATCTGCTGTTCGGCGAGGAGGCGTCGCCGGCGTCCGGCAGTCTGACCCCGCTGGGTCGAGAGTTGCGGAAGATCGCCGATTTCATGAGGGCGCCCTTGGGATTTCACCCCGCGCGCGCGGATGGGACTCTGGCCGTGGCGCCCCACCGCTATCCCCCCGTTGATGCGGTGTGGAACCGGTCCCGCTTGTTCCGCGCCGCCAAGGGCGCCTTTCGACGGACTGGACGGTTCACGCCCGTCCACATCCCCGGCATCGATATCGCGCACTGGACCTATCCCTTGCCTCTGTTCGTGCCCGGCGCCCGCAATATCTACACCATCCACGATCTCGTGCCGCTCCTCTTCCCGGCGATGGTGAAGAATGGCGTGGAGGAATATCGCCGTATCTGCGCTGCCATCGCACGCCGGGGCGAGCACATTGTTACCGTATCGGAATGTTCCCGCCGCGACATCATCGCAATGTTCGATGTGGCCGAAGAACAGGTCACCAACTGCTATCAGCCGTTCGATCCCGCGGATACGGCAGCGCTTCTACCGAACCCTGTGCTCAACCGATGGAAACTGGTAGACAAGGGCTATTTTCTCTTCTTCGGCGCGATCGAACCGAAGAAGAATGTGGGTCGCCTGCTGGACGCCTATGCGCGCAGCGGCGTGGACACGCCGCTGCTCGTCGTCGCGGCCGGCGGGTGGGGGTGCGAAGCCGAGCGCCGCCGGCTTCAGGCTCTGGCGCGAGACCCGCTGTCGGGGGTCATTCTTCAGGATTATCTGCCGCGTGAGTCACTGGTGGAACTGATCCGGCGCGCGCGCGCGACGCTGTTTCCCAGCCTTTATGAAGGTTTCGGCCTGCCGGTGCTGGAATCGATGGCGCTGGGCACGGCGGTCGTCGCCTCCGATGTTTCCGCCTTGCCGGAAATTGTTGGCAAGGCTGGCCTGCTGGTGGACCCGCGGTCGATCGACTCGATCAGTCAAGCAATCCGCCTGGTCGATGCAAATCCCGATGGCCGTCGGGACATGGAGCGAGAGGGCTTGGAGCAGGCAGGGCGATTTTCACCCGAACTGTATCAGGCTCGGATCGCCAATCTCTTTGCGCGCTTATCGTGATCGGGGCTTTCACTGGGGATCGCGAGCAGCTAACAACGCGGCATTGAATGCGATATTTAATCAACGTGCCAGATCGGTCGTAACGGCGCCGAAATTAAGGGAAGTTTCATTTGAACCAGACGTTTTGCCCGGCTGCCGTTCTGCGTCGCCGGACGATCTTGCCGATTGTGCTCGCCGGTGTCTGCGCGACCCTTTCGGCCTGTAGCGCCATGGGCGGGGCAGGACCGTCCACGCATGCGATTGAGCGGGTTGGCCAGCAAAAGGGCGGCGCGCCCGCCTATCTTCTCGACCTGACGATGGACCTTGCCAACCGCGCCCGGTCGGTCAGCGGCACGCCCACTTTCGCGGACACCATGGGCGGGGCGCGGCCCGTGGGAACGGTGATCGGACGCGGCGATACGCTTGCGATCACGATCTGGGAAGCGCCGCCCGCTGCGCTGTTCGGCTCATCGAGCCTGGGCGGGCGCAGCTATTCCGACAATATGTCGGCATTGTCGCAGGCGGGCAATTCGACTACCGCCCGGTCCAGCTCGATGCCCGATCAGGTGGTTAATGACGATGGCTTCATCACCGTGCCCTTCGCCGGCCGGATCGAGGCCGCTGGCCGCTCCACGCAGGAGGTGGCGCAGGAAATTGTCCGCCGTCTGCGGGGCAAGGCGCATCTGCCGCAGGTCGACGTCGCCTTTTCCCGCAACGCCACCCGAACGGCGACGGTGGTCGGCGAAGTCGCCAAGAGCGGCATGGTGGAACTGACCGCCAAGGGTGAGCGCATCCTTGACGCCTTAGCCCAGGCCGGCGGCACGCGCGAGCCCGTCAACAAGATGACGGTTCAGCTGAGCCGCAGCGGCACGGTTGCGTCGATGCCGCTGGAAACGGTGATCCGCAATCCGCTGGAAAATGTCATGTTGGCGCCAGGCGACGTCGTCACCGCTTATTATCAGCCGCTCAGCTTCACTGTGCTGGGCGCGACCGGGCAGAACAAAGAAGTGCCGTTCGAGGCGACGGGCGTGACCCTGGCCGAAGCGCTGGGCCGCTCGGGTGGCCTGGATGAGCAGAGGGCCAATCCTTCGGGCGCCTTCATCTTCCGCTTGGAGGATCCGCGGCTGCTGGGCCTTGATCCCCGCAATCCGGTGCGCAACACGGCGAAAGGGCCAGTACGCGTGAGCCTGGACGCGGATGGCCGCGTGCCAGTCATCTATCGGGTCAATCTGCGCGATGCCGCCACCTTCTTCGCCGCGCGTAACTTCCCGATGCGCGACAAGGACATTCTCTATGTCTCGACCGCGCCGATCTCCGACATCCAGAAATTCGTCAACCTTATTTCCTCGTCGATCTTCCCGATCCTCAGCTTGGAAAATTCGTTGAGCAATTGACGGACGCGGCGCCGGTCGGGCTGACGGATTTTCATTGGGGGATGCGATGGACAGGGTGTCGCTGCTGATTTGCGGCCAGTTACGAGATCGTGCGGGCTTCGAACGGGACCTCGAACGCTACCTGGAATGGCGGCGGCAGGAGGCGGTCGCCGAGATCGTCTTTTCGGGCTGGACCAGCGATCTTGGCGCGCATCGGGACCTCTTGCAGGCCATGGCGGCCGAAGGCATCGACGTGGTGCTGTCCGAGGAGCCACTGATCAAGTCCTTCGGCTATACCTTGCACCAGGCCAAGAACCTCCACTACGGCCTGTCGCGCATTCATCCCGACAACTGGGTGCTCAAAAGCCGCACGGACAAGGTTGCGCTCGACTTCGACATAAGGGATGTGACCCGACGCATCACCGGCCAGCGCCCGGTCGGCAAGGGTTCCCCCCTCTCCGACAGGCTTCTGGTGACCGGGGTCAATCTGTTCCAGCCCTTCTTCGTCAACGACATGATGTTCGCTGGCAGAGCGAGGGATCTGCGATCGATCGCCCATCATGATCTATGGTATGTGCGCAACCACTGCCTGCTCAATACCGAACAGATCCTGTTCTTCTCACCCTTCCGGCAGACATCGCCCTGCGCGGAAGCGTTCTTCTCCGTCAATCCTGGGCTTCAGCATGGCGATCCTGAGCTGTCGAAGCAGATCTACGGCTTTCTGCTGCGAAACCCGCTCTATTGCCACGCTTTGCGGGAATATGTAGACGGCCTGCAATCCTCCTTCACGATCGGTTTGACCGGCCAGGTCGAAACGGGGAGCGGCAGGATCAGTCTAGCGGGACTGAACTGGGAAGCCATGCTGGACATGGACCTGTCAATGCCTGGCACCATCGCCGCTCCTCTCATAGGGCTGCGGATGGGCGTCGCCGATTTCCTGCCATCGGACCTGCTCACAATGCCGTTGACGTTCGAGGATGCGAGCTGCCTTGCGATGCTGGACAGGAGCGGTATCGATGACGCGGTCATCAAGCGGATGCGCGATGAACTTTGCGGCGCACTGGATGCGCGGTGGCCGGATCTGCCCAACCGATGCGCCCCCGAAATCGTCCAGGAGGGGATTAGGCTGATTTCGACGCGCATCTCGCTGGTCGGATAAAGAGTGTGGCTGATCCACAGAGGCTGCCATTTTGGAGAGGTGGAGAGCCCTTTTGATTTCAACTGCACAATTGATCGGCGGCGCCAGCGCGTAATGGCCCCGCACGGAACAATCTCTCAGGAGAAAAGAGAGAAACGTGAGCGAGATTTAGGCTGAGTCGAGATGATGTGCCGAGTTGCGGCGAGATAGACATCAACGGTTTCGTCTGTGAAGACGTTGGAGATCGGACCTAGCCGCCTCACATTACCTCTGACTCCGGAATAGCCGGGGCGGGTAACGTTGCGGTGTGCGTCGCCTTCACCAGCCACGGCGCCTTTACCGTAGAAGGCATAGGTGAATTCGTAATCGATCCCCGGTTCCAGCGTCTCGTCGATGTCGCAAACGATCGTATCGCCGTCGATGCGGATGTTATTCAGTCGAACTTCTTCATCGGCGGCCGTATTCTTCATCCGTAGACCATGCTGAACCTGCTTTTCGACCAAAGATCTGTCATCAATTTCGACCCGGCCAAACCCGGGCGGCGTGGAAAGGTCGGCGATGATATGTTTGCCATCAACGCGCACGTCCTTGATGTAGAAGGGCTCCCACTTCTCCTTCAAATCGAGAACCAGGTGCTTTACGTATCCTTCAAGCTCACCAATGCGGAAATTCGCGTCGCCGGTGTGATGGACATCGTCAATGAAGGCGTAAGGATAGCGTGGCCCGATGAAGTGAACGCGATCGCTATGCTCCAGCGCGAAGGTAAGTTGGCGCAAGATGTTGTCTTCGCTTTTTGTGCGGCGTGACATTGGCGCCGTCTGGTCGATGAAGATGGGGATGATCGACCCGTCACCGTTGAAATCTTCCGCCTCGATGGCGTCGATAAGCTCCTTCAACACCACAGCATAGTTGAAGTTGCCCTCCTGATCTGGCTTGTCGTCGTCATAGGCTCCATGCGTCCAGCCAAATCCCTCCCAACGGATCTTCTTACCGTAGCGATGCGCGATTTGCTCGGCTTTGGCCTTATACATGAGCAGCGCTGTCCAGGGATGCCAAACCTTGCCGCCTGCATCCATTGAGCCACCTGGCTTGAGTGCCGGCCACATCTGGCCGGCATAGGCGCCGCAAATATCAAGGGCATGTCGCTCCGGCAAGCCCGCGCGGCGGCCGAATGAGAGTAGATTCTGGGCGGCCGACCAGCCGATGTTGCCGCCCGCATTCTGAGGCTCGCCATTAGACGTGACCTCAGTCCCTAGATTGTAAAAATCATTGGCGATGCTGGCAAAATACTCCGTCCCAACCGGCGCCAAAAATTCGTTGCGGCCACCCGTGCGCAGTGCGAGAGCGTGGCCGTTGCCTGCGGAACGCAGGACGGTCTCGATCGAAAGCGGCAAGGTGTGGCAGCGCCAAGACTGTCCATGACTGAGGAAGCCCCGGATCGGTGCTTCGTCTGACAGGATCATGCATGGGTATCGTTCGTGATTGAACAGATACGGAAGCGACACGACGCCATAGCGGTCGCTGGATACGAGTTTCATTTTGCCCCTTTGAATCACGCAGATGATTAAATGGAGCGCCTTATGGCAGCAATATGAGGGGCAATCACTATGAATCATGAGGTGAGTCGTCTATTTTAATCGACGAACGTTCATGAGCGTTCACCTGGAGGATTTAGGTTTAATCCATCGTCTTCGATTTGGATGCGGCCTCAACCGCCGATACAAGCCTTTAACTGCGTCGTGAAATGGCGCTCGCGCTCTTCGAATGGCCAAGCCGCGTCGGTCCAGGGGAGTTTGTCCATCGGCTCTCCTTCCAACATTCCCCGATAAAGCGTGTCGAGGCGAGACCATTCCTCCTGCTCGAGAATGTTGTCGCCCACCCCGCTCGTATCCCCCGAACTGTTGATGGTCTTTCCCATCGTCCGGGCGGCCTGCGCGTAACCGGGCTCATCCAGGAAATCGAACCACTGGCGAACCAGCCGGGCGGGCTCTTTCTGGAGCAGGTCGAACGGGGTCAGCATGACGCGGGCCGGCCCCAGCCGCTGAAGCGTTTCATAGCCGTTTTTGGACATGGTCTCCCATATCCGTACTGCCTCTGATGCCGATTGATCGACACCGCCAGCGTTGGAGTGCTTCATCAGGGACCGGATCACCTGCCGGGGATCGCGCAGCATGAAGATGAATTGCGCGCGCTCGAACATGCGCGCGAGGCCCAGGGCCATCCCCGTATTTTCCGGCGTTCCATCGACCCACCGCTTCTTGGGCGCGGAAGGCGACCGGCGTAGGGCGAAGCGGTGATCATAGCCTTCGTCCATCCGGCCGATGCGCATGGTATCGACTTCGCGAATTCGCCTGTCGCTCATGGCGCGATGCAGCTGGTCGATCGACCACCCCTGCCAACGCAGAAAATCGGCCTTGTCGAGATTATAGATGTCTGGGGCCGAACCCTGGTCTTTCTGCGCCATCTCATAGGCGGACACCGCGCTCAGATAGAGCATTGTCAGCCAGTTGGTCTCTTCGAGCGGCGTGATGTTGGGATGCTGGCCCAGCGCCCAGGTGGCAATGCTGGTACCCGACCGATAGGAACCGATGACGAAGATCGGCTGGGCCGCGGGTGCGTCGAAAAAATCACGGGTGGGAAGAGCAGCGGACCTGGACGAAAATCCCGACCGTCGGGACACGGGGCCAAGGCCGCAACGCATCTTTACGAGGCGGACCACCGTTTCCTGGCCATCGGGGCCGGAACTCCGGGGCCCCACTTCGGACAGAATTTCGACGCGCAACGGACCACGTCCGACGGCAGGAACGGTCAGGTCGATCCGATGCGTCTCACGTTCCTCCTCAACCTCGAAACAATGCGCGAGTGTCCCATTCACCATCACCTGTACAAGAAAGGGAAAATATCGGTAGGCGTCGCGGTCGAGGCTTTGAAACTCCAGGCTAATCTGATTGGCCGAAGGGGTAGGTTGAAGCAGCAGGCATGCGGAGCGAGGCAGATCGACACAGATATCACCGTCCGTCCAGTTCCCTACTTCGAAGCTGCGTTCGAACGCTCGCCCGTTGCACACCATTTACCACTTCCCAAATTGACGATAGCCCTTGAGAGCGCCCGTACAAAGGATGCGGTGCGCTGCATAGCGTTTGTTGATGCGGACAATCTTGCCAAGGTCGGAAGAAGCGCGCCGTCCCTTCCCGCGCCACCATAGGCCGGCCGCTCGACCGTTTCTCCCGGCTCCGTTGGCTGCGTAATCGATCATCACCGACAATGCCTGCCATCGCGCCCGTGCGGAGGCCCTTCGATCTGGCCGCTTTCGCGGGGCATTGCACCACCTTGCGATACCATACCCAGGGACGCCGCTGAATGTTGGCAGGCTGATGATGCATATGGCGTCAGCCCGCGCTTGCCGATAAAGGGAGGCAGGCTCGGCGGCTTCTTTCTCGTTGGCCGTTCAAATTTCTTTCGTCGTGGCTGGTCGCGTGGGGGCGGAGCGGAATGGTTGTCTTTACGCGGGACGCATTGGCGGATCTGATCGCCGTGACAGGGTCGCAGGTCGGGGAGTTCAGTTATGGCGTCCCTGCCGTGCGATGGTGGGGGGAGGCGGCGAAGCTGAAGGTCGGCTGCTTTTGCTCGATAGCCGAGGGCGTGACGCTGTTCCTGGGAGGCAATCATCGCGCTGACTGGGTCACAACTTACCCCTTCAGCGTCCTTGACGACTGGCCTGTCGCTGCGGAGATAGCGGGGCATCCCTCGACTAACGGCGATGTGGTGATCGGCAACGACGTCTGGATCGGCGCGGGCAGCACTATATTGTCGGGTGTCGTGGTCGGCGATGGCGCCATCATCGCGGCCGGAGCGATGGTCACCCGCGATGTACCGCCCTACGCCATCGTCGGCGGCAACCCCGCGAAGCTGATCCGGATGCGCTTTCCTCCGGCCGAGATCGAGGCCCTGTTATCGATCGCCTGGTGGAACTGGCCGAAGGACCGGATCGATGCCGGCCTGCATCGCCTTCTCAGCGGCGACGTTTCCGGCTTCATCGCCTGGGCCGAAGGGAGGGACGTCCCGGCGCCCTTCGCCCCCCATGGATCGCATCAGGACAAGAGGGAGAATAGCATGACCGACCTCGAAGAGGTTAAGGGTAGAAAATGGTTCTATGAATTCGATCTGCCCGACGGCAGTCGGACCGAATGTGACATTCCCCCCGCTGTGGCGGTCATCCACGAGACCCGTCTCAACAAGTTGCGGGAGGTGATCGAGCAGCGCGTGCCACCGCAGGATCGGACCCTCGCGATCGATCTGGCCTCGCATGAGGGGTTTTTCAGTCTGGAACTGGCGCGTCACTTCGCGGCGGTGAAGGGAATGGAAATCCGCGAGGAGAGCATTGTCGCGGCGCGCCTGATTGCCAGGGCCAAGGACGTCCAGAATGTCGAATTCGGCCAGGTGGACCTGCAGAAGGCGACCCTTGAGGAGGAAGAGAGGGCTGATTTCGTTCTGCTATATGGCCTGCTCTATCATGTCGAAAATCCGCTACACGTCCTGCGCTTGAGTTCTCGACTGAGCCGCAAGCATATTCTGATCGAGACGCAGATCATGCCCTACGACATCCGTGGGCCGATTGAAGACGGCTCCTATAACTGGATGCGCAGCGTGGAAGGCGTGTTTGCGATCTCTCCCGACTATCCCACGTCCCGTGAAGGCGGCTCCACAGATATCGCGCTCATTCCGTCGTTGAACGGCTTGGTGTTTCTAATGCGTCATTTCGGGTTTGCCGATGTTCACGTCTTGAATTTCGCTCAGAATGATTATGAACAGTTCAAACGAGGGTCGAGGGTGATCGTCTATGGCTGCAAGAATGACCCTGCGCCTCAGCCTTGATGTAAGCGCGAAGCTGGGGACCATGCGTCCGGCTTCGCGCGGTTCGGGGCGCAAGTTTCGGCCTTCTGGCAGGGGTGTGGCCGACATTCACGTTCAGCGCTGAACCCGTTTCAATGTAGAAAAATGCGCCCGCCACGGGGATGAACGCAAGGACAGAGTTGCGGGCGCATATCGTGCGTAACCATGTCGCGCTAGGCATGAGCGTTTCATTCCTCAGAAGCGGATCCTGACCCCCCAATGTGGCGCCATGCCCATTGCTATCCGCCCCAAATTCACTGTCTGCTCCAAAGAAGAGAGCCGCCATTTGCGATAGCTTCACACTTGCGCCTGCTTTCACGGTGGCGAGCGTGCCGCTGCGGTGCACGCCGGGGACGGTCATTTCATCGGGCACCCCCGCATAGGCCGTCACCGCCCATGTCCGGTTGCCGCTTAGTTGGTGCAGAACACCGGCGGAGAGCCATGGACTCAGGCGCGACTCGGGCGAACCATGGCCGGCCGCGATCGTCAGCGCGCCGGTCGTGAAATCGCCTGATAGGGCCAGCGTGCCACTGTCCTGACGGGTGTGTTCGAAGCCGGTGAACCCAGCGACGCGCAGTTCCTGCGGGGCGGCGTCCGTGCCGCCCGTCGCCAGGATCAGCAGATCGTCGCTGCCGTTGGCGATGACTGGGCCGTCGACAGAGGCCCCCGCACTGACGGTGAAGCTGTTGCTGCCGCTGCCCAGCGTGACGGGACCGGCGATGCCGCCCCGATTGATGAAGCTGTTCGTGCCGCCCGCGAAGCTCAGCGCGCCTTTGATGGTTACGAGATTGGTGAGGCTGTTCGTGCCCTCGGCAAAGACGGTGCTGGTATCGCTGGCGGTTTGCGGCGTTTGGCCCACGTCCAGCGTCAGCTGCGCGTCGCGTAGGATCAGGCTGTCGATGCTGAGCAGGCCATTGGTGGTGATCGTGCCATTGGCTGGTGAGCGACTCGCTTTCGAAGCTGACGATCTTGTCGAGCATCGCCTGATCCAGGAGGCCGCCGCTGCTGACGTCGATGATCGGCGCGTCGGAGCCCGGGCCGCCAATCGACGATACCGTTCTGGGTGGCACGCAGGCCATGGGTGAAGCAATCGTCGCCTTCGCTCAGATACACATTGCCGTTGATAGTCCCGTAATTCGCCATCTCGTCATCGCGCGCAGCGTTTCCCGCGCGTAGTCTGTAAAGGACCTGAGAGTTAGCAACTTGGAGCAAGTTGGTTCTCGGTGGACGATCCTCTCTACCGCGCGGAGTCTCATGTTCGGGTGTACCCAAGCAGTGGGTTCAGTCTAAACCTCTGTACTTCACGATCGGACTTGGGTTCGCTGGGGCCAGTTTCACTCACAATGATTTTGGTGCAAGGCGAACACCTCGGAAGCATTTTGGTTTTCCTCTTGGCATTGCGAGTAAAAACCGCGATTCTTACGCGCATGAGGACAAGCCTCAATCATCTGCCCGAAGGCAAGCAGCGCGAGCTCGCGCATGTGGTCGAGACCGTGCAAGCGGGGTTCGCGCGGGCCAAGGCGCAGCGCACTCAGCCGCGCTATCGCGAGGGCAAGCTGCTCAAGATCATACTGTTCGGCAGCTATGCGCGAGGCGACTGGGTCGAAGATCCGGTGGGCCGTTATTACTCCGATTATGATCTGCTGGTGGTCGTCAATCATGATGATCTCACCGACATTGCCGAATTCTGGGAAAAGACGGAGGCGCAGCTTCTCGCCGACCTTTCGGCGGGCACGATCCTGCGCACGCCGGTTAGCCTCATCTATCACAGCTTGGATGATGTGAATGATAAGCTGCGGCTCGGGCGCTACTTTTTCATGGATATTTTGCGCGATGGCATCGGCTTGTTCGAGGAGCCGAACCACCCTTTTGTCGAGCCGCAGCCACTATCGCCGGATCAGGCGCTGAAGGAGACGCAGGACTATTTCGATGAATGGTTCGAGAGTGCGGAACGCTTCTTGATCAACGCGACGGATAATGCGGCACGTCGATGGAACAAGGAAGCGGCGTTCCTTTTCCACCAAGCCACTGAGCGCTTCTATCACTGCTTATTCTTAGTCCGCACTTTGTATAGCCCCAAGAGCCATAATCTAAATCGGCTGCGCGATCTGGCCGAGGAGTTGGACCCGTCGCTTAAAACTGTCTGGCCGCGCGAAAGTCGGTTCGAGAAGCGCTGCTATGCGCTGCTGCGCGACGCGTATATCAAGGCCCGCTATTCGCGTGCATACCATATCACCCAGAAAGAATTGGACTGGATTGCGCAGCGCGTCGCCCTGCTGCAGAGCCTCGTGCGGGAGGCTTGCGAACGCCGGATCGAAAGCCTCGCCCAGGCCGCCTAGGCCAGTTTGCCTGCAGTAACATTCTCTAAAACTCGTCGCAGTGCGGACACGACAGCTGGGCTTCCCCCTGAGGCTCGCGGTTTCGTACCGCGTGAACCCGCGCGAGCCCTTCAGCCCCCATCAGCATCCTTCAAACTTCCACATCCGTAAGGGATTGTAAGGCCGCCCCAGCCGATCCTGCAAGGGGGCGGGAGCCTCATGATGACGCCCACCAAATTGTTGCTCGGTCAGATCCTGATAGTGGTCATGATCGTCCTCGTGGGGCTATCGGCCGGGACGCAATGGGCGGCTGCAATGCTCGCCTATCAGCCGCAATTGGGGCCGCCCTGGTTCCTTCTGGGTGAGACGCCGATCTATCGCCCATGGGCGTTATTCGGCTGGTGGTTCCATTATGACGCCTACGCGCCGCTTGTCTTTGACAAGGCAGGCGCGCTTGCGGCGGCGAGCGGTTTTGTTGGCTGCGGCGCCGCCATCTTCGGCTCTCTGTGGCGCGCGCGGCAGTCGCGCCGCGTCACGACCTACGGATCCGCGCGGTGGGCCAGCGAGCGCGAGATCGGCCGCGCCGGGCTGCACTGCGACGCAGGCGTCATGCTTGGAACGTTTCGCGGACGCTATCTGCGTCATGATGGTCCGGAACATGTCATGGCCTTTGCCCCGACACGCTCGGGCAAGGGGGTGGGCCTTGTGGTTCCAACCCTGCTGTCCTGGACGGGTTCGGCCGTCATTCACGACATCAAGGGGGAGAATTGGGCGCTGACCGCAGGCTGGCGCAGCCGCTTCTCCCACTGTCTCCTCTTCAGTCCCACGGATCTTGCGTCAGCCCATTATAACCCGCTGCTGGAGGTCCGCCGCGGTCTGGAGGAGGTGCGCGACGTTCAGAATATCGCCGATATTCTCGTCGATCCCGAGGGTGCGCTTGAACGCCGCAACCATTGGGAAAAGACCAGCCATTCGCTGCTGGTGGGCGCGATCCTCCACATACTTTATGCGGAGGAGGAAAAGACACTCGCCCGGGTCGCGACATTTCTCTCGGACCCGCAGCGCGGCTTTGTCGCAACCCTGCGGCAGATGATGGCCACCAATCATTTGGGCGATGAGCAGCATCCGCAGGTTCACCCGGTGGTCGCCTCGGCCGCGCGCGAGCTGCTCAACAAGAGCGAGAATGAGCGATCCGGCGTGCTCTCCACTGCCATGTCCTTCCTCGGCCTCTATCGCGACCCGACCGTTGCGGCGGTCACTTCCCGCTGCGACTGGCGTATCGCTGACCTGATCGAAGGCGAGCGCCCCTGTTCTCTCTACCTGGTCATTCCGCCCTCGGATATCAGCCGCACAAAACCGCTGGTCCGTCTCATCCTCAACCAGATTGGTCGCCGCCTCACCGAGAAGCTCGACGACGTGGGTAAGGGAGCGTCAGGGCACAAGCTTCTTCTGATGCTTGATGAATTTCCGGCGCTCGGCCGCCTCGACTTCTTCGAGACAAGTCTTGCCTTCATGGCGGGCTATGGCATCCGCGCCTTTCTGATCGCCCAGAGCCTCAACCAGATCGACAAGGCCTATGGCGAGCATAATGCAATCCTCGACAATTGTCATGTCCGCGTAGCTTTTGCGACCAATGACGAGCGGACGGCGAAGCGGATCTCGGACGCCCTTGGCACCGCGACCGAGCAGCGCGCGATGCGCAACTATGCCGGACATCGCCTTGCGCCCTGGCTTGCCCATGTGATGGTCAGCCGACAGGAGACTGCGCGTCAGCTCCTGACGCCAGGCGAAGTGATGCAGCTGCCCGCCGAGGACGAACTGGTGCTGGTCGCCGGCGTCCCGCCGATCCGGGCGCGCAAGCTGCGCTATTATCGCGACAGCAATTTCACGCGCCGCCTTGCGCCCGCCCCGAGGCTGGCTTCGGCGCTGGTGCGCTATGCGGACTCTCCGAAACCGCAGGTTGATGACTGGTCTGATCATGTTCGCGGACCCGACAACCGGCTGCGGCCGGCAGAAGAGTGGATCGGAGACGAAGAGGGTGGCGGCATGGAGCAGCAGCGTCACCCTGGCCTTGCAGAGCAGTCTGAGCAGCGTGCCGACCCAGCCGATGCTGGCGACGTGCACCTCCTAGACGATGATCAGGATGTCGCGGCCGACAAGCGCGTCATGGATCAGGCCCAAGGCCTCAGTCCGCTCGCCCGCGGCTATGCGATCAACGAGAGCGCCGATCGCGGCGTCATTCCTGGGATGTGAGGCGCTTCATGGAACCGCTGCCGCATCTCCTCGCCCACCGCAATCTCAAGGGTGCGACTGAAGGGCCGTTTGATCGTGTGCGCGCGAGAACAAAGACCAGGTTGGCTGCGAGTAAAGAGGTCTGGCATGAGAAACACCGTCTTGATACCTGAAGCTGTCCCGGGTTCCGACACCCGCCGCCGCGGCATGTTGCGCACGGCGATGGGGCCGGCGATCGCCGCGGCCCTTTCAGATCCTCGCGTCATCGAGATCATGGTCAATCCGGACGGCGCGCTGCGCGTCGATATTCTGGGTGAGGGTCGGACCGATACCGAGGTGCGGGTGGGCGCGGCCGAGGTCGAGCGGATCATCCGCCTGGTCGCATCGCATGCCCGCCTCGAAATCGACCGCGAACATCCGATCGTCTCAGCCGAGCTGCCGTCCCATGGTTCTGGCGCGGGCGAACGGTTCGAGGGGCTGCTGCCGCCTGTTTCCACGGGCCCCTGTTTCTCGATCCGCAAGCCCGCGGCCCGCATCTACCGGCTGAACGACTACGTCGCTGACGGCATCATGGCGAGCGAGGTGGCGCGGCTGCTGCGGGAGGCGGTCGCCGCCCGCCGCAACATCCTCGTCGCGGGCGGGACCAGCTCGGGCAAGACCACGCTCGCCAATGCCTTGCTCGCCGAAATGGCACAAGGCGACGAGCGCTTGATCCTGATCGAGGACACGCGCGAGCTGCAGTCGCCTGCCGCTGACACGGTGGCGCTGCGCACCCGACCGGGGGCGGTGACCATGGGCGACCTCGTCCGCTCGACCCTCCGGCTGCGCCCTGACCGCATCATTGTCGGCGAAGTGCGCGGGCCGGAGGCGCTGGAGATGCTCAAGGCCTGGAATACGGGCCATCCTGGCGGCATCGCCACCATCCACGCGAACAGCGCCTCCTCCTCTCTCTACCGCCTGGAGCAGCTGATCCAGGAAGCGGTGGTGACGGTACCGCGTCCGCTGATCGCCGACGCCATCGACCTCATTGTCTACATCGCCGGCCGCGGCGCCGAGCGGCGCGTCGAGACCATTGTGCGGGTCGCCGGAATCGATCCCGACGGCGCCTACCGCCTCATCGATCTCATCACCGACGCTTGCCCGCATAGGGAAGGAGCCTGATCATGTCCTTTATCTGCTTGTCTCTCCGCCGCCATGCCCTGGCTGCCTGTATCGCCTTGGGCTTGAGCATCGCGACGGCCGGCACGGCTTATGCCAGCGGGTCGGGCATGCCTTGGGAACAGCCACTCCAACAGGTGCTGGAGTCGGTCCAGGGGCCGGTGGCGAAGATCGTCGCGGTCATCATCATCATCACCACGGGTCTGACCTTGGCCTTTGGCGAGACGGCGGGCGGCTTCCGGCGGCTGATCCAGATCGTCTTCGGCCTCTCGATCGCCTTTGCCGCCAGTTCCTTCTTCCTGAGCTTCTTCAGTTTTGCCGGCGGAGCGCTGGTGGCATGATCGTCCCGCACGCCGCCCCGGTCGAGGGGTTCGAAACGCCGATCCATGCCAGTCTGGGATCGCCCATTCTGCTGGGTGGCGCGCCCCGCGCGATCGCGATCTTGAACGGGACGATCGCTGCTGCACTGGGTCTTGGTCTTCAGCAATGGCTGGTCGGGATCCTTTTCTGGCTGGGGGGCCACAGCGTTGCTGTCTTCGCGGCGCGCCGCGACCCTGACTTCGCGCCCGTGCTGCTGCGCCACCTGCGGCAGAAGGGGCATCTCTCATGCTGAACCTTGCCGAATATCGCTCCCGCGCGGACCGGCTCGCCGATCATCTTCCCTGGGCGGCACTGGTTTCGCCTGGCATCATCCTCAACAAGGATGGCAGCTTTCAGCGTTCCTTCGCCTTTCGGGGACCGGACCTGGAAAGCGCGACCCAGGCCGAACTGGTAGGAACCTGTGCGCGGGCCAATAATGTCCTCAAGCGCCTTGGCTCGGGCTGGGCGCTGTTCTTCGAAGCCGAGCGGCGCGAGGCGCTTGGCTATCCTTCCAGCCGCTTTCCCGACGCCGCTTCCTGGCTGGTGGATGAGGAGCGGCGCGCCGGCTTTGAAAGCGCGGGGCGGCATTTCGAGAGCGTCTTTCATGCCACGCTTCTGTGGTTGCCGCCCGGCGACAGCAGCGAGAAAGCGGGCCGCGCGCTCGTGGAGCGGATGGAGGATCGGGCTCCGGGACGGGAGGGCCGCGACTGGCGCGCGGATCTTGCCCGCTTCATCGCCGAAACCGATCGGGTGCTCGACCTGCTTGCGAGCTTCATGCCCCATGTGCGGGCGCTCGATGACGGCGAAACCCTCAGCTATTTGCACGGCGCCGTCTCCTGCCATCGGCAGCTGGTCGGAGTGCCCGAGACCCCCATCTATCTTGACGCGCTGCTTGCCGACACGCCGCTGACCGGTGGCCTTGAGCCCAAGCTCGGGGCCACGCATCTCCGTACGCTCACGATCCTCGGTTTCCCCGCCCTGAGTCGGCCGGCCATGCTGTCGGCGCTCGATGCGCAGGATTTTGGCTATCGCTGGATGACCCGCTTCATCGCGCTCGACAAAAGCGACGCCACCAGGGTGCTGACGCGGATCCGGCGGCATTGGTTCAACAAGCGCAAATCCATCACCGCGCTGCTGCGGGAAGTGATGTACAATCAGCCGACGCAGCTTCTCGACAGCGATGCCGACAATAAGGTGGCGGATGCGGATGTCGCGCTGCAGGCGCTGGGCGGCGACCATGTCGCCTTTGGCTATCTCACCACCACCATCACCGTCATGGACAGCGACCGTGCGCGCGCCGAGGAAAAGGTTCGCGCTATCGAGCGGGTGGTGCATGGCCTGGGTTTCACCTGCATGCGCGAGCGCCTCAATGCGGTCGAGGCCTGGCTGTCCTCGCTGCCGGGCCAGGCCTATGCCAATGTCCGCCAGCCGCTCGTGCATACATTGAACCTCGCCCATCTCATGCCCCTGTCGGCGGTCTGGGCTGGACCGGCCGACAACCGCCATCTCGGCGGGCCGCCCTTGCTCTATGCGCAGACCAGCGGGTCAACGCCCTTCCGCCTGTCCACCCATGTCGGCGATGTCGGCCATATGCTGGTTGTCGGACCGACGGGCGCGGGCAAGTCCGTGCTTCTGGCGCTGATCGCGCTTCAGTTCCGCCGCTATCGGCACGCGCAGCTCTTCCTCTTCGACAAGGGCTGGTCCGCCCGTGCTGCGGTGCTGGCGATGGGGGGCGCGCATCATCCGCTCGGGGCAGGGGAGGGGGATGCGCTCGCCTTCCAGCCGCTGCGCGCTATCGACCGGCCGGACGAGCGAAGCTGGGCAGCCGAATGGATCGCCAGTCTGCTGGCGCATGAGAAAATATTGGTGACGCCCGACGTGAAGGATGCGCTCTGGTCCGCGCTCGGCAGCCTCGCTTCAGCCCCGGTCGAGGAACGCACCCTGACGGGTCTTGCCATGCTGCTTCAGTCCAATGCGCTGCGCACCGCGCTTGCCCCCTATACGCTGGACGGTCCCCATGGCCGGCTGCTGGATGCTTCAGAACAGCAGCTGGCCCTTTCCGACGTGCACTGTTTCGAGACCGAAGCGCTGATGGGCCAGACTGGCGTGGCTGCGCCCGTGCTGACCTATCTCTTCCACCGGCTTGAGGAGCGGTTCGACGGCCGGCCGACATTGCTCATCCTCGATGAAGCCTGGATCTTCCTTGATCATCCGCTCTTCGCCGGTCGCATCCGCGAGTGGCTCAAGACGCTCAGGAAGAAGAATGTCGCGGTGCTCTTCGCGACGCAGAGCCTTGCCGATATCGCTGACTCCAGCATCGCGCCCGCCATTATCGAAAGCTGTCCGCAGCGGATCCTGCTGCCCAATGACCGGGCCATCGAGCCGCAAGGCCGGGCGGCCTATGCCCGCTTTGGCCTTAATGACCGGCAGATCGAACTAATCAGCCGGGCGACGCCCAAGCGTCATTATTATCTCCAGTCCGCCCGCGGCAATCGCTTGTTCGAACTGGGTTTGGGCCCTGTGGCGCTGGCCCTGTGCGGCGCCGCCGATCCCGCCACGCAGAAGCGGATCGACGCCCTGCTCGCGCAACATGACGCGTCAGACTTTGCCGTCCGCTTCCTCTCTGAGGCCGGGCTCGATTGGGCGGGGCCGCTGCTCGACCGCTTCTCCGACGCCTCGCTCTCCCGTCAACCCTAGGAGTGATCGCCATGCCTGCATCGTCCATTCACAGCCAGAAGGCTGCAAAGGTCAGTCGTTGGACCATTGCCCCCTATGCTGCCGCAGGCGCGCTGCGCCTTGTCCTCAGCGCCGGGATCCTGTTGCCAGTGCTGTTGCCCAGCGCGCCTGCCGGCGCCATCACCGTGTTCGATCCGAGCAACTACAGCCAAAATCTGCTCACCGCCGCACGGACATTGAGCCAGATCAACAATCAGATCCGCTCGCTCCAGAATGAGGCGCAGAGCTTGCTCAATCAGGCGAAGAATCTCAGCAGGATCAGCTTTCCCGAAATCGAGGCGGTTACCGCGACGCTGCGCCAGATTGACGCGCTGATGGGGGAGGCGAAGGGCATCCAATATCGCGTGACCGGGCTCGACCAGCAGTTCGCCGCGCTGTTTCCCACCGACTTCAGCCGGGCGCTCACCCTCAATCAACAGGTGGTCGCCGCACGAACCCGGCTTGAGACCCAGATGAAGGCCTATCGCCAGACAATGGCCGTCCAGGCGCAGGTGGTGGAGAATGTCGAGGCTGACGCGCGGACGTTGAGCGCGATCGTCGCCCGCAGCCAGGACGCGCAAGGCGCGCTCCAGGTCGGACAGGCGACAAACCAGCTGCTCACGCTCGCCGCCAAGCAGCAGTTCCAGCTGCAGAGCCTGATGGCGGCGCAATATCGCGCCCAGGCGATGGAGCAGGCGCGGGCGCTCCAGGCGCAGATCGACGCGCGCGCTGCAACCGCTCGTTTTCTCGGCTCGGGTTCTGCCTACCCACAACGGTAGGCGCGAGGCATGCCCTTGAGCAGCGGCGACATGCCCCTCCCGCCGCTGCCACCGCTTGAGGTCGGTCCCGCTCCCCAGGCCGGCCTCAAGCGGACCTGTCACAAGGACGAATGTCCATGAATGATCTTACCGTCATCGACCGCTTCCTCGCGGACTTCATCCGCTATATCGACAGCGGGTTCGGGCTTTTGGGTGGCGACGTCGCTTTTCTCACCAGCACGCTGATCGGCATCGACATCACCCTTGCCGGCCTCTTCTGGGCGATGGGCGGAGAGGATGACGTGATCGGCCGCTTCCTGCGCAAGATCCTCGCCGTTGGCGCCTTTGCATTCATCCTCAACAACTTCGCGAGCCTGGGCGAGATCATCTTCCGCTCCTTTGCCGCCGCGGGGCTCGCCGCCGGCGGCGGCACGCTGGCTGCAGAGGATCTGCTCAAGCCCGGGCGCCTCGCGGGCGCCGGCTTCGCCGCAGCCTGGCCGCTGCTCGATCAGGTCTCCAAGCTGCTCGGCTTCACCACCTTCTTCGACAATTTCCTGACGATCATGGTGCTGCTCCTCGCCTGGCTCTTGGTGATCCTCGCCTTCTTCCTCCTCGCGGTGCAGATTTTCGTGTGCATCGTCGAGTTCAAGCTGACGGCGCTTGCCGGTTTCGTGCTGGTGCCCTTTGCGCTCTGGAACCGGACCAGCTTTCTGGCCGAACGCGTCCTGGGAAGCGTCATCTCGTCCGGCATCAAGGTGATGGTGCTGAGCGTCATCATCGGCATCGGCAGCCATATCTTCGAGGAATTTGCCGGCGGGCTTCAGGGGCAGGAGCCCGACATCGGCGAGGCCATGAGCCTTGTGCTCGCCTCCTTGACGCTGCTTGGGCTCGGCATGTTCGGCCCGGCCATCGCGTCGGGTCTGGTGGCGGGGGCCCCGCAGCTCGGAGCCGGCGCCGCATTCGGGACGAGCGTTGGCGCAGCCGGTGCGGTCGCGCTCGGCGGCGGCGCGGCGCTCGGCGCGGCGCGCGCGACAGGCGGAGCCGCTTTGGGCGCGATCCGCGCCGGTGCCAGCATGGGCGCTGCGGCTTCCACCTCCTATCAGCTTGGCCAGTCGGCCGCAGGATCCTCCACCCTCGGCGCTGGCCTCGGCGGCATGGCGCGCAGCGCGGGAAATGCGCTTCGGCAGAAGGCATCCCGGGCTACCGGCCTGGAGGCGGCCGCCGCGCGTGGACGCAGCGCGGCGCGGGAGGCTTTCGAAGCCAAGGCAGCGGCAGAGCCCGTTGCCAGCCAACCGGCAGAAGGGCCACCCGCCTGGGCGCAGTCGCTCCGACGCCAGCAAAATGCCCGCCATCAGCGGCAGGTCGCCTTTCAGGCGCTCAAGGAGGGCGATCGTGGCGGCAGTGGGGCCCTTCCCGACATCAAGCAAAAGGAGGATTGAGCGATGATCTTCAAGCGCGCCGTCCAGCGCTATGGGCGCACCCCGCAGCCCGAAACCCCCTATCAGCGCGCCGGCCAGCTCTGGGACGATCGGATCGGCTCGGCCCGCGTCCAGGCCAGGAACTGGCGGCTGATGGCCTTCGGCACGCTTGGCTTGGGCGGCGTCATGGCCGCTGGTCTCCTCTGGCAATCGCAACAGAGCCGTGTCACCCCTTATGTGGTCGAGGTCGACAGGCTGGGCGAGGCGCGGGCGGTCAGCGAGGCTGAACGCGCCTATCAGCCGACGGACCCGCAGATCGCCTGGCATTTGGCGAAGTTCATCCAGTCTGTGCGCTCGATATCGCTCGATCCGGTACTGATGCGGCGAGACTGGCTCTCGGCCTATGATTTTGCGACCGAGCGCGGCGCCCGGTTCCTCAGTGACTACGCGCGCAGCGCCGATCCCTTTGCACGCATCGGCGAGCGCACCATCGCCGTGCAGGTGACGAGCGTTGTGCGCGCCTCCGACCGCTCCTTCCAGGTCAAATGGACCGAGGCGGCCTATGAACGGGGTAATGCAGCCGGGACCGCGCACTGGACCGGAATTCTGACGATCGTCATCCGGACCCCGGTCTCGGCCGATGTCCTGCGCAAGAACCCGCTTGGCATCTATGTCGATGCGATCGACTGGAGCCGCGAGCTGGATCCCCCTGCGACGGGAGCGCTTCCCCGCGCTGCCGCAGCGCCGCTTCCCGCTGTAGCGCCGCCGCTCGCCACCCCTCCGACCGAGCTCCCGTCGAATCCGGAGCCCGCCAACTCATCCCTCGCATCTTCGGAGAGCCAGCCATGAAAGACTATCATGTCAAGGCGTGCCTATTGAGCGCCGGTCTTCTGCTCGCCGCGTCGGGCGCAGCGGCATCGTCCCGGCCCGGCAAGGCAGCCGAGGATCTTGTGCTGCTGGCACAGGCCAACCGCGCAGCGACCATGGGCCTGCGCGCGGGCAAGTTCATCAACGGCGCGCAGGTCTATCCCTTCAGCGAAGGCGCGCTCTATCAGCTGATTGCAGCGCCTGAGCGGGTCACAGACATCGCGCTCCAGCCTGGAGAGACGCTGCTGTCGGTCGCGAGTGGCGACACGGTGCGCTGGGTGATCGGCGATACAAGCTCGGGCGGCGCTGCCGGGGCAAGCGCGCAAAAGCGCACCCATGTGCTGGTGAAGCCTTTCAGCGCCGGTCTTTCGACCAATCTGGTGATCACGACCGATCGCCGCAGCTACCATATCGCGATGACCAGCGTGGCGCGCACCGCCGTGGTCGCGCTCTCCTGGACCTATCCGCAGGACGCGCTGCTCGCGATGAAGCGCGCGGCGGCGGATGCGGACGCTGCAGCGCCCGTCGCCGGCGTTTCGCTTGATCAGCTCCACTTCAACTATGTTGTTTCCGGCGATCGGCCAACCTGGCGGCCGCTGCGCGCCTTTGACGATGGCCGCCAGACCTTCATAGAATTTCCCGCGACGCTCGCGGTCGGAGACGCTCCGCCGCTTTTCCTGCTGGGCGCGGGAGGAGAGGCGCAGCTCGTCAATTATCGCCTCAAGGGGCGCTTCTATGTGGTCGACCGGCTTTTCGATGCCGCTGAACTGCGTTTTGGCACCAAGCGCCAGCAGATTGTTCGGATCAACCGCGTCGCGCGCGGGCGGAGGGGTGCGTGAGCGCGTCAGGGGAAGCTTCTGGAGGGGTGGGGAGCCCGCCGCCTCCGCCGAAGGTCGATCCCGAGAGCCTCGCGCTCCGGGCCCAGCCAGGGCGGGCCATCCGGTTCAAGCGAGGCGCCATCGTCAGTCTCGCTGCGCTGCTGTCGGCCGGCCTGGTCGGCACGGCCTGGTTCGCCTTGCAGCCGACAGCGCTGCAGCGTGCCGTGAAAGGCGAGGACCAGGCGCTGGCGGCGAAGAGCCCGTCCGATGCGCTGAGCGGGCTCCCGCGAAGCTATGGCGAGGTTCCGCAGCTTGGCCCGCCGCTGCCCGGCGATCTGGGGCGGCCCATACTGGCGCGGGAGCGCGCCGACCTGGCCCCCGGGGACGCGGCGGTAGCCACAGCGCAGCAGGCGGCTGCCGCGGAGCGGGAGCGGCAGGCGGCCCAGCACAGGGCCGCGCTGGAGTCGGGATTGCTGGTACAATCGGGCGGCCGCGCTGAACCCGTCGGCGGAGGGGAAGCGCCTGCCGCAACTGTGACCGAGGCTCCTCGCGTCCCGCCCGGTCCTGAAGCGTGTCTCGCGCGCTGTCCGGGCGGCGCTCTTGACCAGGAGGGCAGCAAGGCCGACCTTGTAGCCGCGCTGGACAAGGGCGGCGACGTCAATCCGCACCGCCTCGTGCCGGCGCCCTCCGCGAACCTGCTCTCGGCGGGCAGCATCATCGCCGCAAGCCTCATCACGGGGCTGCGGTCCGACCTGCCCGGGCTGGTGATCGCCCAGGTGAGCGAGCAGGTGTTTGACAGCGCGACCGGCACTATCCTCCTCATTCCCCAGGGTGCGCGCCTCATCGGCAGCTATGATAGCAAGGTGGCCTTCGGGCAGAGCCGCGCCCTCATCGTCTGGCAGCGGATCATCTTCCCCGACGGCAGCGCGATTCGGCTCGACAATGAACCAGGAGCCGATCCGGCAGGCTATGCGGGGCTTGCCGACAGGGTGGATTTTCATGGCTGGAAGCTGCTCAAGGGCGCCGCCATCTCCACGCTGCTCGGCGTCGGCGCCAATCTGAGCCTGTCCGGAGAGAGCGACCTGGTCGAGGCGATCCGGGAGGCAAGCCAGCAGAATGTCACCCGCGCCGGCGAGCAGATCACCGCGCGCACTCTCGATATCCAGCCGACGATCACGATACGGCCCGGCGCCCCCGTCCGGCTGATCCTGCACCATGATCTCATACTTGCGCCCTGGCGCGGATAGGAGACGATTGATGCCCGAGCTTAAACTTCCGAGGTTGGCCGACCGGACGCCAGTCAGGCTGCAGATCCTTGTCCCACCCGATCTGCATCAGAGGCTGAACGACTATGCCGCACTCTATGCCGCGGCCTATGGCCGCGAGGAGCCGGTCGCCGCGCTTGTTCCGGCGATGCTGAGCGCCTTTCTCGACAGCGACAGGGCATTTCGCCGCTTCCGCGGTCGATCGGGATAGGCGCCCCGGGAAAGAGGCGGCACGCCCTTTGCGCCAGCACCCGCTGCGCGATCGGCGGCAGCTTCAGCATTGGTCGCCCGGCCAGGCGGGATCAGCAGGGGGGAGGAGTTTGCCTCAGGCGGCTAAAGCATGCGCGTGGCTGACCGGCTGCAGGGCGCCAATTGAACCGCTGCCGCTGACAATCGCCTGCCGCCTCTGGCGCTGCCTCTGGGTCAGCGCCACCGGCGATATCTCCCCACGGTCACGCATAGCGAAGGCCAGAAGAGCGTCTTCCCTATGTCGGAGAGCGTGTCGGCCTAGCGCCATGACCCATGATAGAGGTAATTCATGCCCTCGTTAATCAGCGCGATTTCCAGCACGAGCGAGACGGAGCGACTGCGCGCGCGACGTTATACCCGGCCCGCAGCTGCCTCCGTCTGCACCATGCTTTGCGCGGTCACAGAGAAGAGAGGGAGGGCCGCGCTGCCATGTCCGCCAACCGCATGTAGAAGCTGACCCAGGCCTCATGAACGGCGCGGATGTTCGGATCCTCCGCGCGCGCGGCGAGATCCTGGTTGCGCTTGAGCATGATCTTCAGACGTGCTCGGTTAGGGAGATCCATGGTCGCTTGACAATCCTCAACGCTTGGACTGTGCCAAAAGCTTTCGAGCCCGAGAAGTTCATCGCAAAGAGCGTTAACGCACGTGGCACGTGACACGTGACACCGGGCGCTTGCCGCCGCTCCTGCGCGCCGAACCGAGCCGAGGCGGCGGTCGCCGCGTGACGGAGAATGCCGCAGTCTGCGGGCGGCGTTGCCATAGCGGGACTGGCCGGGCCAATGTCGCTGCTACCGCCCCTCGCAACCGGCAAGCGATGTGGCCAGCAGCAGGCCTCGGCGCCTTCGCCGCCGCGGTCCAAAGCATAGCGAAGATAGGCTGGCAATGCTGCTGCGCCGCCTCTCACTATTATCGCAGTCAAACGGGCATGACGCTGCGGCTATAGCGCCGAAACGGCGAAGAATAGGTTGGTGATGATCCTCTCGCAGCCAGGCTTCCTCCAGCCTGTTGCATTGATCGTTCAATATGTTAGCTTGGGTTCGCGTCTTTATCTGAAGACGCCGAGGTTTGAGCTCCTCGCTTGAGAAAGATTAACTCGCCGCATTGCGGCCGGGTGGCCGATGCTATGTCCAGGCCAGTTTTCTGGCTAAAGGCATTGGCACGCGTCTCAAGCGCGACTCAACGCCCGGCTCATGCGGGCACTGCCTCGTTCGTTGCGAGGGAGTGCGGGCGGTGGGTTCACAGGCCGGAATAAGCGCCAGAGGCGCGCGCTGCGAGGGGGAGCAGCGCGATAGGCTCGACACGCTCTATCGCCAGGAGCGGTCCTCCTTGCTGGGCTTCCTCACCCGACGGACAGGTCGCGACAAGGCGGAGGATATCGTCCAGCAGATATTCAACCGGCTCGCGGCCAGACCCGCAACCGAAGAATCGCTCATGCACGCGCCCGCCGCCTATTTGCGAAAGGCTGCGCACAATATCCTGCGCGACGAAGCAAGAATGGCGACGCGCACCAGCGCGCACCACCATGTCGACATTGACGACATCGCGCTTGCGGGCAGCGACCCGGTGGCGGCGCTCGAAGCGCGGGACCGGCTCGCGCGCATTGAGCAGGCGGTCCTGCGGTTAAAGCCACTCACCCGCGAGATCTTCCTCGCTTGCCGCATCGATGGCTATAGCTATGCCGAAATTGCCGAGCGCACCGGCCTCAGCGTGAAAGGGGTGGAGAAGCAGATGAGCAGAGCGATCAAGATATTGGGGCGGCACTTGCGGGCCCATGACTGAGAGGCGGCAGGGCGAGATTCCCGACGCGATCCATGACGCGGCCGGGGAATGGCTGAACCGGCTGCAGGCCGGCGCGAGCCCGGCCACCGAGCGCGCCTTTCGGAGCTGGATGACGGCCGATCCCCGCCATGCTGCCGCCTTTGAACAGATCCGGAAGGACTGGCAGCTGGGCATGCTGCTGCGCGACCGCGCCGTCGGTCGGAACCGCTCCCTGCCGCGCGCGCCTTTCTGGATGCGGCAGAAGGTGCGGGCAGGCGCCGTCGGACTAGGCTTTGCCATCGCGCTTGGCCTTGTCACCGTCAGCCTCTTACGGCCCGGCGGTCCGATGGCATGGAGCTCTGCTGCGGAGGCTGCCGTCTATGAAACGGCGCGGGGCGAGATCCGCACCATTTCGCTCCCCGATGGTTCGCAGGCGATACTGGATACCGCCAGCCGGCTGCGGGTGGGGTTCACGTCGTCCGATCGCAGCGTGGCGCTCGAGGCCGGTCGGGCGCGTTTCACCACCATGGCAGATCCCCGCCGGCCCTTCCGGGTGCAGGTGCCAGCTGGAGAGGTGATCGCGCGCGGCACCGTCTTCGAGATCAGCCTGATCGAAAAGGCCCCCCTCGTAACGGCGTTTGAAGGCTTGGTTCAGCTTCAAGCCGGAAACGCCGCGTCCGCGCCCCGCCAGCTGCAGGCCGGGCAGAGCATGCGCCTGGGCGATGTGCTATCGCGCAAGACGATCTCAGCCCGGCCCGACTGGGTGTCGGGCATGCTGAGCGTCGACCATGCGCCGCTTGGCGAGACCATTGCGGCGATCAACCGCTACAATCATGTCCAGCTTCGCCTTGTCGATGCCGCGCTTGCGCAGCGCCGTGTGACCGGCGCCTTTCGCCTGCGGGATCCCTCAGGCTTTGCCGATGCGGTCGCGAGCAGCTTCGGCCTGCGGGTCAGGCGCGCGGAGGACCGCATTGTCCTGAGTGCGCCGCCTGCTCCGGGCCGCTGAAGAGCGGGTGAAAAAAAATGTAGGGTGATTGCGCGGAGCCGCGTCTTCCCCCCTGTCCCGCTGGATCGGGCTGGGGGAGTGTTCAATGTCACGCAACGCTGTCAAACTTGTCTGTTCAACCGGCTTCATGGTCGCGACCCTGTCGGCCGGTGCCTCGCCGGTGCTGGCGCAGCAGCAGGCTGCCAAGATCATTGTCGATCTTCCCGCGCAGGCTTTGTCTGCTTCGCTGCGCGATCTCGCCCTGCTCTCGGGCAGGACCATCATCGCCGACGCGGCGCTTGTCGCCAATCATGCGGCGCCTGCCTTGCGCGGCGCCTTCACGCTGGAAGAGGCTCTTGACCGACTGGTTGCGGGAACCGGGCTGAGGGTCGAGACAGCGGGGGCAGGCTTTGCCATAATGCGGGGCCCGCATCTCCCCACCGAGACAGGGCAGGAGGAGGGGTCGGCCGAGGGAGAGGGGACGGGCATCGTCGTGACCGGCAGCCGCATTCGCGGGGCGCCCCTATCCTCGACCGTCACCATTCTCGATCATCAGATGATCCGCGACACGGGCCTTGCGGACCTGGGAGATGTGGCGCGAAGCCTGCCGCAGAGCTTTGGTGGCGGTCAGAATCCGGGGGTCGGCTTCAACGTGCCCTCCAGCACGGGCGGCAATGTCGGGGGCGGTTCGACCGTCAATCTGCGCGGGCTTGGCAGTGACGCCACGCTTACCGTGCTGAATGGCCGCCGCATGCCCTATGATTCCGCGCGGCAGGGGGTCGACATCTCCGCCATACCCTTGTCGGCCGTGGAGCGTATCGAGGTGGTGGCTGACGGCGCCTCGGCTATCTATGGATCGGACGCCGTAGGCGGGGTCGTCAATGTGATCTTGCGGCGCGACCATGAGGGTGTGGAGACGCGCGCCCGGATCGGCGGTTCGCCCGACGGCGGCAACTTCCAACAGCAATATAGTCTGCTCGCTGGCCGCCGCTGGACCGGCGGCGGGGGCTTTCTCACCTATGAATATGCCCGCAACAGCGCGCTCACGACCAACCAGCGGCCCTTCGGCCGCGTCAGGCCCAATGTCACCCTGCTGCCCGCAAGCGAGCGCCACGCCTTTGCGGGCAGCGTTCACCAGCAGCTCAGTGAGACGCTCAGCCTCGAACTGGATGGGCTTTACAATGCAAGGTCCGGGCATTTTTCCTATCCAACCAGCGCGGCCGCCAATCTGTCCGTGGCGCGCATCACCCAAAGCTACAAGGGCCGTACGCTTGCTCTTGCAGGCGCCGCCCGCCTCGCACTGGGGCCCTGGGACCTGACCCTGGCCGCCACCTTCGGCAAAGGTCGGACCTATTTTCAGGGAGACAGTTTCAGCAATGACACATTCACCAGCAGAGCCTTTGGTCGCTACAATAACCAGACCGTGAGCGGTGAGCTTTCGGGCGATGGGCCGCTGTTCGCGCTACCCGGCGGCGATGCCAAGCTGGCGGTCGGTGTGGGGGTCCGCGCCAATGACTTCGAAATCTATCGCGGCGCGGGCGACGTCAACAATGCGAAGCCGTCGCAGGACAGCGTCTATGCTTTTGGCGAAGCCAGCTTTCCGCTCGTCGGCCCCAGCTCCGGCATCGCGCTGCTGCGCCGGCTCGATCTGAGCGCCGCGCTGCGATACGAGCGCTATCGTCGGATTGGGGATGTGGTCACGCCCAAATTGGGGCTGATCTATGCGCCTGCCGACTTTGTCGATCTGAAAGCCAGCTGGGGCCGGTCCTTCAAGGCGCCGAGCTTTCTCCAGCTTTATGCGATCGAGCAGGCTGTCCTGTATCCGGTGACCACCTTCGGAGGCACGGGCTACCCGCCGGGCACCACGGCGTTGCTCGTGGGAGGCGGCAACCCTGACCTCAAACCGGAAAAGGCGCGCAGCTGGTCGGCGACGCTGGCGCTGCACCCACCGGCTCTGCCGGGCCTTGGCCTCGACATCAGCTATTTTCATACCCGCTATATCGACCGGATCGTGAACCCGATCCCCAGTGTCGCTCGCGCCCTGGTCGATCCTATTTACCGCGGTTTCATCACCTTCTCCCCCAGTCCCGAGCAGCTTACCGCGGCGATCGCGGGTGCGGACCAGTTCCTCAACGGCGCGGGCGCGCCTTATGACCCGGCGCGCGTGGCCGCCATTCTCAATCGCGCCAACATCAATGCCGGACGCCAGATCATCAAGGGCATCGACGCCCAGCTACGCTACCAGGACCGTCTCGCGGGCGGGAAGCTGGGCCTCACGGCCAGCCTCACCTATCTCAACAGCAGACAACAGATTGCCAGCGACGGGCCGGTGGAGAGGCTCGCGGGCCGGCTCTTCAATCCGCCGCACTGGCGCGGACGCGCAACCTTGAGCTGGGGCAAGGGCGGGTTCAATACTGCCGCGACCCTCAGCCATATTGGCGGCGTGAAGGATGTGCGCACCACGCCATCCATTGAGGTCGAGGGCATGACGACGCTGGATATCAGCAGCCGCTATCGTATCGGCGAGGGGCGGGGCTCGCTCAGCGGACTGGAACTGGGCCTTTCGGTGCAGAATCTGCTCAACCGCTATCCCCAGATCATCTCGACCCGCCTTTTCTATGATGCCCCTTATGACTCGTCCAACTATTCGCCGGTCGGCCGGTTCATCGCCGTGGATCTCGTCAAGCGATGGTAAGGAACTGCGTCCGCAAAGTGGCGCGGTTGTGCGCTGTTCTGGCCTGGCTGCTCGCCCCCTTGGGGGCGAGCGCGACCTGCGCGGACCTGCTGGCGCAGCCGGCAGCGCCTGCGAACAAGAGGGGGATCACGGCCTCTGATCTTGCGCGGCTGCGGGATATCGGTCCAGCCGATGGCGGCCTCAATGCTGCGCTCACGGGCTATCGCAGTCCGCTTGCGGTGTCTCCCGACGGGAAGCGCCTGGCCTTCCTCCTCAGCCGGCCGGACCCGGTCACCAACAGCTATTGCATCGGACTTGCCCTGATGCCGATCAGCACAGGCTCCGCGCCGCGGCTCGTCAATCAGGGTGGAGAGATTATCATGGGGGCGGGCGATTATCGCGGCGTGATCCTGCCGACCGGCTACCCGGCGCTGACGGCCCCGGCGTGGTCTCCCGATGGTCGCTGGATCGCCTTTCTTCGCCGCGACCGGGGCGTCACCCAGCTCTGGTTGCTGACCGTCGAAAACGGAGCGGTCGGCCCGCTCACCCGATCCGCGGTCGATATCGAGCAGTTCGCATGGAAGCCGGATGGTTCGGCGCTTCTCTTTACCAGCCGCAGCGGCCAGATTGCCGAACGGGCAGACCTCGCCCGCGAGGGCCTGACTGGCTATCGCTATGATGACCGCTATGTGCCGATGATGGGCAGCGCCCCCATGCCGCGCGCATCCATCCCGCTCTCGGCGTTCATGGTCGATCCGGTCGGAGGAAAGATCCGCGCGGCCGACCCCGTAGATCTCGGACTGTTGCCGCCCGATCCCCTCTATTATGCCGCACCGACACTGGTCGCGAAGGGGGAGGGGGATCGCCAAGCAGTCGCGCGGCGGATCGCGGCCAATCCGTCCAGTGCTCAGATCTTGGAGGTACGGGGCGGCCCTGGCAAAAGCGTAGCCTGCACGGCCAATCCGTGCCGCGGCAAATTTACGGGTCTCTGGTGGATGCCGGGGGGCGGTCCTCTGCTCTTTCTCCGCCGCGAGGGCTGGAACTTGCGAGCCTCGGCTCTGTATCGCTGGCAGCCGGGGCGGGGTGCGCCGCGCAAGCTGTTGGCGACCACTGATCTCCTCAGCGGCTGCGTGCGGGCCGAGCGGGCGCTGCTATGCCTTCGCGAGAATGCCACGACGCCCCCGCGCATCGTTCGCATTGACGGGCAGACGGGACGCAGCGCTCTGCTTTATGATCCCAATCCCGAATTTGCCGCGATTCGCCTGGGACCGGTGGAGCGCCTCGCCTGGCGCAATGCACGAGGCCTGGAAGTAGCGGGCGATCTCGTGCTCCCGCCCGGCTACAAGCACGGCGAGCGCCTTCCGCTCATTGTCACGACCTATCGCAGCAATGGCTTTCTGCGCGGGGGGACAGGCAATGAATATCCCATCCATCTGTTCGCCGCGCACGGATTTGCTGTGCTGAGCATTGACCGTCCGATGCAGATGGCGGCCGCGCAAGCGGAGGAGACGGACCCGGTGAAGTTGCGCGCCGCCAACGACAAGGACTGGGCCGAGCGGTGGAATATGCATAGTGCGGTCGTGACCGGCGTCGAGAAACTCATCGCCAGCGGCCTTGTGGATGCCAGGCGCGTCGGCATTACCGGCCTTAGCGATGGGTCAAGCACGGTCGGCTTCGCGCTCATCAACAGCCGGCTCTTTGCTGCGGCGTCGGTCAGTACATGCTGCCTTGAGCCCTGGACCGTGAACGCAACGATCGGTCCGGCGTTCGCGCGCATGATGCGCAGGCAGGGCTTCCCGCCGGCCACGGCTGACGATTGGGACTTCTGGCGGCCGGGCTCGCTCATCCGCAACGCATCCACCATCGACACGCCACTGTTGATGCAACTTGCCGATCGCGAATATCTGACCGCCATTGATGTGTTCGCTGCCCTGCGCGAACAGGGGAAGCCGGTAGACATGTATGTCTTTCCCGATGAGCTGCACAATAAATGGCAACCCGCTCACCGGCTCGCAATCTACAATCGCAATCTGGACTGGTTCCGTTTCTGGTTGCGAGACGAGGTTGATCCCGCTCCCCACAAGGCGGAGCAATATAGGCTGTGGCGCCAACTTCGCCCCCAAGGGGAGGCGCCACGCGCGCCATAACGCCTGCTGTCTCGATAAACGGTCTGGCGCAGCTGTCAGGCTTTCCTGCAGCCGGAGAGCGATGTTGAAGCCCCTCGGCCCCGACCGTGCAGACTAAACTGGAGGAAATAGCCCGAGTTATAACGCGAGCGGCAGAACTTGCAGGCGAAGAAGGCAAGGCGGTTATCTGGTTCAAGCATCAACCCCTTTCTGGAGTTCGGAAAACGGCTGCGGAATTGGTTGCGAATGGCGATATCGATATCGTCATGGAAGATCTCGATCGTATGGCTGTCGGGGTCTATTCCTGACAGGCGTCTCTCGAGGCCGAAAGAGGTCCTTTAGGCGAATGTCTTCTTCTCGTAGACGGTGACAATCGCCCGGCCATCCCAAACGTAGCACAGGTGCCGCTCCTGTCGGCAGTTGGCGAGTAGGCGAGGGCGGAATACCGCGGCGCACTCGCCGTCGGCGTCGCGCACGCTTTGGTATACGATGCCATCCGAACCTTGCTCACGCAGGTGTCGGCCAAGCGCCTGACCGGCGGCATAGCTGTCCGGGGCGTAGAGGGCAGGGCGTTCATCGCGCAGGCCGCGAATATCGTGGAGCATGGCGTCCAGGTCGACCGCGTAGACGCGCATGTCGAGTTCCTGCGCCGGTTCTTGGGTGTACACCATGAAACGGGTTCGGTGATGGCTCGTCTCGGCAACCGCAGTCTCAATGGTGTTGGCAGCATAGAACAACCCGAAACTGCCGTCACAGAATCGGCTGCCATCTGGGTTTAGGTGGGTAAACGCTGCCATGATCGCCGACGTCCCGGGTCCTGATACGCGGTCCTCCGGTGGGACGAGCGCGAGGTCCCCGACCTCGTCGCGAAGCCGGTCGTTGGTCATCGCCTCGATCGCATATACCGCTTCTAAATCGGCCGGATTCGCGACGTCTTCAAACAGCGATATGGGCGGGAACCGGCTTGCGACGATCCGATAGCACGGTTGCCACCGCACTTGCGTCGTCGCAATGGCATCCATCAGCCGCGCTGCGCGTCGATATATTGGCGCACCACGTAGAGATCGGCGACATTGCCCGAGGTCATCCGCTCGATCGCCGGGCGTCCGGCGAACAGCGGCGCCTCATTGGGTTTGCGTACCCATTCGTTGGCGGTACGGGGCAGGAGCATCTTAAGCCCCTTGTATATCCCCATGACATAGGAGATGCGCTCCAGCGCATCCTTGGGAATCGCCGCGACGGCGCCGCGCTTCCAGGTCTGGAAGGTCGAGCGGCTGTCGAGCCCGAGAAGCTTCATCTGCTCGGCTTCCTTAAGGCCCCAGGCGTCGGTAATGCGGAAAAAGGTGCGCAGCGCCGGACCGCTCAGATCCTTGCGGCTAGGCGCTTTGGCGGGGACGCCGGAATGGGCAGCTGTGGCCATTGGCCATCTCCTTCTTTCTCCGTCTATGTATGATATCTGTACATAACGTCAAGAGGAGATCAGTTTTCATACACGCCTAATGCGCGCGAGGCCGCGTCAGGGATGGCCAGAACTGCCGGCGAGCAGCCGGTCCATCTCGCCCATCGCCGCGTCGAACTCGGCGAGCGCTGGATGGGAGAGCGCGGGTGCTTGGTCCAGGGGTGCCGACAATCGCTCCCTTCGCGGCGCTTCGGCGACCAGCAGAACCTTGCCCTTGATGCTCGCGCGCCGCGCGAGGCCCGCTGTGACTAGCGCGTCGCCGATCGCATAGGTGCCGCGCCGGCTGACCCAGAACGCCGAGGTCATCTGATCGAGTCCTAGCGGCGCAAAACCAGCGAGCAGGATCCACACCTGCGGTGCCCGCGCGCTCGAGCGCAGGTGCTCCAGCTGCTCGCGCATCAGCGCCGTGCGCCGTCGCGCTTTCGCGACCAGCTCTGCAAGCCGGGTAGCGCTGGCGTGGAGAGTTTGCGCAACGATAGGCAAATCAGCGCATCTTTACCTCATAAGCCGCTGTCCTGTCCTTTTCCGCCGGGTCGCACACACTTTCGAACCAGTCCGCGATCTGGCTGCCCGTCATGGAGCTGACGTCGCCACGCGCCATCAGCAGGTCGAGCATCCGTTCGAACCAGATGAAGCGATGCGGGACAGCGATCAAATGGGGATGCAGGCCCAGCGTGAAGATGCGCGGACCCTTCGCCAGCTCGCTTTCGAAAGTGGCGAGGCTGTGTACCAGCCGGTCGTGCATTTCCGATGAACTATGCTTCTCCACCGCGTAGATCACGCTGTCGTTGATCTCCAGCGAATAAGGGTCTCTCGTGCGGACAGGTGGACGACATGGTCTTTTGGGTGATGTGTTGCACTATGAGCAACAGAAACATGCGCGACTTGCTGTCCAATGAGGTGGGCCGCCCGCTCGGGCGGCCCGTCCTGTTCATGCCAGGCTGTGCTTGAGGGCGCTGGCACGATCATGCCCGGCCTTGATGGACTGGTAGGCGCGCTCGACCACTGCTCGCGAGCTGGGGTCAAGATCAGCGTCGCGCAGGGCAGCTTCAAACTTGCCCTTGATGTAATCCTCACCCCGTTCAACCTCCTGGATGATAGCCTTGTCATCCTTGCCGGTGAACGCCTGCTTCAGATCCATGAAAGTGCGGTGCGCGCCCGCGAGGAAACTGCTGTCGTCTTCAGCATTGCCGCCCAACCGCCTTACCTCAGCCTGCAATGCGGTCGCCACTTCGCTGCGTTCACGTGCGAAGTCGGCAAACATCGAGGAGAATTGGGTACTCTCGGCATCCTGCGCAGCGTCCTTGAACCCCTTCATACTGTCGAGCGTCGTCTTTATGAGACTGTTGAGACTAGTGATGCTGCTTTCCATGCTCATGGCGGTCTGCTTCATATGGCGCCCTCTCAACGGTCACCCCGGCGTAAAGGTCCGCCCGGTCCACATGCCGCCAAGCGGGAGCCGGAAAATCTCGGGCTCCGGGGCTCGCTTCGCGTCTCCCGACAAAGGCCATCAGCAAAACCCATTGCAGGGGCGGAATGCGACTGCCTCAGCCGGAGGGAGCAGAGATGTTCATGTGATGATCATGTGCATTGGAGACGGAGGCGCTGCTCAAAGAGATGGCGCGATGCGATCTGGAATTTTGTCGACAGCCGTGCCACTGCGCCGCATGCATTCTCGCCCCATCTGGCCCCTGTTGGCGCTCGTCACTTTAGCGTCTCTGGCCCTGTCGCTTGCGCGCTATACGGGTCAACCGGTCTGGCCCGCTGAGGTGCTGGCCTTCGCTTTTCGATGGGCCTTTATTGCCGCCTTCGCAATGTTCGGCCGTGCTATTTTTCGCCGCACATAGCAGTAGCCGCAACGCGCCATTTGTAGACACTCAGGCTGGAGTTGAATTCCTCTTGGTGCAGACTGCCCGCTATTCCGCGCCGTAGCCGACGCACAGATTAGCCTGCAGGAGCCTTGATGCACGCGCTGCCGAGCAAAACTCGCTTGAAGAAACGATGGTTGTGAGCGTCATCAAACACTTGCTTATGCAGGATCTGCAGACATTATGGCGCGAAACTAAGGGGGTGTTGTGCGTTTCTTGATTTCTGCTTGCCTGGCGAGCCTGCTTGCCGGAGCCACCGTTCATGCTGCTGGAAGCCCGATCCAGAAGGGACCTGCTCCAAGGTGGGCCGTCCAGTCGCAGCCCATGCCGGTACCTGCCGATGCCGCAGGAGCGGTCTTCATCCGCCGTCAGGACACGGAGGTCCATCTCGATGGCAGGGGGCAGCTGCTCTATAATGGATACCGCATAAAGATCCTCCATCCCAACGCTTTGCAGTTGGGAAATTTATCGCTGACCTGGAACCCGGCCGCTGGTTCGCCTGTCGTCCATGCCATCAAGATCCATCGTGAAGGCCAGGCAATCGATGTATTGAAGACGGCGTCATTTGAGATACTTCGTCGAGAAGACCAGCTTGAAGCGGCAAGGTTGGACGGCAATCTGACGGCGGTTTTGCGAGTGCCTGACCTGAGGGTTGGGGACGAAATCGAGTTTGAGGCAACGCTCCGCGCCAGCGACCCAACCTTGGGCAAGGACGATGCCGGCCTGCTTTTCCTCCTCCCTGAGCCTGCGCCCGGCCGATACCATCTTCGGCTAAGTTGGGAGGAAAGGAATAAGCCCGCTGTCAAGATGACCACCGACATGTCAATGGTGGCAGAGCATGGCGCGAATGCAGTCGACTTTCGGTTTGATAACCCCCGCGTCATCACGCCGCCCAAGGATGCGCCCCCTCGTTACCAGTGGCAGCGGGTAGTCGAATATAGCAGTTTCAGTGACTGGCAGGGCATATCGCGCCATTTCGCGCCGCTATTTGCCAATGCCTCTACGCTGGACACCAACTCCTCGCTCAAGCAGGAGGCAGCACGTATTGCTGCAACATATGCGAAGCCGCTGGACCGTGCTGCCGCTGCACTTAAATTGGTGCAACAGAATGTCCGCTACATCTATGTCGGGCTGAACGGCGGCAATCTGACCCCAGCAGCGGCCGATGAGACTTGGCAACGCCGCTACGGCGATTGCAAGGCTAAGACCGTTCTCCTGTTGGCGTTGTTGCGTGAGTTGGGCGTCGAAGCCGAGGCGGTGCTGGTTAACAACAGTGGCACTGATGATGGCCTCAATGAGCGGCTGCCCAGTCCGCGGATGTTCGACCATGTGCTGGTGCGGGCGCGCGTTGATGGGAAGAGTTATTGGCTTGATGGCACGCTGCCTGCTGTTGTCCAGCCTGCCGTAGCGCCGGTCATCCCCTATCAGTGGGTTCTTCCTCTGGCCGAACAAGGAAAGGGCCTTGAGCAACTTGCCTGGACCCCTGATTCGCGACCCAATGAGATTACGCTGTTCGAAATCGATGCCCGCGCTGGCTTCGACAAGCCTGCCCGGATTACCAATACGACAATCAAGCGCGGGATTGATGGCTTGCAGCAGGAAATGCAGTTTTCGGCGATAACCCCGGCGCAGTTGCTGAGCGCCTTTCGCCAAAATGCGATCGGAGACACTTGGCAGACCATCGAGGATGTCCAGTGGCGCTATGATGTGAAGTCGCAGGCCAGCATACTGACCGTCGTCGGCACGGGGGCGATCGCATGGGATGATGATGGCGATGGAGTAAGGTCGCTCTCCCTGCCGGGCGGCGGCTTTAATCCGCCCGAAAAGCGGATACGCGCGACAGAGCAGGATCAGGCATTGCCATTCTACAACAAGCCGGATTTTAGCTGCTACGTCACGACGGTCCGGCTGCCATCGACCACAAGGGCGGAGCAATGGTCCCATAAGGACGATATCAACAACCGGATGTTCGGTCGGGCTTATTACCGCGCCTTTGACATATATGATGGTTCGTTGCGCATGGTCCGCGGCTCCAGGATAGAACAGAAGGAAGTCGATGCCGTCAAAGCTCAGCGTGACAACGGCCGCATTGCCCTGTTTGACAACAGCATGGCATGGATAACCTACAATCCGAATGGCAAAAACGCCGATACGCAGGCAAGCAAGCGAGTCCCAACGACAACTGAGATCGATTGGACTGCCGACAATGCGCCGTGCTTAGCTTCCAGCCCCGGGAGCTAAGTCCTCCGACTGAACCTCCGTGGCGGCGAGTGAAATGACGGAGACGGCGAGATCGACGCTGCGCACCGCTCATCCGCTTACAGGTTGGCAAGCTGACCAGCGGCTGGCGCCACAAACTGCCATTGAGAAGTGCATCCGCTGCACCTGGTTGCTGACGTTGACGCCGACGCTATGCTCTACATTATCCTGCTGCAGTCAGCGCGGGCACAAGAAGCGCAGGGGTAACAATGTCTTCAAATCGAGGATGCATGGTAGCCAGCGCCTCAATCGGCATTCTGCTGGTAGCTTTCCTGCTCTGGCCCTATCGATCGGAAAAAATAGAGAGCGTCGTTTCAGCGAACGAAACGGTTTGCGCCATTTACACGACCAGCAACGGCGGCTGGCGCGAAGAGGCAGGGGCTTCTCGGGTAGCTTACCCCCTGGATATACGTGTTTTCGTGGAAAGTTGCGCCGGTGTGCCACAGGGGCGACCGTACGCCGCAACGCTTGTGTCCGCTCGCTCCGGGACAGTCATTGCGTCAGGATTGTCCTGTTCCCCAAACAGACTTGCCGAAGGGTATCCTTGTAGGCTTGAATTGCCACCACTCAACACACTGTCTGGGCAGGATCACTTTCGCGTCCGCGTCATGGTGGCCAAGGGAGAAAACGTGCGCACTGCTGAGTTGCGGCTGTTCATCAAACGTGAATGGCGTAGCGTCATGATCGACGCAATTATGTCGGTCTAGCGCTCTCAGCGTCCGCTTTTGCCGTTTAGTATAATATCACTTTCACCGCAGCGTCGACTAGCGCCGATCCTCCACCCGATAGCAGCCATCGTAGTAGGAAGTAGGAATACGGAATGATCAATGTCGCCGGATACGCCTTCCCAGAAAGTCGTGCGTCAATCGTATGCACCCATGTATGGGGCGGTCTGCCCGTGCTTCTGTTCGCGCACGACAGCGACGGAGACATCCAGTTCTTCTGCGGCGAGGAAAACCATTCCGCGTCCGAGGCCTTGGTGCTAGGCTTAGCAGAGATAAAGGGGCATCTGCAATCAATGGAAGGTATGCCCACCGTCGATCCCGGATGCTGCGCAGAACGCGCCACCATTGGAGGCGCGTGGACTGTGCGGAACATGGAAGATTGAAAGTCCGCTATCCACCGTTGTGTCCGTAGAAGCCAACCGTCTAAAATCCACCCGCCATCGTCGATTCCCGCCTGCAAAGCCGCCTGCGCCGCCTATATCCTGCTGGTCCGCTTTGAGCTTGGTAAGCCGTCCATCGGCAGACGACCATTTCTAGCCGTTCCCAATAGCGACCCGTCACCTTGATACCTGCCGTTGCGACCCACGCCTGCTGTGACAATCAGGACGCCCTATCGGCTTACTGGCGTAGCACGCTACTCGATTTCATACCGAGTAACCCCGCGGATGCACTCAAAATCGATGGGCGTGTGTCATTGTGATTAACTCACGCTGAATATGGAACGGGACGATAGAAATCGAGATAGTTCAGCGAACCAGCTAAGGTGGCAGGCCTTGTATATTGCTCCCCATCCAGCGACACGTTCTTATAGTTCTCGATCCACGGTAGGACTTTTGGGATTTCGAACTTCACAGGGTCATCGACAATCTCGGTCATGACGCCCCTTAACGATATCCCGTCTCCGAAGACATTGGCAAAGTCGTCGGGTAGAACCTCCTGCACAGAAGCAGGATCAGATATGTTTTTGAAATAAACGAACTGGGGATAGGAAGAGAGCGGTAGCTCATGCGCCCCTGCCACCCCCCTTCCTAAGCGGTCGTCATAGCTCTCCCCGGCTATTACTCGCGCTCTAGTGGCGGCAAATGGAGCGGCAGCAATAGTTTGAGCGGAATGGGTTTCTTTGCCGCGCAACAGAGCGAAAACGTACACGCCGTTTGGCATTTTTAGAGATGCAGCCTCGCCACGAAACCGAATGCGTATGCCTCCGGCTTCCGGACCGGGAAATCCTTTACCTTGGTCCACAGTATGGACCTCGATAACGCTCGCGCCCGTTCGCTCGCCTTGCGGGGTATCAACGTGGACCGAGAGACGAAAGCGGTAAGTGGGTAGGCTGCGAGTGCAGCCAATCAACGGCGCAGCAACTAGGCCTGCTATGATCTGTCGCCTATTCAAAACGCCCTCCATCACCAAACTCGGCAATAGCTTATTCATTGCAGCAATGGCCATGCTCATCACCGGCGTATAATGTTCCAATGTCAGCAAACCATAGATGATCGACTAAAACCAGACCGTCTGATACCCACCCAGCCCGGACGTAGCAGGACGAAATTCAGATGGTCTCGGCCCACAACCAGCCAGTCCGGTCCGTCGAAACCGGCCGGGCAGCTGTCTAAAGCAGCCCATCGGCTTCTTGGCGGTCCGATGCGCCCATGGACCGGGAACGACGATGCTGGGTGGAGAGCGGAATGGCGGCTTTGAGGCCAAATAAGTTACAAAACAGACATTCGCTCAGCGCGTGGGTTCGGTCCGTTCAAAATGGATGACCCAAATCAGCCCCAGAATAGTCATACCAATCCACGTGATAAGACTAAGCATGATGTTACCGCCCCAACTGGCGACACCAACCACTAACAGAAAAAATAGCAGGGTTACCAACTCCGCTAGCCGAAGAAAGGAACGGAGAGGCCTACGTGTCCTATTTTCAATCAGATAGGCTAGGCCCGCAGCAGGCAGCACGGCGACTCCTAAGATTAGGGAATGTAGAGAGATGCCAGCGATGCAGAGCCAAACGACGCAGATCAGCAACCAATTGAAAGGTCGGCGTTCAAGTTCGCTTTTACGGGATGCAATTGGGTCAACGCTGCCAGGTGACGTGTCCATATCAGGCACGTATCATGTCTTTGGTTCGTCCGCCAATGGGTCCGCTCAACGGGAAGGCTCTCGTCGTCAATTGGTCGCATCCTGCCGACCTTCATCCCATTCATGAGATGATCTTCAGCGAAATGTCGGCGTCAAATTCGCGGCGCGCGTCCTCGAACATAGTGACAACCTTCCCTAGGAAGCTCGCCATGTCATTGGGCAGGTGGCGACTGTTTTGAATGACCACGTGGAATGGCGGCTCTACCCCGTTTATGCCCCCGGATAAGCTGTCATAGAGGGCGTCCAGATTATGCCCATGCCAATCCGGCGCATCGAGCGCAGGCAATAATGCGGAGTAGAAATCTTCAGCGGAAGTCCAAATTGAACCATCGATCGTGATCAGCTTCATAGTTATAGGGTGTCACCGTCGCCGGGTGTCCGCAATGCGGGATATCTTCACCAAGGTGCAACGGCAAGAAATGGTCGTCTGCGCGCTGAGCGCATTCAGCAAAGGCGTTCCCACCTATCTAGTGCCCGCAGGAAGGTTGGAAAACGGACTTCAGCTGTGTAACTTGACCCAATGCACCCCCTCTTGAATTTGCGCCGCGGCTGGTGGCTTTCGCTGCCGTTCATTATTGCGATCGCACTGCCCGTCTGGCAAGCGCAGTTTCGCTATGGATGGCTAGAAATGGCCCTCGGCGGTTATGCATGGCTCTTCTGGATTGCCGTCCTGACTTGGGGAGTCCTGACTATCTCAGCTATTAGGCAGCATCGCGCTTGGTGGGTTCTGGTCACCGCCCCGCTTGTGCTTTACCCGGTCGGCTCTGCTGTCGTACTGCTCGCCGCCTGCGCAAGTGGTAATTGTCTGTGATGTTCGGTCACAACTGCGGCGGGTGGATTTTAGACGGTCGACTTCTACGGACACAACGGCGGATAGCGGACTTTCAATCCTCCATGTTCCGCACAGTCCAAGCGCCTCCAACGGTGGCGCGTTCAGCGCAGCATCCGGGATCGACGGTGGGCATACCTTCCATTGATCGCAAATGCCTCTTTATCTCTGCCAAGCACAGCACCAAGGCCTCAGACGCGGAATGGTTTTTCTCGCCGCAGAAGAACTGGATGTCTCCCTCGCTGTCGTGCGCAAAAAGAAGCACAGGCAGACCACCCCACACATGGGTGCATACGATTGACGCACGATTTTCTGGAAACGCGTATCCGGCGACATTGATCATTTCAAAATCCTACTTCCTTTCATGATGCCTGCAATCAGGATCAGTAAGAAATCGTCGTTACTCGCCCTTACCAACTATCCGATTTACCAGCCATCGAACCGCAAGCCCTACTATGAGCGCGACCGATGCAGACGGCAGCACAACGTGGGACCAGAAACCTTTGCCGCACGGAATATCAGGCGCGCAGTCACCCAGCGCTTCGACCATTAAGAGGATGGTGAAGATGGGGAGCGTGATGAGCAACGAATGCCGCAGCCCCACTTACCACCCCGCGTTCCACCACCCCGGTATCCACCATCACGCATCCGCCGATATTACCAAGCGAGCGAGTGTCCGCTAGTGGCACCAACAATCGACTTGCGAACGGCGCTTTCTGATCGCTCGCCGCTCGGCGGCTTTCCAATCTCAATCGGACCAGCAGGTTATCGGCGGCGCAGCGTGGTTCGGGGGCTGGGAACGACAATGGCGGGCGGAAAGGGGGCGGTCAGCTTTCGGCTGAAAACTACGGAATGCTACCTATTGCTGATCGTCTAACCGCATACCGATTTTCTGGCGATCATCGCTCCAATGAATATACATCGGCCGGCCGATTACCGAATTCATCGACACCATACCGACGCCAGATGCTTCTGGCGAAACGCGGCTGTCGGCGGAACGATCGCGGTTATCCCCTAGGACAAACAGGCGGTTCGCCGGTATCTTGATCTCAGCCATCTCATCTAAATTGAAGGCTCCCATATCGAGAACCTGATGTGTTGAAGCCTCGCCCGGAAGGCGCTCAGTCAGCATCATGACCGATCGCTGCCCATCGTAGCCGAGAATGTTCATTCTTCCGCCAGGCAACTGAACAGCCGATTTGCCGTTCACGATTGGGACGCCGTCCCGCACGGCAACCCTGTCTCCCGGAATCGCGATGATCCGACTTACCCGGATGTTACTAGGCCCTTTGAAAATGATAATCTGACCACGCCTGTATGGTCCTTGCCACCGCATGTCGGCAATGAACTTGTCTCCCTTACCAATCGTTGGCGCCATGCTTTCTGATGGAGCATAAAAAGGCTTGTATAGCCGGTGCATCAGCGGTGCCATAAGGTTGAGCGGAACCAGGACCGCAATCGCTACTGCAACCAACCAATACCAGCGAAACCACCTTTGCAGAGGCGAGCGGAGGCCACTTCTGCGCCACGTTAAGATGGTTGATATGACATAGAGTGCAGCCACTGAGGCAGTAACCGCGGCGAGAGCAAGCACCGCATGACCAAAGCTCGTGATAGGGAGGCACCCCATCCCAAGGCCAACCAGCAGAATCAGGATGAAGGGCGCGATCAAAAGCAAAGCACCCGCACGCCATTCGCCGACACGAAGAAGTCCAAGACCTGGAACGATTAAGTTGAGAGCCGTAATTCCGGCTCGCGCCAGATATCCTCTACGATCTTCTCGATCGTAAGATGCCTCGTCCATGCCTGACACGCTCCGCATCCCCTCAATAGCACCAGCAGACGTGTCTAGCGGCGGCTTTCCAACAATGCGAGGCTCTGAGTTAGTGTCTGACTTTGGTCGCTTGTTACCTCGCTTATCCTTGCTAAGAAATCTCATGATCGAAACCCCTAGCGACACACTGGCCAGATTGCTGATCGAAAAACATGGCGTACCTGCTTCGGATATTGAGCATAGCGCACGGATCGTTTACGATTTGGGTATTGATGGCGATGATGCGGCCGAACTGCTCCACGATCTCCAAGCCGCCTTCGGCACAGATTTGACGGCTTTAGACGGGCAGTGGCGGAATTATTTCAATACCGAAGGGGCAAGCCCTCGCGCTATCTTGATCGGCATACCGGCGATCATTCTATGCGGTGGCTTAGCTGGCGTGCTGGTGGCATGGCTGCAATGGCCGAAGCTAATAGCTTTGGCCTTAGCCCTTGCGTTGTTCGTCGGCGGGGGATTGGCGTGGTCGCGATGGTTCGGCAAGGGCCTTCACCCGGTGACGGTCGGCGGGCTGGCTGAAATCATTCAAGCTGGTAAGTGGCCTGACGATCCTCTCAGTGTCCGCTAACCGGGCAGTGATTTGATCCCCTAAGCGTTGAAAACTGGTCGGCTGCCGCTGGGCAGCTTGCTAATCTCGAACCTGGCCAGCGGGTTATTGGCGGCGCGGAGCGATTCGTAGGCCCAGAATGCCGGTGTCGGGTGGATGGCGGAATGTCGGCTTTGGACCACAAAGATGGGTAAGCAGACGTTGGTATGATCCAACCTTCAAAGCGCCTTTAATAGAAGGACAATACAAAGCGCTGCGTTCAAGGCTAGCAGCAGTAAGCATCCCGGCTCGATCCAATTCCGGGGGCTGGTCCATGGGAAACCAATATAAGCAATTAGACCTTCAATGGTCGTTGGCAACGCTCCATCTTCTTCATACCCACTCAGAACCGCCCTACCGTTTTGAGCAACTCGGACCCTCGCATCGACCGTATTTTGAGCCAAAGAGGTGAGCCACCTCAAAACAATCTCAGGGCCATCGGGGCAATCTTCTCGCCGTACAATAATCACCTGTCCAGCCGCCCCAAAGCCCAAAATAAGCCGCTTCCCGGCGGCATTAAAGGCAAATACCTGCGATTGTTCGACAGCCCACGGTTCTAATTGACGAAGCGCATCGCCTTCGCTTCGATATATCGAAACGTCACCCGGCATGTTTTCTTCTATGCTTGTGCCGTCGCTGTCATTGAGGATTACGACTTCATCGAGCCAAGTTGAACACGCGGACATAACACCTTCTAGCATCGCGATGGATGTCCGCAATCGGTAACGGACGCGAGGGCGCAAAACAGCCAAAACTGGTCGTTATCGACCTGCTCGACTGCGGGCACGGGCCTGGCGTGCTGCTCGCCTCTTATCTCGCTTGATTTGCGCAGGTGACGGCTTCGCTGCCTTAGCTGGCTGCTTGACACCACCGCAGATGAGACGCGAAAAATATCGAGCTACATCGCCGACGAACAAGGACAGCACCTCTTTGACGATATCCTGCACCATTCGCGACGCATAGGTGAAGGACGGTCAACAGACAAGATTTCACTCAGAGCCATGTCCGCTACCGGCCGAACGCAGCGCTACTCCAAATGTCCTCAGATGGTCGACTAACGCCGCAGCCGTCCCCGACGGCCGACACCTCAAAAGGTGCTACGTTGAAACGCTCCGATTACGCCATTTTCTCGGTCGACTAGCACTACTTTGGCAGAAGTGCGGACGGGGGTCTGGTGAGGCTACATCCGCAATGAGGACAATGGTCCGGGGGAGAGCGTGACAGGTGGTCAAGAATGGCTTGGCGCACTGCTGGCAGGCTGGGTTGCGGCGGCGGACCGAGGACTCTTTTTTTTCCGTCCCGCCTGAGCGATCCGGCGGCTTTGCAGAAAGGCATAGGCCATCATCGTCATCAAGGCGTGGCGGTGGAGCCCGGTCCAGAACCGGCCCTCGAAGTGGTCCAGGCCGAGTTCTTCCTTGAGTTGCTGATGGGCTTGCTCGCATATCCAGCGCGCCTTGATCGCGCCGGCCAAAGCCTTGATCGGGGTGTCGGCAGGCAGGTTGGAGAGATAATATTTGCGTTCGCCATTCGAGCGATGCTCGCCCACCAGCCAGGCATCCTCTCCCGGCATGTGCTGCGCTCCGGCGGAACCGATCCGCTGGGGCGTTCCGTCGGCGATGCGCACACGCACTGCGGCAAAGCGCGCGGCCAGGCGCCCCTTCGTCCCCTTGCGCCAACTGACCTGACGCCACTTCGCGTCCTCGAGCATGACGTGTGCGGCCCGGGATTTGACGTCCGGCACGTGCCGCACCCGCGGTCGCCCGCGACCCGCCACCGGGAAGATCAGTTGCACGTCGGCCGGGTAGACCTTTTGGTGCCGGGGAATGCCGACGGCCCAGCAAAGGCCGCGCGCGCTCAGCGCCTGCCGGAACGGAGCGGACAACCCATAACCGGCATCGGCCAGCACGCAGCCGAAGCGCACCCCGGCCGCAATAACTCGATCGATCTCCTCAATCGCGATCTCTGGCTTCGTGCGATACTCACGCAAGGGCGCAGGCACGCCGGCCTTGTCCATGCGCGCAACATCGCTCGTCCAGCTTTCCGGCAGGAACAAGCGCAAGCTCAGCATGACTGGAACTTCGCCCGAGGCCAGCGTCACCGACACAAGCGTCTGGCAGTTCGCATTCTTGCCCAGCGCCGTGGCGTACTGCGGTGCGACGCCAACCGACGCCTTGCCCTTCTTCGGCAGCGCGGTGTCGTCGATGATCAGCCAGGCTCCGTCACCGCCGACCATTTCGTTCGCCTGGCTCCACAAGGTCGCTTCCAGCGGCGCGCTGTCCCACAGACCTGCCCCGATGAAATGATGCAGCCGATCATAAGCGATGGCTTCCGAGCGGGCCGCCATAGGCTGGATGCTCTTGCGATCACCCGGCCCAATCAGACCGGCGATATAGGCCGGACACATCCGACGCCGCGTCTTGTTACCCAGCCCCTCCAGATACGGGGCAAGCCACCGCTCAAGGTCCGCCTGCCAATCCTCGTCCATCGCCAGCCTCCGTCAAAGCTGGCTCCCCATGAATCACGCATTTCACGCCAAGGGAATCCCAAAAATCATACTTCTGCCAAAGTAGTGCTAGGAGCAAAATGCGCGGTTGAAGCCGCCGACGCATTTTTCCGTCGCAAATTGGGATACACCAGCAACAGGCTAGACGGCTGACTTTGGTCGCCTGCCGCTGGGCGGCTTTCCAAGCCCGCAGCGGACCAGCAGGTTATCCCAAGCATAGCGGCATTCGTCGGAAGGGAGCGAAGATGCCGGGTGGATTGCGGAAGGTCGGGTTTCCAACAAATACATGTAGGAAGCGGACAAAGATTAGTTGCGGTGAGGGTTGCTGCCCATTTTTGCCAACCACGCATTGTGCTCTGCAACGTCCTTAGGTGCAGCGATCCATCCCAAAATGAGAGTTCCGACCCCTTGCCCAATGACATGAGCGCCCATCGGAGGCCAAAAAAAGGTCCACATGGTAACGGGCAGGATTGGCGGCAAAAGGAATAGACATATCAAGCCGCCTACAATCATCGCTCCGGCGACGAAGGCGATTGAGCGCCGTTCCTCATGTAGAGTTTTAGCGTCGGGCCGAGAAATAACCGGCACAAATGTCGGTTTAGGATCAGGCCATTTGCGACCCATCCAAAAGCTCAAGCAAGTCATTGATAGGCCAATGCCGAATGCTGCAAGGGGAGGTGGCTGAGCCACCCCACAGCCTAAGATGCTCGCGACCGGCAACAACTGACTGAGTCTATTCATAACTGACAGCTACGGTGCGTGAGGTTGCTGGACCGTAAAGAGAGGATCGACACTGGCCGGTAACAGCGGCGCGAAATACCACAACCTACGACAGAAATTAGTCGCCTGCTGCCCGACGGTTCTTGACGGTGACGTTCCTACCGACCTTGTGCCCTAGGAGGGGTGGATTCCCGTCCGTCAGCTTTCCGGCAGCAAGTACAGGAGAGCCGCGATCCCGATTAGATTGGCTTAAGTTATAACGGCTGCACCGCGCGCCTGTTGCTGCCCCTCTACAAACGCCGTCTCATAGATGCTTGTCCATTCCTTAAGCATTTCAGGCGATGCGCCACTTGCATCAAGGCTTTCGCTCCGCTTGTTGTGCACTTTGTCCCAGAATTTCATTGTGATCGGTCCTTTGGAGACAACGGCCGATGCAACGGATCGGACGACCGAACGAAGGTTTTCAGTGGAGGGAGGCGCGTTGTCCGTGCCGGACCGCTGGAGATAAGCTAACCAGCCGATCGATTCCGTGTGACGCTGAGAGGCATCGAAGACACGGAAAAGGATGCGGCCGGATCCTTCAACTTCAGGGAGCCTGCTCCAGACTTCTTGAAGAAAACCAGTACCGAAGCCCAATAGCGCATACTGTTGAGCGGGCTCTCGCGCTGCTAGATCATCATTAACATCGACACTCATCGCGGTGTAATCGGTATAACCGATATAGCCTTCCGGTCGGCCTAAAAAAATTTCAAAGCTGTCAGTCGCCGCTGAAGCGAGTTGGATTGGCCATTTCGACTGGGGATTGTCCATGGCCCCGCGGAAATCAGGACGCTTCGAAGTTGCAAGACGTTTGTAGACCGCCGTTAGAGCCAACGCGACAATGATGCTCGATAATCCGAGCAAGTCGTGGCGGAAGAGTGCCATGCGCGCGATCCCGAATCCTCCCGCCACAATGATAGCGAAGAGAGTAAGCGCAGGAAGCCTTGGGTGAATATTCATCCATCCCGTTTATTCGGCGGTAACCAGCGACACAAGCGCACCGCCCGCCCTTCAATGTCTACTTCGGAGTGTCGAAATTTAGCTACTGAATGACTGGCTTTGGTCGGCTGCCGCTGGGCGGCTTTTAAGTGCGAAACCGACCAGCAGGTTATCGGCGGCACGGGATGATTCGCGGGCAGGGAGCGACGATGCCGGGTGGATTGCGGACGGGCGGCTTTCGAGATGTTGACGGCGGTTAGCCGGGATTAGCAGCCCTCGTTCTGGCATCAATATTGGCTGAGGGATGAAAACTTTGCATTTTGCTGAGGTGAGACGGGCATGACACCACGACCACTAGCAGCGACCTTGCTATTGTTCCTTTCCGCCTGTGACAGTTCTCTGCTCTTTGAGAAGCACGGTGCCTCGTCCTTTGTTAGAGACGCTCGTTATGAGGTCTGGCCCAAGGACAAGGTTATCCATTTTCGACAACCAGCGAATGCGATCTTCGCCACTCCAGCCGCCGTCGATTAAGTTGCGGTCATGGAAGGTCAAGGCTGGGAGAAGAGTCACGGTTATAAGGTCAAGGTCTATCGGTCGGCCAATTTGCTTAGAGAGGACGTCGTCGAGAACGGGCGCGAACATACTTCGATTTCAGATATAAAATCGGGGGCATCGATCAGCTTCTCTGGTTCTGAAGCTGTGCGCCGGGGATTTTCAGTGTGGGGTGCGGTGACTGCTTCGCCGGTGGAGGTTCGCCAGACCGACCAGACAGATAAGGTGCTCGGCGAGCCATGCACTGTCTGGTCGTTCTATCATGATCCTGTGACGCACGAAAAGTGCCTCACGACGGACGGCGTCATCTTGTGGCAAAAGCAAATCGGCTCCGGAGGCGTGGAGATTAGCGAGTCCAGGGTTGTGTCCCTTACGCGGCGGCGGGTTGAGCCGGACGAGATAGCTATTCCGCGCGATTTGCTTGATTGGTCAAGATGGCTTGATGCCGGTGATGGGAAGCGCGGTTCACAGCCCAATGACCAAGTTATCCTTGAAGGCAATGAATGGAACGGCCGGGGCGTCCGGCAGACGATTCGCCGTCTGGGCCACATTGAATCTGTTTCAGATGCCAGCGGAGAGAAGCTGCGGCAGCGGGTCATGTGGAGCAACGCTACCGTTTCCTTCGAGAAGGATGAGAAGGGGAATTTCAAGACCCTGAACGTTCATCGGACAGAGGCGGGGCCGCCTCCTTCCATGTGGTCGGCGGATCGGCCGTTGATTGGGTATGACGCATTGCTTGGGCGTCGATGCGGTTGGCGCGTGACCATTGATGCCTCCGAGGGGGATACGAGGGAGTGCCGCACCTCTGATGGTTTGCTGCTGAAGAGTTCAAATCGCTACGTCAGTTCCGTTGGGCACCTTGATGCAAAGTCGATCACGGTTGGAAGAGTGTCGGTGAGCGATTTGATCCCGCCCAGAGACTGGCTCGATATGACGAACTGGACCAAAGCTGCCGAAAGAGGGAGTTCCAACCGCTAGAATGTCCGTGGCAGTCCATCAAATCCCCTGATCGGATTCGCCTTGCGCCCGTCTTCGTCTGCTTTTGGGGCGTGAAGCAACGGAAATAGGTGTCTGAAGCTGGTCGCCTGCTGCCCGATGGCTTCCTTCGCAAGGGTAAGGGCAGCTGTCCTGAGTCGCTTGCCGCTGACCGGTCGTTCTGGAATCGGCCATCATGGGCATCCAGGGCGGGGAAGCGGACGAGCCGCAGCTGGGAACGGAAAATCGGCTGTTGAATGGCCGATAAGGGTCGACCTAACTTCGAGCGTTGTGCGGTCGGGCCATCGCGGCCCGAGGAGAAGTGTCATGGGATTATCAGAATTTGATCCCGCCGCACGCGAACGAGTGTCGTGGAACGCCGGGCGCAAGGTAGGTGCAAAGCGTGCGCTGAAACCACGTCAAATCTGGGCAGTCCGCTTCTTTCTTGATCAGAATGGACGGATCCGAGATCGCGCGCTCTTCGACCTCGCCATCGACAGCAAGCTGCGCGGCTGTGACCTGGTGAAGATCAAGATCGGCGACATCGTTTGTGACCGGAAAATTCGGACGCGGGCTATCGTCGTTCAGCAAAAGACGGGGAGACCTGTTCAGTTCGAACTGATGGACGATGCCCGTACCAGCCTGCTGCGATGGCTGGAATTGAGGGGCGGCGCCCTGGAGGATCACGCCTTCCCTAGCCGTACCGATCATACAAACCACATTAGCACGCGCCAATATACTGCACCTGAGCGTCGGATGCATGCGGCAGCAGAATCCAGGCGTCCTTATGCACCAGCAGGGCGCCCAAAATCCCAACACCGCCAGAACAAGGCCGATCAATCCGCCAAGCCAGCGATGCAGGAGGTCGAGCGTCCTCAAAAACTGTAATCCCAACTCAGGGTGAAGGTGCGACCGCGTCCCGCGAAATAAGCGAGGTTGTCGGTCGGCAGCCGCGTGTCGCTGCTATAGTCGATGTAGAATTTGTCGAACAGGTTCTGCACACTCAGCCGCAGCCCGCCGAAGCCGGTCTGATAGCGGAGGCTGGCGTCGGTGACGTGATAGCCTCCGAAATTATTGCGCCGGTCGGGTTGCGTCAGCCCCGGATCGGCATGGAAGGTGCGCGACAGGAAATATTGCGTCTGCAGGATCGCCGAAACCGGACCGCGATTGAAGGTGGCAGACAGGTTGACGCGATCGGGTGAGATGTTCACGCCGTCGAGATCGGTGTCCACCACGCCATCGGCGTTATTGTCGTAGCGCCCCTCGATATGGGCGTAGCCGATGCCGAGCTTCAATCCTTCGATCGGTGTCTCGCTGCGCAGATTGACTTCAATGCCCTCGATCTCGATGCGCTGACGTTGCACGTCGAAGTTGCGCCCGAGGCCGGGGACAAGGAGCTGACCCTTGTCGCTCGACGACCAGAAATAGGTGGCCGATGCGTCGATTGGGCCGCGCTTCGCTTCGACGCCGATCTCACGGTTGTTCGACACGATCGGTTCAATGGCGAGATAGCTGTCGATGTCGACGCCGGACAGATTGGCGGAGCGGGCAATGCGGCCGACGTCCGGCGCGGTATAGCCCTCGGCATAGCTGGCGTAGGCGCGGATGCCTTGCCATGGCTCGATGATGACGCCGCCATTCAGCAGAAGATCGTCGAACTGGGGCTTGCCGCCCGCAACGGCGACGCCGCCATAGGTCGACGTGCCGCAAGGCGTCCCGGCCGGCAGGCCAGCGGAGCAAGCGACAAAGGTTGTTGACGCCAGCGTGTGATAATCGTCGATCTTGATCTGGACATTTTCCCAGCGCGCGCCACCAGCGATGCGCACCAGACCGTCGAGCAGTTTGAGATTGGCCTGGGCGAAGGGGGCGAGGCTCCGGAACTCGGCCGGGGGCACCCAGACGCGGTTCGTGGCGATCAGCCGCTGCTCGGTCTTGTCCCACAGAGCGTCGAAGCCAAGAGTCGCGGTGAGTGCCTCGAAGCCCGGCATCGCGCGCTCATAGCTGAACTTCGCACCGACTTTGCGCGAGCGGTTTTGCGACTGGTCGAACAGCGTGTTGACGGGCGCGAGAGCCGGGTCCTGGAAGGTCGCGATCGGCGCGATCTCACCGCCGAACGTATCGTGCGAGCGGTTGAAGAATATCTGGCTGATGAAATTGCCGCCGAGCAGATCAGTGTCGGTGTAGGACAGCGCGATGCTTTCGGTGCGGTTGGCGGCCGGATCGCCCGGAGGAGCGCCGCGGACCGCACTGGTCGGCAGGCCGGCGTTGCGGTTGCCCGCGACCGCTACGAAATCCCCGTCGCCCTTCAGCTCGAAGCGGCTGGCGATCAGGTCGATCCGGCCGGTCGCTGAAGTCGCGTAGCCAAGGCGTGCGAAGACATTGGTCGTGCGCGAGTCCTGCGTCTCGCCCTGCGTCAGGTTCAGGCCAACGCGGCGGTCCTGGCCGTCATAGAATACGCCGCGCTTTTCATAGGTGGCGCCGATCGTCGCGTCGAAATTGCCGGCCTTATACTGGAACAGGCTGCCGGCCTTCCAGCCGAGTCCGTTGGAGTGGAAGCTGTTGTCGGCCGTGCCCTGCAACAGAACCCGGCCGCCTAGGCCCTCTTCGGTCGGGGCGCCGACCGTGACCTGATTAACAATGCCGCCGGTGCCGCCGATGCCCTGTAGCGCGTTGGAGCCGTAGATCAGTTCAACCCGGTCGATAAAGAAGCCGTCGATGGTGAAGCCGTCGCGGGCGCCGTCGCGCAGCGGGGTCGATTGCGGAATGCCGTTGATCGCGTAGAGAGGCGAACGACCGCGCAGGGTTTCGCCCGCGCCGGAAAGCTTCTGGCGGGTGGGCGAGAAGGATGGTGTCAAGGTTGCTACGGCGTCGGTTACCGAACCGGAAATCGCGAGCTGCTGGTCGAGCGTCTCCTTGTTCACCACATCAATCGTCAGCGGCAGTGCGTTTGCGGGCAGAATACTCCGGGCGGCAGTGACGACGATCGGTCCTTCGGACTCGGCTTCAGACACAGGTTGCGCGTTTGCGGTGGTGGCCAAGAACAGTGCTGTCGTAGAGAGCAGAGTAGAACTGATGATGCGCATGAACAAACCCCTAGTTTGCTGCGCGCGCTAATGGATCAAATATACTAATGCAAGTCATTCGCAGCCAGTCTGGCTCTGGATCGGTTCTGGCGATCGCGGGTCATCGCGGTTGATCGAGCCCGATCAGCGGCCGTTCGGCTGAGCGCCACTTTTTGCCATGACAGTGCCGTTACCTCATTCCTGAAACCGTTGGGGTGGACGCCCCCTGACGGCATCGATGTGCCAGAGTGGAGGTGTTGAAGCACCACTGCAGGAGGCGTCCATGGGTGAGGTTAGCACAGTCGGCATTGATCTGGCCAAATCGGTTTTTCAAATTCACGGCGCGGATGCGAGCGGCGCGGTCATGGTCCGCAAGAAGCTGCGGCGTGACGAAGTCCTGGCGTTCTTCTCGACGTTGCCGTCGTGCACGGTGGCGATGGAGGCATGTGCAAGTGCTCATCACTGGGCGCGCGAGATTGCCGCATTGGGGCACGACACGAAGCTAATACCGCCCGCGTACGTGAAGCCGTTCCTCAAGCGGCAGAAGAACGACGCGGCTGATGCGGAAGCGATCTGCGAGGCAGCACAGCGCCCGACGATGCGGTTCGTTCAAGGCAAAAGCGCGGAGGCGCAGGCATCGGCGGTCGTATTCCGGACTCGCGACCTGCTCGTGCGCCAGCGCACCCAACTGATCAACGCCTTGCGCGGCCATCTCACCGAGTTCGGCTACATCGTTCGCCAGGGTGTCGGGCACGTCGGCAAGCTGGTCGAGATCGTCGGCGATCCTGCATCCGACATTCCGGCTCAGGCGCGACCCGTGCTGGTCGTGATCGCGCAAGGGCTGGAAGCGCTTCAGACGCAGATCGCCCTGCTCGACCGCGAAATTGCGAACCGTGCGAAAGCTGATCCCGTAGCGAAGCGGCTGATGACGATCCCCGGCGTCGGCCCGGTGATCGCCACCGCACTGGTGGCGCTGGCGCCCGCGGCCAGCACCTTCCGTCGTGGGCGCGACTTCGCGGCCTGGCTCGGTCTCGTACCCCGACAGCACTCCAGCGGTGGCAAGGAGCGCCTCGGGCGGACAACTAAGATGGGCGAGCGTAGCTTGCGCAGGCTTCTGATCATTGGCGCGAGCTCGGTGACGAAGGTTGCGGCGCGCAATCCTGATAAAGCTGGCGCATGGCTGGCCGGCATGCTGGCGCGCAAGCCACGCATGCTGATCACCGTCGCGCTGGCGAACAAGATGGCGAGAACCGTCTGGGCATTGATGGCCCACGGCGGTTCCTACAGAGCTCCAGCTGCGGCGGTGTGACCGTCAAAGCTTGAGGCGTCAGGGACGCAAGGAAGGTCAGTAGAGAGGTATGGCGCAACGGTCAGAAGACGGGGTCGGGAAAACCAGTGAAATGACCAGGCGCTTCGAGCGCGCGAAACCGGTCTGGATCCGATCCGCGATCTCCATACAGGCCAGCAGCCGTGATGATGGTTGCATCAACAGGCCGGACACACGGAAGCACCTGCACCTGCGCGCGAAAATCTCCCGAATACCCCCTTGTATCCGGTGGGGCGTCCACACACGGTCGTTCGTTCAGATGCGGGTGGGGCCGGGCCTGAGCGAATCTGCCTGATCAGATTGATCCGCAGTCCAACATGCGTTATGTGTATGAATCGGGAAAAGGATACACATTATGCGGACCAATATCGTGATCGACGATGATCTTATGACCAAGGCGCTTCGTGCCACTGGCTTGAAAACAAAGCGCGAGGCGGTGGAGGCGGGGTTAAGGTTGCTCCTTACGCTCCAGTCGCAGGCCAAACTTCGGGGCGCTCGCGGCAAGCTCGCCTGGGAAGGGAATCTCGATACTATGCGAATCGACGGATGATCCTTGTAGATTCGAGCGTTTGGATCGACTTCTTCCGCGGCACGGCTTCTCCGCAGGCGGACCTGCTTGATTCACTGCTCGGCAAACAGCCGCTGTTGATCGGTGATCTCATTCTGGTCGAGGTGTTGCAAGGCTTCACCAGCGAGCGCGATTTCAATCAGGGCCATCGCCTACTTGGATCACTCGAAATGATCGAGATCGGCGGCCGAGATATCGCAGTGCGGGCAGCTCGCAATTTCCGCACGCTCAGGGGGCTAGGTGTCACTGTTCGCAAGACGATCGACACGTTGATCGCAACCCGATGTATCGAAGCTGGCCTGGCCCTGCTTCATAGCGACCGTGACTTTGATCCATTTACCGAACATCTGGGGCTTGAGTCCGTATACTGAAATCCTTGCCGGCTGTCCGGCGACAACTCGCCCAGTCTGTTTCAAACGGCGGACCGTGGTCGTGTGCGGCGCGGCGGGTTTCTCGAGCAAGCCAAGGCAGCTTTCCTGAGTCGCCCGCCGCCAAACCGTCATTCCGGAATCGGCCAAGAGCCGCCCGGCCGGCGCTGGGGGCCGCGACATTCTGTCAGCGCCACGGCTGCCGGGATCCAGTCGATGCGGCGCATTCTGCTTGGCCTCAGATGGACATGCCGGGCCGCTGATCGAGCTTTGGCTAGCGGTAGCGTTGATCCGCGCTGACGGGCAGGAACGCGGGTTCGCCAAAACCCGCATAGACATCGCTCAGCAGCCAAAGTTGTTCGGCTTCACGATCACATTCGGGAATGTCTTTCCACCAGAAGCGCAGTGCCCCGTCCCAACGGTAGCCCCGCGCTTTGAGGCGGTCCTTGGCATCGAATGGCGCGTCAATCGCGTTGACTCGGTAGGTCGGCTTTTCCGAGCAGGCGATAAGCTTAGTGAGGATCGTCTCGCCATCAGCACAGCCCTGCGCCAGCAGATAGAGAAGGGCCAATATGTCGTTCTCCGCGCGATGTCCTTCATAGAACCAGCCACACTGGGCGACCAGATGCGCAAGAGCCCGGCCGTCGTAGCCAAGCTCCAGCCAGTCCAGCTCTGCCATAGAACAAGCCCATGGCTTGCCGGCGACAGCTGGCAGGCGTTTTTCGATGAAGGGGCGATCAAAAGCGGCATTATGCGCCACGATAATGTCAGCCGAGCTTAATATCTCGATAGCTTCCATCTCGTCGATCATCTTGCCGGCGAGATCTTCATCGCTGATGCCTGTGAGCTGAGTGATCCGCGGCTCCAGGGGAATGCCAGGATCTTCGCGCCAGACACGTGCGGTGCCCACCTGAATTATACGTCCAGCTTCATCAAAGCGGAAGCGCTGCACCGCAAGCTCGATAATGTGGTCGGTGTCTCGGTTGAGCCCCGTCGTTTCCACGTCTAATGCTACCCCTACGCGACAGCGTCCCAGCGACGGGCCGTCATGAAATTTCGTCAACGGTACCAGTCGGCGCAACACGCGATAGTCGGAATGGCCCGACAATATCTCGGCAGCTTGGGCGTGCTCATCAAGCGACAGGTGGCTCATCGTCAGCTTGATAGAATAATCAGTAAACTCAGGGAAGCGGACGAACTTCGAGTGGGGCCTCGCAGGAGCGCCTACTCGCCGATGAGGTGCAGCACAATCGAACGTCTATGCGGGCGCCTGCGATGCTCGAACAAGTAGATGCCTTGCCACGTGACAAGGGCAGGTCGACCGCCCGAAACCGGAATGGAGAGCTGGACGGACGTGAGGGCGCTGCGGATATGCGCTGGCATGTCGTTGAGACCCTCATCGTCATGTGCGTAGAGGTTGGGATCCTCAGGTACGGCCCGTTCAAACCAGGCTTGCAGATCGGTGCGGACTTCCGACGCCGCATTCTCCTGGATCAGAAGCGAGGCCGAGATGTGCTGACAGAAGAGGGGCAGCAGCCCTTCTTTGATGCCGCAGCCTTAGCCCAATCTATGATCCGGCTGGTGATCTCGAAAAAGAAGAAGCGTATCGCGGAGCTGCTTGCGCATGTAGAATGAACTTCTTGGTCAAGGAAGCGCTTGATCTGAGCCTAGGCGATTGCGTCGGTGTCGCCCTTTCGGTGCCGTGCGCATGCACGGCGTCAGGCTGTCCGTTCAGTCTAATCTGCCAGCAGCGGAGGGAGATGGACGGCATTCCCCTTAAGCCAGCGACACTATATGATGGTCCAGAGGCAGAGCGACGTTGACCGGCGTGATCCGGATCAGGGACATAGCGACAATCTGATCATCATGGGCGGTATCGCAATTGGTCAGAAATTCTCCCGGGAAGGCGCGACGGCGAGCTTAACCGTCCGGAGCAGAGCTGTGCCAGCCCCGCCCTCTTTCATCTTCCAAACAAACTGGCTTGGTGCCGCTGTTCAGCGGTCTCATGTTAACCTCTGTTGTCACCCGGCCAAGCCCGTATAAAGCGCGCCCAGCTCGAGCTGGGTCATGACAACAGAATCTGGAATCTCGATAATGCCAACAACAATGCGCCGGACCAACGGCGCACTTCACCAAAGCGGTGGCGGAAGGCGCGGCCCATAATTGAATTCCCCATGCCGATGTTCACAGAGTGGGTCGACCCATCCATGCATTGGCTCTACGGCTGACGCATGGATGGGGCTGCCCACCTATTTTTTTGACCTCGCCGTCCGCCAGAGGGTTGCGATGCTCGTCAGGATGGCCGCCACCCCAAGCAAGAACGAACCGTCGATAATCACCATTGCCGACTCCTTTCCTGGCAGGCATGTTCCACATTTGTTCTCATGTAGGAAAGGAGATTCGTTGACGCCAAGATGACCACCGCGCTCCTAGATCGGCTCACCCATCACTGCCATATACTGGAGACCGGCAATGACGGCTTCGGGTTCAAAACAGCTCTGCCCGCCAAGCTAAACCCAGAAAGGAGAAACCCGCATCTTGACCCACATATGACATCGGAAACATAACCGTCAGGCGGGTCACTTCGCGGTGGAAATCCCGGGTCACTTCTCAACGGTAATCAACAATGACGGCTTCGAGTGAGATCCGGCGGCACTCGACCCTCGGCTATCTCAGTCCCATAGATTTCGCACGAGAAGCTGGTGTAGCCCGATTGAGCCTATCTCAGTGTCCGCCGAACCGGCAGCAGGCCAAGTCTGAAGTTCAAATCTTGTCCAGGCGTCCGTCATCGTCGATGAGCGTGATCTTCGACGGTGGTCGATTGCTCCACTTCCAGAGCACGAGATTAACATCACCCTCGCTGGCCCCGCGAGCGAAGCTGGGAACAAGCAAGCCGTTGAAACCCTCGGAGATGAGGGATTTGGCGAAGATTTGGGTATGGGCCTTTCCGGTAGCCCTCATTTGGTCGCGCCAGCTCGGGTCGGATAACCCGGCCAGGGTCATGTTGAATTTATTCAATTCAGCAGAATCGCGCCCGTCGAAGATATTCTCGATATCGGCATCATAGGCGACGATGGTCGTGGGTTGGAGATCGCCGACCTGGTTTGCCTCCCTGATGGCGGTCTGAAATGAGGTTGCAAGGTAGAGAGCGACAGTTCCTTTTGGGTTAAAACGGCCGCCGTATGACGCAGCGCCTCGGCCTGAAAGTGGCTCGCGTGCATAGATCGGGTTCAGCGCCCGGTAGAGCTTGCCTTGATAATGCATGGGGGCGGTTAGGCGTAAACGCCTGCGTCGATGGCGTCGATATATTCCAGAACTTCGTTTGCCCGCCCGGCTTGCACGAGCTGCATCGCCGTCTGGCCGGAGAATCCCGACAGTGGCTCAGCCCTGTACCAGGCATAAGCGATCAGAGGAGATCCGAAGCGAGGGCTGGTCTTGGTTATTATTTCGACCATTTCCCTCAGGCGCCGCTGGGTTTTATCGGATCGCAGCCTCTCTTTACGTTGAACGGCGTCGCGACCTAAGCCCGCCGAACGAGCAACTTCCTCGCTGGTCGTGCGGAATGCCGTTGCGATTTTGCTGGGGGCAAAAAGCCCGTGATCAGCATATTCTTGCAGGCCCATATAACAATCCAGACGCAATCATTTTGACGCAATTTAGCGTCAGAAAGAGAGGCATGCAAGGGTGGCATCGCGAGCGCTGACATTCTGCTCGCTTTTCAGAGGAACTTGGAAGAGTGACCTCCCGCCCTTTTGTTAACATAATGTGCCGAGGCCTGGCCGCTCGCCGCTCGCGCGCTCCTCCGATTTCTACGAAGAAGCCAGAGCTGAATTGCTGCAAGCGTTTGACAGTTGGAGAAGAGCTGCGCGCAAATCCGCCTGACGAAAAGGCTTCGTCAGGCGTGGCAGGTCGGGGTCTATGCCGGTAGCATCGGCGTAACCGGACATGATCAACACTTGCGTTCGGGGCAACTGGCGGAGCACAGATCGCGCAAGTTCATGGGCAACGGCTTCCTGCTGCAGATCGCGCTGCCCTTCGTCCCTTGCGCCCCCCAGTGCTCGCTCGATGTCGGGCGGACGTGTGTTGTGGACTTTGATCAGATTGCTGTAATAGGTGTTCATCAACCGTATGAGGTTGGCCAGGTTCGAAGCGGTCGTAGGATGGAGCGAACGCCCAAGGCGCTCTGCGTTGGCCGCTACCTCGGCAGTCGGGTCGGGCAAGTCTCCATTTAACGTTTCGATCCGCGTAGGCTCGATGCGGCTAGGGTTTTCATCAGGCTGTTCGCCGATCATCTGGCCGATCTTAGCAAGCCCGCGAAATCAAGGAAACTGTCGGGATGCCTTGGGCTGGGGCCTTGTGTCCTCCCTTTTCTGGCCGATCATTTGGCCGCGACCCTGGCCTTTTCCGGCGGGGAACCCTGTGCGGCAATCCATGCTTCTACATCGGCAAGCGCCATGATGCGGTGATAGTCGGTACCTTGAACCAACTCCTGGCTTGCCAAGGCATGTTCGAGCCGGGGAAGGTCGAGAAGATGAGCGCGCGCCATAGCGCCCTCGAGCAGCAGCGAGCGTATATGGTGTCGATTGGCGGTGAAGATCTCTCCGATATAGCTGTCGGGACTTCCCTTGGCCTTGCGTTCTAGGATCGCAGGCGGGAGCCGTTCACGGAACGCGTCCCGCGCGATGATGCGGTTGATTCCCTCTTTGAACCACCACCAGCTTGGGACCTTGAGACAGGCTTCCGCCACCGGCTGCGAGGCGAGCGGCGAGCGATGACGTACGGGGCTGTGAAGATCATTTCCCTCCGCCCATCCCTGCGCGGCCGTGAGGAGGGCGATGTGCGCGGCTGTTCCGGTTTCTGCGCCTCTTGGAGGCTCAATCCAGGGATGGCGCGGCTGGAGATCCTCGCTCTGGAGAATGTCAGGCGCGAGAAAATTATGCTCGACCTGCCAGCGATAGGCGGGGGAAAAACGGAATGCGCGCGCCCCCGCGCGCCGCAACACCGTCGCCATGCTGACCTGCGCCAGCTCTGCGATCGACCGAGCTGTGGACCAGCATTGCGCGATGCTCCGTCCCCAGAGCAGCGCGTCGGTGACGGGCGCCACCGATCGCAGCGCAAAAAACATATTGTCGCCGCCGCCGCCATCAAGGGTGAGGTCGGCTTCGCTCGCCTCTACGGCCTGGGCGAGACGGCGACAGGTGCCTTGCATGAAGCTGCGGGCAATCGGATTGGGCAGATTGCGCGCCTCAGAACGGAAGATATCGACGGTTGTGACATCCCATTGCGCTTCGATGAGCCGGACGCCCAGGTGCGAGGCCACCGCGCGGGCATAGGCTCGCTCATCGCCGGCAGCCCCGGCGCTTGTCAGATTGAGGCAGGTATAGGGACAGCCATGTGTGCCGAGCGAGGCGGCGAGGATAGAGGAATCAATGCCGCCTGACAGCATGAGGAGGGCGCGTTTTGCCCCGACGGTTGCGGCGCGGATCGCGGTGGATATGGCCTGGCGAACGCAGTCCACTGCATCCTCCTGCTGTTCGACCCATCGATCGCGCCCAGCGTGGTCCCACGGTGTCCAGGTCTGCGTGATAGAGACAGCGCCGCCTGTAACATGGAGGCGCGATCCGCCGCGCAGTTCATGCACATCCTCCAAGCAGGTTCGGGTTGAGGGAATGTCTCGCAGGGCAACGCGCCGTGCGATGGCCCCCCAGTCAAGACCCGCGGGAGACCAGCCGGCAAGTTTCAGCAAGTCGGTGTCGGAAGCGAGCAGCAGTTGCCCGCCCATCCAGCTATAGAAGCAGGGCAGATGTCCAAAGGGCGGACGGATGATGTGAAAGCCCGAGCCTGGCTCGTCCCGCATGAGAAGCAGAAAATTGCCCCAGAGCTCCTGCGACAGCTGCCGCAGCGCCCGGTCCTCGGGCAGATCGGCAAAGTCCGGATGCAGCCGTGCGGGCTCACTTGTTCCTGCGCGAAATGCCTGCCCGATCAGGGCCGCTTTCCCCTTGCCGAGAATCTGTGATGGGGTGCCGTCACTGGCGGCAAGACAGAAATCCCTCTGCTCAACCAAGACCGAGAAACCAGGGAACTGGGCTAACGCGTCGCTGATGCGGACGGGACGATCCTGTCGCCCATCAGGGCGGAGAATGGCGAGGAACTTCTGCATCACTCGATCCAGATGGGTGTGAATGGCTGCACATGTTCAGGCTCGTCTCCGATGACGGTCCCTTCGACTTCCACCCAGCAATGTGCCTGGAACGGATTGAGCTTGATGCCCAGGATCAGGTGAGGCCGGATACCACGCTCGATGAGCCAGGCGGCGAGGGAGAAGGACGTCGCCAGGCACTGGTCGCGCGGCGACAGGATCCTTGCCGATGCACGGAAGGCATGGTGGAGACGGGCGACGACCGCAGGGCGGGCGAGGCCAGGGCGCAGCGCCTGTTTGCGGTTCCCTATCACACGGACATTTTGTGCGAATGGGAGCGAGCGGAGGCGCGCCCGCCACAGGATTTGCCGAAACAAGGCGCTGAGGATATCGGGTGCCGAACCCCGCATCGTCTCGAGCACGAGAGGGGTGGCAGGCCCGGCGCGGGAACAGGGAGTGGGGCGCACCCTCTGGGCTGAAGGCACAAGGATCCCTGCGGCCATGAGCGCGCGCACCGCCTCTCCACCGGGCTCCGCAGTCTCGATCACGGCCGAGAAAGCCTGATCCAGCGCTGGCTTGAGGCCGAAATAGCGGTCCGCCTCGAGATCAAGGAACACAGCGTGGCCTTCTGTGCAGCAGAAACTGAGACCTTCGCGCAGAGCGAAACCCGTCATGGCGCAATCCCCGGCAGCTTAATCGTCAGGCGCAAAAATGGTGGCGCGCAGCCCAGAGGTTGCACGCCACCCTGTGTCAGTCGTTCGAAAGACCGGCCTGGATCTCGTTGAGGCCCACGTCGCCCGTAAAGCCGCCAGGACCTTTTGTCTCGACGCTGATTGCGCCCAGTTCGATCACGTCATCATTGCGTTCCATGATGTGCACTCCTTGGCTTGACTGCAAAAAGCTGCAGCGATCACAACCTAGGAAATGCGGGAGGCTATCTGAAATTGATACGGATCCGACATCGCGAATATAGGGGGAGGGCTCAGACCGGGTTCGAGCGCCGGGCCAGCAGCCAGCCGCATTGTCATTCTTCGCGATAGAGGTGGTGGAGAAGCTTGGCTGTCGTCCGGATGCGGCGGCGATGATAGGCGGAGCAGGCTTGCCGCAAGCCAGGGACATCTCCCCGCCGCGCCAGTTCGGCCAGCGCGCCAATTTCTTTCTCGGCATCGTCCCAAATCTGCTGCTCGCCGAGGCGAGAAGCGAAGAGGCGCGCGTTGATCCGCGTCATCGCCGACCCATGTTCCCGATTTACGGAAGCGGTCGCAATGTCTTGGAGCAGGAAGGTCGCTGCCGCAGCAACATTGTCCTCAGATCTAAGCTGAATGGCTGCAAGCTTGGACAGATGGATGGCCCGGAGGGCGAGCTGGATGATCTCGCCCGACCAGGCATAAAGATCCTTAAGGCCAGGCTCGTCGACGAGCGGAACATGGAACCCTCCGCCGCTGCGGGTCTCAACCAAGCCTTCGCCGACCAGCTGGTTCAGGGCTTCGCGGACCGGCGTGGTGCTGGCGAGGAGGAGGCTGGTGAGTTCGGCAGGCTCCAGGCGAGCGCCGGGCCGATAGCGTTTCGCCATGATCAGCTCCCTGAGCCCCTGGTGAACGCGTTCGGAGGTGGGGCCGGCGCTCACCTGAGCTAGCTTTGCTGCCTGGCATGAGCCTCGACCATCGCCTGCTGTTCAGGACGCAGCGCGTCGATGGCGGCCAGAGGGCGGTTGGGGTCGCCGGTCAGCAGAATTGAGGGGCATTGCCCCTCGAAATTGCCGAGATTGGGGCGATGCTGGCGATAGCCTGCCAGCGCCGCCAGTTCTGGCGAAAAGTTGCGCGCGATGTCTGGGGGATAGGCAAGCCATGCATTTTCATAGGGCTTGAGCCAGCCTAGCGAATAGCCAATGACGACGCCGCGTCGAGGCTTGTCGGTGCGGTTGGCGCCTGCCCCATGAAGGGTCGAGCCGAGAAACAGCAGCGCGTCGCCAGGCGCCATTTCCGCAACCACAGGCTCCCCTGCGCCTTCGTCCAACAGAGCTTGGGGACCATGGCTGCCCGGCCAGAGCCGGGTTGCGCCATTCTCCGCAGTGAAAGGCGTCAGCGGCCACATGACATTGACCAGATATTCAGCCTCTCCCTTGGGTGCCTGCCACATATCCTGATCTCTATGCGGCGCCTGCGCTGGCGCATCTGGGTGGACGGCGATCGCCTGGCCCACATTGAGCTGGATGCAGTCGCACCAGGGGCCAAGAATTTCCTGCACAATGGCGAGGATCGACGAATGTTGAACCAGCGCAGCCGCCTGGCCTGACCGGTGGAGAATGCGGCCGAAGCGCTTTGTCTTCTCGCCATAGAAAGCGCCCGTGCTGAATGGCGTTTGGGCAAAGCGCGGCGCAAGATCGGCGTCGAGTGCGGCTATCACTGTGGGGGGAAGAGCCTGGCGGATGATGCACCAGCCCTCGCTTTTCAGTTGCTCACCTGGCGCAGCGGAATGGATGGGAGTATACGCGGTCATCATCATCCTCCCTCAGGCTGCCAATGGCGCCTGGTCGTAAATGCCTGCCTCTGCGAGCCGCGCCAGGGTGTCGCCAGCGATTTCGATTTCCAAGGCGATCAGCATGGAGCGATCAAGCAGCCGCGGCGGCCCCAGCGGGCGGCACTGCCAGCCGAAGGCGAGGATCTGCTCATACCAGCTGAGTTCGGCGACAGCGACATAGCGGCCGATCCTGTTTTCCAGGGCATGCTCGGCAAGTGCCGTCACGAGGCGATTGCGGACCATCCGCCGTTCCGCCGCCCGGAGATTGCGATCGAGGCAGAAGCGCGTGATCTCGAAGATGTCGGCCCCTTGGGGTGGCGCCTCGTCGCACAGCGCGGCGTAGAAGCTTGCCAAAATGTGCGGCCTTGTCGTGGGCAGCAGCCGCGCGGACGCAAGATGGCTGCCGTCCCGCTCGGACAGGATGACATAGCGCGCATGCTCGTCATCGAACTGATCGACCTCGAACCGCTTGTCGAGTACCGGAACATTCCATTTGAGAAGATCGACGAACACAGACTTGCGCGCCGAGAACATGGCACGCAGCACCGCATTGGGGACGGGACGGAACGGCTCTTTGACAATGTGCAACATGGGGTTCGCTCCCTGGGTCGTGAGCGATCGAGGGTGCGCAACCGCGGCGAGTCGCGGGAATCACCAGAAATGGGGATTTCGTCAGGGAAAGAGATCGCTGATCGTGAGGGTTCCATCGTCCAGCATCGGGCCGATGAGCGCGATCCGCTTGTTGACCTGGTAGCGAGCGCAGGCCCCTTTGACATGGCTCGTCGCCGTTTCCTTGCTGATACCCAATATCTGGCTGATCTCCCAGTCGCCCTTGCCGCGCGCTGCCCAGCGCACGCAGTCGCGCTGCCGATCGGTGATCGTCACCGTGCCGGTCGAAGCGGACTTCACCGATATGAGCTGCCGCGCCATGTGAAAGGCATAGGAGCCTACCAGTTGCGCGACGAAGAGCATGTCCTGCCGCAGGGGGACGTTGCTCGCATTGGCGAAGGTGCAGGAGCCTGGCGGTTCTCCCCTTACCCCGGCCGGCACGGTAAATCCGTCGCCGATTCCCGCCTTGCGGCCGCGCAGCAATTGCTCCTTGTCCCTGCGGCTCATGGGGACCAAGCTTGGAATAGACGCCCATTGGAAGCCCCAGCTAGTCCGGTCGCACGCGCGGTGCACAGGATCGGAGAGACTGAGCCTGTCCGCCGCGTAGATGTCGGCCCAGGGCTCGGGATAATTGTGAATGTGGATAGCTTGTCGTCCAGGATCGGCGACATGCTGCGTCAGCGCGAAATATTGAAAGCCAAGCGCCTGGGTGATGTCCGTCATGATCTCGGCGATATCGGCCGGCGTCGCTGCCTTGTTGATGCAGTGGTAGAACTGCATCGCCTCGTGAAGCATGCCCATCTGCACGCTCTCCGGCTACGGGCGGCATCTCAAGCTGCCGTCAGTCCCCCAGCCGACCTTTCCCTTTGGCTGTTGCCAGCCGGCGGTTCCTCACGCCGCCTGCAGGCAGATTGTGTCAGCCTCTTGTCCTATCATGCTTTTTCGCGATTCGGCATAGGACGGCTGTGTCTGAGCATTGCGTGGAGAGGCGGGGCGGAATGCACGCTCAGCCGCGCTTCGCGCCAGATGGCCGGCAATGCATGACTGCCGCAGATCGCGCTCCTTTTCGAGAGGACTGGCGGGATCCTGCCGCCTATGCCGCGCTGTGCCGCATCGACCGGGCCGGACTGATGTGGGAATGGCTGCGAAGAAATTCGGATTATGTCGCCTGGCATGCCAAGGCAAGCCAGGTCACCTGCGGCTTGGCCGATGCTTCCAATTGGGGGTTGCACTTTCGCTGAAAGTCCCGCCCTCCCGGCAACGGAGGCGCAGATCATCTGGCATGCCGATTGGGATCCCACAGCGCTGCCGGTTTCGGTTGAACGACATTCCGTACCCGCCGACGATGGCATCGAGTTGGCGCTGCTCGCGCCCTGGCTGCGCATCGCGACCGATGCTGCAGGGCGGGAATATGCGTCCCTGACGGATGGTCATCGGCATCTCAGGCTCGATATCATCGGCGGCAGCCTGGGCGGTTCCTCGGGGGCGGTGCTGCTCCGCTATGACATCTGGGGCGCCGCTGCGGCGCGCCGCCGCTTGCGCACCCTGGAACGATTTCTCGACCTTGTGCGGACCGGGCGGTTTCGCGCGGCCCTTTATCCGGCGGACCCCGCGATTTCAAAGGGCCTGCTCCTGTTGCGAGTTCAGGATGCGCGCGCCGCAGGGGCGAGCCAGCGCGAGATCGCTACCCACCTTTTTGGCGCAGATGCCGTTCGGTCCGGATGGGAGGGCCACTCCGACTATCTACGCCAGCGGGTCCGCCGATTGGTGAAGGCCGCCCGGACAATGGCAAGCGGGGGCTATCGTCTGCTCCTGCGGCGGCATTAGCCTGAGCCTGCGCTTGTTCTTGGCGCACCGCCCCCACCAAACACAAAAATTGTAGGGGAAGCAGCCTGCCTGGCGTCTTCTCAAAGTCTCGGCATCGGGCGCTATGAGCGACGTCCGAAGCCAGCGGGGCGCCTGGCCTGGGCGCCAGTGCCAAGGTTTTTCATCGCCCGGTACAACAAGCGCGACCGCGATCAGGCTGGAGGGAACGCTTACAGCGGGTCGCAATTCGCCCCCATTGATTTCCGACCGTGTCGGACATGCCTCATGCGATCCAGACTGCGCGTCCCATCCCGGCGCAGCAGGCGCTGGAAATTCATAGGATTGACAGCATGGACGACACCGCACTGCGGGCGCAGTTCGCACGCAAAACCTGTCCCTTCCTTACTGCCAAGCAGGCCGCCTTTCACCTCGGGCTGGCCTACTCGACGCTGAAGCGCCTGCGCCGGACGGGTGGGGGACCCAGGTGTCGGCTGCACGGCCGCACATGGCGCTATCACATCGACGATATCGAAAGATGGTCGGTGGGCCGCACGCGTGGAGGCGGCCATGATTAAGGCGGCAGCTCACCACCGCCCTTTGCCTCTGTTCGCTTGGCTCGAAGTCCGCAGCGCGGAGCGTGCCCGTCGCAGACGGTTGCAGCGGCGCGCCGCCCTGGTGGGCGTAGGCATTGCCGGGCTGGGCGTCACGATTGTTTTTCCGCCAGCACCCCGACTGATCTGGAATGCGAGCGCTAGCGCGCCGGTTGGCCTCTATCTGGTGTCGCCAGGCGTTGCGCCAATGCGCGGCGAAATGGCGGTTGCCTGGCCGCCGGCCCGGGCCCGGAGCTTGGCGGCACGCCGCCGCTACCTGCCCTCCAACGTGCCGCTGGTAAAGCGTGTTGCCGCCGCAAGGGGCGACAGGATCTGCGCGGCCGATCGCACCATCACCGTGAACGGGAGGCCGGTCGCGCTGCGGCGCGCGGCCGATGCTGCGGGCCGGCCGCTCCCTGCCTGGCGGGGTTGTGTCCGCCTTGACGATCGCGCGCTATTGCTGCTCATGTCGGCGTCCGAAAGCTCGTTCGACGGGCGCTATTTCGGGCCGACACAGGCACGCGATGTCATTGGCAGAGCGTTTCCGCTGTGGCTGCGCTGAGGGCATTTCCGCTTCTCGCCTCCCTCCTGGTCGCCTCGCCTGCCGCCGCCAACATAGCGGCTGCCGATCCGGTGTCACGATGGAGCGCCGAAGTCACCGAGGCCTCGGAACGGTTTGGTGTGCCGGTCGCCTGGATCGAGCAAGTGATGCGTGCGGAAAGCGGCGGCATGACCAGGTTGCGCGGACGTCCGATCACTTCGCGTGCAGGGGCGATGGGCCTGATGCAACTGATGCCGGGAACGTGGCGGGAGATGCGGGCGGCGCTTGGGTTGGGAAGCGATCCGCATCATCCGCGCGAGAACATCCTGGCGGGGACTGCCTATCTGCGCGCAATGTACGATCGCTTTGGCTACCCTGGCCTTTTCGCCGCCTACAATGCCGGACCGGCGCGCTATGCTGCCTCCCTTGCTTCAGGGCGGCCCTTGCCGGGTGAAACTCGTGCCTATGTTGCTGATGTGACGGGAACCTCCTTCAGCTTGCCCGCACATCCCCATGCGCAACCGCCGCAAGCGCTGTTTGTGGCGCTCCGATGGGCTGACGGCGCTGGCGACGCGTTTCATCTGCAAGACCCGGAGCGGACTCCGGACAGGCTCTTCGCCTTTTGCGCACGCCGCTAATGGCGCGTGCAGCGCCTACGTAGAGGAATCTTGATTCGGGAGCAGCAGGACCTGAATGGGAAGTTGCTGGGCAATCATCGAATTCGACAATCGGTCGCTCGCTATGCGGAGCAGATTAGAGCTTCCCAACTGCCAGGTGACATCGTCGTCGGCAGATGCGGCTCCTATGCGAAGGAAGCTTTCAGCTTCTGAGCCAGTCAGTGGCTCCTGCTGCGTCGGCTGCGGAAAGTCGGGCGCAGCCCTCGGGACCGCGCCGTCCCTGCAAAGAGTAAGGCCGCCGCTCGTTGCGAAGCGGCGGCCCTTCTTCCTGTGAAGGAATGCTTATGCGAACTTAAGTTCGGTCTTGTGGCGCCGACGATGGCGAGCAGCGAAGCCAATCATGCCGAAGCCCAGAAGCATCATGCCCCAAGTTGCAGGTTCGGGGACTGCGGGTATCGACGCCTCAGTATAGTTGTACGTGAGAGTGTAGGTCCCGCCGAAAAGCCAGCTCAAGTTAGAAAGGGACGAATTTGCGGTGGGAGAGAATGTCAAAGACCGAGAAATGTTGTTGAAGCTCAGGTCGACCGATCCACTGCCTTGGAAGGGAGCGAAACCGCTGGTGAGCTCTTGCTGGACGCCCGACGCGGACGCCGTCAAAGTTGGGAAGGGCTGTGAAGCTCTGCGTGCGACGGTGAGCGTCGTGCTTGGCGCAGAAAGAGTTTCGAAGATGTTGAAACCACTCGCTGTCGCGGTGGCGGTTCCGCCCGGAGTGAGCAGGTAGTCATGTGATGCGCCGGAGCCATTGTTGAGCGTTCCGGAAACCGACAAATTCGAGGAGAATAGCAGCGTGATGCTGTCCAAGATGCCCAACGAAGTGTCGAACTGATTTACCGAAACAGTTGCGTTGGTGCCATTCGGCGCTGCCGAGAAGGTGTTGGACTGAATGATTTGAGCGGCGTTTGCATTCACCGACGTCACCGTCGCGGTGAAGGCTGCAGCGAGCATTAGCAGTTTCTTCATTACATTGCCCCATCAGACAGAATTGTCTGCTATCTGGGTAGAAGCAACGACCGTGCCAAGTGCGGATTTCCGCCATTTTTCCTTGTGCTCAACGGCGGAAGTGTAATGCCTGTTGACGCCTGGTTCTTGGACAAGCCTGTGTCGCAGGTTGGCGTTTCTTTGAGACGAGGTGTCGTCGAGGTCGCTAGGTCAGAACTTTGGTTCGGCAGCACCGGTTCCAGCTGCTTCAGACATGCGAACGGCTCAGGCAAGCTCGGTCGAATTTTATAAAGTGAGATGTTCGAAACGGCGTTAGTCTGATGCAGACACTCATATTAACGTATTTGGGAGAAGGGGGAGTTGATGAAGCCGATACGCAAAGCCGTGTTCCCTGTTGCAGGTCTCGGTACGCGCTTTCTGCCCGCAACCAAGTCCGTTCCCAAGGAATTGCTGCCGGTCGTCGATCGCCCGCTGATCCAATATGCCGTCGATGAGGCGCGCGAGGCGGGCATCGAGCAGATGATCTTCATCACCGGTCGCGGCAAGGGCGCGATCGAGGATTATTTCGACATGGCCTTCGAGGCCGAAGCGACGCAGCGCGAACGCGGCAAGGACCTGTCCGCCCTGGATGGCACAAGATTGGCGCCCGGCAACGCCGTCTTCCTGCGTCAGCAGGAGCCGCTGGGCCTTGGCCACGCCGTGTGGTGCGCCCGCGAAATCGTGGGCGACGAACCCTTCGCTATCCTGTTGCCCGACGAATTCATGAAGGGTGCGCCGGGCAGGGGATGCCTCAAGCAGATGGTGGACGCTTATAATCAGGTAGGCGGCAATCTGGTCTGCGCGCTCGAAGTGGCGATGTCCGAAACTCCCAGCTACGGCGTGATCGATCCGGGCAAGCGAGACGGCGCGCTGACCGAAGTAAAGGGCCTGGTTGAAAAGCCTGCTCCGGGCACCGCCCCTTCCAACCTCATCCTGCCCGGCCGCTATATCCTGCAGCCGGAGGTCATGAAAATCCTAGAAACTCAGGAAAAGGGCGCAGGCGGCGAGATCCAGCTGACGGACGCCATGGCGTCGATGATCGGCCAGCAACCCTTCCACGGCGTCACCTTCGACGGCCGCCGCTTCGACTGCGGGTCGAAGGCCGGCTATATCGAAGCCAATATCGCGCTTGCTTTCGAGCGGGCTGACATCGGAGATCAGCTCCGTCGCTTCGCGGTTGCGGAGCTGCAATCTTCGAGGCTTGAGCGGGCTGCCTAGCCGTAGAGAGTTGAATAATGGAGTTCTGGAGAATTTCCGCTCCGTTGTGCGGGGGGCGTCGCTTGAGAAGCGATGTCCAACGAAGTTGCAGAACTTGGGGGCAGGTACCCAAGCATCTGGTCCGAGCCGCCGATCGGCGGCTCCACTCTCATGGAGCAATTGTCTCGCATTTCAAATGCGAGACAATTGCTGTGGTGATCTGTTGGGTCGGCAGAATCAATTGATGCCAAACGCGCGCGTCGACGCACGCAGCCGGGAGAGTTCGTCCAGCTCCTGCGGGGCGTCTACTCTGTTTTGTCCGGAGGTGCTTGCTTGGTTGCCGAGGGTGATAGCACCTTAAAAATCTCGCGCTCCTCAGGACCGCCGAACTGGGTGTCCAGGCATTGACCTTGGTTCGATTCTCGCCGCTTTCGATGCTGTGCCAGGCAAAGCGGTGATCGCCTAGCTGTTGGAGGCCGGCACGCGGCAGGTCCTTATAAGCTGACGACCTGGATGGCCGCCCCACCGAGCGGCCATTTCCGCTGCAGCTAGCAATGTTTCGCAAGCGCATCAGTGATTCCCGCAGGGCGGCGGCTAGATCAACGCGAGTTCACAGCTGATTGAGACCAATTTCTCCCACCCTAGTTTCGAAACGCAACTCAGGGGCAAGGCGGTGCGACGGTCGAGGCGACGCGGTTCACTTCTTCGACATGCCATAACTGTTCAGAAGATGGTATAGCATCGGCCGGGAGATGTTGAGCTCGCGCGCTGTGGCAGACATATTGCCGTCATTGTTCGCAAGTGCGGTCGCCAGGGCCGCCCGATCCGCGATTTCCCGGGCAGTCTTTAGATCCTTCATCTCGCCATCGGCGGGTTCATTGAGATCGAGATCGGCGGGCGTAATCAGCGGACCATCTGCCATGATCATCGCGCGCTTCACCCGATTCTCAAGCTCGCGTACATTGCCGGTCCAGGGCCAGTTCCCCAGCGCGGTCAGCGCTGAAGGCGTGAACCCCTTTGCCTGACCCTGCTTTGCGGCTCGGAATTTCCGCTGAAAATGCTTCGCCAGCAGCACGGCGTCGCCGGGGCGTTCCGCAAGCGAGGGAATGCGGATCACCATCTCGGCAAGCCGATAATAGAGATCCTCTCTGAACCGCCCGTCCTGCATGAGCGTGGTGAGGTCCTGATGGGTCGCCGTCACAATCCGGGCATTGATCGGAATGGCTTTGCGACCGCCGATTCGTTCGATCACACGCTCCTGCAGAAAGCGAAGAAGCTTCACCTGCATCGCGTGCGGCACGTCCCCGATCTCGTCAAGGAACAAGGTGCCGCCCTGGGCCATTTCGATCTTCCCAACATTGGTCTTCACAGCGCCAGTGAACGCCCCGCGCTCATGGCCGAAGAGCTCGGCTTCGAGCAGGGTCTCAGGGATGGCCGCGCAGTTGATGGCGACAAAATTCTCGCGCTTGCGCGGGCTTTTGTCGTGGATAGCCCGTGCAAGAAGCTCCTTGCCTGTGCCCGATGCGCCGAGAAGCATCACCGAGGCGTCGGAGGCCGCGACCTTCTCGACAGTGCGCAGGACCGCCAGCATCGCAGGCGCAGCGGTGATGACGCCATCGGCACTCTGGTTGGACGCCTGCTCGGCCAGCTGCCTGTTCTCTTCTTCGAGGCTATGAAGGTGAAAGGCCCTTTTGATGATCAGCTTAAGATCGTTGATCTCGATCGGCTTGGCGTAGAAGTCATAGGCTCCGAGGGCGACCGCCGTCTGCGCGCTTTCGCGTGCTTCATGGCCCGAGGCGACGATCACCTTGGTTGTCGGGCTATGCGCGAGCAGGGCTTCAAGCGTGGCGAATCCCTCGGAGGTGCCATCAGGATCGGGCGGCAGCCCAAGGTCTAGAGTTACAACAGCGGGGCGCTCACTCTTGAGCGCCGAAAGCGCAGCCTCGCGATCGCCCGCGACGAAAACCTCGTATTCGGAGAAGGCCCACTGAAGCTGGCGCCGCAGGTCAGCGTCATCCTCAACGATGAGGAGCTTGGGCTTGATTGCCGGATCAGCCATGGTCATGCCTGCTCTTTGCCGCCTTCCTGGGACAAGGGCAGAGCTATTGTGAAGAGCGATCCTTCACCTTCGGCGCTGTTCACCGTCAATATTCCCCCCATGCTGTTCACCAAAGCCCTGGATTCTGCGGCGCCGATACCAAAGCCGCCCGCCTTTGTTGACACAAAAGGTTTGAACAAATGCTTGCGGATGAATTCGGCTGACATGCCGTGGCCGCGATCGGCGACGCCGATGAAGCCTTTTCCGTCTTGTGCCCGAGATGACAGGTAAATCGGCGATGTGGCGTCGCTCGCCTCAATGGCATTTTGGATCAGATGTTCAAGGGACGTCGCCAATTTCTCTTTATTCGCCACCACCCAGATATCCTCCACTGTGTCGAGCATGACGGGATGCTGGCGCGCTCTCTCTTTCGCTACATCACGCAGCAGCTCATGGACCGGGATAGAGTGCGCCGGCGAAGAGGGGACCGAGCGGTCAGTAGCAAGCCGCGACAGCAAACCATTCATTTTATGAACGGCATTGGAGAGGCTCTCTGCCATATCCGCCTGGAACTGGGGATTGGCACCATGCTCCCGGGCGTTGCTTGCAAGGAGCGAAAGCTGACTGACGACATTCTTCACGTCATGGATGATGAAGGCAAAGCGCCGGTTGAATTCGTCAAACCTGCTCGCCTCCTCCAGTCGCGCCTGATTATGCGAGACCACGATGTGGACGGCTGCCTGGTGGCCGATAAGCTTCAGGAGGTCGAAATCTTCCCAATCAAGCTCTCGCGGTACGATGGGCCTTGACAGGATCACGAGACCGATCAGGGCTTGCGCATGGATGAGCGGCATGGCGACCCACGCCTCGTTACGTAACCAGGTCTCCGCCTGCTGTAAGCCCTCAGATCTCTCCGCGTCGAACTCTGCGGCGGTAAGCACCCGGCCGCTCTGGAGTTGGAAAACAAGATCGTCGGGAAGGTGGAGTTCTTCATCTGCGGGTAGGGGCCCAGCCCAATTCCAGCGCCCGGCGAGATAGTGGGAGTTCGGGTTGTCCGCGAGGAACAGGAGGCCGCCTGTTGCCTCCATAATGTCAGCCGTGGCTTTGACCACCCGTTGTTCGAGGGCCATCGTGTCGCCCGGTTCTCCGGCAATCGTCGAGCTGAACCGCAGCCATTCGCTTCTGTAGTCATAGCGGTGCTGGAACAGGTGTTTGGTGACCATCACCTTGAGCCATGCTCGCGCACGGGCCGAGACAAGCAGATAGGCGCCCATTGCGGTGACCCCGAGACCAGCGCAAAGGGCAGCCATGGTGCCAAAGTCGCTGTCGAGCAGCGCGGCAGTCCTCGCAATGACCGACATCAGGACGAAATAGCCGCCCAGGCTGACGACCGTGAGCGACTGAAATGTCGCCTTCCGCGACAGGGAGATCTGCCAGCTTTCTCTACGGCGGGCGGCCAGCGCGAAGACGGGCAGCAACAGAAGCGATAGCATCGCGCGGCCTACCAGGAGCAGGGGCGTATGGTCATAACCCAGCAGAGTGAGCGTATAGAGATTGACGTCACAGGCCCACAGAATGCCCACAGCTATCAGGATGAGCCGAAATCCCGAATTGTCCGCCGGTGTCGCACGATAGAGATTGTGCGCAAAGATGATGGCCAGCAGGGAAAATCCCAACCTGAAGGCGACCGCCAGGACAATCACCGTGGGGGCGGCGACAAGGCCGCCCGGCCCCAATAATGGTGCGATGGTTGCAAAGGCGGAGAGGAGCAGGAGCAGCCCAAGCGCAATTTCGAACCGCAGGAGCCAGTGATGCTGCCGGCCAGAGGTGGCGAGGCGGGTCGCGACATGAATATAGGCGAGCCAGGCGAAATTGCGGAGCAGTTCGCGAAAGGCGATCAGTTCGAGCCGGTCGATCAGCGCGGCGGCAGCGGCAATCGCCATGCTGAGAAAAGCAAAGGCGAGGAAGTGCGCGCGTCTGTTACCCGGTTCGACAGAATAGCGCCAGACTGCAAGCAGCGAATAGCCAATAGCGACGACCGCCAGAACCCAATAGGTGAAAGATGCCATGGTCAAATGCATAAAGGGCTGGGTTGAGTAGGCAAGAGCAGCCAGTACAGCTTTTTGACGCATCTCTTCTTCCAAGCGCGGCATCTGACCGCCCTTTTTGCGCTGCTTCGTACGGGACCTGCTGGCGCCAAACTGTCAGCCAGCGTTACACTTTGGCGCGCAACTTTCTAGAAAAGCGCAGTTTTCCGCCATTGGCATGGATGTTGCTTTCCATATCGTTGGATATACGCATAAGGGAAAAGCCATGCTGAAATATGTTATTGCCGGACTGGCCGCCATCGCCGCGCCCCACGCTGCCGATGCGGCTGCGCTGCTCACAAGCGCGCAGATCGACAGCGTCGCGTCGGTAACTGGCCCCGCGACGGGCCGCGTGTGGAATACCTCTTCTGCCGATGGCTACTATACCCTGTTTCTGCAGCAGCCCTTTGGCACCACGCTCAATCCGGCGGACCAGGCCGTGGCGGATCCCACGGCGCTTGGAACCAATGCGTTCGTGATCATGGGTGAAGGCTATTCGACGGACCCGCTCTACAAGCTGACGCTCAATTTCGCCGATGGTGCGTCGATTTCGGGCGTGTTCGGAAGCAGCGTAAGCCCTTCGGTCCTCAACCCGACCTCGACGATCGTGAACAACACCCTGTACAAGATGGAGAGCTTCTCCTGGGGTCGCTATCCCTTCTTCAACCTGGTGAGCGCGCACTCGTCCACCCCGGGTGGCGATACGAGCGATTATCTTGGCCAGTTCTCCTTCAGCGCGACCGCTGTGCCGGAGCCGATGAGCTGGGCGCTGATGCTGACGGGCTTCGCGATGATGGGTGGTGCGCTGCGTTCGCGTCGTCGGCGGGCGCTTGCACTGGCTGCCGCGTAAGGATCAGCATCTGAGCCCTTGGACGAGTGCATCCAGAAAACAGCGCGCCGATGCATCATGTTTAGATGCATCGGCGCGCTCTCACGGCAAGGCAGGCTTGATGGTTGAGGCTCCTTCGATTGAAGAGTGCCGATATTGACCCGCCTGAAGGTCAAGGATTGCTTGTAAGGGCGTTGATCCATTGGATGGCTCATCGCGCGCGACATGGACGCGGGGCTGATTATGAACGGCAGAACATTAGGCGCCCTACAACTGGCAATTGCCGTGCGGATTACCGTCTGAGCGGGCTTCGATGCTGATCGCCAGCAACTCAGCCGCGTCCACCACAATATCGTCCCCGTTGTCAGCGGTGCCGAGCAGGAGCAGGGAACGAGGGGTTTTGTTTACGCTGAGTGCGCGGCAGGACACTTTATGCGTCCCGAAGAAAATCGTCACAACTTTGCCATCGGTCGATGAGTCTGCTGCTCGAATGGCCAACACTCTCTGGCTGAAACTGGCCTTCACGCTCAATCCCCACTGCGGCAGATGCCACTATAGCGATAGCCTGAGAATGCTTTCAATATTGTAAAATGGAGTAGCTCTCATGTTCAACACCAAGATGATGGGCGCAGCTTCACCGCCGTTACTTAGTTTGAGCAAAGGCAGCATGGGTCAGTCAGAGAGTATGTCAGGGGCATATGTCGCGGCCGTTGATGTGGCTCGCTTTACTACCGTGAGGAGCTGCCGCGTTCCGTGGTTGCTGCCTCAAACAGGCTTTGATCCCCGAGCGCAACTGGGGGAAATTCATGAATAACGACACTGTTCGCAAGGCGCCGCGTGTCCGACCGGCCGTGTATCTCGCCTGGTCGCTTGTCATATCGCTGACCTTCCTGTGGCAGGCTGCCAGCTATAGCGGCCTGATTGCTCTATCCGCCGAATGGCAGTTCGGTCTTTTTGGCGCTTACCGTCCAGCTTTCACTTTTCTCGTCTTCACAGCATTGCTGACCGGCATCCCCTTGCTCATTGATCAGCGCCTTCGAAAGGCGGCTCCTGCGTTCAGGAGCAACCCCGATTGGGCGTCGAATCGCTATTTCCGCTGGCTGCTAGGTTCGGCCGCCGCCTGCTTTGCCCTTTCCCTCTTCTGCCTGGGCCAGATCGCTTTTCTGCCGGAGGGGAGGGGGCCGGTCCGTCAGGTTGACGCAGCTGATCCGAGTGCCCGCTTTGGCGAGGGCCCGGTTGTCATACACGGGCAGGTCCTTCAGAACCGATCGGCTGCCCTGAAGGAAGACCTGTGGTTTATGAGCCAGGAGCTACGCGTTGCGCCTGTGATTGCTTCGGGCGCCGACGGCGCACCGGTCCGCTTCTGGATCGAACTGCCGAACGAGTCCGATCTGAGCGCAACATCATCCGCGCGGGTCCAGGCAGGAATCCTGCGCAAAAATGCGCTGCCTGGCGAGCTGATCCATCTCTATCGGTCAGCAGGTTTCACGGTAGCGCCTGACCATTATCTGCTGTTCCGATCGCCCGCGGCTATGAGCTGGCCCTATCGGCGCGACAGCACCTTCTGGTTCTCGATGGGTCTGCTCCTTCTGCTCGGCGCTGCTGCACAGCGTCTCCATCAACGCCATGCGCGCAGGCGCGCGCGTCGACAGGCCGCGGCATAGACCTGAAACAATCTTAACACGCTATTAGCCACGCCTGCCTACCAGCTATTGGGAGGTTGTCGGCCACAGATGTGGCCATGCACATCGCAACCACCTTTTCGATGATCACAGCCGTTGCGGGCATCGCCTGCGCCTGGGCGGCCGAGCCGGGTGAGACAGGCGCTGGCGCCGCCTGGCCGCCGCCATCGGCCCATGTGGCGCGCGTGACCAGCATGCAATCTGCGCCCGGCAGCGACCAGCTGGGTTCCTCACGTGGCCAGCGGCTCCGCCGGTCCGACGACGGGCTTTTCTATGTCACCGCACGCGTGAATGGCGTTGCTGTCCGGTTCCTGGTCGATACAGGCGCCACGATGGTGGTCCTCACTCCGGCGGACGCTCGGAGGATCGGCATTGCGGCCAATGGCGCAAGCGTGACCCAGCATATGGAAACGGCCGCTGGTTCATCGGAGGTTCGTTCTCTCGTGCTCGGCAGTGTCGAAGTCGCTGGCCGGGATGTCGATCAGGTCGAGGCCGCGATCATCGAGCGCGGCCTTGGCGTGTCGCTGCTTGGCCAGAATCTTCTCTCGCGTCTTGGCCCCATCACGTTGTCGGGCGACGAACTGCACTTCGGTTGAAGGCGGCCAGTGGCTCGCGTAGAGTCCGTTCGCTCCTGCGGCGCAGGGTGCCGCCGATCAGGAAGAAGCCAAGCAATAGCATGACCCAGCTTCCCGGCTCGGGGACGGCCGAAACGGGGTCCGTCGGAGGTTCGGGTTCAGCCGGTGTGGTCGAACCAGACGGCAGGGAACCGGCAACGCCGCCGCTGATGGGCACAAAATTGGGCGCAGCTACGAGACGGCCAGGCGCCGGCTGGTTGATCCCTGTTACCGCCAATGGGTTTGCGCCGGTTTCGCTGCCCAGATCAGGGAAGATCTCGTCGATCAGTGGCACGGCGGGCGGCGTATTCTCAGCCAAGGGATTGCCCGGAGGCGCGGCGAAAGGAAGCCCGGTCGCAGCTGCTACTCCCTCGCCGGTCGACAGCTCGGCGGAGGCGGGGCCGATAACGCTCGAAGACACGCGCCCGGGTGTCGTGCGCGCCACAAATGCCTTGGGGGGAAGCCGATGGCCGTCATCCAGGAACACCGCGCGGACATTGGTCGGTATGGCAGATGCGGCGAACACGGTCAGCCCCAAACCAACCGCAAGGAGCTTCCGCTCACGACGCACCCGGTGCCAGATTGCCAGTTCCGAACTGTTCATGCCGCCGCTTAGCTCGATTCTTAAGAGAAAGCGAGCCTAAGACTAAGAAAAATTGTCTTTTTGCAGCCGTTTACTATGTTTGATGGTAAATACCCGCGACCGGTGCTGCGTTATTGTGTATCGGGCTTGGTGATGTTCTGGGAGCACGCCTTGCGGCAAGCATCAGGCCGGACGCGGTGCCTGTGCCCTTCTGTAAAAAAGGCTTCGAGTTATCCTCAGATGGAGAACCGATATGGGGGAATTAGCTAAATCGCGCCTCATGGCTAGTTAAGGGGGCATTTACGACTGATGGCCATATATCCTATGACCTGCGATGGGCTGGGTGATTCTGTCGGAATTGGGGGCTAAGTGGAGACCGTTTATGACTGGCTGACCCTCGCGATATTTGCGGGGCTGGTCGTGCTGTTTCTTCAGCGGTCCACTGCTGAGGAACCCAGAGACCATCTTTATCAATATGCCCCTCCGGCGCTGGGCTGCGCTATCGCCAATTTTCTGGGCAATAAAGATCTCCATCTGTTCGCGATCGTCACCCTTGTTGCAACGCTCGGCTACAGCTGGGTCGTGCTCAAGCCGCTGCAGCGCTGATCAGGTCTGCAGTATGCGCAGGAGCGGGGCCTTCACGATGAACATCCTCATGACCGTGGATGGTCGCGCGCGCGTTGGGATGTCGGCATGTTGCTGAAGACATCGGATCCACAGCAGCTCGCCTCGCGGTCTCCCGTCGGTGTTCAGTTGAGCCTTTTCTTTGTCATTGCCCTTGCGGCATTCCTTGTGCCGACCATGTTTGATGTTGCCCGGGAGAGCTGGTCGACAGAGCAGGGCGCGCATGGTCCGCTTGTCCTGGCGACAGGATTGTGGCTCATCGCCCGCAGATGGCCGGCCATGCGCGAAGCGGCGAAGCCCGGGCGCCTGTCGCTGTCGGCGGCGCTGCTCGCGCCTATTCTCATCCTCTTCACGCTGGCGCGGATTACCTCGATCATTGAGGTGGAAGGCTTCGCTCTCTACGCCGCGCTTATCCTTGTCGCCTATGCCTGTTTCGGCTGGGCTTCGCTGAGGCAGATTGCATTCCCGCTGGTCTATCTGCTGTTCGTCTTTCCGCCCCCGGACACGTTGTTTGCGGCGCTGACGCAGCCATTGAAGATTGCCATTTCACAATGGTCTGTCGACATATTGCATGCGCTTGGCTACCCAATCGCAGCTTCGGGCGTGACCATTCAGCTTGGTCAGTATCAGATGCTGGTGGCGGCCGCCTGCGCCGGTCTCAACTCGCTGCTGAGCCTCACGGCGCTGGGACTATTCTATTGCTACATCAAGCATCGGAGCAACTGGCGCTATATGCTCCTCATGCTTTGCGCGATCGTGCCGATCGCGATCGCCGCCAATCTGGTGCGCGTGTTGCTGCTCCTGCTCATCACCTATCATTTTGGCGAAGCGGCGGGGCAGGGTTTCTTCCATGACCTGGCAGGCATGACGATGTTTACAGCCGCTTTGCTGGGCATCTTTGCGCTCGACTGGATCGCCACCCCCTTGCGCAAGCGCTGGGCGAAGGATGGAGCGGCTGCATGACTGCCAACAGCAAGGCAAGATTCGCCGCAATCGCCGCTGCGAAGCCAACGCGCCGTGAATTGCTGTTGGGCGGGGGGCTGCTGGCCGCTGCGGCAACGGCCTTGCTCCTCCAGCCTCGCCACCGTCAGGGCACGCTTGGCTCGGCGAAGCTTGAGGATCTTGTGCCTGCCAGACTGGGGCGCTGGACGTTCGAGACAAGCAGCGGCCTTGTGCTGCCGCCCGCCGATCAGCTGCGCGACCGGACCTATCAGCAGCTGCTGACGCGCGTCTATTCGCGCGCTGATGGGGCCGCTGTGATGCTGCTCATCGCCTATGGCGGATCGCAAGGTGGCATGATTCAGGTCCACCGCCCGGAAGTCTGCTATCCTGCGAGCGGTTTCCGGCTAGCGACGGTGGAGGATCAGCGGACAGCCTTGACTTCCGGTCTCGCCATCCCTTCGCGCTACATCGTGGCGGAAGGCGGCCTACGCCGAGAGCAGTTGATCTACTGGACGCGGCTTGGGCAGAGCTTTCCCCGATCATGGTCAGAGCAGAAGCTTGGCGTAATCGAGGAAAATCTGAAAGGAACGATACCGGACGGCGTGCTCGTTCGCATATCCACGGTGAGCCCGGATGATGCACGAGACCTGCTCGGCGGCTTTGCAGCCGATCTGTTTCAGGCTGTCGGCACTCATATGAAGGAAATTCTGGTGGGTCAGCCATGAGCCTGGCCAGGACGATATCAACCATGCCCTCCGCACCGCGCCGGGCTGTTTAGGAAGCGAGCATGTCGAAGAACGCAAAGCTCATTATAAGTGCCGGATTGCTGCTGTTTGCCGCGACTGGTTGTCAGAAGAAGGCCGAAGGTCAGGTCGTCGCTGTGGTCAATGGCGAAGAGATCACGCAGCAGGATCTCAATGCCGAGCTCCAGGGCGCGCAGATCCCGCCTGATGCCGACAAGAAGGCGATCATGGCTCAGCTTTTGCAGCGTGTGATCGACCGCAAGCTGCTGGTGCAGAAGGCGAAGGCGGAAGGGATCGACAAGTCTCCTGTCTATCTGGAGCAGATTCGCCGGGCCGAAGACATGCTTGCCATCAATCTGCTGACGAGCAAGGCCGCGAAGAACATTGCACTCCCCAACACCGGAGAGGTCAGCAAATTCATCAGTACCAATCCGACACTGTTCAACGGGCGCAAAAGCTATGATGTCGATCAGATCATCTTTGCGCCCCCCGGCAACGCCGCCGTGCTGCAGCAGCTCGAACCGGCCCATTCGCTCGATGCCATCGCCGCAACCCTGACGACGGCGAACGTCCAGTTCGCGCGGGTCAAGGGCAAGCTGGATACAGCCATGATCCCGCCCGATGCAGCGAACAAGATCGGCACGCTGCCGGCAGGGGAGCCCTTCATCATGCCTGAGAACGGCCAGCTGGTCGCGCGCGTGATTACCTCGGCGCAAGCGACGCCAACCCCGGTGCAGCAGGCCAATCCGGCTGCAGTTGAACTGCTGCGCCGCCAGGCGATCGCCAAGGTGATGCAGAAGCAACTTACCGATGCTCGCACGTCGGCGAAGATCGACTATCAGGCGGGCTTCGCCCCGGCTCAGCCGAAGAAGTAAGTCGGCGCGGCCGGTATCGCGCTCACATCCCCATCCGCAGCCCTTGGCTCAGGCTGCGGATGGGGAGGGAAGTGTGACCTGATATTGGGACATCAGCTCCCGGGCGCGAGGGCTCACGGGAGCTGCCCGGCCAAAGTCGCGCACGATGGATTGCGCGTCATCTTTTCGTCCGCTGCGAGCGAGGAGGGAGGCGAGGCGGCTTGCCAGACGAACGCTGTCGGGAAGAGCGCGCAGCCCCTCGCGCAAGCTGCTCTCCGCCAGAATATCTTCCTTCTGCTGCAGCAATATGGTGCAGAGAAGTAGGCGCGCGGTCGGGTTGAGCGGATTGTCCGCCACCAGCTTGCGGGCGTCGGCGAGCGCACCCGGAAGCTTTCCTGCAGCAAGGCGTAGCCGGGCGCGCGTCAGCAGGGCAAGCGGTTGCCCCTCATCGCGTTCCAGCACATCCTGTATGATCTTCTGGCCCTCTTCCTTCCTGCCATGAAGGCTGAGAGCATAAGCAAGGCTCGCCAACGCATCCGAATTGGCCGGCGACGGGGTAGCCGAAGCCAGACCACCGTTGAGCAGGGCGATCGCCAGCTGCGGCCGGTTGGTCTCATTGGCATAGCGGGCAAAGGCCGCCTTCATCTCCACCGAAACATTCCTGCCGTCCATGATCTGAGCCGATGAGAGGGCCTTTGGCCCGGCATCGAGCCAGAGCTCGACGATGAGGCTGGAAAGATCCGCGTCATGCGCCCGCTTCTTCATGAGCCGTTCGAGGACGCGGAGGCCTTCATCCGACCGGTTCGTCTGGTAGAGCCAGTCGGCCCAGTCCAGTTGCGCTTGCCGCTCATCTGGGTTCGTCTGGGCGCGCATGCGCATCACCCGTTCATAGGCGCGCTGATCACCGCTTTTCTTATAGATGCGGCGAAGCAAGTCCAGGCGCGCCGCCGGATCTCCCCCTGAGCCAATCGTCGGCTCAATGATCCGGGCGGCAGCCATATCCTCTCCCCTGGAGGCTAAAACCTGGCCTTTGAGGATGAGTGCGTTGAGATCGGCGGGGTTGGCCGCAAGAACCTTCTCGGCAAAGTCGAGCGCGCTGACGCTATCGGCCCGTTGCAGCGCTGCTCCGCCTTTCATGACGAGCGGCATCGGATCGCCCGGATTGAGAAGAAGCAGTTGATCGGCATAATCATCGACCAGATCCGGCCGCTGAACGTTGAGTCCAAGCTGGCATAATTGGCGCAGCGCTTCGATATTGCTGCGGTCCATCTGGTAGACATTCTGGAAAGCGGAGAAGGCGCCGGCATAATCCTGCAGCGCCAGAGAGATGCGCCCTGCCATGAGCCAATAGTCGCTCACATCATCACGTGCCCCAAGAGCAGTCTGGATGCTTTGAAGCGCCGCCTTATACCGCCCTTGCTGATATTCTGTTTCAGCCTGTGCCGCCGCCGCCTGGGCCTGCTGATCCTTTGAACTGCAGCCAGCCAGCGCAGCGGAGAGCAACAGACCCGCGAGTGCAAGCCTGAAGGGCGAAGAAATCATAGGGCAATCCATCCAAACACTTCCGATCGATTCGGTGCCGATCCGAAGCTGGAGCCTTTCCGTCGATCGTTAGACATGACAAGTTCGTTAATCAAACTGTGTATAACTTTGGTACGCCTGTCGATCTTGTATCGCTCAGTTTCTGCTATATAGGCTGAGGCCAGGCATTGAGGGTTATTGGGGGCTTTAACATGCATCGGTGGGCGATCAATTCAGTATTTTGCATGCTGCTCGCCGTGCAAGCGGCCGCTCCCGTTCATGCCCAGACGACTTTGGGGGGACTCTCGGCGGCGCCTAAATTGAAGGCCTACCGGATCAATCCTGGCGACGAGCTGGAAATCTATGTCTGGGGAGAAGAGCGGCTGCAGCGGGCCGTGAAGGTGCTGCCCGACGGGACTTTTTCTTTTCCGCTTGTGGGTCAGATCGATGCGCTCAACAAATTGCCTGCAGACATTGAAGAGGTGATTTCGCGCGGGCTGCGGTCGCAATATCGCGAAGCGGTTCCCCAGGTGACGGTCTCGGTAAGGGCTCCGAGTGGCCTGCAGTTCAGCGTCGCTGGGAAGGTGAAGACGCCCGGGGCGTTCAATGCCGGTCGATATGTCAATGTGCTCGAGGCGCTTACCATGGCCGGCGGGCCGGCCGAGTTCGCGGACGTCGGTAATGTGGCTATCCTGCGGAAATCCGGCGATGGCCTCGTCGTGCTCAAGGTCAGGCTCAGCGATATCATGAAGGCATCGCCCAGTTCGCGTGATCTTGCGGGCCTGCCACAACTGGAAAGCGGCGACACGGTGATCGTTCCGTGAAAGGGGCCATTTTGCATGTGGCCAGTGTGATTGCATGCGCGACGCCTCTCGCCGCACAGGCCGATGAACACTATTTCGGAGCCGATGTTTCGGCGCGTCTTGGCTATTCCACCAATCCCTATTCCGCGAGCGGGCGCGATACGGACAGTGGCTCAGCCCAGCTAGAGGTTCGGCCTGTTTTCAGATTGGTAGGGGAACGGAGTGTTCTGACGCTGTCTGGTGTGGCAGCGCTTGAGCAATATCTCGATCACTACTCACGGATCGAAAATTACGAGGCGAAAGCGGACTATCGCTTGCGGCCATCCGAACGGCTCAGCACCCATCTGAACCTCGCTTATACCAGCGCTGTTATCGGCTCTTACCAGAGCGCTTTACTCCCCGGCAGCAGCGCGGTCGAAGGAGAGGACCCTTCGATCGTTCCAGGAACCGACATAGGCCTGTTTGGCACGCGCGCGCGTCGTCAATCGCTCAACCTGGGCGGCGACCTGTCTTTATCGTTGTCGGAGCGCGATCTGGTCAGCGGCAGCGTCTTTTTTCTCGATAGCTCCTATTCAGGGATATCGGGAATTGGAGATTATCAGGCTTATGGCGCAACCTTGTCCTATTCGCGCCGGCTGTCGCAAAATACTCAGGTCGGCGTTCAGTTAACCGACGCGCGCTACAATTATGCGATCGCCGGCAATGATTCGCACATCCTTTCCCCGCAAGCGACGATCTCGACGCAGTTTGATTCTCGTTGGACGGCCTCGGGAGCGATCGGCGCTTCCTTCATCGACCGGGAAGGCGCGGGCGAGACAATCACCTATTCCGGCAATTTGTCGCTCTGCCGCAAGGATGCGCGGGGAACGCTGTGCCTGACCGGACGACGCTCTGTCTTGCCAACCGGAACCCTCGGTACACAAATCGAAACCGGTGGCGGCGCAACCTATCGCTATCGCCTCAGCGAATATGGCACGCTCGGCTTCGCTGCGGACTATCGCACCACGAAAAACTCGCAAGCCAATGCTGCGAACGCCAATGAATATGTGCGAGGCAGCGTCAGTTACGAGCGCCAGATCCGGCAGCGGGTACGGCTTACAGCCAGCGCCTTCTATCGCGACGTTTTCGGTGGCGGACTTGCCAGGAAGGCCGACGCAGGCGGGCAGCTTGGCGTAGCCGTGCGCTTTGGAGATTTGAGATGAACGAACATCCGCTGCCCATGACAGAGGAGAAGGAAGAGTCTTCCGGCTTTCTCAGCAGTCTTCCGATCATCTTCTGGCAGCGTCGCTGGCTGATCATCATTCCCTTCGTCATCGCGAGCGTTCTCGCACTGGCAGCGGCCTTCCTTCTGCCGCGCTCCTATCAGGCAAAGGCTATTTTGCTCGTCGAATCGCAGGATCTGCCGATGGAAGCGGACGCGCCGCTCGGAGAGGTGATCGACCGTCGGATGGCGAAAATCCGGCAGCAGATTTTGAGCCGACCTGACCTTGTCGGGCTCATTCAGGCTAACAATCTGTACGATGCGGCCAGCCGCTCCCAGCCGTTGTCCGAGCTGGTCGAGAAAATGCGGGCCGCAACGGATATCCGTGCGGTCGATGCGGACATCGCTTCGGCCGGCCAGGGACGGAACAAAGGCTCGATCGCTTTCTCGCTTACCTTCGACTATCCTCAGGCAGCGCAAGCCCAGCTTGTCGCGCAGACCTTCGTCGATCGCCTGTTGAAGCTTGATGCCTCGGCAACGCAAGGGCAGGCTGAAACCAACGTGCATTTCCTGGAGGATCAGGAAAGCAGTCTTCAATCGCAGGTCAGCGCGCTGGAGACCCAGATCAACAGGATCACAGGGCAAAATGGCGCAGCACTGGCGAGCGCAGGCGGCCTAGGCATGCTCAGCCTGGGCGGCGGGGGTGACTATGAAGGTCAGATCGCACAGCTGAAGCGTCAAAATGCAGAACTGGCAGCGCAGACCGGATCGGCGGCAGTGGAGAGCGACGCTAACGTCGTCGCTGCGCAAGCGCAGCTTGCAGCGGCGCGCGCTCGCTATGCGGATAATCATCCGGATGTGCAATTGGCGGAAAGCCGCCTTTCCGCCGCCAAAACCGCAGCGGCTGCTGTTCAGGCGAATAGCGTCTCTGCAACAGTGCAGCGGCAGATCGCCGCAAACAACGCCGCCATCGGTCAGCTCAGTCAGGCCCGGTCCGTAGAGCGGGCGCGAGCCGCGACAATGGCTGCCGCGCAGGCTCGCGGTCCTGCGGTCGCACAGCAGGTCGCCCAGCTGCAGGCAAGGGCGGATGTGCTCAGGGCGAACCTGGCAAAGGTCTCGAGCGCCCTTCTCAATGCTCGCTCTGTCTCCAAATTGACAACCGAACAAAGAGGGGAGCGGCTGACCTTGGTCGATCCGCCGGTGACGCCGGATTCGCCTGACAAGCCGAACCGGCGCATGATCGTCCTGGGCGGCATCTTCGGCGGCCTGGCAGTTGGCCTGGTTCTCGCGCTGCTCGTCGAGTTGATTTTGCGTCCGATCAGGAGCGTCAAAACACTCACGTCTTTGGTCGGCGCGCCGCCGCTTGCCGTCGTTCCGGTCCTGTCGCAGCAAGGCAAGCCACGCCGGTTGCTGTTCTGGAAAAAGCAGCCCGTCTAAGAGCTTTTCGCAGTAGGAATTGCTAGTGTCTAAGTCGAACGCCTGGAACAATGAACCGGAGGAGCAGCCGCTCTCACCGGCTGAGATTTTCTCGCAGCAAGGAACGGCCCAACCGCTGGAACAGCTCGACTGGGATAAACGAGGGGTCTTCGGCTTCAACAGTCGTGACAGCCGCTCCCGGCCTTTCAATCTCCTTCGCGCTCAGGTTCTGAAAATCACGCAGGCGCGCAAGTGGAAGATCATTGGAGTGACATCAGCCACGCCGCGCGTGGGGAAATCCTTCATGGCTGCCAATCTGGCTGCCTCTCTCTCGCGTATTCCCGGCACTCACACCTTGCTGTTCGATCTGGATTTGCGCAGGGGGTCGATCGCCGAGACTTTCGACATCAAGGAGGGGCTCGGCATCAACAACTTTCTGGCTGGCGAGGTGACGAGTCTCGACGATGCTGCGCGCGAAGTGGTCGGTACTCGTCTGACCATCTTCCCCTCGTTCCGCAGTGAAGAGCCTTCCGCTGAATTGCTCGCGGGCGGCCGTTTCAAAACGCTGGTCAAAGCCATGCGCAGCCTGCCCGAAAATGTTATCTGCATCTGCGACCTGCCGCCTGCCTTCGCCAATGATGATGCTGCGATCATTCTCCGCGAGATCGATGCCTATCTGTTGGTAGTGGAGGAAGGGAAAACAACAGCTCGGCAGGTCAGCGATACGATCGACGTGCTGCACCCCGCTCCCTGCCTGGGTACGGTGCTCAATCGTTATCATGGAGGCGTTGCTGGCGATGATTACGGCTTTGGCTATGGAAGCTATGGCGACTATGCGGCTTATTATAGCTAATGTGATGGCAGGTTCTGTTGATTAGTCGACGGAAAGAAGAGTCGCCGCGTTCTAATCGAAGCAAATCTTGGCGAAGCCATACTACCCAGCTGGCTCCAAATCATCTCAAAGCCCGGGCGGGCCCGCAGACGATGTTGCCACCTTCCACTTTATTATTGCTCGGAGTTCCGACACCTGAATGAGCATAGCTCGCAGCTGCATCTTGTACACTCTTTGGTCGGCGGCAATCGAAAATATGCCGTTTTGCCTTACGGTATGACGCGCACAGAAAATTGGGCACGATTCGCCGTTGCGTGCGGCTGGGGCAGCAGCTTTCTCACCTGACGATCCTAGTCTGCTCTCGAGTGGGACGCCCGACGACCCGCGCCGGAACGCCAACCGCGAGAGCCCCTGGAGGAACATCGGATAGGACGACTGAATTCGCGCCCACCACACAGCCCTCCCCGAGCGTGACTGCGCCCATGATAACGGCCCCCGCGCCGACGGAAACGCCTGCTTCCAATGTGGGGGCCTGGTCAAGTTCAGTAAGCCGCCTGATGCCGAGAGTGCAATTTTGCCGAATGATGCAGTCGTCGCCGATCTGACTTGCACCATGCACGACAATCCCGCCCTGATGTTCGACGATGACCCGTCGCCCCAACAAGACAGTATAAGGTAACTCTATCCCGTAGACATTTCGGCAGTGCCTATAGCCCCAGCGGTAAAGAATGCTGAGCGGTGCACGCAGGATTTTGCTTCGCACCGTCATCCGCCAGACGCCGAAGCGGTGAACGGCAACGCTGCGAAAGCCGGGCTTTGTCCATTCGCGCCCGTGGGCCCGAAGATCCTCGGCGACTTGCGAGCAAAGGGCAGAAAAGGGGGCACTCATGTCGGCCTCTTATATTCAATCAGTCGGCTCGGACGCTTCAATTTGTGGCCGATCAAGCAACTCAGCGCGCCGCTGAATTCGGCAAATTTTCCAGCGCTGATCAGCACGGCATACAGAAGTGCGAAGCGCGAACTGCAGCCTGAATCACTTTTTTTTCGCGCTGCAATGCGGCCAGTCTGGATGGCATAGCTGACAACAAGCACACCCAAAATCGCGGCGCTGGCGGCAGGTCGCCACAGCCCGCTCAGAAGCCCAAGGGCTACGCCGCTCCCGGGCCAGATGAATCCCCAGAAAATTATGCTATTAAACTGTCGCCGCCATTGCGGCTCGGATAGTTCGCCGTGGCGAAGAACATGCTGGGCGTAGGCGAAACCACTCCTCTTCGCGCGGCGCCACCAGCTGCCGAAGGCAAGGATATCGGCATCGTGTAGCGTCATCTCCGCGTCGATTCGCCGAACGAACCACCCCAGACGGCGAAGTCTAAGACAAAGGTCTGGTTCCTCTCCCGCGATTAAATCCTCGCTATAGCCATTGGCCGATCGAAGCGCCGACACACGGAACAGCGCGTCGCCACCGCAGGATGCTACCACACCGACCGGCACGTTCCATTCGTCATCGCACATTTGGTTATATATGCTCTTCTCGGGAAAACGCTCGCGCCGCCGACCGAAGATGACAGCGGCGCCAGCTTCGGTGCGCATCGCTGTCGTGGCTTCCTCAAGCCAGTTCGCATCGATCTCGCAGTCGCCGTCAACGAACTGGATAAATTCGCTGCTGGGCTTACGTTCGACGATGTGAAGCCACCCGGCATTGCGCGCTCTCGCAGCGGTGAAGCCGACGTTCATATCAAGCGCAAGGACGTCTATGCCGAGCGAGCGAGCGAATGCAACACTGCTATCGGTCGATCCTGAATCCACATAGACCGCAGGTATTGCCTGGGGAATTGATCGCAGACAGCGCTTCAACCGATCGCCTTCGTTCCGACCGATGACGACAACAGCGATCGATGGCGTTTCCATTATCCTTTCATCCATGCAGGAGTGTGGCCCGGCCGATCGTTTGCTCCCGTAACGGCTGAAATGGCATCCTTTCGCTTCGCCCCGAGCCCGATTCGGAATAGCGCCGCGCGTTCCGCCTGTGAATTAGTTGCGCTTCGTTTGAACGAAAGCGCTGATATGAGGCGCGCGCAGAGATCTCCCATTAGCCAGGCAAGGTCGGCGACTAATGAGGTAAACCGGCCGCCGGTGAGCGCAAAATAGCGGTGCCGCGAGTGAAATAGATAGTCGGGCGGAGGGCGGCTATCTTTCCGCTGGCCGTCTACCACGCCGGTCGACGCGCCCGCCACATGTATCACACGACTCTCAGGGCAATGATAGGATTTCCAGCCATAGCGGGCGAAGCGGTGCATCAGTTCGACTTCCTCGAAATAGAGAAAGAACCCGGTATCGAATAATCCTGCATCCCGGAGGGCATGCGTTCGGATAAGCACGCTGGCACCCGTAACCCAATCAATGGGGCCTCTTTCACCGATGGGTATCAGGACGGGCTTGATGCCAAGCAAACGTCCTACACGATCGATCCCTAAGCCCCGTATGAACTCGCTCGCGATAGTGGGAAAGCGGAAGGATGAGCCCGATAGGCTCCCGTCCTCATTGATTAGCTGACTGCCAATTGCACCCGCATCCGACCGGCGTTTCATATCCTCTATTAGAGCAACAAGTGCGCCAGGATGGATCATGGCATCCGGATTTAGCAACATGATGGCCTCAGGCGGTGTTTCGCCAGTCAGCAAAGACAGGATCGCCTCGTTATTTCCCCAGCCAAACCCACCATTGAGAGAAAGAGGCTGAAAGCGGACCCAATCCGCAAGCGGTCCCTGGCCTATCGCAGTCGATAACATGGGGATTGATTCGTCTCCCGATGCGTTGTCTACCACGATCGCATTGAGCGACGGTATAGCGCTGCGTTCCCCGCTTAGCGCGTTAAGGCATGAGAGCACCATCTCAGGCGTGCGATAATTTACGATGACGACGGCAACGTGCATTTTATGCGGCCTTCTCGCGATACGAAGCAGTCCTCTCGCGAAATGATGAGGAGCGATGGAAGTGGCGCATTAGCGACGCCCCTCATGATGCCGTCGGATCAGCGCATAAAGTTGCTGGCCGTTGGAACGGGAGTCATGCAGTTCGATAACACGTTGCCGTCCGACCCGACCCATGCCGCTCAGCGCATCGGGTCGCGCGCTGATCACCGTGTCCATCGCGTGAACGAGAGATTCGATACATCCTGCAGGAATGAGCCATCCGCATTCTTCATCGACCAGTTCGGGTGTACCAGCGATGGCTGTTACGATGACAGGACGCTGTAGCGCCAGCGCCTCCATAATGACCACCGGCAGGCCTTCGGCGAAACTTGGCAGCACCATGGCTCTGGAGGCCAGCAGGTTGTCGGAAACCTTATCCGAACTCGCCCATCCTGTAATTTCAACCACATCTTGCAATTCGAACCGTCGGATCATCTCCTCAATTTCAGCTCTTAACTCGCCGTCACCGACGAGCGTCAACCGGAAGCTCCTCCCGGCGCGCATTAATCGGGCAGCCGCTTCTATCAATAGGGGAATGCCCTTTTGCCCACTCAGGCGAGCGACTGCGCAAAGCCGGGGAGCATCGGGAATAGCCGGCAGCGGTTCCTGGCTGAGATAGCGTTCATCGACCCCACAGCGCACAATCTCTATTTTGGACCAATCGGCAACAACGCTCCAGCGCATTAATTGACTACGCCCATAGCTGCTTATCGCCACGCAGAATGCAGAGTCGGATATTTTCCCGCGCAAGTCTAATGTGCCGGGCGCGTCAAACTCATCCGGGCCATGTACGGTAAAACTGTAGGGAATTCCGGACAACCTACTGGCGATCCGAGCCACCATCGCGGGATTGGTCCCGAAATGGGCGTGGAGATGGTCGATGCCAAGAGCGCGCATCCGCCTCGCTAGCGCGGCGGCTTCGGCGAAATAGGCAGCGCATCGAGCCAGCCCGAGGATGCTCCGGTCGGCCTGACGAAAAGCGATCTGCAGCGCCTTAAGGCTTGTCCGAGGCATATTTACCATCGTTCGCAGCACTTCCATGATCATCCGAGGAGCGCCAGCGAGGAGCACCACGGTCTTGTTCAGTTCAGCGCGGTCCAGACCCTCTGGCAGCTGCGCGGGATCGGCCGCGCGCACGGAGAAGCGGTGCACTATTGCGCCTGCCGCCTCAACTGCCACGATTTCCCGGCGGATGAAGCTGTGGCTCACCGCAGGATAAAGATTGGTCAAATAGGCGACTCGCACCGGTTCGGCCCCCGAATATAGTGTTCACCCTCCGCCTAAGGCGTTTGTCCATCTTTGCAAGGAGGGGCTGATTTCATTAATTATCTTTTCAATGGCGAAGTGCGCGCTCGTCCCTTAAGCGACATTAGATAGAGATTACTTCACCCCTCTCGCTTACGCGGTGGCAGTGGTCGTGATGCCCCTCATAGCGGCATCATCTATCCTTAAGTTGATGGCGATGTGTAAAGGGAATTTGCGGGCAAGTTGGCCGTGGGGACATTTTTAGGAAGGTCCGAAGTATGCGACAAGATCGCCGTTCACTGATCATTGGCTCAGCATCGGGCGCGGGACTGTTGACTCTGGGGATGGCGGGACTCGGCGCGCAGATATTGAAGCATGGAGACCTTGAGCCGGTCCCTCTTGGAAGCGCCTTTCCCAAACTGCCGATCGGTGTGAATCTCAGTGGCATTGCCGATTGGGAACCGGGCTTCCCCTTTAGAAACCTGTTCTGGGGCGCGCGTCCCTGGTTGACCCGTAATCTCACCGGATTAGGGCCGCATGACACCAAGGCTCAAGATGCTTTCGAATTCGATGAGAACGGCTACCCCCTTCAGGTCCCCGTAGCTGCACCAGGACAGACCGAACCTCAGACGGTCTTCACTTACGTGCCGAATCGCCGAAAGCCCGGCATCTACATCTTGCTGTATGACGGGGAGGGTGAGATCGACGGGCTAGCATCGACTAAGATCATCTCGCGCAAGCCTGGACGAGTGAAACTTCGCATGTCACACGCGCCTGATCAGCTTGAAGCCATCCTGATCAAGCGCTCGAAGCTCGGCAACCATGTGCGGAACATTCGGCTCGTTGCAGAGGCCGACGAAAATGTCGACCTTATGCAAGCACCCTTCCTCCCCGAATTTCTGGATTTTTGTCGGCCATTCCATTGCCTGCGTTTCATGGACTGGGCTCAGACGAATAACTCTACAGAAGAGCATTGGGACAGCCGGAAGCAGCCGAGTTTTTACACGATGGTGGGATTGCCGGGAGATCCCGAGGCGACCTTCGGCCCTGCTCCGACACCTTTCGAGATGAAATTCTCGGGTGGCGTGGCGATCGAAATCATGATCCAACTCTGCAACGAGCTGAAGCTCGATGCGTGGTTCTGCGTCCCGCACCGAGCTACCGATGAGTATATCGAGCAATTCGCTAAGTTGGCGCGAAAAACGCTTAATCCCGGGCTGAAGGTTTATCTCGAATATTCGAATGAGGTTTGGAACTGGATGTTTGTTCAGGCTGGGTGGATGCTTCGTTCGCCGCTGGCAGGGGCTTTGGTAGAAGCGAAGGGCGGGAAGGCTTGGAAGGACGGCAGCAAAAAGGAAGGTAGTAACCATCCAGAGCGTATTGGGGCGCTGTTTCGTCGAACATATGCCATCTGGGAACGCGAATGGGCAGGTAATGATCGGAAGAGGCTTGTTCGTGTCTGCGCCGTCCAGGCCGCGTGGTTCGATGCATCACTTCGGACTATAAATTGGTGTATCGACAATGGCGGTGCCGATGCAGTCTCACCATCCGCCTATATCGGTCCTAACGAAGAAATTTATACTAAGTGGTCGAGGCTAGGGTCCAATCTGACGCCAAGCACGGTTATTGACGATTTAGAGAATAGATTGATATCTCTGCGTCGGAACAGTAGCTACACGCAAGTGGTCGAGTATGGAAGGCAACATGGCCTTGGATATGTGGCTTACGAAGGCGGTCAGCATATTCAACCGGAAAGGCAAGCAGAGCTTCCGTATAACGCGGCGCTTGCAGCCGCCCAAAGCCATCCACGGATGTATGACCTTTATGTCGAACTCCTTCGTCTCAATCGAGACGCCGGGTGCAGCCTGTTCGCGCATTTCAGTAGCGTCGGGCGCCAGGGAACGCGCTGGGGGAGTTGGGGCGCGAAGGAGACCTATGACACTCCGAATTCTATAAGTCCGAAAATGCGGGCTCTAATCGACTGCAATAGTGCGCGCGCATAACTTCTGCGCATTCGAGGGGCATTCTCATTCCAAACCTGTTTGCATATTTCGCGCTAATCCTTTGGCCGATTATCACGCTGCTGCTGTTCGCGAATCTTCGTCCATATCGAGCGCTCGTGTGGTCGGTGCTGGGCGCGTATCTCTTTCTTCCCGTCAGAACTTCTTTCGATTTTCCACTTATCCCATCGCTGGACAAGATCAGCATACCCAATTTAGCGATCCTCGCCTGCTGCATTATCTTCGTGCGCGAGAAATGGCTCGGGATCGTGCATGACCGATTTATTACCGTGTTTGCCGCAATCTTCATCCTGTCCCCGCTAGGGACCGCGACGTTTAATTCGGAGCCTCTCGTCTACGCCTCCCGGTTCATCCCCTCTATGACATTCTACGACGCCGCTGCGCAGGCGGCGCTAAACGCCATCACGTTGATCCCCTTCGTTGTGGGATACGGCCTTATCAATAGCGATGAGCGGCGGCGGTGGCTGCTCTTTTCCTTTATGGTCCTCGCGATATTTTATTCGGTGCTGATGCTGATCGAGATCAGGTTGAGTCCCCAACTTCACCGTTTGATCTATGGATTCTTCCCGCACAGCTTTGCACAGCAGATGCGCGCCGGCGGGTTTCGGCCCGTCGTGTTTTTGGGTCATGGTCTTCTTGTCGCTATTTTCTGCGCAATGGCCGTCGCTGCATCAGTGGCGACGTGGCGCTCATCCCGCGGCAAACTGCGCCGGAAAGCGGGATATATGGCGACTTACCTGTGGTTCCTCCTACTTTTATGCAAATCACTTGGTGCCACGCTGCTCGCCTCTCTTTTTGTCCCGCTGGTTGCGCTGTTGCGGCCACGGTTTCTGATGATCGTCTGCGGCTTAATGTCGGCTCTGATACTAATTTATCCAACGGTCCGCGCGTCGGGCATCACACCGACCTCTGCCATTTTGCAGGCAACCCAAGCGCTCAGCACCGATCGCGCTGGTTCGTTCGAATTTAGAATGGTGAATGAGGAGCAGTTGCTGCGACGCACGGCCTTAAAGCCGATCTTCGGCTGGGGCGGATGGGGCAGGAATCGCATTTATTCGGAGGTGGACGGCCGCGATCTCAGCGTGACTGACGGCACGTGGATTATCGTCTTCGGAACATGGGGATGGGTGGGATATCTTTCGATGTTCGGGTTGTTATGTGCTGGATCAACACGGCTTCTATGGCGGAAACGGAGTTTGAGAACCGCTTCAGTGTCTTCCGCCTCGCTCTGCGCGCTGCTTGTCATCAATCTCTTGGACAGCATACCAAACTCCTCAGTAAGCTCAGCGACCTGGTTGATCGCCGGAGCAGTCTTCGCCATCGGTCGAAGTCCCCCGCACAGAGCTCACCAAGCCGAGTTCGGCTCCTCGTCCTCTGGACAACTATCAACGGTAAGCGGATAACTTTTTATGCGTATAACATTTGTTTTGCCTGCCCTCGACATGGGAGGCGGCGTCCGCGTGGTAGCTCAATATGCCGAGGGTCTGCGTAAAAAGGGGCACGATGTGCTGGTCGTTTCGCGCAGGCCACAGCCTTATGACTTGCGAGGAAAGCTTCGGAATTTGTTCAAGCGAGAGGTTTCGTCTCGTCATCACCACTTCCAAGGTACCGGGGTGGCCGTGAAGATCCTAAATAAATTCCGGCCTGTTCAATTGTCCGATGTTCCGTTAGCGGACGTCATTATCGCGACATGGTGGGAGACAGCTGAATGGATCGCCAACTTCCCGGCCGACCGTGGCAAGAAGTTCTACTTTGTTCAGGACTACGAAATTTGGAATGGACATAAGGCCCGTGTCGATACCACATTGCGTCTCCCCATGCAGAAGATTACCATTTCGGAGTGGTTAAGAGCGATTCTAGTAAACCGCTTGGGCGCCGATGAGCCCACGGTAGTAGCGAACGGTGTCGATCCAAAGCTATTCTTCGCAGGCGATCGTGAAATGCCTCACGAGCCGACAATCGGCTTTGTGTATGCCACGCATCCTCGCAAGGGAATCGATCTAGCAGTTGAGGCGATTGTCAACGCAAAGAAAATTGTTCCTGAGCTTCGCTGCATCGCATTTGGGCACAGCAACCCAGTCCGTTCATTGTCGCTTCCCGATTTTGTCGAGTACCAAAAGGCGCCGCCACAAACCCACCTAAGGGAGATATATAGTCGCTGCGTGGCATGGGTATTTCCAAGTCGCGAGGAGGGTTTCGGACTTCCGATTCTCGAGGCGATGGCCTGCGGAACTCCGGTCATAGCAGCCCCGGCTGGAGCCGCACCAGAAATTCTCGCGAGCGGTGGAGGGGTTCTACTGGAATCTCACCAAACGGAAGAAATGACGCGGAATATTGTAAGATTCGCTCGCATGGACAGTGGTGAGTGGAAGAGCTACTCTTCAGAAGCAAAGAAGGTAGCGAAGAAAAACTCTATCGAAATAGCTATACGTCGATTTGAAGAAGCGCTTAGCGTGGATATCATAAACTAAATAGCTTTTTAATTGCATGTTTTTGCTTTGACCTGTAAATTTCCAGCATATCGTAATTTTGATTCATGAGTACATGTGGAATCGTTCTCATCAAATCCCCTCTTGATAAACCAAGTGCCTCGAAACGATACCCGTAAACGTTAGTGGTTTGCTTCAGAGGAAGATTTTCAGGGATCTTTGCATAATCCCATCCGATAGTCTGCATGAACCCTAAGAGTTTAGGGTGGTATACAAGGCTTAAGAAGGGTGTTCTTTGTGCATAACTGATTACACAGCCATGTAACCTCATTGAGATCGTTATCGCTGCGTGCGAAACGACCTTAGCTATATCCTCGCCGGTAATGCCTCGATACGAATTGATTGTGCCGAAATTGAAAATTTCGATTTTTTTGTTTTTGGATTTTACTGCATCATAAATTCTTCGGCATATTTTTAGGTCATCTCCGACTAAAAAAGACATAGGTAAAAGGACAATAGGCAAGCTCAAACATTCTGAAATATAAATGAGCTCTTCTGAAATCCAGCTTATAAAACTGTCATCTCTCCAGTTGTCGCTGGGTATAAATGTGAAGTATTCCGATGGCAAATTATCAAGGTTGAGTTCCGAACTGCTTCCCTCGCACCACAGGCCTAGATCGCCAATCACATCTTGATCAACCCAAGGCGCGAGAGACTTAAGGGTTTGCGAAGACAAAACATCTCTGACGTACACCTTACGAAATTTGCTCATATCCTTAATAAGTTTCAGGCGTGCCTTTACCCCGAATCTTACCCCTGGCTCTACGGAAATCGCGAATGGCAGAATTTCAAAGTTTTCCTGATCCCGCTTCGACATCGCTCGTCTAAGGCAAGACATTTCATGATTTTCAACGATGCCTCCCCCACACAAAAGAAGTGTACGCGTTAAGTTTGAATTTAAATACTCATTATATTCCAGTACATTTGAGGTTGTTAACCCATCGTAACGGCTAAATGCGCGGGTTATTACCGACTGTCCAAGAGAACTAAACAAATTCTTCACACATGTTGGGATGATCTCGTCGCCGAGGTTTCCAAATCCGAATGAACCAAAGACATCTATATTCATCTTACTATCTCTTTGAAAAACCGGTCGTATGTGGCAATTAAATTGCCTGCAATTCAACCTGCCAAATCCAGAGCGCCAGCAGCGCAGATCCCCATCCTACACCGAGTGTGGCAGCGTCAACGACAGGATCCCACGCTTTGTACCTGCATGCCACAACCGCCCGAAAGGGATAGGCCAAAAGCATGGTTACACCCACAGCAATGATGGCTCCAAACATGCCGAGGAGTGAAATTAGCAAGAAGGAGACGAAAACCTGCAGGGCCGCTTGGATTGAAATCAGGTGAAAATGCTGTTTGGAATTGCCGGACGCGAGATAGGAGCCATCATAGTTCGAAGCAGCGATTTGGGTCGTCGCCGTGAATCCGAACAATGCAAGGATCGGGCCAGCCTTGTGATAACGTTGGTCGTAAAGGAACTCGACCATCGGTACCGAAACAAGCGACAACAGCCCACTAAGCGCTGCCGTAGAAAGCAGAACCAAACGACGAGCTAAAAGGACTTTGGAGCGATTTTCGACACTCTGTGCTGGTGGGAACTTGCTGAACAATGGAAAGACGATCTGCGAACCGGCAGCTCGGGCTAAGTCCACAGGGACGCTTGCAAAAATAAAACCGACCATGAAAATTCCTAGATTCGTCAGTGAGACATAGCCGGCTAGGATTGCCCTATCGCTCTGGTTGATGAGGAAACCCGCAATGGAGCTGAGAAAGATGTATTTTCCGAAATGGATCATATCCCACGCCAGCTCGTAGTCCCAGTGCCAGCGATTGGGCGGCCCTTTCAGCGTAAGATGCTGCGTCATCACCTTCAGTAAGGCGCCGACGAGCGCACCAGTCACGAGTGACCAAACACTTCCAGTCATCCACGCCAAAACAGCCGTCACCACCAGCGTCACGATCTGGCTACCCAGATCGGTGATGACCTGCACCCCGATCTGAAGATTGCGATTGGCCAGGGCGAGCTTAGTTGTTGTAAATCCCTGAATTACTGCCGTCAGTCCTGCAACGGGCAGCAGTTGAGCGAGTTGCGGCTCAGCGTAGACGAGTGCCGCCGGATAGGCGAGTGCGCAGGCACAAAGCCATAGTATCACACCGCGCACGATTTGCAGGCTCCAGGCGGTGTTGAGGAAATCCGGTTCCTCGCCGCGCTTGTTCTGGATAATGGATAGGTTGAGGCCGAGGTCGGAGAACATCACTAGCCCGGTTAGGAAAACATAAACCAGCGACATGAGTCCGAACGCTTCAGGGAAAAGGAGGCGCGCGAGGATCAGGTTGGATATTAGGCGCAGCGCATTCGTACTGCCAAAGCCGAAGACCAGTATGGCCGAACTTCTCAAGGCGCGCGCGCGGATTCCGTCGTCGTTCAGAAGACCTTTTAAAGCATATTGCATGGCTGGCTCCCTACATGGTCGTCCAAACGAGACCAGATGGGACTAGAAAGAGCCTGTAATGAGACACAAAGATGGTACGTACTCCGACTCAATGCAGCGGGTGAAGAGGGGCTGGGCTGGGCATTAAGACTGTCTTTAAGCTGCATCCGACAACATTTGGTGAAATTTGATACGGCTCACTACAAGGAGTTACATGGCGAACCTGACCAACGGCGTAGAGCATCGCGCTTCTACGTCAACGATGTCTCGTAAGCAGGAGCAGTATATTGGGCCCGTCCACTAAGTAACGCCGCCACAGCCGCCGTGGATTTGATGAAAGGCGGTGGAGCCACTCCAGGCTTGCCTTCTGCATCCACAAGGGCGCACGAATTTGGTTGCCAGTAAGGAAGTCAACCGACGCCCCGGCGCAAATCGCAACTCCGGAGCCCTTTCGAATTTCTGCCAAATCGGTGGCAAATTGTTCCTGCTTGGGAGACCCCAGGCATATCAGCAAAATATCCCATTCAGCTTCCGCCGCTTCCTTCAAGCAGACTCCCCATCCAAAATCCCCAGGGTTCATGAAAGGTGGAGACAGGATGAGGCTGATTTGGGCTTTCGGAAACCGTTCGATCAAAAGATGCCAATCCGGCATGCTGGGGCCTATCACACTGATCTTCAGGCTGCTGTTTCGCTTTAGCAGGTCGGCAACCATGTCAGACCCCGGATAGCAATCGAGATCAACACCCTGGGTCTTAGCGAGCAGTTGCAAGATCCTGCTGTCGCAGATCTGCATCGCTGCCTGCTGGTAAAGGTCTTTCACGTCCTCGTTCTTGGCCGCGCGCGTCACAAAATCGACGTTTGGCGTTATGACAAAGCTATAAGGCTGGCGTGACCGGTTGATCACCTGGGCCATGAGTTCGGAGCGAGAACCACGCGCGAACTGAAATCCTAGAAATGATATGGAATTTATCATTCAACGGTGCCTTCCTCACGTGCAGTCCGCACCCATTCGCGCTGAGGTGCTCGGATCAACCGCCTATAAAAGGCGATCTTCTTGAGCACGCTGAGCGGCAGCGCGAGAAGATCTGCGCCTCTTAGGATTGGGCGGCCGTGCCAAGCCCAGCCGAGCAGAACCGCCGAAAAGAATATCACGATCTGCGCTAGGCCGATCGCAGCGAGAACAATGGTGCCGCCTGCTAGAAGGTAGATGAGGCTCAGCGAGAGGGATGCGAAAAGGATCAGCCCGAGCAAACTGAGCGGTGGAACGGCTATATCCAGTCCCAGGGCAAACAGGCGCCAATCGCGCTTTTTGATCCCGCCCACAATCAGACGCGGAATGAACCGGCGCATGATCGATAGAAATCCCTGCTCCCAGCGCTGTCTTTGTCCGGCGGCAACCTGCTCGTTTGCCGGCAATGGGCTGGTTATCTCAGCTTGTGCACAAAAACTTGCGGGATATCCTTCGAGCGCTAAGTCGATGGCGAGAAGCAGATCTTCTACGATCTCGCTGGATCCAATCTTGACGCGTTCGAGCGGCTCCCTGGGAAAAGCCATGCCACTGCCGGTCAGCACACACGGCATTCCGAGGCGGGAACAACCCAGAAGGCGCGCATGATTTTTGATCTGTAAAGCAAAGGCGCTGAAACGCATGGACCGAGATGCGTCCATCGCCGCCGTCAGAGTATAGGCACCTTGCACCGGCTTGCCTGTCGTGGCGACTTGGGATGCAAGTGTTTCGAGCCCACCTTTGCTAACCCGACAGTCGGCATCCACGACGATAATGACAGGATGTTTCCATTTGGCTGCATGGTTGAGGCCGTGGGCGAGGGCGTAGCCTTTTCCGCGCTTTTCCGGCTCGTCGCGCCTGGTGACTTCCGCGCCGCATCTCATTGCGATTGATGCTGTATCATCCTGGCAATTGTCGGCAATGACCAGGAGACGATCATTCTCGCGCAATTGCGGGATCAGGGACGCCAGTGTTTGAGCGATCACAGAAGATTCATTGTGGGCCGGCACAAGGACAGTGAAAGGCGGCGCCATCTCAGTCGAACGATCCTGAACAAGCTTGCGCGAACTCAGGATTTCGAGCGCGAAGGTGAGCACTGCGGGCGCCGTCAACAGACTGAACAGAACCAATATCCAGAACAATGCTTCGGTCCTCTCGGCAGCGCCGCGAAATTGCTCAGAGAGCGCAGCTCGGGCAGCGCCGGTGATGAGTTTGATTAACAGAAGCTTCAGCGCTAATTGCGCGGGCGAAGCGAGGATATCCCCATCAGCGAAAGGATCGCGAGATAGGCCGGTAGCCAAAAGATCGTGAGCGCTCGATCCATCATCGTCACCTCGACCACAGGCCGCGACCGCGATTGAAGGTGCCAGAACCACGGAATACCCGCAGTCCAAATTGCGCCGGTCATAATCAGAAGTAAGTTCAGCATGTGTGTTTCCGCTCAAAGCGATTGGATTGGCTAAAATGCGTTGTCGTGGACGATGACTTTAAATGTCCGCAGGAGAATGAGTATTTCTCGTGTCAGGGACCACTCTTTCAGATATTCAAGATCAGCCCCGAGGCGCTGTTCGAGATCAGCTGTTTTTTCGGTAGCGCCGCGATAGCCACGGATCTGCGCCAGACCTGTAATCCCCGGCTTAAGGGCGTGTCGGCACCAATAATGTTCATTGATCTGCCAGAAGAGCTTGGTCTCAGCCGTTGAACCCAGCGCATGCGGGCGGGGACCAACGATGCTCATGTGCCCGAGCAAAACATTGAAGAGCTGCGGCAGCTCATCGATGCTCGTCGCCCGGATGATGCGGCCGACACGCGTGATCCTCGGGTCATCGCGAGACGCCGAGGTTTGGCCCGCATGATCGCTAGCCTCTACGTGCATGCTGCGGAATTTCGCGATCCTGAAAAGGCGATTGCCAAGTCCTACGCGATCCTGAAGGAAGAGGACCGGTCCTCGGCTGTCCAGCTTGATGGCGATCGCCACCAGAGCCATGAGAGGTGCAAGGAGAACAATCGCGGGCAGGGTGAGCGCGAGATCGAACAGGCGCTTTTTCACCCTGTTCGACATATTGAGCGCGCCTTTTGACACGACATGCGTCTCGTGCCCCGCGAAATCTCCGATGCCGATCGCGCCGCAGCTTGCCGATTCCGGTACGATGATCTCACCCTGGATGCTGGCTCCCCGCAGCAGAATGGACCAGGCATGCCGCCGCTCAGGAGGGCAGGCGATCATCACGCGGTCAAAATTCTTCAGCCAGCTCCCGAGGCGATGCAACATCCAGGGGTCGTTGAGGTCGGGACGGATGTCGTGGCTTTGCGCATCGACGACCACCAGCGTGTCCTCGCCCGGGTAGCTCTCGAGGCGCATTCCGTCCTCGATCAGCAATTCCGCAGTCAATTTGCCGCCGGCGCGCTTTACGGCATAGCGGCTGAAGGGATGTCTTGCTGCGGCCAGCAGAACGGCGCTCAGAAGAATGCCGCAGGCGAACAGAAGGCGAGAAACCGATGCACTGACATGCGCGAAATAGAGCACGCATTGGACAGCAAGCATGGTGAAGAGCAGGAGAAATGCTGCTTGAGCAGCAGATTGGGCTGGTTGCTTCAGCGCCTGCAGCGAATAGGCATTACCATTGATCGCGACGCCGACATAGATAGGCACGACCATGGCGCCAAGATTGACACCCTCGACACTCAGCCATGAGGACGCGCTCAGCCAACCTACACTCCCAAAGGCCAAGCCCACCAGCAGACAGTCGAGTAAAAGGAGCTGGAGATAGAGTCTGACCCGCAAATTATATTTGCTTTCGAAGGCACCTGCCAGTGAATCGGCAGAAGCCTCACGAAAATCGCTGATCAGATTCACTGAAACTACCCCCACGCAAGAACGTGATACAAATCTGTGTTCTTTGCAGCGACCCCTTTGCTTCGGAATGACTAAAACTTTGGTTTACCGCAAGGCATTTTGTGCCGTGCAGCACGATTCATTTTTTATGAACTGTGCAAAATCGGGACACCGTTGAAAAATAACGATAATTCTGGAATCTTGCTGACCAGTTGAAGCGCAGGATCTCCGAAGGCGGGCTATATCGTTGGTTATAGATTTACTTGTCCATCCAACAGAAGACCGGCTGCAGCGTCAGATTTTCTGGTTAACGCACTCGGGAATCGCAGGCGGCCGCATCTCCGATTCTTGCAGCCGCAATTTCTTCCGGACAACGTATTTAATCTACAGCAAGAACTTGCATCAACTTGCCGCTAATCGGCTATGAAGATGATTAGCGCAGCGATGAGAAGCCAGAGGGCCAATGACAAGCTTGCGGCAAGAAGAAGGCCACGGACCGAGCGTGGCGGAACCGCATCTATCACGACACCCTCCATCTGCCCGGTTGCTCCGTCCGGTGCAGCTTCTTTTAGCAGGAAAAGGGCGAAAACACCAATTATAACGAGGCTTCGGAGAAATTCGCCCATCCGGCGGCGTCGCGGGCAGGGCGTTGCAGAACCGGTTTGCTGGAAGAGCAGGAGCAGCTTAGCAACAGACTATCGCCAGACAAGGTCAGTAGCGGCTGCTCAACTCCTGGCGCATACCTTCCCCATAGCATCTACCCGGTCGGGCGCTAAGGTCCTATTCGTTCGCGGAATAGCTATTGCCTCCGCCATGCGTCAGCGAAAGCCTCTCCTTCACCGACAGGTTCGGGTTTGCGGAGAGACTCTTAAGGAGCGTAAACCATCTCTTAGTTTTTTGCGTCCATCTCAGCGGGGCGGAGGGACGACAATGCACTCAATCATGCACGCCACACTTTATCGGCTGGACCGGACATCGGAGCGGCTTCCGATCGGCCGTGCTTCGACTCTCCGCGGTCCAGATGGCGATCCGGTTGATGTCAGGATCGAAGATCTCTCTACCACCGGTTGTCGGCTGAGCACGCCGATTTCTGTTGAAATCGATGAAGAGATCATGATTGGGCTTCCTGGTGTCGGAATGCGCGCTGCCCGGGTGATCTGGCAGCAAGGGGATGAAGCGGGCTGCGCCTTCACGGCGCCCCTTGCCTATGCCGATGTCCAAGCGACACGAACGTCCGAAACCCTGATGCATGTCGATTTCCAGCCGCGGCCAGTCCCCTCCATCGCGCTGGATGCGCCGCTCGATCGGGAAATCATTTCGCCACGGATGCGACTGGCGGTCGTTCTCGTAGCGGCCATCACTGCCTGGGCGCTGATAGCCGCTCTAGCGAGTGGCGGCTATGTTCTCGCCGCCTCCTGGCTGGCATGAGGGATCTGAGCGATTGAAACAGGCGAAGCGCTCCTGTGCATTGCTGCGGGCTTGGCTCAGCGCGAGGTAGGTGTTCTTGGCATAAGGGCGATGGACTTGGCGGCCCGCCCGCGAGCCAAATCGATGCTCATGCCACCATTCCGCGCTCTTAAGGCCTCTTTGTCCCACGCCACGCGGCCGACTGCGGAAAGGTAAGCAGAGGATGTCCTGGGTTGTGCCCGGGGCATGGTGCACGTTTGGACGGTAGCGCTGCTGGAGGGACGCGCGCTGTCCATATGTTGCTGTAGCGGCCGCCAGCAGTCGTCCGACCGTGTCGGATGACGCTTTGTCATCGCATCGCCTGCTCGCCGCGTCTCTCTCGTCCCGTCACTATTCGATGCTATCCAATCGCGGGCTTTCAATTTCACTGGCCGCGCCAGATATCTCCCGCATGTTTGCGGCCGGCCTGCCATAAACTTCGTCGGCCACTTTCTTCTTGGCAGGACCCGGAAAATCGCGATTCTGCGTCTCATGAAGACCGGTCTTGATCATCTGCCCGAGGGTAAGCAGCGCGAACTCGCGCATGTGGTTGATACCGTGCGTCAGGGTTTCGCACGCGCGATCGCGCAGCGCACGCAGCCGCGCTATCGCGAGGGCAAGCTGCTCAAGATCATCCTGTTCGGCAGCTATGCGCGTGGTGATTGGGTCGAGGACCCGGTGGGACGCTATTTCTCCGATTATGACCTGCTGGTCGTCGTCAACCACGACGACCTCACCGATGTTGCAGAGTTTTGGGAGAAGACCGAGGCGCAGCTGCTCGCTGATCTGTCGGCGGGCGCGGCGTTGCGCACGCCGGTCAGCCTCATCTATCACAGCCTCGACGATGTGAATGAGAAGCTGCGGCTCGGACGCTACTTCTTCATAGATATTCAGCGGGAGGGGATCAGCCTGTTCGAGGAGCCCGGCTACGCTTTTGTCGAGCCGCAAGCTTTGTCGCCAGAGCAGGCACTCAAGGAGACGCAGGAGTATTATGAGGACTGGTTTGAAAGCGCTGGGCAGTTCTATCGGCAGTTCGAACACGCAGTTGACGATGGAGCGCTGAACATAGCCGCTTTCGATCTGCACCAGACCGTTGAGCGGCTTTATCACTGCCTTTTTTTGGTCCGCACCCTTTACAGCCCCAAGAGCCACAATCTGAACCGGCTGCGTGATCTGGCGGAGGAGCTGGAGCCTTCCTTGAAAACCGTCTGGCCACGTGACAGCCGGTTCGAGAAGCGCTGCTATTCCCTGCTGCGCGACGCCTATATCAAAGCCCGCTATTCGCGTGCTTACCGCATCACCGTGGAAGAACTGGACTGGATCGCCCAGCGCGTCGCGCTGCTGCAAATCCTTGTGCGTGACGCCTGCGAGGCCCGCATCGCAAGCCTTGCGCGGGCCGCTTGAACGGTTGCCTTCCGGAGAGCGAGTGTCCGCGTCGCTATCCTTAGGCGCTGCATGGAGCGGTTTCTGCTGCCGGTGAAGAATTCTGGTTGAGCTGCGTTTCGGCTCGGAAGTGGGGCACCGCTTTGGTTCTGAGCTGGAAACCTCCGGGCTGGCGAAGGTCGCTGAACCCGCTGTGCCCTTATATTCGTCTCAGAGGCGGTAGGGCTGCGCCTTGAAGAGCAGGGCCTCGCGGGATCGCACTTTGAATTTCCTGTAGAGCGACTGGATCTGGGTTCTGACCGTTTCTATGGAAAGCTGATGAAGCCCTGCCACGCCATTGGCATCGCTACCCTGAAGAAGCGCCAGCAGGACTCGATGTTCAGCATCCGTCAGGCCGAAGGCCTGCTGCAACCCCTGATAGTCGGGGCGGAAGCCGGAACTTTTGAGGAAGGTGATCCCCAACAGCGGTTGATCGGCGCCGACCTTTTGAACGCGGCAGATCAGTCGCCCCTCTCCGCTTGGCAGGCTGCCTGACCAGATGGCGAGGGCGCTCTCTTGAACGCCGATCGCTCTTGCGAAGGAGACGTGATGATGATCGTTGATGAACGTCAGGGAGCCCGCAAGATCTTCGATGGTCTGCCGTTTCTGCAGTTCCGCATGCGCTGCGGAATTTCTCCACGCGATCCTCAATTCTGCGGAAACGAGAATGCGCGGCCTTTGATCTGCCTCGAGCCAGGCGAAGGTTGCTGCCTCTTGAGGCTGTGACAGGCTAAGCGTGGCAGGCTTATTCTTTCGCCGCGCGCCGATGTGACGGCGACAGCGCCGAAGGGATATTGAGGGCACCAGCTTTTCTATATTGTTCAGTCGATGAGGGCTTCGAGCTCGTCGCAGGACGGACGATCGGTGCTGCGCGGTATTGAAGATAGGTCAACGTCCCGCCTGCGCAGATTACGGCGCTCGCCGGTCACCAGCTCGATGCCATTCGGCCGCGTTGTGACGACCTCGAAGGGCAGACCAAGGATCCTCGGATTGGGGTCGATCACACGTCCTTGCTTCAGGACCATGTGGTGCAGTTGCTTAAGAACATTCGTTCCGATCAGCCATTTCTTCGGAGTAAACCCATATTTCCGAGCATTCGAAAACTCGGTATGAAATTGCTGAAGGAATGTCACGCTGCTTTGACCCCGCCATCTTTCCCTCTGCCTTTATCAATTTAGCGTCAGCGATCAATAGCAGCGCTAGTCCTATTTAATTGCTTGAGGTTAGGTAATGATCGGCAGCGTCCCTTTCCTGGACAGGCTGAGGTCTTGCCCCGTCGGGATCGCGAAGGCGCTTGGCACTTCGCCGATGCGCTAAAAGGCCTTTGGTTAGGGAAATGAGAGCCTGTCGTTTCAAGGGAAGCAGAGAAGATCTAGTCGGAGAGGTTGGGGGAAGGCTCTTTGACAGTCTCTCGATTGCCAGCCGCGGGGCGGCGGGGTTCGGTTGCACGACGGGGGGCATCGGTCGAATGTGAGGCCGCATTCATTTCGGCGGCCGCCTGTGCTGTTCGCCGGCGGCACCTGGCTCGTTTCGCTTCTGGGCGGTAGCACCAGGTCATCCTGACCGGCTTTGGTCTGAGAGCTAGCAGTGTGGCGCTTCGCGTCGAGGCCAAGGGCAGCGGCGGGCGGCTATGACCGTTTCGTGCTCCGCTGCTGTCGTGCGGGGCAGGGCAGACTGGCGCTTTTTTCCCTTGAACGATTTGCCGCTTCGAGGGTTGAACTCACGACCCCGGCGATCGCCACCAATCCCCCCCCTGGTTTCCCGATCGTACGCTGTAGCTGTCCGGGGTCACCCTTCCACTCGCAGCAGCAGTTGCTGTTTGGGATAGAATGGCTTGCCTGGAGGGGACGGCTGTCCCGGTGGCGTTGGTAAGGAAGATGCCCGATCCTTCATCAGGTCTGGGCGGCAGCAGTGCGAGCCGTCATGCGGCCTGTCGAGTGTTTCGTGCTGTGCGAACCCAATTACGTTCAACCGCTGTTCTGCCGGCGCTCGTGGCTGCCAGTCTGTTTGGTCATCGCTCAGGCTGCGTCTCGGCGGGCTCAGGCGGAAGATGCCAAGGCCGCCTGTCTGCGGTGCCGCAAAGCCGCCCCTATCAGGCCGAAGCCAGCGAGCAACATCACCCATGTGCCAGGTTCGGGAACGGACGGCGCAGAGGCAACAAGATCGCCGAACTGAGGAGAGGCTTCTGCAAATTGTCCGGAATAGTCGGTCCCGTTGGTGCGGAAGAGGTTCGTGTAGGGTTCGCTGGTGTAGAGCGCGAGCGTCTCGCTATACTCGCCACTCGCCCTTGTGAATATCGCGCTCGCGAAGACGACCTTCCCGCCCTGTATCCGGAACGCGGGCTCGCCGCCATTCAGATAGAGCAGATTGTAGCCGGAACCCAAGGATAATGGATCCGCTGCGGCTGTGATGGTCGCGGTGAGATTGAAGTTGAAATTGTCGCCCTCAGCGGCGTTCTCAACAAAGCCCTCGACCCTCGAACTGACGCCGCTGACACTGCCCACGCCATAATCAGGATCGAAGGAAAATGGGAACGACGCAGCATGGGCTCCGCCAGATGCGGCCAGCATCAAAAGCGGGAAAAACCGCCGAGCTAATTTGTTGATTGTCATCCCATCCCCCTGATCATGGACAATTAGACGCGGCGTGCTTCATTTGTCTAGACGGCAGCCTCTGGCGGACTTTAGGTTTGGTTCGCGGTCGATCCTGCGCGCGCCCAATGAGGACGAGCGTCTGTACCGATCTTTCCCGAGACTTTGCGAGCATGGCACGAGCACGTCTCCCACGCGGCCTGACTGCCGCTAAACGTAACATGCGGCATGGCCTCTTCTCGCCGCTTCTCTCTCCCGGCCTTCGCGGCTGAGATCGAGGAGGATCATGCGTTTGGGTGACTCTGCGCGGCGCGCGCTGCTGATTCGGTCCAGCCCTGGGTCTCCGCGAAGCCAAACTGGCCCTCGTGGCAGCGACAGCATAGTTTGCCGCAGGTGGTGTAGGGCGCTGCCAGCTCCGCAATTCGCTTTAGCACGGGTCCTGGCTCGACGGGCCGCGGCAGGCATTCTGGCGATGGGGAGCCCTGCGATTGCTGGCTATCCACTTGGATCGCATGAGCCGTCTGCCCCAATAGCTCCTCGCTCTCTGAAAGGGAAGATGGAGGCGGGTAGAGGTTGACCCCGGAACGCTGCAACGCTCGATCGGGAAACCAAAAAGGGTGAATTGGTGGCGATCGCCGGGGTCGATCCATCAACGCGGCCTCAGGTCGATTGTTCAACGGTCAAAAGGGGTTAGCCCTCAACAGCGACTGGACTGAGGGCGCTTCAGAGCCTATCCGGATTGCAGGTGACGAAGGGGACATTATGAAGCGCTGGTTGATCGCGGCTGCCGCTGCAACACTCAGTATCGGCTCAGCAGATGCTGCCGTGATGTACAGGTTCACGGCCATGTCGGGCGGCTATAATCAGACCGGGTCATTTTCAGTTACGCTGCCAGACTTCTTCACTGGCCCTTCAAATGGCATGTTCTTTTCGCCGAACATTCCCGTTGCAAGTCTCTCTAGCTGCGAGGTCGCCACCGGCGGCTTCGCGGGTGTGCCAGCCCAGCAGCTGACATGCGGCGATATGACCTTTGCACCCCATAATAGTTGGGCCTCGGGCAATGGAGCGGCTTACGATATCGTCGGGTTTGGCTTTTATTCGCCATTCGTGACCACAGGGAGCGGGCAGCAAGGGCTGTCCAGCTTTGCCTATTATTTCCAGGATGGCGCCTTTTCCCAGGTGGGTCATTATGAGACCCAACTGCTCGGCCCCGATCAAGCTGGCACCTTAGACGTTGTCCTGCTGCCGGCGGTCCCCGAGCCATCGACTTGGGCACTTTTGATCACAGGCTTCGGCGCGATCGGAAGCTTGCTGCGCTCCAGGCGCGGGCGCAAGGCGGTTGCTGCCGCGGCCTGACGCTGCCCCGGCAGGGTGGCTGACAGGAGATGAAGGTCGTCAACGCCGCTTACAGCTGCGAACCGGTCTCAACCCTAAGCCGCTGAGATACCGTAGCGGCATAAAACTTGCTTTGTTGCACAGGCAAAGGTGAGGAGGCCGTCATGAGGAAGATCCTGATCAAGTGCGCTGCTGCTCTGTTGATGATCGCGGGTCCAGCAAATGCGGCGACGCCGCTGGTCTCCAATAACGAACTGGTCGGGGCGACTGGCGTTAATATCGGTGGAACTCTGTACAATGTCAGTTTCGTGGAAGGCACCTGCGCATCTGTCTATGGCAGTTGCGCTAGCTCGAACTTCGACTTTACTACGCAGGCCTCGGCGCTTTTGGCGGCTCAGTCGCTACTGGATCAAGTGTTTCTTGATATTCCCGGGGGGCAGTTCGACTCACTGAGTGAGTTAACCTATGGGTGCGAACTGATGGAGCGGCGCACGAACTGCGCACCGCTCATTCCATATTCTACGGAAGTGCTCTCCACGCCGTCTGGGCCGTTCCCCGTCATCAATGTCGCTAGAGCAGTGAACGTAAATGGAGTGGATGATCCCGGCGTCTTCGTAACCGATGCCGCGGATTTCGTCGATACTTCAACAATCCCGAACGCGGTCTGGGCTCGGTTCACCGTCTCCCCCGTCCCCGAACCCGCCAGCTGGGCGATGATGATCCTCGGCTTTGGGGTGATTGGGGGGGCGCTGCGGTCGCGGCGGATGCGCAAGCCCCTTGCTGCATTGACCTGACCGCCGAGCATCTTCGAACAAGCCCTGTCTGGCGCCTCCTGGCTTCCGCATGTGGGTCGCCCCTCAATGTATCAGCACGCCTTGTTCGGAAGCAGGCCCTTCCGCTTTTCACCTGTTCACCCGCCGCGCGCCGGCTCTTCTTCCTCGATCCGCACCAGCGGATGGGCGTCGAACTGGGCTCGGCGGCCGTTCGGGCCCGCGCGCTCGTTCCGGCTGCCCCATCCTGCCCTGACCGCTGCATCCTCCGCCTCCTCGCGGCTTTGATACCAGCGGCCTTTCGTGAGCGGGGTGGTGTAGCGGAAGCGGCTCATGCGAAATGTCCTACAGCGGCACCTCCATAGCACGCAACCGCGCGTGACGCGCGGCCTCGGAGGGCATGGAGATTTTCGGCTGATGAACGAGATGCCTGCGCTGGACAGTGGCGCCTGGTTCAGCGCTTTTGTTCCTCCTCCCGTCACGATGAGATAAGCCCCGCGCGGCGTGTTGCCGAACCGGCCCCGGCCAGCTGTTCTCGATTTCCCACTGTTCCTTGCCTTCAGGTTTCGAAACTGCGTTTCGGGGAGGCTTGATGGGGCAGGGGACGTCTCCGGCTCTCCGTTGCTGGAGGCGCAGATCGCTGCCTCGCGGGCTTGAAGGATGGCAATTGCATCGAGCGAGGGAGAGACAAAAGGGGTGCGCTCGCGCGCCGGAGGGGGCTCGCCTCGGAGCTGCTTTGCCTCGCCGCCATTGCCGCGGCGGGCGCCCAACGCGTCGCATGGCGTGCGATCAGCTAAGCCGATCGAGCTTTGCACCTTGCGGCGGACTGCAGCAGCGGTTGCGTTCCCACGCTTCCACCTCAGGCGGATCGGCAAGGCGCCGGCATCGGTGGTGGCGCTTTGCCAGGTGCGGGGTTTGAGGTGGGGCTTGTTCCTCGTCTTGTGGTCCGCCTGGAGGAGAGGGGGGAAGCGACCTCGCCGGCGGGGATTGCCCTCGTGCATCTCTGGGCGCGCGCAGGCCGGTTTTGGGACCTTTTGCGAGGCGTTTTTTCGCTTCTGGCAGCGGTTCTGCCCTTTGAGGCCGGGTGGCCGCGTGGGCGCAGGTGAGGTGGGCGGCTCCTGGCGTGGCGGCATTGGAAGGCGCCTGCCTGGAGCGGCCTTGGGCGTCCTTCCTCCTCAGAGCTTCGTGGGGGTGTCGGTGGCGGCGACCGATCATGTTCCCGGCCTGGATGGTGTGTGGCCTGGCGTGTCGCGGCCTTGGGGATGCCTGGTGGGTCTTTCCCTTTGGCAGGGTCTAGGAGCCTGAGGCTGGGTTGGTCACAGGCTGGTTGGTTTGACGCCGTGGCTGGCCGGGCTTGAGGCCGGGCGGCCGTCGCTTCTTGGCGGCCTGCTGGTCTGTCGGCTTGCGCCTGTGATGCGGCGGGGTTGCGCTGCACGGGGTCGGCCAACTGGGCTGCCATGGTTCGGGTTGCGTGTCCGTGCTGGTGGCCAGGCTGGTGGCGGGAATGCTGGATGCGGCGTCACCGTTTCCCCGGTATCGGTCGTGCTGCTTTGCTGTCGTTGCCGCCTTGTCTTCTGCCTATCTCCCTTTCTGCGGTGGTTACCGCTGCTTGCTGTCGGGGGCGCGGGGCAACGGGATCAGCGCTTCATGCGGGGGAGGGCGCGGGCCTTGTCCGGTCCATCTATCCTGCGGGTCATGGCTCTGCCTTCTCTCCCGTCCTGACAGCGCTCTTGCACTCCCTTTGCGACAGTGGCTCGCCATCTGCGGCATTGGGGTGGATCTCTGCTCGAGCTGCGTCCTGGCTCGATGGGTGCATGGCGTCTCGGCCCTGCGGCCGACCGCGCTCTGCTCCGCTTTGCTCCACCGAGCCTGCGCGTCCCGCTTGTCTCGTCCCTGCCGGGCGATGATCGCTGACGCTTTGGGGCTGCCGCTGGCATCCCCATGGGGTCATCGCGGCCTCGCCGCGCTGGCGTGGGTTTGGAAAGGCCGCCGGAAGCGCGGGGTGGGCGTCGGCTCCCTCTAGGCCCGTGCCGGCGGACCGCAAGCCGGCGCTGCCGGCTCCTTCACTGCCGTTGCGGCCCCTGATCCACCCCATTGCGCAGGGGCAATGGGGCCCCGGGGGGTGCAGCCCGCCTCTCTGCCCGGGCCTGCCGTGCGCCTCTCTGCCGCCCACCCCGCCATTCCGGCGGCCGGTGCTGGAAGGCAGGAGACAGAAGATGGGCAAAGATGGTCGAGCGAACGGCTCTTTGTATGACGAGGTGACGCAGCGCATTATCGCGCAGCTGGAGGAGGGGCGGCTGCCATGGGTGCAGCCCTGGGACAAGTCCCATGCGGCGACGGGTCTGCCGCGCAATGCCGTGACCGGCCGCTGCTATTCCGGCATCAATGTGCTGATCCTCTGGGACCGGCTCTTTTCCTGCGGCTTTGGGGTGCAGCGCTGGCTCACCTACAGGCAGGCGCTGGCGCTGGGCGGCCATGTTCGAAAGGGCGAGGCGGGGACGACCGTCTGCTATGCCGACCGGTTCACGCCCAGGGACGAGGAGGAAAAGGCCCGCGACGAGCAGCGCGAGGCGCGGCAGGTCGCCTTCCTCAAACGCTTCACCCTCTTCAATGTCGATCAGTGCGAGGGGTTGCCCGAAGCGCTCATGGCAGCGGCCGAGACACGCGCGACCGAAGAGCTGGTACCGCAGGCGCATCGGCTGATCCGCGCGACAGGGGCTGACGTGCGGGTGGGCGGGGAGAGCGCCTTCTATGCGCCCAGTCCCGACTATATTCGGGTGCCGGACCAGTCGGCCTTCCCCGAGCCGATCAACTGGTATCGGACTATCCTGCATGAGCTGGGTCACTGGACCGGCCATCCCTCGCGGCTCGACCGGCTGACGGGTGCGGATTTCGGCAGCGACGCTTATGCGCGGGAGGAGCTCTGCGCTGAAATGGCGAGCGCCTTTCTCTGCGCGGAGCTCGGCATCACCCCCACTGTCCGCCACGCCGATTATATCGGCTGCTGGCTCGACGTCTTGCGGGAGGATAATCGCGCCATTTTCCGCGCCGCCAGCAAGGCGAGCAAGGCAGCCCAATATCTGTTGGCCTTCCTTCCCGGTGAGGGAGGCGAGCATGGGTGACACCCGCGCACAGATGGCCGGATGGCGGCGGCTGCGGGCGCGCTTTCGGTTCCATGATATCGAGGACCTGCATCTGCGGCGGCTGGCCCGGGCGATCGAGTCGCTGCCCGATCCGTTGGGCGACATCTATCGTCTGCGCCGCTTCGAGGGGCTCGCCATCGGCGAAATCGCCGAGCAGCTAGGCCTGAGCGAGGCGCAGGCCTGGCGTCAGCTGGCGCGCGCCATGGTGCTCGTCAGCAGGGATGCCTCCCGCCAGGAGCGCGTCGCCGCGCGGTGGCGGCGGCTCTGGCCTTTCGGGTATAAGGGATGATCATCTTGGCCGCGTCACCGGGTGCTCGGGGAGATGAGGCCTGTTATCCTTGCCGTGGCGCATGCGCTGTGCGGTCCGCTACAGCGCGCGATCAGCTCCGCGGCGCTTATGGTTTGTCCGGACTTGTGCCGTAATCCCAGTCGCACAGGCGCTCCTTTCCGCAGCGCAGACAGGCTTCATAGGCACCATAATAGGCGCCGCGGAAGCGCGCCTTGCCCGCGCCGCGCCGCGTCCATCGCCCCGGCCATTGATGGCCCTTCAGCAGGCATCTGATCCTCTTCATTGTTCGTTGCCTGTCAGTCGTTCGAGTTTGCGCTTTGCCGAGCGAGCGTCACCAGCAGGATTGCAGCGATCGCCATCCCATTTACAGCCCCCGCCGTCATTGCAATCAGGCGATCGCCGCTATGGATGTCCGCCCGCGCCGTCGCCGCAGCGCCGCACCCATCGTGCCAAAACCAAGGATCATCATCGTCCAGGTGGCGGTTTCGGGGACGGCGGAGGTGATGGCGCCCGTCCCGAGGCCAATGCGAATCACAGCTCCGGCCGTAGAAGTGCCTGGGACTGTGACAGTGAGCGTGCCGTTGTTCAGGAAAATGTTGCCCGCACCAAAGCTGCCGGCCCCCGTCGCGTCGATGAACGAAGCGCTGGTGATCGGAATGTTATTGCCGCTGATCGAAATCGATGAGAAAAAGCTGTTCAGGAAAAAGTCGCCGGACTGGGTGATCGTAAAGATGTTGGGCGATCCAGCCTGAACGCCAATCTGGTAACCAGGAAAGCCCGCGTTCCCAGCAAGTGTACAGGTAGAGCCAATTGAGATCACAGTAGGGCAGCTTCCCAGGCTTCCGTTTGTTGGAGCTGTGACATTGATCGAAGTCAGGACCGTGGCTGCGGATGCCGCCGCCGGCATCGTTGATGCAAGCACGACAGCGGCCGCAAGTGCATTCACCAACCTCTTCATCCTCGCCTCCTCACCTATCGCCTGTGCAACGAAGCAAGTTCCATGCCGCTACGATATCTCAGCGGCTTAGGCATGAGAGTAATCCTCAGCTGTAAATGACGTTGACGCCGTGTGTCTCTCCGGTGAGCCGGCGCGTCAGACCTATGGTGTCCAGCGCCACAACCCGCTTGTCTTCATGACCGCGCCATGACCGGAAATCGATGCGGGCGACGATGACCGGCAGCATGGCTGGCCGACGCCATTGCCGAACATGACAGACCGCTGCTGGCCTTCTCGTCACTCAATGACACCATAAATTTGCTGCTCAGATTCGCGCGGCGCCAGCGCTTCAGGCCGCTTGCCTGGCTTCGATATCCAGCACCCATTGCCGCCCATCATCCTGCGCTTTCGCATGGATTGGGCACAGCGTCCGGCTGCCGCAGGCAAGTGTCATCCAGGAGATTTGTCCTTCGATCCATGCGCCATCAGGCCGCCCTGCGCGCATGATTCTGACGCTCGCCACGCCTTCCGCTGCGAGCATGAAATGGCAGCGCCCGCTGCCGATATCGTGATGGCCTTTGAGCAATGTTCCGTCGGAAAAGGCGAAGGAGAAGCCATCCGTTACAGCGCTGGCGGAAAGCGTGAATATGGTCTCGACATCGCTGGTGAGCTTGAGCTTTCCGCCGTCCATAGCCTCGAGCTGCACGCCCATGCCTGGCCCTTCCGGTGAGGAGCGGAACAGGCCTGGGAATAGAACATATGGGGAACACAAAGGAGGGGTGCCGGTTTAGGAGGTGACAGCAAGATAAAGGCCGGCGCGCTTCGTCGCATCTGCCCGGTCAAACCCTTGTCTGCACATCCTTTTTGCTGGAGACGGCCTGTCTCCTGAACGAGATCGAACCGGCACTGTTTGCCCGCGAAGCCGCAGAGAAGCGCGACTCTTGCGCGAGATACTTGAGGCTGGGGCTGTCCTCGCCATATTCTTGATGATGGTACAGAACGATGATCCTTTCGAGCCTCGCCTCGGGCGTTCGCGGCGCGAGAGCGCCCGCCAACCGCGTGCGCCGAAACTGCGCTCGCAGATCATGAAGCAGGTGGCGCGGCGCGGCGGTAATCCGCGTCGGCTTGAGAATGTTGGGTCGGGTTCTCCTCCTCGCTCCGGTCGCTTCAATGACCGCGGCCGCGGCGCGCGGATCGCGGCCGCCGTGCCGCGCGGTTCGGGCTGGTCGTTCGACCGGACCAGCGGCATGCGCGTGCGGCCCCGCCGGGTGGCGGTGAAGGCGCGGGTGGTGAAGCTCGCCGGCAAGGCGGGAGCAGTGGGTATGCATCTGCGCTATCTCGAACGCGATCGCGTCAGCCGCGAAGGGGATCGCGGGCGCTTCTACTCGACCTTTGCCGACGAGGCGGATGCAAGAGCCTTTGCCGAACGTGGGCTGGACGACCGCCACCAGTTCCGCCTGATCGTCGCGCCGGAGGATGGGTCTGCCTTCGACCATCTGCGCGATTTCACCCGCAACCTGATGGCGAAGATGGAGGAGGATCTGGGCACCACCCTCGACTGGGTGGCGGTCGATCATTTCGACACGGGGCATCCCCATAGCCATATCCTGATCCGGGGCATTACCGAGGACGGCAAGACCCTCAACATAGCAGGCGACTATATCGCCCATGCCATCCGCTATCGGGCATCGGAAATCATGACCCGGGCGTTGGGCCCGCAGAGCGAGATCGAGGTGCGCCAGCAGCTCGAGCGCGAGGTCGAGGCAGAACGGCTCACCCGGCTCGACCGGATGATGCTTGCGCAGGCCAGGTATCATGTGATCGACCTGCGTCGGATGGAGGGGCAGGAAGCGCTAGATCCAAGTCATCAGCAACTGCTGGTTGCCCGCGCGCGGATGCTGGAGCGGATGGAACTGGCAGAGCAGGCCGGACCGCTCTCCTGGACGCTGGCACCGCATATGGAAAAGACACTCACCGATTTGGGCCTACGCGGCGACATCATCCGCCTCATGCACCGCGAAATGACACAGGCAAAGGAAGCGCCCCAGATCGATGCCAGCCGCTATGTCGTCCATGGCATCGACGGCGTAGCCGCACAGATGACAGGCCCGGTCATTGGTAAGGTGGTAAAGCGGGGCGCCGCCGATGATGATCATGAGCGCCGCTATCTCATCGTCGACGGCATCGACGGGCGCAGCCATTATGTCGATATCGGCACCAGCGCCGAACCGACGCCGATCGGTGGCATGGTGAGCTTGACACCGAGGCAGGCCGAACCCCGCGCCGTGGATCGTACCGTCGTGCAGATCGCCGAGGCTCATGCCGGGCGCTACAGCGTCGACATTCACCTGGCCCATGACGCCATGGCGACCGAAGAATTTGCCCGGACCCATGTCCGGCGGTTGGAAGCGATCCGCAAGGCGATCGGCAAGCCCGAACGCGAGCCTAACGGAACATGGAAGATCGGTCCCGATCATCTCGATAGGGTGCGCGCCTATGAGCAGCGCAAGCTAAGGGCCGAGCCAGTGAAGGTCGAGATGTTGTCAGCAGCGCCGATCCTTGATCAAACAAACGTCCATGCGGCGACCTGGCTGGACAAAGAGCTGACGGCACCGGACAAAGCGCCCGTAGCCAGCGCTAGCTATGGGCAGGAGGTCCGCAAGGCACTGGCGCTGCGCCAGCAATGGCTGGTCGAGCAGCAACTGGCCGAGCGGCAGGGCAATGACGTGCTCTATCGTCGCAATCTGCTGCGCATCCTCCGGGAGCGCGAGGTTCGGACCGTGGCAGGGCAGCTGTCGAAGGAACTGGGCCTGCGCTTTGCCGAGAGCGTGCCGGGCGAGCGGGTGCAGGGAACGCTCAAACGCAAGGTGAACATGACCTCTGGGCGGTTTGCGCTCATCGAACGGAGCCATGAGTTCACCCTGGTGCCCTGGCGCAATGAACTGGAGCGGCATGTGGGCAAGCAGCTATCAGGGCTGATGCGCGAGGACCGGCCGATCAGCTGGACCATCGGACGGGGGCGCAGCGGTCCTGGCAGCGTGTAAGGCCGAACTGGGTCGATCTGGATCGATCTGCACCATCCCCAAGCAAAAGCCGGACAGCCATAATCATCCATGGCAGCGGATCGCTTCGGTGTCCCCCCTTGCGCTGGCCTGGTCCGCTGCCACCGAACATCATGAAGGCTAACGCCCGATGAAGAGCACGAAGATCCGGCACCAGCTGTTCCTGCCCGAGGAGATGAGCAGGCGGCTCGAGCATCTGGCGACGAGTTCGGGCCGGGCGCGGTCTGAAATATTGATCGAGGCGCTCGATGCCTGGTTCAACCGGCGGCAGGCGCCGAAATCCGACGAAGCCATCGGCATTCGCCTGACCAAAATCGAGCGCAACACCGATTGGCTGCGGCGCAATCAGGCGCTGGTGTGGGAGGTGCTGGCCCGGATGGTCCGGCACCAGCTCATCACCGGGGCGATGACCCCGGTGAACGACGCCGCGCAGGCCGCAGGAGCCAGGCTGTTCGCCCAGCTGATCGACGAGATTGCCGACCGGTTCGCGGGCAAGGCCGCGCCCACCAGCGACGATCCCACCGCCCAAAAGCTTAGGAGTTTGCAATGATCTTCGTTCGATCTTGTCGTACTGTATGTCGTCGACGGGTCCTGAACCGCGCTGGGCCTGCGGGAGGTGTAGAGTTGTGAGTCGCGCTGCCATATGGCTGGGACTGAGCGCGAGGTTAATTGTTGCGGAAGCAATGATCGTCTGAGGCTGCCGAGCTTGAATCTGATCAATATGTCGCCTTTCCACCCCATGATCCCTAACCCGTCTCGTGGGGTCCCAAAGGACAGTCGCTGCCAGTCTGACGCACATGGACAAAGGCTCTGACTTCGTGTTTCTATCTCGGCGAGAAGCCATAGTGCTGAGCAGTCCGCCGCCTGTGATACAAGTTCTTGCAATTTGCGAGGTTAACTGGTGAGTCAAAGTGACAATCATCCTCCGGTTGTCAAACAGCTGCAAGAAACTGATACATGACACTAACCCTAACAAACTCAGAAACACTCGCGAGAGCAAATTTTAGAATTATTCTCGCGGTATTTGGCTTTGTTTCAATAGCATTGTTCATTCCTCCAATAAGAACCTATTGGGTCGCATCGAGGATGTTGGCTCAGCAAGACATATGGTTGCTTGGGTTGTTTGTTGTACTATCAATATGGGTTTTTAAAAGGAGCTCTGGAACAGTTTTTCCTTTTCCGCTGAAAAAAATTCATTTATTTATATGCACATTTTCGATTTTGATATTGTGCTATATTGGTCATTACGTAGTTCTTCTTGGATATGATCTAAGCCGAGATGAACAAATGGCAAATTTCGATGCTTTCATCTTCTCTGGCGGGCGCCTAATATGGCCTATCCCACCTAGCTGGAGGATTGAAGCAGCGGCTTTAAATCTAGAGTTCATGCTTCCCGTAGACCGGCCCGCGGCGTGGGTGTCCGCTTATTTGCCGTTCAACGCAGCATTCCGATCGGCTGTAGGATTTCTGACGGACCGCAATTTAGCGAGCCCGCTTTTGGCCGCCGCTTCGGTCCCGTTAATCTGGAATATCGCTGACCGACTCTGGCCTGGCGATCGAGAAGCATCAAGCATTGCAGCATTAGTTCTGATGGGCTCCGGCCAATTTATCATCACCGGGATGACCGGATACGCAATGTCCGCTCACCTATTCTTTAATCTACTTTGGCTTCGGTTGTTCTTAGCTGATCGCCGTATCTCAGACTGTCTGGCGCTAGTGATAGGGTTCATCGCCACTGGGCTGCATCAGCCACTTTTTCACCCCCTCTTTGCAGGGCCATTCTTGCTCCTTACGCTGGTGGAGCGACAGTGGGCCCGAGCAGCCGCCTTCGCTATCGGGTACGCAGCCATCGCCGCTTTCTGGCTTTCATGGCCCAGTTACATCGAACGGCTTCTTACGAGTTCGCACTCCATGCCTATGGGTGGCGGCATTGATTATATATCGCGACTTCGCGATGCCTTCTCTTTGTCGTTGGCGAATCCGACCCTGACCGCGGCGAACCTGCTGCGCTTTTTCACTTGGCAGCATCTTCTTCTTATTCCACTGTTATTGGCAGGACTGCGAGCCGGTCGGCACAATAAGTTCGCCGCCATGCTGGCACTGAGCCTAACGTTACCGATAATTGTGATGGCGATCATTCTGCCGTACCAAGGCGTCGGCTTTGGTTACCGCTATGTTCATGGCGTTCTTGGCAGTGCCGCTTTGCTGTCGGCGTATGGTTGGATCGAGCTGAGATGCGTTCGACCTGAAGTGCGGCCAATTTTTTTGAGAGCGACAGTCGCCACTATCCTTGGTGTATTGCCAGTTCAGGCTTGGATGGCGCATGCACGCTACTCTCCAATGGCACGAGCGAGCGCCCAAATTGATGCGAGCGGCGCTGACTACGCGTTGATCGAAGCTGGCCGTGGTCCGTTGGTAGCCGATCTCGTGATAAATCGCCCTGATCTATCGAACCGTCCTATTCGACTTCTTGCGGAGAAGATCACCGATGTTCCCACGTTGGCCCGGCAGCTGTGTCGGCCTGGGGTGACGGTCGCCGTCGGAACCAGCGATTTCTATGCTTCCGCTTGGGCCTCTTTCAATGCCCTTCCACCCAAGGACCAAAATACAGATTTAGGTGTGGCTAAAAGGTCATTTGAGCGGGCCGGATGCCGCGCCATCCTCCTAAGGTAATCAGTGCGATGAGACCTTTGTTGGAGAACAGCTAAATATCGTTTTCGCGCTCCCTCTACTCTGCTAATCCTTGATTAACCAAATTCGCCTAACGACAGGGCGAACAGGGATGGCGGGGGAGCACGTCAATGGAATTACTACGGTCTTCGGCCTTCGAAGAGACCAACGTGGTGCCGGACGTGTCTATCGTCATGCCATGCCTGAATGAAGTTCAATCGCTGGGTCACTGCATCAAGAATGCTCGTGAAGCACTTGACCAGATTGAGGCGAAATATGGATTGTCGGGTGAAATCATAATCGCGGACAATGGATCCGCAGATGGAAGTCAAGAACTCGCTATCAGCTTGGGTGCACGCGTCGTAGCCGTTAGCCAGAAAGGCTATGGGGCGGCCATCCTTGGGGGATTCGAGCATGCTTTCGGCCGGTATTTGGTGATGGGGGACGCTGATGGCAGCTATGATTTCACCGACAGCACGGCGATGATTGGGGCGCTAGTTGACGGAGCAGACCTATGTATGGGCTCGCGCTTTAAAGGAGGGATCAAGCCGGGGGCGATGCCTTGGAAAAACCGTTACATCGGTAATCCTGCCCTAACTGGGATACTCAATCTGTTTTTTAGAAGCGGGATTGATGACGCTCATTGTGGTCTTCGTGCGATTCGTAGGAACTCGCTTGATCAAATCAGGCTCACCAGCTGCGGGATGGAGCTGGCGAGTGAGATGGTGATAAAGGCCAGCCTGAAGAAGATGCAAATAGCTCAAGTGCCTGCCACGTTAGCGCCAGATCTTCGGGACCGCGCACCACATCTCCGGCCGTGGCGAGATGGTTGGCGTCACTTACGGTATCTGTTTATGCTTAGCCCGACATGGGTGTTTGGTGTTCCAGGGTTGGCTGCGTTGCTGCTCTCCGCGACAATCTTTTTGACTGCAGGGATATATGAAACGGGCATCGTACGGGGCACGCCATTCTTCGGAGTGAGTTGGTGCATTATCGCTGGTTTCTTCGCTAGTTGCGGTCACTTTTGCCTGCTTATGGGCGTGGCGATGCATCTCCACGGAGTCCAATGCGGCTATCGTAGGCTTCCACCCATTCTAGCTCCTGTTCTCCCCCTTTTTACCTTAGAGATGATGCTGATCTTCGGGGTAGCGTTCATGGTAATTTCACTTACGGGTATCGGGCTCGTGGGGGTGCAATGGTCGAAGGGAGGGTTTGAAGCGCTACAGAACCCGCTGCCTTTGATTGGCAGTGCCGCGCTCGGGGCGATAGGACTCCAGACGTTTTTCGGCGCCTTCGTTCTGGCAATTATCGCCGGAAACGAAAGCAGACTTGCTCGAGCCGATAAGTGAATAGTAGATGAGCCTGCCCTTGTTGTCCGTGGCGATGCCGGTACATTGCGGCGAGGCATGGATCGAGGCCGCGCTCGCGAGCATTCCTACAGCGGCTGCAGGCGAGGTTGAGGTCATCATACGAGATTCCACTCCGGATCGATCGTGCGCGAGCTTGGTGGAGCGGCATGTCGACCGCTTGAAGATCGACTATGCCTACATGCCAGATGTCGCGAGTTGGACGCGTAAGACGAACCTCGCCATCGAAGCCGCCCGGGCACCGTATGTTTGCACTTTGCATCAGGATGATGTGTGGCTGGACGGCCGCCTACCTCTCGCTAAGAAGCTGATTGCGCGGTTTCCAGATGCCAGCCTGTTTCTCACTCCTGCCTTCATAATCAATACCGCCGGTCGAAGAGTGGGCAAATGGCACCCTCCTTTTAGAGCTGGGCGGATTGAACCGAAAGTCTATCGGGATCGCCTGATCGTGCAGAACTCGATCGCAATGCCGGCACCAATTTTTCGACGAGATGCCTACATCGCAGCTGGGGGCTTGGACGAATCCTTATGGTACACGCCCGACTGGGATCTCTGGTTAAAATTAGGCGAGTATGGCTCAGTTGTTTATGACGGCCAGCCAGTCACGGCGTTCCGTGTTCATGATCGATCCTTAACCATGAGAGGGGATCGAAAAGAATTGGCAGGCCAGCTGGAGGTGGTGCTTTTGCGGTATTTGGGTGCAGACAGCAGAACTGCACGACTCAGTTACGCGTCTGCGCATATAAACATGCTGCTCGCTGAAGCTGCGATGGGCAACTGGCACGCGATGGGTCGTGCGCTTGCGACGTTTCTCGCCTTGGGGCCGTTAGACGGAGCTCGCTACATCCGCTATTCTCGCATCATTGAGCGGGTGCTGCCTCGTATTAGGATGCGTATCGCGGGAGGATTGTAAGGATGTCTGTTGGGGCGTTTGTGCGGGAGCGCTTCGGTCGTCACGAGCACAAGGTTGCAGGACTTTATCGTGGGCTGTTTATGGACCTGAATGATTACGCCCGGAAATTGACTGGGTGGGCTCCTAAGGCCAGTAAAATACTGGAGGTGGGGTGCGGTGAGGGCGCAATAACGGAACTCTTGGCCCAAGTGTATCCCCAGGCTAGCATCCTCGCCATCGACATTACTCCTCGCCTTGGACGCCTCTATCGTGGCCGGGAAAACGGCGTCGAATTCCGGAAGAGTTCAATTCAAGAAATTGCCGCGGAGCAAAGCGCGAGCTTTGATCTTATCACTTTGTCAGACGTGCTGCACCACATTCCCGAAGAACAGCGCGGTGAAATTATCTGCGCAATTTCCAGGAGTTTGGCGCCAGGTGGGCACTTCGTGCTGAAGGACTGGGGGCGAACCGCTACTCCGATGCACTGGTTTTGCTACGCGGGAGATCGGTGGCTGACGGGGGACAAGGTGGCCTATTTAACGCCAGAAGAGGCGTTGGCGTTGGTCAAGGGAAATTCGCCGAGGATTCGCGCGGTCGGTCAGGACTTCGTTCGTCCATGGCACAACAATTACGTGCTTACGTTCCAGTGCTGACGAGGTTTTTCAGTCTGCGCTCGACGCGATATCTTCTGGTTGGGGGGACCTGCGCTGTCCTTAACAACATCATACTTATTGTAGGGGATGCGGCGGGTCTCCATTACGCATTTTCCGTACTGCTGACTTTCGTATTTGTCCTCCCCGCAAGTTACTTAGCGCAGGCGTTGTGGAGCTTCACAGTTCGGGCGTCATGGACAGCCTTTGCGCACTACGTCGTAGCATCTGTGTCCAGTCTTGCTGTTGCGGGTGCCGCGATCAGCGTGTTCCGAGGAGCATTGATGCTGCCTATGTTTGTAGCGGCTCCACTGGCAACCATCAGCATGACGCTCTACAACTATCTGGTGACACATTGGGCTGTCCACCGTTCGCGATGATGGTGCCGATGTTCCGCTCTACAATGTGATCTGCACGATATATCCGAAGCTTCGCAACGGAAAAAATCTTTCATACGTACGAATGAAAGATTCCACTGTGCGAACAGCAAACCTTTTGAAACCTGAGGACTTGAGCAGCATTTCGGTCGCGTAAAACCGATAGGGGACGATCTTCCAGTGGCTGCATTCTGCGCGTCGGCATAGCGTATTGAGAGTTTTGTAAGTTGAGGTCATAAGATGATCCTCATGTTGAGCTTCTCGTCCGATCGTGCCCAGCAAGGCGTTGGCGAAGGAAATGCCATTCGGAGTGGATAAGAGCATTTCCCGCGAAGGAAAGCGGGCGCGTATCTCGCGTATAAATTCGAGAGGGTTCGGGATGTGTTCGATGAACTCACCGGCTACAATTACGTCTATCGCGTCAGGTGAAACATCTGGTTTAGTGCCGTCACCCTTCATGATCCGCGAATTAGGGCCCGTTTTTAGTCCTTCAGGAGGGAGTCTGTCAGACATATCGATCCCGATTACCTCCTTTGCAACCAACGCGATCTGCCGGTGCAACCACTCATGTGTATTCTGTTTTTCCGGCGCGGTTTCATCAAGACAGCCGATATCGAGGACCCGCTTGCCGTGGCAGCAGTTCGCGATGAATTGAACTCGATCCACAGGGCGCGGTGACTTTAAGCGCTCGAGAGTTTCGTAAGCAAGTTCCGGCATGCTCAATCCTTGTCGCTTCTGTACAGGCGGAGGTCTACCACAATTTCCCTTCCCCCGATGTGCGAAGAGTTCGTGCGCTTTGTAAACGGTACGCGCTGTGAGGCTAACTAGCCGTGTTTCACCCCGGCCTCAACATGGGCGGACCGCCAGGTGACGCTGGTTTAGTTTCGGAGGGGCGGGCCGATATTTACGAAAATGATCTGTGCCACCGAAGCGTCGACCAGGATCAGGCAGGATCGGAACGTTGCCGTGGTGCACCTCCAATATGAGGCTGAGTGCGCTGAAACGGCCAAGGCCCAGCGCTCTCCCGTTCTATGAGCGCCAGAGTGCTTCACGAATGAGCGTCGACTTGTCAGTCAAGCCGGCGGAAGATTTTGACTTGGCAATAAGCTCGTCATCCAAGTCCATCATAGTCCGCAGAAAAAGGCTCCTAAAAACGAAACGAAAAGCTTGTGGGCTAATCTGGTGCTCCTCAGCTTTTTTTCTACGAACCGCGGAGTCGGGGCGAACGGTGTCACGGGCTCCGGGTTCAAAAAACCTGCCTCAACTCAACCTGTTGATTGACTCCCGCATGTGATCCACACTGACGCTGGAGTAGCGCTGGACCATTCTCAGCGACTTCCAGCCGCCCATGTTCATGATTGTGACGAGGTCGATGCCGGCCATGACGCAGTGAGACGCCCAATGGTGTCGCCAGTCATGGATCGTGAAATCCTCGATCCCCGCTCGCCGGCAGGCGGTCGCGTGCTGGGTCTTAATTGGATTGCCGCCGGGGATCTTCGACTTGCGTGTGTCTGAGTAAGGTTTGCCAAACCGGTTGAGGAAGACGTGGCCCTTGGTCGGCTGTCCTCGTTTTTCCCAGATCGGCCGGAGCACATCGAACAGGCGAGGATGCATCGGCACAGACTTGACGACTGCGTTCTTGCTGTGATTGAGCCGGATCGATCTTTCCTTCATGTCGACCCCATCGACGCCCCAGGGTATTTGCAAGGCTGTCTGAATCCGCGGCCCCTGGAACGCCAGCATGGTGATGATCGGCTGGATGTGAGGCGAATAGGCTGCGATCAGCCGGTCGCGGTCTTCCTTGCTGAGGAAGCGCACTCGCTCATTGTTGAACGGGATGGCCTTGATCCGCAGCGGTGGGAGATCATGCAATTCATGATAGACATTGATCGCCGCCTGAAACACTGAGCGATACCGGTCCTGGCCCGCTGGATCATGGCCGGTGAGATAGGCGCGGCGGAAATGCTCCCACGCCTGCTTGGGCTCGCGCAGGCTGAAGTCGCCGATGAGGCCATTGAGCTTGCCGATGCGCAGGACGTCGGACGCACATGGGGGCTTTGCCTTTGTCAGATAGCTGTCGAAGGCCTCAGCGATGGTTCCCTGCGCCACGAGAGCGGCCGGACCGAACATCAACTGGTGACGCAGCTTCGTCTCATGCTCAGCCATCAGGTGTGATGCAGCATTCGCGTCACTCGTTCTTGAACTGAATTCTTTGACGACGATGCGCCTGTCACCGAGCGCGACAACGCCTCGGATATAGTGGATGCCGTTTTTCCCGCGGCGACGCATGGAGAGCATGTGACTTTTTCCAATAGTAGGCGATACTGCGCTTCGGTCGCCCGTGTCTTCCCACCCGCCCGGACATATGGCACGCCATGTTTTTTGAACATTCGGCGCATCCATTTCGCGGGGTCAGCGCTGGTCAAGCTGAGCCGTGACAGGATGTCCTGGGGGGTGAGAAGGGTCTCTCTGGGCCCGGCGGTTGATGCGCGCGGCGATGGGCCCGTTTCAGGCGAATCTGTTGGGATCACGACTGCCCTTCCGTGGCCTCATCGACAGTCCTGAGCATCGTAGTGCGCAGCCCCTCGTTGACGGCGGACTCTCGCCACCCCGAGCAGCGCGTGGTGATGCCCGCTTGGCGCGGAAAGATCCGGCCGAAACTCGCGGTCGCGCGTTGCTCGGCTCTAGGCACCGTGCGATCGAGCACGCTGTTGAGGCGAAGGATAGGGTGGGGTGGCTGATCGGTCATGGCAAGATCCTGTCTGCTGCGATGCGTAGTACATGCCCCTGAGAACCAGGATTGTAGCACCGAGGTGCGCCGTCAATCGGGTGAGAAGGACCAAATCGGCCCAAATCGGGGGTATCGGAGCGCAGGGCGTCTGCTTAAGATTGGCCGCGATATATCACGTTTGGATCACGCCATGCCCGGCGGTTAGGTGGGATCTTCTGAGCCCTATCTTCTGCGATGTGTTTGAGAAAATACTTCATGTTATGCGCAGAAGAGATGGAAGCTCGAAACGGCGCGCGGAAGAAAGCAGTCGGCCGAAGAGGATGCTCGACATCGCCACGATTTGGAGCAGGCCCGACTCCAGCTTGCCTGTGGACATCATGTTTGTGGATGGTAATCTGCTGCGTCCGCCAACATCATCCGAGAAGCGGAAGCTGCGCGGTAGCCGCCCATTGTGAACCGATCTCGATACCTGTTGAAGCTCAAGGGGTTTGCTGGCGAAACCAGTCAGCCATTTCTTTTTCTGACAGTTCGCCACCGGCGAGTGCGACAAAAGCCACCACCAACTCGGCATCCGTGTCGGTAAATGGCTTCCGTCGAACATAGGAAATGTTTCGCGCACCACTGCTGCATCGTCTCGTTGCCGTCCGCAAACAGGTGGTGCGGGGAGATGCGAAATGGGCAGGCACCGGCTACTGATCCAGATTCGCATCCACGCTGAGCTGCGAGGCAGCAGCCCTCAAGCGCTTATCACGTGTCCAGAAGCAGGCGTCGGGCGTTAGACACGTTGCTGCCAGCAGATGTGCATCGATGTAGCCGATCCCCAGGCCGAACAGCCTGTGGCGGTCAATGAAGGCATGAACCTCGTCATCGTGCGCGACCAGAGCTGACGGCAATCCGCGTAGCGCTTCGAGGATGAGATCTCTTTGCCCAAGGCTGCCCAGCGCCAACTCCCCAATAACGAAGGGATGGGAAAGAACCTGCCGCTGGTCGAGTGATCGGCCAAGGGCTGGATCATCATGACGAAAATGATCGATCCAGACTGAAGTATCCACCAGGATCATGCAGGATCGGGACGTCGGCGCGGAGCGGCTTCACTATGAGGCTCAGTGCCGCCAAGACGGGAGAGGCGTGCGGCGCTCTCCCGTTCTATGAGAGCTTTAAGCGCTTCACGAACAAGCGCTGATTTTTCGGTCAAGCCGGTGAACGACTGAGCCTTCGCAATGAGCTCGTCATCCAATGCCAGGGTAGTTCGCATAACCTCGTCCTTCTGCTGCACGGAATATAGCATCATATGATGACAGTTCCAGTGTATTTGGTTTTATAAGCTGCTCATCTCCTCACGATAGGAAAGGAGCAGACCATGTGGTCTGCCCCAGGTCCAAAAGATCTGGCTCAGCTCAGCTTGTTGATGGAATCGCGCATGTGATCCACGCTGACGCTGGAATAGCGCTGAACCATCCGCAGCGATTTCCAGCCGCCCATGTTCATGATGGTGATGAGGTCGATGCCCGCCATGACGCAGTGAGACGCCCAGTGATGGCGCCAGTCATGGACGGTGAAATCCTCGATCCCCGCGCGCTGGCAGGCGGTGGCATGCTGGTTCTTGATCGGGTTGCCACCGGGGATCTTCGCCTTGCGGGTGTCGGAATAAGGTTTACCGAACCGGTTGAGGAAAACATGCTCCTTTGTGGGCCGCCCCTGTTTCTCCCAAAGCGGGCGCAGCACATCCATCACGCGAGGATGCATCGGTACGGACCGAATGATCGCGTTCTTTGTGTGATTGAGCCGGATCGATCCCTCTTGCATATCGACGCCCTCGACGCCCCACTGCAACTGCAATGCGGTCTGGATGCGCGGACCATGGAAGGCAAGCATGGTGATGATCGGCTGGATGTGAGGCGAATAGGCTGCGATCAGCCGGTCGCGGTCTTCCTTGCTGAGAAAGCGCACTCGCTCATTGTTGAACGGGATGGCTTTTATCCGCAGCGGCGGGAGATCATGCAACTCATGATAGACATTGATTGCCGCCTGGAACACTGAGCGATAGCGGTCCTGGCCCGCCGGGTCATGCCCGGTGAGATAGGCGCGGCGAAAATGCTCCCACGCCTGCTTGGGTTCGCTTAAGGTAAAGTCGCCGATGAGGCCATTGAGCTTCCCGATGCGCAGGACGTCGGACGCACATGGGGGCTTTGCCTTTGTCAGGTAGCTGTCGAAGGCCTGAGCGATGGTTCCCTGCGCGACGAGAGCGGCCGGACCGAACATCAGCTGGTGACGCAGCTTCGTCTCATGCTCAGCCATCAGATGGGCTGCGGCGTCGGGGTCGCTCGTTCCTGTGCTGAATTCCTTGACGATGATCTTCTTCTTGCCCAGTCCGACTGAGCCCCGGATGTAATAGATGCCGTGCTTCCCACGGGTACGGATGGATAGCATCTTGGTTTCCTTTAATTTTGTTCGCCGCCTCCGCCGGCGGATCTCTCCGCATGCGGGACGAGCGGCGAGCCATGTCTGATGAAGATTGCTCGCATTCCGCGGACCCTTTCGCCGGAGGCTGGATGCTGGGCCAAGGCGGAATGTCGCGAGCCTGGAGGCAATGATCATCGCTTCAGGTGGCGCCCGAGCCCTTGAGGCTGGCCGCTGCGGGTCGGCGCACAGACCATCTTTAAGGGCGCTCCACCGGACCAGGCCTGGCCGGGGCGACGCTGCCATATCGGTCTGGGTGGGCAGCCGCGAAGAGACATCGGCTGACACACCCACAGGTGGTTTCGATGGTGTCCGCGACTCGGGAAGTTGCTGCGATCGCCCGGCATTCGCATGCCCAGAAATTGCCAAAAGAGGGGGGTGATTTGCCCAAAATTTGCCGAAAGGGCCGAAGGCCGGGTTCGGCCACCGGCCTCCTCCGGGCAAACAAAAACCCCGCCAAATCATTGATTTGACGGGGTTTTCGATGGTGGGCGTGGCAAGGATTGAACTTGCGACCCCTGCGATGTCAACACAGTGCTCTACCACTGAGCTACACGCCCACGGGAGTTGCGCCAATAGCGGCGGTCGGGGGGGTGTGCAAGCGGGAAATTCGCTTGTCCCTTAATTCTCTGGACAGCGTTGGTGCAGCTCATATGCTGCAGTGCAAAGGGGGCGCCAACAGCATGATAAAGATCGACGATGCGACGGGCGTAACGGCTGTGCGCCTGCCCTTTTACCGGCAGCTTTATGTGCAGGTGCTGGCGGCGATCGGCATCGGCGTCCTAATCGGTCATTTCTTCCCGCAGGCCGGCATCGCGCTTCAGCCGCTAGGCGAAGCGTTTATCAAGCTGGTGAAGATGATCATCGCGCCCGTCATCTTCCTGACCATCGTGACCGGCATCGCCGGTATGAAGGAGCTGGGCGCGATCGGCCGGGTCGCGGCAAAGGCTTTCGCTTATTTCCTGACCTTCTCCACGCTCGCGCTGATCGTTGGACTGATCGTCGCCAACGTCGTGCATCCGGGGGCTGGCCTCAACATTGATCCCGCGAGCCTCGACGCAGGCAAGATCGCTGAATATCAGCAGCAGGCGCATGACCGCACGTTGACCGGCTTTCTGATGGACATCATTCCCGGCACGCTGATCTCGGCTGTCGCGGACGGCCACAACATTCTTCAGGTGCTGTTCGTCGCCATCCTTTTCGGCATCGCGCTGACCCTGATCGGGGAGAAGGCTGATCCGCTGATGCGGGTGCTGGAATCGGCAAGCCACGCCATCTTCAAGCTCGTGTCCATCCTGATGAAGGCGGCGCCTGTCGGGGCGCTGGGCGCCATGGCCTTCACCATTGGCAAATATGGCGTTGGTGCGCTCGCGAATCTCGCCGGGCTGGTGGCCACCTTCTATTTGACGTCCTTGCTGTTCGTCCTGGTCGTGCTTGGCATCGTCGCCAGATTTGCGGGCTTCAACATCCTGCACCTCATCCGCTATCTGAAGGCGGAACTGTTGCTGGTGCTCGGCACCTCGTCTTCGGAAGCGGCGCTGCCGAGCCTCATAGAGAAGATGGAGAGGGCAGGGTGCCGCAAGTCCGTGGTCGGCTTGGTCGTTCCCACCGGCTACAGCTTCAATCTGGACGGCACCAACATCTACATGACCCTGGCGGCGCTGTTCATAGCTCAGGCGACCAATGTCGATCTCAGCATCGGTGATCAGCTCCTGCTGCTGCTGGTGGCGATGCTGTCGAGCAAGGGCGCGGCAGGCGTGACGGGCGCGGGTTTCATCACCCTGGCTGCGACATTGTCGATCGTGCCCTCGGTCCCAGTCGCCGGCATGACGCTGATCCTGGGGGTCGATCGTTTCATGAGCGAATGCCGCAGCCTCACCAACTTCATCGGCAATGCGGTCGCGACGGTCGTCGTGTCAGCCTGGGAGAAGGGCCTGGACAGGGAGCGATTCGCGGCCGCTATGGCTGGCATGCCGCTACCTACGACTCCCGATATGGAAGAAGTCGTCGCCAGCTGACCGCGTCAGTTGAGGCCCGTCATGCTGGTGCTGCCAAAGATGCGGTCGATCTCCAGCACCAGGTCGCGCAGATGGAAGGGCTTGGAAAGCACCTTGGCCTGCGGCACCGCTTTCCCCGCCTTCAGCGTCACGGCGGCAAAGCCGGTGATGAACATGATCCGCATGTCGGGCGCGACAGTCGCGGCGTGCTGCGCCAGTTCGATCCCATCCATTTCCGGCATGACGATGTCGGTCAGCAACAGGTCGAATGGCTCGCCGTCGATATAGGGCACGGCCTGCGCGCCGGTCGCCACAGCCACCACCTCATAACCCGACCGCTCCAAGGCGCGGGCCAGATAGGTGCGCATGCTGTCATCATCCTCGGCCAGCAGAATTCGAACCATGGCTTTGAGTCAGTCTCGTCTCTGGCCGGTCACGGCCGATCTTGTGCGGCACCCCTCCCGGGTGGCGCTGTATGCCATTATATGCGACAACATCAGAATATATCCAGCCGAGTAACCATTTTTGGGCGCGTCCTGCGGAAGGAGATGATTTGAGCTATTCCGCACCGCGCGCTCCGGCCGAATCCACCACATCGCACGACCTTTACGGCCCGGAACGGCCGATCGCTCCGGTCGTCATTTCCGTGCCCCATGCCGGGCGCGATTATGAACCCTCGCTGCTGGAAGGGGCCAGAGTCGCGCCGGACGTGCTGCGGCGGCTGGAGGATCGCTGGGCGGACCTGCTCGCTCATCCCCTCATCGAACGTGGCTATCCGGTGCTGGTGGCACGGGCGCCGCGTGCGATGATCGACCTCAATCGCCATGAGCGGGAGATTGATCCGGCGATGGTGACGGGCCTGCCCCGCGACCTGCCGCTACAGGGCAGCGCCAAGTTGCGTGGCGGCTTGGGCCTTATCCCCCGGCGTCTGCCTGGGGCTTATGAATTATGGCAACGGCCGATCGGCTGGGACGAGGTGCGCCGCCGGATCGATCTCATCCACCGTCCCTATCATGCGAGCCTCAGCCGCATGATGCGGGCGGCGAGGGAAGCGCATGGCCATGCCGTGTTGATAGACCTGCACTCCATGCCGCCGCTTCCGCCCGCAGCGGCGGGGCAGGCGGCCCCGCAGGTAGTGCTGGGCGACCGCTTCGGCCGGGCTGCATCGACTCGTCTGATGACGCTGGCGTCGGATGTGCTGACCGGCCACGGGCTGACGGTGGCGCAGAACCATCCCTATGCGGGCGACCATATGATCGAACGGCATGGTAAGCCCGCGCACGATCTCTACGCGCTGCAGGTGGAAGTGGACCGCAGCCTCTATCTCGACGCGGCGCTAGACCGGCCGGGTCCCGGTCTGCCGCGGCTTCAGGCGATCATCAGTTCTTTGATCGACGCCCTCGCGGCGGAAAGTCCGCGCGCTGCCTACCCGCTCGCCGCCGAATAGCCGCACATATGAAAAGGCCGGAGCGGTCTGCCCCGGCCTTCATGTTCCTCAAGCCTGTGTCAGCCCCTTACTCCAGATGCTGGTCCGGCAGGGCGTGTGTGGGGCGCGAACCCCACAGCGCATAGAAGAGGATGTAGAGTTCGCAGACCGCCGTCAGCAGGAAGGAATTCTGCAGGCCGTAATTGTCGGCCAGCCATCCTTGGACCACGACCAGCGATCCGCCCGCGATCGCCATGATCAGCAGGCCCGATCCCTCCTCGGTCAGCGGGCCCAGGCCACGGATGCCGAGGGTGAAGATGGTGGGGAACATGATCGAATGGCACAGCCCGACAAGGATCAGCGACCACATGGCGACCGGTCCGTCGGACAGGATGGTGACCACCATGACGATGAAGGCGCCCGTCGCGAAGGCGGCCAGCACCTTGCCCGCGTCCACCTTCTGCATGATCGCCGATCCGACGAAGCGGCCAACCATCATGCCGCCCCACAGGAAGGTGAGGTAGCGGCCTGCCTGCTCATGGGTCAGGTTCGCGATGTTGGGCTGGCTGACGAAGTTGACGAAGAGGTTGGCGACGCCGATCTCGGCGATCAGGTAGATGAAGATCGCCGGAATGCCCAACACCAGGTTGCGGTGCGACCACAGCGAATGTTTCTTGCGCTCTTCCTTCGCCAGCCTTGCCGTCGATGCGCCCATAGCGGGCAGCGGGAAGCGGGCGATGACGATCGCCAGCACCACCAACACCAGCGCGACCAGGCCATAGGGCAGAATGACCGACTGCGCGTCGGCGATCCGCTCTGCCTCGGTCAGCACGGTCCCAGCAGCCGCCGTGCCGCTCTTCGACCGGCCCAGGATCAAATAGGCGCCGAACAGCGGGGCCAGCATCGTGCCCGCCGAGTTCATCGCCTGCACCAGGTTCAGGCGGGAAGACGCCGTCTCCGGCTTGCCGACCACAGCGACATAGGGATTGGCCGCGACCTGCAGCAGGGTGATGCCGCTCGCGATGACGAACAGCATGGCCAATGTCACGCCATAGGAAGGCAGGCTCGCCGCCAGCATCATGCCCAGCGCGCCCGCCGCCATGATCAGCAGGCCGGTCACCAGCGACTTTTGATAACCCACCCGCTCGATCAGCTTGGCCGACGGGATCGACGCCACGAAATAGGCAATGAACCAAACGGACTCGATAAGCGTCGTCTGGGTATAGTTCAGGTCGAATACGCTACGCAGATGGGGCAGCAGCGTATTGTTGATGACCGTGATGAAGCCCCACATGAAGAAGAGGCTGGCCAGCAACGTCAGCGCCGGCCCATATCGGGTGGCTGGGTGATGCTCAGCCGTCAGAGTGGCGGATGATGAGGGTGGTGCTGGCATTCATCTTCTCCAACAGGCGCTGACAGGCTTGTGCTGTTTGAATTTGTCCGAGTATATAGCTCATGGTCGGGCGTCAATATCTCGGCGGCAGGGGGGATTGCATGCAGAGGGCCTGGATCAGCCATGCTTTTCGAACATATTCGTCCTATTATCTCGCGCTCCTGATGGCAAGCACATCAGCATCAGCCGCTGAAGCGAGCCGCGCGCCCGCGGGCCAGCTTCCCGATGGCACACCGGTCGAAGCGATCACCCTGTCCAACGGGCATGGCGTTTCCGCCAGGATACTCACCTATGGCGCGACCTTGCAATCGCTGAGCGGCCCCGACCGCGACGGCAAGCAGGCGGACGTTCTGTTGGGCTATGACGATCTGGCCGGCTATCTGGCGCGTCCCGATTATTTCGGCGTCACCGTCGGCCGCTACGCCAACCGGATCGCGGGCGGCAAGTTCACACTCGACGGACAGAGCTATCAGCTGCCGCTCAACGACAAGGGCAACACGCTGCACGGCGGCGGGAAAGGGTTCGACAAGCAGGTCTGGAAGGTCGTCTCCCTGAGCAGCGGCCCCCGGCCCGAATTGGTCCTCTCCTACAGCAGCCCCGATGGAGAGGCGGGCTATCCCGGCCGGCTCGAGACCCGGATCAGCTACGCCCTGGATGAAAGCGGCGCACTGACCATCAGTTTCGAGGCGGAGGCGAGCAAGCCTACCATCGTCAACCTGACCAACCACGCCGTCTTCAACTTGGCAGGGGAGGGCGCGCCGGGCGGGGCGCTTGGCCATTTGCTGATGATTCCGGCAAAGGCTTATACGCCCGTGGATGCCGGGCTCATCCCCACGGGTGAGATCAGGCCGGTCGCAGGAACTCCTTTCGACTTTCGTACGCCCCGCCGCGTGGACGATGCCGTCCGTAACGGCGCCGACCCGCAGATCAGGGCCGGGCGCGGCTATGACCATAATTGGGTGTTGGACAAGGGAACGACCAAAACCCCTGAGCTGGCCGCCCGGCTGGAGGACCCCGTATCGGGCCGCGTCCTCGACGTGCTCAGCACCGAGCCGGGGCTGCAATTCTATTCCGGCAACTTTCTGGACGGCACTTTCATGGGCAAAAATGGTCATCTCTATCGCATGGGCGACGGCTTCGCGCTTGAGCCGCAGAAATTCCCAGACTCGCCCAACCATCCAAACTTCCCCTCCACCCGGGTCGATCCCGGCAAGCCCTACCGCCATGTCATGATCTACCGCCTGTCGGTGAGGCGCTGATCCGATGACGCAGTGGCAATTGATCAAGCGCGATATCCGCGACACGCTGGGCGAAGGCACCCTATGGTCCGCGCGCGAGAACGCGGTCTATTGGACGGACATACTCGCGCCCGCGCTCAACCGCCTGTCGCTTACCGACGGCAGCATCTCCCGCTGGGCGATGCCGGAGCCGATCGGCTGGGTTGCAGAGCGGCAGGGCGGCGGCTTCGTCGCCGGGCTGCAGAGCGGTTTCGCCCGTCTGTCGCTCGATCCGCTGACGATCGAGCCGATCGGCGATCCTGAGCCGCACTTGCCCGGCAACCGGATGAATGACGGGAAGGCTGACGCCGAAGGGCGCATCTGGTGCGGCACGATGGATATGGCTGAAGAGGCCGATGCGGGCGCCCTCTACCGGCTCGATCCGGACGGGCGCTGGATCCAGATGGACGGCGGCTATCGCGTGCCCAACGGCCCGGCCTTCTCCCCCTGCGGTCGCTGGCTCTACCATTCGGATACGGCCCGGCGCACCGTCTATCGCTTCGCACGCGCGGAGGGCGGCGGCCTGGCCGACCGGCAAGTCTTCATCCGCTTCGACGAAGAGGATGGCTATCCCGACGGCATGACTGCTGATGCGGACGGCCATCTGTGGATCGCGCATTGGGGCGGCGGGCGCGTCAGCCGTTTTACGCCCGAAGGAAAGCTCGACCGCGCCATTCCCTTGCCCGCGCGGCAGGTCACGAACATCTGCTTTGCCGGAGCAGGTCTTGACCGCATGTTCGTCAGCTCGGCGGCCGTGGGCCTCCCCGAAAGCGAATATGACGGCGCATTGTTTGAGGTGGAAGCGGGCGTGAAGGGCCTGCCCACGCCGCTCTTCGCAGGCTAGGAGGTGGGCGGCGCGGAACTGTCGCGCTGCACCAACTCGAAGCGGAAGGCGGGCGTTTCGGCTGGGCCATTAATCAGCGAATCGATCACCGCCGCCCCCATTTCGGCAAGCGGCTGGCGCACGGTGGTGAGCGGAGGCCAGGCGGTCAGGCTGGCTGGCGTATCGTCGAACCCGACAACCGACAGATCCTGCGGCACATGCAGCCCGCGCCGCCGCGCCAGCGCCAGCAGGCCAAGCGCCATGTCGTCATTGGTCGCGAAGATCGCGGTCGGCGGCTCGGCCAGGCTCAGCAATTGCTCGCCTGCCGCGATGCCGGACGCATAATCGAACCCGCCCTCGACGAACAGGCTCTCCTCACAAGGCAGACCCGCCGCCGCCAGCCCGTCCCGAAATCCGTCGACCCGGCATGCCGCCGCGCCATGGCTGGGCGGCGGGGTGATAATGCCGATGCGGCGATGACCCAGCGCGATCAGATGATCGGCCACCATCCTGCCGGCGGCGCGTTCGGGCGTGGGGATGTTGAGGCCCTGCGCGCTCACCGACCCCGCGATCAGCGCGCAGGGCAGCTTCCGCTCGGCCAACCACTGCAGCACCGCCGGATCGTCCGACAGCGGCGGGGCCAGGAACACCCCGTCCGGACGGAGCGCGGCCACAAGCCCTTCCAGAATTTCAAACCGCGCCTCACCCTCCAGCGGGATCAGTTCGACGACCAGATGGTAGCCCAGTTCCCGGCAACGGTTCACCGCGCCCGCCTGGATGCCGCTGATATAGCTCGCCACCGGGTTGTTGTAGAGGAAGGCGATCATGAACGACCGGCCACCCGCCAGCCGCCGCGCGGATTGATTGGGGCGATAGTCGAGCTGGCTGATCGCCGCTATCACCCGCTCGCGCAGCTCCGCACTGACATTGGGGGCCTTGTTCACCACCCGCGAAACGGTCTTGATCGAGACGCGGGCGAGCGCCGCTACGTCATGGATGCTTGGCATGGATGTCCTGCCGCGCATGAAGTTCGCGTCTCATGATGGGCGATAGGCTTTCATGCGATCGCCTTGGCATGGAAAAGCGGCAGAAAACAAGCATTCCCCGCCGCTATCGGGATGAAATTTGCAACCAATCATTCTGCATCAAAAAAGAGCTTGATTGATCAGCTCAACTCTCTAAAAGCCCGAGACAGCGTTGTCATTCACCGAATGGCAATGACGTCATCCCGGACGGTTGCGGACTAACTGCACAAGGACGCCGCCGTCCGGGATGCGCTTTCACCGCGCCTCTCTATCTTTCCAGCCATGTGCGCCGATCAGCGGCACGAAGCGCACTGCCTCCAGCGCCTGCGTCTCGAACGCGTCCTCGCCAGTCCGAGTCATACGGATGAGCTGCTGCTCGCCCGCTTCGCCGACCGGAATCACCAGTCGCCCACCGATCCTTAATTGCTCGCGCAACGGAGGGGGTACGGCAGGGCCTCCTGCCGCAACCAATATGGCGTCGAAAGGCGCTTGCTCCGGCCATCCTTCCGTACCGTCGCCGGTGCGGATCGACACATTGTCATAGCCCAGCCGTTCCATACGTACGCGCGCCAGGGCCGCCAGTTCACCAAGCCGATCGATCGCAAAGACATGCGCGGCAAGGCGGCTCATGATCGCGGCGGCATAGCCGGAACCCACGCCGATCTCCAGCACCCGGTCCCGCGGGCCGACTGCCGCGGCCTCGATCATCCGGGCGACGATATAGGGCTGCGATATCGTCTGGCCTCCCTCGACGGGCAGCGGCCTGTCCTCATAGGCCAGATCGCGCAGCTCCTCGGGAACGAAATTCTCGCGCGGCACTTGGCCCATGGCAGCCAGCAACCGTGGCCCACCAACGCCGCGGCGGGCGATTTGCCGCTCCACCATCATCTGGCGCAGGCGCTCCATGTCCGCCATGCTGCCTCCGGTCATGTGATCGGAAAGGCGCGACTCGGCCGCACCGTCCGCCGCCACCATAGCCCTTCGCCGCGCCTGGCGCGTTGACCTTCATCAATGGCCCTTACGCCCGCAAAGAGTTGGCGGGCCATTCACCATCTTCCCCCCAATCGGACGGTTGGCTGTTCAAAAACAAAGCGTTATGATGACGGACACAGCTTTTTTCCTGAGGTCGCCGTATTGGACATGATGCTGCCGACCCATGAGGCGTCCCTGCGATGGACGCCGCTATTCGCAGCTGCTGAGCGGCTGGCGAATGCGCGATCGCTCGGCGATGTCGTAGAGGTCGTGCGGACGGCTGCGCGCACCATTGCCGGGGCGCAGGGAATCACGGTGGTTCTGGGCGAAGGGGACGAGTGCTTCTATGTCGCCGAAGACGCCATCGAACCTCTTTGGGCGGGCCAGCGCTTTCCACGCTCATCCTGTGTGTCGGGCTGGGTGATGATCCATGGCGAACCGGCCATCATCCGGGACATCTCCACTGATCCTCGCGTACCCTATCATCTTTACAGCGCCACCTTCGTCCGCAGCATGGTGATGATGCCGGTCGATACGGGATCAAAGCCGATGGCCATCGGCGCCTATTGGGCAGAGACGGATGCGCCTGATCAGCTATCTATCGAAATGTTGGGCCAGCTGGCTCGCCTGGTGGGTGCGGCCGTACGCAACGTATCGCTGCAAACCTCGTTCGAAATCGTCAACCGCATGGGCGCGGCCGTGGCGGCGGAACAGAATCTCGACGTCATCGTGCAGACGATAACCGACGCCGCCGTTGAACTGACCGGCGCGGAATTTGGCGCCTTTTTCTACAATCTGGTCGATCAGCATGGTGAGAGCTACATGCTCTACAGCCTTTCCGGCGCCCCGCGCCAGGCGTTCGCCAACTTCCCGATGCCGCGCAACACCGCCGTCTTCGCCACCACTTTCTCGGGGGAGGGGATCGTGCGATCGGACGATATCCGGCAGGACTCCCGCTACGGCCGCAACGCTCCGCACAAAGGCATGCCGCCCGGTCATCTGCCCGTCGTCAGCTATCTTGCCGTTCCGGTCGTATCGCATAGCGGCGAAGTGCAGGGCGGCCTCTTCTTCGGTCATCATCTGCCGGGCCGCTTCACCCCCGAACATGAAAAGATCATGGCGGGCGTGGCGGGGCACGCCGCCATCGCCATCGACAATGCGCGCCTACACCACAAGGCGCAGCGTGAAATCGCGGCCCGCACCGTGGCGGAGGGGGAGCTGCGCCAGCTCAACGCTACGCTGGAACAGCGCATCGAGCAGCGCACGGAACAGATCCGCGCCGCCTTTCGCGAGCTGGAACAGAGCGAGCGGCGCTTCGGGCTGCTGGTCCAGGGCGTAACCGACTATGCGATGTGCATGCTCGATGCGAACGGCACGATCACCAACTGGAATGCCGGGGCGGAACGGATCAAGGGCTATTCCGCGCATGAGATTGTCGGCCGGCATTTCTCCTGCTTCTACACCGAACCCGACCGGGAAGCGGGCCTGCCCGCCCGCACGCTGGAGGTCGCCACCGGCACCGGCCGGTTCGAAGCGGAAGGGTGGCGTGTGCGCAAGGACGGCACGCAATTCTGGGCCAGCATCATTGTCGATGCCATCCATGATGATCAGGGCCGGTTGATCGGTTTCGCCAAGGTAACGCGTGATCTCACCGAAAAGCGTGCGGTCGAGGAACAGCTGCGTCAGGCGCAGAAGATGGAGGCGGTGGGACAGCTGACCGGCGGGATCGCCCACGACTTCAACAATCTGCTGACCGTCATCAACGGCAATATCGAACTGGCCGAGCGCGGCCTTTCCAATGGCGGCGATCCGGACAAGGCGATGCGCGCGATCGCCAATGCCAGGCAGGGGGCGGAACGTGCGGCCGCGCTGACGCAGCGCCTGCTCGCCTTTTCGCGCCGCCAGCCGCTGTCGCCCAAGCCGCTGCATCTCGACCGCGTGGTCGAGGGGCTGTCCGATCTGCTGAAGCGGGCCTTGGGTGAACTCATTCAGCTCAAGACGGTCGGCGGGCCGCATCTCTGGCCTGTCGAAGCCGATCCAAACCAGATCGAAAGCGCTCTGCTCAACCTCGCCGTCAATGCGCGGGATGCGATGCCGGACGGCGGCACGCTGACGATCGAAACCGGTAACGCCCATCTCGACAGTGGCTACGCTGCTGCCTGCGGCGATGTCGCGCCCGGCAACTATGTCATGGTCGCGGTCAGCGATACCGGCACGGGCATGGCTCCGCCCGTCCTGTCCCGCATCTTCGAACCCTTCTTCACCACGAAGGAAATCGGGCGTGGTACAGGGCTTGGCCTCAGCCAGGTCTATGGCTTCGTCAAGCAATCGGGCGGTCATGTGGAGGTTCTGTCCGAACAAGGGCTGGGGACCACCGTCAAAATCTACCTGCCGCGCTTCACCGGCGATGCGGAGCGGGTGCAGGAGGAGAGGGGCACGGCCCACAAGTTGTCGGCCTCGGGAGAAACCATCTTGGTGGTCGAGGATGATGACGCCGTCCGCGCCTATTCGGTCGAGATATTGCGGGACATGGGCTATCAGGCGCTGGAGGCGGCGGACGGTCATGCCGCGCTGCGCCTGATCGAGGCGGATGGCCAGCCGATCGACCTGCTCTTCACCGACGTCGTGATGCCGGGAATGTCAGGCAAGGAACTGAGCGAACGCGCCCGTGCGCTACAGCCGCAGCTCAAGATTCTCTACACCAGCGGCTATACCCGCGACGGCTTCCTGCGCGACGGAAAGCTCGACCCTGGCATTGCGCTGCTGCCTAAGCCCTTCACCTCGCAAGACCTGGCCAGCCGCCTGCGTGACATACTGGACCGCGACTGAGCCCGACTTCGTCATCCCGAAATTGTTAGGCCGTGCCAGTCCTCAGGCCGACAGTCTCAAGGTTCGTTGAGCGCGATATCCATGTCCGCCAGCGCCAGCCGCAACAATTCGGCCATGGCGGAGCGCGCCGCCGCCGTGTCGCGGGCGGCAATAGCCTCGAACACCGCGCGATGATCGGGCAGCGGATTGCGCGGCGGTGCTGTCTTCCGCTGCTTGAAGGTGGTTGTCCAGCTGACCGCCGCGCCCACGGAGCTTGCCAGCGCGGCCAGCGCGTCATTCTGCGTCGCGGCCAGTATCGCGTGGTGGAATAGCTGATCCGCCGCGCGCCCTTCCTCTGTCGCCAACCCATGCTGGCCCATCGCGGCGAGCGCTTGCTCCATTGTTGCCAGCTGGGCCTCGGTCCGCCGCCGCGCTGCCAGTTCCGCCGCCGCAGGTTCGATCAGCCCGCGCAGTTCGAACAGGTCGCGCACGAAGGCAGGATCGGGCTCCCCCGCAAACATCCAGGCCAGCATTTCTGGGTCCAGCACATTCCAGCGGCTGCGCGGCAGCACGCGGGTGCCCGCCTTGGGGCGGCTTTCCAGCATGCCTTTGGCGATCAGGATGCGCACGGCCTCGCGATAGGCGGTGCGGGACACGCCCAGCCGCTCGGCCGCCTCGATTTCGCCTTCGAACAGGTCGCCGGGTTTATGGACCCCTGCGACGATCGCAGTGCCCAGTTGGCGGGCGATCGCCTGGTGGATGCGAAGCGTGCCTTCCTCATGTCCGAACATGCGTTCAGCCGAATGCTTGCCTTCGCTACCCAACGCGCGCTCCCTAGTTGGTCATCGAACGCAGCCGTACGGCAATGCCGCCAGCAAGGAAAGCCGTTCATCTCCCGCCGCAGCCAGCTTCTTCAGGTGCCCTCCGACAGGATCAATGATTGTCGCGCGGCAGCCCCTTGGTCTGGGCGATGCGCTGATATTTCTCCGCACCTTCCAAAATCGCGCCGCTGTCCATCTGCCCCACCAGCGCCCTCTGGATTTCCTGCCAGGGCGTCTGTGAAGCCGGATAGGCATAGCCGCCCTGCGCCACCAGGGCCGATCGCCGTGCCTCCAACTCCTCGTCCGGAATGAGGACATTCACCGTGCCTGTGTTCAGGTCCATGCGTACCCGGTCGCCCGTCTTCAACAGCGCAAGCCCACCCATTGCCGCCGCCTCGGGCGAGGCGTTCAGGATCGACGGACTGCCGCTGGTGCCAGATTGCCGCCCGTCGCCGATGCAGGGCAGAGCGCTCACGCCTTCGGTGATCAGATAGGCGGGCGGCCGCATGTTCACGACCTCCGCCGCGCCCGGATAGCCGATCGGCCCGGCGCCGCGCATGAACATCAGCGTGTCGGGCGTGATGCCGACCGCCGGATCGTCGATCCGCGCATGATAATCCTCCGGCCCGTCGAACACGACCGCAGGCCCCTCGAACGCATTGGGATCGTTGGGGTTGGACAGATAGCGCTGGCGGAATTCGTCGCTGATGACGCTGGTCTTCATGATGGCCGCGTCGAACAGATTGCCGGACAGGACAAGGAACCCGGCCTCCGCCTTCAACGGCTGCGCGAAGGGGCGGATGACCTTCTCATCCTCGATTTCGACGCCCCGGCAATTCTCGCTGATGGTCCGGCCGTTGACGGTCATCGCGCCTTCGCGGATCAGCCCTTGGGCGATCAGCTGCCCGACCACCGCAGGCACGCCGCCCGCATGATAATAATCCTCGCCCAGATATTCGCCCGCAGGCTGCAGGTTCACCAGCAGCGGCACCTTGTGCCCCACCGTCTCCCAATCCTTGAGCGGCAGTTCGACGCCGACATGCCGTGCGATCGCCGCCAGGTGGATCGGCGCATTGGTCGAACCGCCGATCGCCGAATTGACCACGATCGCGTTGTGAAAGGCGTCCAGCGTCAGGATGTCGGAAGGCTTCAGGTCCTCCGCCACCATCTCCACGATCCGCTTGCCGGTGCGGTAAGCGGCTTCCTGCCGGTCGCGATAGGGCGCGGGGATTGCCGCCGATCCGGGCAGCATCATGCCCAGCGCTTCGGCCAGCGAGTTCATCGTCGTCGCCGTGCCCATCGTGTTGCAATAGCCGGTCGAGGGCGCGGACGACGCCACCAGCTTGATAAAGCCCTCATCATCGATCTTGCCCGCCGCGAGCAGCTGCCGCGCATGCCAGACGATCGTGCCCGAACCTGTCCGCTCCCCCTTGTGCCAGCCGTTCAGCATCGGCCCGACCGACAGCGCGATCGCGGGAATATTGACCGTGGCCGCCGCCATCAGCAGCGCCGGCGTCGTCTTGTCGCATCCGGTGGTCAGCACCACGCCATCGATCGGATAGCCGTAAAGCGCCTCGACCAGCCCCAGATAGGCGAGGTTGCGGTCCAGCCCGGCGGTCGGACGCTTGCCCGTTTCCTGTATCGGGTGGACGGGAAATTCGAGCGCTATGCCGCCCATTTCGCGAATGCCCTCGCGCATCCGTTCCGCCAGCACCAGATGGTGACGGTTACAGGGCGACAGATCGCTGCCGGTCTGGGCGATGCCGATGATCGGCCTGCCGCTGCGCAGTTCCTCCAGCGTCAGGCCGAAATTCAGGTAACGCTCCAAATAGAGCGCGGTCATGTCGATATTATCGGGGTTGTCGAACCAGGCGCGGCTGCGCAATTTCCGGTCGGTGGGGAACGATGCGGCCATGAAAGCATCCTGAGAAAGATGGGGCGGCGCGACAGATTGACGCCTTCGCCTGATCCATATACTCATACAAATACCGAGACAAGGATGGATTATATTTTCTCGTGAAACTCCTGGCACCCTGTAGTGCAGGCGCTCCGGCATGAGCGGCTATGAGGTCGTAGGCGATTGGGGCACAAGCCGTCTGCGCCTGTTCCGCATCGAACAGGGGCAAGCCGTTGCGCGCCTCGCAGGCCCCGGCATCGCCGCGGCTGGCGCGCAGGCGGAAGCGGCTTTCGCAGAAACCATCGCGCCCTGGCTGAAAGAGGGCATGCCCGGCCAAATCCGCCTTTGCGGCATGGCGGGAGCGCGGGACGGCTGGGTGGAGGCGCCCTATGCCGATTGCCCCGCCGCCGCGCGTGACTGGCGCTCTGCCGCCGCTCGGTTCGACTGGCGGGGCGTGCCTGTCTCCATTCTCGCCGGGCTCGCCTGCACGGACGGCGATGGCGTGGCGGACGTCATGCGGGGTGAGGAAACCCAGCTGTTCGGCGCAATCCAGCAGCACCCCGAACTGGCCGAGGGACGGCAACTGATCGTCCTGCCCGGTACGCACAATAAGTGGACGCTGGTCGAAGACGGCCGCATCATCGCCTTCCGAACGGTCCCTACGGGGGAGCTGTACGCGCTGCTCCACGATCAATCGACCCTTGGACCCAAGTCGGACACGCGCGATCCTTCGCTGGAAAGCGAAGGCTTCGCTGAAGGGCTCGGCCGGGCAGGGGAGGGCCGTCTGCTGACCAGCCTCTTTGCCGCCCGCGCCATGCGCCTTCGCGCCGGGCGGTCTCCCGACTGGGCGGCGGGTTATCTGTCCGGCCTGCTCATAGGTTGCGAGATTGCCGAGATTCTCAAGATATTGGGGACAGCAGGCAACATCACATTGATCGGCGACCAGCGCCTGTGCGCCCGTTACGCGCATGCGCTGGAAGTGCGCGGTCTTTCCAGCCACATGCTCGATGGTGACGATTGCGTGCTCGCGGGCCTCACCCTACCGGAGAATGACGCATGACACTCGACGCCCTGCTCGCCGACGGCGCCCCTCCGATCGCCGCCATCCTGCGCGGCCTGCGCCCCGATGAAGCCCCGGCGATCGGCGCGGCCCTCATCGATGCGGGCATCCGCATCTTGGAAGTGCCGCTGAATTCACCCGACCCGCTGGAGAGCATCGCCATGCTTCAGCAGGCGTTCGGCGATCGCGCGCTGATCGGCGGCGGCACCGTGCTGACGGTCGATGCGGTGGAGGATCTGCACCGCAGCGGCGGCCGCATCATGGTGACGCCAAACACCGACGCTGCCGTCATCGCGCGCGGCGCGGAATTGGGCCTTGAACTGCTGCCCGGCTTCATGACTCCCAGCGAAGCGTTTGTGGCCGTAAAGGCTGGTGCCCGCCGCCTGAAGCTCTTCCCCGCGGCGCAACTCGGCCCGTCCTATATCAAGGCGGTGAAGGAAGTTCTGCCGCGCCATGTCGGCCTCTGGGCCGTAGGCGGCGCGGGCGCGGACACGATCGGCCAGTGGCTCGCGGCCGGGTGCGAAGGCATCGGCGTCGGCGGCGCGCTCTACCGCCCCGGCGACAGCGCCGATCTGGTGGGCGAGCGGGCCGCAGCCCTGGTCGCCGCCTGGCGCGCGATCTGACGCGGCGGCCGCCTCTCGCCCGATCCCCGGCCTTGCCCTCTACCCCCGTTCGTTTCGAGCGAAGTCGTGCGAGTTGCGTTCTAAGGCGGGGCGGAGTCCAGGCCCCAAAAATGCCTTACCCCGCCTGCCGCGCGTCCTGCCGGTCCAGCATTTCCCGCACCTTGGCGGCCAGATCCGCATAGCTGAAAGGCTTGGTCAGCAACTCGACGCCGGGGTCCAGCCGCCCATGATGGAAGATCGCGTTGCGCGCATAGCCGGTCGCAAACAATATCTTCAGGTCCGGCTTCCGCGCTGCGGCTTCCCGCGCGACATCCGCGCCAGTCATTCCGCCCGGCAGCACCACATCGGTGAACAGCAGGTCGACCGGCGGCACGGCGCGATCCAGCGCGTCCAGCGCGGCCGGGCCGTTGCTCGCCTCGATCACGCGATATCCCAGTTCGCTCAGCACCTCGACGGCATAAGCCCGCACCTTGTCGTCATCCTCGCACACCAGCACCGTTTCATGGCCGCCGCCGCCAGGCGCGCGGCGAGACTCCTCCGACCGGTCATTCGCCGGCACCGGACCATGATGGCGCGGCAGGTAGATTTTGACGCTCGTTCCCTGCCCAACCTCCGAATAGACGCGGATGTGGCCACCGGATTGTTTGATGAAGCCATAGACCATCGACAGTCCCAGGCCCGTGCCGCGCCCCACCTCCTTGGTGGTGAAAAAGGGCTCGATCGCATGGCTCAGAGTGTCGGGGTCCATGCCCTGGCCGGTATCGGACATGCAGATCAGCACATATTGGCCGGGCAGGACATCTTCTTCCTGCGCGGCATAATGGTCATCGATATGCGTATTGGCGACCTCGATCGTCAGCTTGCCGCCGCCCGGCATCGCGTCGCGGGCGTTGACCGCCAGGCTGAGCAGCGCATTTTCCATCTGGTTGATATCGATTTCCACTGGCCAGGCGCGGGCTGCCTGGATCGTCTCCACCTCGATCGTTTCGCCCAGCGTGCGGCTGAGCAGGTCCGACATATTGCTGACCAGCCGGTTGGGGTCGGCGCGCACCGGCGCCAGCGGCTGGCGGCGGGAAAAGGCCAGCAACCGCTGCGTCAGCATCGTCGCCCGCTGGGCTCCCGCCATGGCGTTGTCCGCCGCCCGCCGCAGCTTGTCCTCTTCCCTCAGCCCGCGTTGCAGCAATTCCAGATTGCCGGTCACGATCTGCAGCAGATTGTTGAAGTCGTGCGCGACGCCGCCGGTCAGCTGCCCCAGCGTCTCCATCTTCTGCGCCTGCCGCAACGCCGCCTCCGTATCGGCCAGCGCCCTCGCATGGGCGCGCTGCTCGGTAACATCGCGCGCCACGCAATAGATCAGGCCATTGTCCGGCACCGCCGTCCAGCTGAAGTTGCGATAGCTGCCGTCCTTCGCCCGAAACCGGTTCTCGAACCGCAATGTCGGCAATCCTTGCTGAAGCGTCGCCAATTCGCTCCGCACCCGCGCCACATCGTCCGGGTGCTCCATCCATTCCGACGTCCGGCCGACCAATTCCTCCTGGGTCCATCCCAATATGTCGGTCCATGCCGGGCTGGCTGACAGCCATGTACCCCCCATGTCGGCCACCAGGAACGGATCGCGCGCCAGCGTCCATAAGCGGTTACGCTCGGCCTGCATGTCGCGCTCTGCCTTTACCCGCTGCGTCGTCTCACTGACGATGCACAATGCGCCGCCGATCGATCCGTCGCCTTCGAATACGGGCGAATAGCTGATGTCGAAAAATACCTCTTCGCCCCGACCGCTGTCCCGCTCGATATAAAAGGGGCGATCCTTGGCATGGACGGTCTCGCCCTGCTCGACTACGGACAGCAGCAGGGGCTCAAGATCATGCCACAGCTCGGCCCAGCCCTCGCGCGCTGGACGGCCAAGCGCGGTGGGATGCTTGTCGCCGATCGTCGGCGCATAGGCTTCATTATAGAGCGCACACAGGTCCGGACCCCAGAACAGCACGATCTCCGCCTTGGACGACAGCATCAGCCGCACCGTGGATACCAGAGCGGGCGACCATTGATCGACCGGCCCCAGCGGCGACTGGCCGCCGATACGAGCGGTCAGCTCGCCTAGCGGTCCGTGCGCGGCGATCATCGTGGCGATGTTGTTCGCCGTCGCCGTCATCGATTATCCTCTGTTAAGAACCGCATAGCCGAACATACGCCTGTCCACTCATTTGTATCCCCCGCAGCCTGCCTGCTGCGACCTTTTGTCTCAGGGTCGCCCTCTTGCAACGATGTGGGCATCGGCGCATGGATCGGCGCCATGACCGCAACTGCCCTCCGCCCGGCCATGTCCGCATCGCGCCCCGCGTCCATCGCCCGCTGGCTGCTCGCCGTTGCGGCGCTGGTTTTCTGCATGGTTGTGGTTGGCGGTATTACGCGCCTGACCGAATCAGGTCTGTCGATTACCCAGTGGAAGCCGATTACCGGCGCCATTCCGCCGATCACCCATGACCAGTGGATGGAGGCGTTTCGCCTCTATCAGCAGATTCCCGAATATCAGCAGCTTCGGCAGGGCATGACCCTTTCCGACTTCCAGTTCATCTTCTTCTGGGAATGGGTGCATCGGCTGCTCGGCCGTCTGATCGGCGTCGCGTTCGCGCTGCCGCTGCTGTGGTTCGCTTGGCGCCGCGCGATCCCTGAGGGCTATGGCCCGCGCCTTGTCGCGTTGCTCGCCTTGGGCGGGCTTCAGGGCGCGATCGGCTGGTGGATGGTGAAGTCGGGCCTGTCGGTGCGCACCGATGTCAGCCATTATCGCCTCGCCATTCATCTGCTGACCGCACTCTTCATCATGGGCGGCCTTATCTGGACCGCGCTCGACCTGCGCGCGCTGGCGCGTGATCCGGCGGCGCGGCCTGCGGCCTTGCGCCCCTTCGCTCTGGTCGTTCTGCTGATATTGTTCTTTCAGCTGCTGTTTGGCGCTTTCACCGCCGGGCTGGACGCGGGCTATGTCTCCAACACATGGCCGCTGATGAACGACCATTTCGTCCCTGAGGGCATAGAATGGCTTGGTTCGCTTTGGGCCACCATGTCCAGCGATCCCTATCTGGTTCACTTCATCCACCGCTGGTGGGCGTGGGTCGCCGCCGCCATGCTGATCCTGCTGGCGCGCAAGGCCAAGCGGGCGGGGCAGCGTGGGCCGTCGATCGCGATCAACGCGGCTGTCGGCACGCAGATCGCCCTCGGTATCGCCACCGTCATCAGCGGCATCGCCCTGCCGCTCGCGGTGCTTCATCAGGCGGTGGGCGCGCTGGTCGTCGCTTCGGCCGCGTGGGGCGCGCACGCGATAGGGACGCTCCGGGCATGAGCGGGGTCGCGCTCGTCTATACGCTGTTCGGCTCGGCTGAGGCAGCCGATCGTGTGGCGCGTCAGCTGATCGAGGAGCGGCTGGCCGCCTGCGCCAATATGCTGGGGCAGGCGACGTCCATCTACGAATGGAACGGCGTCATGGAAACGTCGGCCGAGGTGCCGGTGCTGTTCAAGACCACCCCCTCGCGCCGCGATGCGCTGATGGCGCGGATCGCCGAACTTCATGACTATGACGTGCCTGCGATCCTCGCTCTGCCGGTCGAAATGGCGGATCTCAGCTATGCAAAATGGGTCGCGGACCAGATCGCAAAGTGACGGGTATTATTTTACCCGTCAGGAAAGTGGCCGAATCTCTTGACTTCTGAAGGTGCGCCGGTCATTAGCGCCCATCTTTGAACGCCCTCAAAACACGTTCAATTCACTATTTCATTCTGGAGATTGGCACCATGAAGGCGCTGATGAAGACCACCAAGCCGGCAACCCCGGCAACGGTCGAAAAGAAGTGGATCCTGATCGACGCGGAAGGTCTCGTCGTCGGCCGCCTCGCCTCGACCGTCGCGAACATCCTGCGCGGCAAGCACAAGCCGTCCTTCACCCCCCACGTTGATTGCGGTGACAATGTCATCATCATCAACGCGGACAAGGTGAAGTTCACCGGCCGCAAGCTGACCGACAAGGTTTACTACAAGCACACCGGCTATGCCGGCGGCATCAAGGAAACCACGCCTGCCAAGATCCTGGAAGGCCGTTTCCCTGAGCGCGTCCTGGAAAAGGCTGTTGAGCGCATGATCCCCCGTGGTCCGCTCGGCCGTCAGCAGATGCGCAACCTGCGCATCTTCGCCGGCGCTGAACATCCGCACGAAGCGCAGAACCCCGAAGTGCTCGATTTCGCATCGCGCAACCGCAAGAACAAGGTGGGTGCATAATGTCCGATAACCGCCAGTCCCTGTCCGACCTCGCCTCGCTGGCCGCTAACGCGCCTGCTGCTGCCGCTCCGGCCGCCGACGCGCCGATCGCTCCGGTTCAGCCCTCGGCTCCCCTGCGTCAGCAGGAAATCGACAGCCTCGGCCGCGCCTACGCCACCGGCCGCCGCAAGGACGCCGTCGCCCGCGTCTGGGTGAAGCCCGGCACCGGCAAGATCACGGTCAACGGCCGTGATCAGGAAGTCTATTTCGCTCGTCCGACCCTGCGTCTGGTCATCAACCAGCCGTTCGGTGTTACCGAGCGTGAAGGTCAGTATGACGTGATCGCCACCGTCAAGGGCGGCGGTCTGTCGGGTCAGGCCGGCGCCGTGAAGCACGGCATCGCCCAGGCGCTGTCAAAATATGAACCAGCGCTGCGCAGCGCGGTCAAGGCCGAAGGCTTCCTGACACGCGACAGCCGTACCGTCGAGCGTAAGAAGTACGGCAAGGCGAAGGCCCGCCGCAGCTTCCAGTTCTCGAAGCGCTAAGATCCTACTCGCAAGAGTTTTTGGAAAGGGGCTGGATTTCCGGCCCCTTTCTTTTTGCCCTTAGCTGTTGCGCCTCCGTATCGGTGGCAACCTTCCTTAACCTGGCTTGTTAACCTGCTGTAGCTAACGACAGGAGGACCCGATGGGCGAACTGACCGACAAGGTGAAAGCGGCTGGGAACAAGGCGGCTGGCGCCATCAAGGAGAATGTAGGCCGTAACCAGGGCGACCCTGATCTGGCCGCTGAAGGCAAGGCGCAAAAGGCCAAGGGCACGGCGCAGAATATCAAGGGTTCGGTCAAGGGCGCACTTGGCGACGACATCTGATCGAAGCTTGAAGTGCACCAAGGGCCTCGCCGATGGCGGGGCCTTTCTTTTACCCGAAAGCCTCGGCCTCGCCGGCCCGCTGCTCCCGATCTGCCGGCCCGCGAAGATAGGCCCGCACATCCCGCCGCAACTCACCCGCGCACAGATAAAGCGCGATGACATTGGGAATGGCCATCAGGAAAAAGCTGCTGTCCACAATGTCCACCACTCGGCCGAGATCAATCGCAGCGGCCGGGGGCAGGGCGATGATGTAGAGGATCTTGTAGCTCCACTGCGCCTTCGGCCCATTGCCGAACAAATAGCCCCAGGCCTGCAACCCATAGAAGCCCCAGGCCACCAACGTCGAATAGGCGAACAGCACCACCACCACCGCCAGCAGCCAGGGAAACCAGGGAGACACCTGCGCAAAGGCGGCGGAGGTGATCGCGATTCCCTCCAGCCCCGATCGCCATGTGCCCGCGACGACCAGAGCCAGACCGCCCACAGCGCAGACGATCATCGTGCCCAGCAGCGGTTCGAGCAAAGCGACAAGTCCCTCCGACACCGGATGCCGCACGCGCGCCAGGCTGTGCGCCATCACGGCGGAACCGACACCCGCCTCGCTCGCGAACACTGCCCGCCGCATCCCCGCGACGAACGCACCGACGGCGCCGCCCGTCGCAGCGCTGCCGCTCCACGCCCCGTGCCAGATTTCGGCCAGTGCACCCGGAATGGCTGGCGCATGGAAGATCAGCACCGCCGCAACGCCGACCAGATAGACCGCCACCTTCAGCGGAGTCAGCCGTTTCGCCACTTCGCCCAGCCAAGCCGCGCCGCCCAGCGTCACCAGCGCCACGGCGGCGGCGAGCAAGACGCCATAGGCCCAGCCGTTGGATAGCCCCGTCACCACCTTCACCTGCGCGAAGCTCTGGTTGACCTGCACCATCGGGATCGCCCCGAACAGCGCGAAGAAGGCATAGAGCCCGCCCAGCACCAGTCCCAGGTGCGGCCATCCGCGCGCGGCACCGACCGCCCTCAGCACATACATGGGACCGCCATGCACATGCCCGCGGCTGTCGAAGGTCCGATATTTGAGGCCCAGCGTCACCTCGGCCATTTTCACGGTCATCGCGAACCAGCCGATGACGAACATCCACAGGATCGCACCCGGCCCGCCCATGGTTAGCGCCACCGCGACGCCAGCGATATTGCCAAGGCCGATGGTGCCTGCGAGCGCGGTGGTCAGCGCGCCCCACTGGCTGACATCCCCCTTCGCTTCGCCCGCACCGGGCTGCGTCCGTAAGATGCGCAGCGCGCGTCCGATGGCGCGCACATTGGGAAAGCCAAGCCAGATCGTGAAGAACAGCATCGGCACAGCCAGATACAGCACGATCAACTCGATCTGCGCGCCCAGCAGCGGCACCTTGAAAAAGACGGCGCCCGCTAGCGCGTCCACCGCTGCATTGAACCCGTCCATCTGCTAAGGAATGACCGGTCTCCGGTGGAAAGTCGAACAAAGATTGCTATGGATGACGGCAGCTTAGGTCGCTTTGCGGGACGAGAATCATGAGCAGGCGTTATTTCGGCACCGATGGAATCCGGGGCCGCACCAACCAGTGGCCGATGACGGCGGAGCTGGCGATGAAGGTCGGCATGGCCGCGGGCAAGCATTTCCAGCGCGGCAGTCACCGCCATCGGGTGGTGATCGGCAAGGACACCCGCCTTTCGGGCTATATGGTGGAAAATGCGCTTGTGGCGGGCTTCACCGCAGTGGGCATGGATGTCGTCCAGTTCGGCCCGATCCCCACGCCTGCGGTCGCGCTGCTCGCCCATTCCATGCGCGCGGATCTGGGCGTCATGATCTCCGCCAGCCACAATCCTTATGCCGACAATGGCATCAAGCTGTTCGGTCCTGACGGATACAAATTGTCCGACGAGGATGAGCTGAAGATAGAGGCGATGCTGGAGCAGGATATCCCGCTGGCGGCCCCTGCCGACATCGGCCGCGCCCGCCGCGTGGAGGACGCGCGCGGTCGCTACATCCATGCCGTCAAGTCGAGCTTCCCGGCAGATCTGCGCCTCGACGGACTGAAGATCGTCGTCGATTGCGCCAATGGCGCAGCTTATCAGGTCGCCCCATCCGCCCTTTGGGAATTGGGCGCGGAAGTGATCGCGATCGGGGTCACGCCCAATGGCGTCAACATCAACGATGCATGCGGATCCACATCGCCGCTTCTGTGTCAGGAAACGGTCGTATCATCCGGGGCCGACATCGGCATAGCCCTGGACGGCGACGCGGACCGGCTGATCGTGGTGGATGAAAAGGGCCAGATCGTCGATGGCGATCAGATCATGGCGCTCATCGCAGGCAATTTCGCGCGCGAAGGCTCGCTGCGGGGCGGCGGTCTGGTGGCGACTGTCATGTCCAATCTCGGTCTGGAACGGCACCTTGCCGGCCAGGGCATCAATCTGGAGCGGACCAAGGTCGGCGACCGCTATGTGCTGGAACGGATGCGCGAGGGCGGCTTCAATGTCGGCGGCGAGCAGTCGGGTCACATGATCCTGTCAGATTATGCCACGACCGGCGACGGCACCGTGGCCGCGCTACAGGTGCTGGCGGCGCTCGTCCGCGCAGGCAAGCCTGCGAGTGAAGTGCTGCACCAGTTCGACCCGGTGCCGCAGCTGCTCAAGAATGTCCGCTTTTCCGGCGGGAAGCCGCTGGAGCATGATGAGGTCAAGCGCGTGATCGCCCAGGCCGAAGCGGAACTTAACGGCTGCGGCCGCCTCGTCATCCGTCCTTCCGGCACGGAGCCTGTCATCCGCGTGATGGCCGAAGGCGACCGCGAGGATCAGGTGAAGGATGTCGTCGAACGCATCTGCGACGCTGTGGCGAGAGTGGCCGCATGACGCTTCCCGCTCATCGTCATCACAGCGAAAGCTGGGATCTCCCTCAGATCAGCCATGCCCTTCGTCCAGAGATGCCAGCTTCCGCTAGTTTGACGGAATCCTGTCATGCTTGAAATGCGCCCCGACTGCGAACGCTGTGGCACGGACCTGCCCGCCGATGAACCCGGCGCGTTCATCTGTTCCTTCGAATGCACCTTCTGCGCGCCTTGTGCAGAGGCGCTGGACGATCGCTGCCCCAATTGCGGCGGCGAGTTGATGGACCGCCCGACCCGCGTTGGCGAAGCGCTCGCCCGTCATCCAGCAACCCCCCAGCGTCACCATAAGGCATGAAGCCAGCACGCATTTTGATCATCGCCGGATCGGACAGTGGCGGCGGCGCGGGTATCCAGGCGGATATCCGGACGGTGACGCTGCTTGGCGGCCACGCCATGACGGCGATCACTGCGATCACTGCGCAGAACACGCTGGGCGTACAGGGCGTCCACCCCATACCCACGCCGATGGTGGTGCAGCAGATGGACAGCGTCATCGGCGATATCGGGATCGATGCGGTAAAGATCGGCATGATCGGTTCGGCTGAAACCGCTGCCGCCGTCGCGGACCGGCTCTCCAGGCTGAAAAATGTCCCAATCGTCTTCGATCCGGTCATGGTCGCCACCAGCGGCGCAGCCCTTGCGGATGAAGCGACCATTGCAGTCTTTGAGCGGCTGATGAGCTTGGCGACGCTGGTGACGCCCAACATTCCCGAACTGGCGGCGCTCGGCGGGGAAGAGATCGCGATCCGCTTCGACACCCATGTGCTTGCCAAGGGCGGGCATGGGGAGGGGACGATGCTCACCGACCGGCTGATCGGCCCTCAGGGCGTACGCAAGGCCTGGAGCAATGCCCGCATAGACACGCCTCACACCCACGGCACCGGCTGCACGCTGGCCAGCGCCATTGCAACGGGCCTCGGGCAGGGCTGGGAGCTGATCGACGCCATCGAGCGCGCGCGCAAATATGTTCGCGAAGCGCTGACGCTGTCGCCGGGCCTAGGGCAGGGACATGGGCCCATGGGCGCGCCCTTCGGATTTCATCTCCATGCCTGATTTCGCGCATGAACTTCTGCATCATCCCGGCCTCGTCGCCGGAGTGGATGAGGCGGGCAGGGGCCCGCTTGCAGGACCGGTGGTCGCCGCTGCCGTAGTTCTCAGGCAGGATGACTGTCCCGATGGCCTTAATGACAGCAAGCAACTGACCGCCACTCGCCGCGCGATGCTGGAGGGAGAGATCAAGGCGCGAGCGCTCTGCTGGGGAATCGGCGTCGCGTCGGTGGAGGAAATCGACAGCCTGAACATCCTCTGGGCGACGATGCTGGCCATGACGCGAGCGATGGAGGCGCTCAGTCATGACTGCGCGCATGTGCTGGTGGACGGCAACCGCTGCCCCAAATGGCGCTGGACCTCGACCGCTGTTGTGGAAGGGGACGCCAAATGCCTGTCCATCGCCGCCGCGTCGATCCTGGCTAAGGAAGCGCGCGACCGGATGATGGTAGAGGCGGCTGCCTCGCACCCCCATTATGGCTGGGAAACGAACAAGGGCTATGGCAGCCCGATGCACCTGGCTGCGCTAAGGGAATATGGGCCGACACCGCTCCATCGACGCAGCTTTGCGCCCGTCGCTCAGTTGATGCTGCTGTAGCGGGGAGGTTTACTAGACTCGTCCCATGACGGGATGACCGCGCGCGCTTGCCGGAAAATTCCAGACTGGAACCGCGCCTGCGGATGGTTAAGAAAGACTTAATGCGCTTTCTGCCAGCCCTCGCCCTGCTTAGCATTCTCGCTCTCTCTTTGGGCGCGCCACCAGTGTTCGCCCAGGCCGAGGTTCCCGCCAGCGGATCCCTCGCGCCCGGCGCTTACCGTTGGTTGGAAGAAGGCCCGTTCGATGGCCCGCTCTATCTGATCATCAGCATCGAGCGGCAGATGGTGCATGTCTATAGCGGCGACCGGCTCGTCGGCATGGCCAGCGTATCGACCGGAACAAAGGGACATCGCACGCCGACGGGTGAATATCCGATTCTGCAGAAGCGGGAATGGCACAGGTCGAACATCTACAGTAATGCGCCGATGCCCTTCATGCAGCGGCTGACCTGGGACGGAATCGCGCTGCACGCCGGGCATAATCCGGGCTATCCGGCAAGCCACGGCTGTATCCGCCTGCCGCACGCTTTCGCTCGCAAGCTGTTCGGTCTCACCCAGATCGGCACGCTGGTGCGGGTGAATGCGGATGAGCTAGGCCCGGCACTGATGCTCGACACGCTCGTGTTGAACGACCCCGGAACAGCCGTCGTGACCTTCACGCCCAATGCCCAGCCCCCGGTGCTGGAGAAAGCCCCGGTGGAATTAGCGACCCGCGACGCACCGATGCTCACCATCGACCCCAGCGTGTTCCGACCGCGCCTGCGCCGTTGGTAGTTGGGGTCTAGGTAGCGGCGTTCCCCCTCCCGCAAGCGGGAGGGGGCCAGGGGGTGGGCTGGCGCAACATCAGCGGCAATTTACAACGGTCGAGCGGGAAGCTCCCAACCCTTCAAATCAGCCAGCATCCTGTTTGAAGCCTCGGGGGAGGGCGATGTCTGCGACTGATCGCCAATCGACAACTCGGCCGTCATTCCGGCCTTGAGCCGCAAGCCCGCTTCCTTCAACCGAGGAAGTTAAGTGGAACCCCGGTTCAGTCCTGGTGACGAAGAACCGGCGCTCCTATTGCTCGCCGTGACGCCACTCCTCGCCGGGGCCATGTGTGACGCGACGGCCACAACCCCGTCGAAAAGCGCCCTATTCACTCCGTTGGCGCTGAGTCATGCCTGTCCTATTTCGCCCTGACCAGTCTATGCCGCGCTCCTCTTTGAAATGTCCGGTACATCGCGCCCTCACGCCTACGCGCGCGCAGGCACGCGCGCGCATACACTGTGAACTTCGGGCAAAATTGGCGGAAAACGGGGCGGAAATTAAGAAGCGGCCGCCACCGGGCCTGGGGGCGACCGCTTCCCAACCCCCCGCTCGGGGGTTGTCTTGTCAGGCTGCTTCAGCCGTCTCCGCCGACGCGGGCAGGCGGATGAGATAGTCGAAGGCGGAAAGCGCCGCCGTCGAACCCCCACCCATGGCGATCACGATCTGCTTGTATGGCACGGTCGTGCAATCGCCGGCAGCGAATATCCCTGGCTGGCTAGTTTCGCCGCGTGCGTCAATCTCGATCTCGCCGCGCGGAGAAAGGGCGACGGCGTCCTTCAGCCATTCGGTATTGGGAACGAGACCGATCTGGACGAAAATGCCTTCCAGTTCGATATCATGATCGGTGCCGTGGTTGCGGTTCTTGTAGGAAAGGCCCGTCACCTTCGCCCCGTCACCCTCCACCTTCGTCGTCAGCGCGGAGGTGATGATGCGGACGTTAGGCAGGCTGGCCAGCTTGCGCTGCAGCACCGCGTCCGCACGTAGCTGGCTGTCGAACTCAATCAGCGTGACATGCGCCACGATGCCGGCGAGGTCGATCGCCGCCTCGACGCCGCTATTGCCGCCGCCGATCACCGCCACGCGCTTGCCCTTGAACAGCGGGCCGTCGCAATGCGGGCAGTAGGCCACGCCCTTGTTGCGATATTCATCCTCGCCCGGCACGCCCATCTGCCGCCAGCGCGCGCCGGTCGAAAGGATGACGGTGCGGCCCTTCAGGCTTGCGCCATTTTCCAGAACGACCTCATGATAGCCGCCCTCGGTCTTGGCCGGGATCAGCTTCGCCGCCTTCTGCAGGTTCATGATTTCGACGTCATAATCCTTCACATGCTGCTCGAGCGCGGTTGCGAGCTTAGGCCCTTCGGTGCGGCTTACCGAGATGAAATTCTCGATATCCATGGTGTCGAGCACCTGGCCGCCGAACCGCTCTGCGGCGACGCCCGTGCGGATGCCCTTACGCGCGGCATAGATCGCCGATGCCGCGCCCGCAGGCCCGCCGCCGACGACCAGCACCTCGAAAGGGTCCTGCTTGCGGATCTTCTCAGCCGCGCGGTCAGCCGCGCCGCTGTCGATCTTCGCGACGATCTGCTCCAGTTCCATCCGGCCGCTGGCGAAGGGTTCGCCATTCAGGAATACGGTGGGCACGGCCATCACCTGGCGCGCATCGACCTCTTCCTTGAACAGCGCGCCGTCGATGGCGACGTGGCGGATGCGCGGATTGAGGACACTCATCAGGTTCAGCGCCTGCACCACGTCGGGGCAGTTCTGACATGAGAGCGAGAAATAGGTTTCGAACGTGAAGTCGCCGTCCAGATCCTTGATCTGATCGATGACGTCCTGCGCCGCCTTGGATGGATGGCCGCCAACCTGCAGCAGGGCGAGCACCAGTGAGGTAAACTCGTGGCCCATCGGGATACCGGCGAATGTCACGCCTATGTCCGTGCCAGCGCGGCGGATCATGAAGCTGGGTTTGCGCTTGTCATGGCCTGCCAGCACCAGCGACACCTTGTCCGACAGCTCGGCGATTTCGTTGAGCAGTCCTTCCAGCTCCCGCGACTTCGCGCCTCCGTCGAGCGACGCCACCAGCTCGATGGGCTGCGTGATGTTCGCCATATAAGCCTTGAGCTGGCCTTTGAGATTTGCGTCCAACATCTTCTCATAGCTCCATTGAATTGGCGCACCGGTCCGGGGCACGCGGGTCCGCTTGCCGGTGGGGTACGACCCGAACGCCCGGCATGACAGCGGTTGAAATGTCAGAATGAAACCCCCGCCGGGCCGGGGAGTTGCTCGACCCGGCCCGGCGAAAGGTCAGGTAGAGTTAGATCTTTCCGACGAGGTCGAGCGAAGGAGCCAGGGTTTCTTCACCCTCTTCCCACTTGGCCGGGCAAACTTCGCCGGGGTGAGCGGCGACATATTGCGCAGCCTTGACCTTGCGCAGCAGTTCGGTCGCGTTGCGGCCTACGCCTTCCGAAGTGATCTCCATGAACTGGATCACGCCTTCCGGATCGACCAGGAAGGTGGCGCGGTCAGCAAGGCCGACATCCGGACGCATCACATCGAAATTGTTCGTGATCTGACCCGACTGATCGCCCAGCATATAATAGTTGATCTTGCCGATCGCGGGCGAGGTATCGTGCCAGGCCTTGTGGCTGAAGTGCGTGTCGGTCGACACCGAATAAACTTCCACGTTCAGCGACTGCAGCGTCGGGTAGATGCCGGCGAGGTCTTCCAGCTCGGTCGGGCAGACGAAGGTGAAGTCGGCGGGGTAGAAGAAGAAGATCGCCCACTTGCCCTTTACGTCGGCGTCGGTGACATCGACGAACTTGCCTTCCTTGAAAGCGGTCGCCTTGAACGGCTTGATGGGGGTGTTGATAAGCGCCATGGGCCTTGCAGTTCCTTCTGAGGGGTTGCTGTTGCCCGGCCTATGTAGGGGCGCGGAGGGGAAGGGGGAAATTGCTTTTCTTTAAACCGCTGATTGAGAAAAGCGATTAAAGGCCGAATTATTGATCGATTGATCCGTCTCTTGGCTTCTGGATGACATAGGTCATCGCTTCCCTCACCATCTCGAGCGCTTCGTCGATCGTGAACGTCGAGGAATCGAGGCAGAGTTCCAGCCATAGCCCATCTACCATCGCTGTCAGGCCGATCGCAGCGATACGTGCGGCGAGACGCGGGATTTGCGGCGCAGCCTCTCGCAGCAGGACCTCCAGTCGCTCGCGCGACCCACCATAGGTTTCCGCATGGGTGGCGGCGATTTTCGGGCTGGTCTTCACCAGGCTCCAGAAGGAAATCCACGTGGCAAGCAGATTGGGATCCAGCACCGGCGGCTGGAAATTGGCACGCAAATAGGCCCACAGCCGGTCCAATGGGTCCGGACCCGCCTCCGCAACGGCCTGCTCCATGGCTGCGGCGACCTTTTCCCCCACATCGCGGTAGGTCGCGAGGATGAGGGCATCGACACCATCGAAATAATGGGTGAGCAGGCCTGCCGAAACGCCAGCGCGCGCGCATATCGCGCGCACGGACGTAGCGCCCACCCCTTTTTCAGCGAGGCAGCGCGCCGTTGCTTCGATCAACGCCTGGCGTCTGACATCGGGCGATTCCCTGACAAAGCGCGCCCGTCCCTGAACCCTGCCTAATCGGCCTGCAGTCTTATGCTCCACGTCTCTTTTCCCGCCACCATGCCGCGCCCCCTTAGAACAGCCCGCACTGCCCCCTTCCCGCAACATGGATCACGAAATGCGATCACTATTTCAGGGCGCAATGCAAGTGGAAAGATGGCTGTGAACAGCACTTCAGGCCGGTTCGCCCAATTCTTCGAGCGCGGTAAAGCGCTGCGACCACAGCGCGCCATAAATGGCCATCCACTGGACCACAGGGGCGAGCCCCTTCACCCGAGCGGCATAGAAGGTTTCCCGCCCGGCGCGGCGGGCCGTAACGAGCCGTGCGCGCTTCAGCTTGGCCAGATGACGTGAAACCATGGGTTGGGACACATCTGAAACGGCGGTCAGCGCATGAACGCTCTGCTCCCCTTCGCGCACCAGATATTCGAGCAAGGCACGGCGCGTACCATCGGACAGCGCCTTGAAAAGTTCATCGCAAGCGGTCGACCGGTCACCATTGGAAAGAGCATCGTTCATTGCGAAGCCATAACCAAAGGGTTATGGGAAGATCAAGAGCAGACCGCTTTTTAGATGATCCAGCCGCATTAACCAAAAAAAGTTGCGGCTGTCCGGCGGCTGAGTCTTTTGAGTCACACCACCTGATATTGAGTCTGTTATGCTTAACGGGACTCAATATGTCGTGGCTACCGCTTTCGTTCTTCCGATGTTAACCTTTTTGTCAGGCTTAACTCCTAAACTGTTGATCTTGACGGGGGACTCCCGAGGACTCAACGCTGGCCTCGAAACGAATGGGGGTCACGAAAATGGGTGTCATGGAACGCGTCGCGCCGCGGCGTAAAAAGGCGATCGCGCCGGTCGAGATTGAGGCCGACCGCCTGTTGCGCGGCGATTGTATCGCGGAAATGGCGAAGTTGCCCGACGCCTGCATCGACATGATCTTTGCCGATCCCCCCTATAACTTGCAGCTGGGCGGCGACCTTTTTCGGCCCGAAGGCGGCCGCGTCGATGCGGTCGATAATGATTGGGACAAGTTCGACACGCTGGGCAGCTATGACCGTTTTACCAAGGCGTGGTTGGCGCAGGCTCGTCGCATCCTGAAGCCCAATGGCACCATCTGGGTGATCGGCAGCTATCACAACATCTTCCGCGTCGGCACCGCCTTGCAGGATGAGGGGTTCTGGATCCTCAACGACATCATCTGGCGCAAGTCCAACCCGATGCCCAATTTCAAGGGCACTCGCTTCACCAACGCGCATGAGACGCTGATCTGGGCCAGCCAGGGTGAGGACGCGAAATACACTTTCAACTATAAGGCGATGAAGACGCTCAACGACGAGTTGCAGATGCGCTCGGACTGGGTGCTGCCGATCTGCGGCGGTCAGGAGCGGCTAAAGCGGAACGGCACCAAGGCGCATCCGACTCAAAAGCCCGAGGCGCTGCTCTATCGCGTCCTCCTCGCCTGCACCAAGCCGGGCGATGTGGTGCTCGATCCCTTCTTCGGCACTGGCACGACCGGCGCGGTGGCCAAGCGTCTCGGCCGCAAATGGATCGGCATCGAACGGGAAGACAGCTATATCGAGGTAGCGATGGAGCGGATCGAGGCTGCGCTGCCCCTCGACGAATCCGCGCTGACCATCATGCAGAGCGCCAAGGCTCAGCCGAAGGTCGCCTTCGGCACGCTCGTCGAAACCGGCTATCTCCAGCCGGGTGTGATGCTGACAGACTCTCGCCGGCGCTGGGAGGCGGTCGTGCGCGCGGACGGGTCCCTGAGCGTCGGCAGTGACAGCGGTTCGATCCACAAAATGGGAGCGACGCTACAGAATGCGCCGAGTTGCAACGGCTGGACCTTCTGGCATTATGAGGCCGAAGGCGGGCTGAAGCCGATCGACGCTCTGCGGCAGACCTATCTGCTCGCGAACGAGCCTTGATCTGCGAAGGCCATTCAATTCTGGCGGGGCTTGTCGCAATCTCCCTCTTTCTTAAAGAGGGAGCATCCCTCGACGAGTTCAGGTGAACGGAATCAGGAATGATCGCCTCCCATATACCCGCTGACGCCCGGCTCTATCTAAAACCGACATGGTTCGTGCCATCTCCCATCGGCTTGGCCGAGGGATCGGCGGCGCGGATGAGCAATGGGCTTGTCTGGTTCCAGGGTTATGAACTGATACTGCTCAGCGGACGGGAGCGGCTGGCCCGGACGACCCTGCCGGTGGCCGGATTCGTCGATGCGCTCGCTGGCCTGCCCAAGCCGCTGGTGGAGCGGGCAAAGCAACTCGCCGCCAATATCTCTGCGACGCGCCCGCCGCTTGCGCTCGGCGACCGCACCATCCGGTTCGATGCGCCGCAGGTGATGGCGATCCTCAATGTAACGCCCGACAGCTTTTCCGACGGTGGTAAGCATATGGACGATCCTGGTGCAGCCGCAGACGCGGGCTTTGCCATGGCGGCGGCGGGCGCGGCACTGATCGACGTGGGCGGCGAATCGACACGGCCCAAGGCTCCCAGGCTATGGGAGGGTGATGAGATTGCTCGCGTGGTCCCCGTGATCGAACGGCTTGCGGCGGCTGGCGTGCCGGTATCAATTGACACGCGCAAGGCGGCCGTGATGGAGGCGGCGCTAGCCGCCGGCGCCAGGGTCATCAATGATGTCAGCGCGCTGGCTCATGATCCCCGGGCAATGGAAGTCGCCGCTGCATCGGCATGCCCTGTCATCCTGATGCATGCTCCGTCTGCAGGTGACGACCCGCACGACAATCTGAACGGCTATGGCGATGTGGTCGCCGACGTTTTCGATATGCTTGAAGCGCGGATCAACGCCTGCATCGCGGCGGGTATCAGCCGGGACCGGATCATGATCGATCCGGGCTTGGGCTTTGGAAAATCGCTGGCCGACAATCTGGCGCTGGTGAACGGGCTGGCGACCTTTCAGGCGCTTGGCCTGCCACTCCTCTTTGCGGGGAGTCGCAAGCGGCTGATCGGAGCGCTGTCCAACGAAGCGCCTGCACCCGACCGGCTGGGTGGGTCGGTCGCTCTCGCCTTCCGCGCGGTGGAACTGGGCGCGCAGATGGTGCGCGTGCATGATGTGAAGGAGAGCGTCCAGGCGCTCCACCTCTGGCGCGGCTTGGCAGACGCGGGTTTAAGCGCGGTTTAGCTGCAGGGAGCAGTTGCCGGGAGCATGCCGGCTAAACCGCGAGGCTTATTCCGAGCCGGCCGATGCGTTGCTCGCGGCTTCTGGCGCAGTACCACCCTCCGCCGTTTCCGCCTTCCGCCCGAAGATCCGCAGGCTGTCGAGCACCTTCTCTGCGATCGCCTGATATTGCTCGCTCAGCATCTCTGGATAGACGAACGTCGCGGTCACGATCGAACCGTCAGGCTGGCGTAGCAGGCGAACGGCGACGTTATTGCCTTCGCCGTCATTCGCCGTCCCGCGATATTCGTTGTCTCCGACAAAGTCGCCATCCACGCCTTCCGAACCGCTGCTCATGGCCGAGACGACCTGCTGCAGGGTCTGTTTCTCATCATTGCGCTGCCAGAAAATACGTACGTCGGCGCCCGCACCGGGGTCCTGATAAACGACCCCATTCGCGTTGCTCGCTGACGCATCCTTTTCCCAGCCTTCGGGGAACGTGATGGAAAAGCCCCGCTCGATATTCACATAATTGCGCGTCGCGCTAGTCTCGGCCTTTTCGGCGGCGACCGCCTTGGCGGCAGCGGCATTCGCCGCGGCAGCCAATTCTTCCTGACTCGGCAGGTCCTCGACCGGTTCGGCGCGCCCGCAGGCGACCAGAAGAAGAATGGGAAGGCAGGCTGCGACGCTGGAGCTTTTCATGCCCTTCCCAAAGCATAGGCCGCCCGACATTTCAACGTCGCAACGATATACGGCGCGGCAGGATGAGCCCTGAGCAGCCCAAGCGTGCTTCAGGCGGCGCTGTCGATGCCCAATTCGGCGAGCTTGCGGTAGAGCGTTGAACGGCCGATCCCTAGCCTGCGGGCTACTTCGGTCATGCGGCCGCGATAATGGCCGATGGCGAGGCGGATGACGTCTGCTTCGATCTCCGCCAGTTGCCGCACATGGCCGTCACCTTCGAACAGGGTGATCCCGGCTGCTTCCCGATGTGTCTGAGGCACGGCGCGCAGGCGCGGGTGCAGTGGTTCACCCTCGACGCGAGAGCGGATGTGCGCCGCAATCTGCGGAAAATCCTGCGGCGTAAGCGCGTCGCCTTCACACAAAACGGCGGCGCGGAAGAGCGCGTTCTGCAGCTGGCGCACATTGCCCGGCCAATCATGCTGCATCAGCAGCGCAAGCGCGTCGTCGGTAAGACCGAGGCTTCGCAGCCCCGGTTGGACCGCGATCCGCGCCAGCAGATGACGGCAGAGCGCCGGCACGTCCCCGATCCGCTCCCGAAGGGGCGGGACCGTCAACTGCACGACGTTCAGGCGATAATAAAGGTCTTCCCGAAAACGCCCCGCCTCAATCTCATCGACCAAGCGCTTGTTAGTGGCAGCGATAACCCGCACATCGACATGGATCGGTCGCCGCGCGCCGATCGGTTGCACCTCGCCATCCTGCAGCACGCGCAGCAGCTTCACCTGTGCTTCGAGCGGCATTTCGCTGACTTCATCCAGGAAAATGGTGCCCATGTCGGCAGATATGAACTTGCCAACCTGCCGTTCGAACGCGCCGGTGAAAGCGCCGCGCTCATGGCCAAACAGGTCCGACTCGACGAGGTTAGCGGGAATCGCTCCGCAGTTCACCGTAACCATCGACTGCTTATGGCGGGGCGACGCGGCGTGAATGGCGCGGGCGATCACATCCTTGCCGACGCCGCTTTCCCCTTCGATCAGCACGGGGACACGCGCCCGCGCAGCCTTCGCCGCGATCGCCAGTGCTGCGCGGAACTGGGGCGCTGCGCCAACGACATCTTCAAAGGAGAGGGCGGCGGAAATCTTTTCCGTCAGCGGCCGCAACTCACCCTTGCCATGTTCGTGTGAAACGGTGGCGTTGAGCGCCGCGAGCAGCCGCTCGGGGGCGACCGGCTTCGCCAGATAATCGGTGGCGCCTGCTCGCATCGCCTCTACAGCGATCGCAACGCTGTTGTGCGCGGTGAGGATCAGGATCGGTAGCGCCGGGCGGCGGCTGCGCAACTCGCGGATCAATCCAGCCGCGTCATAGCCGGGGCTCCACTGGTCGAGCAGCACCGCGTCGAGCCGCATGCCATCCTGCGTGCCGAGCATGGCGATCGCCATATCGCCGTCATTGGCAAAGATCGTGCGCCATCCGGCGCGGGCTGCAAGCGCGGATACGAGCCTGCGCTGGGCGGGCTCCTCGTCGATCAGCATCAGCATGGGAACGCCGTCGCGCGCCATCTTACCCCTCTTCTTGAACTATGGGCGTAGCCTAACGCATGGGGGTAAAGGCGCCCTTAACCGGAAAGTTTTTCTTCCTCTGTTTCGAGGTTGAGGGGGGAGGGGCTTGTCGATAAGAGGGGCCCGCTTAAAACAGGCTGACAAGGGATTGGACATGGCGTCAGAAGGAAATATCGAGAGCGCGACCCAGACCTATGTGGGGTTCGTGTCCCTCGTAAAGTGGGGAACCATCGCTTGCGCGCTGCTCGCCGCGATCGTCGTCGTCCTGATCTCGAGCTAAGATCAGCGCCGCGAGGGGGATGTCGATGAAGATTGCAATCATCAAGGAGCTTGCCGAGGGCGAGCGCCGCGTTGCCGGTACGCCGGAAACAGTCAAGAAGTTCAAGGCGCTTGGCGCCGATGTCGCTGTGGAAGCTGGCGCGGGTTTCTCCGCCGCCATCGCCGATGCCGACTATGCCGCGATGGGCGCGACGGTCGCCGATCGGGCGGCAACGGTCGCTGACGCAGACATCATATTGGGTGTGCAGGGTCCTGAAGTGGCCAGCATCGGCGGCGCCAAGCCCGGTGCGTGGATCGTCGCGGGGCTGAACCCCTTTGTCGAGCGGGCGCGCGTCGATGCCTATGCAGCTGCGGGCTATGAAGCGCTGGCCATGGAATTCATGCCGCGCATCACGCGCGCGCAGTCGATGGACATTCTTTCCTCGCAGTCGAACCTTGCCGGTTACAAGGCTGTGCTGGACGCGGCTTATGAATATGGCCGGGCCTTCCCGATGATGATGACCGCGGCAGGCACTGTCTCGCCGGCCAAGGCATTTATCATGGGCGTGGGCGTCGCAGGGCTTCAGGCGATCGCAACTGCCAAGCGTCTGGGTGCGCAGGTGTCGGCGACCGACGTCCGCTCCGCGACCAAGGAGCAGATCGAGAGCCTTGGCGCCAAGGCGGTGTTCGTCGAGAGCGTCGCTGGCATCGAAGGCGAAGGCAAGGGCGGCTATGCCACCGAGATGTCGGACGAATATCAGAAGGCTCAGGCCGAACTGGTATCCAGCCACATTGCCAAGCAGGATATCGTCATCACCACAGCGCTGATCCCGGGCAAGCCCGCGCCCCGCCTCATCACCGATGCGCAGATCGCGACGATGCGGCCGGGCAGCGTGATCGTCGATCTGGCGGTCGAGCAGGGCGGCAATGTTGAGGGCGCGGTGCTGGGCCAGGTGGTCGAACGCCATGGTGTGAAGATCGTGGGTCACAAGAATGTGCCCTCGCGCCTCGCTGCAGACTCGTCAGCCCTGTTCGCCCGTAACCTCTACAATTTCCTCTCGGCCTTCTGGAACAAGGAACAGAATGCGCCGGTGCTGGACGAGGAAATCGGCAACGCCATCCGCGTGACGCAGGGCGGCAAGGTCGTTAGCGAACGGTTGCTGTAGTGGCTGTCTGACCCTCCCTGCCGCACACGGCGGGGAGGGGGCAGGAGGGGGAATAGGATCGTACGCCTTCTCCATTCCTTCTGCCCAGTTCCTGCAAGAGGAAGAGGAACTCAGGAACCGGAATGAGCGCACTTCTCTTCTTTTCCTTTCTCCTCGCCTGTATAGTTGGCGCAATTGCGGTATGGCGCGTACCGCTTGATAATGTACCAAGCCTTCTCGGCCGGCTTATCTTGCTATCGTCCGCCGGCGTCGCTGGCGCGCTGATCGTCGCGGCCGAAACCGGCAGTGCCGCTGCGCGCTATCTCGGTCTGGCGGCTGTCCTCCTCGCGAGCGCCTCTTTCTGCGGAAGCTTTATCGCCGTGCGCCGCTCGGAATTGGTTAAGCGGACTGCGTCTCGGCGATGATCGTCGCCATCGATACAATTACGCTCGCCTGGGTATTAGCCGCACTGCTGTTCGTCCTGGCGATATGGCGGGTTGGCGGCCTATCAGCACGGGCGCAGCTTCATGCCGCAGCGGCAGGGGTTCTTCTGCTGTGCGCCGCAGCGGCCTATGGCATCGACGTCATCAACACGCCCGAAATCATCGGCGCGCTGGTCATTGGCGCCGCAGTAGGTCTGCTGTTAGCGCGTGAATGGCCTGGTCCTCGGCTGATCTCGCTCCTGACGTCGCTCGTCGGGCTGAGCGGGTGCGCTGCCTTATGCGCGGCCGCCGCCATCTGGTTGAACCCCTATGCCTTTGGACTGATCGCCGAGGGCAGCGATAAGGTCGAGACTCAGCAAGCGCTGCTGCTGGTGCTGACCATGCTGGCGGGCGGAGCCGCATCTTCCTTTTCCATAGCTGCCGGAATCCGGCGCAGCATAGCCGGTCCGGCGCTGCTTGCGCTGACGATCGCGATGGCGGGTTGGTCGGCGGCGGCCTTGGCCTTCCTGCTGCAGAATGTCGGTATGGTAGTTGCGGGCGGGCTCGCCGGAGCGGCGGGTATGGGCAGCGCGCTGCGCATATGTGGTAGAGCACACTGGAAGGGGCTTGCCGATGCGGGGCGCCGTCCGTAACGCTTGACCGGAAAGATGCAGGAGATTCCTGCCGGGGCAATTAGGATAAGGCGCTACATGCAAAAGCTCGGTCTGATCGGCGGTCTCAGCTGGACATCGACGGCGCGTTATTATCAGATCATCAATCAGGCGGTTTACCGCGCGAAGGGCGGCCAGCATAGCGCGCCGCTGCTGATCGAAAGTCTGGACTTCGCCGATATCGGCCGCTCCACTACGGATGAGGAATGGGCCTATGCGGCGCAAGTGCTGATCGCGTCAGCCCGGCGGCTCGAACAGGCTGGAGCCAAGGCCCTGCTGATTTGCGCTAACAGCATGCACCGCGTCTATGACGAGGTTCAGGCGGGCGTGGACACGCCGATCATCAACATTGCCGACGCCGTTGGCCGCAAGATGAAGGCAGACGGCGTGCACAAGGCGGCGTTGATTGGCACCCGCAATGTCATGACCGAGAAATTCTACCGCCAGCGGCTAGTGGGCCACGGTATTTCGTTGCTGCCCCCTGATCTGGAACTGGCCGAGCGTATCGACCGCATCGTCTATGAGGAGTTGACGATCGGCAAGGTCAGCCGCGACTCTGAACGCTATATGCGGTCCGAACTGACCGACATCGCGAAGGAAAATGTCCAGGCGGCGATCCTCGCCTGTACGGAGCTGGAGATGATCGTCGATGTGAAGGCCAATGTGTTGCCGATCTACGACGGCACGGCCATCCATGCGCGGGCCGGTGTGGATGTGATCCTCGGCGACTAAGCTCTGCCCTGAACCAACAAAAAGGGGGTCGCCTTTCGACGCCCCCTTCTCCCCTCTAAATTCGTCAGAACGCCGTACTGATCGAGCAGGCCGCCGGACCCAGGATCACGACGAACAGCGTCGGCAGAATGAACAGGATCAGCGGCACCGTCATGATTGCGGGCAGGCGCGCGGCCTTTTCCTCGGCACGCATCATGCGTTCGTGGCGGAATTCAGCCGACAGCACGCGCAGCGCCGAGGCGAGCGGCGTGCCGTATTTCTCTGTCTGGATCATGGTCGTAACCACGCCCTTGATTGCGTCCAGCTTCACGCGCGTCGCCAGATTTTCAAAGGCCATGCGCCGTTCGGTCAGGAAGCTGAGTTCGATCGCGGTCAGCTGGAATTCGTCGCCCAACTCGGGATAAGCCTTGCCTAATTCCTTCGCTACGCGAGCGAAGGCCGCATCGACTGTCAAGCCTGCTTCGGCGCAGATGACGAGCAGGTCGAGCGCGTCCGGCAACCCCTTGCGGATCGCCGCGGAGCGCTTCTGAATCTGGTTGTCGATGAAGATGTCCGGCGCTTTGTAGGATAGCAGCAACGCGCCAGCGAACGCCATGAAGCGCTTGGCGCCGCCCCAGTCCGGGAACATGCCAACGCCATACAGCAGCAGCGCCGCCGTGCCGCCGATCACGATCGGCAACACCATGCGACCGAAGATCACGGCGACCGCCCAATCCTTCGACCGGATGCCCGCCTGCGCCAGCTTGATCTGCGCGTCCTTGAGCTGATCGTCCTGCAGCACCTTCAGGCTCGAGAGGAACGACCGCATCTGGTCCGTCGCCTGATTTTTCTTGACCAGCTTCGCGCGGCGGCGGGCGGTGGAGGCGGTGATACCCGCCTTCAATTGCTCACGGCGCTCGTTCAGAGCCTTTACGCGCTTGGCCATGGGATCTCGCACGGTCATGACCGAATAGAGAACGAACAGCATCGCCAGGGTCGCGACGGCGGCCAGCAAGGTGCCGAAGTCGGTAGCGGAAAGGCCGAAGAGCGTTCCGGCGACGGGAGCGGTTTCCATGTCTGTCTCTTTCCCGTCAGATCTCGAAGTTGATCATCTGCGCCATGATGAAGACACCGATGGCCATCCAGCACATGCCGCCAATGCCGATCACCTGCATCGTCGACATCCCGAACAGGCCAGCCGGGTCAGCCGTGAAGAACGGGGCCATATATTGGAAGTTGATGTAGCAGATCATGCCGAAAACCAGGAATGGCAGCGCCCCGATAATATAGGCCGACGCCTTGGATTCGGAGGACATGGCCCTGATCTTCAGCTTCATCTGAGCGCGCTGGCGCAGCACCGTGGCGAGGTTCGACAGGGTTTCGGCCAAGTTGCCGCCGGTTTCCCGCTGGATCGCCAAGCTGATGACGAAAAACTGGAATTCCGGCGTGCCGAGCCGGTCTGCCGTTTCCTGCAGCGCCTGATCCATCGTCTTGCCGATCTTGATCCGTTCGGTGATCAGCTTGAACTCTTCACCGACAGGGCCCGGCACTTCGCCCGCTACGACGCCCAGCGTTTCGGTGATCGGCAAGCCCGAGCGCAGGCCGCGCGTCAGCAGCTCCAGAGCGTCTGGAAATTTGGCGGTGAACTGAAGCACGCGCTTTTTGATCAGGCGCCCGACCCACAAATGGGGCAGGGCAAGACCCGCCGCCAGGCTGACCATGATAGCCAGCAGTGGAGGAAAGCCGCGTATGAACAGAAATGCGCACAGTGTGAGGAACACGACCGCGCATGCCGTCATATATTGGCTGACCGTCCACTTCTTGCCGGTCATGCGAATGCGCTTGGCGAGATTTTCCGGATTGGGGACCAGCGACACAAGCATCTTCATCTCGGTGCCGGGCTGCCGGTTAGAGATGGCCTTGCGCATCCGCGCTTCCATCAGCGCATCGGTCGAGCCGCTGTGACGTTCCCGGATCAGGGCGACCCGCCGTTTGCTGGCCTTGTCGGCGGAAGGCCCGGCGAACGCAAATGCGACCAGCCCTATCAGGGAGGTCAGCAGCACTAGTAGCAGGATGAAATTTCCGTCCATCTGTTCGCCCATTCCCGTAAAGCCGTCTCGCCGCCCCCTGGCGGCGCGACATGCTTTTGAACTTACGCTGTCGCCTTGTCCTTGCGGGCGGGGATCAGGCTCTTGAGATCGCCGATCTTGCCCAGCAGGGAGTCGCCCTTCTTTTTCTTCGCCGCTTTGCCTTCGCCGTCGGCGTCACGCTCGTCGGCTGCGCCAACCACCGCATCGAGCAAGGATGCGCAGGCCGTCCCGACCTTGCTGCCCTTGGCCGTCTCCGCCAGCGTCTTGCCGAGCTTGGCCGACTGAGCCGCGATGCGCAGGTCGAACGGGATAAGGATATCGACCTTGCGCTCGATAGAAGTTTCGAAGTCCTTGCGGCTGATTTCCGGGACGCCCGCATGCACGCGGTTGGCGACCACCAACACGCGCGATTGTGGCGCATTGCTCTTCAGCCAGGAAAGAATGCGGATCGAATCGCGCGCAGCCGCCAGCGTCAGTTCGGTGACGACAACCGCCACATTGACGTCGCTCATCAGGTGCGGATGCTGGATCAGCATATGGCGCGGCAGGTCGATCACGCTGCACTCGAACGCGGCGCGGAATTCCTCCAGCAACTGATAGAAAGCGCCGCCATCCGTCAGCATCGGCTGGCTGATCGGCGCTTCGGCCGACAAGATGGCCAGCGTGTCGCTCGCACGCACCATGGCGCGTTCGATGAAGAGGCCGTCGATGCGGCTGGGATTATCGATCGCGTCGGTAAGCCCGCGGCCGGGTTCAAGGTCCATCGCCAGCGCGTTGGTGCCGAAATGAACGTCCAGGTCGAGCAGGGCGGTAGGCCGCTTCTGCTTTTCCGACAGCAGCCAGCCCAGCGACGTCGCAATGCTGGATGCGCCCACGCCACCGCGCGTGCCGATGACTGCCGCAGTCATGTGCGGACGTTCAGGAGCAGCGTCGCGCGGCGCGAAAAACACCGCCTGCGCCTGTGCCAGAGCGTCGCGCAACTGATCGGCGCCAAAGGGCTTTAGCAAATAGTCCTGAATGCCGCTCGCGAGCAGATCGCGATATAGGCGCACGTCATTGACCTGCCCCGCCGCGATCACCACCGTACCTGGTTCGCAGACTTCCGCCAGGCTGTTGATATCGTTCAACGGATCGCCGCTTTCCGACATGTCGATGAACAGGATCTGCGGTGATGCGCTGACCGACAGGCTCTGTACGGCGTTGCGCATGCCGCCCTTGTTCACCTTTTCAGGGGCCCAGCCCATTTCGGCCGCAACCATCGCCAGCATGTCGTGGCTATGGTCGTCGCAAACAAAGGCGTGGAACGGATCGCGCTGTCCAGACATGGCAGGTTTCCAGGGTGCGTTCATGATCAGCGGCCTCCCGACAGCGATTTGAGATCTCCCGATCCGGTCGGCGCCTTTTCGCGATAGGTCGAAATCGCCCGGTTCGATGTTGCGGTGCGCAGATCGCTTTCGTTGGTCTGGCCACGGACCAAGTCATTGGGATTGGCGACCATGGCGGCCAAGCTGCCATTGACGCCGCAGCCGAAATTGGACCCGCTGCCCAGGCTAAGACCGGTTTCGGACTTGTTAGACCAGTCAGGGCAGCCGGGAACGCTCGCAGTGGCGCGGCGCACGACCAGACGGACGCTGCCAGCGGGAGCCGCGCCTGCGGCGGCCGAACTGTCCTCGCCCACCAGCATGCCGTGGCGGGCGACGACATCGGCGATGCCTTCGTTCAGGGTTGGGTTGGAATAGCCATCGGCTACGATAGCTACCTGATCACCATAGCCAAGGCCGATGGATGCGAACCAATCGTCCAGGCGGCGAGCTTCGGCGGCCGGCAAGCCGCCATCTGAACCCGCTTGCACATCATAAATGAAGGCTGTGTGACTGACCACCGGCTGGTGGACCGAATCCACGCTGCGGTTGGGCTTGGCCTCAGCTGCCAGCGGCAGCGCCAGCAAGGCGACCAGGCCGACGCGGACGATATTCTTTGCGGATATGGAAGTCATGATTGTCGTCCTTCCGATCAGAAGCTGAAGCCGGGCGCGGCGGCCTTGGCCGAACGCTTGCCCTCATCACGGGACGCGAGCGGCGGGAGTGGTGCGGACGCTTGCGGGCCGGGGGTGGGGGCAGGGCCAGTGGGCTCGCGGCGCGGCATCGGCGCACGGGCGCCGCTCACCCCGTCATTACCCTGCTGCAACAGCAGGCCTTGGCCCACATTGGCGTTCCGGAAGCCGTCTGTGGGCAGGCGAGCCTCCGAAGCGTTCATCGGCTTCACCAGATAGGGGGTGACCAGAATGACCAGTTCGGTTTCATGCCGCTGGAAGCGACGCGACTTGAACAAGCTGCCCAGGATCGGAATCTCGCCGAAGCCCGGTGTCTTGCTGATCGAATTTGCGGTGTCGTTGTTGAGCAGGCCCGCGATCATGAAGGCCTGACCCGAACCCAGTTCGACCGTAGTCTCAGCCGTGCGGCTCTTGAGCGCGGGGACGGTCGTGTTCACCGAAAAGTCCAGGCTCGATACAGTCGGACGCACGCGAAGCGAGATGCGGCCATCGGCCAGCACGGTCGGCGTGAAGGCAAGCTGCACGCCATATTGCTTGAACTCGATGCTGTTGCCCTGCGTGCCGTTGCTAACGGTGTAGGGATATTCGCCACCCGCCAGGAAGCTCGCCGTTTCGCCCGACAGCGCGGTTAGATTGGGCTGCGCAAGGGCTGTCGCAAGGCCGCTCGATTCGGCAAGGTCCAGCGCGCCTGCAACGTCCATGCCCAGCAGGTTAGCAACGAAGCCCAGTGAAGTGCTGCCGTCGCTCGGCTGGTTGAAAGTGTATGTCGTACCTGTCGCGCTGGTGGAACGCGTTACGAAGTTGCGATCGGCGCGGCCGATGCTGTCGATCACGCGGCCGGGGCCGTTCGCAAGCGCCGAAATATTCACCCCGATCTGATGACCGAGGTCGCGGCTCACTTCCGCGATCTTCACCTGCAGGTTGACCTGCAGCGGCGTGGCGGTGCGCAGGCGGCTGACCACCGTCACCTCCTTGCCGACGAACGCCTGGGTCAGCCGCTCCGCTTCTGCGGCATCCTCGGGAGCCGCGACGGTGCCGGTCAGCAGGACCATGCCGTTCATCTTGTTGACCGCGATGTCAGCCCCCGGCATCGCCAGCTTCAGCATGTCGTCGATGCTGGTCAGGTTGTTGCCGACCCGCACTGTGCCGGAAAACAGCACCTTGCCGTTGGTCGCGGTGACGAAGACGGTCGTTTCGCCCGCCGCCTTGGCGATCAGGTAAAGCTGGTTCTGGGCGCGGACATGAACATCGACCACATTGGGGTCGCCGATCACGACGTCCGACATCTTGGCGTTGAGGTTGATGACCTTGCTGCCGCCGACCGACATCAGGATCGCATTGTCCTGCATGGACGCGGGCGCTGCATTGAGGGCGGTCGTCGGCGCGGCCGCCATGGCGGCCGCCAGGCCCAGTGCGATGGCGGGGCCGATCAGCGGTTTGACTACCGCCTTACCCGCCTGAAGGTTGAGACGCTTCATCTTATTTCCCCCCGACCGGAACGACGGTCACATTGGTGCCGCGCGCGACGCGGATCACGGGTCCGCTGCCCACGCCGATCGCTGCCGGAGCGCCCCCAGCGGGTACGGCGGCGGCAGAGGCGGTCTGCAGCGGCTTGGCGGGGACGGAGCTGCGCTGGTAGCGAGACACGTCGGCGCCGGTGGAATAGGTGCTGCCCTTGTCGATCGGGCGAGCGGCGAGCTTGGCGATGATCTTCTTTTCCGCGTTCGGATTGGTCGCATCCGCCATATCGACATCGGAACCCGCGATGGCGGCATCGAGGTCGGAGGTGTTGTCAGCGATCGATCGCAGCGTCAGCGACAGCGATCCGATGGTCTGCGCCACCGCAATCTTCTCCGCGATCTTGGGCGTCACTTCGATGGTCACGTTGGAATAGGTCTGCACGACTGGCTTTCCGTCCGCGCCCAGCGCGTCCATGCGCTGATCGGTGGCGAGGACGCGCAGGTTGCGCAGGATGGTCTCGGAAACTTTGAGCGGTTCACCGTCACCGCCGCCCGAAACGCTCTGCGTCAGCATAAGATCGACGCGATCGCCGGGAAAGACGAAGCCCGCGACCGAATTCTGCGCCGATACCGGCACGGTGACGGCGCGCATGCCCGGCCCGAGAGCTGCGGCGAGGAAACCGCGCTCACCCGGCTTGATGACCGAACCGACCGTCATGGGCTGACCGGCCGAAATGGCGGTACGCACAACGCTTCCCACCAGCTTGGCGGGATCGGCCTGGCCCTGAATATAATAGGCCTGCTCGACCAGATCCTTGGGCCAGGGCTGAAAGCGGAAGCTTTCCGCGTCCAGGATGGTGCCAACAGGCAGCGCCTTGGTCGCGACCAGAACATGGGGCTGGTCTGCTTCCACGGGCATGGATGAGGCACTGGCTTGCGGCGCGCCTGACGAACTCAGCATGTTGCGCGCGAGAAGGGCTGTTGTGATCGCTATGATTAGCGCTCCCGCCAGCAGCACGATTTTCTTGCCGTCCATGATGAAATTCGTCTCCCTCAATCAGGCGAGTTGCGCCCGAGCCCCGAATTTTACGCAAAATGGTTAAGATATCGTTCGCCAATCAACCACAGCGCGGCGACGGATATTGCGATACCGTAAGGAATCTGGGGTTGGCCCAGCGTTCTGGTCATGCGGTGGTGCACCACTGTGACGATGGTCACCACGCCGCCGATGAGCGCCATCACCATCAACATCGACAGCATGGCGGCCCAGGGGAACCACAGCGCCAGTGCGCCCAACAGCTTCACGTCGCCGCCGCCCATGCAGCCCATGGCGAAGAGCGTGGCAAACAGCGCGAACACCGCCAGCGCGACGCCCACCTGCAGCACCATGCCCGGCCACACCGGCAAGCCGCTGGCCATCCACCAGAGCGGCGCGAGCGCAGCGATGGCAAGGTTCAGCCGGTTGGAGATGATGCGCGATCGCAAATCCGTCACGGATGCGGTGATCAGCAGCAGGCCAAGGGCGCACAGCAGCGCCAGTCTGAAATATTCCCCCATCATGGATCTAAACCCTAGACCCGATGGCTTACCAAACCGTAACCATGCGCCCCATGGATTCGCCCGTCTCCGTTCTCCCGGCCTTTGACCGCCGCGCCTGGCCGATGAACGGGCGGCTGGACTACTGGTCCGCGCCTAACGGCTGGCCCCTGCGCCGCTACCATTTGGGCGACGGAGAGCGCGGCCGATTGCTCATGCTGGGCGGTCGCGGCGACATGATCGAGAAATATCTGGAGGTCATCGATCATTGGGCGGGCCGCGGCTGGGCCGTCACCGCCTTCGACTGGCGGGGGCAGGGGGGATCGGGCAGGCTGACCGGCGATCCGCTTTGCGGCCACATTGATGACTTCGCGCAATGGATCGCGGACCTGAACGCGTTCGTGTCCGACTGGCGCAGCCATGGACCCGGGCCTTGCGTGATCGTCGCACACAGCATGGGCGGGCACTTACTGCTGCGCGCACTCGCCGAAGGGATGCCGCCGCCCCACGCCGCCGTCGCCATCGCGCCGATGATGGACGTCCACACCTCTCCCCTGCCACGCTGGCTGGCGGTCGCTATAGCGCGCTCCATGTGCGCCCTCGGCCTGGAAAGCCGCCAGGCGTGGACGCAAAAGGAGGACTCCGGCCGTCAGCGGGCAATGCGTCAGAAGCGGCTGACGCATGATCCGGAACGCTATGCCGACGAACTCTGGTGGCGCGATCATAGCAGGGATGTGGCCTTAGGTGCGCCAAGCTGGCGCTGGGTGGCGCAGGCGCTGCAATCGACGCGCGAATTGGAGCATGGCGGCGGCTTGGAGCGGATCGCCGTTCCGTTGCTGGTCTTGGCGACCGAGGCTGACCGGCTGGTTTCCACCCCCGCCATCCGCCGCATCGCCGCGCGCATTCCCGGTGCGCGGCTGCATGTTTATGGGGCGGAAGCGGCGCATGAGATATTGCGTGAGCTGGACCCAGTCCGGCTTGATGCCCTGCGGCGGATCGATGATTTTCTGGATGAAGCAGCACCGTCATGAGCTACTTCGACATCGTGATCATCGGCGGCGGCATTGCCGGCGCAAGCCTTGGCGCGGAACTGGTGGGCGAAGCCTCTGTGCTGATCCTGGAGCGGGAGGATAGCGCTGGCTATCACGCCACCGGCCGGTCCGTCGCTTTTTGGGAAGAAACCTATGGCGGCCGCTTGGTTCAGCCGCTGACGAGCGCGTCGGGGCCCTTGCTCAGATCGCCGGACCCTGACTTTTCTCCGCGATCCTTTCTGTCTCCTCGCGGCACCTTGCACATCGGGCGTGCCGGTGACGAGCCCGCACGCGACCGGTTGATGAAGGAGTTCGCAGGCCGGGTCGAACTGCGCCCCGTTGAACCCGCTGGGTTGGTGCGGGGGCTGCGCCCGCAATGGACTGTCGGGCTACTGGAGCCCGCCGTATGCGATATCGACGTGGCGGCGCTGCACCAGGCTTACCTCCGCCAATTCCGCGCAAGGGGCGGGACGTTGCAGCTGGGCGTCTCCCTTGCAAGCGCCAGTGGCGGCTCCGCAGGATGGCGGCTCCAGACCAGTGGAGGCGCAATCGACTGCGGTGTGCTGGTGAATGCGGCCGGTGCATGGGCCGACGATGTCGCGCAGCGCAGCGGCGTAGCCCCCATCGGCATAACGCCCCTGCTGCGCAACGTGGTGCAGCTGCGCGTGCCCGATATGCCCTCCGCTGATCTGCCCTTGATCATGGATCTGTCTTCGCGCTTCTATTTCAAGCCGGAGGGGCCAGGGCGTGTGTGGCTGACCCCGCATGACGAGGAACCGTCAGCCCCCTGCGATGCTGCGCCTGAAGAATTGGCGGTCGCGGAGGCGATTGCCCGTTTTCAGGAAGTGGTGGATTGGCCGATCGAAGCTGTTGAGCGCAAATGGGCAGGCTTGCGCAGCTTCGCAGCCGATCGCGCGCCCGTCTTCGGCTTCGATCCCGCTGCTCCCGGCTTCTTCTGGTTCGCTGGGCAGGGCGGATTCGGCATCCAGACCGCACCAGCGGCGGCGCTGCTGGGTGCGAGTTTGCTGACGGGGAACGCAAGGCATGATGCTGTCGCCGCGATAGAGCCTGTGATCTATTCGCCAGCTCGCTTCCGCTAAGCTTGGCTGGCGCGTCTCGGCGTCGCAAGCGGAACGAACCGCCACGCCTCACGTTAGTTCGTTGGCCGCCCAGCGCCTAGATGTGCAACAATAAAGAAGCGGCCAATCCTTGAATAGGAGGATGCCGTCATGAGAAAGTCGATACTATCAGGTTCAGCCCTGATTTTATCCGGGCTGTTTATGGCTAGCAGCGGCACAAGCTTTGCTCAGAACAGTGAGGAAATAACCGTCATCGGCAAAGCGCCCGACAGCGTACGATCTCTCTCGCAACCTGTCAGCTATGCCGATCTCGACCTGAGCACCAAGGCTGGAAGGGATGAGCTTCGCCATCGTTTGGCTCTCACGGCCCGTTTCCTGTGCGATAAGCTAGGCGAAACGGACAGCGGCTCGGCGGTCGTGCCTTCATGCCGCGACGCCGCGCTGAAGGATGCGATGGCGCGTGCCGGGACGGTGGAGGAAGGCTTCGCGCCACGCGGTACGACCTGGGTCGCTGGCAATCCGTGGCAACCGCCTTATCCGGCTGACTGGCAGCAACGCTATCCTTGAGCCGGTCGGGTCTAGGGGAGCGCCGCCAAACGCTCCCTACGACCGGAAGCTTTCGGCCGCCGCACAGGCGAGTTGGTCAGCACGTTCGTTTTCGGGATGACCTGCATGACCTTTCACCCACTGCCAGGTCACTTGATGCCGTGCGGCTGCTGCAAGTAGCGTCTGCCATATCTCAGCATTTTTTACCGGCTTTCTGTCGGCGGTCTTCCAGCCATTTTTCTGCCAGCCGAATACCCATTTGGTGATGCCGTCCATGACATATTTGCTGTCGGTATAGAGCGTCACCTGGCACGGGCGCTTCAACGCGTTCAGCGCTTCCACTGCTGCCATCATCTCCATGCGGTTATTGGTGGTCATCGCCTCGCCGCCGGAAATCTCCTTCTCCTTGTCGCCAAAGCGCAGCACCGCTCCCCAGCCGCCAGGGCCTGGATTGCCCTTGCACGCGCCATCGGTGAAGATTTCAACTTGCGGAAGGTCGGTCATCCCCGCCTCGGCTCGTGTCGAGCGAGGCCGAGAAAGGGATGTGCTCGAACCGGACGGAACAGGAAATGGGTCTTCACGCGGCCAGCAGCTCCGCTCCGGCGCCTGCATAAAAATCCAACCGCCGCAGATAGGCGAGGGGGTCTTTACGCGTCACCAGCGCATCGGGCGGCGTGTTGATCCAGTCATAGGCGCGCGTCAGCAGGAACCGCAGCGCTGCGCCCCGGCACAGCGTCGGAAAGGCCGCCCGTTCTGCGTCGGACAGGCCGTGCGCTGCCTCATAACCCGCCAGGAGCGCGTCCGAACGCTCCGAGAAAAACTCTTCCCCGTCGTTGCTGAAGCACCAGGCGCTGTGCGTCACGGCAAGGTCGTAAGCGCGAATGTCGGTGCAGCTGAAATAAAAGTCGATGAGCCCGGTCACCTCATCACCCAGCATCAGCACATTGTCGGGAAACAGGTCTGCGTGAATCACCGAATGCGGCAAGTCAGCCGGCCAATGTGCATCAAGGAAAGCCAGTTCCTCGGCGACTCGCTTCCCCAACCCCGGCGTGATCTCGTCGAAATGCTCCCCGCACTTCGCCGCCAGGTCATGCCATCCGGCAAGGTCCAGCGCATTGCGCCGCTCGCTCGTGAAGCCTTCAGCCGCGCGGTGCAACTGCCCCAACGCAGCCCCGGCTGCCCGCGCTTGAGCCGCCGTCGGCTCGGTCAAAGATATGCCGGTCAGAAATTCGATCAGGCAGGCAGGCCGTCCGCCAAGCTGCTGAAGCCGTTTGCCCTCCCGGTCGGGGATGAAGCGGGGCACCAGACAGCCGCGCGCGCCCAAATGATCGAGCAGATCCATGAAGAAGGGCAGGTCCGCCTCATTCACCCGCTTCTCATACAGCGTCAGGATGTAGCGGTGCCCATTGCCGTCAGCGCCGGTGGTTTCCAGCAGGTAATTGCTGTTTTCCACCCCTTCGGCGATGCCCTTAGCCGAAACGAGCCGTCCCGCATCATAGCGGCTGAGGAAGGCGTCGATCTCCTCGGCCGGAACATGAGTATAGACCGCCATTCCTTACGCAGCCTCCAGCCCGCGGGGCAGTTTGAAGGCGATGCTTTCGCGCGCCGTTTCCACCTGGTCCTCTGTCACTTCGAAGCGTGTCGCTAGCCGATCGACCACTTCGCGCACCAGCACTTCGGGAGCGGATGCACCCGCCGTCAGGCCCAATGTGCGGACATTCGCCAGCCAGCTGAAGTCGATCTCGTCGGCCCGCTGGATCAGGCGCGCGGAAGTGCCTTCACGCTCGGCGACTTCGACCAGGCGCAGCGAATTGGAGCTGTTCGGCGCACCGATCACATAGACGGCATCGCAATGGGCCGCGATCGCCTTGACGGCGCTCTGCCGGTTCGAGGTCGCGTAGCAGATATCCTCGCCCTTCGGCGCGTGGATCGAAGGAAAACGGCGCTGTAATGTCTCCACGATCGCGGCGGTGTCATCGACCGACAGTGTCGTCTGGGTCAGAAAGGCGAGATTGTCCGGATCGGTGGGCGTGAAAGTCTCCGCATCTTCCACCGTTTCGATTAGCGTCATATGACCTGCATCGACTTGGCCGAAGGTGCCGATCACCTCTGGATGGCCCTTATGTCCGATGAACAGGATGTGGCGTCCTGCCTCTACCTGCCGCTCTGCCTGACGGTGAACCTTGCTGACAAGCGGACAGGTCGCGTCGAGATAATCCAGTCCGCGCTCCTCCGCCTTGGCCGGCACCGCTTTGGGCACGCCATGGGCGGAAAAGACGACCGGGACGCCATCGGGCACCTGATCCAGTTCCTCGACAAAAATCGCGCCCTTCGCCTTCAGGCTATCGACCACATATTTGTTATGGACGATTTCGTGCCGGACATAGACGGGCGCGCCATATTTCTCGATCGCCTTCTCGACGATGATGATGGCGCGATCGACACCGGCGCAAAAGCCGCGCGGCGCGGCGATCAGCAGCTTCAAGGGAGGACGAACGGTCATGCCTGCCGCTTAGGCCAATGTCGCGCCGGAAGGAAGGGGTGAGGGACGGACGCGCGTTCCTTTAGGTTGCGTGAGCGGCGGGGTGCGGATAAGAAGCCCCAGCCTGTTCCCAAGGGATTGCCTCGTGACCTTTTCTCGACTTGCGCTGACTGGAATGCTCGCCCTTGCCCTTGCAGGCTGTTCGCGCCGGGGGGAAATCGATCCCACAGGCGGCATTGTCGCCGTCCGCTCGGCCTGTCCCGTCGCGGCGATCCCGGCTTATACGGGCGATATCACCCTCTTCAATTCGGCGGGCAGCACCGATGCGCGCGCGATCGATGTGGTCGCGAACATCAGCAATCTGCGTTCGACCTGCTCGGAAGGCGCGCAATTCTATAGCGAGGCGACTTTCACTGTGAACGCCCGCCGCAGCGACGCCACCGCCGCACGGCAGGTGACGCTACCCTTCTTCTCCGCTGTGGTGCGTGGCGGCAACGCCGTGGTCGCGAAGCGTGTGGGTCAGGTCGTGCTGGACTTCCCCGCAGGTCAGTATCGCGCTACCGCGACCGCCAAGGCCGGATCCTATGTCGATAAGGCCGCAGCGACGCTGCCCGCGGACATTCAGGCGAAGATCACGCAGAAGCGCAAGGCGGGCGATGCCGACGCGGCTATCGATCCCTTCGCCCAGCCCGATGTCCGGGCGGCGCTTCAACGAACCAGTTTCGAGCTGCTCGTGGGGTTCAATCTGACCCAGGATCAGCTCCGATATAACGCGACCCGCTAAGCGCAGCCCCATTCTCCGTTCGGGCTGAGACAAGTCGAAGCCCACGCGCGTCCTTCGACAGGCTCAGGACGAACGGACTTTGCAAGAAAGTCCGTCCCCTTGTCCCTCTACATACGCTTCACCGCTCATCTGAACGCCGTACTTGACGCGCTCGAGGCTGACGGCACGCTGCCCGCAGGTCTCAACCGCAAGCCTGTCACGGTAGAGCCGCCCCGCGACGCGAGCCATGGCGACCTTGCGACCAACGCCGCCATGGTCCTGGCCAAGCCTGCAGGCACCAACCCGCGCGCCTTGGCTGAAAAGATCGTCGCCGGCCTCGAAAAGCTTGAAGAGGTGGAAAGCGCCGCCATCGCCGGGCCCGGCTTCATCAACCTGAAGCTCACCGACGCCACCTGGCGTGCTGAACTCGCCGCCATTCATGCCGAGGCGGCGGATTATGGCCGCTCCACCGCGGGCGAGGGCGTCACGGTCAATATCGAATATGTCTCCGCCAACCCTACCGGCCCCATGCATATGGGCCATTGCCGGGGCGCTGTCGTAGGCGATGCACTCGCAACCCTGCTCGAATATATCGGGCATAAGGTCATTCGCGAATATTATATCAACGACGCAGGCGGGCAGGTCGATGTCCTCGCCCGCTCCGCCCATGTCCGTTACCGCGAAGCGCTGGGCGAAAATGTCGGCGAAATCCCGGAGGGGCTCTATCCGGGCGACTATCTGGTTCCCGTCGGCCAGGCGCTCGCCGCCGAATATGGCGACAAGTTCGTGGCCGCGCCGGAAAGCGACTGGCTGGTCCTCTTCCGCACCAAGGCCGTGGCCGCGATGATGGAGATGATCCGCAGCGACCTCGCTCTGCTCGGCATCCACCACGACATCTTCGCCTCCGAAGCTGAACTTCAGGCCGCCGGTAAACCCGAGGCTGCCGAACAGTGGCTGCGCGATCACGACCTCGTCTATGACGGCGTCCTCGAAGCGCCCAAGGGTGAAACGCCCGAAGATTGGGAGCCGGTCGAACTGCCGCTGTTCCGCTCGACCAAATTCGGCGACGATCAGGACCGCCCGATCAAGAAATCCAACGGCAGCTGGACCTATTTCGGCGCTGACATGGCCTATCATTTTCAAAAGGCCCAGACCGCCGACCAGCTGATCGACATCTGGGGCGCCGACCATGCCGGAACCGTCAAGCGCATCCAGGCCGCTGTTGCCGCGCTGACGGAGGGTAAGGCGCGCTTCGACGTCAAGCTCATCCAGATGGTCCGCCTGCTCCGCGATGGTGAGCCGGTGAAAATGTCCAAGCGCGCGGGCAATTTCGTGACACTCGCCGATGTGGTGCGCGAAGTCGGCAAGGATGTCGTCCGCTTCACCATGCTGACGCGCAAGGCCGACGCCCAGATGGACTTCGATTTTGCCAAGGTGGTGGAGGCGTCGAAGGACAATCCTGTCTTCTACGTCCAATACGCCCATGCCCGCATTTCATCGCTCGGGCGCCGGGCGGAAGAGGCTGGAATCGCACTTCCTGCCCCGGATCTGTCCCGCCTTGGGACTGCAGAACTTAACCTTGTTAAGTTGGCGGCACAGTTTCCGCGGGTGGTGGAAGGCGCCGCTTCAGCCCGCGAACCTCACAGGATAGCGTTTTATCTCAATGACTTGGCTTCGGAATTCCACAGCTGGTGGAATTTGGGCAACGACAATCCGCGCGCTCGCGTCATCCTGATGGATGATTTTGAGACAACATCCGCACGCCTTTTCTTAAGCCGCGGAATCGGGCAGATCATCCGTAACGGCCTTGCCCTCATGGGCGTGGCCGCGTTGACGGAAATGCAATAGCCAGGCGGAGGCAGGGTAAATGGGCGACTTTGCGAGGGGGCGGCTCGATCTCGACGACGAGGAGCGTCTGCCTTGGCTCGAGCCCGGTATCGAGGATGAAGAGGAGGAGGGGCTTTCCCCCGTCCGCCTGCTCGGCTTCATCCTTTGCGCTCTCGTCCTGCTCGGCGGCGTGGTGGCCGGTGTCTGGCTGCTCAAGAATCGCTCAGCCGACGGCGGTGAAGGCAAGCTGATTGCTGCGCCAGCGGGTGATTACAAGGTCCCGGCCAACGAGGCGGACGCCAAGAAGTTCGAAGGCGAAGGCGACGCCAGTTTCGCGGCCAGCGAAGGCGTGGCCCGCGACGGCCGCATCGACCCCAGCCGTGTGCCCGAAGCGCCCGTCACGCCGACCGCTCCCGCCAAGCTGCGTCAGGCTTCGCCCGGCAAGCCCTCGCAAAGCGTGACGGCACGCGTTGCAGACGAAACCAACGTACGCCCCGCCGCCAGCCAGCCCGCCAGGAAAGGCGGCGCAGTGATCCAGCTTGGCGCCTATGGAAGCCAGTCCGGCGCGCGCGATGCGTGGACGCGCCTGTCGAAACGCTTCGCCTATCTCGCGCCGCTGACCATGTCGGTCGAACCGACCGAAGTAGGCGGCAGCACCCTCTACCGTCTCCGCGCCACCGCGGGCGCTCAGGCAAATACCCTCTGCGGCAGGCTAAAGGTCGCGGGCGAGAGCTGCCTGGTGGTGAACTAACAAACCGGCTCCCTCTCCCCTAAATGGGAGAGGGGATAGCTTATCTTCGCCCCAAACAACCCCTTCGACAGCGCGCGCCTTCGCCGCTACCATCGTCATCCATGAAACCGGTAATCTTCGGCCTCTCCGGCGAAACCCTCACTGCTGACGAACGCGCCTTCTTTGCCGATGCGCAGCCAGCGGGCTATATTCTTTTCCGCCGCAACATCGTCGATCCCACGCAACTGCGCGCGATTACCGATGATTTGCGCGCGCTGCATGGCCGCGACGACCTGCTCATCATGATCGATCAGGAAGGAGGGCGCGTCGCCCGCATGCAGGCGCCCGTCTGGCCCAGCTTCCCGCCCGGTGCGGTGTTCGACCGCCTGTACGACCTTGCTCCCTCCAGCGCGATCGCCGCAGCGCGCACCAACGCGCGCGCTATTGCCGTCACTCTTGCCGAAGCGGGTATCACCGTCGATGCACTGCCCCTGCTCGATGTCCGGCAGGAGGGCGCCAGCGACATCATGGGCGACCGCACTCTTGGCGCTGAACCCATGCGCGTCGCAGCGCTTGGCCGTGCGGTAATCGAAGGACTGGCCGAAGGTGGCGTGGTAGGCATCGTCAAGCATATGCCCGGCCACGGCCGCGCCATGGTGGACAGTCATCATGAACTGCCGATTGTGACGGCGGACGAAGAAGCGCTGACGACCGACCTCGCCCCGTTCCAGGCGCTGAAGGACGCCCCTATCGGCATGACCGCTCATGTCGTCTATACGGCCTGGGACCCGGATCTTCCGGCAAGCCTCTCCGCCTCGGTCATCGACACGATCATCCGCAAACGCATCGGCTTTGACGGCCTGCTCATGTCCGACGATCTGGATATGAAGGCGCTGAAGGGCAGCATCCCCGAACTCGCCGCCGGCGTGGTGGCGGCCGGATGCGACCTTGCGCTCAATTGCTGGGGGCGGATGGACGATATGGTTGGGATCGCCAATCTCCTTCCAGAAATAAGCCCGCAATCGAAGGCTCGCCTCGATCACGCCATGACCGGCGCCAGCTTGGTCAAGGAAAGTCCCCCGCTTGACCAACTCCTCGCCACCCGTGACACCTTGCTCGCGCTGGTGCCCGCGTGATGATGCGTCTGCCGTGCTCCTGCGCAGGCAGGAGCCCAAATCAGGCGGCGCAGCTAGGCTCCTGCCTGCGCAGGAGCACATCGATAATCGGGGCCGGGCTGCGGCTATGAACGACCTCTTCACCCCGCCGCCCGCACCGCGTCCGGATATGCTCACCGTCAGCTTCGAAAGCTGGGAAGGGCCGCTCGACCTGCTGCTCGCACTTGCCCGCAGTCAGAAGGTCGATCTCCGCGAAATCTCCATTCTCGCGCTCGTCGAACAATATCTCGCCTATATCGAAGGCGCGCGGAAGCTGAAGCTGGAACTGGCCGCGGACTATCTGGTGATGGCCGCCTGGCTCGCTTATCTCAAATCCTCGCTGCTGTTGCCCAAGCAGGCCCAGCCCGATCCGAGCCCCGAAGAACTGGCGCTCCGCCTGCAATTGCGGCTCCAGCGGCTGCACGCAATGCGGGAGGCGGGCGCCCGGCTGATGGCGCGCGACCGTATTGGCCGCGACGTGTTCATGCGCCCGCGTCCCGAAGGACTACGCCTCGTTCGCAAGGCGAATTGGGCCGCCAGCCTTTACGACCTGATCCAATCCTATGGGCAGGTCCGCGCGCGCACACAGCCCGCCGTCCATATGGTCGCGGTTCGGCCGGTCATGACGCTGGATGAAGCGATCCAGCGGGTCGGGGCGCTGGTCGGTGCGGCGATTGACTGGACGACGCTTGAATCCTTCCTGCCTGACGGACAGGATGGGCCGATGGCGCGATCGGCGCTCGCCAGCAGCTTTGTCGCGGCACTGGAACTGGCGCGGCAGGGGCGGCTGGAAATACAGCAGGAAGGCATTTTCGAGCCGATCTACCTGCGCGCGGCTCTGCCGGATCAGAGCGGGGGACGCCTTTTGTGATGCAAGAGCCCGATGACTTCATCCGCGCGGTGGAAGCTGCGCTGTTCGTAGCCGAAACGCCGCTCAGTCCCGCTGAACTGCGGCTGCACGTGGGGGAGGCTGGGGATCTGCCTGCCGCACTTGCTGCGTTGTCGGACCATTATGCCGGGCGAGGCATCAATCTGGTCGAGAGGGGTGGGCGCTGGCATTTTCAGACGGCTGCCGACCTTGCTCATATCCTGCGGCGGGAGAAGGACGAGACCCGCAAGCTCTCCCGCGCAGCGATGGAAACGCTCGCGATCATCGCCTATCATGAACCCGTCAGTCGTGCCGAGGTGGAGGCTATTCGCGGCGTTCAGGTGGCGAAAGGGACGCTCGATGTGCTGATGGAGGCGGGCTGGGTCCGCCCCGCTGGGCGGCGCGAAGTCCCGGGGCGGCCGCTCATCTATGCGACCACGCACGAATTTCTGTCACATTTCGGCCTTAGCAGCCGCCGGGATCTGCCGGGAATGGATGATCTGCGCGCTGCCGGATTGCTCGATCCGGTCGATTTGGCGCTGGAGGGGTTGGGCGCCCAATCCGTTCTGGAAAATGACGACGAAGAAGCCTAGATAGGGCTACGTTTCAGGAGAAAGTTAAAATGGGTTCCTTTTCGCTGATGCACTGGGTCATCGTTCTCCTGGTGGTCATGCTGCTGTTCGGCGGCGGCCGGATTTCCGGGCTGATGGGTGACGTCGCCAAGGGCATCAAGAGCTTCAAGAAGGGCATGGCCGACGATGATGACGACATCGCCCCTGCCAAGCCCGCGACACGGATCGAAGGGCATCGGGTGCCCGAACAGGACGCACCGAGCGCGACCGAAGAAAAGACCAAGGCCTGATTTTCTTTTCACGCCCAAACGGTAGGCGCGCATGTTCGATATCGGTTCGTCCGAACTTCTGCTGATCGTGATCGTCGCGGTGGTCGTGATCGGCCCAAAGGATTTGCCGCGCGCGCTTTACAAGGTAGGGCAGATCGTTGGGAAGGCGCGCGGCATGGCGCGCCATTTCCGCACCGGCATCGACGCCATGGTGCGGGAAGTCGAAATGGAAGAACTCGAAAAAAAGTGGGCCGACCAGAACCGGCGGATCATGCAGGAGCATCCGGCTGACGCGCCTGCCGCTCCTGCGATGGAGCCGCTGTCCGCGCCGGCTGCCGACGCGTCGCCGCCCTTTGTCGCCCAATCGGCGCCTGCCTCCACACCTGCGCCCGCGCCTGCCGCAGATGGTCCGCCTTATATCGCAGCGCAACCGGCTACGGGTAAGGGCGACACTCCCGCATGAAGGACATCGACGACACCAAAGCGCCGCTGCTCGACCATCTGATCGAACTGCGGGGCCGGCTCCTGAAATGCGTGTATGCGCTGTTCATCACAGGGGCCATCTGCTTCTATTTCTCGGACAAGCTGTTCGCTTTTCTCGTCCATCCCCTTAAGGAAGCCTTTGGCGACGGCGGCGGGCGGCTTGTCTATACAAAGCTCTACGAAGCCTTCTTCGTGCAGGTGAAAGTCGCGATTTTCGGCGCTTTTTGCCTCTCTTTCCCGATTATCGCGAACCAACTCTGGGCCTTCATCGCACCCGGCCTTTATGCCAAGGAAAAGAAGGCGTTGCTGCCATTTCTGGTCATGACGCCGGTACTGTTCCTGATGGGTGCCAGCCTCGCTTATTATGTCGTGATGCCGACAGCATTCCATTTTTTCCTTCAATTTCAAGGGAATAGCGGAGGCATACAAGTCGAAGCCCTGCCAAGCACCGACGCCTACCTCACTTTAGTCATGCAGTTCATTCTTGCATTTGGCATCAGCTTCCTGATGCCGGTGCTGTTGATGCTGCTGAACCGGGCAGGCTTCGTCACCCGCACCCAGTTGATCGGCCTCCGCCGCTACATGATCGTCGGCGCGTTCGTCCTGGCGGCCGTTCTCACTCCACCCGACGTCGTCTCGCAGCTCATGCTCGCCGTTCCCCTCCTGCTGCTCTACGAAATCACCATCATGGCGATCTGGTTCACCGACCGCAAACAGGCCCGCGCCGCTTCTGAAACAACCGACCTGTCGACCTGACAAAAAGGCCCGCCGAAGCGGGCCTGTAAGGGTGGGAGCCTTCACGGCGCTTATTGCGCGGCGTTTTCCACAGCCTGGCCAGCGCTCTGCACGTCTTTGCCCGCGCCTTCCACTGTATTGCATGCGGCTACCATCAGCGAACCCGTAAGCAGCAGGGCGGCAAGGATCTTCCTCGTCATGATCATCTCCTAGAAAAACTAAAGCCGGACGGCCGCGCTATCCGGCGGCTGAGGAGGAGAACCCACGGCCAGGAATTACGTTCCGCAGCCGGAAATATCTCTAATATCAGGAGGATTCCCCAAAAATTCTGAGCCCGGAACGCGTCGGGGGGGGGGAGATGCGTTCCGGGCTCATATTTTTTTGGATAGCAAGAGCGGGGGGCAAAAGATTTGCTATCCGGTATGCAGAACCCCTCATCCGGCCATTTGGTTCCGCCGTTCTGCTAGACCGCCCATTTTTTTATTGTCCTATGAAATCAGCCACTTGGTTTTGAACGATCGTTCTTCACGATAAAAATGGCTGCTCAAATCAGCGGGCGCCCGCTGTTGCGATACTCCGGACGAATGGTCGAAGGGGGCAGATCATCTTTTACGTCCGGTGAGCTCGGCATAGGTAGGCTTCTGACTTCCACCGGCTTCACTGGAACCTCTGCTATATGCGTTGAGGGTGGCCAGCTCCGAAGGGCAGGCCCCGATTGCCATTCGCGACCCGGATAGGGCACCCGAAATGCGGCCTCAGTGCCATGGAAACCGGCACTGCGATAAAAGATGTGCGCGCCGATCACTGCGACCGGTCGCTTCGATGCTGCCCAGCCCGGTCTTACCGCCAGCGTGTGGTAGAAGGTCGCGAGTCCGACCGGCGCATATACGCGGCCCCCAAGGGCTTGCTCCGCAATGCGGCGGGCCCGCGTCCAGCTTTGCACATGGCTCCCCCGCGCCATGGACCCGTCGCAACTAAAGGTGAATTGGCACCGGGAATCAGTCCGTTCGGACCCTTCATAGACTACGCCGCACACGCTATGCGGCCAAAGAGGGCTGCGTACCCGGTTCAGCACTACCTGGGCGACCGCACGCTGCCCTTCCTCGGGCTCATTGCCCGCCTCATAGTAGATTGCCGAGGTCAGGCAGTTGACCGCGCGATAGCTGTCGAGCGGCGTCCGTCCCCGGAACACGGCCGCCGGCGCCGCCTCGACCGCATCCAATTTTAAGACATGGTCGCTTCCGCCTGCATATTTCGGAAAGGCTGGAAACATCCCGTCTGCAAAGAAATAGGCGGAGCCCGGGAAATTCTCGCCCGGCCTCTCCGCGACATCGTTACTCTGAGCCGCGCCAGCCAGTAGGTCCAGCGGCGCGGCCGTGATCAGGCGCGGCACGGCAAGCGCTATCAGCGCGAAAGCGGCCCATGCCGCATGCCGCCCCTGCCTACCCTCCATATTCCAGTCCGTCAGCCTCATAAATCCTTACGGCAAATGCGCCGTCGTAATGCGTTAGCGCAAAAGCGTTGCCAGTTTCTTCCCGACGAGCCCGGCACGCTCGGGAGGCATTGCAACCGGCTCTTTGGGTGGATCAGCATTCCCTTGCTTGGCAAGCATACATCCGCTCCGCTATGCGGGAGCAATGCTAGTCCATAATGATAGCCTCGCCCTGATTGGCAACACGCCGCTGGTGCGCCTCGCCGGTCCCTCGGAAGAAACCGGCTGCGACATCTACGGAAAATGCGAGTTCGCCAATCCTGGCGCTTCGGTGAAGGATCGCGCTGCGCTGTTCATCGTCAATGATGCCGAGGAAAAGGGGCTGCTGAACCCCGGCGGCACGATTGTGGAAGGAACGGCGGGGAATACCGGTATCGGGCTTGCACTGGTCGCAAATGCCAAGGGTTACAAGACGATCATTGTCATGCCCGAGACGCAAAGCCGCGAAAAGATGGACACTTTGCGCGCTCTGGGTGCGGAACTTGTCACCGTGCCCGCAGCGGCCTATTCAAATCCCGGCCATTTTGTCCACACCTCCCGCCGCATTGCGGAAGAGACGGAGAATGCCATCTGGGCGAACCAGTTCGACAATATAGCGAACCGTAAGGCGCATATTGTCGGCACCGCAGAGGAAATCTGGACCCAGTTGGACGGGCAGATTGACGGCTTTACCTGCGCAGCTGGAACCGGAGGAACGATTGCGGGCGTAGGGCTGGGTCTGAAGGCGCATGATGAAAATATCACCATTGCGCTGACCGATCCCTACGGCGCCGCGCTCTACAATTATTATGCGCATGGCGAGTTGAAGGCTGAAGGTTCCTCCGTCGCCGAAGGCATAGGGCAGGGGCGTATCACGGCCAATCTGGAGGGCGCGCCGATCGATACGCAGTTCCGTATCTCTGACGAGGAGGGGCTGCATTGGGTCAAGCGATTGCTGGCCGAAGAGGGGCTCTGCCTGGGCCTGTCGTCGGGCATCAATGTAGCTGGCGCTGTGGCGCTTGCACGGGAACTTGGACCAGGCAAGCGGATTGTCACGATCCTGTGCGACACTGGATTCCGTTATCTTTCGACGCTGTATAATCGCGAGTGGCTCGAGTCGAAGGGCTTGACGGTCTTCCCCTGGCTCGCGCACAATCGCTGATCGCCGACACGGGTCGCGGCGACGATAAAAAGAGCGCGTCAATGGCTGAACATCCTCGCCGGCAGGAAGGGTTGCAGCGTGTCCAGATCGGCCTCACCGGGCTGGCGGGCGTGGTGCTCCTTGTTGGCCTCGCAAATATCGTGATTGATAAGGCGCGGATCGATGATCCGGCGGTTCCGCCGCCCACCGTGCCCACTCTCGATCTTAATGCCGTCGCGCCGAAGGAGCCGTTGGCGGAGCTTGGCGTGCAGCCTGCACCGGAGCAGCAGCCGATCGTACCCGACCTGCAACCTGATCCCAATCTAAGCAAGCCGATGGATCGCGATCCGCAATCTGCCGGGCGCTGACCTGCGAATAGCGCGCACTTCATGACAGTGCTGCGCACCTTTGCGATACTTTGCGCTGGGCCGTTGGTCATACTGCTCGGCGGACTTCCTGCGCCGTTGCGAACTGGCCAAGTCGATCTACGCGCCTGGGCTTGGCCGGCGTTGATCCTTATCCTCGTCGCAGCGGCTCTGCGGACCAGGCGCAGCGTTCTTCACGCCGTCTGGGCCGGCTTGGGAAGCGGGGGTATAGTGCTTCTCTTCGCTTGGCTCGCAACTGGGCACGCGCCTGATCCCTTCGCTCTTGTTTGGTTAAGTCTGGCCCTACTGCTCGCTGCCGGGGCGGGCATATTCATAATGCGGCAGCGTTGGGTCGGTCTCGGCCTTGCCGGCTTGGCGATATTTTCCTGCTGGCTCGCTGCTGATCCCCCCGTCAAGCCCGCAAAGGAGCGGCCTGCACTAGCGGTGATCAGCGCCCTGCCTCTTTTCTGGCGCGAAGGTGAGGGCGGTGTTCAGGCGCGGCAGGACGCTCCGATAATCCGGATATTGCATCAGCGATTCGATGTTAGGCCCGCCGATAGCCCCTTGTCCCCCACCATGCAGGACGCGGGAGCGTTATTGCTGGCGCAGCCCCGCCATATGTCGCGTGCTGAGCTGTCCGCCCTAAACGATTGGGTGCGCCGTGGCGGCACCATGCTGTTGCTCGCCGATCCTTTGCTGCGTTGGCCATCGTCCCTGCCATTGGGCGACCGCCGCCGGGCACCACCGGTCAGCATGCTAGCGCCGCTGCTGGCGCATTGGGGCGTCGAACTGCTGCCTCCTTCCTCTGTTGGAGAAGAGCGGCAGATGCTTGCTGACGGCCGCCTGCTCACGACTATGGCGGCGTCCTCCTTCGAATTGCGCGATGGTTCGAACTGCCGGGCGGAGCAGGACGCGCTGGTCGCCCACTGCGCAATCGGCCGCGGCCATGCCGTACTCGTCGCGGATGCCGATCTGATAGATGACCGGCTCTGGCTGGCGGATCAGGCGACGCCGCTTAGCCCACGGGCTTGGAGTGCTGACACACCTGCTTTCGTGGTTCAGCAGCTGGGTGGCGGCGCCATAGCCGCCGCCAGGCACTGGTTAATATCGTCCACCGATCTGATTAGCGCCCTTCGCTGGGCGATCACCACCGGGATTTTATGGGCGATAGTGGGAACCATGCTCATGCCGCGATCGAATGGCTGGCTTGCACATCTGTCATCGGCTCGCCACAGGTTCGCGGGAGCGCCGAGAGCAGATTAAATCCAGAACAAAACAGGATTTCCCAAAATCTCCCGACTTTTCCCTTTTCTTGGGGCTCGCCGCTTGGTATCTAAAAGCCATAGGGGTTTGTCAGGCTTTGTTAGTCCTGTGCGCCGGCCGCAATGACGCGGTTTGGCGGATGGCGGCCTGCACCCCTGCGAATAAAGGGGCAGCAGTCCGAACGTGTCGGAAATCATTCTCTTTACGGGCAACGCGTTCAGCGTCGCGGACGGCAAAGGCCGTTTCGTGCTGCCCTTGGAGATGCGCCGGCAGGTCAAGCTGTCCAGCGGCGGCGAAACCCGGCTTTACCTCTCCGTCCATGGCGACAACCCCTGCGCCACCGGCTTTGGAGAATCGCACCGCCGCTTCCTGTTCACCGAGGTTGAAGAGCTCTCCCGCGAGGCGCGCGCGGCCGGCCGCGACTATAATGCCGACCTGGAACTGGAACGGCGTCTAGGTACCATCGAGGAGGTGAATTTCGATGACGGCGGGCGCTTCGCCATGCACCCGGACATCAAGGATGAATATGGCATCACGGATGCCGTCTTCTTCTATGGCGTGGGTCGATACATCCAGATCTGGAAGCCGGAAACGCTGGTCGATAGCAAGGATCGGCCGGAACTGATCCGGAACAAGGTCCGCCGCTGGCTGGATCAGCGCGCTGCCGGAGGGGTCAAGTGATCGCCGTCCCCGACCCGGATCGCCATATCCCGGTTCTGCTCAATGAGGTGCTCGACGCCCTCGCCATCAACCCCGGCGAGATCCATGTCGATGGCACCTTCGGCGCGGGCGGCTATTCGGCTGCGATGGCGGGCAAAGGGGCAAAGGTCTTTGCCTTCGATCGCGACCCGGATGCGATTCGGGAGGGGCAGGCGCTGGCCGATGGCAAAACCATTACCCTGATCGCTGGTGAATTCTCTCACATGCAGGAACTGCTGCGCGAACGGGGCGTGACTTCCGTGTCGGGCGTGACGCTCGATATCGGCGTGTCTTCGATGCAGCTCGATCGGCCGGAGCGGGGATTTTCTTTCCAATCGGATGGTCCTCTCACCATGACGATGAGCCAGAGCGGAATGAGCGCCGCCGATTTCCTGAACAATGCCCCTGAACAGGAAATTGCGGACGTCCTCTATCGTTATGGTGAAGAGCCGCGCTCGCGCCGGGTTGCCCGCGCGATCGTTGATGCTCGTCCTTTGGAGCGAACCGGCCAGTTGGCCAGTGTGGTGCGCCGGGCGCTGGGCCATAAACCGCACGACAAGAAAGACCCTGCGACGCGGACCTTCCAGGCAGTACGCATCCATGTGAATCGCGAACTGGAAGAGCTGGAACGGGGGCTCGAGGCCGCGGAAGCGATCTTGGAAGAAGGTGGCCGGCTCGCCATCGTCACCTTCCACAGCCTGGAAGATCGCATCGTCAAACAGTTCCTGCGCAAACGTAGCGGCGGGGAGGGGGCTGGATCGCGCCACCTGCCGGAGCGGCAAGCTGGCGCTGCGCCAACCTTTCACAAGCCAGCAAAGGCGGTCCGTCCCAGTGAGGCGGAACTCTCCCGCAACCCGCGCGCCCGTTCTGCCACGCTGCGCAGCGCGGTCCGCACGGCGGCTCCCGTTCCCAGTTCCTCCCGGAGTGCGCGTCCATGATCGCGGTCAAGAGATTGCAGAGCCTGATCTGGATCCTGCTCGTGGCGCTGGGGGCGCTTGGCGCTTATCTCGTGTCGCTTAAGGTCGCCACTGAGCGTAACGAACTGATGAAGGTGCAGGCGCAGATCGCGCGGGCACGGGCCGACATCCGCTATCTGGAAACCGAATTCAGCGCTCGCGCCAGCATGCGGCAGCTTGAGCGGTGGAACCAGGAAGACTTCATGTATGCGACGCCCACGGCCCAGCAATATCTGGGCGGCGAGCGTGCACTGGCGAATTTGGATGGCATTCAGCCCAATGGTCCCGATTATGTCGCGCCGCCCGTGATGGTAGCCATGGTCGAAACTCCTGCCGATCTGCCTTCCGCTGCTCAGCCCGCTCCGGCGAGTCCTGCAGCGACTCAGATCCAGAGCGATATTGCTGTCATCCGCGAGGCGCATGCCGCAGACAATGTTGACGCGGTCACCAAGCCGGCGCCCCGCAGTGCTGCGGAAAAGGCGAAGGATGATGCCGACATATCGAAGCCCAACCCTGTCGCCCGCCGTGCTGAGCGGATGGCGATGCTGGATGCGAAGCTGCTCGATGACAGCACTATGGGCGATATAAGCAGCAAGGCCGCTCGCGAGCGCAAGAAGGGGACACGCTGATGGCGACGATCATCGTTCAGCCCGGCGGCCCGAGGGCGAGCAAGCAGCGCGTTGACCTAACGGCGATCGCACATAATCGCCTGATGCTGCTGCTGATTCTGTTCATGGCGATAACGGCGGTGGTGATCCTGCGGCTGACATGGGTGGGTATTTTCGCCCATGGCGCGGAAGGCGGAGACGGCGTGTCGGGCCTCATTCCTGCGCGCGCTGACATAGTCGATCGCAACGGCGTGCCGCTGGCGCGCACCATGGACGCCTATTCCATCGCCGTGCGTCCCTCCAAGCTGATCGGCGAGCCTGCCGAACTTGCTCGCAAGCTGCACGAGATTTTCCCCGATGAGCCTGAAGCGGCCTTCTACAAGAAGCTGACTGGCAAGGGCTGGGCCTATCTCCGCCGCCGCGCACTGCCCGAGGAAGTCGCGGCGGTGAATGCGTTGGGCGAGATTGGGATCGAGTTTCCGCGAGAAAAGGAGCGCCTCTATCCTCAGCGGAGCCTTGCGGCGCATGTCTTGGGCTTTGCGCCCAATGCGGAAGGGACCGGCGGCATGGGCGTCGAGGCGGCATTCAATGACCGCCTGACCGATCCGGCGCTGCGGGGCCAGCCCTTCGCCATTTCCATCGATAGCCGGGTGCAGGGTGCGCTCGAAAGCGAACTGTATGCGCAGATGGTGTCTCAAAACGCCAAGGGCGCGGGCGGCATCATTATGGACGCCAATACCGGCGAGGTGATCGCCATGGCCTCGATCCCTGTCTTCGATCCCAACAAGCTGCAAAATTATGCCGGCAAGACATGTAGCGAATCGCCGCTGTGCAATCACATTGTGCAGGCGCGCTACGAACTGGGCTCGACCTTCAAGCCGCTCTCTATCGCTGAGGCGATGGATCGCGGCGTGGTGACCTCCATGGCCAAGCGCTATGACGCGACGGCGCCGCTTGCCGTCGCAGGCTTCCGCATCAAGGATGATCACGCGCTGGGTCGCTGGGTCAACGTGCCGGAAATTCTCGTGCATAGCTCCAACATCGGCACAGCGCGCATTGCTGACGAAATGGGCGCCGCGCCGATGCAGCAGTTGTTCCGCAACCTGCAATTCGATCAGCGTGCGCCGATCGAACTGAAGGAGCGCGCCAAAAGCCTTTGGCCGTACAATTGGGGGCGCATCACGACCATGACCGTTTCCTATGGCCATGGCATCGCCGTGACGCCGCTCCACCTAGCCGCCGCTTATGCCGCGCTGGTCAATGGCGGGATCTGGCGTCCGGCCACATTGCGCAAGCTGCACGCCAATGAAGTGCCCGAGGGCCACCGCGTCTTTTCCGCCGCTACGAGCGCGCGGATGCGGCAGTTGTTGCGGATGATCGTTGCGGCGGGTACAGGTCGCAGCGCCGATGCCAAGGGATTCCGGGTAGGCGGCAAGACGGGTTCCGCAGAGAAGCCTGAAGAAGGCCGGTATAACAAGAGTTCACTGGTGACGACTTTCGCGTCCGCATTTCCTATGGATAATCCCCGTTACGTCGTGCTGGCGATGATGGACGAGCCCAAGGGCAACGCCCAGACGTTCGGCCTGCGCACGGCCGCCTGGACAGCTGCTCCGGTGGTCAAGCGTGTTGTTGAACGCACAGGGCCGATGTTGGGGGTGCTGCCCGACGAACGGCGCGACGTCGATATCTCCGACCTCATGCCTCTGCTTGGGCAGGACAAGGAGAAAGAGTGAGATGCGCCTCGGGTCGCTTATCGAGGGGCTGGATGTGAAGCTCGACACCGAAGCGCCTCTAGATGCTTCGGTGTCGGGCTTCGCGATCGATAACCGGAAAGTCGCGCCTGGCACCGTTTTCGGGGCTTTCCAGGGCCTGCGCGTGAATGGTGAGGATTTCATTCCTGAAGCCGTGCGGGCGGGCGCTGTCGCTGTCGTGGCGCGACCGGAAGTAAAGGTAGACGGGGCGATTCACATCGCCCATGACAATCCCCGTCGCCTCTTCGCCTTGCTGGCCGCCAGATATTTCGCGCCCTTTCCTGATGTCACCGTTGCGGTCACCGGCACCAACGGCAAGACCTCCACGGTGGAGCTTGCACGGCAGCTGTGGCGCATGTTGGGGCATCATTCCGCCTCAATCGGCACGTTGGGGGTTACGACTTCGGTCGATCAGGTCTCAACCGGCCTTACCACGCCGGACATCGTGACCTTCCTGTCCAACATGTCGGGCCTGAAGCGGGAAGGCATCACCCATGCCGCGTTCGAGGCGTCCAGCCATGGCCTCGCCCAATATCGGACCGAAGGACTGCCGGTCTCGGCGGCCGCTTTCACCAATTTGTCGCGTGACCATCTCGACTATCATAGCGACATGGGCAGCTATTTCGATGCCAAGATGCGGCTGTTCGACGAAGTCGTCGCGCCCGACGGCGCTGCCGTGGTCTGGGCTGATGACGAATGGTCGGACAAGGTTATGCAGCGAGCTACGAAGCGGGGGCTTCGTGTGCTGAGCGTCGGGGTGCAGGGGCAAGCATTGCGTCTTGCCAACCGCACCCCGACCCAGTTGGGCCAGACGCTGGAGGTCGAAGCCGCAAACCAGTCCTACCAGGTCAATTTGCCGCTCATCGGCGCGTATCAGGCAGCAAATGCGCTGACCGCTGCAGGCCTCGTCATTGCAGGTGGCGAGGATGTGGCAAAGGTTCTTGAGTTGTTGAGCCGCGTCCAGCCCGTACGCGGCCGTCTGGAGCGCGCGGTCATCACAAAGGCCGGTGCGCCGGTCTATGTCGATTATGCTCACACGCCTGATGGGCTTCGGGCCGCAATTGAGGCGCTGCGACCCCATACGCGCGGCCGCCTGATCGCTCTTTTTGGCGCGGGTGGAGACCGTGACGCGGGTAAGCGCCCGCAGATGGGCAAAGTCGCGGCCGACATGGCCGATCATGTGATCGTCACCGACGACAATCCACGCTCTGAGGATCCCTCCGCGATCCGCGCAGCCATCATGGCGGGCGCTCCGGGCGCGGAAGAAATTGGCGGCCGCCGCGCTGCGATCGCTGCCGCCATTGCGCAGGCTGGTGCGGATGATATCGTGCTGCTGGCGGGCAAGGGGCATGAACAGGGCCAGATCATCGGCGACCGGGTGCTGCCGTTCGACGATGTAACCGTTGCCCGGGAGTGCGCTGGTTGAGCGAGCTTTGGACCTCCGACGAAATCGCGCAGGCCACAGGGGGCGTCGCATCGGCGCCCTTCGCCGTTTCGGGTGTGGCCTTCGACAGCCGTGAAGTCACCGGCGGCGACCTGTTCATCGCGATGAAGGGTGAGAGGACGGATGGCCATCATTTCGTCGAAAAGGCGTTCGGCCAAGGTGCGGCAGGAGCCATCGTCAGCGAACCGATAGCCCAGCCCCACATTCTGGTTCGGGATAGCGCGGCCGCGCTGGAGGCGCTGGGCCGTGCATCGCGGGCGCGGATGCAAGGTAAGGTGGTTGGCGTCACTGGATCGGTCGGCAAGACGGGCACCAAGGAAGCGCTTTTTCAGGCGCTTGATCGCGTCTGTCCCGGCGAAGTTCATCGTTCAGTCAAAAGCTACAACAATCATGTGGGCGTGCCGCTAAGCCTCTCGCGGATGCCCCGCGATGCGGCCTTCGGTGTCTTTGAAATGGGCATGAATCATGCTGGCGAGCTGGCCCAGCTCACACAGCAGGTTCGCCCCCATGTCGCGATCGTCACCGCCATCGCGCCTGCGCACATCGAGTTCTTCGGCACTGAGGAGAAGATAGCGGAGGCTAAGGCTGAGATATTCGAAGGGTTGGAGCCGGACGGCACTGCGATCATCCCCTACGACAGTCCCCATGTGGCCACGCTTTACGCCAAGGCGGAGCAGCACGCCGCACGCATCCTGACCTTCGGCTTTGATGAAGAGGCTGACGTCCGCGCGCGCGACATGGTCCCTGCCGCGAATGGCGGCACGCTGGTTACCGCGACCCTGCCGAGTGCAGAGCTTTGCTTCACCGTGGGGGCGCCAGGTGAACATTGGGTGTCAAACGCGCTTGCCGTACTGGCAGCGGTGGAGGCGCTGGGCGGCGATTTGGCGGCTGCGGGTCTCGCTCTTGCCGAGATGCCCGGTCTGCCGGGCCGGGGCGAACGCAAGACCTTGTCCATCGCGGGCGGCGAAGCGCTGCTGATCGACGAGAGCTACAATGCCAATCCGCTCAGCATGGCGGCAACGCTCAAGCAATTGGGCAAGGAACATGCAAGCCGCCGCATCGCGGTGCTGGGCGGCATGCGTGAACTTGGCGATCGCAGCCGGGAACTGCACGCAGGGCTCGCCGAGCCGCTAGCGGCAGGGCAGGTGGACTACGCCATTCTGGTGGGCGACGAGATGAAACCGTTGGCCGACGCGCTGGGCGGCATGCTTGCTTTTGATCACGTGGCAGACGCAGCTGCGGCCACCACTCTCATACAGACTGAAATGCGCGCGGGCGACGCAATCCTGGTGAAAGGGTCGAACGGCATCGGCCTGTCGCGCCTGGTCGCCGCGCTTGGGGAACATAAGAACTGATGCTCTACTGGCTCGCCCAGACCATGGACTTTGCGGGGGTGTTCAACCTCATCCGCTATTTGAGCTTCCGCGCTGGCGCGACGATCGCCACCGCCTTCATCATTGGTCTGGTCCTCGGCCCCCGTTTCATCGGTTGGCTGCGCGTCCGCCAGGGCAAGGGTCAGCCTATCCGCGACGATGGTCCGCAGACCCATCTCGCCAAGCGCGGTACGCCGACGATGGGCGGCTTGATGATCCTGACGTCGATGATCTCGTCCGTCCTTCTGTGGATGGATCTGTCGTCCATCTATGTATGGGCTTGCCTGTTCGTGACCTTGGGCTTTGGCGCGATCGGCTTCCTCGACGATTATGACAAGGTGACGAAGGCCAGCCACAAGGGGCTTTCGGGCAAGATGCGCCTTTTCTTCGAATTCCTGATCGCCGGAATCGCGGCTTGGCTGATCGTGCACCAGCACGGCAATACCGCCCTTTACCTCCCTTTCTACAATGGCCCGGCGATTGAGCTTGGTCCCTTCTATTTCCTCTTCGCCGCTTTCGTGATTGTGGCGTTCGGGAACGCGGTCAACCTCACCGACGGGCTTGATGGGCTCGCCACTATGCCGGTTATCATCGCGTGCATGGCTTTCATGGCGATCGTCTATCTGGTCGGCCGCGCTGACTACGCGTCCTATCTGGGCATTCCGCATGTTCCGGGAGCCGGCAATCTCACCATCCTGTGCGGCGCGATCATCGGCGCAGGTCTTGCTTTCCTTTGGTTCAACGCGCCGCCTGCCGCCGTATTCATGGGCGATACGGGCAGCCTGGCGCTGGGCGGCACGATCGGCGTGATCGCGGTAACTGCTCATCATGAAATCGTCCTCGGCGTCGTCGGCGGGCTTTTCGTTGTCGAGGCGATGAGCGTCATCATCCAGGTCTTCTTCTACAAGCGGACCGGCAAGCGTGTGTTCCGCATGGCTCCGATCCACCATCATTTCGAACAACTGGGCTGGGCCGAGCCCACCGTTGTGATCCGGTTCTGGATCATCTCCTTCGTGCTGGCGCTGGCTGGCCTCGCTACGCTGAAGCTGCGGTGAGCGGGATGGGTCTCACTTCATCTGTTTTTGCGGGTAAGCGTTATGCCGTTCTGGGCCTTGCCCGATCGGGCCTGGCCACGGTCGAGGCGCTGGTCGCTAGCGGCGCCACTGTCGTGGCGTGGGATAACCGTGAAGAAGCCCGCGCTCTTGTCGCGGACAAGGCTGAACTGGCGAATCCCCTCGACATCGACCTTAGCGGCTTCGACGGGGTGGTCGTCTCTCCCGGCGTGCCGCTCAACAAACATCCGATAGCCATGCATGCTAAGCTGGCGGGCGTGCCCGTCATTGGCGATATAGAATTGTTCGCGCTGGCCCGCCCGACGCTGCCCGCGCATCGCGTGGTCGGCATCACCGGCACGAACGGGAAATCGACTACCACAGCGCTCGTCCACCATATCATCGAGGCAGCTGGCATCCCGACGCGTATGGGCGGGAATATCGGCCTGCCTATTCTGGGGCAGGCCCCTCTTCCGAACGGGGGCGTCTATGTCCTTGAGTTGTCGAGCTACCAGATCGATCTGACACAGAGTCTCGACTGCGACGTCGCGGTTCTGCTCAACATCACGCCCGATCACCTCGACCGCTATAATGGCTTTGAAGGCTATGTCGCGTCCAAGGCCCGGCTCTTTGCGATGCAGTCGCCCGGCCATGTGGCGGTGATCGCGGTCGAGGACGATCCCAGTCGCTCCATCGCCGCCCAGCCCGGTGCGCGTCGGCTAGAGGTGCGCTCCACGGACATCAATCCAGCCGCTCAGGCAGGCTGGCCCTCGTTGCAAGGACCGCACAACGCGCAGAATGCGGCCGTCGCCATCGCCGTCGCGCGTGCGTTGGGCATCGACGAAGCCACAATCGAGGCTGCCCTGCGGAGCTATGCCAGCCTACCCCATCGTATGCAGCGGGTGCGGGAGCTGAACGGGGTCCTTTATGTCAACGACAGCAAGGCGACGAATCCCGCTTCGACTGCGCCTGCGCTTGCCGCTTATCCACCGGTTGAGGGCCGTCCGCGTCTCCATTGGATCGTCGGCGGCCTCGCGAAGACGGATAATCTCGACGAATGTGCGCCGTGGTTCGGCAATGTCGCCGCCGCTTACACGATCGGTGAAGCGGGTCATATGTTCGCCGACCTGCTGCGAGAGCATATGGCGGTGGATGACAGCGAAATGCTATCGGCCGCAGTCCGCCGGGCCGCGCGGGTGGCGCAGCCGGGGGACGTTGTGCTGCTTTCGCCAGCCTGCGCCAGTTTCGACCAATTCCGGGATTTCGAGGCGCGAGGCGATGCCTTCGTCGCGGCCGTCACGGCGCTGGAAGAAGGGGGCGTTGAAGGCTAAGGCGGGTTACGGGGCGAAAAGGGGCGAGCAGAATGTTCAGGGCAGGTGAACTGGTGAAGGGGTTCAAGAACCGCACCGTTCCGCGCGAGCGTACGGCTCTGGCCATCTGGTTCTGGGAGATCGACCGCGTCCTCCTCTCCCTGATCGTCACCCTGATGGCGATCGGCCTCGTCGCCGTGGCCGCCGCATCGCCGGTCGCCGCGATTGATCGTTCTACAAGCGCCGTGTCGGTAACGCCGCTTATCTATTTCTACCGCCAACTGATGTGGGTGTTCATCGGCCTGCCGATCATGCTGATCATTTCGATGCTACCCCGCCAGCAGGCTCGCCGTCTGGCGCTGTTTCTTTCAGCCTTTTTCATCGTTATGCTGCTCTGTGTGCCGATCCTGGGGTCGACCGTGAATGGCGCACGGCGCTGGATCGACCTGCCTGGCTTCCGTTTTCAGCCCTCTGAGTTCCTAAAGCCGGTATATGTGGTGTCCATGGCTTGGCTCTTGTCCCTCCGTGGCAAGGACATGTCGCTGCCGGTCATACCGCTGACGGGCGTGCTGACGCTGTTGATCGCGGCGATACTCATGAAGCAGCCGGATTTCGGCCAGACCGTGATCTTCCTCGCCTGCTGGGGATGCCTGTTGCTGCTGTCGGGCGTGTCGATGCGATTTATCGGCGCAATGGCAGGCTTGGCGCTGGCCGGGTTGGTGGTCATGTACATGTTTTACGAAAATGGCCGCCAGCGCATCAATGACTTCCTTGGCATCGGCGTGGCGCAGGATACCGGCCCGGACCAGACGGAACTGGCCTTCCGTACGATTACCCATGGCGGTTTTACCGGCGTGGGTCCGGGCGGCGGCCAGAACAAGTTCCGGCTGCCCGAAGCGCATACCGACTATATCTTTTCCGTGATCGGCGAAGAGTTCGGTCTTCTCGCTTGCATCGCCATCGCCTGCGTTTATCTGGCTGTGGTGGTGCGGGTCCTGCTTCGCATGCTGGATGAGGATGACAATTTCACCATTCTGGCCGCAGCGGGCCTCACTACTCAGTTCGGCCTTCAGGCGATCATCAACATGGGCGTCAATGCTCAGATATTTCCGTCAAAGGGCATGACGCTGCCCTTTATCAGCTATGGCGGCTCCTCTATGCTGGCGCTTTGTATCGGCGTCGGCCTGCTGCTCGCGTTTACGCGGCGCAACCCCTTCATGGGTCGGCACACGGTCGTCAAATGGAGTGGTCGATGAGCATTTCCCGTCACTTCGTCCTCGCCGCTGGCGGGACGGGTGGTCATATGATTCCGGCGCATGCCGTGGCCGAGGAACTGATGGCCCGCGGTCATCACGTCGCGTTGGTGACGGATGAGCGGGGCGCCAAGATCCCTGGCATCTTCGATCGCGCGCAGGTTCATGTGCTTCCGGCCGGCCGGATGACCAAGAACCCGAGGAGCTGGCCGGGCGCCCTGAAGGCAATCCTCGCGGGCCGCGCGATGGCCCGCCGCCTGAACGAGACTTTCCGCCCGACGGCAGTTGTCGGATTTGGCGGCTATCCTGCCATGCCGGCCCTGCTTGGTGCGCTGGCCGACGGCATTCCGACCGCCATTCATGAGCAGAATGCGGTCCTGGGCCGGGTAAATCGTCTGCTGGCTCGCCGCGTCGATGCCATCGCGACAGCCTATCCGCGGGTGGAGCGCCTGCGCGATAAATATGCGGCAAAGGTTCACCTCGTTGGCAATCCTGTCCGGGAGGAAGTGAAGGCGCTTCGCGACGAAGAGTTTCCTGCGCTGACGGACGAAAGCGTTTTCCGCGTGCTGGTGATCGGCGGCAGTCAGGGCGCCAGCATCCTCTCGTCGGTTGTTCCAGATGGCCTGGGCATGCTGCCTCTCAGCCTGCGTCGCCGTCTGCAGGTGACGCAGCAATGCCGGGCGGAAGATATTGAACGCGTCCGCCGCTTCTACGCTGATCTCGAAATCCCGGCCGACCTAGCCACTTATTTCAATGATGTGCCCGAAAAGCTGAGCTGGTCGCATCTTGTCATCGCACGCGCGGGCGCTTCGACCCTGGCGGAACTCACATGTGCGGGGCGCCCGGCAATCCTGGTTCCATTGCCGAGCGCAATGGATGATCATCAGACCGCGAATGCCCGCGAGATGACCGAGGCGGGTGGTGCGCGAACCATCCCGCAGTCCCGTTTCACCGCAGTTGAACTGGCCAAGCAGATGCAGAAGATGGCGCTGGAGCCGGGCGCGCTTCAAAACGCTGCCAAGCGCGCTCGCGCCTGCGGCCGCCCCAATGCCGCGCGCGACATGGCCGACTTGCTCGAAAGCATTGGACCAGCCCCCATCATGAACGACCCCCTGCGTGTCGGTCCGGTGCCGACTAGCCTGAATCTGCAGGGCGTCCCTGCGTGAGCGTGATCCCCCTTCGTCACCCTAGGGGAAGCTGGGATTTTGGGCCTTCTTGGTCCGTCGCTTCTGTAGAGGGGAGAGATTCCAGCTTCCGCTGGAATGACGGTATTTTTCTGGAGATTATCGCATGAAGGGTGTCGGCACCGACATCGGCACGATCCATTTCATCGGCATTGGCGGCATCGGCATGTCCGGTATCGCCGAGGTGATGCACAATCTGGGTTATAAGGTTCAAGGGTCCGACGTCGCTGAAGGCTATGTCGTGGAAGGTCTCCGCAAGAAGGGCATCCTGGTGATGATCGGCCACAAAGCCGAGAATCTCGGTGATGCCGCTGTGGTCGTGACGTCCACCGCCATCAAGAAAGGCAACCCGGAAGTCGATCTGGCACTGGAAAAGCGCATACCCGTCATCCGCCGCGCGGAAATGCTGGCTGAGCTGATGCGCCTGAAGTCCACCGTTGCTGTAGCCGGTACGCATGGCAAGACCACCACCACCTCCATGGTCGCGGCGCTGTTGGACGCGGGCGGGGTGGACCCGACCGTTATCAATGGCGGCATCATCAACAGCTATGGCTCCAACGCCCGCCTCGGCAAGAGCGACTGGATGGTGGTCGAAGCCGATGAGAGCGACGGCAGTTTCTTGCGCCTCGACGGCACGCTGGCTGTCGTCACCAATATCGATCCTGAACATCTCGACCATTATGGCAGCTTCGAGAAGGTGAAGGACGCCTTTGTCGAATTCGTCGAGAATGTGCCCTTCTATGGCGCGGCGATGCTCTGCCTCGATCATCCGGAGGTGCAGGCCATCCTGCCGCGTGTGCAGGACCGGCGCATCGTCACCTATGGCTTCTCTGCTCAGGCCGACATTCGCGGTGAAAATGTTCAGCCGATCCCCGGCGGCAATCGCTTCGATGTGCAGATCCGCGAGCGAGACGGTTCGCTTCGTCGAATTGAAGGCATCGAAATGCCGATGCCCGGCCGCCACAATGTGCTGAACGCCATGGCTGCGATTGGCGTGGCGCTGCAGATGGGGATCGACGATGCCACGATCCAGACCGGCTTTGCGAAGTTCGGCGGCGTCAAGCGCCGTTTCACCAAGGTCGGCGAAATCCCGGCGGGTCAGGGCGTCGCCACCGTGATCGACGATTATGGCCACCACCCGGTCGAGATCAAGGCGGTACTCGCCGCAGCGCGCGAAGGCGCGAAGGGCCGTGTGATCGCCGTGGTCCAGCCTCACCGCTTCACCCGCTTGCGCGATCTGATGGATGAGTTCCAGCAGGCATTCAACGACGCCGACATCGTTTATGCGGCCCCGGTCTATCCGGCAGGCGAGCAGCCGATCGAGGGTGTGGACAGCGCCGAACTGGTGGCGGGTCTCAAGCGGCGCGGTCATCGCTCCGCTGCCACAGTGGATGGGGCTGAAGATTTGGCCCGCGCCATCGCTGTGGATATTCAGCCAGACGACATGATCATCTGCCTCGGGGCCGGAGACATCACGAAATGGGCTGCTGGTCTCGCCGCCGCCGTCGCCGCCAAGGAAGCCGCCTGATGCGGCCGTCCCACATCTCTCCTCGGGGGTCCCGCAGTTGACGACAACAGTAGCGCCCCTTCCTTCGGTTCGCGGGTCGCTCAAGGCTGATGCTCCGCTCGCTCCTCTCGTCTGGTTCAAGGCTGGAGGAGCCGCGCAATGGCTGTTCGAGCCCAAGGATGTCGAGGACCTGTCCGATTTCCTCGCGCGGCTCGATCCTGCAATCCCAGTGATGGCTCTCGGATTGGGCTCCAACCTCATTGTTCGGGATGGCGGCGTGACAGGGGTTGTTGTGCGCTTGGGCAAGCCCTTCGCCAAGGTTGAGCAGATCGATGCCACCACTTTGCGCTGCGGGGGAGGGGCCTCGGGCATCCTCGTATCATCGACTGCGCGTGATGCGGGTATTGCGGGTCTCGAATTTCTGCGCTCCATCCCCGGCACAGTGGGTGGCTTCGTCCGCATGAACGGCGGAGCCTATGGCCGTGAAACCTGCGACATTCTTGTCGAGTGTGATGTTGTGCTGCGCTCGGGTGAGCGTGTGACCCTGCCGCTGGACGCGCTCGGTTATACCTATCGCCACAGCACGCTGCCCCAAGGTGCGGTGGTGGTAAGCGCCGTTTTTCGCGGAAAACCTGGTCAGCCCGAAGCGGTGCAGGCGGAGATGGACCGCATCGCCGCAGCGCGCGAAGAAAGTCAGCCGCTCCGCAGCAAGACGGGGGGGTCGACCTTCAAAAATCCGGCCGGGCACAAGGCTTGGCAGTTGGTGGACGAAGCCGGTTGCCGCGGCTTGCAACTAGGCGGTGCGCAGGTTTCGGAAAAGCACACCAATTTCCTCCTCAACTTGGGCGATGCGACCAGCGCGGATATCGAAGCGCTCGGCGAAGAGGTCCGACGCCGGGTAAAAGAAAAGAGCGGCGTTGACTTGGAATGGGAAATCCAGCGCGTGGGAGTGAAGAAGTGACTGGTTTGCTTATCCTCCCGCCGTTCGCCCTGAGCCTGTCGAAGGGCTCTTCTTTCTCCAAAAGTGAAGGAGCGGGCTTCGACGAGCTCAGCCCGAACGGACGTATTTCGGAGTTTAACGCATGACTCGAGGCCCCTGGCATGTTGCCGTCCTGATGGGAGGCTGGTCCGCCGAGCGGCCTGTTTCGCTTTCATCGGGCGAAGGCGTCGCCAAGGCGCTGGAATCGCGCGGGCACAAGGTCACGCGGATCGACATGGATCGCAATGTCGCTGCTCGTCTCGCGCAAGCAGGCGCTGACGTCGTCTTCAACGCGCTCCATGGCGTCCCGGGAGAGGACGGCACGGTGCAAGGCATGATGGACCTGATGGGTCTTACCTACACCCATTCTGGCCTCGCGACGTCGGTCATCGCGATCGACAAACAACTGACCAAACAGGCGCTGGTGCCCCATGGCATCCCCATGCCCGGCGGCCATATCGTCCGCAGTGATAGCCTGTTTGAAGCTGATCCGCTCCCACGCCCCTATGTCGTTAAGCCGGTCAATGAAGGCAGCTCGGTAGGTGTCGCCATCGTGACGCCGGACGGTAATTACGGCTCCCCGATCGGCCGCGATGTTGAAGGTCCGTGGCAGCATTTCGACGAGTTGCTCGCCGAGCCCTATATTCGCGGCCGCGAGCTCACCACCGCGGTGCTGGGCGATGAGGCGCTTCTGGTGACGGAACTGCGTCCCAAGAGCGGCTTCTATGATTTTGACGCCAAATATACCGATGGCATGACCGAGCATGTCTGCCCGGCGGAGATACCCAACGAGATCAGCGAAGCGTGCAAGGCGCTTGCGCTTCGCGCTCACCAGCTGCTGGGCTGCAAGGGAGCATCGCGTTCCGACTTCCGCTGGGACGACAGCCAGGGAGTGGAAGGGCTTTATCTGCTTGAGGTGAATACCCAGCCGGGCATGACGCCCTTGAGCCTGGTTCCTGAGCAGGCGGCAAAGCTGGGCATTGACTATGCCGAACTGGTCGAGCGTATTGTCGAAGACGCGCTGAAGCAAAAGCGGAGCGCAAAGGGGGCAGGCAATGGGTGAAGCACGCATCCGGCGCGGTGGGACGGCGCGACTGACGCGCACGTCCGGACCGCGCGGCCGCAACGGTCCTGGTAGGGGTAAGCCGGGCAAGCGCCGTTCCTGGCTCGGCCGCCTTGTCCATAATTTGCCCGTCAGTGAGGAAACGCTGCAGCGGATGGCGAGCTGGGCGATCGTTGGGATCGTCGTTGCTGCCATTGTCGGGATCGCTGTCCTGCTGGGCGTACCCGCCATGGCGGAGCAGAAGGCAGCGGAAGTCGCCGCGAGCGCTGGATTTGAAGTGCAGAAGGTCGAAGTGCGCGGCGTTGAGCGCATGGATGAGCTGCCGGTCTATAATATCGCGCTTGGACAGGTTGATCGCTCCATGCTGTCCCTCGACCTGCCCAAGGTCCGGAGCGAGATGTTGAAGCTGGGCTGGGTCAAGGACGCGCGCATCTCACGCCGCCTGCCTGACACGCTGGTCGTCGATATCGTTGAACGCGATCCTGTCGCGGTGTGGCAGCATGACGGCCAATTGCACCTTATCGATGTACAGGGAGTCGTGCTCCAGTCCGTCGCCACCGATGACATGCCCGATCTGCCGCTGGTGGTGGGGCCTGACGCCAATCGCCAGACTGCGGGCTTGAACAAGCTGATGGAAAACGCGCCTGCGCTGAAGCCGATGCTGGCGGGGGCGACCTGGGTCGGGAACCGCCGTTGGGATCTGCGCTTTCAATCGGGTGAAACACTTTCGCTGCCGGAGGGAGATCGGGCTTCTGCTGCTGCGCTGGTCAACTTCGCCCGCATGGACGGCGTCAATCGCCTGCTCGGGCGGGGCATTGTGAAGTTCGACATGCGCGACCCGGACCGGTTCGTCCTTCGCCTCCCCCAGGACCAAGCCGGCGCCGAGAAAGCCGCGACCAAGGCTGAAGCCCCGGCGACCGGCGAGGAAGGCTGACCATCATGGCGCAACCCAAGGTCGATAAGCTCGTCACCGCGATCGATATAGGATCGTGGAAGGTGTCCGCATTGATTGCGGGTCGCACCGAAACGGGTGAGCTGGCGATCCTGGGCACGGGGCAGCGTGAGAGCCGGGGCGTGCGTCGCGGCTTCATCGCTGACATGGAACGAACCGAACTCGCCGTCCGCGAGACCGTGGAGCAGGCGGAGCGTGTCGCCGGCACCAATATCGAAGATGTGTGGGTCAGCTTTTCGGGCGGCAGCCTGGTCAGTGACGTTGTCACCGTGGAGCGCGACATGGGCGGCTACCGCGTGGAGCAGGCCGACATAGATGATCTGCTCGCTACGGGGCAGCAGGGCATCGATCCCGATGGCCGAGTGGTGCTCCATGCGCAGCCCACTTGCTTTACGATCAATGGAAAGGTGCCGGTCAAAAAGCCGCTTGGCATGCACGCGGACCTTTTGGGCGTCGATATCCATGTTGTGTTGGCGGACGGCGCGCCTCTCGCCAATCTCGACCTGTGCGTCCGAGGGGCCTATCTCAACGTCAACTCCATCGTCGCGTCGCCGATCGCCACCGGCCTTGCCTGCCTGTCGGAAGAGGAGAGGGACCTGGGCGTCGCCTTGGTCGAGCTTGGGGCGGGCGTTACCAATGTCTCGCTCTATGCGGGTGGCATGCTTGTAGGATTGCACAGCATTCCGATCGGCGCCTCGGACATCACCGATGATATCGCATCAGCCTTTGGTATTCGCCGCAGCCAGGCGGAGCGGATAAAATGCTTTTATGGTTCGGCTATGCAGAATCGCCGGGACTTCCGTGACATGATCGAGATAGCGCCGCCGCACGGCGATGTGGCCGTGCCGGGTCAAAGCGCGGGCCCCAATGCGGATGGAGGCAAGATCACGCGGGCTGCCTTGGTCGCCGTGATCTGCGAGCGGCTCAATCAGCTGATGACAGAGATCAACGCCGCGCTTGCAGGCATGGGGTTCAATACGCCGACGGGTAGGCAGGTCGTTCTGACCGGCGGCGGGGCGGAATTGAAGGGCATCGCCGATTATGCACAGGGCGCGTTGGGCCGTGCCGTCCGCATCGGCAGGCCGCGCGGATTGGCTGCGCTGCCGGAGGCGCATAGCGGTCCTGCCTTTGCGACATTGGCTGGTCTTGCGCTTTATGGCGCATCGAACCCGGTTGATCTTAGAACGATAGCGCCCGCTCCTCAGACCGTTCATCGTATCAATGCACCTCAATGGTGGCAGCGGATGGTGCGAGCGATGAAGACGAACTATTGAATAAATCGAAAGCTGAACGAAATTTGCTGGTGAAATACACCATTTTCTGTTGCATTAACCTTCGATGACAGTTTCGCTCATGTCGCCGAAGCTGGAGGGAGCTAGAATTTATGAGCATTGAGATCAGCCCGCCGCATGTGGACGAGTTGAAGCCTCGCATCGCGGTGATCGGCGTAGGCGGCGCGGGCGGCAACGCCATCGCGAACATGATCGCCGCGTCGGTTGAGGGCGTGGATTTCATCGTCGCCAACACCGACGCGCAGGCCTTGAACGCCTCGCCTGCAGAACGCCGCATCCAACTGGGCCCGCAGATCACTGAAGGTCTGGGCGCCGGATCGCGTCCGGAAATCGGCAAGGCGGCCGCCGAGGAAACCATCGTTTCGGTCGAGGAAGCGCTGAACGGCGCGCACATGTGCTTCATCGCGGCCGGCATGGGCGGCGGCACTGGTACTGGCGCGGCTCCCGTCATCGCCAAGGCTGCCCGTGACAAGGGCATCCTGACGGTCGGCGTCGTGACCAAGCCCTTCACCTTCGAAGGCAACCGCCGCATGAAGTCCGCCGAGGCGGGCATCGAAGAGCTGCAGAAGCATGTCGATACCCTCATCGTCATCCCGAACCAGAATCTGTTCCTCATCGCCAATCCCAACACCACCTTCAAGGAAGCCTTCCAGATGGCTGACGAGGTGTTGCAGCAGGGCGTTCGCGGCATCACTGACCTGATGGTCATGCCCGGCCTCATCAACCTCGACTTCGCCGACGTTCGTTCGGTGATGGGTGAGATGGGTAAGGCTATGATGGGCACCGGCGAAGCCGAGGGCGATGGTCGTGCGCTGCAGGCTGCTGAAAAGGCGATCGCCAACCCGCTTTTGGACGGCGTGTCGATGCGTGGCGCCAAGGGCGTAATCGTATCCATCGTCGGCGGCGATGACATGCGCCTTATGGAAGTCGATGAAGCGGCGAACCACATTCGCGAGCTGGTCGATCCCGATGCGAACATCATCTGGGGTTCGGCCTTCAACGACGGTCTCAATGGCAAAATCCGCGTGTCGGTCGTCGCGACAGGCATCGACAGCGAAGCGACCGCCGGGGCTGCGCCTTTGACCCAGCCGTTCAGCTTCGCCAGCCGTCCGGCTGTGGCGGTGCCCGCTGCGGCAGCTTCGCGTCAGGCACCTCCGCCCGCACCTGCGCCGGTTGCAGCGCCTGAGCCGGAGCCCGAGACGCTGGAACTGGACGTTCCCGCTGCGCCCGAGCCTGCGCCGATCGCTGCGCCCGTTGAAGAGAAAGCCGCAGCACTCAAGCCCGCTCCCGCAGCATCTGCGCGTCCGGCCGCGGTCTTCTCGGATGAAGACCTTTCGCAGGACGAGTTGCTGCTCGGCGCTGACGCGGCCGAACCGCAGCCGGCGCCCGCGCCTCAAGCAGCGCCGCGCGTCGCAACCGGCGGCACGTTGTTTGAGCGGATGGCAGGTCTGACCCGTGGCGTGGACAAGAATGCAGCGGCCAGCGACGATGCCGGTTCCACTCCCGACATCCCGCGCTTCCTGAATCGCCAAAGCAACCAGTAAGGCCGCGGCGAATTTGATTTATAGCGTTGAAGCGCGCCATCGGTCGCATAGGGCGATCGGGCGCGCTTTTTCTTGCGGTAAATTTCCCATTCACGCATTCATCCGCTAAAGGACTTGTGTGAAACGCTCAGCTTTATGGATCCTTGGCGGCCTGTTTCTCGCAGGAGCCGCGCAGTCCCAGCCCGCCCAAATCCAGTCTGTCCGGCCGTCCGGCGCTGAAAATCTCAGCCGCAATTTATCGCGTCTTGCGTCCAACCCTCGCGACGTTGATGCGCTGATTGGCGCTGGTGAAGCCGCGATCGATATGGATGACATTCGCGCGGCAGCGGGCTTTTTCGGGCGTGCCGATGCGATCCAACCCAATAATGGCCGGGTGAAGGTCGGCCTCGCCCGCGTCATGCTTAAGTCCCAAAATCCAGCGGAGGCACTGCGGCTGTTCGATCAGGCGACGCGCCTCGGCGTTGGCGACGCGACGCTGCTTGCGGATCGCGGTCTCGCCCGTGACATGACCGGTGACCAGGCGGGTGCCCAGCGCGATTACCAGGCTGCGCTCAAACGCGCACCGGACGATTCTGAGCTTCTCTACCGCTATGCCGCCTCATTGGGCATATCGGGGCAGCTAGAAGCGGCTGAAAAGGTTTTGCAGCCTCTGCTCTATAAAAGCGACCGGGCAGCCTGGCGTTATCGCGCTTTCATTCTTGCGATGAACAACAAGCAGGCCGATGCCCGCAAGATCGCCAATCAGACCATGCCGGCCCAGCTTGCTGCTGCATTGGCGCCCTATATGGAGAAGATGCCTTATCTGACACCCGCTCAGAAGGCGGCGGCCGTGCATTTCGGCCATTTCCCGATGAGCGTTGGCACATCGATGGCCGCGGCTTCGCCAAGACCGGCTGTGCCCGTTGCCGCTGCTCCTGCCCAGCCCGCCCATCAGCCGCCCGTTAGCGCAAACACGCGCGTTCAGCCGGTACAGCCTGATCGGTCAGCTCCAGCCGCTCGCGCGCCTGTTCCGTCGCCCTTGTCGCCTGTGCGTACCGCAGTTCCCTCACCGGCGCCGTCCTCGCTCACCCCATCATCGCCCGCGCCACGTTCGGCTGAGGTGCAGGGGCCGCCTGCGCCCGCCACGCCTTCGACCACGAGTCCATCGACCCCGCCAGCGACCGCCGCGAGCCAACTGAACGCCATCAGCCTGGCTCAGGCTTCAGCACCTGTGGCCCAACAAGCTGCGCCCTCTGCTCGTCCGCAGCCGAACCCCGAAGCAACTCGGACATTGGCAGAAATCATTCGAGCCATTGATGTGCCCGAGACAGAGCGCCAATCCGCCGTGGCGGCCGTTGATTTGTCGGAGGTCGAGGCGATCCAGGCGGCCCGTAGAGCTGAGCGACAGGCTGCGGCAGAAAAGGCCAAGAAGACAGCGGCAGCAGCGAAGGCAAAGGCCGACGCTGCCGCCAAGGCCAAGGCGGAAGCAGATGCCAAGGCGAAGAAGGCAGCCGAAGAAAAAGCGCGGCTCGCCGCCAACCCTTCGCGTAGCTGGGTTCAGATCGGAACCGGCGCTGACCGCGGCGCCCTGGCGTTCACGCTCAAGAGCTTGCGCCGCAAATATGACGATGTCGCCCCCCAGGATAGCTGGGTGGCAAGCTGGGGCCGCACGAATCGGCTGCTGATCGGGCCCTTCGCCAGCTTCGCCCGCGCGAAAGCGGTGGAATCCAAGCTCAAGTCCGCTGGTGCTGATGCTTTTGCCTGGCAAAGCGACGCTGGAGAGGTGGTCGAGCGGATAGGAGGCAAGTAAGGGCGTCCCATGACGACCCTCGCACCTTATGCCTCGCATCCGGATAACAGCCGTGGCCGCCTCCATCCCGAGCCGGGGGGAGAGATGCGCGGCCCTCGTGATATTTTCCAGCGCGACCGCGACCGCATCATCCATTCCATCGCCTTCCGGCGGCTGCGGCACAAGACGCAGGTCTTCGTATCCCCGGATGGCGATCACTTCCGCGTTCGCCTGACGCACAGCCTGGAAGTCGCGCAGATCGGCCGCACCACGGCCCGCACTCTTGGCCTCAATGAAGATTTGACGGAGGCGCTCTGCCTCGCTCACGACATTGGCCATCCGCCCTTCGGCCATGCAGGGGAGGACGCGCTTGAGGCGGCGCTCGATGATCATGGCGGTTTCGATCATAACGCCCACACGCTGCGTACGCTGATGCTGCTTGAATCGCCTTATCCTTGCTTTCCTGGTCTCAATCTCAGCTGGGAAATGCTGGAGGGTCTCGCCAAGCATAATGGCCCGATCGATCGTCCAGGGTGGGCGATGCAGGAGGTGGATGCGCTCTTTCCGCTGGAGCTTGGTAGCCATGCCTCTCTTGAGGCCCAACTTGCTGCGATCGCCGATGACATCGCCTATGATAATCACGACATCGACGATGGTCTGCGCGCGGGTCTTTTGACGCTTGAGCAGTTGCTTACGGTCCCTCTCGTCAAACGGTGCTGGGATCGAGTCCGCGCCCGTTATCCTGACATTCCCCAAGAACGGCTGTTGCGCGAACTGGTCCGCGAACAGATCGGTGTAATGGCCAATGATCTGATCGCATCGACGCGGCGCAACATCGCCGAAGCGCGAATTGCCACCCCCGAAGATGTGCGTGCCGCTGGGCGCGCACTCGTCTGCTTTTCTCCCGAGCTTGCCGCGCAGGAGCGTGACCTCAAACGCTTCATGTATGCGGCGCTCTATCATCATCCTTCGCAACTTGCGGCTGCGGATCGGGCCCGCATCATCGTGCGGGATCTCTTCCGCGCCTATCAGCAGCGACCGGACCTGATGCCTTCGGAGTGGCAGGATGACTGTCTGCTCGAGGAACCTCGACGCAGCCGCCACATCGGCGACTTCATCGCCGGTATGACCGATCGCTATGCTGAAAAGCGTCATGCCGAGATTTTCGGGGAAGTGGTGCTGCCCTGAGGCGGCCATTGCGCTCTGGCAGCGCCCCGCCTAGCTTCCTGAACATGAAGCTTCATCCGCAGATCGCCGCGCTTGCAGCGCAGATGGAAGACTTGGCCGCCTTGCTGCGCCGTTTCGGTGATCGCCGGTGGTCGGGCAGGGTGGAGCTTTGCGCTCATTTGATCGCGGACTCCAATTTCACCGGCGTCGAACATTTTCTCCGGCTCTTTGAGGGGGACGACAGCCTGGACGATGTCAGATTGGGCGACGCCGCCGCAAATGCGCGCCTCGGCGACTTGCGCAAAGCTACCCGCACGCTGGCCGAACGGCTCGCAAGGGAAGAGGATGCAGCCGATTGAGCAATTGACGGCGCGGCTCATTTCCCGCAATGCGAAGGGGTCGCTGGCGCCCGGCAGATTCGGGCTCCGGACATGATGCGGGAGAGCATGGGAAGCCTTTCAGGCCGCCCCGTCGCCGAAGGAGCAACCGCCCCGGAATCTCTCAGGCCAAAGGACCGCATCATGGGCAGGCACTCTGGAAAGCGGACGGTTTGAACGCCGTCCCACCGAAGGGGTAAGCCATTCGGCCGCTTGGCTGATGGTCAAAGCTCTCAGGTTCCGTGACAGAGGGGGTGGCATACGTGACGGGTCCGATTCCGGACTGCGGCGTTTGTCGCCAGTAACTCGCACGGAAAGGCCGTCTCCTCATGTCCGGCAATGACGACATCACTCACATCGAAGAAGAATTGCCGCTGCAGGATCTGCCGCTAGATGGCTGGCACCGTGCCAAGGGCGCACGAATGGTCGGCTTCGCGGGCTATCACATGCCGATCCAATATGAAGGCATCATGGCCGAACATAGCTGGACCCGTGAGCATGCCGGGCTGTTCGACGTCAGCCATATGGGCCAGCTGCTTTTTTCGGGTGACGGCGTGGACGATGCGCTGGAGCATCTGCTGCCAAGCGATATCAAGGGCCTGAAGCCTTTTCGTCAGCGTTATTCCATGCTGCTCGACGAAGAAGGCGGCATCCTCGATGACTTGATGGTCTCTCGCCTTGGTGGCGACGCTTTCGACGGCGCGGATATCTACATGGTCGTCAATGGCGCTACCAAATATGACGATATGGGCTGGATGATTGAGCATCTGCCTGACGAGGTCGTCATGAACCATATGGATGATCAGGCGCTGCTTGCTCTCCAGGGGCCACAGGCGGGCGAGGCGCTCGCCAGCCTCATCCCGGAAACCGCAGACTTGCTCTTCATGCAGTCCGGGCTGTTCACTTGGCGTGGGGTCGATCTTTGGATCAGCCGCTCAGGCTACACCGGAGAGGATGGCTTTGAGATCAGCGTTCCTGCCGCGGATGTCGCTTTGCTGGCAGACGCCCTGTGCGAACTGCCTCAGGTAAAGCCGATCGGCCTAGGCGCGCGCGATTCGCTGCGCCTTGAGGCGGGCCTGCCGCTCTACGGCCACGACCTGACGCCTGCGGTCAGCACGATCGGTGCGGATCTGGGCTTTGCCATCCAGAAGCGCCGCCGCGAAGAGGGCGGCTTCATCGGCCATTCCCGCGTAATGAAGGAATTGGCCGATGGGCCCGGTTCGAAGCGCGTTGGCCTGAAGATCGAAGGCCGCCTCCCGGCGCGAGAAGGTGCGCCCATTTATGCGGGCAGCGCTCAGGTGGGTGAAGTGACCTCCGGCGGCTTTGCGCCGACCGTTGGCGCGCCCATCGCCATGGGCTGGGTCAGTCTGCCCCATAGTGCGCTCGATACCGCGCTGGAGATTGAAGTGCGCGGCAAGCGCATCGCCGCCACCGTCGCGCCGATGCCGTTCGTTCCGCACCGTTACCGCCGCAAGGCCTGAATTCCTTCCGAGGGGAGAAGTAAGATGAGCCGTTATTTCACCGACGAACATGAATGGATCGATGTCGAGGGCGAAATCGCTACTGTCGGCATTACGGACTATGCGCAGGAGCAACTGGGCGACATCGTCTTTGTGGAATTGCCGAGCGAAGGCACCAACTTCGACAAGGGCGATGATGCAGCCGTCGTGGAGTCGGTCAAGGCCGCGTCGGACGTTTACGCGCCCATTTCTGGCGAAGTGGTCGAGATTAACAGCGCGCTCGAGGATGAACCCGCGCTGGTGAACAGCGACGCGGAGGAAGATGGCTGGTTTTTCAAGCTGCGCGTGACCGACGCCAGCGAACTGGAAGGGCTGATGAACGAAGCCGCCTACAAGAAGTTCGTGGCCTCGCTTTAAGTAACAGTCCCCCTTCCGCGTGCGGGAGGGGCCAGGGAAGGGCCTGTCCAGCGCTGGATTGACAAGCCCTCCCTCGACCCCGCCCATAATCGGGACGGGAGAAGGAGTTTTCATGCGCTACCTACCCCTTACCGACACCGACCGGCAGGAGATGCTGTCTGTCATCGGCGCGTCCTCAGTCGATGACTTGTTCGCGGACGTCCCTGCCGAAGCGCGCCTCAGCGAAAAGATCGCGGGTCTGCCCGATCATGCCAGCGAATTGGCGGTCGAGCGTCATATGGCAGCGCTGGCGCGGAAGAATCTGTCGGCAGGGGAAGCGCCCTTCTTTCTCGGCGCAGGTGCATATAGGCACCATGTCCCCGCCAGCGTCGATCACCTGATCCAGCGCGGCGAGTTCCTGACAGCCTACACCCCTTATCAGCCGGAAATCGCGCAGGGTACGCTCCAGGTCCTGTTCGAATTCCAAACTCAGGTCGCCCGGTTGCTCGGCTGCGATGTCGCCAACGCGTCGATGTATGACGGCTCAACAGCTTGCTGGGAAGCGATTGGCATGGCCCGCCGCATCACGAAGCGGGGCAAGGCGATCCTGTCGTCCGGGTTGCATCCGCATTATGTCTCGGTCGCCAAGACGATGGCCAAGTTCACTGGCGACGCGCTGGTGCATGCAGCGCCGAGCCTTGAGGCTGCCACCGATATCAATGCGCTGATCGCTGGCATCGACAAGGATACGAGCTGCGTCGTTGTCCAATATCCCGATATCCTCGGCCGGATCGCCGATCTCACTGCGCTCGCTGAAGCGGTTCATGCGGCGGGCGCGCTGCTCGTGGCGGTCGTGACGGAACCTGTGGCTCTCGGCGCGATCAAGGCTCCGGGCCATATGGGTGCGGACATCGTTGTGGGCGAAGGTCAGTCGATCGGCGTGGGCCTTCAGTTCGGCGGCCCTTATCTCGGCCTCTTCGCGTGTAAGCAGAAATATGTCCGCCAGATGCCAGGCCGCCTCTGCGGCGAAACGCTGGACGCGGCGGGGAAGCGTGGATTCGTGCTGACGCTCTCGACTCGTGAGCAGCATATCCGCCGTGAAAAGGCGACGTCGAACATCTGCACCAATTCCGGCCTGTGCGCCCTGGCGTTCAGCATCCATATGACGTTGCTGGGGGAGAGAGGCCTGCGTGAACTCGCCTCCCTCAACCATGCGTTCGCCGTTCAGGCGGCTGACCGCCTATCACGGGTTCCGGGCGTCAAGCTGCTCAACGACAGCTTTTTCAACGAGTTCACTCTGATCCTGTCAAAGGACGCGCGCGAAACTGTCCGCAATTTGGCGGATAAGGGCGTGTTGGGTGGCGTGTCGCTGGGCCGACTGTTCCCGGACGCGCCGGAAATCGGCAACGGCCTAGTCGTCGCGGTCACCGAGACTGTAACGCCGGAGGATATCGAAACCCTTGCCAAGGCGCTTGAGGAGGAATTGGCATGACCATGCTGAAGGAAGGCCGCCCGACCACGCCCCAGGCCGCGAACGAAAGCGACGCCGTTCCCGCAACCGCTACCGGCAACCGCGCGCTGATGCTGGAAGAGGCGCTGATCTTCGAAATCGGTTCGACCGACACCACCGGGGTCGATTTTGCAGCGACTCCCAAGGTGGAAAGCCGTCTCGGCAATCTAGCACGCACCGATAGCATCGGTCTGCCCGGCCTGTCGGAGCAGGAAACGGTCCGCCACTACACCCGGCTCAGCCGGCAGAACTACGCCATTGATCTTGGCCTGTTCCCCCTCGGCAGCTGCACGATGAAGCACAACCCGCGCCTTAATGAAAAGGTTGCGCGGATGCCGGGCTTTGCGGACCTCCACCCGCTGGCGCCGCAATCGACGGTGCAGGGGGCTCTTGCCGTCATTCACGAGCTGGCCGAATGGCTGATCAAGCTCACCGGCATGCACTCGGTCGCGATGAGTCCCAAGGCGGGTGCCCATGGCGAATTATGTGGCCTGCTCGCGATCCGCGCCGCTCTGGAAGCGCGCGGTGACGCCCGCAGCGTCATCCTCGTGCCTGAAAGCGCGCACGGGACCAACCCCGCCACGGCCGCCTTCTGCGGCTACAAGGTTGAAGATATTCCAGCGACCCCAGATGGCCGCGTTGATCTCGAAGCGCTCAAGGCCCGCTTGGCCCCCGATGTCGCCGCAGTCATGATCACCAATCCCAACACCTGCGGCCTGTTCGAGCGCGATATGAAGACGATCTCCGACGCGGTCCATGCCGCCGGAGCTTTCGTCTATTGTGACGGTGCGAACTTCAACGCCATCGTCGGCCGCGTGCGTCCCGGTGACCTCGGTGTCGATGCGATGCACATCAACCTTCACAAGACCTTTTCAACGCCGCATGGCGGCGGCGGACCCGGTTCCGGCCCAGTGGTGCTGAGCCAGGCGCTCACCCCTTTCGCGCCGTTACCCTTCGTGGAAAAGCAGGGCGACAAGTTCGTGCTGGTCGAAGAAGAAACTGTTGAGGAGCATCATAGGGCAACCTTCGGCCGCATGGTTGCCTTCCATGGCCAGATGGGCATGTTTACCCGCGCGCTGACTTATATCCTTAGCCACGGCGCGGACGGTCTGCGCCAAGTTGCAAGCGACGCGGTGCTGAACGCAAATTATATTTTGCGCAGCCTGGATGATGTGCTCGACGCTCCCTTTGGGCACAGCGGCCCCTGCATGCATGAGGCGCTGTTCAGCGATAAGGGCTTGGCAGAAGGCTTCACCACGCTCGACATCGCCAAGGGCCTGATCGATGAAGGCTTCCACCCGATGACCATGTATTTCCCGCTGGTCGTCCATGGTGCGATGCTGATCGAACCGACCGAGACAGAAAGCAAAGCCGCGCTTGACCAGTTCATCCTCGCGCTACGCAGTCTTGCTGAGCGCGCCCAGGCGGGCGATGAGGCGCTGAAGGGCGCGCCCTATTTCGCACCCCGCCGTCGCCTTGATGAAACGCTGGCAGCCCGCAAGCCTGTCCTCACCTGGACCGAGCCTGCGCTGGCGGATGCCGCTGAATGACGAAGGGGCCGGAGCCGTGGGAACCCGGTTCCGGCGCCATTCTCGCGGGTAAGCGCTACGCTCCGGCGACGGAACGCAACCGCGATGCCATCCTGAACGTGCTACGGGGAGAACTGCCGCCCTCTGGCCTAGTGCTGGAGGTGGCGAGCGGTAGCGGCGAACATGTGGTCCATTTTGCGGCGGCGCTGCCTAATCTCGACTGGCAGCCGAGCGATCCCGACCCTGCATCGCTCGCATCCATCGAAGCGTGGCGCGAGGAATCGGGATTGGCAAATCTACGCCCGCCGATTTATCTTGATGCCGCCGCGCGATGGCCCGTTGAACATGCCGCCGCGATCCTCTGCATCAACATGGTCCATATTTCGCCCTGGCGCGCAACGATCGGCTTGATGCGGGGGGCAGGGGCGTGCCTGCCGCCGGGCGGGTTGCTGTATCTCTATGGACCTTATTTGCAGGATGACGTGCAAACGGCGCCCAGCAATCTTGCCTTCGACGCCTCTCTCCGGGCGCGCGATCCGCAATGGGGTTTGCGTCGGGTGGAGGATGTGATCGCTGCTGCCAACGTCGAAGGGCTGCGCCTCGATGGCCTGATGGATATGCCCGCCAACAACCTGTCGCTCTTATTCCGACGTCATACTTGAAAGAATGGCGTGCTCCTGCGAAGGCAGGAGCCTAGGACCGCCCTTTGATCTACGGCTGATACAGGCCACACGCCTCGTATCAGTGCTTCGCAAGAGCTGGGCGTGCCGGACAGGATCGATGCCGCAAAACCTTCTCTCCCTCGTCACCGCCGAACTTGCCGAACCCGCCGATCCGCGAGCGGCTGCGATGGCTGGTGCGCTGGCCGCTCAATATCCCGACGCCGCTCGAGCGGTACTCTTCTACGGTTCCTGCCTACGGGAGAGGAACCTCGACGGACTGATGCTGGATTTCTACCTGATCGTGTCGGATTATCGCGCGGCCTATGGCAAAAGTTGGCTTGCAGCCGCCAATCGGCTGATCCCGCCCAATGTCTTTCCTTTCGAACATAATGGCTTGATCGCCAAATATGCCGTTCTTTCGGAAGCCGACTTCGCCCGGCTCAACAGCTCTGCTGCGGACAATGTCTCGGTCTGGGCGCGATTTGCCCAACCATCTCGGCTGCTTTGGGCCGCAGATGATCTCGCGCGCCAGCGCGCCATCAGCGCGGTGGCCAATGCCGCGCCCACATTGCTCTCTTTGGCTTGGCCTATGTCGGAAGCGCAGGATGCGCTGGCGCTCTGGAAAACCGGCTTCACGCTTACCTACAATGCCGAACTGCGTGCAGAGAAAAAGGGCCGCTCGCTCTCTATCGTCGATGCAGACCCCCAGCGGTATAGCCGCTTTGGTAATGCCGCGCTGGCGCAGGGGCTGCCTTCATCCCCTCACAACGCTGCCGAGCGGTGGCGGCAGCTTCAGCGGCGTGGCAAATGGCTTTCGGTCGTAAGATTGGCGAAGGCCAGCTTCACCTATGCCGGCGGCATCGACTATCTCGCGTGGAAGATCAACCGACATGCCGGTACAGCGATCGCCATCAAGCCCTGGCAGCGCCGCTGGCCTCTTTTAGGCGCGCTTACTCTGCTGCCGCGGCTGTTCCGGGGTGGTGCGATCCGCTGAGTGCGTTGGACAACGCATGGGACAGTCCCATCAAGGTATAGGGCTTGCGCAGCACTTCGTGACCGCCAAATTCCGAACTTTCGGCGATGTCCCCAGCATAGCCTGTGACGAACAATACCGGGACATGTGCATGCGCTGCGGGAAGGGTGCGAATCATTTCCGGGCCAGTCATGTCGGGCATCAGCACATCGCTGATGATAAGCCCGACGTCGCGGTGGCTGGTGAGCAGCTTCGCGGCCTTTGAAGGGTGATCACAGGCGACCGGCAGGTGCCCCAGTTCCGCGAGCGCCGCCATCGTCTGGTTCAGCACGCGTGGATCGTCCTCGACGACCAATATGCGCGTGGGCGGATGCAATACCGGCTCACGGTCGGGTAGCGTTGCTTCGCTCGATCCGGTTTCTTCGACACCCATCTTGCGCGGGAGATAGATATGCACGCTTGTGCCTTCGCCCAGCTCGGACTCGATACGGATCTCGCCTTGGCTCTGCCGGACGAAGCCGAATATCTGGCTGAGGCCAAGGCCAGTGCCTTTGCCCACTGGCTTGGTCGTGAAGAACGGCTCAAACACCCGCGCCAGCACTTCGGGAGGCATGCCGCAGCCATCATCTTTAACGCTCAGGACGACATAATCGCCCGCAGCGCACTCGCCAATCTCATGTTCGTCCAACTGAGCCTGGCGCGTCTCGATCGTCAGCCGTCCGCGCCCGTCCATCGCATCGCGAGCATTGACGCACAGGTTCAGTACGGCGTTCTCCATCTGATGCTGATCGACGAAAATGTGCCAACCTGCGGCCTTATTGTCGAATGACACGGTGATCTGGTCGCCGATGGAACGATCGATCAGTTCCGCCATGCCCCTGACCAACTGATCCGGATCAATGGCGTTGGGTAGCAAAGGCTCGGACCGGGCGAAGGCAAGCAGACGGCGGGTCAAAGCCGCGGCGCGGTTGGCTCCTTCCATCGCATTGTCCAGATGTCGAGCGGCTTCCTGGGGCTTCAGGCGCAGTTTGCGCTTGGCGAGTTCCAGTCCGCCAACGACCACCGCCAGCATGTTGTTGAAGTCGTGCGCGATGCCGCCGGTCAACTGGCCCACCGCGTCCATCTTCTGCATCTGCCGCAAATTTTCCTCAGCGGCAGCGCGTTCGGACGTCTCCTTCTTCAATTGCTCATAGGCATCGGAAAGTTCGGCCGTCCGAGCCGCAACTGCCTCCTCGAGTCTGTCAGCGCGTTCGGCCTCCATATCTGCTATCCGCCGCGCATTTCGGCGCTCGGTATAGGCAGCATTCACCATCCAGAGCGCAAACAGAACGCAGACCAACAGCACCAGACCAAACAGGCGCGAGGTCCGATCGACAAATTGTGTCCGGTTACCAGCCAGCTTCACGGCCAGGCTTCGCTCTTGCAGCCGGCCATTTTCGGCTTGGATCACTCGATCGAGCAGTGCCGTGATATGCTTAAGATCCTCTGACCGCCCGGCGCGGTGGAATTGAGCCAACGCGGCCATCTTCTGGTCGTAGGTCGTGCGCAGCCCGATTTCGCTCAACGTCTTGCCACGCTGCTCGAACGCGTGCTGCAGCTCCCGCACATTGTCCCGCTGCCACCCCGATTGACGCGTGGCATAGCTCAGAAGCTTCAATTGGCTCGATGCGGTGCGCCACTGGTCCTGGAACAAGCGTCCGACATCAGGATCAAGACTGATCACATAGCGGGCTAGCGTCACTTCAGCCCGCGCGGTCTTGGCTTCAAAAGCCCGCGCAAGAGCTATGATTTCGAAGCTGCGGCGCTGTTCCATCAACGCCCGTTCATGATCGCGAGATGCGTTGCTGGCGCTGTAAAGCAGGGTGCCGAGCGCCCCCACCAGCAATATCACCAAGACCAGCGGAAGGAAGCGTCGAACCGCCGCTTGCCAGCCAGACTCTTGATCTTCCATGTAATAGCTGTCCGCCATCAACCCGTACATTAGTCGAACAGTATTACCGCCGAAATATCAAGGATGAAAAGGTTCCTTGATGTACGCTCGCCTTATCGGATGATGATGTCGCCTGACAGCAAATCAGCCCGTTGGGGGCGTTCAGCCGATCGCCCCGGTCGCTTTGCCTGCCGCCTCGAACATGCCAATGATTTGACTGACCTGCTCGTCACTATGTTCCGCGCAAAGCGAGCAACGCAGCAGGAATGTTCCAGCAGGCGTGGCGGGCGGCCGAGCCATATTCACGTAAAGGCCCAGCTCCAGCAGCGCCTGCCACATCGCCACCGCCTGGGTTTGATCCGTCAGGATCACCGCGATGATGGCGGACTGAGGAGTTTCGGTGCCCAGTTTAAAGCCAAGGTTCGTCAGCCCTCTGTGCAGACGCTGGCTGTTCTTCCACAGATGCGCTCGCTTCTCGCCCGCATGCATCAGCTTGCGGATCGAGGTTGCTGCGGTAGCGACCACGCTCGGCGGCAGGGATGCGGTGAAGACATAGGGGCGGCAAACGAGCCGCAGCACTTCAAACTTGGGATGGTTGGACACGCAAAAGCCGCCGACCGTCCCAACCGATTTGGAGAAGGTGCCTACGACGAAATCGACATCTTTTTCGACGCCCTGCTCTTCATAAACGCCGCGACCATTGGGTCCGAAAAAGCCCATCCCGTGAGCCTCATCGACCAGGATCATGCAGTTGGGATGCTTGCGCACCGCCGCTACCATTTCGGGCAGAGGGGCGACATCGCCCAACATTGAGTAGACGCCTTCCAGAACCACCAGCTTTTGCGCGTCGGCGGGTAAGCGGCCGAGGCGCTTGTCCAGATCCTCTACGCTGTTGTGGCGGAAGCGCACAATTTCAGCATCGCCCAAGAAGCAGCCGTCATAGATGGACGCATGGCTATCCGCGTCCAGCACGACATAATCACCACGCCCCGCCAGCGTTGAGATCATACCCAAATTGGCCTGGTAGCCAGTCGAAAAGACCATGGCGCCGGAAGTGCCGTAAAAGTCCTTGAGCGCTTCCTCGACTTCCTTGTGGCCCTGGTAGGTGCCATTCAGCACGCGGCTGCCCGTCGTGCCCGCCCCGAAATCGTCGAGCGCCTTCTTGCCGGCAGCCACCACGTCGGGGTCGAAAGTCATGCCCATATAATTATAGGTGCCGAGCAGGATCGTGTCCTTGCCCTTGATGACTGCCTGGGTCGGGGACTTCACCTCGTCCATCACGATGGCGAAGGGGTCACGCACCCCGGTCGCCAACAGCGCCTCGCGCTCCGCGATCAGAGGGTCGAATTTGGAAAACAGGTCACGCGCGCCAACCACTTCGGCGGGCGTGTGGGCGTCGGTGGCGGTTTCCGCAGCGTCGGTCATCACATATATCCGTTCGGTTTGATCAGCATCGAGCAAAGCCGGGATGCGTCAGTCGAAAACTTTTGCCCCGTCATCTCGACCATCGGTTCTCAGCAAGGTTGAACCGGATGGAGGAAAACGGGAAAGGTAAGCTGGCTCAGCCCTTCAGCTTCGCCACGGCATCGACAAGCTGGCCGACATTTTCGATCTCAGCCTGCATGTTCATCGTGATGATGATGTCGAACTCGTCTTCGATCGCGGCGACGAAATCCATCACTGTCAGGCTGTCCCACTCCAGGTCGCCCGCGAAGCTGGTGGCCTCGGTCAGTTCAACGCCCTTCTTGTTGAAAGGCGCGATCTGCGCGGTGATGCTGTCGAAAATCTGCTGGCGATCCGTCATTATCTGTTCAAAGCTTTCCCATCAAAGGGTGGCTTTTGCCCCCAAGCTTTGCCTCTTGGCAAGGGAATAAGGCGGCAATCGGGCAGCATCGCGCCCGATTGTGCCGCCGATTCACGCCTCAGCGGAAATTGTCGGCGTATGCCTGAATCTTCAGCGTCTTGGGCGGAGTTGGGATGAAGCGGTAATCGATCCCATATTTGTCCGCATAGGCGCGTGCTGCATCGACCGAAGGGAAGGTCAGCTTTACCTGGCTTTGCGTATCGCCGGAACCGGCCCAGCCCGTCAGTGGATCGGGCTTCTTCGCCTCGCTGGGCGCAAATTCCAAGACCCATTTGTCGGTCCGAGCCTTGCCGGACTGAAGGGCGTTCTTCTGGATCTGATAGATACGCGCGGCCATCGTGGCGTCAAACTCCTTGGGAAGGCGATGGCTCCGTTGCACCAGCGAACGCCCTCAAGTCAAGGCTTGCCACGGGCCTCGGCGCGTTTCGTGCGCAGGGTGGCGGCCGCACCTGCCGGATCGTCGGGCCAAGGATGGCGAGGGTAGCGCCCGCGCATTTCCTTCGCCACCGCGCTCCAACTGCCCGCCCAGAAACCGGGCAGGTCGCGTGTCGTCTGGATCGGCCGCCCGGCAGGCGAAGTCAGCGACAGGACGAGCGGTATGCGCGCGCTTCCGACCACCGGATGCTCGGCGAGGCCGAACAGCGCCTGTACGCGCAACTCCACCCTCGGCCCTCCTTCGGCCGCATAGTCGATTGCATGACTGCTGCCCGCTGGCGAACGGAAATCCGGCGGCGCGAGCCGGTCGAGTTGCTGCTTGCCGTCCCATCCGATCAGCCCTTCGAGTACCCCGGAAAGCTGCGACCGGTCGATGTCGGACAAGCGCCGCTTGCCCGCGAGCAGGGGCGGCAGCCACTCGCCAAGGCTGGCGAGCAGCGCTTCGTCAGACAAAGCTTCCACTCCGGCAAAGCCCGCCCGCATCCGCAGCGACAGCGCGGCTTCCGACCAGGGCAAGAGGTCCAGCCCGCCGCGTCTTACGCCATCCACAAGCGCGGCGATCACCGCTTCCGCATCCGGTCGATCATCGAACCCCGATGACAGCCTTAGAGCCCTCAGCCGCCTTTCCCGCAGCGCTTCTATGCCGCCGGTCTCAGGCCGGAAGCGCACCGTCCGATGCTCCGTCACCCGGCCGCTGAACAGGCGCAGGACCTCGTCTTCACCAATAGGCGCTGCTGACAATATTCGCGCGCCCGCCGCACTGCCCTGCACCTCCCCGATGGCCAGCCACTCTTCCCGCGCGAGTGGGCAGGCAGGGTCAAGCCGGAAGCCGCGGCCGCCGACACTCGCCCAGTCAGCGCCATCTGCGGAGCGCCGCTTCGCGACGCGGTCAGGAAAGGCGAGGGCAAGGCAGAGGCCCGTTTCGTGATCTGCCCCCCCCAATCTCAACGAAGGGTTAGGTGCGGGAGGCAGCGTTGCGAGCCTAGCCCATCTTTTCGCCATGGCCCGGCCGGCGTCGGCCCGCTTACCGCTTTCGCGCCGCCAGCGCATCCGCCGTTGTGACAGGTCGACATCCGGCCCGCCCAGCCCGCGCTCGCCCAGAAGGAGGGCGACTTCGGCAGCGACATCTGCCAGCCCCATCTCGCCGGCTCGTACCAGCATATGGCCGATCCGTGGCTCCAACGGCAGTTGGGCAAGCGCCCTTCCATGCACAGTGATCCGCCCATCCTGATCCAGCGCCTCAAGCACCGTCAGCCGCTTTCGCGCCTCGCTCAGCGCGGCAGCCGGTGGAGGATCGAGCCATCGCAGGCTCGCGGGATCACTTACGCCCCATAGCGCGCAGTCAAGCAGCAGGCTCGATAGGTCGCTTTCCAATATCTCGGGCGGATCGAATGGCGGCATGCCTGCTGTCGCCGCAGCTTCCCACAGGCGGTAGGCGACGCCAGGGCGCTGCCGCGCGGCACGGCCCGCCCGCTGCGTCGCTGCCGCTTGGCTCGCCCTTTCGGTCACGAGGCGCGTAACACCCGCAGCCCGGTCATAGCGGGGACGGCGCGATAGGCCGGAATCGACGACGATGCGAACCCCTTCAATGGTCAGGCTGGTTTCGGCGATGGAGGTGGCCAATATGACCTTTCGCCGTCCTTCACGCGAAGGCCGTATGGCGGCCCGCTGAGCGCCAGGGTCAAGGCTTCCGTGTAGCCGATGCACCTCGACGCTGAGCCCATCCAGCCGCTCTGCCGTTCGTTCGACCTCCGCCACGCCGGGCAGGAAGACGAGAAGGTCGCCTTCCGCTTCTTCCGACAAAGCCCGCCGCACGGCAGCGGCCACTTCCTCCTCGATCCGCTTTTCTGCCGATCGCCCCAAATGCCTGAGTTCCAGCGGCTGAATGCGCCCTTCGCTTTCCAGCACGGGCGCATTGTCGAGCAGGGCGGCAAAGCGCGCCCCGTCCAGCGTAGCGGACATTGGGACGACCCGCAGGTCCGGCCTCAGCGCCGCCTGCGCATCTAGCGCCAGTGCCAATCCGAAGTCGCTATCCAGGCTGCGCTCATGCACTTCATCGAACAGTACCGCGGACACGCCCGAAAGCTCCGGATCATCCTGTATCCGCCGCACGAAGATGCCCTCTGTCAGTACTAGAATCCGCGTCTTTGCCGACTGCTTGCTGTCCATGCGCGTCGCGTAGCCAACGGTTCCGCCTGCTGTTTCGCCCATCAACTCGGCGATGCGCTCCGCCGCCGCCCGAGCCGCCAGACGCCGGGGAGAAAGCAGCAATATCTGTCCAGTGCACCACGGTTCACCCAGCAAAGCGGGGGCGACGGCTGTCGTCTTGCCCGCGCCCGGCGGTGCGACGAGCACTGCATTGCTCCCTTTGCGCAAGGCTTCAAGGAGTCGGGGCAGAACATCATATATCGGCAGCGCAGTGCTCATCATCGCCCTGTCGCTTTATTCGTCACGGCCTGCAAGAGTTGCGGGGGATCTGGAAGATTCCGCCGGCCTATCCGAACAGCAACGCATGAACCGGGTTTTTCGGGTCCAGCAGCATCTTCGCAGTCAGCCCGAGCGACATGATGATCAGCAGCGGCCGGATCAGCCTGCTCCCGAACCGCATGGCGAGATGCGATCCGATCTGCCCACCAGTGATACTTCCCACCGCCATCGCCAGCCCGGCAACCCAGATGACATGACCGCCAATGATCATGGTCATGAGCCCCGCAATGTTGCTCGCGAAATTCGCAGCCTTGGTCTGCGCCGTTGCCCGCACGAGCCCCAGCCCGCCCAGCGCCACGAACACGGTCGTGTAAAAAGCCCCAGCGCCAGGCCCAAAAAAGCCATCGTAAAAGCCGATCACGCCGATCAGCAGGCTCAGGATGACGATCCCCACGCGGCTGCGTCGGTCCATCTCACTCACTTTGGGTGAGAAGGTGAAATATAAAGCCAGAACAATGAGGAGCGCAGGCATCAGGCCTGCCAAAAGGGTCGAATCTACGCGCTGCAGCAGCCATGCGCCGCCTATGGAGCCCGTAAAGGCAGCAAAAACCGGCCAGCGATAGGTTTTCAGGTCCATATGGCCTGCCCGCGCATAAGCGACGCACGCGCCAAAGGTGCCAAGGGACGATTGCAGCTTGTTCGTGGCGACGGCAGGAACGGGCGGCACTCCGGCAGCGAGCAGGGCGGGCAGGGCGATCAGCCCGCCGCCGCCTGCCATCGCATCGATGCATCCGGCGGCCAGCGCCGCCGCCATGAGGAAAGCCAAAGTTTCCGGAGATAGAATCATGTAAGGAACGCCCCGCTGCTATTCCGTAGTACGAGCGGGCGTCGCGAACCCCTCAATAAGCGCGTGCTATGGCGAACTCGACGGCTTCCGTCAGCGCTGCCTTGGCTGTGCCGGCATCAAACTGGCCCAGCGCATCGATGGCGCGCTGTCCATATAGTCGCGCCCGCGCCAGCGTATCGTCGATGGCGCCCGTCTTTCGCAGCAATTGCGTTGCGTAGGCGAGGTCTTCGTCGCTCACCCGATTACCCGCGATAGCCTGTTTCCAGAAGGCGCGATCCTCTTCAGACCCGCGCGCATAGGCGAGAATTACAGGCAGCGTCACCTTCCCATCGCGGAAATCGTCACCGGCATCCTTGCCCATGGTGGCTCCATCCGACTCATAATCGATGGCATCGTCGATCAGTTGGAAAGCGATGCCCAGGTTGCGGCCATAGACGTCCAGCGCCTTTTCTTCCGCTTCATCACGGTCCGCGACAACGGCGGAAATCCGGCAGGCAGCGGCGAACAGAGCTGCCGTCTTCGCGCCGATGATGTCGAGATATTGCTCTTCGCTGGTGTCGATCTTGCGCTGCGCCGTCAGCTGGTTGACCTCCCCCTCCGCGATCACGGCCGATGCGTTGGACAGAATCTTCAGCACCTTGAGCGACTCCGCCTCGACCATCAGTTCGAAGGCGCGGGAAAAGAGGAAGTCCCCGACCAGCACGCTGGCGCTGTTGCCCCAAATAATGTTGGCGGTCTTGCGGCCGCGGCGCAGGCCCGAGCCATCCACTACATCGTCGTGCAGCAGCGTGGCGGTGTGGATGAACTCAACGGCGGCTGCCAGCTTGTAGTGGCGGCTCCCCGCATAACCCACCAGTTGCGCACAGGCGAGGGTGAGCATGGGCCGCATCCGCTTGCCGCCCCCCGCGATGAGATGGCCTGCCAGTTCCGGGATCAGCGGAATGCGCGACTGCATCCGGTCCAGGATCACCGCATTCACCTGGTTCATGCCCGGGGCAACCAGCGCCATCATGGGGGCGAGCGAAGGCGCGCCGTTAGCGCGGCCGATGGGGTGGACATTGCCGGAGGCGGGTGCGGTCATGACCCGGCCCATGTGGCGGCGCAAAATGCAGATGGCAAGCGGGAATAGCTTGCGCACGGCGATGGATGGCGCAAAAAGCGCCCGAAGAACGGAGGACGAGCGTGGACGAAACTTTGAAGCGGTATCGCGAGAGCATCGATAATATCGATGCGGCGCTCGTGTTCATGCTCGCAGAGCGCTTCAAGATCACCCAGGCGGTGGGCGAATATAAGGCAACCCACGATCTGCCGCCCGCCGATCCCGGCCGCGAAGAACGGCAGATCGCGCGCCTTCGCCAGCTCGCGACGGACGCCAATCTCGACCCCGATTTCACTGAGAAATTCCTGCGCTTCATCATCGACGAAGTCATCCGCCACCATGAGCGGCTGCGGGAAGGATAAGCGGAGAGCGCGACGCTAACCTGTTCGTTTCGAGCGCGGTCGAGATAGTCAGGCCGGCTCGCTAACGGTCTCCCGCTTACCCTGCGACCTTCCGAGCAGAACGCCCACCAAAGCCAACGCGAACCCGATCAACTGGATCGGACCCAGCCTTTCCCCAAACAGCAGCCACGCTTCCACGGCTGCAAGCGGCGGAACGAGCAGCAGCAGCATCGACATGCGAGTCGGGCCCTGTGTCCGCACCAGCCAGATTAGCAGCGACAGCCCGCCGGCCGACAAGCCCAGCACTGACCAACCGAGGCCGAGCCACAGCAACGGCGCATTGTCCCAGCGCATCTCGCCGACCGTCAGCGCCGCCGCGACCGCGACCATTGCTCCTCCAGCATTCTGCACCGCGCCTGAAATCCAGATGCCGTCGCCTGCGATTGCGCCACGCTGCACCAGTGTGCCGCCCGTCATCGCGATAATCGCCACCAAACCAGCAATTACTGGGATCATCGGGATCCCGCCCGCGCCGGATCGCTCGATCGCTGGCAGCAAAACGCAAGTGACCCCTGCAATGGCTATGGCCAGTCCTACCCAAGCGCGCTTCAGCAGCCTTTCTCCGAACAAGAACACGCTCGCCACCGCGACCATCAGCGGCTGCAGCGCGCCTAGCAGCGCCATGATCCCTGCAGGCATGCCATGGTAGACGGCCCACCAACTCACCGTGAGATAGATGCCGTGCAACATTGCCCCGGCGAACAGATGCAGAAACAAACGCTTCCCACTCGGCGCCCTTTGCCGCGCGCCGAGAGCGATCATGCCCAGCAGCACTGCCGTCAGCGTCAGCCGGATGCTCAATATCAACTCGGGTGCGCCGTGAGGAACCGTTCCCCGCGCGACTATGAACCCCGTTGACCAGATCAGGACGAACAGCAGCGAAGCGGCAAGCGCGATCATTCCCGTCCTGCCCTTATGGCCGCTCCGCCGGCAAAAGGCGTGATCGCAACCAGCAGCAGCGACGCCGCGCCCAGGAATTTGAGCGCCGCTCCGCTTCCGTCGCCCAACGTGCCTGCGCCAAAGATCAGCAGCGGCACCGCCAGCGGTAATGCCAGCAATCCCGCCAGCGCTCCACTGGACCGCAGCCCTGCCGTCAGGCTCGCCACCAGCAGCCCGAGGGCGGCGAGGGCAGGGGTCCCGATCAACAATCCCAATTCCAGCATTCCGATTGTCGCACTGTCCAGCTTCAGCAAGGCGGCTGCTGGCAAGGTGGCGATCATCAGCGCAGGCCCGAAGCCAAGCCAATGCGCGATCAGCCGCGCCAGGACCACCAGTTCCTCACCAACCCCTCGCAGCGCAATCTGGTCGAGCACGCCCGCGTCCCGGTCCGGCGCAACCAGACGATCGACCGGCAGCAGACTCGCCAGCAGCGCCGCAATCCACAACATGCCTCCGCCCGATCGCCGTAGCAGCGCCGCGTCAGGGCCCACGGCGAAGGGGTAGAGGCTGGCCACCAGCAACAGAAACGCAACCGGCAGCCACAGTCCCGAAGACTGCCATGCCTGACGCAGGTCCCGCGCCGCCAGCAACAGGACCAGCCTCACGCCGCATCCTCCGCCACATAATTGGCAAGTTCGACCGTCACCGGCGCTGTCATCGGCAGAGGCTGGTGCGAAGCCGCCACGACAATCCCGCCACCAGCCACATGCGCCGCCACCGCTTTACCCAGCAGCTCGAGCGACGCGTCATCCAGCCCGTTGCCGGGCTCGTCCAGTAGCCACAGCGGAGCCCCGCCAGCGATCACCCGCGCCAATGACGCGCGCTTCCGTTGTCCGGTCGAGAGCATCCGCACTGGTATGTCGGCCAGTGGCCCAAGGGCCATCGCATCCAGCGCCCGGTCCAGCGCCACCGCATCCGCTCCGTCCAGCCGGGCCCAAAATCCCAGCGCCGCCCGCAACGGCTCTTCCATATCGAGCGCCAGCCGCTCGTCCGCCAACGCGATCCGCCCCCGCCGCTCAATCGTCCCCGCGACCGGGCGTAGCAGCCCTGCGCAAATTCGCATCAGGCTCGATTTCCCGATCCCGTTGGGGCCCCGCAGCAGTGCGCTTTCACCCGCTTTCAGAGCCAGGTCCACACCCCGGAACAGCAGCCGCCCGCCGCGCGCGCAGGCAATGCCCGACAAGCGCAGCGCTGCATCGCTCATGATGCGACCATGTCCTCCAACACCTGCATGTCCAGGTCTGAAAGGCCGAAATGATGCCCGATCTCGTGCACCACCACATGGGTGATCAGCGCGTCCAGTGGCACGCCCGTCTCCACCCATTCATCCAGCAGCGGTCGCCGGTACAGATGGACGGTCGGCGGACTGTCGCCGGTCTGCGCCGGTTCCCCAACCGGACGTCCACTGTAAAGGCCGGTCAGGCCGAAAGGATCATCGATCCCCATCTCCTTCAGCACCTGATCCTCAGCGAATTCCTCGACGAACAGCACCACATTGGACAGGTGTGTGCGGAAGGGATCGGGCAATCGCCCTAACGCCTCCAGGGCCAAGCTTTCTATCTGGGCGCGTGTCGGGGGCAAAAGAGGGGGTTGACCATTGTTGGACATGGCTGCGACATAGGCCAAACAAAATTATGAGGATAGAGCCATGATTGGTAAACTGACCGCGGAAGAGCGGGATCAGGAACTCGCCAGTCTGCCGGAATGGACGGTGACCGCGGAGCCGGAGGGCATCCACCGCCGCTTCACCTTTTCCGATTTCAGCGCCGCTTTCGGCTTCATGACGCGCGTCGCCCTGCTGGCCGAACAGGCGAACCATCATCCCGAATGGTTCAACGTCTATAATCGTGTCGATATCACCCTGACGACACATGATGCGGATGGGCTTTCCCGTCGCGACATCGACATGGCGAAGGCCATCGACGCGCTGCTGACCGCCTGATCAGTTCGCTTGGGTTTCGATGCGATCCTCATAGCCGTGTAGCGCGGCGATGACCGCGGGATCACCGGCATAGCGCCGCCGCAGCATCGCCAGCTTCGCATCCGTGCCGGTGCACAGTTCGGCAATGCTTTCCATCAGGAAAACGCGGCGCTCCCCATCATAGGGTTCCTCGCCCCGGAAGTGATCGCAACTGTCGCGGTCCACCATGAAGCTGGTGACTTCCTGTGGGAATGGCGTCGCAAGCGCAGCGTCAGGGGAGGGCGGCAGGTCCAGCGATCCGAGTGGCGCAGGCTGCGCGCGCACAGTCACTTCGGCGGAAGGCCGCTGCCGCGCGGCGACGACTTCGATTGGCTCGCCCTCGATCGCATTGGCGGAAAGCACCGGCAGCGGTGAAGTAGCATTGTCTGCGGACACGGCATCGCCGGACGCGTCACGGCATCCCGCCATCAGCGTCAGCATCACCATCAATGGAAACAGCCCCACCCGTGCGCCCACCGACTTCCTCCCGCAAAATGGCAATCAGATCAGCAACATGCGGAAGTCGCTGTTCCTCCTCATCGAGAATCGCCATGAAAGCGGCTTGCCTATAGGCGCGCACGCTCTCTTCGGGAAGGCGGCTTGCCGCCGGTAATGCGGAAATTACGATATCCAGCAGGCGCTCGACGCCATGAAGGCGTCCCCACAAATAGTCATTCTCGCGATAGGCCCTGCTAAAGAAGGCACCGAAATTGTTGAATTCTATGCCCTTTAATGTTGCTTCTGCGCCGCCTGCACGGATCGCGCTGCAATCTTCGGGCGAAATCCGGTCCACTTTCACCGGATCATATTCATCCATAGCGTGGCCTTGAAGCAACGGTAGAGTGGCGATGTCGTAAAAGGGGAAGCCCAGATAGGAGAGCAGCATCGTCCTCCGCTCAGCTTTGGGTAGGTCGGCGAGCGCTTCGGCCAGCATCATGTCCGCCACGTTGTCGCGATCACCCAGTCCGCGTGCCTGCGCGATCGCATCCAGCGCGGCTGCCGGATCGTTTGGGACCTCCTGCGCCGCTGACCGAATCGCGCCATTGTAGAAGTCCGTCCCTTCGCATTCGGTATAATGGGCGAGGGCCTGATAGATGGCGTCATGCATCTTCTGGACCGCAGCGTCGTCGGCCTGCGATTCGACCTCCAACGTATCGGCAAGCCTCCGCGCCAGGAACCGCAGCCGCCGGATTCGGAAGGCAAGGTCATGCGTGCGGAAGAAGAGGACGGGCGGTGATCCTGGCCCGACATCCTCGGTCAGCTGATCCGCGCCGATCGATCGGACATGCGACCAAAGCGCCTGCCGGTAATTTTCGCGCATCAGCGGACTTTCCTCTTCGCTCAGGCGGAAGAGCAGCGCGGCGAGATCCTCGACGATGCCGGACAGCTTGAGATGCCCATAAGCTGGGAAGGCGAAGCCTGCCGAACTGGCAGCGCGCTGCTGCGCCTTGGCGCGCCATGCGGACAGACGCGCAGGGGTGGGCCGGTCGAGGAACAGCATGCCGCCCATTGCGCTTTCCACTTCCGCCTCGATCCCAGGCCGAAGCGCGTTCAGGATGCGCACCATGCGGCGAATACGCGACGAGTGGCGGTCGATGGCCTCCAAATTGTCGCGGATCGGCTGTTCACGCGGAATGTCGCTCAGTGCCCCGAAGATGGTGCGGAAGAAACCGGGTAGGGGCGCAGCTTCGCCGACTGCTTCTTCTGCCCTGTCGCCCTCCTTGTTGAGCTGAATCGAGCGGTGACCCGGCTTGGGATCGATATAGACGAAACGCCGATCCACTTCCCGTCGCGAAGGCCGGTTGCGCAACGCCCCGATCGCCTGAGCGAAGGGCGCGTTCGCCAGGACGGACCCATCGATCAGCACGGCATCCTCGGCCGTGCCGCGTGCCCAATGCCGGGGCAGGGCATGCGCCAGAAAGGCGTCGCGCGTCGGCCAGGCGCGATGGCGGCGCTTCAGCACCTTGTCCAGTTCGCGCACGGTAAAGGGCGGGAAAGCGCCCGGAAAGCTGGCGGTCGCCCTTGCGGCAAAGACGAGTTCGGCCGGATCGGCGAAGATCCGGTCGCCGCGTCCACGCGCTCTAAAACCGATGGAAAGGCGATGCTCCGTCTCGACCACCTGGGGCGGGCTGTTGAGATTGAGGCTCTGCGGATGACCCTCAAAATCCGTCACGGTGACGAACAGGTCCAGCGGATGCCCCTCCGGCAGCAGCGGCGGCCCGCGCTCTGCCGCCTCCATGGCGTCGAACGCGTCCAAAATCATCGCTGTGAAGATTTCCCCGCCAAAGGGCGGCTCGAACCAGCGCGACCGGATGAAATTGGACAGTTTGTGCCGCACCTCCTCACGCGTGTTGGGCGCGACGGTGCGCTCCACCGTGTCGCCGGGATGCCGGGCCGCCATCCACACCAGCGGCGTCGCCCAGAATTTCGTGATCCGCCGCGTAGGCCGGGCGTCAGGATCCAGCAGCCGTTCCACATCGGCATTTTCCAGCCACATGTTCGTCAGCGGCTCGAGCGACTGGCCTGTCTCGATTGCCTGCGCCAGGAAGATGCCATTGATCCCACCCGCACTAGCGCCCGCGATGATGTCGGGCATGACCCGCAACCGCACGCCGCTCGCTGCTTCCAGGTCTTCCAGCAGCTTTCGATACACCGCCTCGCTGCTGTTCCCGCTGGTCGATCCATCATGAAAGCCCCGGCTAGCCCGCGCCAGCCGCCAGATCTCCTTTGTGATGCCGTGCATGTAAACGGCCAGGCTGATCCCGCCATAACAAACCAGCGCAAGACGGAGTTCGCGCTCCTTCATGAGCGTGCTTTTCCTAAGATCGTGTCAGCCACGTTCGATATCGAGCCTCTTTTCCTCCCGTCCACTTCGAGCGAAGTCGAGAAGCAGCTGTCGAGAACCCGGCGCTTGCTTCTCGACAAGCTGGAACCCAACGCAAAAGAGGAGGGGCAGGTACCGGGCGGGATCAATCCATCGCGCACCCTCACAACCGGAACTCCGCCCAGATCGGCAAATGGTCGGATGCCTTCCGCGCCGCTGCACTGTCATGCACCCCGCTATCGACAAGCTTCAGCTGCCCGCAGTGCATGATCCGGTCGAGTTGCGCCACGGGTCGCCGGGCATGAAAGCTCCGACCACAGGGTGCAAAGCTGTAATGCCGCGCGAAGTCCGCCAGACATCCTCGTCCCGCACTCCATTCGTTCAGGTCACCCATCAGCACTGTAGGCATGTCCTCGCGCAATCCCGCCGCGTGGATCACCGCCGCTGCCTGCTTGCGCCGCCAGAGGCCCGAAAGGTCCAGGTGCATTCCGAAAATTCGCATCCTGGCCTTGCCCAGCGTCACTTCAGCCATCGTCGCGCCGCGGGGCTCCAGGCAGGGCAGGTGCAGCACGTCATGGGCGCCAATCTCTGCCTCCTTGCGCACCAGGATGGCGTTCCCGTGCCAGCCCATCGAATCCGCTTGCACGTTCAAGGGTACAGGTTTGTAGGGGCTGAGGGATTCAAGCAGCCAAGGCGGGATCGCGGCGGATCTCACCCCAAAACGCCTGTCCGCCTCCTGCAGCGCGATGACGTCCGCATTCACCTCCGCCAGCACTTCCAGCACCCGCTCCGGACTTCGGCGGCGATCCGTACCGATGGCCTTGCGGATGTTGTAGCTAGCAACGCGGAAGGATTTCATGATGAAACAATGCGCCACTTGCGCGGCAGTTTCCATCTTTCAATCATCTTTCCCGCCTACGCCGCTTGCCGTGAGCCTCTTGAAGGGCTTTCCTGACGCCTCTTTGTTCTTGAAACGTTCGCGCTATCCCGCCATACCACCCCCGGTCGCTTTGAGCGAAGTCGAGAAGCGAGATCGAACAAGGTTTTTGATGGCCAAAGCAAAGCGCAAATTCGTCTGTCAGCAGTGCGGCACGCTCTCTTCCCGCTGGCAGGGGCAGTGCGACGACTGCGGCGAATGGAACAGCATCGTCGAGGAAGCGGCCGAAACCATCTTCTCTGCCCGCCACGACCTGCAAAGCGGTGGCCGCGCTCTGAGGCTCGTTGGGCTGGATAGCCAGGTCGAACTGCCGCAGCGGACAAGCACTGGCATCGCTGAGTTTGATCGAGCGCTGGGCGGCGGCATCGTCCCGGGCTCAGCGACCCTGATCGGCGGCGATCCCGGCATAGGCAAATCGACCCTGCTGCTTCAGGCCGCAGCGCGCATCGCCGCCCGTGGCCTTTCGGTCGCTTATATCAGCGGCGAAGAAGCGGCGGATCAGGTCCGTCTTCGCGCGCAGCGTCTTGGCCTCGGCAACGCGCCTGTGCAACTCGCCAGTGCCACCTCCGTCCGAGACATATTGACCACGCTGGGGGAGGGGGAGCCGCCGGCCCTGCTTGTCATCGACTCTATCCAAACGATGCACAGCGATTTGATCGAAGGCGCGCCCGGTACGGTCAGCCAGGTGCGTGCTTCCTCTCAGGAATTGATCCGCTTCGCCAAGCAGCGCGGCACAGCCGTCATTCTTGTCGGCCATGTGACGAAGGACGGCAGCATCGCGGGCCCTCGTGTCCTTGAACATATGGTTGATACCGTCCTCAGTTTCGAAGGCGAGCGCAGCCATCAGTATCGCATCCTGCGCGCCATCAAGAACCGCTTCGGCGGGACCGACGAGATTGGCGTCTTCGCCATGGTGGCGGAGGGGCTGGAGGAAGTCGCCAACCCATCCGCGCTGTTTCTCACCCATCGTGACGAGACCGTAACGGGCGCGACCGTCTTTCCGGCGCTGGAGGGCACCAGGCCCGTTCTTGTCGAGATACAAGCGCTTGTCGTCCGCCTCTCGAGCGGCGCGACGCCCCGGCGCGCGGTGGTTGGCTGGGACAGCGGCCGCCTGGCGATGGTCCTGGCCGTGCTGGAGGCGCGTTGTGGCCTTAGCTTTTCGACTTGCGAAGTCTATCTGAACGTCGCGGGCGGTTACCGGCTGTCGGACCCCGCCGCCGACCTTGCCGTCGCTGCCGCGCTTATCTCCGCCTTGGCGGAACGCCCCGTGCCTGCAGACCTCGTTCTTTTCGGCGAAATCGCGCTATCGGGCGAAATCCGCCCGGTGTCTCATGCGCCCCTGCGCCTGCGCGAATCCGCCAAGCTCGGCTTCGAACGGGCCTATGTTCCCTCTGCCGTGGCAGATGGGGTGAAGGGGATAGCCGTCAGTGGTTATCGCGCATTAAGCCAATTGGTTGACCAGATGCTCGGCCGCGGATAGCCCGGCGTCCATGAACGCCGTCGATATCCTTGTTCTCCTCGCCATCGGCGGCTGCGCCGCACTGGGTTTGTTACGTGGTTTCGTTCTCGAAACATTGTCGCTGATCGCCTGGGTCCTCGGAATCTTCGCCATCCGCCTCTTCCACAGCTCCGCGACCGAACTGCTCACCCCCCTTGTAGGAACCGTCAGCGGCGCTGCAATTCTTGCTTTCCTTCTTGTTTTCGGCATCACCTTCGGCGCAGGAAAGCTACTCGCCCACGCCATCGGCCGCCGCACCCGTCAATCGATACTCGGCCCTGTCGATCGCGTTTTGGGTGCCGGTTTCGGTGCGGTCAAAGGATTGATCGGCGCGACCCTCGTCTTCCTCGCCTTCAGCCTGGTGTACGACACCTTCTACGGCAGCACCGCCCGTCGCCCGGACTGGCTCTCTGATGCAAGGACCTACCCGCTACTTAATGCCAGCGGTCAGGCGATCAGCGAATTCGTCGCCGAACGTCGGGCCAGATAGCCTGAGGAATAGGCTACAGCCATCCCTTCGCGCGATAGGCCGCAGCCGTAGCCTTTAGGCCTTCTTCAGTGACCACCTTGGGCGTCCACAGTTTTTTGGGGGGCTGCTTGCGCTTCGTCACCACCCAATCAGGATGGCAGAAATAGCTGACCCGATCCTGGGTCAGTTTCGCCCCTTTGCCCCGCAGCATCCGGTCCAGCCGTGCACCGACGCCCAGCGCCCAGTTCGGCGTGGCGAAGGTCCGGACCGGACGTCCCACCGCCCGCCCGATAGCTTGGCCGAACTCCAGATGATCCCAGCCCCCCGGCGTGCCGTCATCGGCTTCGTAACAGTGAGCAAGGCTCATCTCTTTTTCGCTGGCAAGCACCAGCAGCAGCCGCGCCAGATCGCCCACCTCGATCAGCGATAACCGGCCGCCGGGCGGCAGCAGCATGATGCCGCGCTTCGCCATGCGGAACAGTTCCAGCATTTCGCGGTCGCCCGGTCCATAGATCGCAGGCGGTCGCACGATCGTCCAATCCAATCCGCTCGCCTTTACATGCTTCTCGGCCAGGCCCTTCGACCATCCATAGTCGGACAGCTTCGGCTCTCGCGCCGCCAGCGAGGATATATGGACTAATCGCCGCACACCCCGCTGACGCATGGCGTCGATCACCGCCATGGTGCCGCGGGCATTCCCGACTTCAAAGCCATCGCGGTCCGCCGCGTTCACGACACCTGCAATATGGATCACTACGTCGGCGTCCCGAACGAGTGTGTTCAGCGCCGGGCGATCTTCCAACGAGCCATGCACCCATTTCAGCCGCGCGCGCGGCGGTTGCGCCTTGCGGGTAATTGCCGTCACATGGTGGCCAGCTTCCAAGGCCTGATTAAGTGTTTCAGCGCCGACGAATCCCGTCGCGCCGGTCATTGCGATACGCAGTTTCATGAAATGTCAGACCATCGCCATATGGTCGCGATGGACCAGCACAGACCGGGGGAGGTGCCCCAACAAAGCCGCGATATCCTCGCTGCGCTTGCCCGCTATGCGCTCCGCTTCCTGGCTATCATATTCGCTGAGGCCGCGCGCAATCACCTGCCCTGCCGGCCCGACGATATCGACCACATCGCCGCGCGCGAACGCTCCCTCCACGCGCGCGACGCCTGCAGGCAGCAGGCTGTTGCCGCGCCCCAGCGCTTTTTCCGCGCCGGAATCGACAACAATCCGTCCTCGCACCGTCAGCCGCCCGGCGAGCCATCCCTTGCGCGCGCGCTTTGCAGGCGCCGCCAGGAAGACCGATCCCCGGCCCCCGTTGGTCCAATGGGACAGCGGGGCGTCCACCTTGCCAGAGATGATCGCCAGATGCGCACCAGCTCCGGTCGCGATCCGGGCGGCTTCGATCTTGGAGGTCATGCCCCCCGAACCCATGCCGGAAGCTGATCCGCTGTCCGCCATACCAGCGATCCGCGCATCGATGCGCTCGATTGTCTCTATCAACATGGCGCTCGCATCGACATGCGGGTTCGCCGTGTAAAGCCCATCGACATCGGAAAGCAGCACGACTGCGTCGGCCCGTGCCGCCTGTCCGATGCGCGCCGCGAGCCGGTCGTTGTCGCCAAAGCGGATCTCTGCCGTCGCCACACTGTCATTCTCATTCACCACTGGAACGACGTCCAGCGCCATCAGCCGCTCCAGCGTGGCTGATGCGTTGAGGTAGCGACGACGGTGCTCAAGATCGTCCAGCGTGACCAGCATCTGCGCTGCTGTGATGCCCTTGTCCTGCAGCAGGCGCGCCCAGCATTGCGACAACGCGATCTGCCCCGTCGCGGCCGCTGCCTGTGCATCCTCAAGACTGCCGCGCCCGCCCTTGGGCAACTTAAGCCGACGCGCGCCAAGCGCGATCGCGCCAGAGGAAACAATAATGATCTGCTGCCCAGCGGCCTTGCGCGCGGCGACATCCTCTACCAGCGTGCGCAGCCATGTCTCGCGCACCTCGCCAGCGGGGTCGACCAGCAAGGCGGACCCGATCTTGATGACCAGACGCCGGATTTCAGAAGGCGGGAAGCCGGAAAGGGGAAGGGTCACAGATTCAATTCCGTTCACCGTGCAATCAGATGGGCGACCATGGCGTGTCACCTTCCTCATCGGGTGCATCTTCGTCTGCCTGAGGTTCCGCAAGCAGCGGGAGGACGGCATCCAATAACGCGGGGACGCCCTCGCCGGTCGCGCCGGATATGATGAACACGTCCTCCACGCCCGCTTCTTCGCGGAGCTGAGCCGCAATATCCTCCATCAGCTCGTGGCCCAGCAAGTCCCCCTTGTTCAGCGCAACGATCTGCGGTTTGTCTTCCAGGCCCTCGCCATAGGCGGCGAGTTCATCCTGTACGATGCGAAACTGTTCGACGGGATCGTCCCCTGTTGCATCGACCAAGTGGAGCAGCACCCGGCAACGCTCGATATGACCGAGGAATCGGTCGCCGATCCCGGCACCCTCGGCCGCGCCCGCGATTAATCCGGGGATGTCGGCCAGAACGAACTCGCGATCGCGGTGTAGCACGACACCAAGCTGAGGCTTGGTCGTGGTGAACGCATAAGCTCCGACCTTTGCCTTGGTGTTTGTCACCTGATTGATGAAGGTCGATTTACCTGCATTGGGCATGCCGACCAAACCGACATCGGCGAGCAGTTTTAGCCGCAACCACACCCACATTTCCTGACCGGGCCATCCGGTGCCATGTTGCCGCGGGGCGCGGTTGGTGCTTGTCTTGTACGACAGGTTGCCGCGTCCGCCGTCGCCGCCGCGAAGCAGCACTAAGCGCTGCCCGACCTCTGTGAAGTCGGCGAGCAGTTCCTGTTCCTCATAATCAGGATAGCCGTCTTCATCTTCCGTCCCCTCAATGGGTTGAGGATCGGACAGAATTTGTGTGCCGACAGGTACTTTGATGACGAGATCCTCGCCCCCCGCGCCGTAGCGATTCTTGCCCGCGCCGGGGAGCCCCCGCTGCGCCTTGAAATGCTGCGTGTAGCGGAAATCGATCAGGGTGTTCAGCCCCGCAACGGCTTCGAATATGATGTCCCCGCCCTTGCCGCCGTTGCCGCCGTCGGGGCCGCCATATTCGACATATTTTTCCCGCCGGAAACTGACCGCACCGGGGCCACCCCAGCCGGACTTGATGTAAATCTTCGCCTGATCCAGAAAATGCATGGGCTGGCCCATAGCCGCTTATGCTGCGGAATTAAACCTCGCCGTCTATGGTCTCAATCAAACATATGTGTTGCAGCGATGGAGGGGCGGCACCGATTGGTCCCGCCCCCATTTATCAGTCATGCAGCCAAGGCAGGCAAGGCATCTTCATAAAGGTCCATGGCCGGGTCGATTACCATTCGTCCGAAGGCACCTTCTTCAAAGATCAGGCAGTCGGCCGTCATGCCACGCGCCGGGCTATACCGCTGCTCAACGCGTCCTGTGTAGCGGAAGCCGAGCTTGCGCAACACGTTGCCCGAGGCGGGATTGTCCGCGAAATGGGCCGCGCGGACACCGTATACGCCTGCAGCCCGCGCCATGCTGAGGACCGCGCTTGCTGCCTCGGTGGCAAATCCCAAACCCCAGTAAGGGCGAGCGATCCAGTAACCAATTTCGGGCACCCCATCCTCAGCCACATGCAAGCCGCACCCGCCGACCAGCCGGGGCGCACCGCGGGTACGGGAAAACGCCAGCAACTGCGGGAGGCGCGAATCATGCGGCAGCGAAAGGAACGCACGCGCATCTCCGATGCCGTAAGGGGCAGGGGCGCTCGTCAAGTTGCGCAGGACCGCCGGCTCGCCAATCGCCTCGGCCAGGGCGGATGCATCTTCTATCCAGCCGGGTCTCAGGAGCAGGCGGGGGGTGCGGGCGAACATTTTAAATCTCTCCTCTAACTGACGCGCCAATGGCCGCGAAAAGTTACGGCTTGACGACTTTTCCTCTGGCTGAACCCCGGCCGCATGACGCGCGAGAAGGGGCAGGGTTCCAGAGGCTTGAGGGAAAATGAGGGGAGATGCCGCCGAATGGAAAAAGGGGCGCTCCCGTGCGGGGCGCCCCTTTATTTCCCTCGAACAATGGTGGGGACTAAACGTCGTACCACCAGGAGGATCGCCCCAATTGCGAGGGACGATCCGTCATCGATCGTCCGTTATTCGGCTGCTTCGGCCATCGCATCGACCGACACATATTTGCGGCCGAGCTTGCCGGTGTGGAATACCACGCGGCCTTCACCGAGCGCGAACAACGTGTGGTCCTTACCCATGCCGACATTGCGGCCGGGATAGACGCGCGTACCGCGCTGGCGGATGATGATGTTGCCACCGATCACTTCCTGACCGCCGAACTTCTTCACGCCAAGACGCTTCGATTCTGAATCGCGACCGTTGCGCGACGAACCGCCAGCTTTCTTATGTGCCATGACTCAAACTCCTCGAAACTGGACTGCGGCTCAGGCGATCGACACGATCTTGAGGATCGTGTGATTCTGGCGATGGCCGTTGCGGCGGCGGTAGTTGTGCCGGCGACGCTTCTTGAAAACGATGACCTTCTCACCCTTCGCCTGTGCGATGATTTCGGCGGCGACGGTCATCTTGCTGGCGTCCTTCACGTCGCTGCCTTCACCGGCGAACAGGACGTCATCCAGGGTCACCTTGTCACCAGCCTCACCGGCCAGCTTCTCGACGACGATCTTGTCTCCGGCGGCGACGCGATATTGCTTGCCGCCCGTGCGCACGACTGCGAACATGGCTCTTCTCTTCTCGTTCAAATCTGCTTTACGCAGATCGCCGAGGACATAAAGTCCTGTTGACCCGCGCGGGAATGTGGCCCGGTAGTTGAATGACTCGCCGCTGTCAACCGATATGGGGCGCCATGGACACTGGTTTTTGGACGGGTACACGCCTATCTCTCGCGGGAAAGGAACCAAAAAGCGCATGACGTTGAGACGGCACGGGGACAGAAGCATGGTAGGACGCAGGTCCTTCATCGCTGCCCTGTGGATGGCGATCGTCGTCGCGCTGCTGTCCGCTGTTGCTCCTCTTGGTCCGCCATCCAGCAGGCTGACCGGTTCCGCGTTCAACCCGGCATCGGTCAGCGTCGTACTCAAGGCGCGGTCGCCCCTCACTGTGGAAAAGGCGCTCTCTGTCGAGGCTGGTCCGGACCCGGTTCGTTATAGTGCTGCGCAGGTGCAGCATTGGTTTGCTGCAGCCGCGTTTGTCCTGGTCACTGCAACGGCCCTTGTGATGGCGTCAGGCCGATATTCTCCGGGCACGGTGCACTTCGCACAAGGCCATTTTTCTTCCCGGCGAGCGCGGGCGCCTCCCACGTCGTTCTGACAGTCGTTGCCCGACCCGATATGAGGGCCTCCCTTGGAAGGAGCCTTCCATGGCTGGCAGAAAATCGCGTTGCAGTTGGCCTCCCCGGTGGTTCATGCCTGCTGTGATGACTGGATTGGCCGCCGCAGGAGCGCTGCACTCTGCAGTGATGGGGGCAATCGCGGAATGATAATGCGCCGGGGCCAGTGTACGCTGCGCCCTTGCGAACAGAAAAAGGCCAAATATGCCCCATCACACGCCCCTGATCGGAACGATCGTTGCGGGTCTCGTAGTTGCTTTCATCTTGGGCGCCATCGCTCATCGCCTAAAGCTCTCTCCTTTGGTCGGCTACCTCGCCGCAGGTATCGTCGTCGGCCCGTTCACACCGGGCTTTGTTGCCGATGCTGGACTGGCCAACGAACTTGCCGAGATCGGCGTGATCCTGCTGATGTTTGGCGTCGGGCTGCATTTTTCGCTGCGCGACCTGCTTTCAGTAAAGAACATCGCCGTGCCAGGCGCGATTGGGCAAATTGCAGTGGCGACATTGCTGGGAATGGGCCTTGCGCACGTCATGGGGTGGCCCTTGCTGGGCGGTCTGGTATTCGGCCTGGCCTTGTCGGTCGCCAGCACCGTGGTCCTTCTTCGCGCGCTGCAAGGTGCTGACCTGGTGGAGACGCGGCGCGGACGAATCGCTGTCGGCTGGCTGATCGTCGAGGATCTGGTCATGGTGCTGGCGCTGGTCCTGCTACCCGCACTAGCCGGAGTCATGAATAATGCGAACGCATCTGCAGGCGGTGGTGCGTTGCTGGCGCCGCTGCTCGGCACCTTGCTGAAGGTAACTGGGTTCGTCGCATTGATGCTGATCGTCGGTCGCCGGGTCATCCCCTGGGCGCTACACTGGGTGGTGCACAGCGGGTCGCGGGAGCTGTTTCGCCTCGCCGTTCTGGCGATCGCGCTTGGGGTGGCTTTCGGAGCTGCGGTCGCCTTCGATGTGTCCTTCGCGCTTGGAGCTTTCTTCGCAGGCATGATCCTGGGCGAAACGCCGCTCAGCCGGCGCGCTACGGAGGAAACTCTGCCACTGCGTGATGCGTTCGCGGTGCTGTTCTTTGTTTCGGTCGGCATGCTGTTCAATCCGGCGGTACTCGTCGAGCAGCCTTTGCCTCTGCTCGCTACGGTAGCAATCATCATCATCGGAAAGTCCATTGCTGCCTTCGTTATCGTTCGCGCCTTCGGCTATACTGGCGAGACGGCGCTCACGATCGCGGCGAGCCTCGCCCAGATCGGCGAATTTTCCTTTATTCTGGCGTCGCTCGGCACCGGCCTTGGCATATTGCCTGCCGAAGCGCGGGATTTGATCCTCGCTGGCGCGATCGTTTCGATCTTCCTCAATCCGCTGATTTTTTCATTGATCGTGCGTAAGCACAAGCCGGAGGAAGATGATGAGCAGACTGAAAGGGCGCAGGTGACGCGGCGGATCGGTCACGTGATTCTTGTGGGCTATGGCCGGGTAGGCAAGATGATCGCATCACGTCTGGCGGAAAGGCACGCGCATCTGGTAGTGGTTGAAGGTGATCCTGAGCGAGCGGAGGAGGCGGAGGAGGCGGGGCTGTCGGTCGTACGCGGCAGCGCTCTGGAGGACCGTCACCTTCTTGCCGCGGGGATTTGCGAAGCGCGTCGCTTGCTGATCGCGGTGCCGGAGGGTTTTGAGGGCGGTGCAATCCATGAGCATGCGCGCCATCTGAACCCTAATATCCAGGTCATCGCCCGCGCCCATTCGGATGCTGAAGTCGCGCATCTGGAAGGTTTGGGCGTCCCTCACATCGTCATGGGCGAACGTGAGCTCGCCGCCAAAATGCTGTCGCTCTGCGGCGCAGGCTAGGGCCGCTCTGTCGAAGAGCGGCCTCTTGTCCTTTAGCCCTTGGGCTTGCGGGGCGCCCCCCGTTTGAAACCGGCCTTGAAGGGGCGCGGGCTGTGCGCAGGCGGACGGGGGCCGCGTTCGGCATTGGGGCGTCCCTTGCCGTGCGGGCCTTCGCGACGATTGTCTCGCGCCGCTTCGCGGGGCGTGCCTTCGACTTGTTCGATGGCGACTTCAGCGCCTTCATCGCTGGCCTGCCCAGTTCGCTTTACCGCACCGACGAAGCGGGCGGCGATAGCGCTTGGGATTTCAAACAGCGTCTCGTTCGCAGCAATGCGGATCGCGCCGATGTCCTGGCGGGACACATGGCCGCGACGGCAGATCAGCGGCAGGATCCAGCGCGGGTCGGCATTTTGACGGCGGCCGATATCCATGCGGAACCAGACGGTTTCCTCAAAGCCCGGCCGGGGTCCGTCGCGGCGAGGTGGCGCTTCACCTGCGTCCAGCAGCTCCTCGGGTGCAGGGAGAGCGGAGCGAGCGCTCTTCACCAGCATCGCCGCGATTTCCTTGGCTGACTTTTCGGCCAGCAGTTCGGCGCCCAATGCCCAATCCTGCTCGTCCAATTCGGCCTTTTCCATCAGGGTGGCACGCAGGCGTGCATTGTCCTGCTCCTGAATGGCTTCCTTGCTCGGGGGAGTACCCCATTCGACTGGGATCTTCGCGCCTCGTAGCATGGATTCGACGCGGCGGCGGCGCGGATAAGGAACGATCAGCACGGCCGTACCCTTTTTGCCCGCGCGGCCCGTACGGCCCGAACGGTGCTGCATCGTTTCGGCGTCGCGCGGGATTTCGACGTGCACGACCAGGCTGAGGTTCGGAAGGTCGATGCCGCGTGCGGCCACGTCGGTGGCAACGCAGACCCGCGCGCGGCGATCGCGCAAAGCCTGCAACGCATGGTTGCGCTCATTCTGGCTGTGTTCGCCCGACAGCGCCACGGCGGCGAAACCGCGTTCGGTGAGGCTGGCGTGCAGGTGGCGCACATTATCGCGGGTGGCGCAGAAAAGGATCGCGGTCTCCGCCTCATGATAGCGGAGCAGATTGACGACGGCATTTTCGATATCGGCGGGCGCGACGGTCACGGCCTGGTAGCTGATGTCGCCATGACCGCGTTCGTCGCTGGCAGTGGAAATGCGGAGTGCGTCCTTCTGGTAGCGCTTGGCGAGCGCCACGATCGGCTTTGGCATTGTGGCGGAGAAGAGCAGGGTGCGGCGCTCTTCGGGTGCACCGTCGAGAATTTCCTCCAAGTCCTCGCGGAAGCCCATGTCGAGCATCTCGTCGGCTTCATCGAGCACCACGGTCTTTAGGCCGGAGAGGTCGAGTGCGCCGCGTTCCAGATGGTCGCGCAGGCGGCCCGGCGTGCCAACGACGATATGCGCGCCGTGGCTTAATGCGCGGCGTTCCTTTGCGGCGTCCATGCCGCCGACGCAGGTCGCGATGCGGGCGCGGGCCTCGCCATAGAGCCATTCGAGTTCGCGGCTGACCTGCAGCGCCAGTTCGCGGGTCGGCGCGATGGCGAGCGCGAGGGGCTTGCTGGCCACCGGCAGGCGGCTTTGTTCGCCCAGCAGTTCGCTGGCCATGGCGAGGCCGAAGGCGACCGTTTTGCCCGAGCCGGTCTGCGCGGAGACGATAAGGTCGCGGCCCTCGGCTTCGGGCTGGGTGACTTGGGCCTGCACCGGCGTCAGGCTTTCATAGCCTTTCCGCGTCAACGCGTCGGAGAGGAGGGCGGGGAGATGTTCGAAATTCATTATATTTTCCATCGGTAAAGGCGACCCGCCATTCCCGACGGATACATGATGACCTGATCTGCTCCAGCTGCTGCTGAAGCCCGGGGTGCAAGGTCACACACCCCGAAGTTCACACCGTTCCTGGGGCCATAAAAACTGGCCTGGAACTGCCCAAATAAGAAGGCCGCCTTCCCCCGCAAAGAGGGAAGGCGGCCCCTTTATTGCTTATCCGCTAAGGGATCAGACCGAAGCGACTTCCGCCACATCGACCTTCACGCCCGGACCCATCGAGGAGGACAGGGCGATCTTGCGGACATATTTGCCCTTCGAACCCGACGGCTTAGCCTTGACGATCGCGTCAACGAAAGCGTCGAAATTCTTGCGCAGGTCTTCGGCCGAGAAGCTCGCCTTGCCAAGACCGGCGTGGATGATGCCAGCCTTTTCAACGCGGAACTCGATCTGACCGCCCTTGGCGGCCTTGACCGCTTCAGCGACGTTCGGGGTCACGGTGCCAAGCTTCGGGTTCGGCATCAGGCCCTTGGGGCCCAGCACCTTACCGAGGCGGCCGACCAGACCCATCATGTCGGGGGTCGCGATCACGCGCTGGAAGTCGATATTGCCAGCCTGGATCGATTCGAGCAGGTCTTCGGCACCCACAACGTCAGCGCCAGCGGCGGTCGCGGCTTCAGCCTTGTCGCCACGGGCGAACACGGCGACGCGGATGTCCTTGCCGGTGCCGGCGGGCAGGGTGACGACGCCACGGACCATCTGGTCGGCGTGACGCGGGTCAACGCCCAGGTTGATCGCGATTTCGACGCTTTCGTCGAACTTGGCGGTCGCGTGGGTCTTGATCAGGCCCAGCGCTTCGTCAACGCCGTGCAGCTTTTCGCGGTCAACGGCAGCGGCGAGAGCCTTCGCCTTCTTCGTCAGCTTTGCCATGGTCTTAGCCCTCCACCACTTCGAGGCCCATCGCGCGAGCGGAGCCTTCGATGATCTTCGTCGCAGCGTCGATGTCATTCGCGTTCAGGTCGGCCATCTTGGCCTGCGCGATTTCAGCGAGCTGGGCGCGGGTGATCTTGCCAGCGACGACCTTGCCCGGTTCCTTCGAACCCGACTTCAGGTTGACGGCCTTCTTGATCAGGTAGGTGGCGGGCGGCTGCTTCGTCACGAAGCTGAACGAACGGTCTGCATAGACGGTGATGATGGTCGGCAGCGGGGTGCCCTTTTCCATCTTTTCCGTCGAGGCGTTGAACGCCTTGCAGAATTCCATGATGTTCACACCGCGCTGACCCAGCGCCGGACCGATCGGCGGCGAGGGGTTGGCGGCTCCAGCGGGCACCTGGAGCTTGATATAGCCCGTAATCTTCTTGGCCATTTTCACTCACTCTGTTGCTGGCAGATTTGCGAATAAATCCACCGGTTCAAGTTTAGCGGTCAAGCAGCGACCCTAAGGACGCCTCCCGCACTAGCTTCCCCTGTCGTCATGCCAGCGGATGCTGGCATCTCAGGCCGCAAGGGAACGGCCCGAGGCACGAGATCCCAGCGTTGGCTTACGCCGCCCTAACGGGTCGCTGGGATGACGTAATCTCTCTTACTTCGACAGTTCGACCTGCTCGAAGTCCAGTTCGACCGGCGTGGCGCGGCCGAAGATCGACACGGACACCTTGACGCGGTTCTTTTCGAAATCCAGTTCCTCGACGGTGCCGTTGAAGCTGGCGAAGGGGCCGTCCAGCACCTTGACGCTGTCGCCGATTTCGTAATCGACGTTGACCTTGTGCTTGGGCGCGGCCTCCGCTTCCTTGCGGGCGCCGAAATAGCGGGCGGCTTCGCTCTCGCTGATCGCCTGCGGCTTGCCGGACGATCCAAGGAAGCCCGTCACCTTCGGCGTGTTCTTGACGAGGTGATAGATGTCGTCGTTCATCGCCAGCTTGGCGAGGACATAGCCCGGCATGAACTTGCGTTCGACCTGGACCTTCTTGCCGCGCTTCACCTCGGTCACGGTCTCGGTGGGGACTTCCACCTGCTCGACCAGCTGGGAGAGGCCCATGCGCTCGGCTTCGGACAGGATCGATTCCTTGACCTTGTTTTCGAAGCCCGAATAGGCGTGGATGATGTACCAGCGCGCCATGTTACCGTCTCAAACTCCCAATCAGGCCTGACCAGCGGCGAGCTGCAGCAGCCACTGAACGACCTTGCCGAAAAAGGTGTCGATCCCGAAGAAGAAGAGGCCGAGCAGCGTGGTCATGATACCGACCATCACCGCAGTCATGACCGTTTCGCGGCCTGTCGGCCACACGATCTTAGACGCTTCGGTCTTCACCTGATTGACGAATTCGCCCGGAGAAACCTTCGCCATCACTGCCTCAAAAACTTTCGAACAAACACCAAAGCGCGAAGCAACAGTCCGCCCTCCGGACCCCGCCATGTCGGCGTCCCGGGGTGCGGCCGCTGGCTTCGCGACCCATCTTCGCTCGGGCAGCTAGCCGCGAACCATTGAAAAATCAAGGATCAGCGATCAGTTGCTTGGCAGGAGTGGAGGGACTCGAACCCCCGGCATTCGGTTTTGGAGACCGACGCTCTACCAGCTGAGCTACACTCCTGTGCCGGCGAAGGAGGGCGCTTTAGCGTGGCCTGCCGGGGAGGGCAAGCAGGAAACTTAGAGGAAAACGCCGCCCTTCATGATCCGCCGCGCGCGGCCTTGCACGGGCACGCGATCGAAGGGCGTGTTGCCCGCCTGTGCGGCCATTTTTGCAGAGTCGATGATCCAGGGTGTGTCGGGATCGATGAAGATCAGGTCGGCCGCGCTGCCGGTTGCGAAGCTCCCGGCATTGACGCCCAATATCCGGGCCGGATTGGCGCTGAGCAGCGTCATCAGCCGGGTCATGGAGAGATGGCCTTCGCGCACGAGATTGAGCGAGAGGGCGAGAAGCGTTTCCGCGCCCGCCATGCCCGGCGAGGCATCGGCGAAGGGCAGCCGCTTGTCCTCTGGCCCTCGCGGATCGTGGCTGGACGTGATCACATCGATCGTCCCATCCGCAACCGCTGCGATCGAGGCCCGCCGGTCATCCTCCGACCGCAGCGGCGGCGACAGGCGCGCGAACGTGCGGAAGTCGGTGACAGCATTGTCGGCAAGGTAGAGATAGGCCGGGCTGATGCCGCAGGTGACCTTGAGCCCTTCGGCCTTGGCAGCGCGTACGAGGTCGAAACCTGCCTTTGTGGTCACAAGGCGGAAGTGGATCGCTGCGCCGGTTTCGCGCGCCAGCATGATGTCGCGCGCGATCGCCATCGCTTCGGCGCAGGCGGGCGCATGGGGCAATCCTAGCCGGGTGGCGGTTTCGCCGCTGGTCGCGACTGCCTTGCCCGCGAGCCCATTATCCTCGGCATGGGTGATGACGGTCAACCCGAGACCGGAAGCATAGGCGAGAACGCGCATCATGACGCCGGAGTCCGCGATCCACTGCCGCCCGGTGCCGACCGCTTTTGCGCCGGCCGCCTGCATCATGCCGATTTCGGCCAGTTCGCTTCCCTTCAGGCCGCGCGTGGCTGCTGCGATCGGATGGACCCAGAAATCGGGCTTGCCTGCTCGTGTGGCCTGGCGGATGAGGCCAGCGTCGTCCAGCGGAGAGGATTGATCCGGCATCAGCGCGGCGCGGGTTATGCCGCCGAAGTGGAAGGCTGGCTTGTCGGTGGCGAAGACGCCCAGGTCGATGAGGCCCGGCGCGACGACCAGGCCCGCCGCGTCGACTTGCTCCGCGCCCTGGGGCACGGGAACGTCACCGGCAGCGGTGATCCGGTCTCCTTCGATCAGGATGACGCCGCTGGTGAGTTCGGGTTGGGCGGGATCGGCCAGCTTGCCGTTCACGATAGCGAGCTTGTTCATTGCCAGCCCTTCTTTGTATTTGCCGGGATGTTCAAGCCCATCCCTCCTTGTTGTTGGTCGAGATGTTCAAGACCATCCCTCGACGCCGCGCGCGCTTCGCGTCAGCACATCAAGGCATGCCATGCGGATGGCGACCCCCATCTCCACCTGTTCGGTGATCGCCGAGCGTTCCGGATGATCCGCCACGACGCTGGCGATTTCGACGCCGCGGTTCATGGGGCCCGGGTGCATCACGAGCGCGTCCGGCTTGGCCAGCGCCAGCCGCTCGGGCGTCAGGCCGTAGAGCATATGATATTCGCGCGGCGAGGGGATGAAGGCACCGTCCATGCGCTCATTCTGAAGGCGCAGCATCATGACGACATCGGCGCCGGCCAGCCCTTCGTCCATGCGATGGAAGGGGGTTGCGCCCAGCATTTCCACTTCGGGCGGCATCAGCGTGGGAGGGGCGACCGCGCGCACCTGCGCGCCCAAGGCGGCAAGGCAGAGCATGTTGGAGCGGGCCACGCGGCTGTGCAGCACATCGCCGCAGATGGCGACGATCAGCCCTTCGAAGCCGCCCTTGCGGCGGCGGATGGTGAGGGCGTCGAGCAGGGCTTGGGTCGGATGCTGGTGCCAGCCGTCCCCGGCGTTGAGCACCGGGCAATCGACCTTGTCAGCGATCAGTGCCACTGCGCCCGAACTCGCATGGCGGATGACGATGACGTCGGCGGCCATGGCGTTGAGCGTCATCGCCGTATCGATCAGGGTTTCGCCCTTCTTCACGCTGGACTGGGCGGCGTGCATGTTGACGACGTCCGCGCCCAGCCGCTTGCCCGCAATTTCGAAGGACAGCAGCGTGCGCGTGCTGTTTTCGAAGAAGGCGTTGATCTGCGTCATGCCTTTCAGCCGGTCGTCATGCTTGCGTGCATTGTCGCGATTGGTCTTTGCCCAATGTTCCGCCTCGTCGAGCAGGAAACGGATTTCCCATGGCTTCAGGTCGGCGATGGAGAGCAGATGCCGATGCGGGAACAGCGCCCGGCCAGAAAGGTCAGGCGAGGCGGAGGGAGCAGTGATGTCGGGCATGAAAGGACCCTTTAGGCGAGCCTATGGGAGAGGGCAAGGCGCGAAGCTTGGAAGTGTCGCGCTGCTCCCTATCTCAGCGGCATGCGGATTTACACGATAGGATATGAGGGCGCGACCCAGGCGGAGCTGATCGCGGCGCTGCAGGATGCTGGCGTGATGCTACTGGCGGACATCAGGGCGGTGCCCCTGTCCCGGCGGCCGGGTTTTTCGAAGAACATACTGGCGGCGGGGCTGAAAGAGGCGGGGATCGATTATGTGGGGCTGAAGGCGCTCGGTACGCCGGCCGAGGGTCGGGAGGCGGCACGCAAGGGCAATCATGCGAAGCTGCGCGAGATTTATTCGGCTCAGTTGGATCTTCCCGACGCCATTGTCCAGGCGGAGCAGTTACGCGACATGGCGGGGGAGAGGCCGACCGCGCTGCTCTGTTTCGAGCGGGAAGCGGATGGGTGCCACCGATCCTTGCTGCTCGAATATCTCTTTCCCGATGACGAGCGCGTCGACCTCAAGCCCTGAAGCGGCGCGCCACCGCTCCGGCGGCCCAGCCCATGCCGACGGCTAACAGGATAGCGGTGAGGCCGTAGAAAAATGGCCATTGCTCCGCTGCGACCGCCATGAAGCGTTCGAACCCTGATTTTCGAATGGTGATGTCGCGAACAGCGGCGGCGACCACGCGGCCGTCCTGAACGAGGAATGTTTCGGCCGTATAGTCGCCCACAATCACGCGAGCAGGGAGCGGGATGCGTGCGCGGTACAATACGCCCTGGCTGATTTCCACCGTGCCCTGATGCTCGGCGAAGAGACCGGTCCGTTCGCGCAGGTCGATGAGGCCAGCCTGAAAGCGGTCAAGTTCGGCGCTGTCGTTGAGCGAGGAGGGAGATAGCTGCAGCTTGTTGACGCCCATCTCGTAAATGGCCGCCGTTCGGTCATCAACGACATCGGCGATGGGCCGCGAGGATGCGATCGCATAGAAGCTGGGGGCGGAGCGGAAGCGGACGCTGTCGGCGTTGATCCAAATGCCCGCCACCTTTTGCTTTTCGCGCATCATGATGGATTGGTCGGGGCCTTTCAGCACCACCAATATATCGGCCGGTTTCTTGGGTGGGCGTCCGTCCGGATAGATGATGGCGCCGAACAGCAGGAGATCCGCGCCGGTGAAGCTATATTGGATTTCCACCTCGCGCTGAGAGACGTCGGGGACCAACTTGGGCTCCCCGGCCGCGCTGGTGAGCAGCAGCGCGGGCAGGAGAAGCGCGAGGCGGGCGCGCATGCTCAGCGTACTTCCACCGTGTAGATTTCGTCGGGGCGGAAGCCGAGGCCGAGCGCCATGCGCGCGGCGACCAGCAGGACGATGGCCGAAAGCAGGATGCGTAGATATTCGGGACGGACCGTCATGGAGATGCGGGTGCCGACTTGCGCGCCGGTGACGCTGCCGATGAGCAGAAGTATCGCCAGGACGAGATCGACGGCCTTGGTCGTCATGGCGTGCATCATCGTGGTCGCCATGGTGACGAACAGGATCTGGAAGAGCGAAGTGCCGACCACCGACTGCGTGGTCATGCCCAGCAGGTAGAGCATGGCGGGGACGAGGATGAAGCCGCCGCCGACGCCCAGCAGGGTGGTGAGTATGCCGGTCGCGATGCCCAGCAGCAGCGGCGCGAGCGGCGAGATGTAGAGGCCCGATCGGTAGAAGCGCCAGCGCATCGGCAGCGCTGCTACCAGCGGATGGTGCCGCCGTTTTCGCGCTGGAAGGCGCTTGCCGGTTTTCAAAGTGATGAGCGCCTGAATCGATTCCTTGGCCATCAGGCTGCCGATGCCGCCCAGCATCAGGACGTAGAGGATGCCGATCGCCGTATCGATCTGCCCCACCGATTGCAGGAGGCGAAAGAGCAGGACGCCAATGCCTGCACCGATCACGCCTCCGCCGATGAGTACGCCGCCCATCCGGAAATCGACGGTGCCCCGCGCCATGTGCGTAACTACGCCCGACACGCTCGCGCCGGTCACCTGCGAGGCGGCAGAGGCGGCGGCGACAGTGGGCGGGATGCCGTAGAAGATCAAAAGCGGCGTCGTCAGGAACCCGCCGCCTACACCGAACATGCCCGAAAGCAGGCCGACCACGCCACCCAGGGCGATGATCACCAGCGCGTTCACCGACAGATTGGCGATGGGCAGGTAGAGATCCATGGACTCACAGGGTTAAGCCCATTGCGCGGCGAGATAAAGGCGGGGTGGTGCGCTCCTCTCAAAAATCCGCGCCGAGCGTCACGGCGAGCCCGGAAGGGGGGCTCGCCTGGCCCGCAACCCGCTCCCGCCATTCTATGCTGAGACGGGCGGCCGCCTGAGGAAGTGGGAGGCGCAGTTGGACTTCGGGGCCGATGTCGAGCCGCTCAACCCCAGGCTGTGCGCCGCCCGACAGGCTCGCGCCGAGCCGCAGCGGCGACCGCGAGATCGGAGAGAGAAGCGAGAATTTGCCATCGGTGAACAGCTCGCGGCGATGAAAGCCGACCATGCCAGCCTGGGCATAGGCTTCTGCTTCCACCCCGGGAAGGAGCGGGGTCGGGCCAAAGCCGCCGACTGCCAACAGGGCGTTCGCGTCCCGCGCTCCCTTGCCGAGGGCGATGCGCCGTTCGGCGGCGATGCTGACGGGGATGGCGCGCGACGGTTGCCAAGCGATGCCCAGTGCGCCTTCTGGCGAGGTCGGGCGGTTTAGCGCGGCCGTGACGCGTCCATAGGCAGCGGCTCGTCCGGGCGACCCCGGCGTCAGATCATAGTCCAGACGAAGGCCCGCCTGAGATCCACCGAGCCGGCCTGCGGCGACGATGTTCGCCTGACTGGCGCTGCCGTCGCGCCAGAGCAGCCAGGCTCCGCCCCGCCATCGATCCGATCCGGCTCGGGCCGAGAGGGTGAGTGGCACAGCCGAAGCCGGTGGCGGCTCCCCTTGCTGCCGAACAGGATCAGGGATTGCGGCATTGTCCGATCCGGCAAGCGCCAGCATGGTGGGTGAGGCGTTATGGGCTGACCTCACCGCAGACGCGGCAGGTTTCCGGGGTGATGTCACGGCCTTTGGAGCCAGTATCGGCATCTTCAAACCCGGTATATTGGTCAGCATGAGCGTAGAGGCTGGCGCAACCGTCGTCCGCTCTCCCGTCAAGGAGAGGGGGCGAGGGGCGGGCGTTGTCTGCGTTGCGGGCGAAGCTTGCGGCAGAGATGCGGGCCAGAACATGCTGCCCAGGCGAACGAGGGTCCAGCCGCCCATGAGGACGACGAAGAAACGGACGGGACGTCCGCTGACGGTTCGGCTCATGCGGACCTTCTAAAGCTGGGGAAAGCGATGCTGCGTCTTGTCCCAGACCAGCGGCTTGCCGAACAGGGAATCAAGGTAGAGAAATATGGCGCGGCGCGCGGCCATCATGGCGATCAGGTTGGCGATTATCGATCGGGGGATGGCACCCAGTCCATAGACCCAGCCATAGCTGCGGCCGACGAAGATCGCCCTCATTGCAAGCCGCCAGAGCATGAAAATGAAGTTCAGCCACAATAGCGGTTCAATCAGACTGGAACTCCGGCGGGCAGGCAGAATGCCGAACCAGCCTGCGATCGCCAGCACGCCCCAGAGCAGCAAGGAAAGATAGGCGGCGAACAGCACGATCGCTGCGATCGCGGCGCGGCGGTCGCGGATGCGCATCCACCTTTCCGTCATGCCGCCCTGCCAGCCCATGCGATCCCAGCCGGCGAGGGAAATACCCACCATCCAGCGGGCCTTCTGCTTTACGGCGGCTTCAAGATTGTCGGGGAAATATTCCCGCGTGGCGACCAGTTCACCTGAGCTGTCACGCATGCGTACGAAGACACCGCGGCCGCCCATATTCTTGATCCGAAGCCCTACCTCATAATCTTCCGTCAGCGAGTCAGGATCGAACGGGCCGCCATTTTTCGCATCGATGAGGCTATCCAACGTCGCGCGTTCAAAGGCGCAGGCTACTCCGGCCGAGGGCACTGACGCGCCCATGGCTTCGCGGATGGTCAGATATTTTCCGTGGCTTTCGGCAAACTCGTCGCAATAATGGTTGGCTATGGCGCGGTTCCACCAACTGCCATGGCCGGTCAGCGGAAGAACCGGCAATTGCACCAGTTGAAAGCGATCGATCATGAGGTCGAACAGCCGGATCTCATCGGCGTGCACGACGTCTTCCGCGTCATGCAAAACGACAGCTTTGAAGGGGACGCCGGTTCGCTTTTCCTCCTGCAGCATGGTGCGCCATTGCAGGTTCAGGCAATCCGCCTTGGTGGTGGGGCCAGGGCGATCATTGATGCAGATGATAAGCCGCTCTTCGCCATCCGCGATTGGGATGACGGCGTCGATAGTGGCGCGGTCGTTCGGATAGACGCCAACGAATATGCGATAATCGCCCTGGCGCCATTGGTTTAGCGCGTTGCGGAGCATGGGGCCTATGACTTCCGCTTCACCCCAGGCTGGCACGAATATGGCGATCCGGCCGGGGTTTTCGGATGCAGGCAAGGTGGCTGTCGTCATGCGCGGATGACGCGAATAGATGATGATGTTGCGCCACCATCGGCGGAGCAGAAACAGGATATCCACAAGAAAATCGTCGAGCCCGCCTATCGCGAGCCCTACCACTGCGAAAAGCAGCACCTCATGATAAATGACCGCCAATATCGCGGTCAGCGATTGCGCCATAGTTTAAAAAGCCCCCTGTTGGAGCGCCCATTGGCATCAGATGCTTGCGATTCCAAGGGGTTGCTGAAAATTTAGCACAGAGGCGTGTAGTTGCCTTGCTGTGGGGTCTGCAGCCTGGAGAGTGGCCCGTGCATTTCCGGCAAGCTGCTCCGGCGATGCGTTGGAGTGAATCGCTAATCCAAAAGGGGGATGCTATTGTCCCCTTTGCCGGAACGACGACTCGCAAAGGGTCGCGGCACCCCAACCAGTCTCTTAGAGAGCGATAAGGTAGGAGGGCGTGAATGACCGGGGAGATGGATGTCAATTATCTGCTGCACAGGCAGCAGGTGTCTTTGATCCGAGCTCAGATGAGCCGGACGAAAAGGGCGCGCACCGCCTATGAGGATCTTGCGCGCGGCTATACCGATCAGATTGATGCGTATCGGGAAGAGAATGTGCGGATGGTGAACCTCGCCCATTGATTGCAGACGTCTTTCACCGCCGCTGGATCAATCTGTCGATCGATTGGCGATGGGTTTCGTCGCTGCCGCATTCCCTTTCCAGTACGGCCTTGATGCGCTCCAGGTCGGTTTCGGTCAGATGTTCGATGCCGATGAATTCGTTGCGGGCGTCCGTGACGGCGCGGATCAGTTCGTCCAGCTTCGCCTGGATGGCTGATCCGTCGCGATTCTGGGCGTTCTGGATCAGGAAGACCATCAGAAAGGTCACGATGGTCGTGCCGGTGTTGATGATGAGCTGCCAGGTGTCGGAATAGTGGAAGAGCGGGCCGGTGAGAATCCAGCCGATGATTATGGTCACGGCGAGGATGAAGGCCAGCGGCTGTCCCGACCAACTGGCGACGCGATGTGCGAAGGCTCCGAATATCTTGTCCATTCTCTTCTCCCCGTTGCGACCCATTTACCTTGCGTTCAGGCTCTGATTGCCATGGAGAGGGAATGATCACCATATCCCTTCGCGCCTTTGCGCTCGCCCTGCCTGCCGTCGGGCTGCTGCTGTCTTCCTGCGCCACCGTTTCGCCCGAATCGCGGGTTCGGGCGGGGCTCATCGAGGCTGGACTTTCGCCGCGCATGGCGGGGTGTATGGCGGAGCGGATGGTCGATCGGCTGAGCCTGGTGCAGCTGCGCCGGCTGCAATCGCTGACATCGCTCCGCAATTCGCACATGGCGGGCATGACGGTCGACCGGTTCCTCTACAAGGTGCGGGCGCTGGAGGATCCGGAGATATTCATGGTGACCAGCAAGGCGGCGATCGTCTGCGCGATTGAATGAATGAAGTCGCGAATTGAACGCGAATCCGGCGGTGGAGTTTGCAATTTTGCAAAGTGGTTTTGCGAAATGATGCTGGCTTAGCCGTCCGGCCTGTGCTTTAGCCCCGTCATCAGCTTTTCGAGCGAAAGGACGGGCCGGGCCCATGAACATTCACGAATATCAGGCCAAGGAAGTGCTGGCGAAATATGGCGCGCCGATCGCGCAGGGTTACGCCGCTTTTTCCGTGGATGAAGCCGTTGAGGCCGCCAAGAAGCTGCCCGGGCCGCTCTATGTCGTAAAGTCGCAGATCCATGCTGGCGGCCGCGGCAAGGGTAAGTTCAAGGAACTGGCTCCCGAAGCGAAGGGCGGCGTCCGTCTGGCCTTCAACCTGGACGAGGTTAAGGCCCACGCCACCGACATGCTCGGCAACACGCTGGTCACCATTCAGACCGGCGAAGCGGGCAAGCAGGTCAACCGCCTCTACATCACCGACGGCGCTGACATTGCGAAGGAATTCTACCTCGCCCTGCTGGTCGACCGCGCCAGCAGCCGCATCGCTTTCGTCGTATCGACCGAAGGCGGCATGGACATTGAAGAAGTCGCCCACTCGACCCCCGAAAAGATCCACACCTTCACCGTCGACCCCGCAACCGGTTTCCAGCCGCACCACGGCCGTTCGGTCGCGGCCGCTCTGGGCCTGACCGGCGATCAGGCGAAGCAGGCCGCGAAGGTCGCTTCCTCGCTCTACGCCGCGTTCCTGGATACCGATGCCGAGCAGATCGAAGTCAATCCGCTGGCGCTGACCGAGCAGGGCAACCTGCTGGTGCTGGACGCCAAGGTCGGCTTCGACGGCAACGCCATGTTCCGTCACAAGGACATCGCCGAACTGCGCGACCTGACCGAGGAAGATCCGGCGGAAGTCGAAGCTTCGGAATATGACCTCGCCTACATCAAGCTCGACGGCAACATCGGCTGCATGGTGAACGGCGCGGGCCTGGCCATGGCGACCATGGACATCATCAAGCTGAATGGCGAATTCCCCGCCAACTTCCTGGACGTCGGTGGCGGCGCTTCCAAGGAGAAGGTGACCGCAGCCTTCAAGATCATCCTGAAGGACCCCGCGGTGAAGGGTATTCTCGTCAACATCTTCGGCGGCATCATGAAGTGCGACATCATTGCCGAGGGCATTGTCGCCGCCGCCAAGGAAGTTGACCTGTCGGTTCCGCTGGTCGTGCGCCTCGAAGGCACCAACGTCCAGCAGGGCAAGGACATTCTGGCCTCGTCAGGCCTGGCCATCGTCCCCGCGGACGACCTGGGCGACGCAGCCAAGAAGATCGTGGCGGAAGTGAGGAAGGCAGCCTGAGGCACTTTCCAGCCATTTGAACAGACACCATGGGGCGCAGGCGGTCTTTTAGGGGCCGCCTGCGTCCTTGTCCGCATATGCGGGCGATGGCGTGAAACCGAAAGGATGTTGCGATGAAGATCCTTGTGCCCGTGAAGCGGGTCATTGACTATAATGTGAAGCCGCGGGTGAAGGCCGACGGCACGGGCGTCGATCTGGCGAACGTCAAGATGAGCATGAACCCGTTCGACGAGATCGCGGTCGAGGAAGCCATCCGCCTGAAGGAAAAGGGCGTGGCGACCGAGGTCGTCGCGGTGTCGATCGGCGTTGCCAAGGCGCAGGAAACGCTGCGCACCGCGCTCGCCATGGGTGCAGACCGCGCGATCCTGATCCAGACCGACGATGAAGTCGAGCCGCTGGGCGTCGCAAAGCTGCTCGCCAAGGTGCAGGAAGAGGAAGGCGCTGGCCTGATCATCCTGGGCAAGCAGGCGATCGATGATGACAGCAATCAGACTGGTCAGATGCTGGCGGCGCTGCTGAACCTGCCGCAGGGCACTTTCGCGTCGAAGGTCGAAGTCGAAGGCGACAAGGTCAGCGTGACCCGCGAAGTCGATGGCGGCCTGGAGACGGTGAAGCTGAACATCCCGGCGATCGTCACCACCGACCTGCGCCTCAATGAGCCGCGCTATGCTTCGCTGCCCAACATCATGAAGGCGAAGAGCAAGCCGCTCGCAACCAAGGCGCCTGCTGATTACGGCGTCGATATCGCGCCGCGCCTGGAGACGCTGAAGGTCACCGAGCCTGCCAAGCGTTCGGCTGGCGTCAAGGTCGCTGATGTCGATGAACTGGTCGCGAAGTTGAAAGCTTTGGGCGTCGCTGCCTGACCATCATTCCAAGCCCGTTTGGGCTGAGCCGGTCGAAGCCCTTCGACAAGCTCAGGGCGAATGGGGATAGAGGATCGAGAATATGAAGACTCTAGTCTGGGTTGAACATGAGGGCGGCGCCGTGAAGGACGCGACCCTTTCCGCCGTCACTGCCGCTGCGAAGCTGGGTGAAGTGCATCTGTTGGTCGCTGGCGCTGGCGTCGGCGGCGTGGGTGAGGCTGCTGCTAAGATCGCGGGCGTGGGCAAGGTCCATGTCGCCGATGACGCGGCGTTCGGTCATGCGCTCGCCGAGAATGTCGCGCCGCTGATCGTCGAACTGATGGGCAGCCATGACGCGTTCGTTGCGCCTGCCACCAGCAACGGCAAGAATATCGCGCCCCGCGTCGCGGCTCTGCTGGACGTCATGCAGATCAGCGACATTCTGTCGGTTGAGAGCGAAGACACCTTCACCCGTCCGATCTATGCGGGCAACGCGATCGCGACGGTCAAGTCGAAGGATGCGAAGAAGGTCATCACCGTGCGCGGCACCGCTTTTGAAAAGGCGGCGCGTGAGGGCGGTTCGGGCGCGGTGGAAGCTGTGTCCTCGACCGGGGACAAGGGGCTGTCGAGCTTCGTCGGCGCGGAGATCGCCAAGCAGGAGCGTCCCGAACTGACCTCTGCCAAGGTGATCGTGTCGGGCGGCCGTGCGCTGAAGGACGGCGAGACGTTCGAGCAGGTGATCTTCCCGCTGGCGGACAAGCTGGGCGCGGCGGTCGGCGCGTCGCGCGCTGCCGTTGACGCGGGCTATGTGCCCAACGACTATCAGGTCGGCCAGACAGGCAAGATCGTTGCGCCCGAAGTCTACATCGCGGTCGGCATTTCCGGCGCGATCCAGCATCTGGCGGGCATGAAGGACAGCAAGACCATCATCGCCATCAACAAGGACGAGGATGCGCCGATCTTCCAGGTGGCGGACATCGGCCTGGTCGGCGACCTGTTCAAGGTTGTGCCGGAGCTGACCGAGAAACTCTAACGGACTTTGCCTTTGCCTCCGTTCAGGCTGAGCTGTTGAGGGCGTGCGCGCCCTTCGGCAGGCTCAGGGCGAACGGAGGTGGGGCTTTCCGTCGAAAAAAGGGCGCGGCTGGTGGTCGCGCCCTTTTTTGTTATTCGCAACGGACGCTGCTGCGGTCGATGGCGTTGCCTGCGATTGCGCCGCCGCCTGCGCCCAAGATGGTGCCCAGCGTCTTGGAACCGCCCGGGGCGATGATGTTGCCCAGGACGCCGCCGGCGATCGCGCCGACGATGGTGCCGGTGGTGCCGTCGGGGCGCTTGCAATAATAACGGCCGTCGGTGTCGCGGTAGATATAGTCGTCGTCAGTGATCACGCGGCCGGAATAGGTGCCTGCAGGGCGATCATAGCCATAGCCGTAGCGGTCGCCGTAGCGATCCGTGGTGCAGGCCGCCAAGGGCAGGGCCAGCAGCGCGGCGGCGATTATCGGGGTGCGCATCTTATACTCTCCTAATCACGACCCCCGGCAGCGTAACAACCCGTCAATTGGGGGTAAGTTGCGTGACCGGAACGGATGGTGAGGGAGTGGATGCGCCGGAATTAGTCCGCCCGCCGCAGCGCCGCGAAAGGGGGGAAACGCGGGCCGGGCGGGCGGTGGCCAGCGGCCAGAGGGATAAGCCGCCGGAGACTGTGATCAGGGTGACGTCAGCGGAGAAATCAGCTGGCGATCGGGGAGCTGGACAGCGTCTGACGCGGCGAGCTGGGGGTCACTGCGGGCGACATGTCGCTGCCGCTCAGGCTGCTGCTGCTGCTGCCGGTCCGGCTGGACAGGTCGTTGCGGGCCTGCTGATAGCGGGAGACGAGGTCTTCCTTGAACTCGGTCAGCTTGCCTTCGTCATACAGCTTCTTGCCGACATAGCCGGCGATGGCGCCGAAAATCAGGGTACGGATCATTGTGCCTTGCTCCTTACGGGATGTTGTCCGGCCAGGGTTTGCACAGATAACAGGCGGAGCGGCGTTGGGTTCCGGGCGCTTTTGGGTAATCGACAGGGCGAGCGCAGCGGGCGATGTGAGGGCGTGACGCCCGCCATATCAGACCGGCTCGTCGGCCTTCGCTGCCGCTGCGGCGGCTTCGCGGCGGGCGCGGTTCGCGTCGGCCAGATCCTGACGATGGGCCATGTTGAGAAAGGCGGCTTCCGACCGCAGGCAGCGGTTGCGGACATTGTCGAGCGTGGCGGCGTCGGCTTCGCTGCGAGCCTGGGCGGCGAGCCCGCGATAGTCGGGGTGGGTCATGGGCGTTTCTCCCGTCCTGCTAAGGCGGCGTGGGGAGGACCGGGCGCAACCCCTTTTCAGGAGCGCGCCCGGCCTTTCCGATTATTCGGCGTGCTGGAGGTTCACGGCCGCCATCTTGCCGCGCTTGTCCTGCTCCAGATCATAGGAGACGCGGTCCTTTTCGCGCAGCGTGGCGAAGCCAGCGCGCTCAACGGCGGTGATGTGAACGAAAGCGTCCGGGCTGCCATCATCGGGAGCGATGAAGCCATAGCCCTTGTCGGCGTTAAAAAATTTGACGGTTCCGACGATGCTCATTGGGTATTTCCTTCTTCGTGCGGCGCGCCCCGCATGGGCGGGCCTTGCGCTAGAGGGGCAGGGAAAGAAGGAGTTTGGGGCCGCAAAGCGCCGAAAGACCGTCGATTTGCGACTGTAGCAGCGCTCATGTGGGGGCTGGGGGCGGGGATTGCAAGCATTGAGAGGAGGAGTCGCAGATTTAAAGCGTGGTGCGTTAATTCGGGCTCCATCCCGCCTGCGTTCGGGGTTGAGCCCGTCGAAGCCCCTTTTTGCAGGACAGTAAGCCCTTCGACACGCTCAGGGCGAACGGCTGTTATCTCCCGCCCCGTTCACCCGCTCCTCCAGCGCGGCGAAGCCGAAAAAGGCGTCGCGGGCGCGGGCCGCGGCATCCTCATAGGGGCGGCGCTCCGCCGCCTGCCGTTCCTCCAACGCTTCTTCCTCCTGATCGCTGAGGTCGCGTTCATAGGCGTCTATGTCGTAGATGGCGTCGCTTTCATCGCCGTCGAAGCCGGGCGGCGCGGGATAGTCGGTGCGCCAGGCTTCCCGATCCTCATCCCACCAAATGCCGCGCAGCCGGGCGGCGGCTTCATCGGGCGGAAGGGTCGCCCGATCGACCAGCGGCGGGCGAAGTTCACACCGTTCATTGAGGGGGTAGGGCTGGGCCTTGTTGCCGGTATTGAGCGCCATCCGCGCCGCGATGAACAGCGCTGCGGATGCGCCGGGCGAAAGGGCGGCGGCGGCTTCGAAAGCGGGCGGCATATCCGGCCCGGCGGGGTCGAGCAGGTCGGCGTCATGGGCACTGTGGGCGAGGGGCGCGGCGTTTAAGGGAGGGAGGCCGAGGCGGTCAGCGTCCTGTGTTGGCAGGTCGGACGCTTCATCCTCCGGGCAGATGAGGTCCAGATAGGCGGCGAAATCCTGCGCGACGACGCGGGCGAGAGCGGCGTCACTGCCTTCGGGCGGATTGTCGGCCATGCGGTCGAGGCGGGAGAGCATCGACATGGCGAGGCGATTGTCGTGGCGGCGGCGGGTGATGGTGTCCTCGTCCTTGTGGATCACTTCCTCATGGCCGGTGAGGGCGCGGGCGAGCAGTTCGTCGGCGAGGCGCGCGCGGGCGATGAGGATGGCCGCGTCCCAGCCAAGGCGAAAGGCCGCGCCGTCGCGGCGGATGCGCAAGGCATAGGCGGCGCGGGGGGAGATGTGGACGGCGTCGCAGGCCGTGGTGATGATGCCGGTGGCGGCGAGGGTTTCCAGAAACTGCCGCTGCCGCGCGGGGCTCCAGCCGTCGGCGCGGATTTGCTCGGCGGCGGTGGGGAGCGGGGGGAAGTGGTAGGACATGGCAAAAGCTCCGCTTTAGGGGAGGGTTTGCCGGGACGGTATCAAAGGTGAGGGGTTGTAGGACAGAACAAAATGGGAACGAATTATTAAGTCGATGCGCCGCCCATGACGGGGCTTGCCCTCAAATAGCAGCTTGAAACTGCTGAGCGGTCATAACATGGAGCCCTAAACTCGGTCCAATGTCTGCTGCCATGCTGAAGGATGAATTTGTCAAATCAGAGATAATCCCAAATTTATTAACTAACGCAGAACTGACCAGAAATAACGTTAGATTGTCTGAGCGCAGCAGCGGCTTCCCATACGTTCCACCTACAATCGCCATCGAGGTCTGCATAACTTGCCCGCATGGGATAAGTCGACAATCTTGATCATCGATGAAAGGCGGCTTTAATATATCGTTGGCCTTGAAATCATCGTGTTCGCAATGACAATACTTTAAGTTTCCATTTTGGCACATCGATACAAGGGTCTGAATAAGCAAATTAGCTCTGCCCGAGAATACTGCGCGCGCCGTTCGAAAATCGATAAGCCAGCCATTGACGTGAGGGAGCGCCATTACTTAACAGCCGCCTCAAAGCGACGTTGAGCTAAGCTGAACGCTTTCTCCTGAATAGATTCAGAAAGTGCCAATCCCCGCTGAACATCAATCGAGTCTACAATGTTCTGTTTTATGGCGAGTGCAGAAACATAGGTGGCATAATATCCCAGTTCACCCACTCTTTTGGCAAACGCCCCCGCTCTTCCAGGGGGTGTCTCCAACTTCTCCTCTTCTTTTTCCTTTGAGGGGTAGCTTCGCCAAGCTTTGGCAAAAGCGTTATAGTCTGTTCGCTTTATATAGTCATGTTCGAGCAATCGAATAGCCGTAGCTTGATTGCTCAGAAGGGAGTTTTCCGAAACCTTTCGGATGAGAGAAAAAACATCGCCCTTGTCACGCGCATAGAACTGGCTGACAAGCTTGGAGAACTGATCGGACGGTGCCAAAAATTCGGCAGCGAATTTATTGCATCTCCGTTCAATCTCGTTTGATGTTTTGAACGGATCTGAAATTCCTTCTTCGCCAATGAGCGAGTGCGCGAATTCGTGCGCAAAGGTAAACAGTTGAGCCTTTTTCGAACTGATTTTCCTATTAATGAAAATAGACCTGAGTCCTCCCTGGGGTTCACTATAAAACCCCATGTAATCGGATTCAGGTGCATCGTTCACTAACGACAGTGAGCCACACGTTTCGAAGAAAAGCCGAAGGCCTGTTAATGTTTGGGTAGAGGACGGCCCCGCGAGTGCTAAATTAGTTCTCCGCGAGGCGAACCATTCGTCAAATTCTGCCCGTAGTCTATTTGCGAATGATGCGCTGAGCCGGTTCGCTCTTGGCAATGTCCTCTTGGCGGGCAGGACATGCGTCAGTTCGGCTTCTAGCTGACGGGTGAATAAAGAGATTTTTTCCACAGCCCATATTTTGGTTAGTCCTCTGGGCGAGATGTCCGCAGGGCGGGGGTCGGTTTTTCGAAAATCCGGAAGTAGCAGTTCGAGATTGGGTATTGCATCTAAGAAAAGAAGGTAAATCGGTACGTTATAAAGCGCAGCCAATTGTTCGACTTGCCTCAACGACGGCTTACGCTCGCCAGCTTCAAACTCCTCAAGTCGCGATGCGCTGATGCCCGTGTATTCGGCAACCTCTAACAGGTCCAGCTTGCGCTGTTCTCTAGCAGATGTAAGGCTTTGAGGGTTGGGAGCGTCAGACACGGAGTGCAATTTGACTACCTTTGGCGACTTTGCAAGCCTTTTGCAGTTAGGTGTTGGCACTGGAATCGGATTGAGCTTTTTTCAAGCTCCGATCGATCTGCGGACGGGTTGGTTGTCGCGCAGAATAGAAAATGATCTGATTGTAGTTGATCACGTCACGAAAGGAGTAGGGGTTGAGAGACGTCTGGCTTTGATGACCCTGAAGCTCGAACTGGCAGCGCGAAAAATAGATGTTGAATTGGCACAGCGCCCTCCCCTTGTGGCTGCTCTTACCGGCGCGTTTCTCAACATGGTATTTTTGACGTGGGCGACGGTAGCTTCCGCTTATGAATTAAACGAGGTGCAGAGCATCTTGCTCATCATACTGACGGTAGCGTGGTTTTTTGCAGTTTTGTGCTGGATGGAATTTATCGCGCTGGAAAAGATCCATCCTTTGATAAACAAATATAGGTCCCTCCAATAATACTTACTCCGCCGCCACAGCCTCCAACCCCAACAACGGCGCCAAGTACCGCCCGGTAAAGCTCCGGGCGTTCTTCGCGACCTTTTCGGGCGTGCCTTCGGCGACGACTTCGCCGCCTTTGACGCCACCCTCCGGTCCCATGTCGATGATCCAGTCGGCGGTCTTGATGACGTCCAGATTATGCTCGATCACGACCACGCTGTTGCCCTGTTCGACCAGGGCGTGGAGGACTTCGAGCAGTTTGCGGACGTCTTCGAAGTGGAGGCCGGTGGTGGGCTCGTCCAATATGTAGAGGGTCTGGCCGGTGGCGCGGCGGGAGAGTTCCTTGGCGAGCTTGACGCGCTGGGCTTCGCCGCCGGAGAGGGTGGTGGCCTGCTGGCCGACCTTGATATAGCCGAGGCCCACTTCGGCGAGCATCGCCATCTTGTCGCGGATGGGGGGGACGGCCTTGAAGAATTCCACCGCGTCCTCGACCGTCATGTCGAGCACGTCGGCGATGCTGTGGCCCTTGAACTTTACCTCCAGCGTTTCGCGATTGTAGCGCGCGCCGTGGCAGACGTCGCAGGTGACATAGACGTCGGGGAGGAAGTGCATCTCGATCTTGAGCACGCCGTCGCCCTGGCAAGCTTCGCAGCGGCCGCCCTTGACGTTGAAGCTGAAGCGGCCGGGCTTGTAGCCGCGCGCCTGCGCTTCGGGGAGGCCGGCGAACCAGTCGCGGATGTTGGTGAAGGCGCCCGTATAGGTCGCCGGGTTGGAGCGCGGGGTGCGGCCGATGGGCGACTGGTCGATGTCGATCACCTTGTCGCAGTTTTCGAGGCCGGTGACCTTGTCATGCGGGCCCGCGACGATGCGCGCGCCGTTGAGGGCGCGGGCTGATGCGGCGTAGAGGGTGTCGATGGTGAAGCTGGACTTGCCCGATCCTGACACGCCGGTGATGCAGGTGAAGGTGCCGAGCGGGATGCTGGCGGTGACGTTCTGCAGATTGTTGGCGCGGGCGTTGTGGACGGTGAGCTTCTTGCCGTTGCCCTTGCGGCGCTTGGTCGGGACTTCGATGCGGCGGGTGCCGTTGAGGTAATCCGCGGTCAGGCTGTCGCGGTGGGCGAGCAGTTCGTTGAGGGAGCCCTGCGCGACGATGGTGCCGCCGTGGACGCCTGCGCCCGGCCCCATGTCGACGATATAGTCGGCGGTGCGGATCGCGTCCTCGTCATGCTCCACGACGATGACGGTGTTGCCGAGGTCGCGCAGGCGCTTCAAGGTGATGAGCAGGCGGTCGTTGTCGCGCTGGTGCAGGCCGATGGAGGGTTCGTCGAGGACGTAGAGGACGCCCGACAGGCCGCTGCCGATCTGCGACGCGAGGCGGATGCGCTGGGACTCTCCGCCCGACAGGGTGCCGCTGGTGCGGTCGAGGTTCAGATAGTCGAGGCCGACATTGTTGAGGAAGCCGAGGCGCTCGACAATTTCCTTGAGGATGGCCTTGGCGATCTGGTTCTGCTGGTCGTTGAGCTGGGCGGGGAGGGTGGAGAAGAAGCCGAGCGCGTCCACCACCGAGCGGCGGGTGGACATGGAAATGTCCTCCCCCGCGATCTTGACGGCGCGGGCTTCGGGCTTGAGGCGCGCGCCGTGGCAGGTCTCGCACGGCATGGCGGTCTGGTATTTGCTCAGTTCCTCGCGCATCCAGGCGGACTCGGTCTGGAGCAGGCGGCGGTTCAAGTTGCCGATGACGCCTTCGAAGGGCTTCTTGACCTCGTAGCTCTTCTTGCCATCGACGAAGCGCAGGGTGACGGGCTTGCCGGCGGTGCCGTGGAGGATGATGACCTTCACCTCTGCGGGCAGGTCTTCCCAAGGGGTTTCGAGGGAGAAGCCGAACTCGCGGGCGAGGGAGCCGAGGACCTGCATATAGTAGGGGCTGGGCGGGTTGGATTTGGCCCAGGGGACGATCGCGCCCTTCTTGAGGCTGAGATGCTCGTTGGGCACGACGAGTTCGGGGTCGAACTCCTGCCGCTCGCCCAGGCCGTCGCAGGCCGGGCACGCGCCTTGCGGGGCGTTGAAGGAGAAGAGGCGCGGTTCGATCTCCGGAATGGTGAAGCCGCTGACGGGACAGGCGAATTTTTCGCTGAAGACGATGCGGTTGGCGGGGATTTCCGCATTCTTCATCTTGCCGCTGGCTTCCGCTTCGCCTTCGCGGCCGGGGACGACGCCGTCCGCCAGGTCCACATAGGCGAGGCCGTCCGCGAGCTTGAGCGCCTGTTCGAAGCTGTCGGCCAGGCGGGTGGACATGTCTTCGCTGACGGCGAGGCGATCGACGACGACTTCGATGTCATGCTTGTATTTCTTGTCGAGGGCGGGCGCGTCCTCGATCAGATACATTTCGCCGTCGATGCGGACGCGGGTGTAGCCCGCCTTCTGCCATTCCAGCAGTTCCTTCTTATACTCGCCCTTGCGGCCGCGCACGACGGGGGCGAGGAGGTAGAAGCGGGTGCCTTCGGGCAGCTGCATCACGCGGTCGACCATCTGGCTGACGGTCTGGGCGCTGATCGGTTCTCCGGTCACGGGGGAGTAGGGGATGCCGACGCGCGCCCAGAGCAGGCGCATATAGTCGTAGATTTCCGTGACGGTCGCGACGGTGGAGCGCGGATTGCGGCTGGTCGTCTTCTGCTCGATCGAGATGGCGGGCGAGAGGCCGTCGATATGCTCGACATCCGGCTTCTGCATCATCTCAAGGAACTGGCGGGCATAGGCGGAGAGGGACTCCACATAGCGGCGCTGCCCCTCGGCGTAGATGGTGTCGAAGGCGAGAGAGGATTTGCCCGAGCCGGACAGGCCGGTGATGACGATCAGGCTGTCGCGAGGAAGATCGACGTCCACGCCCTTGAGGTTGTGCTCACGCGCGCCGCGCACGGAAATAGTGGTCAGACTCATGGGCCGTGTTGTTCCAGATTTGTTCTTTGGGGGCAAGTTTCTCGCGCGGATATGGGATAGAGGGCGGTGGCTCGCAAGCCGGGCATGCTTTCCGGCGCGGATGGGCTGCGGGTCGTCGATTGGTAAAGCAGCATTAACCGCTTTGGGTGTATAAGGTGCGTGACGGGAAAACCGCGGTGGCGGCGTCCTGTCGCTGAGCTTTATGAGAGATCCCGGATAGCCCGACAGCATCCCGGATACGCCCCCGGCCATCCCTTGCGCCGGGGGCGTTTTTGTTGGCGGCTTCAGCGGTGTTTTACGCTACGAAAATAAGGATTTTTGCTCGACAGCGGGGCCGCATTTCTTTATTGGCGCGCCTTGCTGATGGGGAGGACTGACGGGTCCCAGCCTGCCCATTTCAATTGTGGCCAGATCGCCCGGAGAGCGGCGGCCGCAGCGTTTTGAAATAGGGGGACCCATATCATGTCTATTGTTGCGAAAATGGTTGCGGTGAGCGCCTGCGCTCTGATGAGCACGGCGGCGATGGCGAGCGGCATTCCGTTCGAATCCAACGGCCGCACGTTTGAAGTGGCCTATAAGGATCTGGACCTGTCGAAGACGGCGGATCAGCGGGAACTGACGCGGCGCGTCCGCCGCGCGGCGGTGAAGGTGTGCCCGGGCAAGTCGGTCAAGGAATCGCGGTCCTGTCAGTTGGCGGCGCTGGATCATGTTCGGGAGCCCGTGGCTGCGGCGATTGCGAGCGCTCAGGGGCGGGATGCCGGGCGGTTTGCGGAAGTGAGCAAGGATAAGGTGCCTGGTTCGGGCGACTGAAACGGTTTTGCCGATCATCAGGTGAAGGGAGGTCCGGTTGATTGCCGGGCCTTTTTTCTTAGGCGGTGCGCGGCCGGGCTTCGACAGGCTCAGCCCGACGGGGGTTGGGTTGGTGGAGAGGTTATTGGCGGGATGGATGGGGTTCTGACCGTTACTCGACTTCGTTCGCAACGAGCGGGCGCGGGGTGGCTTCGATCGGCCGCGTGCGGAACCGCCGATTGGCGCTGGCCGTTGATCTTGCATGGCGCGCATGAGGCTTGCGCCGAGGAGAGAGCGATGAGCGACAAGACCGATATTCGGCCCAACAGCCGCGAAGAGGCGCATGATGAGCGCCCCACCGACGCGCAGGACCATGCCGTGACCACAGAGGAAAAGCTGGACGAAGGATTGATGGACAGCATGGACGCGTCCGATCCGCCGTCGGCGACAGCTCCGGGCGATCATGGCGATCCGGTGCCTTCTTCGGGCTTCCATGAAGAAGATGAAGAGGAGAAGGCGGAACGATAGACGGCGCTGATATTGATGATATGATGGGATTTCAGGCGGACCGGATCGGCGGATGGCCGGGCGGTTCGCCTGACTGGCGAGAGGAGCCTTGTTGATGCCGACTTCCACTACCCCCGCGATCGAACGCATTGCCCGTGTGCTGGCCGGGCGCCAGCTAAGCCTGAATGGCGAGGGCAGCGATCCGCATGCGTCGGGCGCCGTGGATGCAAGCTGGCAGAACCATGTGGATGACGCCTATGCGATCCTGCACACGCTACGCGAGCCCGATGAGCAGATGGCGCAGGCGGGTGACGTCGCGGTGTGGCGCAAGATGATCGGCGCGGTACTCGAACGACGGCCCTGACGCGGTTGGCGGGGCCGCCCGCGCATGCCATAAGCGGCGCATGAGCGGTCCGGCACTGAAGATCAAAGTCCAGATCTATTGCGGCGACGAGATCGCCATGGGGCCCGGCAAGGCCGACCTGCTGGACGCGATCGCCAGCGAGGGGTCCATCTCCGCGGCAGGGCGCAAGTTGAAGATGAGCTATCGGCGCTGCTGGATGCTGGTGGACGTGATGAACCGATGCTGGGCGCGGCCGCTGGTGCAGACATCGACCGAGGGCGCGGTGCTGACGGAATTGGGACAGAAGGTGCTGGCGGAATATCGCGGGCTGCAGAGGACGACCGCGAGGGCTGCGGGGCGGGCGCACTGGCCCGCGCTGGCGGAGCAGGTGAGGGGAGAGCCTTTGCCTGCGCAGGGGTAGGGCTCCGCTTCATTATTGCGATTGAGACCGAATGTGGATGAACTCCAGACCAAAAGGCGTGGAGGGGCTTCGACAGGGTCGGCCCGAGCGGTTCCTTTTCAGGTCTCGACGTCATTCTGGAAAGATTTCGACCGCAGACAAAGGAAGCTTGAACCAAGCTCGGGTCCACCGCGTTTCAGAATATGTTGTGCTATTCCATTCGGCGCATTCACAAAATTTACATGTTGCACCGCACAACGAAACATGATTCCATAAGGATGTCGGCGGAACCGGCGCTTAAGCATTCAGTAACCATGATGGGTGCATGTTCTGCTGATCGACTTGAAGTCGGAGGGCAAGAGCATGGGCACCAATGCAAGACCGGCTGACGGGGCAATCACCCTGGCTGAATTGCGCGAATTCGCCAGTTTCCCGTCTGCCACGCAGCGCTACATCCGCCGATCGCTGGACATCGGCCTCCACCGTCGCGACGCCATGAAGCTGTGGTCGCGCGACATGGTGGAGGAAGCGAGCATCCGCGCGCAGGCCCGCATTTACGGGCGGCTCGATGAGATCAAGGCGCGGGTGCCTGACGATAGCGGGCTCGACCAGATGGAGCCGTTCATGGCGCCGCTGGTGACAATTTCCGCCTTCGATTTGGGACAGGACAGGCTCTGCAGCTTTTCCTCCTATCGGTTCCTTTACGAGCGGCTGCTGGGGGCGGGGGCCCGGCCGTGGCTGCCCGGCGCTTTCTGCGCGGCGGCGAGCCTGCCGCATCTTCATCCGGAAAAGCGGCGCGCGTTGCTGCAGTCGATCAGCGAGGCGGCGGCGACTGCGGTAGGGTGGTCGAACCGGGAGCCTACCTTCTACCCTGAGTGGGTGGAGAAGGTGGATATGAGCAAGGCCAACTGAGCTTTGTGGGGCGCTCCTCCGGGGGAGGGGCGATCCGAAGTGGAACGAGGGCGCGGCGGCCGGGAGGGTTGCTGCGCCTTTGTTGTTTTTGGGGTGGCCGCGGGGTCCTTCGACAGGCTCAGGACGAACGCAGATGGCGCCTAGAGGCCCTGCTTGGGCGATGAGGGATATCCAGATCCGCCGCTTGAGGGGGTTAAGCGTCACCCCGGATAGAGTCCGGGGTGACGAAGGCGAGAGGGTTGGAAGCGCCGACGCTACCCATTCACTATCGTGCCGCCATTGGGGTGCAACACTTGGCCCGACATGTAGCTTGAGTCATCGCAGGCGAGGAACAGGAAGGCGGGGGCGACTTCGTTGGGTTGGCCGGGGCGGCCCATAGGGACGGATTCGCCGAAATGTTCGAGCTTTTCGGGGCTCGCGCCGCCGCTGGGGTTGAGGGGCGTCCAGATGGGGCCGGGGGCGACGGCGTTGACGCGGATGCCGTCCTTCACCAGATTTTCCGACAGGCTGCGGGTGAAGGCGGTGATGGCGCCCTTGGTGCTGCTATAGTCGAGCAGTTCCGATGACCCCTGATACATGGTGACGCTGGTGCAGTTGACGATCGCCGCGCCTTTTTTGAGGTGCGGGCGGGCGGCTTGCGTCAGGAAGAACATGCCGAAAATGTTGGTCTGGAACGTCCGGCGCAATTGTTCCTCGGTGATGTCGGTGATGTCCTGATCTGGATGCTGCTCCCCGGCATTGTTGACGAGAATGTCGAGGCGGCCGAAGCGGTCGATGACCTGTTTGACGGCGTCTTCGCAAAATGCCTTGTCGCCGATGTCACCGGCTATGGTGAGCGCCTGCTGCCCTTCGCCCTCGACGATCTGGGCGGTCTTTTTAGCGTCGTCATGTTCGCACAGGTACAGGATGGCGACGTCGGCCCCTTCGCGTGCATAGAGAGCGGCAACGGCGCGGCCGATGCCGCTGTCCGCGCCGGTAACCAGAGCGACCTTGCCCGCGAGGCGGCCGGAGCCGGGATAGCGGGGTTCCCATTCGGGCTTGGGTTCAAGCTGGCTTTCATGGCCGGGGAGGCCGTCTTCATGGATCATCTCTTCATGATTGTCGGGCATCGCGCATTCTCCTTTCCCCGGCCAACACATGGGGAAGGGGATGGTTCAGCCGGATCGGAACTGGCTGCACCGGACTGATTTAGTTGAGCGTGACGCCGCAGGATGATGTGGTTTCGGACCATGTCTGACGCTCGCGGACTGCTCATCCGGAAGGGGATGAGCAGCGAGGGAACTTCTCGACACGCCAAGTGCTGCGGCACTGACGACCGGCTGTTGAAGGATCGCACATGACAGCGCCACTGGATTGCCTGATCATCGGGGCTGGTCCCGCGGGGCTTACGGCTGCGATTTACCTGGCGCGTTTCCACCTGAAGATCGCCATGGCCGATGCAGGGCATAGCCGCGCCGCGATGATCCCCTGCACGCGCAATCATGCCGGCTATCCGGGCGGCATTTCCGGGCGTGAGCTGCTTGAGCGGATGCGGGGGCAGGCGGCGGAGTTTGGCGCCACGGTGACGCACGGACTGGTGGAGAAGCTGGAGAAGGATGGGGACCTGTTCATCGCCCATATGGGGGAGGAGCGGTGGAGGGCGCGGACCATCCTGCTGGCGACGGGCGTGGTGAACAACCGTCCTCCCATCGCTCCGGAAATTCATGACGCCGCCCTTGCGCGCGGGCTGCTGCGTTACTGCCCCATATGCGACGGCTATGAGGTGACCGATCGCCGCGTCGGCGTGATCGGCACGCGGGCCCATGGATTGAACGAGGCATTGTTCCTGCGGATGTTCACTGCCGAAGTCAGCCTGATCGCGCCTGATGGCGAGCATGCGCTGACCGAAGAGGAGCGCAGGCAGTTGGAGGACGCGGGGGTGGATATGCTGGATGGACCCTGCGAGCCGCTGCGTATCGATGACGACGAAATCCTTGTGCCCACTCCTGGCGGGGTGATGGGATATGACGCAGTCTATCCCGCTCTGGGGTCGGTCATCCGGTCGGAACTGGCGATGATGCTGGGCGCGGAGGGATCGGAGGAGGGCTGTCTGATCGTGGACAGTCATCAGCGCACGACCGTCGCGGGGCTGTATGCCGCCGGAGATGTGGCGAAGGGGTTGGATCAAATCAGCCACGCCATGGGCGAGGGCGGGGTCGCCGCCACGACGATAAGAAATGATCTTGCAAAGTCGCGCTCGCTGCTGCGGGGGCGCGGGACGTGAACGGCGGGATCAGATGAAACTGGTGGAATCCACGCCCGCAAGGCTGTTCACGCCGACCAGCAAGATGCTCTGTTCGAACGCGCCGTCGCCATTGGCGTCATAGAAGACCCATCCATCGGTCGTTCCGGCGACGAAGGTTACATGATTGACGCCCGCCGTCGCGTTGGCGGCGGACAAAGCGTCGGCGAAGACATTGGTCGCGATGGCGAGTTCGGCATAGTCTGTCGTGGGGAGCGAGCCGTTCAAAAAATCGAAGTCGATCCTGTCTCCTTCAGCGATCTTGAAATCGGTGATCCGGTCATAGCTTGCCGTGTTCAGCGTGGTGTCGCCCCGCTCGAATATGAAGGTGTCGGCTTCGGTGCCGCCGGTCAGCGTGTCCTTGCCGACGCCGCCCTTCAATATGTCATTGCCGGCCTTGCCGTTCAGCGTGTCGGCTCCAGCGCCGCCATCGAGGAAGTCGTTGCCCGCTCCGCCGTCGAGATTGTCGAGGCCATCCTCCCCATAAAGGAAGTCGTCGCCGCCATTGCCGATCAGCGCGTCATTGCCCAGTCCGCCTCGCAACAGGTTGTTCGCGCCATTGCCGGTGATCGTGTTGGGAAGGTCGTTGCCATAGCCGTCGATGGCAGCGCTGCCCGTCAGGTTGAGCTTTTCGACCTCGCTGGTTAGCCGATAGGTGACGGAGGCGTTGACCTGGTCTGTGCCTTCGCCAGCCAGTTCGATCACCTGATCGTCATTGGCCGCATTGCCATCGTCGGACCAGCTGTCGACGACATAGATGTCGTTGCCAGCGCCGCCCGTCATCAAGTCCACGCCGGTCCCGCCGTCGAGCAGGTCATCGCCCTGTCCGCCGATCAGCGTGTCCCCGCCATCGCCGCCGTAGAGGGAGTCATTGTCGCCGCCGCCGTCCAGCCGGTCCGCACCGCCCATTCCCTGCAGCGTATCCGCCCCCAGGCCACCCTCCAGGCTATTGGCCGCGTCGTTGCCGGTGATGGTGTTGGCAAGGTCGTTGCCGATGCCGTTGATGGATGCCGCGCCGGTCAGCGTCAGCTTTTCGACCTCTGCCGCCAGGCGGTAGCTGACCGAGGCATAGACCAGATCGAGCCCGCCGCCCGCCGCTTCGATGACCCGATCGTCATTGCCGTCGAAGCCGTCGTCCGAATAGGTATCGACATAGAAGGTGTCGTTGCCGGTGCCGCCGTCCATATAGTCGGCCCCCGCACCACCATCGATGACGTCGTTTCCGGCCAGGCCGTAGATGGTGTCGTTGAGCGCTGTCGTCTGATAACCCACCACCGTCGTGGTGGGATTGATGACGTTGTTGCCCGATGACCCGGTGATCGTCTTGCCAACTTCATTGATGTCGGTGACGGTGATCGACAGAAGCTGCTCATCGATATTCGTGCCGTCTGTTGCAGCGACCACCAGCTGATAGACGCCGTCGCGGTCGGCATCGAGGCGGTTTTCGAAGTCGGGCGCGCTGACGAAGCTGAGGGCGCCGGTCTGGGGATTGATGGTGAACAATGCCGCATCGGCCCCGCCAGTGATCGTGAAGCTGGGCGCAGGACCGTCCGCGTCGGTGGCCGTCACAATGGTCACCGCGCTCTGATTTTCGGCGATGCTGATGCTGGCGGATGCGCCGCCGCCATTGGAGGTGATGACGGGCGCATTGTCGTTGAGGTTGGTGATGCTGATCGCCAGCGCCTGCGTGACGGCGTTCGTGCCGTCGCTTGCCTGGACGGTTACATTGTAGATGCGGTCGGCGTTGCTGTCGCCAGGGGCTTCATAATCGGGAGGGGTGATGAAGGACAGCGCGCCCGTGGCGGCGTCTATCGTGAAGCGCGCCGCGTCGGCGCCCCCGGCGATGGTGTAGGTCAGCGCGGAGCCATCTGCATCCGTAGCGGTGATGATCCCGGCGGCGATGCTGTTTTCCGCGAGGCTTATCGCTGCTGCCGCCGCTCCGCCGAAGGAGGTCAAAACAGGGGCATTGTCGTTGAGATTGGCGATGGTGATCGACAGCGTCTGCCGGTCCGCGTTGGAGCCGTCGCTGGCCTGAACGATGACGTCATAGACATTATTGTGGTCGGCATCGGCCGGGGTTTCGTAATCGGGCGCTGTTCCGAAGGTCAGTTTGCCGGTGGCGGGATCGATGGTGAACAGGGCGGCATCTGCGCCGCCGACGATCGCGTAGGTGATGGAGGGGCCGTCTGCGTCGGTGGCGGCGACGGTGGTCACTGCCGTCGCATTTTCATTGATCGTAAGGGCCGCGCTGGGGCCGCCGCCATTTGATCCGATGACGGGCGCAAAGCCGTCTGCAACATCGCGCACGGTGATAGCGATCGCCTGCTGATCCACGCCGCCACTGCCGTCGCTGGCGGAGACGACGATATCGTAGATATTGTCGGCATTGGCATCGATCGGATTTTCGAAATTGGGCGCGGTGATGAAGCGCAGGGCGCCGGTCACGGCGTCGATCTGAAACAGGGCCGCGTCGGCGCCTCCGGTGATCGAGAAGCTGATCGTCTGGCCCGCGTCGGGATCGGTCGCGGTCACGGTGGTGACGGATGTGCCGTTTTCGTCGATCGTGATGGCCGCGCTCGCATTGCCGCCGTTCGATGTGATGGTGGGCGCGTAGTTCAGGCCGCCCGAGGGCACGGTCATGTCGGCGAACTGGAAGAATTCGACATTGCGGACAGTCTTGACGCCTTCGGGGGAACCCGGCCGCTGATCGGTGGCGAGGTAGCTGCCATCGGCCTGCAGAGCGATCAGATAGTCGGCGCGATTGCCCGTGAAGACCAAGGTGTCGATATCGGCGCTGCCGTCGATAAGATCGTTGCCCGCGCCTGCGATGATGCGGTCATTGCCCGCGCCGCCGTGCATATAGTCGTTGCCGATCCCGCCATCGAGCAGGTCGTCACCCGTTCCGCCATATAGTTCGTCATCGCCCGCGCCACCGAAAAGCATATCGTTGCCGGAGTCGCCATTCAGGGTATCATTGCTGCTGGTATTTGCATCGTCGCCATAAAGGACGTCATCGCCAGAGCCGCCCGACATGCTGTCGCCGCCAGCCTGGCCATAGAGGATGTCATTGTCGTCGCCGCCCGTCATCTTGTCGCTGCCGCGGCCGCCATAGAGAATGTCGTTGCCCGCGCCGCCATCCATGATGTCGTCGCCCGCGATATTGTTGAAGCCCAGGTCATCGCCATAGAGCAGGTCATTGCCCAGGCCGCCCGAAATGGTGTCGCTGCCGCGCCAGCCGAAGATGATGTCGTCGCCAGCGTCGCCCTGAAGATTGTCCTTGCCTGCGCCACCGATGATGACGTCGTTACCTTGTCCGGCCTGGACCAGAACGTCCTTCGTGTAGTCGATGCCGCCAACGCCATGGGCGCTGAGATCGATCACATCGTCGCCGTCGGCCAGCCAGAATTGCTCGATATTGTCGAAGCCTCCAAAACCGCCGGAGATCGCGCCATTATTGTAGAAAATGGCGTCGGACAGATTGGACCCATAGATGACGTCAGTGCCGGTGCCGCCAAGAAAAAGATCGGTCGAGATCTGAATGTTGGAAGCAATCAGGCGGTAAGGAGTCCCGCTGCCGGTCAGGATCGCCGTATCCCAGCTCAACTGGGCAAGTACCGCATCGGGGCGAACATAGTCCAGGTTCACGAGCCGGGTGAAAGCGAAGAACTGATCCTTTTCCGTTGTCCCGGTGACGGTCGAACTTCCCGTGACATTGAAAAAGTTCGCCATGGATCCCCCTCCGCTTCAGAAAAGCCGCCCTCGCGATACAGGAGCCCGCCTCCTGCATTTGTCTCCGCACCGAACCAATTGCGTCGCGCGATTTTGTTATCCCGATGCGCCAAGGCGTCGAGTGGGCATTTGGATGAGGATTTCTAAGAAGGATTAGATGAGGATATGAAGGCCGGATATTTTTCATATCTGCAGGGCAACTTCGCTGCAGAACGCTATGCGCGACCGGACGTCTTCAGCCTGTCGGTCAATGTTGCCCGACAACGGGCTGTGAAGCGCGAAGGAGCGGAATAGGGCGATGGACTTTGACTTTTCGCAAATGACAGGTCCGGATCGCTACAAGCTGATGAGCGCGGCCATCACCCCACGGCCCATCGCCTGGCTTACCACGCTGTCGAAAACGGGCGCGCGCAACGCGGCTCCTTATAGTTTTTTCAACATGATGAGCGCGGAGCCGCCGCTCGTCGCGATCGGGCTGATGCGGCGTCCGGATGGCAGTTACAAGGACAGCGCCCAGAATATCATCGACATGGAGGAATTCGTCGTCAATCTGGTGTCGGAACCCGACGCGGCGGCCATGAACTTCACCTGCATCGACGCGCCGCCGGAATTTGACGAATTGGCCCATGAGGGGCTGCAAACGACGCCATCCACACGGGTCGCCCCGCCAAGGATAGCGTCCGCTCCGGTCGCCATGGAATGTCGCCTGTACCAGCGCATCGATGCGGGGCAGAGTACCATCATACTGGGCGAAGTGATGTGCTTCCATATCGACGACGCGCTTATCGACAGCGAAAGGTTGCACGTCGATACGCTGGCGATGCAACTGGTCGCCCGCATGCACGGAGCGGGGTGGTACACTCGTTCGACCGACTTATTCCAACTCAGCCGTCCGACTTATGCGGATTGGTTGTCAGAGCGCAGCAAGTGATATTCGCGCTTCCAAGCTGTGGTGCGATCTACTTACGGCGGTAGCGGAAATACCAGACTTCGTGCTCGTTTTCAACTATGTAGTTGAAAATTAAGCCCTAAATTGCTGTCATCAGGGGCGTTATTTCGCAAAGGTAATCACCGGGTAATCACCAAATAATGAGGTAGTCTGGCCCACCTAGAGGGGACTGACCCTCAGCAGACCGCGTTCTTCGAGCACCCGATCGGAATGGCCGGGTGAGGACCACCAGGTTTGTCGCCTATCGAACTCAGGCACGTGAGGCATGCTGATTGTCGTCCCCGCTAAGCGTGTGAATGGATGTGGAGGCATAGAGGACAAGTCGCCGCACCACTTAGCCTCTCATCAGCTTAAACCAGCGTGGGCACCCACCGCACCATTCTGAGATGATTGCTAGGCGATGAAATTCTGTCATATTTGCGCTGCAACTGCGTTGCGAGCTGCTTTGGACTGGTGGCATCGGGCGCGCAACAAGGAAGGCGATACGCGAGTTCCGCGGGTTGCGAACGCCCTTGCGATCGAGAAACGGTGCAAGCCATGGGTCGATTGCGACTTGTGGAAAGTTTCGCTGGCGCTCTTCTAGGCGCCGACGATCAGTCGCGGCTGCAATGTGAACTGGAGCAGGCCGCAGTCGAGATGGGCTTCGACTATTATGCTCTTGCCCATCATGTAGACCTCCGAACGGCAGGCGCCATTCCTGTCCTCATTCATAATTACCCCGAAAACTGGGCAGATCTCTACCAGGAGGAGGAGCTTGGGCCGATCGATCCGGTGCGGCGGATGAGCCATCGAACAAACCGCGGCTTTCGATGGTCCCACATAGGTCGCATGATCGCGCTGTCGAGCAGGGATCGCAACATACTTGCAGCGGGCAGCACCCACGGGATCGGCGAGGGCTTCACGGTGCCGGCCCACATACCTGGCGAGGTGAGCGGCTCCTGCTCCTTCGTAGTTCTGAACGGCAAGCCGCTTCCCGAAGACATGTTGTGGAGCGCACAGCTGGTCGGAGAAATCGCGCTTGAGAAAGCGCGGTTCCTGGCAGGAGGCTGTGTTCGTCGAGATAGAAACGGATCGCCCAGATATCGCGAGGCTTCAGCGGGCGTTTCGGTCCAACATTTTTCCCTGCGTTCCAAGGCCGCCGATCATGTAGGGCAGGGTCGAGGTCTGAATGTCCCATGATAGTTCTCCGATGGCCGGAATGGCCAGAGCGATTGTAGCCCTATGTCAAACCACCATCAGACAAGTGTCACGCGACACTTGACAATCTTGCGGCGCTGCGCTACACCCGAACGATGGAAATCGAGAGCATCAGGCACAAAGGCCTGCGCCGCTTCTTTGAGACGGGCAACGCTAAAGGCTTGGTTGGAGACGTGGGACGGCTGCGCAAGATGCTCGCCTTCATCGACGCTGCGGAAAGCTTCGAAGAACTGTCAGTGCCTCCGAACTTCGGACTGCATGAGCTGACAGGCGATCGGAAGGGGAGCTGGTCGATGACAGTTACGAGAAACTGGCGGATGACCTTCGGTTTGAATGATGAAGGCGCGCTAATCGATATGGATCTGGAGGATTATCATGGCGCTTAAGATGCACCCTTCGCTCGCGGTGCACGTGGGAGACTGGTTGAAGACAGAAATCGTGGAGCCTGCACAGGTCAGCGTGACAGCTTTGGCTGAGCATTTTGGCGTATCGAGGCAGGCGTTGAGCACCTTGCTGAATGGCAATGCGAACCTGTCTGCTGATATGGCTATTCGGTTTGAGAAGGCTTTCGGCATCAAGGCCGATACTCTGTTGCGGATGCAGACAACCTATGAGCTGGCCCAGGCCCGCGAGCACGAGCAGGACATAAAGGTCGAGAAGCTCGCAAAAGCTGCCTGACATCGCCGACATAGCCGACCTTCGGACCACCAAACCGCTTCCCCGATAACTGCCGTTCATTCAGCCAGCTTGGGAAGCTCAGAAAACAGTAAGAATGGCGGTTTACGAGATTCACAGCTTAGTTTCCAAACGACCATCACGAATAGCCGGTCGAGCCAGCTAGGACGAGGACCGGCAACAGCCTAGGACAGCACAACGGTCGGGCGGATGACCTCCTGGGTCAGCGCATGCAGCAGGGCGGCCAGTGCCAGCAGGAGCGCGTCATCTTGCGCGCTGGAGTAGGGCGACACCAGTTCTCCGTGCATCACGTCATTCCGGATCTTCTCCCAGGCATCGAACTGAAACTGGGTCACAACTCGTGCACGACACAATTGCGTCAGCACATGCTTGGGGGTGGTGTTGGCGGCGTATCGGATCGAATTCACGGCGATGCTCTTCAGGCGATCTACGGTCTCTTTCGGCCTCTCGGGATCGCGCCAATTCTTGATATGCTCGGTGATCGATCCGATCGCAGCATCATCGGCGTCAGCACGCTTGCTGCCCCGCGGCGACAGCATCCGAATTAACCCTTCGATGCTGCTCGCGAATGTCAGTGCCCAGACCCACCGCGACCCGCGCGCAGCCTGGATGACTTCCTCGTAGAGCTTGATGATCTTGTGGCCCTCGAATTCGCCGGCCCGGGCGATGTGGAGCAAGAGATCGCCATATACCCCCGTCAGAGTGTATTCGAAGCTATCCGGAGAGTTGAAGCGGATTTCGCCGCTGCCTTTCACGATTGAAGGCTCCCAGTCGCCGGCCAACAACTCCATATTCGGAAATGCGATGCTCTGGGGCGCCACAGCAAGGTGCCGCCAGCGGTCGAGCACGGACGGAACTGGATGGGGCGCTGGGCTCGTCATGGCATTCCATTCTTCGGCGGGAGCATATGTTCGCGGGTACCTTGGTCACTTGAGCACACGACAATATCCCAGTCTTGCTCGCGAACATAGCGGTCGGTCACGTGTCGGATGCCGATCGTCGAAAGCGGTCCTTCATTCACATCCACGGCATGGCTCTTCACGATTCCGGTCAGTTGTCCGCTAGCCAATAGGGTTTTGGCCTTCGTTCGTCATGTTTGCTGTCAAAAGATCGGTACCGCCGGCGTCGATGGTTGTCAGAAGGCATCCTCTAACGGGTCGCGCAACGAGGGCTGAAGCTTTGGATTTGACGGCCGTTCATAAAGCATTTGTTGCGTAACCGGGAAATCTGCCGCCGACACAACCATCGCCTTCAGCGATCGAGTGACATAGCTGACGCCGGGGTTGTTTAGCGCATCCGGCTCGCCGAGGCTAAGCGCCCACGATGGGAAGGTCGGAGTCTTCTGCATCGACACGCCCTTTACCTGTGCTGCATCGCCCAACAGTACTATGTTTTTTCCCTCCGGTCGCTGGGCGGACCGATAGATAATCGCATCGATGTGCTGGCGATCCTTCCCGATCCGCACCTCGTGGAGCTTGTTCAGGTACTCGGCGACGAACTGCGTAGGAACATAGTCAAGGTGTTCGTCGTCGGGGGAAATCGGCTTAGCAATCTCGCTCATGAACCGCTGCATGAACCGCCATTGGCTGATACGGCGGATGTGGTCTTTGGCGAAAAGGTTCAACTCCTTCACAGGGGCAGCGAAGCGCGTGGTGTCCAGCACCACAATGTCCCGGATCAGCTCAAACTCAGCTGATATGATCTCGGCGCCTACCAAAGGCCTGAGCTCGGAAATGCATGTCGCGATGTCGAACGATGCGTATAAGGCCGGAATGCCGGAGGGGTTCATCCGATTAGGTTTGCCCAACCGTCGCGGTGGAGGACCGAGATGGCGCGCCGGGTCATCTTGGATTTCGGCTCGAATGGCGTCCGTGACGATTCGAGCCCGGTGAAAGTGCAGGCCGTCTTTCGGGTCGATGCGATATATAGGACAGCGCTTTGAAACGTCTCGCTGCAGGTGGATGTATTTGAAAATATCCGCAAGAAGATCTGCGGCTTTAGGGTTCAAAAACCGCTGCTCATGCGTGACCGTATGGCAGAAGGAATGCCAAGCGCGCCCATGGCCTCCTTCCCCAGCATCGACGCGTTCGTATTTCACGTCGTCTTCGTCTAAATAGAATGGCTCTTCGCCGTCCTGCGGCAGGTAAAAATCGTCTTCGATCAACTGCTCAACCAAGGCGTTGAGAACGCTGTCATCGACTGTTTGAGTCAGGCCGTAGATGGCATCTGACAGATAGTCGCCGCGCTGCGGTCCGTGAGCACCAGGGTCATCGGGATCATCGTAGTAATCGACGCCGCCGTAGTCGAAGTTTGCTCGAAAAACTTCGTCCGCAACTGCCGCGATGGCGTCCATCGGCAGGCCTTTCCGACGGGGGTGAATGGAGCAATTGCCCTCATCGAAGTGGGGACGGATCTCCTCCAGCCGCTTTCGCAGGCCACGATCATCGAAGCAGTAGGGACAAAAGAGGGGCATTGCATACCGTCTTTAGAACGGGAAGCTAACCAGCGTAAAGTTAGCATCTCCAAGGATGGTTTGCACAAAGCTCTTTTGGTTGCATCTACTTGACAGGAAATAGCATTTAACCTCTTCTCAGCGAATGACGGGGGAAGGGGCAAATTCTGGTAGTTCTGCGGTTGGGCCGGCGGCTGGTTACTTTTACCAGCTCCGATATGGCCTGCTGAGGGCATTGGAAGTCTTCCCGAAGCACCCGACATCAATCATTTCCATAGAATCGTTGGACGACGTATCGATCGAGGGCGAGAATCTCACGATCGACAGCCAGTTGAAGCACAGCGTCGATCCCGGGAAAAAGATCTCGAAGTTCAGTCCGGCGATATGGAGAACCTTGGCCATTTGGATGACGCGTTTGCGTCTGGGCGTCGATGACCATCACGAATTTCACTTCATTACCACTGGCCAAGTTGACGACGACAACCCCTTGATTTTCCTTCGGCCGACGCCGAGTGATTTAGCGGTAAATGCGGCGCTCCAGGGGCTGGAAGGGACTGCGCAGAGTTCCTCTAGCACCACTACTCAAAAAGACAGAGCGGCATTTCTTGCCGCTTCCGATGGAGAACGGCTGTCACTTGTGCGGCGCATTCGCCTTGTTGACGGCAGCCCTAATCTAGAAGTGATCGGAAGTGAGATTGAATACCAAATTCGCTACGCTTGTGAAGCAGGGCAAGTCGCCTCCTTCCGGCAAGACTTGGAGGGATGGTGGATCGGGCGTGTCTTCGACAGGTGGGTGGCGGATGGAGGCGCGCAAATCGAGCTCGAGGAGCTCGGAGCGCAAGTGAGTTTTCTTAAAGAACGCTACAAGCCGAGCGAGCTTCCACTCGATGTCCCCGAACAGGACTGTGAAGATCTGATGGAAGACAGCGTCTTCATAAAGCAAATCCTGGCGGTGACCGACAGCGAACGGCGCCTGAGGAACGCCCAAAAGGCGTTCTTGAGAGCCAAGGTACAAAGATCGAAATGGGTACGGGAGCATCGTATCGATCCCACCGAGCTTGAAAGCTTCGACGATACGCTCAAGGAACGATGGGAGGCTCACCACGCTGGCGAGTGCGATTTGCTTTCGTCCGCCCCGACGCCGGAAGAAATGATGGCGGCGGGGAAGGCAGTTCTACGATGGGCTGAGACCAGCGAAGTTCCCATCAGATCGACTCGTAGCGTCTACCTCACCAGCGGATCTTATCACGCCTTAGCTGATGCGCGGGTGGTCGGATGGCATCCAGAATTTTCTGATCTATTCGGGTCCAATAAATGACCCCCGAAACGCTCCGCCTCCTCAACCCGGCGTTTCTCGCTACTGTGATAGGCCATGCGGCGATCGGCTATGCCGAGCATAAGGATCAGGGCCTGCCATTCGCGCTGTCATTCATCTTGCCACCGCTGGTGCTCCACAAGGACACCCGTGATGTTTTGCCCAAAATGATCACCTCGAAGCTTCCGGACTGGGCACACAAGAACTCGACCGTACTCGCTTTCCTTCCCGATCATGCACGCGAACTTCAGCCAGCGGTTAGAAGTGCGATCTTAGTTGGCGCACATTTCGACATCATACAATTTGATGACAAAGCTCGACTGCGCGCATCGTTGCAGTTCAATCCTAAGGCAGCCCAAAACGAATTGAAGAAATCTGACGAGATAGGAGAGATAATGCAAAAGAGCCACTTCATCGGGCGTTGGCTTTCAGTCTCGGGTAATCAGCCAACCGTCCTCAGCATTCTCGGAATTGGCATTTGATATGCGTATTAGCGAAATCCTCGTTTATAGCCATGATGGCCAGAAACGGCAGATTACCTTTTCTTCGAGCGGATTGAACATAATTACTGGCGAGTCAAAATCTGGCAAATCGGCGATCATCCATATTTTGGATTATTGTCTCGGTTCAAAAAACTGTCACATCCCGCTCGGGATCATTCGAGAAAAGGTCGCCTGGTATGCCGTTAGGCTGATACTTGATAATGGCGAACTCTTTGTGGCGCGGAAAAACCCTGATGTGGGCAAGAAGACATCCTTCGAAATATTCCTCGATACCCAACCCGAAGCTTCTCCAGAAACGCATGAAGAATTGGACGCCAATTCAAATTTGGACGGTCTGCGCAAAGTCTTGTCGTCAGCTGTTGGCATCGACGAAAATCTGCATGTCCCGGCTGAGGGGCAGACACGTGATCCACTGGAAGCGAATTTCCGTCATGCCATCATTTACAGTTTTCAGGACCAGAGCCTAATCGATAACAAGAATCAGCTATTCTACTCTCAAAATGAGTCCTTTGTGGAACTAGCCATTCGGGACACGCTTCCGTACTTCCTCGGCGCAGTTGATCGGGACGAATTGCTGAACCAGAACCGTTTAGCGAATTTGAAGAGGCGGCTCAAGCAGCTCGAGAAACAGTTGACGGTCGCCATAAGCTGGCAAGAGGCTTCGATCGACCGCGCACAAGGATTCCTCTCGGAGGCTCGCCAAGTCCGACTCATCGGCCCAGAACAGCGCCCAGTTTCGTCCGACACCGTTTTCGAATTGCTTGCGGATGTTCTCTCCATGACCGTTGAGGATCCCGAGTTCTTGGATACCGATGACGAGCTGGAAAAGCTGGAGGATGTCAGAGACAGTTTAAGGGACGAATATTTCGCTATCGGAAAGCGCATTGAAGACGCGCTGAGTCTGTCCATCAGCCGCAAGGAGTATGGCAAGGAGCTCCTGGAACAGCGCGCTCGGCTTTCGCTCCTGCCGGAGAACGATGGGGAAGCTGTAGTTTGTCCTCTCTGCCATAAGGAGGACGAAGCTAGCCAAGGCTTGCTCGAGCTCCTTAGCGACGAGATTTCGAACGTTTCAGATCGGATAGCTGAACTACAAGTCCATGGACCCCGCCTTCAGGGGCATATCTCGCGTTTGGAAAGACGCCAAGCGGAACTGCGTGAACAGATATCAACCAGCCAGGCACAGATCAACAATATCCTTGCGCAGGCGGAACAGCTTCGCGAGATAAGAAATCTACAAGCGAAGCGCGCGCGGGTCCAAGGCCGCATATTGGCAGCGATGATTGGGTTATCAACGCCCTTGGCGTCGGTGATGATCGACGCGATGGGGGATAGCCGGATGGAGCGGATGAACTCAGTTCTTTCGTCGACGCGCTTTACCAAACCCATCCTCTTCGGCCCTTAGGGGGACTACTCCATAACAAGAAGAGTATGAGACGATCAACTCCGCGAGCCTTTCGGCTTTTGATCTGACGTTGATGCCTTCGCTATGATGTCGGCTAGCAAGTTCGGGGCAGACGTTCCCCATTGTGCTGCACATGGATGGTGACGAAAGTAGGGGCGATATCGCTCAAAGCTTGCTGCGGCCATCCAAAGCGGTCGCCACGACTGAAATTGCATCCGAAAATTTCGTGACGCCGCATTTTCTCATGATGCGTAAGCGGTATGTCTCGATCGTTCTGACGCTAAGATGCAGTTCGTTCGCCGCGGCTTCATTGCTCTTGTTGGATTGGATTGACCTTAGCACCTGTATCTCTCGCGCTGTAAGTTTCTTCAGCAGAGAGTTGGCGCGATCTCTCTGTCTCTGGAGATCTTCTCTCGACGCTAGAAGATCGGACGCTTGATCGATTACTTCCAGCAGCATTTTCCTTGAAAAAGGCTGTTCAAGGAAATCGTCAGCGCCTACCTTTATGACCTGAACTACTGTCTGGATATTAGCGTTTTCCGCCGTAATCACCACCGGAATATCCTTCCGGGTCCATAGCAGTTGCGTCAGCACATCCACCCAATTGTCCGGGAGATGCAAGTCTAAGAGTGCTACACCTGCGGGAAGGTGATTGAGAGCTTCGAGAAAGTCGCTACCGGATGCAAATGGCGTCGGATGATATTGCTCTGCACGAAGAGTCTCCACCAGGTGTCGGCGGATGCGGGAGTCTTTGAGGACGATATATACGGGACATTTAGCGCCCATCGCGAACGACTCTTACTCCTCTCCTTAGCCGCGTCACGTCATTGTAGAAATGGTTGTCACCTACTTTACTAGATTCCGCTTTCGAAAAATACACCCACCATCCCGGCGCTCGACCATTGCACGCGGCCCATTCGCACGCCTCGTCCACGGCTTTTCACCAGGAGCCGCGTGCCTTCTCTCAGGCCCGCGGTCTCAATCATCATGCCCTCGAGGGACAGATTGCGGATCGTGCCAACCATGACGGGCGCTGAAGTAACAATCGTAGCGGGCATGTCCACTGAAATGCGGGTCTCCCTGGGTGGGTCATCAGGAGCGAGTTGGTTCATGAAGGTCTCATGCCCGCCAAGCCAAAGCAGCGGCTCTTCCATCAGCAAGCCGCACTGGTCGCCGTTGGTCCAGCGGACTTCCGCGGTGAGAAAATCCGTCGCATTGAAGCTGATGTGCACCTGATCGCGTAAGCCCAATGACAACGCGCTCCGGCCGCTGAGGCCTTGGCTGGAGATATTCGTGATCGACAAGCTGGCTTCTTTGATGACGGGGTAGAGCAACGCCGATTTGAACACCGTCCGCCGAGGGTGACGGCGCAGGTCTGCGCCACCCTCAGTTGTGCTGAAAACCTCGATTTTCTGTTCGAGCATTGCGATCCTCCGAATTTCGCGAGGGGCGCTAGCGCTGCGAGCCTAAGCAACAGGAACATCCCGGTGTCGCATTTTTACGACAGTCGTGCTGGGCGCCTGTTAACCAAGAATCCGTAATAGGGAGTTCTTCGATCGGTCATTTCCTCCCCCGAAGGAATGGCTGCCGGTAAAGGCGAGGCGCGCAGAACGGTCCCCACCGTGCGCCTCGTCTTTACTCCTTTTGTACGAACGTTCTATAGCGTTCACATGTTTGAGCGATGGTTTTATATCAGCACGAGCCGCTTGGGTGCCGTGCAGGTTGATGAACAGGTGCGAGATATCGTCGACGTCTCAAGACCGCGAAACCGGCTGCTAGCGGTAACGGGCGCGCTTCTGTTCACTGGGCGCCACTTCGCGCAATATCTTGAAGGCACGCCCGCCGCCATAGCCGAGCTCAAGCAAAGCATCATTCGAGACGCTCGACATGAGGATGTTCGAACGATTGCATCGGGACCTTACGACGTACGGCGGTTTTTAACCTGGTCTCTCGCTTATGCCGGGCCCTCGCGCTTCATTGCTAATAAGGTGGAAGATGCGCTCAACGATGCACTTCAGGGCAATATCGACAAGGTTGAACCTCTGGCTGATATGCTTGCCGGCTTCGCGGTCGAAGGACATGGCTGAACCAGCAATCTAATGGCGGACCAGACTAGGAAGCCGGAACGGACCACAGGAGGGCGCTTGATCCCCGGACCCCAGGCTGTGCCGGCTGTCAGCCTAAAACCTCACGTCGATTAACAGCTGACGGTCAGCAGTTGAATACGTGTTTCTGGCTCTTGAGCGGCCGGAATGGGTCGATGGGCCCTGCTGAAGTATTAGGGTCAGGACCGATTAATGTGATCGGCGCGATGTGGTTCAGGCTCCTTGAGAAGGCTGGATCTGAGTGATTTGTAATGGCTGACGAATGAGCAGACGGCGCGGTTGGAGCGGTATTTCCCGAGGAGCTGCGGGAGGCCCCGGGTGGATGATCGGCGTGTGTTGAGCGGGATCATTTTCGTTAACTGCAACGGACTGCGCTGGCGGGATGCGCCGAAGGATTACGGCCCGCCCAAGACGCTCTACGATCGCTGGAAGCGGTGGGGCGCGGCGGGCATCTTTGCCCGGATGCTTGAAGGGCTGTACTCTGTTAGCGCCGATCGCAAGATGGTGATGATCGACGAGACCTATCTGAAGGCGCACCGCACGGCATCAAGCCTTGCGGTAAGAAGGGGATCTCGGCCCCCTGATTGGCTGCACCAAGGCGGCATGAACACCAAGTTCCTCGCCGTTACTGATGCGAACGGCCGTCCCTCGAACTTCTTCATGACTGCTGGTCAGCGACTATATCGGCGCGGCGGCCCTGCTGGACGAGTTGCCCAAGGCGCAGTGGTTACTCGCCGATCGGGGCTATGATGCCGACTGGTTCAAGGACGGGCTGGAGGAAAAGGGCATCAAGCCCTGCATCCCGGGCCGCAACGAGCCCATCAAATACGACAAACGCCGCTACAGGCGCCGCGTCCGGATCGAGATCATGTTCGGCCGCGTGAAGGACTGGCGCCGGTTCGCAACCCGCTACGACCGCTGCCCAACGGCCTTCTTTTCCGCCATCGCTCTCGCTGCCACTGTCATCTTCTGGCTCTGATCAACGCGTCATGACCATAACACACAATTCTTTTGTTCGAGCGTTCATCTGCTTTCACCATCACTATCTTTAATGTCAGGTTATCTAGACCAGACCGTAATGATAGCCATGCGACTAGTGGATTAGAGGTGACTTCATGACGAGCGTTCCACAGCCGATAAATGACGGCGAAATCAGCTCCTGGGACCGCTCTGCGGACGTCATTGTCGTCGGGCAGGGAATTGCCGGGTGCTGCGCCGCTTTGGAGGCGCATCGCGCTGGTGCTGACGTGCTCATTATCGAACGCGCGAGCGGCGGGGGCGGAGCGAGCGGCATGTCCTCTGGCATTTTTTACCTGGGCGGCGGGACCGCGGTTCAGTCCGCCTGCGGCTATGAAGACGACGCCGACCAAATGGCGTGTTTCCTAATGGCGAGCACCGATCCGCTCGACCCGGTCGCCCTGCGCAACTTCTGCGACGACAATGTCGCACATTTTGATTGGCTCGAGCAGCAAGGTCTTCCATTCGAGAGGACCTGCTACAAGGGCAAGGCGGTGTTCCTGAACTCGACCGAATGCCTGTTCATGACAGGTAACGAGAAGGCGTGGCCCTATCGGGAGATCGCAAATCCGGTGCCGCGCGGACATAAAGTCGCGGGCACCGGCGAGAACGCCGGTGCGGTAGCAATGGCTCCGCTACTCAACCGCTGCCGTGAAGAGGGTATTTCATCGATCTACGACAGCAATGTAACTGCGCTCGTCCGTGACAGTGGTGGTCGGATCGTGGGCGTTCGCGTGACGCAGCCTGAGGGCGTGCTGCACGTTGAGGCGCGAAAGGCGGTTATCTTAGCTGCAGGGAGTTTCAACCTCAATCGAGAGATGATCATTGAGAATATTCCGCTAATGAGCGAGACCGCCGAGCCGTTGGGTATTCCAAGCAACGATGGTGCCGGCGTTCTGCTCGGGCTGTCTGTAGGCGCAGCGACAAGTGCTATGGATGGGGTGATCCCCACTGCTTCCATCTACCCGCCGGAGCAACTCATCAAGGGCATCATCGTCAACGATCGCGGAGAGCGCTTCGTTGCGGAGGATAGCTATCACGGCCGCACCGCCACCTTCATCATGGAGCAGCCGAACCATACCGCTTTCCTGATCGCCGATAGCGAGATCTTCGCTTATCCGGAGATCGTTTCGGCCCACCATCAGCTGGTGGATGGCTGGGAAACCATCGAAGAAATGGAGGTAGGTCTCAACCTGCCTTCAGGATCGCTCGTTGGGACTCTGTCCGAGTACAATCGCGACGCCATGACCGGCCAGGATCGGCTGCTGCACAAGCACCCGGACTATCTCAAGCCGCTTGATAAGGGTCCGTATGCTGCGTTCGACATTTCCTTTAATAAATCGATCTACTTATTCATTACTTTGGGCGGATTGAAGACAGGCCTGAACGGTGAGGCGCTCGATAAATACAGCAATCCGATCCCCGGGCTTTACGCAGTGGGCGCCACTGCTGCACATATTCCAAGGACCGGCAAACATTATGCGAGCGGTCTCAGCCTGGGGCCAGGCTCCTATTTCGGCCGCCGGGCAGGACGTCATGCAGCGGGGGCACCTTGGGCCGCTGGCTGAAGCTTCGCCACCAGCATCGACGCTGCCAAAGCCAAAGCCCCTAGTCGGTCCGCGTCTCAATAACCCACCAGCGCAGCAGGACCACGTGCTATCATTAAGTTGATCTGACGTCAGTCTTGAGTTCGGTTGAACGTCCTCGAGGATAGAAATCGAGAAGCGTGAGATCAGTGAAGAGGATGCAGGACGTCCTGTTTCTTATTCGCAGTTATGAGATGCCACGGTCAGCCGACCTGCTAATCGATGAGGTGTAATTTTCGCTTCAATGGAAATTTAGCTTTCAAATTCTATTTGTATTTACCTTGGTGCGGTGGCCGAACTGCTTAGAAAGCCATCTTCGAGCAGCGAGAGATGTTCATGGAAGAGATGTTTAATTTTGTTGTGGTTGGTAGCGGTGCCGCCGGACTAGTGGGAGCGATCACCGCTTCACTCGCCGGCCTCCGTCCAATTATCATCGAGAAGTCAGATCAGTGGGGCGGCACAACTGCACTTTCAGGCGGGGTTCTGTGGATTCCGGAAAATCACCTGATGCGCGGCGAGAATGTGGACGGCACGGACGAGCAGGCGCGCACCTACCTCCGTGGCCTGCTCGGCGAGGAGGCCACAGACCGGGAGATCGCCAAGGCAGATGCTTATCTCGCCAACGCGCCGGAGATGGCACGGATGCTCGCAGATGAAGGGGTGCGCTGGATTCGCGACGCGCACCATCCTGACTATTATCCGGAGGTAGCCGGCAATGCGGCGGGCCGCACTATCGAGTCTGCGCGTTTCAACGGACGAAGGTTGGGTGAACGGCTGAAGACTATGCGCAATGCCAGCCTCGATCTACCGGCGATCAGCAGTAGCTTGCTCGGAAAGCTGACCTTGGCGTGGACGGGCCCGCGTCCGTTCCTCAGCGCCGCGCGTGTGGCAATCGAGCACAAGGTTCGCAAGCTGCTGGGGCAGCAGCCATTCGGCCTCGGGCGCGCGCTAGTGGCTTCTTTGATGGAGATCGCCATTCGGCTCGGGATACCACTCAAACTTTCCACGAGGCTCATCGAGATTATTGTGGAGCAGGGTAGCGTCGTTGGGGTGGTGGCGGAGAGCGCGGGCCGCCAGATGCGACTGGACGCGCCTGCGGGCGTACTGCTTGCGGCTGGCGGCTTTGCCCAGAGCGCCGCCCTCCGCAGGACGCTGCAAGGGCGTGATGAGGCTTGGAGTAACGCGATACCGGAGGACCAAGGCGATTCTCTCGTTGCCGCGACCGCTGTCGGAGCCGCGACCGAGCTCACTGACGATTGCTGGTGGATGCCCTCAATTCAGGTCGGACCAAGCCAGTTAGGACTGGCGCTTGGCCTGCGAGCCCTACCAGGTAGCATCATTGTGAACAGCAGGGGTTGCCGATACATGAATGAAGCCCGCGCTTATATGATCGCTGGAAAGATCATGCACCGTGAGGGTGCCGGGACCGATCGGCACTGGTTAATCATGGACGATAAATTTCTGAAGCGGTACATCTTTGCCGAACTTTCCCACAAGAACATCCGCGAGACGATGATGGCGCACGGCTTCCTGAAGTGCGCTGACACCATTGCGGATTTGGCGGTGCAATGCGGAATCGACCCTCCGACGTTCGAACAGACGATTGGGCGCTTCAATGGCTTTGCCCGAAGCGGTCATGATCTCGATTTTCATCGAGGTGAGACGGACTATGATCGTCACTGGGCGGACCCGGCACATAAGCCTAACCCAAGCTTGGGTGAAATTTGCAAGCCCCCTTTCTGGGCTGCCCTGATCCGCCCTGGCGATCTGGGGACTAACGGCGGGCTTCGAACCGACCAGCACGGCCGAGTTCTCGATGCTAAGGAGCAGCCGATCTCCGGGCTGTATGCCGCTGGCAACGGCAGCGGCTCTCCCTTCGGTCGCGCTTATCCGGGCGCTGGTGCGACGATCGGTGCCGCTGCGACCTTCGGTTACATTGCTGCACGCCACGCTGCATCAAGGACAAATCAACCCGCTTTTGACGTGAGGGCCGGATAAACTAGCGTTTACCGCTTAGCGTCGCGTGCTCTCAGGCGTGGTATGCTGTTCCGCGATTGCTCTTTGCCACGGTGTTGTGCGCGTACCACCTGCAGACCACGGATTAGCTGCTACGCGCACGCCCACGAGGATCACGCATGCGCGGCACAGGCTGGAGATTGGAGATCCCTTTGTTCTCAGGATGTTTAGAAATTCCGGGATGAGCTAATTGAGAGAACGGACATCATAGCCTGTGGGCCTGCGGAACATATGGCTGCGCAAGCTGGACTGAACCGAGGCGCGGCGCGCGTCCCTTCGACCGCCGCGTCTCTCTACTGGCAGGCATGTCCCGAAGCGCAGCAGCCTCACTCCTATGCGCCATCACGGCCGCCAGCCAGGCTGACCAACTAGGGCACCGCCCCTTCTGTCATTAGCGGTGCCGGCGTGAGCCTTCGCGACACGTAGGTTGCTTCGGGTCGCCGGTTTGCGTTGCACGTGCTAGCTGGCGGAGCGACGAAGCCAAATCGGTTCACCATTTAAACGCAAATCGGTTCGTCCAGAAGTTGCCCGATAGAGGCCCGCCAGGATATGGCAGCTTCCTCATTCGCTGTCGTCAAGCCGCCATTCCAGAATGGGCCAGTTATGAGTTGGGTAGATTGGATAGCTGCCGTTCCGGATCTGGAGCTGGAAAATCGGCCGCTGAATGGCGACAATGGGTCGGCCTATTTTGAAGCGTTATTTCTGCGGCCATCACGGCCGTAGGAGACGTGTCATGGGATTATCAGAGTTTGATCCCGCCGCTCGGGAGCGAATATCGTGGAACGCTGGACGCAAGGTTGGCGCGAAGCGCGCGCTCAAACCCCGTCAGATTTGGGCGATCCGCTTCTTTCTTGACCAACACGGACACATTCGGGATCGGGCCCTCTTCGATCTCGCGATCGATAGCAAGCTGCGCGGTTGCGACCTGGTGAAGATCAGGATCAGCGATATCGTTTGTGATCGAAAAATTCGGACGCGAGCCACCGTGGTTCAGCAAAAGACCGGGAGGCCAGTCCAGTTCGAGCTGATGGACGATGCTCGATCCAGCCTGCTCAAGTGGCTAGAGCTGCGCGGTGGATCCCTTGAGGATTTCGCCTTCCCGAGCCGCACCGACCACGCGAACCACATCAGCACACGGCAATATGCCCGCCTTGTTGACGAATGGGTCACGGGAATTGGACTGCCGAGCGAGGATTACGGTACTCATTCTCTGCGGCGAACCAAGGCGTCCATCATAGACAAAGCCACTGGAAATCTCCGCGCGGTCCAGATCCTGCTGGGGCATACGAAGATCGAAAGCACGGTGAGATATCTCGGGGTGGATGTGGAGGATGCACTAACATTGGCAGAAGGCACGGAAATCTGAGGTTGCCTGGCTCCTCGCCGTTGTGGGGAGCCAGAACCTGTTTCGCGGCTGCTACGCGCCATTCTCTGCCGCTTACCGGCTTGGACGCCGCGCCCAAGACTGGACACTCGCTGAGGGCGGAGATCGACCGGAAGGAAGGATCCGGCTTGGGACAAATCTGCCGGTCGCCGTGGCGCCTTGGAACATCGAGACACGCCGAACCGGTCGTTCGTGGAGCGATGCAAGCCCTCTCTCCTATTTCGGGCCTGCCGACATTCCGGTTTGGAGATTTACTCACAAGTCGTACATCAGCGGACAGCGTTCAGAGTAAATTTAAACTACATGCGCACCACACATCGGAAACCAATATGCGTCGTAGCAGTGTCGACCATCTCCGGGTGGCGTGCAGCCGGGCGATAGCGCTGACAGCAGTTGGCCGCACACAGGTGCGAGCCGCCTTTGACAACCTTGCGACCGATCCGCACGCCGGATTGGCTGGGATCGTAGCTGTCCTTGAGCTTGGCGCCGCGCGGGTTACTAAGCGCGCAGCAAGCAGTCTTCCTGGCAGCCTTGCGCGGCTTGTCGTGAGCCCATCGTGAAAGTGCCGCCCGCAATCAGGCGCATGCCGGAAAGATCAGCCATGTTGGACGCGCTCCAGACCTGAGCCAGACCTGGTTAGGGCGCAGACTCATTATGCATTGCACCAGAGGCGTGTGCAGATGAGCTTGATCGCTGCCAGATAGTTGGCAGCATCCTTGTCATATCGAGTGGCGATGCCCCGGACCTGCTTGATCCGATTAAAGAAGCGCTCGACGAGATTGCGCTGGCGGTAGAGCCAGGACGAGAGGCCGAAGCGCTGCTTGCGATTGGAGCGATTGGGAATGTTGGCCCAGATGTTCCTGGCTGCCGCAGCCTGGCGTATTGCGGTGCTGTCATACCCTTTGTCGCCGAGCAGGGTGGCGCCCTGGGGGAATAGCCTCGATCAGGGCTTCGGCTTCGCACGCATCGTGGACCTGCCCACCCGTCAGTCGCAAGCTGACAGGACGTCCGTCAGCGTCGACAAGAGCGTGAAGCTTGGTCGTGAGGCCGCCCCGGGAACGTCCCATGCCATGATCTCCAGGTCCCCCTTTTTCCCCGTCGCACCGTGCTGGTGGACGCGCATGCAGGTGGAATCGATCATCACCAGTTCGCCGTTGAAGCCAGCGGAAACCGCTGCCAACAGACGGTCCCACACACCGGCTTTTCGCCAACGAACGACCGGTTGTAGCAGGTCGTAGATGGACCATAACGCTCTGGGATCTCGGCCCAAGGCGCACCGGAACGGAAGCGCCAGAGAATTCCATTTAGCACGCGCCGATCATCTACCCGCGGAACACCGCGGGGCTTGTTGGGCAGCAACGGCTCGATGAACAGCCATTCCTTGTCCGTCAATTCATACCGCCGCCGCGCCATACGCCCTCCATTCTCAAAGAGCGCCTGAATCATGCGAAGGCGGAGAGCTCAACTCAATTTATGAGTTCGCGCCCTAGTATTTGTAGGACTGGCCACCATCGATCGGAATGGTCGCGCCATTGATGAACAACGCTTCGCCCGAAAGCAGGAAGGCCACCAGTGCCGCGACTTCCTCGGGCCGTCCAAAGCGCTTCATCGGGTTGACCGAGACGAACTGTCGGCCGGTCTCCTCCCAGTCTTCGCCACCCAACTGGCGCAGCGAACCTTCGACCATCGCGGTCATGATCGCTCCCGGAGCGATGGCGTTGATCTGCACGCCATACTGGCCATACTCGACCGCCGAGTTGCGGGTAAGGCCGACGACGCCGTGCTTGGCTGCGGCATAGCCGCTCTGGTTGCCAACACCGCGGATGCCGCCAACCGATGCCATATTTACGATCGCGCCGGAGCCCTGCTCGCGCATCACTTTCAGGACTGCAGCCATGCCGAAGAACACGCCATCAAGGTTGATGGAGATGACGCGATGGAACTCTTCGGCGCCAAAGTCCTCGGTCAAGTTCTGTCGCCCCTCGATCCCGGCGTTGTTGAAGAAGGCGTCTATCTTTCCGAACTCGGCCAAGGTGGCGTCTACATACGCTTGGACCTGCGCGACGTCGGCTACATCGGCCTTGATCAGTCGGGTCCGCGTGCCATCGGGCAGGCTTGCCCGCGCCGCCTCCAGCCAATCCTCGCGCAAGTCCACTAGAGCAAGGGTCGCGCCCTCTTCCGCCAGCCGCTGCGCTGTCGCCAGCCCGAGGCCGGAGCCCGCGCCCGTCACAATCACGACCTTATCGTTGAAGCGCATGTCCTCTTCCCTTTCCAATCTGCTGCTAACCTAGCAATGCCACGCCCTGATCCGAAACCGGCACATTTAGCAGGCGGCTAACGTCCCAACCGTTCGATGACCGGTGGCACCCAGGTCTGGTCCAGAACCTCGGGGCGCGGGCGATAGAGGCGCATCATAAGATAGAATGGCCCGTCCGCTGCAACGGGCAACCAGTTAACCTTCGCGCCGTCCGTCGGCTTCCGGGCGCCGACGTCGATGGTCACACCGCCATCCTCGTCCTTAGTCAGGCCCTGAGTGCGATCTCCCACGGAATAGCGGTTCGCCGCGTTGGGAATCATGAACCCAGTATCGTCGTACGCCGTGATCGACCAGAATGCATCCACCGGCGGCAACTGCCCAGAAGGAAAGCGGATGCGGTAGCGGTACGCGCCATCAAGCTTGGCTCCATCGGCATCGACACGTCCGATGGGATAGACCGCCTCTTCGGGTACGGCGACGAAGATCTGGTCCTTGGCAACCGCTGCCCGCAGCAGGATGTCGGTGCCGAACCGCGGACCGTTATAGTTCGTTGTCCAGCCGTTGCGCTCGACGCCAAGGTGGAGCGACGCCAGCCGCACGTCTGCACGGGCGCGTTCGAAGCCCCGTTTTACTGCATCTCGCTGGGCTGGGGAAAGGAACTCGGGCGCAAAGCCGCCTTGGCGCGAGATGCCAAGTCGCTCCAGCTTCGCAACCATGGTCCGGTCCTGAGGCCGCACGACCCAGTCCTGCAGAACGGAGCCCAGCCGGGCAAAGAACACGATGTCGGCCGTTGCGCCCTCAGGACCTTGCGCCAGGTCGCGCTGCTCCGCCGGTGGGGCGGCAAACCGCTTTCCTGCCCGCCAATCGGCCCAGCGGACAATGGCCAGCCTGTCTTGCAAGCGGTGGACCTCGTCATACTCGGCGGGAGATCGGACCAGGATGCGCCCGGCAAGGTTGATGTAGCGGGTCGAACTCGGCACATTGACCATGCCTTTGGGAACAGTGCCGCGCCAGCCCGGGCCATGCACGAACAACGGCGGCAACTGCCCGCCATGGGTCCGCTGGCCGAGCGACTGTTCCGACGACGAGTCCGCCTGGTTGATCGAGAACGTATAGTAGCGGGTGCCGAAGTCCGGCGTTGAAACGACCAGCGGCCCCTCCGCCAAATCAAGCCATGCCGACGAATAGATCGTGTCGTTGTTTGGCCCAACCCCGACGCGCATTTCTGGACCGGAAAGCAACCGTCGGTGCTTGAATGCGTTGATCGGCGTCCCGGGATCGCCCGCTGCCTGCCCTTGCGTGAACCGCTTGCGGATCTGCGCGGCCTCCACGAGCGGCATTCCCCAAACATAACCGCGATAGGCCAGCTCCTCGGCCTGAGCCTCGTTCAGCGACAGTGCCTGATGGGCCGGGCTCGTCCAGGCCAGCTCCGCATGAAGCACTAGCGCGGCCGTCACGATGGCGAATGCAATGCCTCCCGCCTTCATTCCTTTGCAATCCTCGCTTGGGACATCTTCGCGATTTCCGGTGGTCGCCAGGTGCCAGTCGCTATTGCCGCTTCAGGACCTTGCACGCGAATCACGACATAGAAGGGTCTGGGAGGGACGGGCAGCAGGTTGGCGGATTTTGGGTGACCGCGAAGCCTCTGGCTGAACATGATCGTGACTGATCCGTCCTTGCCGCGCCTCAATCCCGACGTCCGGTCGCTGATCAGGTAGCGATTGAGCCCATTGGGGACGAGTTCCCGCGTCGTTGAATCGTAGACGGTGACCGACCAGAAAAAGCGCGCGGGAGGCGGCGGGTCTAGCACCAGCCGATAATCCGACAGTGAACCGTCAAGCCGCTCTCCAACTGCATCGGTAAAGGTCGTGAAAGGATGGTTTTCCTCGATTACGTTGGCACCGGTGCCGCGCGTATTAATGACCGCGCGATAGAGATAGTTGAGTCCGTATCGGCCCACATCGACGGGGTCGGACCAGCCGCCCGAGCGCCCGCCGGTCTGCGTCAGCGAAGCCTTGATTACGCCTTGAGCGTCGGCGAAGCCCTGCTCGATTCCCGCTTTGATCGCCGAATCTGCCAGAGCGGCGTCGACGGTCTCCGTGCCAGCAACGCCGATAGCTTGAAAACCATGGATGAGTGCTTCCTCGCTTTGCGGATGGCCGCAGCTGCGCAACACGAAATCGAGTATCCGCATGAACCCCGCGACGCTTTCATCACGACCGTCGGGAAAGTTGCCGCTTGCTCTCGCGCGGCTGAGTTCGCGCAAGACGAAGCGGTCCTGCAGGTCCTGTGCGGCGCGAAGGTCTTCGCCCGAAGGATGCACTAGCATCCTGAGCAGTATCCATGTGAAAGGTGTCGTCACGCGGAAAAGCGTGGCACCCTCCGGCACTCTGCCTTGCCAGTCAGTCGTCGCGATCAGGAACCGCCCGCCTTTGAAGCCGTGCGTACGTGCGCTGATGTTCGATGCGTTCCCGTGGATATCGAGGAAGTTGGCAGTGAAATACCGCCCGGCCGTGTCAGGCACCTCGAGTAGTACCGGTCCGCTACGCAGATCGAGCCAGGCATTTGAATAGAGGGTATCGGCGTTGGGCGTCTTGAAGGACTTGTAGCCGGGCCCTGCCAGAGCGCGGCCATGAGAAAAAGCATTGAAGCCGACATATTGCGGATCGCTGCGGTCCACTGCCTGAGAGTACATCTGCCGATATTCGAGAACTGCTGCCGTTCCGTAGATCGTCGCATCAAAAGCGCGCGATCGGGCCAGCACCTTCCTCGCATCAGCTGTAGCAGGCAGCATGTCCTCGAGCCGGGCCGATTGGTACTGGTCGGCCAGCGCCGGATCGTAAGCCGGCGCGCCCACCTTTGCCGAGCCGACTGCGGGCCAGTTCGCAGCGAAGGTGACCGCAAGCAGGGCAAGATGTGCGCTGCCTCGCCCTGCGCCACGGGTCTTCACTTGATCGAAACTCGCACTTCGCGGATCTCTCCGGTAAACGTACTGTCTTCGACGCTGTAATCGGGGCTGACGGCGCTAATGCGGTCAAGTCCGATATCGAGCCCTTCGGTGTGCGAGAGCCAGCCGGCCACGGTGCGCCCGAGCCTGCCAGAGCCCACCGCCTTGCCATCGACGTAGAGCGTCAGCGTGCCGGGGGTGCCGGGTGCCGCGTTGTCGGCGGTAAACTCCGCGGAGAGGGTGTGCTTGCCATCGACAAGGGGACTGCCAGCGGCAACGGTGAAGTTGTCGGCGCCCACCGCGTTGTAATGGAACACCGGCTTGCCGCTCTTCAGATAGAAGCTGTAACCACCGAAGCGCCCACCCTGAGCGATCATCACGCCGTTGGTGCCGCTACCGGCGGTAACCTCGGCATCAATGCGGAAGCTCTTGCCGATGGTATGCGGCGCGGCATCTTCAGCGATCGCTGCGACACCGGGGCGATAAGTGAAGCTGGTACGATAGGCGCCGAGCGACGGCCGGCCCTGCGTTCCCTGGCTATAGTCGTGGATCGGGAGGATATTGTTTTTCGCGGCCTCTGCCCAGAACAGGGCCTGCATTTCCTTGAGTTTGGCCGGGTTCTTCCTCGCCAGGTCCATCGCCGTGGTGAAATCGACGTCGAGATGGAACAGCGACCACTCCCGCTGATCCGGTCCCACCGTCAGCTTGCGGTCGCCTGCCGCCCCAGCGTCCCACGCCGCACGCTTGGGCAGGGTGCCGGCCATCCAGCCGTCCCTATAGATGCCGAAGTTCTCCATCATCTCGTAGATCTGCATCCGGCGAGCAGATGGCGCGGAGGCCTGCTGGAAGGTGTAGGCCAGGCTGATCCCGTCCACCGGCTTCTGGGCCACGCCCTTGACCACTTCGGGAGATTTTATCCCCACCGCATCGAGCACCGTCGGTGCGATATCGCTGACGTGGGCATATTGTGAACGCACAGCCCCCTTCTCGGCAATGCGCTTGGGCCAGGAAACGACCATGCCGTTTCGCACGCCGCCAGCCTGCGAGGCGACCTGCTTCCACCACGGGAACGGCGAGTTCGTCGCCCAGGCCCATGCTGCGGGGAAGTGGTTGTAGAGCTTGGGCCCACCGATGTCGTCGATGTGCGCCATCTTCTCGGCCATGGTCTCCTTGCGGCCCGTAATGGTCGATTGCTCGTAGAGCAGGCCTTCAGGCCCGCCTTCCGCGCTGCTGCCATTGTCGCCCTGGATGTAGATGATCAGGGTGTTGTCGAGTTCACCCGTCTGACGGATCGCGTCGATCAGGCGGCCGGTTTGGGAATCGGAATAGGAGACGCTGGCGGCATAGGCCTCCATCAGGCGCGCATAGAGCTTTTTCTGGTCAGCATTGAGCGAATCCCATGCGGGCAGCGAAGCCGGGCGCGGTGAAAGCTGCGAGTTGGCCGGGATGATGCCCATCCGCTTCTGGCGCACAAACGTCTCTTCGCGCAGCTTGTCCCAACCCTGGTCGAACCTACCCCTGAATTTGTCGAGCCATTCCTTCGGCGCATGGTGCGGGGTGTGGGCGATGCCAGGCGCATAGTACATGAAGAATGGCTTGTCGGGCGCGGCGGCCTGCTGAGTGCGCATCCACTTGATGGCATGATCCGCCATGTCCTTCTCGAAGAAGTAGTCTGGATCATCGTGCGGCGGCTCCACCGGCACGGTGTTCTCAACAATGCTAGGTTGCCACATCGAAGTATCGGCCGAGAGAAATCCGTAGAAATACTCGAAGCCAAGCCCGGTGGGCCACTGATTGAACGGACCTGCCGCGCTGGTCTGCCACTCGGGCGTCAGGTGGTTCTTGCCGAACATCGCGGTGTTGAAACCATTTTCCTTGAGCACTTCTGCCACGGTCGCGGCGGAGTCCGGGATCACAGTGGTGTAGCCATCATAGCCGGTTGGCAGGTTGGTCACGTTGCCCATGTCGACATTCTGCGGCAGGCGGCCGGTCAGCAGCGAGGCGCGCGTGGGCGAGCAAAGGGCCGTAGTGTTGAAGCGATTGTAGCGAAGGCCGGTCTGGGCGAGCGCGTCGAAGGTCGCGGTGGGGACCGGGCCACCAAACGCGCTGGTCACGCCAAAGCCCACGTCGTCGGTCAGGATGACGAGGACGTTCGGTGCGCCCTTCGGTGCCTGCGGTTGCGAGGGCCACGCTGGTGCATGGGTCTCCTGCACGGTCTTGCCGACCTTCCCGGCCATCGGGTCGGTTGCTGCATCCTGAGCGAGAACGAACGACGGCGCGAGAAGCGCCACGATGGCGGAACATCCGCACAGCCGGCGCTTGTAGGCGGACAAACGGAAGGCGGAACGGAATGCGCGCATCGCGGGAACCTCTTCGAGTGAAATCTGGAAAAAGCCCCGGTCGCACCGCCCTCATAGAAAGAAGCGCGACCGGGCGAGCGAGGATCTCAGTACTTGAAGGTGGCCTGAACCATGACCGTCCGGGGCAACGTGGCAAAGCCGATCTGGTCGGCGAGGACGCCGGTGGTGCCACCAGTGCCCGAACCGGTGTTCGGCGCATCGGTGCCACCGGTTGCATACCAGCGGTTGGTCAGGTTCTTGCCGATGACCGCCAGTTCCCACCGGTCGTTCTCGGTGCGCAGGCGCAGCGAGGCGTCGACATTGACGTAGCTGTCCTGCAGCGTCGCCGGGTTGCCGAAGGCGGTGGCGATGTAGGAGTCGCTGTAACGTGCATCCACGGCCATCCCCAGCGTCAGGCCGCCGGGCAGCTTGGCGTCATAATTCACACCCAGCGTGCCAACCCACTCGGGAGCGTTTGCCGTCGGCTGACCCTTGAGGTTTTGGCGGTTGGCCACCGTGTCGGTGCCGGCCAGGAACGGACGCGCCGTACCGTTTGCCGTCCCGTCGTTGACGTAAACCAGGTTGCAACCTTGCGCCCGGGTCTGTCCGGCATAGCACGGCGCGCCGATCGCATTGCCATAGCGCGACTTGTTGTAATTGATCGACCCGTGGATGTCGAAACCCTCAAGCCCTCGCGGCGCGAACTCGAAGTCTACCTCCACGCCCTTGGTCCGCGCCGAACCGGCGTTGATCGTGGTGAAAGCAAAGATGTCCGACCGAAAGAAATCGAGCTGCAGGTTGGAGTACTTGTAGGTGTAGGCCGTGACGTTGAACCGCAGCTGGCGATCCATCAGCATTGTCTTGATGCCGCCTTCGAAGCCGCGCGCCTTTTCGGGATCGAACTCGAAGTCAGGCAGGCCGGCGTTCGGGCTAAGGATGCCCGAGTTGGAGAAGCCGCCCGACTTGTAGGCGGTCTTGTAGGCGCCCCAGATATTGATGTCGGACGTCGGCTTGAAGCTGAAGGTGACTTCCGGCGACCAGTCACTGAACTCCTGCGCCGAGCGGATGGTCGTTCCCGGCAGGAAGATGCCCTGTGTCACGCGGATCGGGTGCGAATAGGGCTGCAGGAAGTAGCTGTCCTTCGTCTCGTGGGTGTAACGGACGCCACCGGTCAGCTCGACCCGGTCGACGGGCTTGTAGATCACCTGGCCGAAGCCCGCGATCGTCTCGCCCTTGGTCTCGGAGTCCTTGGAGTTGGCCAGATAGCGCTGGAAGGGCAGCGGCGCGTTGCTGTTCTCGAGCCCGCCCGACGCGGTCCACGCGCGGTAATCGCGCTTGGTCTTCTGGTAGTAACCGCCGACCATCAGGTTGACCGGACCATCATACGAGGTGAGCGCGCGAAGCTCCTCGGAGAACGCATGGAACGTGGACCATTCGCTCGCGAAAACGCCCGCGGCGCCCGAGCGCGATACGCTGTCGGCGTCGAACTGGAAGATGTTGCGGTTCCAGTTGTGGTTGGTGACGGAGGTCAGCGTGACGTTGTCCATCTCATAGGCAAGGTTCGCGTTGATGGCCCAGCTCTTGTACTGGTTGCCGGTCTGCCCGTCCTTATTGGCATAGGGCACGGTAGCGGCGATAGCCGAAGGAAAACGGTTGCCCGAGGACTGGAATGCACGGGCGCAAGGGATCGCCGGGTTGCCTGCAGTGTTGCCGGTGGGACAGTTGTAGTAGACCGACGCTGCAGCCGGATTGTCCGACTTGTTGGTGCCGTAATTGGCCTTGATCGTCGCGGTGAACTGGTCGGTCGGCTCCCATTTGACGGTGCCGCGAACGTAAAACTCCTCGCTTCGTCCATCGCCTGCCGGTCCCGATACATGGTTGGTCGGCGTGACGACCTGCGAGGTCGAGGTGCGGTTCAGCGTCGGGTAGGTCTGGTCCGTGCCGATCTGCTTGAAGTAGCCGCGGTTCATCTTGCTGCCGCGAATGGCCAGGCGCACGCCGAGCGTGTCGGTTACCGGCGTGGAGATGATCGCCTCACCCACCATCTGGTGCGCACGGAATTCATAGCCCGCGCGCGCGATCACTTCGAGATGGTCACCCGGGTCTGCCGTCGTGATCGAGACGACGCCTGCCGTCGCGTTCTTGCCAAAGAACAGCGCCTGCGGCCCTTTAAGGATCTCGAGCCGGCCGAGGTCGAAGAAGCCCTCGTTGATCGTGCGGCCCTGGCCATAGTACGCGCCATCGACGATCACGGCAACGGACTGCTCCAGGCCGATCGACGTAGTGTTCGAGCCGATGCCGCGTAGCACCAGCGTTGCGCCGGAGCCAGAAGGTGAACGGCCGACCACGAAGGAGGGTGTGCTCGCGGCGATGCGCTCGAGGCTGGTCAGGTCGTACTTCTGGATCGTCGCAGCTGAGATCGCGGTGACCGCGACAGGGACGTCCTGCGTGGTTTCGGTACGCTTGCGAGCGGTGACCACGATATCCTGGATGCCACCCTGCTCAGCAGCGGCGCTTTCGGCTCGGGCTTCCCCCGACCGGTCCTGCGCGCGCGCGCCGCCCGATATGACAAGTGCAGTTCCAGACATCAGCAGTGCGACTGCACTACGCCTGGCGCGTCCAAGGATTCTCATTTTAGACACTCCCCTCTTCCTGCAGCCCAAGTCCGACTCATGGGCGCCGCTGTTGCGACCATATATCCAGACGCAGATATTTAACGCACCTGACTTTTTTGATAGCATGAAAACGGCCGGATTTTGCGGAGTATCTAGCATGCGAGCGGAAAAACGCCTCCATTATTAATGCAACCGCTTTAATCATTTTGCCAGGGGCTTACGGATTAACCGCAGTCGCGTTATACTATGGACATGATTGCACGCCACGAACACTTCCCGACCGATACCGGCGACAGCAAGGTTCAACTCATCTTGGCCGGTGAGAAGCTCTTTGCCGAGCAGGGCGTCGAAGCCACATCGCTGCGCGAGATCGCTGCCTCGGCGGGTCATGGAAATAACAACGCTGTCCGCTACCATTTCGGGTCGAAAAACGGCCTTGTGCAGGCGATCTTTCGCCATCGGGTCATGCAGATGGAGCCCGTCCGAGCAAAGCTGCTTACCCGGCTCGAGGAGGCCAACCTTGAGACAGATCCGCGGGCAATAATCGAAGTCATCTGCCTGCCGTACTTTGCCCTTCGCAGTCCTGACGGGACCTTTTCCTATCCGGCGTTCATGCTGCAATATCTGCTGTATTATCGCCCCAAGGGTCTCCGACACACCGCCGACGAAGCGGGCGCCCTGTCGCCAGCCCTGAACATCGCACAAGAGTTGCTGCGGGCAAGGGTAAGTTACCTTGATCCCGAAAAAGCCGACCGCCGGATTCTTCACGCCATGTTGACATTCATCACAGCCGTTATAGGTGCAGAGAATGCCGTTCCTCGGATGTCTAAGACAAAGTACCAAGCGGTAATAGATGATACACTGGATCAAATGGCGACATCGCTAGTGCTTCAGGTTCATAAATCACAGGCTAGTTTCCTGCAGAGTTTTTTTATAGAAAGTTAGTATAATTCTGCTTTAAAGCCATAGAGAATTACGCACGCTTCTTCTAATATAAGTAAGTCGACGCACGCGACAGTTTCTCCAGTTCATATAATTTGTACAAAAATCGACCTGTTTGTGCTACAAACCGCCTTGTTTCTATCCGCTTGCGGTCCATACTAATGCTTGAACGGATAGGTGCTGTGATACACCAAATTTCCGACTGCTGAGAAAATTCAAGTTGGGAGCACTTTGAGAGGCCATTCATTCAGACTGCTTCATCAGTTGCCGGAAACTGACAGCCGCGCGCCAAGTGAAGGTGCCAGGATTGTGCTGAAACTTAAGCCACTATCCTGCGGGGCCTGTGCGGGATCAGCAAGTTCAGCTGATGTCTGAATGAGAGATTTGCATACGTTAGATCGGCACGGGAGTGGCAGGAATGATAGCCTAACCGGACATAGATCGCTTCAGGTGCGAACGACCGGGTCTGGTCGATAGCCGCCGCGATAGCAGAACGTCCGCACCTAAGTGCTGAAAATCGGCAGTTGAACGGCCGGGAAGGGTCGCTCATCCCCGCGATCGGATGACAGGTTCAATATCTGAGCATGGCGATGATCGCACGCCGAACCTGTCGCCGTCGCTCCGCAGGCGCTTCAATTCTGGGATAAACTTCCCGCCTTATTCGCCGCGCCAGCAGACGCAGCGCCGCACGGTTTGGTTTTTGTTGTTCACCAATGTTGGCTAGCAGCGCAGGATAGGTCCAGCGGCGGAAAACCATTATTGGTCGCTCCGCCGCTTCATGTTTGCAGCCCCGGCGCCACGGCCACTGGACATCCAAAGAAATAGAGATCCAAACAGGCCACATATCGCACTGAGCCGGATAAACTCGCTGCGCGTCAGTCCGGTCAGGAACAGGATCGACAGAAGGAACGGCACAAGGAATGCCGCCCAGCCATGACTGTGTATCCGGTCCGCAAGACGGGCCGCTGTCCAGCACAGGAAGCCGGCCATCAGTGCGCTCCCAGCTACCAGAGCAATGGACTCCAGAATGACGGTCATCACGAACATGCGCCATCTCCCTTGGGGATGGCGCTGCGGCTATCGCCGCCGGGCGGCATCCTCTCCTACAAGACAGCATATATCGTAATGCGATATAAATGTCAACCTCCTTCATTCATGGCCGGCCGACATGGCGCGAGCGCACGGTTTCTCCGCTGCGAACTTTATGCCGGGCCTTCAGCAGATCCTGGCGCGAAAGGATGCCGATCACCTTGCGATTATGGCGTTCTATGATCGGAATGCGTCCCACGCCGGACTGGACGATCAGGTCCGCCACAATCCCGCTGAGGCTGTCTGGAAAAGCCGAGGGCTGCGACGCGTCGGATAGGCATTCAGCCAGCGATGCCGCCGGTTCCACGCCTTCGACCTGCCAACGCAGCGCGTCGCTGCGCGACGCCAGTCCGAGGAGCGCCCCCATCTCGTCTACAACGGGATAGCTGCGGTGCCGCGCCTCATTTTCAAAGAAGTCGATCGCAGCCTGCACGGTCATCGCGCCCGGTAGTGTGTCGGGATCAGCCGTCATCAATTCCGTGGCCTGCACCAGGTCGAGCGCATCGACGCTATATTCCTGAAAAATGTGCCGGCCGCGCCGTGCGATCTTCTCGGTCAGGATTGACCGGCGCATGAGCAGTACGCTCACGGCATAGGCACCCGCCGCTCCCGCGACGCAGAGTGGCAATGCGTCGAAATGTCCGGTCAGTTCGGCAGCGAACAAGGCGCCCGTCATCGGCGCACGCATGGCTCCGCTCATGATGCCCGCCATGCCGATCATCGCCCAGAAGCCCGCATCGCCCGGCAGATACTGCCCCGCTAGACAGCCAAGCGCACCTCCCAAGATTAACAACGGCGCCAGCACGCCCCCCGAAGTGCCCGATCCCAACGCGATCAGCCAAACCAGCGCCTTCACGATCAGCAGCGTCGCAATCGCGCGCATTTCAAGGCTGTTGTCCAGCAGCGCATGGATGTTGGCATAGCCCGCGCCCAGCACATGCGGGTCGACCAGGCCGCCCAGACCCACTGCGATCGATCCCAGTGCGGGCCACCACATCCAGTGCAGCGGCAGGCAATGAAAGCCGTCCTCTATTCGATAGAGCGCTTTGGACAGTAGCGCGGCCTCCGCTCCCAGCAGCAGCCCCAGGCCAAGTGCCTCGACCAACGGCCAGACGCCGCCGGGCACATGCAGGTGGGCCCCGAACATCGGGCCGCTGCCGATCAGCCATGGCCGCCAGGCAAAGGAAATCAACACGGCCAGCACGACCGGTACAAAGCTCCGCGGCTTCCATTCGAACAGCAATATCTCGATCGCCAGCAATATCGCGGCGAGCGGCGTCCCGAAAATTGCCGTCATCCCCGCAGCGGCCCCAGCGACGAGCAATGTCTTGCGTTCTGCCGCGCTCAGATGGAAACATTGGGCGAACAGCGACCCAATGGCGCCGCCGGTCATGATGATCGGCCCCTCCGCGCCGAACGGCCCGCCGCTGCCAACGGAAATTGCGGAGGATATGGGTTTGAGGATCGCGACTTTCACCGAAAGCCTGCTTTCCCCGAAAAGGATCGTCTCGATCGCCTCAGGTATGCCGTGGCCGCGGATCTTCTCCGAACCATAACGGGCCATAAGGCCGACGATCATACTGCCGGCCAGGGGAATGGCCAACATGGACAGGCCGACGGCGCTATCCGCCATGTCGGTCTCATGGACCGACAGGCGGCCGAACCAGAAGAGATTGGTCGCGAGGGCAATCAACTTGAGCAGAATCCATGCGCCCACGGCGCCGCCGCTACCGACCACCAGCGCCATGGCGGCCAGCATCACCATGCGCCTGTCCGCGCTGTGATCGCCCAATGTGTCGGCATCGCCGGAAACGAAGGCTTCCCGAATCATGCAAAATCCCTCTTTGTCGACAAAGTGTTCGGCGATTATATCGCAGAACGATATATATCAAGGGTGCGAAGATTATGGCCGCAAGAGATGCCGAGTTGAGAGATGAAGATTATGCGGCCCTGGCGGAGTTCCGCTTTGCCCTGCGCCAGTTCCAGGCATTCAGCGATGACCGCGCCACCCAGATGGGCCTCACGCCCCAACAGCATCAGGCATTGCTGGCGTTGCGCTCGGCGTCGCCTGACGAAGCTACTGTGGGGTTCATTGCGCGACGCCTGCTGCTGAAACCTCACAGCGCGACGGGTCTAGTCGACCGGCTGGAAAAGCTGAACCTGGTTGCCCGCCATGTAAGCGACGTTGATCGGCGCAGGGCGGAGTTAAGGCTGACTGACCGGGCTCATGCTCTGTTGGCAAGCCTGTCGGCCGCCCATCGGGATGAGATCTTGCGGCTGAAACCGCTCCTCAGAGAATTACTTGACAGGTTCGCCTAGCGATAGCCGCAGTCTGCCAGCCTTGGGGTTACGGAACAGGAAACCGGACGGGCCGGATCTGAGAACGAAAAATCTGCAGCTGAACGGCAAAGAAGGGTCGTTGGTGGGGATTGGGATGAAAACGACGTTTGTTAAGCCGTCAATCGACATCTTCTCCCAAATCCCCGTCATCGATGCTTTTGCGCCGCAGCCCAACGGGGGCGTCGTATGGCACTATGGCAAGCGATCCTTCGCGATCGCTTCTGCGTCAAGGCTGAACCGGTTAACGCCCGCGTGGAGGCTGCGTGTCTGCCCTTTCCAAGAGAAGCTGCCATCCACCCCCTGCGGCAGTTTGACGACGGCAAAGAGCCTATTGCCCCGCGCTCGATAGCGCGTTTCGATCAGCCCGTTTGGATGCGGCATGGCGGCCTCCAGCCGCCTCAGCGCGCCGAGATGGGGCGCCACGTTCACCCGAGCGAAACCCGGGGCGTCAGGTTGTATACCCGCGACATAGGTCAGCAGCCCGCTTGTCGGGTGCGCCGACCAGGCATGGCTGTCGGATCGGCTCGGTTCGAATTCTTCCGGCCATGTGGTGAAGTTTTGGACCAGCAAATTTCGCCAGGTCTGCATGAGGTCGAGATAGCGATCGCCCATGCCGGCGTGGTCCAGCGCGCGCCCCAGATAGTAGGAGAAATAATAGGTCGTACCCGTAACCCCTTCCGGCGCATCGATGCCTTCGCCTGGAAGGGTGACCTTCTCCAGCACTGCACGCTGCTCGGTTGCGGGAACCAGATCATAGATGACTGCCAATGCGTTGGCATGTTGGCTGAACTGTGCCTTTGCCGGGGTATCGGCATAAAGGCCGCGCTGCGTGCTCCAGCACTGCGCTTTCAAGCCATCGGCCACACGGCGCATCTTTATGTGATTGTCGTCTGCACGCGCCCGGTCCCCCAGCGCGGTTTCCAGGTCGGCGGCATCCTGGAGCGCGCCATAATACATCATCGTGATGATGCAGCTATCCGGTCCCTTGCCATTCTTGCGCGCCATCCCGTTGAGATCTGGCCGCCAGTCGATGAACGGCCAGTGCGGCGTCGGACGGACAATGCCGTTCTCCCGAACATAGGGTGCGTACCAGTCGAGCACCGCCCGCACTCCCGGCAAGGTACGGACCAGTACGGCAGTATCTGTCTGCCGCATCCAATAATCATGGAGTGCACCGATCCACAGTAAGGCAAAAGGCGGAATGGCGTTCTTGTTGGTTTCGGGCCAGGCCGACTGGGGTATGCCCTCAAGCTGCCGCGAGGAGTCAAACGCATCGAGCGCTTGTACCGCCAGGCGCGTATCGCCTGCGACATCGTAGGACAGCAGCATCTGCAGCCGTGTATCACCGATATATTGGAGCTGTTCCCAATACGCCGTGTCCATATAGGTTTCATGCGCGTCGAGCAGTGCGGTCCGCCAGCCGATCTGCCAAATGCGATTGAGTTGCTCGTCGTCACTGACGAACTTGCCCTTTTGGATGAAGGGATAGCCGGTCTCATAAGTGTCAAAACCATCGAGTGTGAGTGGCTGAACACCCGTTTTGACCTTGAGTTCGACAAATCGCCACGCACGCCACCAGAAAGGGGCGAAGGTCCGGCCCCGGCCTCCATCGATGTTGAACGTGTCGGTTACGCCCAGCGCGAGGCCGTCGGCGACGCGCGCGCGATCCTCGAAGCGCAGCGGTGCACTCTTAGGGCCGCCCCGGCGTCTGGCCGGATCGTAAAGCGCTTCGGTATAGGTGACCGTGACCTGCCCGCCCGCTCCACCAGTAGTGCGCAGCGCCGGATAGGCTGCAAGGAGACGTCCAGCGTCGATCAGGATGGCTGCTTCGCTATGCGCGGGAATGGTCAGGGGAGCTTTGGGAAAGCGCCCCCCATTCTTAATCCCGGTCGTACGAACGACTTGGCCGCTCGCGACGCGATCATAGCGCATCTGCGGAAGGGTGTCCGCGACCAAGGTCCAGGGCTGCAGCCCAGTAAAGGCAGGCGAGGCCGCACTCCACCCTTGCGCGCTCGTGCGCGGCGCGTTCCAGTCGGCAGCCTGTCGCGCGCCGTTGATCGTTTCCGGTCCGCCAGCTGCGTAGAAGGTGGGACCAACCTGCGGAATAAGCTGAGCCATCCAGCCGCCGACATCGCGAGAGGCGTCGACGCGAACTTGCCAGGCAGTACCAGTGTCGATCAGCGGCGCCTGATTGGGATCGACCGCTGCCAGGGAAAATGCCGTGATGCCGGCACTGATCTGGGCCAGTGGAGCAAGATTGCCGTCGCTCCACACTTTCGCGGCGACCAAGTTGTCGCCCGGGCGCAGATATGGGGCCAGATCGACCTCTTCATAGCGCCATCGTCTTAGATCGCCGCGCGATGGCCCAGCCGCGATCCGCTGGCCGTTAACATAGAGTATGAAGCGCTGGTCGGCGCTGACCTTTACAAGAAAGCGGTCCGGTCGGTTTTGCAGCTTCACATCCCTGCGAAAGTCGAGCGCGATCGGTGCTTTGGCGGCATCTGCCGTTCGCGCCGCCGGTGTGCTGATCCATTCCGCCGCATCCGCAACATGTGCCACGGAAACAAGCCCGGCCGTCATCATCGCAACCCAATGCCGCATGATCATCCATCCTCTCCAATCTAAAGTCAGCGCGACGATAATCAGGCGCGGGGCCAGCGCCCCTTGAGCCATTTGCGTGTGTCGTTCAGAACCGCCTGATCCTCCGGCGTTTGTTGGCCAAAGCCAGCATGCGGCATGGCCTCGCTGACGAAGAGATCTGCCTCGATGCCAGCGGCTCTTAGAGCTGCATGCATCCTGACCGTATCAGACAGCAGGCGGTCCCGTGTTCCCGTGACCAGATGCGTCGGCGGAAAGGCTGTCGCAAGATCGCCGAAAAGCGGTGAAAGATAAGGCTGACGCGGATCATTGCCATTGAGGTAGAGTTCGGTCGATCCAACGCCATCGGGGTCGCGCAGAACGGGGTCGAGACCATAGAGCACCCGCCAGCTGTCGCCCGCATTGGTCAGGTCAGTCACTGGAGTCTGGAGAACCAGTGCGCCTGGTTTTTCCAAGCCAGCATCCCGTATCTTAAGCATCAAAGCCGCGGCCAGATTGCCGCCAGCTGACCCGCCCGAGACCAGGATGTCTTTCGCCCCATACTCTTTGAGCAATGCGCGATAGGCCGCGAAACAATCGTCCAGACCTGCGGGAAAAGGATGTTCCGGCGGCATCCGATAATCCACGGCATAGGTTACGCCACCATATTGCATCGCCGTAATCTTGGCCAAAGCCATGGCGGCGCGACCGCCAAAGAGTACCCAGCCGCCACCGTGAATGCTAAGATGCGCCTTGCGGCGACCAGCTTCGCTCAGGCCCTTGGGGGTAGCCACATAGACTGTTGCTCCACCCATCTGCCGCGTCTCCACCTCAACGCCGGGAATTTTCAGGATCATTTCAACGGGCAGGGGGGCGTTGCCCGCCGCAACATAAGCGTGCCAGCCCGCTGCATCCTTTATCGCCGGCACAGGCAGCGCCGGTGGTTGCGTCGCGCCCTTGCGCAGGTAATCCTGCGCGGCCTTGCTGATCGTGGAGGGTGGGGGGAAACTCCGGGGCGAGGAGATGTGGTTGGCTGCATCGGGCTTCGTTGAGCCATGCGCCGGGCCGTTCGCCAAGGACACGATGCCGGCTGTTGCGGCTGCGGCCAGCAGGCCTCTTCGATCCATCTCTTTGTCATCCCTGCTCATCGACCCCTCCTTTTTATCATCCGACGTCGTTCGATTGCCACGTGAGGAGTGGGCACTGCAAGTGGCTAAATTGATATTCCGCTTATCGGCGAGTTAGGGTGCGGAAGCCGACGTTCATAGCTTGCATAAAGACTGACCGGCTTTGGTCGGGAGCTGACGTCGCGCGAGCGGCAGCTTTCCCAGCGTCGTCTCGGCAGCGGACATTCGCCTATCGGCCAGACTTGAGGTGCGTAGATTGAATAGCTGCCCTTCCGAACCTAGGGATCGAGATTTGGCGTTTGGACGGCAAACAAGGGTCGATCTAATCATGTTCTCCCGAACGCGCCATTGCCTCTTGCGGGAACCTGCTTGTGGAAGGCTTCGACATTCTCTAGAATGATAATTCTAATATGTAACAGGAGAGGGAATGGTCACTCGTCGGTTGGTCTTGGGCAGCATGATTTCTGGAGTGGTCGGTTTCCGGGCGACATCGCGCGCATTCGCTACCGACACTGAGAGTTTCTCAATCGGACTCTCGTCGGACGCGTCATGGCGTGCCGGCCAGGAGGGACAGCGCCGCGCCGATCTGGGAAACGGCCTGTTCCGTAATCCCATCATGGCAGGCGACTATCCGGACCCGTCGGTTCTGAAGGATGGCGACGATTATTATATGACGCATTCGAGCTTCGATGCGTCGCCCGGTCTGGTGATCTGGCATTCCCGCGATCTGGTGAACTGGGCTCCCATCGGATCTGCTCTGGAAAAGCCGCTGGGAACGGTTTTCGCGGTAGATATCGCCAAACATAATGGCCGCTACTATATCTACATCCCCTTCATGAAAGCCCCTTGGTCCAAGGAGCTTGCCGACTTCGCGAACATTTACGTGATCCATGCCGACACCATGGCCGGTCCATGGAGCGCTCCCGTCGACCTGAAGATCGGCGGCCTTATCGACCCCGGCCATGTTGTGGGCGAGGACGGCCATCGTTACCTGTTTCTGTCAGGCATCAACCGGGTGCGGCTGACCGACGATGGGCTGGCGACGGCAGGTCCGGTCGAGAAGGTCTATGATGGCTGGCACTATCCTGATGATTGGGTGACCGAGGGCTATTCGCTGGAAGGCCCAAAACTGTTCCGGCGCGGCGGTTATTTCTATCTGGTGTCGGCAGTGGGTGGCACGAGCGGCCCGCCGACCGGCCATATGGTGATCGTTGCCCGCTGCCGATCAATCCACGGCCCCTGGATTAATTGCCCGCACAATCCGATCGTGCGAACCCGCAGTGCGAAGGAAGCTTGGTGGTCGCGCGGTCACGCCACAATGGTCGAAGGCCCTCGATCCACATGGTATATGATCTATCACGGCTACGAGAAGGATTTCCGTACGCTGGGGCGCCAAAGCCTGCTCGAGCCGATCCAATGGACCGCTGATGGCTGGCCGTGCGCCATGGGTGGAGACCTGTCGACGGCTATGCCGATGCCGACCGGCATCGCTGGCGGACCGCATGGCATTGCGCGTTCAGACGATTTTGCGAAACCTGCATTCGGAACGCGCTGGTCCTTTTATGGTGGAGCCCCTGACGAAGCGCGACGCGCTTCATTTCGCGGGGGAATGCTGGAGCTTGCCGCCAAGGGCAGCACACCCGCCGATGCATCGCCTCTGACCCAGATGGTCGGCGACCACGCCTATGAGATCTCGGTCGACATGGAGGTACTGGGCGAGGCGCAAGGCGGCCTGCTGCTATTCTATAATGATCGACTGTTCCTGGGCATGGGCCATGATGGTCAGCGGATGACAACGTGGCGTGGTGGTCGTGCGAGCTTTTGGCAGGAGCCTGTCTCCGCGTCGCGGCGGATCAGACTTCGGATTGTCAACGATCGGAATATCGTCACTTTCTACTATAGTCTCGATGGCAAAAGCTGGACCCGGCACGGCATCCGCAGCGAGGTTTCAGGCTATAATGCGAATACGGTGGACGACCTGTCCTCTCTGCGGCCGGCGCTTTATGCCGCGGGGGCAGGCTCTGTCCGCTTTTCTCGCTATCGTTATCAGGCGTTGCCGCAGGGCGCGGCACTATGAGCGCGCGCGAGGAAGCAAGGTCCTCCAGGGGCAATGTTGCGTGCGGCTGGCCTCGCGGGACTGGCCGCAGCGTTGCCCGGTCGAACCATGGCAGCGATCGACCCTTTCATCCCGCAACGGGCATCCGCTCGGGTGATCATCGACAATGATTTTGCCGGCGATCCTGACGGGCTGGTAGCGCTGGCGCATCAATTGTTGACGCCCAAAACCCGCGTGGTGCTGGTCACCAGCTCTGCCCTCGATCCGAAACTGGCCGGGAATGTGCCGGTTGGTGCCACTGCCAAAGCGGGCCGAGACATCGCCCTGGAGCTGATGAGCCGCGGCAGCATGAAGCCAGTCCCCACATTGGCGGGGTCGGAAAGTTTAGGGGCTGGTCCCGCACAGATGAGCGACGCGGCGCGTGGCATCGTCGCGGAAGCGATGCGCGACGACCCACTGCCGCTTTTCATCACATGCGGCGGGCCGCTTACCAATATCGCAGCGGCCCTGCGCCAGGAGCCGGAGATTGCCAGCCGCGCGACGCTGGTCTGGATAGGTGGCGGGCGCTATCCCGAGGGAGGCTGGGAGTATAATCTCAACACCGACATCGAGGCCGCCCGGCAAGTTATAGAGCGATCAGCCATACCCATCTGGCAAATACCCCAGAACGCCTACCGTCTGATGCAAGTGTCCAATGCTGAGCTGCGCACGCGGATGCGTTCCATCTCACCATTTGGTCGCTGGCTGTATGAGCGTTTCACCAGTCCCCCATCTTTTATCGATGTCGGCGGAAGCTGGCCGCTGGGTGACAGCCCAACGGTCTTGTTGACCGCCATTTCGCAGGAAAGCAGCAACGTTCGCGAACAATGGGCTCGCCGAATAGGGAGTGATGGGCGCTACGGTGATACGACCGAAGGGCGCCGGCTCCGTGTGTTTGAGACGCTGGACCTACGGTTGACCTTTGAAGACTTTCTCGCGTTGCTCGAAATACGGACGACAAAGGGCTACTGACGGATAGTTGACGCCTCGCGAAGAATGCTAGTTGATTACCAAGGCCACGATAGTCTAGCCTGTACTATATGTGCTGATCAATGTCCGCTCTTAAGGACCGTGCTTTCGTTCTTGAGCGTCTGTAAAGGGTCGGATTGCACTAAGGCCGTCCACCGGTGACGCTTCCAGCCGGCGGCTTGTTTCTGACAGGTAAGTGCGATAACGCCCAATATGTTGGACACCACGTTCTGCTTGGCGCCAGACCCACGTCGTCTAACAATTCGCACCGATCTCCGAAGCGGTCATTCGTCCAAGTTTGCGCGGGCCATCTGTTGATGAAAAGGCCGTCGGCCGCACCTCACCGGTTAAGGTCATTTAACAGAGTTCAGCCATTCCCAATTGGTAACCATGACCCCGAGGCCGCCTTGCGCGGTTACAGGATGAGGGGCTGATTGCCACCGTTGAGTAGTTTTCCTTCCGGATAACATCAGCGGGTGGCGACCAACTGGGGACAGTCCGCTATCCGTGCCGAGTGTGGTGCCTTTCAAGCTGCTGCCCCGACTGCGCAACCAAAATCTTCATACGAGACGTAGCACCACGTGCTTGAGCACGGGCGATTGTAGCCTTTTCTCTGGCGGCTTCTGCGTTGGTGCGGAGGACGACATAGGTGCATGAGTTCATCAAAGCAGAGGTGACTTGAAAAGCAACACCCCGCCATAACACATGGTAGTTGAGGGATTGAAGGTAGTAATAACACTCTCACATGAAGCACGTAACCGCCTCTTCGAAAGAAACTACCAACACTAAGTCACCAAGTTCATCAGTTACCTCCACGTAATCGGAGAGGTCGAGGAAGCCAGTTAGTACGTTCTCGCTCATTATTGAGCGTGCTGCGATAACAGCATGGTTGCGAGCAGATGCCGCGTTTTCAAGTGCGCGTCCTTCCGGGTCTTTTACCGTTCCGGCTTGCTCATGCAGGTGAAAGTAATAATGAGGCATGCCCGATTATATCTGCGAGCCGGAGAGAGTTCATTAACCCAAGCGAAGAGATTGCTGCCTCTGCTTCGCCCCACTTTTAACCCATTTTATAGCAGGTTACACGGCTGATCCAGTAGATAACGTCTTTTGCAGCCGGGCAGTGAAATGAAATTCCTCCAAGATTTCCACACCGAACTCTCCAAATGCATTGCCACCGAAAGTGGGCGCTTCATCTGGCGCATTGAGCGTTCCGTCTTCGAAGAAATCGAAGTGATGGCGGGTCGACGTGGAATGTGCATCGAGTCAGATTCACATATCCTGTTTCTTCCCTTTGAAATCGGTGCAACTTCTACTGGAACGGTTGAATTGGTCCGGCGGTAAGCCTGTTGGCCACCATGCTCTCAAGCATTTGGCAGGCTGAAGTTGCATGATGAAGAGCTGTCGGATGAATGCGTCGGCGAAACGCAATAGACGGAAGAGCCCGACCAACACGCGGGGATAAAATGACCCCCACCGATTGCGCGGTGAGGGTCAGCAGAAGCGTCCTGCTTAATGCAGTAGCCTCGGGTCGCGGAAGCTAAATACCATGTCCGTTGCAAACACGCACTGGAAATTATGAGCAGCAAGGCGATTGCTGTTCAAACGTACAAAACCAGATGCCTATGGTCATTTTTCCTGTATGACGCCGGTCAGCGGAGCGCTGTTTTGGCTGCACCGCGCTGGGCCGGGCTGTGGTTCTGGGTCGCACCTTCATCTGCTCGGCCCAGCAAAATCGCAGCCAACCATTCCGTCTGACATTGATCGGCGACCCATTGGCAAACTGAAGATGACCGCCAGTTTCTTCAGTGGACACACAACATTACCAATAGCGGCCGGTGTTCAGGCACTGTTGCCACCGGCGCATGGCGCGCATCTTACCTGTCGTGTCCGAGGAAAGGGCCGCGTCCGCCTGATATTTCTGCTGACACTCCACCTTTAGACTGGCCGCTGGGGAGGGCGTGGCAGGTTTCGCAACCGCAAGGCCCAGCAGCGCCTTCATCTCGGGGGAGGTGGCGAGTTGGGGCGCGGTTTGGCCGTCCTTATTGCGAAGATTCCGTTTAGCTCCGTGATCCAGAAGGATCTTGGCCAGGGCAACGCGATCCCGATCGGCTGCATGATGAAGTAACGTCCAGCCATATTGGTCCTGATCGTCAACGCCTACACAATCCTCGATCAATCCGGTCAGTTCGTCAGGATGATTGTACCAGATCGCATCTTTGGCTTTTAAGAAAGGACGCATGGCAGGGGAACGCCCGTCATTCACCTTTTCCGAGCGGACCATTTCGCACATGCCATTTCCGGCGCGTCGGACTGGCTGCGAGCGCACGGCTGCAGCGGTTCCGACCTGGCCAGTTGTTCCGGGCACTGTCGAAGCTTTCGCCACGGCCTTGCGGATCTCAGCTTGCACCATAGTACCGATAGCCATCTGATAAGGCGTGGCGCCCGATCGTGATTTTAGGCTTGGATCGGCACCGCGAGCGAGCAGCGCCTTTACCATTTCGAGATTGCCGGCGTCGGCTGCGTAGTGAAGAAGGCTATAGCCCTCTTCGGTTTGCATGTTCACATCGAACTGCTCGCTATCGACAATTGCCAGAGCCTCAGCGTTTTTCTTCACCCCGAGATAATAGCGTGCATCATCGAAGGGATCGCCAGCGATGGCGGCAGAAGACATCAACAAGGCCATCAGCCCGATCAGCATGTTACGGTACAAATTACCTACTCCCCCATTTGCTTACTTCGATTAGCAGCTTGTCCCTCAGTGACATTAAAATGCATCATATGTTTCTAAACGAAGGCCATTTTCTTCAGCCATCGACATTCAATCTGGTACTCGGCAGCCGTCGGCTACCCTTTCCTCGATGTATTAGGCTGTCTAGGATCAGACCCAGCTGATCTGGAATGCCACCTGCCCGTGCAGAAATGTGGTCACTCCGAAGAGTGCAGGCGGTGGCCTCACCTTCGCATAGGTTGGGAATTTGTATCCCCACCGCAACCGTGGTGTGCGCTATTCAGCGCTATCCCAAGGCATGTGCAAGACGCACAAGCCAAGGAGTAACAAGCCATGAAGAAGCTAATTTTGAGCGTTCCGATCCTCATTGTATCCGCCCTCCCGCAATTGGCCGCAGCAAAGCCCGTGGGGATCACGATGACGCATGCCCGGGCGATCGCCCTCAAGGTCGCTCCCGGCCGGATCGAAAAGGCCGAGCGCGAGCGCGAAGGCGGTGGCCTGCGCTATTCGTTCGATATCCGGCAGGGTAATAAAATCCACGAGATCGGCGTCGATGTTGCGACGGGGCGGATTGTGGAGGACAAGTTCGAAGCCCTGAACGCAAGGGATTAAAATTCGGGATGCGCATCCTGGTGGCAGAAGATGAGGAGGATACGCTGCGGTTCGTCGAGCGGGGCTTGGGCGAACTGGGGCACAACATCATCGCTGCCAACAACGGGGAGGATGCGCTTCACCATGGACTGACCGAAACGCTCGACGTCATCATTCTCGACCGCATGTTGCCGAAGATGGATGGCTTGAGCGTGCTTAAGCGGCTGCGGGCGGGGGGCGTAACGGCTCCTGTCCTCATGCTGACCGCGTTGGGAAGAATCGAGGACCGGGTTGTCGGCCTTCAGGCGGGCGCCGACGATTATCTAATAAAGCCCTTCGCCTTTAGCGAACTTGCTGCTCGGATCCAGGCGCTGGGGCGGAGGCTGGCGCCGGCGGCTGTGACGACGAAACTTTACACCAACGGCATCGAGATGGACTTGCTGACGCGCGAGGTGCGGCGCGCGGGAAAGTGCATCCTTCTCCAGCCGCGCGAGTACCGTTTGCTCGAGGAACTGATGCGCCACGCCGGCGAGTTCGTTACGCGGACCATGCTGCTTGAACGGGTCTGGGACTTCCATTTCGATCCGCAAACCAAGATCGTCGAGACGCACATGAGTCGCCTGCGAGCCAAGCTCAATGAGGGCTTTGCGCAGGACGCGATCGAAACCGTGCGCGGTGTTGGTTACCGGATGCGAGCGTCATGAGGTTGCTGCCCCGCAGCGCAGCCCGGCGCATAGCGTTGGTCGCCTTCCTTGCTTATGCCGCTGCGATGCTGCTGCTCGGGTCGGCAGTTTATTGGGCAACACATGCGGCATTTGCGCGCCAGATTGACAGCAGCATCGAGCAAGCGACGACAGCCCTGCTCGCCGAATATCGCGACGACGGCGTCAGAGGCATTTCGGAGGCTCTCATTGCGCAGCACGGACCCGGTCCTATCGCGCTCGGTACCGCGCTGTTCGATCCGGACGGCCATCGCGTCGCCGGCAACCTTGACACTAAGATGCCGCCAACAGGTTGGCGGCGGATTGTTTTCCTCGATCCGCTTGAAGGGCCCGATCCCGCGCGCGCAAAGACAACGGCGCTGGCAGGGGGCTATCGCTTGGTCGTCGCCGCCGATCTGGAATCACTCGAGTCCATCGACAGTATCATCTTGGGCCTCTTCGCCGGAGCCCTGATCGTGATCCTGCTCGTCGGGCTAATGGGCGCACTGCTACTCTCGCGCTATCTGCGGCGTCGCCTGGGCAATATCGAGACCACGGCCGTGGCGATCATGACCGGCGACATGGCTCAGCGCGCAATAGAAGGGCCGGCGGGCGATGAGTTCGATCGCGTCGCAGCTTCGCTCAACGCCATGCTCGACCGCATTGCGGCGCTGGTCGCCAACCTGAGGCAAGTGAGCGCCGACCTCGCCCATGATCTGCGTACCCCGCTGACGGCGCTGCGCAACCAGCTCGAACTGCTGCGGCAGGATGGCAGCGCCGGAGGGGCTGAGCAGGTGGACGCGGCAGTGGACCGGGCCGACGATGTGCTGGCCCTCTTCAATGCGATCCTGCGGATCTCGGAAGTCGAGGAAGGCAACCTCAGAAAAGCCTTCGCGCCGGTCGATCTTTCAACGCTCGCCACCGATCTAAGCGAAACCCTGTCTCTTCTTGCGAGCGATGGTGGACGTTATCTGGACACGGCCATCGATCGCGGCCAGATCGTTACGGGCGACAGAGAACTACTTGCTCAGGCCATTATCAACCTTGTCGAAAACGCGCTCCGCCATACGCCACCCGGGTCCCGCGTAAAGCTTGGCGTGCGGCGCAAGAAAGGCGGCGTGGCACTGGAAGTGAGGGATAATGGCCCAGGAATCCCAGAAGCTGACTTGGCACGCGTGCAGCAACGCTTCGTTCGGCTCGAACCTGCACGCGCAACGCCGGGACATGGCCTCGGCCTCAGTCTGGTGTGCGCCATTGCTGAAGCACATGGGGCCTGCCTCTCACTCGATAATGCCCGCCCAGGTCTGATCGCGACTCTGATCTTCCCCGAAAGGATCCTGTCTTGAGGGTCCTCCCCACTCTCGTTTTCACAACGCTTCTGGCGGGATGTGCAACCTATGCGCCTTCCCCTTTGCCGGACAATCCTGCCCTCCTTGCGAGCCCGGTAGCCGCCGTGCTGGAGCCCGCCGCGAGCGCGATTGAGAGGCCATGGCTGAAACCAGCCCGCGTTGATCTCTCGGCGCCGTTAACGCCTGAAGGTCTTGCAGCGCTCGCGGTAGTCAATAATCCTGATCTTAAGGCATTGCGCGACCGGGCCGGTGTAGCCGATGCGCAGGCCTTCGCCGCCGGCCTTCTGCCGGACCCCAGTTTCAGCATCGGGGCAGATAAGGTGCTGAGCGGTCCCGACACCATGCTGGGCATCGCCTCAAGCTTGGGTTTCGACATTAATGCGCTTCGCACGCGCGCCGTCACGCGGCAGCAAGCCCGGGCAGAGGCGCGCAAGGTCCGGCTCGATCTCGCCTGGAGCGAATGGCAGACCTCGGGGCAAGCGCGGCTCCAGGGCGCACGGATCGTGTCGCTGGAGCGCCAGCTAGCCATTGATCAGGCGAGCCGTGATTCTACCCAGGCCATGTTCGACCGCATGCTCCGCGCCGCTGGGCGCGGCGACATTGGCGGCGAACAGGTGCAGGGCGCTCGACTCGCTGCGTTCGATGCCGCCGAGCGGCTACGCAATGATGAGAAGGAACTAAGCGCGGCGAGGTTTGAACTCGCCAAGCTGATCGGTTTTCCGCCTGATCGAGCCCTGCAACTCGTTTCAGCGCCGCTTCCGCCGGGCCTGCCGGAGGCTGGCGTTCTGTTCGAGATCGCCCAGCAACGTCGGACCGACCTGCAGGCGCTGCGAGCGGGCTATGCGGCACAAGAGGCAGCTGTCCACAAGGCTGTGCTCGCCCAGTTCCCGACGCTTGACCTTACCGTCAATGCCGGCCGCGACACCGCCGGCAACGTCACGCTCGGCCCGGCAGTGTCATTCACGCTTCCCTTGTGGAATCGCAATCGCGGCGGGATCGCGGTCGAACGCGCAACCCGCGCCGCGCTCAAGACAGAATATGAAGCGCGCCTTTTCCAGACACGCGCCGAGATCGCCGCTAGCGCTGGCGGCGTCACCCTTGCGCGCCGCCAGCGCGAAGCCGTACTTGCGTCGCTGCCCGCAGTTCGACGCTACGCCCACGCGAGCGTGCGCGCCGCAGAGCGGGGCGATCTTTCAATGGCGACCGCCGCCACGGCCGAACAGGCGCTTCGCGACAAAGAGCTGCAGCTCGCTCAGGCCGAGCGAGACATTGCTGAACAGACCATCGCGCTAGAACTGCTGACCGGCACGCCGCAGGAGACATGGACACAATGAAAAGAGGTTTCTGCGTGGCTGCGCTGGCGCTCGCCGCCTGTTCGGGTGGGCAAGGGTCCGAAGAGTCGTCGGCCGAGCCGGTTGCCCTGGTCAAGCTCGCCAAGGCTGAACGGGCGAAGGTGCAGGCGACAACGCGGCTCTATGGTACAGCGGAGGCCGGAGCTGCTGGCAACGCGATCCTGACCGCACCAGAGGAAGCGATCGTTGCCGCCATCGCAGCGCCCGCCGGCAGCGCCGTGTCGCGCGGGCAATTGGTTGTCCGTCTCGCCCCGAGCCCGACGGCGCGGCTTGATTTCGTCAAAGCGGCGAGCGATGCGCGCGCGGCCGAGCAGTCCTATGCGCGCGCTCAAAGGCTTCGTGCTGATGGACTGATGAGCAACGCCGAGGTGGAAGCGGCGCGCGCGGCCGCAGAATCCGCCCGCGCCACCCGCGCGAGCCTTGCTGCCCGCGCCGGCGCGCTCGCCCTCAGGGCTCCCATCGCCGGCCATGTCCAGACGATTTCCGCCGCACTGGGCAGCATGGTGCCGGCTGGTACAGCAGTAGCGACGATCAATGCCGCAGGTGATCTGCGGGCCCGCTTCGGCATCGAACCCACCCTGGCGCGCCAGATTCCCGCCGGGGCATCGATCCGCATCATGCCTTCGGAGGGCGGCTCCGGCTTCACCGCGCCAATAGTGGCAATCGATCCGACGGTCGATGCGCAGACGCGTCTCGCCTCGCTATTTGTGCGGGTTCCGGTGGCAGCCTCCGTCGGCTCGGGTCAGCCTCTCTCCGGGGACCTGTCGTTGGCCGCAGGCGGCAGCGCGCCGACCATCCCGTATGCCGCGTTGCTTGATGATGCAGGTCAGCCCTACATATTCGTCGTAACGGGCGGCAGCGCGCACCGGCGTGATGTGACGACCGGCGCGAGCGACGGCCAGCACGTCGAAATCATGAGCGGTCTGAAGCCTGGCGAGGCGGTCGTGATCGAGGGCGGCACAGCGCTCGCGGACGGTATGAAAGTCCGCACGAAATGATTCGGACCCTGAGCGCCCATTCACGCGCGATCGCGCTCGCCGCGATTCTGCTCGCGCTCGCCGGCATCATCGCCGGGCTAAAACTGCCGGTCAGCCTGTTTCCGCACATCGACTATCCCCGCGTGCTGGTCTCTATCGAAGCGGGCGACCGCGAGCCTGCCCAGATGGCCGCCGAAATCACCCGACCTGTCGAGATTGCGCTACGCGAGGTGCCTGGCGTCACTCGCCTCCGTTCCACCACGAGCCGGGGGTCGGCCGAGGTCGGAGTGAATTTCGCTTGGGGCGAGGACATGGTGGCGGCGACACTCGCCACACAGGGAGCGTTGGCGACCACGCTCCCAGACCTGCCGCAGGGTACGCGCTTCAGCGTCCGCCGGTCCGACCCGACCATCTTTCCGGTGCTCGGGCTAGCGCTCACTTCGCCCAGCCTTGATCCGGCCGCACTTCGGCAGATTGCCGAATTGCAGATTCGTCCTGCGCTCACATCGGTGCAAGGCGTCGCTGGCGTTGATGTGATCGGCAGCGCGCCCAGGGAGATTGCGGTCGACATCGACCCCGGGCGGCTGCAGGCGCTTGGCATCAGCCTGGCCGATGTCGCCGCGGCAATCGGGCGCGCAAGCATGATCCGCGGCGTTGGACGGATCGAGGACCGGCATCGCCTCTACCTTGTGCTGGTCGAAAACCGGGCGACGTCCATCGACGATATCGGTCGACTGCCGGTCAAGGCGGCAACAGCATCCCCCACTGCCCCAAATCCGCTGCCAGGCCAACCGGCCCCTCCGCCGTCGGCCTCTGTGGTAACGCTTGGCCAGATCGCCTCGATCTACCCGGCGACCGCACCGAACTTCACTCGCGTCACTTCAGGCGGACGCGATGCGGTGCTGATCAACATCCGCCAGTCTCTGACCGGAGACAGCGTCGCTATTGTGACCGCAGTCAACGCGCGCCTGAAGCAGATACAATTGCCACCAACTGTCTCAGTCACGCCCTTCTATGACCAATCGGAACTCGTGACGGGTGCAGCCAACGCCGTGCGCGACGCCATCCTGTTGGGGGCTTTTCTTGCAGGGCTGGTGCTGTTCTTGTTCCTGCGCTCGTTCCGGTTGATGGTGATCACCGGTGTTGCCTTGCCGGCCGTTCTCGCCGCCACCTGCCTCATATTGCTGGCGCTCCACATGGGGTTCAACATGATGACACTGGGCGGCATGGCCGCTGCGGTCGGCTTGGTCGTCGATGACGCCGTCGTGATGCTTGAGCACATGATGCGGCGCATGCAGGAGGGGGCGGCGAAGGACCGCGACAGTCTCCTCGCGGCGGCCGCCGAAATGGGCAAGCCGCTATATGGTTCGAGCCTTGCCACGATCATCATTTTCCTGCCGCTTGCGTTCGTCAGCGGCGTTACGGGTGGCTTCTTTAAGGCGCTTGCACTCACCATGGCAGCGGCACTGCTTCTGTCCCTGCTCTATGCGCGCTTTGTCATTCCGCTCCTCGCGGCTTCATGGCTGCGCGACAAGGATGTGCAATCGGCAGCTAAGGCCGATCGGCTGATGCACAGACTGCAGCGTGGTCACGAATGGGCAGAGCGGCGCATGCTTGGCAGGCCAGGACTGTTCGTAATCGTCACCACGGTCGCGACCGCCGGTCTTGGCTATCTCGCTTGGACCAATGTGCCGTCGGGGTTCATGCCGGCCATGGACGAAGGCGGTTTCGTCCTCGACTATAAAGCCCAGCCCGGCGCCGCCCTGACGGATACCGATCACATCCTGCGACAGGCGGAGCAGATCATCACGGCGACCCCTGAAGTCGCCAGCTATTCGCGGCGAACCGGAGTTCAGCTCGGAGGCGGCCTTACCGAAGCGGATGAAGGCGATTACTTCATCCGTCTGAAAGGCGGGTCGCGCCGCCCGATCGAGGAGGTGATGACGGACATTCGGACGCGGATCGAGCAAGAGGTTCCGGGCCTCCAGATCGAGACAATCCAGCTGATGGAGGACCTGATCGGCGATCTCACCGCGGTGCCGCAGCCGATAGAAGTGAAACTGTTCGGCGATGATCCTGTCGCCCTCAATAAGGCAGCACAGCAGGTCGGCGACGCGATCGGCCAGATATCCGGGGTGGTCGAGGTCGTAAACGGCCTGCGTGTCGCTGGCGACGCTATCGACATCCACGTGCGCCCTGGCGCGCTCGCACAGCAGGGCCTGGATGCCGACGCCTTCGCATCGCAGATTGAGGGACTGATCGGTGGGACCGAAGCGACCAGGATGCGCGCAGGAGAGCAGTTGGTCCCGATCCGGGTGCGGGCGCCAGCAGACTTGCGCCAACGCGCGGCGCAGATTGCGCAGCTGCCGCTGGTCGCGGCGGATGGCCATGGCCTCACGGTGGGGCAGGTCGCCGATGTGATGGTGCAGGCAGGCCAGCAGCAGCTAACCCGCGAGGATCTGGCTCCGTTCGTTGCAGTCACTGCTCGCCTCGAAGGACGCGATCTCGGGTCCGGAATGCACGATGTCCGCAAGACCGTCGCCGAGCTGCATCTGCCAAGCGGCATCCGCGTCGACTATGGTGGCCTTTACGCTGAGCAGCAGAAGAGCTTTGCTGACCTCAGCATGGTATTCGCCTCTGCATTGCTGCTGACGGCACTGCTGCTGACCATCTTGTTTGAACGGATCGCCTGGACCCTTGCCGCCGTCTTGACGGTCCTCTTGTCGGCCGCAGCCGTCCTGGTCGGACTCTGGATCACCGGGATCGAGCTCAACATTTCCGCGCTGATGGGCCTGACGATGGTTGTCGGCATGGTGACGGAACTGGTCATCTTCTATCTAGCTGAGCTCGACCCGGCCAGAGCGGCTGAAGAGGAGTCGCTGCGCGCCGCCGGCAGCAAGCGGTTGCGACCGATCCTTATGTCGGCATTGATCGCCATTCTCACGCTCAGCCCGCTGGCGCTTGGCTTCAGCCGGGGTGCCGGGCTGCAGCAGCCACTCGCGACCGCGATCATTTTCGGTCTTACAGCCGCGGTGCCGCTCGTGTTGCTGTTCCTTCCCGCTGCCCTGCTGCTGTTCTCCGGTCACGAGAAGAGTGCGAGGCTGCCGTAAACGCTTACGCCAAGGATCTAAGTTCATTCGGCGGCTGCACTTTGTGGAGCCTCGATCTTACGATTGCGCTGCAAGGCGCGCGCCAGCAAAGAACAGGTTGCCGCCCAGAACGCGCCGACGCACCAACCGGCCAGAACGTCGCTCGGCCAGTGAACGCCCAAATAGACGCGAGAGGTGCCGACCGCCACCGTGAGGAGAATGGCGACCGTGATGATGTAGACTCTAACCCGCCTGTCTTTCTCAGCGCGGGCCAGCAATGCTCCCAAAGTTAGGTAGGTGATCGCGGAGTTCATGGCGTGACCGCTCGGGAAACTCGCGGTGTGGGCTTCGACCAGATGCGCCACCAGATCCGGCCGGGGGCGTGCATAGCCGGATTTGAGCAGGCTGCTGGCGAGAGCGCCTCCGGCGATCGCCAACAGCAGGAACAATGCTGTCCCGTTCCGGCGCGCTGCAATCAGATAGCCCGCAATGATGGCGGTCAGGAGAGTGAGTACCGTCACCCCGCCGATCGCTGTGACATCGATCATGGCTGTTTGGAGCCAGGCGGGGCCGACCGGGACTGCCAAATCGGTTCTATGACGCAAAACGAGGAGGATAAGCCTGTCCAGGGCGAACTGGTCACCCTCCATAATCTCTGAACCCAGTTTAAGGAACGCGAAGCCACAGATCACGACGACCAGAAAAACAATCAGGATGCGACTGTCGATCCGATGTCCGCTGAAGGGACGGAAGTGGGCAAACGGCATGACGGACACGCTCCGCTACAGGCTGGGGTGGATGAAACGCCTTTCCAAGCAAGAGGGTGCCTGTCCCGGCACTGCGAGGCCTCTGAAACCCGGCGAATTTGGTTGAGAAAGTCCGTTGCTTCAAAATTTCATCGCCATCGCCATCGCGACGCCTGCGCCGTGGCCGTCGCCCCAGGGGAGATCCGCGTCGGGCGATGCTGATGCTGCAGGATCTGGTGCTCGGCTCTCCCCTGCGAGCAGCGGCCTTGGGCAACACCATTTTTGAGGGTAGCGCACGGCTAGAATGGGCCAGTGATGCAGTCGACCTGTTCTTGGATGGTGCACGAGTGCGCTGACAGAGAGTCTGGCTGCACGTTGTGAAATCTGACATTTGCGTGTGCGGCTCGTACCTTGCGGCTCGAAGACGTTCAGGCACAACGGTGCCGGCGCGCGCCGCCCTGGCTGCACCCGACGCTCGGACGTGTGCTCAACTCGAATGTATTTCGAGACGAAGTTCAGGATGAGCGCTGCCGCGGATCAGGCGGCTTTGCGTCGATCTTCGTCAGCGTGCCAGTTCAATGGCAATATTTCGTGGAGACGGTTCTGGGAAATACCTTTGAACGAGGCGGCTCCGTAGACGCAGCGTGAGTGACCGGCCTTGTCGCAGTCCGACGTTCATGTTGGAGCCGCCGAACGGCTTGAGTTGGTCGACACCTGCCGGGATAGCAGACCGTCAGCAGCTGGGGACCAAAATTTGGCTCTTGAGAGTCTTAAATGGGTCGATATCGCCTTGAACGCGGCCTATCACGTCTCGTTGAAATGCGCGCAGTCGCTCGGCACGCGCTAATTCGTCCTCCGTCTCACATTTCCAGACGATCGCGACCTTCCAGCCCAGCTGCTCAAGCTCTTGCACGACGCGCGCGTCCCGGGCCACACTGCCGGAGATTTTCGCGCGCCAATATTCACCATTGGTTTTGGCTTGACGCGCGCCATGCTTACAGTCCTGTCATGCCAGAAGCAGCCATGCGCGAATATGACCTTCGCGCGGCCAGGGAAGGAGAGGTCCGGCGAAACAGGCAGGTCCTTACGGTGCAGGCGGTAGCGATCGCTGATCACCGCCGATAAGACCAAGCGCGTGCCGCGCGACAGCAGGTTGGCCGGCGAGCATCTCGGCAAGATCATCGGTGGCTTCGCGGCCATTCTCCAAAAACGGCGACGAAACGATGGGTAGCCAACTCTTGGACATGCTTGGGTTGGCCCGGACGAACCTGAACTGAGCTCTTGGGGTCGATAATGCGAGACCAGATTAGGAATGCCGTCCCGTCAAGCCATCCGGCTATACAGAAACAATATGGTTCTGTTCGCTGCGTGTCAAAGCCGCCTTTGAGCTATGCCGTGCCATTTGGCGAGATAGGAGCGGCAGCAGATGCCGCAGCATGCGGTCGACCAGAAAGTCATTATCTTATAGCGATGAATATGGGGCAGGGGCAGCCAATTCATGCGCCTGGCCTCCTGGATCAATTCTCTAAGAAATCTTCTTTATTGGCATAACCGCCATGGCGCCGACCAATGCAAGTGCGGATGCTGCGACGAATACCGCCGGGTAATTGCCGCCCTGCACGGTGCCGATCGCCAGGAAGGTCGGAGCAATGAGCGGGGCCAGCGATTGCGGTAGAGTATTGGCGATCTGGAAGATGCCCATATCCTTCGCGCTGTTGTCCGGGTCGGGAAGAACGGCCGCCACCAAGGCAAGGTCGACCGCATAATAAACGCTCATGCCGACGCCTGCGATGGCCGACCCCATCAGGAACTGAAGCACGGTCTGCGCCATGCCGATGGTCAGAAGCCCAACGGCCCCGATCATCGCGGCGATGATGACGAAAGGTTTGCGCCTTCCAATCCTGTCAGACAGCCATCCCGAGAGGGGCGACACCGCGATGGTGATCGCTGCGCCGATGCTGCCATTGATGAACATCAGCCGGGGGACGTCCGACATCGGCTGATGAAGCCGATCCGACAGGAAATAGACAGCGTAAACCTGAATATAGGACATGCCCATGATGACAAGAAAGCGGCTGATCCATGCCCAGTAGAAACCGGGATGTTCGCGCGGGTTGATACTGAACGAAGCCAGAAACTGCCGGAAGCCGCCGGAAGCCTTGACCATGGGGGGGGCGGGCCCGTCCTTGAACATCGGCAGGATCACCGCGACGCTGAGGACCGTGCCCAACCAGGGGGCCATGAACAGCAGATAGGGGCTGGCCGCCGTGAATTGGGTGAGGAATGTGCCCGTCATCACCCCCACGATTATGGTGAGGCCTAAGAGGCCTGACACTCGGCCCCGCTGTGCTTCGGGCACCTGATCCGGCAACAGGGCGTTGAGAGCGGCCTGATTGGCGTTGAAGCCGATCTGGGCGATCACCCATCCCAGGCCGAACAACATGATGTTGCTTGTAGCGCTCATCAACAAAAGGCCCGCGCCGCCCCCGGCGACGCCGACAATCATCCATAGCTTGCGCCGGCCGATGCGCGCGGTTGTGCGATCGGAAATATAACCCCAGACAGGGGTCGCGATGATCGAGGCGAGCGCGCCAATGCCAAGGATCATGCCAAGCTGGCTCATCTTGTGCGCGGGATCGGCGATTTGCGCGATGCGCATGGCGATCGTCAGCGTGACCGGGGTGATGAGTCCCAGCCAGTTGCCGCATTGAGCGATCCAATAGGCCGCGATGAATGCACCGCTTGCGCGACCGTCGGCCGTGGTCGCCATTCAGAGAGCCTGGATCATGGCGACGTCGGCCGCGAACTGACGCAGGGGCTGGCTGGTCGATTGACCGCCGTTGAGCGCGGCATGCGCCCGCAACAACGCTGCGCGCTCCACGCTTTCATAGACTAGTGACAGCTTCCGTTCGCCCTTTGCGTTGGCGATCCGGAGGTCCGAGGGACTGGCCGATCCATCGCCCCGCAGCGCCAGCCGCAGCGTGCGACCAAAGCCAAGCGCGTCGATCCGCTGGCCCGCGCCGCCGCTGCCGATCGTCGCCATGCCTTCGAAAAGCTTTTCGCCCGCCGTGCCGCGCACGACTACGGCATGGGATGCCTGCCACAGATGGGTAAGCGTTAGCCGTTGGCCCAGCGCGTGCGCCGTGCGCACCATGTCGAGCGCGGCATCGGCGGGTGTGGCGAAGTCGCACACCTGACTAATCAGGATGGTCGATGTCGCGGCCAGATGCTCGATCAGGTCGGCACGGTGGCGCAGCAGCGTCGGATCGCCCGCATAGCGTTCCGCCAGTTCCACGACCGCGCCGGCTTGCTCGGTCCGATCAGCGAGTTTCAGGATCGCGTCTGCGTCGGTAATGCCGGGATCGGCGATGATGACGCCGCATGCGCCTGCGTCGATCGCCGCCGTCGCGCGCGCCGCCCAGTCGCCGTTACCAGCAATGAACATGACCGAAGCGGAAGCGCTGTTATCTGACGCCCGATAAGACATGGGAAGGGTAGCGAGCGTCTTGCCGAGCCTTTGTGCAAGGCCGGGCGCTTCGGCGGCGATGGTCAGTGAAAGGGTCATGACAGCTCTCCGATCGCGCTCGCGCTGGCTTTCTTGGCGACATCGATCACGAAATCGAAATCCTCTGCGACCGTGGCCAGCGAAGGCACAGCGCCTTGGTCGCGATGCGCGGCCGCATGAAGCGCCCGCCATTCTTCGACGTAGCCATTGCGGTCGAAGGGGCCAATCTGGCGGACGTCGCCTGAGGCATCGGTGATTGTCGCGACCGCCGAACCGCCATGGACATAGGATGGCGTGAAGCGGATGCGCAGCAGGTCCGTGTCGGTGACGACCTCCAAATCCCAATAGGCTTCGCCATGGCCGTGCATCGTCCCGGCAAGCTGGACCGCGCGACCGCCCGCATGACCGGCGATGAGATAACCGAAAGGTGCAAGCTGGCGGGCCGACCAGATTTCAAGGTCGCGCCAATCCGGCAGGAAAGTCCGGACCAGCGGCAGATCATGCACCGCCAGACCAAGGATCAGGGTGTGGAACATCTGGCGGATCACGTCCGGCGTCATTTCACCGGGCATGGGAAAGGCCATTTCGGGCCGCCCGGTCACCTCAGTCGCCCAGTTTTCAAACCGGTCATTAAGCGGCAGCACGATGCTGGACCGGATGCTGCGTGCGTGGGGCGAAAGATCGCCCAGCATTTCCTTCACCGCGATCCAGGCGGGATCGAACACATGCATGGCGCCCAGGATCACCGGGATGCCGGTTTCCGCCGATACTTCCGCGATCGCCCGCGCTTCATCGGCGCTGTTCGCCAGCGGCTTTTCGCACAGAACGGCTTTCTTGCCTGCGCGCAAGGCGGCGATCACCTGATCGGCGTGGCATTGTTGCGGGCTGCACACAGCGACGACATCCACCGCCGGGTCGGCGAGCATCGCTTCGAGCGACGTGGCGGAACGCGCGCCGGCACTGGCCGCGACTGCGGCGGCCAGATCGCCATTTACGTCCATCACGCAAGCGGGCGTGAACAGATCCGGAAGATGGGCGAGCGTTGGCAGGTGGATCGCCTGCGTAACCGGCCCCGCACCTGCAAAGCCGACGCCCAAGGGCTTGACCATGTTCATGCCCTGGCTCCAGCGAAATAGGGATGGGAAGCGAGAAATTCATAGGATGCGTGGGTGCTTTCCAGCGGCGTGGGCAGGTTCGGTATATCGACCTCCACCACAAACCATCCGTCGAAACCAGCGGGCAGCGCATCGAACACGGCGTCAAAATTGATGATGCCCCGACCGGGCTCGCTCCAGATATGCCGGGTGCCGATTGCCGCCATATAATCATCTTCGTAGCGTAGCGTCTGGCGGAACCCGCTGGGATCCACATCCTTCAGATGCACCGCCACCAGACGATCGGCATAGTCTGCGATCATTCTTTCCGGCACCATTCCGGCCCAGAACAAGTGGCCGGTATCAGGTCCAAAGCCGAGGTGAGAGCCGGCGGTCATGTCAAGCACGCCGCGCGTTTCCTCCTCAGTCTCGACAATCATCGCGATATGCGGATGAAGGGCAAAGCGGACGCCTTCTAAAAAGCCGGCATCAGCCACAAGAGCCAGCGTTTCTGCTATTCGCTTGGTCCGTTCAGCCGATGCGTTGTCGCCAACGGCGGGATTGGTGAAGCGGGTCATGTCGATGTTGCCGGCAACGAACGTGCTGTCAACGCCCAGTGCGGCCAGCGTGCCCGCATGCGCCTTTGCCTGTTCGACAATGGCCGCCTGCTTGGCAGCGACATGAAAATCTCCAGCAAAATAGCCGGGAGCGGGAGTGAAGCCGAATTCGTCCAGGATCGACTTGTAGTCCGCAACGCTCATGTCCCCCGGAACGTCGGTGTGGAGCGAGCGGAAGCCGGTCTTCACCAGATCGGTCAGAGCTTCGCGCAGATTCTGTTCGGTGACGTGCGGCCCCATCGGACCAGTCACCCAGGGGAGCGGGTTGATTGCGACGCGTTTCAATGGACATCCTCCGTTGCGGCTTGCAACCGCTGCGCCCGAACCTATAGCGACGCTAAAAATTAAGGACAACTATATTTTCACTCATCCTGCTGTTATGGCGACGCAATGAAGAGGCGCGGACCCTATGCGAAAGGCCAAGAAAGGCGCGACGAAATCCTGCGCGCCGCTGTCGATGTCATCAGCCGCGAGGGATATCGTGGCGCATCGCTCAGTCAGATTGGGCGAAGCATCGGCATCGATAGCGCGCACATCATCTACTATTTTTCGACGCGCGAGGTGCTGTTGCAGGAAGTGCTGCGCATGTGGGACGAGGGCAATGCGGCGCAATTGACCGCTGACAAGGATGTCTTTGCCGGGCTGGTGGAAGGGGTAAGGCGTAACACGCGCACGCCGGGGCTGGTGCAGCTTTATACCGCCTTTGCCGCCGAAGCGGTTGATGCGTCGCACCCCGCGCATGAGTTTTTCCAAGCGCGCTTTGCCGTGCTGCAATCCTATATTGGCGATGAAATTCGCAGGCGTCAGGCGGCGGGGAGCGTAGATAAGGCAATCGACGCCGATCATGCCGCGATGATGCTGATCGCGCAATCGGACGGGTTGCAGGTCCGCTGGCTGGTCGATCGATCGATCGACATGGCGGCAGCGCTGGAAACCGAAATTGAACTCCTGCTGGGACATGGCGAAGGGCGCAAATGACGGACGAGTTTCGCACATTGTTCGACGGGCATACGCTCGACGGTTGGCGGGCCATTCCCCGCGTCTATGGCAAGTGGAATCCGGGCGGCCCGGCTGTCACAGAGTTGATGGCGCAATATGGCATAGAAACGCCCGCCGATCCGGAGTCCTACCCCGCGACATGGGCGGTCGAGGACGGCGCGATCGTGGGGCGTCAGGCAAAGAGGGGCTATGGCGGCTATCTGCTGTCTGAAGAAACATTCGGCGACTTCGAATTGGAACTGGAAATGCACCCCGACTGGCCCGCCGATACCGGCGTGATGGTGCGGCGCCAGCGCGATAGCTGGGAAGGTTTCCAGATATTGGTAGATCATCGTCCATCAGGCGGCATCGGGGGCTTTTACGGCAATGGCCTGGCCGGTTTTTCCGCCGTGCCGTTCGCGGTCGACGCTGTGCTGGACAGTGAGGGCCGACCGATGGGCCTCAGGGCCGACGATCCCGTGACCAGCGCGGAGCCAGTGACGCCGGACAAGATCGCGCGCCTGTCCTACGCCGCGAAAGTCGAGGATTTTCTGGACGTCTGGCGGTGGGGTGATTGGAACGCGTTGCGCGTCCGCTGCGTAGGCGGCGCGCTGCCCGTCATCACGACCTGGGTGAATGGGCTGCGCATCAGCGAAGTGGACACCGCCACGCTGCAATCACCTGGCTATGACGCCGCCGCCGTCGCCACGCTATTGGGTGAGCGCGGCCATATCGCATTCGAAGTGCATGACCATGATTCCCATTTCGGCCAGGCCCGCTGGGGCCCCGGAGCAGCTTGCCGATGGCGGAATATCAGGATCAGAGAGGTCTGAAGAGTGAAGAACGACAAAAATGGCCGACGCCTGCGTTTTGCCCTGGTCGGCGGAGGCCCTGGGTCCTTCATCGGCAGCGTGCACAGGATCGCGGCTGAACTGGACCGGGAGATTGAACTGGTGGCTGGCGCCTTCAGCAGTGATGCGGCGCGATCGGCGGAGGCGGGGGCTGCTTTCCGGATCGATCCGGCGCGCGCTTATCCCGACCTTGCGACGATGCTGGCGGCGGAAACGGCCCGGCCTGACGGCATCGACTTCGTTACGATCGCCACCCCCAATCATCATCACCTGCCTGCCGCGCGCGCCGCGCTGGAGGCTGGCATCGCCGTGATGAGCGACAAGCCGGCGACCGCGACGCTGGAGAAAGCGCGCGAACTCGCCGAAGTCGTGGATGGCGCGGCGGTTCCCTATGCGTTGACCTACACCTATTCAGGCTATCCGTTGGTGCGTGAGGCGCGGGCGCGGATTGCGGCGGGCGTCATCGGCCGTGTGACGAAGGTGATCGTCGAATATCCCCAGGGCTGGCTCGCTACCGAGGCGGACAGCAAGCAGGCGGCATGGCGGCTGGACCCGAAGCGCGCGGGGCCGGGCGGCTGCATCGCGGATATCGGCGTCCATGCCTTCCATCTTGCGGAATTCGTCACCGGCCTTCGTGTGACGCAGCTGCTCGCCGATCTGGGATCGGTGGTGCCGGGCCGTATGTTGGATGATGATTGCCAGCTGTTGTTGCGCTTCGACAATGGCGCGCGGGGGGCGTTGCTCGCCTCGCAGATCATGATCGGGGAACGCAACGGGCTGCGCTTGCGTATCCATGGCGACCGCGGCGGGATCGATTGGCGGCAGGAATCGCCCAACATGCTGGTCGTCCATCATGGCGATGGGCGGACGGAACTGGTGCAGGCAGGCGATGCGTCGCTGGGCGCAGATGCAACGGCGCGGCTGCGTACACCGGGTGGGCATCCGGAAGGCTATCTGGAGGCCTTCGCCAATCTCTACCGCGACTTTGCCGAGCTGCTACGCGGCGGCGAAGCGCCCTTGTTGCCCGGCATGGCCGATGGACTGCGCGGCATGGCGCTGATCGAAACGGCCGTCCACGCCAGCCGCAATGAAAGCGGCTGGGTCCCGCTTATCGTTTGAAGGAACTTATATGCGCACGATCAAGGGGCCGGGGATTTTCCTGGCGCAGTTCATTGTCGACGACGCGCCTTTCAACTCTCTGGACGCGATTGCGGATTGGGCGGCGGGCCTGGGGTACAAAGGTTTGCAGATCCCGACCAATGATCCGCGCTTTATCGACCTGGCCACTGCCGCGCAAAGCCAGGATTATTGCGACGAAATCCTGGGGAAGCTTGGCGAGAAGGGGCTGTCTGTCACCGAGCTGTCCACGCACCTGCAAGGGCAGCTGGTCGCGGTGCATCCGGCCTATGACAGCCTGTTCGATGGCTTTGCCGCGCCTGAAGTCAGGGGGCGTCCCGATGCGCGGCAGGAATGGGCAGTCGACCAGCTAAAGCTGGCGGCGCAGGCGAGCCGACGGCTAGGGCTGACGGCCCATGCCACTTTTTCAGGATCGTTGGCATGGCCCTATGTCTATCCCTGGCCCCAGCGGCCGGCGGGGATGATAGAAGAAGCTTTCGATGAGTTGGCGCGGCGCTGGCGGCCAATCCTCGACACGTTCGAGGAAAATGACGTGGACCTTTCCTTTGAAATCCACCCTGGTGAGGATTTGCACGACGGGGCGACGTTCGAGATGTTCCTCGACCGCGTCGATCAGCACCCGCGCGCCAGTATTCTTTATGATCCCAGCCATTTCGTGCTGCAACAGCTCGACTATCTCGCGTTCCTGGACATTTATCATGCGCGGGTGAAGAGCTTCCACGTCAAGGATGCCGAATTCCGTCCGTCAGGCCGGACCGGCGTTTATGGGGGATATCAATCCTGGATCGACCGCGCGGGACGATTCCGCTCGCTTGGCGACGGGCAGGTGGATTTCGGGCAGATCTTTTCGAAGATGGCGCAATATGATTTTCCCGGCTGGGCGGTCCTTGAATGGGAATGCGCGCTGAAGCATCCTGAACAAGGCGCACGCGAAGGCGCGCCCTTTATCGCGCGGCACATCATCCCTGTCACCGACCGCGCCTTCGACAATTTTGCCAAGACTGGATGAGTTCGGTGGCTTCCGCACCTGTTTGGTCGTCATCTTCCGTTAGCGCCGCAGATCACAGCATGTCACACGGTAAAAGCTCTTTGTCCTGGGCACATTTTGTCCGGCTCCCGCGGAGATAACGCGTTAATCTCAGACCTCGGCCTGCCGTTCGTGCAAGGCAGGTTTTGACGATAAGGTGGCAATTCTCTCTTGGGGAATAGTGAATCTTCGTGCCACGGACCAAAATAGAATTGGCTTTTGAGCAGCTCGCGCCGCCAGGCGATCCTTGAACCCGCCGATATCGTCAGCCCCGGTCCCACTGCTTTTCCAGGTCGCTGCTTATTAATCACTGAACGTTCCTATGTAGAGCCCTGCTGAATGGTCTGACTTTCCAATGGTATTCTTGATCGCAAAAGCGATGCGGCGGCCGTCGGGAGAAACGATGGATTGGTGCGCCTGCGCTCCATACGGGCTGACATTGGTAAGAGCCCGGCGAGATTTCCCGTCCATCGTGATGACGAAGATGTCGAAGCCTTTTCCCGAGTTGGCTGCGGCGAGCTCCGCCGCGTTGCTTTTACCCGCAAAGCGCAGAATCTGCTCGACGCCCGGCTTAATGTGGGCGCTGATGCCGCGATAGGGCCCGTCCGGATCGGAATGGATGTTCGCTTCTTCCAATCCGTAGCGTTCGTCCGGAAAGACATGCGTTTCATTGTGAGAAGGGGTAGCGTAAACCTTGCTCACGGCCTTGGTCGCAATGTCGACCTTATACATTTCGCTGTCGAGCGCGTCCATTTCGGTTGTCCAGAACATGACGCTGCGGCCGCCGTCGATAAAGTCGTAAGCTTCGGGGAAGCTGGCGGGGCCCGGCTGGCCGGGCCGGTAGGTGTATAGTGCCTGCTGATCAGCAAGGTGCGCGGTGCGTCCGTCACTGACCAGCCTTGCCCTGGTTAGTTCCAGGCCCGTCGCGGTCGGGCGGGACCAGGCGATGTCCACCGATCCATCGGTATTGGCGCTGCGTGCGATGGCAATGTCGCCCATAGCTCCACTGTTCAAGGAAACAGGGCGGGCCAGCGTCTTGGACATCCAGAAGAGTTGAGTGCGCGCAGCATCCGCTGCTCCGCCGCTGCCCCCCTTCATTCCCGGTGCGGCCTCGATCAGGAAGCTGTCGTCGGGCAGGTAGAATATGCGGGTGACGAACTGCGTGTCCCCAAATTTGCAGGTCAGGCAGCGCACCTTCTTCGTGCGCACATTAACCTCATAGGCCGGGCTGTCGACCAGATCGTCCTTCGTAAAAGCGATGCGGCGGCCGTCGGGCGACCAGTTGGGTCGGTTGCCCCAGTCCAAAAGGCGTTCCTGATGGAAGGGCGCCGTGAGATAGTCGATCCCGCCTTCCTTTGCGGCAGCGGTGGATAGAGTCAGGGGAAGGGCTGCAGTGAGCAAGCCTGCTTTTACAATGCGGGCGGTTAGATTGGGCTTATGGCCCGCCAGAAAATGGGTCACGGTTCAGGCTCCTTTGTCGATATTTCTAGCTGGTAAGTGCGGGGCTGTTGCCAAAGCTTTGCAGCACGGTTGCCCGGTTGGGGACTGAGGCCGCCGCGCCGAAGGATTGGACTGCGATGGACGCAGCGGCATTCGCCTCTACTGCGGCCTGATCGATTGGGTAGCCCCGTGCCAAGCCAGCGGCGAGATAACCGCAAAAACAATCACCCGCGCCTGTCGTGTCGACCACCTTGACTGGTCTCCCCGCAAGACGCTGGATCGCATCCTCCCCCACAATTGCCAGACCGTCCGCGCCCAAGGTGACGAGCAGACTCTGGTTGAGCCGTAATCCCAACAGATGTCTGCTCGACAGCAGACCCTTGTCGTCTAGCACGGAGCCAGCGTCCGATCCGGCGAGCAGGGCAAGTTCGCTCTCGTTGACGATCAGAATGTCGCAGAGCGGCAGCAACGAAAGAGCCGCAGTTGACGCAGGTGCGGCGTTGAGGATGGTAAAGGCCCCGGCGGACCGGGCACTCTGGAACAGGGCAGCCGTGGCTGGAATGGGTGTTTCCATCTGGGCGAGGCAGACGTCTTCCGGGGCGAGATCGGCTTCTGCCGCCAGCGTGGCGTCGACGTCGCTATTCGCGCCAGCGATGTGGATGATCTGATTATCTTGCGGAGACGTCGCCACCACCGCGCAGCCGGTGGCGGAGGAGGTGGCGTGGATGTGGCTGGTATCAACGCCATAGTTGTCGAGCGCTGCCACCATGGCGGCGCCTTCCTCATCCTGTCCCACGGCGGCCAGCAAAATGCAGGGGGCGCCTGCACGTGCCGCGCCAACGGCCTGATTTGCGCCCTTGCCACCGAGTTGGCGGCTCAGGCTGATCCCGGACACTGTTTCTCCCGCACGGGGGAGGCGCGGCGTGCTGACCATAAGGTCGATGTTGACGCTGCCCAGCACGACGACCTTGCCCACCATGACTAGCCGCCCTGCTCAAGCATCGCGAGCTTCGCTACGCGGCGGCGGAAATGTTCTTCGTCGCTGAACTGCGCGGCCAGGAAATGGCGGATAATATCTAGCGCGATCTGCGGGCCGGTGATCCACGCTCCGATGCAGAGCACATTGACATCGTCATGCGCTACGGCCTGCCGCGCAACATAGGTGTCGTGCGCAACGGCTGCGCGGATGCCGCGCACCTTGTTGGCTGCGATACATGCGCCCGCGCCCGTGCCGCACAGCAGAATCACGCGATCTGTCTGTTTGTCGAGTATGGTCTGGACTGCGCGGCGAGTGATGTCAGGAAAGTCCACCGGTTCTTCCGACTGCGCGCCGACATCGATGATGCGCCCGCTATGTCGCCCAAGCAAGTCCAGCACTGGCGGGCGCAGCGGGAAACCGGCATGGTCGTTCGCAAAACCGATGACGTCCCGAAAGGGAATATGCTGTTCGTTACCCGACAATGTTTCTGGTTTACGCATAAATTCCCCGACCCCTTGCCCGCGCCGCTTCCACACACTCTTTGACTGACGGAATCGAACTGCTCACTGGCGCTTTTACATCTATGTGGTATTACCAGTTTGAAATCTGATCAAGGGGAAGGCCAAATGACGCAGACCGGGGGAGGGGCGATGGAGCGCGGCAGACTCGCCGCCTTCTGCGTCACCGCGCTGACGATCCAGGCTTATGCAACTCTAGTCACGGTATTTCTCCCCGAATTTTATGCTAGCGCCCTGGCGTTGCCGGTAGCTGCGGTCGGCACCGCCTTTATGACTGTGCGGGTACTGGACCTGATGATCGACCCGCTGCTGGGCGGGATGATGGACGCTACCCGGTCTCGGTGGGGGCGCTATCGTCCTTGGCTAGTCGCAAGCGCGCCGATCCTGATGATCTCGACCTACGCGCTGTTCCAGGCGGAGCGGGGGGTCGGCATGCCTTATCTATGGGCATGGCTCTTCATCGCCTTCATCGGATTTTCCATGATCGTGCTGTCGCACCTCGCCTGGACAGCGACACTCGCGACTGGCGCGGCGGAGCGAACGCGTATCTTTGCCTGGTGGCAAATGTTCGCGACGGCGGGGCAATTTTCGATCCTTGCCATATTGCCTCTGGTCGCCCGTGCCTATCCGGGAGATCCGGCGGCAGGTATGCACGCCGCAGGGTGGGTGATGATCGTGCTGATCCCCGCCGCGATCCTGCTGGCGCTCAAGACCACGCCTGAAAAGCAACCGGCGGAGGGCGCGCAATCGCCCCTGGCCCTGCGCGACTATGTGGCGCTCTTTTCGCAAGGCCCGGTCGTGCGGCTGGTCCTGGCAGATTTGCTGATCGCCCTGTCGACCGGCGTCGCCAACGCCGTGGCGCTGTTCTTCTATATGGGGCAATTGGGGTTCGACCGGGCGGCTGCCAGCACGCTCATCCTGATCGCCTATGCCGCAGCTTTTGCCGGAACGCCGCTGTTCGCGAAGCTTGCCGGGCGGATCGGCAAGGCGCGCGCGCTGCAAGTTGGCGCGTTGATGCAGGCGGCACTGCAACTGCTCATGGCGACGCAGCCTGCGAACGCCTTCTGGCTGACGGCTGCCAATGTCGCGGCGCTGGGCCTTTGCATACCCATCGCCTGGTTCCTGCCGCGCGCGCTGATGGCCGATGTCGCCGACGCTACTCGCGCCCGCTTCGGCGTCGATCGCACCGGGCTGCTCTATGCGACGCTCAACGGATCGATGAAGCTGGCGTTGGGGCTGGCGGTCGGCCTTGCCTTCCTGCTGCTTGGCTGGCTCGGCTTCGATCCCGCCCATGCCAGCGATCCGCGCAACGCCTTGCCGCTGCGCACGTTGATCGGCATCGTGCCCGCACTGTTTTCCCTTGGCGTGGTCCTGTGCATGATGCGCTATCCCGAAACCTCCCTGCGGGAGGCGAGCCGCAAGGCCGCACTCGCCTGACCCTTCCAAACTGAAAGATATGTCGACGAATCGCCGCGACCTCCTCAAATCCTCTGCGTTGTTGATGCTGGCGGCGAGCGTGCCCACGATGGCGCGTCGCAAATCCGCTTCCTTACTTGGGAAGGATGGGGCGGGGGTCCAGCTTTATATGTTCGATCCTGACCTCAACCGTGACTTCGACGGCGCGCTCGCCAGCATCGCGGCGACAGGTGTGCGGTCGGTGGAGCTTGCGTCGCTGCACCGTCGCTCCGCCACTGAATTCCGGGCTGCGCTGAACAAAGCGGGCCTTGTCTGCCGGAGCGCGCATGTCGCCGCTTCGTCGACGGTGCCGGGCGCAAGCGGGCTCAACTTCGATGATCTCGACAAGCTTGTGGACCAGCTCAATATCCTGGGTTCGCGCAACGCCGTGTTGCCGCTGTTCCAGTTCCCCAGGGACCCGATCTGGGGTCCGCCGATCTCCTTCATGTCGCTGATGAAGCCCGGCGGAGCGCCCCTTACGGCCGACCGTTATGAGCGCATGGCCGACTTCCTCAATGAGAAGGGCGCGGTGCTCAGGAAACACGGTATCCGGATCGGTTATCACAATCATAACGGCGAACTGGCGCCGCTGGGGAAGAAGACGGGTTTGCAGATCCTGCTTGAACGAACGGACCCGAGCATCGTCGATTTCGAGCTGGATGCCGAATGGCTGGCAGCGGGCGGGCACGATACCGCCGCCTGGTTCTAACGCTATCGCGGCCGCTTCACCCAGATGCATGTGAAGGACATCGCGGCGGGGACGCAGATCAACTATCATATGCAGCAGAAGCCGACGGAGGTCGGGTCGGGCATAATGAACTGGCCTGCAATCCTAAAGGCGGCGCGAAGTGCGGGCGTGCGCAATTTCTTCGTTGAACAGGAACCGCCTTTCACCGGCGCGCGCATCGACTCTCTCAAGAAGAGCCTTTCCTATCTTCGCAAGCTGGAGACCGCATGATGAACCGTCGCCTGATGAGCCGCACGGCGATCTTCGCTTTTCTGATGGTAGGCGCGATGCCCGGGCAGGCGCAGAATGAAGCCGCGCCGACACTGATGTTCGACGATGTGACGGACACGCATGTCCCCGTTTCCAAATATCTCCACGCCCTGGATGTCGCGCTGGTTGACGTGGACGGTGATGGCGATCTGGACGCAGTGCTGGCCGTCGAAATGGGGCCGAACCGGCTCTACATCAATGACGGGCAGGGGCGTTTCACCTGGAAACAGGGCGCCCTAGGCACCAAGGCGCATGATAGCGAACATGTGCTGTCGGCCGACTTCAACCGCGATGGCTTTCCCGACCTGATCTTCGTTGCCGAGGAGGATCATGCGCACCAACTGTTCCTCGGCGGGCCGGGAGGTGTGTTTACCGAAGCGTCGGACCGGTTGCCGAAGATGAGTGAAGGTAATGGGCTGGCGGTCGGCGACGTCAATGGCGACGGCCTGCCCGACATCGCCATCGGCAATTCGGCGGAGGACCGCCCCGGCAAACCGCGCGCTTCGGGACAGAATTTCCTGTGGCTCAACGATCCCAAACTGCCCGGCACCTTTATCGACGCCACGGCAACTCATCTGCCCGCGTATGAGGATGATACGCAGGACATCGCGCTGGTCGACGTCGATGGCGACGGCGACCTCGACATGGTGGTCGCTAATGAAAGCCCGCCGAACCGGCTGCTGCTGAACGATGGCAAAGGGCATTTTCGCGAGTCGTCGAAGGGCCTCCAGTTGCTGACGCCGATGGAGACGCGTGAAGTGCATGTGTTCGATGCCAATGCTGACGGACGGCCCGACATCCTGTTCCTGAACCTGACCAGCAACAACAAGAAATGGGACAAGGATCCCCAGGCGCGGCTTTTGATCAACAAGGGGCGTGGGTTTCTTGACGAGACCAAGCCCTGGATGCCTGCCAACCGCTTTTCCAGCTGGGGCGGAATGGTGATGGACTTTAATCATGATGGTCGTCCCGACCTGATTGTCGGTGCGATCGACGTGCCCGGGTTCAAGCCATTGCAGCTGCGGGCATATGCCAATGATGGCAAGGGCCGCTTCAGTGATGTGACGGCGGCGGTCATCCCCGCGACCACTGTGGGACGCAGCTGGAGCATGGCGAAAGGCGACGTTAACGGAGACGGCGTCGAAGATCTTTTCGTCGGTGCCTGGGGCACGCAAGCTCGCCTGCTGTTGGGAAAGAAGGCCGAGTAAACATATTCGACCTTGTTCCGCCAGATGGAATTGCCGCAGCCCACCAATGTTGCGATTTGCAGGTTGGCGCGCCGCTTTGTAAGTCCGGCGGATAAAGATGGTCGAGGGACGGGCATTGACGGAGAGCGACAAGGTGAAAGCGGCGCGTGTTGCGCTCGCGCGGGAGATGTTCGACGTCGCCCTGACAGCGGTCTCGGCTGAGCGCTGTCTGCCATCGCACGTGCCGCAACCCCCGGAAGGTCGGCGGCTTGTGTTGGCGGTGGGCAAGGCAGGGGCGGCCATGGCCAGTGTAGCTCTGCGCCACTCGCCGCCGGGGACGCAGGCGATCATTCTTATTCCCTATGGCCACGGATTGCCGCCCGGCACATTGCCGACAGATGCGCTGATCATCGAGGCAGGGCATCCCTTGCCAGACCAACATGGCTTGCAGGCGGCGCAGATGATCCAAGAGGCCGTGCGTGGGCTTGGCGAACAGGATCAGTTGCTTGCGCTGATGTCGGGGGGCGGGTCTGCCCTGCTCGCGATGCCGGTCGAGGGGGTTTCGCTGGACGACAAGCGCCGCGTGACGCGGGAACTGTTGCTATGTGGAGCGACTATTTCGCAGATCAATTGCGTGCGCACCCACTTGTCGCAGATGAAGGGGGGACGCCTTGCCGCGCTGGCGTATCCGGCGCAGGTCGTCACCCTGGCCTTTTCCGACGTGCCGGGCGATGATCCCGCGCTCATTGCGTCAGGCCCGACTGTGGCGGATCGCACCACGCTGGCCGATGCCCGCCGTGTGATCGAGCGCTATCGCATCACCGTTCCGGACAATGTCATGGCGGTATTGAACGACGAACGGCACGCGACGCCGCGCCCCGGTTCGCCTGAACTTGCGCGGGCGGATACGCGCATTGTCGCGCGCAACCGCATGGCGTTGGAGGCTGCGGGAGAAGTGGCGAGGGCCACGGGATATATGCCGGTCTATCTGGGCGATGACCTGGAAGGAGATGCGACTGAACTTGGCATCGTTCATGCCGCGCTCGCCCTCCACCATCAGCGCAAGGGCGGGCGTTGGGCGTTGCTGTCGGGCGGAGAAACCACGGTGCTGGTGGGCAATCCCTCGGGAGCCGGGGGGCGCAATAGCGAATATATGCTGAGCCTTGCCATGTCACTGGATGCGGCGCCGGGCATTTCCGCCTTGGCATGCGACACGGACGGCATCGATGGCGTTGGGGGGCATGCAGGCGCCATCGCTGACGAAAGCACATTGGCGCGGGCAAGAGCAGCGGGCATGTCGGCGAGCGGCATGCTGCGTGAGAATAACAGTTTCGGGTTCTTCAAGGCGCTGGACGATCTGGTGTTTACGGGCCCGACCCGAACCAACGTGAACGACTTTCGCGCGATCCTGATCGACGGCTAGGGGGCGGCGGCCACTTTCTGCAATTTCCAGGCGGCGCCGATCGCGAAATGGCTCAGGATCAAATCGTCAGCCATCGCTGCGTCGCCAGCGCGAACAGCCTCGAAGATCTTGCGGTGATGATCGACCAAATAGTCTCGCGCCTTGGGGCTGTCGGCGATTCTCCTGCGTCGTTCGACATGGGAGCGCTCCAGCAGATGCGTGATCGTCCCGTAAACCGTGGAAAGCGCCGGGGAATGTGCAGCGGCGACCAACTGCGTGTGGAAACGAAGGTCCGCTTGGCCGCCCCCAGACACATCATCGATCGTCGCTTCGATCTGCTCAAGCGCATCTTCGAGATTGCGCTGATCTTCAGGCGTCGCTCGGGTGCAGGCGAGGCGAAGGGCCTGACGTTCCAACGCGATGCGGACCTCGACAATGTCGTCGATGATCGCGGGCTGCTGCGCCAATGCTAGCGAGAAGAATTCGCCTAGAACCACCGCATCGGGTACACGGACGGTGCTGGCGCGTCCATGCCGCGTTTCCAGAACACCGATCATCTCCATTGCCCTGACGGCCTCGCGCACAGCAGGGCGGCTAACCCCCAGGCGCAGCGCCAATTCCCTTTCGCTCGGCAGCCGATGCCCCGTTTCCACACCGCCGTTCACGAGCAGGTCGCGCAGGTGAGCCAGAACCCGGCGATATCCGGAGGTCTCCGGCTCAGCAGTGACGGTTGCGCACTCGATGGTCATGCTCTTGCTTTACCGCCCGCCTTGTTGGCTGACCAGCGGTTAGTGTCCTGTCCATATGGTGGGACATCCATGGCGCCAGCTTGACTTATGGCGGCCTACAAGCTGCTTGCGAAGGCATAAGGAGGACGATCAATGAAGGCAAAGCATGTGTTGGCCACCGCGTTATTCGCGGCAGCGCCGCTGTCCGCGCTCTCCGCGCAGACCTTTACGCGCGGCGAGCCCGTGCCCGAGACCCTGCCGCTGGGGAACAAGCCGGGCAATCCGATCCAGGACATGCCGCCCGGGCAGCGCCTGATCTCCGCATTCGGGGAACGACCAGTCTTTTCGGCTAAAGGGGACAAGCTAGCGTTCATCGGCAAATCCTATGGGGACGCCTTTGAATATGACATGGCGACGGGCCAGACGCGCAACTTGACAAGCCATGCCGCCAGCGAAGGCTATCTTCGGGTCCATTATCTCCCCGACGGCGGCTACCTGCTGCTCGGCCCACGCATCCTGGGCAAGACGCGGGAAGAAACCCGGCACGGCCGCATCGAGCTGTTCTGGATGGACGCCAAGGCGATGAACGCACCGGTTCCGTTAGGCATTACCGTTTTTGAAGGGATCGCGGTGAGCCCGCACAGCAACATGGTTGCATGGAGCCAGGTGAAGGCGGCCGGTGGCGGCAAGCCAGCATCGACAACCATCTATACCGGCCGCGTCGCTGTTAAAGGTCAGTCGGCGAAACTGGAAGATGTGCGGGAAATCATCACCACCGCCGAATGCTTCGTTGAAGCGCAAGATTTCTTGCCGGGCGACAAGGGGCTGACCATGCCCTGCTATTATTACGGCAAGGGGCCGAAGGGCGTGGAGACCAAAGTCATTTCGGTCGATTTCGCGACCAAGAAGATCACTGAGTACCCGACGCCTTCGACACTCTACAACGAAGTCGAGGGGATTTTCCCTGACGGCAAGCGGACCTTGGTCGAATGCGCTCAGGATCGTTCGAAGGGCATGGACCTTTGCGTACTTGATCTTGATCCTAAGAAGCCGCGCTACACGCGCATGACGAACATCGTGCAATATGGCGGGTGGAAATATGGCAATCCTGTCGTGCGGCCGGATGGCCGAATGATCGCGGCGCAGATTGGATCGGCCGATGTCATCGACGCAGGGGTCGGCCAAGGCATCGTATTGATGGACCTTGCTCCGAACTTCTGATCGGGCTCGAGGGAGGGGAGGGGCGGCCGACCGCCCCTCGCCCGTTTCAGACGTCAGGTCATTGTGAGCTGCACCGCCTCGAACGTTTCGACGGGCGGCAGGTCAAACCACAAATGATCGCGGTCATCCGAACGCCGCCTGCCCCTGACCGCCTTCCCAGCCACCAGCATCCGAGCTGTGCCGCCCACAAGGCCGCGGACGCCGAGCTTCAGGCCTTGAGCGATTATTGGATCGCCATAATGCGTGTTGCGCTGGCCTGAATAATTGATGACGTGGACCAGCATCTTGCCCGCAGCTGGTTGCCGCATCACCATCATCTCGATTGGACCTGGACCTTCCAGGACGAGGGGCGGCGGCGGAGCGTAACGCGCGATCAGGCTTTCGAACAGCACACGGTGCGCGTCGATCCCATCACGATAATAGAGCCAGTCAGGAAGCCAGGGGATATGGACATGATGGCCTTTGCCATACGGCATCACGAGCGCCCCCGCGTCGTCACGCGCTGCTTCGCCGGGACGCGCGTAGGAAAATTCAGGCGGGCCGAAGCGCTGGTCCGGCGCGAATGGGATCAGGCTCGTCGCGCCGCTGCGTGGCGTAACCGGGAAGAATGTCTCGTCGATGGGCATCCGCCCCGGTCCCATCGGTATGGCCGCCTTGCTCATGTCCAGTGACCAGCCATGACCGTCGCGCGGTTGGCCAAAGCTGCCAACCGGGCTTGATTTCATGGCCGGGCTGCTGCGCGGCTTGCCGTCTTTGCCCAGCGCACCGGTATAGCCAGTGGCTATGATCAGGCCGCCACCCTCTACGAAGGCATCGAGCGCGGTGGCGTCGCCTTCATCCAGGCTCATGATATGCGGCATGATGATGACGTCATAGGCGCGGTCCTTGGTCGCCTTGGCCACTTGCATGCCGGTTGTCATCCAGAAGGGCAGACGCGCATCAACTAGCGCCTGATAGGCGCCCCGCTGCGCATTAATGCTGTAGCGGGTAAGCCCGGCGCCGACCGATTGGAAGAACGAGCCCATATTGTAGAGTGCGACCCGTGCGCCCGGCTCCAACCTTACATAGTGCTGCTCATTGGCGGCGTGCCAGTGGAACAGGCGTGAGACCGGAGGGAGAAAGCGCGGATCGTCCTGATCGCTCAGCGTGCCCATCAGGTAAAGGTCGAGTTTGGCTCCCGTGCCCAATGCCTGGGCGAAGCGCAGCAGATGATTGTCGGCGCTTTCCGTTACCTGCCGCCACGGATAGTCCATGTGCGCTGTGGACGTCGCGGAAAAAGCCTTGCCCGGTGCGATCGCCCTCAAGGCGCGCGTTTGTTCTCCCATCGCGTGGGGCCATTCCGGAGCTTTGCGCGAAAGACGTCGCTGCACCTCTCCCCGCGCCACCACGCCACCAAAAAAGTCCATAAGCGGCACGTCGGGACGTGCTGCCTTGATGACATCGCGCGCTTTCGCCGACAGTTCAGCCATGATCCGCGATTGAAAGTGTTGATAGGCACCCCAGTTGGAATCAGCCCCGTCGTCGGTCCGGGGAAGTTCCAGCTTGTAAAGCTCGCGAAACCGCCGCTTGCAGTTTTCGCATACGCAAATGCCGTGATCTACGTCGGCATAGTCGGTGCGAGCAAAGGCGGTCATGTTGAAGAACAGGCCGTCGACGTCGTGACGCTCGACGCCCTCCTTCAAGATTTGCAGACTGTAATCCTGCGCCCACCCACCATTGGGGCACGCCTGGTACGTCCCGGCATATTCGCGCGGCGTGCCGTCGCGGTTGCGCATGAACCAATCGGGATGCGCGTCATAGGCAGGTTTTGTCCCCTTGGAGAGATCAAAGCGCCCGATATAGGCCAGGCCCTCAGCATGGGCGGCGGTGACCATGTCACCTGCAAAGTCGCTTTTCATGAACGGGTTGCGATAGTGGAGCGCTAGCTGGCTAGGATAGAAGGCGACAATGCCACCGATGTTCGACACGATGACGTTCGCCCCAAAGGCGCGGGTTTCGCGAGCGATCGTACGGGGGTCTTCCAGCGCGTCGATTTCGCGCAGGTTGGTCTGAAGGATCCGATATTCATGCTCCCACCATCGGCGCCGATCGAATCCGCCACTGTCCGCGGCTGCCCAGGCTTGATCAGGAAGTGCGCTCACCATCGCTGTTGCGGGCAGGGCGCGCACGAGATCGCGGCGCGAAATCCCGCCGTTGGCTTTCAGTTCCATCCTGCCTCATGCTCCTGAACTATTATTTGACGTCAAACGAGCAGTCTGCCCTGGCTACGCCAAGCCGACAATCTTCCTGAGAACGGCGTTCCGCCCTGTGGAACACTTTGCTCCGGACGGTGGATGTGTTCCGTATCGCGGAAAGGCGAGTTTCGTTCACATGCCCTCCAGCCTAGCGACGGCTAACCAAGAATGCCGAACCGACAATGGCGGCGCGATTGAAGCGGAAGTTGACCGATATCAAGGCAAAGGTGGCGCGATGATTTGGGCGCAGAATTACGATCCGTTCGGCAACGGCCTGCTGTCCGGGCTTGTTGCGGCCGTTCCTGTGGTGGTGTTGCTCGGTGCTATCGGTCTTTTTCATGTGCGGGCGCACATCGCCGCGCTCATGGGCCTTGGTGCTGGCCTGGCCGTCGCGGTGCTGGCTTTCGGTATGCCCGCCGGCTTGGCGCTTCGCGCGGCAGGATTCGGCGCGGCTTATGGGCTTCTGCCGATCGGTTGGATCGTGCTCAACATCATCTTCCTGTATCAGCTGACGGAGACCACCGGGCAGTTCCATGTGCTGCGTGGAGCGATAACATCGATCACTGCCGATAGCCGTTTGCAGCTTCTGCTGATCGCCTTCTGCTTTGGCGCTTTTTTCGAGGGCGCGGCGGGCTTTGGAACGCCGGTCGCGGTGACGGGAGCGATGCTGATAGGGCTTGGCTTCACGCGACTGCAGGCTTCCGGACTGTCGCTGATCGCCAATACCGCGCCGGTTGCATTCGGCGCGCTGGGTACCCCGCTGGTCACGCTTTCCGGCGTGACGGGTCTCCCCTTGCTAGAGCTATCGGCGATGGTGGGGCGGCAGATGACGCCCTTCGCCATTATCGTGCCTTTTTGGCTGCTGGTCGCCTATTGCGGGTGGCGGCGGACGATGGAAGTGTTCCCGGCTGTTCTGGTCGCGGGCGTCAGCTTTGCGGTCGTGCAGTTGCTTATTTCGAATTTGCATGGGCCATGGCTGACGTCCATCGGCGCAGCGCTTGCCTCGATCGCTGCGCTGATCGCCTTTTTGCGCATTTGGCAGCCTGCACGCATCATGCATGTCAATGAAGCGAAGCTCGCCGCAGGAGATGAGCGGGATGTTGCGGCCACGGCGGATGCGGCCCATGCCCAGCCGCTGCATGATGCCGCCGCCGTCCGGCGGGCATGGATGCCATGGATCATCCTGACCGCCTGCGTCTTTCTGTGGGGTCTGCCTTTCATGAAGCAAGGCCTGGACGCCATCTTTGCGCTGCGCCTGCCTTTCGTAGGGCTCGATGGGGTGATCCAGCGGCTGCCACCGGTCGTCACCGCTCCGGAGTTCGAAAAGGCGGTCTATAACCTCAATCTCCTTTCAGCCACGGGCACTGCGATACTGGTAGCCGCGCTTGCCTCCGCATTGCTGCTGCGAGTGCCCGCGCGCACGATTGGCCTTGTATATCTGCGTACATGGAAGCTGGTGCTGCCATCTTTGCTCACCATCGCGGCAATGCTGGCGCTGGGATATCTCACCCGGTTTGGCGGCATCGACGCGTCGATGGGGCTGGCATTTGCGGCGACGGGCGTGCTCTATCCCTTCTTCGGCACCATGCTTGGCTGGCTGGGCGTTGCTGTCACCGGATCGGATACAGCGTCGAACGTACTGTTCGGCGGATTGCAGAAGATCACCGCAGAGCAGCTTAACCTCCCTCCAGTGTTGATGGCAGGGGCGAACAGTGCGGGCGGCGTCATGGGCAAGATGATCGACGCGCAGAGCATCGTTGTCGCTTCTACCGCCACCCATTGGTTTGGGCAGGAAGGCCGCATCCTGCGCCATGTATTCGTCCACAGCCTGGTGCTGGGCTCGCTGATCGGCCTGTTCGTGATGCTGCAAGCCTATGTCTATCCCTTCACCCTGCTGGTGCCCTGACCACATGCGCGATTTTCCACAAGGGGCAGCCGTCCGCGCGCTGCTGAAGAACATATATGTTGAAGCGCTGGAGTCAGTTCGCGGGAAAAGACTGGTCGAAGGTCTGGGCGCGCCGCAGGGTGATCACTGGCGCATCAGCCATAGGGGCAAGGAGATCGACTGGCCTTTGCACCCCGATGGCAGGATTGTGGTGATTGGCGCGGGGAAAGCAGCCGGCTCTCTAGCAAAGGGGCTGGAAACGCTTCTCGGCGACCGGATTTCGGGCGGCTGCATCATCGTAAAGCATGGCCATGTCGAGCCGATGCTGGCGCGAATCCGGCAGCGCCAAGCAGGGCACCCGATCCCTGACGCGCAGGGGGTGGAAGCGACCATCGAAATGCTGCGTGCGGTCAAAGGACTGACGGAGCGGGATACGGTCATCGTGCTGCTGACAGGTGGCGCGTCGGCGCTGATGGTCGCTCCTGCCAATGGTGTGACGCTTGAGGAAAAGGCGGAGGTGACCGACTTGCTGCTGCGATCCGGCGCGTCGATCGAGGAGATCAACGCCGTGCGAAAGCGCTTGTCGCGCGTGAAGGGCGGCGGGTTGTTGGAGCATATCGGTCCAGCATCGGTGCTGACGCTGCTGATGTCGGACATTCCCAGTGGCGACCTATGCATGATCGGATCGGGGCCCACCATTGCGAACAGCGATGATGCCGCAAGTCCGATGGCAATCCTGGCGCGCTACGGATTGGAGCAATCAGTACCGGCGTCTATCCGTGACGTGCTGGCGAAAGGGCCATCGTATGCTCCTCAAGCCGCGGGGCGCCAGGAGCATCTAATGCTCGCGGATAGCGCGATGCTTGTCGAAGCGGTGCACGGAATAGCCGCTCGCGAAGGGCTAACCGTCCACAACGTTGATGCAGTCATGGCGGGCAACACCCATGACGCCGCGCTGAAGATGGCAGAGGCTCTGCGGGCGGTGCCGCCGCAATATCGCCCCGCGCTGCTGGTATCCGCCGGGGAAACGACATTGCAGGTCAACGGCGACGGCCTGGGCGGGCGTAACCAGGAATTCGCGCTTGTGGCAGCCTTGGCGCTGGCGGGCGAGGATAATGCCGCGCTGCTCGCCGCTGGTACGGATGGTACCGATGGGCCTACAGATGCGGCAGGAGCATTTGCCGATGGCGCGTTGCTCAAGCGAGCGGGCGCGGCAGGGCTTGATGTAGAAGACATGCTGGCGCGCAACGACAGCTACCACCTGTTCGAGGCGACCGGCGACCTGTTCCGTACGGGGCCAACGGGAACCAACGTCATGGACCTGGTGCTGGGCATCGCGTTCTGACCCGCACTGTTTGAGAGAGAAGAGATATGGTGAAGCTGGCAGCTAATCTGGCGATGATGTTCCAGGACCTGCCGTTCCTAGACCGTTTTGATGCGGCAGAGGCGGCGGGATTTTCCGGCGTCGAATTCATGTTCCCCTATGACCATGACGCTACCGATGTGGCGGCGCGCGCACAGAAATGCGGGCTGGAGGTGGTGCTGTTCAACCTCCCCGCGGGCGACTGGGCGGGGGGAGAGCGGGGTATTGCAGCCCTGCCTGACCGGGTGAAGGAATTCCGGGCGGGGGTCGCCAGGGGGTTGGATTATGCGCGAGCGCTAGGTTGCCCACGCCTGCACCTTATGGCGGGAAAGACGCCTGCCACTGCTGAATGCCGGTCCGCGCTGGTTGCCAATATCGTGCACGCTGCCGAACTGGCGGCGGCTGATGGTGTCGAGATATTGATTGAGCCGATCAACACTCGTGTCGACATCCCGGGATACTTCTACGGCACGACAAGCGAAGCCATGTCCGTCATGGACGAGGCGGCGCGCGACAATGTCCGCCTGCAATATGACATTTATCATATGCAGATCATGGAAGGCGACCTTGCTCGCACGATCGAACGCCTGCTGCCGCGGATCGGTCATATGCAGCTGGCGGACAATCCGGGCCGTGCCGAACCGGGTAGCGGAGAGATCAACTATCCCTGGCTGCTCAGCCATATCGACGCGCTTGGTTATAACGGCTGGATCGGGTGCGAATATCGACCTGCGGGCGACACGACGGCGGGCCTTGGCTGGGCGCGCAATTATCTAAACTCCAGGAGCGCGTGACATGAAAATCGGATTTATCGGCCTCGGCATCATGGGGCGGCCCATGGCCAGTCATTTGCAAGCGGCAGGACATGCGATCTACAGCTGCGCCAATCGTGCCCCTATGCCCCAGGAATTGCGCGAAGGCGGCGCGATCGCATGCGCCACGCCGGCAGCGGTGGCGGAGGAGGTGGAGTGCCTGGTCCTGATGCTGCCTGACACGCCGGACGTGGAACGCGTGCTCTTCGGCGAAAATGGAGTGGCCCAGGGTGTGAAGCCCGGCACTACCGTCATAGACATGAGCTCGATCGATCCCATCGCCACGCGCGACTTTGCGGCGAAGATCGAGGCGCTCGGCGGCGATTATGTCGATGCGCCGGTTTCCGGCGGCGAAGTCGGCGCGAAAAATGCCGCCCTGACGATCATGTGCGGAGCCAAGCAGCATGTGTTCAACAAGGTCCGGCCGCTGCTGGAGCTGATGGGCAAGAACATCACGCTCGTCGGTGAAGTTGGCGCGGGACAAGTTACCAAGGTCGCTAATCAGATCATCGTAGCGCTGAACATCGAAGCCGTGTCGGAGGCGCTGGTCTTCGCATCGAAGGCCGGCGCGGACCCCGCGCGGGTGCGGGAAGCGCTGATGGGCGGCTTTGCTGCGTCGCGGGTGTTGGAGGTGCATGGTCAACGCATGATCGACCGCAGCTTTGATCCCGGATTTCGTATTCGGTTGCACCAGAAGGATCTCAATCTCGCGCTGGCGGGTGCACGCTCGCTCGGCGTTTCGCTGCCCGCCACGGCAAATGCCCAGCAACTCTTCAGCAGCTGCGCTGCCTACGGAGATGCGGAAAGGGATCACAGCGCGATGGTGACGGCGCTCGAACGGGCTGCTAGCCACTTGGTGAGTGGTTGCTAACCGCACACATTTCTCCCACCACCGAATTCTCCGGAGGATGCTCATGACCAACAATCGTCTTAAAGACCGCCGTATCATCGTGTTCGGCAGCGCGACCGGCATCGGCGCCGCCACTGTCAAGCGCCTGGCTGCAGAAGGCGCGCGGGTTTGCGCGGCCGACATCAACATCGATGGCGCGACGCGCGTGGCGCAGGAAGCAGGCGGCGAGACCTTCGCCGTCCCTGTCGACATTGCCGACGAAGCTTCCGTGCAGAAGGCGACCGAAGCAGCGGTGAGCCGTTTCGGTGGCCTGGATGGCGCGCACATCAACGCGGCGGATCTGCGTGTCATTATGGAGGATAGCGATGCGCTTGCCATCGATCTTTCCACCTTTGATCGCACGATTGCAGTCAACCTGCGCGGACATCTGCTGTGCACCCGCGCCGTCGTCTCGCACCTCGTCAAGAGCGGTAAAGGAGCGATCGTCTACACCAGCTCCGGCTCGGCGCATGGCGGCGAGCCGACGCGGCCCTGCTATGCCATGGCCAAGGCGGGCGTAAACGCGCTTGCGCGCCATGTCGGTGCGCGCTGGGGCAAGGAAGGGATTACCGCCAACGTGCTCGCACCCGGCTTCACGGTCACCGGCGAGATGAAGAAGGCGATGGAAGCGAATGCCGAAGAAGCGACAAAGTGGGCCGACTATTTCATGGCGCGCACCCCGCACACGCGTCTGGGCGAATCCGAAGATCATGCGGGGGTCGTGGCGATGCTGCTGTCGGAAGATGGTCGCTGGATCAACGGCGCGATCTTTGACGTCAACGGTGGCTCCTTGATGCGCGCCTGACGTCAATGGCTGCGGCGCTCGCTCCTGCACGGGCGGGCGCCGCAGCGCTTGGTCAATAGAGCGCGATCACTCGCGCAGGCATGCCGGTGGCGTTTTCCAACGGCGGTACCCCGGCAAACAGCAGGGCACCGGCGGCAGGCGCCCGGTCCAGATTGGCCAATCCCTCCAGCGCCCATCGCCCGCTCCGCAGCCACGCCTGATGCACGGGAAAAGCGGGCATGGCTTCCCCCGCGTCGATCGACATAGTGTCGACGCCGATGCCGATGACTTTTCGCTTCATCAGAATGTCCATGGCTGCAACATCGAAGCCCGGGCTCTTTCGTCGCTCAGCCGGAGACAGGCTGCCGTAACTGGCGACAGCACCGAGCGGGTCCCAGCCCGACAACATGGCGACGCAGGATCTCGCGGGGATGCGGCCATTCTTCCGTTCCCAAGCTGTGACATCCTCTGGCACGATCCGCGCGTCACGATCGGCTTTTGCTTTTTTCCTAATATCGATGATGACGAGCGGGACGATCAACTGGCTGATCGCAATGTCTCCGACAGAAGCTCCGTCGGGCGCGAAATGACGCGGCGCGTCGAGATGGGTGCCGGTATGTTCGACGATGGATATGCGGTTGAGCGCCATGCCCGCTTTCGTGCCCGATCCCTCGACCGCCTCCATGGAAAGGCGGCCCGGTGCGAACGCGAAGGCGCGTGTAAGGCGGTGCGTGAGGTCAAGGACATGTAATTGCCGGCCATGGAGGGGGAGGCTGGTCTCGTCTGGAGCAACGGAGGCGGCTTCGGCAAGCGATGATGCACCAAGAGTAAGTGCACCGAGCGTGCTCAGAGCTAGCATGTCGCGGCGGTCTATCATGACGGCTGATGTCTCTCCAGAATAGGCAGGTACCGAGACTAAGGGGTGAGGGGTCTGACACGCTAGATCAAATCGATCGCGACCACTTCATGGAAATCGACGTGCGGCACTTCAACCTCTACCCAGCCATCCGTTGCGCGGTACGTCACGTCGCCTTCGGCGGTTAGGAGCCAGGCCCGCGTTGCACGGCTGCCTTTAGGCAGTTGAATGCGGACCCGATAAGGGCCGGTACTAATCGCTTCGCGATAGCTACCGCGCATCGCCATGGGATTGTTGAGATTGACGAGATGCGCGGTGATGGACCTTTGCTGTCGCCAGCAGGCAATGTCGAGCAGGCCCGGCCCATCGATCTGCAACGGGTGCGCTTGTTCATGCGCCCAACTGAGCATCGCGCGCAGCAGCGTCAGATGATCGCCATGGCCAAGTTCCGCAAAGCTGCGATCAAGGTCCATCGGCAAATACACGACGCGGCCGCGCCCGACCTGACGGCAGATCGCCATGGGTATGTCGGTCTCTGTCCGATCGGTGAACACCCGTTCCATCGGCAAGTCAGGATAGCTGGGAACGAGCGTCAAGGCGACGTCCCGATGGTCGCGCGCGGTGACGGGTAGGCGGAATAACGGCCCGATGGTTCGGCTGATATCGCTGAGCCCCGCCATGGCCGGATGGGCGTGGCGCAAGGTGAGATAAGCGTTCCTCATTGGGCCTTCTGCCTTGCCCGCGATGGAACAGCCGAATAGGTCAGCAAGGCCGAAATCGGCCCGTTGCTGCCCGTCGCCATTATAAAGCGATGTCTGATAGGTTGCGATGACGCTGCCGCCGCGCGCTACGAAGGCACGCACCTGATCGCATTGCCGGTCCGACAGCACTGCCGCATTGGCGAGGATGATGGTGTCAAAGCGCGACAAGCTTTCAGCGTCCAGGAGATCCTCGTCAATCAGGTCGAACGGGACCCGGCTTTCCAGCGCGGCCTGGTAGAAGCCGTCGCGATGTTCCTCAAGCTTTCCGCGCCCGGTCCAGCCGCCAAGAAAAGCGGTGGTACGGGGCGTGTGGACCAATCCGACACGGGCCAGATTTCCGGTGTTGCGGAGGTAGGGTTCATTGGCATGATGCCATACGTAGATTTGCCGTACGACATCCATCCAGCGTCGATCCAGAGGCTTGGCGTTGAACTTCGTGATCCATGGGCGCGCTCCCTGAGCGATCGCTCCAGCGGCCCAGATGCGGATTTCTGCCGGGCTCTGTACCGAATCTTTCCATCGATAGGTCTCTTCTACCCCGACGGAGATGATGTGGCCGACCGGCTTGTCCTTCATGAAGGCGCGCAATTCGCGGGTATAGCGGCCCGCGCCCCAGACCTCTGGCCCCGTGCCCCAAGGTGAGCTGTCTGAAGATCGCGCTTGACGGTCGCAAAATGCGATCGGTAGGCGTTTCGCCAACGCCGGTCCATTCAGATCGACCAGACCTCTGCGGTCCCCGCCTGGCGTGAAGAAGGCTTCCCGCCGGTGCTTGCGCGCCGCCGCATTCCACAGATCGATGAGCGAGAGTAACCGCTCTTCGATCCATGCGGCATAGCGTCGCCCCTCTGGCTTTGACGGGTCTGGGTCGAGCGGGATTTCCTGTCCCGATGCAGCGCGATAGAGCGTCCGGCAGCTTTGGCAGTAGCAGGTGCCGCTGCCGTTCCAACGGTTGCCAAAAAACCCGTCAACCGGATATCGCCGTGCAATCTCCTCGATCACCTTTGGCATCAGTTCAAAATTATAAGGCCCATAGGCGCAGGTCAGCGTCAGATCCGGCGCGCTGCCGTGCTGCTTGATTTTGCCGTCCGGACCGGTCAGCGCCCATTCGGGATGGGCAGCTGCGGCGGCGGCGTTCATCGCGTGCGGATCGATGCGGGCGAGGACACGCAGCCCAAGTTTCTTGCAAGCCGCCACCATGTCGCCAAATGGATCGACGCCTTTGCCGACCCCCTGCGCCACACCGTGGTAGGGAATGTCTGTGGGGTAGAAAGCGATGCCCCCCCCGGCGCTGAGGCATATGCCATCCGCGTGAATCTGCTGAAAATAGTCAGTCCAGAATTCCGGGTCGTAATGGCCCGGATCATCTTCGGTGAAGGCGAGCTGGAACCAGCACATCGGTTCACTGGCCCAGCTGGGCGTGTCGCCACCGCCTAACCGTCGGGCGAAAGCGGGTTCGATCCCGGACAGCAGTGCGCCAGCGCCCAATGCAAGGGCCGTGCGGCGATCAAGTGGTAATAGTTCGGGCATCGTCTCTCCTTGGAGCGATGAAGGTAGCCAAAGCTGCGGCATCCACAATTCTTCATCCCATGATATGGAACGCGGGCACCAAGACGCTCTTGCCGCCCAACTTAGAAAGCATCTCGACAAGCAGGGACAAACAGGTCATACCAGTTTGACAGATTACCGCTTGTGCGGTGGTAATCAGGCAGGGTGAGGAACAGGCGTGACCGATAGTCAGCATGAGCCGGAAGACGGCTTGCTTGGGCGAGTTCAGTCGCTGGTGCGGGCATTTGGCATTCTCGATGAACTGGCGAAGAGCGACAATATGACGCTCAGCGATCTGTCTCGCGCCGTTGGACTGCCCCGATCCACTACCCATCGCCTGCTGACGACCATGGAAGCGTTGCGCTATGTCGCATTTGATCGGCGTAGGAACGGCTGGTCCATCGGCGTGCAGGCTTTCACGGTAGGAGCCGTATTCGCGCAAACGCGTGACCTGGGTCAGTTGGGCCGCACCATCATGCGATCACTCATGTCCGAAGTGCAGCATTGCGTGAATATAGCCGTGCCCGAAGGTGCAGGCGTCTGCTATGTGGGGCAGGCTGCCACGAACGGGTTCCGCCAGACAGCCGCACGGCCGGGCGCTGTTTTGCCGCTGCATACCACTGCGTCCGGCAAGGTCCTGATGGCACAATGGTCCAGAACTGAATTCGACCGCTATCTGGACGGCGCCCCTCTTAAAGCCCGTACCGCACGCAGCATCATCGACGGTGATCGGCTCCGTCGCGAACTGGCGGAGATAGGGGCTCGCGGCTATGCGCTCGATGATGAGGAGCATAGCGACGGGCTGCGTTGCGTCGCGGCGGTGGTGAACGACCGTTACGGATTGCCAAAGGGGTCGCTGTCGATCTCGGATCGATCTTCGCACCTTACCCGCGAGCGACTTGATGTTCTCGGCCCAGCGCTGATGAGCGCTGCGCAGCGCATGAGCATGGAAATTGCGGCGCAGAGCTTCTGAACAACGGCCCTACGCCGCTTTCGGGGCCTAGCTTTCGTCACTTGAGATCATTTCTGTCGGGTTGATGAACAGAAACGCCGTGGCGGGCACTCCATCCATTGCGACATAAGACGCGCAACGCCCGCGTAACAGCGCGAGGCGGCAGGATAGAGGATGATGAAAGATATGAGGGCTCATGACCTCAAGAGGTGCGCCGCAACCGGATCGCTGGCGATCACCAGCCTGCTGATGTCCGGCGCCTCAGCGCCTCAGCCTCAGACCTTGTCGTTCGCGCTGACTAACATTTATGTGGCGGCCTATGAGGATGAGAAGGCGTGCCGAAGCTTGTCGCTCAGCTCGGCGGACCTCTTTCTCAAGACGCTGCCGCCTGCCGAGCGGGCCAAATATGAAGCGCCTGAAAAGGTGCAGGAACTGCACAAGCTGATGGGTGAGCGGCTCGGCTTCAAGATGGTGCCGACTGGCAAGGATTCCGGATCTAATGGCAGCATGGCAAGCCTCACCGAGGCCGAGCGGCAGGCATTGCGGCAGCAATATAATATTCCCGAGGGCAAAGGGATTCCCGCCTTTCTCGGGACGCGGTTCGCTTATGACAGCTGCACCAATCCCGAAGACTTTCCCTTCCTGGAAAAAGGGAATGAGGATTATCGCGGGCCGATCGCCTATGGCATCGATCTCGACGGCCGCACTGGCAAGGATGATTATGTCAGTCCCGACCAGAAACCGGGCGTTGACAATCAACTGATCCGGGCGGTCGGATGTACCTTTTCGACGCGGGACTTCGGCACGCCGAAGGTTGCGGACAATGTGATTACGTCCATGTCTTCGCCTACGCTGGTGGAAATCAGCGGCGTCGATGATCCAGCCAATGACGACGACGTAACTGTACGCATCTACGCCAGCGCCAGCCCGCTGGAGTTATCGGGCGCGGGGAAGCCGTTGGCTTGGGCCAGCCTGGACGTTGATAAGGACCGCCGCTTCATGGCGCAGACCACGGGGAAAATTCGCGACGGCGAATTGATTACCCAGCCGTTCGACCTGAAGATGCGCCTAAGAGAACAGATCGTCGACAGCTATCGCGAGCTGCGCCAAGCCCGCATTCAGGCCAAGATCAAGCCTGGCGAAACCATCGAAGGTGGCATTTACGGCTACCATACGCTGGCGAGCATCGAGGATAATTATCATCAATCGACCCAGGTCGGTGCCAATTTGACGCGCATGTCCTGTCCGGCGTTGATCAAGGCGGTGCGTCGCTATGCCGACGGCTATCCTGATCCCAAGACGGGCCGCAACAGCGCCATCTCGTCCGCCTTGCGCTTTAAAGGCGTGCCGGCCTTCCTGATCAAGCCTGAGCAGTTGGCGCAAGGTGGCCAGCCATGAGCCGCCCGTTTAATTTTCCGCTCCTTCTTCGGGCGTTGTCAGGGGTCACTGCGCTGGGATCGATTGGTGCTATCCTGCTGGCGGCAAGCGCCGGGCATGCAGATGCGCCATCGGAAGATTCGGTGCTGCAGCAACAGCAAGCGCCCAAGTTCCGGCGGCTGACCGAAGCGCAATATCGCTCGACCATCGCTGATATATTCGGACCCGATATCAAGGTCAGCGGACGGTTCGAACCCGACATGCGGGTCGGAGGCCTGCTGGCGGTGGGAACCAGTGCAGTATCTCTGACGCCTGCGGGTGCCGAACAGTATGAACAGATTGCACGCGGCATCGCGGAACAGGTGGTCGACGCGAAGCATCGTGACAAGTTGGTCGGGTGCGCGCCTCAGCCTTCCGATCCGCAAGGCGCGACTTGCGCCGAAGGGTTCTTCAAGCGAGTGGGCCTTCGCATCTACCGCAGGCCGCTCACCGATGGTGAGGTGAAGCTCGCCGTCGCCCAAACCTTGGCGGCGTCAACAACCCTCAAGGACTTCCACGGCGGCCTTGCGATCATGCTGACAGCGATGTTGTCGGACCTGCCTTTTCTGTTCCAGACTGATCGGGAGGTTGCCGACCCCCGCGCGCCGGGTGGCCGCACGATCGACGCTTGGTCACGGGCCAGCAAGCTCAGCTATTTCCTCTGGAATAGCACGCCGGACGAGCAATTGTTGCAGGCAGCAGCTGATGGCAGCCTGATGACGCGTGCGGGACTTGCGGCACAGGTCGACCGGCTGATGGCCTCGCCACGGTTCGAGGCCGGGGTACGGTCCTTCTTCGACGACTTCTTGCAGTTGGAAGGCATGATGTCGCTGTCAAAGGACGGCATCATATATCCGGCTTTCCGCTCGTCCGCCGCGCCCGCTGCGCGGGAACAGACGCTGCGCACCATCACGACGTTGCTGGTGGCCGAGAATGGCGATTATCGCGACCTGTTCACCACGCGCCGCGTAGCTATGAACCGCCAGCTGAGCCCGCTTTACCGCATGCCCTATGGTCCACGCGACTGGTCTATGGTCACGCCGCCTGATGATGACCCGCGTGTGGGCATTCTGACGCAGATCAGCTTCCTCGCGCTCCATTCGCATGAGGGCCGTTCCTCGCCTACGCTGCGCGGCAAAGCCGTGCGGGAGGTGCTGATGTGCGAACATGTCCCAGCACCCCCTGCCAATGTGAACTTCACCATCGTACAGGACACCAGCAACCCAGCCTTCCGCACGACCCGCGAGCGGTTGAAGGCGCACCTGGATGATGAGGAATGCGCCAGCTGCCATAAGCTGACCGATCCCATGGGACTGACGCTCGACAGCTTTGATGGAGCAGGCCAGTTCAGGGCGACGGAAAACGGCGTGCCGATCGACACGACTGGCATGTTGGACAAGGTCGCATTCAGTGACAGCGCCGGCTTGGGCAAGGCTCTGCATGACAATCCGAAGGTGACGCAGTGCCTGACGCAGTCGGCATGGCGCTATGCCGCTGGCCGGGCCTTGTTGCCGTCCGAGGAGGCGGTAACAAACCGGCTGCATGAAGATTTCGCTCGCACCGGCTATCGCATTCGCTCGCTGTTCCGGCAGATCGCCGTCGATCCCCAATTCTTCGCAGTCCGGTCGCCATCGGCGCCTCGTGTCGCGAGCAAGCCATCTTCAGGAAGGAAAGGCTGATGAGGTCGTTGGACAGGCGTGGATTTTTGCTACGCGGGATGCTGGGTGGAGGCGCAGTCGCCGTCGGCCTGCCATTCCTCGACTATTTCCTGGACAATAATGGCGCTGCTCTAGCCGCGACCTATGGCGGTGGCCGTCTGCCCGTGCGTTTCGGCACGTGGTTTTGGGGTTGCGGAATGATCCCGGACCGCTGGAATCCCAAGACAGCCGGGGCCAATTACGACCTGCCGCCGGAACTCGCCCCAATCAAGCCGGTGCAGGACAAAGTGTCGGTTCTTTCGGGCTTCAGCGTCACTTTGGGCGGCAAGAGCAATCAGCCGCATATCTCAGGTAATGTCGGGCTGCGCACCGGCACTCCCAACGACACTTGGCAGCAGATCGTGGGTCCGACGTTCGACGTTAGTATCGCAGACACCATCGGCGGCGGAACGTTGTTTCGCAGTTTGGAACTGAGTGCGGACGGCAATCCACGCACCAGCTTTTCCTACCGCAGCGGGACCGAGATGAACCCTAGCGTGGCGTCGCCGATGGAGCTTTATCGCCGCATCTTCGGCGCGGATTTTCGCGATCCCAACGCGGCCGAATTCACCCCCGACCCCAAGGTGATGGCGCGCCGCAGCGTCCTTACCGCGGTCACGGAAGAGCGTCGCCGCATGTTGGGGAAGCTGGGCGCCGAAGATAAAGCGCGGATCGACAGCTATTTTACCTCGATCCGTGAAGTCGAGAACAAGCTGGCGCTGCAACTGGAAAAGCCGCCCCCGGCCGAAGCCTGTGTCGTACCAGCGCAGCCAGAGGACCTCGTCGCCAGCACTGATGTTCCGGCTCGGCAAAAGTCTCACAAGCTGATGGCGGAAATGCTGGCCATGGCGATGGCGTGTAATCAGACCAAGGTCTTCAACATGGTGTTTTCGACGGCCACTGCCGATCTGCGACAGGCCGGATCGCCGACCGCATATCACCAGGCCACGCATGAAGAACAGGTGGACCGCGCCAAGGGATATCAGCCGACGGTCGACGAATTCTCCACGCAGAGCATGCAGGGCTGGGCAGATTTCGTGACGGCTATGGCAGCAATCAAGGAAGGCGATGGGACCTTGCTCGATAATATGTTGGTCGTTGCCCATTCCGAGGTCAGCTATGCCAAGAACCATGACTTGAACGGCATTCCTGTAATGCTCGCCGGGCGGGCGGGCGGCAAGGTGAAGAGCGGCATTCACGTAGCGAGCCAGGGGGACCCCATTTCCCGCATCGGCCTGACCATGCAGCAGGTCATGGGCGTGCCGGTCGACGCATGGGGCACGGAAGCAATGCGAACCTCCCGCACCTTGTCGGAGATCATGGCATGAAGCGTATTCTCGCAATCTTTCTTTCCATGCTGCTGACGCCGACCCTCGCCTCTGCGCAGCCAGTCGGGCCGGCGACGGCGTCGGGCTTCAGCTTTCTGTCGCTCGAGGTCGCAGACATGGGGCGGGCACGCTCCTTCTACGTCGATGGATTGGGCATGAAACCGGTCTTCACCGTCAGCAAGCCGGGGGACCCCGCAGAGAAGATTGCCTTCAATTTTTCAGGTGATCCCAAATCGAGCGAGCCCCTGTTGATCCTGATCCACTATCAAAAGCCCAATGCGACGCAGAACCATTCGACAGGCGCAAAAGTCGGCATCCGTGTCAGTGACAGCCGCGCTGCGGCGTTGAAACTGCAAAAGGCAGGCTTCCCGGTCGCGAGGATCGCTGCCGCTGACGAAAAAGGGCCGGTGATCAACAGCGTTGTGCGAGATGCGGATGGCGTGATCGTGGAGTTGGTCGAATTGCGGATGCCGTAGCAGCGCTCTGCTCTACCAGCGCCAAAATAGCGGCTTAGCCGATAGTGGCTTTCACCAGCGTTCGGCGAAATTCAGTGGGCGCCATCCCGGTCCAGCCGCGAAATGCGCGGCGCAAGGCATCGGAATCACACAGATCCAGCCGTTCGGCAATATCTTCAATCGACATCCGGCTGTTCGTCAGCATGTCGATAGCCATTTCGCGGCGCAGCTCGTCCCGGATGACTCGGAAGGACGTGCCTGCACTTTGCAGCCTGCGCCGCAAGGTCATCGGCGCAACGGCGAGATGGCGCGCCAATTCCTCGAGCGAGGGAAGCTTGCGCCTTTCCCGTAGAGCCATCGCCATGAAATGACGCGAGCGGCGAACAATCTCCAGCGGATCTTCGCCGACCCTCAAGCCGAAGAGGAAGTTGAGCGTCGGTAAAGCTTCGCAATCGGACATCGTGCGAATGACTGGCTGGTCGAGCAAGGACGCGGCAAAGCGTAATTCCAGCTGTTCCGCGCCAAGCAGTAAATTGAATGGCAACGGCTCGGCGTTCAGGTATCGCTCGGCAGATTCAGGGAAATCGAGCGCCAATGTGCCTTCGATTGGCCTCCCTATCAGCCAGCTGAAAATAGAATGAAACATCAACTGACCGTGCAGCGTAACGATGAAGTCCATCTCCTCATCGCCGCTTCGCGCACCTGTGTAGGATAGAATAGCTTTTCCGCCGCTTCGTCTTAGCGCCATGCTACCCATGCGCCCGTCAATCGCTCGCAGCAGTTCTTCGGTCCTCATGATCGCTTCACGCAAGGTACGACTGCCTACGAGGCAATAGAAAAGCAGCCTCCAATCGCCACCCCGAAAAGGCGGCCGCCCCGTTGCCGAGGCTTGCATGTCCGATAGTTCGACGCTGGCACGTGAAGACAGCTTTTGTAAATTTGTGATTTCTAGCGTTGGCAGCGTGTTCACGATGAATTGATCGAGCGGCTCCTCAAAGCCATTGACGCGCAACACACCGGCGGCGTTGCCTCCACGACGAGCGAGCAATGTTAGCAGCCGTGCGACAATATCATGGCCCGGTTCGCCGATGCCTGTCGACAGCGTGCTGCTCCCATCGGAACCGACTAATTCGGCCTGGGGCGGAAATTCCTTCTCTCCACCAAGATCCATGATCCTCTCCCGTGGTCCCAAGACACCGAAATCGTCAGGGCAAGTCAATGGGAGGGTGAATGGCTCCGTTCCACATCATGGGATGAATGACAGATGCATTTGATCTCGCCAACGCTTTTGGTGTCATGAAGAAGCGCATCTTAAAGGGGGCGTAGCGCCTGGATAGCTTCCAGGCGCTACTGCACCAAGTTGTCAGCGTTGTTCCACATGGTGGGATGGGCGCTTATGGCGCGTGAACCCTTCCTCTAAGATGCCGGCTATTCATTAACGGGTAAATCGCCATGAAAACGGAGGGGACTATGAAGGGACGAAGGGGTCATCATCTTATCAGCTTGCTAAGCTGTGCATGCGGCCTGGCCATCGCCAGCGGCGCAGCGGCCCAGCAGGTGGAACAAGGCGCGGCTGAGCCGAACCCCGCCGAGATCATCGTGACCGCGACGCGCCGTGCCGAGACGCTGCAGGAAACGCCGTTGGCAGTTGATGTCGTTACAGGGCAGGAGATCTCCAAGCTCAATCTCTTCGACGTCAAGGAAATCCAGAACGTCGTTCCTGGCCTAACGCTGGAGAACGGCGATGGTCGGAGTAATATTGCGACATTGCGCGGCATCTCGTTCAATCCGGACAGCGGATCGAGCGACGCAGTTCAGGTCTATTTCAACGAGATCGACGTTGATCCCAACACATTCTTCAGCGCCATTTACGACATCGGTCAGATACAGGTTCTGCGCGGCCCTCAAGGCTTGTTCCGCGGTAAAGTATCGCCTGCTGGCTCGATCGTCATAGGCTCGGCTCGTCCGGACCTGGGCAAGCCGACCGGCTACGCACAGGCAGCGGCCAGCGATCTCCATGCGTACAACTTCCAGGGTGCCGCGTCCGTGCCAATAATCCAGGACAGCTTGGCTGTTCGCGGCGCGCTCCTATATGACCGTAACCGCGCCGGTCAGGTAAAGAATGTCGACGGGCGCAAATCCTACAACGAAACGATGAGCGGGCGTATTTCGCTTGCTTGGCAACCGTCGTCAGAATTCCGTGCCGATTTGGTTTACCAATATCTTTGGACCGATACGCGTCCGTTCCGTGCCGTCTTCGGCCCCGGCAATCAGCCCAGCCCGAGCAGCTTCTTCCCCTTACGTAGCGGTCCTGCGATCAGCTTGAATGACCGCTTGGCAGTTAGCGAAGGCGCCTTGCGGTTCACAAATGAGACGCATCTGATCACCCTCAACACCAATTATAATTTTGGCTGGGGTGAACTGGTATTCAATGGGGGCTATCAAAAAACGCGGCTGGAACAGCAGCGTGACCAAGACGAGGGCAATGCGGTCCCGGGCTATCAGCTGAATCAGCATGTGCACACACCCTATGACCTCTGGACCACCGAAGTCCGTCTTCAGTCGCCAAGCCACTCTCGTCTTACCTGGGCGATCGCGGCTAACTACGACTATTCAAAGTTCAACGACGTCCGCGTAAATCAGAGCAACGACGCCTTTTTTACCGATCCGTTCGGCACAATCTTCCCCGGCATGACCGGTCCCGGCCCCGTGCCTCCCCAAATTTTTGTGTTTCCTGTCGATGTCTCGGTGATCCTCCCGATCCTTAGCAAATCCTATGCAGTGTCAGGCTTGCTCGGATATGAAGTGGTCGATGGTTTAACCATAACCGGCGGTCTCCGCCAAACTTGGGGCAAAACCACCCGTTCTCAGCGCCTCATAATCCCGGCTATTGGCACTGACACCACCACAGTAAGTGTTGTGAAGCCAAGCGCTTTGACTGGCGGTGCGGCCATTAGCTGGAAGGTAAACCCTGATCTGAACATTTATGCGAACTACGGCCGGTCATTCCGTCCGGGCGTCGCAGCAACGGGTGTATCGACGCCACTCGATTCCCAATATCTGCAAACCCCTGACGAGACATCGGACGGATTTGAAGTCGGCCTTAAGTCGAGCCTATTTGACCGAAAAGTTTCCATAAACATCGCGGCGTTTTACCAGAAGTTCAAAAACTACGTGGACTTTGCTCCAGCATTGACGACTAACTCGTCACGCGTGCCGGGTGCTGTTGACACAGCGACTGCTCCGCTGCCGACCTATGGTGATGCCATCAGCAAGGGCGTTGAGATTCAACTTGGCTTCCAGCCTTCTCCGTGGGTCGACTTAAATGTCAATGCCACCTACGCTGACGCGCATTACGATAATGCTAGACTGTATTGCAACGATTATAATGGTGATGGCATCCCTGACTCTATAGGCACGCCCAGCGTACCAGGAACGGAACAGGTTGCTGTCTGCACCCGTAACGATCGCATCGCTGACGTGCCGAAGTTCAGCCTGACGAGTAATGGCGAAATTCGCTTTGGCATGGGTTCACTAACCCCATTCATCCGTGGCCTTCTGTCCTATCGGCCGGGCTTCAAGTCACAGAACAGCAATTATACCTACCGTGATTTCACCAAAGTCGATCTTTTCGTTGGGATCCGCGGCGAAGATCGTTGGGAATTCAACTTGTTCGTGAAGAACCTCCTCGATCAGACGCGTGCACAGCGGGTGTCGCAGGGCAACTTCCAGGTTGGAACGAACGCACTGCCGGGTCTTGGAAGCTTTGGTACGATCCCGTTCGACTCAGGCTATCGCGTGGCGACCATCACGTCGCCGCGGGAATTCGGCGCTACGCTGCGATTTAATTGGTGATCAATTGGCCGGGGGTTTGAAGGTGATCCCCGGCCATCAACACCCTATCGAGTAGTCGCGCTTTGTCGGCAGGTTGCTCGACTTAATTGCATAGATAGGAACCTGGCGCTTCGATCCCCATTTCCCGATGCGCGGCTATCGCAAGGGTGGGACGACCGACATGTTGTTCGTAAATCCTCCAACTCCGGCAAGAGGGCGGATCGACTGGACCTAGGCACAAAAAAATTGGTACCTGGGCGACCTTAAAGAGTCGGTCTCTTCTGTAGCTTTAATCCCGCGACCATCACGGCCGTAGGAGGCGTGTCATGGGATTATCAGAATTTGATCCCGCCGCTCGTGAGCGAGTGTCATGGAACGCCGGAACCAAGGTTGGCGCGAACGAGCGCTGAAATCCTGTCAGATTTGGACGCTTCGCTTCTTTCTCGACCAACACGGACGCATCCGGAATCGGCTCCTGGTCGATCTCGCCATCGATGCAAGCTTCCGGGCTGCGACCTGGTAAGAGGCAGTCGGGCCCCGCTGTCCTCCAAGGAGCGGAGCTTCGCGCGGGATAGAACTGCCTAATTGATCCAGTCCGCCGAGGTTCTAGATAAGGCCAACGGGAGCGCGGCGGTATTCGCCTGAATGGTGACGCGAAAAAGAGAGGAACGGTGGGCATGAGGACAATAGCGCTGAAGGTTTGCGGCGCAGTGCTGAGCGCCGCGCTGGCGGGCGGTGCAGGAACAGCCGAATCGCTCGCGGCGAAACGCGTGGCGCAACCGTTTCTGCTAAAGCAACCCAGCCCACGCGCGTTTCAGGACCACGAAGGGTTTGTTTCACTGTTCGATGGTCGGACCTTGGCGGGCTGGGATGGCGACCCCCAGGTCTGGCGCGTGGAAAATGGGGTGATCGTCGCCGTTCGCCCGCCGAACCGGGCGATGAACAACAGTTACCTCGTCTATCGCGGCCTGAAGGCTCGCGACTTTGATCTGCGCCTGGAAATCAAGGCGGCTGTTGGTGGGTCGGGCATTCAGTACCGCAGCCGCACCGGCCTTGCCTGGACCAACACTGTGCCGGGCGCACCGCCGCCCAATCTGCGCTGGATGATGACAGGGCCGCAGGCCGATTTCTGGCCGGCTAAGACGTTCGGCCGCGACCTGTTCAGCGGTCAAGTCTACATGGAGAACGAGCCCGCGCGGGTGACGAGCTGGCGCGGACAAGTGACGCGACGCTCCGCCGGCGCCGCTCCGGAACTGGTGGGCACGATTGCCGAGGGCAGCAATCTCGCGCTCAACGTTCGCCCGGACGACTGGAACGAATACGAGATCATCGCGCGCGGCCCTGTCGTGCTTCACCTCCTGAACGGCCAGCTTATGGCGGCGAGCGTGTTTGACGATCCGCAATCCCCTGACAATCGCGCCGGATTGATCGGCATCGAAGCCGAGCTCAACCCGGCGCGGGTCGAGGTGCGGAACATATGGCTGCGCAGGCTGGACTGAACCGAGGGATCGTGTCCCAACGCATGGTGTAGGTTCGCCGGCGTAGCCATGGCGATCTCCGGCGAGAGCCGGGTTGATCACGCGGCCATAGGCGGCAGCGTGACGAGCGGATCATCGCCGATTTGGGCGACGCTTTCCAGTGTCATGTAGCGGGCGCGCTGGACCGCCCATTTGATGGCATGGACCACCCCTATTGAAGGGTGCACTCTCATGGCCAGTCATCAAAGGAGGGAAGCATGTCAGTGATCGCTATCGGCCTCGACCTCGCAAAGACGGTGTTCCAAGTCCATGGCGTGGACGAGAACGGCCATACGGTTCTACGCCGAAGGCTTTCTCGCGTAGATCTCATCGCGTTTTTTAAGAAACAACCAGCATGTTTGGTAGGCATGGAAGCGTGCTCCAGCGCGCATCATTGGGGGCGTTTGCTCATCGAATTGGGCCATACGATGAGGCTCATTCCGCCGCAGTACGTCAAACCTTTTGTCAAAAGAAATAAGACGGATGCCGCCGACGCGGAATCGATTTGCGAAGCGGTCGCCAGGCCGAACATGCGCTTCGTGCCGATTAGAGTATCCGTGATGATCAAGCTGGAGATTGCGTCCAGCATCGATCGGCTTTGAGCAGGGCGTTCGCGGTGACGACGAGCTTTCGCATGACGGCGGTGATGGCGATCTTGGCGGGCTTCCCGGCAGTAACGAGCTGCTGATATTTTGCCTTGAGATCGGGATTGTACCGGGCGGCGACGAGGGCCGGCATATAGAGAGCCTGCCGCACGTTGGCGCGTCCGCCACGGATGAAGCTCTTGCCTTTCCATTGTCCGGACTGTCGAGCGACGGGGGCGAGGCCGGCGAGGGATGCGGCCTGCTTGTTCTCGAGGCTGCCGAGTTCGGGCATGGTGGCGATGAGCTGGTTGGCGGTCAGCGTTCCGACGCCGGCGATGCTGGTGAGGATCTCATGCCGGCGGGCGAGCGCGGCATCGGCGGCGATCAGGTTGGCGATCTCGGTATCGAGCGCCTCGATATGCCGATCGATCTGCTCGAGCCGCTGCCGGCACTGGCGCTTGAGGAAGGCGATGGTGAGGTTCTTCTCGCGATTCTTGAGCGCGGTGCGATCGCGCACGAGGCCGTCTCGGGCATTGATGAGCTCCGCCATCTGCGCCTGCTGTGCGCTTCGAGCGGGTCTGACCGGCGGCTGCAAGGTGGCCGCCATACGGGCCAGCAACATGGCATCGATGCGATCGGTCTTGGCCAGAATGCCAGTCGCCTGGGCGAAGCGCCGGGCGCGCTCCGGGTTGAGCTTCACGCAGGGCCAGGCAGCCAGAGCCGCCTCCAGCGCCCGATGGTAGGTTGCGGTTGCCTCATAGGCGATCCGCTCGACCGGCCATTGTCGCAGCCAGGCGATCAGCGCCTTGTGGCCCTTGGCGGTGTTGGCGAACTGGCGCTCGGCGCCGGCAGGGTGGACATGGCAGTCGAGGCTCGCTTTGGAGATGTCGATGCCGATCGTCTGTGGTAGATTGTCGCTCATCTTTTCCGCTGTCCCATGCTTGTCATCCGGGTCCAAAACCCCGGTATCCGTTCGGGCCTGATGGAAAAGAAAGGGGCGATCCTACTCTAACCCGGTCCCACAACGACCGGCGCTTTCACGATCCGTCCCCTTCCGCCCGGGCCGGGGTGGCCACCCCGGCCCGGGCAATCCAGCATGACCCAAACGGACCGCAATGTCATAAGACAAGCGGTTTTCGATCAGTCTGGATCATAACCGCACGAGCTGAAATAGTTGGCACATTCGGTGGGCTGGAAGATGTCAACAAGCCTGCCGATGAGGCCACACAGGCCGCTGACGGTGCGCTCGCCTGCTTTTCGGAGCATGGCCTTGAGGCCTGCCCCGTTTGGCGACGCCAACCCCATCAGGGTCCGAAGCTGCAATCAAACAGCCGCAACGACTTTGCCCAATCTGACAATAGTGGCGGATGACCGCGCGATGTCGACAGTAGCGGCAGGGACGCTGCGGGAGGTGAGGTCCAGGCGGGCCTCACGGCTGTCAAGGGACGGGCCGCTCAACGTGGCGACGCTCTGGTGGCGGGGCAGCGGCAGGCGGACGTCGGTGCTGACTTCCTTGTTAAGGATAGCGAGCAGCGTGCCCTGAGCCGTGTCGGCTGCATAAGCGACGACGTTGAGGCCCTGCGCGTCCAACTGGACGGTCCGCATGCGCGCCCCGCTGAACAGCCCGGCAAACTTCATGCCCCAATAGACCGGCTGCGGCTGCACTTGCCCGTCCATATTGCCGATCGGCGTGTAGAAGGGGCGCGGGCGGGGCTGCGCGTCGGGCAGCATTTTTTCGCCCGCAAGGCCGCCGACCGAGTTGGCAACCGCAGGGCCAGCGCCGCCGTGCAGGTTCACGCTGGAATAGCCTAGCGACATGAGCTGGAGCATATAATCAGCGGCCCAGAGCGCTGCGACATAGCTATCCGACACGCCCGGCTTGCCACCGTGGTAGGCGGTGTTGCCTTCCGTCATGCGGTAGGCAACACCCATCTTGCGCGCGGCGTCGCTGGTCAGCTTGCCTTCCTGAGCCTCCCGGGTCGAGCGCAGGAGGAGGCGGTCGGGCTTGATCCGCGGATCATTGGGACCGCCCTTGTAGAAATGATGCGACAATGCCTCGATCCGCGGCGGATTCTTGATCGACGCCCAGCGGTCGGCGATGGCGGGCAGCCAGTCGAGCTTGTAAGCGACGTCGGGCAGGATGAAGCGGGCATCCGGGCTGACCGCCGTGATCGCATGGGCAGCGGCGAGCCATTCGGCAAGATAGGTGTCGGGACCCCAGGTCTTGGGATCGCGCAGGTGCGAGCTGAACACGTCAACTTCATTGCCGATGACGAACGCAACCAGCCGCTTGCCAAGCCGCCGTTGGACATAGGCTGCCTCGCGCGCCATGTCATGCGGCACGCCATTGCCAAGGTTAAGGCCATAAATGCACCGCCATCCGGTCGCATCCAGGAAGCCCTTGAGCGCATCGATGGCTGCTGGGGTGACGGCGTAGCTCAGGTCAGGGCGCGGCTGGCCCGGCTTGATCGGCCGTTCGATGCGCGGCGGCTGCTTGTCGCCGGGGCGCTCCTTCCACCAGGAAAATTCGCTGGTGTTGCCGCCGATGCGCAGAATGCCAGCGGGCGTCAGGTCACGGAAAGCGCGGACCAGCGGGCGGTTGCGCGCGTTGAAGAAATCGGGCGTTTCAAGCTGCTGCGTCTCGTAGGACAGGCCGACAAAGTCGCGGGGCACCAGCGGCCCTTGCGCCGATCCATTGAGCGAGAGCGACAGGCTCGCCGGGGTTTCCGCAGCGCGCGCCGGGACGATTAGCGCCCCGGCCGCTGTCAATATTCCCGCGTTCAGGAAATTACGGCGGTCTATCATTGCTCGAACCTCTTAGATGATAATTACCGGCGATCTACATTTCTGCCGACTTTAAAGTAGCCAATAACCATTGGGCGGAGACTGTAAAGGTGCTTGGCCCATGACCGATTTGAGGGTTAATGGTACAGAAGTTAATAGCACGGCGTCATGGTCCCAGCTCCAAGGCAGTAGCGGAACCCGCTCGACAGGTTGGTAACGTTGCCCGATCCACAAGTGGCGCCAGACGGCTGAGCCGCTGCGCACCTCACTCGAGGTCGCTGACATCTTTCGCACCGCCGGGCGACGGGGAGATGAGCGGTGATCAATGTGGATTTGCGACGATAGCGATCCTCGAAGATTTCGAGCAGGTTGAGCCGCTGCTGATCATTGAGACCGTGAGTGCCCCAGTCATCTAGGATCAGCGATTGCACGCGGATGAGCTTGTCGCCCACTAGCGGGAACCGGCCATCGAGGCGCGCGAGGGCAAGGTCCTCGAACAAGAGAGGCATATGCATATACAGTACTGGGTGATCGTTGCGCGCATCCTGATGATCGAACGCACATCCCAGCCAAGTCTTTCCGGTGCGGTCTGGCCAGTGATTCCCGTCGCCTGGCCATGAAGTACCTCCAAACTTGGTGAAGTAGCCAAGGTGAAATTTCGTACGTGCCATTTCTTGGACCTCTTTGTGATCTCAGCAGGAAGACCATTATCGACCCTCCAATTATCCAAGCGGTTTGACCGGAACTCTCTGCGCAAATCCGTGCTCGATGCTATGTAGCAGTAGCGACTGATATCCCACCCAGATGCCAGCGGACCGACAGGGAAGGCAAAGCGCAATCGCTGAGAAGGCGATTGCGCTTCGCTTGCTCAGGTACCGAAGTGATACCGAAGCGAAATGCCGTACATTTTAGGCTCGCCATAAATGTAGGAGTTGAAGCCGTTCTGATAGGAAATGCCCTGGCTGCTGATGATATAGTTTTCATTGGTCAGGTTCGTGGCGAAAGCGCCGAGATCGAAGTTCGACCCAGCGACATTTTGCCACTGTATGTTCAGTCCCAGCAAGCCGTAGCCATCTCCCGGCCCGCACTGGACCGACCCGGCATAGGTTCCGCTATTCACGCGGGGACAGTTGCCGCCGATATAGGCGAACGGCTCGTCAATGGGTGCCTTGGACGGTGAGGTATATTGAGCATCGATGTAGGAATAGGTTGCCGAAATGCTGACCTTCCCAATCGATTCATCAAGCGGCAAATCGACCCTGCCGGTGATGCTGAACTGGTTTTTCGGGGTGAACTGAAAAGGGATGTCGGTCAGGACGCACTGACCCGTTTCGCCATTGAACGGAACACCCACGCCGCAATCGAAGCCGGGCGGCAGGCCAAAGGCAGGAATGCCATCGGGAAACAGGGATGGCGCGGTATATTCATCATATTTTGCAGCGGTGTGGGAATAGGTGCCCGACAGCGTGAGCCAGCGTGTGGGCCGCACCTCGCCCTCGAACTCCACCCCTTGAAGGTGCGCCTTGCCCGCGTTGCTGGTTTGCGCGCCAAAGACCTGCTGCCCATTGTAGAAATAGGCAGTTCCCCCGGTCCTCTGCAAATCCTTATAGCTTGTGTAATAATAGTTGATGTTCGTGCGGATCGGAATGCTGCCGACATGCCAGTCGGCTTTGATGCCGCCCTCGTAAGCGGTTACGAATTCCGGCTGGAAGGAACGAAGATCAGGTGCAGGGGTCGAAGTGCCGACGCCGCCCGTCTTGTATCCCCGGCTGACCTTTGCGTAGAGCAACACGTTCTGGTTCACATTATAATCAAGGCCTACTGTCCAGTTCGGCGCCTTGAACTTGGCACTGGACCTCGTGACGGGCGCATCGGGCAACCCAAAGTTCGAGAAGGCCGTCAGCTTGTCCCATGTATAGCGATAGCCCGCGGTCAGCCGCAGTCCATCAAGGCTCTGTGACAGGCTGCCGAAGGATAGGGTTCCTTGTGCATACAGGGCTTGGCTGATCGTCCTCTGGCCGCGACGGGTCGGATTGAAAGCTGAAACCAACTGCGCGCCCAGCGGCTTCACGCTCTCATAATAGGCGCCCACGGTGAAGTTGAGCGCTTCCCCCGCGAGCTTGCCCTGAAACTGGGGCTCAAACGAATATTGCCGTGCATCGGTGTAGTAGTTGTACTTTGAAAATCCACCGGGACTGATCTCATCGGCGCCGATCAAAGTACCGCCCTGTGTGGATGGAGGCCTGTGATCGTCAGGATAGCCATCGCCATCGAAAGGCGCGCTGTTCTTCAGATGCTGATAATTGGCGATGTTACGGAAGGTCAAAGTATCGGTAAGTTCTGCCGAGAAGATGTCGGTGATGGAGAAATAGCGTGTCCGTTCGCTCCAGAGCAACGGGCTGAGTGCGACCGACCGGATACCGCGACCGTTCTGTTGCTGGAGATAGGTGCTGAATGGCAGCCCCGTTTGAGGATCAACGCCGTCGGGGACGGCATTAGGCACCGTTCCCGTGCCATGTTCCTGGACGCGGCCCACGGTCGCGAGGAGATAATTTTCGATGCCGGGCGCAATGCGCCAGGTCAAACCTGCACGGAAGGAATAGCGATTGCGATTATCCAGGTCCGTGTCCGTGGTGATTTCGTGCGTGAAACCGTCGCGCTTCTGATAGATGCCGGCGACGCGCAGCAGGAGCGTATCTTCGACAATCGGCAAGTTCAGCGCGCCGCGCAACTCGATCGAATCATAATTGCCATATTGGATCTGGCCATAACCTTCGAGTCGGTCCGTTGGACGCTGCGGTTCGAACAGGACCGCGCCGCCAGTTGTGTTACGGCCAAACAGCGTGCCTTGCGGTCCGCGCAGGACCTGCAGGCTGGCGAGGTCGTAATAGTTGAGGCCGCCGCCATTCTGGGCGTTGTTGCGCTGATCCGCGATCAGCGGGACTTCAGCCGAATAGAGTACCACGCCCGGCGCCGCGTTGAAGGTCGCGCCTTGGCCACGGATCGTGATATTCTCGGTATTGCGCTGCTGTCCCGATCCGCCGACCACAAGCGAGGGTACTTGCCCCAGCAGGTCCTGCGTATTCGAGATGTTACGTTGCGTCAGCGAGTTGGCGTCGAACGCGGTCGCGGAGATCGGGACATTCTGTAGCCGTTCTTCGCGCCTGCGTGCTGTAACGATGATTTCCGAAAGGCCCGATCCGGTGGCTGAGGCGGTCGGAGCAGGCTCATCCTGTCGCGCCGATGTCTGGGAGAAGGCCGTTCCAGCGCAGCCGACGAGGACGGCTGTTCCCATCAGCGCCCGGATCAAAGTCAAATGTCGCATAGTCATGATTCTTCCCCTCTATTGATTATTGTTCTCTGTCATTATGCTGATGTGAGCCCGGTTCTTATGGCGTAACAAAGACAGGCCCATCCGATACGAATGAACATCTGGCCCTTACTTCGATCGACCGCGTCCGGTCTGATCTGCCTCTTTTCCAGAAGCGCTTGTTGACTTTGGAGGCGTCCTCACATTCAGAAAATTGCCCGAGAATTCGGGATCCGCCCGTCATCCTCTTCTAACGGCATTCTGCCATGCTGGGCCGAGTTCGAATACTTGGAGATTAACAAGGTTTTGTCAATCAGGAAAATTCGGGTTGGGAGTGCGGGGCGGAAAGTGCGCTTGGGAAATACAACTGAATTGCCGATGGGCGTCCTAACGCCCGCTTTTTCGGAGATAATATAATAGCTCTCCCGCGTTGCCTCGCGTCGGTTTCGCTTGCTGATCGCCGCTTAGCGACAGATATAGAGGGCCGATGAGCGATGACCTGAAAACAGCCAGACGTCGGAAGCCTGGCGTCTATTCGCGCGGAGCCGAGACGGTAGACGCGATCCTCAAGGCTGCGTTGCATGTGTTGGTGGAGGAAGGCGCGGGCGCCTTTACGCTTCAGCGCATCGCTACGGAATGCGGTTTGAAGGTGGGGCATGTGAACCACCATTTCCCCCGCAAGGAAATGCTGGTCGAGGTTCTGCTGGACGAGATCCTGCTTGCCGGTGAACAGCAGGTCAAATGGGCTATGGAGCAGCCTTATTTCCTCGCTGAGGACGGGTTGGCCCGGCTGATCGCGCACATTCTGGATGATGTCAGCACGAAGCAGACGGCGCATCTGTTCACTGAGCTTTGGGCGATGGCGAACCACAATCAGGTCGTGGCTGACCGGCTGGAAGCGCTGCATCGCCATGTTCACCGCGTGATTGCGGGAATGGTTGAGCAACTGAATCCGGCATTAAGTCATGATGACGCCGCGGTGGTCGCCATATTCATCTACGGTGCGGTCGATGGCATGACCATGTTTTCAGGCTATAACCGGCCGTGGGCGTCCTGCATGCCCGGCGTGAAGAATATTGCGATCAAGGGTCTGGTCGACCTCGCCAAGACAATCACGCCGGCGGAAATAGCGAATCTGCCTCCCGCTCCGATCAAGTCCCGAAATATATAAACCGACGGGAGACCGCGGTATAAGCAGGAAGGTCAGGCGGGGTTTTTCAACGCCTTGCCCCTGCTTGCGCGCGCGAAACCGGTCTATCTCAAAAAATCGCCATTGACAAAACTTGGTGATTACCAAATATTCTCGTCATGCTTTTGCGGCAGAGCACCGCCTGTTGTGGAATAACCAACTTATAGCATGAACCCGAAGCGGACATTGAATTCGCGCGGTTGACTTGCTGCATGTTGGATCATCCGGATTGCCAAACCAAAAGTGGAAAGTTGGAGGCAAGATGATCCGAAGAAAAATGTTTCGGGCAATATAATCATTGTCCGCATTAAAATAAAATCGAGAGGTGATATGGGTATTCAGGACAAGCTGGACCGGGCGCAATATACGGTGTCCGTTGAGGACTATGCGACAGGCATTGCGGATCGTCTCAAGTTCTTGGTCGAGACCGACGCACAGGTTTCTGGTGCGCTTCCGGACCCTCTGATCAACACGGCCAAGCGTGTCAGCGGTATGGGTTTTGCGCGGATCGTGGCGACCTGCATGGAGGGTTATGCCGATCGTGCGGCGTTGGCCGAGCGGGCGGTGGCGTTGAAGGTCGATCCGGCAACGGGCCGTGCCACGCGTGAGATCCAGAAGCATTTTGAGACCACGAGCTATGCCACGCTCTGGGAGCGGGCGCGGCATCTGGCGGCCTTTTGGCATGACGATGCCGGGCAGCCGCTCAAGGCCGACGATTTCCTGTGCATCTTGGCCTTTGGCAGTGTGGATTTCGTCACGGTTGATCTTGCGGGCATTCACAATGGCGCCGTCCTTGTTCCGCTCCAGGCCAATGGGGCGCTGCAACAGTCGCTGTCCATCTTCAACGAGGTGGCGCCCAGCTGGCTGGCCGTCAGCCAGGAATATATCGAGACTGCGGTCCAACTGGTCATCCAGGGCCATCGCCCGCGCGGATTGCTGTTGTTCGACTATCATCCGCAGGTCGATGACGAGCGCGAGCGGTTCGAAGCGGCCCAGGCGAAGCTTGCCGAGGCGGGGCTCGCGCATCTGCTGGTCACGCTGGACGAGGCCCTGGCAAAGGGCAGGGCCCTGCCGCCCGCGTCTTTGTTCGAGAAGGCCGATGGCGAGCGGCTGAGCACCATCTACTATACGTCGGGCAGCACCGGCCTGCCCAAGGGCGCGATGCTGCCTGAGCGGATGATCAAGCAGTTGTGGCTGGTCGATTCCCCCATGCCGATGATCAACCTCATCTACATGCCGATGAACCATACATCGGGGCGCAGCATCGTCTTCTCGCTGCTCGGCCTTGGCGGGATCGGCTATTTCACGGGTAAGAAGGACCTGTCGGAACTGTTCGACGACCTGCGCATCTGCCGCCCAACCTACATGATGCTGGTGCCGCGCGTGTGCGAGATGATTTACCAGCATTATCAGGTCGCGCTGGAACGGCGCTCCGTGCCCAGCGCGGACATGGATGCGGTCAAGGCCGAGCTGCTGCGCGAGACGCGCGACGTGGTCCTGGGCGGGCGGTTGCTGGTCGCGTCCTTCGCCTCGGCCCCGCTTGCCCCTGAAGTGTTGCAGTTCATGGAAGAGTGCCTGGGCTACAAGCTTGGCAATAATTATGGCGCGACCGAAGTCGCCGCCGTCCTGGCCGACAACCGCATCCAGCGCCCGCCGGTCCTGGACTATAAGCTCGATGACGTACCTGAGCTTGGCTACTTCAGGACCGACAAGCCCTATCCGCGCGGCGAGCTGCGCATCAAGACGTCGAGCATCATGCTGGGCTATTACAAGCGCCCCGATGCCACCGCCGCGGTGTTCGACGAGGAAGGCTATTACAAGACCGGCGACATCATGCAGGAAATCGCGCCAGACCATCTGGTCTATGTCGATCGCCGCAACAATGTGCTCAAGCTCGCCCAGGGCGAGTTCGTCGCGATCGCCCGGCTGGAGGCGATCTTCACCAATGGCGATCCGCTGATCAAGCAGGTCTATCTCTACGGAACCAGCGAGCGCGCCTTCCTGGTCGGCGTGTTCGTGCCCAATGAAGCGACGCTCCAGCAGATGGGCATCGCTGATGATCCGACCGCGATCAAACATGCCTTGCGCGAGGCGATCCAAACCATAGCGCGCGCCGAACAGCTGCAACCCTATGAGGTGCCGCGCGACTTCATCGTTGAGCAGGAACCCTTCAGTGCCGAAAACGGCCTGCTGGCAGGCATCGGCAAATATCAGCGGCCCAAGTTCAAGGAGCGCTACACTGCGGCGCTCGAAGCGGTCTACGACCGGATCGCGGCCAGTCAGCAGGATGAACTTGAGACGCTGCGCCGGAAAGGCAAGGACCTGCCGGTGCTGGAAACGGTCGCCCGCGCGCTCAAGGCGACGCTGGGCCTTGAGGATGTCGACCTGTCGAAGCGGATGAGCTTTGCAGACCTTGGGGGCGACTCTCTTTCGGCGGTGTCCTGTTCCTTGCTGCTTGAAGAAGTGTATGGCGTGGATGTACCGGTCTCGGTCATCAACAGTCCTGCCGGAAGCATGCACGATGTCGCCCAGTTCATCGAACGGGGGCGAAGCGGCGGTGCCAAGGGGCCGACCTTTGCTTCAGTGCATGGGCCGGGAGCCAAGGAGATCCGCGCAAGCGACCTGACCTTGGATCGCTTCATCGACGGCGCCGTGCTGGAGGCGGCGCGGGACGCTCTGCCGCCTGCGAGCGACGTCCGAACAGTGTTCCTCACCGGCGCGAACGGCTATCTGGGGCGGTTCCTCTGCCTGGAATGGCTAGAGCGCATGGTAGCGGTGGGTGGTAAGCTGCTGTGCATTGCCCGTGGCCAGGATGGCGAGGCTGCACGCCAGCGCATCGCCGCGGTGTTCAACAGCGATCCGCAACTCAAAAGCCGCTTTGACCAGCTTGCCAAGGATCATTTGGAAGTTCTGGCAGGCGACCTAGGTGAACCGCAGCTTGGCCTTGCCGACGTCGATTGGGAAAGGCTAGCGCAAAGCGTCGACCTGATCGTCCATCCGGCCGCGCTGGTGAACCATGTCCTGCCTTATCAGCAGCTGTTCGGCCCCAATGTGGTCGGCACGGCCGAGATTATCCGCCTCGCGATCACGCACCGGCTAAAGCCCATCAACAATGTCTCAACCATCGCAGCGGCGCATACGCCGGAGGGCGCGATGATCGACGAGGATGCCGATGTCCGCACGACATCCCCGGTCCGCCCGCTGTCGAGCGAAGGCTATGCCGACGGCTATGCCAACAGCAAATGGGCCGCAGAGGTGTTGTTGCGCGATGCGCATGACCGCTTCGGCTTGCCGGTCGCGACCTTCCGCTCCGACATGATCCTGGCGCACAGCCGCTACGAGGGGCAGCTCAATGTCCCCGACATGTTCACCCGCCTCATCATGAGCATCGTGGCGACGGGGCTGGCGCCGCGATCCTTCTACAGGGGTACGGCAAAGCCCCATTATCCAGGACTACCGGTGGACTTCACGGCTGAGGCCATCGCTGGCCTGGGCGCGAGGGCGACGAGCGGCTACCGCACCTACCATGTCATCAACTCCCATGATGACGGCATCTCGCTCGATAGCTTCGTCGACTGGATTGATGCGGCGGGATATCCGGTACAGCGGATAGAGGACTATGCCGACTGGCTGGACCGCTTCGGCACGGCGCTGCGCGCGCTGCCCGACGGCATAAGGCAGCAAAGCTCCCTGCCGCTGCTGCACCAGCTGCAATATCAAATGCCCGGTGAGTTCGGGACGTCGGTTCCTTCGGCACGCTTCCGTGCCGACGTGATCGCGCATGAGGTGAGCGCGGCGAAGGATGTGCCCCACCTGTCTCGCCCTCTTATCGTCAAATATCTGGCCGACCTTTCGCGGCTTGGCCTCATCCAGGGACAATAGACAAAGCCATGACCAACGTGACCAAAGCCTATGCAGCCCAGGGCGCAGACACCGATCTGGAGCCCTTCTCCTTCACCCGCCGGGACCTGCGTGCCGACGACGTGGCGATCGACATCCTCTATTGCGGCGTGTGCCATTCCGATCTCCACCACGCCCGCAACCATGCCGGTTACACCATCTATCCCACCGTTCCTGGCCATGAAATCGTCGGCCGGGTAACGGCGGTCGGCAGCGAGGTCAGCAAGTTCCAGCCCGGCGACATGGTGGGGGTCGGCTGCTATGTGGATTCCTGCCAGAAATGCAAGCCATGCCATGGGGGCGAAGAGCCCTATTGCGTGGAATATGCAACGCCGACCTACGGGTTCATGGATCGGCATGACGGCACGCCATCCTATGGCGGCTATTCTGAAAATATCATCGTATCGGACAAGTTCACGGTGCGCATTCCCGAGGGCATGGACGCCAAATCCGCAGCGCCGCTGCTGTGCGCGGGTATCACCACTTACTCGCCGCTGCGCCACTGGAAGGTCGGCCCGGGGCACAAGGTGGCGGTGGTGGGCCTGGGCGGCCTCGGCCATATGGGGCTCAAGTTCGCCAAGGCGATGGGCGCGGAGGTGACCCTGTTCACCCGCAGCCCGGACAAGGAGCAGGAAGCGCGGCGCCTGGGCGCTGACCATGTCGTACTCTCCACCGACGAGGCGCAGATGGCGGCAGCAGCCAACAGCTTCGACTATATCCTCGACACCGTTCCCAACGCGCACGACGTCAATCCCTATGTCGCCACCCTGGCGTGGAACGGCACGCTCATCCTCCTGGGACTGCTCGGGGCGATCGACCCGCCGCTCCACAACGTGCCGCTGATGATGGGCCGCAAGTCCGTCGCCAGCTCCAATGTCGGCGGCATCGCGGAAACCCAGGAGATGCTCGACTTCTGCGCCGCCAATGGCATCACCTGCGATGTCGAGATGATCGACATCCAGGACATCAACGCCGCCTATGAACGTATGAAAAAGGGCGACGTCCACTACCGCTTCGTCATCGATAACGCATCGCTGCGGAAATCATAAAGGAAGGGGTCGTCGATAACGTATCAGCGCGCTGGGCTTGGTCCGGCGGGCACGTTCGACTTCTCGCTATACATTCATCGGGGATCGCCACGATATGAGCAGCCTTGCGCAGCGCCGCGCCGCCGCAGACCCGGACAGACGCAAAGCGCGCAGGATGCTTGTTCGCGCGTTCCTTGCGCAGAATGTGGCTACAGGCTCCGCATTTGGTGGGTTCGCCGTCAGCATATTAGCGATCCAGGACCGTTTCGATACGACGCGGGGCATGGCCGCGATGGTTCTTGCGCTGACCGTGCTGGCGATGAGCGGGCTGGGACCGCTTGTCGCAGGATTGATTTCCCGGATCGGCCTGCGCAGCACGATGATGCTCGGCCTTGCGCTGTCGGTGACAGGCTATGTTCTGCTTGCCCTTGTTCAGTCGATTGAAGCCACGCTTGTCATTTGCACCCTGGCAATTGGTCCGGGCGCTTCGCTGCTCGGAGGTCTGCCGCCTAGTATTCTTGCGGGCAACTGGCATCCGCACGCGCGTGGGCGGGCGGTCGGGATCGCCTATATTCCGCTGTTCGTGACGGTGATCCCGTTGCTTGGCTTGATGATCATGCAGCGATTTGGGCTGCCGGCGATGTTCCTCGCGCTGGCGGGGCTGCACATTTGTCTTCTGCCGGTGCTGCTGGGGGTTTCGGAGCCGCCTGAATGCGCGCAACCAGAACATGTGGCCGTAAATCCGGCTTCAAGGCCTGCTATTCTGTCGCAGCCATTATTTTGGGCGATTTTGGTTGGCGAAGGGGTACTTCAGGCAAGCACCATCACCGGTTCGGCACATATTGTCGCCATAGCGACCGAATATGGCGTGGCCGCCTCCTCCGCGGCGCTGCTCCTGTCCATCAAGGGTTTAGCGAGCATCATTGGGTCCATCCTGGCAGGACTGGCTTGCGATAAACTCAGAGCCGCGCGAACGCTGATCATTGCAGGTGCAGGATTGGCCGTCAGCTGGATAATAATTTCGGCGAGCGATTGGTTTTCCGGATTGGCTCTCGCCATGATCATCATGGGCATTTCTGGCGCTGCCATTTTTCCACTCGTTACCGTTCTTGTTGCCCAGATATTCGGGACCGCAGCCTTCCCCCGGGTCCTAGGATTTCTAGGAGCATTCACGCTGCCGTTCACGTTCGGCGCTCCAGTTGCCGGATGGCTCCGCGACGCCACTCGCAGCTACCATTTGGCGATGCTCCTGTTGGTGGCAGCATCTTTTGGCGCGGCCACGATATTCACCTGGATCGACCGGACAACTAGCGGCCGCCAAACCTTAGCGGCATGAAGATCTTGGTATCCTGTTCGCCGGGGGTCTGTGCGCGCTTTCACATGACCTCGGTTGGAAAAAACCAAGTACATTACGCTTCGTCGTTGCGGCGCCAGTTAACCCGCGTCGGTGGCGACATCCGATAGCCCGTGAACCTCTGCGGGGGTGATCGTCTTCGCCAGACTTACCAGGAACTTGACAGCTATGGCCTTGATTTGAGGCATCGCGCTGTTCCATGGCTTACCATATCCCGCCAGCATCGTTGCTCCCTCGATTGAGGCGCTGATGTATACCGATACGATCTCCACCTCGTCGGGCGACAGAGTGGGGTTAAGTTCCGCTACAAACGTCCCGATGAGGCCATGGACATACCGGTATACCAATTCAACCCGTTCCGCCACGAACTCATTATGATTGGCCATTGCCCACAGTTCTGTGAACAGGTGCGTCATCCTCTTTGTCTGGATCTCCTCCAGACTCCCTCCGATAACGAGCGCAAGCGCCTCGTCTGCAGGCATTCCTGTATTGGTGATATTTCTTCTGATCTCGCCCTCGCTAGGGCTGAGAAGTTCTTCAAGAAGAACCTGCACTAGCATTTCTTTGCGTGGAAAATGTCGGCTTACATTTCCCACCTGCATGCCGCATTCCGAAGCGATCCGCCGGAGAGTGAATGCCGCTGCGCCTTCCTCTATCAGTACGTGCGAAGCCGCTTTCAAAATTGCATCGACGGTGTCGGAACCGCGGGAATATACGCCAGGACGGGTCGGAGCTGGGAGTTTCGTGGTCTTCGGCTTCTGTTTGGTCATGCTGCATCCGTACGCATGAATTCGGCGCGAGGAAAGATACCTGAACCTGTATGCGGCCGATGATCCTGGAGCGATAACGAACCCATCCTGCTTCTCAGCCGCGAGGGCGCAGCGATCTCGTGGCTACCTGGAGAGGTTGGCCCCGAGTATAGCGTGGACGCCGTCCGCCGCTTTCATGGGATTAGCGTTGCGGGCGAGCATACCGCAGCCGGCGATCGGGTGCGATCAACCACTGAGATGATCGCCATCGCCTAGTCAGAATTCGCGCAGTATCTCCCGCAGTGTGGTGCCGCGGTATTCGGTGCGAACAGCGCCGGCCCGTTGCAACGTGGGAATGACGCCATTCACCAGATCCGGGAGTTGACGATTATAGCCCGATCCTTCGATCAGGAAACCATCGCCGCCCACTTCGTCCATGACCGCCATCATCTTTTCGGCCACTTGATCGGCGGTGCCGCTGAAATCCATTCCGCTCGCGCCCTTGCCGACGGAGAACAGGTCGCGGAGGGACTTTCCTTCTTCCCTGCCCGCCTTCTTCATGAAGTCGAGTGCGCTGGTGTGGCCGCCTGCGACGATGTCCTGTGGCACGGGCGCATCCACATCATATTGCGAAAAGTCGACATCTAACGAGGATGAGGCCATTACAATATTATGTTCGAACGAAGCCTGCTTCTCCGCTTCGGTCATTTCGGGTCGCCCTTCACCTTCGGGATAGATGTCGACAGGCGTTAGGAATAAGACTTTGATGTCGTCGGGATTGCGCCCCTGTTTTTCGGCGCGATTGCGGATGTCCTCGCGATAGGCCTTCATGCCGGGTACGCCACCGGTCATCATCCCCAAGACGACCTCGGCATTTTTGGATGAAAATTGGCGTCCGCGCTCGGAGGCTCCCGCCTGTGCGAGGACGGGATAGCCCTGGGGCGATCGCAAGGTGTTCAGCGGACCGCGCGACCGGTAGTGCTTGCCCTCGAAATTGACGGTGCGCACTTTCCTGTGATCGACATAGACGCCGGTTTCAGTGTCAGCGACAAGCGCGCCTTCTTCCCACGAGTCCCACAGCTGCTTGACCAGATCGACGAATTCGTCGGCCATGTCATAGCGCTCGACCGGCGGCGGCATCTTGTCCATGCCAAAGTTCAGGGCGGCGTTCCGCTCGCTCGAGGTCACCATGTTCCAGCCTGCTCGCCCCTTCGTTAGCGAGTCGATGGTGGAAAGCAGGCGGGCGAGCAGATATGGCGGATAGAAGGTGGTCGACGCCGTCGCGATCAGGCCGATATGCGACGTTTCCTGCGCCATCACCGGCAGTAGCGGCAGCGGATCGAGCTTGGGCGAGAGCGTCGCATTCTTGAGGTCCAGCTCCATAGAGTCTGCGTAGCGATCTCCGACGATCAAGCTGTCTTCGAAAAAGACGAAGTCGAACTTCGCTGCCTCCAGAATCTTAGCCAGTTCCTTATGGTAGGACCCGTCCGCCCATTGCGATCCGAACTCCTTGCCGTCACCCGGCCATGACGTGGCTCCGAATTTGGTGAAATAGCCCAGGTGGAATTTGGTGTGTGCCATCGCTCGAACCTCTCTTGTGATCTTGCAGGGATGATAGTTGACGAACATCAACTATTGCAAGAGTGAAGGCGTAAAATTGTGAACCGGCGTAGTGCGCAAGTCAGCCTGGGTCCGCGGGCGACAGATAGCCGCCACACACATCCGGTTCGGCCGCTCCCCTCCGCGCAAGGTATCGGCTGATCCCAAAGAACGCCGCCGCTGCCAGCAGGCAGGAAGCGATCAGCGTTGCGAACGCCGGTTCATAATTGCCCCATAGGTCATGCAACCATCCTGCCACCGGCGACATGACGAAGGTGAAGGGCAGCGTCATAATGCCTAGCAGCCCCAGAACCTTAGGAAGCGCGTCTATGCTGAAGATCTGGACTATAAGGGCGCTGATCGGCGGGAACACCGACGCTCCGCAAAATCCGATCAGGAATGACGCCCCCGTCAGGATCGGCAACCATCCCGTGATTGCAATCAGCGTCCAGGCGAGAGCAAACCCCATGGCAGCTAGGGCAAGCGTGGTGGCAGGGCCAACTCGGTCGCAGGCATAGCCCGCCACCAGCGATCCGATGATGCTGGCCACGCCGGATGAGGAAAGGAGCATGGCGCCCGTCTCCAGCGTAACGCCATATTCCTTAATGACCGGCAGCATGTGGGCCGATCCCGCGATAGCCGTGCCGTTCAATATGCCATCGCCCATTACGATCACCCAGAAGAGCATGCTGCCCAGAATGACGACCTTGGCCGACCCTGTAGGCGACGCGGCCGTCTCCTGCTCCTCCAGAAGCTCTTCGGGCGGATCAGCGACGCCCAGCATGAGGGGCAGCAGCAGCAGGTGTATTGCGACGATCGACAGATAAAAGGCGGTCAGCCCATGCCGCTGGATGATGACCACGCCCAGCATCGGAAGGAAAGTGACCAGCAGGGGAAGGTAGGCGATGCCCATCACCTTTCCGCGGTCATGGGGATACCAGCCGCTCGCAAGGATAGCGGGAGGCAAGGCCGCGAAGAGCGCAGCACCCGGCCCGATCAGCAGTGCACAGGCGGCAAGCGCCAGCGCCATCGTCGGCGCGAAGGCCAGGGCGAGATATCCCAGCAGCGACATCGCCACGCCACTTGTCATAACGGACCTCAGGCCATAGCGGCTGATAAGGCCAGCCATCATCGGACCCAGGGCTGTCATGGACAGAACGGTTAGGGACAGCCCCATGGTGGCCGTTCCAAGGGACGCATGATATCTCTCCTGCGTCGCGAGGACGCTGACGCCCAGTCCACCGAACGCGCATCCCGTGCCGACATTCTGCGCGAGCATTGCCCGGACCAGCATGCCGCCGCGTCCTTGCCTGACCGGCTGGCCGGCCGCTATGGCTTCAGACATGCCTATGTTCCTGAGTAAGGCGGGTGCTGAACGCTCCTGCGAATGTGGCGAGCAGTGAGGATAAGGAGTGGCGGACGTTGTCTGTCATGAAAGATGCTCTCTCAACTCAGTAGAATAGTTGACAGATGACAACGTTTAGTCAAGCCTTTCGTTGCCTCGCCGCGAAAGCGCAACGGATTTTGGAGGATAGTGACTGACATGACGACACACCGGCAGACCGATACCGCCTTGGAGCCGATGTTCCTCCACCGCTGGTCGCCCCGTGCATTCGACGGATCGGACATGCGTGCGCAAGACTTGCGCACGATATTGGATGCGGGCCGCTGGGCGCCGTCATCCTTTAACTATCAGCCCTGGCGTTTCCTCTACGCAACCCGGAATGACGCGGAAAACTGGCAGCGTTTCCTCGAGCTCCTGATCCCGTTCAACGCCATCTGGGCAAAGGACGCGTCGGTCCTGCTGTTCATCCTGAGCGAAACGGCGATGGGCGCGCTGGACAAGCCGAGCCATTCGCACAGCTTCGATGCAGGCGCGGCCTGGGCCGGCATTGCGCTTCAGGCGCATTTGCTCGGCTATCACGCCCACGGAATCGTGGGGATCGACATGGAAAGGACCAGGACGGAGCTGGTGATTCCTGATGGTTTCAGGATCGAGGCGGCGGCGGCGATCGGACGTCGGGGCGATCCTGGCACGCTGCCAGAAAAGCTGCAGGCGCGCGAGGTGCCGAGCGATCGCAAGCCGCTGGACGAGATCGCCTACCCAGGCAGCTTCCGCGGCTGATGCAGGGGATGGGACAAGGGCCGGACGAACGACATCGCACCGGCAGGGCCATGATCCGGCAGGAGCAGGGAGGTTTCTAGAAGTTCACCCGGGTGGACATCGATCCGTCGATGACGATGTTCGCGCCGGTCGTGAAGCTCGACCAGGGGCTCGACAGGAACAGCGCCATCGCAGCGACATCGTTCGGCGCGCCCATCCTTCCGACCGGGATCATTGACTGCATCGCGTTGAAATAGTCGGGCTTCTCTACGCGCATCCGGCCGAAGCTGCCTTCCTCATCATAAATGAGGCCCGGGGATATGGAATTGAACCGGACCTTTTTGGGCGCATATTCCCGAGCAAATCCCTTTGTCAGGTTGGTAAGCGCAGCCTTCATCGCCGAATAGGCGCTGGGCGCGCCCACCTCGGTCGCCGCAATCGACGAAATGGCCAGGAACGATGCGTCGCCCTTTGCGGCGGCGGCAGCCTCTAGATAGGGGCAGACCGCCGCTGCGGCATTCACCGCGCCTATCAGGTCCGATTCAAAAGCCTTGCGCCATTCAGCCTCGCCATTGCCTTGCACCAGACTGCTGGCGTTGGCGATATGTCAATGCCGTGGAGGGCGGCAGCGGCCTCATGAATGAAGGTTTGCAAGCCTTGCGCATCAGCGATGTCAACCGCTGCTCCGAAGACCTCGACATTGTGCGCTTCCAGCTGCTTCACCACGCCTGCCACGCGATCCGCAGCACGGCCGCAAATCGCGACCTTTGCGCCCTCCGCCGCGAACAGTTTGGCCATGGCCCGGCCTATGCCGAGGGTAACGCCGGTGATGACGGCAGTCTTGCCTCTCGGTCCTAAATCCATGATCAGCCTCCGGCCTGCACCGCCTTTTAGAGGAGTTGGACCACCTCGATCAGATTGCCTTCAATGTCCTTCACGAAAGCAACCTTCACGCCATGGTCTGAACGGGATTGCACCGGCTCGATGAGTGTCGCCCCTGCTGACTGCGCCATTTCGACGAACCGATCGATGTCTGCGGCCACGAAGCCAAGGATCACGGCCTCGCTCGCAGACCTTGGCGCATCCAGGAACTTCGTCAGCGTGAAACGCCCGGTGCCCGGCGGATCGGAACGGAAATAGATTTCCTGGATGGGGCGACCGGCGATCTGGTCTTCGCCGCGCCCTTCCTCTTCCAGGCTGCATAACGTGGCATAAAAGCGCGCCATGCGGTCGGCGTTTTCAACGATCAACTTTGTAAAAGCCAGCGGGATCGCTCCACCTGAACCTGTGGACATATGCTCTATTCCTTGATGTGATGAACGGTCGATTGGGATGGATCAGCCACCGAGAGCATAGCGCAGGCGGAGGCCGTACATTCTGGGTTCGCCATACAAAGTGGCGTTGTAATATTGGGATGAATAGGTGTTGCTGTTGCTCACCCGATACAGCTTGTTGGTGAGGTTGGTGCCATAAAGACCAATGTCGACGCGGCTGCCGCCGACATTGTGCCAGTCGAGTGACAGGCTAAGCGTCCCGAATGCGGCCAATTTCTCGCCCGGCTTCATGCTGGCCGGAACGACCGTGGCTTCGGTGTGCTGCGAGGCAGTGTGCGCATAGTTGAGGAACATCGATATCGTGCCGAGGTTGCCGCCTAGCGGCCGCTCTGCCGATACATGCACGCTGTAGATGTAAGGCGAAACATATTGGAAGGGCAGGCAAGTTAGAACGGCCGTGCCGCCCGGATTGACGAGATTGCCAGTGCAATCCTGAACCGGGATGTTTGGCTGATAGTCGTAGCGCTTATATTTGGCGTCCGTGTAGCTGAACGTGCCGCCGACTTCGAGACCAGGGAAGGGGCGCAAGGACGCCTCCGCCTCGACGCCCTGTATTCTGGCGTTTGCCCTCAGGATCTGCGCGCCGCCAGCGCCGGTCGCGGGATTGAAGTCTCCCGTCGCGCGCTGAATATCGCGGTAGTTCAGATAGTAATAGGTTGCATTCAGGCGAAGAGGCATGTCGGCGATGCGCAGGTCCGACTTGAACCCTCCTTCATAAGAGGTGACATATTCCGGCGTGAAGGTGCGAGTGTTGTCAAACACCGCGTTCGCATTGACGCCGCCTGCCTTGTAACCGCGGCTGATCTTTCCATACAGCAGCAGCGCCCGCGACACTCTATAATCAAGGCCAATATTCCAGGTCGGTGCATTGGTTTTGAGCGTGGCTTCAAAGCCACATTGGCTCTGGTCAGCCACGATCGCGTTGGTGGCGAGGCAGAACGCGCCGCCGGGGAAAGCCAGGTAATAGTTGGATGAGCCGGTAATCCTGTCCCAGGTGTGGCGATATCCGCCTGTCAGTTTCAGCTTCTCCAGCGCGGGCGTGACCAGGCCGAGATCCAGCGTCGCCTGCGTGTAGAGCGCCTTTGACCGGTTGGCGATCACGTATCTGATGTCATAGCCGCTGCACGCGACATCGCTGCCGGTGAACGCGGCCGGGCAGAAGCCGACGGTGCCGGCGCCCTGCTCGCCAACTGGGCGCTGGTCGTAGAGGAATGCACCCGCCGTGAAGGTCAGCCGATTGTGGAAAAGATTGCCTTGCAGCTGTAGTTCTTCGGTGAAGACTTTCAGGTCGTCGCGGGGAATGCGTGCTGCGGTTGCGTTGAGATAGGTGATCGGTGTCCCATCCCCCGGCACGAACGCTTGGCCTAGAGCTGGATAATTGCGGGGATCGCCATCGTCAAACTGGAAAACTGTTGCGTCACTATCGATGCTGTAGTTGGTCCAGAATCGTTGGTAGCTGATGATATTCCGGACTGTAAGCTCATCCGTCAGGTCGAGCGTGGATGTATTGGTGATGCCCCAAGTCTTCGTCTTCTGAAAGGAAGCGACGCCGTGCGCGGTTTCGCGCGGACCCCGCGCGGCCGCTTCGGCAACCGAAGCGCGATACACGTCGCATGATGCTATTGCGCTGGGAATCGTCGGCCCTTCATAACAGAAAGGCGTGGGGTTTCCCGCAGCGTCGGTGAGCGACTGGAGCCCGGCAATGTTGATGTCCGTGCTGACAAGGCCGGTGCCATGCGTCCGGGAATAGGCACCATACGCCATGGTGTAGTTTTCGAAGTCCTCGGATGGCTTGAGCGTCAATCCTACACGTCCAGAATACCAATGCAGATTGTCGCGATCCGTGTTCCAGACCACATCGTGGGTATAGCCGTCGCGATCCTGATAGGCTCCGGCAACCCGCAGAAGGACCTTGTCCTCTATGACGGGAAGATTGAGCGCGCCCTCAAGCTCCCTGTTGTCGTAATTGCCGATCTTGGCCTGGACATATCCCTCAAAATCGTTCGTCGGCTTCCTCGGAACCAGCAGAACCGCGCCGCCGGTCGTGTTGCGCCCAAACAGCGTGCCCTGCGGGCCGTTGAGCACCTGAATATTTTCCAGGTCCACGAAATTGCCCGGCCCGCCTTGTTGCGGGAGCGAAATCGGGGCTGGGAGCGGCACTTCGTTCAGATAGACGACGACGCCGGGGGATGCCTGGAACGTCGCGCCCTGACCGCGGATCGTGAAGCTTTGCGCTTCGCGTGACGGATTGCCGTTATTGCCGACGACCAGCGACGGCACGGTTGCTTGAAGATCTTGCGCCTGCGTAACTCCCTGCTGCTGGAGTCGCTCGGGAGAGAAGGCGGTGATGGAGATCGGGACGTCCTGCGCCCGTTCATTGCGACGCTGCGCGGTCACGACGATTTCGTTGGCCGGTGATGGCGCGGCGGCATCGGCGGCAGATGATGGCGAAAGTTGAGCTTGGGCCGGACCGCCAATCCAGATCGCCGCCATCGCGGAAGTGGAAAGAAGAACACCATTCTGCACGGATCGTAGCATCGCAAAAATCCCCCTTGGTTTATGACTTAACCCTTTGTGAAAAAGGAAAGCATCGGCTCGACTGGCCGGTGTCTATTGAACATGATGAGGCATGCCCCCGGACGACGTGTCCGCGATTTATGCTAGGACTGGCGGTCGATGATCGATCCGCCAGCCATTCCCGCTTTGATTTTCCTCAGTCGCCCTCGGCGGCCAGAACTTCATTTACATCAGCCGGGACATTGGTCGGCCCGTCGACCGCATAGGCCTGGCTGAGCATGCCGATGAACGCCCGATCGTTGATGGGATCGGTTGGCATTTCGAACGGCACCTTCCGCTTGCGCAGGTCATCCAGCAGCATGTTCAGCGCCTGCTCGTGCGTGATGTCGTCGGTATGGTCGAACGTCCGCTTCAGGTCCGCCATGTCCATGAACACGCGCGCGCCCCAGTGGACGAGCAGGCGGATTTCCTGCGGCGGGATCTGCTGCGTGACCTCGCCAAAGGTTTCGATCCGCCAACCGCCTTCAACCGTCGGGTCGACGCCGATCTTGCTGGAAATGTCGAGGCCTGTGGGACGGCGCATATCCACAGGGCCAGTCGCCTGAGCATGGTGGAACATCATCTCGTTTTCAGCGACAACGGCGCGGCCCCACATCGGCGCGGTAACCTGCCGGGGCTCGCCCCGCGGACCGTCCGGCCAATAGTTGAACCCGCCCCCAATCTTGCCCTTATAGTACCAGCCGGTAACCTGAGCCTTTTTGCTCTGCCAACGGCGGAACAGCCCTGACTTGGCCATGATGAGCAGCAGCCAAAGGGGCGTATTTTCCATCGTCATGCCGCGGAAAACGGTGCCGTCGAGATGCGGCGGGCCGCCGATCGGCGTCGGACCTTGCAGGTTGAACAAGAAGGTTTCGGGTTCCGCATATTGCGCCCCCCAATATTTGCGCACCATGTCGAGAAACTTAGAATTATAATAGCAATCTTCGACTTCAGGATAAAAGCAGACGCCCCCCCGCGCAAAATATCCCCTGAATGTTCCATTTAGGATCATGTCCCAGGTCAGCGTCACGCCTTCAGGGATAGCGCCGCCAGTCGTCGCGATCACTTCTTCGGGAGACTTGAAGTTTTCAGCAAGGATGAGCGGCCAAGGCCCATGGTCACGCACGACATGGATAAGGCGATTATACTGATCGTCGGTATAGGCGTTTTCAACGACGTAAGGCGGCGCAACGGGGCGGAATTGGTCGGCAAGATCAGTGGTCATCGGTCCCTCCTCGATTAGATGAAGCGGCGATCGTCCCAGCGCGCATGGCAAAGTAGCAGCAAGCCCGAGTCGATCAGCTGGCGATGATAAAGCTGGACCATAAGTTGACGATCGTCAACGGTTTCGCATTTCCGGTTCTCTTTTGTGAGAAAAATAGCGCGTCAGGTGGATAGCGCGCCCGTCATTTCTGCACCAATTTAGAATGTTGACGACCGTCATCTATTGGCGATAAGAAGAGTCAGGATTGTCATCGATAGCTGGTCGCCAGGTGGGCGACTGCGACAGAAAGGAATGTCATGGGCCTTCAAACCTTGGATCGCGATTGCACCGTCGAAGAAATAGTCGCCGCAATGGAGCGGGACGGCGCCTGCATCATCCGCGATGTGCTTTCTCCTGAAGATCTGAAGGAATTGCAGGAAGAAACGGCGCCCTGGATCGAGCAGACGGCCGATGGCCTGGATGACTGGTCCGGTCGCAAGACCAAGCGGACGGGCGCTTTGATCGCGCGCTGTGCGTCAGTGCGCAAGATCGCCATCAATCCCCTGATCGTCGGCGCAGCGAACGCCACGCTCCGCCCTTATTGCTCGAAGATCCAGCTCAACATCACGCAGCTCATCACTATCATGCCCGGACAGGGCGCGCAGCCACTTCACCGCGACCGCTTTGTATGGGGGGGCGACGACAGCGGCGGTGTGATTCCAGAAGGTATCGAGCCGCAATGCAATGGAATTTGGGCGGTGGAAGATTTCACTGCTGAAAATGGCGCCACCAACATCGTGCCGGGAAGCCATAAATGGCCTTTCAGCCGCCAGGCTCGCCGCGACGAGGCAATCCCGGCCGTGATGAAGGCGGGGTCGGTCCTGCTGTATAACGGCACCGTCATCCATGGCGGCGGTGAAAATCGCAGCAAGGGCCCTCGAAAGGCGTTGAACGTTACGTATACGCTCGGCTGGTTGCGGCAGGAGGAAAATCAGTATCTCTCGTGTCCGCCCGAAATTGCGAAAGATTTCGACCAAGAACTGACGGATCTATTAGGATATTCATTCGGTAACTACTCTCTGGGTTTTTACACGGACCCTCGGAAAAGGGACCAGTTTAGCGATATCGTGCCGCCCGAGGTTGCACTTGGCCGCTGGCCTCGCGAAATCCCGGAAATGGCGCAGACCGATGCCGTTGCTGAACCTGGCTGAATACCGTGCGCAGCAGTCCACCAAATCGGGCAGGCAGTTGTGCCATCGTTAGCATGCGCAGCGACGAGCCTTGACCACATTCGATAAAGGCGGGGCTGCACGCACGATTTAAAGATAACCGTTCACTTTGATTGGTTGAGCCTGCAAGCCAGTCTGGAGTAATTTAGATCCTCCCGTTGGGAGAATTTACACCGTGCGCCAAGCTGCTGCGGAATGTGCGTTGCTGCGAATGTGACGGGGAGATCGCCACGCCTTACTATGGAGACAGATTGATGGTGGATGTACGACTTGAAGGCAGAGCAGCAATCGTCACCGGCGGGGGAGATGGCATCGGACTGGGTATTGCAAAGCGCCTTGCCCGTGCCGGCGCATCGGTGATCATCGCGGAGTTCAGCGAAGAGAAGGGCTTGGCTGCATCTGCAGCTATTCGCGCGGGCGGAGGCCAAGCTGATTTCATCCGCACCGACGTCACAGATCGCAGCCAGATGGAAGCGGCGGTCGACGCCGCTGTCAACCGCTTTGACAGCGTGGATATCCTGGTGAACAATGCTTATAGTGGTGGGACATTCTCGCGCGCGGAAGCAATGTCCGACATCCATTTTCATGGATCTTTCGCGATCAACCTTTTTGGCCCAAAATGGGCGATGGATAGAGCCTTTCCGCATATGAAGGCCAAAGGCTGGGGCCGGATCATCAACATATGTTCGCTCAATGGCGTCAACGCGCATGTCGGCACGGTCGACTACAATGTGGGAAAGGAAGCGCTTCGGACGCTGACGCGAACAGTGGCACGTGAATGGGCTGGCTTCGGTATTTGCGCGAACATCATTTGCCCTGCAGCAGCTTCGGCGTCATTCCGCGAGTTCGAGCAACTGCAACCTGCCGCCGCATCATCGGCGGCCGCTGCCAATCCCATGGGCCGCATGGGCGATCCGGAAGCCGATATCGGCGGCGTTGCCCTGTTCCTAGCCAGCGAAGATGCTCGGTACCTCACTGGGAACACGCTGTTCGTCGATGGCGGGGGCCATATCAACGGCGTCGCCTGGGCACCTGAGTTGCCGGACGCATGAGCGCACATTTTTGAAAATTGTTGGCTCACGATGCCAAACGCACCGTAGATACAGGAGAATCGATGAAAAAGGTCGCACTGGTTACAGGAGCCACGCGGGGCATTGGTAAGGTTACGGCGCTGGCATTGGCCGCTCACGGCTTTTCCGTCGTTGTGACCGGCCGCACTCTGCAAGCGGGGCAGGGGTCGGTCGGCGATGGCGAGTTCGTTCCAGGCAGCATTGAGGAGACCGTTGCAGCGATTGAAGCCGCAGGAGGTGTGGCGCTTGGCGTCAAGCTCGACTTGCTTGATCGCGCCTCAATCGATGCTGCGCTTGACGCGACAATCGCACAGTTCGGGCGTCTTGATGTGCTCGTTAACAACGCGATTTATCAAGGGCCGGGCATCATGGACCGGCTTGCGGACTTTACGATGCAGCAGGCAGAGGATAATTTTACCGGCAGCGTCGTCAATCAAATGTATATCAGCCGGCAGGCAATCGTGCACATGGCGCGCAATGGCGGTGGCCGCATCGTCTTCGTCACCAGCGGCGCCGCGGTGATGCCGCCCCCGGTTGGCGCAGGATTGCTCTACAGCGCGAGCAAGGCGGCACTGAACCGCATTCCCGGCTTTATAAATTACGAGCACGGGCCAGACGGAATTTTCGCCTTTCTTGTCGAGCCGCAATTCACCTTCACCGACAGCATGGAGGCGCGCTGGGGCAGTGAAGCAGCCGCCACGATCGGTGAAGGACATCCTGCTCGCCGCCCCGAGGAAACTGCTCAGACAATCACATGGCTAGCGACGAATCCGAGCGCCGGTCGCTTCGCCAATGGCGAGATGCTCAATGCGCCTGATTTCTTTGAGATCAACGATGTCGCTCGTGAGCCGTAGCCTATGGCGATCCAGTTCATAGCTGAATCTCCGTCAGACTGCGTAGTTCGTAAACCTATAACATGCACAGCCCTAGTCGCCGCCACCCGCGATGGGACGGAAGAGATGACAGATGACGACAGAATGCTTCGATTGTGTAGGCCTGCAACTGCGCACACGTTGCGAATGATCGAATGGCTATCGCGTCTGTGCCGAACGACGTGCAAAAGATCGCTTCAGTACGAAGACGAATCGTCGCACGAATATGGCGCATGTCTGCCTTCGGCGAAGTGTTTCCTATCCCAGATGTTGTTCTCTACGGTGCGACAGACGCGCGCGATATTGCGCAGCTGTCGTTGTCTATTTGTCGACGCGGTGACGAGCGGGATCACCAGATGCAGTCACCTTCCCGAGACCTCCAAGTGAATTAGGTACATCTTCAACGTCATGACTACTCAATTCAGCCGGTGGCTCATCCTTGCAGCCGTTCTGTTGGCCTTCCTCCCGATAGCCATCAACATGACGATCCTGCACATCGCGGTTCCCCCGATGACGCTAGCGCTTAATGCCAGCGGTAGTCAGATTTTGTGGATCATTGATATCTATCCGCTGATCATGGCGGGACTTCTTGTGCCGATGGGCGCTCTGGCCGACCGCGTTGGACATCGTCGCCTGTTGTTGAGCGGTCTGGCCGCGTTTCTCATGGCATCCGTGATCGCGGCGTACGCTTCGATTGCAGAGGTCTTGATCGGCGCGCGTGCATTGTTGGCGGTCGGCGGCGCAATGGTGCTGCCCAACGTGCTCGCGATCATCCGGCAGACGTTCGACAGTCCCGAGGAAATGGGACTCGCACTGGGTCTCTGGAGCACCGTGGCGTCTGCCGGTGCCGCTCTCGGTCCTCTTGCTGGCGGTCTGCTGCTTGAGCATTTCTGGTGGGGAGCAGTTTTCCTGATCAACGTTCCTGTCATACTTGCGGTATGGTTGCTAGCCTACGTCACCCTGCCCAGCCACACACTGGAAGTTCAGGGGAAGTGGCAGCTAGGGCAGGCACTGGTCTTCCTTCTCGGACTTATCAGCACGATCTTTGCGATTAAGTCAGGCTTCAACGTGGACAGCCGCCCAGGCCCGAGCTGGCTGGCTGCCGGAACGGGGCTTGGGCTTCTGGGCTGGTTCGTGCGCCTGCAACTGTGCAGCCGCAATCCTATGCTGGATCTGCAGCTTTTCTCCACTCCCGCAGTCAGTATGGGGGTGGTTACTGCAATGGTCGTGTCCGGATCGCTTGCCGGCATCGAAATGACAATCGCGCAGGAACTGCAGTTCATAGTTGGCCTTACTCCGCTGCAGGCCGGACTGTTCCTGCTGCCGCTGATCCTCGCGTCGGCCATTGGCGGTCCGGTCGTCGGGTATCTGGTCGGCATCTTCGGCCTGCGCCAAGTGGCGGCGTTCTCTCTGTTTATTTCCTCCGCGAGTCTTGCAGGGCTCGGAGTAAGCGACTTCGGCGCAGCGGGAGCTGGTGTGGTTGCGCTACTGTTCTTCCTCGGCTTGACCTTGGGCATAGGCCTTACAGCATCCAGTTTGGCGATAATGAGCAGCGTGAGGCCTGAGAAAGCTGGCGTTGCAGGTTCTCTTGAAGGCACCGGCTACGAGCTCGGCGCTGGCCTGGGCATCACGCTTTTCGGCGTGCTGCTGTCTTCCAGTTACGCGAATTCGCTCCGATTGCCCGACCACCTCGTCGGACATCTGCCATCCAGCGCGGCCCGCTCGGTAGGAGAGACGATCGCCGCGGCTCGAAGCATTGGACTGGACGACAATGTGCTAAAAGGGGCGATCAGCGCGGCATTCTCCAGCGCCCACTCCACCGTTCTCCTGACCGGTGCGCTCGCCTTCGGGTTAGTAGGCATCACCGTCTTTGTGGCGTTAAGGCACTACAAACCGATTGAGGGCGCCACCGCGCACGGAGATGTTTGATCCCAACCCCTGGCCGGGATCGGATACTTGATAGAATACAGGCACGGCACGATCATCCCCGCTCAGGGACAGGACCCGCTGTGATGCAGCCTAACGCGATGTTCTAGCCAATCGTGGCGTCCGTCCGGTCCGATATGTGGCAGCTCATCGTCACACCGACGACCGTGCAGGCTGATCGACAGTTTTCGTCATGACCCGACATTCCTCGAAGCAATTTCTACGACCGAATGTGGTCGCCTGCTGTCAGGGGCGGGAGCAAGGATATGCGCCCGCCTCTGTGCATTCATGGCGCTGCTGCAACGGGGAGGCGGAATTGCGGGCCTAATCGATTGAATGCGTTCATCGCCGCGATGACCAGCGTTAGATGGACCAGGTCCTTCGGTGCAAAGGCCGCGGCCTCATAGGCATTGTCGGAGCCGTGGGTGGTGCTGACGTTCGTCACTTCCTCGGCCCGGGCATGCGCCGCGCGATCTCGATCGGGAAACAGGTGCGTCACCTCCGCTCAGACGGCTACCAGCGCAACCTTGTCAACCGGCATGGTCCTGAACTGATCGCGGGTATGCATGTCGATGCAATGGCGCAGCCGTTGATCTGCGATACTCGAAGGAAGACCAGGTGGATCAACTCGTCGGAAAGATCCGTCTTCTTTGTCACGTAATGATGGACCCCAAAGAGCGCTTTGGCGCCTTCGGGAGCGACTTCGGACCAGTTCAAACGTGCCGTCTCTGTCATGATGCTGTCCTCGTCATGGCGGACCGTCACCCTTCGAGAATGCGACTGCGCTTCAGAGATGAAGGATTTGATGCCTCTTCTTTGAACGACCTCTTCTAGCAACAGCGGACTAGAGGCTGAGAGCGCTGGCGATGTCGCGGCGTTAATGGCGACGAGCGCCAAATAGAAGGGGTGGTCATCGACCGCGGACCTGCGAGTCACGCTCAGTGAGGCCAAGAATCTACGACGCTCAGGAGCGAACAGGAAACCTCGAGGAGGAAAGTCATCATAAAAATGCAACGATAATGTTTACTTTATGCCAAAATGCGTATATGCGCTGTCTAGTGGGCTAAGGGGCACGTGCAGGCATGGCGTCGGGGTTTCCTCACTGTAAACGTTCTGCCTCGGTTCAAGGAAACGCCAAGCTGAAACGGCGCTAAAGCGGTGCAAGTTCTGGCTGCGCGCCTTCCTGAGATTGCAATATTGAGAGATGGAGATCATGTGGCTCACTCTGTTCGTTTCCTGACGCTCATGCTGTGCGGCGTAGGGCTGGCTGGGCAGGCCCTGGCGGGTGAGTTACCACGCCTGCGCTCGGAAGACGGGCGTCATGCCTTGCTGGTGGACGGCAAGCCCTATCTTATGCTCGGCGCCCAGGTGCACAATTCGAGCAACTACCCCTCGGAACTCCCCAAGGTTTGGCCGGTGATGAGGGCGCTCAGTATCAATACGATCGAAGTGCCCGTCGCGTGGGAACAGTTTGAGCCTATAGAGGGCAGGTTCGACTATAGCTGGGTGGACACGCTGCTGGCCCAGGCGCGCAAAAATAACATGCGTGTCGTGCTGCTTTGGTTCGGGAGCTGGAAAAACGGAGAGTCAACCTACACGCCGGAATGGGTGAAGGCCGACACGAAGCGCTTCCCCCGTCTGCAGAAGCGGGACGGCCGCCCCACAAACACGCTTTCCCCGCTGGGCGAGGCAACGCTCGCTGCTGACCGGAAGGCTTTTGTGGCGCTGATGCGGCATTTGCGCGAGGTCGATCGCAAGCACACGGTCATCATGGTCCAGGTCGAAAATGAGATCGGTAGCCACGGCGTCGCCCGCGATTATTCGCCTGCAGCCGAGCAGCTTTTCGCCCAGCAGGTGCCCGAAGACATTCGCCGCGCATCAGGAAAGCAGGCGGGGATATGGGCGGAGGTGTTCGGTAAGGAGGCGGACCAGGCATTTGCCGCCTGGACCTATGCGCGGTTCGTGCAGGAAGTGGCTGCCGCTGGCAAGGCTGAGAAGAACTTGCCCCTGTACACTAACGCCGCGGTCTTCGACGCGACGGGCACTGCCATGGCCGCCCAGGTTGCGAGCGGCGGCCCCAATTGGAATGTGCTGCCAATCTGGAAGACGGCTGCGCCTGCGCTGGATCTCATCGGTCCTGACCTCTACCTGCCGCTCGAAAAAACCTATCTTGGCTTGCTCGATCGCTATGCGCGGCCAGACAATGCGCTGTTTGTCCCCGAGACGAGCAACGCGGTCTGGGCTGCTCGTTTCTTTTGGGCGGCGCTGGGCCGCGGGGCTATCGGCTGGGCGCCATTTGGCATGGATAGCACCAACTACTCCAACTACCCGCTCGGCGCGCGAAAGTTGGACGCTGCCACAATCGAGGCATTCGCCGCTCCTTACCGCCTGTTCCGGCCTATCGCGAGCGACTGGGCTGCGATCGCCAGCAAGCATTCGACCTGGGGCACCGCCAAGAACAGCGCGGGTGAGGACTCTACGTCCATGGGCAGCTGGAAGATCTCCGTCGCCTATGGCCGCAACAGCTTCGACATCCCCTGGCCCAACCAGGAGCCGCCGCCATGGGCGAAGGAGCCCGTTGGGGGTGGTGTTGTTGCCCAACTGGGACCTAATGAATTTCTGGTTGCCGGGCAATATAGCCGCTTTCAGTTCACGCCCGTCGATCCGGCCGTGAACGGGCAGATTATGAGCGCGGAGGAGGGGACGTTCATCGATGGCCACTGGCAAGCAAGCCGCCGCTGGAATGGTGATCAAATCTCCTATGGGTTTAACTTCAACGAGCAGCCTGCGCTACTTCGCGTGAAGCTCTCGACGTACTGAATAGGCCGCTGTCGCAGGGTATTTCCCCACCGGCCTTAGCGGTGCGCAATACATGGCAAAATTTACACTGTTTCTAATCACAATTAAGTCGTCGAAAATTTGAGGGGGTCTGCAAGAACATGGCAAATGACGTCGTCAGAACGATTTTAGGTCCCTATTCCAGCGTTCGACCGGGGGTGTCTCGGGTCGCCTGCCTGATGGCCACTGGCGCGATGTCTTCCATGCACCCGCTGCAAGCGGCTACCGCTGACCGATTTGCGACTTATGCGAACCCGGTTGATCTACCCTACCGCTACCAGGAGCCTTCTCCCTTTCGTCCGCTTCAGCCGCGGCCCAAGGAGTCCTTCCGGGAAGCTGCAGATCCCACGATTGTCCTGTTCAAGGGCCGCTATTGGCTTTTTGCTTCGCACTCGAGCGGCTACTGGCATTCGAGGGACCTTCTGCGATGGGAGTTCGTCGAGCCGACCGGATACGCGGTCGATAAGTTCGCTCCGACCGTCGCGGTCATGAACGACAAGATGTATCTCGCTACCAGCGAAGATACCCGGCACATCTGGGTGACAGACGATCCAATGAAGGGGACCTGGCGCGTGGCGGCATACCTCGATGCTGGCTATCAGGATCCTGCCCTGTTCCTGGACGATGATGGGCGGCTCTATCTTTACCATGGGCTCGCATCCAAGGGGCCGCTCCACGTCGAGGAGCTTGATCCCAAGACATTTCAGCCGATTGCGAAGGTGGACATCGCCCAGTCGCGCAATCCAGACGAGCGCGGCTGGGAAGTTCCTGGAGACAGGAATGACAAGTTGAAGGGCATGACTTTCGTCGAGGGCTCTTGGATGACGAAGCGCAAGGGCCGATATTATCTTGAATATTCAGCGCCTGGTACGGAATTCAAAACCTATGCCAATGGGGTCCTGGTGGCGGGCAAACCCATGGGGCCGTTCGTCTATCAGGATTATAGTCCTTTTGCGTTCAAGCCCAGCGGTTTTATCGCCGGAGCAGGCCATGGATCGACCTTCCAGGGGAAGGATGGTCAGTGGTGGCACGTGGGGACGATGACGATTTCTCAACGGCACATTTTCGAACGTCGGCTTGGCTTATTTCCGACGAGCTTCTCGAAGTCGGGTGAAGTAATCGCCGACACCTATCTGAGCGATTATCCCCGCTACATCGGAGGGAAGCGCAAGCTTACAGAATGGATGCTCCTCTCGCGCCGGAAAGGCGTGAGCGCCTCTTCGACGCTGGACGGCTTCTCCGCCAAGGATGCGGTGGACGAGGACGTGCGGAGCTGGTGGTCGGCCAAGACCGGCGCGACAGGTGAATGGTTCCAGGTGGATCTTGGCGCCCCCAAGCGCATCGAGGCGGTGCAGATCAACTTCGCCGATCAGGATGCCAAGGCGCTCGGGATCAGCGCGGACGTCTATAAGTATGTCCTCGAACTGTCGCTGGATGGCCGGATATGGAAAGCCGCTGTCGATCGCTCGCGCATAGGCACCGATGCCCCTCATGATTATGAGGTTCTGCCCAAGCCAGAGCGTGCTCGCTACGTTCGGCTTCGCAACATCCATTCTCCAGAGAGTGGTAAGTTCTCACTCTCGGATCTGCGCGTCTTCGGCAATGGTGGAGGGGTAAAGTCCGCCAAGGTGCGGCAGGCGTGGTTCCAACGCGACAGTGACGACGGCCGCAAGTCGGTGATCAGATGGACAGCGGCTCGCGGGGCCGAGTTCTACGTCGTGCGCATGGGTGTTCGCCCCGGCCTTCTGAACCAGAATTACCAGGTTTATGATGGAGAGACTTCTATCGAAGTAGCGAGCCTCAACATCGGGACTGGGTACTGCGTCACCATTGATGCTGTGAACGAAAACGGCATCACCCGGGGCGGGAGGCCGGTCTGTTCACGATGAGCGGGTCTGCGCGCCGCTCGAGATTCATTATGTTTGTCAGAAATGCAGGATAAAAGACCTATGGAAGAGACGCCTGTCTGGACACGTCGCCAGTTCACCGCCCTGAGCGGCGTGCTTGGCGCCGCAGCGCTGGCTTCACCAGCATGGGCGGAAGGTGCGAGCGATGTGGTCGAAATCGATCTTCGGCGGGAAACCGGCAAGCTGGACCATATCTGGTCACGCGTCATGGGATCGGACCGCGCCGCAATCACGATGCGGGAGCCCTGGCGCAAGGATCTGGAACGTTTCAGGAACGAGGCAGGTCTGAAGCGCGTGCGTTTTCACGGAATCTTCAACGATGAAATGGGCGTCGGCGCGAACGGCAATTTCCAGAACGTCAACGCCGTTTATGACGGATTGCTGGACCGCGGCGTCCAGCCATTCGTGGAATTGAGTTTCATGCCGCGCGCACTGGCGAGCGGGGCCAAGGAATTTGGTTTCTACAAGGCCAATGTCACCCCGCCGACGTCACCGGACAAATGGTCAGAACTGGTCGAGAAATTCGTGCGCCATTTGGTCCAGCGCTATGGCGCCTCGGAGGTACGGCAATGGTATTTCGAGGCATGGAACGAACCGAACCTGAAATCATGGTTCTGGACCGGAACCCAGGAGGAATATTTCGCGCTCTACAAGGCGAGCGCCCGCGCCGTGAAGGCCGTTGACCCGTCGCTCAGGATCGGCGGCCCTGCGACCTCCGCTATCCAGTGGATCCCACAGTTTTTGGACTATTGTGAGAAGACGGGCACTCCGGTCGATTTCGTATCGACCCACATTTACCCCGGCGATGATCAGGCGATGATCTTTGGCAAGGCAGCGAAGTACAAGGAGTATGACGTCGTCCCTGCCGGAGTGGCGCTCGCCCGCAGACAAATCGATGCCACCAAGTTCAAAGGAACCGAATTGTGGCTGAACGAATGGTCATCCGACAGCCCGGCCATGATCGCGCACGCTATCACGCAAAGCCTCCCTCACTGTCGTGCCATGGGTCAGTGGCAGATCAGCGGCGAATATGAGGAGAATATGGTCGCCAACTGGCTCTTCAAGGAAGGGCAGAATGGCTGGGGCATGCTGGCCCGAGGCAGTGTCGCAAAACCCGAGTTCAACACGTATAAGTTGCTCAATCGGTTGGGTGATCGCAAACTTGCGAGCAAGGGACCCTCTTTGGCCTCGACGAAGGGCGGCGGCAAGTTTTCAGCTTTGGTCTGGAACCTTGCCGACGTGCAGCAGGCGCCAGGCATCCCTGGTGCGAGCAGGGAGCGCAAGGTGACAGGTGCGCGTAAGACGATGCTCGTGAGGATGCGCGGCGCGCCAGCGGGGCAGCGGGTACAGGTGAGCTATGTCGATCAGGAGCGCGGTTCCCCTTATCCTGCCTGGCGAGCCATGGGGTCTCCGCAATATCCCACGCGAGAGCAGATGGACGCTATCCGCAAGTCTGCGGAGTTGGCTGCGCCTGAACTGCGGACGCTCAATGGCCGTGGCGAAATCACCCTGGATCTTCCGCCAGAGGGCGTCGCGCTGATCGAGGCTGTCTGATCCTGGGGAGGATAATCTTTCGGCCGTAATGTTGATCGAGCCGAATGCGGGCTACCGCCGATATTTTTTTAAGCCGAATATTTTGCGCCGGAATGGCGCCTGGCTAATAGCTGAGAGAGAGATCAGATCATGTTCGCCAAGAGGAAAACGGCAAAGCTTCTGGCCGCCACTGCAATGGCCTTGTCCGTTCTGACCGTGCAGGCATGGGCCGATCCCCTGTCGGACGCGTTCAAGTCGCCGCCAGTGGAGGCCAAGCCCCGCCTGCGGTGGTGGTGGCCCGGCGACGCTGTCACTGATGCGGAACTGCGCCGCGAGGTCCAACTGATGAAGGAGACGGGCTTCGGCGGCGCCGAGGTGCAATCCTTTTCGCCAAACTTCGTGACGTTGACCCCTGAGGAGCGGGCGGTGGTCAACGACTATGCCGAACCCGGCTTCTTCGCGCATCTGCGCGCGGCGGCGGATGCCGCGAAGAGCGCCGGTCTCAGTCTCGACTATACCTTGGGGTCTGCCTGGCCGTCCGGCGGCGGCGAAGCAATTCCGCCGGAAAAGGCGTTCACGGAGTTGGCCATGGCGCACACCGCGGTGAAGGGCGGCGCTTCCGGCCCGATCAAGGTCGAACTGCCGAAGCGGACCAAGAGGCTTGGCGCCCTCAACTTTTTCGATCCGCGTACAAAAGATCCCAAATATGCGGATTGGGGCAAGCGATTAGATGCTCGCGCACGAACCGTTGCGGTGGTTGCGATGAAGGGCAGCGCGCCTGACCTGAAGAAGCGCGGCGGCATGAACGGGATGACCATTTCTCCCTGGAGTGATGTGCTGACCTCCGGGACACTCGATCCAGCCAGCCGCATTGTCCTGACTGACAAGCTGCGGGAGGACGGCACGCTCGATTGGACGCCGCCGGCTGGTGAGTGGCAGGTCTTCGTATTTCGGCAATTTGCTTCCGACGTGAGTGTGCTTGGCGCGGCCGGACGGGGACCGCAACTGATCCTGGATCACACGGATCCTTCAGCATTTGCGGCACATGCTGCGCGCACCGGTGATCCGCTGGGCAAGAACCCGCCGGGCATGCGTGCGACCTTCGTCGATTCCCTTGAATTGATGCAGGATATCCAGTGGGGGCCCAAACTGCTGGAGGAATTCAAGAAGCGGCGCGGATATGATCTGACGCCTTATCTTCCCTTTGTGCTGCAGCCGGGCTGGATGCAGGCATGGGACGAGCATTATTCGCCGCCCTATTTCGAAGCGGCGAACAGCGACCTGGCAGAACGTGTCAGGGCGGATTATCGCCATACCGTGTCGGACATGATGATTGCGGGCTTCATCGAACCCTTCGTGGCGTGGAACCATGCCCACGGCCTGAAGGCCAAGTTCCAGGCGCATGGCGGCGCATTCGATATCATTCGGGGCTATGGGCTTGCCGACATACCGGAAACCGAGGATCTTGTTCACAGCGGTGATCCGCTATTCATGCGCCTCGCCCGTTCCGCGGCCAACCTCTATGGACGCCGCATCATCTCGGCCGAAAGCCTGGTGTGGCCCGACCGGGCCTATAGCGTGACCCCGGCCGAGATGAGGCGGCGCATCGACCTCATCATGGCCGGCGGGGTCAACAGCATGATCCTGCACGGCATGAACTACCGTTTCCACGCCGAGGATTGGCCGGGCTGGCACGCCTTCCAACCAAGCCCTTTTTCCCTGGGCTTCAGCGGTCCGCTAAATGAGACCAACCCGGTCTGGCCCGCCATGAAGCCGCTTGCCGCCTATATGGGCCGGTTGCAGGCCGTCATGCAGGCGGGCAAGTCTGTCGTTCCCGTCGCCTGGTTCTATGGCCGCTATGGCTATTATATCGGTATCGAGGATGGGGGCGCGGGCAAGCAGGCCGGCGAGAAGGCGTTTCTTGCCGCCGGATATGATTTCGACCGGATCAATCCAGACTCCATAGCGCAGGCGAGGGTCGGGTCGCGCCGGCTCATATCCAAGGGCGGGCACGAATATGGCGTACTCGTGCTGCCGCCGATCGACGGCATTCGGGCCGACACGATGGAAGCGATAGCAGGCTTTGCCAAGGCGGGCCTGCCAGTTTTCTTCACCGATCACGCACCCCGCCGCGATGAAGGACTGGCCGACGCGAAGGCGCGCGATGCTCGCGTGAAGAAAGCTGTGGCTGCTGCGACGAAGGCGGGCGCCAAGATCGTCCCTGCAGCGGAGCTGCAAGAGGCGATCCGCGCAGCAGGCGTCGCAGGCAATCTGCGTTTCGAGGGCGATGCTTCTGATATTGTTTTCGTCCAGCGCATTGTGGATGGGCAACGGGTCACCTTCATTCACAATCGGGCGGATGCTGCGCGGAGTCTCACGGTGTCCCTACCGGGTGTGGGCGGCGTCACGCGCTGGGACGCAATGGACGGCAGCGTAAAGCCCGTGGCCGCCATTGTTGCGGCAGACATGACCCAGGTGCCTCTGTCGCTTTCCGCTGGCGAGAGCGTGCTTCTCATTCTTGATCCCAAAACCCGTGCGCAGTCCGTCGCGGCCTCAGATGTAGTGGGATCGGCAGCCTTGCCCGCCGAAGGCTGGGCACTGTCGGTGTCCGGTCATGTGGCCCGCAAGCCCTACGCACATGATTTCGGCAAGGTCGCGCTGCAAGACTGGAGCAAGGTGCCTCAGCTGGCCGGCTTCTCTGGGGAAGCCATCTACAGTCGTTTGATCAGCATCGATCCATCGTGGCTCAAGCCAGGCACTCGCGTCAGTCTGGATCTGGGGCAGGTGCATGACATGGCAACGGTGACGATCAACGGACGCACTTTTCCTCCCGTCATCGCGGCTCCGTTCCGCATCGATGTCACGGATGCGCTGCGCCCGGGCCCGAACATGCTCAAGGTAACGGTGGCGAATGTGCCGCAGAACGGAATGATCGATCCGGGCACTCCTTCATTCAAAAAATTGAAACCGGTCGCGGCGGGATGGGCTGCCACAGGGCGGCTGGAGGCGAGCCGGTGATCACAGGCGCGAGCGGGGTCTCCCGTCGCGCGCTCCTATTGGCCGTAGCTGCGTTCGCCGCGAATCACCAGCGGTCGCGGGCGAGGAGCATGAGATCGACCACCTTCCTCCCATGCGCTTCGATGTCTTTTGCGGCGAGCTCGCGGACCAGATCATATTGCAAGAACCAGCCATGTACGGCGGTCAGAATATGTTCAGCCACGGCTTCCGGCTGCGAAACTGGGATGCCGTCCCGTTGCGCGGCGGCTCGGATGTCTTGCGTCAGCAGCCGAACCGCGTTCAAATAACCGAGTTCATGCATAAGGGGTGCAAGGTCGGGGAAGCGATGGCGGTTCAGAAGGATCAGTGCATGAAGTCCGCGGAACAGCGGATCGACGAGCAGCGAAGCCATGTCCGCTACGCGCAGGCGCAGAACCTCGCCTATGTCTTTGACGTCACCCGTCGTTTGGACGCGGGAGGCCGCGTACCAGCGGGCGATAGTCTCCCTGACGACTGAGCGGAACAGGTCGGATTTGGTCGGATAACGGCTGTAAAGTGTTGTGCGGGTGATGCCGGTCTCCGCCGCGATCTTTTCCATCGACACGCCGTCGAAGCCATCGGCCAGAAACATGCTTCTCGCTGTCGAAAGGATCGCCTGCTCGATCAGGGCCATCTCTGTCGAGGTAGGGCGGCCCCTTTTTAAAGTCAGTTTCGCAGGGCTAGTGGTTCGGCGTGCCATCATCACCTTGTGATGCGGGATGGTTGCTATGGCAACGCCGTTGCCGCTGCAGAACCAGCCTCTATTTCAGTCCGGCCAAATCGGCATGCAGCGAGCGCAGCGCAAAGCAAGATAAGATTTCTCATGGGGTTTTGCAGTCGATCGAGGACTGCGTGGGGGTTGCCGATGTATGAGCGGATGGCCCCGGCCACACCTGCGCGAAAAAGGGATTTGACGCTGCGACCTTGGGATAGCTGGCGATGTCGGTCTGGCAGATGGGACACCAATGGCCACCCGCCAGATAAAGATTGGGCGACATCGAGAATTGATGGCCCAGACTGCATTCCCACTCCACCGGCCTGAACGGATCGTCAAGAGCAGGTGCATGACATTTGCCGCCGCGGAACTGGGCGGCTGTGGTCAGATCATCTGTCGTCCACTCGCGTTTCGGCTTCGCATCGTCATAGCCATGGGCGAGCCCAACGGGTTCGCGCGAAGGCTGCGCGAGGGGGAAATCGTCCCAGCTGCTGGGAATATGCTCCCATTCCTCCCGAGACCCAAAATAGGCGTTGATATGTTCCACATCATTGGTGCGTAGCCAGGTGACAGGTCCCCCTGGGCCTTCGGCTACTTTGCGGATCTGCTTGCGGGCGAGGAATGGGAACAACCGCATGATGGTACGCAGGGGCCAGGGAATGCGGCGCGAAAGTTCGGCGAAGAAATCGTCGATCGAGAAGCGGCGATAAGGCACCAGTTCCTGCAGCCGGTCGGAATCGAGATACCATTGCCCGTGGAAGTTGCGCGTCGCCAGCCATTTGGGATCGAGGACACGGCGGAAGTCGCTGACGCCCATGGCGGTCATCATCCTGACCATCAACTGATGATTGACGAGCCGCGCCGCTTCTCCGCCGCCGATGTTGTAGAAGTGACGCCAGAAATCTTCCGGTATGCCGTCTCCGCAAAGGGCGGCCATCAGCCGCGCGCTATCCTCCACGGTTGACCATTCCATCACCCCGTTTGGAGGATTGTGAAACATGATCGGTCCCTGGGTCTTCCACATGTCATAATGGGCCATGCCGGTCTGGCGGATCGACACCCACTGTTTCAGCCCGGATTCGGCAACGATTGCTTCCGCCCGCGCCTTTGTCCCTGCATAATGTCCATTATAGCCGATGCAGATGGGGTCGCCCGTCCGGCCCCAATGAATGGGTGGATTGCGGCTGCCGGTCTGCGCGACGGTGCCGATATAGACCAGACGGACATGAGCAGAATTGGGCTGGCGTTTGATGGCGTTGACGACGTTTTGCGTGCCGCCGACATTGACCTTTTCGACGACAGCGGGGGAAGTTCATCGGCGAGCGGCGATACCAGCGCGCCCATATGCAGGACGATGTCTACGCCCGCGACTGCACGATCGATCGACGCGGCGTCAGTGAGGTCGCCCCATGCATAATCCACGCTATGCTGCTTTTGCAGGCGGCGAATGACAGGATGAGATTTCTCTTCCGGGCGGACGAGGAGGCGAACCGTCACGCCGGGCATCTGTAGCAGCTCATCGACGACCGCTCTGCCCATATTGCCTGTCGCGCCCGTCACCAGGACAAGCTTTCCAGTTCCTGCCACTTTCGTTCCTTTCGCTGTTCTGCGTTGGCGCGGCTTAAGGCGGTCTGCTGAGAATGCCAATTGAAATATACATCAATGTCCATTTATAGGGTGCGGCGGATCCAGGAGACCATTCATGACCAGCCCGCACAGCGAACCTCGCCCCGGCGATCCTCATTGGAATAGCGAGGTGGAAGCGCCGCTCGTGATCGAGGATGTCGCCGCCGTCGCATGGGACGGCGCGGAAGATGTGGTGATCGTCGGCTATGGCGGCGCTGGCGTTGCCGCAGCGATCCAGGCGCGGGAGGAGGGGCTTTCAGTCATGACCATCGATCGTGCCGACGGGGGAGGGGCCACGCGCATCAATGGAGGCATCTTTTACGGAGGCGGCGGCACTCCAGCGCAGCTGGAAGCAGGCGTCGACGATAGCGTAGACGACATGTTCAACTATCTTCGCCTGGAAACGCAAGGCGTGGTTAGTGACGATACGCTGCGGCGCTTCTGCGAGGAAAGCGCGGAAACTGCTGGCTGGCTCGCCCGACATGGGGTCCGCTTTGCAGGGCGGGTCTATAAGAAGAAGACCAGCTACCCGCACACCGACTACTCCCTCTACCATTCGGACAATAGTCTCGCGCCCAATTACAGGGCGGTGGCGAAACCTGCGGCAAGGGGTCATCGCGCCCTGGTCGAAAAGCTGGACGCCCCGATGGGATATGGAAAAGGCCTCTATGATCCGCTGAGGCAGTCAGCGGATCGCGCAGGCGTGAAATGCCTGCCCTGGACGAGAGTGAGGCAACTGGTCATGGATGGCAGGGGGCGCGTCATCGGCGTCGTCGCAGTCCAGATGCCGGCCGATACGATCGAGGGGAAGCGCTATGACGCCTTGATGCGCCGCGCAACGGCAATGATACTGCGTTTGCCGCCCTCTATGCCGGGTGCTCCCATCATCTCTCGCCTAGCATCGCGCCTGTTCGGCAAGGCGCGGGCACTGGAGCGGCAGGCAGGCGTCGCCCGCATGATCCGCGCCCGACGCGGTGTATGTCTTGCAGCGGGCGGGTTCATTTTTAACCGGAACATGGTTGCCCAATATGCGCCCAAATATCTGAAGGGGATGCCCCTGGGGACCCCCGGGGATGATGGAAGCGGGATCCGATTGGGACAGAGCGCGGGTGGCAACGTTGCCCGCCTGAGCCACGTCAGCGCCTGGCGTTTCATCAATCCGCCGATGGCTTGGGCGCAAGGGATGATCGTCAACCGGCAGGGGCATCGATATGTGAACGAGATGCTTTATGGCGCGTCCATCGGGACGCCGATGGTCGAGGATCATGAAGGCGTGTGCTGGATCATCCTGGATGACGAAGGCTTTCGAAAGGCCAAGCTTCAATCGAAGAGCAAATCGATCCTAGCGTTTCAGCGCTATCCGGCGCTCGCGGCGATGCTCCTAGGGTCTAAGAAGGCACGCTCGATCAAGAGTCTCGCCAGAAAGTGCGGGATCGATGCGAGCGGTCTTGAGGCAGCGGTGATCGGCTACAACCGACTGGCTGAAACAAGTGCGCCCGATCCGTTCGGCAAGGGGGCGGAAGATGTCGTGCCGATCCTCAAAGCACCATTCCACGCCATCAACATGTCTATCGATGCAAAGCTGGGTTTCCTGCCTGTTTTGACGCTCGGCGGGCTCAAGGTGCAGGAGGCGAGCGGCGCGGTCCTGAACGGGGAGGGTGAACCGATCCCGGGACTGTATGCGGCTGGCCGGAACGCGATCGGGATTTGCTCCAACATATATGTGAGCGGTCTGTCGGTTGCAGATTGCATCTTCTCCGGAAGGAGGGCTGCGCGTTCCTTGGCAGGGCCAGACTGAGCGCCACCTGCGGCACATACATTAAGCTTGCCCTAATGCTCCGATGTCGTTTACTTAATTGCTGAACTGTGTATGCTGGGGTTCGTCGAATCGCTTCGATCACTGTCGGCATGAATTGTGTCCGCAGAGCGAGAGCCTCTCGCTCCGTCGGCGCTACGCCCTGGGCCGAGCTGCACGGCGGCCCGGGGCGTACTGACATGATGTCGCTCTCAGCCTGTCGTAGGCTGCTGTGTCTTTAATATGCAGTAGCGCTTATATTCTGAGAGAAGTGATGGGCACTTGCGCGTTCGCGACGGCAGCCAAGCCCAAGCGGCACGTGCCGCGCCACTTCGTAAATCAGCCCTGCATGGCCTCCAACTCCAACCCCTTGGTTTCCTGAACCGTCATCAGAACGAACAGCAGGGAAAGCAGGGCAAAGGCTGTGTAGGCGCCATAGGTGACGGGCAAACCGATATTCTTCGCCAGCCAAGGAAAGCTTGAACTTACGAGGAAGTTTGCGAGCCACTGTGCCGCGCCAGCCACCGCAAGCGCCGAGCCGCGCATCTGGTTCGGAAACATTTCTCCGAGCATGACCCACATTACCGGACCCCAGCTCAGGTTGAAGAATATGACATAGATGTTTGCGGCGAGGAGGGCGACAAGCCCCAATCCCTCGGGCAGGCGAAGGGATCCATCGACCATGGCTGCGTTACTGAAGCACCATGCCAATGTTCCAAGCGTCACCGTCATACCCGCGGAGCCGATCAGAAGCAGTGGCCGGCGTCCGATTCCGTCGATGAGCAGGATCGAAACCAGGCAGGCCAAGATCGATACGGCGCCTGAAACGATGTTGATCTTCAGAGCGTCGCTTTCTGTAAAACCCACCGCCTGCCACAGCACTGCGCCATAGTAGAAGACGACGTTGATACCCACGAGTTGCTGGAACACGGCAAGGCCAATGCCAACCCAGACAATCTTCCGCCAACCGCCGCCTGGCTTCCGGATATCAGCGAGACTTGGCTGGTGGTCATGGGAAAGCGACGCGCCGATTTCATCCATCTTGGCAGCAGCCGCCTGCGGTCCAAGAAGGCGGTCGAGCACCAGTCTTGCTTGCTGCAGCCGTCCTTTGGCAATCAGGAACCGCGGGCTCTCTGGAATTCCGAACAAGGCGACCAGGAACAAGAGGGCGGGAAGCGCCTGAACCCAGAACATCCATCGCCAGGCTGGCTGGCCGGCCCACGCTGTGCCGAGTGACGACCCAGCTATGTTTGCGAGATAGTAGTTGGCAAAAAATGCTCCCGTCAGACCCGATATGATCATCACTTGCTGAATGCTCGATAGCCTTCCACGGATATGCGCGGGAGTCACCTCGCTGATATAGGCTGGTGAAAGGACGCTCGCGGCACCAACCGCCATGCCGGCGAAAAAGCGCGCAATCCCCAAGACTGTGGCGCTGAACGCGCCCCCCGAAGCAGCCGCGCTGACGATGAACAGGATCGCCGCCACAATCATCACCGTGCGGCGTCCCCAAATGTCCGCGAAGCGGCCGGCGAGGAATGCCCCCAGCGCACATCCGGGAAGCAGCGCGCTCACGGTCAGTCCGAGCTGGGCCTCATTGAGACCGAATGTGTGCCGCAGCCCTTCCTGCGTGCCGTTGATGGCTCCGGAATCGTAACCGAACATGAAGCCGCCGATCGTGGCTACAGCGACGAGACGACCGATCAGTGCCAGATTGACGCGCTCCTGCGCAGCCCGATGCATAGCTGAACCCCTCCTTATTGTGAGCGCTACCATGACGAACTTGTCGCTTCCGTCAAGTCTCTCCAATTGGTGCTGCGTCAGATCCTCGTACGATAAGCTGGAAACTCAGTTTCACATGTTCTGGCGGAGAGTTTGCGAGAGCCTGCCTGGACCTGACGGCGCGGGCCAGTATCTCAATAGCGAGGCTCGCCATTTCCGAAATCGGTTGCCGGACCGTGGTCAGCTCCGGCCAAATGGTCGTCGCTATGGCAGTATCGTCGAAGCCGCACACCGTTAGATCACGCGGAACGTCCAATCCACGTTGATGCGCGGCGCTGATAATGCCCGCCGCCATGTCGTCATTGGCGGCGAAAATGGCGGTAGGTGGTGATGAGGCGTCGAGCAGGGATGCTGCGGCCATTAGGCCACCGCGGTAAGTGAAATTACCGAGCGCGATTAGTTCCTCTTCCGGCTCGATGCCAGCCAAACGCAAGGCCCGCTCATAGCCTTGCCGCCGAAGGTGGCTCGCCGTCTGATTCGGATCGCCTGCAGCAAAGCCTATTCGTCGGTGACCGGAGGCAAGAATATGCTGCGTCATAGCAAAAGCAGCTTCCTCATCATCTATCAGAACGGCGTGAGAGGAAGGCGCCGGGCGCCCTGATGCCACTTGAGCCACTGCAAGGCCCGTTTTCTGCAAGGCACTACGCAAATCGCTGTCATCGCAAAGGGGCGGGGGCAACAGGATCGCATCGACGCGCTGCGCGGCCAGCCGCGCAGCCAAAGTCGTGGGTCCTTCCTCCGGATCATGCTCGGCGACGATCAATTCTGCTTCGTTCTCGCGCGCCGAACGGAGGCTGCCGAGAAGAAATTCGCTTAGATAAGCCGCGCTGGGATTGCCATAAAGCAGGACGATGCGGCATTGCTTCCCGCCAGCAAGGGATCGGGCGGCGGCATTTGGTACATAGCCAAGGGCCGCGATGGTTTCCTCGACCTTCTTGCGCGTTGTCTCCTTCACGCGCTGATCCCGGTTGATGACGCGCGAGACCGTCATCGGCGACACGCCCGCGGCCAGCGCCACATCGGCAACGGTCGGCCCTTCATTTCTCCTGCGCAAACTTCTTCTGGCAACCATGGTCTCTTCCCCCGTCCTCACCGCCTATTCGCACAGGGGAGGTTGAGCAAGCCTCTTGCGCAATAGGTGATGGTAGCGCTACCGTGAAGGCGAGAGGATGAAGTTGGATGTATCTCGGCATAGATATTGGAACGTCCGGAATTAAAGCGGTCATCGTAGCTGAGAGCGGCTCGGTCTTGGCTGCCGGAACCGCCCCGCTCGGAGTTTCGCGACCTTGCGCGTCCTGGTCAGAACAGGATCCTGATCATTGGTGGCAGGCGACCGACGTCGCCGTTCTTGCGCTGCCTGGAGAGCTCCGGGCTAGGGTGCAGGGGGTCGGCCTCGCCGGACAGATGCATGGCGCCACGCTGCTTGGTGCAGATCATCGTCCGCTACGGCCAGCCATTCTTTGGAATGACGGGCGTAGTTCAGAGTCATGCCGCCAACTTGAGCAACGGGCTCCTGAGTCGCGCTCCATCACGGGCAATCTTGCCATGCCTGGGTTCACCGCACCCAAATTGCTGTGGGTGAGGGAGCATGAACCTGAGATCTTTGCGCGGGTCGAGAAGATTTTGCTGCCCAAGGATTATGTGCGCCTTTGCATGACCGGCGACATAGGGTCTGATCTATCCGATAGCGCCGGAACATTGTGGCTCGATGTAGCGGCGCGGGACTGGAGCGAGGTCATGCTTGCTGCCACGGGCCTTTCGAGTAATCACATGGCTCCGCTGTTCGAGGGCAATGCCATTACGGGCATGTTGCGGCCCGAGGTCGCGGCGCAATGGGGCATGGCGAGGGTGCCGGTGGCTGCTGGCGGCGGTGATAACGCTGCGGGCGCTGTCGGCATTGGCGTCGTCAATGAAGGCGATGCGCTGCTGTCGCTCGGCACGTCTGGCGTTATCTTCGTGGCTACCGGGGCTTTCCGTCCCAACCCTGAACGGGCCGTTCACGCCTTTTGCCACTGCCTTCCCGACATGTGGCACCAGATGAGCGTTCATCTCTCGGCGGCCTGCTGTATTGACTGGGGTATCAAGGCTACCGGAGCCGATGACCCGGCGGACTTCTTTGCTCTTGCCGAAGCGGCAGGTGCGGGAACGGGACCTGAAATATTCCTTCCCTATCTTTCCGGTGAGCGCACGCCGCACAATGACGCGCATATCCGAGCCGCTGTGCTGGGCATCGACAATGACACGGGCCGGGGGCGTGTGGCTGCGGCCGTGCTCGAAGGTGTCGCCTTCGCCCATGCCGATGGCATCGCCGTGCTGCGCGACGCGGGCACGGAAATTGAAGAGCTTTCGGTGATTGGCGGAGGTGCGCGATCCCGTTATTGGGGCACGATCATCGCTGCTGCACTGAACGTGCGTCTTGCCTATCTGGAAGGCGGGGAGGTGGGCCCTGCTCTTGGCGCGGCGAAGCTCGCCCTCATGGCTGTGACTGGCGCGAGCGCAACTGAAGCCTGCGTCCGGCCGCCCATTTCCCACGTGATAGAGCCCGACGGCGCTCTTGCCGATCGTCTCACGCCGCGGCTCGCCCGTTTTCGCGCCGCCTATTCCGCCCTGAAATCCCTTTAAGGAGAGATCCGTGACCGCCAATTATTTCGCTGAATTCCCGACCATCGGCTACGAAGGGCCAGAAAGCGGCAATGACCTTGCCTATCGCTGGTACGACAAGGACAAGGTCATATTGGGCAAGCGCATGGAAGATCATCTGCGCTTTGCGGTCTGCTTCTGGCATAGCTTCTGCTGGCCGGGAAGCGATGTATTCGGCGCCGGCACCTTCCGCCGCCCTTGGCATGCAGGCGTTAACGATGCGTCGGCGGCCCGCGCGAAGCGGGAGGCTGCGCTGTCCTTCGTCGAGAAGCTGGACGTGCCCTTCTACTGCTTCCACGACGTTGACGTCATGGCCGATGCCGACACCATCGCCGCGTTCCGCAAAAGCTTTGCCGAGGCGGTTGATCATCTGGAGGAACTGCAGGGCAAACATGGGCGCAAGCTGCTGTGGGGGACGGCCAACCTGTTCAGCCATCCCCGCTACATGGCTGGCGCTGCGACCAATCCCGATCCGGAGGTCTATGCTTGGGCGGCAAGCCAGGTTCGTGACGCCCTGGAGGCGACACACCGGTTGGGCGGCGCAAATTATGTGCTGTGGGGCGGTCGTGAAGGCTATGACACTATCCTCAATACTGAAATAGGGATCGAGCAGGAGAATTTCGGCCGGTTCCTCAATCTCGTCGTCGAGCATAAGCATCGCATCGGTTTTACCGGAACGATTCTCATCGAGCCGAAGCCGCATGAACCAACCAAGCATCAATATGACTTTGATACTCAAACGGTCTACGGCTTCCTGAAGCGCTTTGGCCTGGAAGGCGAAGTTCGCGTCAACATCGAGGCGAACCACGCCACCCTGTCGGGGCACACATTCGAACATGAGATCGCCATGGCGCGGGCGCTTGGCATCTTTGGGTCGATCGATGCCAATCGTGGCGATCATCAGAATGGCTGGGATACGGATCAGTTCCCCAATTCGGTGGAGGAGCTGACGCTCGCCATGCTGGAAATCATCCGTGCAGGCGGGTTCAGTGACGGTGGCTTCAATTTCGACGCGAAGGTCAGGCGACAGAGCGTCGATGCGGTCGATCTGTTCCACGGTCATATCGGCGGGATCGACACGGTTGCGCATGCACTCGTAAAGGCAGCCGCAATCATCGAGGATGGGCGCGTCGACGCATTCCGGACCGAGCGTTATGCCGGATGGCAGGGTGAGCTTGGTCAGCATATCCGGTCGAGCGAGGGAACGCTTAGTTCGATCGCTGATATTGCAGTTGCGCGCGATCTTGTGCCGCAGCCCAGTTCCGGCCGCCAGGAGTGGCTGGAAAATATGGTGAACCGCTTCTGATGGAACTGGCTGCAGGCGAATATCGGCTGCTGCTGGCGCCGGAGCGCGGCGGCTCCATCCTTGCCTTCGAGTGGCAGGGCGAAGCATTGTTTCGCCCTGCCTGCGGCCCGTCGATAATGGATGTCGCTTGCTTTCCGCTTGTGCCTTTTTCGAACCGGATAGCCTTCGGCCGCTTTAAAGCGAACGGGCGGGACGTGCAACTCGCTCCCAATTTCCCCGGTTCCGATCATCCTCATACGCTGCATGGATATGGCTGGCTGTCGCCTTGGATTGTCCAGTCATATGACGCTTACGGCGCTATTATCGGGCATCACCATACCCCCGGGGAGTGGCCCTGGAGCTATTATGCCGAACAGCAGTTCGAACTTGTTGAGGATGGACTGACCATAGCCTTGTCGGTGACCAATCTAAGCGACAGTTCGATGCCAGCCGGCCTGGGACTTCATCCCTATTTTCCGAGCGAGCCTGATGCCGTCTACCATGGCTTGCACCGGGGCGAATGGCAGAATGACGACGGCTGTCTTCCCGAAAGTCTCTATGTCAGTGATCGTGAGATCGACTGGTGGCTGGGCCGCGCTGTTTGTGAGCGTGAGGTTGATACCGTCTACACCGATCGTAAAGGGCCACTTTCGATCTCCTGGCAGTCCCGCAATTTGTCCCTTCAGATCAGTCCTGGAGACGCGCTTCCTCATACAGTGATATATACACCCCGGGACCAAAAGTTTTTTTGCGTGGAGCCGGTCAGCCATTCGACCAACGCGCTGAATTCTGCATCATCCAGCATGAAATGGTTGGCGCCTGGCGAAAGTTTTGTAGTGGCCACTTCATTCTGCGCCACCCGGAGTAACATCCCTTAAGGAGCCACCTGCGCCTTCATTGTGTTATGGCCAACGCCCGCGCGAGGAAGAGATATAAAGCAGAAAAAGTTTCCGCAGCAGTTTACTTTTTGATCAGCTTGCGTAAGCTCCTTTGGTCGCGCACGAAAAGGGGGAATCATACAGCAACCAATCACGACGCTTCTATTCGTAAGATAGCGCTACCAAATCCTGTTTGAACAGGATCAGGCGTCGTTTTGCAGTGCTCACCTCGCATTGCTGCTCATGACGACTGGGTGGTTCCAAAGGTCGTGCGTGACAACCAAAGGTCCGGGAAACGATCAGCAAGTCTGAGGCTCTTGATCGCCCTCTTTAGGGTCTAACTGCTTATAAAACCTGTTCTTTAGGTTCAAATGGGAGAGGATGATGCACAGGCATCTGCACGGTAAAACTTTATTGTTGCTTGCGACGAGCTCTGCTTTTGGCCTGTCTGTCCCCGCTGGGGCGCAGACTATGGCCGGAAATGTTTCAGAAGGCGCCAATCAGTCGAGTGCTGAAATCGTCGTTACGGCAACGCGTCGTGCGCAAGCGCTGCAAGATGTTCCGATGAGCATCAATGTCGCCACGGGCGAGCAGATCGAGCGCTTGAAGATTTTTGACGTAAAGGACGTGCAGCAGCTTGCTCCTGGCCTCGAACTGCGGAACGATAATGGCCGCGCCAATTCGGCGACACTGCGCGGTGTAAGTTTCGATCCGGATCAGGGTACTGGCCCTGCGGTCGATCTCTACTTCAACGAAGTGCCAATCGACGCTCAGACCGCCTTTACTGCGATTTATGATATAGACCAGATTGAAGTGCTGCGTGGCCCGCAGGGCGGTCTGCGCGGCCGCACGGCGCCGTCGGGTGCCATCACGATCCGCACCCGCCGCGCGAACCTGAATACAGTCGAGGGCTATGTGCAGGGCACGGCGACCGAGGACGCCGGCTACAATGTCCAAGGCGGCGTATCCTTGCCGCTCATCACTGATAAACTCGCGATCCGCGCCTCGATGTTGGTAGATGGCAACCGCCTGAACCAAGTCCGCAACATCGTTCGTGGCGATCGTTCGCGGAGCCGCACGGAAAGTGCGCGCCTTTCCTTAGCCTTCCAGCCCGTCGAAGGCTTCGACATCAACGTGATGTATCAATATCTCAATGCTGATAACCGCCTATATCCGCAGGTCTTTGGTCCAGGAAACTCCGTGATCGGCAATCCGCCTATCGCACTGGATGATCGCTACACGCTGGCGGAAGGACGTAGCCGCTTTATCAACAACAGTCACTTACTGACATTGGACGCCAAATATGATCTGGGCGGGGTTACCCTTGCTTTTGTTGGCGGCCATCAGGAAACCAAGCTGACTCAATATGGCGAGTATGATCCGGGCAATGCGATCCACAACTATGCGCCGACGCAAATAACCCGTTCACCTTATAATGTTGATTCTGTTGAACTGCGTCTGCTGTCCAATAATGATGATGGATTCTTCAACTGGACGATCGGTGGCACCTACTCGAAGCAGACCGGGGATGTGACTGTCGATAAGCCGCTCGACTATATTCCTAGCGTTCCTGGCGTGCCTTTCCCTGTTGCGCCCATTTTCCCTCTCACAGGCGTGATCGACATACCGGTCAGCGCAGAGACCTATTCCATCGCTGGCAGCGTCCGCCTGCAGCCGACAGACAAGCTGACCTTTGAAGCGGCGGGTCGTTATTCGGTTATCAGCGGAAAGCAGTTTGCAACCATCGCCATTCCGGGCGTGGGCGCATTCCCGATCGTGGACTTCGAGAAGAAGTCGCACCCATTTACTGGGTCGGCCACGCTGACCTATGAGGCTACGCAAGATCTAACCGTTTACGCGGCTTATGGACGTTCGTTCCGCGCCCCCACGGCTGGTGTCGGCGTGCCACAAAATGTGAGCCAGGATTTGGCGATCAGTAAAGCGGAGCATTCGGACACGTTCGAAATTGGCTTGAAGTCGGCGTTCCTTGATCGCCGTCTGTCGCTCGATGTCGCTGCCTTCTACCAGAAGTTTGACAACTTCATCTCCCGCTTCACCGGGATCGCCACCGATCAAGGCACCAACATAGACTATACGGGGCCTGCGGGTGTGCCTGACGGGATACCCGATGGTGTTTTCTTCGGGCCGCCCGATGGCACTGTGGATGGCACGGCGGATTACAACTATAATGGTGACGCCACGGTAAAGGGGGTCGAAGCAACGATCGCAGGGCGACCGACTGATAACTGGGACGTGTCTATCAGCATGTCCTACGTGAAGGCGCGCTACAAAAATGCTCTGTTGCCCTGCAACACTGTAAATCCAGTGACGGGGCGAGCAGTGGTGATCACGAACCCGGCTTTTGGCGGCGTAAATAATGTCAGCTATTGCCAGCGTGATTCTCGCCTTGCCGATGTTCCTGACTTCAGTCTGACCGCAAACAGCGAATTCCGTTTTGGGTCTGGGCCGATCCAGCCCTTCATTCGTGGCCTGATTACATATCGTCCAAGCGTCTATTCTCAAAACCAGCAGTTCCGTTACCCCCATCGCGAACTGATCAATCTGTTCGTCGGTGTTCGTGGGGAGGAGAATAGGTGGGAGGTTTCGGCCTTTATCCGCAACCTTCTTAATCAGAAGAAGATCACAAACATCTCGATCAGCAATTCAACCATAACTGGCAACAATGTTATTCCTGGCGGCGCTGGTGTGATCTACGATTCCGGTTATCGTACGGTGAATCTTACCAATCCACGTGAATTTGGTCTTTCTGGAACTTTCAAATTCTAAGTCTCTCCACCTCCCGCCAGCCTTTTGGCTGGCGGGGTTTTTTTGCTTCAGGATCCCCACCGGTTCGAAATAATGCAACGATATAGTTTACTTATTCGTTTGCCTTGTTGTAAGATGGTAGAGAACGGCCCAGGGCTCAAGTCGCGGGATCGTCGGCACATTCGGACGGAGGATTATCTTGGCTAACAGGCTCGCCGTTACGCGGCGTACGTTCATCGCTTCAACTGCTCTAGCGATGCCGGTAGCCGCAATGGCTGACGTAATGGGCAGGGCGGTATATCGCGATCCCAAGGCGCGGATCGAAGATCGCGTCCGCGATCTGCTGAGCCGGATGACCCTGGAGGAAAAGGCCGCACAGATGCGGTCCATAGCTTACACAAAATCCTTATTCCTGGATGGCGATAGTTTCTCGCCTGAGAAGGCGGGGCAGGTTTTCGTCAATGGCATTGGGCAGATCGGCAATCCGAGTGACACCAATGGTACGGCCCGTTCAGCCAAGGACGCCTATCGCGCTGTAGGAGAGACGATCGACCTGGTGAACGCGATCCAGAAGCACCTCGTCGAAAAGACCCGCCTCGGCATTCCAGCATTGTTTCATGAGGAAACTGCCCATGGGCTTAAGGCGCGGGATGCGACGATCTTCCCAATCCCTCTGGGCCTTGGCAGCACCTGGGATCCCGCGCTGGTGCAGCAGGCTTACGAACTGGCGGGGCGCGAGGCCCGTATGCGCGGCGCTACAGTTGCGCTTAGCCCGGTGCTGGACCTCGCCCGCGATCCGCGCTTCGGCCGGGTCGAGGAATTCTTTAGCGAGGACCCGTATCTGGTCAGCCAGATGGGCATTGCGTCGGTACGCGGTCAGCAGGGGAAGCGGCCGCTGGCGGCGGACAAGGTGTTCGTAACGCTCAAGCACTTCATTCACGGGGCGCCGGAGAGCGGGCTTAACATCGGTCCGGCCGACATGAGCGAGCGGACACTGCGCGAGAATTTCCTCGTGCCCTTCGCGCAGGTGATCAAAAAGGCCGATCCGGCGGTGATCATGCCATCCTACAATGAGCTAGAAGGCGTTCCGTCGCACGCGAATTATGAATTGCTTCAGCGTACCGGGCGCGAGCGGTTGGGCTTTCGCGGCGCGTATTTCAGCGATTATGGCGGCGTCACCAATCTGGTCACGCACCATCAGATGGCGGCGAATGACGATGATGCCGCCGTGTTGGCAATTCATGCGGGCGTTGATGCGGAGATGCCGGAGGGTCAGGCCTATGCGCGCTTGCCGGAATTGGTGCGCGCTGGCCGCATTTCCGAAGCCAGCATCGACGCGGCGGTCTCCCGCATATTGGCTCTCAAGTTTGAGGCGGGTCTGTTCGAGAATCCCTATCTGAACAAGTCGCGCGCCCTGCGCCAGGTCAATGCGCCCGCAAGCAAGGCACTCGCGCGCAAGGTTGCGCAGAAGTCACTCGTACTGCTGAAAAATGATGGGTTGCTCCCGATCGATCCGGCCAAGCCGCGCAAGATCGCGATCATCGGTCCGAATGCTGTCGAACCGCTGTTTGGCGGCTATTCGTCCGTGAATGCTCAGGCGGTTGGGATATTGGCGGGCGTGAAAGCGGCGGCCGGGCAGGCGATCTCCATCGAGTACGCTGAGGGCGTCCAGATCGTCAAGTCGGACCCAACGGGTCAGCATCTGCCCGCCCGTGGGGCTCGCTACGCCGATCCGGCGGAAAATGCGGCGCGCATCGCCCAGGCCGTCGAGGTCGCGAAACGGTCGGACGTCATCCTGCTGGTCGTTGGCGACGTGCCGGAAATCACGCGCGAGGCGATCCATGCTGGCGCGCCAGGCGATCGCAACAGCCTCAATCTGTTCGGCGATCAGGATGCGCTGGTGGAGGCAATGATCGCGACGGGCAAACCGATTATCGGCTTGCTGATCAACGGGCGTCCGCTCGCGGTCAATCGGCTTGCGGAAAAGGCTAGTGCTCTGGTGGAGGGCTGGTATCTTGGACAGGAGGGCGGAAACGCGTTTGCCGATATGCTATTCGGCAAGGTCAACCCTGGAGGCAAGCTGCCGATCACTTTTCCCCGCTCCGTGGGCGATCTGCCGGTTTATTATAACAAGCATCCTTCGGCGAAGATACAACGCTATGTCGAGGGCAAGCCGGCGCCACTTTTTCCCTTCGGCCATGGCCTGAGTTACACGACGTTCGAAATGTCCGCGCCTCGCCTTGCCAAATCCGCCATCGTGGTAGGCGAAACGGCGATCGTGGAGGTCGATGTCACCAATACAGGGCAACGGGATGGTGACGAAGTGGTGCAACTCTATGTACGCGATGATGTAAGTTCGGTGCCACGTCCCGTGCTTGAGTTGCGCGGGTTTGAACGTGTGACAGTGAAGCCGGGTGAGAAGCGCACTGTTCAGTTCCGCCTTGATCCCGACAGCCTGGCATTCTGGAACATCGACATGAACTATGTCGTGGAACCCGGCACTTTCACGATCCAAGCGGGCCCCAACTCGGTGGATCTAAAGTCGGCGAAACTTACGGTCGCGTGACCAGCTATTATAGTTAGGGCGTCACCCGTCCATCGAGGAGTGCAGATAATGTGGGATCGCCGTGAAATAATCGGGGTCGGCGCAGCGGCCCTGGCTGCTTCTGCTTTGACGAAGCCCGCATTCGGCCAGACCTCCGTCGAGCATGTTGAAATTGACCTGCGCCGCGAAACAGGCCCGCTGGATCATATCTGGTCGCGATGTGCTGGGTCGGATCGGGCATCCGCCACGATGCGCGAAAGTTGGCGGCACGATCTCGAGCGTTTCAGGGCGGAGACTGGGCTGGAACGGGTGCGGTTCCACGGCATTTTCAACGATGATCTTGGCGTCTGGCCAGGTGGCATGAACGGCCAGGATCCCAACTTCCAGAATGTCGATGATGTCTATGACGGCGTGTTGGCGAGAGGGGTGCAGCCTTTCGTTGAATTGAGCTTCATGCCAAGGAAGCTCGCCAGCGGGAACACAAAGTTGAACTTCACCTACAACGCCAATATCACGCCGCCGGCGTCGCCGCAGGCCTGGGGTGATTTTATCGGCCTTTTCGTGCGCCATCTGATCGACCGCTACGGCCTTGGCGCCGTGCGCCAATGGTATTTCGAAGTCTGGAACGAGCCCAATCTGACCTGGTTCTTCAGCGGAACGCAGGCCGATTATTTCGCGATGTACAAAGCTGCGGCGCTGGCAATCAAGGCGGTCGACTCCAAACTGCGCGTCGGCGGCCCCTCCACGGCGGCGGCGCAATGGATGCCTGAGTTCCTCGGGTTTTGCGCCCAGGAGAATCTGCCCGTCGATTTCGTCTCAACGCATATTTATGCCGGTGACGACCAGAAGGAACTGTTCGGTCAGGCGAACAAATATCCTCACAAGGATGTGATCCCCGCCGCCATGGCCAAGGTCCGCAGCCAAATCGATGCGACGCGCTACAAGGGCGTGGAGCTGTGGCTATCGGAATGGTCCTCCGACAGTCCCGCGATGATCGCCCATGTCATCAGCAATTGCCTGCCTTACTGCCACGCCATGTCACAATGGTGCATCAGCAACGTGTTTGAGGAGATCAACTTCCCGAATTTCATCCTCAAGGAAGGCGATGGGGGCTGGGGCATGATCGCCCAGCGCGGTATCCCGCGTCCCTCCTTCAACACCTATAAATTGCTGCACCGGCTGGGCGAGCGCAGGCTGGCAGCCACAGGCCCGGCTCTTGCCAGCAAGACGCGGAATGGCGCGGCTGCGCTGATCTGGAACCTGGCCGAAGTGAAGCAGCCTTCGGGAATTCCCGGCATGAGTAACCAGCGGATCGTCACGGGCGAGCGCAAAAGGGTCGAGGTCAAACTGAAGGGCGCGGCTCCAGGAAAGAGCGTGCGCGTCAGCTATGTCGATCAGGAACGTGGTTCGCCTCTTCCCAAATGGCGGGAATTGGGGTCGCCGCACTATCCCAACAAGCATCAGATCGAGCAGATCCGCCGGTCTGCCGAACTCGCGCCACCAGAGACGCGCCAACTGAATGGAGAGGGCGTTTTGGCACTCGACCTGCCGCCCGAAGGCGTCGCACTTGTTGAATTGTCCCACTGAGACTGTCGAAACCAACATGTTGAGGCAGCTTGCGGCAGAGGTGCTATCTCCATAAGGGAGACACGCCTAACGAAGACAGGACATGCGGGTGAAGGAAGCCAAGAAGCGCGGTTCGCGGGTTGACGCCAAACCTGAAGTCAAAGCCACGCGAATTCGACGCATGGGACGACCGCCAAGCAAAAGAGCGGGCGAGATAGAGGAAGCGATTCTATCTGCTGCGAAGGACCTGTTCCTGTCGCTTGGGTATGAAGCGACGTCGATGGAAGCGGTCGCGCAGATGGCGTGTGTCTCCAAGCGGACCCTCTATATCCGCCATTCCACCAAGGAGGCCTTGATAAAGGCTGTTGTGGAGGATCGCGTCCGCAGCTGGTCCAAGGAAGCAAGTGCGCGGAACAGCGAGGCGCCGGAGAAATTTCCCGACAGCCTGAAGCGACATGCGCAAACCTTTGTGCACATGCTGGCTAACCCTGAAGTGCGCCAGTTTGATCGGCTGATATTGACGACCGCTCATCGTTTCCCCGAGATTGCTGAAACTTTCTATGACGTCGGCTACAAGTACGAGCTCGGCTTTCTCACCAATGAAATCATCAGAGGAACGCAGGACGATGCTGTACCGCCCAGGGATCCCAGACGCGTAGCGCTGCAGCTGTTGAGCATGATCCAGGGATGGCGCAGGACCGAGGAAACGGTACGCACGATCAGCGCTGAAGAGGCGGCGGAATTTGCGTCCCAGGCGGTCGATGTGCTTCTGCGCGGCAGGGACATTTGGTAGAGTATAGGCGGGCCTTGAGGCGGCTGGCCGGGGCTGTGATAGCCGACCAGCCGCCTGAAGCTTACTTGGACTTCAGTTTGGCCAGGTCCGCGTCAACCTCGGCAAGCACCTTGTCGGTGATCTGATCCGGCGAATATTGCTGAACGTCCTTCAGCGTCATCGACCGAGCCATGTCGACCTGGTCGTTGGTGGTCATGCCGGGGATATGCTTTTCCAGAACGGCCTTTGCAGCCGGATCGTCAAGTAACGCGCCAATTTCCGTAGTCGAGCTCGAATAGGCCATCTGGGCAAGCGCGGGCATAGGCGACATCGCGAAAACCGCCGCAACCAGGATCAGTTTCTTCATCTTCTTCTCTCCATCAAGGTGGCAACGCTCTAGCAGGATTCCGCTAGAATGCAACGAGACTGTTTACTTCTTTCGTCATAAAGGGCTATGCCTTGCCAGCTGCTGAACAAGGTTGACCAAGGGTGAGGTGATGAAGGCGATCGCGAAGCGGAAGATGCTCCGGGTACTTGCTGTGCTCGCGGCCGCCCTGATCCTCGTGTTGGTAGGCCTTTCCCTGATGTTCATGAGCGCTGTGGGGCCTGCTAATTTTGGCCGGTTGGTGCTGGGTATCGGCAGCAGCTATGACAAGACTCCGCCGCAATTGCCCGCTCAGCTTCCCGGCCCTGCCATTCTCATCTTTTCCAAGACGAACGGATTTCGCGACGACGCGCAGATCGTTGCCGCAAACCGCGCGCTGGAGGAAATCGCGCGCCAGCACGGCTGGGGCAGCTATACGACCGAGAACGCGGCTATTTTCAATCCGGGGCAACTTCGACGCTTCAAAGCTGTAATATGGAATAGCGTGAGCGGCGACGTGCTAACCACGGAACAGCGCGAAGCCTTCCGCACGTGGCTCGAAAAGGGCGGTGGCTTTGTCGGGCTGCACGGTGCGGGCGGCGATCCGCAATATGCGTGGCGATGGTATGTCTATGAGCTGATCGGAACCCAGTTCATCGGCCATATCATGGACCCACAATTTCAGACGGCGACGCTCAACGTCGAGGATCGTGACCATCCCGCAACCCGCCATCTGGGCCGGACGTGGCGCCGCACCGACGAATGGTATTCCTTCGCGACCAACCCGCGCGACAAGGGTTACCATATTCTTGTGACGATCGATGAGCGGACCTACCGCCCCGAAGAAAAGCTGTTGCCGTTCACCAGGCCAAAGAACATCCGCATGGGTGCCGATCATCCGATGGTCTGGACGCATTGCGTGAAGGACGGCCGGGCATTTTATTCCGCACTGGGGCACGCGGCTTCCACTTACCAGGAGCCGCAGCATCGCGAAATGATTGCTGGAGCGATTGGCTGGGCTGCAGGGCTGGAAGGGCCGGGCTGCGCCGGCGGCAAGGAAACAACCTCATAATCAGCGGTCTGCCGACCACATGCATTTCTCATTGGAGTTGTCCGAAAAATGTTGCGCGATACCAATATCAGCCGCAGGTCTGTCCTGATCAGCTCCGCCTGCATGTTCGCATGGCAGGCCTCGGGCATTCCGGCGGCGATGGCCGCTGTTCGCCGTCCGCTTTCCAGCCGGATCACGTCGCTGATCGCGCAGATGACGATCGAAGAAAAGGCGGGGCAGCTCACGCTCATGCCTACGCCTTGGACGTCAGCCGCGGCGGCCAAGATCAATCCAGAAGCCGCCTTGCGCAACGTCGAGAATTTGACGGGCGACGCGCATGCCGGGCGGCTGGGCGGCGTGTTCAACGGTTTCGGAGTGGAAGCGCATCGCAAGCTTCAGGCGGCCGCCATGAAGGGGCGTCTTGGCATTCCAATGATCTTCGCGGGGGATGTGATCCACGGCTATCGCACGGTTTTTCCGGTGCCCCTTGGCGAAGCGGCAAGCTTCGACCCAGACCTTGCCGAGCGCACCGCCCGTGCGGCGGCGGTCGAAATGGCGGCGACCGGTATCGATTGGGTTTTCGCGCCGATGGTGGATATAGGGCGCGACGCGCGCTGGGGCCGAACGGTCGAAGGCGCGGGGGAGGATGTGCTGCTGTCACGCGACATGGCTCGTGCCCGGACGCGAGGCTTCCAGGGCCGGTCTCTTGCCGATGACGCGTCGGTCGCAGCCTGCATGAAGCATTTTGTGGCTTATGGGGCCGCGGAAAGCGGGGTGGACTATAATACGGCGGACATTTCAGAACGCACGCTGCGCGAAGTCTATCTGCCACCCTTCCAGGCTGCCGTGGATGCAGGCTGCGCCACCGTCATGGCCGCATTCGAGGATATTGCGGGCCGCCCCGTCCATGGCAGCCGCGAGTTCCTGACCGACATATTGCGCGGCGAGATGGGTTTCGACGGACTGGTCGTCGGCGACTATAACGGCGATGTCGAAATCGCAGCGCGCGGCCTTGCGGCCGACGCGCGCGACGCCGCGCGGATCGCCATCATGGCAGGGCTCGACATGAGCATGGCCAGCGGCATCTATCGGGATCATCTGCCTTCGCTGGTGCAAGCGGGGGAAGTGCCGATGGAGCGGGTAGACGAGGCGGTCGGCCGCGTCCTCGCGCTCAAGGAAAGGCTCGGCCTGTTCGAAGATCCTTTCCGCCGCATGGACCTCCAGCGGCAGCAGGCGCGCATGCGCACCAAGCCGGCGCTCTCGCTTGCACGCGAGGCGGCCCAACGTTCCATCGTCATGCTGAAGAATGAAGGGGACCTTCTGCCTCTGCCGCGCAAGGGCAAGCGCATTGCGATCATCGGCCCCTTTGCGGAAGGACCCAGCAATCTGCACGGCCCTTGGACGCTGTTCGCCGACAACAAGGAAGCGGTCGATCTAGCCAGCGCCGTGCGGTCCGCGGTCAACGACCCTTCGCTCGTTACCGTGGTGAAGGGTAGCGAGATCACGGCGCCGACTGACGGCGGCCTCGATGCAGCCGTGGCCGCCGCCCGCGCGGCGGATATCATCATCCTCGCCATTGGCGAACGCGAAGCGATGTCGGGCGAAGGCGCGTCGCGCGATCTGATCGTGGTCCCAGCCCCGCAACAGGCTCTGGCCGAGGCAGTGGCCGCGACGGGTAAGCCGATGGTCGTCGCCCTGCGCAACGGCCGCGCACTCGCGCTGGAGGGCGCGATCCTTAATGCCCCGGCGATCCTCGTCACGTGGTTCCTGGGTTCGGAAATGGGCAATGCCGTCGCAGATATCCTGTTCGGAGCTACAGGACCATCGGGGCGCCTCCCCGTCAGCTTTCCTATTTCGGCGGGGCAGGTGCCTTATTATTACGCGCATCGCCGGCCGGGCCGTCCGGCCAACGCGCGATATATTACATCGAAATATGAGGCGCGGTTTCCGTTCGGCCATGGTCTGACCTATGGGAAAATGAGCTATGCCGATCTTATATTGTCGTCCAAGCAGATCCCGAAGGATGGCCGGTTACGGGTGACGGTGACGGTCAAGAATGAAGGCAAATATGCGGCCAAGGAATTGGTGCAGCTATATGTGCAGGATGTCGTTGCAAGCGTCGCCCAACCGATACGGGAGCTCAAGGCTTATAAGCATGTTGATCTGGCGCCGGGCCGTTCGCAGCAGGTCACATTTGACCTCGCGATCACTGATCTTGCCTTTCTCGGTGTTGATCTGAAGCCCGTCATCGAAGCCGGCAAGTTCAAGCTGTGGATATCGCCATCCGCCGACGCTGCCGGTCTCGCCGGAGAGTTCGAGGTGTTGTGATCTCGCCCGCCTACGCCCGTACGCTTCAGTCCGGCAATGGTGTCGCCATCGATCTCGATATGGATCGCGACCAACGCCTGGCCCGCCACGGAGACCACTGGCCCCAGGGGCTTGCAGCGCCACCCGAAAGTCATGATCTGCTCGGACCAGGCTGGCGCAGCCACACCGGTAAAGCCAGTCAGGTCATGCGCGAGCCCATATTCCGCCAGGGCGGTCACGAGCTGATTGCGTGCAAGGCGCCGCGCCGCCCCTCGGTGATGCCGGCTCAGGCAGAAGCGCGTGATCTCCCGGACCGCCGGCCCCGAGGGCGGCGGCGCCGCGCAAAGCATGGGGAAGCATGCGGAGAGAAGATGGTCCGTGTCGGTTGGGAGTAGGCGCGCCGAGGCGCGGTGCGCACCGTCCCGGTCGGTGAGTATCACATATTCAGCGCCGGGGCCGTCAAACTGATCAAGCTCATATTCCCCGGCCAGGACGGGCAGGTCCCAGCCCAGCAAATCGATGAACACTTCCTTGCGGGCCCTGAACATCGCGCGCATCGCCGCGCCTTCTGCGCCGTAAATCATGCTTTTGTTCGAATGTTCGAACATGTCCACCTCCCATGTTGGAGAGCGAAGCGGACCAGATCAGCCGAAAAACGGCCATACCTGGATATTGGTATAGCGCTCACCTCGAGATGCTCTGGCGCGGATGCCTGCCGATTCGGCCTCGACCTTCAGAGCATCGTCTGGCACCTCGAAGTCCCGAAATTTCCTGATGAAAGGGTAACAATGACCGGAACCGAATTGATCGAGGCTGTCGCGGCGGCGCAGGGCGTGACGAAGGCTGACGTCAAGAAGATCATTGACGCCGCATTGGCCGCCATTGCCGATGCGGCCGTCCGCGGCGATGAAGTGTCGCTGGCTGGCTTCGGCAAGTTCAAGATCAAGCAGAGCGCCGCGCGCGAAGGCAAGAATCCGCGTACGGGGGAAAGCATGACCATCGCAGCTTCCAAGAAAGTCAGTTTCCAGCCGGCCAAGGCCCTCAAGGACAGGGTCAACGGCTGACAGTTCAAGCGTCCGGGGCATCCTCGCCGTGCGGCACAATGTCCCGGGCAATCTCTTCGCTGAGACGGGAGCCCCGCTCGAGCCGACGCGTCAGCGCCTCGACAAACGACTCCCAACGCGCCTTGCCCACGGCGCGCCCCGACGCCGAGGCCTCGTCGGGCAGAGGAGCCGTGTGGATCAGCCAGGTGCGAATGAAGAGCGCGAGCGTCTCTGCCACGACATCGCTGCGCCAGGCGGCCCGATCATATTGCCGGGTCAGCCGATCCAAGCGGCGGCTGATGGCCGCCTCTATCCGGTCAGAGCCATCGGGAGAAAAATAGCTGGCGAGCGCCCGGGCTACCGCATCGGACTGCGATATCCGCTTCATGCGCGCGAATTCGCTGAGCTGCCGGGACTGGCCGGGCGCGAGCCGGATCGTGTGCCTAATGGTCTGACGGCTCATATCTCTATTCCATCCTTGGGATCCATGGATGCCTGTCGTGCGGCGCGCGCCGCACGCCGCGCCAAAGCTTCGCGTGCGAGGCTTGCGTCGTCAGGCGCATCGTCGAACAGAAATTCATTTCGGACCTGTGCGGGCCTCTTTGAGGGCGCCACATCTTCATGCATGCCCAGCTTGTCAATCGGCACCGGATATTCACCCCTGATAAGCGCCCAACATTGACCCCCTGATAGTGTGCCAGGATCGTCGGCATGGGGGTGAGGCGGCGGAGGGCGTAGCCCGGAGCCGGCTCACCCCCATGCCGATGGCGTTTCTCCTGGCCTATCAGGCAGCTTCGCGGTTCTTGAAGCGCCAGCTCTCGTTACCGGTTTCGATGATATCGCAATGGTGCGTCAGCCGGTCGAGCAACGCGGTGGTCATCTTGGCGTCGCCGAACACCGAGGGCCATTCGCCGAACGCGAGGTTGGTGGTCACCATGATCGAGGTTTGCTCGTAGAGCCGGCTGACCAGGTGGAACAGCAACTGACCGCCAGACAGTGCGAACGGCAGATAGCCCAGCTCGTCGAGGATCACCAGGTCGAGCCGGGACAGATGATCGGCAATGCGCCCTGCTTTTCCGGCGCGGGTTTCAGCTTCGAGCCGGTTCACCAGGTCGATGGTGTTGTAATATCGGACCCTGGCGCCGGTGCGCACGCAGGAGCGCCCGATCGCAATGGCAAGGTGGGTTTTCCCGGTCCCGGTTCCTCCGACCAGCACGGCATTGCGCTGGTTGGCCAGGAAGGCGCCGGTCGCCAGATCGCGCACCAGTCCCTCATTGATCGGCGTATCGGCAAAGTCGAACGCCGTAATTTCCTTGGCCAGCGGCAGCTTGGCGATCGTCATCTGATATTTGATCGAGCGCGCCTGTTTTTCGTCGATCTCGGCCTTCAGCAGATCGCCGACCACGCGGCTTGGGCCATGCTGTCGCTTTACCGCATCGGCGATCACCTCATCATAGGCGTGCCGCATGCCCGCGAGCTTGAGCGTCCCCATCATCTCCAGGATCTCGTGGCGTTCCATAGAACCTCCTCAGGCTATCGTAACGGGCGCAGTCGGCGACGGGCTCGTGATGAAGCCGGAGCGCCTCGGGCGTAGCGATGGTCAGCGGCGCCGATGGCTGGCGCTGACGGGTCAGGATATTGAGCACAACGTCGCGGCTGACGGTGCCACCGATCAGCGCCTCGGCGCAGGCGGCTTCCACGGCATCAAGCCCGTCGCTCAGGACCGCCGTCAGGATGCCGACCATCTGGCGGTCGCCATCAGCATGGCCACCAAGGCGGCGGCGTACCCGCTCGATTGCTGGCGGAAGCAACCAGTCCTTGAACGGCGCGCCGTTGCGCAGCGCGCCAGGCTTTCTCGCCAGCACAGGGACGTAATGCCAGGGATCATAGATCGTCTGCTCACGGCCGAACCGGCGGACATGTTCGCCGACTATCTCGCCTTCCTGCCGGATGACGACGCGATCGGCATAAGCATGGATGTCCACCGGTCGCCCCGCCGCCGATGCATGCACCGAGTATTTGTTATAGTCGAACCGCACCAGCAGCGTCTTTGATACCGACGCGGGCAGAGCGTGGAAGCCGTCGAACGGCCCGCGATAGGCGATCAGGGCGGGACGGTCCGCAGTCTCGAACACCTCCCAGACTGTGCGGTCCTTCAACTCGGGATGGGCGGCATGCTTCGACCGCGCCACACAGCGATCCTCCAGCCATGCGTTCATCTCGGCGTAGCTCCTGAACCGCAGCCGGGGTGTGAAGAAGCGTTCACGCACCAGGCCCACCTGATTCTCGACCTGGCCTTTCTCCCACCCCGATGCCGGCGTGCAGGCAACCGGCTCGACCAGATAATGTCCGCACATCTGCTGGAAGCGGCGATTATATTGCCGCTCGCGACCGGCAAAGATCGCATCGACCGCCGTCTTCATGTTGTCGTAGATGCCGCGCTGGCAGGCCCCGCCGAAGAAGGCAAACGCCTTGTCGTGCGCATCGAAGACCATCTCCTGGCTCTCGCGCGGATAGGCACGCACGTAAAACATCCGGCTATGACAAAGCCGCATGTGCGCGACCTTCACGGTGGTCGTCGCCCCGGCAATGACGACGATCTCATGGCTCCAGTCGAACTGGTAAGCTTCACCAGGTGCGAAGCTCAGCGGCACATAGGCTCCCGCCGTCACCGCTGAGCGCTCGCGATGCCAGTTTGCCGCGTACCGTCGGACCGCGTCATAGCCGCCACGATAGCCAAGACCCTGCAGCTCCTCGAACAACCTGACCATCGTCAGCCGCTCGCGCCGGGCCTTGCGGTCGTTCGCCTCCAGAAGCCTGTTCAGATCCGAAGCCCAAGGCCCCAACTTCGGCAAGGGCTGCACGCTGCGTTCGTATGTGAAAGCCGTCTCGCCCGAGCGCAGCACCTTGCGAACCGTATTCCGCGACACGCCAAGGTCTCGCACAATCTCCTTGATCGACTTGCCCTTAACGAAAAACTCGCGCCGGATGCGCGCTACCGTCTCCACGATCAGCATCTCCCACCCGCTCCCGCAGCAAAGTGCAAGAGCGTGAACCGCAATCGTTCAGGGGGTCAACTTTGGACGCCTATCACCCCAGAACTGGGGTCAACATTGCAGGCTTATTCACACCCAGCTCCGGTTCTCGTCTGATTCCCCCATTAGCTGTGTCGGTCGTAGGTCCGTGTGATATCGGCGGAGCCAACGGCCGACTGGGCGCTTGCATCGACCAGTCGTCCCTCACTGCGCCGGGGACTTGTTCGGGCTCTAATCTGGGTGGGGGCAGAATGCGCGCCCGGAAGCGGGGATCGGAATAGTAGCGCGCCTTCTTGGCCCGGATCGGCGGCGAGCCAGCGACCATGACGATCTCGTCCCCAGGTGGCAGTTGCATGATTTCTCCGGGGGTCAGCAACTGGCGGGCCGTCTCGCTGCGCGACACCATCAGATGGCCGAGCCAGGGCGAGAGTCTGTGGCCGGCATAATTTTTCATGGCCCGCATCTCTGTCGCCGTTCCCAAGGCATCGGAAACACGCCGGGCCGTCCGCTCGTCATTGGTGGCGAAGCAGACGCGGACATGGCAATTATCCAGGATCGCGTTGTTCGCGCCATAGGCCTTCTCGATCTGGTTAAGGCTCTGGGCGATGAGGACGCTCTTGATCCCGTAGCCCGCCATGAACGCGAGGGCGCTTTCGAAAAAATCGAGCCTGCCGAGCGCCGGAAACTCGTCGAGCATCAGGAGCAGCCGCTGGCGCCGTCCGCCACTGTCGAGGTCTTCAGTGAGCCGCCGCCCGATCTGGTTGAGGATGAGACGGATGAGCGGTTTCGTCCGGCTGATGTCCGATGGTGGAACCACGAGGTAGAGCGTCGTCGGGACTGGACCAACAAGATCGGCAATGCGCCAGTCGCAGCGGGCGGTAACCTTGGCGACAACAGGGTCGCGGTACAGCCCCAGGAACGACATCGCCGTCGAGAGGACACCCGACCTTTCATTCTCGCTCTTGTTGAGCAACTCGCGCGCGGCGCTGGCAACGACGGGATGGACGCCCTCCTTGCCAAGGTGGGGCGTGGTCATCATCATCCGCAGCGTCTTCTCGATCGACCGTCCGGGATCGGACAGAAGCCCGGCGACACCGGCGAGCGATTTGTCGGGTTCGGCATAGAGCACATGGAGAATGGCTCCAACGAGCAGCGAATGGCTGGTCTTCTCCCAATGGTTTCGGCGTTCGAGCGAGCCCTCCGGGTCCACCAGCACATCAGCGACATTCTGGACGTCACGCACTTCCCCAGGGCCCCGCCGGATCTCCAGCAGGGGATTATAGGCGCTGGAGTCAGGCGATGTCGGGTCGAACCGCAGCACGCGGCCGTGCCGGCTCCGAAAACCGGAGGTGAGTTGCCAATTTTCCCCCTTGATGTCGTGAACCACGCAGCTGTTAGGCCAGCAAAGCAGCGTCGGAATGACAAGACCTACGCCCTTGCCGGACCGGGTGGGCGCAAAGCAGAGAACATGCTCTGGGCCGTCATGACGCAGATAGTCACCGGCGCTACGGCCAAGGACCACGCCATGGGGCGAGAGCAGGCCTGCGGCCCGGATGTCCCTCTGGCTTGCCCAGCGCGCCGATCCGTAGGTTTCGGCGATCCGGGCTTCCCGCGCCCGCCAAACCGACATCGCGATGGCCGCGCAAACGGAAAGCAGGCTGCCTGAGGCTGCGATCCACGCGCCGGTCACGAATATCTCTGGCGCGTAGGCGTCGTAGCTGAACCACCACCAGAAAAAGGCAGGCGGGGGATAGAGGGGATAGCCCGCGACCGCAAACCAGGGAGAGCCGAGCGCGTCCTGATATCCAAGTGCAAAAGCCGTCCATTGGGTCGCGCCCCACACGGCGCCGAGCGTGAGCAAGCAGACAAGGGCGACCTGACCCCATAGGATGCGCGTGGCTGACATGCGAACCTCCTTTCATCTCGGTTCAAAGGGAGAGGCTACGGGAGCGTCCGAGGGTCCACTCGACGCCACCGCCTGGCCGCATCGTCCCTGCGACATGCTCGCCGAGATGCGCGTCCAATGCTGGACGCCAGGGCACGAGCTGGAACCCCACGCCGTCATCGATCATCGCAAAGCGCCCCGAGGCGAGCGTCACGCGTTCGCGATAGGTGCCCGATATCAGTTCGCCTGCCGCTGCGGACTGCGGGGTGAGGCCCGATCGCTTGGCGATTGCGGCACCGGCTTCGGTAAGATCGCGCTCACGCAAATGGGCGAGAAGGCGAGGGGAGAACAGCAACTGACCTGCTTCTCGCCACGCCAGATTCTCGTTGATCAGATGATCGGCTCGCGCCGCCATTGCGACGCGCACCTCCCCGCCGAAGCCGCCTTGCGCTAGCGGCGCGTTGCCGATCAGCTGCCGGTCGAGCCAGGTAGCGCCGCGCGCGCTGATCTGTTCGCCAAGCGTGAGGTCGGAGCGAACGGCGAGCGCGGAGCGGGGCCTGCCATCGCGTCCCTCCCATCGCCGCAGTTCGACAATGGCGCCGGGCGGTGCATCGCCTGTCCACTCAAGATCGGAGAAGCGCAGATAATGGGCCCGGCCATCGACCCCTTCGACGATGGCGAAGGCGCTGCCCGACAGCTCGTCGGCAAGGCCGCGGGCGGCAAGGCGACCCATGACATGGCCCTGTGCCTGAGGCTCGTGCAGCGCAAAGTCTGTCGGACTGACCACGCGTCCGGCATGGGTCAGTGTTCGGTGCATCGTCTTGATGACGTCGCCGCGGAGACCAAGCTCCCGCAGCGTCGCTTCAAGGTCGGGGTTGATCGACCAGCAGGCTGGTGCCAGCGGTTCGGCGAGCCCCCATTTTTCCAGTTGCATGGCGCGGCCGATGAGCCGTTGCGCGTAGGCGCCCGGGCTCGCCTGTTGCCGCAGATCGAGCAATCCCGCTGTCTCTTGCGTGATCGAGAGGATCCGGCGATCAAGGCTTGTCCAATGCTCCGCGCCAACTTCCCGGTCGAGCGCCGCGGCAATGTCCAGATCGGAGCGGGGACCCAGTTCGAGCGTCACCCGGTTCTGCGCGCGAAGGCGCATGTCCTCGCGAATGTAACTGCGGCCGATCACGAGGTCGGTGCCGTCTTCGGCGACGCCTCGCAGCAGGATGTGGACGTGGGGATTATCGGTGTTCCAATGATCGATCGCGATCCAGTCCAGTCTGGTGTCGAGGTCGCTTGCGACGTCCGCCATCAGGTCCCGGGTGAAGCCGCGCAGGTCGTCCATTTCGGCGGCATCTTCGGGTGAGAGGATGAAGCGAAAATGGTGCCGGTCTTCGGCGCAGCGCTGCGCAAAGGCCTTGGTGTCGACGCCGTCGCCCGTCGCATCGAACATGTCTGGCTCCTGCCCCTCCTGGCTCACCCCCTCGCGCTGAAGGTAGGAGAGGTGACGGCTCATGGGTGCGGCGCGGAACCGAAGACCTTTGTGGCGGACGATCCGTGCCTTGATGATGACCCGCCGCGCATGAGGGTTCGCGCGGGTGGGGAGACCGGCGCGTGCGCCCCGCCCAGTCCAGCCGGTGCCGCTGCCCGCACGTCCCTTGGCCAGAAAGCCTGCCTTTGCCGCCGCACGGCGGACCTCGCCCATGAAGGAGAGGGGCCGGGCTCCGCTGTCGCGTGGTCCCGAAAGGCGGGGACGAAAGCTGTGGTCGTCCCTGGTCATCGGAGGCAGTTCCTGGGCTGGGCGGCCGGTGGCGTCGCCTTCATCATTGAAAATGCTGGGAAAACGGATCCTCCCGACGCTGCCGACAGGGAAGGACCGTCGCGGAAAATGCCTGTCTGACAACCCTTTAGCAGGGGTGTGACGTCACCCCTTTTATCTCGCCATGCGCTTTTCTCCCTCATGGCCGCCTGCTCCCCACAACGACAAAGAGGTCATGCCCGGGGGCTGCGCGAGAGAGCGCGGTCGGGGAAGGGAAGGGAGAAGCAGGCCCCGGCTCGTCAGCGCTCGTCGATCCGGCGGCCGCCCCACCGCGCGCGAATAGCCCGGACTGGCGCCAGTCGGGCGTGCTCCTTGCGCGCACAGGCAGCTCTTGGGTGGCGATGTGGGGAGAGAGCCGAGCGACATAGTCGCGGGTCTCTGCGGGAAGGGGGCGCCCCATCCGCAGCCATTGTTCATAGCGGCCAGGCCCCGCATTATAGGCGGCGAGCATGCCGTTTGGACCATAGCGATCCAGCATCTCGCGCAGATAGGCAGCGCCTGCCAATATGTTGTCGCGCGGATCAAAGGGGTCAGTTCCAAGACCGTAGCGGGCGCGCAGCGCGCGCCAGGTTCCCGGCATGATCTGCATGAGGCCGATGGCACCGGCGGGCGAGACGGCGGAAGGATTGCAGCGGCTTTCCTGGTCCATGACGGCCCAGATCCAGCGCTCCGGCAAAGCCGAGCGTGTCGCCGCTTCGGCAACATGGGTGCGCAAGCGAGACAGGCTAGCGCTGTCGCGACATGGCGGTTCCGTTGCGCTGGAGGGCGATGACTGCGGGAGAAGGATGAGCAAAGTGGCGACAGCGCGAGTGCCTGTTGGGTGCAGCCTCATGACGTGGCTCGGCTCCATGCTCCAGCGCCGATCCTGCTCGGCCAGGTGAGTAATGGCGTCGCTGTGCCTATGAGGCCGTCGCTGGCGATAGGCCCGAAATAGCGGCTGTCGAGGCTGTCGGGGGACTCGGCGTTGAGGAGGAATATCTGTCCCGGCCTCATGCGATGGCACCCTGTCCACACCGGCAGGGGTCGACCGAAGCGATCGGTTTCCAGAGCGAGCGCGACGGCCTTTCCCTCGACCCAGACCGTAGCGCCGGACCGGCATATCGTCTGGCCGGGCAGAGCCCTTACATGCTTGAGCAGCGGTACGCCCAGCGGCAGATAATGGCGGCGCGCCATCCATGTGGCGAGCGGCGCAGGCGGCGTGATGAATATCATGTCGGAAAGGCGCGGCGTACGGCCGGGGTGAATGCGGTAGAAGCCCGTGGGTGCGCTCGCGCTCGCATTCCATGCGAGGCGCGGAGCAATGTCGAAGAGCAGCGAAGAGGCCGGGCCAAGCGCCGCCAAAGCGGTCATGAGAAGAATGGAGCGCGCCTTCATCGCGATCGCTCCATCGCTGTCGAGCGGGCGACAAAGGCGGCGTGGCGTTCGCGCGAATAGAGGCGTGGCGGCAGGTCGGCGGCAAGCCGATTGTGCACATGGCGCCAGTGATCGGGCGCGGCGCTCCGCGGATCGATGCCAAGGCTTCTAATCGCGGCAATGGCTTCGAGCACGGCGGCGACCTTGGTCCAGCCCCGAACGCTGAGCAGAAGAACGCCGCCCGGCAGCACATGCGGAATCGTGGTATAGGCTTCATCGGCGCGGACGGTCAGGAAGATGTCGAGGCGCGATATCGATGTGCCGCGTCGGTCCAGCGAGCGGCGGCTCAGCGCTACGCACTCGCCTGGTGGAAAGCTCACGAAATGATCCTGTCGATCGGCGACAGCCTCATCCAGGGGCCGGCCGAAGAGCAGCTCGTCTTCGATCCGGCCCTCGATCCATTGCAGCTGGACGCGGGTCAGAGGCTCGCCGTGGCCAGCGACGTTACTGCCGCTTGCGAACAATGGGCGGCCGCCTTTTACGCGCGCGCGCCGTTTGACGGATGGACGCCACGTGGCGCTGTTCATCGGCATCGGAAAGAGGGAGCGGTCGCGCCGTGCGACGCCGGTCCGTGCTGCCCCAAGCGCCAGCCAGGCGGTTAGAAAGGATCGGCTGATCCTTTTATTAGCATGGTTAAGCCACTCGGCGGCGGCGGTTTTTCCGCGAGTCGCGCGGAAAACCTGTTTCCAATCGGCCGAGCTTCGCGTTTCCCTTAGGCCGAGTTCCGGCGTTTCCAAAAGGCCGATGCCGTTCATGCTCTGGACCTCCGGTCGTGCCGGACTCGCCGCATGGCCTGTCGGATCGGATCGACTGGTTCAGCCACGAAGTGCAGCCGTTCCCGCCCCTGCATGGTTTCCAGGGTGAGCCGGTAACCGGGGAGCGGTTGCGCTGTGACGATACGGCGCAGGCGAAAGGCGAAATGCCGCCTGGGTTCGAGCATCCCCGATTTCAGATACAGATGGGCGACATCAAAGCTCCAGCCGTTAAGTTGCCGACCGCCATGCTTGCGCACGATGCGGTAGAGCCATCGTTCCAGGCCGCCGGTCAGCGAAAAATAGGCAGGATCGATGGTGAGGATCAGGGCCCGATCGAGGATGCCGGCATAGAACCAGTCAGGCAGGATCAGTTCGATGCCGACCGGGCGGCCGGAGGCGTCGAGACGCTCCTTCCACTCGTTGATCCATGAAAATCGATGCCGTCGGCGGCCATCGCTTTGCCGGATGGAGGTTGCGACGGATGTGGATTGCAGCCGATCGAGCGCCGCCTTCAAGCGGCCATAATGATCGCCCCCTGCGCTGCGCCGGATGAACCGCAGGATTTCGTGCGGCGTTGCGGCCATCAGTCGCGAGGTCGGGCGTCCCATGTCTCGGGCTTCGACGATCTGGCTTGCGGCCCAGATGAGGATATCGGCGTCCCAGATGGTCGCCATGCCATGCTCATGGGTCGCTTCCACATCGATCCATGTTTTTCCCATGGTGAAGCGGATGGGCGCGGTACGTTTCCGCTTGGCCAAGCTGAAAAAGGGCCAGGACATGAGATCCTGCGCGTCGCGCGGCGCGATGTCGCCGGGACCGGGATGGAACAGCGCGAGCTGGCGGGCGCGCGGCGCGGCGATAGTCATGGTCAGCGCCGCACCGGACCATCGTTGCGCATTCGCCTCGCCGGGTGGATCGTCCCGGCGCCGGGATCGGAGGTGGACCGGCGTGTCCCGACCTCCGCCCAGGCGTCGAGGTCGGCAAGGGCGTAGACGATGCGGCCGCCGAGCTTCCGATAGATCGGACCGGTGCCATAGCAACGATGCTTCTCAAGGGTGCGGGCGGAAAGGCCGAGATGCACGGCAGCATCGGGCGTCCGCAAATAGCGGGGGCGTACGGGATCCATCGGCGGCTCCATCAAGGGCATGAGCAGCATGGGCCGCTCGCGGTTGGTGCCGGACAGATTGGACAATCGCTGGTGGGGCGGAACTCCCGGACTTTGGGGATGATTGTTCCGCTGTCTGGGGGAGGAAGGCCAGGGACGCTCCCGTCATTGGGGCCCGGCGCTTGCAAGCGAGAGCTCAATTCCGGGAAGACGGTAAAGATGGCCGACGATAGCGCTGCCCCGAGCGTTCACCTGCTGGGGGAAGAGCGCTGTGCGCCTGGCGGCAGAAGGCCGGCCACTATTTTCAGAAGGAAGCCGTCGCGACCGGCGACGGCCCATTTTTTTAGGGGCAAGGAGACGGGAGGCGGCGTCAAGCCGCCCCCCGGCTCCCTCACGCCGCCAAGGGAAGGATTGGCGTGATTCCCCAACGCCACGCGCCTGATCCGCACTGATGCGCGCGTGGGCGTCAACGGTCGGAACGCCGCCGCGCCCGGTATAGGCGCTGGGTGGGAACTGCATCCACAGGGGCACCCAGCGATCCTTCTTGTCCCGCCCGTTGGCACCCCCGAGATGATCCTGGACAAGCGTCCGCAGGACTTTTGTCTTCTCACCTGCGTTTGCGACAGCCACCGCGCTTCCGCCCACATCGCCCAGCAATGCGCCCAGCACTTCGCGGTCGCGGATAAGCTCAAGAAAGACCGTATCGGCTTCCCACCAGTCCGCCATGTCGACCTGCATGTGGAGGCCGAGCGCTTCCATCACGGGGCTGCCGCTGGCGAGCGCTTCGCCCATGACGATTGTGACGACGCGCAGGACATCCTCATCGGAAAGGGTCAGCAGGCGAGCAAAAACGGCGGACAACTGGTCGCGCGCCATGCCTTTCTCCTGATCGTTCTGCGTCCCCTCAAAAGACCCGTCGATCACGGATGGATCATCGGCGCAAAAGCCGAGCAGACCAAGCACGGACCGGCGCTCTCTGTCGAAAACCGTCTCGCCGACCGAGGTTTCGAAGCTTTCGCACAGCGCGTCGCTGCGCGTCGTCTGCGGTTCGGGGGACACCCTGAAAAGACGGGAGCCCGCGATGGCGTGCGCCGCCATCAGGCGCAGCGCGACCTGCCCATGCCCGATCAGAGCGGCCCGCACGGCGGCATGGCGGTGAAGATCGACATAGTCACCCATGGCCGAGGTCAGTTCGGGCCGGGCAACTTTTTCGCCGGTCGCGCCACTGCCGCTATTCCGCCGAGCGCGATCCGCTTCCTTCCGGCTGAGATAGCCCTCATGAAAGGCAACCTCGCCATTGGATCGCACCACGATATAGACGCGCCCGCCGCCCCGCTTGCTGGTTTTCTCATGTTCCCACTGGTGGAAATGCTCGGTTGGCGGAACGATGACGGCATCGCTCCACCCCGCGTCCAAATAGCGCTCCCTGCGCTTTTCAATCACCCTATTCTGCTCTGTCCAGAACAGGTCCGCGTCAGCGAAATAGCGGTCCTCACCAAAAAGGTCGCCAAGGATCGTGCCCGGGAAAGCGGCCAGGTCGAAAAGGGCGTGACGAACCGGAATGGCCTGACCGCCGAACAGCCAGCCTTTCAACTGATGTCCGACCGGGGCGTGACGATCGGGATCATCGAGCAGCGCGAGCCACGCCCTCTGCTGGCTCTTGGTCGCGAGCGTCAGATGGCGCACGGTCGTGGCGTCTATGTCGTCGCGCCGATAGAGTTCGCGAATGCGGGGCAGCAGGTTGCCGAGCGCAAGGATGCGCCGCACCGTCAGTTCAGGCAGACCGAATGTGGACGAAAGATCCTCGAGCGTCCGCCCCTGCTTCACCAGCCGCACAAAGCTCTCCCAGCGCGACACTTCGTCAGGGTCGAGGCGGGCGAGATTTTCGATCAGCGAGGCTTCGAGCGCTGCGGCATCGTCTCCTGCCTCTATGATGGCGGCCGGCAGGCGGGCGAGCTCGGGGTCGGCACCCTCCTCCTGGCACGCGAGTCGCGCTGCGTGCACGCGCCGCCTTCCTGCAACGATTTCGAAGCGGCCTTCTTCGCTGCCGGGCCGGAGGATCACGGGGACGATGACGCCGCGCTTGCGGACCGTTGGCAGGAGATCGGAGACGTCCGGGTCCCTGCGGCTGTGCCGCATGTTCATGACACACACATCGATATTGCAAAGGTCGATAAAGTCGAGTTTCATCGGTCTGGCTCCTGATGGAGTGCCGGTTCCGTTATGCGTTGGACTGCCAGACGGAACCGGCTTTCTTCGAAAAGACGGCAAACGGCCGCCGCGTCAGCCGCCGTGCGAGGGCGGAAGCTTGTGGAAGCGGGAGGATGCCCGGTTCAGGAAAGTTTCGGCTTGGATGATCGAGCCTGTGCGCTGGGCGGTCTGCGCCCATGCGGACAGGGGGAAGGGCGCGGCAAAGCCCAGGTCCCGTTCGATGCGAAGGCCAAAAGGCAGACGGATCGCCTCGATTTCCATCAGCGAGAAGCAGCCCAGTTCCGGGCATCCAAAGCCAAGGTCGGCGAGGCCGAAGAGGGTGTCTCCGTCCTCATACAGTTCCGTCGCCAGCCAAGTCGCTGCGCCAACGGGGTTGAAGAATTTGACGACCGGGGCGGGATCATGAAGCCGGTCATCATGCTGAGCCTCCATGCTGGCCGCGAGATTGGCTGACAGCGCGGCGCGCAGTTCGGGGGTGAGGAGGATCATGCGGCCAGCCTCCCGTCGCAAACGGCTTGTCCAGCCTCCCGATGCCGCGCGAGCAGCCATTCAGCAGCTTGGCTTGCCTGTCGGGCTGCCCGGAAGATGGTGCGTCCACGCGGGCCGGTGCTGCCGCGCACGGCGGGACCGTCGCTCATGTCGCCGCGCAAGACCTCCAGCCATGATCCGATATAGTCCGCATGACGCACGGTCGGAACGATGCCCAGCGCCGCGCACAGGAAAGCCGATCCCATTTCCGCGACGAGTTCCTCGCGGGCATAGTCCTTGGTCCCGAAGCTGGTCCCGAACGTCCGGGCAAGACGCCTGGGATGGCCTGTCGCGTGGGTCAGTTCGTGCAGACAGGTGCGGTAATAATCGACCTGCGCATAGAAAGCCGGTTGCGGCGGCACCTGCACAAAGTCTTCTGACGGAACATAATAGGCCTCGTCGCCGCCGATCCGGAATTCAACGCCGCTGGCGGCGATCACCTCCTCGGCGACCGGGATGATCTCACGTTCCGGGAGGGGAAGGGGATCGCGCGCAAGGTCGGGGTCAAGCCCCTCGCATTGCGCTACATTGAACAGGGTGAAGCGTTTGAGGAAGGCTATGGTCCTGGCTTCCCCACCTTCCGCAGCGACCCGCGCCTTCTCCTCGTCGGTGACGAACCGGTCGGCATAGGCGACCATCGTCCCCTGTTCGCCCTTGCGAACATTGCCGCCTGCCTGCAACGCTTGGCCATAAGTCAGCCAGCCCTGCGAGGGCCAGCCGTTCGTGATGACCGCGCTCCAGAGCATGAGGATATTGACGCCCGAATAGGGGCGACCGGTGATGGCGTTGCGGGGCAGAGCAGGTCCAGCGCAGGCGGTGCTGTCCCATGGCTGAACCCATGGCAGGCGTCCCTCTTCCAGCTGCGATATGATTTTGGCTGTGACTTCCTCGTAGAGGCTTTTGCGGTTGGTGCCTTCACCATCTGCTGCCCGCAACTTGCGTTCCTTCCTCGCTCCGGGAGCGGAACGGGCCTTTCCGTTGATCATCTGGTTCATGCCTGTCCTCCAAGCCTGCCCAAAAACCACAAGGCCTCCCCGGAAAGCGGGGGTGGGCGGCGATGAGCGGACGGGAAGGCCCGCTGGAGCGGCCGGCGGCACCGGCAGGGGCGCAATGCACATGGAGCACCCCAAGCGTAGCGCCGGGGTTGCCGCAGGCCGCGGCGGGACTATCCGGGAGCGACGCCCGCTCCCGCGTTTCGGGAGAGGCCTCATCATCCCGCCGTCGCGGCAAGCGCCGCGGCGACCATGGATAAGCCCCGTCCAAAGGACGGGGCGTCGCGCCAGTGATCGTAACCGCAGGCCAAGACCCGGAGGGGCTTGGGGCGAAGCCCTAGAGCACGGTCGGAAGGAGGCGCCGGAGTGACGCTCTTTATGGAATGGACCTCACAAGAGGACGCCGCGGCCACGAGGGGATTGGTGGAATCTCCCCTTGGAAGGTTGGTCGGCATCTGTTCGCATCTTTGCAAACATCCATGCCGAGGCGTTCGGTCAGGCGAATTTTGCCAGCCCTGTGCGGCCGTGGCGATCTTATCGGGATTGTCGGCCGGCTGGATGAGCCATTGGCTTGAAGATTGGCCCGACGATCTTGCGCCATGCGTGCATTGGGCGCCCATGGTCGTGAAGCACCCGGGTTAAAACGTTGGCCAACAGACCAGCGGTCATGTCCCTGCCCATAGGAAGACATGCCGCCGTCCGCAGGATGGCGGCCATGAGGACGCGGCTCAAAACGTCAGCATGACCTGACCCGTCGGCAAGCTCACCCGCCGGGCTGTCCGCATGATGATCTATCCCGTGGGGTGAAGCAAGTCTCTATGGTCAGGGCATTTGGCTCAGGACGGAGAGCAGCGCCCCCTCTGGTTTCCTATGCTCCACGCGAAGTGGGCGCCCCGGATTTGCGGGGCGCCCCTCGGCTTATCGTGACCAGATGAGGTCGCAGGTCTTGCCATCCTCGCGCAGGACCAGCGAGGCGTAGACCGGAGCGGGGAAGCTTGGATCGTCAAACTTGCACGATAGATACTCCGATCCTGCGGCGGAGATCTTCTGCCAAGCCGCGCCGACATCAGCATCGCCGGCGTAGAAGCGGTAGTCAGGCGCCTTGTCGGTTTCCTTGTCTGCCGGACGGAGGGTGACGCCGATATCGAGTGTCAGCGTCTTGATGGTGCCGGCAAAGCCAGCCTGGGTCTTGGTGAGTGTACCGATGATAGCCATGTTCATTCTCCTTTGCGGAAGGCCGCGCCCTTCGCGACCTCGATGGCGCCGGGAGGGACGGAGGCGCGGTGACCGCATGCGAGACGCACCGCAGCGGCAGCGAAGGACCCGGAGCGCCGGCATTTTGTTTCGCGATGCAAAGCCGGCACGACCGGCGGCGGAAAATGGCGGCAAGCGCAGGGTTGCAGTCCAACCGCGAAGGCGCAGCCGGCTTCGGCCAGGCAGCCATCCCAGGAGAGGTCGGAAGGTCCGTTCCGCAGCTTTGGGAACATGTGCTTGGCGGCCCTCGATCGAGCCCGGTCAGATCGGGGGCCATTTTGGTGCGTGCGGGTCAATGAAAGTCATGACTACGCACCTGCAAGATGTCGTCGCGGGCGGCCGATGAATTTAGGTGAGGCGGGGAACCCCGCCCCCACAATCGCGACCTTCATCGCCTGCTCCTGGAAGAGAGGTACACCCAGCGTTTTCTTCAGGACCGCCTTCAGCTCCTCCTTGGGATATTCCGGCACCTCCTTGCCTTCCCGGCGGCGCAGATAGGGATGGACCATGTCGCCCTGAATGGGTCCCGGACGAACTATCGCCACCTCGATCACAAGGTCGTAAAATTCTCGTGGCTTGATCCGCGGCAGCATCGACATCTGCGCACGGCTCTCGATCTGGAAGACGCCGAGCGTATCGGCGCGCTGGATCATGGCATAGACGGCCGGGTCATCATCCTGGAGGTCGGCCATGCCGACCTTGATGCCCTTATGTTCTTCCAGGAGGTTGAAGGCGCGGTTCATGCACCCAAGCATGCCAAGACCCAGCACATCGACCTTCATGAACTTCAAGGCGTCGATATCATCCTTGTCCCACTCGATGATCTGACGGTCCTCCATCCGGGCAGGTTCGATCGGCACCAGATCATCGAGCCGGTCCTGCGTCAGCACGAAGCCGCCCGGATGCTGGGACAGATGGCGCGGCGTGCCGATGAGCTGACGGGAGAGCTCCAGCGTGAGTTTCAGCCGATGATCATCGGCGTTGAGGTTGACGCTGGCGATCTGTTCCTCGCTGATGCCGTCCATGGACCAGCCCCAGACGAGACCGGTCAACATCTTGGTGAGGTCCCGCGGCAGCCCGAGCGCCTTGCCCACCTCGGCGACCGCGCCGCGTGTGCGGTAGCGGGTCACCACCGCCGTCAGCGCCGAGCGGGTGCGGCCATAGGTCTCATAGATCCACTGGATGATTTCCTCGCGCCGTTCATGCTCGAAATCGACGTCAATGTCGGGTGGCTCCTTGCGCTCGCCCGAGACGAAGCGCTCGAACAGCAGCTCATGCTGGATCGGATCGATCGAGGTGATGCCAAGCATATAGCAGACGCAGCTGTTCGCGGCCGAGCCGCGGCCCTGGCAGAGAATGCCGCGCCGGCGGCTTTCCGCCACGATCGCATGGACGGTGAGAAAATAGGGTGCGTAGCCAAGCTGATCGATGAGCCGCAGCTCATGGGTGATCTGGTCACGATAGTCTTTCGGCACGCCATCGGGAAACATCCGCGCGGCCGCCTCCTGCGTCAGCGCGGCGAGCGCCTCCTGCGCGGTGCGGCCCTCCATCACCTGCTCATAGGGATATTGATACTGGATCTCCCCAAGATTGAAACGGCACTGGCCGGCGATGTCCGCGCTCGCCTCGATCGCATCGGGAAAGGCGGCGAAGCGCCGTTCCATCTCCTCAGGGGATTTGAGGTTGCGATCCATATAGCGCTCGCGCCTGAAGCCGAGCGCGTCGATCGTCCTCTTCTCGCGGATCGCCGTCATCACATCCTGCAGCGGCCGGAGCTCGGGGGCATGATAGAGGATGTCCCCGGTCGCGACGCTGCGCACGCCAGCCGCGCGTGCCATGGCGTCGAGCTCGTGCAGCCGCGCGATATCATCGGGCCGGCGGCGCAGCGACAGCGCCATATAGGCGCGGGCTCCGAACAATTGCTTCATGTCCGCAAGATCGGCGAGCGTGCCGCTATCGGGCTGGTCCGGCAGGAGAATGGCGACCTGCCCCTCAGCATGCGCTGCAACATCGGCCCAGTCGAGCCGGCAGCAGCCTTTGCCGCCTCGCGCCTTGCCCAGGGAGAGGAGCCGGGTCAACCTGCTCCAGGCCGGCCGATCGGTGGGGTAAAGGAGAAGCGCCTTGCCATCAGTGAGATCCAGGCGTGTGCCTGTGATCATGCGCACGCCGGTCGCCTTCTGCGCGTCCCAGCCGCGCACCACGCCCGCAACGCTGCCCCAGTCGGCTAACCCCAAGGCCTCATGGCCAAGCAGGGCAGCAGCGGAGAAGAGCTGCTCGGGCGAGGACGCGCCGCGCAGGAAGGAGAAGTGGCTGGTGACCTGCAATTCGACATAGCGGGCCATCAGCCGAACATCCCGTGCATGAACCAGCTGAGATTGCCGGTCTGCGCGTCGACGCCATCACCGCGGCGGAAGAGCCAGAAGCGTTCGCCGCCTGCCGCCTCCACCCGGAAATAATCCCGTACCGCCCACATTTCGTCCTCGTTCCTCCACCATTCGCCATGGATGCGCTCGGGGCCGTCGCCGGCGATGACGCGGTAGCTCTTGCCGCGCCAGGTGAAGCGGCGCGGCGGATGGTCGGGCATCAGGGCAACGACATGGACAAGAAGCTCAGGGCGCCTCAGCATCCGCACCGGCCGTTTCCAATCTGGCCAGCCCAGCGGCTTTGCCAGCGGCGCGACACGCCGCACCGCCCGCTCGGGCACATCGCTTTCGTGGGACGAGAGGCGGAAGGGCCTGTCCGGCTCGATCCTGCCGGTCAGCTGATCGATGAGCGGCACGATGTCGCGCCGCCGATCATCCCGGCCAAGGCCGGCCTCTATCGTCTGGGCTGCGAGCGTCTCAACGCGCGGCGCGGCAAGGATCATTGCTTCGATCCCGAGGCCGGGATCGATCCGCCCGACGCGCATGGCGAGCATGCGCTTCAAATGTAGGGGCTCGCGGGTCGCCCGGGCGGTGCCGATGGCGACGCGCTGCTCGCTGCCGTCCACGATCAGGCAGGCAAGATGGGCTGTGCGCAGGCCAAGGCCGCGTTGCTGCAGAAGGATGACCAGGTCATCAACGAGATCGCCGATCACCTGGATGATCGCCTCTGCCGTGCCAATCGGCTCAAGCAGCCGCCGCTCCACGCGGGGCGCGTCGAACGGCACCACCGGGATTATGGGTTCGGCCGCCATGCCGCGCGCCTGGTCGAGCCGTTGCACGGTCGTGAGGCCAAGCCGCCGGGCAAGCGGCGCGCGCGGCATGGAATAGAGTTCCGCGATCCGCTCGAGACCAAAGCGGGCGGCTGCGTGCAGCGCCTCAGGTTCAAGGCGCAGTGCGGCAAGCGGCAGATCGGCAAGCGCCTGCGTCTCTTCTCCCGGCGGCAAGAGCGTGATGGGGGCGCCGCCGTGGCGCGCAAGCGCATAAGCCGCGCCCGCCGTCCCCGCGACCGCGATGCTGGCGGTGAAGCCCAGCCGCTGCAGAAAGCGCAGCAGCCGGCGGCAGAATGGTTGTTCGCCGCCGAAGAGATGGGTGGTCCCCGTCAGGTCCAGCCAGAGACCATCGGGACCGCAGACACTGGCTGTCGGTGTCCAATGCCCCACCGCATGAAGGGCGAGGCGATCGAGCCAGGCGCGGTCGGCATCCGGCTCGGCCTCGCGGACCTCAAGCTCTGTCACCAGCGCCCGAGCGTGGGCCGCCGCCATGCCAGGCCGTAGACCAAGATCCAGCGCGACCGGGCAGCCGGAGGTGACAATGTCGCGCTGCCCGGAGCGAGCGATCAGGATAGTGGGCCTGCCCCACAAGCGCCCCCAGCTTATCGCAGGCGCTGAACCGCCGCTGCCTTCACCTCGCGCCATGGCCTTGAAGGGATGCTCGGCCGCTTCACTCCTGCGGCCCATCTCGCGCATGGACGGACGTTGATGCGCCGGCAAGGCGTCGATGTCGGACTGGCTGGGCTTATGTCCTAGCGCCCCGTCTCGCGCCCAGCGCGCACCGGGCCGCCAGCCGCCGCCGCGCGGCACAGAGCATGCACCTGGATCATCGTCGACCGGCGGCGCGAAACGGGGCGCGGCCGGGACGTGCTCAAGCGGCCTGGCTGGCCGCTCCAACCGCCGCAACCGCTCGATGGCGAGTTGCGGCAGGTAGAGCGAGGCGACCCGTGTCATCGCACGCTTCCAGTTCGAGGGAGAAGGGGTTTCCGTTGCGCTGGCGGACCAGCTCGACCGACCAGCGGGCGCGGCCCACTCCCGGATGAAGAAGGGGCTCAGAAGGCCGGCAGCCGATCCGCCAGCGTGTCATCGCCGAAGAGAGCCCGCTCAAGGGACAGCGCTCGCGCAATCGATGGCGGCGGTAGAGCAGGATTGGGGTCTTGCCGTCGGAAGCCGCGAGTTGCAGCCGCCGGGTTGCGGTCTGATCCGCCGCCTTCACCTCCGCAATGACGCAGGCCAGTGATCCATCGCGCAGGGCGTCCTCGGCCATCGCGAGAACGGCGCTGTCCTTCAGGCCTTGCGCATAGAAAATCCGGTCGGGACGAAGGCCCACCTGTTCAAGACCCGGGGCATAAAGGTCAAAACGGCTGAGCGCCCAGAAAATCTCGGCATTCTCGCTCGCCGCGAAGCGCGCGGCAATGCCCGCTGCAAAGAGCGTGGCGGCGGCATCATCGTTCAGCGTTGCGGAAGCAGGGGCAATCTCATGCAGGCCAGCGCCATGGAGGCCCTGGTCGGCAAGCCGGTTATCCATCTCCGGCAATCGGAAAGGCAGCGGAGCGGCCTGTCCCGCGCAGCTCTGCCCGAGGCTCGCGCGAAGCGCCGCAACAGCATCAGCCTGGGGCTGATCAAGAGAAAGAGAGGGGCTGGGCATGGGAACATATCGACTCAAATGTTCCCTTTATGTTCCGTTGTCACGCGGGATTCGTCAAGGCTGATGAATCCTGCCGCTCCAGTCTCTTGGCGCGGCGACAGCGGCTTGGCTTATCGGCTCAACCTTTGAGCATCTGCAGCGTTGCCGGGTCCCGCGCACCGTCAAACCAGCGGTCCAGCGCCTCGGCGAAGAGCGGCCGAGAGTCAGCCCACTCGAACAGCGTCAAAGAGGAGCGCAGCTTCATGGCGTCGACAGAACCGAAGACCGCGACTGGGTCGTGGTTCCCGAGCGCCTGCAGCGCCGTCACGCACTCGAGATAGCGGGGGCCGAGCAAGCCATGGTCAAGATAGGCACGGGCTTCGGCGAGCGAGGCAATCCCGTAATATTGCGCAGTCGGGCTCTGCCCGAGGCCGCGAAGCTGCGGGAAGATGAACCACATCCAGTGCGATCGCTTTGCACCCGCCCGGATTTCCGCCAGGGCCGTATCATAGATTTTGGCCTGCGCCTCGACGAAGCGCGCGAGGGTCGCATCGGTCGTCATCAAACGAGCGCTCCCTGCGCGGGTGGGGCGCCATAGACCTGGGTGACCGGCAGGCTCCCCTGCGGCAGCCAGCGGAGCACCTCATTGGCCGGCACCGTCAGATCAAGCCAGTCGGCCCATTGGTCGCGGGCGAGCGGGATGATCTGGCGATGATGATAGGGCGCAACGTCGGGGCCTGCATCCATGGTCAGCATCGTGAACGCCTCGCCAGCAGCGCTCTCGCGCCAAATCCCTGCGATGCAGAACCATGGGTGATCCCTCATGGTGAACAGCCATTTGTCGAGCCGCTTCTGTTTCGGGTCTGCCGGGTCCGTGAATTCATAGAAGCCGTCGGCCAGGATCAGGCAGCGGTGCGAACTGAAGGTGCGGCCCTCGCTGCGGAAATTATAAACAGGCTTGCCCCTGGGGCCCGGCCAGCTCCAGCGCCTGTTCACCAGTTCGCCGATGCCCCGTTCGCCTTCAACGGAACGAAGGATGGGCGCCATGTCGGTGATCTTGATGTCCTCGCGCGCGGGCACATTGGGCGCGCCTTCAGGCATTTTGATCTTGATTTGCAGATCTTCAAAATCCTCGGCGATCGAGGCGATATCGACCTCAAGGCGGTAGTCGTTGCACATTGCATGATCCTCACCAGCTGCGCCTCTTGCTCCCGGCTATCCAACAGATAGGGTTGGTCTCATGGCGGGCCTTGCTCCTCTAGGCTGTTTCAATGTCGGTCTGAGGAAAGTCGTCGCCCTTGTAGAGGAGCGGCACACCGGCGATCCGGGCACAGGCATAGGCAAAGCAGTCGCCGAAGTTGAGGGAAGCCGAATGCCGTGACTTTCCGTAGCGATCATAGGCATCGATCGCGTGATTTCGGGCCTCTGGCGGTACCGCTGTGACTTGAATTTCGGATAGGACCAGAAATTCTTCTACGGCTTCATGAGCGTGACGAACCTCCAGGTCGAGGATTCGAGAGATGGCCAGGACCGTTTCCCAGACGGCGAGAGGGGATGTGATACGGATCCGTGCCTTCTGGAGCCGAGCCAACAGCTCCGGAGCGTCGCCTTCGTCAGCCAGTATCGCTGTAAGAGCAGACGCGTCCACGAACATTATGGTTCACCGTAGAGGCTGTCGATAAATTCCTTGTCGGCCGTTCGTCCCGCAGCAGGTCCCGCTTTTGCACGCAGCGAGCGGGCAAAAGCTAAACCGCGTTCCATCAGCGAAGGCATTTGTTGTTCGCGCTCGAGCTCGTGTCGCAAAGCCCGGCGAACGGCTTCGGTCTTGCTCACTTTCTGCAGCACGGCGAGGCGTTCTGCCATCCGGTTCACTTCATTATCCTTGACGTAAAGTGACATGGGATATCCTCCAACAGGTAGGATATACTTCATATATATCAGTGGAACAACACCCATGGAGGCCGGAACGTAAACCAGTCACGCGCCTTGCTGCCAACCCTCGTTCTCTGTATGTTCTTATGATGGACTCGAACGCAACTCCATTCGATACGGCCGCTGCGGGAAGCCGGCGTGCGATCATCAGGCGAAACCCCGATGACGTAGCTGAGATCGAGATGATCGAGGCGGTCTGGGGTTCCAATCCGCAGTTCAGTGACGGCATATCCTACGAGTTCATCCGTGCCGAAGGAAAACGCTTTGCCAGCAACCGCTGCCTGGTCGCGGCGTCCGAATTCCACATCCGCAATGGCGAGAAGAAATTTCGCGCCTTCAGGGAAGATGGCAATTTCTTCTATTTGGCTGCGATCTGGGAGCCGCCCATGGGTGACTGGCCGGTCAGCTATCGTATCCTCACGGTCGACGCCAGTCCTGAGGTGATGCGCTATCAGGCTCGCCATGGCGCGATTATCGAGCGGCGTCAGGTCATGCAGTGGTTAGACCTGACCCGTCCCGAGGCAGAACTGCTCGTGACGCCACCGGCTTGGATGTTCCGAATCGAGGAGATTTTGACGAAACCGGTTCAGACTAGCCTCGCCCTCTGATCGAGGCAGCGAGCGTGCGGCGACGGGTCACGGTAGCCAGGATGGTCAAGTTTATGCCGAGCAGCCGCTAGCGTGATCGGCGGTGAAAAACGGCACGGCCGAACATCGCAAAGGCGGCAATGAACGCCCATCGGAACCCGAAGGCCAAGACCTCGGTCGGCCAAACCGGATGGCCGCCGAAGCGAGCGATCGACAGCGTGAGGGCGCTAAGAGTGACGAGCGCCAACAGAAGCCAGATCGGGCGAGAATGCATGCCTCGCACTGCCACGGCTGGCGGCAAAACTCCAGATCGCGCCGCACCAATTATCCAGCGAGCCCGATTCGGCAGTCAGATGCCATGACTAGGAAATCAGGCCGCAGCGAACTGAAAGTAACCGATCGGGCCTGCCGCAGCAAACCTCTCCATTGGTTTTGCAAACCCGATCCCTCCCGGTCACATCCTCCGCTCTCCGAATCATAGGACGCAAGAAATCAAGCGACCAAGCGGAGATAGTCTTCGCTCGCGACATCAGAATCTGCTGCGATTATTTGCGCCACGTGATCGTTCCAGGCCTCAAGCGCGGCTCGCTTTTCATCGCGCCAATCATGTCGCTGATAGATCCCCGCCACGCCGGACCGAGCCAAGCCTACGTGATTCAGCACAGCCTCGGTAACTTCGAAGCGGACACCCAGACGTTGAAAGTTCGTTGCCAAGGTGCGTCTGAGATCATGCAAACGCCAGGGGGGCAAGGCGAACCCGCGTTCTGCTGCTATTGCGCTATCCACCTTCAGTTTGCCTTTGTGATAGCTGGTGAACGAGCCGCCCCTGGAGGTCAAAAAGAGCCTTCCATGGCCGGGCCACTGTGCTCCCCCGGCGACGTCATCAAGGACGCGGATGGCAAGGTCGTTCAAGGGGATCGTATTCGCCTTGCCATTCTTCGCCCGTGTGCCGGGAAGGGTCCAAAGCTTTTCGGCGCGATCGAGCTCCTCCCATGCAATCCTCGACACCTCTTCTCGGCGTTGGCCGGTTACAATGAGGAGCCGAACTATCGGACCGAAACAGGGATCTGCTGTAGGAGCGTGCTTCCAGATTCTTTTAAGCTCATCGTCGGCGAGCCAGCGCTCCCGTGGCGTGACAGGAGGCGGCGTCTCCATACCTTCCGTAGGACTGCGCTCGAGATCGCCTCGGCTGACGGCCCAGCGAAACATGCGTCTGATCACTGCGAAGACATCTCGCCGCTTGGCGATCTGACTGACGGGCATGGCGTCGAGAACAGCGGCTATGTCGGATCGGGTGATCTGCGGCAGCGGTTTGTTCTTGAGTATGGGCTTAACATGCAGTCGGAGGGAGCGCTTGACCATTTTTGTCCACCCCTCTCCCCTCACTGAATTGCCGAAGAGATCCGCGTAGTTGGAGAAGGCGAGATCGACGGCCTCCCGCCGCCGCAATTTGTCTGCTTCGACCGGGTCTCGGCCTTGCGCGACAAGGATCAGGAGGCGCTCTGCTTCGGTGCGAGCTGTCGTCGGTGTCCAGGGGGATCCGTGCCTACCAATTGTATATCGCCGCGTAGCAGCCTCACGACCGCCCATCCTGTATTGGACTACGTAGGAGATGGCTCCTGATTTGGTGAATTTGGCCCCGAACCCTTTGGTATCGAGGTCCCATACAAAGCCGATATAGCCTTGGGACACCAACGAATCGATGGTCCGCTTTGTGATTTTTCCGTTCGCCAACTTGGGGCCTCCCGCCTAGCGTGCCGAGTAATCACCGGGTAATCACCGTAGCGGAAAACACTGCTAAAAGACTACCAGGCTGGCGTAGGCAGGCCGAAGAAAAACCTTTCTATTTCAACGCTATAGTACGATCTACCTACGTCTCCAGCGCACATACCAGACTTCGTGGCCGATGCGGCGGGCCTTGGATTCGTAGCGGGTTTCGGGCCAGCCGCCGGGGCGGTTGAGGAAGTCCTTGGGCTCGCTGGCCAGCCAGTCGAAATCGGGATGGCCGTTCATCACCATCAGCGCCCAGCGGAGATAGACCGGATGGTCGGTGCCGAAGCGGAATTCGCCGCCGGGTTTCAGCTTGCGGGCGATCATCGCGACCGGGCCGGGGTTCATCATGCGGCGCTTGGCATGGCGCGCCTTTGGCCAGGGATCAGGATGGAGGAGATAGACGAAGCTCAGCGCGCCGTCGGGGATGCGCGAGAGGACTTGCAGCGCGTCGCCCATGTGGAGGCGGATATTGCCCAGCCCCTGATCGCGGATGTGGCCGAGCGCTGTGACGACGCCGTTCAGGAAAGGCTCGGCGCCGATGAAGCCGTGGTCGGGCAACAGGTCAGCGCGATAGGCGAGATGCTCGCCGCCGCCAAAGCCGATCTCGAAATGTAGCGGGCGGTCATAGCCGAAGAGGTTGGCGGCGGTGATTTCGCCTTCTTCCGGAACGGACAAGGCGGGGAGCAGCGTATCGACGAGCTGCTGCTGCCCGGCGCGGAGCTTGTGGCCCGACTGGCGGCCATAGAGGCGGTTGAGCGTGGTGGGATCGCCCGATTTGTGCGCGGTCATGGCGGCGCGCTTAGCGGCGTGGAGCGATGGGAGCAAGCATTAGGCCGCGCTGTTGTGCAAGCGTGCCTCCCGCCCCCATGGTGAGGAGAATGCGGGACGGGAGGCACGCAGGGCCACGGCCGGGGCTGCTCGGCCGGGCTATGGCATGCAGTGCGATGGGATAATGCCGCCCGTCAGATCAATGGCATTTGACGAAGCGGCCCTTGGCGTCCTTGCATGGTCCCTTCCTGGCGACCGGCTTGGGCGGGCATTTGATGAATTTGCCTTTTGCGTCCTTGCAGGGCGCGGCGAGCGCGGGAGCGGCGCTGCCGGCGAGAAGGGCGATGCAGGCAAGAGCGGATGTCAGAGATCTGGTCATCGGCTGGTCTCCCTGAGAGGAGTTGCCGAACCCGACAGGGGTGCGGGTTCGACAGGGGCTTTATGAGCCGGGCGCACAGCGGAAGCTAATGAACTTTTCGTCATGTTGCGCCCATTGATGGGAGCGTGCGCGCCCTTCGACAGGCTCAGGGCGAACGGGGTTCAGTGTGCAGATAAAAACAAGCGGCGCGCAAGGCTCGTGCCTTGCGCGCCGCCTTTTAAACTAGCGAGGAGCGGCTTAGAGCGCGGCCTTCAGCTTTTCGACGAGGTCGGTGCGTTCCCAGGGGAAGAAGTCGCCTTCCGCCTTGCGGCCGAAATGGCCGTAGGCAGCGGTCGGGCGGTAGATCGGCTTGTTGAGGCCGAGATGCGTGCGGATGCCACGCGGAGTGAGGCCGCCCAGTTCCTTGATCGACTTGATCGCGTCCTCGATCTTCGCATCGTCGACGCTGCCGGTGCCGTGGGTATCGACATAGAGCGAGAGCGGTTCGCTGACGCCGATCGCATAGGCGAGCTGGATCGTGCAACGGCGCGCGAGGCCGGCGGCGACGATGTTCTTGGCGAGATAGCGCGTGATGTAGGCGGCGGAACGATCGACCTTGGTCGGGTCCTTGCCGGAGAATGCGCCGCCGCCATGGGGCGATGCGCCGCCATAGGTGTCGACGATGATTTTGCGGCCGGTTAGGCCAGCGTCACCGTCCGGACCGCCGATTTCGAAGCTGCCGGTCGGGTTGATGTGATAGACGGTCTCGGCCGAGAGCAGTTCGCCGGGAAGGACTTCGGCGACGACGCCCTTCACATAGTCCTTCAGTTCGGCTTCCTTGTCGCCCTGGTCATAGCCGGGGGCGTGCTGGGTCGAGACGACGATCGCGGTCGCAGCGGCGGGCTTGCCATTTTCGAAGCGGAGCGTGACCTGGCTCTTGGCGTCCGGCTCCAGGAAGGGGGCGCGGCCGGAGTGGCGGTCATGCGCCATGCGGGCGAGAATCTTGTGGCTGTAGTCCAGCGTGGCGGGCATGAGGTCAGGCGTCTCGTCGCAGGCGAAGCCGAACATGATCCCCTGGTCGCCAGCGCCTTCGTCCTTGTTGCCGGCGGCGTCGACGCCCTGCGCGATATGCGCGGACTGGGCGTGGAGGTTGTTTTCGAAGCGGAAGCTTTCCCAATGGAAGCCGTCCTGCTCATAGCCGATGCGCTTTACCGTTTCGCGGACGGTGCGCTCAATCTCTTCCTGCGCGCCGGGCGCCCACTGGCCGTCTTCATAAACGCCCTTGCAGCGGATCTCGCCCGCCAGGACGACAAGCTGGGTCGTCGTCAGCGTTTCGCAGGCGATGCGGGCTTCGGGGTCCTTCGACAGGAACAGATCGACGATGGCGTCGGAAATCTGGTCGGCGACCTTGTCGGGATGGCCTTCGGAAACGGATTCCGAGGTGAAGAGATAGTTGTTGCGCATGGGACTCCCGTTAGCACGCTTGGGTCTGAGGCGATATAAAGAAAAGTTTATGTGCCTATTAGCGGGTCGCGCGGCGGGTGGCAATGGCCAGTCCGGCGAGCAGTGCCAGGAACAGGAAGGACGCCCAATTGCCGAGCCGGGCGAACAGGGTCGGCGGTAACGTCGCGGGCAGGCTTGTGTCCAAGAACCCGGCCCGGTGGAGGCCGAGTGCGTGGAGGACGTGGCCGCGAGCATCGATGACGGCGGAGACGCCGGTGGGGGTGGAGCGGACGATGGGCACGCCTTCCTCGATCGCGCGCAGGCGGGCCTGGGCGAGGTGCTGGACCGGGCCCCAGCTGCCGAACCAGGCGTCGTTGGAGGGGTTGAAGAGGAAGGCGGGGCGGTTCTTCGCGTCAATCACCTGGCCTGAGAAGATGATCTCATAGCAGATCTGGACGCCCATCTTGAGCGGGGGACGGCCAAGAGTGGCAGGGAGGGTCAGGCTTTGCGGGCCGGGGCCGGGCCAGAAATCGGCGTCGCCGGGGACAAGGCGGGACAGGCCGAGCGGCTGAAGGATGTTCCGCATGGGCAGATATTCGCCATAGGGGACAAGGTGTGATTTGTCGTAGCGGCCGAGCAGCTGCGCCTGGGGCGAGACGATGAAGAGGCTGTTGTTGGCACCTGCGAGCGCGTTGGTGGTGACGCCGCCTTCTTCGACCTGTTTGAAATAGACTTTGGTCGCGCCGGTCATCAGCAGGTCGCCGGGCCCGAGCAGGGCGGCGAGGCGGGTTCGCCATTGCGGTTCCATGTCGAGATAAGCGGGGATGGCGGCTTCGGGCCAGAAGATGAGGCGCGGGGCGGGGCGCGGTTCGCCGGAGAGGCGGGCCAGGGTGCGGAAATGCGCCTCTTCCAGTTCCGGGGAGTATTTTTCGTCCTGGCCGATATTGGGCTGGACGACGCGGATGCGTGGCGCGCCTGCTGGCGTGGGAGGCGCGAGGGAGAGGAGGCCCCAGAGCGCGAGGGCGCAGAGCGGGAAAAAGATCGCCGCAGCGGGAGTGAACTGGCAGCGGAGGGCGAGGAGAATGGCTCCGGCCGCGAGGATGGCGAGCGCGCCTGTGCCATAGGTGCCGACCAGCGTCGCGGCAATGGGTATGCCTGTGGGAAGAAGGGTGGCGGCGAGCGGGTTCCAGGCAAAGCCGGTGAAGACGGTGGCGCGGAGATATTCGCTGGCGATCCAGGCGGCGGCGAAGAGGAGGACGAGGGGCAGGGCATTGCGCGCGCGGCCCACCCCCGGCCCCTCCCGCCTGGGTGATGGAAGTTTAATATGGAGCCACCACGCGGCCAATGTCGCGAGACCCGGATAGACTGCCAGATAGAGCGACAGGAGGACCACCGCGCCATAGCCGAACCAGTGCGGCATTGCGTCCTGGAAGCTGAAGGCATGGGCGATCCAGTTGAGGCCAAGGGTAAAATAGCCAAGGCCGAACAGCCAGCCGCGAATGAAAGCGGCGCGGCGGTTGGGCGCCCGCTCGATAAGGAAGAGGAGCAGCGCGAAGCAGGCGAGGGTGACGGGCCAGAGCTTCAGCGGCTCGAAGCCTGTCGCCGACAGAAAGCCTGCGGAGAGGGCGGTGAGCTTTGGAAAGCGGTCCGGTATGACTTTCATCGGGTGCGGATCAGCGCAGGGTCGCCATGGTGGCGTGGCTGCACTTGTCGCTCTTGTGCCCGCCGCCCGACAGCGCAGAGGCAGCGATGAAGCCGCCGACCACCAGCACCAGGAAGGCCGCGGAGAGGAGGCCGAGATATTTTTCGATGAACGCCTTTATCGGCCGGCCGAACTTCCAGAAGAGGAAGCCCACCAGCATGAACTGGAAGGCGCGGGAAAGGATGCTGGCCCAGAGGAAGGTGAAAAGCGACAGGCCGATGAAGCCCGCGGTGATGGTGATGAGCTTGAAGGGGATGGGCGTCGCGCCCTTCACCAGGATGATCTCTGCCCCATAATCGCGCAGATAGCAGGCGGCCACGGGGAATTTCGCGGCGAGGCCGAGGGCGTGCAGGATCTGCTGGCCGACCGCTTCATAGAGAAAATGGCCGATCGCATAGCCGAGCAGGCCGCCGAGTACGGACGCAATGGTGCAGATGATGCCGAAGCGGATCGCCCGTTCCGGCCGGGCAAGGCACATCAGGCCGAGCAGCGGATGCGGGGGGATGGGGAAGAAGCTGGATTCCATGAAGGAAATGACGAAAAGCCAGCGTTCGGCATGGGCGTGGGCGGCTTTCGCCAGCGTCCATTGATAGAGCTTGGTGAGCATCGGGGGCGGGCCTAGCGGAGATTGCAGGGGACCGCCAGAGCTTTCATTTTATAACGATATCGTAATGACAAGGAGGGCAGGCGAGCGGCGAAAGACGTCCACTCGTCCGCGAAGACTCTATGCGCTGACGCGACGGCGTTGACGGGCGGGTGACGTCTGGGCAAGACCCCGTTCTTCCGCACCAGCAGCTCGGCCAGTTACTACCTGTGACATTTTCTTCCCCATCATGGTCCAGGCTGCGCGAGCGCGGCGGGGGGCTGTTGTTCGCGCTGGGGCTGAACGCGCTGTTGCTGCTGGCCTTGCTGACGATGGCGCCGCAGCTGGAACAACGGGTGGAGGACCCGCGCAATCCGGTGACCTTCGAAATGGCGCCCGCGCCAGCCAAGCAGGAGGCGCGAGCGGAGAAGAGCCAGGAGAAGCGGAAGGAAAAAGCTGCGGCCCGGCCAAAGGCGCAGCCAGTGGTGAAACCTGCCGAACGGGAGAGGCCGATCCTGCGATCCCCTTTGCCCTTGCCCTCACCCGCGCCCTTTATCGAGATGGACAGCGCCGAAATGGCGTCGGCGGACATCGGGAAGATGCCGAAAAAGGACGCCGGTGAAGGGGCGTCCGGCCAGGGAAACAGCCGCATGGCGGCGGGGCCGGGCGAAGGCCCCGGCGGGGTGCAGCTGTTCGAGGCGGAATGGTATCGGCGGCCGACACCCGCTGAATTGGGGACTTATATCCCCGCCACGGCGCCGGGCGATGGCTGGGGTCTGGTGGCGTGCAAGACGGTCGAGAATTTCCGCGTCGAAAACTGCCAGGCGCTGGGAGAATCGCCACAGGGGTCCGGCTTTGCGCGGGCGGTGCGGCTGGCGGCATGGCAATTTCTGGTGCGGCCCCCGCGCGTCAATGGCAAGCCGATGATCGGCAGCTGGGTACGCATCAGGATCGATTATAGCCGCAAGCCGGTAGAGAGCGGCGCGGCAGGCATGTGAATTGGGTTGCGTTTCGATACTGAAATGGCATGGTGAGGCCGCCTGACATCAGGGAGTGGAATCATGATCATCTATGGAGCGCGGCCTTCGCCCTTTGTGCGCAAGGTCATCATCTTTGCGGAGGAAAAGGGGCTGGCGGTTGATGTGCAGCCCGGCGGATTTGGGCGGGGCGGCGACATTTTTGCCGAGGCATCGCCATTCGGCAAGATGCCAGCCTTCCAGGACGGCGATTTCCTGATCAGCGACAGTACGGCGATCATAACCTATATGGATGCCGTCAAGCCCGATCCCAATTTGATCCCGCTGGAGCCCAAGGCGCGGGCGCGGACGATATGGTATGAGGAATTTGGCGATACGATCGTGCAGGCGGCCGGCATGCCGATCTTCTTCAACCGCATGGTTGCGCCGCTGCTGGGGATGCCGCAGGATCTGGCAGCGGCCGAAAAATCCGAGGCGGAAGCCTTGCCGCGCGTGCTGGATTATATCGAGAAGATATTGCCGCAAAGCGGATTTCTGGTGGAAGATCGCTTTACCTTGGCCGACATCGCCGTGGCCTGTCCGCTGATCAATATCGGCTATTGCAGCAAGGCTGTTGCCGAAGGCCGCTGGCCGAGGGTCGAAGGCTGGGTGCAGCAGATGCGCGCCCGCCCCAGTTTTGCGAGCGCTCTGGCCGCCGAGGCCGCACAGATCGAGAGGATGAGGGTAAGCTGAAATAACCTATTTGGAACATTTCTGTTGACATCGTCACGCTGTTCTGGCAGGAATGTCGATATTGGGAATTGTGAGTCGCCGGGAAGGCGGCACGACAAGGGCTGGTCCGAAAGGGCCGGCCCTTTTTGCTGGGGGGCAGGCATGGGCGACAGGGGTGAGGCGGGCGCTGTGCGGCGCTTTTCAGGCAAGGCCAGCGATGCGCCGGACCGTGAACTGTCGGTACAGCGCAGCCAGCGCGGTCGGGCAGGGAGCGGCGCGCAGTTGCGGGCAGTGCGCAAGGATGGATGGACAGCGGAGCGGCGCAGGATTTTCATGGAAACGCTGGCCGCGACCTGCAACGTCAGCGAGGCGGCGCGGACGGCGGGCATGAACCTGTCGAGCGCCTATTATCAGAAGCGGCGCGATCCTGGCTTTGCGCGGGAATGGGCGCAGGCGCTGAACATCGGCTATGCAGAGTTGGAGGCGCTGCTGCTGCGCCAGGCGCTGTTCGGCACCGAGGAGGAAGAGGTGACGCTGGACGCCGAGGGAATGGTGAAGAGCCGCAAGGTGAAGCGGGGTCACCCCAATGCGGTGGGCGTGCGATTGCTGGTGCAGCATCGGCGTGAGGTAGGGGACAGGCGCGCTGTGGAGGAGGCGGATCGGCCGGACGGCGAGGACGCGGTCGAGCGTTTGCGCAGGGCGCTGGAGAAGGTGCGGGAGAGGATCGGGGTGGAGTGAGGTTTTGGTGCGTCATCGTGCCTGCGGAAGCTGGCGTTTTTATCGACACGGTGCGTTTTGCCTCTGAGATCCCAGCTTTCGCTGGAATGACAATGCTGGGTGGATTCCGGAATGGCGGGTTGCGGCGATTAATCGACAAAGCTGCCCATTCCATGCTGATGAACCGGCCACGTGCAGGCAATCAATCAACGCAATTGGTAGTCTCCATCGCAGCCGGAAGTCACGCGCGTTGGGGTGCGCTGGTGCGCACTCATCCTGAGTCGCAAATTTTTGCCCGCGAAGCGCCAACTCCCTGATGCTTGACATTGCAAAACGAACCTCCTTTTCTGTACGCGTGCGTTCGATTTAGGCGGCCAGGTCGTTTGGGGTCGGTCGCGGCTAAGCGCGACCAATGCGGCCCCCAAACTAAGGGTGCGTTATAAGGTGTCAGAAGAGGGAGATGGAAACGTGGCCGTCGGACAACAGGTATGCAGGTCTGCAAGCATCTTTTGGGACATAGGATGCCGGAACGACGGGGAGCCATCCCATGCCCGAGGAGCGTCGAGCAACTCGCGTTGGTGGCTACCAGGGCATGGGATTGCCTTTGTGACGATGCTGTTCCTGCAGCCAGTTTCTCTTAAAGCGCAGGACATTCTCTATGCGCAGGATCAGGTCGAGGCGGCTGAGGCGAAAACCGTAATACGCGGCCGGTGGTCTAATCAGCATCTGTCGCCAGACCTTCGGGCGGACGCAGCACTGGCCGCGATGACGCATCAGGAAAAGATTGCGATCTTGAATGCGGACCCACTTGGCGTGCCCCGCCTTGGCATTCCAGCAATCAAGGAAACGGATGCGAGCCTAGGCATCGCGAATATCGGGAACATGCGAAAAGGATTTGTCGCAACGGCTTTGCCAGCTTCGTTGCTTTTAGGCTCATCGTGGGACCCTGACCTAGCCTTCCGGGGCGGCGCTATGATTGGATCGGAAGCGCGTGCGAGCAGCTTTGGCATTCTCCTGGGAGGAGGTGCGAACCTCATCCGCGACCCCCGCGCCGGACGCAACTTTGAATATATAAGCGAAGACCCGCTGCTCACCGGCGTGCTCGCTGGTCGATCGATTGCGGGTATTCAGAGCAACAAGATCATCTCGACATTGAAGCATTTCGCTTTCAACAATCAGGAAACGGGTCGTGCCGTCTACTCGGTCAACATCAGCGAATCGACCATGCGCGAAACCGAGTTACTCGCCTTTCAAATAGCGAACGAAATCGGAAAACCCGGGTCGGTGATGTGTTCCTATAATCGCGTTAACGGCGTCTACGCCTGTGAAGACAAGTTCCTGCTTACGGATGTGTTAAGAAGGGACTGGGGGTTTAGGGGTTTCGTGATGTCTGACTGGGGCGCGGTCCATTCGACCGAAGCGCTCGCAAACGGTTTGGACAAGAAGTCAGGCGGCAACATCGATACCAAGCTGTTCTTCAGCAAAGAATTGGAGCCAAAACTGGCTGACGGCACCATCCCCTATGCGGCAGTAGATACTGCGGTGCGCCGGATACTGCGCACGCTTTTCGCCAGCGGACTTGTGGATGCTCCACCGGTTCAAAGCGCAATCGACTATGATGCTCACGCAGACATCGCCCAGGCTGCGGCTGAAGGCGGCATGGTGCTCTTGCGTAACGAAGGAAATCTTCTGCCTCTCGCCCGCGCGGCAAAGCGTATCGCCGTCATCGGTGGACATGCCGACATTGGCGTTCTGTCCGGCGGTGGCTCTTCGCAGGTTGTGCCTGTCGGCGGTTTCGCTCTCGAAGTTCTTCACAAAGGTCCAATTAAACGTAGCTACGGTGGAACCGCACCTCTGGCCGCTTTGCGAAGCGCGTTCCCGAACGCGCAAATAGACTATATTGATGGTCAAGATGTAGCTGCCGCAGCCGAACTCGCACGCAAGGCCGATGTGGCGATCCTGTTTGCTGAAAAATGGTCGAACGAGTCTGACGACAATGCCGACTTCTCACTTGGTGAGGGTCAAGATTCATTGATCGATGCAGTGGCTGCTGCCAATCCCCGCAGCGTCGTTGTCCTCGAAACGGGCAACCCTGTTCTTATGCCCTGGGCTTCGAAAGTGCCCGCCATTTTAGCTGCATGGTACCCTGGTCAAAGAGGGGGGGCGGCAATAGCGGCGATTCTTTCCGGGAAAGTTAATCCCTCCGGCCATCTCCCAGTGACATGGCCCGCCGGATTGGAGCAGCTACCGCTGCCCGTCCTTCCCGGTTCCAAAGTACCGCGCGCTAATGCCGACGTCCGTCGGGCGTTCGGCTTTCAGGCAGACCGAATGCCGTTTGACCTCGAATATCCGGAAGGCTCCGACATCGGGTATCGCTGGTTCGAGAAAAGCGGCGCGAAACCGCTTTATTCCTTTGGCTATGGCCTCAGCTATTCGGCATTTAGCTATGACAGATTGAAGGCGACAGGCGGTCGCCAACTCAAAGTGACGTTCCGCGTAACCAATATCGGGGGACATGATGGGGCGGACGTTCCGCAGATCTATGTTTCGCCCCCGGGACGCACCAAGCGCTTGGTCGGCTGGAGCAAGCCCTATCTGAAAGCTGGAGAGTCGACAATGGTGACCGTCACCGCCGACCCCCGGTTAATCGGAGAATTCGACCAGAAGTTACAGAAGTGGATCATCCGCAAAGGACGATATGGGATCGAAGTTGCCCACGATGCTGGACACGTGGTCCAGACCTCGAACGTCGCGATGAACCATCGTAAGCTTCGGCCATAGCCGCAGCTGTCGGAGTCTTAGTGCTACAAGCCTAAGCGGCGGCTTCCGTCCAAGCATTGTAGCGGGTGCTCGATGGTGACCCGATTATAGCCGCCGGAATAATGGTAAGCGGACGAGCCGGAACGCAGAACGGCACATTCGGTTAAATGGCAACAAATGGTCGTTACCCGACAACTCTTCCGTCATCCCGGCCTTGAGCCGGGATCCCGTTTGCTTTGGTTAAGGGAATATAGCGGGACCCCGGATCAAGTCCGGGGTGACGGTTGGAAAAGGTTCTGCTTCAGCGCCCGGTTTCCGGCGCATATCGCAGGTGGAGGAGCGGGTAGGGGCGGCCTTGGCTGTCCTGGTCGGAGCGGCCAGTGCGGGCGAAGCCCATGCGTTCGTAGAAGGTGAGGGCGCCTTCATTCTGTTCATTGACGTCGGTCGTCATGGCCGGATGGAGGGCGAGGCCATGTTCGACGAGCGAGCGGCCTACGCCTTTGCCGTGCCAGTCGGGATCGATGAAGAGCGCCTCCATATGCGTGCCGTCGATCAGCATGAAGCCGACGGCGCAGTCGTCCGCGTCGGTGGCGAGCCATGCGGGCGCCTGGGGCAGGAAGGCGGACACTTCCTGATCGATCGCGTGGCGATCGGTAGGCTGGAGAAAATCATGGGTCGCATCGACGGCGCGGCGCCAGATGTCGATGAGGCGGGCGCCATCGGCGGCGCGGGCAGGACGGATCGATATCATGGGCACGCATATAGCGACGAAGCGGCGCAAACGAAGGGGCGGGCGACGGACGAAAGGCTGAGCGCGGCGAGGGGAGCTAGGCCGGATGGGTGGAATTTCGGATTTTGAACGACTGGCGGCACTGCCTGATGCAGCGCGCGAGCGGGTGCTGGCGGGACTGAACGGCGCGGCGGCGCAGGCTTTGGCGCATGACTGGGAATGGCTGGCGCGGCCCGAGCAACTGGCCCCGGATGGCGATTGGCGCATTTGGTTGATGATGGCGGGGCGCGGCTTTGGGAAAACGCGGGCCGGGGCGGAGTGGGTGCGCAGCATTGCCGAGCGGGACGGGCAGGCGCGGATCGCGCTGGTGGGCGCGACGCTGGGCGAGGCGCGCAGCGTGATGGTGGAGGGGCCTTCGGGACTGCTGTCGGTTGCGCCCTGGTGGAACCGGCCGGTCTTTTCGCCGGCGCTGCGGCGGTTGATATGGCCAAATGGTGCAACGGCGCTGTTGTTCGGGGCGGCGGAGCCGGAAGCGTTGCGCGGGCCGCAGTTCAGCCATGGCTGGGCGGACGAGATCGCCAAATGGCCGTGCGGCGAGGCCGCATGGGACAATCTGATGATGGGAATGCGGCTGGGCGAGCGGCCGCGCGTGCTGGCGACGACGACGCCGCGGCCGGTGCCGCTGATACGCGGGCTGGTGGCGCGGGAGGGCGCTGATGTCGTCGTGACGCGGGGGCGGACGGCGGACAATGTGGCGAACCTTGCCGATGGTTTCGTGGCGGCGATGGAGCAGAGCTATGGCGCGACGCGGCTGGGGCGGCAGGAGCTGGACGGCGAGCTGATCGGCGAGGTCGAGGGCGCGCTGTGGAGCCGCGATCTGCTGGAGCGGTGCCGGGTGGCGCATGTACCCGAGCGGGAGGATGGCGGCGCGTTGCTGTCGCGCGTGGTGGTGGGCGTCGATCCGCCTGCGTCGGCGCATGGCGATGCGTGCGGGATCGTCGTGGCAGGGCTTGGGCCTGATGGACGGGCTTATGTGATTGCCGATGCGAGCGTGGAAAAGGCGAGCCCAGAAGGCTGGGCGCGGGCTGTGGCTCAAGCGGCGGCGGTGCATGGGGCTGATCGGGTGATCGCCGAGGCCAATAATGGTGGGGCTATGGTGGAAAGCGTGCTGCGCGCGGCGGAGGCTGCGCTGCCGGTGCGGCTGGTGCATGCAAGCCGGGGGAAGACGGCGCGGGCCGAGCCGGTGGCGGCGCTGTATGAGGCCGGGCGGGTGCGGCATCGCGGGGCCTTCTGGCGCCTTGAGGATGAGATGTGCGGGCTGGTGGCCGGTGGCGGCTATGTGGGTCCGGGCCGGTCGCCGGATCGGGCCGATGCACTGGTTTGGGCGCTGACCGAGTTGATGCTGGGGCGGCGCGGGGATGCGCGGGTGCGGGCGGTTTGAGGAACTGCGCTGGGCTGTCTTGCGTATTATCCCAAGTCAATTTTTTGAGGAGTGACGGCAATGAAGCTGGCCAAATTCATGATGATAGCTGCGGGCGTTACGCTGGTGGCGACGCCGGTCATGGCTGCCTCGCTCAACGGCAAGGAGCGGGCGCGGATCGCTCGGGCTGCGCCGCGGGACCGGGATGAGGTGCGCTATTGCCTGTTGCAGGCGAAGAAGGGTCGCGATCGCGGGACGGTGATTGGTGCGGCTGGCGGTGCTGGCGTGGGTGCGCTGGCCGGCGGGAATTTGGGTGAGTCCCTGCTGGCGGGCGCGGCTGGGGCCGTGGCCGGTCGCGTGATCGGGAAGAGTGAGGGGACGAATGCGGCTTGTGACCGGGTGTTGGCGCGCAATCCCTGAGCTTTGCCCTGACCTGCTTTCGGCAGCCATTTCTCACCAGGCGCGATAGCAGATAGCGGCGCGATGGATCCTGAAACAAGTTCAGGATGACGTCTCGGTTAATAGGAGAGGGTATTGCCCTCTCCTTTTTTTTGTGGGGGCTTTCATGAAGTTTTTTGGGGCGAAGGCGGCGCGCGCGGGCGCGCGGCCGGTGTTGGCGCGTGCCTGGGGATCGGGCGCGGTGGCTTTGGGGGAGTGGCCTGCTTCCTATGAGGCGCAGGTGCGGAGCGGCGTGATCGGCAATCCCGTGGCGCAGCGCGCCTTGCGGCTGGTGACGGAGGGCGCGGGGGCGACGGCGCTGACCGTCGGCGGCGTCAGCGAGGATGAGCGCGGGCGTGTGGCTTGCCTGCTGACGCGCTGTTTGGCGGGGCAGGGGCTGGTCGAGACGCTGGCGAGCCATTTGCTGCTGCATGGCAATGGCTATGTGCAGGTGATGGCGGGCGCGGATGGGAAGCCCGCCGAGCTATATGCGCTCCGGCCAGAGCGCGTGAGCGTGGAGGCGGACGCGCGGGGGTGGCCTGCGGCCTATCTGTATCGGGTCGGGGACAGCGTGACGCGGCTGCTGCCTGAGGATGGGGCGGGACGGTCGTCTATCCTGCACCTGAAGGCGCTGCATCCGCTGGACGATCATTATGGGCTGGGCTGTGTGGGCGCGGCGGCCGGGGCGGTGGCGATCCACAATGCGGGGACGGTGTGGAACAAGGCCCTACTGGATAATGCGGCGCGGCCTTCCGGGGCGATGGTCTATGATCCGGGTGATGGATCGGTGATGAGCCCGGAGCAGTTCGAGCGGGTGAAGCGGGAGATGGAGATGGCTTTCTCTGGCGCGGCCAATGCCGGGCGGCCGATGCTGCTGGAGGGCGGGCTGGATTGGAAGGCGATGAGCCTGACGCCTGCGGAGATGGACTTTGTGGGGCTGAAGGCGGCGGCGGCGCGGGAAATCGCCTTGGCCTTTGGCGTACCGCCCATGCTGATGGGGCTGCCGGGCGACAATAGCTACGCCAATTATCGCGAGGCGAACAAGGCGCTGTGGCGTCAGACGATTTTGCCGCTGGTGGCGAAGATCTGCGGCGGGCTGGCGCAGGGGCTGCAGGAGTGGTGGCCGGGGCTGACGGTTGCTGCCGACCTGGATGCGGTGCCTGCCTTGTCAGAGGAGCGGACGGCCTTGTGGGAGCGGGTGGCGAGCGCGGACTTTCTCTCGGCGGATGAGAAGAGGGCGATGTTGGGGATTTGATCGAACGCGGGAGGCGGGTGTCATGAAATATGATGGCGAGATGCTGGCGCGGCTGGTGGCGCAGGCCGAGGGCGCGCCGGGGCAGATGGACATGGTGATGATCCGCGCGCTGATCGAGGAGGCGAGCGAACTGGGCGCGGGGCGGGCGTTGGAGCGGCTGGGGCTGGCCGACCGGAGTGCGGAAGGGGATGTGCGGGAGCTACGCGAACTGCTGTCCGCCTGGCGCGACGCGAAGAAGGCGGCGCGCGGGGCTGTGGTCGGTTGGGCGGTGCGGATCGTGATGGCGCTGGTGCTGTTGGGGGTGGCGGTGAAGGCGGGGCTGATCGGGATGGTGCGGGGATGAGGGGCTCAATCTCGCACGAGGATGTGCGGTTCGCCGGATATGCGGCGGTGTTCGATCGGGTCGATCATGGCGGCGATGTGGTGCGGCCGGGGGCTTTTGCGGGTGTGGCGGCGGGGGTGCCGATCCTGTGGCAGCATTTGCCGGGTGAAGCGATCGGGACGGTGGAACGGGTCGAGGAGGATGCGCGGGGCCTGCGCGTGATCGGGCGGGTTTCGGGCCGGACCGGGGCCGGTCGGGCGGCGGCGCGGGCCTTGAAGGATCGTGCGGTGGACGGGTTGTCCTTTGGTTATCGGGTGCGGGAGGCGCGGGGGACTTCGCCGCGGGAACTTCTGGCGCTGGAGCTGGTGGAGGTGAGCGTGGTGACCCATCCGATGCAGCCTTGGGCGCGGGTCATTGCGGTGGAGGGGTAGGGGCAAATGTCGCAGCGCCCTGCAGGCGCTCCCCTCCACCGCCCTTGGCGGTCCCCCTCCCCATCTGTCGATGGGGAGGATTTGTTCGGGCGGTCCGGTGGGGCCGCCCTTTTTTGTTTCTAAGCGAGGAGTGGTGGATGACGGATCAGTTGGAAGCGAGCTTTGATGCGGTGGTGCAGGGTGAGCGTATCGAGGCGCTTGAAGGGGAGATTGCGGCGCTGAAGGGCGCGCTGGTGCAGCAGCAGCGGCCCGCGCTGGACGGGGTGAAAGGTGGGGCCTTTGATCCCAAGCGGGCGGCCTTTGTCGAGCGTTATGTGCGGCAGGGGCTTGAGGCGGGCGTGGAGCTGAAGAGCTTTTCGGGCGCGAGCGGCGCGGCGGGCGGCTATGCGGTGCCGCGCGAGATCGATCAGATCATCGATGCGACGCTGAAGGGCATCTCGCCCATTCGTTCGATCGCCAATGTCGTGCGGACGGGCACGGCGGGCTATCGCAAGCTGGTGACTTCGGGCGGCATCGTGTCGGGCTGGGCAAGCGAGACGGGCGCACGGGCCGAGACGGCCAGCCCAAGCTTCAATGAAATCGTGCCGCCATCGGGTGAGCTTTATGCCAATCCGGCGGCTAGCCAAGCGATGCTGGACGATGCGCAGTTCGATGTCGAAGGCTGGCTGGCGGGCGAGATTGCGCGCGAGTTCGCCGCGGCCGAGGGTGCGGCCTTCGTCAACGGCAATGGCACGAACAAGCCCAAGGGTTTCCTGACCTATACGGCGACCAATGAGGCGGATAGCGTGCGTGCGTTCGGATCGCTGCAATATGTGGCTTCGGGCGCATCGGCGAGTTTTGGCGCATCGGGTCCGGACAAGCTGATCGATCTGGTGCAGAGCCTGCGCGCGCCTTACCGCCAGGGTGCGGTGTTCGTGATGAATTCGGCGACGCTGGCGGTCATCCGCAAGATGAAGACCGGCGACGGGGCGTTTATCTGGCAGCCTTCGCTGGCCGCCGGTCAGCCTGCGACGCTTCTCGGCTATCCGGTGGTGGAGGCCGAGGACATGCCGGACATCGCCGCGGGATCGCTCTCCATCGCCTTTGGCAACTTCCAGGCGGGCTATGTGATTTCCGAACGCAGCGAGACGAGCATCCTGCGCGATCCGTTCAGCAACAAGCCGTTCGTGCATTTCTATGCGGTGAAGCGGATCGGCGGCGCTGTCGCCAATTCGGAAGCGATCAAGCTGATGAAGTTCGCGGCTTCCTAAGCAGCGCCCTCATCCAACTGCGCCTGGGCGGTTTTTCGCCGCCCAGGCGGACTTTGCTGACGGGAGGGGCTGGTGCTGGTGCGGGAAGAAGTGGGGGCGGCCGGGGCGTCGCTGGAGGAGTTGAAGGATTATCTGCGGATCAGCGGGAGTGGCGAGGATGGGCTGCTTGAGGGCCTGCTGAAAAGTGCGACGGCCCTGTGCGAGCAGTTTGTCGGGCAGTGGCTGATCATAGGCGCGGCGCGGGAGACGGTGCGGGCGGATGGAGGCTGGCAGCGGCTGTCGGCGACGCCGGTGGTGGCGATATCCGCTGTAGAAGCGGTGGGGCCTGGTGGCGAGGCCGTTCCGCTGGCGGCGGATGCCTATGCGATCGACATTGATGCTGCGGGTGACGGGTGGGTAAGGGCGCGGCCGCTGGATGGACGGCGGGCGTTGGCGGTGACCTATCAGGCCGGGATGGCGGAGGCGGCGGAGGGCCTGCCGGAGCCGATCCGGCAGGGCATCGTGCGCCTCGCCGCGGAGCATTTTTCCGCGCGGGAAGGTCAAGTGGCGACGCCGCCCGCCGTGGTGGGTGCGCTGTGGCGGCCGTGGCGGCGGATGCGGCTGGCGTGAAGCTGGCGGCGCTGGTGCGGCTGGTGGAGGCGCGGGCTGAGCAGAGGCGGCGGGAGATTGCTGGCGCGATGCTGGCCGCAGGGGTTGAGGATGGGCAGGTCGAGGGCGAGGCGGTGCGGCTGTCGGGACAGGGTTTGCTGCGCCGGTGGATGAGCGACCTCATGCTGCGTGAGGCGGGGAGGGGCAGGGGATGAGTGCGGAATTGGTGGTGCGGGCGGCGGTGATTGCAGCATTGCGCGGGGATGCTGAGCTGATGGGCGCGCTCAACGGGGTTTTCGATGGCGCTCCGGTGCGGGCGAGCGTGCCCTATGCGGTGGTGGGTGAGTGCATCGCTGGCGATTGGGGCGCGAAGGGGCTGGATGGCCGCGAGCTGCGGTTGACGGTTGGCCTGCACGATGCGGGGGAGACGCCGGGGCGGCTGGCGGCGTTGCTGGGGCGGGTCGAGGCGGTGATGCAGGCGCTGGACGCTGGCGGTTCAGGCTGGCGGGTGGTGAGCGTGCGGCTGATCCGGTCGAGGGTGATGAAGGCGCGGGAGAAGGATGGCTGGCAGGCGTTGGTGGATTACCGTCTGCGGGTGGTGGCGTCTTGAAGTGCGGCGAGCGTTTCAAGTTTTCGTTCGGGCTGTCCGAATGAGTCACCTGCCTCATTCGAATGTCGACGTCTGTGCGCGAATGCCCTTCGACAGGCTCAGGGCGAACGGAGACTGAGTGGAGCGGGTTTTTTTAGAACTTTCCACCCGTTATTTGTGTGGGCCTCCGGTTTCTCGACTGCGCTCGAAACGAACGGATAGGATCGCAGCCTCAACCGCCGGGTTGGGAATAATCCTCGAACTCGCCGGTGATCTTGTCGACATATTCGGCGATCTGATCGTCGGCGTCGGCCTGGGCGTCCTTGTCCGACATGCCGCCGGACTTGTCGTCTGCGACGACGGCAGCGCGGAAGGCGGCTTCCTTTGCGCTGCACTTGGACTTCAGCGTTGATTGGAATTCGCTGAGCGAGACCTTCTTATCGAGGGCCGGCTGAATCTCTTTCGACAGACATTCCGAATAGGCCTTCCGGCCCGCGCCGACGGCGTCGCCGCTCTGCGGGGCGGCGGCCAGCATCAACATGAGGGGAGCTGAAACAAGCATTCAAACCTCTCCAAATCCCGATTCTGACACGGTTTATCTCACAGGAGAATGCTACATGGGCGTGGAAAAAGGAAGCGCGTTTCTGTTGAAAGTCGGCGATGGCGGGTCGCCGGTGGCCTATGCGACGGTAGCGGGCATGCGCACGACGCAGCTGTCCGTGAATGGCGAGGCGGTGAACGTCACGTCGAAGGATTCAGGCGGCTGGCGTGAGCTGCTGTCCGGTGCGGGCGTGCGGTCCGTCAGTGTTTCGGCGGCGGGCATATTCACCGGATCGGCGGCCGAGGTGCGCATCCGCAACCATGCGCTGGCCGGGACGATCGAGCAGTTCGAGCTGAGTTTCGAAAGCGGCGAGCGGATGCGCGGGCGCTTCCTGGTGACGCGGCTCGACTATGCGGGCGATTATAATGGCGAGCGCAACTATGCGCTGAGCCTGGAAAGCTCCGGCGCTGTGGTGTCCGAATGAGGGGGGCGAACGCGGTGCCCAATGGCGCAAGGGGCGAGGCCGCGCTGGAGATTGCGGGCGAGACATTGCGGTTGCGGCCGAGCTTTGCTGCCTTGGTGGCGGCGGAGGAGGAGTTGGGGCCGCTGTTCGAACTCGTCGACCGGGCGGCGGACGGGAAGCTGTCCCTCACCGATATTGCGGCGCTGTTCTGGCATTGCCTGGTCGATGCGCCGCGCGGGCTGACGCGCGAGGCGCTGGGCGAGGCGATTGTCGAGGCGGGGCTGGCGAAGCTGTCGCCGGTGCTGCGGGGCATTCTCAAACAGATTTTGGGCGGAAGATGAGCTTTTTCAAAGCGGCGGCGCGGCTGGCTGGCGTCGCGGGATGGTTGCTGGGCTGGCGGCCGGATGAGTTTTGGCGCGCGACGCCGGTGGAGCTGGAGGCGGTGCTGCAGGCGGCGAGAGGCGAGGAGGAGCCGGATGTGGGGATGGATAAGGGGGAGTTGGAGCGGCTTAGGGGCGTGATGCCGGATTGAGGATGGCGATTGGGGCACGCCCCACCCCCAACCCCTCCCCTCAAGGGGAGGGGCTTTTGTCATTGGCTCCTGGAGGTTGGGATGGACGAGGAAATCGAGACGCTGGTGGTGCGGGTTCGGGCGGATACGCAGGGCCTGTCGCGTGATGTGGAGGCGATGCGGGGGGAGTTGGAAGGGCCGCTTGCTTCGGGCGCGGAGCGGGCTGGGCGGCGGATCGAGCAGGGTCTGCTGCGCGCGGTGCGGAGCGGGCGGTTCGGCTTTGAGGAGCTGAAGCAGGTCGCGCTGTCGGTGCTGGAGGAGATTGCGGCGGGCGCGGTGCGGTCGGGCGCGGCCAGCGTCGGGGGTGTCGGTGGTTCCCTGCTGACGCTGGGGGCGGCGGCGCTGGGTCTGCCGGGGCGGGCTACGGGCGGGCCGGTGGCTCCGGGGCGCGCCTATGTGGTGGGCGAGCGGGGGCCGGAACTGTTTGTCCCTACGGCGAGCGGGCAGGTGGTCGCGCATGGCGGCGCTGGCGGGCGTGATGTGCGAGTGAACATCGCCGTGCAGGGGCGCGGCGAGGGATGGGACAATGCGCGGCTGTTGGCGCGGAGTGCGCGGCAGGTGGCGCGGGCGGTCAGGGGGGCGCTGAACGGATGAGTGGACTTGGCTATTGGCTGGCGGACGCGCGGCGGGGGCAGGATGAGCGCTTCATGAAGCGGTTCGCACCGACGCATTGGACCGTCAATTTTCCCCGGCCGATGATGGCGAGCGTGGTGACGACCGCGCCGGATGCTTTGCGGGTGGATGCAGTCTTCTACGGATCGGGGGATCTGGCAGGGCTGATCTGGGAGGCGGACGACAAGTGGAGCCATACTCTGCTGGCCTATGAGACATCGCGGGATTTCCGGGAGTGCGTGCTGCGCTTTCGCTGGCGGAGCGGGGGGCTCAGGCGGCTGGACGAGGTACATGGGCCGACGCTGACGATCGAGGGGCGCGATGCGGCGGGCAATCCACGATCCTGGTATGTGCGGCTGTGGAACTATGCCAGCGGGTCGGCGGAAGATGCGCAGATCGTACTGAATTTCGCTGCGATCAGTGGCGGGTTCCTGCTGCCGGGCGAGGCTGATCCGGTGTGGGCGGGCGATGTGGACCGGATGTTCATATCGCTCGCGCCGCCGGGCTATGATGCAGCCAGCACGCCCTTTGCTGCGGGCGTCGAGGGTTGGGTCGAGCTCTCCGGCTTGCGCTGCGATGGTGCGGGGTCGGTGCTGAGCGTCGGGGATGTGATGCTGCCCGAGCATGGCCTGTCGATGGCGACGGGCTATGATGACTGCTTCAACCAGACGCCGGAGCGGATCGTCGCGTCGATCCATGCGCTCGGCTATCGCGGCGACATCAACCATTATGTGGGGATGAGCCATTATTTCCGGCTCGAACCGCTGGGCGGGGGATTCTACATCAGCCTTGCAGGCGGCGTGCTGAATACGCCCTGTGCGGCCTGGCATGCGGATTTTGCGCAGCGGTCCAAGGCGCTGGGGCTGGGGGTGATCTGGTCGCTTTCCTATGAGCTGCTGGATGCGCATTGCTGGAACGATTGGAAGCAGCGGGCGGAGAATGGCGATCCGGCGCTGACTGGCTGGTCGCCGCCATCGACCTTGCTGTCACCTGCCCATGAAGGCGCGATGAGCTATTTGCGGCTGGTGGCGGGGGCCTTTGTCTCCATCGGCTTGGCGGCAGGGATAGCGATCAAGTTTCAGGTGGGCGAGCCCTGGTGGTGGGTGATGCCTGCGGATGGGCGCATCTGCATTTATGATGGTGCGGCGCGGGCGGCCTTTGGGGGGAGCCCGGTGTCCATTCCCGATGTGCGGGGGACGCTCAGCGGGGCGCAGAAGGCGTTGCTGGATCAGGCAGGGGCGGTGCTGGCGTCTTCGACGGCGGCGATTTGTGCCTGGGTGAAGGGGGTGGCGCCGGGGGCGGTGACGCATCTGCTGGCCTATCTGCCGACGGTACTTGATCCGCTGGCGCCGGAAGCCAAGCGGGCGAACATGCCGGTGGGGTGGGCCTCGCCCGCTTTCGATGTGCTGCAGCTGGAAGATTATGACTGGGTGACGGAGGGGCGGCCGAGCCGCACCGCGCGCGGGATCGAGCTGGCGACGGCGCGGCTGGGCTACCCAGTCGATGAGCAGCATTATTTTTCGGGCTTCGTGCTGATGCCCGAGCAGGCGGCGCAATGGCGACGGATCGCTGATGCAGCGGGAGCGGCTGTGCGGCGGGGGACGGCGGCGACCTTTGTGTGGGCGCTGCCGCAGGTGGCGCGGGATGGCTTCACCTGCTTCAGACTTCAGGGGGAGGAAGAGATGCAAGCCTTTGATGATGTGGCTTTTCCGTTGAGCATCGGGCGGGAGGCGAGTTTGGCTCCCACCTTTTCGACGCAGATCGTCGAGAGCCCTTCGGGGCATGAGCGGCGGAGCAGTGACTGGGCCGACGCGCGGCTGTCCTTCGACGCGGGGCCGGGGGTGCGGTCCGAAGCGGATATCGGAGCCCTGGTCGCCTTTTTCCGGGCCCGGCGGGGGGCGGCGCGGGGGTTTCGTTTTACCGATCCCTATGATGATCGCAGTTGCGGGATCGGCGGGGTTCCGGGCGCGCTGGATCAACGGCTGGGGATCGGCGATGGGGTGCGGACGGAGTTTCCGCTGCAACGCTATTATGGCGCGGGGGAGGAGGCGCAGGTGCGGCGGATCACGCGGCCGGTGGCGGGGAGCATCCGCGTGGCGGTGGATGGCGTCGAACTGACCGAGGGGTGGAGTCATGCGGGGTTGGGGGTCGTCGCCTTTGACGAAGCTCCGGCTGCTGGCGTTGTGCTGACGGCGGGCTTTCGTTTCGATGTGCCAGTACGCTTTGCCGAGGACCGGCTGGATATCAACCGCGCCACCTTTGCAGCGGGCGAAGCGCCTTCGGTGCCGCTGGTGGAGATCCGCGAATGAGCGGGCTGGAGGCGTTGGACAAGGTGCTGGCGACGCTCGCCTTCTGCTGGCGGCTGGAGCGGCGGGACGGGGTGACGATCGGGCTGACCAGCCATGATCGCGATCTGGAGATCGGCCATGTCCGCTATCGCGCTGCGCCGGGGGTGATGCCCTCGGCGATCCGGAGCGGGATCACGGCGGAGGGGAGCGATACCGATCTGCAGGGTGCGCTGGTGGCGGATGCGATCAGCGAGGCGGATTTGATGGCTGGGCGCTGGGATGGCGCGGCGCTGGAGTTGCGGCTGACGGAGTGGGACGCTCCGGGCGAGATGTGGCTGCTGCTGGCGAAGGGCGAGATTGGCAGCGTGGCGCGCAAGGGCGGGGCTTTTACGGCGGAACTGGTGGGGGCGATGGCGGTGCTGAAGACGCCGGTCGCGCCGTCGACTTCGCCCGATTGCCGCGCCCGGCTGGGGGACCGGCAGTGCCGGGTCGATCTGGCGGCGCGGCGGAAGGTCGTGGCAGTGGATGGCGTTGACGATGTGGAGGTCAGCGCCTCCGGGCTGGTGGCGGGGGCTTATGCCTTTGGCACGCTGCGCTGGATGACCGGGCCTAATGCTGGCGCGGTGCAGGCGGTGGTGGATAATGGGGCGAGCGGGCTGACGCTGGCCGATCCACCCGCCTTCGCGGTGGAGGCGGGGACGCTGGCGCTGCTGACGGAGGGGTGCGATCGGCAGCTGGAGACATGCCGGACGCGCTTTGCCAATGTCGTGAACTTCAGGGGCGAGCCCTATCTGCCGGGGACGGACCTGCTGACCCGCTACCCTGGCGCGTGAGCGAGGCGATGGAGGACCGGATCGTCGCGGCGGCGCGCGATCTGGTGGGCGTTCCATTCCGGCTTCATGGGCGCAGTGCTGAAAGAGGCGTGGATTGCGTGGGTCTGGCGGCGCTGGCGCTGATGCAAGCAGGGCATCGGGGCGTTGTGCCGCGCGGATATGGGCTGCGGTCCGGGGATGAGGCTCTGGCGCGCGCCTGGCTTTGCGAAGCGGGGCTGGCAGTAGTGCCCGAAGGCAGGGCCGGCGATCTGGCGCTCGTGCGGCCGGGGCCATTGCAACTGCATCTGATGATCCTGGTGCCGGGCGGGCATGTGCATGCCCATGCGGGGTTGGGGCGCGTGGTCGAAACGCCGGGGCCGTCCCCCTGGCCGGTGATCGGTCATTGGCGGACGAGACAGGAGGAGACATGGCGACTTTAGTGCTGACGGCGCTGGGCACCGCAATTGGCGGGCCACTAGGCGGAGCGATCGGCGGATTGATCGGCGGCAGCTTTGACCAGGCGGTGCTGTTCAAGCCCAAGGGCCGCGAAGGCAGGCGGCTGGCGGACCTGCAGTTGCAGACATCGACCTATGGCGCGCAGATCCCGAAGCTGTTCGGGACGATGCGCGCGGCAGGATCGGTCATCTGGGCGACGGACCTTAAGGAGAAGAAGAACAAGAGCGGCGGCGGCAAGGGGCGGCCGAGCGTCACGACTTATAGCTATTCGGCCAGCTTTGCGGTGGCTTTGTCGGCGCGAAGGGTGCGGGCGGTGCGGCGGATATGGGCGGATGGCAATCTGCTGCGCGGGGCGGCGGGCGATTTCAAGACGGGGTTGAACGCGTTCCGCCTGCATCTGGGCGGAGAGGATCAGGCCGCCGATCCGTTGATCGCTTCGGCGGAAGGGATCAGTCGGACGCCTGCGCATCGCGGGATCGCCTATGCGGTGTTCGAGGATCTGCAGCTTGCCGACTATGGCAACCGTATCCCCTCGCTGACGTTCGAGGTCGAGGCGGATGACGGATCGGTTCTAATCAAGACGGTGGCGGCGGAATTGAGCGGCGGGGCGCTCGACGCGGCGGCTGCGGAGGCGATTACCGGCTTTGCCGCAGGTGGCGCTGATGTCGGCGACGCGATCGCGCCGCTGGTGGAAGCCTGGGATCTGGCCTTTGCCGCCGATGAGGATGGGTTGCGGCTCAAGGGTACGAGCGTCGAGGAAGCGGCTGCGGAGATCAGCGCCGTTGTTCTGTGCAGGCGGGTGAACGGGCGGGCTGTCGATCCTGTCGAGCAATCCGGCGAGGGGGCGGAGAGGGTGCCGCTGGCGCTGTCCTTGCGCCATTATGATCCGGCGCGCGATTATCAGGCAGGCGTGCAGCGCGTGAGCCGTCCGGGGTCGGGGCGAGCGGAGCAGGGGATCGATTTGCCCGTCACCATGTCGGCCGATGCCGGCCGGCAACTTGCGGCGCGGCGGTTGAGCCATGGCTGGGCCGGGCGGGCATCCATGACGCTGCGCTGCGGTTGGGAGGCGCTGCGTCATGACGCCGGAGACTTGGTGACCGTCGAGGGAAGGCCAGGCCGCTGGCGGATCGAGGAGCGCGAATGGGAAGCCATGGCAGTGCGGCTCGCGCTGCGCCGGGTGCCGGGCGCGGGCGGCGTGCTGCGGTCCGGGGCGTCGTCCGGCGCGATCGTGCGGCAGGCGGATGCGCCGCATGGGCCGACATCTTTAATGCTGGTCGATCTGCCGCCGTTGCGGGAGGCTGCGGCCGTCGCTCCTTTGATCGTTGCTGCAGCCAGCGGCGGGGCGGGGTGGCGGAGTGCGGCGCTGCTCGCGATGAGCGATACGGGTGACGCCTCTCCAGTCGGGCTCACCGCTCCGCGCGCCGTGATGGGGCAGGCGGACGAGGCGCTGCGCGCGGGGAGTTGCACGCTGATCGATGCGGCTAACACCCTTCATGTGACGTTGCTGGCCGCTGACATGGAACTGGGCGATGCCGACGAAGCGGCGTTGGCGCAGGGGCGCAATCTTTGTCTGGTAGGGCGGGAGCTGCTGCAATTTTCGCGCGCGGTGCAGACCGGCCCGGCGAGCTTCCGGCTTGAAGGGCTGCGGCGCGGGCTGTGCGGGACGGACTGGGCGGCGGCGGAGCATGAAGCTGGCGAGCGGTTCCTGCTGATCGAGGAGGAGCGGCTGGTCGAACCCTTTGCCGGGCAGGCGAGCGGCGAGATCGGCAGCATGCTACGGCTGGCGGCCGTGGGAATTGGGGATGCAGAGCCGGTTGAAGCGGCGCTAACGGTGAGCGGTGAAGCTGTGACGCCGGTCGCTCCGGTTCATGTGCGCGCCGCATCGGATGGAGCAGGCGGCTGGAACCTCAGTTGGGTGAGACGCAGCAGAAGCGGGTGGCGCTGGGTCAGTGGCGCAGATGTGCCGCTTGGCGAGGAAAGCGAGCGTCACGAGCTCCGCGTGCTGAACGGCGGGAGCTTGCTGCGCCGGGTGGAAACGGCGTCTCCCGCCTGGACCTATGATGCGGCGGCGATCGCTGATGATGGCGAGAGCATGGTGACGATCGAGGTTCGGCAGATCGGCGCCTTTGCGCTGGGCCGGCCGGGGCGGATTGAACTGTCACTCTAAGGCTTGTGGGGATTTAGGATTCCCATTTTGCGGTAGATGTGATTCAGGCTTTGGATGGATCGCTTTGTACTGACCGATGCCCAATGGGCGCAGATGGAACCACACTGCCTGGGCAAGCCGACAGACCCGGGGCGCAGCGGCAGAAACAACCGGTTGTTTATGGAAGCGGTGTTATGGATCGTGCGGACGGGCAGTCCGTGGCGCGATTTGCCTGCGATATTCGGTAACTGGAGCACGGCGTTCCGGCGGTTTCGGGATTGGCGGGAAGCCGATGTTTTCAAACGGATATTCGATGCTGTGTCGGATGAGCCGGACATGGAATATGCCATGGTCGATGCTACTATAGTCAAGGTGCACCGGCATGGTCAGGGCGCAAAAGGGGGACTTCGCGCCAGGCCATTGGCCGCTCCAAAGGTGGAATGACGACCAAGATACTGGCGCTGACCGATGCTCTGGGAAACCTTGTGCGTTTCCATCTGATGCCTGGCCATCGCTTCGATACCGTAGGGGTCGCTCCCCTTATCGAAGGCATCGAATTCGGGGCGCTGCTCGCCGACAAAGCCTTCGACAGCAACGAGATCGTCGCCGATCTCAACGAGCGAGGCGCAAAGATCGTCATCTCCCAGCACCCGCGACGGGCCAAACCCATCCCGCTCGATACCGAAATGTACAAGTGGCGCCACCTGATCGAGAACTTCTTCTGCAAACTCAAGGAATTCAAACGCATCGCAATGCGTGCCTGCAAAACGGATCGCAGCTTCTCCGCCATGATCTACCTCGCAGCAGCCGTCATCAGTTCACGATGAATCCCCACAAGCCTTAATAGCTCAAGCGGGAAGGGAATTTAGACAATGACCATAGAAACGACCCCGCGATGGGGTCTGCCGCAATTGTTTGCGGGTCAGGCGCAAAAGGAAATCTTTCACAATGAGGCGCTGGCGCGCATCGACATGCTGTTGCACGGTCAGGCGGAAAGCGCGGACGAAAGTGCGCCTCCTTCCGCACCGGCATTGGGGCAGTGCTGGATCGTGGCGGGAGGCGGGACAGGCGAATGGGCCGGACGGGAGGGTGACGTTGCCTGCTGGACCGAGGGTGGGTGGCGCTTTGCCGCGCCTCAGCGGGGCTTGAGGCTCTGGGTCGCGGACAGGGGATATTCGATGTTCCATGACGGGGGCGCGTGGCGCGAGGGAGCGGTTCGCGGCGACGGAGTTTATGTCGAGGGCCTGCGCGTGGTAGGGCCGCGCCAGGCGGCGATCGTCAACCCGGCCGGGGGCACTGATCCCGACCTTGAAGCTCGCGACGCAATCGGCTCCATCCTGTCCGCGATGCGCATCCACGGATTGATCGATTCATGACTTGCAGCTGTCCATCTTTTACAATGGAGAGCACAGGAAATGCTTAACGGGTGGGGTTGTAGCCGGGGCATGATGTATTTGTGCAACAGTTTCACCAAATGTGGACTTGCCATGAAACTTTCTTGCCGATACATGGTTTCAGCAGTCCTTCGTGACACTATTGAAAGGGGAATTCAGATGCGGAAGCTTGCCCTCGCGGCTGTGCTTGCGACCAGCGCCCTGGCCACCCCGGCCTTGGCGCGTGACGACAGCTGGTACATCGGAATCGATTCCGGTGTCGTGCTTGTCGAAGACCAGGACATCACCTTCACCCCCGGCCGTGATCCCGTTACGGGCCTCCCCACCGCCAGCTCCACCTTGGACAATGTGGACTACCACAAGGGTTGGGACGGCGATGCGGTCATCGGTTATGACTTCGGCGGTTTCCGTCTGGAAGCTGAAGCCGGCTATAAGCGCGCTAAGGTCGATCTCGACAAGAGCGGTTTCGGCGGTTCGGCGTCGGCTCTTTCTTTCATGCTGAACGGCTTGCTCGATTTCGGCGCAGATGATGGCCTGCAGGGCTTCGTCGGCGGCGGCGTCGGCGTGTCGCGCGCCAAGCTGGCGAACGACCTGGTCAACGACAGCGACACTGGCTTCGCTTGGCAGGCGCTTGCTGGCGTCCGCTATCCGCTGACCAACAACCTGGACGTCTCGCTGAAGTATCGCTTCTTCAACCAGGACAACATCAACCTCGTCCCGGCTTACACGACCTCTGTTGGCGTTGCTGGCGGTGACGTGGATACGAAGCTGCGTACCCACAGCCTGCTGCTGGGTCTGACCTACAACTTCGGTGGTGAACCGGCTGCTCCGCCGCCGCCCCCGCCGCCGCCCCCGCCGCCTCCGCCGCCTCCGCCGCCGCCTCCGCCGGTTGCAGAGTGCAGCCCTGGGCCGTACATCGTCTTCTTCGAGTGGGACAAGTCGGACATCACGCCTGACGCCGCCACCATTCTGGACAACGCGGTTTCGGCATACAGCAACTGCGGCAGCGCCCAGGTCATGCTGGCAGGTTATGCGGACCGTTCGGGTTCGGCCTCGTACAACGTCGGCCTCTCGCAGCGCCGTGCTGACGCGGTCAAGGCCTACATGGCTTCGAAGGGCATCCCCGATGGTGTGATGACGACCCAGGCGTTCGGTGAATCGAACCCCCGTGTCGAAACCGCCGACGGTGTCCGCGAACTGCAGAACCGCCGCGTGGAAATCACTTACGGTCCGGGTTCGGGTCAGTAAGCAAGATTTTCATCCTCGCGGATGGAACAAGGTTGAGGGGCTGGTCGAAAGACCGGCCCCTTTTCCTTTGGCCATCAGGCGTGTTCCAAGACTGTGGAGTCCAAGCTGATCCTTAGGCAGCGCCGTGAGAGGTGCGAAGATCGCTTGGCAACATGAACTATATCCGCAACAAACGCCTTCTTGCTGCGTTCGCCAGTTATGCTTTGCCCGGAGATGCCTTGATCATGAACAAGCCAAACCTTGTCTTTGCATTGCCCTTGCTTGCCTTTTTGGCCGCTTGCGCGAGTGCGGATGGAAGCATGAACAATGCAGGATCGGCCGCTGCGCCTTCTGCAACCGCTCCGTTGCTGGCGGCGGATGGATCACGCCGGGGGGATGCGGCCGTGACGGAAACGGCGGCAGGTCTGCGCGTCGCGGTCCGTGCGAATGGCCTCACTCCTGGCGTTCACGCGGTTCATGTCCATATGACGGGCACCTGCACGCCGCCTGATTTCACCAGTGCTGGCGGCCATTGGAACCCGACCGGCCGGCAGCATGGCAGGGATAACCCAGCCGGCATGCATATGGGCGACATGCCAAACCTGACAGCGGGTCCCGACGGATCAGGTCAGATGGAATATCTCATCCAGGGCGGAACGCTGCGCACAGGTCCTCATCCTTTGCTGGATGCCGATGGCGCCGCTGTTGTGATCCACGCTCAAGCTGACGACAACAAGAGCGATCCCGCAGGCAATGCGGGCGGTCGGATTGCGTGCGGAATCTTGTCGGCGAGCTGAGGGCAGTGCGGGGCTGATCTCGCCTGTTCAAATGGCGGGCGGATCGGCTGGATAGACGGCTGCCATCTCATAACGCGCGCCGCTTTGCGTCAGATGGCTTTCAAACAACATGAATTTGTTGACCAGAAACGGCGGGCTGGAGAGGCCGGCATGGCTCGCCATGAAGCTGTCTGTCACCCCGCCGATGCGGTTGAAGCGGGCAAGCGTGATGTGGGGCAGATAGGCTCGGTCGTCTGCGGCGAAACCAGCGCTGACACAGGCGCGATCAACCTTGCGATGCAGCTGGGCGAGGGTATCGCGCGGCTCGACGGCAGCCCATAGGGTATCGACCCGTCCCTTATGCTCAAATTGTCCAAGGCCGGAAAGCGAAATCGCGAAGGGAGCGAAGCGGATGCTGTTCAGGGCTGCGGCCAGATCATCGGCCTGGTGCGTATCGGCGTTTCCGACAAAGCGAAGGGTGAGGTGCAGTTGGTCGTCATCTTGCCAGCGAGCGCCAGCGATGCCGCCCATCAACGACAAAAGTTTGGCGCGGATTTCGGCCGGGGGACGAATGGCGACGAAGAGGCGGTGCATGCTGCTGATATAGGACGATTGCGGCCGCAAGCTAAGGCCGCTGCTCACTTGAATTGGCGACGATATGCGCCGATAATAGGCAAACCGGCGGACTGTGCCGGCGAAGGAGATTATCTCATGGCCAATTGGTCTGATCCCCGCTCGGGCGTAGCCGGCTTCGGCGGGACGACGGTAGCGCGTGGGGAGGCGTTCGACGCCGGTCTGCGCAGCTATATGCTGTCTGTTTACAATTATATGGCGAGTGGCGTGCTGTTGACCGGCATCGTCGCGATGCTGTTTGCCTCCAGCGGTCTGGCTTATCAGATCCTGGCGGGTCCCGGCATCCTGAAATATGTCATCATGTTCGCGCCGTTGGCCTTTGTCATGGTGTTGAGCTTTGGCATTGGGCGTCTATCGACCGTGACCGCGCAGGCGCTCTATTGGGCCTATGCGGCGGTAATGGGATTGTCGCTCTCGTCGATCCTGCTCGTTTATACCGGCACCTCAGTCGCCCAGACCTTCTTCGCGACGGCGGCGGCTTTTGCTGGTCTCAGCCTTTGGGGCTATACGACCAAGCGCGACCTTTCGGGCTTCGGCACCTTCCTGATCATGGGGGTGGTGGGGCTGCTGGTAGCCTCGCTCATCAACCTGTTCCTGCGTTCCAGTGCCATGGACATGGTGGTCAGCTTCATCGGCGTGCTGCTGTTCGCGGGCCTGACCGCCTATGACACGCAGAAGATCAAGAGCATCTATGTCCATGTGGCGGGCACGGAGATGGTTGGCAAGTCGGTGGTGATGGGGGCGCTGAACCTCTATCTCGACTTCATCAACATGTTCCTGTTCCTGCTGCGCTTCATGGGCAATCGCGACTGAGCGCTGAACAAAATGGTTGAAAAGGCCCGGTGGATCATTTCACCGGGCCTTTTTCTTATTCAGGCTTTTTCATCTGGGCGATCAACGCGCCGTCCAGTTCCTTCTGCCGCTTATAGGCGGGCCGTTCCCGCAGGCGAGCGGCATAGGTTTCAAAAGCGGGGCGCGACGGCATCGTTCCGAAGGTCAGGCCCCAATCCACTTGCGCGCCGACATAGACGTCGGCAGCGGTGAACTGATCCCCGCAAATCCAACGGGGCACTGAAACGGCGCGCTCCAGTGCGTCGATGGCATGGTCGAATGTTCCATAGCCCATCATCCTGTCGCGGCCTTCCGGCACGGCGAAGCCTAGCGCCTTGTTCGTGACAGCGGACTCAACGGGCCCTGCGGCAAAGAAGAGCCAGCGATAGTAATCGGCGCGGCTGTTGGTGGGTGGCGCTAGCCCAGCCGCGGGAAAGGCGTCGGCCAGATAGGCGCAGATCGCGGCGGCTTCGGTGACGATCTTACCGGCATGAACGATGGCAGGCACCTTGCCCATTGGGTTGATCGCCAGATAGTCGGCCGACTTCATGCCGCCATCACCATAGTCCAGCACCACCGTTTCATAGGGTTGCCCGACTTCCTCCAGCATCCAGCGAGCAATCTGCCCGCGTGACATGGGGTTGGTGTAAAAGGTGATATCGGCGGGCATGGGAGACTCCTTCACCGGCGGTAGATGCGGTAGCCCGGCCAGCATGGCCAAGGATTGAAGGGGTGGCAACCGGCGACATATGTCCGTTGTTTGTGATGCCAGCATTTAGCGACCAGCACTCCAAGGAGGGGTGAAGCGCCGTGAATGTTTGTTCGCGCGGAGGCGCAGAGGACGCCGAGGATTTGTCGGCGCCTCGCGCCTCAATCCGAACAGGTCCAAGCTGCTATCCCGGCGTCCTCTGCGCCTCCGCGCGAAAAATGAAAAATTCCGGGGGGTCTGTTCAATAAAAAAAGGGCGGCTTAACAGAGCCGCCCTTCTGCAATTTGACGCTCGATGAGCGAGGCCTATTTCGCTGATTCCGCGGGCTTCGACTTCCCACCCTTCTTGCCCTTCTTCGGGGCGGCGGGGGTGATCTCGAAGGCGAGGGCGTCGTCCTTCAGCCGGACATGGACCTCACCGCCATGCACCAGCTTGCCGAACAGCAGTTCCTCAGCCAGCGGCTGCTTGATCTTCTCCTGCATCAGACGGCCCATCGGACGCGCGCCATAGAGCTTGTCATAGCCGCGCTTGGTGAGCCATGCCTTCGCCTCGTCATCCAGCGTGATGTGGACGTCGCGATCGGCGAGCTGCAGTTCGAGCTGAAGCACGAACTTGTCGATGACCCGTGCCACGATTTCCGGCGGCAGATAGCCGAACGGCACGATGGCATCGAGACGGTTGCGGAATTCCGGGGTGAAGAGCTTCTTCACCGCATCCTCCTGCACATCGTCGCGCGTCAGCTCGCCAAAGCCGATGCTTTCCTTCGCCATGTCCGACGCACCAGCGTTGGTGGTCATGATGAGGATGGTGTTGCGGAAATCCACCGTTTTGCCATGGTGATCGGTCAGGCGGCCATTATCCATCACCTGCAACAGGATGTTGAACAGGTCGGGATGCGCCTTCTCGATCTCGTCCAGCAGCAGCACGCTGTGCGGATTTTGATCCACAGCATCGGTCAGCAGGCCGCCCTGGTCATAGCCGACATAGCCCGGAGGAGCGCCGATCAGGCGGCTGACCGAGTGCCGTTCCATATATTCGGACATGTCGAACCGCTGGAGCGGAATGCCGAGCAAGTTCGCCAGCTGCCGTGCAACTTCCGTCTTGCCGACGCCGGTGGGGCCGGAGAAGAGATAGTTGCCGATCGGCTTGTCCGGATCGCGCAAGCCCGCCCGCGACAGCTTGATCGCGGAGGAGAGCACCTCGATCGCCCGGTTCTGGCCGAACACGACACGCTTCAGATCGGTGTCGAGCGTTTCCAGCACCGACTTGTCGTCGGCCGAGACGGTCTTGGGAGGGATGCGGGCCATGGTCGCGATGACCTGCTCGATCTCCCTCGGGGTGATCGTCTTCTTGCGCTTGCTCGGCACCACCAGCATCTGCATCGCGCCGACTTCGTCGATCACGTCGATCGCCTTGTCCGGCAGCTTGCGGTCGTTGATGTAACGCGCTGACAATTCCACCGCCGCCTTGATCGCGTCGGGGGTGTATTTGACGTTATGATGCTCTTCAAAGGCACTGCGCAGCCCGGCGAGAATCTTGATCGTGTCCTCGACCGTCGGTTCGTTGACGTCAATCTTCTGGAACCGGCGCAGCAAGGCCCGGTCCTTCTCGAAATGGTTGCGGAACTCCTTGTAGGTGGTGGAGCCGATGCAGCGGATCGTGCCGCCCGACAGAGCGGGCTTCAGCAGATTGGACGCATCCATCGCGCCGCCGCTGGTCGCACCCGCGCCGATCACCGTGTGGATCTCGTCAATGAAGAGAACCGCATGCGGCATCTTTTCCAGTTCGGTGACGACCGCCTTCAGCCGTTCTTCGAAATCGCCGCGATAGCGGGTGCCCGCGAGCAACGCGCCCATGTCGAGCGAGTAGATCACCGCTTCCTTCAAGACATCGGGAACCTCGCCCTCGACGATCTTGCGCGCCAGGCCCTCTGCGATCGCAGTCTTGCCCACGCCCGGATCGCCCACATAGAGCGGGTTGTTCTTCGACCGGCGGCACAGGATCTGGATCGTCCGATCGACTTCCGAAGCGCGGCCGATCAGCGGGTCAACCTTGCCCCGCGCCGCCTTCTCATTGAGGTTGACCGTGAACTGCTCCAAGGCACTGTCCTTCTTGCCCTTGCTGTCCTGCGCTTTCTTTTCCTCTTCCTGAGCGCCTTTGGTTTCGCGCTGTTCAGGAACGGCAGTACCCTTGCCGACGCCGTGGCTGATATAGCTGACGGCATCCAGGCGGCTCATGTCCTGCTGCTGGAGGAAATAGACGGCGTAGCTCTCCCTTTCCGAGAAAAGCGCGACGAGCACATTGGCTCCCGTCACTTCATCTTTTCCGGAAGACTGCACATGCAGGATCGCGCGCTGAACCACGCGCTGGAAGCCGCTGGTGGGCGAGGGATCGCTTGAGCCCTCCACCTTCAAACTGTCGAGTTCGCTGTCGAGATATTGGGTGACGGCGTCGCCCAATTCGCCCAACTCCACGCCGCACGCCTGCATCACCTTGGATGCATGTTCGTCATCGATCAACGCGAGGAGCAGATGCTCCAGCGTCGCATATTCGTGACGGCGCTCCGACGCGTGGGTCAGTGCGTTGTGCAGGGTGGTTTCAAGGGCGGGTGCGAAAGATGGCATTTCTATTCTACTCCTGAGCCCGCAGAGGGGCTGACTTAAACCATATGTCGGCATTGCTCGACGGCAGATCAAGGAGCGAACCTTGACCGCCGGAATTGCCAGACTGCCCGTGCCCGGTGAAGCCCATGTCAGGGCCGCAAGGGGCGGGGCGCGGGTTCATCGCTTGAATAACGCCTCGGCACTTGATTTGTGGTTAACGGCGTCTTCAATCTTTGATCTTGTTCGAGCTATTTCGCCCTCGAGCGCCCTGACGCGCTCCTCCAGATCGGCAACGGACAAGGGACCCAAATCCTGTCGAAGCAGTTGGGCCAGCGGATCATCAATCTTGCGAGGCAGATCGTCGTCCATGTCCATAGACGCTAATGTTGACCGCCGGGGCTGGTCTGTCAATAAGGCCCTTGAACCGCTTGTCGAATTCAGGTGCGGTGCAACATTGCTGCTGGGGGACGGCCATCATGGCGTTTGAGAATGCGTTGCCCGATGAGATGACGGCGATCGCGATTCCCGTCCCCGGCGGTCCGGAGGCATTGGTGCCCGAGCGCCGCCCTGTCCCCCGTCCAGCATCAGGCGAAGTGCTGATCCGGGTCGCGGCGGCAGGGGTGAACCGGCCCGACGTCCTGCAGCGGCAGGGCAAATATCCGCCGCCGCCTGGCGCATCCGACATCCCCGGGCTGGAGGTTTCCGGCACGATCGTCGCGGCGGGCGGCAATGCCGGACAGTTGATCGGCCAGCGTGTATGCGCGTTGCTTCCGGGCGGCGGCTATGCCGAATATGCGGTCGCCCCGGCGGGCCAGTGTCTCCCGGTCCCGGATGGCTATGACCTCGTCGAAGCTGCCGCCTTGCCCGAAACGCTATTCACCGTTTGGACCAATTTGTTCGAGCGCGCTTATGTGGTCGGCGGCGACACCGTGCTGGTGCATGGCGGGACCAGCGGCATCGGCACCATGGCGATCTCGCTCTGCCGTCTTTTCGATATCACGATCATCGTCACCTGCGGCAGCGACGCCAAGTGCGACCAGGCGAAGGCATGGGGCGCTCACCATGCGATCAACTATCGTGATCAGGACTTTGTCGAGGAAGTCGGCCGCATCACCGGCGGGCAGGGCGTGCAGGCTGTATTGGACATGGTCGGCGGTGACTATGTGCCGCGCAATCTCCAGTGCCTCGCGGAAGATGGCCGCCACGTCACCATCGCAGTGTTGGGCGGTCCCAAAGCCAGCATATTCCTGCCAGCGATCATGACCAGGCGGCTCACATTGACCGGATCGACGCTGCGGCCACGTTCTTCCGCCTTCAAAAGCCTGGTGGCTGACGAACTGGCGAGAGTGGTCTGGCCATTCGTCGAAGAAGGCAAGCTGCGACCTGCGATGGACCGGCGTTTTCCTCTTGTCGAAGCAGCGCAAGCGCATGCCCGGATGGACGCGGGCGAGCATTTCGGGAAGATCGTGCTGACCGTCTGACCCGGCCTAAAGGTAGCATTTCCGTCACATTCCGCGCGGAGTTGTAACATTGCGGCGCTAAGGATTCGGTCCCGAGGACAATAGCTCCAGGGATCGCATCATGAATGCCATAACGCGCTTGCCCTTCTTGGCTGACATTGAAGAAGGGCGCGTTGATCGTTTCGACACACCGGAACGCACGGGCAAGCGCCGCCGCTATCGCACGATCTGGATTTCGGACATCCACCTCGGCACGCGCGGCTGCAACGCCAAGCTGTTGATCGATTTTCTGGACAGCGTCGATAGCGAGACCATGTATCTGGTCGGCGACATCATCGACGGCTGGCGGCTCAAGAGACGTTTCTACTGGCCCGCCGCGCATAATGATGTGGTCTGGCGTGTGATGAAACGTGCCAAGCGCGGCACGCGCGTCGTCTATATTCCCGGCAATCATGACGAGATGTTCCGCCAGTTCACCGGCCTCAGCTTCGGCGGGGTGGAGATACGGCGCAAGGCGATCCATGAAACCGCCGACGGCCGCAAGTTGCTGGTGCTGCATGGCGACGAATTCGACACGATCATGCTGGCCCATCGCTGGCTCGCCTTTGTGGGCGACGCCGCCTACAGCTTGCTGATGCGCCTGAACGTCGTCGTGAACGCCGTCCGTCAGCGCATGGGGCTGCCCTATTGGTCGCTCAGCAAAATGGCCAAGCACAAGGTCAAGAATGCCGTCGAGTTCATCTCCCGCTTCGAAGAAGTGGTGTCGCATGAGGCTGGAGCCCGCGGCGTCGATGGCGTCGTCTGCGGCCATATCCACAATGCCGAGATGCGCGAGATTGGCGGCGTCCAATATTATAATGACGGCGACTGGGTCGAAGGCTGCACTGCACTGGTCGAGCATTTCGACGGCCGGATGGAAGTGCTGCACTGGGCCGATGAACTCGCGGCGCGCGGCTCTGCCGAACAGGCGCGGCTCGCTGCCTGATGCGGATCATCATCGTCACTGACGCCTGGTCGCCACAGGTCAATGGGGTGGTAAGGACGCTCCAGACTATCCAGGCGGAGTTGGAGGGCAGGGGGCATGCGGTCAAGGTGATCTCCCCGGATCTCTACGGCTCGATACCGTGCCCGACCTATCCGGAAATCCGCCTCGCCTTTGTCCGCTCTGCCGTGATTGGCCAGGCGATCGCCGCCTTTCAGCCGGACGCGGTGCACCTTGCGACCGAAGGGCCTCTCTGCCTTGCCGCCCGGCGCTGGTGCCTGCGCAGCGCTGTGCCGTTCACCACCGCCTATCACACGCACTTTCCCGACTATGTGGCCCGCCGCACTGGCCTGCCTGCGAGCTGGTTTTGGTCATACATCCGCTGGTTTCATGGCCCTGCGCAGGCAGTGCTGGTATCGACGCGCTCAGTTCGGCAGCAGCTTTGCGCCCATGGGTTGGCACAGGTGCGGCCATGGGGCAGGGGCGTGGACCTTGCCTCCTTCACGCCCGGCGCTAAACCGCCGGCGCAGTTCGCCGGTCTGCCTCGCCCGATCCAGCTTTATGTCGGCAGGGTCGCGGTGGAGAAAAATCTGGAAGCTTTCCTCGCCAGCGGTCATCCAGGCAGCAGGATCGTGGTCGGCGACGGCCCCGCGCGTGCCGACCTTCAGCGGGCCTATCCCGACGCGCATTTCCTGGGCGCCCTGTTTGGTGAAGAACTGGCGGGGGTCTATGCGGGCGCGGATGTATTCGTCTTTCCCAGCCGCACCGATACCTTTGGCCTGGTGATGATAGAGGCTCTGGCGTGCGGTACGCCGGTTGCGGCCTACCCGGTGACCGGCCCGATCGACATCGTTACGCCCGAATGCGGTGCGCTGTCGGACCGGCTGGACGATGCGATCGCCGCCGCGCTACGGTGCAGCCGCGCCGCCTGCGAAGCGCATGGCCGCAGCTTCAGCTGGCAACGTAGCGCTGAGGAATTCCTGACCGGGCTTCACTGCATCGACCCGGCCGTCATGGACAGCGCAGCCTGACGCTTTTCCTTGCTCCGCGGGGCTTCATGCACTATCTCAAATCGGGCGTGGCCGCCCTGCTTGGGCGGCCCTTGTCATTTTTAGTGCCGGAGAATACCCGTGTCCCAGCCTCTCATGCCCCATGCGACAGCCAGCTGGCTGGTCGACAATACCGCGCTGAGCTTTGATCAGATCGCGGAATTTTGCGGGCTCCACATCCTGGAAGTGCAGGCGATTGCCGATGATACCGCCGGCATCAAATATACCGGCCGCGACCCCGTCCGTGCGCATGAAATCACCATGGATGAAATCCACAAGGGCGAAGCAAACCCGGATTACCGCCTGAAAATGCTGAAGGGTCCTGAACCCGTCCGCCGCACCAAGGGCCCGCGCTACACGCCGGTTTCCAAGCGCCAGGACAAGCCCGATGGCATCGCCTGGATACTGCGCAATCATCCGGAAATTTCGGACGGCGCTATCGGCAAGCTGATCGGCACGACCCGCACCACCATCGCCGCGATCCGTGACCGCACCCACTGGAACATTTCCAACATCGTGCCCAAGGATCCGGTGACGCTCGGCCTCTGCTCGCAGCGTGAACTGGACGCGCTGGTGTCGAAGGCCGCGAAGAAGGCCGGTATCGAAGCGCCCACGGACTCCCGTCTGGACGGCGACCGTGAAGCGCTGATCGAGGAACTGCGCCGCGAACGCCAGGACGCCGCGCGTCGCGCCGAGGAAGCGCTGAAGAGCGAGTCCGAACTGATTTCGGGCGCCGCGAAAATCCTCGATCCCTTCAGCGACAATCAGGGTCAGGTTTGATCGTCTAGGTCCGTCCGCTCGCCTGGAGCGGACGGATCCCTGCTGCGCGCTCCCACGTTCGTTCGTTTCGAGCGAAGCTGAGAAAGGGCAAGCGGCACCATATCGTTTCTCGACCTTGGCCCGTCCTGACCGCCTGTCTTGGCGGGCAGCCGAAGGGCTCGAACGAACGGGGGGGCAGCGGCGCACTCGTTGACCTCCTAATCAAACCAAACTCACCTCCCTGCTTTACGCTTGCGTAAAGCAACCACCTCACTTACACCTTCAGCAATGGAGAGCAGCGAGCAGGTCTGGCTGGACCGCTATAATCATCCCTCACCCTGGGATCAGTCCTTCCCCCCCATGTCGATGGTGGACATGGTCGTGAACAGCGCGACGGCGAAGCCCGACGCGGTGATGATCGACTTTCTTGGCCGCAAGACCAGCTATGGCGACATGCTTCTCATGATCCGCCGGGTCGCCAAGGGCCTGCAGGATATGGGCGTGCAAAAGGGCGATCGCGTCGGCCTCTACCTCCCCAACGTCCCCCATTATGTCGCGGGCTATTATGGAGCGATGATGGCCGGGGCGACAGTGGTCAACTTCTCGCCCCTCTACACCGCCGCCGAACTGGAACATCAGGTCGAGGATAGCGGGACCAAGATACTCTTCACCCTCTCTGCCAAGGCGTTGCTGCCGACCGCGTTGGAAGTGCTGGATAACAGCAGTCTGGAACGGCTGGTCGTCGGCTGCGTCGCCGAAGCGCTTCCGCCCGCCAAGTCGGTCCTCTTCCGCATCTTCAAACGCAGCGAAACCGCGCCCCTGCCGCATGATCCCCGGATCACCAACTATGCCGACCTGCTGCGCCATGGAGACGACCCCACGCCAGTTGCCATCGATCCGGTCAATGACGTCGCCCTGCTGCAATATACCGGCGGCACCACCGGACGGCCGAAGGGCGCGATGCTGACGCACCAGAACCTGACCGCCAATGCACGGCAGGTCCGCCTGATCGATCCGCATCCCGAAGCTGCCGACCGCATCATTGCGGTGCTGCCCTTCTTCCATGTCTTCGCCAACACCTGCGTCCTCAACCGCACCGTCCTGAACGGCGGCGAGATGGTGATGCTGCCTCGCTTCGAAGCCGTGCAGGTGCTGGCCGCTATCCAGCGGACGAAGCCCAGTTCCATGCCTGGCGTGCCGACCATGTATCAGGCGCTGCTGGACCATCCAGCGACGCCGAACATCGATTTTTCATCGCTGCGCCTTTGTATTTCGGGCGGCGCGCCCCTGCCGCTGGAACTCAAGCAGCGGTTCGAGGCGGCGACAGGCGCCAAGCTCTGCGAAGGCTATGGCCTCACCGAAAGCAGCCCGGTCGTCTGCTCCAACCCTTATGAGGGCTTGAACAAGCCCGGCACGGTGGGCCAGCCGATCCCCGGCACCCATGTGAAGCTGGTGGATCGCGAAGACCCAAGCCGCCCGCCGCCGCCCGGCGAGCCCGGCGAACTGGTCTTTTCCGGTCCGCAGATCATGAAAGGCTATTGGCAGCGGCCCGACGCCGACAAGGAAGTGTTCATCGACGGTTGGCTGCGCACCGGCGATGTCGGCCTGATCGATGAAGATGGCTATGTGAAGATCGTCGATCGGCTGAAGGACATGATCGCCGTTGGCGGCTTCAAGGTTTTCCCGAGCCAGGTGGAGGAAGTTCTCTACCACCATCCGGCGGTCAAGGAAGCGCTCGTAATCGGCATCCCGGACACCTATCGCGGCGAATGTCCCAAGGCCTTCGTGACGCTTCAGGAAGGGGCGGAGATTGACGGGGAGGGCCTCAAGGCATGGCTCAATCCGCAACTCGGCAAGCATGAGAAGGTCTGCGATGTGGAAGTTCGCCTGAACCTGCCCAAGACGCTCGTCGGCAAGCTGTCGCGCAAGGAACTGGTCGCCGAGGAGCGGGCGAAGGCGGAAGCCGCTGCCAAGGCTGGAACCGCCGCCTGACTGATCCTATCTTCGTGGCCACACAGGATAAGGAACAGGCACATGGCCGAAGACATTGCGACGCTGGCAGGCGGCTGCTTCTGGTGCACCGAGGCAGTCTATCAAAATCTGAAGGGCGTCCGTTCGGTCGAGAGCGGCTATATCGGCGGGCAACTGCCCGACCCCAGCTATGAACAGGTCTGTTCCGGCGCGACCGGCCATGCCGAAGCGATCCGCATTGCCTATGATCCGGACGTGATTTCCTATGGCGACCTGCTCGACATCTTCTTTGCGACGCATGATCCGACGACCCTCAATCGGCAGGGCAACGACGTCGGCACTCAATATCGCTCTGCCATTTTCCCCCATTCGCCCGAGCAGGAAGCTGCGGCGCAAGCCGCCATCGCCCGCGCGCAGCCGGATTACCGCAATCCGATCGTCACCACGATCGAACCCGACGCGCCTTGGTATCCGGCCGAGGATTATCACCAGAAATATTGGGAACGGGTCGGCGATCGGAACCCCTATTGCATGGCCGTCATCCCGCCCAAACTCGCCAAGCTGCGCAAGGGCTTTGCCGAGCGGGTCGAGGGTTAGGCAGGCGGCCTCCGTTCGTTTCGGGCGCAGTCGAGAAACGCGGGCGTTGCCCTTTCCGCTTCTCGACGCTCGAAGCGCACGGATCAGGGTAATGTCATCCTGCTCTAAAGTCTCTTAGGCCAAGGTTAATCTGACCTATGCCATGGCGGGCGGACAGCTACAGGGGACGTTCAATGCGCATATCCGCGATACTGGCCGCAACCGGGGCAATGCTCATGCTTCCCGGCTGCATCGCAAAGACCGCTCTCGACGTCGCCACGCTGCCGGTCCGCGCAGGGGCGCAGGCCGCCGACTGGGCCACCACCAGCCAGGACGAAGCCGACCGCAATTACGGCCGCCGCATGCGCGAGCAAGAGGCGCGCGAGGGCAAGGAACGCAAGAAAGCCGAGGAGCAACGCCGCCGAGAATGCCGCCGCGCGGGTTATGAGGATTGCGACTGAGCCGACCTCACCGACCATGAGGGCGGAGAAGGGACCCTAGGCCGCCGCCCGCCTCAACCGATCGTTGATCGCCACCCCAATCCCCACATCCGGTATCGGCGCAACAGCGATATGCGAAGCGGCACTCGCGTCGGCGATATGCAGCGCCGCGAATAAATTCGCCGCCGCTTCCTGCACATCGGCGTCGGGGCTCAAATTCACATTGCAGGGCATCAGGCCAAAGCCGATCAGATATTCATCCTTTTCCGCCCGCAACGCATTCAGCCGCACCGGCTTGGATGGCGCATAATGGCTTTCCAGCTGCCCCGGCGCTTCGATCTTCGCCTCGGCTGTCCCGGTTACCACGGGCAAGCCCGTCGCCTGCTCCAGCATCGCCGCCGTCACCGGGCCCGGCCGCAGCAGCCGGATACGGTCCTCTTCGGGCGCAGCGATCGTCGATTCCAGTCCTTCGCTCGTCGGCCCTTCGTCCAGGATCAGACGCACCTTGCCATTGAGGCTGGCCAGAACATGCTCCGCCCGCGTCGGGCTGATCGCGCCGCTCCGATTGGCGGACGGGGCGGCGAGGGGTCGTCCGCTTTCCCGGATCAGCGCGCGCATGGCGGGGTGCGCGGGTAGCCGCAGCGCGACCGTCGGCAGGCCCGCCATCACCAGTGGCGACAGGCCGCTCGTTTCCCGCACCGGCAGGACCATCGTCAGCGCACCGGGCCAGAAGCGCGCAGCCAGCTTTCCGGCGACAGGGGAAAATACCGCCAGCCGTTCGGCCATCTCCCGGTCGGAGACATGGACGATCAGCGGGTTGAAGCTCGGCCGCCCCTTAGCGCTGTAGATGGCGGCGACCGCGCCGGAGTCCGTCGCATCGGCGGCGAGCCCGTAAACAGTCTCGGTGGGCACGGCGACCGGCTCGCCAGCACGGATCAGCAGCGCGGCCTCGCGCAGCGCCTCGGCGCCATAGCGGCAGATCCGGGTGGAAAAGGCAGTATTTGGGATGGTCACGGCCCCAGCGGTATAAGCTTCGCGGGCGGAGAGTAAAAGTCCATTACTACAGAAGAATGACAGGGCCGCGCGGCTTGCCGGGGCGGGGGAGGGGGGCTAAGTCCGGCCCATGAACGACAATGTCTTGAGCCGCATCGCCGAAGCGCTCGAACGCATCGCGCCGCCGCCCGCCACCTCCGCTGACCTCGCCGGCGCCCCCGCCTATGTGTGGGATGGAACGGCGATACAGGCGGTCGACGCCTTCGACCCGGTCAATTACGACCTGCTGACCGGCATCGACGCGCAAAAGGCGACGCTGCTGGAAAATACCCGCCGCCATGCTGCGGGCCATGCCGCGCATGACGTGCTGCTCTGGGGCGCGCGGGGGACGGGCAAGTCGGCGGTTGTCGCCGCGGTCATCGACCAGCTTCAGCGTGAGGGCGCGGACATAGCCCTGCTGCAATGCGCGATCGATCAACTGGCCAGCCTGCCGCGTCTCTTCTCCCTCCTGCGCGCGACGCAGCGGCCCTTCATCCTGTTCCTTGATGACTTGGGCTTCGATGAAAATGGCGTGGGCGATGCCCGCGCGCTGCGCTCCTTGCTGCAGGGCGGCACCGCCGCGCGTCCCGCCAATGTCCGCCTTTATGTGACGTCCAATCGCCGCCACATCGTCCCGCGTCACCTTTCGGAGCAGGACGATCCCGTCAATCCGCGCGATGTGATCGACGACAAGATGGCGCTGTCCGACCGCTTCGGCCTCAGCCTCGGTTTTCACGCAATCGATCAGCAAGCCTATGTGGATATTGTGAGCGGCTATGCGGCCAGCCTCGGCCTCAGCTTCGATCCGCTGGAGGCCATCCAGTGGGCGACGCAGCGCGGCAGCCGTTCGGGCCGGGTCGCGTGGCAATATGTCGTCGAGCTGGCGGGGCGCAGCGGCCTCGCCATCTGACCGCTTATTGTTTCGAGCCGGTCACCCGCCAGATCACATTGCCCACATCGTCGCTGACCAGCAGCGCGCCTTTCGCATCGCCCGCGACATCGACCGGCCGTCCGTGCGCGTCGCCATCGGCGTTCAGGAAACCGGTCAGCACATCAACGGGCTTGCCCTTACCCACCTCGCCATTGGCGGCGAAGGGCACGAACACGACCTTGTAACCCGCCACAGGCTTGCGATTCCAACTGCCGTGCAGCCCCACGAAGGCACCGTTCGCGAAGGACCCGCCGATCTTCACCTTGTCGGCGAAGGCCAGTCCCAGCGGTGCGACATGATTGCCCAGCGCATAGTCGGGCCGCTTGGTATATTCCCGCACCTCCGGACGCTGCGGCTGGACGCGGCGATCCTCATAACCGCCCCAATAATTCCAGGGCCAGCCGTAGAATGCGCCGAATTCCACCCGCGTCAGATAGTCGGGCACCAGGTCGCTGCCCAGCATGTCACGTTCATTGACAACGCCCCACAGCGCCTTGCTGTTCGGCTCGAACGCCAGTCCCACAGGGTTGCGCAGCCCCGAAGCATAGATGCGATAGCCGCCGGTCTTCGGATTGACCTCCAGCACGGCGGCTCGATTAGCCTCGCCGTCCAGGCCATTTTCACCGATATTGCTGTTGGAACCGACGCCGACATAGAGCAGCCCTTCGGGGCTTGCCACCAGGCTCTTGGTCCAGTGCATGTTGGGCGCATTGGCGGGCAGGTTCAGAATCTTGCGCCCTTTGGCGGTGATCCGCGTCTCTCCCGCCTTGTAGGGGAAAGCCATCAGCGCATCGGTATTCGCGACATAGAGCGTGTCGCCGACCAGCGCCATGCCATAGGGCGAGTTCAGCCCCGTCAGGAACGCCGTCTTTACCTCGGCCCGGCCGTCGCCATCCGCGTTGCGCAGCAATGTGATCCGATTGGCCGAAGGCACGCCCGCGCCCGCCTTGTCCATCAGATGGACCATCACACGATCGACGATGCCGCCGCTCGGTCGGGGCGGGCTGTTCGTCTCGGCCACCAATATGTCGCCATTGGGCAGGACCAGCATCGACCGGGGGTGCGACAGGCCTTCGGCGAAGCGCGCCACGGTCAGGCCCTTGGCCGCAACCGGCTTCTCGCCAGCGGCCCATCCCTTCACGTCGGCGACTTTGATCGTCGGGATCAGCTCACTGCGCGGTGCGGTGAAGACCGGCTCCTTGCCCGTATCCGCGCCTGCCGCCAGCTGCGCCTTATCCCCTTGCGCGAAATAGAAAATCACGCCCGCGACGAGGACCAGGACGATAAGGGTGATGGCGATCAGATGCTTCTTCATGCCGCCCTGTCTATGCTGCGATGGACCGCGCGGCAAGGCGCGCTATTGGCCCCGTTCGCGCAACCAGAGCAGTAGTGCGATCACCCCGCCTAGCGCCGCGCCGGTCAGCAGCCCCGCGCTTGGCTGGCCCAGCATGCCGCCCAGGATCGCGCCAGCCAGGATCAGGAGGGCGATGATGGCGCCCGCGCCGGTCGGATTTTTCTTGCCGTTGGTCATCCCGCGAGCCCTTGCCACGGCAGGCGCGGCAATGCCAGCAGCTTTCCCGCCTGCGCCATATCGGGACGCGCGCGGTCCCGTCTTTGGACATCTGTGCCGCATCGGGACTTGGCTAACGTGCCGTTCACCCTCCAAAGGCGCAGCGATGCGTCAAACCACGGAAATGGCACGCAATTTGAGTCGCGATCCCCATCGGGGTTCGTGAAGTTTCGGGGGGTCGCCATGCAGTTGCCATATCTTTCGGATCGAAAGAGCTATGAGGATGCGGCGGAACTCATGGCCTCATTCGGCGACAATGCAGGCTATGAAGCCGCCGCCCGCGCAGACCGCAGCCGCGACCTCGGCAACTATATCCATTTCTGCCATTGGCGGCAGATCGAGCGGCTGATCATCCTGCTGGCCCATGAAGCGCCGCTCGGTACGGTGCATTGATCGGCCATCACTAACGCCGTTCGTTTCGAACGACGTCGAGACAGGTAATGCGCGGCTTCTCGAACTTGCCTCAAGCAAACGGAAGCCGGGAGGCTAAAGCCGCAACCCGGCCGTCTCCGGCAGTCCCGCCAATATATTGAGGTTCTGCACCGCCGCGCCCGCCGCGCCCTTGCCCAGATTATCCAGCGCCGCCATCAGCCGCACCTGGCCCGCCGCCTCATTGCCGAATACGAACAGCGCGAGCCGGTCCGTCGCGCCGACATGTTCCAGCGCAACCTGTCCGGTCGCCGCGCTATCCTCCGGCGACGCAACGCTGACGATCGGCGATCCGGCATAAGCTTCCGCCAACGCCGCATGCACATCAGCCACCTTCGGCGTACCCGCCATCGCCCGCAACTGTAGCGGCACTTCGACGATCATGCCGCGATAGGCGTTGGCGACTGCTGGCGCAAAGATCGGCGGATGGGCCAAGCCCGAATAGCGCTGCATCTCCGGAATATGCTTGTGCGTCAGGCTGAGCCCATAGGGCCGGAAGGCGCTCGGCGCGCCCTCGGCCGCCTCGAACTCCGCGATCATGGCCTTGCCGCCGCCCGAATAGCCCGACGCGCCCGACACGGTGACCGGCCAGTCCGCCGGGATCAGCCCCGCCAGCACCAGCGGCCGGACCAGAGCAAGGAAACCCGTCGGCCAGCAGCCCGGATTGGACACGAAGCGCGCATTGGCCAGCTTTTCCCGATGACCCGGCTCCAGCTCGGCAAAACCATAGGTCCAGCCTTCCGCGACCCGGTGCGCGGTGGATGCGTCGATCACCCGCGTGCGGTCATTGTCGATCAGTGCCACGGCTTCGCGCGCTGCATCATCCGGCAGGCACAGGATGACGATGTCGGCAGCGTTCAGCGCCTCCCGCCGGGCGGCCGCATCCTTCCGCTTATCCTCGTCCAGCGTAATGAAGGACAGTTCAGGCCGTCCCGCCAGCCGCTCGCCAATTTCCAGGCCGGTCGTGCCGACTCCGCCATCGATGAATATCTTGTGGGTCACGCGCCGATCCTCCGCCGCGAAATGATGGGCTCCGCATGATCGCCGGCCAGCCGCGCAACCACATCCGCCAGCGGCTCCACGACCACCGCCATCCAATGAGCATTGGCGTGCAGCAGATTTTCGCCGTCCGTCATGATGCCGACATGGCCCGGAAAGAAGACGAAGTCGCCGCGCTTCAGCGGCTCATCCGACGGCAGGGGCGCGCCGATATCTTCGCGCTGCAGGTCGGTGTCGCGCGGCGCCTTGATCCCGCATTGGCCCAGCGCCACCTGCACCAGTCCAGAACAGTCGATCCCCCGATGGCCCCGTCCACCCCACACATAGGGTTGGCCCAGATAGCGCAGCGCCACCGCGACCCAGTCGCTTTCCAGCGCGTCGGCGTGCACCGCATGCCGTTCATGCACATAGCCTTCGGCGCAGGCGATGAACTTGCCGTCTGCTTCGCCGGTGAACAATGCGCCGCCTGGCCAATAATCCCGGATCGGCGACTTGATATCGGGTGCGCCGAACAGCGGTGCGGTGCCAGCGAAGACCCGGTGGTTCGTTTCTTCGTGCACATCCAGCGCCTCGCGCCGGACATAGCCGACATAGCCGTCATGGCCGCAAAAGCCCCAGGCCCAGTCTGTCGTGACGTCCAGCGCATGAAAGCTTTCGCCGCGCAGCAATTCGCTGACCGCCGTGGCGGTGATAGCGGGCGCAGAGAGCAGCGGCGCGCCAGCAGCAACGCAGGTCAGTTCGACCGCGCGGGCATAATGGGCCGAAAACAGCACCCCCGCCAGCGACAGGTCCGCCAAATCGCCGCGCGCCGCATGGATGCGGCTGTCGAGCGTGACAGAGCGGCCGTCCAGTTTGAAACGGATACGTTCAGGCGGTGCGTTCCGCGGAGGAGTGGTCGTGGCGTTCATCGCGGCCGGTTCCTGCGATGAAATGGTGAAAGGCGTCAAGGAATTCCGCCCCCTTGGGGGTCCGGGTGATGAAAATATTGCGCCGATCGGCCGCATCCCGCTCCCTGCGGAGGTAGCCGAGCGCCGATAGCTTGTTCAGCGCGCGCGTGATGACCGGTTTCGATACGTGCAAGGCTTCTGCGAGTCCCCGCACCGTATGGGGGCCTGATGTGATGTAAACGGTCATCATCAAGGCCATTTGCCGGTTCGTGAGATCGGGCTTACCGGATCGCACATAATCGACCAGCGTTTGCATCCATTGGGCAAGTGGCTTCAGACCCGGGCGGTTCAGCTCAGTAGTCTGATCCTGTGCAGAGGCGGCATCCATGCCCCCCGTAACGCACAATGGCCAATCCGGTTGCGTAACGGCCTCACACTACAGGATCATTTCTACTCTGATTTAACATAGCGTTGCTGCAGCATGTGGAAAACCGCCCTCAGGCCCAGTGCCTCGCCACCCTTTGGACGGCCGGGCTTGGGGGAGGGGCGCCAGGCGAACGTGTCGAGGTGGATCCATTTGGCCCCTTCCGGCACGAAACGCTTCAGGAACAGCGCCGCGGTGATCGCCCCGGCAAAGCCGCCTTCGCCTGCATTGTTGATGTCGGCGATGTCGGATTTCAGCATCTCGGCATAGCCGTCCCACAGGGGCAGGCGCCATGTGGGATCATCGGCTTCGCTGCCCGCCGCGTCCATCTCCGCCGCAAGCTGGTCGTCATTGGTGAAGAGTGCGGGCAGATCCGGCCCGACCGCGACCCGCGCCGCGCCCGTCAGCGTCGCATAGTCAATGACCAGTTCCGGCTCCTCCTCGCCCGCCAATGCCAGAGCGTCAGCCAGTACCAGCCGCCCTTCAGCGTCAGTATTGCCGATTTCCACCGTCAACCCCTTGCGGCTGCGCAATATGTCGCCGGGCCGAAAGGCGTTGCCGCCGACCGCATTCTCCGCCGCCGGTATCAACAGGTGCAGCCGCACCGGCAGGCGTGCGCCCATGATCAAGCGCGCCAGTGCCAACGCATGCGCCGCTCCGCCCATGTCCTTCTTCATCAGGCGCATCGCCGATGACGGCTTGATGTCCAGCCCCCCGCTGTCGAAACAAATGCCCTTCCCGATCACGGCCAGGCGGGGATGGCTGGGCTCGCCCCAATGCAGTTCGATAAGGCGCGGCGAGAATGCCTTGCCCGCCGCCCGGCCCACCGCATGGATCATCGGGAAACCCTGTTCCAGCGGATCGCCCTTGGTCACGGTCAACTTCGCGCCAAACTCCTTTGCCAGCTTCGCCGTCTCCGCTTCCAGCTCCGCCGGACCCATGTCGCCTGCCGGGACATTGACCAGATCGCGGACCAGCGCCACGGCTTGCGCCAGCCGGACAGCGGGCTCGATCTGCGCGATCTCGCTGGTCAGCAGCACGCGCGGTCCCGCCGCATTTTCATCGCGGCGATAGCGATCGAAGCGATATTGCGCCGTCAGCCATCCCAGCATCGCAGCGCCCGCACTCGCACCGCTTAGCCGATACAGCCCCTCGGGCAGGACGTCCGCCAGCTTGGCGAGGCACCAGCTGCTGAGCTTCCCGGCATTGGCGACGCCTGCAACGACGGACCAGTCGGCCGCGCCTTCGCCGGGGATTATCGCATGCTCATAGCCTTTGCCCGCGAACTTCTGCGCGGCGACGATGGCGCGCACCCGGTCGGGCTGAGCGGCGAGCCAGCTTTCAAAGCCCTCCGCATCGATAATCTGGATCATATGGGCGGGCTGATTGTTATCCGCTTTCAGCAGGTCGGCATAATCGGTCATGGCGTTGAAGTCTGGACAAGGACGGCAAGGTTGGAAAGCCCCATTTTCGTCGAGCCGCTGTCTCGGTCTGCCCCCAACCATATTTGCGCGGCGCGGGGAACAGGCATAGACTGGCCCCAAGCAAAAAGAAGGAGAGAGACATGATGATGCACGGTGACGACGCGCGGCTTCAGGCCCTTCGTGCGCGCGCCTATCAACTGGCCGAAAGTGGGCGCTATGATGGCGCGCATGCGGTCGAAAAAGCCTTGGTCGCGGAAGGTTGGGCGAATGCCGCCGCCGCGCTGCAGAGCAGCTATACGCGCAAGGCGATCAGCGAACGTTGTCTGGCAGCCAAGCCGCATTGATGCAGCGTTGCCATAGGGGGAAGGTGGGGCCATTCTTCGGGTTGGCCCTGCTTCTCTGCGCCTGCTCGCCGTCTCCCAAGGATGAGGCGGCAAGCGGCGCGCAGGACAGCCGCAACGACATCGCGACGGCGAATTTCGTCAATCGGATGGCGGGGGAGGAGCAGCCCGCGCCACCCGCCAAGCCTTTCCAGCAGTCCGAAAAGACCGGCTTGCTGGAATTTCTCTACGCCTGGCCCGCTGAGGCGGCGGCGGTGCCGGCCATTGAAGCCAAATTCCGCAAGGACATGGAAACGGGCAGGGCGGACGCGCTGAAAATGGCCGAGGAGGACCGCAAGTCCGCGCAGCAATCTGGCTTTCCCTTCCACGCGCACAGCCTGGAAACCCGCTGGACAGTCGCCGCCGATACGCCGCGCTTCCTCTCGCTCCAATCCAGCCGCTACACCTACACCGGCGGGGCGCATGGGATGACGGGCTATGACGCGCTGCTATGGGACAAGGCGCGCAAGCGGGAGACGAGCATCCGCGCCGTCATGACGTCACCCTCCGACTTCGCTGCCGCCATCCACGATCGCTTCTGTGACGGGCTGGACAAGGCGAGGGCGAAGAAACGCGGCGGCCCGATCATGCGGGGCGACGATCCCTTCACCCAGTGCATCGACCCGATGAAGGAAGTGCTGGTCCCCATCTCCAGCGGCGGCAAGCTGATCGACGCGATCAAGGTCGTCATCGCTCCTTACAGCGCCGGTCCCTATTCCGAAGGCACTTACGAAGTCGTGCTGCCGGTGGATGCCGCCATGCGCAAGGCGATCAAGACGGAATATCAGGACGCCTTTACCGGCACCCCATAAAGGTCATGCTCGTCGGCATCTTCGATCAGTACGTCGAAGATGTCGCCAGCCTGCCGCCCGTCGCCGACATCGCGCAGGAACACATTGCCGTCGATCTCCGGCGCATCCGCCTGACTGCGTGCGGTCGCGCCGATGGAGCCATCTTCATCAGCCTCGCCAACCTCGTCGAGGATGACCGGCAGCACGCGTCCGACCTTCGCCTGGAGCTTCGCGGCGCTGATCGCGGCGGTCTTCTCCATGATGCGCTGGTAGCGTTCTTCCTTCACCTCTTCGGGCACAGCGCCCGGCAGATCATTGGCCGCCGCGCCTTCCACGGGCTCGAACCGGAAAGCGCCCACGCGATCCAGCTGCGCCTCGTCCAGCCAGTCGAGCAGATATTGGAAGTCCGCCTCCGTCTCACCGGGGAAGCCGACGACGAAGGATGAGCGGATCGCGATATCCGGGCAGATGTCTCGCCATTTGCGGATACGGTCCAGCACCTTCGCTTCGTTCGCGGGCCGCTTCATGGCCTTCAGCACATTGGGTGAGGCATGCTGGAACGGAATGTCGAGATAGGGCGTCAGCAGTCCCTCGGCCATCAGCGGGATCACATGATCCACATGCGGATAGGGATAGACATAGTGCAGCCTTACCCAGGGCGGCGTACCCTCGGCCGTGCGCAGCCGTCCCAACTCGCGCGCCAAGTCAGTCATGTGCGCGCGCACTTCGCGCCCCTTCCAGCTGCGCGGCTCATGGCGGATATCGACGCCATAGGCCGACGTATCCTGGCTGATCACCAGCAGTTCCTTCGTGCCCGCGGAGACAAGCTTCTCCGCCTCCCGCAGCACCGCATCCACCCGCCGCGATACCAGATCGCCCCGGATGGAAGGGATGATGCAGAAGGAGCAGCGATGATTGCAGCCCTCCGAAATCTTCAGATAGCTGTAATGCCGCGGCGTCAGCTTCAGGCCGCCCTCGGGCACCAGATCGACAAAGGCGTTGGGCACCGGCGGTGATGCGTCATGCACCGCATTCACCACCTGCTCATATTGATGCGCGCCCGTAACGGCCAGCACCTGCGGGAATTTCTGGCGGATCAGTTCCGCCTCGTCGCCCATGCAGCCCGTCACGATGACGCGGCCATTTTCCGCGATCGCTTCGCCAATCGCCTCCAGCGACTCTTCCTTTGCGGAATCGAGGAAGCCGCAGGTATTCACCAGAACAACGTCCGCACCGGCATAGTCCGCCGACATCCGATAGCCATCGGACCGCAGCTTGGTCAGGATGCGCTCGGAATCGACCAGGTTCTTGGGACAGCCGAGCGACACCATGCCGACCTTCGGCGCTTCAGGAATTTTGGTTGCCATGATCGGCGCGCACATAGGGATTTTTGCGCCAAATGTCACGCGGGACGGAAAGATCAGGCAAGATCGCGCGCTCGGCCGGCCGCATCCCCTTGAACAATCTCGATGATAAGGTCGCCCGGTTCCAGCGTCTGCGCGCTTTCTTCCCAGAAGCCGATCACCCGTTCGCCCCGGTAGATGCGCACGCCAAGGCCGGTGTTGATCGCGGACAGCGGCCGCCCAATCTCCTCCGGCAGCGCCACCCGCTCATACAGCTTCACCTCCCCGCCCGAAGCCGCCAAGTCCGCCATATAGTCCGCGATATGCCGCCCGCTCGTGCTCCCCGCCAGCAGCAGCCCGGCAAAGCTCACCGGGTTGATTACCGTCGTCGCGCCAGCCTGCCGCGCGGGCAGCTCATTATCTTCATTGCGCACCACGATGCTGATCGGCAGGCGCGGCGCCAGATGTCGGGCCGTCAGCGTGATCAGGATCGACGTATCGTCCCGCCCGGCCGACACGATCATCGTCCGCGCCCGGTCGATCGCCACATCCTTCAGCGTCTTGTCCCGCGTCGAATCGCCGCACATTACGTTACAGCCCAGATCCTCCGCCTCCACCAGCGGCTTTTCCTGCGGATCGACCACCACGATCTCGCGCGGATCGACACCCCGCGCCAGCAGCTCCCTTACGGCTTCACTGCCGCTGGTGCCAAAGCCGGTGACGACGATATGATTATGCAGATCGGCCTGAATGCGAGCCATGCGCCACCTGTAGAAGATGTTGCGGAAAAACAGATTATAGGCCGTGCCCAGAAAGATCAGCCAGACAAACAGGCGGATCGGCGTCACCAGCAGCGCCTCGAACAATCGCGCGTGCGGGCTCACCGGCACGATATCGCCATAGCCGACCGTGGTCACGGTCACGGTCGTGAAATAGAGTACGTCGACGAAGCTGATCTGGTTATCCAGATTGTCCTTCAGCCCCTCGCGCCCGAACCAGTGCAACGCCAGCACCAGCGAGATCAGCCCGAACACCAGCGCCACCCGCCACGCCAGATCGGCCCACACCGGCATGGACGACCGCCGCCGCAAGAAGCCGGTTTGGGCCAGGGGAGGGCGGGCGGGGTTGATTCTCATCGCGGGTGTGGCCGTCCTCTCACTCCTCGAACAGCCGCGCCGTCGCCGCCATCGCACTATCCTGCGTCAGGTCATAATGAAGCGGCGTCACCGTCACATATCCCTCTGCAATGGCGGCCAGATCGCTGCCCTCCGGCACGGCCGAACTGCTGCCCAGACCAAACCAGTAATAGTTGTAGCCTCGCGGATCGGTTCCCTCGACGATCATCGTGCGGTCCACATCATGAAAGCCCTGCCGCACCACGCGGATGCCCTTGACCTCCTCTGGATCTATCGCCGGGAAGTTCACATTGAACAGCAGGCGAGGGCTGGCGGGCATGTCGATCAGCGGCCGCAGCACCTTCTCGCCCCAGGCGCGGGCAGCGGCAAAGGGCACCGCATCGCCCATCCCCTCGCGCGCATAGACCTGGCTCAGCGCAATCGACTTGATCCCGGAAATCGCGCCCTCCATCGCGGCAGAGACGGTGCCCGAATAGGTGACGTCCTCGGCCAGATTGGCCCCGCGATTGACGCCGGACAGGACCAGATCGGGCTGCGCGTCCTTCATCAGATGCCCGACCGCCATCATCACCGCATCGGTGGGCGTGCCGGTGACGCTATAATGCTTTTCGCCATGCTGCCGGATGCGCAGCGGCCGGGTGAGCGTCAGGCTATGCCCCGCGCCCGACTGCTCCTCGGCGGGCGCCACGATCCAGATATCGTCCGACAGCGTGCGCGCAATCTCGTCCAGCACCTTCAGGCCCGGAGCGTGAACGCCATCATCATTGGTGAGCAGGATACGCATGTTTTACAAAGACTCCCAATATCCCAGTCACCGTCTTCCCAGCGTAAGCTGGGATCTCATGAGGAGGCGCGCCACCTGTCCCGGCGACCCCAGCGTCCGCTGGGGTGACGAGAGGTAAGGCGCGCTTACCGCGGCTCCAGCTTCGTAATCCCACCCATATAAGGCGCCAGCACCTCAGGCACGATCACGCTGCCATCGGCCTGCTGGTAATTTTCCAGCACCGCCACCAGCGTGCGGCCCACGGCCAGCCCCGACCCGTTCAGCGTGTGCAGGAAGCGTGTCTGCTTTTCGCCTTCCGGCTTGTAGCGCGCATTCATCCGCCGCGCCTGGAAGTCCCCGCAATTCGAAACGGAGCTGATCTCCCTATAGGTCTGCTGGCTCGGCAGCCAGACCTCCAAATCCCAGGTCTTGCGCGCGCCAAAGCCCATGTCGCCGGTGCACAGCAGCATCTTGCGATAGGGCAGGCCCAGCGCCTGCAGCACGCCTTCGGCCGCAGCGCACATGCGCTCATGCTCGGCTTCGGACTCTTCGGGCTTGCAGATCGCCACCAGTTCCACCTTCTCGAACTGATGCTGGCGGATAAAGCCGCGCGTGTCCCGCCCCGCCGATCCCGCTTCAGACCGGAAACAGGGGGTGAGGGCGGTCAACCGCAGCGGCAGGCTCGCAACGTCGACAATCTGCTCGCGCACCAGATTGGTCAGGCTGACTTCAGCCGTGGGGATCAGCCAACGCCCATCGGTCGTCCGGAACAGATCCTCGGCGAATTTGGGCAGCTGCCCTGTGCCGAACAGCGCCTCGTCCCGCACCAGCAGCGGCGGGTTCACTTCCTCATAGCCATTTTCGCCCGACTGGCGATCCAGCATATATTGCGCCAGCGCCCGATGGAGCCGCGCCATCTGCCCCCGCAGCGCCGTGAAACGCGCCCCGGACAATGCGGCCCCGCCCTCAAAGTCCAGCCCCAGCGCAGGGCCGAAATCTGCATGATCCTGCGGCGTGAAGCTGAACTGCCGGGGCTCGCCCCAGCGGCTCACTTCGACATTTGCCGCCTCATCCTCGCCCTCCGGCACATCGGGGGCGGGAAGGTTGGGAATGGCGGCCAGCAGGGCATGGAGCTGCTCGGAGACTTGCCGATCCTCCTCCTCCAGCGCGGGCATGCTCTCCTTCAGCGCAGCGACTTCCGACTTCAGCGCGTCGGCCTTTTCGATGTCCTTGGCTGCCATGGCCGCGCCGATCGCCTTGCTGGCTTCGTTACGGCGGGCCTGACCCTGCTGCAGTTCCGTCTTGATTGCGCGGCTCTGCTCATCCAGCGCCAGTATCTCGCTGCTCTGGGAAACCAGGCCGCGCCGTGCTAAACCAGCGTCAAAAGCTGCGGGGTTTTCGCGGATGAAACGGATGTCGTGCATGGGTCAGCCCTATGCCGTTCCGCGCCGAACCGCGCAACCCCGCGCGCTCCCGTCCGTTTGTCCTGTAACAATTCGGGGAAATATCAGGAAAGGAGCCGCTAATGTGGATCGATCATGGCGCAATGGTGCTGGTTGCCGATGGGCGCAAGATGCTCTTCTTCCGGAACAAGGGAGACCGCATGGCTCCCAATCTGGAAGCTGAAATCGTAAAGCTGCAAGAAAATCCCTATGATCGGGATCAGGCGTCCGACGCGCCTGGGCGCGCATTCAACTCGGTGGGCAGTCACCGGAGTGCCATGCAGCAGACCGATTTTCACGAACTGGAAGAGGTCCGCTTCGCGGCCGAGGCAGCCGAACTTCTAAAGAAACGTGCCCTGTCCAATGAATATGACAAGCTGATCGTCATCGCCCCGCCGACCGCCTTGGGCGAAATGCGCAAACATTATCACAAGGAAGTGCAAAGCCGCCTGGTTGGCGAAATCGCGAAAGACCTGGCCAACCATCCGGTGCCGGAAATCGAAAAGATCATCGCTCAGAGTTGAGGGGCGCTGGCTTAACGAAAAAGGGCGGCCCCCACCGGCCGCCCTTCTCCCCCCTTGGTGACCTGCCCAATTTGGTCACCCTTGAACTGCTTTTTCTGCCTCCGTCATCCTGAACTCGTTTCAGGATCCATCGTGCGTTCGGGCATAGGTCCCGCCGAAGGGCTGCAATGGCTCTGCCGCTCAGCCCTTAACCTTCCGCTCCGCGAACCGCCGCCGCGCCAGCAGTGCAACTGCACCAGCACCGAACAGCAGCACCATCGGCGGCGCGGGCACATCGGTCCCGCCGCTGCTGCTCGATCCGCCCGAGCTGCTGGAGGAACTGGACGAGGAACTGCTCGTCGAAGAAGAAGTGGACGATGAGGACGAGCTGGACGTCGAACTCGACGTGGAGCTGGAGGTGGACGAGCTGCTGGTCACGTTCCCGCTAGAGGTGGAAACATTGCCGCTGGAGGTCGAGACATTCCCACTCGACGTCGAGACATTCCCGCTGGAGGTGGACACCCCGCCAGTGGAGGTCGATACGCCCCCTGTCGATGTCGAAACGCCGCCAGTGGAAGTCGAAACTCCGCCCGTCGACGTGGACGTCGAAATCCCTCCCGTCGAAGTCGAAACTCCGCCCGTTGTCGAACTGGTCGAGCTGCTGATGCCGCCCGTCGAACTGCTGGTGGAAGAGATCACCACCGATCCGCCGCTGCTGCCTCCGCCGCTTCCGCCGAAGAAGCCGCCGATGAACCCGCCGCCGCCAAAGCCGCCGCCGCCTGCCATCACCACGGGCGCAGCGCCGCCGCCAGACATGACCGGCATTTCGGCCGCCACCATCGGCGGGGGCAGGGGAACGGGCGCGCCCTGCGTCGTCACGGTGACGGTCTGCGGCGCGCAGGACACGGTCCTGACCACCTTGCGCTTCACGGTGCGGACGGCATAGCGCTTGCGGGGCGCGGCCTTCACGCTCTTCGTGCTGTGGGTCACGGCCGGGCGGGCGCTCTCAGCGACATGCACGGCGCCGCCGCCAATGATCGCACCACCGCAGGTGCAGGCGCATAATTTGGCCAATGCCATCCGTACCGACATAGGGATCCACTCTTGTTCGTCTTCAAGCTCCGCTAGCCATGTCAGTTTCCATCAATGACCAGGAAGCTATTGCCTTCGTATAACAACGCAAAAGAACAGGTTAACTTCAACGCTGTTAACCCTGAATGTCGGCAATAAGTTGAGGCGGTATATAACAAAAGGCCAACTTTTATGGTTAACGTCTCATTATGAAACGCCCAAGCTTAGTCTTTATGTCTTCATTTTGTCTTGGGAGCAGGCCTTCCTCTGATGCGAAGACACGGCACGGCTACCGCTTTTGGTATCCGCTGCGTTGACCCCGAAGGTGCCCCGCCATTCGAATGCGCGCTTGTGTCGCCCCGTGCCGCTCGTTATTAGGCGCCCTCAATCATAAGTCACGGGCGACCGGCACTTTCCATGTCGGCGCCTCTCGAGTCGGAGAGCCAGATGGCATCGGTCCTGAATTCCGATAAAGACGGCCATAATCCGCCGAAATCGGCTGTAATACTTCCCGCCGACTATCGTCCGTCGGCTGACGAAGAGTTCATGAATCCCCTGCAGCTTGAATATTTCCGGCAGCGGCTCTGGGACTGGAAAAAGCAGATCCTCGCCGAAGCCGAAGGCACGCTGGCCGTGCTGCAGAATGAACCCCTCCGCGAACCCGACCTCAACGACCGCGCCTCCAGCGAGACCGACTGGTCGATCGAACTGCGCACCCGCGACCGGCAGCGCAAGCTCATTTCCAAGATCGACGCTGCGCTCCGCCGCATCGACGAAGGCGAATATGGCTATTGCGAAGTGACTGGGGAGCCCATCTCGCTCGGCCGTCTGGAAGCCCGGCCGATCGCGACCATGACGGTCGAGGCGCAGGAACGCCACGAACGGCAGGAAAAGGTCTCGCGCGACGATTAACGCTTTGTCCACCCGTCGCTGGCAAGTTCTTCCGAAATATCGGGTCTTGCAAGGGATTGGACATGGACAGCGATCAGAGAATGGCGGAACGGGGCCCGGCTCGGTCGGGTCCGCGGGATAGCCTGTTCCTGCTCACCAATTTGACGTCACATGCAGGCACGCCGCTTGGCCGTGCCCGCGTCCGCAATCTGTCCGCCACCGGCCTCATGGCCGACTGCGAACGCCCGGTGCCCGCGGGCGCCGCCATCACCTTCGATCTGCGCGGCGTGGGCCGGGTCAGCGGTAAGGTGGTCTGGTCCCGCGAGGACAAGATCGGCATCGCCTTCGACCAGGAAATCGACCCGCAACTCGCCCGCAAGCCAGTAAATTCAGGCTCCAGCGAGCGCGCCCCTTCCTATTTGCGCCTGCATCAGGTCAGGCGCTGAAGAATCGCGTTTTTCTCGCCAATTCCTTCATGAAAAAAGGCGCTCCGGCATTCCCGCCAGTTCGCCTTTGCTTTTCGAAAGGGTAGGGCGGGTCCGCTCCTTGGCGGCGCCACGCCCTCCTCTCAATGCCGGATCAATTCCGCGACATTTCCTCTTTCACGCGCAGCTTCTGCTTCTTGAGCGAGGCAACCAGGATCGCGTCAGGCATGGGCCGACTCGTCTCCGCCTTAATTCGCGCCTCAAGCCCTGCATGCTTGGCGGAAAGAGCTGAAATGTGGCTGTTTTCCATGACATTCTCCTAATGAGGGTGATGGACGGAAGAGTAGATCATGATTCACCTGCTTTGTCTTCGCGGGATTCATCCTTTGCGACGGGCCGCTCGCAAATTTGCGATGGTCCGATCCCGCCTGCCGGGCTATCAGGGGTCAGCGCGCAACATGGCCGAGAAAGTGGGTAGTGGGTGAGCCGGGAAGACATCATGCGACGGCTGGAACTGCTGCGAGTCGAGCATCGCGATCTCGACGACGCCATTGCAGCGCTGATTGAGGGCGGCGGCCGCGATCAGATGCAGGTCGCCCGCCTCAAGAAGCGCAAGCTGCGGTTGCGCGATGAGATCGCCTTGCTCGAAGATGCACTCGTACCCGATATCATCGCCTGATTGTTGGTTAACCGGAGGCTCGAACGGCCCTGAATGAGACAATCGCCCCTGAAACGCGTGCGCCGGGACTGACAAGCGCGCACTTTTATGTCAGTGATTCGCCCTATGTCTCGCGCCGTCACTCTTGACCGTGGCCTGCATCGACGTCTGGTCGATGGCCTGTACCTGGAAGCCATGGTGATGGCTGACGAGGCGCGCGCCTATTTCGATCTGCGGGACATGAACGAGCCGGAACTGGAGGACCCCCTCCGCCGTGTTTCCTTCGCCTGCGAATCGCTCAAGGTCACGACGCGGTTGATGCACATCATCGCCTGGTTGCTCAGCCAGCGGGCATGGCAGCGTGGCGAGATCGCCGACGCGGAACTGGTGGACGAAAAATACCGTTTGGGTCGCGCTACTCATACGGATCCGGAAATTGCGTCCGCCTTCCCCTTCGCCGCTCGAGCCCTGATAGAGGCGAGCCAGGACCTCTATGACAGGGTCGCACGGCTGCAGGATCGGATGGACAGCATGGCTCGTCCGCGTAGCCAGCCTGAAAGCAGCCCGGCTCGCGCACTGATGGATCGCCTGAACACCGCGTTCTGAAATGCCGGGCAGGACGTGCTGCAAGCATGGTCTTACGGGCTGGCGCTTCCTTTCCGATTTGGGCTAGACCGTTGATATGAACACCGGCTTGCGGACTTGCCGCCGCGCATCAGCCATGTCGCAAGCCACCCGGCTTCTTGCCCTGCCTCTGCTTTTGGCGGCTCATCCCGCGCATGCGCAGACCGTCGCCCCGCCCGTCGAAGCTGTCGATCAGGACCTGCCGCTTGATCCCATGCCAGATTTGGGCGTGGACTGGCCTGACATGGGAACGCCCGACACTGTCGCGCCGCTGCCGCCCGATCCCGCAGAGGTCGCCGACACGAATGAGCCGGAAGAAGAGGTCGCTGTAGATGCCGGCGCAGAGAATGCTGCAGGAGCCACGGAGTTTGCGGATACGGGCGAAGAGCGGCGTTATTCGGTTCAACTGACCGGCCTGGATCAGGTCGCCGATGCGCAGTTTGACATGCGCTTCAAGGAATTGTCGGTGCTGCGCGAAGGGGAAGGAAAGCCAGCGAACCTCGCCCAGATCAACCGGCGCATCAAGGAAGACAGTGAACTGCTCGAAAGGCTGCTGCGCGCGAAGGGCTATTACGCTGCGCGCATCCGCAGCTCCGTGTCGCCTCCGCAGCCGGGCGGGGACAGGCTGATCGTAGGCTTCGATATCGTGCCAGGCGTGCGGTATCTCCTCTCCTCGGTCGATTTGCAGGGGGTATCCGCTGCAGGTGAACGCGAGCCGATACTGCGCGACGCCTTCCCTCTTCATGCGGGTGATCCCATCGACGCCGACGCTATTCTTGCAGGGCAGGCGTCGCTGTCATTGGCCCTCGCTGAAAACGGCTTCCCCTTTGCGAAGGTCGGTGAACCCGAGGTTCGCATCGATCATGAGGAACGCAAGGGCGACCTCGACATCATCGTGACCCCTGGCGCTTACCGAACCTTCGGATCGATCATCCTGAATGATGAAAAGCTGTTCAGCGCCAGGCACGTCGAACGCATCGCCCGCTTCAATCGTGATGATCCCTATATGGCGTCCGATGTCGAAGACCTGCGCAGCGCGATCGTTGCGACAGGGCTCGTATCGTCCGTCACGCTGACGCCCAAGGATGCGGGAGACGGGGAGCATGTCGATCTGGCGGTGGATGTTCGCCCCGCGCCGCTTCGCACCATCGCCGGGGAATTGGGCTATGGAACGGGCGAAGGCTATCGCGCCGCGGTGAGTTGGCAGCATCGTAATCTGTTTCCCCCCGAGGGGTCCCTTCTCCTCCGCGGGGTGCTGGGCACCCAGGAGCAGACGGCATCCGCTACCTACCGGCGCAACAATTTCCGCGAGCGCGATCATGTGCTGACCGGGCTCGTTTCGATCAGCAACATCAAGCGCGACGCTTATGATGCCCGCACGATCACTTTGTCCGGCGCGTTGGAGCGGCAAACCAGCATTCTGTTCCAAAAAAAGTGGGTTTGGCGGATCGGCGCTGAACTGATCGCTTCCGATGAAAAGGACGCGTTCAGCGGAGGAAGCAGACGCACCTTCCTGATCGCTGCGGTGCCGCTCAGCCTGACCTACGACGGCAGTGACGATTTGTTGAACCCCACCCGTGGCTTCCGGCTGGGCGGACGGTTTAGCCCGGAGCTTTCCTTCCAGGACAAGACGTTCGGTTACTCCCGCGTGCAACTCGACGGCAGCATTTACCAGTCAATGAGCGATCGTATCGTCCTGGCTGCGCGCGCCCGGTTCGGGACGATCTTGGGTTCCACGGTCGATCAGATCGCCCCATCCCGTCGCTTCTATGCCGGCGGGGGCGCGTCGGTAAGGGGCTATGGCTATCAGGCGATCGGGCCGCGGGATGCCAACAACGACCCCATCGGCGGCAAGAGCCTTGCCGAATTTTCGCTGGAGTCGCGCGTGCGTTTCGGCAACTTCGGGGTGGTGCCGTTCATCGATGCCGGCAACATCTCTACCAGTTTCCTGCCGCGCTTCCGAGACTTGCGCATCGGGGCTGGCATGGGGGTGCGCTACTATAGCAGCTTCGGTCCGATCCGCGTGGATGTCGGCACTCCATTGAATCCGCAAAAGGGTGATCCGCGCGTCGCTGTCTATGTCTCGCTGGGACAGGCTTTCTGATGGCTGAGGACCAGCCTCAGCAATCGCCGTCGCGGCGTCACCGTGCTTGGGACGGCCCTTGGCAGCGGTGGATCACCGGAATTCTCGCGCTGCTGTTGCTCAGCACGGCGGCGGCGCTCACTTGGCTCGATACCTCGGCGGGTCACCGTTTCCTGGTATCGCGGATTGCGGGGATCAGCCCGCCATCGGGCCTGCGCATCCACGTCGATCGGATCGAAGGGAGCATCTACCGGCGCGCGGTGCTGCATGGCGTCACGCTGTCCGATCCGAAGGGCGTCTTCCTGGATGCACCACGCGTGGAATTGGATTGGTGGCCGCTCGCATGGCTGTCCAACCGGTTGGATATTGATCGGCTGTCGATACCGCTGGCGAGGCTGCACAAGTTGCCGAGGCTCAATCCGGCAAAGCAGGAGGGGCCGATCCTCCCTGGCTTTGACATCCGCCTGATGCAATTTTCCGTCGACCGCCTGCTGATCGACAAGAGCGTGAGCGGGCGGGCGCAAACCGCCACCCTGTCCGGCGATGCTGATATTCGCGGGGGCCGGGCGGTCATCGACCTTTCCGCGCGGGCGCTCGATGGAGAGGACGCGATCAATATCGCGCTCGACAGCAGACCGGATGATGATCGCTTCGACTTGGACGTCACGCTGAATGCGCCCAGAGGAGGCGTACTCGCAGCCATGGCCGGGTTCCGGCAGGACGGCAATCTTCGCATCCGGGGCAAGGGCAGTTGGACCCGGTGGGATGGCAGGCTTGCTGGTACGCTTGATGGCGCTCCGGCGATCGACCTGGCGTTGGCGGCGCGTAGCGGGGCCTATGCGGCAAGAGGATCCGTCGAAGCGTCGGCGATTGCCGGGCAGGGGCTGTTGCAACGTCTTTCGGTGCCGCGCCTCGCCATAGAAGCGCAGGGCTCTCTGAAGGACAGGATTCTTGACGGCACAATGGCGCTGCGGTCAGCGGCGGTCGATCTGAAGGCGGACGGGGCTCTCGATCTGCGCAACAGCGCCTTCGATAATCTGCTGCTCGATGTGAAGCTCGCCCGCCCCCAAGCATTGCTAAAGTCGATGCGCGGGCGGGATGTGGCGGCGAAGGTGCGGCTCGACGGCCCCTTTGTCGCATATGGATATGAATATCTATTAAGCGCCAAGCAGCTGGCGTTTGACCGGACGGTCATCAGCGACGTGCGTGCAGAGGGTAAGGGACGCAAGGCCAGGAAAGGACCGCTGCTGATCCCGGTTCACCTGCGCGCGCGCCGCTTGGATGGGCAGGGCGAGCTGGTCGAAGGGATCATCCGCAACTTTGTCCTCGACGGGGTGCTGCAAGTGAAGGGGCAGCAGATCCTGAGCAATCCGATGACGATCCGATCCGACAAGCTTGGCGCCAAGCTGCTCATGCTGGCCGATCTTAAGACGGGACGGTATGATTTCGGTCTGGATGGGCAGATACGTGGCCTCGCCATTCGCGGCCTGGGGGTCGTCGATCTGACCTCAAAGCTGCGAGCCGTACCGGGACCGAAGGGTGCGTTCAGCCTCAGCGGTAATGCAATGGCCCGCCTGCGCCGCCTGGATAACAGCTTTCTGCGAAGCCTCGGCGGGGGACTGCCGGTTGTCAGAAGCGGGCTGTCGCTCGGACCTGATGGGCAACTGACGTTCACCGGCCTGCGTTTGGAAGCACCGTTGCTCCATCTGAACGCCACTGGATACCGGCGGCGTGACCGGACCTTCCATTTCGAGGGTACGGGGACGCACAAACGATACGGGCCCTTGCGCCTGACGCTAGACGGCAAGATTGAGCGGCCGACCATCGACCTGCTGCTCCAGCGTCCCTTGGACGCTCTGGGCGTCACTGACATGCGCGTGCATCTGGTCCCGGATAATTCGGGGTACAGCTTCGAGGCACAGGGTGGCTCGACACTGGGCGCCTTTACGGGAAATGGTGCGATCCTGTTGCCGCGCGGCGGGCAGGCTGTGGTGCGGGTGGCGCAGCTTGTTGCGTCGGGCGTCATGGCAAGCGGAGATCTGCGCCCGGTTACGGGCGGTCTTGCAGGACAGCTGAATGTCTCCGGCCCCTTGAGCGGCAGCATCGTTTTCGCGCCAGTGAACGACGTTCAACAGCTGGTGCTCAAGCTCGACGCCGCCGACGCGAGCTTCAACGGGCCAACTCTTATAGCCGTGCGGCGTGGAAAGATCGACGCGACCCTTCTGCTCGACCCTGCAGGCACATCCGTCAAAGCCACCGTCCAGGCGCGGGGTTTGCGCGTTGGCGGCGTGCTGGTGGGCCGCCTGGCCGCCAATGCGGACCTAGTCGGAGGGCGCGGCACGGTCAAGGCAAGCCTTTCCGGACAGCGAGGGCGTCTGTTCGACTTGCAGGGCGAGGCCGAGGTGGAGCCGGACCGGATACGGGTCGCTGCGGGCGGCACAATCGACAAACGCCCGATCCGCCTGACGCGAAGGGCAGTCTTTACTCGCAGCGCGGACGGCTGGCGGCTGTCGCCCACGACGATCAGCTATGCGGGCGGTTCATTACAGCTCGGCGGCGAACTCAGCGGCGTGACGACCAGCATCGAAGGGCGGATGCAGAAGCTGCCCCTTTCCCTTCTGGACATCGCCTATGACAATCTGGGGCTCGGCGGTACGGCGACGGGTTCGCTCAGCTATGTCCACACGCGCGGCGCTATGCCCACTGGCAAGGCGGAACTGCGGGTGCGTGGCCTTTCCCGTTCCGGGCTGTCCCTCAGTTCCCGTCCGGTGGACGCAGGTGTCAACGCCGTCCTTACCCGCGACAGGCTGGCGGCCCGGATGCTGTTCGCCGCTGACGGCCAGACGATCGGTCGGGCACAGGTGCTGTTGATGCCGCTGGGGAGCGAGGGAGGGTTGATCGAGCGCCTGAACCGGGCTCCCCTATTCGGGCAGCTGCGCTACAGGGGAACGGCGGATACGCTGTGGCGACTGACTGGCGTCGAGATCATCGATATCGCAGGGCCGGTAAGCGTGTCGGCGGATGCGCGGGGGACGCTCGGAAATCCGGTCATCGCCGGTTCGCTCGCAACGGACAACGCGGCGATCAACAGCGCTGTGACAGGCATGCGGCTGCACAATGTCAAGGCGCGAGGGCGGTTTTCGGGCGCGCAACTGGTCATGTCGAGCTTCTCCGCCAATGCGCAAAATGGGGGAACGGTAACAGGAACGGGCAGCTTCACCTTCGCCGGGATTGCGGGGGTTGGCATGGACCTGCGGCTGCAGGCGGAAAATGCCGCGCTGTTGGAACGGGATGACATCGCCGCCACTGTGACGGGGCCGATTACCTTACAGTCGGACGGGGTTGGCGGCACGATCGGAGGCGACCTTCTGCTCAACCGGAGTCGGTTCACCCTGGGCCGGGCAGCGGCCATAGCGCAGATACCCGAGCTGCGCGTGACTGAGATCAACCGCAACGGAGAAGAGATTGAGCGCCCTCGCGTGAGCAGGCCTTGGGCTCTGGCGATCAAGGCGCGCGCCCGCAACCGTCTGACCGTCACCGGCCTTGGGCTGGACAGCGAATGGCGAGCCAATCTCGACATCGGCGGCAATGTAACCAGCCCGGCCATTTCGGGAACGGCGGAACTTGTCCGAGGGGGCTATACTTTCGCCGGTCGCCGCTTTGACCTGCGCGAAGGCAAGATCCAGTTCGACGGACGTACGCCGGTAAACCCGATGCTCGACATCGATGCGGAGGCCAATGTCAACGATCTCACCGCAGTGATCCATGTCGGCGGGACGGGGCTAAAGCCCGACATTAGCTTCACCAGCGTGCCCGCGCTGCCCCAGGACGAACTGCTCTCCCGTATCCTGTTCGGAACGTCTATCACCAACCTGTCGGCGCCTGAAGCGCTCCAACTCGCATCCGCGGTCGGATCATTGCAGGGCGGCGGAGGGCTCGATCCAATCAATGCCGTGCGCAAGGCAGCAGGGCTGGATCGCTTGCGCATCATCGCCGCCGATCCGACGCAGGGGCAGGGCACCTCGATCGCGGCCGGAAAATATCTGACCCGTAAGACCTATGTGGAATTGATCACCGACGGCCAAGGCTATTCGGCGACGCGCATAGAATATCAGGTTACGCGCTGGCTGTCCTTGTTGGCCGCTATTTCGACTTTGGGCCGGGAAAGCGCGAATGTGCGGATATCAAAGGACTATTGAAGTTGCCAAAATGACACATTTTCAGTCGTTTATCTGAGGTTCATGCAACCATAGCAGCTCAGGCGACTTCCACCACTTCCTCTCCAGTGAGGTTAGTGACGAATGGAGTACCCTATGCGAAAGATAATGGTCGCAACCCTGTTGGCCGGATCGGCCGTTGCTTCTCCCGCCCTGGCGCAAGATGCCGGCGCTACCTTTACCGGGCCCCGCGTCGAAGCGATCCTGGGCTATGATCATACCGGCGCAGGTAGCAGCGTCGATAACGACAATGGCGATGATGACCAGTCGATCGACGGCCTGCTCTATGGTGTCGGCGCTGGCTATGACTTCAATCTCGGTAGCGCTGTCATCGGCGTCGAAGGTGAATTCACCGACTCCACTGCCAAGAGCAGCCGCAATCCTTTCACAGACCAGTTCGGCTTTGGTCGTGTGAGCCAAGGTCGCGATCTCTACATCGGTGCGCGTGCCGGTATCCTCGCCAGCCCCAACACGCTCGTTTATGTGAAGGGCGGCTATACCAACAGCAAACTGAATGTTCTGGCCGGCGATACCAACCAAAGCACTAACACGTCATTCAAGCTGGATGGCTGGCGCGTTGGCGGCGGTGTCGAACGCGCCTTCAACCAGAATATGTTCGGCAAGCTGGAATATCGTTATTCCAAATATGACAGCGCACAGATCGATTTCCCGAACGGCGCGACGAGTACCGAATTCGACATCGATACAGACCGACATCAGGTCGTGGCCAGCGTCGGCTGGCGTTTCTGACCGAATCGGAGGGCCGGTTGCCGCCGGTCCTCCAATCTTCTTCTTGCAGCTTTTATAATGTCGCTTCGATTTCCCGCGCCGCGAGATCGGGATTTTCCGCAAGACTGATCGGCCGCCCGACGACAAGGATCGAAGCGCCTCGGTCAAGAGCTTCGCGCGGTGTGACAGCCCGCTTCTGGTCCGCCATCGTCCCGCCCGCGGGCCTGACCCCCGGCACCACGAAAAAACCGTCCGTCCAGGCGCGCTTCGCCAGCGCCACCTCTTCCCCCGAACAGACGATGCCGTCCAACCCCGCGCCCCGCGCCAAATCGGCGAGACGCGCCACCTGATCCTCCGCCTTGCTGCCGACGCCGATATCGATCAGGTCGCTATTGTCCAGGCTGGTAAGGACGGTAACCGCGACGACCTTGGTGTTGATGCCTGCCGCGGCCTTTGCGTCTTCCAGCATTGCCCGGCCGCCAGCGGCGTGAACCGTCAGGATCGCCGGCTCCAGTCCGTTGAGCGCCTGTATCGCCTTAGCCACGGTGTTGGGGATGTCGTGAAGCTTCAGGTCAAGGAAGATCGGCAGGTCGAACTTCATCATCTCCCGCACGCCATGATGGCCGTGCGCGCAGAAGAATTCGAGCCCCAGCTTCAAACCGCCGACATGTCCCCGCACTCGCCGAGCCAGATCCTGAGCTTTGGTGAGGTCGGGCGTATCGATGGCGACGTAGATGGGGCTGCTCATGCTGTTCCTGTTGCGGAGAGAGAGGGAGAAGGCGCGGAGATGTCGTCCGCGGGGGTCATGGGTACGGTAGCCGGAGCGGCAGATGCGGTAGCCGCGATGAGCGCACGCTCGGTGCTTTCCAGCTTGCGCTTCATCCGCCACCGCGTCGTACGTGCCATGATCCAGAAGGGCACGGCGCCGACCAGGAACGCGATCAGGATCGGAAACCAGATACGTGTGCCCCAGACGATGTCACCCCAGATTTTGATTTCGGTGGGCCGGTTGTTCGCCTTGCAGAACAGGGCGATCGCGACGGCCAAGACAACCCAGAAGGCAGTCCGCAGGAATTGCATTCGGCATGTCCTCTAGCTGCTGATATCGGACAGCTTAGGCCATTTCGGCGCAGTTCGGAAGCGCCTCGTCGTTCTTTTCCTCAGCGGAACCCTTGGCGACCCGTAGGCATTTTCTGCTTGCAAGGAGGCTCGTGGAAGATGGCGGCGCGTGCATATTGGCAAGGGCAGATCAGGCTGGCGCTCGTGTCGATCCCCGTTGAAATCTACGCTGCCACCAAGTCCGGCGCGCAGATCGCCTTTCACCAAATCCATCAGCCTAGCGGCAAGCGCGTAAGATATGAGAAGACCGTGCCAGGGATCGGTCCCGTAAAACCGGAGGACATTGTTAAGGGCTTCGAGGTCAGCAAGGGCGATTACGTCCTGCTGCAACCCGAAGAAATTGAGGCAGTTAAGCTTGAGAGCAAGAAGACGCTTGAGCTGACGCAGTTTGTCGATGCCGATGAAATCGACGTCCTCTATTATGAACGGCCCTATTATGTTGTGCCTGCCGATGATCTGGCGGAGGAAGCCTTTGTCGTGTTGCGCGAGGCGCTGCGCCGGGCGAAGAAGGTCGGCTTGGGACAGCTCGCCATGCGAGGCCGGGAATATATCGTTTCGCTGAAGCCGTGCGGTAGGGGCATGATATTGGAGACGCTCCGCTACGCCGACGAGGTCAATCGGGCGCAGTCCTATTTTCGCGAGATCGAAGATTTGAAGCCCGACCCGGAACTGCTTGATCTCGCCGAAGCGTTGATCGAGAAGAAGACCGCGCCATTCAAGCCGGACACGTTCCACGACCGCTATGTCGACGCGCTGGAAAGGCTAATCGAGAAGAAGAAGAAAGCGAAGGGCCGCCGCATCATCGAGGATGAGGATGAAGCACCGGCAAAGCGCAGCGGCAATGTCATCGACCTGATGGCGGCGCTGAAAAAATCGGTGGATACGGGCGGGAAGAGTGCCCCGGCGAAAAGGCCGGCCAAAAAGCCTGCGGCTTCGCGAAGCGCCAGTAGCAAGGCTCCAGCGCGCAAGCGGGCCTGATCGATGGCCGAAGCCGACCCTCTGAAGGAATATAATCGCAAACGCGATTTCACCCGGACCAAGGAGCCGGCGGGCAAGCAGGCCCGTTCCAGCGGCAACGGCTTCATTGTCCAGAAGCATGATGCGACCCGGCTGCATTATGACTTCCGGCTCGAACTGGACGGCGTGCTCAAAAGCTGGGCGGTTACGCGCGGACCAAGCCTGAACCCTGCCGACAAGCGGCTCGCTGTCCGGACCGAAGATCATCCGTTGTCCTACGCCAGTTTCGAAGGGACGATCCCGAAGGGAGAATATGGCGGCGGCACCGTGATGCTGTGGGATGAAGGAACGTGGGAGCCCGTTCCCGGCAAGAGCGCCAAGGACCTAGCCAAAGGACATCTGCATTTCATCCTTCATGGGCAGCGGATGAAAGGCGAATGGTTGCTCATTCGCCTGAAGCCGCGCCCCGGCGAAGGGAAGCGAGAGAACTGGCTGCTCAGGAAGATCGACGATGCTTATGCCGGGCCGGCCGAAGATCTGGTGGGGCGGGAACTGACCAGCATCAAGACAGGGCGCACGATGGGTGAGATCGCCGCCGATGCGCCGCCGATTTCGCTGAAGGGCAAGCGGGGGAAGGCTTTCGATGCCGCCATGGCGAAGGCGGAACAGGCAGCGCCCGCCCGGGTCAAGGCTAAGCAGCGGACCGGCAAGCCGCCGCCATTTCAGGCGCCGCAGCTCGCGACACTCGTCGATGCGGTGCCGACCGGGAGCCAATGGCTGCACGAGATCAAATATGACGGTTATCGCACTTTGCTCAGTGTGGCGGGAGACCGCGTACAGGTCTTCACGCGGACCGGTCTCGACTGGACGGAGCGGTTCGCCTCATTAGCGAAAGAAGTGGCGGGCATGGACCTTCCCCCGGCCTTGATCGACGGGGAGATCGTCGCGTTGGGGCCGGACGGAAACCCAGACTTCTCGACATTGCAGCAGGTCCTGAAGGGTGAGGCCAAGGGTGCGCTTCACCTCTTCGCCTTCGATCTTCTTGCACTCGATGGAGAGGACCTGACATGGCTTCCGAATATTGCACGTAAGGAAAAGCTTGCCGCTCTGCTCGGACAAGGTAGCGCTCATGTGCATTTTTCGGATCATATTGTCGGCGCGGGGGAGAAGCTGTTCCGCACCATGTGCGATGCGGGGCAGGAAGGGATCATCTGCAAACGGGCGGACGCTCCCTATCGTGGCGCCCGGACGAAAAACTGGCTGAAGGTCAAGTGCACCCGTCGCCAGGAGTTCGTCATTGTCGGATGGACGCCAAGTTCAGCCAGCGGACGCTCGCTCCGCAATATCCTGCTTGCCCAAAATGGCGAAGACGGACTGGTCTATGCCGGAAAAGTGGGGACGGGCTTCAACGCACGTAACAGCGAGAGCCTGCTCCGGCAGTTGAAAGCCCTGAGCCGCAAGTCAGCCGCTTTGACCGTTCCGCGCAGCGAAGCCCGCGGCGCGCAATGGGTGCGCCCAGATTTAGTGGCGGAGATAGCCTTCGCCGAGTTTACCAGTGACGATGTCGTGCGCCACGGCAGCTTCCTTGGGCTGCGCGAAGATAAGCAGGCGGGTGAGGTCGCCAGGGAGCAAGCGATGAAGACACCCCAGAGCGACAGCGATGTTCATGTATCCAACCGCGACCGGTTGATCTTTCCGGAGGCGAAGGTCACCAAAGGCCAATTGGCTGATTACTATGAGGCCGCAGGCGCGATCATGCTGCCGTGGATCGCGCATCGCCCGATCAGCCTAGTGCGCTGTCCGCAGGGCAGGTCGAAAAAATGCTTCTTCCAAAAGCATGACAGCGGCAGCTTCGGCGATCATGTGAAGCATGTCCCCATCCGCGAAAAGGATGGAGATGAGCAGGATTATCTCTATGTCGACGACATAGATGGGCTGGTCGCCTGCGTTCAGATGGGCACGATCGAATTTCACGGCTGGGGTTCGCGGGTGGAGGATGTGGAGAAACCCGACCGGCTGATCTTCGACCTGGACCCGGACGAAGGTCTGGACTTTGAAGATGTGAAGAAAGCCGCGCGTGATATCCGCCATACCTTGGAGGATATTGGGCTGACCAGCTTCCCGATGTTGTCGGGCGGAAAGGGCGTGCATGTCGTGGTGCCGTTGACGCCTGAAGCCGAATGGCCGGCCGTCAAGGATTTCGCCGATCGCTTTGCCAGGGCGCTCGCGGCGGCGGAGCCTGATCGCTTCACCGCCACGATGAGCAAGGCGAAACGCAAGGGACGCATCTTCATCGACTGGCTGCGCAATCAGCGCGGAGCGACCGCCGTGCTGCCCTATGTGGTGCGTGCGCGGGAAAATGCGCCGGTGGCGGTGCCGGTCAGTTGGGATGAACTCAACGATATCGATCGCGCCGGGGCATATACCATTGCCGATGTGGATCAGTTGCTTGAGCGGGCGGGATCACGGCAATTGCGGGGATGGGGTGAAGCGCGCCAGACGCTGCCGGACTACTGACCGTCTCATCTTAATGAGCCGTCTTTCCTCCCGCCCAGCCTTTGTGCATAAGCTTGATTCATCATGACCAAATCCGAAAAAGACGAGCCGGCGGCGAACGGCGAAGCTCCCGAAACCGGCCCTCAGACCGATCTGGCATCGGCCGTGCGAAAGACCGCAAGCAGAAGCGTATGGATGGGAACGGCCGTCGGCATTGGTTCGGCAGCTATCGTCGCCGCGCTGCTCTACGCCAACAAGAAGCGTAGCTGACCTGACAAAAAAGAGGCGGCATGGCCTTCGCTCCATGCCGCCTCATGTTGCGACCATCAGGCTGCCTGATGGCTGACGTCTATTGCATCAGGTGGCGCCGCCGCTGAGATAGCTGATGAGTTCGGGCTTGCTGATAGCGGCGCTCTTGTCCGTGTCCGCCGTTTTGAACGCGCCATCGGCCCAAGCGGTGATGTCGGTCGCCGCCAATTTCTGGCCGCTGCTCTTCATCTCTTGGTCCTTCAGCGCGACCATCCAGCGCGAAAATTCCGCTTTGTCGAGTTGGCTGTCATTATTCGCGTCATAGGCTGGAAATTCGCTATCGACGATTGAAGCCACCGAGTCCGCCGGCGACTGGGCTGGCGTAGCTGCTCCGGCTTGGGCGGTGGAGCCGGGAGTCGCCGCGTCCTGCGCCATCGCTGGAACGGCGCTCAACAATGCAGTCGATAGTAAAAGGCTGCGAAACATCGCCATCTCCATTCGTTATGATGACACAGGGGGGTCAGCCCCGATCGATCGCTGACAAGAATACATAAACCACAGAGACGTTTCCTGAACGTCTGTTCAGGGTTAACCGTTCATCTTTGCCATTGGCTCATCCTATCTTCCGATGCTGCGATAATCGGGATCAAAAGCTGCCAAATGAAGGCTGAGCAGCGCCGCGCCACCCCCATTTGCCCTTCTATGACGGGCCTGCTAGGCGGCGCGCGACCCTTTATCAGCAATCAGGATTCGCCCGATGGTCCCCCGTTACGCCCGCCCGCAAATGACCGCTCTTTGGGAGCCCGAGGCTCGCTTTCGCATCTGGTTCGAGATTGAGGCGCATGCGACCGAGGCGCTGGGGGAGCTGGGCGTGGTGCCCAAATCGGCGGCCAAGGCGCTGTGGGATTGGTGGGCAACCAACCCTGCGATCGACGTTCCCGCCATTGATGCGATCGAAGCAGTTACAAAGCATGACGTCATCGCCTTCCTGACCTGGGTGGCCGAGCAGGTCGGCGACGAAGCGCGCTTCATGCACCAGGGGATGACATCGTCCGACGTGCTCGACACCTGCCTTGCCGTGCAGCTTTCGCGCGCTGCCGACATATTGATCGACGACCTGGACAAGCTGCTCGAGGTCATCAAGCGCCGGGCATTCGAACATAAGCTGACGCCCACGATCGGCCGCAGTCACGGCATCCATGCAGAACCGGTCACCTTCGGTCTCAAGATGGCCGAAGCCTATGCCGAGTTCAGCCGCTGCCGCGCCCGCCTTGTCGCGGCTCGGGAGGAGGTTGCGACCTGTGCAATTTCCGGCGCCGTCGGCACCTTCGCCAACATTGACCCCCGCGTGGAGGAGCATGTTGCGCAGAAGCTTGGCCTCGCCATTGAGCCAGTCTCGACGCAGGTCATCCCGCGTGATCGTCACGCCATGTTCTTCGCGACGCTGGGCGTCATCGCCAGCTCGATCGAGCGGCTCGCGGTCGAAGTTCGCCACCTGCAGCGCACCGAGGTGCTGGAGGCGGAGGAATATTTCTCGCCCGGCCAGAAGGGCAGTTCCGCGATGCCGCACAAGCGCAATCCGGTGCTGACGGAAAATCTGACCGGCCTCGCGCGCATGGTGCGCAGCTACGCGCTGCCAGCGATGGAGAATGTCGCGCTCTGGCACGAGCGGGACATCAGCCACTCGTCGGTCGAGCGCTATATCGGGCCGGACGCGACCATCACCCTCGACTTCGCGCTGGCCCGCCTGACCGGCGTGATCGACAAGCTGCTCGTCTATCCTGAGCGGATGATGAAGAATCTCGACAAGATGGGTGGCCTCGTCCACTCGCAGCGGGTTCTGCTCGCGCTGACCCAGGCCGGCGTAAGCCGCGAGGACAGCTATCGCTATGTTCAGCGTAACGCGATGAAGGTCTGGGAATCGGACGGCCAGCTATCGCTTCTGGAACTGCTGAAGGCCGACCCCGATGTAGCCGCGGCCCTTCCGGCCGAGCAGATCGAGGAGAAGTTCGACCTGGGTTACCACTTCCGTCAGGTGGACACGATCTTCCGTCGGGTGTTCGGGGAAGCCTGAAAGCTGTTTCCGGTGCAGTAATCGAGGAGGGCGCGGGAACGCGCCCTTTTTTGGCGCTTGTAGCCAGCTGAGGACATGCGGTCAGGAAGGCGCGGAGCCTATTCCCGCCATGCAAGGGCAGGTCGCTGACAACCGCCGGAGCGGCGTTTAGCTATGTTAAATGGAATGAAATGGTCGGGGAGAGAGGATTCGAACCTCCGGCCCCTGCCTCCCGAAGACAGTGCTCTACCAGGCTGAGCTACTCCCCGACCGATAGCGGCATTGCTCTGCAACGCCGCTGGGCAGGCGGGGTCTATAGAGGGGGCTTTTCGGGCTGGCAAGCGGCTGGAGACGCTTTTTTTAACATGGTCAAAGCAGGCCCGCGGCGCGGAAGCTGAACTGGCGCTCGCGCCCCTGAATCACGTGATCGGCGAGCTTCACCTCCATGGGACGAAGGCGACGGGAAATAGCGCGGGAAAAACGGATATCGTCCCAGCGGGGAGTAGTCGGCTGATCGTCGGTACGCTGCTGTTCGATGACGAGCCACTGGCTGTCATGCTCCAATAGCTCATGGACCACATGGTGCCACCCATCATCGGCGCTGACCCGGCGGATCGGGCGCCATTCATCGTCAAGGAGCAGGAATTGCGTGCTGTCCGTAACGGCCATGCGCTCAAGATGCCGCTGCGGACCGGGAGCGCTACGCCAACCATCTCCGATATGGAGGAGAGGGCGGTGAAATTGATCCGAAGCGAAAGCAAGGTTTGGCGGGGACCCCTCCGCTCGGCTAGATGCGAAATACCGCGTTAGCGGAATCGCATCAGGGATCTCTTTGACCAGCATGACCACGCATTATGAGCAGCAATATCTTGACCTGATGCGCCGGGTCTGGACGCAGGGCGACGAGCGGATCGATCGCACCGGCGTGGGCACGCGATCGCTGCTGGGGGCGAGCATGCGCTTTTCTCTGGCCGATGAGGCAGTGCCGCTGCTGACGACCAAGCGGGTTTACTGGAAGGTGGCGGCGCGGGAGATGCTGTGGTTCCTGACCGGGGATACCAACATTCGCGAACTGGTTCGGCAGGGCGTGCATATCTGGACCGATTGGCCGCTCGACGCCTACCGCAAGGCGACGGGGGAAGAGATCAGCCGCGACGCGTTTGAGGCGCGGATCATTGAGGACGTGGCCTTTGCCGAGCGCTGGGGCGATCTGGGACCGGTCTATGGGGCGCAGTGGGTGAACTGGCCCCGCTATGAGCCGGTCGGCGACGGGCTCTACTGCCGAGCGGAGAAGGGGCACAACCAGATTGCCGAGCTGGTCGAGGGAATCAGGAATAATCCGGGATCGCGGCGGTTGCTGTTTACGGGCTGGAATGTCGCGGAAGTGGCGCGGATGGCGCTGCCGCCTTGTCATATGACCTATCAGTTCCAGGTGGCGGATGGGCGATTGAATGGTCTGCTGTTCCAGAGGAGTTGTGATCTGGGGCTGGGTTTCGCCTTCAACATCTTCGGACTGTCGATGATTACCCGGATGCTGGCGCAGCAGTGCGATCTGGAGCCGGGGGAAGTCGTCTGGCAAGGCGGGGATGTGCACCTCTATCTGAACCATGCCGAACTGGTGGAGGAGCAGATCAGCCGGACCCCGGCTGGGGCGCCGAAATTGAAGATAAAGCGGCGGCCGGAGAGCATTTTCGACTATCGGATCGAGGATTTCGAGGTGGTCGATTATGCGCCGCAGAGTCACATCGCGGCGCCGGTGGCGGTGTGAATTCAAGAAGGAAATAGCGAGAAAACGGAACTCTTGCCTTTTGTCGGCGTTGTAATATAATAATTGCGTTAAGCAATAATATTGCAATCGCGAAAAGGAGAAGGGATGGGCGACCGGGGCAATTCGGGCGCTGGAAAGGCCGTAGAGGAGCAAGGGCCGCAGGCTGGGCGCCGCCATCCGGATGAGCCTTCGCGCGAGCCGACGACGCCAGGACGCAACCTGCCGCCGCTGCAATTGCATGTGCCCGAGCCGAAATTCCGGCCCGGTGATGCCGCCGATTTCAGCGATCTGGAAATACCCGCCGCGGGCATTGCGCCGCGACCCGATGAAGCGGCTGATCCCGGCACGATGCGGGACATGGCCTATGGGCTGGTCCGCGTGCTGGATGAAGAGGGGCGGGCGGTTGGCCCCTGGGACCCGAAGCTGCCTGCCGAAACGCTGATCCGGATGCTGCGGGCGATGGCGCTGACCCGCGCTTTCGACACGCGCATGTTCCGGGCGCAGCGGCAGGGCAAGACCAGCTTCTACATGAAATCGACGGGCGAGGAGGCGGTGTCGATCGGCGCGGCGGCGGCGCTGGCGAGCGATGACATGTGCTTCCCAAGCTACCGCCAGCAGGGCGTGCTGATCGCGCGGGGCTGGCCGATCATCGACATGATGAACCAGATTTATTCGAACAAGGGCGACCGGCTGAAAGGGCGGCAGCTGCCCATCATGTATTCGGCGCGGGAGGCCAGTTTCTTTTCGATCTCCGGCAATCTGGCCACGCAATATCCGCAGGCGGTCGGCTGGGCGATGGCGAGCGCGGCGCGCGGGGATACGCGGATCGCGGCGACCTGGTGCGGGGAGGGATCGACGGCGGAAGGAGATTTCCATTCCGCCTGCACCTTCGCCAGCGTGTATCGCGCTCCGGTCATATTGAATGTCGTCAATAATCAATGGGCTATCAGCAGCTTTTCAGGCTTTGCGGGAGCAGAGGCGACCACCTTTGCGGCGCGAGCGATCGGCTATGGTATTGCGGGGCTGCGGATCGATGGGAATGACGCGCTGGCGGTCTATGCCGCGACGCGCTGGGCGGCCGACCGGGCGCGGGCCAATGCCGGCCCCACGCTGATCGAGCATTTCACCTATCGCGCCGAAGGGCACAGCACTTCGGATGATCCGGGCGCTTACCGGTCAGCGGATGAGGGGAGCCATTGGCCGCTGGGCGATCCGATTGCGCGGTTGAAGCAGCATTGCATTGCGCTCGGCATCTGGGACGAGGATCGGCAAGCGGCGATGGACAAGGAACTGGCCGAACAGGTGCGCGACGCGGCGCGGGAGGCGGAGAAGAACGGAATACTCGGGCACGGGCTGCATCATCCGATGGAGACGATGTTCGAGGATGTGTTCGAGGAGATGCCCTGGCATTTGCGGGAGCAACAGCGGCAGATGCTGGATGAAGCGAAGGCGGCTGGACTGTGAGGGGGGAGGGCTGTCTTCGTCATCCCAGCAAAAGCTGGGATCTCGCTTCTTCTTTCTTGCCGTCGCGGACATACAAAGAGATGCCAGCTTTCGCTGGCATGACGAGTTTTGATGAGGGGGTGGTGCGACTCCCTCCTTTCCAAGCTTCGCTGTCCTCTATTTTAAAGAGGCGAGGCAATGACTGAAACCCGCCAGATGAGCATGATCCAGGCGATCAACAGCGCGCTGGACGTCATGATGGAGCGTGACCCCGATGTGGTCGTGATGGGGGAGGATGTCGGTTTTTTCGGCGGCGTCTTCCGCGCGACGGCTGGGTTGCAGAAGAAATATGGCAAGAACCGGGTGTTCGACACGCCAATCACCGAAATCGGGATCATCGGCGTTGCGATCGGCATGGGCGCCTATGGGCTGCGGCCCGTGCCGGAAATCCAGTTTGCCGACTATATCTATCCCGCGCTCGACCAGTTGGTGAGTGAGGCGGCGCGGCTGCGTTACCGGTCGGCGGGCGAGTTTATTTCGCCGATGACGGTGCGATCGCCCTTTGGCGGCGGGATTTTCGGGGGGCAGACGCATAGCCAGTCGCCCGAGGGGATATTCACCCATGTGTCGGGTGTGAAAACCGTCATTCCATCCACGCCCTATGATGCCAAGGGGCTGCTGATCGCGGCGATCGAGGATAATGATCCGGTGATCTTCTTCGAACCCAAGCGCATCTATAATGGTCCCTTTGACGGCCATTATGACCGGCCGTCGAAAAGCTGGGCCGGCCATCCGGGCGCGATGGTGCCAGAGGGCTATTATCGCGTGCCGTTGGGACAGGCGCGAACGGTGCGGGAGGGCGAGGCGCTGACCATCCTCTGCTATGGCACGATGGAGCATGTGGTCGAAAGCACGGTGCTAGAGATGGGCGTCGATGCGGAGATCATCGACCTGCGCACGCTGGTGCCGCTGGATATCGAGGCGGTGGAGCGGTCGGTGAAGAAAACCGGGCGCTGCATGATCGTGCATGAGGCGACGCGGACCAGCGGTTTTGGCGCGGAACTGAGTGCACTGGTGCAGGAGCGATGCTTCTATCATCTGGAAGCGCCGGTAGAGCGGGTGACGGGGTTCGACACGCCCTATCCGCACAGTCTGGAATGGGCCTATTTCCCTGGGCCGGTGCGGATACGCGAAGCGATCAACAAGATCATGAGGGATTGAGCGATGCCGCTGTTCACGTTCAGGCTGCCCGATATTGGCGAAGGCATTTCCGAGGCGGAAATTGTCGGCTGGCATGTGAAGGTCGGCGACCGGGTGGAGGAAGACCAGCCTATCGCCGACATGATGACCGACAAGGCCACGGTGGAGATGGAAAGCCCGGTGGCAGGCGTCGTGAAGCGGCTGGCCGGGGAGCCGGGCGAGCAGGTCGCGATCGGCGCCATGCTGGTGGAGATTGAGGTCGAGGGTGACGGGGAGGTGGCTGGAGGTCAGCCGCCTTCTGAAGAGGAGATTGCGGCGGAAACGCCGGGGTCCGGAGAAATTGAACCTCATCCGCTGAACGGGATAATGACATCCTCCGTTCGCCCTGAGCCTGGCGAAGGGCAAGAAGGGGGCTTCGACAAGCTCAGCCCGAATGGAGTTGAAGGTAACGGGAATAAGGAAGGCTCCGGCGATCCCGGGCGCAAGGTCCTCGCCTCGCCCGCTGTTCGGGCGCGGGCGAAGGAGTTGGGCATTGACCTCGCCCAGGTGAAAGCCAGCGGGGATCATATCCGCCATTCGGACCTGGATGCCTTTCTGCTCTATGGCGCGGGACAGGGCTATCGGCCTGCGGGGCCGCGCGCGCGACGGGCGGACGAGACGGTCAAGGTCATCGGCCTGCGGCGGCGGATCGCGGAGAATATGGCGGCGTCGAAGCGGCATATTCCGCACTTTTCCTATGTGGATGAGATCGACGTCACCGAACTGGAGCGGGTGCGCGAGCAATTGAACGCGACGCGCGGGGAGCGGCCGAAGCTGACGATGCTGCCGCTGTTGATTGTGGCGATCTGCCGGGCGCTGCCCGACTTTCCGATGCTGAACGCGCGCTATGATGATGAGGCGGGCGTGGTGACGCGGTTCGGCGCGGTGCATCTGGGAATCGCGACGCAGACCGACGCGGGGCTGATGGTGCCGGTGATCCGGGACGCGCAGGACATGAATATCTGGCAGCTGGCAGGCGAGATCAGGCGGCTGGCGGCGGCTGCGCGGTCGGGCAAGGCGAAGGCGGAGGAGCTTTCCGGATCGACTTTGACGCTGACGTCGCTGGGGGCGCTCGGCGGGGTCGCGACGACGCCGGTGATCAACCGGCCGGAGGTGGCGATCATCGGCCCCAATCGCGTGATCGAGCGGCCGGTATTCCGGGGCCGGGAGGTGGTGCCTGCGAAGCTGATGAACCTGTCTATCAGCTGCGACCATCGGGTGGTCGATGGATGGGATGCGGCGAGTTTCGTGCAGGCGGTGAAGCGACTGCTGGAGACGCCGGTACTTTTGTTTGCGGAGTGAGGGGTTTTGGCGCGAGGCAGGTTTTAGCCGGTGGTGGACGTTACCAGCTCGTCCTCCCGGACTTGATCTGGAATCCCGTTTTTCTTCTTGAAGGCTCGCTTGAAAAGGCAGCGGGACCCCGGATCAGGTCCGGGGTGACGATGAACGACATGTCTTCAACCACACAATATCAGCGCATGGTTGCGCGGTAGCTGAGGCGGGCAGTTTCCCCTGGCGACAGGCGTGTGGTGCTTGCCCAGCGGACATGGGTGATGTCGGCGGCGACGGCCCGGCGGGTGCCGCCGAGCGGAGTTGGTAGCGATAGATCTTCGAGACGGCCCCAGCGTTGGCCTCCGTCCACGGACACCTGCATCGAGGGAGCGGGCGTGGTCAGCAGGGTGCCACGCGGGACAGGGTTGGTGAGGGCGATGCCTTGCACCGGCTCGCGGCCTTCGTTGCGTAAGTTGACGACGAAGACGATCTGGTCGCCCGGTGCTGCGCGGCTGGCGCTGGCGAGGGTGCGGCGGGCGCGGCCGTTGATGTCGGTATGGACGCGCTCCACGAACATCTGGGTTTCCATGCGTAGCTCCGGTCGAGCCATCGCGAAGTGGGGCATCGCTGCCCAAACCGCCAAGCCTGCCAGCGCCAATTTCCGCATCATTCCGATTCAAGCCCCTTTTCGTTTACGGACGGTCTAGGGGAAAAGCGGCGAAGATTTGGTTAATCAGGTCTTTGCCATGTGTTTAGGTAGCCGAATGAAATTGACGCGCCGCAGCAGCCCGGTACACATCAGGGACAAGCGGGCAGGAACGATCTTTCAGTGACACCCCATGAACAGCATGAGATCAATCGGCGGCGCGACCGCCTGCTGGCGTCGATCGCGCTGACGACGGGCCTGGGGCTGATTATCGCGCTGCCCTTTGCGTTGCGGGAGGGGGCGGAGTTCTTCCTGCCACTGACAGCGGCGCTGGTGATCGCGATTGCGCTGGTGCCCTTCCTGGAATGGATGGAGCGGCGGCGGGTGCCTTCGGCCGTTGCGGCGCTGGCGGCGGTGATCGCATTTCTGATGGTCGCCAATACCGCGCTGGTGCTGATCGTGGTTCCGGCTACCGACTGGTTCCGGCTGTTGCCGCAGCGTCTGCCCAAGATACAGAATAACCTTGCCCCGCTGATCGACTTTTATTCGCAGCTTCAGCGTTTCGTGGATGAAACGGTGCAGATGCTGGCGACGGGGCCGGTGGCGGCGGCGCAGACGGCGGCGGTCGATGCGCCGCGATCGTTGTTGCAGTTCGCGGCGACATCAGCGCCTTCGGCGATCATCCAGATGGTGTTCGCGCTGCTCATCATCTATTTTTTCCTGGCTGGCTGGACCCGGCTGCGGCGGCGGACGATCAACAGCCGGGGCAGTTTCGACGGGGCCATGGCGGTCGCGCGGGTGATCCAGAATGTGGTCGACGCGACATCGGCCTATGTGCTGACGATCGCGACGATCAACCTGTGCCTGGGGCTGGCGGTCGCGCTGGCGTTGTGGCTGATCGGCATGCCGTCGCCCCTGATGTGGGGCGGCATCGTCGCGCTGTTGAACTTTGTGCCTTATTTCGGGCCGATGCTGGCAGCGGCGCTGCTGGCGCTGGGCGGCCTGATGGTCTTTGACGATGTGTGGCGGGCGCTGCTGCCCGCTGCGACGCAGATCGGCTTTCATCTGGTGGAGGCCAATGTCATCACGCCGATGGTGCTGGGGCGGCGGCTGACGATGAATCCGCTGCTGATTCTCGTGTCGCTGACATTTTGGGGATGGGTGTGGGGAACGCCGGGCGCGCTGCTGGGCGTGCCGTTGCTGATCATCATCCAGACCGTGGTGGCGGCTGCGGGAACCCCCGATATTGCGGGTTTCCTGTTCGAGCGAGGGACGCTGACCGTCTCTTTGCGACAAGAAAATGACGAGAAAGAAGAAAGTGGTGAAAGAGCCGGTTGACAGGTCCGGCGCACCCGCATAGATGCCCGCCCACACCGAACGCGGGTGTAGCTCAGTTGGTTAGAGCGCCGGCCTGTCACGCCGGAGGTCGCGGGTTCGAGCCCCGTCACTCGCGCCACTCTTTACGGAGAGTGGATGGTCCAAAAAGGGCCAATTTTCCTGAGATTTTGATGATCGTCATGCCAGCGGAAGCTGGCATCTCGTCATGCTAAGCTGTGCCCTCGGGCATGAGATCCAGCTTTCGCTGGGATGACGGGAGGATGCGCTCAGCCCCGTCGCCAGCGGCCGGTTTCCATCCAGGCGAGCAGGCGCTTCAGCGGCAGTATCCAGATCCAGATGAGCCCCAGGAACAGATAGACCGGCACTTGCGCGATCATCGGCAGGCGGCCGATGAGGCCCGACAGGCTGCCGATCATAATCGCCCAGAGTGCGATCAGCCCCAGGATGATGAACATGCCCACAGGCTTGCGCCAGCTGGGTTCGTACGGGGCGGGTTGGCGATTCACGCTTCTGGTCCTTCGATCAGTTCGATTTCAGTGAGGATGATGTCGAGCGGCAGGTCCCAGGGATCAGCGGGCAGGGCGTCATGTTCCTGTACCGACCAGGCAAGGCCGATGCGCAGCGCTTCCGGATAGCGGGCGAAGGCGCGGTCATAATAGCCGCCGCCTTGCCCTAACCGATTCATCGCCCGGTCGAAGCCGAGCAGGGGCGCGATGATGACGTCCGGCGCGACGGGCGGGCCGCTGGGTTCGGGATGATGCGTGTTGTAGAGGCCGGGATGAAGCTGATCCTCCGGCGTCCAGGCGAGGAAGTCCATGCTGCCGATGCGATCCAGCACGCGGGGGAGGGCCAGCGTCTTGCCCATGGACTGTAGCTGGGGCGCGAGGCGCTGGGCTGGGGCTTCGTCGTCAAGGCCCATGTAGAGCGCGACGGTTCGGGCATCGGTGAGACGGCGGGCGAGCGGAGAGGGCACCGCTTTGAAGGCGAGCCGGTGCGCGAGGGGGTCCAGCGACGTCAGGAACGCACGGCGGCGTGTCCGGGCCAGGGTGCGCAGGGCGGTCTTGTCGGGGTCGTCGCTCATGGAGCGCATTTAGACCCGGGGGAGAGGGCTGGGAACCTGTTTCTCGACTTCGCTCGAAACGAACGGAGGTTGGGGGAGCAGGTGAGAGCGGGTGACGGGACCGCCTCGGCCGTTTGCTGGAATATCCTCTGACGCCTCAACGTCAGGTGGGAACCATGTAGATCGGGCCAGAGCCCGCCCAGGGACAGCCCCCGTGGATGTGATTATCGCCTCAGGGATGTTCGCTAAAGCTCGTACCGCGCAGTACCCGTCACGCCATATCTAGGCGTCCGGCTGGTGCGCGGCAAGACTGTCGCTGAGCTTTTCTATGCGAGCGGCGAGCGACTCCAGCGCTCGGACGGCGGGGTCATCGTCGTCGCCCAGCGCCAGGCTCTGCTGACGGCCGATGGCTTCGCGCTTCAGATCATTAAGTTCGTCGGCAAGGAAGAGCGCCGCAAAAAGCAAGGTGCGCACTTCGGTAAGGCCGGGCGTGTTCTGTTGCGCCAGGCGGGCCTTGCGTTCGATGAGGCTGGCGAGATGGGCGAGATGCGCCTCTTCGCCATCGCGGCACCGGATCGGATAATGGCGTCCGGCGATCTGGAGGGTAGTTTCAGCCATGCGCCTGCCCCTTCAGATCAGCGATAAGTTCGTCGAGCGATCGCAGCGCGGCGCGGGCGGCGGCGGGATCAAGGCCGGGGTTGGAAGGGGAGGCGGGGGGCGCGGAGACGAGGCCGTCCACATCCTGTTCGAGCCGGCTGACCGCGCGTTCCAATGCGCCGATCGCCTGCATCATGCGATTGCTTGCCATGACCCACGCATAAACAAAGTTTTCGGCTTGCAAAAGCCGTCATTGGACGGCTTGGCGCGCCACAAGGGCCTGCCATGGTTGACGCCTTGGGTGCAACGCGACAAAGGGGACCCGATTTCGATTCGCCGGCTCAGCAGGGGGCCGCTTTGCAGCAGGAAAGACGCCAGCCTAAGATGACCGTTTCCGAAAAGTCGCTCGCCAGCGCCATCAGAGCGCTTTCCATGGACGCAGTGCAGGCGGCGAACAGCGGCCATCCGGGCATGCCGATGGGCATGGCGGACGTCGCGACGGTCCTGTTCAAGGATTATCTGAAGTTCGACCCCAGTCAGCCCAAGTGGGCGGACCGCGACCGCTTCGTCCTGTCCGCTGGTCACGGGTCGATGCTGATCTATTCGCTGCTGCATCTGACCGGCTATGCGCGTCCGACGATGGAAGACATTCGCAACTTCCGCCAGCTTGGAAGCCCCTGCGCCGGCCATCCTGAGAATTTCGAACTGGCAGGCGTCGAAGCGACGACCGGTCCGCTGGGTTCGGGTCTGGCTACCGCCGTCGGTATGGCGATCGCCGAACGGCACCTTAATTCGACCTTCGGCGACGGTCTGGTCGATCACCGCACCTGGGTGATCGCGGGCGACGGTTGCCTGATGGAAGGCGTCAATCATGAGGCGATCGGCCTTGCCGGCCACCTGAACCTTGGCCGCCTGATCGTGCTGTGGGACGATAACAAGATCACCATCGACGGATCGGTGGACCTGTCGAGCAGCGAGGACGTCCGCGCCCGCTATGCCGCGACCGGCTGGCATGTCGTGTCGTGCGACGGCCATGATGTCGCCGATGTGCGCCGCGCGATTGACGAAGCGCTGGCCGATCCGCGCCCCTCGCTGGTCGCCTGCGCCACCAAGATCGGTTATGGCGCGCCCAACAAGGCGGGCACTTCGGGGGTCCATGGCTCGGCGCTGGGCGTCGAGGAAGTCGCGGCGGCTCGCGAATTCCTGGGCTGGACGGCTGAGCCCTTCGTGATCCCCGAGGATATTGCGGCCGAATGGCGCCGGATCGGTTCGCGCGGTGCTGAAGTGCGTGCGGGCTGGGAAGATCGCTTGGCTGGCAATGGTCAGAAGGCGGAGTTCGAGCGCCGCATGGCTGGCGAGTTGCCCGCCGATTTCTCGCTGTCCAACTATATCGACACGCTTATCGCGAACCCGCAGAAGGTCGCGACCCGCAAGGCGAGCGAACTGGCGCTGGGCGCGATCAATGATCTGCTGCCGGAAACGCTGGGCGGTTCGGCGGACCTTACCGGCTCCAACAACACCAAGACCAAGAGCACCGGTCCGCTCACCAAGGACGATTATTCGGGCCGCTATGTCTATTATGGCATTCGCGAGTTCGGCATGGCCTGCGCCATGAACGGCATGGCGTTGCATGGTGGCGTCATTCCCTATGGCGGCACCTTCCTCGTGTTCTCCGACTATATGCGGGGCGGCATCCGCTTGGCAGCGCTTCAGCAGACGCGCGCCATCCATGTGCTGACGCATGACTCCATCGGGTTGGGCGAGGATGGTCCGACCCACCAGCCGATCGAACATGTCATGTCGCTGCGTATGATCCCGAACCTGGACGTTTATCGTCCGGCGGATGTGGTCGAGACAGCGGAATGCTGGGAACTGGCGCTGAAGGACAAGGACGGCCCGTCCGTGCTGGCGCTGACGCGGCAGAATCTGGCGCAGTTGCGCACCGAAAAGGCGGGCGAAAATCTGTGCGCCAAGGGCGCCTATCGCCTGCGCGCAGCGAAGGCCGACCGCAAGGTGGTGCTGATCGCGACCGGTTCGGAAGTGGAAATTGCGGTCGCCACTGCCGATCTGCTGGAAGCGCAGGGCATTGGCGCGGATGTCGTGTCCATGCCGAGCTGGGCGCATTTCGATGCGCAGCCGCAGGCGTATAAGGATGATCTCCTTCCGCACCATGTGCTGCGCTGCTCGATTGAGGCAGGCACCACGTTCGGCTGGGAACGCTATGTCGGCATCGCGGGCTTGCGTTTTGGCATCGACACATTCGGCGCTTCGGCTCCGGCGGAAGTGCTGTACGAGCATTTCGGCCTGACCGCCGCCAAGATCGCGCCGCAGGTTGCGGCCGCGCTGGATCATTAAGAAGAACAACTACCAATCAGGAGGCTAGTGCAGTGGCAACGAAGGTAGCAATTAACGGTTTCGGACGTATCGGCCGCCTGGTGGCGCGCGCAATTTTGTCGCGCACCGACCATGATCTGGAGCTGGTCAGCATCAACGACCTGGGCGACGCGAAGGCGAACGCCCTGCTGTTCAAGCGCGACAGCGTCCATGGCGCTTTCCCCGGCGACGTCAGCGTCGATGGCGACGTTCTAGTGGTCAACGGCAAGCGCATCGCCGTGACCGCCGAACGCGACCCCGCCAAGCTGCCGCACGCGGCGCAGGGCGTCGAGATCGCGCTGGAATGCACCGGCTTCTTCACCGATCGTGAATCGGCGTCCAAGCATCTGGCCGCTGGCGCGAAGCGCGTCGTCATCTCGGCTCCGGCCAAGGGTGTGGACAAGACCGTCGTGTTCGGCGTCAACCATGAGACGCTGACCGCTGACGACGTCGTCATTTCCAACGCGTCGTGCACCACCAACTGCCTCGCGCCGCTCGCCAAGGTGCTGAACGACAGCATCGGCATCGAGCGTGGCCTGATGACCACGATCCACAGCTACACCAACGATCAGAAGATCCTCGACCAGATCCACAGCGACGCCCGTCGCTCGCGCGCCGCCGCCATGTCGATGATCCCGACCACCACCGGCGCCGCCCGTGCCGTTGGCGAAGTTCTGCCCGAGCTGAAGGGCAAGCTGGATGGTTCGGCCATCCGCGTGCCGACCCCGAACGTGTCGGTCGTGGATCTGACTTTCACGCCCAAGCGCGACACCAGCGTCGAGGAAGTGAACAGCCTGTTGAAGGCCGCGGCCGAGGGCGCGCTGAAGGGCGTGCTGGCCTATACCGACGAGCCGCTGGTTTCGATCGACTTCAACGGCGATCCCGCCAGCTCGACCATCGACAGCCTGGAAACGGCGGTGATCGACGGCAAGCTGGTGCGCGTGCTCAGCTGGTACGACAATGAATGGGGCTTCTCCAACCGCATGGTCGATACGACCGGCGTGGTTGCGGGTCTGCTGTAAGAGAAACGGGGCGGGCCTTAAAACCCGCCCCTTTTTCGTCATCCCGGCGAAAGCTGGGATCTTGTTTTACTAGGTCCCTGCCAAGAGGCATGAGATCCCGGCTTTCGCGGGCATGACGGGTAGGGGGTGGCTGGGAGCGACGTGGTGGCAAAGCCCTTCAAGACGCTGGACGATATGGGCGACATCAGCGGCAAGACCGTATTGGTGCGCGAAGATTTGAACGTGCCTATGCAGGATGGATCGGTGACCGACGATACCCGCCTGCGCGCGGCGATGCCGACGATCCTGGAACTGGCCGATCGCGGCGCAAAGGTGCTGATCCTGGCGCATTTCGGACGTCCGAAGGGGCAGAAGAACCCCGAATATTCGCTGTCGAAGATCACGCGGCCGCTGACCGCGGTGCTGGGCCGCGATGTGCAGTTCATTCCTGATTGCTGCGGTCAGGCGGCTGTTGACGGCATTGCCGTGATGCGGCCGGGCGATATCTCGATCCTGGAAAATACCCGTTTCCATCCCGGCGAGGAGAAAAATGATCCCGCGCTCGCGGAAGCGATGGCGGCGATCGGCGATTTCTATGTGAACGACGCCTTTTCGGCCGCGCACCGCGCCCATGCCTCGACCGAGGGGCTGGCGCACAAGCTGCCGGCCTTTGCCGGTCGGTCGATGGAAAAGGAACTCGATGCGCTGCAGGCGGCGCTGGGCGAGCCGGTGAAGCCGGTGGCCGCGGTCGTCGGCGGGGCGAAGGTTTCGACCAAGCTTGATGTCCTCAACAACCTCGTCGCCAAGGTAGATCATCTGATCATCGGCGGCGGCATGGCCAATACCTTCCTCCATGCGCGCGGTGTCGATGTCGGGAAGTCGCTGTGCGAGAAGGATCTTGCAGACACGGCCGAGGCGATCTTCGACAAGGCGGAGGCTGCCGGTTGCACGATCCATCTGCCCTATGACGTCGTCGTGGCTAAGGAATTTGCGGCCAATCCGCCGTCCGTCCGGACCTGCAACGTGCATGAGGTCGCCGCCGACGAAATGATCCTGGACGTGGGGCCTGCCGCTGTCGAAGCGCTGGGCGACGCGCTCAAGAATTGTCGCACGCTGGTATGGAACGGGCCGCTCGGGGCGTTCGAGATCGCGCCGTTCGACAAGGCGACCGTGGCGCTGGCCAAGACTGCGGCGGCGCTGACCAAGGAAGGCGGTCTGACGTCCGTGGCGGGCGGCGGCGATACTGTCGCGGCGCTCAACCATGCGGGCGTGGCGAGCGACTTCACCTTCGTATCGACCGCAGGCGGCGCTTTCCTGGAATGGATGGAAGGCAAGGAACTGCCGGGCGTCAAGGCTTTGATGGCTTAAGGTCAGGCATAGCGTGAATGAAAGGGGCGGCAGCAATGGCCGTCCTTTTTCATCGTTGAGTGAGCATATCCGCTGGCCGCTCCCTAAGCAGTGGAACCAGCACGGTGTTGAGTTGATCGAGATCGAAGGCCCCCGACTGTGCGTAACGCAGCACGCCTGAACGATCGATCACGAAATTGGTCGGAACGCCGGTCAGAGGGCTGTACGGGCCCTTGATCCTTTTCGCCGAGGGCATGCGCATAAGGGCGAAGAGCTTCTTCAACTGGCCCAGAGGCACAGAATCCTCGGTCGTGATCGCAAACACCTTGAGCCCATATTGCTTTTGCATGGCATAATAGGCGTCCAGCGTGGGTAGCTCCTTTCGGCACGGTCCGCACCAAGTCGCCCAGAAATTCAGCACGACGACCTGCCCCCTCAAATCGGCGAGAGAAACCTTGCTTCCATCGACCAGCGTCAGCTCGAAATCCGGGGCGGGCGAACCGACCGCAGGCTTACGGGCGGCGGCTGGCGAGACGATCAGAAGGGACGCTGCGGCCCAAGGCGCGGCGATGCGCAACAATTGTTTGATCATTTTCACTCCCCCCAATGCCCACGCAACGGTAGCAGCGGTAAAGCGCGAGTGCCAACGTCATACTGGCACGGCTGGACCTGCGGCCCTGGGGATGTTTCTTGCGGTGCGTCATGGGACTGGCTAACAGCGCCCTGCGGTCGCCGGGTTCCTGCCCGGAGACTTCCCGTTTCCGATGCCGCCAAAGGGGCGGCACAACCCTACAGAGAAGGTATGTGCAGATGCTGGATCAGGACATGAAGAACAAGATTGCGGGCGGCAACGGCTTTATCGCCGCGCTCGACCAGAGCGGCGGTTCGACGCCCAAGGCGCTGAAGGGCTATGGCATCGAAGAGGGCGCCTGGACCAACGATGAAGAGATGTTCGGCCTTATCCACGACATGCGCAGCCGCATCATCACCTCGCCCGCTTTTTCGGGCGACAAGGTGATCGGCGCGATCCTGTTCGAGCGGACGATGGATGGTGAAGCCGGCGGCAAGCCGGTGCCGCAGGCGCTGATCGAGCGCGGCGTGGTGCCCTTCATCAAGATCGACAAGGGTCTAGAGGATGAGGTGAACGGCGTGCAGCTGATGAAGCCGATGCCGGAACTCGACACGCTGCTGAAGCGCGCCAAGTCGCTGGGCGTGTTTGGGACCAAGGAGCGTTCGGTTATCAATCTCGCCAACCGCGAGGGCATTGCCGCCGTTGTGAAGCAGCAGTTCGAGGTCGGGCAGCAGGTGCTGGCCGCAGGGCTGGTGCCGATGATCGAACCGGAAGTGAACATCAAGAGCCCTGAGCGCGCTGACGCAGACCAGATCCTGCTGGAAGAACTGGTCAAGGCGCTCGACGCGCTGCCGGGCGATGACAAGGTGATGCTGAAGCTGTCGCTGCCGACCAAGCCGGGGCTGTTCGATCCGCTGGTCGATCATCCGCGCGTACTGCGCGTCGTGGCGCTGTCCGGTGGCTTCTCGCGCGCCGAAGCCTGCGTCGAACTGGCCAAGAACCGGGGCATTATCGCGAGCTTCAGCCGCGCGTTGCTGAATGACCTGCGCCACCAGATGAGCGATGATGAGTTCGACGGCTCGCTGGGTCAGGCAATCGACGAAATCTACACCGCTTCGACCAAGAAGTCGGCGTGATTGGAGCGCCGGGCGCTGGCCAGTTGATCAGCGCCCGGCGACTTGGCCGATCATGGCCTTGAGGGTCAGTGCATCCTCGATCGCGTCGGCGTTGGCGTCGTTGTTGAAATAGGCCCAGACGGCACGGTCGCCGCGGACCTGTTCGCTCATCCAGGATGCCCAATCGAGCAGCTGCTTTTCGGGGTAGCGGCCCCAATATTTACCCTGGCCGCCATGGAAGCGGATATAGGCGGCGCGGCCGGTCGCGAGGCGCGGGCTGGCCGAACCGGGCATGTCATGGACGCAAAAGCCCGCGCCGTGGCGGTCGAGTAGTTGATAGACGCTCTCTTCATACCAGCTGGAATGGCGGAATTCGAAGACGGGAACGATACCGGGCGGCTGGAGGGCGAGGAAGCTTTCCAGACGGTCGAGGTTAAGCGACAGATTGGGCGGAAGTTGATAGAGGATAGGGCCTAACGTGGGGCCGAAATGGCGGAAGGACGCCATCATCCGCTCCATGGGTTCTTCGCAATTTTTGAGTTTCAAAGCCTGGGTGAGATAACGGTTGGCTTTGACTGCGTAGCAGAAGCCGGGCGGCGCCTGTTCGCGCCATGCTTCCACTGTCGGGGGTTTGGGCAAGCGGTAGAAGCTGTTGTTGATCTCGACCGTGTCGAAATGCTCGGCATAGAAGGCGAACCAGCGCTTCATGCCAAGCTTTTCGGGATAGAAGCGGCCGCGCCAATGGCGGTAGTTCCATCCGGAGCAGCCAATCCTGATCATGCCAGGAGAAGCCGCAGCGCGCGCGGGAGGTTCCATGCTTTTCCTTGGGCGTTGAAACGCGCTAAGGCAGCGGCATGACTGATTTCACCGATGATGAACTGCGCCTCGATCCCGGCTTTGCGGATCGCTTCGAGCGGGACGGGCGGCGGCCCGCGTGCCAGCTTTACCTGATTTCTCCGCCGTCGATCGATCTTGGCTTCGTCGAGCGGCTGGCGCAGGCTTTTGATGGCGGTGATGTGGCGGCGTTCCAGTTGCGGTTGAAGGGCATCGATGAGGATGCGATCGCAAGCGCGGCCGAACCGTTGCAGAAGTTATGCGCGGAGCGCGATGTGGCCTTCATCATCAATGACAGCGTCGCGCTCGCCCAGCGGCTGGAGGCGGACGGCGTGCATCTGGGGCAGGGCGATGGAGACGCGCGGGAGGCGCGCAAGCTGCTGGGGCCTTCCGTGCAGATTGGCGTGACCTGCCATGACAGTCGCCATCTGGCGATGGAAGCCGGGGAGGCAGGCGCGGATTATGTGGCGTTCGGCGCCTTTTATCCGACCACCACCAAAGAGACGATCCATCGGCCCGAGCCGTCGATCCTCAGTTGGTGGACGACCTTGTTTGAACTGCCCTGTGTGGCGATCGGCGGGATCACGGCCGAGAATGCCGCCCCTCTGGTGGCTGCGGGCGCAGATTTTCTGGCGGTTAGTGGCGCGGTGTGGGGGCATGCCGACGGACCCGAGGCTGGCGTTCGCGCCTTTGCGAGGGTGCTGGGCGGCCGCTGATCGTCTTTCGACTGCGATCGAAACGATCGGTTAGAGGGTAAGGCAGCTTTCCTGGCGCTTGCGCGTTTTCTCCCTCACAATCGGGAGAGTATCGCCTTGAAAACCCATCTGCTGATCCTCACGCTGCTGTGCACGGCATGCAAGGTTTCCGTCACCGACGCCAATGAGAGCGGGCCTGCACCTTCGGCTGGGCAGCAGGAGCATGCGCAAACCACGGCGTCCGCCAAGCCCGCAAGCGATCCCTTTGCCTTCATCATCGTGCCGGAGCCCGCAGGAGCGCCGCCGCGCAATGATGGCATCCTTCAGGCGCAGGTGGCGCTGGACCGGGCGGGCTTTTCGCCGGGCGTGTTGGACGGGAAGGAAGGCATGTCCTTCACGGCGGCGCTGAAGGGGTTCCAGGCTGCAAAGGGGCTGCCCGAAACGGGCAAATATGACGAGGCGACGGCCAAGGCGCTGTTGGGCGACAAACCTGCGCCCGCGACATGGCTGGTCACTATTCCCGAAGGCTTCGCGCGCGGTCCCTACTCCAACATCCCGAAGGATTATGGGGAGCAGGCAAAGCTGCCCGCGCTGGGCTACCGCAATCTGATCGAGAAGCTTGCCGAGCGCTTTCATACCAAGCCCGAAGTGCTGGTGGCGCTTAACTCGCCCAATACGAAGCTGGGGCCCGGTGCGACCGTGCGAGTGCCAGCAGTGGGCAATCAGCCGGTGGCGAGGATAGAAGGAGATGAGCGCGGCTGGGGCGCTACGCTCGCCAGCCTGGCCGTAGCCAAGGACCAGCCGCAGGCCGATCACATCGTCGTGGACAAGAGCGATGGCGTGCTGCGGGTGTTTGACGCTCAAAACGCTCTGATCGCGCAATTCCCCGCCACCATGGGGTCGGAGCATGATCCGCTCCCTCTCGGCACATGGGAAATCAAGGGGATAAGCCGCAATCCTGACTTCCACTATAATCCCGACCTTTTCTGGGATGCCGATGCAACCGACCAGAAAGCGGTGCTCAAACCGGGGCCTAACGGCCCGGTCGGCGTGGTGTGGATCGACCTGTCCAAGCAGCATTATGGTATTCACGGCACCCCCGAACCGCAGACCATCGGTCGCACCGAAAGTCATGGCTGCATCCGCCTGACCAATTGGGACGCTGCCCGGCTCGCGCAGATGGTGAAGAGCGGGGTGAAGGCGGTATTTCAGGCATGAAACGGCCAGGACGGCGGGGGTGGGCGGGGATTGCGCTCGCCATCCTGCTGCTGGTCCTGTTCCTGAAAATGTGCGTGCGGATCGTTCCTGGCGATGCGCCTGCGCCGCCGCACTCGAATTTCGAGCGGCCTGCGGCGGCCGAGACCGGGGAGTTGCTGATCCCTGTCGAGGGCGTGCCGCCAACGGCGCTGACCGACACTTTCACGCAGTCCCGCGCAGGCGGGGCGCGGCCGCATGACGCGATAGATATCATGGCCGCGCGCGGCCGGGCGGTGCTGGCGGCGGCTGATGGGCGGATCGAGAAGCTGTTTACGAGCGTCGATGGCGGGCTCACCATCTATCAGCGTTCAACGGATGGGCGGCGCATCTATTATTATGCGCATCTGGATGCCTATGCGCCCGGCCTAGCCGAGGGTCAGGCGGTGCGGCGCGGCCAGAAGATCGCCACCGTCGGCAGCACAGGCAATGCTGATCCCGCAGCCCCGCATCTGCATTTCGCGGTGCACGAGATGGCGGCGGGTGAACCATGGTATGGGGGCAGGGCGATCAATCCCTATCCGCTGCTGGCGCGGCCGATCCGATGAGCCCACTTGCCCTTCGCGGTGGCACGATGTAGAGGCGCCACCGGCTCTTTTCACCTTCAGACATATAGGCAGGCTCTTCCCATGAAGATCAGCGGCGTCGAGATTCGTCCCGGCAACAACATCGAATATGACGGAAGCCTGTGGCGTGCCGTCAAGATCCAGCACACCCAGCCCGGCAAGGGTGGCGCCTATATGCAGGTCGAACTGAAAAACCTGATCGACGGGCGCAAGAACAATGTGCGCTTCCGGTCGGCCGAGACGGTCGAGCGCATCCGCCTCGACACCAAGGATTTCCAGTACCTCTATGCCGAGGGCGACATGCTCGTCTTCATGGACACCGAGACTTATGAGCAGATCAACCTGCCGCAGGACCTGGTGGGCGAAGCTTCGGCTTTCCTGCAGGACGGCATGATGGTCATGCTGGAAATGTATGAGGAACGTCCCATCTCCGTGCAGCTGCCCGAAACGGTCGAGGCGACCGTGGTCGAGGCCGACGCCGTGGTGAAGGGGCAGACCGCTTCGGCAAGCTACAAGCCTGCTATCCTGGACAATGGCGTGCGCGTCATGGTGCCGCCGCACATCGTTACCGGAACCCGCATCGTCGTTGACGTGTATGAGCGGGAATATGTGAAGCGCGCGGATTGATTCGCTTTCCATAAGCCCTTCCTTTTCAAGGGAGGGGAAGGGGTAGGTCGCGAGCGATAGCGAGCGTTCGACCTTACCTCTTCAGATTGCAGGCGATTGCTGCGCAATCGCACCCACCCCCGACCCCTCCCTTGAAAGGGAGGGGGGAGTTTTTGTCATGGTATCCCATTCCGGCCTTCTCACCGTCATGGAACGCGCCGTCCGCAAGGCGGGCGCCAAGCTGCGCCGCGACTTTGGCGAAGTCGAACATCTGCAGGTTTCCCGCAAGGGGCCGGCGGATTTCGTGTCCAAGGCGGACAGGCAGTGCGAGCAGACGCTGGTCGAAGAACTGCGCAAGGCGCGGCCCGACTGGGGCTTCCTGCTGGAAGAAGGCGGAGTGATCGAGGGCGATCCCAACAAGCCCCGCTGGATCATCGATCCGCTGGATGGGACGACCAACTTCCTGCACGGCATCCCGCATTTCGCGATTTCCATCGCCGTGGAAGAGCCGCTTTATGGCGGCAAGAAGGAAGTTACGACCGGCCTTATCTACCAGCCGATCACTGACGAAAGCTACTGGGCGGAAAAGAGCCGAGGCGCCTGGCGGCATGATCAGCGGCTGCGCGTATCGGCGCGGCGCGATCTGGGTGAGTGCCTGATCGCCACCGGCATCCCGTTCATGGGCCATGGTGATTTCGCGCAATGGACGCGTATCTTCGGCGCGGTCGGCCCGTCGGTGGCGGGCATCCGACGCTTCGGTGCGGCGACGCTCGACCTCGCCCATGTTGCGTCGGGCCGGTACGACGGCTTCTGGGAAAGCGGCCTGCAGCCCTGGGACGTAGCCGCGGGGATTTTGCTGGTGCGCGAAGCGGGTGGTTTCGTCACGGACTTCCGGGGCGGCGATCAGCCGATCGATCGCAAGGAAATCATCGCCGGGAATGATGCGATCCACAGCAAGCTGCATAAGCTTGTCGCCGGGGCGCTCCGCTGACGTCGGTTATTTGCGAATCATTCTCACGCCTTGGGGGCCTTGCTTCGCATATGCGGCAGGCCTAAAGCGCGCCCATATTCATTTTCGCCCAGGGGATTCCGTTGGTCGATCTAGCCCAATATCTGCCGATCCTGATTTTCCTAGGGATCGCACTGCTGCTTTCCGCCGCATTCGTGTTCCTGCCGATGCTGGTTGGGCGCCTGACCGGCGCGCACAAGCCCGATCCGGCCAAGCTGTCGGAATATGAGTGCGGATTTCCGGCGTTCGAGGAGCCGCGCAGCCAGTTCGACGTGCGCTTCTACCTCGTCGCGATCCTGTTCATCATCTTCGATCTGGAAGCGGCGTTTCTCTATCCCTGGGCGGTCAGCCTCGATCAGATCGGCTGGGCCGGCTGGACGACGATGATGATCTTCATAGCGGAGCTGGTGCTAGGCCTCGTCTATGCGTGGAAGAAGGGAGCCCTCGATTGGGAGTAGAACTTGACCGTCCCGTCCCCGGCACCTTGCCGCCGGCGGGAACGCAGCCCGACCAGGATTTCTTCAACGCGCTGAACAGTGAAGTCAGTGACAAGGGCTTCCTTGTCACCTCGACCGAAGAGCTGTTCCAGTGGGCGCGCACCGGTTCGCTGTGGTGGATGACCTTTGGCCTGGCTTGCTGCGCCGTGGAGATGATCCACGCCAGCATGCCGCGTTATGACATGGAGCGGTTTGGCGCTGCGCCGCGCGCGTCCCCGCGCCAGTCGGACGTGATGATCGTCGCGGGTACGCTCTGCAACAAGATGGCTCCGGCGTTGCGTAAGGTTTACGACCAGATGTCGGAACCGAAATATGTGATTTCCATGGGGTCCTGCGCCAATGGCGGCGGCTATTATCACTACAGCTATTCGGTAGTGCGCGGCTGTGACCGGATCGTGCCGGTGGACATCTATGTGCCCGGCTGCCCGCCGACCGCAGAAGCGCTGCTCTATGGCGTGATGCAGTTGCAGCGGAAAATTCGCCGGATCGGGACGATTGAGCGCTGATATGGGTCATTCTGCACCGAAGATCGTGAACCCTGAAGGGATCGCGGACGAAATCGCTGGGCTCCTGGGTTCGATGCTGGTCGAGGCAGTCGATCATGCGGACGAGTTGAGCTTTACCGTCGTACGCGAGCGCCTGGCCGACGCCTTGGAAATTCTGCGTGCGCAGGGGCAGTATCAGCAGCTGATGGAGATCGCAGGGGTCGATTACCCCGAGCGGGCCGAGCGGTTCGAGGTCTGCTATCATCTGCTGAGCGTCACGCGGAATCACCGTGTCCGCGTCAAGGTCAGCACTGACGAGGACAAGCCCGTTCCCACCGTTACGCACATCTGGCCGGTCGCCGGCTGGTTGGAGCGTGAGGTGTTCGACATGTACGGCGTGATCTTCGAGGGCAATGCCGACCTGCGCCGCATCCTGACCGACTATGGTTTCAAGGGTCATCCGCTGCGCAAGGACTTCCCGCTGACCGGCTATGTCGAGATGTGGTACAGCGAAGAGGATAAGCGCGTCATCTATAAGCCGGTTCAACTGGCCCAGGATTTCCGTCAGTTCGATTTCATGAGCCCCTGGGAAGGTGCGCAATATGTGCTGCCGGGCGACGAAAAGGCGCCCCAGGCGCCCGGTGCGCCCACGCCTGCCCCCGCGCCTCCGCCGCCGCCTGCTGCGCCTAAGGGCGAGCCTGCCGGTGCGACGCCCAAGGTGACGGAGAAGAAGGAAGAAACCGGCGCTGGCGAGCCGGCGAACAAGGAAGCCGCCAAGGCGACCGAGGAAAAGCCTTTGCCCGGCGACGCGCAGACCACGCCTGTGCGCCGGTCTCGCGCCGCCAAGGCCGAAACGGGTGAAGCGGACGCGGCCAAGCCCAAGCGTACGCGCAAGCCGAAAACTCCCGAGGACAAAGCCTGATGTCCGATTATATCGAAAAGCTGGAGCATCGGATCAACGCCGACGATCCGACGCTGGGCGATACCGAAATCCAGAACTACACGATCAACTTCGGTCCGCAGCACCCTGCGGCGCACGGTGTGCTGCGCCTGGTCATGGAGCTGGACGGCGAGATCGTGGAACGCTGCGATCCGCATGTCGGGCTGCTCCACCGCGGCACCGAGAAGCTGATCGAATATAAGACCTATCTCCAGGCGTTGCCCTATTTCGACCGGCTCGACTATTGCTCGCCGCTCGGCATGGAGCACAGCTATGTGCTGGCGATCGAGAAGCTGCTCAATCTGGAAGTGCCGATCCGCGCGCAATATCTGCGCGTGTTCTTTGCGGAACTGACGCGCATCTGTAACCATATGCTGAACCTTGGTTCGCACGTTATGGACGTCGGCGCGATGACGCCGAACTTGTGGCTGTTCGAAATCCGCGAGGATTGCCTCAATTTCTTCGAGCGCGCTTCGGGCGCCCGCATGCACGCGGCCTGGTTCCGGCCCGGCGGCGTGCATCAGGACGTGCCGCTCAAGCTGCTGACTGACATCGCCGATTGGCTCGACACCCGCCTGCCGCGCCTGTTCGAAGACGCGATGAGCCTGGTCGTCGATAACCGCATCTTCAAGCAGCGCAACGTCGATATCGCGGTCGTGTCCAAGGAAGACGCGCTGAAATGGGGCTTTTCCGGTCCGATGATCCGTGGTTCGGGCATTCCGTGGGACATTCGCAAGTCGCAGCCGTACGACGTTTACGACCGGATGGAATTCGACGTGCCGGTCGGCACCAATTTCGACTGCTATGACCGCTTCATGGTCCGCGTCGAGGAAGTGCGCCAGTCCGCCCGCATCATGAAACAGTGCCTGAGCGAAATGCCCGAAGGGCCGATCGCCAGCTTCGACCGTAAGGTGGTGCCGCCCAAGCGTGGCGAGATGAAGCGATCGATGGAAGCGCTGATCCATCATTTCAAGCTCTATACAGAGGGCTTCCACGTGCCCGCCGGCGAAGTCTATGTGGCGACCGAAAGCCCCAAGGGTGAGTTCGGCGTCTATCTGGTCAGCGACGGCACCAATTCGCCCTATCGCTGCAAGATCCGCCCCACGGCTTTCTCGCACCTGCAGGCGATGGATTTCATGATGAAGGGCCACATGCTGGCCGACACCACCGCCGTCCTTGGCGCGATGGACATCGTGTTCGGAGAATGTGACCGCTAATGGCTGACGCAGTTCATATCCCTGACGAAGCGGAAACCCGCGCGCGCTGGGGCAATTTCGCCTGGACGCCAGATAATGCCGAGCAGGCGAAGAAGGTCATCGCGCGCTATCCCGCGGGCCGTCAGCAGTCGGCGGTGATGCCGCTCCTCGATCTGGCGCAGCGTCAGGTGGGCGAGGAAACCCAGACCCAGGGTTGGTTGCCTGTGCCGGTGATGGAATATATCGCCGACCAGCTCGAAATGCCCTACATGCGCGTGTACGAGGTGGCGACCTTCTACACCATGTACAACCTCGCGCCGGTGGGCCGCTATCATGTGCAGGTCTGCGGCACGACGCCCTGCATGCTGCGCGGTTCGGACGATGTGTTTTCGGCCTGCAAGAACAAGGGGCTGGTGAAGGGCGGTACGACGCCGGATGGCCTGTTCACGCTGACCGAGGTCGAGTGTCTGGGGGCCTGCGCGAACGCGCCGATGGTCCAGATCAACGACGACAATTACGAAGACCTGACCTATGACAGCATGAGCGCGATCCTCGACGATCTCGCCGCTGGCAAGCAGCCCAAGATCGGGCCGCAGATCGATCGTCAGACGAGCTGCCCCGAGGGCGGCCCGACTACGCTCAAGGAAATGGTCGGCGAAAATCACGACTATCGCGGTCAGTGGAATGAAGGAGCGGCGGCATGAGCGACGTGATTGCGCCTCTCAGCGACAAGGATCGCATCTTCACCAACGTCTATGGCTTCCAGGATTGGGGCATCGACGCGGCGATGAAGCGCGGCGATTGGGATAACACCAAGGCGCTGCTGGAAATCGGCCAGGACGAAATCATCGAGCGCATCAAGGCTTCGGGCCTGCGCGGTCGCGGGGGCGCTGGCTTCCCGACCGGCATGAAGTGGAGCTTCATGCCCAAGGAAAGCAAGGACGGCCGTCCGAGCTTCCTGGTCATCAACGCGGACGAGTCAGAGCCGGGTTCGTGCAAGGACCGCGAGATCATCCGCCACGATCCGCACAAGCTGATCGAAGGCGCGCTGGTTGCCGGTTTCGCGATGCGCGCGCGCGCTGCTTACATCTATATCCGCGGCGAGTTCATCTATGAGGCGAAGGTGCTCTTCGCCGCTGTCGAGCAGGCCTATGAAAAGGGCTTCCTCGGCAAGAACGCATGCGGTTCCGGTTATGATTTCGACGTCTTCGTTCATCGCGGCGCGGGCGCTTATATCTGCGGCGAGGAAACCGCGCAGATCGAAAGCCTGGAAGGGAAGAAGGGCCAGCCGCGTCTGAAGCCGCCTTTTCCGGCAGGCGCTGGCCTCTATGGCTGCCCGACGACTGTGAACAATGTGGAATCCATCGCCGTGTCGCCGACGATCCTGCGGCGTGGGTCCGAGTGGTTTTCCAGCTTCGGGCGGGAGAATAACAAGGGCACCAAGCTCTTCCAGATCAGCGGCCATGTGAACAAGCCCTGCGTTGTCGAAGAGTCGATGGGCATCAGCTTCAAGGAACTGATTGATCGGCATTGCGGCGGCATTCGCGGCGGCTGGGACAATCTGCTGGCGGTCATCCCCGGAGGGTCTTCGGTTCCGCTGGTCCCTGCGGCGCAGATCATGGACGCGCCGATGGATTTCGATGGGCTGCGCGCGCTCGGCTCCGGCCTTGGCACTGCGGCGGTCATCGTCATGGACAAATCTACCGACATCGTTCGCGCGATCAGCCGTCTCTCCTACTTCTACAAGCATGAGAGCTGCGGCCAGTGCACGCCTTGCCGTGAAGGCACCGGCTGGATGTGGCGCGTGATGGAGCGGCTGCGCTCGGGTGAGGCCGACATCAGCGAGATCGACATGCTGCAGGAGGTCACCAAGCAGGTCGAAGGCCATACCATCTGCGCGCTCGGCGATGCAGCGGCTTGGCCGATCCAGGGGCTGATCCGGCATTTCCGGCCTGAGATCGAGCGCCGGATCAATGAGAATAAGGGTAGCGCCCCCGTCATGGAGGCAGCGGAGTAATCATGCCCAAGGTCAAAGTAGACGGCGTAGAACTCGAAGTCCCCGCGGGCGCGACTGTCCTGCAGGCTTGCGAGATGGCGGGGAAGGAAATTCCGCGCTTCTGCTATCATGAGCGGCTGAGCATCGCGGGCAATTGCCGCATGTGCCTGGTCGAAGTGAAGCCCGGACCGCCCAAGCCGCAGGCTTCGTGCGCGCTGCCCGCTGCTGAAAATCAGGAGATTTTCACGCAGACCGAGATGGTCAAGAAGGCGCGCGAAGGGGTGATGGAGTTCCTGCTCATCAACCACCCGCTCGATTGCCCGATCTGCGACCAGGGCGGCGAGTGCGACTTGCAGGACCAGTCGATCGCTTATGGCCGTGGCAAGAGCCGCTTCGACGAGAATAAGCGCGCGGTCACCGAGAAATATATGGGCCCGATCGTCAAGACGGTCATGACCCGCTGCATCCAGTGCACCCGCTGCGTGCGCTTTGCCGAGGAAGTCGCCGGCGTGCCGGAAATCGGCGCCATCTATCGCGGCGAGAATATGCAGATCACCACCTATCTCGAACATGCCGCGAAGAGCGAGCTGTCGGGCAATGTGGTGGACCTCTGCCCGGTCGGCGCGCTGACGTCCAAGCCCTATGCGTTCGAAGCGCGTCCTTGGGAGCTGCGCAAGACCCCGGCGATCGACGTGATGGATGCGGTAGGCACCAATATTCGTCTCGACAGCCGCGGCCGTCAGGTGCTGCGCGCCGTGCCGCGTATCAATGACGACGTGAACGAGGAATGGGCGAGCGACAAGACCCGGCACAACGTCGATGGTCTGGTGCGTAAGCGGCTCGACAAGCCGTTCATCCGCAAGGACGGCAAGCTGGTTGCGGCGACCTGGAACGAGGCCTTTGCAGCGATCGCCGCCGTTCAGCATGGCGGTTCGGTTGCGGCGCTGGCTGGCGACCTGCTCGATTGCGAAACGATGTTCGCGGCCAAGCTGCTGGTCGAGAAGCTCGGCGGTGCTGGCGCCATGCTGGAAGGGCGTCAGACTGGCCTTGCCTACGATGTGTCGAGCCTGTCGGCGGTGAACTTCAACACGACGCTGAACGGCATTGAGACCGCGGACGCGATCCTGCTGGTCGGCACCAACCTGCGCTGGGAAGCGCCGCTGGTGAACACGCGCATCCGCAAGGCGATCAAGCGCGGCGCGAAGGTTTTCGCGATCGGGCCCGAGGTTGATCTGACCTACAAGGTCGAGTGGCTGGGCAATGATGCGTCACTGCTCGCCAAGCTGCCACAAACCGTTGTTGAGGCGTTCGGCAAGGCGGCGCGTCCGGCGATGATCGTCGGTGGCGGCGTGCTGGCCAAGGACGGCGCGCATGGTGATACGCTGGCGCTGGTCGATACGCTCGGCCTCGTGAAGGATGGCTGGAACGGTTATAATGTCCTGCACTTCGCGGCAGCGCGCATGGGCGGGCTGATGCTCGGCTATACGACGCAGGGCGGCATCAAGGCGGTGGCTGCGGCCAAACCGAAGCTGCTCTTCTCGCTGGGCGCGGATGAAGTCGATTATTCGGCGTTCGAGGACAGCTTCAAGGTCTATGTTGGCCACCATGGCGACAAGGGCGCGCATGCGGCGGATGTGATCCTGCCGGGCGCGAGCTATGCCGAAAAGGCGGGCACCTACGTCAATCTGGAAGGTCGGGTGCAGCGCGGCGAAAAGGCCGTGTTCGCGCCGGGCGACGCCCGCGAGGACTGGTCGATCCTGCGCGCACTTTCGGAAGTGCTGGGCGCGACGCTGCCGTTCGACAATTTCGACGCGCTGCGCGCCGAAATGGCCAAGGCGGTTCCGGCTTTGGCGCAGGAAGGTTTGGCCGATTATGGCTGGTCCATTCCCAAGCTGCCCACCGGCGCGAGCGGCGAGTTCGGTTCGCCGATCAAGGATTTCTACCTGACCAACGCCATCTGCCGCGCCAGCCCGACGATGCAGCAATGCTCGGCAGAGCTGATCCACGGTGAGAGCTTCGCGGAGGCCGCAGAGTGACCGCATTCTTCCAAAATCTGGGCATGCCTTTCAACGGCGCTTGGCTGCTTTCGACGATCATCGGCATTTTGGTGATTGCCCTGCCGCTGATGCTGGCGGTGGCCATGGTCATCTATGCCGACCGCAAGATCTGGGCGGCGATGGCGCTGCGCCGGGGCCCGAACGTCGTGGGCCCCTTCGGCTTGCTCCAGTCGTTCGCGGACGGGGCGAAGGTGTTCCTGCAGGAAACCATCATCCCTTCGGCGGCCAATCGCGCGCTGTTCCTGATTGCGCCGATCATTACCTTCACGGTCGCGTTGATCGCCTGGGCGGTGATCCCGTTCCAGGCTGGCGTTGTGCTGGCCAATATCAATGTCGGCCTGCTCTACATCCTCGCGATCAGTTCGCTGGGCGTGTACGGGATCGTGCTGGCGGGTTGGGCGTCCAACTCCAAATACCCCTTCTATTCGGCGATCCGCGCCAGCGCGCAGATGATCAGCTATGAAGTCTCGATCGGCTTCATCCTGATCTGCGTCGTGCTGTGGGCGGGCAGCTTCAACCTCACCGCGATCGTGGAGAGCCAGAAGGGCTATTATGGCTTCATCAACGGTCATGCCTTCAACCCGTTGCTGTTCCCTATGGCGATCATGTTCCTGATTTCGGCGATGGCGGAAACCGGCCGCGCGCCTTTCGACCTGACCGAAGCGGAAAGCGAGTTGGTCGCGGGATATCAGACCGAATATTCGTCCATGTCGTTCGCGCTCTACTGGCTCGGTGAATATGCGAACGTGCTGCTGATGTGCGCGCTGAACGCCGTCCTGTTCTGGGGTGGCTATCTACCGCCGATCGATTGGGCGCCGCTCTATTATGTGCCGGGCATCATCTGGCTGTTCGCCAAGATCCTCTTCTTCTTCTTCGTCTTCTCCTGGGTGAAGGCGACGGTGCCCCGTTACCGTTACGACCAGCTGATGCGCCTGGGTTGGAAGGTGTTCCTGCCGACGTCGCTCTTCTTCGTCTTCCTGGTTTCGGGCTTCCTCATGTTTACGCGCTACGGAGGCGCACAATGAGCCTCGGCTACTACGTCAAGTCCTTTACCCTCTGGGAATTCGTGAAGGCGCATTGGTTGACGCTGAAGTATTTCTTCAAGCCCAAGGCGACCATCAACTATCCCTATGAGAAGAACCCGATTTCACCGCGGTTCCGGGGTGAGCATGCGTTGCGCCGCTATCCCAATGGGGAAGAGCGCTGCATCGCGTGCAAGCTGTGCGAAGCGATCTGTCCGGCGCAGGCGATCACCATCGAGGCGCAGCCGCGCGACGATGGTAGCCGCCGTACGACGCGCTACGACATCGACATGACCAAGTGCATCTATTGCGGTTTCTGCCAGGAAGCCTGCCCGGTGGATGCCATCGTCGAAGGTCCGAACTTCGAATTTTCGACCGAAACGCGTGAGGAGCTTATCTACGACAAGGCCAAGCTCCTTGAAAATGGTGACAAGTGGGAGCGTGCGATCGCCGCGAACCTTGCCGCCGATGCGCCCTATCGTTAAGCCGCGACCCGATCGAAGGGGGATAATGATCCTGTGATTCACGTCTTCGCCTTTTATCTGTTCGCCACTCTGGTGGTGTGCAGCGGCGCGCTGACGATCCTGTCGCGCAATCCGGTTCATTCGGTTCTGTGGCTGATCCTGGCGTTCTTCAACGCTGCGGGGCTGATGGTCCTGCTGGGCGCCGAATTCATCGCGATGCTGCTCATCATCGTCTATGTGGGGGCGGTTGCCGTGCTGTTCCTGTTCGTCGTCATGATGCTGGACATCGATTTCGCCGAACTGCGTGCTGGTTTCGTCGACTATTTACCGTTCGGCATGCTGATCGCGCTGGTGCTGCTGGCTGAAATCGTGCTGGGCATCGGCATCTGGAGCGCCGGGCCGATCGAGCTTGCTCAGCGTGCGGCGCCGGTGAACCCAGAACTCAGCAACATCCAGGCGATCGGGGTGCTGCTTTATACGCGCTACATCTTCCTGTTCGAAGCAGCGGGCATCGTGCTGCTGGTTGCGATGATCGGCGCGATCGTGCTGACGCACCGCGCGCGTGGTGGCGTGCGTGGGCAGATCATCGCCAAGCAGAACCGCCGCCGTCCGCAGGATGCGGTGCGTAACGTCAATCAGCCCGTGGGGCAGGGGGTGGAGCTGTGATCGGCCTTCAGCATTATCTGGTGGTCAGCGCGATCCTGTTCGTGATGGGGGTGCTGGGCATCTTCATCAACCGCAAGAATGTCATCATCATTCTGATGGCGATCGAACTGATCCTGCTTAGCGTGAACATCAACCTTGTCGCCTTCAGCGCCTTCCTCGGCGATCTGGTCGGCCAGGTGTTCAGCATGTTCGTGCTGACCGTCGCGGCGGGTGAAGCGGCCATCGGCCTCGCCATCCTCGTCATCTATTTCCGTGGTCGCGGCACTATCGCCGTCGATGATGTCAACCGGATGAAGGGCTAAAGCTCGATGATCCAGCTTATCGTCCTTCTCCCGCTCATCGCGGCTGTCATTGCCGGTCTTGGCAACAAGGCCCTGGGCAAGCTGCCCGCGAAGATCATCACCACTGGCGCGCTGTTCGTTTCCTGCGCGCTCAGCTGGCCGATCTTCATCAGCTTCCTGACGGGTCATGCCGAGCCTTATGTGGCTCCGGCCTTCACCTGGATTCAGTCGGGCAGCTTCGATGCCCAATGGGCGCTGCGCGTTGACGCGATGACTGCCGTTATGCTGGTGGTCATCACCAGCGTGTCGAGCCTCGTCCACCTTTACAGCTGGGGTTATATGGAGGAGGAGCCGGATCAGCCGCGCTTCTTCGCCTATCTGTCGCTCTTCACCTTTGCGATGCTGATGCTCGTGACGGCGAACAATCTGCTGCAGATGTTCTTCGGCTGGGAAGGCGTCGGTCTGGCGTCCTATCTGCTGATCGGTTTCTGGTTCCGTAAGCCCTCGGCCAATGCCGCCGCGATCAAGGCGTTCGTCGTCAACCGCGTCGGCGACCTTGGCTTCATGCTGGGCATTTTTGGCACCTATCTGGTGTTCAACACCATCTCGATTCCGGAAATCCTGGAAGCTGCGCCTTCTATGGCGGGTTCGACCATCGGTTTCCTTGGCCATCGCTTCGACACCATGACAGTGCTTTGCCTGCTGCTGTTCATCGGCGCGATGGGTAAGTCGGCGCAGCTCGGCCTCCACACATGGTTGCCGGACGCGATGGAAGGTCCGACCCCGGTGTCGGCGCTGATCCACGCCGCGACCATGGTGACCGCGGGTGTGTTCATGGTCTGCCGCCTGTCGCCCATGTTCGAAACCTCGCCGACGGCGCTGGGCTTTGTCACCTTCATCGGCGCTGCGACCTGTCTGTTCGCTGCGACCGTTGGCACGGTGCAGAACGACATCAAGCGCGTCATCGCCTATTCGACCTGTTCGCAGCTGGGCTACATGTTCTTCGCGGCTGGCGTTGGCGCTTATGGCGCGGCGATGTTCCACCTCTTCACCCATGCCTTCTTCAAGGCGCTGCTGTTCCTGGGCGCGGGCTCGGTCATCCATGCGATGCACCATGAGCAGGACATGCGTTACTATGGGGCGCTGCGGAAGGAGATTCCGATCACCTTCTGGACAATGACGCTGGGGACATTGGCCATCACCGGTGTAGGTATTCCGCTGCTCGGCTATGGCTTCGCTGGCTTTTATTCGAAGGACTCTATCCTGGAGGCGGCCTTCGCTGCCGGCGGCAATGGCGTGGGCGCCTTCCTTGTGGGGACTTTCGCCGCGCTGCTGACGAGCTTCTACAGCTGGCGTCTGGTGTTCCTCACCTTCTTCGGTAAGCCGCGCTGGGCCGCTTCTGAGCATATCCAGCACGCGATCCATGGCCATCATGAATCGCCGGATGAAGAAACCACGCATGACGATCACGCGACGCATGGTCATGGGTCGGAGCATGCCAATGCTCCGGCACAGGAGAATGCAGGTCATGATCCGCATGGCTACGAAGCTGATGCGCATGCGCTGCAAGGGGGTACGGGCGGCTATCATCCGCATGAAAGCCCTTGGGTCATGCTGCTGCCGTTGGTGGTGCTGAGCCTGGGTGCGGTGTTTGCCGGCTTCATCTTCCATGACCAGTTCATCGGGCCGGAGGGCGGCGTTGAGTTCTGGAAGGGCGCGCTGGCGTTCGACAGCCACCTGATGCACGCGAGCCATGAAGTGCCGACCTGGGTCAAGTTCGCGCCATTCACGGTGATGCTGACCGGCTTCGCCATCGCCTGGCTCAGCTACATCAAGAATACCGACTGGCCGCGCCGCTTCGTTGCTGAGTTCGGGGTTCTGTACCGGTTCCTGCTCAACAAATGGTATTTTGACGAGCTGTATAACTTCCTGTTCGTCAAGCCTGCCTTCGCCATCGGCCGCTTCTTCTGGAAGTTCGGTGATGTGGGCTTCATCGACCGGTTCGGCCCCAACGGGCTCGCAGCGCTGGTCGTGCAGGGCAACAAAGTCACCCGCCGGCTTCAGTCTGGCTATCTCTACACATACGCGCTGGTGATGCTGATCGGCCTCGCCGCGGCCGCAACCTGGGCGATGACACGATAATGGACGGCTTCCCCATCCTTTCCCTGATGATGGCAGTGCCGATGGCGGGGGCCATCGCCTGCCTCTATGCGGGCGCGAACACCGCGCGCTGGATCGCGCTGCTGGCGACGCTGGTGGATCTGGCGCTCGGCGTGCTGCTCTGGGCGAATTTCGATCAGTCCGGCAGTGCGGCGCAGTGGCAGTTCCAGGAATATGCGCCGATCTTCGGCCGCTTTGCCTGGGCGCTTGGGATCGACGGCATCGCCCTGGTCCTGATCATGCTGACTGTCTTCCTGATGCCGATCTGCATCGGAGCGAGCTGGCAGGCCATCGAAAAGCGGGTCGGCGAATATATGGCCGCCTTCCTGTTCATGGAGGTGCTGATGATCGGCGTCTTCACAGCGCAGGATCTCTACCTCTTCTATGTGATGTTCGAGGCGGGTCTGATCCCGATGTACCTGATCATCGGCATCTGGGGTGGCGCAGACCGCATCTACGCGTCCTACAAATTCTTCCTCTACACATTGCTCGGTTCGGTGCTGATGCTGATCGCGATGATGTGGATGGTGCATGAAGCAGGCACCACCGACATCCCGACGCTGATGGCCTATAATTTCGATCCGCATGTGCAAATCTGGCTGTTCCTGGCCTTCTTCGCGAGTTTTGCGGTCAAGATGCCGATGTGGCCCGTCCACACCTGGTTGCCGGACGCGCACGTGCAGGCGCCGACCGCGGGTTCGGTCATTCTGGCGGGCGTTCTGTTGAAGATGGGTGGCTACGGCTTCATCCGCTTCTCGCTCCCGATGTTCCCGGAAGCTTCGGCGCAGCTCGCCTGGCTGGTCTGGGGCCTTTCGATGGTGGCGGTGGTTTATACCAGCCTTGTCGCCCTTGTTCAGACCGACATGAAGAAGCTGATCGCCTATTCGTCGGTCGCCCATATGGCGATCGTGACGGTTGGCCTGTTCGCCTTCAACCAGGCAGGCATCGAAGGCGCGATGATGGTGATGCTGGGCCACGGCCTGGTGTCGGGCGCGCTGTTCCTGTGCGTGGGCGTCATTTACGACCGTCTGCATACACGTGAAATCTCGCGCTATGGCGGCCTCAGCATAAACATGCCCAAATATGCGGTGCTGTTCCTGCTGTTCACCATGGCCTCTGTCGGCCTGCCGGGTACGAGCAATTTTGTCGGTGAGTTTCTGGCGCTGATGGGTATCTACCAGGCTTCGAGCTGGGTAGCGCTGGTCTGCACGACGGGCATCATCCTGGGCGCGGCCTACATGCTCTATCTCTACTGCCGCATCGCCTATGGCGAGCAGAAGAATGCCGACGCCGCCGCGATGCCCGACTTGTCGATGCGGGAAATGTGGCTGCTGGCACCGATCGCCGCGGCCGTGCTGTGGATGGGCATCTATCCCGAGAGCTTCCTGGCGCCGATGCGTTCGGACATTCGCGCGCTGGAAGCCCGCATCGCTTCTGCCGCTCCGGCTGGCGATTCCAAGATCAAGATGGGGCCTGCCATCCCTCCGGCGGAAGCCCATGCTACTGAAGCCCATGCCGCGCACGGGGAGGCGCACTAATGATTGATTCCGCTTCCCTTCTGGCGGTCCTGCCGGAACTGATCCTGACCGCTGGCGGTCTGGTGTTGATGCTGATCGCCGCTTTCGGCGGTGATGGCACCGCCCGCGTCGTGAATTGGCTGTCGGTGCTGACACTGGTCGTCGCCGCTTTGGCGCTCCCTTGCTCACTGGCGCATGGGCCTCTTGCCTTTGACGGGCTGGTCCGCGCTGACGCCTTTTCGGCCTTCGCCAAGATATTGATCTATGGCGCGGCGGGTGCTGCAATCCTGCTGGCGCCGCGCTATTTCCTGGTGGGCGGCGTGCTGCGTCCGGAATATCCGGTGCTGATCCTGTTCAGCAGCATCGGCATGGGCATGATGGTGTCTGCCGGCGATCTGCTGACGCTTTATATCGGTTTGGAGATGCAGAGCCTCGCAGCCTATGTGCTGGCGAGCTTCATGCAGCAGGATGAGAGGTCGTCGGAGGCGGGGCTTAAATATTTCGTCCTGGGTTCGCTGGCGAGCGGCATCCTGCTTTATGGCACGGCGCTGCTCTATGGCTTCACCGGTGGCACCAGCTTTGATGGTATTGCGGTTGCGCTGGGCGACGGTGTGGGCAAGGGCGAACTGTTCGGGATGGTGTTCCTGCTTGCCGGTCTGGCCTTCAAGATGAGCGCGGTGCCGTTCCACATGTGGACGCCCGACGTCTATGAAGGCGCGCCGACGCCGGTCACGACCTTCTTCGGCAGTGCGCCCAAGGTTGCGGCGATGGCGCTGACGGTGCGCGTCGCGATTGAGGCCTTGGGCCCGGCGGGGCTCGATTGGCAGCAGATCGTGATCTTCGTTGCGCTTGCTTCGATTATCTTTGGCGCGGTTGCGGCGATCGGGCAGACCAATATCAAGCGCCTGATGGCTTATTCGTCGATCAACAATGTGGGCTTCGCGCTGATCGGCCTGGCTGCCGCAACGCCTGCCGGTGTGGCGGCGACGATGAGCTACATGGCGATCTACGTCGTGATGACGATTGGCGGCTTCGCCTGCATCCTGCAGATGCGCGATGCGGAAGGGCGTCCGGTTGAAAGCATCGCCAGCCTGGCTGGTCTGTCGCAGTCGCGTAAAGGGCTCGCTGCGGCGCTTGCGATCTTCATGTTCTCGATGGCCGGTATCCCGCCGCTCTTCGGCTTCTGGGCGAAGTTCCTGGTGTTCGATGCGGCGGTGGCCGCAGGGCTGACGGCGCTTGCCGCCTTCGGCATCGCAGCCTCGGTGATCGGGGCCTTCTATTATCTGAAGATCATCAAGACGATGTATTTCGACGAACCGGCCGCTGCCTATGAAGCGCGGGGCGGAGCTGTCGAGAATGTCATCCTGACCGCGTGCGCGGCGGTGATCGTCTTCGGTTATCTGCTGAACCCGTTGCTCGACAAGGCGAGCGCTGCGGCTGCGGCGTCGTTGTTCTGAGCGACATCCGCTTCGTCGAGGAGACTGGCTCCACCAACGCAGACATGCTTGCGTTGGCGGAGCAGGGCTTGGCCGAAGGGAGTTGGCTGCGCGCCGGCCGTCAGACCGGCGGGCGAGGGCGCATGGGGCGCTCCTGGGAAAGCCCTGAGGGCAATCTTTACTGTTCGACGCTGGTGCGGCTGCGGCCCGATGATCCGCCGCCGCATATGCTGGCGCTGGTTGCGGCCAATGCGGTGCACGCGCTTGTTGCGCCGTTGTGCGCTGGTCAGGCGCGGATAAAATGGCCCAATGACGTGCTGGTGGATGGGGCGAAGATCGCGGGTATCCTGCTCGAGCGGGCCGGAGATGCGGTGGTCGTAGGGATCGGCATCAATGTGACGGGTCATCCGACCGGGCTGGACCGGCCGGTGACGAGTTTGGCGGCACAAGCTGTCAGCGACGCAAGCGCGGGTGTGCTGATCAAGCGGCTTGCCGAACTGTTTGCGCACTGGCTGGCGGTCTGGCGGGCTCAGGGACTGGAGCCCGTCTGCGCCCACTGGCTACTCAACGCACATCCCAAAGGGACTGCCATGCGCGTCGTTCAACCGGATGGTGAAGTGGTTGAGGGTTCATTCGATACCCTCGATCAGCAAGGCATGCTGATCCTGCGCTTGGCGAATGGCGACGCGCGTGCCATTCATGCGGGCGACATCCTTCTCATCTGATATCCGGGGGACCGGCCATGCTTCTCGCGATCGACGCGGGTAATACCAATGTGGTTTTCGCACTGCTAGAGGGGCGGGAGATCCGCGCGCGCTGGCGGATCGCGACCGATCCGCGACGCACTGCCGATGAGTATGCGGTATGGCTCAATCAGCTGCTCATGCTGGAGGGCTATGGCATCGGCGACGTGGACGCGGTGATCATCGCCACCGTCGTTCCCCGCGCGCTGCATAATCTGCAGGTTCTGGCGGAGAAATATTTCAAGACGGCTCCCTTGGTGGCGGGGCAGGCGCCGGTGGAATGGGGCATCGAACTGGACGTGGCGGAGCCCGCGTCGGTTGGGGCGGACCGGGTTGTTAATGCCATCGCCGCGCACCATCTTTATGACGGCGATCTGATCGTCATTGATTTCGGGACGGCGACGACCTTCGACGTCATCGATTATCATGGCACCTACAAGGGCGGCATCATCGCGCCGGGTATCAACCTGTCGCTGGATGCGCTAGTTGCGGCGGCGGCAAAGCTGCCCAAGATTGCCATCGCGCCGCCGGAGAACCGTTCGGTTATCGGTCGAACGACAGAAGCGCAGATGCATATCGGCGTGTTCTGGGGCTATGTGGCGATGATGGAAGGGCTGGTCGCCCGGATGCGGGCGGAGATTGGCCGCCCCGCCAAAGTGATTTCTACAGGCGGGCTCGCCGTCCTGTTTGATGAGAATAGCGATATTTTCGATGCGATCGCACCGGACCTCACCATTTTGGGGTTGGCGCTGTTGCACGAGAGGAGTTTGAATAACTAATGACACCTGGAAATGAGCTGCTCTTCCTGGCCCTCGGCGGGTCGGGTGAGATCGGCATGAATGTCAATCTTTACGGCTGCCAAGGCAAATGGGTGATGGTCGATCTGGGCCTCACTTTTGCCGACCCGGCTTATCCCGGGGTGGAACTGGTGCTGCCGGACCTCACCTTCATCGAGGAGCGACGCGAAGACCTGCTCGGCATCGTCGTGACCCATGGGCATGAGGATCATATCGGGGCGATCCCTTATTTGGCGGCTGACCTGGGCGTGCCGCTTTACGCGACGCCGTTCACGGCGGGGCTGATCCGGCTGAAGCTGGAGGAAGAAGGGCTGACCCAAGAGGTCGAGCTGAATGTAATCGAGAACGAGGGCAGCTTTGCCCTGGGGCCGTTCGGCTTCCGTTATGTGCCGCTGGCGCACTCGATCCCGGAGGGCAACGCGGTTCTCATCGACACGCCCTTTGGACGGATTTTCCACACCGGCGATTGGAAGCTGGATGAAAAGCCGCTGCTGGGCCAACCATCGACGCCCGAGGAACTGACGGCGATCGGCGACGAGGGCGTGCTGGCTTTGGTGTGCGACAGCACCAATGTTTTCAATCCAGAGGCTAGCGGGTCGGAAGGCGATGTTCGCGAAGGGTTGATGCAGACGATCGCTGGGGCCAAGGGTCGTGTGCTGGTCACCACCTTTGCATCCAACGCCGCGCGGCTGCAGACGCTGGGTGAGGTGGCGAACGCCGTGGGACGCAAGTTGTGCGTGGCAGGGCGTTCGCTCGACCGGATCATCGCAACGGCGCGAGCGGCGGGTTATCTCAAGGACTTTCCGCCGACGGTCGATTGGGACGACGTAATGGCGCTGCCGCATAATGAGGTGATGATCATCGCCACCGGCGGCCAGGGTGAATCGCGGGCGGCCTTGTCGCGGATCGCCTTTGACAGCCATCCGATCAAGCTGGACGCGGGCGACCTGGTCGTCTTTTCTTCCAAGCAGATACCTGGCAACGAAATCGCCATTGGACGCATCCAGAATGCGCTGGCGACCAAGGGCGTGCTGATGGTGACGGATCGCCAGGCCGAAGTGCATGTGTCGGGGCATCCGGGTCGGCCTGAACTGGAGGCGATGTATCGTTGGGTGCGGCCGCAGATTCTGTTGCCGGTGCATGGCGAGCGGCGGCATATGGCGGAGCAAGCTCGGCTTGGTCTGGCAAGCGGGGTGCCGCATGCGGTGGTGCAGTCCAATGGCGACTTGCTGCGACTGGCCCCCAATGGTCCGGAGATTATCGGCCATGAGGCGACGGGCAGGCTGGTACTCGACGGCGATGTGATCCTCCCCGCAGACGGGTCCACCATGAATGAGCGGCGCAAGGTTGCCCTGCACGGACAGATCAGCGTCGCTGTTGCGCTGGATCGCAAGGGCAAGCTGATCGGCGAGCCCGCTTTGCGTACCCAAGGCGTGCCGGTGGAAGAGGATAAGGCTGCGTTTCTGGCGGAAGCTGCGGATGAAGCCGCTCAGGCCGTTCCCAAGGGCTCGCAGGACGAAGAAGCACTCCGCGAGCGGGTGCGCCTAGCTGTGCGGCGGACCGCTACGCGCTGGACCGGCAAAAAGCCGGTGGTGGACGTCCTGCTCATTCGCGCTTAAGGCTGCGGCCCATGAACTGGTACGCGATCTTCGCCATTTATGTGCTGTTCTGGGTGATCAGCGCGTTCATCGTCTTGCCCTTCGGCATTCGTACGCCCGATGAGACGGGCGAGGTGATGCTGAAAGGGCAAGCGGACAGCGCGCCTAGCAACTTTCGTCCCGGCATGGTGGCGATCCGGGCGACGATACTGTCTGCTGCGCTGTTCGGGCTATATTATGCCAATTATGTGGAAGGATGGGTGACGCTCGAGCGGTTTACCCACCCATCCTGAGTTTCCGAACAGAAGAGAGCTGCGCCAAGGTCAGTCGGGGCGATGTGAGAGGCGCGCGGGCTAAAGGTCTCTCAGTGCAGCCCCACCGCGGGGATGTCGCTGTCGATCGACATCATCATGATGATGAGTTCCGACCGCGACTTGATGCCAAGCTTTTGGAAAATACTGTGCAGGTGCACTTTGACCGTGCCTTCGGTCAGGCCGCAACGCGCGGCGATCTCGCGATTGCGCAGGCCCGCGCGGATGAGGCCGGCGATCTCGAGTTCCCTGTCAGTAAGGGTCGAGAGGGCGTTGCTGTCGTTTGCGGGGGCGGAGATGCTGTGTACCAGCGCCTGTTCCATGACGAACGGTGAAATGCTTTTGTTGCCGCTCAGCACCTGACCGATGCAGGTCAGCAATTCGTTGGGATCACTGTCCTTCAGCACGACGCCGTCCACGCCGAGCTTGATCGCTTCGAGCGTCTGATCGGGGCGGATATGGACAGTCATGAAGATGACCGGAACGGTGCTGCCGCTGCTGCGGATGGCTGAAAGGATCGCAAGGCCGCCGCCGTCCTTCATGCTGACGTCCAGGATCAGCAGGTCCGGCTGTTCCGCCTGAAGGCGGGAAATGGCCTCATCCACCGATCGGGCGCAGAAGATAACATCATGGCCATGCGAGCTGAGGAACTGCGCCATGCCGTCCAGGAAGATCGGGTGATCGTCAACAATTGCAATCTGGGCCATCATATTGGGGACCTCGGTAAGGATGAAGGCAGTCTGATCGAAATGAGTGAATTCATGCTTAAGTTGTGGAAATAGGCGGTTCCGCCGATCTTTCCCAAACGCTTCATGATTGATTGCGACTGAAGTTCAAAGTCGCCGGTGTAGCTTTCCCGCTTCACAGGCTGAGCGCCCGGATTGTCCTTGAGCGCGATCAATATCTCGTCATCCGCCTGCGCCAGGGAAACGCTGATATGCTGGGCAGCGGCATGCTTGACCGCATTGGCCGCGGCTTCCCGGATAAGGAATTCGACCTCTGCGGCGGTCTCGGGCAGCACGGTCACGGGATGATCGATGGGGTTCAGCTGACACTCAATGCCCCATTGCAGGGCGATGAAGCGGCAGCAGCGTTCCACCTCCCGGCCCAGTTCGACATTGCCGGTGGCGGTCTCGGTCGTGCTGAGAAGGCGGCGGAGATGGGCCTGTTCCGCTGTGACAAGCTCCTCCATCGCGCGCAGTTCCGCGAGCTGATGGGGAGCGTCGATAGCGGCGAGGCCATGGATCGCGGTCACAAGCCGTACTCGCAGCGCGGCCAGCGTCTGAAGGACGCTGTCATGCAGGTCGCGGCTGAGCGCGAGGCGGGCTTCGGCAAAGGTACGCTCACGCCAGGCGAGGAAGAAGAAGTGCCGTTCCAGGAATAGCTCGAGCCCTTCCTGGATGCGCAGCGCGCGCAGAAGCGCAGCGGGCGACCAGCCGTGACGCGTACCGACGAAGAGGCGGCCGCGCAGTTCGCCAGTTTGGACATGGAAGCTGAGACCCTGGCCAGCGCCCATTATGTCGAGTACCGCTTCGGTAAGGTGCCCAGCCTTTTCATTGCGCAAAATGCCAAGCCGGCTGCGGAGCAGGATGCGGCTTGATTGGCTGGAATAGAGGAAGGGAGCCTCGCGCGGAGTTATGCCGAGCAGGCCATCGGCCTGGCGCTCTGGCAAGCTGATGGTGCGTGCGCCTTCGCTATCCAGGATTTCGCACTGGATCGGGCCTTCATCCATCTGCCAGACGAAGGTGCAGTAGCGGGCGGCCATCAGGTCGGAAATCTGTTCGACGACAAAGCGCGGAAGAGATTTCTGAAAAGATAGGCCCACGGCCTGCAGTCGCTCCGACCAACTGATCAGCCGTTTTTCCAGGATCGACATGCTGAGCATGGCTGCCGCGATGGTGCAGCCAATGAGGACGGTAAGCCCGTCAATTGCCCGGTCCACCTCCGCCACATGGCGAGCGGATGCCCAGGATTCATAATAGCCACGCGCCAGAAAGGCGAGGACGAGGCAAAGGGCGAGGACAATGATGGAGCCGCGCCCAAAGCGGTCAGATGCCGACCAGGCGACGAAGAAGAGGCAGGCGAGCGCGGCGATCTGCAAGGGCTCGCACAGCACGATCACCGTCAGGAATATGATGACATCGACGAAGAGCGACATCGGGCGCAGCAGAAGAGCCAGCGGCGGAGTCAGCATATGCTGCGCGATACTGGCAAAGGTCCAGAACCAGATTCCTGCCTCAACAATGAACATGGTCCGCGCGAAATCGGGCTCGCTGCTGAACATGGCAGAAGCCTGCCAACTGGCGGCGACGGCAAAGGCGACGCGGGATATGGCAAAACCCAGCGTCGGCGATCGACCCAGCCAAAGCACCAGGCGATCCATGGCTGTGGATGACGCCTTGGGCATATTCAACATGGTGGCATGTCCCCCGACTCCCACAGGAATATCTGACCACAGTCAGGGCGCGGACACAACTTATATCGCTGCCACAAGAAGTCGGATCTGTCCCATGGCGCGACAGGAACGGCCCGGCTAAGGAAGGGGAATGGCGGTGCTGATCACTCCTGCCCTGGTCTGCGGGGTACGGTCCCATGGTGAACATGGCGCGATTGGGCGGCTGCTGACTCCCGATCATGGTCTGTTGGCGGGTTATGTGCGGGGCGGGAGGTCGCGAGCGCTGCGGCCTGTGCTGCTGCCGGGGAATAGCGTCAAAGCCGAGTTTCGCGCGCGGACGGAGGAGCAGCTTGCCGGGCTTACGGTGGAGTTGGAGCATAGCCGGGCGCCGCTGCTGTCCGAGCCCCTGCCTGCGGCAGCGATCGATTGGGTCTGCGCGCTGACGGCGGCGGCGTTGCCGGAAGGGACTCCCTATCCTGCGCTTTATCAGGCGTTGGACGGGGTGCTGGGCGCGATCGATGCTGCACCCGCTGCGCGAGGATGGGCGGTGGCATTGGTGCGATATGAGCTGCTGCTGCTGGCGGAGCTGGGCTTTGGGCTGGACCTCGGCCGATGTGCCGCGACGGGTGGAGCCGACGACCTGGCCTATGTCAGTCCGCGGAGCGCGGCGGCGGTGAGCCGGGAAGCTGCTGCGGGATATGAGAGCCGATTGCTGCGGCTGCCCTCCTTTTTGCTGCAGGGGGGGCCAGGGGAATGGAGCGAGATATTGGACGGGCTGCGGCTGACGGGCTTCTTTCTGGAGCGGTCGGTGCTGATCGAATGGAAGGCCGATGTGCTGGCTGCACGCGAGAGGCTGGTCGATCGCCTCAAAAGAGCGGTTGCGTGAGGCGCGGCGGCTTCATAAGGGGCGGCCATCAGTTCTAAGGAGTTGCCGCCATGTTGATCGCCCTTTTTCCCGGAGATGGTATCGGACCCGAGATCATCGCACAGGCGCGGCGCGTGCTGGATGCGCTGGCGATCGACGGCTTGACCTATGAAGAAGGGCTGGTCGGCGGTGCGGCGTATAAGGCAGTGGGGCATCCGCTGCCGCCCGAGACGCTGGACATTGCGCGGCGCGCTGACGCCATTCTGTTTGGCGCGGTGGGTGATCCGGACTGCGATTCGCTGGAGCGGCACCTGCGTCCCGAGCAGGCGATCCTGGGGTTGCGCAAGGCGCTGGGCCTCTTCTCCAACCTGCGCCCCGCCAAGGTGTTTCCAGAACTGGCCGATGCTTCCGCGCTCAAGAAGGAGGTGGCCAGCGCCATCGACCTGCTGATCGTGCGCGAAACCAATGGCGACGTCTATTTCGGCGAAAAGGGGATGCGCAAGACCGCCGAAGGGCTGCGCGAAGGTTATGACATCATGTCCTACAATGAAGAGCAGGTGCGCAAGATCGCGCATCAGGGCTTCCAGGCGGCGCGGGCGCGTCGTGGCAAGCTCTGCTCGGTGGACAAGGCCAATGTGCTGGAGACGAGCCAGCTGTGGCGCGATGTGGTGATCGAGGTGTCGGCGGAATATCCCGACGTCGCCCTGTCCCACATGTATGTCGATAACGCCGCGATGCAGTTGGTGCGTGATCCGGGCCAGTTTGACGTGATCGTCACGGGCAACATGTTCGGCGACATTCTTTCAGATCAGGCGAGCATGTGCGTGGGCTCCATCGGCATGCTGGCGTCGGCAACGCTTAACGACAGCAATCAGGGCCTTTATGAACCGATCCATGGCTCTGCGCCTGACATTGCCGGGCAGGGCAAGGCCAATCCGCTGGCAACGGTCCTGTCGGCGGGCATGATGCTTCGTTATTCGCTGGGTCTGCCGGAACAGGCCGACCGGATCGAGGCTGCGGTTGCCAAGGCGCTTGCCAATGGCGCACGCAGCCCGGACCTTGGCGGCAGCATGAACACGGTCGAGATGGGCGACGCGGTGCTGGCGGCGCTGAAGTAAGGAACAAGCGATGAAGCGCAGGAGCGGGCAGGACCCGGCAATCACGAAGAACTGGCGGCCCGCGACCCTGGCAGTGCGGGGCGGCAGTGCGCGCAGCGAATGGGGCGAGACGTCCGAAGCGCTGTTCCTGACTAGCGGCTATAGCTATGACCGCGCGGAAGACGCGGCTATGCGCTTTGCTGGCGAGCAGCAGGGCATGACCTATTCGCGCTTGCAGAACCCGACCGTCGAAATGCTGGAAAAGCGGATCGCCCTGCTGGAAGGCGCCGAAGCCTGCCGCGCGACCGCCACGGGCATGGCCGCAATGACCGCGGCGCTGCTGTGCCAGCTGTCGGCGGGCGACCATGTGGTGGCGGGCAAGGCGCTGTTCGGCTCCTGCCGCTGGCTGACCGACACGCTGCTGCCCAAATTCGGCATCGAGACGACGACAGTCGACGCCACCGACAATGCGGCCTGGGAAGCTGCGGTGCGGCCGAACACCAAGGTCTTTTTCTTCGAGACGCCGGCGAACCCGACGATGGACGTCGCCGATCTGGAAGCGATCTGCGGCATCGCAAAGGCGCATGGTATCGTTAGCGTGGTGGACAACGCCTTCGCTACACCCGCTCTCCAGCGGCCGCTGGATTTCGGCGCGGATGTCGTGGCCTATAGCGCGACCAAGATGATGGACGGGCAGGGCCGCGTCCTGGCTGGCGCGATCTGCGGCACGGAAGATTTCATCATCAACACACTGCTGCCCTTCCACCGCAACACCGGGCCGACGCTTAGCGCCTTCAACGCCTGGGTGGTGCTGAAGGGTCTGGAGACGCTGGACCTGCGCATCCGCCGCCAGAGCGAGAATGCGCTGAAGGTCGCGAAATTCCTGCAGAGCCGGGTGGAGAAGGTACTCTATCCCGGTCTGGAGAGCCATCCGCAGCATAATCTGGCCATGAAGCAGATGGAGATGGCCGGGCCGATCTTCTCGCTTTACGTTGGCGGTGGGCGCAAGGAGGCGCATGGCCTGCTGAACGGATTGGAGCTGGTCGATATCAGCAACAATATCGGGGACAGCCGGTCGCTGATGACGCATCCGGCATCAACCACCCATTATGGCATGGCGGAAGAAGCGCGGCTGGAAGTCGGCATCACCGAAGACATGCTGCGTCTGAATGTCGGCCTGGAAGACCCGGACGACGTGATCGAGGATCTCGATCGCGCGCTCAAGTCGATAGGCCGTTGACGGACATAGGGTGAAAGGCGCATTTCTTAATCCGTGAACGCGCTCTTTCCCTTCCACGCGACCACGCGCGACATCAACGTGCATGTGGCCGTCACCTTCCTGCCTGAACAGTCGGAGCCGGATCGGGGGCGCTGGTTCTGGGCCTATCATATTCGGATCGAGAATGATGGAGACCAGCCGGTGCAATTGCTGACCCGCCATTGGGTCATCACCGATGGACGGGGGACGCAGCATCGGGTGGACGGCGACGGAGTCGTCGGAGAGCAGCCGGTGGTGCAGCCGGGCAGAAGCTATGATTATGTGTCGGGCTGCCCGCTCAATACACCGACCGGATCGATGAAGGGCCATTATCATATGATCGGCGCCAGCGGGGAGACGTTCGATATCGCCATTCCTCACTTCGCGCTCATAGCTCCGGCGGTTGCTGAATGAAGCGTACCCATTTGCCGCTCAACGGCCTGCGCGTCCTGGATGCGGCAGCGCGGCACCTGTCCTTCACCCGGGCTGCTGATGAGTTGGCCGTGACACCAGCCGCCGTCGGGCAGCAGATCCGCGCGCTCGAGGACCTGCTCGGCGTTGTGCTGTTCCGACGTACGCCCAAGGGGCTGGAACTGACACCGGAGACAGAAGCCGGACTTGAGGCGCTGAGGGCGGGATTCCTGGAATTTGAAGAAGCGGTGCGCGCTATGCAGGCGGGGCAGTCCAGTTCCTCGCTGACGATCGCGGCGCCGCGGGACATAACCGCCAAATGGCTGCAGGCACGCCTTGCAAGCTATGCGGCGAGCCAGCCTGACCTGAAATTCGCTCTCGTCGCGGCCGACGACACGCTCGATTTCACCGAGGCCAATCTCGACCTGGCGCTCCGGCTGGCCGAAGGGCCTGGTGAGCATGAAGGCGTGAAGCTGGGCGAGGCGCGCTTCGTAACCGTCGAGGCAGCGCAGGGAGGACCAGAACATCGCATCGATTGGCCGGGCTGTCCCGCCGGGGGTGAGCCTACAACGATTCGTGTGGCCGACGCCGGGCTTGCCATTGAGGCGGCCATCAACGGCTTTGGACGAGCCACGGTGCCGCTGCTGCTGGCGCAAGCCGACATTGGTGCAGGACGAGTGCGCCCGGTGGGTGACACGATAGAGACGCCGTTCGCTTATTGGCTGATTGCTCCCTTGCCCCAATGGCGGCAGAAAAAGGTCAAGGCGTTGATCGAGGCACTGACTTCCTGATCATCCGGCGGTCCGTGGCTGTGGGGAGGGGAAATGGCCCATAAAATCTTCGCCAAAATCGCGGGTTCAGGCGCTCTTCTGATAATTTGTCTTTCGCCGCCGCTTTGGGCTCAGGCGCGCTATGTCGCGGGGGTGACGGAGGCGCGCGAGAAGGAGTGGCGCGCCTTGGTGGCTGCGGCGCAATCTGCCTATGGGCAAGGGCATGCGGCCGAAGCGATCGACTCTGCGCGCAAGGCGCTGGCCTTAGGCGAAGAGTTGTTCGGGGCCGATGACCCTCGCACGCTAATCTCTGTCAATGATCTGGCGTTGCCGCTCGAGTCGGTGGGGCGCTATCGGGAAGCGGAACAATTGTTGCGGCGTGTCTTCGATAGCTATCTTCGCACCAGGGGTGAGGATGATCCCAATTGCCAGATGGCGCTGGAGAATCTCATCGACTTCTATCTGGCGCACAAACGGCCCGATGCAGCGAGGCCATTGGCGAAATATGCGCTGGAAACATTTCGCCGCACCACCGGGTCGGCGAGCGAACGCAGTCGCCGGATGGAAAAAATCCTGTCAGGAATACCGGAGCTTAGCGCAACCGCAGGAGGCGAGTAAAAGATTGTTCAGGACTTTGGCTCGTTACTTATATCTTCAGTGATAGACCTTCAGGTGAATTGCTAAACAATCTGCGATTGTTATCCAAAGCCATCCATCGGACGGGGGCGTTTGATTTTCCCATAACTTCCGCCAGTGCATGCATTGGTGTGAGCTTGGGGAACTGACCACGACACCGGAACAGAAATCCTATGGGTCGCAAAAAATGGCGGGCGATCGGCCGAAGGGCTGGTCGCCCGCTTTGATTTCCAGCCCAGCGTACGCCCGTGGTCATGTCGGCCATAGCAAGGAATGTCCTCCGGCAATGGCCCCGAGTCGCCAAATTCGGCGTCAGCTTAATTAACCTTGATTAAAGCTGAGACATAAGCCGCAAGATATAGTTGAAATAAATAATCTATATCTAAAGAAATAGGCTGTGAGTTATTTTTTCGGCCCCAATCCATTAAAATGGTTAACAAAAGTTGATTTTAGATGACTCACTTTATTCCTGCCTAATAAGATAACTCATCGGGTCAGAAGCAATAAGACGATAGGGTTAATCCGGGGCGGTAAGGACTAGTGATGTCCAGCCGGCGGGAGATTGCAGACAAGGGGCAATAGCTGATCCGCTAATGCCATGTCGATGAAGATGGAAATTCGAATGCGTGACTGCGTTCGGAAACAGTCTTCTGCGCGCGTCTTTCGCCCGTCCCATGGCGACAGGTTGGGATGGAAAGATGGATTTCGAGCGCGAATGGAATGTCGATGCCGCCGCTGACCGTCAGCAGGCACCTGAGCCGGAACTGGCCGCTCTCGCCGCGCGGGTGAAGGGTCATCCCATTCAACCTGGATCGATGCGCACCGTAACGCCGGGTCCTGACGGCACGGTCGTGCTGCCCGCTGGAACCGACATCAACAATATCGAGGTCGACGGCCGCAACCTGGTCGTCACGCTGCCCGATGGCACCCAGATGGTGATCCTCGACGGCGCAGTGGTCGTGCCGCGGATCGTTGTCGGCGACGTTGAAATCCCGTCGGTAAACTTGGCCGCTCTGCTAATCGGCGAGGAACCGCAACCTGCCGCCGGTCCGGCGCGCAGTTCCGGGGGCAACTTCCTGGCTGCTGATGGCGAAGTGGGTGATCCTCATGGGCTGGGCGATCTGCTGCCGCCAACCGAATTGTCTTTCAGTCAGCCCGAAGAGCGCGAGATCCTGCCGATCGCTCCGAACGAAGCGCCCGAAGTCACGATCGTAACACCCAATCAACCGGCCGGCGCTATCAACGCAACAGCCGGTGTTAGCGAAGCGGGCTTGCCCGCGCGCGGCGAGGAACCGGCGGGCACTGCGGCAGCAAGCGACAGCGAGCGCACCAGCGGTACTATCCAGATCACGGCGAATGATGGCCTGGCCGGCGTGACTATCAACGGCACGCCCATCACCACGGTTGGTCAGACGGTGTCGACGCCGCTCGGCGTGCTGACGATCACGTCTATTGCGCCCGATGCGATCGGCTACAGCTATGTGCTGAGCGACAATGTGGTAGGAACGCCGCCGGCTGAAGTCTTCACGGTGGTGGTGACTGATAGCGATGGCGATCAGGCGACGGCTACGCTGACCATATCGATCGCAGACGATGCGCCGCTGGCGCGTAATGATGCGGACCTGGTGGCCGCAGGCACCTATGGCCCGGAAACCGGCAATGTCGTCACCGGCGCGGGCACGACCTCAGGCACCGCAGGCGCCGACGTCAGCGGCGCTGACGGCTTCGCCGCAAGCGGTCCGGTCGTGGGCGTTGCTGCAGGTGCCAACGGTGCCGCGCTCGACAATGCAAATACGGTCGGCCACGCGATCCAAGGGCTGTACGGTATCCTGACGCTGAACGGCGACGGCAGCTATAGCTATGTCCGCTCGGCTGGAACTCCGGGCGGGGTCAGCGATAACTTCACCTATACGGTGCGCGACGGCGACGGTGATCTGTCGCCCGCGACGCTGACGATCAACATCGGTGACAGCGGGGCGGTCATCACTTCCATACCGACCTCCGGCGCGGGCACCGTGGTCGACGAGGCAGGCCTGGGTACTGAAAACCGCCCAGGTGAATCGCCCGGTTCGGATGCCCCTGCCACCATCGAGACGACCAACGGCACGATCACCTATGTGGCACCGGACATGCCGGCGACCGTGACGATCAACGGCGTGACCGTCACCGCGGTGGGCCAGCAGATTGCCGGTACCAGCGGCACGCTTACCATCACCGGCATCGCGCCTGGATCGATCAATTACAGCTATACCGTGACCGACAATACATCCGGCGACGATGTGACGGACAAGTTCACCGTCGTCGTGACCGATGTTGATGGCGACGCCTCTGCGCCCGGCACGCTGGTCATCACGATCAAGGATGATGTGCCGACGGCGCATGACGATGCTGCCACGCAGACGGCGGAAAATGCGCCCATCGTCATCAACGCCTTCACCAACGACGTGTTCGGTGCAGACGGCGTGGATATCCACAATGCGACGACGCCGAAGGTTACTATCGTCAGCGGCCCGGCGCTGGGCAGCGTCAGCTATGACGCGGTAACCGGGCTCTTCACCTTCACGCCTGCCGCGGGGCAGGAAGGCACTGCGAGCTTCATCTATCAGATCGAGGATGGCGACGGTGACACATCGCAGGCGACGGTTACCGTCACCCTGTTGCCGGACTCCACGCCGACCATCCTGATCGCGGAAAGCTCCGACACGCTGGTCGATGAGTCGGCGCTCAACCCCAACGGCTCGAATGCCGCCTCTACGGCGGAAACCGCAGTCGGCGCGCTGGTCATTACGACCGGAAACGACACGGTCGGCACGCTGTTCGTCAACAATGTGGACGTCACCAACGGCGGAACCGTGAAAGGCGCCTTCGGTACCTTGACGATCACCGGTTCGCCGGCGGCCGGCTATACCTATAGTTACACGCTGGAAACCAATACCTCCGGCAACGGCACGCATGACGATTTCGCCATCACCGTGACCGACAGCGACGGGGACCCGGCAGCAACCACGCTGACCATCGCCATTGTCGATGACAAACCCCAGGCGCTACCGGATACTGATACGGTGGCAGCGGGGAGCTTCGCAGCCGAAACTGGCAATGTCATCACCGGCGCCGGCACCACCAGTGGCGCGACGGGCGCGGATGTGCTCGGCGCCGACGGGGCGGGCGCGCATGTGAGCTTCGGCGGCAGCATCGTGGGCGGCGTCTTCGTGCCCGGCAGTGGGCAGGGCGTGCCTCCGGGCGCTTCGGCTGTCATTCATGGCCAATATGGCGACCTGACGCTCTTCTCCAATGGCGATTATAGCTACACCCGGTTCACCGAGACGCCGGGCGGCGTGGAGGACAAGTTCGTTTACGTCCTGGCTGACAGTGACGGCAGCACTTCACCCGCGACGCTGACCATCTCGATCGGGGACTCGCTTCCGACCGTCACCACGCCCGCAGCGGGCGGCGAGACGACGACCGTCTATGAAGCGGGTCTGCCGGCGCGCGCTGGCGAGTCCCAAGGTTCGGGTGAACAGGCGGCTCCCGGAGCCAACGGTGATCCGCGCGAAGCCGTGTCGGGTACCGTCAACTTCCATTCGGGTGATGGCATCCAGTCGCTGACGGTTGGCGGCGTGGCGCTCGATCCTTCGTTGTTCCCGCAGACGGTGGTGGACAACGCCACGGGTACGCTGGTGATCACCGGCGGAAGCTTTGATGAGCTGACCGGAGACGGTTCCTTTACCTATACCTATACGCTGAAGGACAACACCTCCGGCAACGCCAACACCAGCATCAGTTTCGATATCGTGCTGACCGACGAGGATGGCGATCCGGCCAGCAGCAGCCTGGCTATCGCGATCATCGATGACAAGCCGCACGCTCTGGCCGACACCGACACGGTAGCGTCGGGCAGTTTTGCGGCTGAAGCGGGCAATGTCATCACTGGCCTTGGCACCACCAGTGGGGCAGCGGGCGCCGATGTGTTGGGCGCTGACAGTGTGGGGGCACGTGTCAGCTTCGGCGGCAGCATCGTGGGCGGCGTCTTCGTGCAGGCCAGCGGCCAGGGCGTGCCTCCGGGCGCTTCGGCTGTCATTCATGGCCAATATGGCGACCTGACGCTCTTCTCCAACGGCGATTACAGCTATACCCGCTTCACCGAGACGCCAGGCGGCGTGGAGGACAAGTTCCTCTATGTCCTGGCCGATGGCGATGGCAGCACGTCGCCGACGACTCTGACGATCTCGATCGCGGATTCCACGCCGACGCTCGCAATACCTGAAGCTGGCGGGGAGACGACGACCGTCTATGAAGCGGGCCTGCCCGCGCGTCCGGGCGAGTCCGAAGGTTCGGGTGAACAGGCGGCACCCGGCCCCAATGGCGATCCGCGCGAGGCGGTGTCGGGCACCGTCAATTTCCATTCTGCCGATGGTATTCAGTCTCTGACGGTTGGCGGCGTGGCGCTCGATCCCTCGCTGTTCCCGCAAACGGTGGTGGACAATGGCACCGGCACGCTGGTTATCACCGGCGGCAGCTATGACGACCTGACCGGCGACGGTTCCTTCACCTACACCTATACGCTGAAGGACAATACGTCCGGCGACGGCACCAGTGTCAGCTTCGATATCGTGCTGACGGACCAGGACGGCGATCCGGCGAGCAGCAGCTTGACCATCGCCATCGTCGATGATGTGCCGCATGCGATCGACGACGCAGGGGGCGTCGTGACCGAGGATGGCGCCGTGAGCACGCTGTCGGGCAATGTCCTGACGAACGATGTGCCCGGCGCGGATTCCCCGAGCAGCTTCGTGGGCTGGGGCGCGGACACGGCCGCTATCGCTGAACTAAACACCTATGGCACGCTGACGCAGAACAGCGACGGCACATGGAGCTATGTCCTCGACAACAGCCGCGCTGCAACGCAGGCGCTGGGGGCGGCGTTCAGCAAGGACTTCACGCTCAACTATACGATGCAGGATGCCGATGGCGACCCGTCTTCGGCCAAGCTGGTGATCACGGTTCACGGTTCTGCCGATGACGCGACCGTCACGACGGCGGCGCCTACGGGCCCGGACAACACCGTCTATGAAGCTGGGCTGCCGACCGGATCATTGAACGACGGTTCGTATGTGACGACGGGCAGCTTCACCGTGACGGCGACCGATGGCATCGCCAACATTGTTGTGGGTGGCACGACCTTCACCCTGGCGCAGATGCAGGCGTTCGGCACCACCAATGGCGTGGTGAACACTGGCGAAGGTACGCTGCGCCTCACCGGCTTCAACAGCGCGACGGGGGTCGTGAACTACAGCTATACGCTGACCGCGACGATCGACAATGATAGCTATGCTGGCGCGACGCCGACCGCGTTCGACGATACGGTGCTGCTGACGGTCAACAGCATCGGCGGTTCGACCGGCAGTGATGAACTGGTGGTCCGCATCATCGACGACGCGCCTCAGGCGGTTGACGATGCGGGTGGCACGGTGACCGAGGACGGCGCGAGTTCGCTGTCGGGCAATGTGCTCACCAATGATGTGGCAGGTGCCGACCAGCCCAAGAGCTTCGTTTCCTGGAGTGCTACCGATGCGGCCGCCATCACCGAGCTCAACAGCTATGGCACGCTGACGCAGAATGCGAACGGCACCTGGACTTATGTCCTCGACAATAGCCGTGCTGCAACGCAGGCGCTGGGTGCAGCGTTCAGCAAGGATTTCACGCTCAACTACACGATGCAGGACGCGGACGGCGACCCGTCGTCAGCCAAGCTGGTGATCACGGTCAAGGGCGCGGCAGACAGTGCGACCGTGACGACGGCAGCGGCCACTGGACCTGACGCCACGGTTTATGAAGCTGGCCTATCAACCGGATCCGCGCATGACGGCTCGCACGTGACGACGGGCACCTTCACCGTGACGGCCACCGACGGCATCGCCAACATTGTTGTGGGTGGCACCACCTTCACCCTGGCGCAGATGCAGGCGTTCGGCACCACCAATGGCGTGGTGAACACTGGTGAGGGCACGTTGCGCCTGACCGGTTACAATGCCGGGACCGGCGCGGTGAGCTACAGCTACACGCTGAACGCCACCATCGACAATGACAGCTATGCTGGCGCTACACCGACCAATTTCGACGACAGCGTCGCACTGGCAGTGAATGGTATTGGCGGGACGACTGCCAGCGACACGCTGGTGGTCCGCATCGTGGATGACACGCCGCAGGCGCTTGATGATGCCGGCGGCACGGTGACCGAGGATGGCGCGAGTTCGCTGTCGGGCAATGTGCTCACCAATGATGTGGCAGGCGCCGACCAGCCCAAGAGCTTCGCTTCCTGGGCCGCCGACACGGCGGCGATCGCTGAGCTCAATAGCTATGGCACGCTGACGCAGAATGCGAACGGCACCTGGAGCTATGTCCTCGACAACAGCCGCGCTGCAACGCAGGCGCTAGGGGCGGGGTTCAGCAAGGATTTCACGCTCAACTACACGATGCAGGACGCCGATGGCGACCCGTCGTCAGCCAAGCTGGTGATCACGGTCAAGGGCGCGGCAGACAGTGCGACCGTGACTACGGCAGCGGCCACTGGACCGGACGCTACGGTTTATGAAGCTGGCCTATCAACCGGATCCGCGCATGACGGCTCGCACGTGACGACGGGCAGCTTCACCGTGACGGCCACCGACGGCATCGCCAACATTGTTGTGGGCGGCACGACCTTCACCCTGGCGCAGATGCAGACGTTCGGCACCCCCAACGGCGTGGTGAACACTGGCGAGGGGACGCTGCGCCTGACCGGTTACAATGCCGGGACCGGTGCGGTGAGCTACAGCTACACGCTGAACGCCACCATCGACAATGACAGCTATGCTGGCGCTACGCCCGCCAACTTCGACGACAGCGTCGCGCTGGCGGTGAATGGTATTGGCGGGACGACTGCCAGCGACACGCTGGTGGTCCGCATCGTGGATGACACGCCGCAGGCGGTTGATGATGCGGGTGGCACGGTGACCGAGGATGGCGCGAGTTCGCTGTCGGGTAATGTGCTCACCAATGATGTGGCAGGTGCCGACCAGCCCAAGAGCTTCGTTTCCTGGAGTGCTAACGATACGGCCGCCATCACCGAGCTCAACAGCTATGGCACGCTGACGCAGAATGCGAACGGCACCTGGAGTTATGTCCTCGACAACAGCCGCGCTGCAACGCAGGCGCTGGGCGCGGCGTTCAGCAAGGACTTCACGCTCAACTACACGATGAAAGATGCCGATGGCGATCCGTCGTCGGCCAAGCTGGTGATCACGGTCAAGGGCGCTGCCGACAGTGCGACGGTGACGACGGCAGCGGCCACTGGACCTGACGCCACGGTTTATGAAGCTGGTCTGCCGACGGGTTCGCTCCACAATAACTCACATATCACCGTGGGCACGTTCACGGTCACGGCAACCGACGGCATCTCTAATATCGTGGTGGGAGGCACGACCTTCACCCTGGCGCAGATGCAGGCGTTCGGCACCACCAATGGCGTGGTGAACACTGGTGAGGGCACGTTGCGCCTGACCGGTTACAATGCCGGGACCGGTGCGGTGAGCTACAGCTACACGCTGAACGCCACCATCGACAATGACAGCTATGCTGGCGCTACACCCGCCAACTTCGATGACACCGTGGCGCTTGCAGTGAATGGTATTGGCGGAACGACGGCCAGCGACAATCTGGTCGTTCGCATCGTCGATGACACGCCGACGCTTGGCACGGTGCAGAACCAGCAGACCGACAATAATGTCGCAACTGCGCCAGCGGTGGGCACGCTGCACTATGTGCCCGGCGCGGATGGTACCGGCTCGATGGTCATCACCGCCAACACATCGTCCATTACGGTCGGCGGCCAGGCTGTAGTGACATCGCAGAGCGGCAATGTGCTGACCGGCTATGTCGATGCGGATCATAGCGGCGGCTTCAATGCAGGTGACACCACGGTCTTTACGCTGACGGTCAATCCGAACGCCGGGACTTCGGGTCAATATGTATTCGATCTGGTGACGAAGCTCGACCCGACGGTAACCGATGTTCCGATCGGTCAGGGAAGCGCATTTGGTAGCGGACCGAGCAACGAAATCGTCGTCACCGACAAGGCGACTTCGCAACAGCTGGTCTATGTCACCGGCTGGGCGCCCACGGGCGGTTTCACGCCGGCAGAGATCTCCACCTGGGAGGCCACTGGCGCCGTCACCGCGACCCAGACGAGCAATGTCAACGGCTCCACCCAGGGCTGGGGCCTTGCAAATAATAACTTCGATGCAGGGGAATTCCTCCGCTTCGATTTCGGTCCGCTGGCCGACTATGACGGTGCAGGTGGATACACGCCTCCCAACACGTACAATATTGTGAACGCCTCTTACGCCACCTTCTCCTTCTTCAACTTTGGGGCGGGCGAAAAGATCATCTTCGTTGCGCACTACACTGATGGCACCCGCGGGGTATTCGAAATCAACGGGCCCGATGCGGACAATCAGCAGAAGATCTCCGCACCGGCAGGGGCGCTGATCGACTGGATCGATGTCTATCAATCGAGCGGCGAGATGAAGCTCAATCTCACCAATGTCGGCGTGGCCAGCAGTTCGATCGACAAGACGATCCCCTTCACCCTGCAATTCACCGACAATGACGGGGACACCACCGCCACCCAGAACTTCAGCGTTCATGTGAAGGATGGCTTGACGCCCGCCACGCCGGCTGCGCCGATTGCAATCGATCTCGATGGCGATGGGCTGGAATTCTTGTCGCTCGCAGCCGGGGTCAGCCATGATTATGGCGCTGGCGCGGTCAACACGGCGTGGGTGAGTGCCGATGATGGGCTGCTCGTCCACACCGTTGGCGCCGCCTATGACATCGTCTTCTCTGACGACGCGTCGGGCGCCAAGAGCGATCTGGAAGGCTTGCGCCTTGCTTATGACAGCAATGGTGATGGCGTCTTTGACGCGAAGGACACTGCCTTTGGCGAGTTCGGCCTGTGGCAGGATGTGAACGGCAACGGTCATGTAGATGCAGGCGAGGTCAGGACGCTGACCGCGGCGGGCATAGCGGCGATTGACCTCAACTCCGATGGCAAGAGCTATGCGGCCGCCAACGGCGATGTCACAGTGCTGGGCGAGGCGAGCTTCGTGCGGACCGATGGTAGTAAGGGAACGATCGGCGACGCCGTGTTCACCACTGCGCCCAAGGACAGCGAATTAAGGGCGGACAACACGACGGCGAGCGGCTTCAATCAGGCGCTGGTTGCTGCCAGCTTGGTCGCGGTTGCGGGCGCAGCGGAAACGCAGGACGAAAAGCAGCAGAGCCCGACCAGCACGGAAACGACGCCTGTGGCGACGGCAGAAACTGTACCGGCGAGCGCGACGACGTCCGAACCGTTGACCGACAACGAGACCAAGACCCTGTCGGAACCGAGCGATGATCAGTCGGCGCACTCAGCCGAGCAGCCCGTTCAGCAGGCCAGCCACGGCTCTGAAGAACCCGCGCCCGATCATGCCACGCTGGCGGACCATAGCGCTTCGTCGGCACCGGCTCCTACCGACACGGCGCAGGCTGATCAGCCGACCCTTGGGGATCATCAGACGCTGCTGGCCCAGTCAATCAGCCTACCCTCCTTTGACGGCAATGCGGCAGCAGCTCTGGCTGCGGCGCAGGCAACCGCCAACGCCAATCCTGCAGCGGCGGAGGTGGTGAAGGAAGCGCTGGGCGCACATGATACGCCGCATATCGACGCGCTTCTCGCTGCGCTTCCGGGCGGGGAGCATGCTCCGACGCCGGTGCTGCTGAACCCGATTGCGGCAGAGCCGGTGGACCTTGGACATATGGCAGCCGCAGCAGCGGTCTTCGAAGCCGCGATCGCGGCGCATGAGGCGATGGCGGTGGCCCATGGCTGATCTGGAATTCTCGCGGGGTAAATTGGGGAGATTGAACATGATAAACGGGGTGGGGAGGATCGCTTCCTTCGGCTTGCTGATGGGGATGATGTCTACGGCCGCATGGGCGGCCCCGGCATCGCCTCTGCTGCAACTGAGCAAGCCGGAATTGCGGGATGCGCTCAGGAGCCGCTATGACACGGCAGTAGCCGCTGTGGGGGACGCGAGCGTGCGCGCCGCGCAGGACAGCCGCTGGACCTGGGCCGTAGAGGCCAAGAACCAGTGCGGCATCGCCATCGGTTTCATCAAATCCGGCACGAAGGATGCGGACAGCATCAACAAGTGCGACGACTTTGTGGCACGCCTTTCGGCGCCGCCACCGCCGCCGGTGTCGGCCGCAGGTTCAGCCCCACCCGCGCTGGACTGCACCGCACCGGCGGTGTCCATCTTCTTTGACTGGAACATGGATACGCCTGTGCCCGAGGGTGCGGCTACCGTCAGCCAGCTGACGCAGTCGGCCGCCCAATGTGGATGGAAGCGCTTCGGCGTTACCGGCTACACCGACACATCGGGCAGCAATCGTTACAATGACGGGTTGTCGCTTCGCCGCGCTCAGAACGTCGCGGGTCTGCTGGGACAGGGCGGCATCGCAGCCGACGCGATCACCGTCAGCGGACTGGGTGAAACCCAGTTGAAGATCGAAACCGCCGATGGCGTGCGCGAGCCGATGAACCGCCGCGTCGAAATCACAGCCAGCGCGAATTAAGGGGGGAGGCGAACATGACATTGATGCGCAAGACATGCGGCAGCCTGATCGCCCTTTGTGTGGCGACCGTGGCGGGGACGGCCTGGGCACAGACTACGGACCTCAAGAGCGCGATCGCTGCGGCGATCGACAGCCATCCGGAAATCAACCAGGCGATCCAGAACAAGGAAGCCATTGAGTTCGAACGCGAGCAGGCGAAGGGGCTCTATCTGCCCCGCGTCAGCCTCGAAGGTTCGGCGGGGGTCCGGCGGCTGGAAAATGCCACCCGTCGCGCCATCGGGATCCAGGATCAAACCCTTTGGCCGCTCGAAGCCAGCCTGGTTGCGGAAGAAACACTGTTCGACTCCGGCTATCGCAGCGCGGAAAAACGGCGGCAGGCGGCGCGGATCGACGGCGCGGCGCTGAGGGTAGGCGAGCGGTCGCAGTTCGTGGCGCTCAATGTCACGCGCCAGTATCTGGATTATATGCTGCAGCAGCGGGTCGTCGCAGCTGCCGAGGACAATATCGCCTTTCACCGTAAGCTGCTTGGCGACTTGGGCGAGGGCGTTAGCAAGGGCTCGATCAGCATCGCTGACCAGCAGCAGGCCGAGGAACGGCTTCAGGCTGCTCTGGTCCGCAAGAGCGAGGCGGAGCAGGACCTGACCAATGCTGCGATCAGTTTCCGGACGCTGACAGGTCTGTCGATTGATCAGGTGAGCATGCCTGATCCCGTGACAGGCGCGGTGCCGCCGACGTTGGACGAGGCTATCGCCGCTGCTCGCACGCATAACCCGCTCATCCGCGAGGCGGAGGCCGACATTCAGGCCGCCCATGCGGTGGTGGATGAGGCCAAGTCGGAGCTTGGGCCGACGGTGACCCTGGAAGGGCGTGGCCGTGTCGGTGAAGATGTCGATGGCTTCAAGGGCAATACCAACGATGTTCAGGGCCGTGTGGTCCTGCGCTGGCAGCTTTTCAACGGCGGCATCAACCGGGCGAAGGTGCAGGAGATGACCCGCCGGGCGAGCGAAGCACGCTTCCGCCTGAGCCAGCGTCAGCGCGAGGCGGAGGATGATGTCCGCACCGCCTGGAACCGTTGGGATACGGAAAAGAAGCGGCTGGCGGATCTGTCGCGTCAGGGCACGGTGTCGGACTCGCTGCTGGTGTCCTATCGCGAGCAGTTCAATGTGGGGCGGCGTTCGCTGCTCGACGTGCTGGACAGCCAGAACACGCGCTTCAACACGCAGGTTCGCAGCGAGACGGCCCGTTTCTCCGAAATCTTCGCGCAATATCAGATCCTGGCCGCGACCAACCAGCTGCTCGACACGCTGGGGATCGCGCAGCCTTCGGGCGCAAATCCTTACGCGCGCAAGAAATATGATGTTCCGGATCTGCCGCCCGCCGAATTGCAGCGGCGGCGCTATCCGGGCTGAGTTTCCATCTTTGGGGTCATTCCGGCGCAAGCCGGGGTGGCGCGGGGTAAACAATGTTGGAACGAAGCACACTTAGCTTGGCCGAATGGCTGAGCCATGAAGGCACGCCCGGTGATGAGCTGGTCGATTGCATCGCCCATGTGGCGCGGCATTTCGACCGCTCTCCGGGGATCGTCGGGCTCCGCGCGGGCTTGGCGGTCGATGAATCAGGACGCTTGCCCTTTCACCAGGCGGAATCGGCGCTCGACCAGATCGGGTTGCTGACGGACCATGTCCGGGGACGGCTCGACAAATGGCGGGCGGGCAACTTGCCCGCGATCCTGCCGTTGCGGAACGAGCGTTTCCTGCTGCTGCTCGAGGTGCGGCAGGGTGATGCACTGCTGCTGCTGCCCCATGCGACCGAGCCCGTATGGGCTGCGATCAGCGACCTGGAAGGCCATTTCACGGGCGAGGCGCTGGTTGTCATGGCCGATCATGGTCGGGAACGGGCTGAGGAACGCCCCTGGGACGAACGCGCGCGGCAGCACTGGTTCTGGCGCGAGGTTTGGCGGGCGAGGGGCTCCTTTGGCTATGTGATGCTCGCAGCTGCGATCATCAACCTCCTCGCCTTTGCGCTGCCGCTGTTCACGATGAACGTCTATGACCGGATCATCCCGAACAAGGCGGCGTCCAGCCTATGGGTGCTGGGCGTAGGCGTAATGCTGGCCTTTACCCTCGACTTCGCCCTGCGCTTGGCTCGCGCGCGGCTGGTCGATGAGGCGGGGCGCGAAATTGACGAGCGGCTTTCCCAGCGCCTGTTCGAAAAAGTGATGAACGTGCCGCTCGCCAGCAGGGCTGGCAGCACCGGGGCACTGGCGCGGCGCGTGTCCGAATTTGAATCGGTGCGGGAATTCTTCACCTCCACCACCGTCGTTCTGGCGATCGATGTGCTGTTCCTTTTCTTCTTCGTCGGGATCATCGCGCTGCTCGGCGGCTGGCTGGCGGTCGTGCCGGTCGTGATGATGGGCATCATGGCTATTGCTGGGTTCTTTCTGCAACGCTCGATGGCCAGGCTGTCGCGCGATGCCCAGGCAGACGCCAGCTTGCAGAACGCTGCCTTGGTCGAGGCGATCGGCGGTATCGAGACGCTGAAAGCCTGTCGCGCCGAAGGCCGCATGCTGGACCGCTGGCGCCGTTATGCACGGATGAGCGCAGCGACGCAGGAGAAGCTGCGGCGGTTGAGCTCGACCAGCGTCACGCTGGCCGCGCTGTGCCAGCAGGTGACGAGCATCGCGCTGGTCATTGGCGGCTTCTACATGTTCGCGGCGGGCAGCATTTCGATGGGCGCGATCATCGCCATCGTGATGCTGGCGGGCCGTTCGCTTTCGCCGGTGGGGCAGCTTGCCTTCGTGATTGTGCGTGCGCGGCAGGCGATGACCACGCTTGGCAGCCTGCAGACGCTGATCGATCAGCCCGACGAACGGCTGGACGGCGCGCGTGGCATCATTCCCAAGATCCGCAAGGGCGCGATCGTCGCCAAGGATCTGGAGTTCGCCTATCCGGGTGCGAGCCAGCCGAGTCTGCGCGGCATCAACCTTCGGGTTGAGCCGGGTGAGCGGATCGGGATCATCGGGCGGGTGGCGTCAGGCAAATCGACGCTGGGCCGGGTCATCTGCGGGCTCTATCCGCCTGCTGCCGGCGTGCTGACCATCGATGATATCGATAGCCGCCAATATCACCCGCATGAGCTGCGCTCCGCCTTCCGCTATGTCGGCCAGGACGCCGAACTGTTCAGCGGGTCGGTGCGTGAGAACCTGCTGCTTGGAGCGCGCGAGGCTGACGATCAGAAGTTGCTGGAGGCGCTGGAGCGCTCAGGTGCCTCGCGTTTCTTCGGCCGGGACGCGGCGGGCTTTGACCTGCACATCGGTGAGCGTGGCAATCGGCTGTCGGGCGGCCAGCGCAGCTTCCTGGTGCTGGCGCGGGCGTTGGTCGAACCGGCCAAGCTGCTGTTCCTGGACGAGCCGACCGGGGCGATGGACAATCAGACGGAAAATCTGTTTATCGAGCATCTGGCAAAGGCGCTGGAGCCGGAGCAGACGCTGATCGTCTCCACGCACCGGCATGCGCTGCTGCGGATCGTCGACCGGCTGATCGTGATTGATCAGGGCGTAGTGCTGGCAGACGGGCCGCGTGATGAGATCATCGGCCATCTACAGCGCGGAGCCGGGCAATGAGCGGGACTCAGCCCGTTCGCTTGAAGCAGCGTGCTTCTGCGCGGGCAGGAGCCCATTTGAACCGGCGGAACTGGGTTCCTGCCTTCGCAGGAACAGGTGGGGCATCAATCCTGTGTGCTGGCGTCGGGGCGGCGGTGGCACTCGCGGCTGTGCTGCTATGGCATCAGCAGCCACAGCCGGCGCTACGTGCAAAGATCGTAGAGACGGCTCCAGCAATTCCCCGCCAATATATGGCCCTGGTTGCGATGACGGAGCAGGTCGGCCCTGCGGCCGAAGGCGACGAGGCGCGCGAAGAAAATCAGCGTCTCGGCTTCGCGGATGGTGCGATCGCTGCCGCCAAGCCTTTTCGGGCTGTGGTGGGAGCAGGCGAGGATCATGACCGCGCGCTGCAATGCTTGGCGCAGGCCGTCTATTATGAAGCCGCGCGTGAGCCCGAAAGCGGTCAGCGCGCCGTCGCCCAAGTGGTTCTCAACCGAGTGCGTCATCCCGCCTTCGCCAAGACGGTGTGCGGCGTCGTGTATCAGCGGTTTGACGCTTCCGTCTGCCAATTCAGCTTTGTGTGCGACGGTTCGCTCGCGCGGCGGCCCTTGCCCGCCCTGTGGGACCGGGCCAAGCGCATAGCTGCGGATGCGCTTGGTGGCCGGGTCGAGAAGGATGTGGGCACGGCGACCCATTACCATGCCGACTATGTCTTTCCTCGCTGGGCCCCGCATTTGGCGAAGCTGGCGCAGATTGGCGCGCATATCTTTTACCGCTGGCCGGGCGGTTGGGGCCTGCCCGCCGCGTTCACCGGGCGCTATGCGGGGGGCGAGCGCATTCCGGCATTTGATCCTTCCCGCTTCGCCGCTTCGTCGGAACCTGTGATCGACTACCCGCCGGTTGCTGCCTTGCCCGAGCGGCGGGCGGCCAACGATGTTGGTGGGCGCATGGACCCCACCAAGGGGTGGAAGCTGTCGATTCCTGATCCGTCTCCGAGCGGCGGTGCGTTGGCGGACATGCTCGCCCGCCAGCAAAAGGCCACGCCAGTCACTTTGGCCGCCGACGACCATAATATTCAAGGGGTGCAACCATGATTTCGCGCTGGATTAACTGGCTGCGGGGGCAACCGGGCAACAAGCAGGTCATCCTTTACAGTGGCGGCGGTATGCTGGTCTTCCTGATGTGGGCCAGCCTGGCGCCGGTCGATGAAGTGACGCATGGGCAGGGGCGGGTGATCCCGTCCAGCAAGGCGCAGGTCATCCAGTCTGCGGAGCCCACAACGATCGAGGAAATTCTCGTCCGGTCCGGACAGAAGGTGAGCAAGGGACAGCTTCTGGTGCGCCTGGACGATGCCATGCTGGCGTCGGAACTCGGGCAGCTTCAGGCGGAGACACGGTCGCTGACGGCGCGCGCTGGGCGATTGGAGAAGGAAGGCACTGGCTCAGGCGCGGCCTGCATGACAGGCGGCCCTGAATGCCAGCAGGAACAGGCGCTTGCCGCCGTGCGCCAGTCGGCGTTGCGGAGTAAGCAGGACGCCATGTCGGCGCAGGTTGAACAGCGCCGCCGAGAGTTGGGGGAAGCGCAGGCTACGATCGCCAGCCTTTCCGGCAGCGTACAGCTGGCGCGGCAGCGGGTGGCGATGCTCGAACCCTTGGCCGCGAAGTCGATCATCCCGCAGACGGAACTGCTCGACGCCCGGCGCGAGTTTGTGGATGCGCAGGGACGGTTGAACGCAGCGCAGCAGCAGGCTTCTCGCGCGTCCGCCGCGATCCGCGAGGCGCAGGCGCAATTGTCCGAAGCCAATTTCCAGTTCCGGCAGGATGCGCTCAACGAACGCAGCCAGTTGGAAGCGAAGATCGCTGTGAACAGTGAATCCCTTCGCGGCGCAAAGGGCAGGGCGCAGCGGGCGGAAATCCGCTCCCCAGTGGATGGCGTGGTCAATGACGTGCAGGTAACGACCATCGGCGGCTATGTCAGCCCTGGGCAGAAGATCATGCAGATCGTGCCCGTCGGCGAAAAATTGCTGGTCGAGGCGCGGGTGAAGCCCAACGACATCGCCTTCATCAAGACCGGCGATCGTGCAGTGGTGAAGGTGACCGCCTATGATTTTTCCATCTACGGCGGCCTGACCGGTACGGTGCAGCAGGTGTCGGCCGACAGCGTCTATGATGAAGCGACGCGGGAGGCCTATTTCACCGTGGTGGTCGAGACGGACCGGGCGTGGCTGGGTTCAGGCGTGCACAAGCTGCCGATCACGCCGGGCATGGTGTGCGACGTGGAGATAATGACCGGGCGTAAGTCGGTGCTGGCCTATTTGCTCAAGCCGATCATGAAGGCGCGTTCGGAAGCCTTGCGGGAGCGGTGAGCGGCTGCGTTAGCGCGCGGCGAACTGCACCGCCTGGGGCTTGGTCATGCGATAACCGTGCGTCCAGCGGCCATAGGCGTTGAAGCTGAGGATAGGCCGATAATCGCTGACCTGCGACGAAGGCAGAACCTTGTCCGTCATATTGTCGAGGATCATCAGTTCGTTACCGATTCGCACCGCCAGCACTGCGTGGTCAGCCTGGCGAACCAGATCGCGAGCGATGACCAGGAACATGGCGCGGCGATCGAACCCTGCCGCTTCAAGCAGCTTCATCTTGGCGATGGCGTAATCTTCGCAGTCGCCTGCGCCGCGGAGCAGCGACTGACTGGCCGTCGCCCAGCTGTCACCACCTTGCCTGTCATCGACGAAGTGCAGCCGTTGATTGACCCAGCGGTTGATCATCTCGACCTGCTCTTGTCCTCCAGCAGCCTGCGCGCTGCGAAGGAGACTGCCCCACAGACCATTGCGGGCTAGGGGCTGCGATATGGAGGCCCATTTGCTGTCGAGTGCCGTATGCCCGATCGGTAGCGCGACGGAGCCGAATATGTCGGGCTGGCCGATGCGCGGCGCGGGCTGCATTGGAGCAGCAGCCGAACGGACGGGCATCAGGAAAGCGGCGGGCCGCGGCGCCGGTGCAGGCGTCAGGCCGCGCATGAATGCCGGCGTCAGATCAGGCTGGCGATAGTTTAGGCTGCCGACGGTTATCGACAGCTGGACGCCCTGCAACTGCCAGCCGGGCAGCTTGCCCAGGAATGCGCCTAGGCGGCGATCATTGACGATCGCCGCCGGTGAGGGCTGATCCGGGATAAAGGCGGCAGGCATGGCTGCGCCCTGTTGCGCGCTGATCGCCGCGAGGCGGCTCATGCCGCCAGCCAACAGATTGGCGGCAATGCGGTCCGAGGGTGTGTAGCTGGCCTCACTCCGGCCCGTATAGGGCGCGGACGGCACGGTCAAAGGAGCTTGCGCGATCGCGTAACCGCTCATGCCCGCCAGCAGCAGTGCTGGGATAGCCCGCGAGGCAGAGGTGCGAAGGGACGGGACGAAGCCTGACATGCTTCGCACCATCCCGTAGAAAATTGAACATAGGGTGCGCCGCCCTGGTTAACGCGGCGGTAGGCAAAATATTGCCGGTGTTGCGCCCGAAAATTGCCGGCAGTTCAGGCGTCGATCGCCTCTTCATCCACAGTCGCGGCATTTTCCTGAATGAAAGCAAAGCGATGCGCCGGATTAGTGCCCATCAGCCGCTCGACCAATTCGCGCACCTGTTGCCTGTCCTCGACATCGTCGGGCAAGGTGATGCGGATGAGGCCGCGCGTCTTGGGGTCCATGGTGGTTTCCCGTAACTGCATCGGGTTCATTTCGCCCAAGCCCTTGAAGCGGCTGATATCGACCTTCTTTCCCTTGAACTCCGTACGCAACAGCTCTTCGCGATGGGCATCATCCTTGGCGTAGAGGCTCTTGCCTCCGGCGGTCAGACGGTAGAGCGGCGGTTGGGCGAGATAGAGATGCCCGCGCCGCACCAGTTCCGGCATTTCCTGGAAGAAGAAAGTCATGAGCAGGGTCGCGATATGCGCTCCGTCCACGTCCGCGTCGGTCATGATCACGATGCGCTCGTAACGGAGATTGTCGGGATTGCAGTCCTTGCGCGTGCCGCAGCCGAGCGCCAGGATCATGTCCGCGATTTCCTGATTAGCCAGGATCTTTGCGTTATTGGCTGAGGCCACGTTCAGAATTTTACCACGCAGGGGCAGAATCGCTTGTGTCTTGCGGTCACGCGCCTGCTTGGCTGAGCCGCCGGCCGAATCGCCTTCGACCAGGAAGATCTCCGTACCTTCGGGATCGTCGGTGGAGCAGTCGGTCAGCTTGCCCGGAAGGCGGAGCTTGCGTGCGCTGGTCGCGGTCTTGCGCTTGACCTCTTTTTCCGCCTTGCGCTTGAGGCGTTCGTCCATGCGATCGATCACATAGGCGAGTAGCGCTTTGCCCCGCTCCATATGGTCCGACAAGAAGTGATCGAAATGGTCTCGCACCGCATTCTCGACCAGCCTCGCAGCTTCCGGGCTAGTCAGGCGATCCTTGGTCTGGCTCTGAAACTGCGGGTCGCGGATGAAGACCGACAGCATGATCTCTGACGAGGTCACGATGTCATCGGCAGTTATGTCCTTCGCCTTCTTGTTGCCTATCAGCTCGGCAAAAGCGCGGATGCCCTTCACCAGCGCGGCCCGCAGGCCGTTTTCATGTGTGCCGCCGTCAGGGGTCGGGATTGTGTTGCAATACCAGCTGTAGCTGCCGTCGGACCATAGCGGCCAGGCGATCGCCCATTCGACGCGGCCAGCTGTATCAGGAAAATCCTGGCTGCCGGAAAAGAAGGCGCTGGTCGCGCATTCCCGGTTACCCACCTGTTCCTTCAGGTGATCGGCCAAACCGCCGGGAAACTGGAAGACTGCTTCGGCCGGTGTGTCGTCGCTGATGAGTTCGGGGGCGCATTTCCAACGGATTTCGACGCCTGCGAACAAATAGGCTTTTGATCGGGCGAGGCGGTAAAGCCGAGCTGGCTTGAACTTTTGCTCGCCGAAAATCTCATGATCGGGGATGAAGCTGACCGATGTGCCGCGCCGGTTGGGAGCGGCTCCAACGTTCTCAAGCCCGCTGGTGGGTAGCCCTTGCGCGAAGCTCTGGCGAAACAGCTCCTTATTGATAGCGACTTCGACGACAGTGACGACCGATAATGCGTTCACCACGCTGATACCTACGCCATGGAGGCCGCCCGAGGTTGCGTAAGCCTTGTCAGTGAACTTGCCGCCGGAATGGAGCGTGGTGAGGATGACTTCCAGAGCCGACTTGCCGGGAAATTTGGGATGCAGTCCAACGGGGATGCCCCGGCCATTGTCGGTGATGGTCAGCTTGTTGCCGGGCTCCAGCGTGACCTCAATCCGGGTCGCGTGGCCTGCGACCGCTTCGTCCATGCTGTTGTCGAGCACTTCGCTGGCAAGGTGATGCAGCGCGCGTTCGTCCGTGCCGCCGATATACATGCCGGGACGGCGGCGCACCGGCTCCAGTCCTTCGAGAACTTCGATGGAGGATGCGTCGTAACCGGAAGAGGAAAGCGGCTGGCTCGCGAACAGATCGGACATGCGCACCAGCTATAAGGGGGTACGCCGTCTGTGCAAGCGGGAGGAGCGAAGAAGGGGCGGAGCTTAAAAATCCTCCCCATCGCCGTGCGACAGGGAGGATTGATGGTTTAGCGCACTCGTGGGCCGCCGAAGGGCAGCGGCGGCGGCGGGCGGCGTGTCCCGCGAGGCAGCTGGGCCTGATAGGCGCGGCCGCAATGTTCCACGCAATAGGGGAAGCCGGGGTTCACCGCTTCGCCACAGAAATGGAAGTCTGGTTCACCAGGATGACCCATCGGCCATTTGCAGATCCGTTCCGTCAGGTCGAGCAGTGTCGTCTTGCCCGCAATTTCAGGGCTGGGCTTCGCAGGCACCAGGCGGCGCGGCGGGGCGGGCGGGATAGGCGCCTGCTGGTCGCCGGGACCCTGGCGCAGAAAGCCGCCCGGGCCGACCGAGATGATGCGCGGCTGCGGCGCTGGGGGCGGAGCTTCGGATGCAGGAGTGGCGAAAGACGGCGCAGGAGAGGCGGCCGGAGGCGCGGCGCGAACCGGGGCCGGCGCGCTATGTTGCACAGGCGTGGGCTTGGGTGCCTCGGCTTCAGGCAACGGCGCGGCCTTGCGCACTGGAGCCGCCTTTTTCGGCGCCTCGTTCGCTTTCACGGGCGATGGGCGCGACTGAAGGCCAAGGCGGTGCGCCTTGCCGATCACTGCGTTGCGGCTGACCCCGCCCAACTCATCGGCGATCTGGCTGGCGGTCAGGCCCTTTTCCCACATTGCCTTGAGCTGGTCGATACGCTCGTCGGTCCAGGACAATGAATGACTCCTCGAATTCTAAAATTTCCCGCCCTATATGGGGCGCGCCCGCGCAGGTTCAAACCCGTGCACAACGCCCTTGCGGCACATCAGACCAGCCGATAGTCGATCGAAGCATGAACGACCAGTCCCAATTTGCAGCTTCCTCCCCAACCAGCCCCCCCTTTCACGAGCCGGGTGAGATGGTTATCCGTAACGTGAACTGGGCGGGCACGCGTGCGCTGTACCGCAAGGAAGTCCGCCGCTTCATGAAGGTGCAGCTCCAGACCATCTGGGCTCCTGCCGTCACTACACTCATGTTCCTGGTTATCTTCTCGATCGCGCTCGGGGGAGCGAACCGGCAAGTGCTAGGCGTCCCATTCGCCGACTTCATCGCGCCGGGCCTGATGATCATGGGCATGATGAACAACGCCTTTGCGAACAGCAGCTTTTCGCTTCTGGCGGGCAAGATGCAGGGGACGTTGATCGACTATCTCATGCCCCCCTTGTCCAACAGCGAACTGCTGCTGGCGCTTGTCGGGGCTGCCGTGACCCGCGCTTTCTGCGTAGGGCTGGCGCTTTGGGCCGCGATGGCGCTGTGGCCCGGCGTGCATGTGACGCCTGCGCATCCTTGGGCGATTGCCTGGTTCGGGCTGATGGGTGCTGCTTTGACGGCCTTCATCGGCGTGCTGACGTCAATATGGGCGGAAAAGTTCGATCATGCCGCTGCGATCACCAATTTCGTGATTGGCCCCATGACTCTCTTGTCGGGGACCTTTTATTCGATCGACAGGCTTGCGCCGGTGTTCCGTGCGATCAGCCATATCAATCCGTTTTTCTATGCGATTTCGGGGTTCCGCTATGGGTTCGTGGCGGCGGCGGATGGGGATGTAGTGGTAGGCAGTCTTGTGCTGCTGGGACTGAACATGGCGCTGGGTGCGCTATGTTATGTGCTGCTGAAGCGGGGTTGGAAGCTGAAGGCGTGATCGGCGCGTTTTTCGGGCGCCGCCGCCTAAAGCAGGATGAGGCTGATGCGAGCTCAGGAATTTGGCCGGTCAGGTTAGCCCGGCCATCACCGGCACAACCTGTGTGATAAAGAATAGCAGTCCCGCCGCGATCGCCCAATGTCGCAAGCGGGGAAAGGCGGGACCAGCCCGCCCTTCCTGAGAGTCGATCATGTGATACCCTTGCCGCCTACGCGCGTGAGGGCGAAGCCTGCCGCTTCCGCTTCGCTGCGGGGATAGATGTTGCGCAGGTCGATCAGCAGCGGCCTGTTCATGGAGGCTGCCAAGCGCTTAAGATCCAACGCCCTGAAAATGTCCCATTCGGTAACGAGCACCAGTGCGTCTGCCTCCTTTGCGGCTTCATATGCGTCTTTCACCATCGTGACGCTGGGCATCATCGGTTTGGCGACTTCCATGCCTTCAGGATCATAGGCGATGATCCGCGCACCTGCGTCCTCCAGAGCCTGCACGATGGCGAGGCTGGGCGCATCGCGCATATCGTCGGTGTTGGGCTTGAAGGTGAGGCCCAGCAGGGCGACAGTCTTACCCCGCGCTTCGCCGCCCAAAGCCTTGACGATCTTGCGGCCCATGGCGCGCTTGCGCAGATCGTTCACTTGCACGACCGTTTCGACAATGCGGATCGGCGTGTCATAATCTTGGCCCGTCTTGACCAGCGCCAACGTGTCCTTCGGGAAGCAGGAGCCGCCATAGCCGGGTCCGGCATGCAGGAACTTGCTGCCGATGCGGTTATCGAGGCCGATGCCGCGCGACACGTCCTGCACCTCCGCGCCGACGGCTTCGCACAGGTCCGCCATCTCGTTGATGAAGGTGATCTTGGTCGCCAGGAACGCGTTGGCGGCATATTTGATGAGTTCAGCAGTCCGCCGCCCCGTGAACATCACGGGGGCCTGGTTGAGGTTCAGCGGACGGTAAATCTGCGCCATGACAGCGATCGCCCGATCGTCGCCGGTGGTGCCTACCACAACGCGATCAGGCCGCTTGAAATCGCTGATCGCCGCGCCTTCACGGAGGAATTCGGGGTTGGAGACAACCTGGATATCCAGATCTGAGCGGACTTCGCGGACGATGCGCTCGACTTCATCGCCGGTCCCTACCGGGACGGTGGATTTGGTGACGATGACGGTCGGTCCATCCACCGTTTCGGCGATCTCGCGTGCGGCGGCATAGACATAGCTCAGGTCTGCATGGCCATCGCCGCGCCGTGATGGCGTGCCTACTGCGATGAAGATTGCGTCAGCGCCCTTCACGCCAGCGGCGAGATCCGTGGTGAAGGTCAGGCGGCCTGCCGCAGCGTTGTTCGCGACGAGCTGGTCGAGGCCCGGCTCAAAGATCGGCATGCGGCCGGACTCGATTGCGTCAATCTTCCGGGCGTCCTTGTCCACGCAGCAAACGTCGTGGCCGAAATCGGCGAAGCAGGCGCCCGAAACCAGGCCGACATATCCCGTGCCGATCATCGTGATCTTCATAAAACTACCCGCAGCCTCGCTGGAAAAATGAAAGGTTGACGCGGCCCTAGCATAGGTCATTGCGCCTGCGAAAGCGCGCGTCGGAATTACCCCCATGTTCAGGGGATGGTTACGATTTGCTGGCAGGGGGTAGCCTTAAAGGCTCGCATCAGGGGGCAAAGATGAAAGTTGCGGTGGTATTCGGGACTCGTCCCGAAGCGATCAAGCTGTTTCCGGTTATTCATGCGTTACGCGCGCGAGAGAATGTGGATGTGCGCGTCATCGTCACGGCGCAGCATCGAGGATTGCTGGACCAAGTGCTGGAAATTGCGGGTATCAAGCCGGACATCGACTTGAACGCGATGATCCCCAATCAGACTCTCGATGGACTTACCGCGAAGCTGATCGTGGAACTGGGCACTGCATTCGATGCGGAGAAGCCCGATCGCGTGTTGGTGCATGGGGATACGCTGACGACGATGGTCGCAAGCCTTGCCGCCTATTACCGCCAAATCCCTGTGGCCCATGTCGAAGCAGGTTTGCGGAGCGGGGATATCTACCACCCCTGGCCCGAAGAGGTGAACCGCCGCGTCGTCGCCTGCATAGCGGACATGAATTTTGCGCCGACTGATGCGGCCGCAGCGGCGCTCTTCAGCGAAAACCGCGATGCTAAGGGCATTCATGTGACCGGCAACACGGTCATAGATGCGCTGCTGGCTACGCGGGAGCGGATCAGTGCGACGCCCTCGCTAGCCCAGGGACTGGATGATCTGGCGGCGCGATTTGGGGGCAAGCGGATCGTTGCCGTCACCAGCCATAGACGCGAAAATTTCGGTGGTGGTATGGAAGCGATCGCCCGTTCCATAGCGGACATAGCCTCTCGCCCTGATGTGGCGGTGATCTTTCCAATCCATCCCAACCCCAATGTGCGGCCTGTTATGGAGGCGGTATTAGGCGGGCTGCCAAATGTGGCGATGATCGAGCCGCTTGATTATCCTCATTTCGTGCGGCTGCTGGACATGTGCCATCTGGTCCTCACCGATAGTGGCGGGGTTCAGGAGGAAGCGCCCTCGCTCGGAAAGCCCGTGTTGGTGATGCGTGAGACAACCGAGCGGCCGGAAGGCGTCGCTGCTGGAACGGCGAAGCTTGTCGGCACGGATCAGGCGCGGATCGTGCGAGAGGTGCTGACGCTGTTGGACGACGAGGCCGGCTATACAGCAATGGCGCGGGCGCATAACCCCTTTGGCGATGGTCGTGCGGCGCAGCGGATCGCGGCAGTCATAGCGGCTGAAGGGACGGCGGCAGAGGGGCTGGACGAGGCAGCCTGACTCGCCCGATTGCCGCTGTTACGCGAGCAGTATCTGCGGCTTAATCCGGGCTCCAGTGATAGGACTGCTGTTCGCCGTTACCGAAATCTTCAGCATTTCCTTGCAGAAACCGATGGTAAATCATCGGCTTCCAGGATTTTCGCATGCCCATCGACAAGCAGCAGAAGGTTTCCGTCATTGGGCTCGGCTATATCGGCTTGCCGACAGCGGCTTTGATCGCACGGGGCGGCGCGCAGGTTGTCGGCGTGGACGTCAGTGCTCATGTAGTGGAGACCGTAAATTCCGGACGCGTCCATATTGAGGAAGTCGATCTGGATGGCTTGGTGCAGGGTGTCGTGGCCCGTGGGAATCTGCGCGCCAGCCTGGCAGTCGAGCCCAGTGACGTCTTCATTATCGCGGTTCCAACGCCGGTTTCAGAGGATCGTGCACCCGACATTTCCCATGTGCTGAAAGCCGCAGGCACCGTCGCAGATGTGTTGAAGCCGGGCGATACGGTGATCCTAGAATCGACATCTCCGGTAGGTACCACCGAAGCGATGCGCGACCTGTTCGCGCAGCTTCGCCCGGACCTCAAGATGCCGGGGCAGGGCGGCGCGGGAGACGTCGCCATCGCCTATTGTCCGGAGCGCGTTCTGCCCGGACGCATCCTGGTTGAACTGATCGACAATGATCGCTGCATTGGCGGCGTCACCCCTCGTTGCGCGCGGCGCGCGCTTGCCTTCTACCGTCAGTTTGTCAGGGGTGCGTGCATCACCACCAGCGCCAAGGCAGCGGAGATGGTGAAGCTGGTGGAAAACAGCTTCCGCGACGTCAACATCGCTTTCGCCAACGAGCTTTCCGTTATCGCGGAAGGCATGGATATCGATGTTTGGGAGGTTATCCGCCTCGCCAACCGTCACCCCCGTGTCAACATCCTCTCGCCCGGCCCAGGCGTCGGGGGGCATTGTATCGCCGTCGATCCGTGGTTCATCGTCCATGGCGATCCAGAAAACAGCCGCCTTATCCGGACCGCGCGCGAGGTGAATGACGCCAAGACAGACCATGTCGTGGCCAAGGCATCCGACATGATCGACGAATTTCCGGGCGAGGAGGTTGCTTGCCTGGGCCTTGCCTTCAAGGCGAATATCGACGATTTCCGGGAAAGCCCGGCAGTGAAGGTCGCCGCTCGGCTCGCGCGTCGCTATGGTCGGCGGGTCAAGCTGGTCGAGCCCTATGCGCATGATCTGCCGATGGAATTTGCAGGGACCGGCGCGGAGTTGATGGATCTCGATACGGCTCTGGAACAATGCGGCGTTTTCGTCATTCTAGTGGATCATGACATGTTCACATCAGTCCCGGTGGACGAGCGCCTCGGCAAGGCTGTCTATGATACACGCGGGGTCTGGCCCGACCAGCCTCGCCGCTTGGCGCACGATCAGCCGGGGCGTATTGCGGTCTGATAGAGCGGGCGGCCTTTCAAAGCGCCTAGCCCGTGGTTGCCATGACCTTTCTGCACCGTTAACCCCGCGCAAGGTGTCCGCCGTTTGGCGGATCGCCTGAAAAGCGTGGGGAATTTTGAACGGACATGGATCGGCCGAGCGACAGGATGAACCGGGCTCTGGCCACAATGATGGCCTGTGTTTTGCTCGCTGCCTGTTCTACTGCCGCCACCGCGCCGAAGGGTGATGCGGCCTATGCGGCGATCCCGCCGGCGCAGGCGCTGGGAACAGATTACCGGATTTCCGCCGACGACGTTCTGCGCGTTCAGGTCTATCATGAGCCTAGCCTCTCGCTTGAAGATGCGCAGGTCAGCGCGGTAGGCATGGTGCGGATGCCATTGATAGGTGACGTGCCTGTCGCGGGCCTATCGGCAGGCGAAGCTTCCGACGTCATCGCGGGCAGACTTGGTGAACGCTATCTGGTTTCGCCACAGGTCACGATCTTCATTAAAAAGGCGGTCGGCCGGCGCATCACCGTGGATGGTGAAGTGCGCCAGCCGGGCGTCTTTCCGTTCGATGGCCGCCTCAGCCTGCTCCAGGCAGTTGCGCTGGCGAAGGGCCCCACCCGGCTCGCCAGCCTCAAGCAGATCATGGTCGTCCGGCAATCGGATGGGGAGAGGAAGGCGGCGCTGTTCGATCTTTCGGCCATTCGGAAAGGGGAGGCGCCCGATCCGGAAATCGTGCCAGGCGATACCATCGTCGTCGGTATGTCGCGCGCGAAGGCTATTCTAGGTGGAAGCCTTTTGGCGCTGCCTGCGATAGGCGCGGGCTTTGTTGCTCTCGACGGAGGGCGATGATGGTAGGGCGTAGCATCCGCATCGATAGCGATTCCCCGTCAAGCGGGACCGAAGGGCGAACATCGCGAATTGTGACCATGGCGCGTGCAGGCTCGACCGCTGTGTGGCGGCACCGCATCATTCTGTTCGTCACCATGGCGCTGTGCGTGCTGGCGGGGATCATCTTCATTCTTCTTTCCACGCCGGACTATCGTGCGACCGCCTCGGTCGAGGTGGAGGATGTTCCCGCCGGAGCAGCGGGAGCTGGGGCGACCCAGCGGCAATTGACGGCGGCGGATAATGAATCGCTGATGCAGACAGAGTTCGAGGTGCTCCGCAGCCGCGCCTTGGCCGAAGACGTGGCGCGGGAACTGGCGCTGGTCGGCAGCCGCACCTTCTTCGACGGCATGGATGAACGGCGACCCGAGCGTGGATCGGCCTCGTTAAGTCAGAGGCAGGTGGAAACGGAAGCGGTCGTCCGGCTGCTGCGCGACAATCTTGACGTCGAATTGCCGGGCAAGAGCCGCGTCATCCGTATCAGCTTCACAAGTGCCGACCCGGCGCTGTCTGCCCGCGTGGCGAACAGCTATGCCGACAGCCTTATTAGGGCGGATCTGAAGCGAGGATTTGAGTCGGGAGTGCAAGCCCGACGGTTCCTGCTGGGCGAACTGGACGGTGCGCGCCGCGATCTGGAGCATGCTGAGCGTGATTTAGCCGCTTATGCGACGCAGACGGGCGCATCGCCTGATACCGCGCAGGCTGCAAGAGGTAATGGCTCGGCGGGTGCGGAAGGGGCTACCACGACGCGACTGGCGCAGCTGAATGCGTTTCGTGCCCAGGCGATGGCTGATAGGATTGCCGCTCAAAAGCGCTGGGAAAGTGCGCGCTTGTCCAGCGTGGAAACGCTGCCTGAAGTGTTGAACAATGGCGGTATGCAACAGCTGATGGCGCAGCGGGCGCAGGCGCGAGCTGAGGTCGTCGAAGAACGGCAGTTCCGTAAGGATGCGCACCCGGAAATGCGTGAGGCGCGAGCCCGGCTTGCCGCCTTGGACGATCAGGCCGAAGCGATGGCGAACACCATCCGCGCATCGCTTCGCGAGCAGTATGAAGTTGCCGTTCATGGCGAAAAGCAGATCGAAGCCGAGATAGCCGCAGTAGAAAGGCAGGCGCAAACCGAGAGGGGCCGAGGGGTGCAAATGAGCATCCTTGAGCGTTCGGTCGATACCTATCGCCTGCTGCACGATAGCCTGCTGCAGCGCTATCGCGACATGGCTTCGCAGGCTGGCTTTCAGGCCGGACGGATACAGCCGCTGGACCGTGCAGCCGTTCCCACGCGGCCCTCTTCACCACGCATCGGCGTGACCATGCTGCTGGCATCACTCGGCGGGTTGGCGTTGGGCCTGCTGATGGTGGCAGGTCGGCATGTGTTCGATGATGCGGTGACGTCGGCTGACACGCTGGCAGAGCGGGCTAATCTGCCTCTGCTCGGCACGGTGCCGGTGACGGACAAGCCTGCGGCGGAGACGTTCGTGCCGATTGCTTCCTCGCTGTTGCTCGCTTCGTCCGAAGGGCTGCCCGGTTCCATCCTGGTGACGAGCGCGCAGGAAGGGGAGGGGAAATCCTCGACGGTGCACGCCTTGGCGCTCGCCTTGGCGAAGCTCGACCGGCGAGTGCTGGTGATCGATGCCGACATGCGCCGCCCGAGACAGCAGGGATTGTTTAACGTCACCCCTGAACGAGGCGTCAGTGAAGTAATGACGGGGCAAGCGAAGGCGGAAGACGTCATCGTCGAAACTTCTACTCCTGGCGTTTCGCTGCTCCCCAGCGGCGCCATTCCGCCCAATCCGGCGGAATTGCTATCGACGCCCGCTCTGGATGTCCTGCTTGCGAGCGTGCAGGGGCGCTATGACACCGTGCTAATCGATGCGCCGCCTATTTTGGGCGTTCCAGATACATCTTTGCTCGCCGCCAAGGCGCAGGCGGCTGTGCTCGTGGTTGAATGGGGTCGCAATCATCATGGCGGTCTTCGCGTGGCCGTTGACCGGCTGCGCCGGGCTGGCGGCGCGATTATCGGCGCTGTCCTGACAAAGCAGCAGGGCCGTGCATTCGAATATGACTACCGCAGGGGTGGGTAGCAGAGTTTAGATGTTCCCCGATTGCTGAGTGTCTGACGGTGCGAATGCCGAGAGACCGGTGTTTCCTCTGACCGATGATGATCTTCGGCTGAGATGCTGCCTGGAGATAGCGCCTCCTTCTTAACCTAGGCAACTCGGCATGGCGAAACGCCCCCACGCCCGGCTAGCCCCTCGAGTACCTAGCTAATTAGTCCTGGGTGATGAAAATCGCTGCCGCTAGCCTATTGGCGCAGCCTCTCAATCGCCTGCGCGAGAGCAACGTAAAGCTTGCCCATATCGGACGAGAGGACTGCCACGCCTAGGGCGTTGCCGTCGCGGGCCGACAGGATGATCCGCAGCATCGATTCAAAGTCGTGGATGTAGCGGTTCACATGCTCCTGGAACTCAGGATCATTGTCATAATGAAGCGCAATTTCGCGAGATTCGCCTGCATCCAGCAGTTTGACCGCCCGCCGGGTGAAAACTCCACGGTCGCCCTTCAGATAGGATGCCCAAGCGGAGTCCGTGACATCATTGGACAGTATCTTGGTGACGTCGATGGCGGTGCTGTTAAGCGATTCGATCAGCAGCGCCGAGCGGCGTGCGAAATGATCGCGATCGCGATCTTCTGCGGCGCGTTCGGCTTCTTCGATCCGCGACTGCACGGTGGCGCTGGTGTCGGCGATCGTCAGCAACTGGCGTGTAAGGCGATCGGATGCTTGATGTGCAGCCCGAACGGCTTCTTCGGCAACTTCGGCGAGCTTCTGGATCTGCGCCGTTACCTTGTCATCGACAGCCTGCTGAAGCGCCTGTTCGCTGGCTTCGGCGAGCGATTGGGCGGCATCCGGAATTGCGCGGCCAAGTGCTTGGCGTGCGCGCTCCGCGGCTTGGTCAGCGGTATCCTTGACGCGGAGCAGGGCTGTGACGAGCAGGGGCCCAGCGCCTTCGGTGATCCGCGTTGCGTCCTGATGTGCGTTGTCCAATGCCGTCCGCAGCTTCTCAACCAATTCGCGATTGGCTTCCACGCCGCTCTGCGTACTTTCCAGCCATTCCGTCAGGCGCCGCCCCTGGCCACGTAGAAGCTCTTCGGCTTCCTGAGTACGGCCGACCAACGCTTCGGAAATGGCTTCCAACCGCTCCATCTCCGGCGCGGCGCTGTCCAGCAACGCCCGGCTGGTCGAAATGCGCGTGTCGAAACGCTGAAGCGCGGCTGGGAAGGTCTCGTCCAGTTCGCGGACGCTCGAATCCAACGCGACGAGCAGAGTTTCGGCGCAGCTGATAAGCTTTTCCGCCGTGACCCCGCCCGCTGCCAAGGCGTCGTCTATCCGCTGGGTCTCAGAGGTAAGGCGCGACAGTGCATCGGTAAGGCGCTCGTTACGGGACAGAGCGCTTTCTTCCATGGCCGCGAAGCGCGATTGGGCAACCTCGATCGCTTCGCCAAGTGTTGTGTGCAGCCCCGATACAAGGGTCCGCTGTCCTTCAATCAGCTCGTTAATCTGGTGCAGGCGGCTTTCGACCTCGTTCATGTGGTCCGAAATGGCCGTGACCGTTTCGTCCCCGATGCTTTCGATATTGCCGCGTGAACGGGCAACGAGCGCGTCGAGCGCCTCTGCCTGCCGCGCGAGACCTTCCTCGGTCAGCGCTACACCATCACGCGCCCGGGCGAATGCAGACTCGGTCCGCTCCCGAAGTTGCGCATCGATTTCGTCTGCATCCCGCGAAAGGGCTGCCAACGCGCTCTGGCTGGTTGCTGCGATCCCGACCTGGGCCGTCTCGACCAAGGTGCGGAGCGATTCTGCCTGAGTGGTGAGATCCCGGTCTGCTGCTGCCATGCTTTGTTGAGCATGGGCGACCGTGGCTTCCAGACGCTGACGCACGTCGCCCTCGACGCGGTTCAGGTCCTGCGTCAGCAGTTCGATCGTAGCTTCGGCGCTGTTAGTGATACCTGCACGCGCCCGCTCCAGCAGATTGGCCAGAGTGCCAGCCTGGCGGTCAAGTTCGGCTGCTCCATCCTGCATCGCCTGGCGAGCGCTTTGCGCGGTTGCCTCGATCCGGCCGGACGCGATGTCGGCCATGCCGTTCACTTCCTCGGTCGCCGAGCGTGTGGCCTCCTGCAACTGCGTTAACTGGCTCGACAGGCTTTTGGTTGCCGAAAGCGTGCGAGCGCGCGCATCATCGGACAGTTCGCCCAAGGCGTGAAGTCGGGCCTCCAGCGTGTCGATCCGTTCAGCCAACGCGTGGCCGTTGTCGATAATCCGCGCAGCCATGCGAGCAGCACGATCCTCAAGCTCCGGCATGGTTGCGATAAGCGCGTCCATGCGTGCGACGAGGGCGGTTCCGGCACGCTCGGCGGCCTCCGCTTTCTCAGTCGTGCTATGCGCGCGGCTGGCAATCAGCTCGGCCGACGCCTCCATATTGCTGCTGGCTGCGGCACCATAGCTGTCGAGCAGCTCCGCCTGATCCTGCATCGCCTGTCGTGCGCTTTCGAGTTGCCGGTTGATTCGGCCGAGGCGCAGTTCGAGCAGTTCTGCCTCGGTGCGCAAGGCGCGCGCAGTGTCCAGATAGCGGCGCGATTCAGCGCGGCTGTTGCGGGCGAGCAGCAGATAGCAGACACCCAGCAAGACAATTGGGACAAGCAGTGTTGCAACGAGGCCGGGCCAGGCAGCAGGTCCACCACGCCACTGGCCGGCGCTGACCGTCGCCCAGCCGGCAAAACCAAGCCATGACAGCGCCGCGATGGCGAACAGCCCCTGCGTCTGTCGCGCGGCGCGCTCGCCATGCTCGGCGGCCTCGCTTTCGGCATCAAGATCCTGGACGGCCTGCTTCAACAGCAAGGTATCGTCCTCCTGCGACTCATCTGTAGTCGCAATGCTTTTGTCTCGCCAGAATTCGACGATGGTGCTGCCCCCGGTCATGACCCCATCCTATCATCTTTTCAGCGCAACAAAATGCCTTGTTACCAAAACTTAACGCAAGCCAGATAGCGTTGGCCCCATGTCCTATGATCCTGGCGCCCTGAATGCCGCTCTTGCCGCCGCCGTCGGCGAAGATATTGCGCTGATCGCGGACCTTCGCGTCGCGTTCATGGAAAGCGCTGAACGCCAGTTGGACCTGTTGCGCAATGCGCAGGCCGACGCCAGCTGGGAGCTGGCGTCCTGGCGGTTGAAGGGGCTGGCGGCAAGTTTTGGCCTGACTCACCTGATGGCCCTGGCTGACGAGGCGGCTGACTGTGTACGAGGCGATCCTCGAATTCTCCGTCAATTGCGGATGGCTATCGACAGGCTTCAACAGGGCTGACGCGCAGCACGCTTGCGCGATGGCGGTAGCCTTGCGAAAAGGCTGGGCTCAACAAGAACGGGTCGGTTCCATCGCAGCATGACTTTTGCGGCCATTCTCAGCGCCAGCCGGGCGTCCGGCGATTCCTCGGCGGCATTGCGCGCCAGCTTGCATTTTGCAGGGCAGACGCTGGTCGAGTATCAGGCGCGTCAGGCCGCCCGGGCGGGTGCGGACCGCATCATGATCCTGGTAAGCGTGATCACGCCCGCATTATCGCAAGCTGTCGATCGGCTAAGCGCTGACGGTATTGCCGTGGCGCTCGTTCGTGACATGGTTTCCATGGTGCGAGACGCGCCACGCGATAGCGATGTGCTGTTGGTAGCAGACGGCATCATCGTTGCGCAGACGCATTTCGACGCGATCGCCGAACGGGAAGGAAATGCGCTGCTGGTGACAGATGACAGCCGCGCCAGTGCCCCGCTGGAACGGATTGACGCTGGCCAGCGATGGGCCGGGCTAGCGCGGATCAGCCCGGACCTGCTGTTTGGCACGCTCGACATGATTGGAGATTGGGACCTTTCGCTGACGCTGGTGCGCGCTGCTGTCCAGAGTGGGGCGCGTCGTGTCACCGTGCCACAAGATGATCTGCTAACGGGTCGCGTCGCGCTGATCGATAGCCAGGCGCAGGCAGATTTGGTGGCTCAGGCAGTGATGTCCGCCGGATCGACCACGAAGCGGACGCGCGGGGCTGCAGAACATTATCTTCTATGTCCGGCTGCCCGGCTGCTGAGCCCCGCCCTGATGCGCACGCAGGTTCCGGCGGCGCAGGTGCGGATTTCGGCCATGGCCCTGGGCGCGATCTCGCTGGTTCCCATAGAGCTACTCTGGCCTGCCACCGGCTTCCTGATTTTGCTGTTGGCACTGGGTCTGGCGGAGATAGCCGACCGTCTGGACGAACTTGCCCTGCGGTCGCCGCCGACGGGATGGACCGCGTTCGTCGTACCCTTTTTTGCTGTGGGAGGCATATCTTTGGCTGGCGAGAGTGTGCTGGCGACCTGCCTTGCATTGCTGCTGGCCATCATTCAGCTCGCCGACCGCTGGCGGAAAACAGGATCGGCAAGGCATTGGATGATCTTCACGCCCGCGAGTGCGGTCTTCCTGCTGCTGCTGACGGCGCTGTTCGGGGCGACCATGTTCGGCTTCACTTTGGCGATGCTCGCCGCCATCGCGTCGGTCGGCACCATCATTTTGCTCAAACGTGCCTGAAATATTTTCGCTCTTAGGGTTTAGTGCATTTTAAGGACGTGCGGCTATGTTGGCCCGCATGAGCGCCTTTTCGTTCCTTACTGGACCGGCGGCGGCGGACAATTGGCCGGCGGCTCCCGTCCTGGCCGGCATGTCCGCCGTACCCGTCGGCCATGCCATTGATCTAGCGTTTTTCTTTCCCAACGAGGGGCGTGAGCGTCACGATGCCCTGATGGCGGAGACACGCAGGCATCTTGGGGCATGCGTCACCGGAATAGAGCGATCCTTACGATTCGCACTGGAGCAGCAGCCCGAGGTTACCGCCTTGCTGGGGCAACGGATGGGCGCCATCTGCTGGCCCACCATCTGCGCTCAGCCGACGCTGTTGGGTCCCGCTCTACTCGCCCATATGCAGATGCGGGCCGGCGTGACGCTGTTGCTTCGGCAGCTTGGTCAACCTGATGACCGACTGGACGAGGCGGAGGCGGAAATCATTCTTCCGACCAACGATGCTGCAGTAACAGAGGCGCTCGCGGTGCTGGCGGCGGCAGAGGGCCGCTGGGTGGCTGCGGGCGCAGAGGACGAACCGATGCAGCCGGATCTTCCGGCAGAGCATTTCGCCGATCTCATGTGGACGGCTGCTGCATGCTTGATGGCAGTGGTGCAGCGCTCGGCCTCGACCGATGCTGACGCTATCCTGCCGGCTTTTGAGAAAGCTGGTTGGGCGGTTCTGGCCGAACATGATGAAACGCGCGGCCCGATTGCGGCCGCCGATCGACTGGTGCGGCGGCTTGGCGAGCGTGCTGATGCGCCAGAACTGCTGGGGGCCGCGCTGGGGCAAAGGCGTTTCCTGCTGTTCGCGGCGCTCACGGCACGGCGGTTGCGCATGGACTGCGCTCATGTCGCTGACATTTTAGTGATGGGACCGGTCGCGCAACTCGCGGCACTGTGCCGTTCCCTGGGGGGATCGGATGCGGACTATCGGCACCTGCTGCTGGCGCTGCGCCCGGTGCGGCCGTCGCTCACCGACGCAGCAATCCTGCTTGAGGCCGAGCGCTATCAGGCGTTGACAGAGGCGCAGGCAGACGGTTTGGTAAACGCACTGCGCGCTCCCCGTGCGCTTCGCGCCAAGCTCGATCACCTGCGGCAGGTCACCATCTGATGAATATGCCGGCGCATCCGACGATCATTCGCGCAACGGTGGCCGCAAACGGGCTGCTGTTGAGCGCAGATGCGCCTTTGCTGGACCTGCAGCGGGAGGCAGGCTCCGACGTGGGGGCGGTGCTGGCTGTTCCGCAACTCGCTGCGATAGCGCGGTTGGCATCGCGGCTGGGCGTTACCGTTTCGCGGCCGGTTACCGCCGCTACCGAGCGGGGCGACGTCGAAATGTGGGTACGTGCGCGGCCCGAAGCGGACGGCGTGCAACTATCCGTCATTGAATGGAATGAGCGTCCGGCAGCGGTAGCTCCGGCAGATGGCATGAGGCGGGATGCGGATATCGCCGCAGTTGCGGAAGGCTGGAACTGGCAGATCGACACGCAGCTGCGATTCCAGATGGTCCTGGAAGGGGCAGGCCCAGAGAGCATTTTGCCCGAAGTCCCGCCCGTCTCTGGCAGCCGCTTCACCAGCTACTTCGAACTTCGTCCTGACGAAGAGGGGGACTTGGCGATATTGCGCGGCTTTGCCCAACGCCGCGCCTTCCGTGATCAGATCGCTACGCTGACGGCAGCGCCGGAGCAATGCTATCGCTTGTCGGGCTTTCCGATGTTCGATCTTGCCGGGCAGTTGCTGGGCTATCGGGGTAAGGCCTTTCCCCTGGATCGTGCGATTCTGGCGCCGCACGTGCCGGCCGCTCCCGCCGTCGTCATCTATCCGGCTGAATTTGGACGGCGGCTCGATCGCTCGCTGCGTCAGCCTTTGGGCCGCATTATCGCCAACGCGGATTCGATAAACGCTCAACTAGATGGACCGCTGCGCCCCGATTATGCGGGATATGCGTCTGATATTGCGGCAGCGGGACGACACCTGATGGCGCTGATCGATGATCTGGCCGATTTGCAGGCGATTGACCGGCTGGACTTCACCGTCGCCACAGAAGATGTGGACCTGGCCGACATAGGGCGGCGCGCAGCAGGTCTCTTTGTGGTGAAGGCGATGGATCGCAATATCCGCATCCATGCGCCACCGGCTGAATTGTCGACGACTGCGACTGGTGAATTCAGGCGCGCGCTTCAGATCCTGATGAACTTAGTCGGCAACGCTGTTCGCTACGGGCCTGAGGACAGCGAAGTGCGTATCGAGACGGGCAGGGAAGATGGAACTGCCTGGATTGCAGTGATGGATCAAGGCGCGGGTGTGCCTGCAGATAGCCGAGAACGCGTCTTCCATAAGTTCGAGCGTTTGGGCCGCAGCGACCCGGGCGGAAGCGGCCTTGGCCTCTATATCTCTCGGCGGCTGGCACTGGCCATGGGCGGGGACATCCGAGTGGATGACGCGCCTGGTGGGGGTGCGCGGTTCACGCTGTCGCTTCCTACTGGGAACTAGCTCAAGAAAAAAACGGCGCCTGATGAGGCGCCGTTTTCCTTTTTATCGCCTATCGCTGTGGATCAGCGCTTGTCGACCGGTACATAGTTGCGCTGTGCCGGGCCGGTGTAGAGCTGACGCGGACGGCCGATCTTCTGCGCTGGATCAGAGATCATTTCATTCCACTGAGCCACCCAGCCGACAGTGCGGGCAAGGGCGAAGAGCACGGTGAACATCTCGGTCGGGAAGCCGATCGCGGAGAGGATCACACCCGAATAGAAATCGACATTCGGGTAGAGCTTCTTTTCAATGAAGTAAGGATCGTTGAGGGCGATCTGCTCCAACTCCTTGGCGACGTCGAAGATCGGGTCGTTCACGCCCAGTTTTTCGAGAACGTCCTTCGCGGTCTTCTGCATCACGGTCGCGCGCGGATCGTAATTTTTATAAACGCGATGGCCAAAGCCCATCAGGCGGAACGGATCGTCCTTGTTCTTGGCGCGAGCGATATATTCCGGAATGCGATCGACGGTGCCGATTTCACGCAGCATGTTGAGCGCAGCTTCGTTGGCGCCCCCATGCGCCGGACCCCAGAGGCAGGCGATGCCGGCTGCGATGCAGGCGAAGGGATTGGCGCCTGACGAACCGGCAAGGCGCACGGTGGAAGTCGAGGCGTTCTGCTCATGGTCAGCGTGAAGCGTGAAGATCTTGTCCATCGCGTCCACAACGACCGGATCAATCACATATTCTTCCGCCGGAACGGAGAAGGTCATGTTCAGGAAGTTGGCGGTGTAGCTGAGGTCATTACGCGGATAGACGAAGGGCTGCCCCACCGAATATTTATAGGCCATTGCCGCGATCGTCGGCATCTTGGCGATCAACCGATGGCTGGCGATTTTCCGCTGTTCCGGATCGTTGATGTCCGTGGAGTCGTGATAGAAAGCCGACAGAGCGCCGACCACGCCGCACATGATCGCCATCGGATGCGCGTCACGGCGGAAGCCGCGATAGAAGGTGGTCAGCTGCTCGTGCACCATGGTGTGGCGCGTGATCGTATTGCTGAAATCCTCCAGCTCCTTCTTCGACGGCAGTTCACCGTTGAGGAGGAGGTAGCTGACTTCCATGAAGCTCGACTGCTCGGCGAGCTGATCGATGGGGTAGCCGCGATGCAACAGGATGCCTGCGTCGCCATCAATATAAGTCAGGCCCGAATCGCAGCTCGCCGTGGAGGTGAAGCCGGGATCGTAGGTGAACATGCCGGTGTTGGCGTAGAGCTTACGGACGTCGATGACCTTGGGGCCGACAGAGCCGCTCAGGATGGCATAATCCTTGGTATCGCCGTCGACCGTCAAAGTCGCTTTATTGTCCGACATCTCGTTCTCCTTAATTGCCATCAGCCGGCGACACCTGTCTGGCGTCGGCAAGCCGCTCCAAGCTTCTGTCTTTTCCAAGAAGGAAAAGAACATCAAAAATCCCCGGCGAAACCGTGCGACCGGTCAGCGCCGCGCGCAGCGGCTGGGCCACCTTGCCCAACCCCAGACCGGCTTCCTCTGCCACGCGGCGGATCGCTTCCTCGATCGCTTCGATCGTCCAGGATTGGACGGAATCAAGAGCGTCGGCTGTCTTGGCCAGCAGCTCGCGTGCCGAGTCGTCTAGCAGAGCAAGTGCCTTCTCGTCAAAATCCAGCGGGCAACTTTTGAACAGAAACTCTGCGCCTTCCGCAATTTCATTAAGGGTCTTCGCTCGCGGTTTCAGCGATGGAATGGCCTTCGTCAGCAGCGCTTCGGAGCCCTCCCCGCCTGTCATGCCCAAACGCTTTTCAATGCGCGGAAACACCAGTGCGGCGAGACGGGCGTCATCCGCCTCACGCAGATAATAGGCGTTCAGATTTTCCAGCTTCTTTATGTCGAAGCGGGAAGGCGAACGGCCCACCCCGGAGATATCGAACAGTTCGATCGCGCGATCTCGAGAGATAGTCTCTTCATCGCCATGGCCCCAGCCAAGGCGGAGCAGATAATTGAGTACGGCTTCCGGCAGCATGCCCATTTCATCACGATAGGCATCTACGCCAAGGGCGCCATGGCGCTTGGACAGCTTTGCGCCATCTGATCCGTGAATGAGCGGGATATGAGCGTAAACCGGCTCTTCCCAGCCCATGGCTGTGATGATGCCAAGCTGTCGGAAGGCGTTGTTGAGATGGTCGTCGCCGCGGATCACATGAGTGACGCCCATGTCATGGTCATCGACCACCACGGCAAGCATATAGGTTGGCGTGCCGTCGGAACGGAGCAGGATCATGTCGTCCAGCTCTGCGTTTTGAACAACGACGCGGCCTTGCACCGCATCTTCGATAACCGTTTCGCCCTCCTTGGGCGCCTTCAGCCGGATCACGAAAGGGGTGCCTGCAGGTGCTTCAGAAGGATCGCGGTCGCGCCACCGGCCGTCGTAGCGCATCGGCTGCTTGGCGGCCCGCTGCTGCTCGCGCAATTCGGCAAGCTCTTCCGGCGTAGCATAGCAGCGATAGGCGTGGCCGCCCGCAAGCAACTGATTGGCGACCTCGGCATGGCGAACCGAGCGTTCGAATTGGAAAACTGCAGGCTCATCGCCGGCAAGGCCGAGCCATTCGAGCCCATCGAAGATCGCTGCCACAGCTTCTTCGGTCGAGCGCGCGCGATCTGTATCTTCGATCCGCAACAAGAACTTGCCGCCGTGATGCCGGGCGAATAACCAGTTGAACAAAGCGGTGCGCGCGCCGCCGATGTGAAGGAAGCCCGTCGGCGATGGCGCAAAGCGGGTCACGACTTGCTTGTTCAAACCCGTTGCATTCACCGTTTTATTCCCCGACATCCGCCTTGCTCATCCATGAACGCGACGCCCCCTAGCATGGCTTTTAAGCCACGACAAACCTCCGTTGGCCGGAATATCGGGCAGGCGGGGCAACGCTTATTTGTGGGGCTGGAGCAATGGCTCGAAGAGGAGCGCGAGCAACTGGGCCTGTGGGTTCCGGTGGCGCTGGGAATTGGCATCACTGCTTGGTTATCTCTCCCTAACCGTCTGGAATGGCTTGCTTTCTGTTGCGGTGCGATTGCGCTGGCGAGCGTTGGATGCCTTATGCCCTCGGGCGCGCGGTTGCGGCAGATGGTGGTGCTGGGGAGCCTGCTCGCCTGTGTGGGCTGTCTGCTTATCTGGGGAAAAGCGGCCATATTCGGCACAGCTCCGCTGCCCCGGCCCATCTTCCTGGAGCTGACGGGCGAAGTCATATCCGCCGATGCAGTGCCCGCTCAGCAGATGAGTCGCGTAGCAATCCGGCCGGTCGATCCGTCTGCTCTGCCTCCATTGATCCGTGTGAATGTAGCGGCAGCGGACGTAACTGCTGGGTTCGGGCGCCGCGCGGTCATCCGGTTTCGAGCGCGGCTGATGCCGCCTGCCCCCGCCAGTCTGCCAGGCGGCTATGATTTTGCCCGACGCGCCTATTTCCAAGGAATCGGAGCTACAGGGCGCGCGCTGAAACCTATCACCGTCTTACGGCGGTCGGACGAAGCACCGCCGCTGCGCAACCGCTTATTCGCACATATTTTGCAAAAAGCGGACGGCGACGGGGCAGGTATCGCCGCAGCGCTTGCGACCGGAGATCAGGGCGCCATTGCCGAGAAGGATGCCGAGGCGATGCGGCGCAGCGGCCTTGCTCATTTGCTGTCTATCAGCGGGCTGCATGTGACTGCCCTGATCGGGGGAGTCGTTTTCCTGCTGATGCGGATTATGGCGTTGAGCCGGCGAGCTGCGCTCGACTGGCCATTGATGCTGGTCGCTGCGGGTGGCGGAGCGCTGGCAGGTATCGGATACACGCTGCTGACGGGCGCGGAAGTGCCGACGGTTCGTTCCTGCATCGCAGCGCTGTTGGTGTTGGGGGGACTTGCCCTCGGCCGTGAAGCGATCACGCTGCGGCTGATCGCTGCCGGGGCGCTGCTGGTGCTGTTGCTCTGGCCGGAGGCGCTGGCCGGACCAAGTTTTCAGATGAGCTTCGCTGCCGTGATTGCAATCGTCGCCTTGGGCGAGTACCCCAGCTTTCGCGCCTTTGCAGCTGCGCGGGATGAGCGAACAGTCACGCGTCTCGGGCGCTCCCTGGCCGTCTTGCTCCTGACCGGCTTTGCGGTGGAACTAGTGTTGGCGCCGATCGCGCTTTTTCACTTCCACAAGGCGGGGATGATGGGCGCATTTGCCAATCTGATAGCGATTCCGCTTACCACTTTTGTCGTCATGCCGCTGGAAGCGCTGGCATTAGTGCTGGACCTCATCGGGTTGGGAGCGCCTGCATGGTGGCTGACGGCGAGGGCTCTCGACCTGCTGCTGTGGATTGCGCACAGCGTGGCAGCGAGTCCCTGGGCAGTGATGACTGCCCCTGTGGTGCCGAACTTCATATTCGGCATGATGGTGCTGGGTGGCCTCTGCTGTCTCTTATGGCGAAGCGGCTGGCGATGGATTGGGATGGCGCCGGTCGTCGTTGGGCTGGTCGTTATAGCCAGAACTTCGCCGCCCGACATATTGGTGACGGCTGACGGTCGTCATGTCGCTGTGCGGACCGGAAGCGGCGGCATGGCAATTTTGCGGGAACGAGCCGGCGATTATGTACGCGATATGATGGCGGAAAGCGCGGGCTATGAAGGGCCTCTAGCGGCTCTCGCCGACTTACCGGACGCGAATTGTTCCAGGGATCTGTGCGTGGTTGCTCTGACGGGCGGTGGCCGCGTGTGGCGGCTGCTTCTGACGCGAACAGGGGATTTGGTGGAAAGAGAGAGACTCGAGAACGACTGCGCCCACGCGGACATTGTCATCGCGGATCGTCGCCTTCCCCCTTGGTGCCGGCCGCGCTGGTTGAAGGCTGACCGGCGGCTGTTGATGCAGACAGGCGGGCTGGCCATCAACCTGGACGATGGGGAAGTGCGAACCGGGAAAGTCCCCGGCGACGCACATCCCTGGATTACTCAACCCTAGAGACGACCGGCATCCCGCCCATCAGATCAATTGTAGCGGCGCAAGAGGCCCGCCAACTTTCCCTGGATGCGCACTTGCTGTGTGTCATAGATTTGCGGTTCATAGGCGCTGTTGGCTGGGTCGAGCCGCACCTTAGGGCCTTGGCGATGGAAATATTTCAACGTTGCTTCGCTGTCCTCGATCAAGGCAACAACGATCTGCCCCTCGCGCGCAACCTCCGTCCGCTGTATCAGGGCGAAATCGCCATCAAGGATGCCAGCCTCGATCATGGAGTCACCGGAGACTTCCAATGCATAATGATCGCCCGCACCAAGGAGTGCGGCCGGAACAGAGAGCATATTTTGCCCTTCCAGCGCCTCTATAGGAACGCCCGCGGCGATCCGGCCATGAAGGGGTATTTCGATCACATCATTCGCAGCAATCGGCGGTTTGGACGCCAGCTGCGGCTTTGGCTGGACCACGGCCTTAGGCGCGCGATGCATTGCCTCTGGAAGTTTGAGTACCTCAAGTGCTCGAGCCCGGTTGGGCAGGCGCCTGATAAAGCCGCGTTCTTCCAGGGCATTGATCAAACGGTGGATACCGGATTTGGACCGCAGGTCGAGTGCTTCCTTCATCTCCTCAAACGAAGGCGATACACCGCCTTCCTCTAGCCTGTTGTGAATGAAGCTGAGCAATTCCTGTTGCTTGGGCGTCAGCATGCCTGCTTGTCCTCCATAGAACGGATGGAGAACGCATAGGAAACGGAACAAGGCAAGTCAAGCAACTTACGCAAGCCGTAACGAAAGGAACGGACAGGCGATCCAGCCGTTATCTGGCCGCCTTCCTAAAAGAGGGTGAATAGGAGAGTAAGATGGCGAATCAGAACAACCAGGACAGCAATCAGCGCCGCCAGCAGGGTGGTGACCGTTCAAGCCAAGGCGGCCGTCAGCAGCAGCAGGAGAACCGCCAAGGCCAAATGGGCGAAGGCAAGAAGGACAAGAGCGATCACGGCAAGCAACAGCGCTGAACAGCGCCCGGTTTGTCCAGGGGAGGGGCCGCTTTGCGGCCCCTTTCTCATGAGGAGAGGGGGAGGATCGTTACCTGATCACCCGTTGCCGCGGGCGACGAGCCTGCAGGGCGAAGTATGAGACTGTCCGCCTGAGCCATGGCTGCTGTCGCAGCGCTATCTTGCGAGGTGACTGCTATCATGCCGTCGCCGGTGCGGAAGGCGCGAAGATAATCATCCCGATCGCCGGTTGCCGGTAGTGGCGCGGCCAGCGTCGCAACGGCGGTGCGGGGCAGGGGATCGGCCGCGCCAGCCATGTGCCGGACGAGCGGCAATAGGAACAGGGTTGCAGTCACGAAGGCTGAGACCGGATTTCCGGGCAGGCCCAGGAAAATGGCGTCGCGCAGCGTGCCCGCCATCAGCGGCTTTCCTGGCCGCATGCGGATCTTCCAGAAATCAATATCGCCGCCAACCCCCGTAAATGCGGGGCGGACGAGGTCATGATCGCCCACTGACGCGCCGCCGGTGGAGACTATGATGTCGGCTTGGCTGGCATGGTCGAACGCCTGCTTCATCGCATCGAGATCATCGGGGATGATGCCGATGTCGAGGATCTCGCAACCGATAGCGCGGAGCATCGCTGCGAGCATAGGTGCATTGGAAGAGGGGAGACGGCCCGGCGGTGTAGGCGATCCAGGTGGCACAAGTTCGTTGCCAGTGGAGAGCAGGGCGATCCGCGGGCGGGAACCTACAGGCAGTGCGCCGTGCCCACCCAAGACGGCGAGCGCTATCTGAGCAGGGCCGACAGCGGCTCCTGAAGGCAGGAGAAGTTGGTGCTTACGGAAATCCGAAGCAGCGGGTCGCACATTGCGGCCGATGGAAAGAGCCGGCCCACGAGCATTGAGCGAGCCGTTTGAAAGATCAGCATCCTCCTGAATGAGGACGGTGTCGGCGCCAAGCGGCAGCGGGGCACCTGTGAAGATGCGGCAACTCTCGCCGGGAACCATGGGCGGTGGAAGTGCACCGCCGGCCGTGCTTTCGGCGGTTACGCGCCAAGGGCCAGGCCATTCGGCGGCACGGATCGCAAAACCGTCCATGGCCGATAGATCAGCCCAGGGCTGATCTCGCAAGGAAAGGACATCGCGGGCTAGCCAACGGCCAGCGCATTCGGAGACGGGGATCTCCTCGTCGGGTAGGCGGCGACCGAGGGCCAGCAATCGGGCCTGCGCCTCCGCGACGGGGAGCAGGCTCATGCCGCGCGCCAGTCGCCTGACTTGCCGCCCGACTTGGCGATCAGGCGGACATTGCCGATGACCATCCCCTTATCCAACGCCTTAGCCATGTCGTAGATGGTGAGCAGCGCGACAGATGATGCGGTGAGCGCTTCCATTTCCACCCCCGTCTGCCCGGTGGTTCTGGCGGTCGCAGTGACGGTGACGCCGGCGGGCTCAAGATCGAAGTCGATGCTGACCGATGTCAGCGCAATGGGGTGACATAATGGGATGAGGTCAGCGGTGCGTTTGGCGGCCATGATCCCCGCGACCCGGGCAACGGCCAGGACATCGCCCTTCTTGACCAATCCTTGAGCGATTGCGGCGGCCGCCTCCTCGCTCATGGAGATATGGCCGGTCGCGACGGCTTCGCGAGCGGTTACCCGCTTGGCCGAGATATCGACCATATGGGCTGAGCCATCTTCGTCGAGATGAGTGAGGTTGCTCATGCCCCGGTTATAAGCGCGCGGGTAGCTGCTTCGACGTCAGGCTGACGCATAAGGCTTTCGCCGACAAGGAAGCAACGGACGCCATGCTCGGACATGGCTACCAGGTCGGCATGGCTGCCAAGGCCGCTTTCGGCGACGAAGGTGCAACCTTCGGGAGCTTGGCCGACCAATTCATAGGTGCGGGCGAAATCGACGCTAAAATCGCGCAGGTCGCGATTGTTCACGCCGATGAGGCGCGATCGCAGCTTCAGGGCGCGCTCCAGTTCATGGGCGTCATGCACTTCGATGAGGGCGTCCATGCCGAGGCCCAGCGCGGCATCCTCAATCTCCGCCATCTGCCCGTCTTCCAGCGCGGCGACGATGATCAAGATGGCGTCTGCGCCAAGCGAGCGGCTTTCCAGCACCTGCCAGGGATCGACCATGAAGTCCTTGCGAAGGACCGGCAGGGCGCAGGCGGACCGTGCGGCCATGAGATAATCATCATGGCCCTGAAAATAAGGTTCGTCAGTGAGTACCGACAGGCACGCGGCTCCAGCGGCGGCGTAAGCCTGAGCGTGAGCCGGGGGATCGAAATTCTCGCGGATCAGACCCTTCGACGGGCTTGCTTTCTTGATCTCGGCTATGAGGCCGAAGCCGCAACGGGCGGCGTTGTCGAGCGCATGACGGAAGCCGCGCGGGGGCGCCTGTTCGGCGGCGCGGGCGTGCAGGGTCGACACGGTGACCGCAGCTTTGCGGCGCGCGACTTCCTCCCGCTTCGTATCGCAGATTTCGATGAGCTTGTTGGTCATTTATAGGCAATCCAGCAATTGAGCAGCGCGTTGGCAAGCCCGCGGTCAATAGTTTCGGCCGCTTCCTCGACGCCCTCGCGCAAATCGGCCACAGCGTCCGCCACGATGAGGGCGGCAGCCGCGTTGAACAGGACCGCGTCGCGATAGGGACCCTCTTCACCCTGCAGCAGCGCACGGAGAGCGGCGGCGTTATGGGCAGGATCGCCGCCGCGAATGGCTTCCACCGGGTGAGTGGGCAGGCCAGCGTCGGCGGGGGTGAGGCGGCGCATTGCCACGACGCCTTGGGCCGTGACTTCGGCGACGTCATTGCCGCCAGCGAGAGAGAGTTCATCCAGCCCTTCGTCGCCCGACACGATCATGGCCCGATCCACGCCCAGGTCGGCTAGCGCCTCGGCATAGATGGGGACATAGGCGGGGCGAGCGATGCCGACGAGCTGGCGACGGACGCCTGCAGGATTGGCGAGCGGACCCATGAGGTTGAAGATGGTTCGCTGACCGATCGCTTTTCGGATCGGGCCAAAACGCTTGAGCGCCGGATGATGCTTCTGCGCGAAGAGGAAGCAGATGCCAAGATCGCCCAGCGTCTCCTCCGCCGTCTCGGCGGCGCGGTCGAGGTCAAGGCCGAGCGCCTCCAACGTGTCTGCTGCGCCGGCCTTGGAAGAGGCGGCGCGGTTGCCATGCTTGGCTACGGGCACCCCCGCCGCCGCTACGACGAGCGCGACAGCGGTGGAGACGTTGAGCGTGTGATGGCCATCTCCCCCCGTTCCGCAAACATCGATCGCGCCTGTGGGAGCGGCGACAGGGATCATCCGGGTGCGCATGGCGCGGGCGGCAGCGGCGATTTCAATCGCGCTTTCGCCACGCTGCGCCATGGCGACCAGAAATGATGCGATCTCGCCCTCTGGAAGGTCGGCGTCGAACAGCAGGTCGAAGGCGTGCGCGGCTTCGGCAGCGCTCAGCGGCGTCGTCGGATCGGGCAGGCGGGTCATCGCTTGTGCCTTAATCATGCTGCTACGCCTGAGTCGAGGGCGAACCTAGGAAAGTTAGCGATGCTGGACCGGAGGCGTCCGCCTGTGCGCGAGATCAGGCAGGCGCGCGCTCGCGCACAGTGATACCGGCAATGCGCATGAAGTTCGCCAGCATCTCATGCCCATATTCGGTAGCGATGCTTTCCGGGTGGAACTGCACCGAGTGGATCGGCAGGCTCTGGTGACGGAAGGCCATGACCGATCCGTCCTCACTGGTTGCATTCACGACAAGGTTTTGCGGAATGTCCTCCACGATCAGCGAGTGATAGCGCGTCGCCGTAAAGGGGGAGGGAAGGCCTTTGAACAGGCCCGTGCCGTCATGCGCGACAGGGGAAGTCTTGCCGTGCATCAGGCCGCCGCGCACGACTTGGCCGCCGAAATGCTGGCCGATCGCCTGGTGGCCAAGGCAGACGCCCAGCAACGGAGCGCCTGCGTCGGCGCAGGCTGCGACGAGATCGAGGCTGACGCCCGCCTCATTCGGCGTGCAGGGTCCCGGAGAAAGGAGGAAGGCGCTTGCGCCGCTCGATAGGGCCTGGCCTGCGGAAATGGCGTCGTTGCGAACGACTTCGACTTCGGCCCCCAGCTCCATCAGATAATGGACGAGGTTCCAGGTGAAGCTATCGTAATTGTCGATGACGAGGATCATAGGACGAAGGCTATAGTGCGCCGAGCGCGCGGGGCCAATGGGAATTGGTGATTGCCTAAATGAACCCGCTGCATCCTGTGGCGTTCTCCATCCGTAATGAATTGAGAAGGATGCGATGAAGCGCAGACGCATGGGCAAGTTCCGGAGCTGGCTTCCTACGCGATCGAAATGGGGCGCGACACTTTCGAAAATTGGCAGTCGGAATTTCTGCAACTGATCTGGTAAGTCATTGGCCTGGCCTGTTTTCCTCTATGTCGGATCGCCAGCATCAAAGGAGAATGACGACCGATTGGAAGCGAAGATCGACGAGCTTTTAAAGATGGCGGGAGGCAAGGATGCCGACCAGCTGATCCGTGAGATCGACGTCCGCTATCTGCGCGCGGGCGGCCATGCCAAGCCGCACGGCCATGATGTCGGCCACGAATGACGGCCTGCGGGAACCGAGACGCAACTCAGCCGCTTCTTGACGACATCAGTTCGTGAGGAGGACGAAATGGCCAAAGCCGAGTTTACCGACGCAATTGCCCTGCTGAAAGCAGATCACCGCAAAGTTGAAGAGCTGTTCGAGCAGTTCGAAAAAGCGAAGGCGGCCACCCGTAAGCAGGATATCGCGCATCAGATCTGCACTGAACTCAAGATCCACACGATGATTGAGGAGGAAATTTTCTATCCAGCCTTCCGGGGCAAGATCGAAGATGACACGCTGGACGAAGCCTATGTTGAGCATGACGGCGCGAAGGTGTTGGTGAACGACATTGAAGCAGGATCGCCCGAGGATGATTTTTACGACGCCAAGGTCACCGTGCTGTCCGAAGAGATCAAGCATCATGTCAAGGAAGAGGAAAGGCAGTCGGACGGCATGTTCGCGCAGTGCCGGAAGACCGATGTCGATCTGGTCGAACTGCGTGATCGGATGATGGCTCGGAAGCAGGAGTTGATGGAGCAGGCCAGGACGGGCGGGCTGCCCGTGGCGAAGCCAAAGGCTGTTCATCTGGTGGCGGCCTGACCGGAAGGTTGAAAAAGCCTGCGCATTATCCCATATGCGTCCGTGCCGGGTTCGCCCGGCTATGGTGATAAATCGTGTCGTGCAATAGGCGCAGCGGACCCGGGGGCAGTACCCGGCGGCTCCACCACATGTCCCGCTCTGCGGGGCGTCTGACGGGGCCGAACTAGGATCGACGTGTGTTGAAAAGCGGTACCTTCACCCGGCCTGAGTACGCCGTAAAAAGGTTCAAAACTCACAAGTGCCAACGATAACGAGGCTCTTGCTCTTGCTGCGTAATTGATGGCCTAACGGCCGGACATTACCCAAAAAGAACGCGGTTGAACCCACCGGGCAACAGAAGGGAATTCAGCGGCCTCCGGAGGAGCCGGGCAACAGAATCCTCCGGACCTCTCCATTCCCGGATAAAATTGGGCGCTGGCTACAGCGTGGCCGCCGTTTCGCTGTGCGCGCGTCGACCGCTTTGCCGTGTAGGTGATTCGCCCGGATCGTTGGCCTGTGCTAAAGGTGCGGAGACCCGGAGACGGCTGAATTGAAGCAGGAAGTCGAGCTGAAGCTGGAATTGCCGCAGGATGCTGTCGAGGCGTTCGGGCGGTCAGCCTTTCTGCCGGCCGAATGCGATGAGGCGAACCTTCAGGCCGCCTATTTCGACACGCCAGACAAGCAGTTGAAAGCGCTAGGCTATACGCTGCGTATCCGCCGGTCGGGGGACAAACGCGTACAGACGGTGAAGGCCGGCTGCGAAGGCGGTGGTGGACTGTTTGCGCGTGCTGAATGGGAAATGCCGGTGACGCAGGATGAGCCCGTGATCGATACCCGGACGCCTATCGCGGGCCTTTTGGGCGATGATGCGGACAGCATTGCACCTGCCTTTCACGTCGATGTCGAGCGGCGAACTTGGTTGATCACAGAAGACAAAGCCGAAATTGAATTGGTGCTCGATAGGGGCGTGGTGCGCGCCGGTGAACGGCAAGCACCGATTTGCGAGATTGAGCTGGAGAGCAAGACTGGCGAGCCGTACGCGCTCTTTTCTTTGGCGCGGCGGATCGAGGAAGTCGTGCCGGTTCGGCTGGGCGTCGCCGCCAAGTCTGAACGGGGTTACCGGCTGCTGGATTCGGCGTCTGCGTCCTTCAAGGCGGAACCGGTGATGCTGAAGCCCGGTAGCCGCGCGGAAGACGCATTCCAAACTGTCGCTCGCGCCTGCGTGCGTCACTACCGGCTGAACGAGGGATTGCTGCTCGACCATTATGATCCGCTTGCACTGCATCAGGCGCGCGTTGCGGTGCGGCGGCTGAGATCGGCGTTGACGCTGTTCAAGCCGATGCTCGAAGAGGCGGACGTCACCCGATTCCAGGATGAACTGCGCTGGTTGGCGAAGCTGCTGGGCGAGGCGCGCGATCTCGACGTGTTGGTCGAACGGACCGCGCCAGGAATATTGCACGACCGTATCGACGAGGCGCGCGCGACGGTTCACGGCAAGGTGATCGAGGCTCTGAAATCTCAGCGTGCGCGCGGTATGATGATCGATATCGTAGAATGGTTGACTCTGGGCGCCGGGAATATGGATTGCAGGGCCGGGGGACTAGGCGACGAACTGGCCGAGCAATTTACGGCCCGCCGTTTACAGCACTTCCACCATTGCGTCGTGAAGCACGGCCGCAAGATGGCGAAGCTAAACGACGAGCAGCGCCATGAAATCCGCAAGAAGGCGAAGAAGCTGCGATACGCGTCGGAATTTTTCGGAGGGCTTTTCACCGGCGAGAAAAAGGAACGGCGGCGGTATAGCCGCTATTTCAAGACGCTGGAGGTGCTGCAGGATCAGTTGGGCGCGCTTAACGATTTGGTCAGCGCGCCTGGTCTGTTGGCGCAGCATGGGCTCTCAGGCGATGCCGGAGCGGTGAAGGGGCGCGGAGCCAAGAGGAAGCTGATTGCGGCTGCGGCAGACGCCCATGCGGAACTGGCGGAGGCAAAGCGTTTTTGGAGATGAAGATCAGGCCCAAGGCCGTTCGCGATACCATTTGGTAATGATATGTTTGACGCCGCTGCGGACTTTCATGCCGTGGTGCAGGCTGGCACCATTATATCTGCCCGGCTCTAATCGATTGTTCCAGGCGAGCAGCTTGCCGGCTTCCGGATGGACCGTCTTGCCGATCTTGACGAAGCGCGTGGCGCCGCCAGCCGCGGGCTGATTAAGATAGACCATAAGCGTCCAAGTGCGATTGCCGGCGACCGTGCAATATCGTTCAAAGTCGATGCCGCGAGGTTCGAAATAGTCGGTGTGGGGTTTGAACTCCTGACCCACGGCATAACGCTGCCCTTGGATCGGCTCTCCATAGGCGGGATCGATCCCGGCAAAGGTGGCGAGCTTGTCGTCGATTGCAGCGATAAAGGGGTCAGCGCGATCCAGGTCGCAGGTTTCGCTGGTGCGGAAGCGTGAGTCGCCATTGGGGTCGGCGATCGTCGAGGGGCGGCGGCTCGCTTCGATGCGGTCAATCAAGCCGGCGCATTCCTCAAGGCTGAGGAAGTTTCGCTGTATGAACAGCGTCAGTTCACGGTTCGGCACGCGTTGGATATTAGGATGGCCAGCGATCCAGGCCGGATCGGCATCGGGCTCCTGGGGAACGGGACGGTTGGACATGATCGGCCTTGAGGCGGAAAAGCTGACCTCTAGCTATCGCTCGGCGCTTGAATTGCAAGCGTCGTCGCTTGCGGATTGCCGCCGTCACGGATAGGTCACATATCTGTCATCCAGCAGTAAAAACAGTTTCCTAGCAGGCGCCGGTATCAAGGGGGACTACCAGGTTCATGCGCGTGCCTTTTCGCGGCAATATTCAAAGCCTTGGCAATCGGCTCGGCCCGATCGATTGGCTGCGCGTCGTCGAGAAGCTGCTTCTCGGACTGCTTGCACTACAGTGCACGCGATTGCTGTGGGCCGTGCTGACGCCGGTGGGCAGCTTCGGGCCTTGGGAAGGGCGGCAGGCGCAGTTTCCCAACTTGGCTGCGCGGCAGAGTTTATTCTCAGGCTTTGACCCATTTTACCGGGGCGGAGCCGCGCAAGCGGCAAGCGGCGGCGTTGTCACTTCGCTGGCGCTGACAGTCTATGGTATCCGATTGAATGAAGGTTCCGGGCTTGGGTCAGCGATTATTGCGGGCCCGGACGGTGTCCAGAACAGCTTCGCTGTGGGCGAGGAGATATTGCCCGGGGTGATGCTGAAGGCGGTTGCGTTCGATCATATCACCATCGACCGGGGCGGCGCGGAAGAGCAGGTTTTCCTTGACCAATCACAGCCCTCATCCGCTCTGGCTGCACCGGGAGGGGACGGAGCGCCGACGGCGATCACCGGTACGGACAATCCTACTGCGGATGCGCTGAAGCGCGACATTGGTTTTGTACCGCGTGTGCAGAATGGTCGCATCACCGGACTTATCCTGACTGCTCGTGGTCCAGCGTTCCAGAATGCAGGTTTTCAGCCGGGCGATGTCATCACTGAGGTCGATGGCCAGCCGGTTGGCTCACCGAGCGATCTTCAGGCGCTGCAGGGCAAGATCATGCCCGGCGCGCGAATTTCTCTGACAGTTGAGCGTGGTGCGAACCTGTCGACAATCAATCTTACCCTGCAAGGCCAATGACCAGAAAATTGCTTCTTTCCGCTTCCATGGCCCTTGCGCTCGTGACGCCTATCGCTTCGCCGCTGATGGCGCAGCAGACGCTCAATGTGAGGGACGCGGATATCCGCGCCTTCATTCAGGACGCTGCTCGGGTGACGGGGCGGACCTTCATCATCGACAATCGCGTCCAGGGTAAGGTGTCGGTCGTGACCGACCGGCCCTTGTCGCGATCAGAATATTTCGAAATTTTCCTGTCCACGTTGCGCGCGAATGGCCTTGTCGCCGTGCCAGCGCCGGGCGGAGCCTATCGTATTCAGCCCGCTGATGGCGCCGCCGGACAGCCCAGCGTGGTGGGACGCGCGACCAACCGCAATCAGTTCGTGACGGAGGTGTTCCGCCTGCGCTCGATCGATGCGGCGAGTGCGCTGGAAACGCTGCGGCCGTTGGTGAGCAAGGACGGATCGGTTACGGCCAACCGCGCGGGAAACAGCGTCGTGGTGGCTGACTATGCCGACAATATCGGGCGTATCCGACAGGTTCTCGCCAGGATTGACCGCGACACGGCCGCGACGCAGACGGTGATGTTGCGCAATGCTGGGGCGCGTGAGATTGCGACATCGCTCCAGGCTTTGGTGCAAAGCGGGGGTGAGGGTGCGCAGCGCTCTGCGACGATCGTGCCGATCGACAGCAGTAACTCGGTTGCGATCCGCGGCGATGCTGGAACGGTGGCGCGGTTGGCGCAAATGGCGCGCGACCTTGACAGGCAGGCGGCGAGCGGGACCGAGATCCGCGTCTATTGGCTGGAGCATGCCGATGCCGAAAAGCTGCTGCCCGTCCTACAGCAATTGGTGGGGCAATCGACCAATTCCGCGGTGACGGCGTCGGTCCCAGCCGCCGGTAACGGAGCGGCTCCACCTCCCGCCACCCCTGCCGCCATGGTGTCGAGCGGATCTTCCGGCAGCGGAATTTCAACGCGGGGGCCAGCCATCGTGACCCGCTATGAGGGGGCGAACGCCATCATCGTCGCGGCGAACAGCGACGTGCAGCGCATGCTGGGCGAAACGATCCGCCAACTCGATACGCGGCGTGAGCAGGTTCTGGTAGAGGCGATCATCGTCGAGATCAGCGATGCCGCGGCCAGAAAGCTGGGTGTCCAGTTTCTGATAGGCAGCACCAAGACAGGCTTTGCCGCGACCAACTATTCCAACGCCAATCCCAATATCCTCACCTTGGCGGGTGCGATTGGCGCACGGGAACTGGGCAATACCACGACCGTCACCACTCAGGCCAACGGCACTGTGACGACGACGACTTCGCATAACAGCAGCGAACTGGAAACGTCGCTTCAACAGGCGGCGGTGGACAGCCTGATGAATGCGACCGGCGGCTTTGGCGGCGTCGCCACTAGGCTGGGCAGCAATGGCGTATTCGGCGCGATCATCAACGCCGTGAAATCCGACACCGACAGCAACATCCTGTCCACGCCTTCGGTGATGACGCTCGACAATCAGAAGGCTTCGATCCTGGTCGGGCAGCAGGTGCCGATCACGACCGGTGAAGCACTGAGCCAGAATTTCGACAATCAGTTCCGCACCGTTCAGCGGCAGGATGTCGGCATCAAGCTCGAGGTGAAGCCACAGATTAATACAGGCGGTGCGATCAAGCTGTTCCTGAAGCAGGAGGTGTCCAGCGTTGCCGGGCCGGTGAGCAACAACAATAGCGACCTCATCATCAACAAGCGTGAGATCGAGACGACGGTGACGGTCGATGATGGCGAGATTCTGGCGCTGGGTGGCCTGCTGGACGACAATGAGCGCAAGACGATCGAGCGTATTCCGCTGCTGTCCGACATTCCCGGGTTGGGCGAATTGTTCAAGTCGCGTTCGAAGAGCCGGACCAAGACGAACCTCATGGTCTTCATCCGGCCGACGATCCTCCGGTCCAAGGAAGATGCGCAGCGCCTGACGCAGCAGCGCTATGGCTATGTTCGCGACATGCAGTTGCGGCGTAATCCGGACGCTGAGCCGAGCATCGACCAATTGGTACGCGACTATATGGGGGCAGAGCCGCCTGCCGCCGCGCCCCGGCCAGGTGACGCGGTGGTGCAGCCCGCCGCGGAAGTGATCGAGCCGACTTCGCGTCAGTCAAGCAATGTGGTGCGACCTGTCGATGCGCAGTCCGAAGGGAGGAAGCGGTGAGCTATCGGGGGCTTCCGTTCACCTTCGGCTTCGACAAGCTCAACTGCAACGGAGGATAGGGTGAACCAGCCCGAATCCGATCAGCCCGGGATCACGCCGCACTTCGCTCCGCGCGCAGTCGATATCCCCTATGTCTTTGCGCGCAAGCATGGTGTGGTCATGCTGCCGCCAGAGGGTGAGCGCCTGACTGTCGCGGTGCGCGAGGGCAGCGATCCGCGCGTGCTGTTGGAGGTGCGGCGGCATCTGGCTCGTAGTTTCGACGTCCGGTTCGTCGACAGTGCGCAATTCGATCGGCATCTGTCCGATCATTACGCCATGGAAGGCAGCGCGGCGGCGATGGCGGGGTCGCTCGAGGTGGGCGCGGACGAGTTGGACATTCTGGCCGCTGACATTCCGACCGCCGACGACCTGCTGGACAGCGCCGACGATGCGCCTGCGATCCGGCTGATCAACGGTATCATTGCGGAGGCGGCGAGGCAGGGTGTCTCCGACATTCATATCGAGCCCTATGAGACCGGGCTGATCGTGCGGATGCGGATCGATGGCGTGCTGCGCGAGACGCTGCGTATGCCGCCGCATGTCGCGCCGGTGGTCGTCAGCCGCATCAAGGTGATGGCGCGGCTCGATATTGCCGAGCGGCGCGTGCCGCAGGATGGCCGCATCGGCCTGACACTGGGCGGCAAACTGCTCGACGTGCGTGTATCTACCTTGCCGAGCCGGGCGGGGGAGCGGGTGGTGCTGCGTATTCTCGATAAGGAGAATGCAGGCATGAACCTGGACCTGCTGGGCATGGCGGGGGCGGCGGATCGGATTTTCCGTGAAGGATTGCAAGAACCGAACGGGATTATTCTGGTTACGGGCCCGACCGGGTCGGGCAAGACGACGACCCTCTATGCGGGTCTGAGGCAGTTGAATGATGGGACCCGGAACATTCTGACCGTCGAGGATCCGGTCGAATATGCGGTCGAGGGCGTCGGGCAGACGCAGGTCAATGCCAAGGTAGGTCTGACCTTCGCGGCGGGGTTGCGGGCCATCTTGCGGCAGGATCCCGATGTGGTGATGGTCGGGGAAATCCGCGACCGGGAGACGGCCGAGATCGCGGTGCAGGCGTCGCTGACCGGGCATCTGGTGCTGTCCACGGTTCATACTAATGATGCGGTGGGAGCGATCACGCGGATGCGGGACATGCGGGTGGAGCCGTTCCTTCTCGCCTCGACTCTTCGCGCGGTGATCGCGCAGCGGCTGGTGCGGCGGTTGTGCCAGCATTGCCGGGAGCCGGTGCAGGCGGACAAGTCGGCGAGCGCCCTTCTTGGTTTCGATCCCGGAACGATCATCTACCGCGCCCGCGGCTGTGAGGAATGCAACGGGACGGGCTATAAAGGCCGCATTGGTGTGTTCGAGGCGATCCGGGTGGATGATACGATCCGCCGCCTGATCAACGATGGCGGAGATGAGTCGCTGATCGCGCGTCATGCCTTCCTGAACGCGCCCAATCTGGGATCGGCTGCGCGCGCTCTGGTGCGCGATGGACAGACCACCGCCGAAGAAGCCATTCGCGTGTCGCGGCGCGACGCGGCCGAGGTGGAAACCATCGGCGATGGCTGAGTTCGACTATATCGCGATCGACCCGGCGGGGAGGGAACGGTCGGGCAAGGTCAAGGCCGAGACTGTGGATGATGCCCGCGCCAGGCTGGATGCGCGCAAGCTGTTCATCGTCCGCATCGAGCCGGGCGCTGCCGATAAAGCGGCTAAGCGGGCGGCCCTGTCGCTGCGGTCGCCGCGCCTGTCGGCTAAGGAACTGACGCTGTTCACGCGTCAGCTGTCCACGCTGATCCAGGTCAGCCCGCTGGAGGAGTCGCTTCGCACGATCGGACGGCAGAGTGAGCAGGCGCATGTGCGCGCGATCGTGGCCAAGGTGCATTCCGGCGTGCTGGAAGGCCGACGTCTCGCCGACGCGCTCGGAGCCGAGCCGAAGAGCTTTCCGCCGCTGTACCGCGCGATGATCTCCGCGGGCGAAAGCTCAGGAAGCCTGCCGACGATCATGGAGCGATTGTCCGAACTGATGGAGCGGCAGGCGGTCATCCGGTCCAAAGTGTTGACGGCGATCGCCTATCCCAGCGTGCTTGCCGCCTTTGCGGTGTGTGTGGTCGCGGCGCTGATGATTTTCGTGGTGCCCAAGGTGGTCGAGCAGTTCGACACGGTGGGTCAGGACCTGCCGCTTTTGACGCGAATGGTCATGGGGATTTCCGCCTTTCTGGCAGGCTATTGGTGGCTGCTGGCGATCCTGACCGGATTGGCTGCGCTGGCCTTCTGGCGCGCCCTCAAGATCGAGAGCTTCCGTTATCGTTTCGACGCGATGCTGCTGCGCCTGCCTTTGCTCGGCCGCCTGATCCGCGACCTTCATGCAGCCCGAATGGCGCGTACGCTATCGACGATGGTGGCGAGCCGCCTGCCGCTGATGGAGGGGCTGTCGCTCACAACGCAGACAGTCCACAACCGGGTGCTGCGCCAGGCGTCCGAAGAGATTGTCGAAGCCATTCGCGGCGGCGGCAGCCTGTCAGCGGCCTTGCGGCGGGCAGGGGTGTTTCCGCCGCTGCTCGTCTATCTCGCAGCGAGCGGCGAGAGCGCGGGACGGCTCGACACGATGCTGGAGCGAGCGGCCGATTATCTTGAGCGGGAGTTTGACAGCTTCACGTCAGCGGCCCTTGCCATGCTGGAGCCGGTCATCATCATCCTGATGGGCGGGATTGTCGCCGTGATCATCCTGTCCATCCTGCTGCCGATCCTGCAATTGCAGAGCCTTACGGGGGCTTGAGGAGTGAATATGTCGCATTGCAATCCACCCGACGATTGCGTTGCTCGAAAGAGCCGCATGTCTTTATCCGATGTCGCAGGGCATAGGCCAACCAACCGGCTTCACGCGCGCTTCGACAGGTTCAGCACAAACGGAGTTAGGGCGAGGGGCGAGGACGGCTTCACCCTGGTCGAGCTGATGGTCGTCATCGTCATCATCGGCCTGCTGGCGACGATCGTGGCGATCAACGTGATCCCCGCCACTGACACCGCGCGGGTGGAGAAGGCGAAGGCGGACATCGCGACCATCGAGCAGGCGCTGGAGCAATATCGGCTCGACAATCTGGCTTATCCGTCGGCGACCGACGGGCTGCAGGCGTTGATCAGCCCGCCCGCTTCCTTGCCGCAGCCGCAGCGCTACCGGCGTGGCGGTTACATCAAGAAGCTGCCCGATGATCCGTGGGGCAGGCCCTATAGCTATGCAGTGCCGGGCCGGAAGGGTGCGTTTGACATCAGCTCTTTGGGCGCGGACGGTCAGCCGGGCGGCGACAATGAAAATGCCGATGTCTATTCTAGCGAACTTTGAGGCGAAGCGCTGCGCCGGGCTCCAGGGAGTCGCCTCACCGGAGAGGCAGAGCGTCGGCGAGCGCGGCTTTATCTTGATCGAGCTGATGGTCGTGCTGACGATCATCGGCTTTATTTCGGCCGCCGTCATTCTCGCCATGCCGGACCCTCGCGGCCGCGTGATTGAGGATGCCGACCGCTTTGCCGCGCGCGTTGCCGCCGCGCGCGACGAAGCGGTCGTGACGGCCCGTCCCATGGGGGTGTGGGTGTCGGCGTCGGGCTATGGCTTCCAACGCCGGGAAGGGGCGCAATGGGTCGCGTTGGAAGAAAAGCCGTTCGTCACGGCCAACTGGAAGGCGGGTACCCGCGCGCTGGTCGGCAAGGACGGGCGGCAGCAGATCGGCTTCGATGGTACGGGCCTGCCGACAGACGCCATGACCGTGACGCTGGCGCGCGAAGCCGAACGGGTGGCGGTGACGGTGGATATGGCCGGAAAGGTCATGGTCGGTGGCTGAAGGCGCTTCTCCGCCATCCTCGCGTCCAGCAGAGAGGGGCTTTACCCTGCTGGAGATGCTGGTGGCGCTGGCCGTATTCAGCCTGGCCGCATTGGCGCTCGTCCGCTTGCAGGGGGTGACGTTGCGGACGGCCGCGGACCTGGACAGCAAGGCGTTGGGGCAGATCGTTGCACGGAACCTGATGGTGGAGGTGCAGACCGATCCGGCGCCGCCCTCGCTGGGGAGCGAGCAGGGAGAGGTCGATAATGGAGGACGGCGCTGGCATTGGAGCCGCGAAGTTCGCACCATGGACGACAAGCGACTGCTGCAGGTCAACCTGACTGTCGATGGGCAGGGTGGCGCTTCGCCGGTGGTGCTGAGCTTCGTGCGGGTGGTGCAGTGATGGGGGAATCGCTTCAGTCATGTGAGAAGCGGAGCACGGATGAATCTTGCTTCTCGACCCTTCAGCGATGCTCAGGAAAGGCTTCGCTCGAAACAAGCGAATGTCGGGAGAACGGCTTCACGTTGATCGAGCTGCTGGTCGCGTTGATGATCTTTGCGATGCTGGCGGCGGCCGGCGTGCTTCTGCTGGGCAACAGCGTGTCGGCGCAAGCGCAGATCAAGACGCGGCTCGACGATATGGCGGCCGTGCAGCGCGCTGGCGGGGCTTTGGCGGCCGATCTTGGTCAAGCGGTGCCGCGCATCAGTCGCACCGAAGCGGGGACTTTGGCGCCCGCTTTCTGGTCGCATCGGGAGGGAGAGGCCGTACCCGTCCTGCAGTTTGTCCGGGGCGGGTGGGACAATCTTGGCGACCTGCCTCGGCCGTCGCTTCAGAAGGTTGAATATTGGGTGCGGCAGGGCCGGTTGGAGCGGCGGACCTATGCGCAAGTGGATGGGATAGCGGGCGATGAACCGGCTGCCTTGCTGGAGAATGTCGATGATGTCGCCCTGCGTTTCCGCGATGCGCAAGGTGAGTGGCGGGATGAATGGACGCCAACCCAGCCGGACCTGATGCCCCGCGCGGTGGAGGTAACGGTGAGTCGCACGGGTGAGCCGGCGGTGACGCTGCGCTTCATGGTGGGCCCCGGGCCTGCGGAAAAGCTGCAGGAGGAAGCGGCCAATGGCTGATCCCCGAAAAGCCGGTGAGCGGGGCGCGGCTCTGCTGACGGTGCTGTTGCTGGTGGCGGTGATGGCCGTTGTGGCCTCGACAGCGCTGGAGCGGCTGGCGTTGGCGACGCGGATGACGGGCAACGGCGGCGCGGTCGATCAAGCCCGTGCTTTTGCCGACGCGGGCGTGGAGATTGCGCGCCTGCGGATCGGCGATCTGGTTTCGGCCAATCCGGGCAAGACCACGCTCGCGGGCAATTGGATGGGAACGCCCCAGCCTGTCGCCGTTCCGGCCGGGGTTGCAGTTGCGCGGGTGACGGATGGTGGCAATTGCTTCAATCTCAACAGCGTGGTGGCCGGTGAGAATGAGGCAAATCTGAAAGTCCGGCCGGTCGGCATCTCGCAATTCCAGGCCCTGCTGCAGACGCTGGGTGTCGATGCCCGGCAGGCGCAGGTGGCGGCGGCGTCACTCGGCGACTGGATCGACAGCGACAGCGTGCCGCAGCCCGGCGGGGCAGAGGATGAGACCTATGCACAGGCGGCGCTGCCCTATCGCGCCGCCAACCGCTTCATGATCGACGCGAGCGAATTGCGGGCGGTTCATGGCGTGACGCCCGCCATTTATGGTCTGGTGCGGCCATGGATCTGCGCGCTGCCGACCGCGGATTTGTCGCCGATCAATATAAACACGCTTCTGCCCGATCAGGCGGTGTTGTTCGCGATGCTGTTGCAGGGGCAGGTGAGCGTGGCGCAGGCGCGGCAATTGCTGGCGCAGCGTCCGGCCGAGGGGTACGGCAGCACGGTGCAATTCTGGGCGCCGCTTGCTGCCCAAGGCATCAACCCACTTGAGGAAGCGGCCAATCAGGTCAAGTTGACGACGGGATTTTTCGGGGTGGAAGTGACGGTGGATGTTGGGGGGACGCAGGTTGTCGAACGGGCGCTGATCGATGCCCGGCAGAGCCCGGCGCTGTTGATCCGCCGCAACTGGGGAAGCGGCGCATGAGCGTGCGAGATGGCTTGATCGTGGCGCTGCCCGAGCAGGGCGAGCCGATATGGATGCGCGTTGCCGATGGCGTGGTGGCGCAGTCGGGGATCGGGACCAACTGGCTTGCGGCCTGCGGGTTGACGGCTTTGCCTGCTGACACGGTAGTTATGCTGGTGCCGCCTGCGGCCATGGTTACGCTGCATTGGTCCGATTATCCGGAGCTTGCGCCGAGGCAAGGACGGGCGGCGGCGCGGCTGGCGGCGTTGGGAGGGACTATCGTTCCTGCCGATCAGCTCTTCGCGGCGGCGAACGAGAATGACGACCCGGCTCTACCCCACGTCGTTGCGGTGGCGGCGCGAAGCGACATGCAGCACTGGCTGCTTTGGGCGCAGCATCATGGCCTGGATCCCGACATCATCGTGCCTGCGCCTTTGTTGCTGCCAGAGCCGATAGAAGGCGTGGCGCAGGGGGAGCTTGGCGGCGAACTGCTGCTCAGGGGAAAGGACATTGCCCTTTCGGGCGATCTGGCGTTGGTCCTGCCGACTGATGCGATGGTGGAGCCGGTTTCGCCGGATCAGATCGCCGAACAGGCAGTCGCGGCGTTGGAACGACCCCCGATTGACATGCGGCAGGGCGATTTCGCCAAGCGCGTGCGCCGGACTGCCGACAAAGGCACGATCGCACGCATCCTCCTGTGGAGTTCGCTCATCCTGCTGGCGAGCCTGCTGATCGCGCTGATCGGGGTGGTGCGGCAGCATGTGGCGGCGAGCAAGCTGGATGCGGAAAGCCTGGCGCTGGCGCGTCAGGTGGTTCCGGGGGCAGCCGATCTTGATCAGGCGGAGGCGGAGATCGAGCGCCAGTTGGCGGCGCGGGGAGCAGGCGCCTATGCCTTTACGGCGCCTGTCGCGGCGCTGCTCAGCGCATTGCAGGATGCGCCGGCGGTGTCGCTGATGGCGCTTTCCCGCGATCCGGACGGGATGATCCGGGCGACGCTGGCCGGGGCCAGGGTGGAGGAAATCAATGCTGTGCTGCTGGCGCTTCAGGGTGCCGGCTTCACCATCACGGCGACGCCCTCGCAAGATACGGGCGGGCGGGCGCTGGCGGACATCACGGTGCGGTCATGATGGAAGCTTTGCAGAAACTTTGGGCCGAGCGGTCGTCGCGCGAGCAATGGATGCTGGGGGTGATGTTCGCCCTGCTGGCGGTGGTTGTACTCTGGCTGGGCATCATGCGGCCGCTGGTGTCGGCCCAGCGGTCGGCGCATGACGCGCTCATCGAGGCGACGGATCGTAACGCAGCGCTGAGGGCAAAGGTCAAGCTGCTCAAGACGCTGCCGCGCGCGACCGGCAGCGGAGCTGTGGGGGCGAGCCTCGACCAGCTTGTCGGGCAGAGCGCTGGTGAGGCCGGTCTGACGCTGGAGCGGGCGCAGGCGCAGGGGGAAGGGCGTATGGAGATTGCGATGGCGTCGGTAAGGCCGGTCGCGCTCTTTTCATGGCTCGCCGCTCTGGAGGCGCAGGGCGTGCGCGTCGAAACGATGAGCGCGCGGCCCTCGCCAACTGCTGGCAGCGTTTCGATGCAGGCGGTGTTGGTGCGGGGAGCGGGGCTGTGATGAAGCTTCGACTGTCGCGCCGGACGCGCATCGCCCTGATCCTGCTGTTCGCGTTCGGACTGATCCTGTTCATGCCGATGCGGATCGCGCTCGGGCTGACGGGATTGGAGCGGGTCGGGGTGGCTGCGCGGGATGTGCGCGGTTCGATCTGGAGCGGGCGCATCGATCAGCTGATGCTGGGCACGATGCCGGTTGGGTCCGTACGCGCGGCGCTTTCCCCGATTTCGTTGCTGATGGGGCGGGCGCGCATCGATGTCTGGCGGGAGCAGGGCGCTGCGGATGATCTGAGCGGGGCTTTGACAGTCGGTGTGGGGCGTGTCGGCATCGATGATGTGACCGGCACTGTGCCGCTGGGGCGCAGCTTCGCGCCGCTACCGATCGGTAGCCTGATCATGGAGGATGTCACCGCTTATTTCTCCGGCGATCGCTGCGGTCATGCCGAAGGGCGTGTGCGTGCGCAGATGGCCGGGCAGTTTCCGGGCCTGAACCTGTCGCAGGGGCTGTCGGGCACCGTGAGTTGCGACGGCGAGGCGCTGCTGTTGCCATTGGTCAGTCAATCGGGGCTGGAGAAGGTCAATCTGCGGATTTGGCGTTCGGGCCGCTACGTCGCGGAGATGCGGGTCGAGACGGCTGACGCTGTCCTGGCCGATGCGCTGGCGAAGGCGGGTTTCGCCGGTGCGGGCGGTGGGCGGCTGCTGAAGGTCGAAGGGACATTGTGATCGATCCGCTCTGGGCCCTGCTGGGCGGCATGGCAGGCGCGATCGCGGGCAGCTTCCTGGGGACGCTGGTGCTGCGTTGGCCAGAGGGGCGCGGGGTAGCGAGCGGGCGGTCTGCTTGCGATGGCTGCGGCCGGGTGCTGGGCGTCCTTGATCTGATCCCGATGTTGAGTGGGCTGATGCTTGGCGGGCGCTGCCGGACCTGCGGCGCGGCGATCGATCCGCTCCACGGACGCATGGAGGCAGGGTGTGCGATAGTCGGCGCGCTTGCATGCGGGGCGGCGCCTGGTCTGGCCGGTGCGGGTTGGGCTCTGCTCGGCTGGCTGTTGCTGACGCTGGCGGTGCTCGACTGGCGGCACTTCTGGTTGCCCGACGCTTTGACGCTGCCGCTGATTTTCCTTGGGCTGACCCTCGGTCTTTGGGTTACGGATCTGGCGCTGGCTGATCGAGTGATTGGGGCCGCGGCCGGCTATGTGGGATTGGGGGCGGTAGCGCTCATCTATCGCGCGACTCGAGGTCGGGAGGGCTTGGGATTGGGCGACGCCAAGCTGATGAGCGCATTGGGCGCATGGTTTGGATGGCAGGCTTTGCCGTTCATCCTGCTGATGGCCGCGAGCCTCGGCCTCGTTGCTGTGGTGGCCAGCATTGCCGCTGGCAAATCGATTGATCGAACGACTCGCGTACCGTTGGGCACCTGTTTGGCGCTGGCGGCGTTGCCTGGCTGGTGGGTGTCTGTGCTGATCAGGTAATGTGAGGTGGTCCCGCCCGGACCGCTGGTGACCCCTACGGGAATCGAACCCGTGTTTCAGCCGTGAGAGGGCCGCGTCCTGACCGCTAGACGAAGGGGCCGCTGCCGCATTGGCGGCTGGCAGGCGGTCGCATTTAGGAGGGTGCCCGTCGGGCGTCAAGTGAAACCGCAGGCGCAATTGAGGCCATAAAAAACCACCCCATGTTTAACATGGGGTGGCCAAGGTTCAGGGAGGAGACGCCTCCAAAGGGGGAGGCGCCCATACGACACACCCGAAAGGGGGGCAGGTGCGCCGTATGTTCGGAAGATAAAGAAGGTCTCTCCCACTTTCAAGTGGCAGGGAAAAACCTTTTCGACATCATGTTGATATAGATCAACTTTCTTAGTTCAGGCGTCGGCAGGCTGAGGCGCGGCTGGGACGGAAATCGGCCCCTTACCCTGCGCCACCTGAGACTCGAACACTTCGCGCATCAATTGCAGCGAGAAGAGATGCGCGTAGATCAAGGGCAGCATGCCGTTCTGGCTGATCTTGCGGAGCTGGTCGCCGCGCATGTCACGCAGCTTTTCCTCGTTGACCATGCGGAAACCACGATAGACGAAGGGCTGTTCGGTGCCGGGAACCTGAATGGCGACTTCGCCGTCCATCAGCAGGTCGAGTTCCTTAAGGTCCTTCATGAACTGACCGGTGCGCGCAGCAGCCTGCTCAAAATCCTCGCAGAATTTGAGAACGCCCTGGGTCAGTTCAGTGGGTTTGCCATCTTCAAACAGCGGCTGGCCTTCCTCGAACTCGCCGACCGCCTCGCTGGTGGGATCGAAACAGAGCGAGAGTTCGTCGCTGTCGGGACGCAGCTTCGCCAGCATCCAGGGATAGCGGCGGACATAGGCAGGCACATAGGCGGGACCGCGCAGCTTCCCTTCGTCGTCGACAAAGGTGTTTACGCCTTCGTTAAGGCCCATCAGCGCCAAGGGCACCGCTTCATCGCCAGCGGAAAAGATGATCGGGACGAAGCGCTGCGCGGCGACAAATTCATCGACCGTGAGCGGAACGGCATGCTGCTTGGTAAGGAAAGGCGCCGATTCCACCGTACGGCTGCGGTAGCTCGCATGATCAACGCTGCTGAGCGGCAGCAGGTCGTTGTAGAATACGGGAAGATTGTTCGCGGGCGCGCTAGCCATGATGCTGTTCCATTCTGTCAAAAGCAGCGCATGCGTAGGCGCTGCCTTTCCTAAAAACTGGATGAGGGCGATAAAGACGTTGGGGAGGCGAGGCAATCGCTTTGTCGGCCCGTCATGGGACGGCCTCCCATGCTATGCTTCATCCGGGCCAGGGATCAGCTTGCCGGGGTTCATGAGGCCCTGTGGATCGAAGGCTGCCTTGATGGCGCGAAGGGCGTGTAGCCGCGCTGGGCTGGCGAGCCGACCAAGCTCCGCCCGCTTCATCTGACCAATTCCATGTTCAGCTGAGATGGAGCCGCCTGCGGCGACCACTGCGTCATGCACAAAGGCGTTGATGGCCTGGCCTTCGGCGGCGATCCAGGCCGGGCCATCCTTTGTGTCCTTTGGCGCGCGGACATGGAAGTGGACATTGCCATCCCCCAGATGCCCGAAGGAGGAAGCTGTGGTGCCCGGAAATACGCGCTCGGCTGCCGCGGCGGCATCGACCATGAAGGCGGGCATGCGGGCTACAGGTACGCTGATATCATATTGCAGAGCCGGCCCCTGGGCGCGCTCCGACTCTGAAAGGGATTCGCGTATGCGCCAAAAGGCTTCGGCTTGCGCATCATTAGCGGCGATGGCCGCATCCATGGCGAGACCTTGCTCCAGAGCCTCCGCCAGCGCCTGTTCAAGCCGCTCGGCAGGGCTGGGATCGGAGAGGTCTGCATGGTCAACTTCGATGAGGACATGCCAGGGCGTTCGTGTCTCGATCGGGCAGCGGGTGCCAGGAATGTGCGAGAGGACATGGCCCAGCCCATCGTCTGCGATGATCTCGAACGCTTCGACGCTGTCGCCCAGCCGAGCTTCGGCGAGGCGGAGGAGGGCGAGTGCGTCGGCTGGGGATCGAACGCCCACCCATCCTACCGCTCGCGCTGCGATGGCCGGAACGAGGCGCAGCGAGGCAGCGGTTACGATGCCCAGTGTCCCTTCTGCGCCGATCAGCAATTGTTTGATGTCGTAACCGCGATTGTCTTTCTTGAGCGCATCGAGGCCATGGAAAATGCTGCCATCTGGAAGGACAACCTCAAGACCCTCCACCAGCGCGCGCATGGTGCCGTGGCGCAGGACCTGCGTGCCGCCTGCATTGGTCGATACCAGGCCGCCGATTGTTGCAGATCCCTTGGCGCCAAGGCTCAGCGGGAAGCGGCGGCCCGCGGCTTCGGCCGCGTCGTGAAGGGTGGAAAGGATGACGCCTGCCTCACATATGGCGAGGTTGTCGTCCGGCGAAAGGGTGCGAATGCGGTTCATCCGGCGCAGCGAGAGAATCAACGCTGATCCGTCCGCAGGCGGAGTCGCTCCTCCGACCATCGATGTATTGCCGCCCTGTGGCACCAGAGGTACGCCGAGCTCGCCAGCAAGGGTGACGATGGCGGCGACTTCCTCTGTGCTGACAGGCTGCAATATGGCGGCGGCATCGCCGTGGAAGCGTTCGCGCCAGTCAGTGAGCCATGGGGCGATGTCATCCGGGTCGGTGATGACGCCCTTGGGCCCGAGCAGCGCTTCGAACCGGCCGATGATCTCTTGTCCTATCATGGGACGATGCTATGCCCCGGAATTCATCGACGGTTCAACCACCGGCCCATAGCGTGCCGCCCCAAAAGGGGTTCGATTTGCTTCATTCCGTCCTGCTGCTTCTCGTCGCGCCGCATGGGGAACCCGTGCAGCTGGCGCAGATGACGATTGAGCAACGGGTCATCATCCGCGTCCCGATGGCGAAGAAGGGTAAGGCGCCCGCACGCATTGCGCCGCAAGCCGGACGGGCCTGGAAGGAAAAGAAGGGGCCGCGCTGCATTGCGCTTCGTTCGATTCGCTCCGCCAGCGTGGTGGTGGAGAATGGCGTCGATCTCCTGCTGGCGGACAATCATCGCTATCGCGCACGACTGGAGCGCGGTTGCAGTTCTATGGGTTTCTATTCTGGTTTCTATGTTGAGCCGGATGATGATGGGTCATTATGTTCGGGACGCGATGAGTTGCAGGCGCGTAGCGGGCTAAGCTGCGTCATAGGCAGTTTCAGGCGATTGGAAGAGGCTGAGCCCGACGATTAAGGCTTCTTTGAAACGCCCTTGATGCGCGATTTTCTTGACAAGATCGCGATATTTCAGCAAGGCGCGCGCGATTTCCGACGCGTTTCGACATGCTGCGGATAGCCTCTGTGTCCCGGACAACTGAATGACTTTTGCCGATCTCGGCCTTTCCGATGAATTATTGAAGGCCGTCAACGAGGCCGGATATGACACGCCCACGCCAATTCAGGCGCAGGCGATCCCCCCGGTGCTGATGATGAAGGACATTATCGGCATCGCTCAGACGGGGACGGGCAAAACAGCCAGCTTTGTGCTGCCGATGATCGATATTCTGGCGCACGGCCGGGCTCGCGCGCTGATGCCGCGATCGTTGATCCTGGAGCCGACCCGCGAACTGGCCGCTCAGGTCGCTGAGAATTTCGAGAAATACGGCAAATATCACAAGCTCAACATGGCACTGCTGATCGGTGGCGTGCAGATGGGCGATCAGTTGAAGGCGCTGGAGAAGGGCGTCGATGTGCTGATCGCGACGCCGGGCCGCCTGATGGACCTGTTTCAGCGCGGCAAGATATTGCTGAACGGCTGTTCGATGCTGGTCATCGACGAGGCCGACCGGATGCTCGACATGGGCTTCATCCCGGACATTGAGGAAATCTGCACCAAGCTGCCTTCGCAGCGGCAGACGCTGCTCTTTTCCGCGACCATGCCCGCGCCGATCAAAAAGCTGGCGGATCGTTTTCTCAGCAATCCCAAGTCGATCGAGGTCGCTCGTCCGGCGACCGCGTCCACCAACATCACGCAGCGCCTCGTGAAAGTGGATTCGCGCAAGAAGCGCGAGGCGCTGCGGGCGATGCTGGATGGCGAAGAGGTGCAGAGCGCCGTCATCTTCTGCAATCGCAAGACAACGGTGCGGGAGCTGAACAAGAGCCTGCAGCGTCACGGTTTCAAGTCCGGTGAGATCCATGGCGACATCGACCAGTCGGCGCGCATCGCGGAGCTCGAGCGCTTCCGGGCAGGCACGGTGAACATCCTGGTGGCGTCGGACGTCGCCGCCCGAGGGCTGGACATCAAGGGCGTCAGCCATGTGTTCAACTTCGACGCGCCCTGGCATCCCGATGATTATGTCCATCGCATCGGCCGAACCGGGCGTGCGGGAGCGAAGGGTGTCGCCTACACCTTCGTCACCTCCGAGGATGCGGAGGCGATCGACAATATCCAGAAGCTGATCGGGCAGAAGATCGAGACGATCGACGCACCGGCGGCTGCTGCTCCGGCGGCGAAGGCGGAAGAGCCTCGCCGGGCGGAAGGCGAACGAAAGGCAGAGCGGAAGTTCGACAAGCGGCGCGACGACCGGCGGCGGGAAGAGCCGCGCTCGGCCCGTCAGGACGCCAACAGTGCGCGGCCGCGTCGTCCAGAACCGACCGACGAAGGTCCGGACGAGGGCTGGAACGGGCCGGTGCCGGAGTTCTTGTCGGTGGGGTTCGTGGGCTGAGGAATGTCGCCGTCAGGCTCGGTTTGTTCAGTATGACGATTGTCGGGCGCGCCCCGTTCCGGGTTTTATAGCAATCCCATCGCCCGCAGGCTGCTATGTCCCTGTGATCCTATGATGATGTGATCATGTACGGCGATGCTGAGGCGCTTGCCCGCTTCGGCGATCTGGCGCGTAATCTCTATGTCCTGGCGGCTGGGCTCGGGCGAGCCGCTCGGATGATTATGCACCAGGATCAGGGCTGACGACCCTAGATCGATCGCGCGGCGGATGACTTCGCGCGTGTAGATGGCGGCCTGATCGATCGATCCGTCGCCCATATGTTCGTCGCGGATCAGCATGTTCCGGCTGTTGAGGTGGAGGACGCGAACGCGCTCCACAGAGAGATAGGCCATGTCTGCCCGGAGATAATCGAGCAACGCCTGCCAACTGGCGAGCACCGGCCTTTGCGCCACTTCGTTCTTGAGCATCCGAAGCAGTGTAGCGTGGACGATCTTGACCGCCGCTATACTAGTGTCGCCCATGCCGGGTACCCGCCCGATCGCCTGCCAATCGGCGGTCATGAGGCCGCCGATGCCGCCAAATTCCCGCAGCAGCGCCTTGGCCAACGGCTTGGTGTCTCGCCGAGGGATGGCCAGGGCGAGCAGATATTCGATCAATTCATGATCGTGCAGCGCATCGCCGCCGCTGTCCGCCAGTTTCTGCCGCAGCCGTGCGCGATGACCCACGCCGTCATGGCTGACCGCAACATCCCTGTCCGCCAAAGCCTTATCATCCCCCGTTCAGAGAGAACGACCTATGCGTTGCGCAAATGCGGGGCAAGGATATTTAAGGGCGCTGGGACGTTATGCAGGCGTTACGGATCAATGGTGATAGCCGGGGTTGGCGATAAGCATGGAAGTTGAGGACGGCGAAGAGGAATCTCGCCGCGGCTGGCTACGCTGGCTAGGCGTGGGGACCGGCTCCCTGGCGCTGATCCTGGTGGCATTGTGGACTCAGCGTGCTCCGATCGCGGAGAATTTCCTTGGCCGGGAGATGAACCGGCGCGGTGTGCAGGCGAGCTATGACCTGAAGGAGGTTGGCCTTCGCACTCAGCGAATCGAAAATATCATTTTTGGTGATCCGGCCAACCCTGACCTGACCGCGCGGTGGGTGGAGGTGGACCTCGCCTTCACCGGTCTTTCTCCGCATGTGGCAGCGGTAAGGGCGGGCGGCGTCCGCCTGCGTGGCTCTTACCGGAACGGCGTGCTTCGCCTCGGCGAACTGGACAAGTTCCGCGACCCTGAATCCAAGGCGCCATTCAGCCTGCCCGACATCAGAATGGCGTTGAATGATGCGCGGATACGGCTCGACACGGATGCTGGCGTGGTCGGTATGCAGATCGATGGAAAAGGCAATCTGCGGTCGGGCTTCAACGGGCGTGTCGCCACCGCCATGCCGCGCGCTACTTTTGCGGGATGCAGCATGGCAGGCATGACCGCCTTACTTGACGTTGCGATCCGGAATGAAAGGCCGCATCTTTCCGGTCCTGCGCGAGCGACCGCTTTTGGATGTCCCGGAAGCGCCACGGCTATCGCAAAACCTAAGGCCGATCTGGACCTGTGGCTCGGCAAGGCGCTCGATCGGTGGAACGGCCATGTCGATCTGGCGGGCGAAGCTATGAAGTCAAATGGCGCCGTACTCGCCAAGCCGTCGGGACGGATAGAGTTTGATGGCAGCGCAGAGGGGACCTCCGGGCGCGCCAGGATCAATGCCGCTGCACTTTCCTTGGGCGGCGCTCTGACGGGCCCGTCAGAGATCGTTGGTGGATGGAAGATCGGCAAGGGTGAAGCCGAGGCGCAAGGGCGGCTTTCAGCGCATCAGTTGCGGCTTGCGGGGCGTGATCCGCTGGCGGGGTTGAGGCAGTCGGCTGCGGGCACTCCGGTCGCGCCCCTGGCCGCTCGGCTCGCGGACGCAGTCCGTCGGGCGGGTGAGGATAATGTTCTGCAAACGAACCTCGCCTTTTCGCAGCGCGGCAAGGGCGGTAGCATGGTGCTCACCGGTACGCACTTTGAGGCGCGGAGCGGTGCCCGGGTGATGATCCCTGGCGACGGACATGTGACCATCGCCTGGCCGGGGAGAGGGCGCGCTGCGATCGACTGGGCGCTGGATGGGGCAGTAACTACCGGGGGCGGCGGGTTGCCGAGCGGCGCTCTCCGACTGGCGCGGCGGCCTGGCGGCGGGTTTGGCGGACAGCTGTTTCTCGATCCCTATGCAGCTGGCGATGCCCGACTGGCGCTCGAGCCGGTCCGGTTCATTGCTGGGCCGCAAGGCGATACGCGTTTTACAACGACCGTCAGGCTGGATGGTCCTCTGCCTGGCGGGCGGCTGCGCGGGCTGGTAGCGCCGATAGAGGGACAGATGAGCGCGAACGGCGCGATCGCGATCAACCGCCGCTGCATGCCGCTGGCGCTGGAGGAGGCGCGCTATGGCAGTTTCTCGATAGGACGGACGAGGCAGACGCTATGCCCTATTGGCAACGGCGCCCTGTTCGCAGCTGGCCCAGCGGGAGTACGGGCGGGCGCGGAGATTCGTGGCCTCGATCTGCGGGGCCGCAGTGGTCAAAGCCCCATGCGGTTGTCCGCCGATCGTGCGCGAGTCGCTTTGGGACAAGAGGGCTTCGCCCTGACGCACGCTGAATTGGCGATTGGAGCCGAGGAGTCGCCGGTTCGGCTCACGGCGCAGACGCTGGTAGGCAAGAGCGCGGAGCAGGGCCTGAACGGCAGGATCACAGGCGCAGGCGGCAAGATCGGCAATGTTCCGCTGATCGTGGAAGATGGCGCGGGAGAGTGGAGTTTCGCTGCGGGAACGCTGAAGCTGGCAGCTGGAATCATGGTGCGGGACGCGCAAACGCCTGGGCGGTTCGAACGCCTGAGGGTTCCTGACTTCGCGCTCAGCCTGCGGAATGGGAAGATTGCGGCTACCGGAACGCTGCGCGCGCCGCGCAATGATGCGGTGGTAGCTCGCGCCGACGTCGTTCATGATCTGGGATCCGGAAGGGGCAAGGCCGACTTGGCCGTGCCCGGACTCGTCTTTGGCCCCACGCTGCAGCCTGAAGACGTGACGCGGTTGGCGCTTGGTGTCGTCGCCAATGTCAACGCCACTGTTACTGGCCAAGGACATATCCGTTGGGACGGTACGAGAGTCACGAGCGACGGCCTGTTCCGTACCGATAATGCCAATCTGGCCGCCGTTTTTGGTCCGGTCGAAGGTCTGTCCGGCGAATTGCGCTTCACCGACTTGCTGGGGCTGGTCAGCGCGCCTGGGCAGGAAGTCCGGATAAAAATGGTCAATCCCGGTGTGGAAGTGCGGGACGGCATCGTGCGCTACCGGATCGAACCGGGGCAGAAGGTACATATTGAAGGTGGAGGCTGGCCCTTCTCCGGCGGCCAGTTGGTCCTTCTTCCCACCACGATGGACTTCAGCGCTGATGTGGATCGGTATCTGACGTTCCGTGTCATAGGGCTCGACGCGGGCGCTTTCATCCAAACGATGGAGCTTGAAAACATCTCTGCCACCGGGACGTTCGACGGGATCATGCCGTTGATCTTCAACGCCCAGGGCGGGCGCGTGGCAGGTGGCGTGCTGGTCGCGAGGCAGCAAGGAATGCCGCCCCTGATCATGCCGGAAGGCGTGTTGCCGACGATTCCCTGCGATCCGGCGCGCCAATCGGGTACGCTGTCCTATGTCGGCCCCGTTTCGAACGAGCAGTTGGGGGCGATGGGACGGCTTGCCTTCGACGCACTCAAGAATCTGCAGTATAAATGCCTCACCCTTTTGATGGACGGTGCGCTGGATGGCGAAATGGTGACCAATGTCGTGTTCAACGGCGTCAATCGCGGCAAACTGGGCGACGCGCCTGCGGGCATGGCGCGAAATCTGACCGGCCTGCCGTTTATCTTCAATGTTCGCATCACCGCGCCCTTCCGTGGACTGCTTGGCACGGCCAAGTCCTTCATCGATCCGACGACCCTGATCCAGAACAGCATAGGCGACCAGATGCAGGAGAAGATTCGCGAGGGGATTGCAGTTAAGCCTGCGGAAAGCGACACTGTGGGAAACAGGGAGCAGAAATGAAGAGACAAGCGATCTTGGCGGCGGGTTTCGCCGGTTTAGCCCTCCCGGGCTGCATCCAGGTGAAGGCGCCGGACAAGCCGATCGAAATCAACCTGAATGTGAAAGTGCAGCAGGAAGTGGTGGTCCGCCTTCAGCGCGATGCGAAGGACCTCATTCAGAATAACCCGGAGTTGTTCCCGCAATGACACGCAAGTTTTTGATGATCGCCGCAGGCGCGGTTTTTGCCCTCGCTACCGGATTGGTGGTGAGCGCTCCGGCCCGTGCGCAATCAGGCGCCGTCGCCTCCGCTATCGCGGAAGGCGCGGTTGGTGAACAGGCGGACGGCTATCTCGGCATCGCAGGTTCGGTGAGCGCAGCCGTGCGAGCGGAAGTCGAATCGATCAACATCAAGCGCCGCGCCGCCTATACCGACCTTGCCAGCAAGCGCGGAGTGACCGTGCAGGATGTTGCCGCCGCGACGGGATGCCAGACGCTGAGCAGCCGGGTAAAGCAGGGGCAGGTCTATCGTGTGGGCGCAGGACCTTGGCAGACCAAGGGCGCAGGGCCGATTTCGCTTCCCAGCTATTGCGCGACTGCGGGATAGATTTTCGTTCTTTGGCGGAGTTTTTTCCCTGCTTCGTGCGGCAGGGTGATTCTGGTGCCAACTACGGTTGACTATCCCGAAAGCCCTTTCTAAACGGGCCGCGCCTTGACGGGTGCAGCCGCACGCGCCATGCCGCCTGACGTTGGCTTATCTGCCTGAACGGAAAGGAATGGCCATGGCAGCGGATGTACCTGGGCAAGACCCGGCGGATGAGGACGCGCGGATCACTTCTCTTGAGGAGCGGATCGCAAAGGCCGAACGAGCCGAACAGGTCAGGCAGGGGACCACGAAGCAGCAGGCCGACGATGGATCGCGCCTGGGCAACAGGGTTCTCGCCGAATTGATCGGGGGTCTTGCTGGCGGTGCCGTGGTTGGTGGGACTTTGGACTACTTTCTGCGGACATCCCCATGGCTCCTGCTTGCGTTTCTCGGTCTCGGGATCGTGGTCGCGTTCAGGAACATCATCAGATTGACGACGAAGAAGCGTCCCGGCGAATAGGGGCGCTTTTATCTTAGTCCGAATACCAGACGTTACAGGGGTCAACGTGGCAGAATCCGGCAAAATCGATCCGATGCACCAGTTTGCGATCGAACCGCTGTTCGGTACGGATCACTTGTCGCTCGGCGGCTTTAACATCGCCTTCACCAACAGCGCGCTCTACATGGTGGCTGCTGCTGTGGTGCTGTGGATCTTCGTGATCGGCGGCCTGAAGCGCGAACTGGTCCCGGGCCGCTGGCAGATGGCCGTCGAATATATGACGGGCTTCATAAAGAGCCTGTTGATCGCCAATGTGGGCGAAGGCGGCAAGAAGTATATTCCTTATGTCTTCTCGCTGTTCATGTTCATTCTGCTGGCGAACCTGCTGGGCCTGCTTCCGCTTGGCCTGATCGGCCTTCATCCCTTCACCTTCACCAGCCATTTCACGGCGACCGGGGTGCTGGCTATCCTGAGCTTCTCGATCGTGTTGATCGTCGGTTTCTGGAAGCATGGGCTGCACTTCTTCTCGCTGTTCGTGCCCCATGGCACGCCGCTGCCGATGATTCCGGTGATCTTCCCGATCGAACTGGTGTCCTTCATGGTGCGGCCGTTCAGCCTGGGGCTACGACTGTTCGTTGCCATGACCGCCGGGCACGTCCTGCTGAAGGTGCTGGCCGGCTTCGTCATCAACAGCTCGAACGCTGGCGTCGGCTACGGCCTGACGGTCGGTTCGGCGAGCTTCATCCTGATGATCGGCATCAGCGCGCTGGAAGTGCTGGTCGCGGTGATCCAGGCCTATGTGTTCGCGCTGCTGACCTCGGTCTATCTGAACGACGCCGAGAACCTGCACTAAGTTTTCCGCTATTTCTCCAACCATTTGTACAAGTTTAGAAAAGGGAGTTTACGACATGGACGCAGAAGCCGCAAAGCTGCTCGGTGCTGGCCTGGCCGCCATTGGTGCGGGTCTCGCTTCGCTCGGTGTGGGCAACGTCTTCGCATCGTTCCTGGAAGGCGCGCTGCGCAATCCGGGTGCCGCTGACGGCCAGCAGGGCCGCCTGTTCATCGGTTTCGCCGCAGCCGAACTTCTGGGTCTGCTGGCGTTCGTTATCGCCATGATCCTGGTGTTCGTGGCCTGACAACCGCTTGGCGAGCGGGCAGGGCGGCCTTCGCCGTTCCGTCCGCTCGCTATGAATTGACGGTGCCCTGATCGGACGGACCCAAAATGCCTCAAATCGCGCAAATCGCCGAAACTTATGCGTCGCAGATCTTCTGGATGCTGCTGACGTTCGGCTTTGTCTTCTTCGTCATCGGCCGGGGCATGGTCCCCAAGGTTCAGGCGACGGCCGACGCGCGCGACGCGAAGATCACTGGTGATCTGGACGCCGCCAAGGCTGCCTTCGCTCGCGCTGACGAGGCAGAGGCGGACTATCGCGCTCGCGATGCTGAAAGCCGGGCTGCGGCTCAGGCGACGCTAGCTCGCGCCAAGTCGGAGGCTGCCAAGGCTTCCGAGGCGCAGCTCGCCGCTGCGGACGCAGAGATTGCCGGCCGGATCGGCGCTGCCGAAGCCCGTATCCAGGCTGCCAGCCAGGCAGCGTTGGCAGAGATTGAAACCGTCGCCGCCGAAGCGGCGCGCGACATGGTGGCCCGCATTTCCGGCGTTCAGGCGTCGGACGAAGCAGCCCGCAACGCAGTAAAGGCGGCACTGGCCCATGGCTGAGGCAGCAGCACAGCATAGCGAAGGTACGCCTCCGCATATCGACGATGCGATCCACGCTGAAGGGATGGAGCCGGTCGGCACCGTCGCTCATGAAGGCGTTGTTCCGCACACGGACCCGAAGGCGGTTGGCATGGATGCTACCGCGTGGGTGAGCCTGGCGATGGCGGTGTTCATCGTCATCCTCCTCATCAAGAAGGTGCCCGCGCTGATCGGCAACGTGCTCGATGGCCGGATCGCCCAGATCAAGAGCCAGCTGGCTGAAGCCGCCAAGTTGCGCGCTGAAGCCGAAGCGCTGAAGTCGGAATATGAGGCGAAGCTGGCGGCTGCCGCTGGTGAAGCGGATGCCATGCGCAAGTCGGCTGAAAGCGAAGCGGCGACGCTGCTCGAAGACGCCAAGACCAATGCGGTCGCGCTGGTTGCTCGGCGTCAGAAGATGGCGGAAGACAAGATCGGCGCGGCTGAACGAGCGGCGATCGCCGGTATCCGTACCAAGGCGGTGAATGCGGCTACGAGCGCCGCTGCGACGCTGATCGCGCAGAAGCATGACGCAAGTGCGGACAAGCAATTGGTCGATAGCGCTATCAAGGGACTTGGCCCGAGCTTCTGAGCTTTCGAAGGCAGGGCGCCCTGAAAAAGGGCCGGTGCGGAGATCCGCGCCGGCCCTTTTCATTTCTATCGGGCAAGCCGTTAATGGCTCCGCAGGGGCGATCCTGCAGAGCCGGGGGCACGTCAATCAGCGAGCGTCGTGCTGTCGATGACGAAGCGATATTTGACGTCGCTTTTCTGCATCCGCTCATAAGCGGCTTCGATGTCGCGAGCCGCGACCATCTCGATGTCGGCGACGATCCCTTTTTCAGCGCAAAAATCCAGCATCTCCTGGGTTTCAGCGATGCCGCCGATGAGTGATCCGGCGATCGACTTGCGTCCAAAGATCAGCATTCCGATGCTGGGAGAAGGATGCGGATGCTCTGGTACACCGACCAGCGTCATTGTCCCATCACGCTTCAGCAAAGCGGTGAACTGGTCGAGATTATGGCTCGCTGCGACAGTGTTGAGGATGAAGTCGAAGCTGCCCGCATGTGCGGCCATTTCATCGGGATTGCGCGAAACTACGACTTCCTGCGCGCCGAGGTCGAGCGCGTCCTGGCGCTTCGATTCGGAAGTCGTGAAGGCGACCACATGGGCACCCATGGCGTGGGCGAGCTTGACGCCCATATGGCCCAGACCACCGATACCGACGATGCCCACTTTCTTGCCAGGCCCAGCCTGCCAGTGGCGAAGGGGTGAATAAGTGGTGATGCCGGCGCACAGCAAGGGCGCGACAGCCGCGAGCTGATCGGCTGGGTGGCTTATCTTCAGGACGAACTTGTCCTTTACGACGATGCTTTGGGAATAACCGCCGAGGGTATGCCCCGGCGCATCTTGTGTCGGGCCATTATAGGTGCCCACAAAGCCCGTCTCGCAATATTGTTCAAGGCCCTCTTCACAAGCCGCGCAATGCTGGCAGCTGTCCACCATACAGCCGACTCCGACGGTGTCGCCGGGTTTGAAGCTCGTCACATGCTCACCGATTGCCGTGACATGGCCGACGATTTCATGCCCAGGTACGCAAGGATAGAGCGTTCCTGCCCATTCTGAGCGGACCTGATGCAGGTCGGAATGGCAGATGCCGCAATAGGCGATGGCGATTTGGACGTCATGCGGTCCTACCGGCCGGCGTTCGATGTCGATGGGTTCGACTGGTTTGTCGGCGGCATAGGCGCCATAGGCTTTGATGGCCATCTACTGTCCCTTTTTGCTGATCTACGCCTGCTGCTGTCGCGCTGCGTCGAGGTTGGTGAGAGTCGCGCTGGGTAGGTGGGAAATCCTGCGACCGATTCAATGGCCGATGAAGCGCCGACGCAGTTGCGTAGAGCATTGCGATTGCCTCCATCACCGCTATCTCTGCATCCATGTCGCGTCCCCAGTCCCCTGACCGTTTCCACGAAGACAAGGCCAGCTTCACCGTTCGTGGAGCAGGAGTTCCCGATATTGAAGCGGGGGTGGAGGCGATCCGCACGACGTTGAAAACCTTGCCGACGCGGCCCGGCGTCTATCGTATGCAGGACGCTCGCGGTGACGTTCTCTATGTGGGGAAAGCGAGGGCGCTGCGAAATCGGGTCGCCAATTATACGCAGGTTGACCGGTTGCCGAAGCGGTTACAGCGCATGGTCGCGCAGACCCGGTCCATGACGATCGTTACCACCAACAGCGAGGCTGAGGCGTTGCTTCTGGAAGCGCAGCTGATCAAGCGCTTTCGCCCGCCCTATAATGTGCTGCTGCGTGACGACAAAAGCTTCCCCTTCATTCTTCTGCGGGAGGATCATGATTTTCCGCGCGTTCAGAAGCATCGGGGCGCGCGGAAATATAAGGGGCGTTATTACGGTCCCTTCGCCAGCGCCGGGTCGGTGACGCGGACGATCAATGCGCTGCAGAAGCTGTTCCTGCTGCGGAGTTGCACCGACAGCTTCTTTGCCAATCGGTCGCGGCCCTGTCTGCTGTTTCAGATCAAGCGCTGCTCCGCTCCCTGTGTCGGCCGGATCGACGCTGCTGGCTATGCAGAGCTGGTGAGGGATGCGCAGGACTTTCTGGGTGGCAAATCGACGGCCGTGCAGAAGAAGCTGGGCGAGGCGATGCAGTCGGCTTCTGAGTCGCTGGATTTCGAGCAGGCCGCGATGCTGCGCGACCGGCTGAAGGCGCTGACGTTCATCCAGGGTAGCCAGGCGATCAACGCCGAAGGGCTGGGGGACGCCGATATCTTCGCGCTGGCGACGAAGGGCGGCTCGATGTGCATCCAAGCCTTCTTCATCCGTGGTGGGCAGAATTGGGGGCATCGCAGCTTCTTCCCTGTTCATACCGCTGAAGTAGCGGAGGATGAGGTGCTGGCGAGCTTCATGGCGCAATTTTATGAGGAGGTGCCGCCGCCCAAGCTGATCCTGTCCGACCGGGCGCCGATGGAGTGCGAACTGATGGCGCAGGCTCTAGGCGAGCGGATTGGGGCCAAGGTGCGGATCGAGGTGCCCCAGCGCGGCGATCGGACCCGGCTGATCAAGCAGGCGCAGCGCAATGCGGTGGAGGCGCTGGACCGGCGGCTTGCAGAAACCACGACGCAGGCGAAGGTGCTGGAGGAGATGGTGGAAACCTTCGGCCTGGACGGCGTGCCTGACCGGATCGAGATTTACGACAACAGCCACATCCAGGGAAGTCATGCTTTGGGTGCGATGGTGGTGGCGGGGCCCGAAGGCTTCCGGAAGAGCGCCTACCGCAAGTTCAACATGAAGAACCCCGAAACGTCGAACGATGATTTCGCGATGATGCGCGAGATGTTCGAGCGGCGCTTTGGCCGAGCAGCGCGGGAGGACCCGGTTCGGGACAGCGGGGAGTGGCCCGACCTGGTGTTGATCGACGGCGGCAAGGGGCAGCTGTCAGCGGCGCGGGCGATCCTGGAGGATATGGGGATCGAGGATATCTGCATGATCGGGATCGCCAAGGGGCCGCATCACGGGCGGGAGGGACGGGAGGTCTTCCATATGCCGGACGGGCGGGAGATCAGCTTTCCGATCAATCATCCGGTCCTGTTCTACCTGCAGCGGCTGAGGGACGAGGCGCATCGCTTCGCTATCGGGGCGCATCGGCAGAAGAGGAGCAAGGCGATCTCGACCAGTTCGCTGGATGAGGTGCCGGGCATCGGCCCTTCCCGCAAGAAGGCGCTGTTGATGCATTTTGGGACGGCAAAGGCGGTGAAGAGCGCGGCTTTGGAGGATTTGCTGAAGGCGCCGGGGGTTTCAAAGGCAGTGGCGCAGCAGGTTTATGACTTTTTCCATGAATGAAATGGCGAACTGAACGCGGTTTTGAAATTTTGTTTCGTCATCGCAACGATTAATGAGAGGTCTTTCCCTGCGTTTGCTCGTTGGCCTTGCGCAATGATAAGCGGGCTGCAATGATCTGTGTAGACGCTGGAAAAATCATGGCGCGGGGTGAGGTATGAGGGTCGCAACTCTCGGCACGTTTGGATGGACGGTAACTACCGTTAATAGTGACTTCTTCGAAGGTTCACTTTGCTGTTATTATTTCCCGTGGCTGATTACCTAGCTGAAGTCATATAACCTATAATATAGATTGACGGCCGGGAGATTATGACAGCGTGATCCACGGGCATGCCGATTTAATTCGGACATTGAACAGGCGGCGATCCTTCGCCCTGTCTGCTCTTCGGCCGTGGCGGATGCTGGATGTGACGCGGCTGGTGCTGGCGAGCGTTTATACGGTCGTCAGCTTTGGTTTCGCGACGCCGCGATCATGGGCTGAAGGCGCCGAGAATATCATCGTCCTGGCCATGCTGCTGCTCGCGCTGGCGGCGCTGACGCTGTCGTCGCGATCCTGGGTCATGGAGATGCGGCTGCGAAAGCCGGTGGTGTGCCTGGACGCGCTGCTGTTCCTGTCGCTGCTGGTGGTGACCAATCCAAGCACCAGCCCCTATTTTTCCGGCAGCCTGTTCGTCGCGGTCGAGATTGCGCTGATCGTGCGGCGGCGCTTTCACTTGCTGGTCGGCGCGTTCGCCACCGTCACGGCGCTGCTGACGGTGTGGGTCAACGAACTGATCATCCTGCCGTCCGAACCGGAGGCCGAGCGAGTTGCGCTCCGCGTGCTGTACCTTGCAGTGGTGATTGCGATCACCGGCATGCTGCTGGGGCCGCGCCGTGAAACGCTGTTGGAGCAGGAGCGGGCGCGGCGATTGGCCGACAGCGCTTTTCCGCCGCCCAAGGGAAGCGCCGGAGCCTTTCTGCTGCAGGCTCTGAAGATCGCGACGGCTGCGGAGAATGGGGCGGTGCTGTTCCGCATGGCCAGCGCGGAGCCCTACCGCTTCGCATCGAGCCGCTTTGGCGAAAGGATGCCCGAGGGCAATGGCGGGTTGCTGGCGGTGGAAACGGGATGGCATGATTGCCGCCGTGGCGCATCGATCAGCCTGTCTTCGGATGGCGTCAGTCAGATATATCCGCTGACCCCCGGCGGCCGGGCATGGGCGGCTCTGCTGGACGCCGAAACGCTGATGTCGGTCCGGGTGTCGCTGGGCACGTTTGACGCCGTGGGCGCGGTCCAGCTCGACGATCCCACTCATGAGGATGTCGCCGCGATTGCGCAGCGGGTGTTCGAAAGTGCCTGCGAAGAATTGATGGTGCGCAACAGTATGGACCTGGCCCATGTGATCGCGGGAGCGCGGGAGCGTGAGCGGTTACAGCGTGAACTGCATGACAGCGTGCTGCAGGCGCTGGCGAGCATTCGCTTTCAGGTCGCGCCGGTGCTGAACGGTACGATAGGCGACCCCCTGCCGGTTGTCGGAAATGTGGATCGGATCGCCAAGGACCAGATCGCCACCATCCGCTGGATCATCAATCCGGAAGTGGATGAGGAGGATTTCGCCTATCTGCCCGAAACGCTGTCGATGGTGGTGAGGTCATTGGCGGAGCAATGGGGCATCCAGTGCGATCTGCGCGTGGAGGACGGCAATTGCGCGACAAGCGCGATGATCGGCCGGGAATTGAGCTTCGCCGTACGGGAGATCGTCGCCAACGCGGTGCGGCATGCGCAGGCGCGGTCGGTGGAATTTTCGTTGCAGCCCGCGGGGAACCGCATCGCATTGCATGTGACCGATGACGGGGTGCCAAATCTCGCGCGGCTGGGATCGACCGGCGTAGTGCCTTCGCGGTCGCTGATGCGGCGGATACAGGCGCTGGGGGGCGAGGTGTTCCTGCGCAACATTGGCGGGCGCACGATGATCCAGATTACCGTGCCGCGGAAGTAATTTGGGAGTGCATTGATTACCACTCACAGCCGCCGGGCTGAACTCGTCGGGGCTCTTGCGCGTCCTTCGACAAGCTCAGGACGAACGGATGCAGGGATGAGTCATGGTCAGCGCATTTTGGGCGATTTTGGTTTCGCGCGAAAGCGTGGAGGTCGCTGAGAGGTTTCTCGCCTTCGCTCGAAACGAACGGAGGTTTGTGAAATGGGCGGGCGTTGAGAGTAGCTGCAGCCTCGCATCCGACGGCTTTATCATGAGAGATGGATGTAAAAAGCCAGCATCGCACTGACGGCGAACGGTAAGCTGCGGGATTTCTCTTGCTCCGTTCATTCGAGCGAAGTCGAGAAACTTCTTCCGTATCAAACTGCCGCAGAACTTTCGCCCCGGCCGGGCATTTTACCCAGCATTAACCAGAAGTGCGGATAGTCGGCGCTTCTGGGGGTTATCCCGGCGGAGGTTGCCGTTTCCATGGTGCGAGTGGTTCAGGATCATCTTTATCGCAGGAGCGTTGCGCTGGTGCTGTCGATGCAGGTCAACATTCAACGCATCGTGGCGGCCTGGATCCTTGTCGCAGCCTTTGCCTGCGGCGTGCGGATGGCCTTTCCGGCAACCCCTTATGCCAGCGCGCCTTGGGTGAGCGGGACGGGGCTGCTGCCCTATCTGCTGGTCGTGGGCGCGCCCGTAGGGTCGCTGCTGCTTGGGTTGAAGCTGTTTCCGGCGGGCCGGCTGCTTGCGCAGCCGAGCTTCCGGCTGGCGCAGGTCGGCCGCTGGCGGAAGATCGATTGCCTGAAAGCGCGGGAGATGTCGCAGTTCGGCCTTTACGGCGTGATGGCGTCGCTGCTGCTTGGCATTGCGCTGAACGTGCCGGTGCGGACGCTGGAATTTCTAAGCGCCATACCTGCGCTCGGCAGCTATTCGCCGGGCTGGTATGTCAGCCTCTATGCAGTGATGCTGGCGGACGTCGTGCTGCTGTCCAGCCTTTATATGTTCGCCTTTGCCATGGCGCTGCGGATGGCGCCGCTATTCCCGCGTTTCCTGCTGATGGTGTGGGGCGTGGACCTGATGGCGCAGTTGGGCATTGCGGAGCTGGTCGTGCGGATCGGGGATGTGCCCCATGCAGTGGAGGTGTCGCTTGCGGGACTTTTGGAGGGCAATGTTAAGAAGGTGCTGATTAGCGCAGCGCTTTGGTTGCCTTATCTGCTGCTGTCGGAACGGGTGAATGTGACCTTCCGGAACCGGGTGAGCGCCTGAGGGTATCTTTTCAGCAGTCGCTTCAGGCATTTTTCCTGACTTCGCGACTCTACGGAATCCTGGGCACAAGCAAGAAATTGATTCGTTTTCTGCGGGCGGCGGAGTGCGCGTGATTCGCGACGAACCGAAGTGACGCCCGCTCTTGAACTTATCCCAAAGGGGAGCGGCGGGATGGTTCAGCCTACTGCCGTTGGTGGTATTTCTATCGTTCGTGAGTAGGGGGTGGCCACTATTTAGCAAAGATATATATCAGGAGACATTTGAATATTTAGATGAATTGACAAATCTTTCGTGAGAGATAACTTTGTTACTAGCCTTTATTCTTGATATGCGAGCGATATAATTCCAAGAACGTATGAAATAATGATTGTGATTAACTTATAAAATCATCAGCAATATAACTAAAGATATACTAATAAAAAGAGTTCGTTTACTATTCGCTACGAATATGGATAGCGAAAATGGTTAACAAAAAATCACATCAAATTACTGAAAAATAAAGAGAATTTTTACCCTGTTGACTTGCTCCGGCTTTGGGTCATTTTCTTCACAAGTTCTACGGGAACTGCCCAACTGCCTGGCGAGTGAAGCAAATCACTGCTGGGGTCGCCAGGTGGCAAAGGCCCCTCCGCAGAACTGTGCAAGAGCAGCCGAAACGCTTTCGGCGCAATAGGGGTGAAAGAGACATGACTTTCTTGAGAACTCTCTGGCGCGACCAGAGCGGTGCCTCGGCGGCCGAATATGCGCTGATCCTGGCGATTGTGGGAACGGGTATTGCTTTAGCTGCCGTAGGTCTCGGCGGAGCCATCGGCAATTCGATGAACAAGGCGACGAACTGCATCAACGCGCCTAGCAACACCACCTGCAAGTGATAGGGGTAAAAGACATGACCTTCTTCAAGGCTCTCTGGCGCGACCAGAGCGGTGCTTCGGCGGCCGAATATGCGCTGATCCTGGCAATTGTAGGCACTGGCATTGCGCTGGCTGCTGTGGGCTTAGGCGGGGCGATTGGCGGCGCGATGAACAAGGCGACGAACTGCATCAACGCGCCTAGCAACACCACCTGCTAATAAAGTTAAAGCTGGCTGGCCTCAGTGCCAGCCGGCTTCAACCACTCCATAATTCCGGGGGGAGTTGTCGTGGGGCAGCGCAGATCTTTAATAATCCTTGGCTTCGCGATCTTGCTAGGTCTGGCGGCGGTATTCGTCGCCAATAGCTATTTGAGCAAGGCTGAGCAGGCTCAGGCCACACCGCAAGGCGGCATGGCCAAGGTCGTCGTCGCATCCATGCCGCTGGCGTTTGGCACGGCGATCACTCCCGAAAAGCTTCGCGTGGTCGATTGGCCTTCGGCTTCGGTGCCGCCCGGCGCCTTCCGGGACCCTGTGCAACTCACTTCCCTTGGCAAGCAGCGTGTGGTGCTGCGCCAGATCGAGCCGGGCGAGCCGATCCTCACCTCCAAATTGTCAGCCGAAGGCGGCCGCGCCACCATGTCCGGTGTGCTGCGGCCTGAAATGCGTGCGGTGGCTGTACGGGTGAGCGATGTGGCGGCGGCTGGCGGCTTTGTGCTGCCGGGTGATACGGTCGACGTATTCGTGACGCGGACGGCGTCGGACGGCGTCGGCGGAAGCCAGCAGATCACGGACGTGCTGCTGCAGAACACCCGCGTTATCGCGATCGACCAGAACGCCAATGACAGCTCCAAGGACCCTGCGGTCGGCAGGACCGCGACGCTGGAGGTCAATCAGGTCGACGCGCAGAAGCTGGTCCTGGGCCAGCAGGTTGGCCAGCTGACGCTGGTGCTGCGCAATGTGACGGACGAGCCCAACCCGGCTGTGCAGACGGTGGGGACGGAGGATCTGCGCGACGGCGCCTATGTGGGCGGCTTTGCCGGCCCGCGGGCCAGGATTGCCGAGGCGGCCTATATGCCCGCCAAGGTTCCGGTGATGCGCGCGCCGCGTCGCGCCGTGCCGAAGAATGTTTCCGCCCTGCCTGCGACCGCATCGGTCGAAATCGTGCGCGGCACGACTGGCACCAGCTATGAGGTGAAGCGCTATGGTTCCCGCTAAGTCCTTGTCGATGCTGGCGCTGGGGGCAGCGCTGGCCACGGCGGCGGCCATGCCCGCCCAGGCCCAGATCGCGTCGCTGAGCGCGAGCAATGTCAACCACGCAGGACAGCTGGAGGTGCCGCTCAACAAGAGCCAGGTGCTGACCGTCGATCGGCCCTTCTCCAAGGCGCTCGTCGGCAATCCGGAGGTCGCTGACCTGGTGCCGATGACGAACCGCTCGCTGTATGTGCTGGGAAAGAAGCCCGGCACGACGAGCCTTACCCTCTATGACAGCCGCAACATGCTGATCGCCGTGGTCGATGTGGCGGTGGGCCCGGATGTGGTGACGTTGAAGCGCCAACTCGCCGAACTGATCCCCGGCGAGCAGATCGGCGCGCGCATCTCCAATGATGCGGTGGTGTTGACCGGTACTGTTTCGAACGCCGTGGCTGTCGATCGGGCGGTGCAGATCGCCAAGACCTATGCTGGTGGCGATGAGAAGGTCGTCAACATGCTGTCGGTCGGTGCTTCGCAGCAGGTGATGCTGGAGGTTCGCTTTTCGGAAGTGAACCGGCAGGCGGCGAAGCAGATTGGATTGAACCACAGCTTCACCGGCAGCAAGACGGCGGGTAGCATCGGCAATCTGGCGGGTGACTCCATCGTGCCGACCAATAATGGTGGCGTGCCGACCATAAAGCTCGATGCGCTGTCCGATACTTTCGGTGTTGGAACCTGGGCCTACAAGATCGGCAGCCTCAACATCTTCTCCGCACTCGATCTGCTGGAGCGCAAGGGGCTGGTGAAGACGCTGGCCGAACCGACGCTGGTGGCGCTTTCGGGTGAGACGGCGTCCTTCCTGGCGGGCGGCGAGTTCCCGATCCCTGTCGTGCAGAACGGCGGCGGCGGGGGCGGCAACGGCAACAACGGCATCACGGTTGAATTCAAGCCTTTCGGCGTCAGCCTGGGCTTCACGCCTACGGTGTTGAGCGATGGCATCATCAACCTGGTGGTTGAGCCGGAAGTCAGCTCCATAGATCCTTCCGCTTCGGTGTCGATCAATGGTCTGGTGGTTCCGGGCCTGCTGACGCGGCGGGCGAAGACGGTGGTGGAGCTTCGCGATGGGCAGTCCTTTGCGATCGCGGGACTGCTGCGCAATGACTTCCAGGATACGGTGCGGCAATTGCCCGTGCTGGGATCACTGCCGATCATCGGCGCGCTGTTCCGTTCGACCGGCTTTCAGAAGCAGCAGACTGAACTGGTCATGATCGTGACCCCGCGGCTCGTGAAGCCGATGCGGGCGGAGGATGTCAGCCTGCCGACCGACCGGGTGGGCAATCCGCATGAGTTGGACCTGTTCCTGATGGGGCGGACGGACAAGGCGGTGGGTATCAACCCGCTCAATCCCGACGCGATGCCTCCGGAAAGTCGCCGTGCGGCTCCGGCTCCAGCCGCTCCAGTTGAAGCGGCTCCTGCTGCTCCGGCTCCGGCGGGCGCGACGCAGAGCGGGTATGAACTATGAGCGGGAGTGAGACCATGCGCAGACTGTCCCTGGCCGTCCTGCTGACCGCCCCGGTGCTGGCGGGCTGCACCACCAACGATCCGACCTTCGGTGGCGCGGTGCGCAGTAATTATGCACAGCAGGTGATCAACCCGGAGCCGCGGTACGAGCGAACGCTCGTCGAGGGCGGCGACGGCACGAAGAGCGCTGCGGCAGTGGAACGCTACCGCACCGACAAGGTGAAGAAGCCCGCGACGATCAGTACGACTTCGGGGACCGGCGGCGGTTCCGGCGGCAAGTGATCGGGGAGGGGAGCCACTCATGTCTGCCCGTCGGAAAAGCCTCTTAAGGTCAACCAGCGGTGCGGTGGCGCCGACGGTAGCCCTTTCGCTTTTCGGTTTGATAGCGGCTGGCGGCATTGCGTTCGATTATGCGCGGATGGCTAGCCTGGATTCCGAACTGCAGACGGCTGCGGATCAGGCGGCTCTCGCTGCGGCGACGCAGCTAGACGGCAAGGATGGGGCTTGTAGTCGGGCTGCCAGTGCTGCCAGTGCTTTGGTTCGGAACGACACCCGCTTCGCCAATGATAGAATCGGGTTGGCGGTGACAATCGCCAATGAGGCAAGCTGCGACCGGACCGGCTTCATCAAATTCTACAAGAATAAAGATCGGAGTGACACGGTTGATCCGACAAACTCGACTGCTAACTTCGTTGAAGTTACGGTCAACTCGCGTACTGCCTTTTTCGCGCTGACGCCTATTGTTAATATACTCTCGTCAGGCGCGCTATCTGCGACGGCGTATGCGGGGGTGGGTTCGGCAGTCTGCAAGGTGCCGCCTCTCATGCTTTGTAATCCTGCCGAGACCAGCACGGATACAAGCTTCGACGTAAGTTCACTTATTGGCAAAGGTCTTAGGCTGGTCGCGAATGACAGCGATGTCAAAGGTAACAACTACGGACCCGGGAACTTCGGTTTTCTGCAAACTAATGGAATGTCCGGCAAAGACGCATTGCGTGATGCCATGGGATTGTTGAGCACGACATTCGACTGCACTAAAGGAGATGGTGTCACAACCGAGCCAGGAATTCCAAACTCAGTGTTTGAAGCGTTAAATACGCGCTTTGACATTTATGCTAATGGTCTTAGCTCATGCGGTAACGGCAGTCTTTGCCCGCCATCTACAAATGTGAGCAAAGATGTCATCATGCAAAAGCAGCAAAATGATACCGGAAATTGCCCCTCTGCTTCCTTTTCTACAGGCAATGGCGGGTCAGGATGGCGGTTGGCCGATGACGCTGAAGCTTATCTTCCTTCTAATACGTCTGATATAACCACTACGCCGGCCGCTATGGGCATGCCTCGGGACAAATGTCACGCCGTTAGCGACGAGGGCATTTGCGGTGGTTCGTCCGTGAAGAGCCGCATTGGTGATGGCGATTGGGATGTGAATGCCTATTGGCGCGTGAATCATGGCGGTGTTAATCTTTATGCTGATACCAATGTCTATAACGGCAAAACGCCCGGGCAGGCACTGGGTTATACGACATCGACGTCCGCCAAGCCCACCCGTTATGCGGTGTATAAATGGGAAGTGGCCGCTAACGCTTTGCCGTCACATAGTTTGAGCGGTGACCGGACCGGTTACATGGCTCCAGTTTGTCAGCCCGGAAGCGCAGTGACGCCTACGGCGAACACAGACCGCAGGAGGCTGTCAGTTGCGGTCATCAACTGTAAAACAGCGGATAAAGGGGGGGCAGTGAATGGCTCGTCGAAGGATCTCAAAGTTCTCGATTGGATCGACGTCTTCCTTGTAGAGCCATCATTACCTCGACCGAATGGCAATCCGAAACGTACCAAATCCAACGATTTATATGTGGAAGTTATCGGGCTTGCAGGATCTACAGGGAACGGCGCGAGTTCTCCTCAGTATATTCAGAAATCAACACCCTATTTGATCGAGTGATTTGAGATGCGAGATTTCTTGTCCAAGATTCTGGTATCTACGCGAGCGGCGGCCGCTGCGGAGATGGCGTTGATCACTCCTTTACTCATCACTTTGATGTTCGGCTCTTTCGAACTCGGAAATTATTTTCTGAGCGAACATGTTGTAGCGAAAGCTGTGCGTGACGGAGCCCGCTACGCTGCACGCCGTTCTTTTACAGATTTCACATGCCCTAGCTCGATCGGAGGCGACGTTCGGACAAAAACACAAAATCTGACTAGGACAGGCGAAATCACTGGCGGAACAGCCCGCCTTGTAAATTGGACCGATCCGAACACAGTGACGGTAACTCTCACCTGCACGAAGATCACGAGCGGAAATTATTCTGGTATATACAAAAGCATGACGGACCTGCCCAAGGTTAAGGTGTCGGCGACGGTACCTTATAGGTCATTGTTCAACAATCTTGGCTTTACTAGAAATACGCTGAATTTAGTGTCTGAATCTGAAGCTGTGGTGCAAGGCATATGAAGCGTCGGCTAGCAGCCCTTTCGCGCGACAACCGCGCGTCATCGGCGGCCGAATTCGCGCTTGTGCTGCCATTGCTCCTGGTTTTCCTGTTAGGCATAATCGATGTCGGCCGGCTGATGTGGACATGGAACAAGGCGGAGAAAGCCACGCAGATGGGAGTCAGGTTTGCGGTCGTTACCGATCCCGTTGCGACTGACATGGCGACTTACAGATTTGTTGGTGTTGGCGGACTTCAACAGGGCGATGCGATTCCAGTCGATGCATATGGCACGATGAAATGCTATGATGATCCAAATACACAATCGACATCTATAAAATGCGACTCTTGCACTCCCGCTTGCCCATGGGGGCAAATTACAAACCCGGCTGCATTTGCAAAAGTTTTCGATCGTATGCGGCTATTCATGCCGACGTTAAAGAGTAAAAATGTTCAAATCCTATATAAGTCTTCCGGCTTGGGTTACGCAGGTGATCCTAACGGTTCGGACGCTTCGCCAATCATAACCGTCCAACTAACTGGACTGACCTTTCAGCCGACGTTGCTGCAACTCTTCGGCGGCACCATCCCCCTACCCAGCTTCAGCGCCGCCCTCACCATGGAAGACGGCCAGGGCTCGCAGTCAAATTGAGGAACAAGATCTTGGGCATCGTGACGAACACAGCGGAAGGCGCCGAGAACTGGACCCTCGATGTGGGGGATGAGGGGATTCACCTGATCCTGTCGGAGCAGGAAGTGGCGGCTTCCGATATAATGGGGGACCGACTGAGCGGGCAGTCTTTGACGCTTTCGATGCTGGCGCCGAGTGCGCCTGTGCCGTCGCAGTTGATCAGTGAGGCCAAGGCCATCATCCTGGAGGTTCAGCCGGACGACGACGCGTCCATGCGGCGGCTGGCGGGGCTCAGGGCGGCCAATCCCTCGCTGTTGGTGGTGGCGGCGGTGCGCAATGCGGAGATTCCGCTGGTGCGGGCCCTGCTGCGGAGCGGGATCAATGATGTGGTGGCGCTGCCGCTGCAGGCCAGCGAACTGACCGCGATCCTTGACCAACTGCGGGCGGAGATTGCGGAGAAGGGCGGACGGGACGTCAAGACCGGGCAGTTGGTGTCGATCATCAAGAGCGTCGGCGGCGTGGGGGCGACGACGATCGCAACGCAAGCGGCCAGCCTGCATGCGCGGATGGTCAAGCAGGTGGGTGAGCGGGTTTGCCTGTTCGACTTCGATATCCAGTTCGGCAATGCGGGCACGTTCCTGAGCATCACATCGCCGCTCACGCTGGCGGACCTGCTGCAGGGCGGCAATCGGGTCGATCGGGAGTTGCTGGGATCGGTTACCGTGGAGACGCCCACGGGGCTGCATGTCGTCACTGCGCCATCGGAGATCATGCCGCTGGAAGCGGTGAATGCGGATCAGGTGTTCCGCGTCATCGAGCAGGCGCAGCGCAACTTCGATACCATTTATCTCGACCTGCCGGGCAACTGGACCAACTGGTCCATGTCGCTGGTGGCGCGATCGGAAGTAATCTTTCTGGTGTGCGAACTGACCATCGCCAGCCTGCGCCAGGCACGGCGGCAGATCGCGCTGCTGCGCGACCAGGGCATCGATCCGGCGCGCATCCATGTGATCGCCAATCGGGTGGAGAAGAAGTTGTTTCGGGCGATCGGGCTGGAGGATGCGGCGGCCGCGCTGGATCATCCAGTGAACCTCAGCATCGCAAACGACTTCCCGCTGGTCAGCTCGGCGCTGGATCAGGGGGTGCTGATTCAGGAACTCAAGGCGCGCAGCCGCATCTGCAAGGACATGGCTGACATCGTCGATTGCACCATGCAGGCGGTCACGGCGCGGCGCCAGGCGGAGAAAAGCTGATGTGGCAGATCCGGAAAGGCGACAGCCGGTTTGGCGATCCTCGCGACGAGGTAGGGCCGACCGAAACCGAGCTGGTCCATTGGGAAGAGGACCGGCACACGGAGCTGAAGGTCGCGCTGCACCAGAAGCTGATCGACCTCATCAACCTGTCCGCGCTGGAAAATATGTCGCGCGCACAGGTGGAAGCGGAAGTGGGCGAGATCGTCCACGAGCAGTTGGCGCTGCAGAAGCATGCGTTGAACCTGGAAGAGCGCAAGCGGCTGGTTTCGGACATATTGGACGAGCTGCTGGGGCTGGGGCCGCTAGAGCCGCTGCTGAAGGACAATAGCGTCACCGATATCTTGGTGAACGGCCACAAGATCGTCTTCGTCGAGCGCAACGGGCGGCTGGTGGAGACGGCGACACGCTTCAAGGATGAGAAGCATCTGCTGCGCATCATCCAGAAGATCGTGGCGGCTGTCGGGCGGCGCGTGGACGAGGCTTCGCCCTTTGTCGATGCGCGTTTGGCGGATGGATCGCGCGTCAATGCGGTGGTGCCGCCGCTGGCGGTCGATGGATCGCTGTTGTCGATCCGCAAGTTCGCCAAGGTGCCGATCAGCATGGCGCGGCTGTCCGAACTGGGCAGCGTGCCGACGCCGATGGCGCAGGTGCTGGCGGCGGTGGTGGCGGCGCGGCGCAACGTGCTGATCTCCGGCGGGACGGGTTCGGGCAAGACGACGCTGCTTAACGCCATGTCGGCGAACATCGATGAGGCCGAGCGGATCGTGACGATCGAGGATTCGGCGGAGCTTCAGTTGCAACAGCGGCATGTAGTGCGGCTGGAAACGCGGCCGCCCAATATTGAGGGCCGGGGCGAGGTTACGCAGCGCGACCTGGTGAAGAACGCGCTGCGTATGCGGCCGGATCGCATCATCGTGGGCGAAGTGCGCGCCGGGGAGGCTTTCGACATGCTCCAGGCGATGAACACCGGCCATGATGGATCGATGACTACGGTTCACGCCAACACGCCGCGCGATGCGCTGTCCCGTGTCGAGCAGATGATCGGCATGAGCGGCATCGACATTTCGCCGCGGTCGGCGCGGGCGCAGATCGCTTCGGCGCTGAATGTGATCGTGCAGGTAGGGCGGCTTTCGGATGGCCGTCGTCGCCTGATGAGTATTTCGGAGATTACCGGTATGGAAGGTGAGGTCATCACCATGCAGGAAATCTTCCGCTTCAAGATGACCGGCCGCGAAGAGAATGGGATGGTGCGCGGCCATTTCGAGGCGACGGGCATCCGGCCCAAATTCATGGGTGAACTGTCGGACCGGGGCATTCACCTGCCCGCCGAACTCTTCCGTCCCGATGCGGTGGTACAATGATCAATCCGCTCTACATCCGCGCTTTCGTCCTGGTCCTGCTGTTCGCGGCGGTTATCCTGACGATCGAGGGCGTTCACAGCTGGTTCCGGGCGCGCGCTGGCAAGGAACGCGTCGTCAACAAGCGGCTGAAGATGATCGCGGCGGGGTTCGAGCGCAGCACGGTGCTGTCCAAGCTGCGGCGCGATGACGAGACGCTGAACTTCAACCATGACAGTATCTTTGGCCGCATGGCGCTGAGCGTGATCCGGGCGCTGCATGGGGCGGGGCTGAGCGTGCCAGCGCGCACGGTGCTGACGCTGATGACGATCGGGACGGGCATGCTTTTCCTGATCGTGATCATCGGCGCGTTGCTGGCCGGCTATGGCATGACGGCGGGAATGATCGTCATGGCGGCGGCCTTTGCAGGATCATTGGGCGTGCTGCTGCCGATCATGGTGCTGAGTCGGTTGAGCCAGCGGCGGCGCAAGAAGATGGAAGAACAGTTTCCGGTGGCGCTGGATACTTTCGTGCGGGGCCTGCGTGCGGGGCATCCGATCGCGGCGGCGCTGGACCTGCTGACCAAGGAAATGAAGGATCCGATCGGCAGCGAATTCGGGATCGTCGTCGATGAAGTGACCTATGGCGCGGACCTGCGCGACGCCTTGCAGCGCATGGCCGAGCGGTGGGACATGAACGAGATGCACATGTTCGTGACGTCCCTGTCGGTGCAGGCGGAGACGGGCGGCAACCTGGCCGAAATCCTTGAAAATCTGTCGCTGGTCATCCGCGAGCGGGCGAGCCTGTTCATGAAGGTGCGAGCGCTGAGTTCGGAAGGGCGGATGACGGCGGTAATGCTGACGGCGCTGCCTATCCTGGCCTTCGTCGCGCTGTTCCTGCTCAATCCCGCCTTTTACCTGGATATCGCGCAGGACCCGATGTTCATCTTCGGATTTTCCGGGCTTATCATTCTCTACATCATCGGCTTCGTCACGATACGCCGCATGGTTGACCTGAAAGTGTGACCTGATGCTCGACCTCGCCCTTATCTCGCAGCTTCGGCCGGTGTTGCTGATCCTGCTGTTCGTCGCGATCGTGGCGATCGTCTATGGTGTATCGGAGGCGATGGCGCGCACGTCCAGGGTGCGCAGCCGCCTCGACGTGGTCAGCGAAGCAGGGAGCGCGGTGCAGGGCGGCGGGCAGAGCCTGCGCAATGAGCGGAATAACGGCGAGTGGAAGAAGCTCGTTGATCGGATCGAAAAGCTGGGCATTTCGCTGGCCGATACGCAGAATGACAGCTTGCGAAAGCGGCTGATTGCGGCGGGTTATTCCTCGCCCGAGGCGCCTAAGGTCTTTACCTTTATCCGCATGGTGCTGACGCTGGCCTTGCCTGCTGTGCTGGTGCTGATGTCGCTCAACAAGCCCGAGCCGCCGAGTCCGGTGAAGCTCTATTTCATGGCTACCGCGGTCGCGGTGCTTGGGCTGTATTTGCCTAATCTCTTCATCTCCGCCAAGGCGGCGCGGCGGCAGGAGGCGATCGTTCATGGCTTTCCCGATGCGCTGGACCTGATGCTGGTTTGCGTCGAGGCGGGTCTTGGCCTGGAAGCCGCGATGGACCGGGTGGGGCGCGAGCTTGCCATATCGCATCCTCTGGTGTCGCAGACGCTGGGTAAAGTGGTGCTGGAACTGCGCGCGGGGCGCAGCCGGGCCGACGCGCTGCGGCGGATGGCGGACGATGTGGACGTGGACGAGATCCGGTCGTTTGCGACGCTGTTGATCCAGTCGGACCAGCTGGGGTCGAGCGTGGGTCAGACGCTGCGCGTCTATGCGGCGGAAATGCGGGAGAAGCGGCGGATGCGCGCCGAGGAGAAGGCGCACCGGCTGCCGGTGCTGCTGTCGGTGCCGCTGGTCGCATGCATGCTGCCAGTGATGATCGGGGTACTGATGCTGCCTGCGGTGGTCCGTGTGGTGCGGGACATACTGCCGGTGATGACAAGGTAGCGGATTGCAAGGGGGGACAGGGCATGAAGAGACGGGCATTGGCGATAGCGCTCATCTTCACGAGCGCGGCATGCAGTTCGGCGAACCGGGACGTCGCAATCCGATCCGTGAACAGTGAGGCGGTGGGCGTGGCCGGGCAGGATGCCCTGGCGCGCGGCGACTTGCTGTTTTCGCGGGGGGAGCATGCGCTGGCGCTGGACGCGTACCGGTGGGCGATGCGACAGGACCCGGCCGATCCCCATGCGCTGAACGGCGTGGCGATCAGTTATGCGGCAATGGGGCGGCATGACCTGGCGCGCGACTATTTCGAGCTGGCTCTGGCGCGCGCGCCGGGAGATGTACGTATCCACCGTAACTTCGCGCGGAGCCTGATGGCGCAGGGGATGAAGGCGGAGGCGAACGCTCTGCTGGCCGAGATTGGGCAGGGCGCTGCGCCGGGTACGGCGCGCCGTCCGACGCTGGCGCAGCTTGCGACGGGCGGAGCGGAAGTTCTCGCCTCCGCGCCTGCGCAGGCCGCTGGCCTGGAACTGGAGCGGATGTCGATGGGCGAGGTGCGGTTGCGCACACTGGCTGTCAGTGGGCCGCGCCCTGCACTGCCGGGCCGCATGACGTCACAACTGAATACCGCGATCGTGACGGTCGCCGACGCCAGCGCGGCAGCGCCTGCTATTTCTCTGGCGCGTGAGTTGAAGGCGCCGATCGCCACGCTTTCTGCCATATCCGATGCGGCGCCGATGAAGCCGGCGGCGGCGATTGGTTGTGATGTGTCGACCACCAGCTCTGACGCCAATCCGGCGCAGGCTTGCGCGACCATGGCGGGCGCGACGGAAAATGACAGCCTATTTGAAAAGCTGTGGAAGTGGAGCGGAGGCAGGGGATGAGCGTCCTGCTGCTACTGGCGGTCGCTACGGCTTCGCCGATTGCGGAAGATCCTGCCCCTAAACCCGCGCTGGATTATGGCCGCCTGATCGACGACGCTGTCGACGGGGGGCGGATAATCCAGGCCGAAGCCATGCTGGCCCAGTGGCGCGCCGGTGCGCAGGCGCAGGAGAGTGCGGCAATTGACGTCGCGGTCGCGCGCATGGCGCTCGCCAAGGGGGAGAATGCAGAGGCGGAAACCCGCTTTGCGGCCATGAACCAAGCCGGATCGAAGGATTGCCGCGTCGATGAAGGGCTGGGCATCGCGCGTCTGCGGCTTGGGCGCGCGGAGCAGGCGTCGGACGCGCTGCGCCGCGCCGTTGATCGCTGCGCCGGCCGCTGGCGGGCGTGGAACGCGCTGGGAGTGGCCTATGATGCGGAAAAAGCATGGGCGCTGAGTGCGGCGGCTTATGAAAAAGCGTTTCAGCTGACGGACAAGCCGGTGCAGGTCCTCAACAATTACGGTCTGTCGCTGATGGCGCAGGGGCAGGCGGACAGGGCGGTCGCCATATTCGGCAAGGCGTTGGAGATGGCGCCCGATGACGCGCACATCATCACCCATGAGGACGCGGCGCAGATCATGGCTGGACGCGACATAGAACGCCGCCCCGCCGATAATGCCGATCGCTGGGCGAAGCGGCTTGGCAACGCAGGCCAGGTGGCGCTGCGCATGGGGGACGCAGTCAAGGCGCGCGCCTATCTGAGCCGAGCCGTGACGGAATCGGAAAGCTTTCAGCCGGAAGCCGCCGCCGCCCTCGCCACGCTGGGAGCCCAGCCGTGATAAAGGACCTTATTTTGCTGGCGGTTTGCCTGGTCCTTCTGGCGGCTGCGATTGAGGATATCGCCAAGCTGCGCATCTCCAACATCTTCCCCCTGCTTGTCATGGCCTTGTTCGTGCCCTGGGTTGCCGTGACCGGGTGGGAAAATGATATTTGGCAGAATGGTACGCTGTTCCTCGCCGTCTTTGCCATGGGGTCGGCGCTGTTTGCGATGCAATGGATGGGCGGTGGGGACGTCAAGCTGATGGCGGCCTGCGCCCTATGGTTCGATTGGGCGGCAGCGCTGCCCTGGTTCGTCTATGTGACGGTGGGGGGTGGCGTGCTGGCGCTGCTGTTGATGGTCGGGCGGCGGATGGTTCCGCGTGCGGTGCGGGATGGCTCCTCCCTTGCGATCTTCGCGGCGAAGGGGCCGATTCCCTATGGTGTAGCGATCGCGCTCGGCACCGTGATGGCGCTCTATATGGCTGGCCCCAACCCGAGCGGCGTCGCGCACCTGCCGACATATGTGATGGGGCTGGAGTAAGGGATAGGGGAGAGGAAGCGGCAATCACCCCCTTTTCAAAGGGAGGTGATTGACCGCTTCCGAAGGTTTCAAGCTCCCTGAACCCGGTGCGGGTGACGGCGTGGGCGCGTAAGACCATGCCTCTGTCAGCCACGGGCGCGTGAACGAAAAACGCTCTCCATCGCCATGCGAGAGGGAGCTTGAGCGTATCAGCTAGTTGGAATCAGGCGCGGGCCAGAAGTCCTTCGACCAAGCCCTCGAACAGGCGGCGGCCGTCGGTCTTGCCGTGGGCGGCTTCGATCACGCGCTCGGGGTGGGGCATCATGCCGAGCACATTGCCGGCTTCGTTGAGGATGCCCGCAATGTTGCGCGCCGAACCGTTGACGCTTTCGCCGTAACGCAGCGCCACGCGACCTTCGCCTTCGAGGCGGTCGAGCGTCTCCGGATCGGCGAAATAATTGCCGTCATGATGCGCGACCGGGAAAATCACCGACTCGCCTGCGCCATAGCGGCTGGTGAAGGCGCTTTGGGCATTTTCCACCGTCAGGGACACGTCGCGGCAGACAAAGTGGCCGCCTGCATTGCGCAGCAGGGCGCCGGGGAGCAGCCCGCTTTCGGTCAGCACCTGAAAACCATTGCAGATGCCCAGCACATAGGCGCCGCGATCCGCTGCCTTCGCCACGGCCTGCATGACGGGCGAGCGGGCCGCCATCGCGCCGGAGCGCAGATAATCGCCATAGGAAAAGCCGCCTGGAACGCCGATCAGGTCGATGTCGTCGGGCAGTTCAGTTTCGCGATGCCAGATCATGGCCGGCTTCGAACCGCTTACCGCCTCGAAAGCCGTGGCGAGGTCGCGGTCGCAATTGCTGCCGGGGAAGACGATGACAGCGCTCTTCATGGCTCAGGCCACCTTTTCGATGCGGTAGTTTTCGATCACCGTGTTGGCGAGCAGCTTGCGGCACATGGCGTCGATATCTTCGTCGCTGGTGCCGTCCGCCAGGTCCAGCTCGATGAGCTTGCCCGCGCGCACGTCGTTCACGCCCGAAAAGCCCAGACCTTCGAGTGCGTGGTGGATCGCCTTACCCTGCGGGTCGAGAACCCCGCCCTTGAGGGTGACGAAGATGCGGGCTTTCATGAGGCCAAAAACTCCGTGGATTGCTATGGCGCACCCCCTAGTCCCCTGCGCCGCGCCAAGCAAGGCATTATCCCTTTATTAGCGAGTGGTCCGCTATTGTCGTGGCACTGGATGAAGGGTTTTCGAGATGGCTGGTCTTGCGCTGGCGATGTTTGTCGGGCTTTTCGCCTTCGGGCAGCAGGTTGTCGGCTATGACGATCCGCATGGCCGCGTTCAATTGGCGCTGCTCGCTACCTTCACCTTCGGCGTGCTGATCGGATATCGCGCGAACGCCTGAACGGGCCAGAAAGTCATTCGCTTGAACCGCTTCCTGCTCTAGGGGCAGGCCATGAGCGGAGAATATCTCTATTATACATGCGCGATTGTCGCAGTGATCCTTTCTGGTCTCGCCAAGGGCGGGTTTGCAGGTGTTGGCGCGCTGGCGATGCCGATCATGGCGCTGGGCATCGATCCGGTGCGGGCGGCTGCGATCATGCTGCCGATATTGATCCTGCAGGATGCGGTCAGCGTCTGGTCGTTCCGGCATAGCTGGGACGGGCATATCCTTAAAGTGATGCTGCCGGGCATGGCCGTGGGCGTGGGGCTCGGTTACCTCTTCGCCGCGCAAGTGCCGGAGTCGGTGGTGCTGGGAGCCCTTGGCCTTATTTCAACGGTGTTCGGCGCGCAGAGGCTGTGGGTGGAGAGGGGCGGGGCGATCGTGCTGCCGTCCACTTCGCCTGACTGGATCGGGACGCTGCTGGGCGTGGCGAGCGGCTTCACCAGCCAGATCGCCCATGCAGGCGCGCCGCCATTTCAGATGTGGGTGCTGCCCAAGCGGCTGGCGCGGGATGTGCTGATCGGCACAAGTGCAATCGCCTTTGCCGTGATGAACTGGATCAAGGTGCCCGCCTATGCAGCGCTGGGGCAGTTTACGCGCGCCAATCTGATGGCGACTGCTATGTTGGCGCCGATCGCGATCGCGGCGACCTTTGCCGGTGTCGTGCTGGTGAAGCGGGTTGACCCGGCGCGCTTTTACACGCTGATCTACGTGTTGATGGTGCTGCTGGGCATCAAGCTGATGGCCGACGCGGTGATGGGGTAAATTCCCTCCACGGCCTACGCCGGTCCTCCTCCCCATCACGGATGGGGAGGATTTTGGGAGGTGCTGATCAGTCCTTGCTGCGCTTCTTGCGATGGGTGTCGAGGTCCAGCACGGTCGTGTCCACGCCTTCGGGCATGAGGCCCAGGCGGCGGGCGACTTCCTGATAGGCTTCGACTTCGCCGCCCAGGTCGCGGCGGAAGCGGTCCTTGTCCAGCTTTTCGCCAGTGTTCATGTCCCACAGGCGGCAGCCGTCGGGGCTGATTTCGTCGGCCAGGATGACGCGGCTATAGTCGCCGTCCCACAAGCGGCCGAACTCCAGCTTGAAATCGATCAGGCGGATGCCGATGGCCGCGAACAGGCCGCACATGAAGTCGTTGATGCGGATCGCCATGTCGGCGATGTCGTGCATCTCTTCCTGCGTGGCCCAGCCGAAGCAGGCGATATGCTCTTCGGAGACCAGCGGGTCGCCCAGCGCATCGTCCTTGTAGCAATATTCGATGAGGGTGCGGGGCAGCTGCGTGCCTTCCTCGATCCCCAGCTTCTTGCTGAGCGAACCGGCGGCGACGTTGCGGACCACGACCTCGATCGGCACGATCTCGACCTGGCGCACCAGCTGTTCGCGCATGTTGAGGCGGCGGATGAAGTGGGTGGGTACGCCGATCTGGCCGAGCAGTGTGAAGATATGCTCGGAAATACGGTTGTTGAGCACGCCCTTGCCGGAAATCGTGCCCTTTTTCTGCGCGTTGAAGGCGGTCGCGTCATCCTTGAAATATTGGATGATCGTGCCGGGCTCCGGGCCTTCGTAAAGGATCTTTGCCTTGCCTTCGTAGATCTGGCGGCGTCGAGCCATGCGCGTTCCTGTCTTCCCAAGAAAGAATGTGCCCCGGCAAACGCGAATCGAAAAAGGATCAGCGGGTGCCGGGGCTGCTAGGGGTCGGCCCATAGACCAAAGAGCGCGGGGGTGCAATTAGCGCGCTGAATTCGCGTCCTACAGAACGTCGCCGAACATGAACCACACGAGGGCAATCCAGGCGACAAGGCCGATGAGCCCCAGAATGACACCGGATCGCGACCGGATCGCATGGGCCAAACCGCTGCCTTCGCTCCATTCGTCTGCGTCGTTGCTCATGGGCGGCAGTGTAGCGGGCGAGCCTGGAGAGGGAAGCGCTATTCGGCCGCTTCGATCTGCGGTTTCTTTTCTTCATCCTCGCGCTGGACGGCCATCAGGCGCTCTGTGAAGCATTGCCGCCACCAGCTTATGTCCTGTTCCTCGACGCATTTCATCATCGATTGCCAGCGGCGCTGCCGTTCCTCCAGCGGCATCGCCAGCGCGCGGGTGATGGAATCGGACATTTCCTCCGGGCTGTAGGGGTTGATGAGCAGCGCGTCCTTGAGCTGCGTCGCCGCCCCTGCAAAGCGGGAGAGAATGAGGACGCCGGGGTCCTCAGGATCCTGCGCCGCGACATATTCCTTGGCAACGAGGTTCATGCCGTCGCGGAGGGGAGTGACAAGGCCGATCTGAGCAGCGCGGTAAATACCGGCTAGCTTGTCGCGGGGATAGCCCTGGTTGACGTAGCGCACCGGGCTCCAGTCCACATCGCTATATTCGCCGTTGATGCGGCCGGCGAGCGCGTCGAGCGTGGCGCGGATATGCTGATAGCTTTCCACTTCGCCCCGGGATGGCGGCGCGATCTGGGTCAGGACGACGTTGCGATGATGTTCGGGATGATCCTTGAGGAAGCGGGCATAGCCGTTGAAGCGTTCTTCCAACCCCTTGCTATAGTCCAGCCGATCTACGCCGACGATCAGGGCGCGGTGCTGTAGCGAGCGGCGGACCTGTTCGAACATGGTTTTAGCGGATTCGCTGACTGCGGCCCTGGAAAATTCCTGCGCGTTGATGCCGATCGGACAGGCGATCGCCTGAATCGTGCGGCCGTTGAGGGTGACGAAGTCGCCATTGACCGTGCCGCCCATTTCCCGCTCCACATAATGGCGGAAGGATTCCAGCCATTCTTCGGTGTGGAAGCCCACGACATCATAGGCGAAGAGCGTCTGCACCAGCTTCGTATGATGCGGCAGCGAGACGAGCAGGCGCGTCGGCGGCCAGGGGATGTGCAGGAAGAAGCCCATCCGGTTATTAAGGCCCTTGTCCCGCAACATCTGGCCGAGCGGGATCATGTGATAGTCATGAACCCAGATGATGTCTTCGGGCTCGATGAGGGGGCTGGCGGTGTCGGCGAAGCGCTGGTTTACCCGGTTATAGCCGCCTTCGAAATCGCGGGCATATTCGGCCAGATCGATGCGGAAGTGGAAGAGCGGCCAGAGCGTCTTGTTGGCATAGCCGTTATAATATTCATCGACGTCCTGCTCCTCCAGATCGATGGTGGCGGTCTTGACGCCCTCATCTTCGGAAAAGCCGATATGGCCGGTGAAATTCTCGGTGATCTCCCCTGACCAGCCTACCCAGATGCCCCGGCTTTCGCGAAGAGCCTGGGCGAGAGCCACAGCGAGGCCGCCCTGATTGCCGGACTTGTTGGGCCTACTGACCCGGTTGGAAATGACAATCAGCCGGCTCATCGCATCACGCTCCAGGGTTTGCTCAGCAGAACGGCGCAATTGATGATGCCGACCAATGAGTAGGTTTGGGGATAGTTCCCCCACAATTCTCCGGTCACTGGGTCGATGTCCTCAGACAGCAGCCCGGCCGCGGTGCGGCGGGACAGCATCTCTTCGAACAGCAGCCGGGCCTCCTCCGTACGGCCGGTGCGGTGCAGGGCTTCGATCAGCCAGAAAGTGCAGACGTTAAAAGCGGTTACGGGCTCGCCGAAATCGTCGGGCGCGCTGTATCGGAGCATGTTGTTGCCCCGGCGCAGGTCCTGCTCCAGCGCCTTCAATGTGCCGACGAACATCGGATTGTCGGCGGTCAGAAAGCGCAGGTCGAGCAGCTGGAGCAGCGAGGCGTCGCGGGCGTCATCCTCGAAGTTGGCGGAGATGGCATTGCTGTTGGTGCGCCAAGCTGATTGCAGGATGCGCGCCTTCATGATTTCGGCCCGCTCGCGCCAGTGAACCTCCCGCTCCGGCAGGTCGAGCGCGGCGGCGGCGTGGGCCAGGCGGTCGCAGGCGGCCCAGCACATGACGGCGCTGTAGCTGTGCACATGAGCGCGGGTGCGCAGTTCCCAAAGGCCAGCGTCCGGCTGGTCATAGACGGCCCATGCCCGCTCGCCGACCGCCTCAAGCGACTCGAAATCCGACATGCCGGCCATGCGCAGCAGCCGTTGGTCGATGAAGCCCTGGACAGAGGACAGGACGATCTGGCCATAGGCGTCGTGCTGGATCTGCGAATAGGCGGCATTGCCGACCCGCACCGGACCCATGCCGCGATAACCGGGCAGATTTTCCGCCTCCCGCTCTTCAAGCGTGGCGTTGCCGCGCACGTCATAGAGCGGCTGGATATGGCCGCCCTTCGCCCCATCGACGATGTTGCGCAGATAGACGAGGTAGCTTTCCAACACGTCGAGCGCGCCCAAGCGATTGAGCGCCTCGACCGTGTAATAGGCGTCGCGAATCCAGCAGTAGCGATAGTCCCAGTTGCGCCCGGAATTGGCATGTTCGGGGATGCTGGTCGTCAGCGCCGCGACGATGGCGCCGGTTTCCTCATGCTGGCAGAGCTTGAGCGTGATGGCGGAGCGGATGACAGCTTCCTGCCACTCCGCAGGAATGGCAAGGCCACGCACCCAGACCTGCCATTCATGGATGGTGTCGTCCAGCATCCGTTCGACGGCCGGGCGGAGGGCGTCAGAGAAGCTTTCGTCCGGTCCCAGGAAGAAGTGCATGTCATGTTCCAGCCGGAACCAGCTTTCCTGGCTGATGAGGCCGATCGGCGCATTGGTGGACATGCGCATCGCCATGTAGGACAGGACGAGGCGGACATGGTTCGAGCCATAGCTGATCGGCACATTTTCCGAATGCCAGGAGGTTGTCGGGCGGAGCCGTACCCGGACGCGCGGGCTGCCTGCGACAGGACGGACGATGCGGCAGAAGGCGACCGGGCGGTACATGCGTCCCAGATGCCGGTGGCGGGGACAGAAGTCGTAAAGCTCGATCGCATTGCCATGATCGTCGCTCTGCCGCGTGACCAGGATCGGCGTGTTGCGAATATAATGCTGTTCGACGGAGACGCAATTTTCCAGCTCGATCGCCCAGAAACCATGCGCGTCAGGTGCATCCCAAGCCTTATCGTCCAGCAGGGCCGAAAAGACGGGATCGCCGTCCACGCGGGGCACACAGGCCCATATCATCCGTCCGGCGCGGTCGATCAGTGCCGATGCCTGACAATTGCCGATGGGCCAAAGATCGAGGTTGCGCTCGTTCCCGGCGTAGCTCGTTTGACTGTGCCTGACTATGGCTCTGCCCCCTTGGTTCACTCGAACATGGGGGCGCAGGCCGTAACTCAGCCCGGCCTAACGACCCCCTTCAGGAGATAATGCCTGACGGCGGCAACCTGTTCCAAAGAGAATGCGGCCAGCGTTTCTCTGGGCGGGCCGACCAGAATGCCAGCACCGCCCAGTTTGGCGGCCGCGGCGAAGCCTTCCTCATCTGTCACATCGTCGCCGATGAACACGGGCCGTCCACCCGCCATGGGTTGGCGCTCCATAAGGATATGCACCGCGCTACCCTTGTCGGCGCCGCCCGGGCGCAGTTCAAAGAGCATCTTGCCCGGCTGAAGGGCGAGGCCGAGCCTTTCGGCGAGTTCGCTTGCCAGTTCGCCCGCCATCGCGCCCCATTGAGGAGCGCCGCGGAAGTGGAGGCCGACGCTGATCGACTTGCGTTCGACCAGCAAGCCCGGCTTGTCTTCGGCGAAGGCATGGAAGGCGGCTTCGGCATCGTCCACCGCCGGGCGGCGAGGGGGCGCTTCGACCTCTTCACCCGGGCTGGCGAATTCCAGGCCATGGGTGCCGGCCAGCAGGAAGCCCGCAAAACCAAGGTCGCGCAAGGTAGCGATCGAGCGGCCGCTGACGATGGCCAGCCGTCCATCCAGGGCGTCGCGCAACTCGCCGAGCAGCGACAGCAGATCATTGTCCACCACGACGCCGTCGGGCGTGTCGGCGATCGGCGCCAAGGTGCCGTCGAAGTCAAGGAACAGGGATGCCCCGGTCAGCAGTGATGCGGGTGGCGGGGGCAGGTCGGGCAGGGGGGCGGGGCTGGATTCGGACACGCGCGCAAAGTGGCGCGGAAAGCCGAATGTGCAAGCCCGGAAAAGGGGCGGGACGATTTTTTCCGTCCGCGCTCATCCTCCTAAACTCCGTTTCCGTTTTTCGGCGGCGCTGCTATTCCGATCATGATGACCGATTTTCGCGACCCGTTCGACGCTATCAAGGATCACCCGTTCGACGACGCGCTGTCAGAGCGCTATCTCGTCTATGCCCTTTCCACCATTACGGCGCGATCGTTGCCCGATCTGCGCGATGGGTTGAAGCCGGTGCACCGGCGGCTGCTGTGGGCGATGCGGCTTTTGCGGATGGAGCCGGCGGGCGCTTCGCCCGATGTGCTGGTGGCCAATCCTGCGCGTAACACCACAGGATATAAGAAATGCGCCCGCGTCGTCGGCGACGTCATCGGTAAATATCACCCGCATGGCGATACATCGGTTTATGACGCGATGGTGCGGTTGGCGCAGGATTTCTCGTTGCGCACGCCTTTGGTCGACGGGCAGGGCAATTTCGGCAATATCGACGGCGATAATGCGGCGGCCATGCGCTATACCGAGGCGCGGCTGACGCAGGCGGCGGCCGACCTGATGGCGGGGCTGGACGAGGGCACCGTCGATTTCCGCCCGACCTATAATGGCGAGGATGAAGAGCCGGAGGTTTTCCCCGGCCTTTTCCCAAATTTGCTGGCCAATGGTGCGAGCGGCATCGCGGTCGGCATGGCGACCAGCATTCCGCCGCATAATGTCGCCGAGTTGATCGATGCCGCGAATCTGCTGATCGAAAATCCCGAAGCCGAACATGCCGAGCTGATGCAGATCGTGCGCGGGCCGGATTTTCCGACCGGCGGGGTGTTGGTGGACAGCGCCTCCATCATTTCAGAGGCTTATGCGACGGGGCGCGGATCATTTCGCACCCGCGCGCGCTGGCACAAGGAAGATGGCGGGCGTGGCACCTGGGTCGCGGTGGTCACGCAGATTCCGTTCCAGGTCCAGAAGTCGAAGCTGATCGAACAGATCGCGGCGCTGATCAACGACAAGAAATTGCCGATCCTGGCCGATGTCCGGGACGAGAGCGACGCGGACATCCGCATCGTCATCGAACCGCGCGCGAGGACGGTCGATCCGGACGTCCTCATGGACAGCCTGTTTCGGCTGACGGACCTGGAAAACCGCTTTCCGCTGAACCTCAACGTGCTGGACGCCACGCGGACGCCGCGGGTTCTGGGGCTGAAGCCGGTCTTGGTCGAGTGGCTGAAGCATCAGATCGATGTGCTGGTCCGGCGCGCAAGGCACCGGCTGGACAAGATCGCGGCGCGGATGGAGCTGCTGGACGGCTATATCATCGCCTATCTCAACCTCGACCGGGTGATCGAGATCATCCGCACGGAGGACGAGCCCAAGCCGGTGATGATGGAGGAATTTCAGCTCAACGACCGGCAGGCCGAAGCGATCCTGAATATGCGGCTGCGCTCCTTGCGCAAGCTGGAGGAAATGGAACTGCGGCGGGAACATGCGGAGCTGGTGAAAGAACGCGATGAGCTGACGAAGCTGGTCGAGAGCCCGGCGAGGCAGCGCACGCGGTTGAAGAAAGACTTGGCTGAGTTGCGTAAGCGCTATTCGCCGGAAAGCGAGATCGGCAGGCGGCGCACTTTGGTCGAGGAGGCGGCACCGGCTCGGGAAATCCCGCTGGAGGCGATGATCGAGCGTGAGCCGATCACCGTCATCCTGTCGGAACGGGGCTGGATTCGCGCGATGAGTGGCCACCGGGATCTGGCGGCGGCGGATACGCTGAAGTTCAAGGAAGGCGATGGACCCAAGATCGCCTTCCATGCGCAGACGACCGACAAGCTGCTGCTGGCGACGTCGAGCGGGCGGATCTTCACGCTGGGCGCGGATAAGCTGCCCGGCGGACGCGGCTTTGGCGATCCGGTGCGGTCGCTGGTCGATATGGACGATCAGGGCGATATTGTGACGCTGTTCCCCGCGAAGACGGGTAGCGAACTGTTGCTGGCGGCGTCCGATGGCCGCGGCTTTGTGGCTGCGGTGGCGGATGTGATCGCGGAGACGCGCAAGGGCAAGCAGGTGGTGAATGTGCGGCCGGGCGCACGCCTCACCGTGGTGCGCATGATCGCGGCGGAGGCGGACAGCGTCGCCGTGGTGGGTGAAAACCGCAAGCTGTTGGTCTTCCCGCTTGTTGAAATGCCGCGCATGTCGCGGGGGCAGGGCGTCCAGATGCAGCGCTATCGCGATGGCGGGCTGTCCGACGTTGTGGCGTTCCGGATGAGCGACGGCCTCAGCTGGGCGATGGGCGGCGACAGTGGTCGGACGCGGACAGAGGCGGATATGACGCCCTGGCGTGTTGCCCGCGGAGCAGCCGGGCGGATGCCGCCGGTAGGCTTCCCGCGCGACAATCGTTTTTGAACGATCGCGTAACAATCCTCATATCTGGTTGAAAATAGGGACGTCGTTTCCCAAAAATTTACCACTGGCGCTTAGTGCGGAGGTATGAAGTCCGCTCCTGTGCGTATTCGGCCAAGCCAAAGGCCGAAAGACGACCTCCTTGCGAGGTTCGCACGCACGCATCTGCGCTGCCTAGCGGAAATGGAGCACTGGCTGGAGGCAATGCCTCAGGCTGCAGCGATGTTGTGTCAAAAAAACAGTGACTTATCGCTCGTTGCTGTGAACGAATCTTTCTACCACACCTTCCTGTCATCCTTCGATCCGGAGGATGAGCCGCCCTATTATGATGATTGGCGCAAGCGGATCATTGAAATGGCCCTTTCGGGCAAAAGCTCCTCCTTCTTCGAGCTTCGCCGGGATGGGCCGCTGGGGCCTGAATATTTCTGCTGCACGGCAGGCTTGCTGCCATCGCCGGAGGAAGGTGCGAACCTGATCCTCTTCACGGCGCTCGATCGAACGAGCGACCGGGTGACGGAGAAGAATCTGCGGCGTGAGCTGCTTTCGGACGGTTTGACCGCCTTGCCCAATCGCACGGGTTTTGGCGAAGAAATTGACGACCGCCTGCATAATGCGCCTTGGCCCGAAAATGCGCAGTTCGGCATCATCGCAATCGACCTTAGCCGGTTCAGCCGAGTCAATGAGTCGCTGGGGCCATTGGCGGGAGATGAATTGCTCATCACCGTTGCAAAGCGTCTGAAGTCGAACCTGCGGCAGGGCGATGTGCTGGCCCGTATCGGCGGCAATGACTTCGCGATTTTTGCACGCTTAAACAACGGCTTGTCTGATTGTCTTCATATTGTTCAGAGAGTTAGGGATTCCCTGAACTCGCCGATTCGGTTGAGCGATCTGCAGATTCGAGTCGATTGCGCCATCGGCTGCGCCCTTTCAGCGAGCCTGGAAGACGATCCGGATGATGTCGTGCGCAAAGCGCAGGCGGCGGTAAAAATCGCCAAGCGCAGCGGCAAGGTCGAAATCTACCGCAATGGCGTCCTGAAGGAAGCGCAGCGGCGCTTTTCCATTGAGAGCCGACTGCGCACGGCGCTGTCGCAAGGCGATTTGACGCTGGCTTATCAACCGCTGATCCATCTGCAGACTGGTGAGATTACCGGGTTCGAGGCACTGGCACGCTGGAATGACCCGGAACTGGGGCATGTATCGCCCGTCGAGTTTATAGCGGTAGCGGAGGAAAGCGGCCTTATCACCCAGTTGGGCCGCTGGGCTGCCTATGAGGCGGCGCAGGCGCTCAGCCGCTGGGACAGCAAGTTCGGCCAGCCGCTTCCCGTGGGCGTCAATGTCAACCTGTCGCCGATCCAGATGGCGCGCGATGATGTGGCCTCAATGTTCGAGGAAGCGCTGCGCTATTCGGGCATTTCGGGCAACCGGCTGACCGCCGAACTCACCGAGAGCGCCATCATCGTCGATCCGGACAAGGCGCGCAAACTGCTGGTGGCGCTCAAGGATCTGCACATGCCGATCGCGATGGACGATTTCGGCACTGGCTATTCCAACCTTGCAAGCCTGCACAGCTTGCCGATCGACATATTGAAGATCGATCGCAGTTTCGTATCGGGCATGTTGGAAGACAAGGACAAGCAGGCGATCGTGCGCACGATCCTGTCGCTCGCCGAATCGCTGAACCTGCATGTCACGGCCGAAGGGGTGGAGACGCAGGAACTGGCCCATGCGTTGCAGTCCATGGGCTGTGGCAATGGGCAGGGCTTCTATTTCGCGCGGCCCATGCCGGAAGCGGACGCCTTCGACTATTGGCGCGCGCGCTGGAATTTCGAGACGGTCTGATCCGCGATCTGGCCGACCCGGTCTGCGTCCGGAAAGCCTTCCTCCACCCATAGTCGCTGCACTTCGCCCAACGCCTTGGCCACATCCGGTCCGGGCGGCAGTCCGCGCGCGATAAGGGCGCCGCCGCCAATGGGGAGTTGCGGCGGGGTCCAGCCTTCCAGCGGCTGGAGGCTTTCGACAGGGGCAGTGGGATCAAGGAGGATACGATCCACCGCGCTCTCGACGCCAATATGGAAGGCGAGTGCCTGAGGCGAGGAACTGGCGCCATCGGCGTCCAGCGCAACGGTCAGGCGCTTGCGGGCCTTGTTCGACAATTTAAGCCGCGCGCCCACCAGGTCGGCGGCGCGGGGGTCGGGCGGGAGTAAGGCGGCGAGGCGGCGGAGCGGGGCAGGTGGCACCCCGGCTGCAGCTTCGCGCGCGATCAGCTGTTCGACACGAGACAGCCCATCCGCATCAATCTCTGGCAGAACTGGAGCGAATATCCCGCCTCTAACCATCAGGCGGAGGGACAGGATCGGCGAGGGCAGCGCGAGCAGCTTGAGCAATTCGTCGGCGATACGCTCGCGCGACAGGGCCATCAGGCTGTTGGCGGCGGCGCGGCAGGCTGCATAGGCTTCGTCATCCGGCACATCCCGGCCGAAGCGGGCAAGGAAACGGAAATAGCGCAGGATGCGGAGATGATCTTCCGCAATGCGCGCAGTGGCGCTGCCGATGAAGCGGACGCGGCCGGCCTCCAAATCATCGACGCCGCCGAAATAGTCCGTCACTTCATGGGTGATCGGGTCCGCATAGAGGGCGTTGATCGTGAAGTCGCGGCGGGCGGCATCTTCTCGCCAGTCTGCGGTATAAGCGATGGTGGCCCGGCGGCCATCCGTGCTGACGTCCCGTCGCAGGGTGGTTATTTCCACTGGCCAGCCGGCGAGGACGGCCGTGATGGTGCCATGATCGATGCCGGTGGGCACCGCCTTGATACCGGCGGCTTTCAAGCGATCGACGACATCCTGCGGCTCCAGCACGGTGGCGATGTCGAGGTCGCTGACGGGGAGGCCGAGCAGACCGTCACGCACCGCGCCGCCGACATAACGGGCAAGTCCCTTTTCCGCCTCCAGCGCAGTCAGCAGACCGTCCAGCCCCGACCGATGACGCCAGTCAGCGTCAGGCAAGAAGGCGGTCATGGCTCAGTCTCCGGGAAAGATTTGCGAGGATCGCGGCGGTGATGCCCCAGATCCGGCGGTCATTCCACATGATTTCATAATAATGCCGCTCAAGTCCCTGAAACTCAACGGCATGTTGAACTCGATTCGCCGGGTCCAAAGCGTAGGAAAGCGGCAGTTCGAACCAGTCGGCAACTTCGTCGGCCTGGGGTGTCATGGGCAGGTCGGGAGGAATGACGCCCAGCACCGGCACAACGTCGAAACCGGTGAAGGTGTGGTAGCGATCGGATGTGCCGATGATATCGACCATGTGCGGAGGCAGGCCGATTTCCTCCTCCGCCTCACGCAGGGCTCCGGCGATTTCGTCGGCGTCGCTGGCATCGACACGGCCGCCGGGAAAAGCGATCTGGCCGGCATGTTTGCGTAAGGACGCGGCGCGTTCAGTGAGGATGAGGCCCGGCTCCGGTCGGTCGGTAATGGCGACCAGCACCGCCGCTGGAGCAAGGACAATCTCCCCATCTATACGTGGGTCGCGGGTGTCCGACAGCATGAGGCCGACTTCGCGCGCATGGCCCTCGGTCAAAGCGATGCGCAGCCGCTCCGCCAGCGTCATGCTGATCCGTCCAGCGCGAAAAAGGCGCCGTTGCTCCACAGGCCGATCGGATCGCTGCCTTCATCTAGGGCGATGTTCATAAGTTCATAATAGACGCTGCGGTTGACGAGCGCGTCAAGGCCGCCGCGAACATGCAGATAGGGATGGGGTCCGTGGGGCGTTTCGCGGATGGAAAGCGGATGATCCGGGCCTGCCGGCACAAGGTCGCCGCTGTTAAGACGAAACGCGAGGGCGCGGTCGCGTCCATCGCCCTCGCTCTTCACTTCGACGGCAAGGAAGGGTGCGTCCTCTACTTCAATCGAGAGTTTTTCCACTGGGGTTACAAGGATATAAGATCCGTCCTTTTCACGCCTGAGGATCGTTGAAAAAAGGCGCACCATGGCTTCGCGGCCGATGGGCGAACCCTGATGATACCATGTGCCGTTGCGAGCGATGCGCATTTCGCTGTCGCCGCAATGATCGGGATTCCACTGTTCGACCGGCGGCAGCCGCTTCTCCGCCAGCAAATGAGCGACTTCGGTCAGCGATAGGCTGGCAAGATCAGGCGGCGGGTCCATGGGCATGGCGTCGAGATAGGATCGCCAGCGGCTGATGGCAAAAGGGAATTTAGACGGGCGCGGTGATTCGCGGGCTCAGCATCCCCTCGCCACCGATCACTCCGCCATCGACGGACAAGGCCAGCAGTCGGCGCGCCTCATAGGGGCCGGGGCATGTCCAGCCGCCGGTCGCCTCTGCGGAAAAGCCCCAGAAGCGGCCATAATATTCGGGGTCGCCAATCATCATCAGCGGCTCGCTGCGATGGGCGCGGGCGGCGGTGACTACCGCGTCCATCATCGCCCGGCCGTGGCCGGTGCCTTGTAACGCGGGGGACACGGCGACAGGGCCGACCATGATGAGCGGGGTTTGCGTGCCGTCCCGGTGGGTCAGGGCGACGGGCCAGCTTTGCAGCGATCCCACAAGCTCGCCATGTTCATCGACCACGCCAAAGGATAGTTCGGGCAGCCAGGGCATGCCGTCCCGGATCAGATAGGCCGTGCGGCCGTGCCGGTCGGAGCCGAACGCCGCGTCGAGCAGCCGTTCGATCGCCTCTTCCGCCACGATGTTGAGGGGCACGATATGAGACACGTCTTGCCGATCCGCCGTCAATGGCGCATGGACCGCGCCGGGAGCGGCGGGCTTAACGCCTGCTTCGCAAAATAAAAGTCTATTCTGGCCATCGCCAGCAGCAGGAAAGCCATGAACAGCGGATTTGACGATTTTCTGACGCTGGAGGTCAATCATCTGGACGTCGATGTCCTGACCGGCATCTATTCGGAAGAAACGCACCTACCGCAACCGCTGCGTATATCTATCCGGGCGCGGTTGAAGGTTGCGGACCATTATGCGCTCGACACGCCGCTGTCGCGCTCGAAAAATTATATGGACCTGAAGCATGCCGCGACGGCGGCGTTGCCGGAAGGCCAGCATTTCACCCTGATCGAAGCGGTTGCCGACCATATTATCGAGACGATCTTCCTGCAGGACGACAAGGTGCTGCATGTCGAAGTGAAGATCATCAAGCTGGCGCTGAGCGAGAAGGGCGAGGAGATCGGGATCACGCTGGGGCGCTGGCGGCGCTAAGCTGCCGCCTCACTGTTTGATCAGGCCGATCTCCCGGAGGCGCTCGGTCAGATAGTCATGCGCGGTGATCGGTGGATCGCGCCGGGGATGTGCAGCGTCCACGCATTGCGGCAGCGCATCGATCAGGAAATCCGGGCGCAGGTGCAAGAAGAAGGGCATGGAGTAGCGCGCCACGGAGCGGCGCTCCGGCGGCGGATTGACGACACGGTGGCTGGTCGAGCGTAGGCGGTGGTTGGTGAGCCGCTGGAGCATGTCGCCGACATTGATGGCCAGCGCGCCAGGAGGCGGCACGACCGGGAGCCAATTGCCCTGCCTGTCCTGGAGTTCAAGGCCGCCCTCTTCCGCGCCGAGCAGCAGAGTGATGAGGTTGATATCCTCATGCGCGCCCGCGCGGATGCCGGGGGCGCGGACCGAGACTGGCGGATAATGGAGCAGCCGCAGGATTGAATTCCCGTTCCTTATGGCATCGTCAAACCAGCTTTCAGGCAGTCCCAGATGCAGGGCGATGGCGGAAAGGATGCGGGCGCCGACACGATCGAATTCCGCATAAAGACGGGTGAATACGGTGTGAAATTCCCGGATTTCCGAAGGCCAGATATTGGGCGGCATGGTTGCGGCCAGAGGATCATCCGCAGGAAGGTCGCGGCCGACATGCCAGAATTCCTTGAGGTCATTCTCCGTCGCGCCCTTCGCGATTTCCCGTCCGAACGCCGTGTAGCCGCGTTGCCCGCCACTGGCCGTCGCGTCGTAGCGCTGCTTCTGCTCCTCAGTCAGCGCGAAAAAGGCGCGGGCGAGCGTCCAGCCCTCATCGATCAGGGCGGCGTCCATGCCGTGATCCTTCACCATGGCGAAACCGAAATGCTGGAAGGAGTGGCCGATTGCGGAGGCGAAATCCTCCTTTGGCATGTTTGTCAGCGACAACAACGGAATCTGGTCCGACGGAGCTTCCGGCAAGTTTCAGATGTCCTTCTGGCAAATGGCGTTCCCCATCCTTGATCGGCTCCCGCGGCTGATGCAAGGAGGCGGCCATGAATTACTGGCTGATGAAATCGGAACCTGATGCTTTTTCCTACGACGACCTCGTCGAAAAGGGGAAGGCGGAGTGGGACGGCGTACGCAATCATGCCGCGCAGCTGAACATGAAAGCGATGCGGAAGGGGGACCTTTCCATCTTCTACCACAGCAATATCGGTGTCGAGGCGGTCGGCATCATGGAGATTGTCGAGGAAGCCGCGCCCGATAGCACGGATGAGACCGGCAAGTGGATCGCCGTGCATGTCGCACCGAAGGAAAAGCTCGCCAAACCGGTGACTCTGAAGGCGATGAAGGCGGATCCGGCGCTGGCGGACATGGTGATGCTGCGGCAGTCGCGCCTGTCCGTATCTCCGCTGACGGAAGCGCAGTTCCGGCACATCGTCGGGATGTCCGAAGCCTGACGAGCCACTGATTGCGCAAAGCGCAACTGTCCAGCCGCTTTTTGCGATTGTCGCGCAGATGCACGCCTGCAAAACTGCGATCAACAGAACAAGAAGATCCAGAGGTGTTTGATCGGCATTCACAAGGAGCACACCCATGCGAATGCTGTCTAAGATTGTACTCACCGGCGCTTTCGGCGCTGCCATCGCCGCCATTGCCCCCGCCCATGCGGAAGAAGGCAAGCAGCGCTTCACCCATGAAGGCTACACCTACGTGTACGAGGTGAAGGACACCAAGACCGGCAAGCTGATTTCCGGCCGCCGTTATCCTGATGCCGTCGCGTTCAACCTCGCCGTCAAGAATGGCAAGGTTTCGGGCGTATCGGGCGGCCAGTCGGTCGCCTTCAAGGTCGAAGAGGCCCGCGGCGCTTCCACGAAGTAAGGCTTCAGTTCTGCTGAACGATAAAAGGGCGGCTCCCCAGGGGAAGCCGCCCTTTTTCATGGCCAAAGCTTAACGGCAGCGACGCTTGCTATCGATTTCCTTGCCCAGCAGCGCGCCGCCAGCAGCGCCCAGGATCGTGCCGGTTGCTCGGTCGCCACGCGTGTCGATCGCGCGGCCGACCAACGCACCGCCTACGCCGCCGATGATGAGGCCCGTGGTACCGTTGGACTTGCGGCAATACATACGACCGTCACGGCCGCGCCATTCGCGATAGCGGTAATGCTCGCGAGCGCTGACCCCGTCGGTGGGGATTGCCATGGAAACCGGAAGGGCCATCGAAAGGGCCGACAGAGTGATAATGGCTTTACGCATAAAAATTCTCCTCCGAAACAATGATTTGGCTGTTGAACCCGCCAATATTGGAGGAGGTTGCATGAACCTCCGGCAACAGCCTAAGCCGTTGAAAATAAACTAACAAAAATTGAGGGTGAGCGATGAGTGACCATGGCGGTGATGCTGCAGCAGCCCTGATAGAGGCGCTCAATCTTGCGCCACATCCCGAGGGCGGATGGTATCGGGAAACCTGGAGAGCGGCGGCGCGGCAAGGGGAACGCGCTGCGGGCACAGCCATCTACTTCCTGCTGGAAGCGCATCAGCATTCGCACTGGCACCAAGTGGATGCAGACGAACATTGGTTCTGGCACGGTGGATCGCCGCTGCTCCTTTCGATTGCCGCCGAAAGCGGGGCTGCCGAGAAGGTGACATTGGGCATCGACATCATGAGCGGGCAACAGCCCCAGGCGCTCGTCCCGGCAGGTTACTGGCAAGCGGCCAAGCCTTTGGGCGGGTGGGCGCTGGTCAGCTGCACTGTCATCCCCGGCTTTGAGTTTTCCGGTTTCAGGCTGGCGCCGCCCGGCTGGTCGCCCGGAGAATCGCCCACGGCGCTAGGCAAGTGAAAAATTTGCCATCTATGGACATGTTAAAGCCAATCGACTGCGTGCGCCGGGCTCGCTAAGGGGATTCGCAATGACATGTTCCAGGTCGCCCTTCGCTCATGCATGACAAGCCCAACCGTGGCCGGGCGGTCGCTTTGCCCAATGGTGAATTCCGTACTCGCGCGACGGAATATCTGGATTTCCTGGCCGCTTGGGTGAAAAAGCCGCGCCAGACGGCGTCGGTCGTGCCCAGCAGTCGCTATCTGGCCCGGCTGATGGTGAGCCATATCGATCCAGCAGATGGGCGCGTCATGGAATTGGGCGGGGGCACCGGCGTTTTCACGCGCGCCATTTTGCAGACAGGCCTTCCGCCGGAAAAGCTGGAGGTGGTGGAGATCAATCCGGCCTTTGCGCGGGGGCTTCGGCGGCATTTCCCACATGTGTCGGTGCTGGAAACTCCGGCACAGATCGTTTCGACCGTCGCCGCGGGGGAGCCCGGCCAATATCAGACGGTGATAAGCGGCCTGCCCCTGCTGGCGATGGACCGTCATATGCATGCCGATATCCTGTCCGAAGCATTTCGCATGTTGCGGCCGGGCGGGAGCTTCATTCAGTTTACCTACTCGACCAGGCCGCCGGTCAGCCGCGACGTGCTGCACGCGCTGGACATCGATGTGACGCGCGTGGGCCAGACCGTCCGCAATTTTCCGCCAGCCACGGTTTTCCGCTTTCATCGATCAGGTGAATAGCCCGGTTGCGCCCCAGCGGCGCGACCCTATCTTGGCGTCAAGATAAAGGGGGCATCTGCGCGCATGGCGTCCATCATTACCGTTTCGGGCCTGACCAAAAGCTATGCGTCAGGGTTTCAGGCGCTGAAGGGCGTCGATCTGGAGATCGAGGAAGGCGAGATTTTCGCACTGCTGGGGCCGAATGGCGCTGGCAAGACGACGATGATCTCCATCATCTGCGGCAATGTGCGGCCGAGCGGTGGAAGGGTGACGGTCGCAGGGCACGATATCTTGCGCGATTATCGCGGGTCGCGGTCCGCCATCGGGCTTGTGCCGCAAGAGCTGCACACCGACGCGTTCGAGCGAGTGATCGACACGGTGCGCTTTTCCCGCGGACTTTTCGGCAAGCCCCGGAATGACGCCTATATCGAAAAGGTCCTGCGGGACCTGTCCCTATGGGATAAGCGGAACAACAAGATGCTGGAACTGTCCGGCGGCATGAAACGGCGCGTGATGATCGCTAAGGCGCTGAGCCATGAGCCACGCGTGCTGTTCCTGGATGAGCCGACGGCGGGCGTCGATGTCGAGCTGCGCCGGGACATGTGGAAGCTGATCGGCGAACTTCGGCAGACGGGCGTCACCATCATATTGACCACCCATTATATCGAGGAGGCCGAGGAGATGGCCGACCGCGTGGGCGTGATCAACAAGGGCGAGTTGATCCTGGTCGAGGAAAAAGCCGCCCTCATGAAAAAGCTGGGCAAGAAGACGCTGACCGTGGCGCTGAGCGAGAGATTGGAACAGCTTCCCGCCGAGCTTGGCGAATGGAACCTGGCGCTGAACGGCGATGGGCATGAGATCGAATATGTGTTCGACACGCGTGCGGAGCGCACCGGCGTGTCGTCGCTGCTGCGCAAGCTTGGTGACCTGGGCATCGGCTACAAGGACCTCAACACGCAGCAAAGCAGCCTGGAGGATATTTTCGTGAGCCTGGTCCATCAGGAGAAGGCGGCATGAGCGGCTTCAACCATCGCGCCATCTGGTCGATCTACAAGTTCGAACTGCACCGGTTCAGCCGTACGCTGCTGACCGGCCTGCTGGTGCCGGTGATTACTACGTCGCTCTACTTCGTCGTGTTTGGCGGAGCGATCGGGTCGCGCATGACGCAGATCGACGGCATCCCCTACGCGGCGTTTATCGTGCCGGGCCTGATCATGATGTCGATGTTCACGGAGAGCATCTTCAACGCAAGCTTCGGCATCTACATGCCCAAATTTTCCGGCACCATATACGAACTGCTGTCGGCGCCGGTATCCGCGACGGAAACGGTTATCGCCTATGTCGGCGCGGCGGCGACCAAGTCGCTGATCGTGGGCATCATCATCTTCGTGACCGCTCATCTGTTCGTCGACATCCATGTGGCGCATCCCTTCGCCATGGCAGGGTTCATGCTGCTGATCGCGGTCAGCTTCTGCCTTTTCGGTTTCATCCTGGGCATATGGGCGCAGAGTTTCGAGCAGTTGCAGGTCATACCGCTGCTGCTGATCATGCCCATGACCTTTCTGGGCGGCGCTTTCTATTCGGTGCATATGCTCGCCGAACCGTGGCGCACGGTGACGCTCTTCAATCCGATCGTCTATCTGGTGTCAGGATTCCGCTGGACCTTCTTCGGGCGCGGAGACGTGGGGATCGAGTTCAGCCTGCTGTTCGTCAGCGCGATGCTGATCGTCTGCCTGGCGATCATCGGATGGATGTTCCGGACCGGCTACCGGCTGAAGAAATGAAAAAGGGCGGTCGCTTCTGGACCGCCTGCGTGATTGATCAGGCCGCTGCGCTTTCCGGCGCTATGGCGAAGAGGGTGACGCCCTTATATTTGTCGTCATTCTCGTTGTAGAGGCCGTACATCCCCTCGAACGTCTCATCCAGCACGCTGACGTCGTTCAGGCCGGCAAGCTTGAAGGTCCCGAGTTTCAGTTCGCGCGGCGGCCCGCCCTCGCGTTCCACGGTCACGGCGTCGATGAACATCTCGTCGTGGCGGGTATAGAGGATGTGCGGCGCCAGCTTGACGACCATCTTGTTGTAGGTCGCCTTCAGGCATTTCTGAAGCGCGATGGCTTCGAAAATGGTCGTCGGGGCAGTCATAACGCCCTGTCCTTAGCGAATTGGCACAAACGTTCAATTGCTTTGTGCGTCGCACCATCGATGCGAGGCGCATTCGGGCCATTTTCAGGATGAGCCGACAAGCCCCAGCCGGTCGCGCATCATCCAGCGAGCAAGCAGAAGAACCGCCACTGCGCCGAGCCCGCTCGCCAGGCCAAACCAGATACCGAGACCCTTCATGCCCAGAGGGAAGGCAAGCAGCGTGCCGACGCCCACGCCGATGATCCAGTAGCCGATGAGGGCGAATATCATCGGCACCTTGGTATCGTGCAGACCTCGTAGCACGCCTGCGCCCACCGCCTGCGTCGCATCGACCAGCTGGAACAGGGCGGCGACTGCCAGAAAGCTGACGGCCAGTGCTGCTGTCCCCGCATTGGCCGGGTCGGCAAGATCGAGGAAAGCGCCGATCAGGAGGCGGGGAAGGGTGATGAGCAGGATCGCCGCCGCAAAGGCGAAACCGAAGCCGAGGACGAGGGCGAGCCAGCCCGCCCGGCCCACTCCGGCCTTGTCCCCGCGTCCATAGGCCAGGCCGACGCGCACGGTTGCCGCCTGGCCGATGCCCATCGGCACCATGAACAGCAGTGCCGCAATTTGAATAGCGACGGCATGGGCAGCAAGCGAATCGCGGCCGATAAGACCCATGAGCAGGGCCGAGGCGTTGAACACCGTGGTTTCGAAGCCAACCGTGATCGCGATCGGCAGGCCGAGCGCCCATACGGCGCGGTGCCGTTCCCGATCACGGGTCCAGAAGCGCCCGAAGAGGCGATAGCGGCGGAAGCGGCGATCTATCAGGATCACGGCGAGCAGCCCCAGGAACAGGAACAGGGACGACAAGCTGCTCGCCAGCCCCGCGCCGAACAGGCCCAGCGCGGGCAGGCCGGCATGGCCGAAGATCAACAGCCAGGCCGCAACCAGGTTGAACGGTATGGCGAGTAGCATGATGACCACTGCCCAGACCGGCCGCTCCAGCGCGGAAATGAAATTGCGCAATGTGGTGAAGCCGAGAAAGGGCAGCAGCGCCCATTGCAACCCATGCATCATCCGTCCCGCCTGATGGGCGAGATCGGGCTGTTGCCCCATGCCGAGCAGGATTGCTTCGCTTTGGGAAAGCAGGAGCCAGGCGGGCAGGACAAAGAAGAAGGCGGCGCGCAGCGTCTGCTGCACCGTGCGTCGGACGTCACGCACCGAATGGCGGCGGCGGCCGCGTTCATTGGCGATCAGCGGTGCCGCAGCCGTCACCAGACCCATGCCGAAGATGAGCAAGGCGTGGAAGAGGTTGATGGCGAGAGCGCCAGCAGCAACTCCCTGCGCTCCCAGGCGGCCGATCATGAGCAGGTCGATCGCGGCAATTCCGGCCCAGGCGATATTGCCTGCGATCATGGGTAGCGCGAGTGCGAGCAGCGCGCCTGCCTCTATGCGCCAGGGGGAGTGTTGCCGACTCATATCAGACCTGAACCAAAGCCGTTCGCTTCGAGCGAAGTCGAGAATTGATATGCAGAAGTGTCCCTACTTCGCTCGACACGCACAGATGGAGAGTTGCTGGAGCGTCCTTCAATGCTTCTTGAACAGGTGCAGTACCGCGACGATGATGCCGCCGATCACCAGGCCGACTATCGCCGCTCCGATAGCATTTATGACCCAATCGATCACGCCGGCGATGGCAGGCAGGGCGTGGGCTGCGCCCTCGGCAACATGATGGATCGTACCGGGGATCAGATCCCAGTGAAATTCGTGCAAGCCATGAACGATGAGCCCGCCGCCTACCCACAGCATTGCGGCGGTGCCGACGACCGAGAGGATTTTCATCAATAGCGGCATCGCGTGCACCAGGCCCCGGCCGACGGCTCGGGCGGCGGCAGAGGATCGTTCGGTCAGGTGCAGGCCGATATCGTCCATCTTCACGATGAAGCCGACGACGCCATAGACGCCTGCCGTAATCAGGATGGCGACCACGAACAGAACCAGAGCCTGTTCCCACAGCGGTTCCGAAGCGACGGTGCCCAGCGCGATCGCCATGATCTCGCCCGATAGGATGAAGTCGGTGCGGATGGCCCCCGACACCTTCTGGTCCTCCAGTTCCTTCGAACTGTGGGTTTCCATCGCTTCTTCGGCGACGTCATGGCCGCCCTGCACGGCCTCGAGCAGCTTTTCGACGGCTTCGAAGCAAAGGAAGGCGCCGCCGAGCATCAGGAGCGGGGGCAACAGCCAAGGCGCAAAGGCGCTAAGCACCAGCGCGGCTGGCAGGAGGAAGAAGAGTTTGTTGCGCAGGGACCCGCGAGCGATCTTCCAGATGATGGGGAGTTCGCGATCGGGCGTCAGGCCCATCACATAGCGCGGCGTCACCGCCGTATCGTCGATGACCACGCCGGCCGCCTTGGACCCCGCTCTCCCGGCCGCCGCGGCGACGTCATCGAGTGAGGTTGCAGTAAGCTTGGCGATGCCCGCGACGTCGTCGAGCAGCGCGATCAGACCCGAAGGCATTGATATATTTCCCCTGTTGAAGGGCTGGTGCGCAGCCCTTTACGGCTTCGTCTCATAGGGGCGCGGTCTGGTGGGGGCAATAACGGCGCGGATCAGGAAGGATCAGGCGATGCCGCGATAGTTGCCGGGCGGGTCGCTGGCGGGGAAGGATTCGTCCACCTGCTCATCGACCATGTCCCAATCGCGGGGGTCGATATGCTGCTCAGCCGGTCCGGCGTCGCGCACGATGCCGAATGAGCCGACCGGCGCCCGATCATCCCACACGCCCTTGGCCTGCCGTTCCTGCCACGCCCGCCAGGCTACGGCACCAAGTCCACCCAGAAAAGCCAGCTTCAACAACCCCTTCATGACGATTTCTCCTGCGGATCGTGAACATGTATCCAATCGGCCCGGTTGCCCGTCACGCCATGTGGGTGAAGCGAAAATTCGCCCTCTTCGTCGGTGCCGGGTTCTGCATGATCGCCGCCGGGATGTGTCGCCACTACCCAGCGCTCCCGCAGCGCGGCGTTGATCATTGCGCGCCACTGGCTCTCATCGCCCGCTTCGCGCATCGCAGCGTCCGGGTCTTTCATGATTGCGAGGATGCTCGCGGCGTCCGCCACCTTTTCCTGCCACCGGTCCGTATCACCAGCGGCGAGGTGGCGGGCGAGCCGCTCGATAAGGGTGCGTTCTTCCATGGCCGGGGAACGCCTGCCGATTGGCTTCCGTTCCGCTCTTTTCGTGACGGTAGCGCAGCGGGTTGAACAGGACCGGCGGCTGATCGTTGGAAAGGCAGGGCGGGCGGCTGGACAGGAGACCCATCATGCCTCGCGGCGACAAGAGCAGCTATACCGGCAAGCAGAAGCGCAAGGCCGAACATATCGAGGAAAGCTACGAAGAACGGGGCGTATCGCACAAGGAAGCCGAACGGCGCGCCTGGGCGACGGTGAACAAGGAATCTGGTGGTGGAAACAAGTCAGGGTCCGGCCGAGGAAAGCCCGACACTCATGTTTCTTCACGCAAGGGCGGACGCAAAGGTGGCGCTGCTTCGGCCAGGCGCTCCGCGGCAGACCGCTCGGCGGCGGCCAAGAAAGGCTGGGAAACGCGGCGGAAGCGGGCAGCTGGATAAGCCTTCCTCAGCGGGAAGCCTTTGCCTCCGGTTGCAGCCGTATCTCGAATAATTTGGGCCAATTTTTTCCGGTGATGAAGAGCCGGTCCCCCTCTGCATCATAGGCGATGCCGTTGGCGACAGCCTCATCGTCCGTCGCGCCGCTGGCCTTCGCGAGCGGGGCGATGTCGATCCAGTCGATCACCTTGCCGGTGGCGGGATCGATCCGGGCGATATGGCTGTCATACCAGATATTGGCCCAAATCTCCCCTTTCACATATTCCAGTTCATTCAGCCGATCGACGGGGCGTCCATTGAAGGTAACAGTGATCCGGCGAGTTTCGGCAAGCGTTTCAGGGTCCAGGAAACGAAGCTGGGCGGTGCCGTCGCTCATGATGAGGTTGCGGCCATCCTGCGTCATCCCCCAGCCTTCACCTTCATAGCGAAAGCGGGAAATGGGGGAGAAGTCGGACAGCTTCCAGACAAAGCCCTGGCGGTGGCGCCAGGTGAGGCTGATCAGCCGGTCCTTCCAGTTGACTATGCCTTCACCAAAATAGGGCGGAGGAATGACGAGCTTTTCGATGACCTTCCCGTCCTTGAGCGCGACCTTGCGGATTTCCGAGCGGCCCTCAAGTCCGGTGCTTTCGTAAAGAGCGCCCTGATGGAAGAAGAGACCTTCCGTAAAAGCGGTAGCATCGTGCGGGTAGGTTTTGATCAGCTTCCAGGGGGTGTCAGCCTGCGCCGGAGCGGCCAGAAGCGTAAGTAATGTGAAAAGCAGAGCTACCCACTTGCGTTCGTTTTGAGCGGCGTTTCTCGACTTCGCTCGAAACGAACGGATGATGCAAGAGATCATTCGGCCGCTTGCTCGGCAATCGCAGCGGTCAGCCATGATGGCAAAGCGGCGGGGTCCATATCCTCCACTCGGCGCAACTCGATCGAGAGGCCAAGGTCGGGCAAAGCCAAGCGCTGACGCTTCTCCTGGGCTTCCGATAGCGGCACGGCGACGAGGCGGCGGTTGACCTTGCTGCGATAATGCATGCGGGCAGTGTTTTCCTGGCCCACATAACAGCCCTTGTCGAAATCGACGCCGCGCAGCTCTCCGGCGTTGGTTTCGAGCCAGAGAGTCTGGTCCTGACCCAGCTCGGCCGTTCCCTCGAATATGCCAAGGGAGAGACGATGCGCGCGGAAAGCGGGCGATGCGTCGCCAGGTGAGGCGGGAGCGAGCCAGCGGTGCCCAAGGGCGGGGAGGCGCGGATCGACCGGCTTGTCCTTTGCGTCGAGTGACCAATGGACCGCAACATTCTCTTCGCGTGCGATCACCGCCTTGCGGCGCAGGCGATAGAGGGTCAGGCGCTTGGCCAGCGCTTCTGCCTGGGCGGCTTCGCAGTCGATCAGCACATCATCGCCATCGGCCCAAAGGATGAAGTCGAACAGCGCCTTGCCCTGCGGTGTCAGCAGCCCCGTCCAACGCGGTTCATCAGCTTTGAGCGTCAGCACATCGCGGGTGAGCAGACCCTGGAGAAAGGGCTTGGCCTCTTCGCCTGAAATTCTAAGGAGTGCGCGGTCGCGCAGGGTGGTCGGTGTCATGTGTGCAACTTAAGCGCAGCCCTTGATTTTTCTACCCCGTTCGTGTCGAGACACGGGGCGTACACGCTTCTCGACCCTTCGACGATGCTCAGGACAGGCTTCGCGCTAAGCGAACGGAGATATCAAATGGCCCAGAATTTCGACCTCATCCTGAAAAACGGCACCGTTCATACGCCTGGCGGCGCGGACAGAGCCGATGTGGGCGTGCGCGGCGGGAAGATCGTCGCCATCGGCGGTTCGCTGGGCGATGCGGGCGAGGTGATCGACTGTGCGGGGCTGGATGTGCTGCCGGGCTGCATCGACAGCCAGGTGCATTTCCGCGAGCCGGGGCTGGAGCATAAGGAAGATCTTGAATCGGGCAGCCGCGCGGCGGTCCTGGGCGGGATCACAGCCGTGTTCGAAATGCCCAATACCAATCCCAATACCGACAGCGAAGAGCGGGTACGCGACAAGCTGGCCCGTGCCCATCATCGCATGTGGTGCGATCATGCGTTCTACGTCGGGGCGACGGCTGACAATGCCGAGCAACTCAAGGAATTGGAGCGAATTCCCGGCACGGCGGGCGTGAAAATCTTCATGGGCGCATCGACCGGCAGCCTGCTGGTCGATGATGATGGGGCACTGTCGCGCGTACTCGCCAGCGGAACGCGCCGCGTCGCCATTCACGCCGAGGATGAGGCCCGGATGAATGCGCGCAAGGATCTGCGGGTGGACGGCGATCCTTCGTCGCATCCAGTCTGGCGCGATGATGAAAGCGCGATGATCGCGACGAAGCGCATCATTGGCCTTGCTCGTCAGGCGCGCCGCCGCATCCACATCCTGCATGTAACGACGCCGGCCGAGCTGGAATATATCGCCGGGCACAAGGATATCGCGACCTGCGAAGTCACGCCCCAGCATCTGACGCTGGCGGCCGAGGATGCCTATCCCCGGCTAGGCACCTATGCGCAGATGAACCCGCCGATCCGTTCGGGCGCGCATCGCGATGGCCTTTGGCATTGGCTGAACCAGGGCGTGCCCGATGTGCTGGGTAGCGATCATGCGCCGCATACGGTGGAGGAGAAGGCGAAGGCTTATCCGGCTTCCCCCAGCGGCATGCCGGGCGTGCAGACGCTTGTCCCCCTGCTGCTGAACCATGTTGCGGAGGGGCGGCTGTCGCTGCGGCGCTTCATCGAACTGACGTCTTCGGGGCCGCAGCGCGTGTTCGGGCTTGTCGGCAAGGGGCGCATCGCGCTTGGCTATGACGCCGACTTTACTGTCGTGGATCTCAAGAAGCGGTGGACAGTTGGCAGCGACTGGCTGGCGTCCCGCTGCAACTGGTCGCCGTTCGAAGGGATGGAGCTGACCGGCAAGGCCGTCGGCACCATCGTTCGCGGCCATCGCGTCATGTGGGAAGACACGCTGGCCAATGAAGCGGTGGGCGAGGCTGTGCGCTTTGAGGCGACCGAGTTCGCCTGACCCGTAAGGCGGCAGCGGGTCTAGGCTGCAGCCAACCTGCTGCGCCTGGCCGCGGCGACGCTGTCCGAGGCGAAGAGGATGAGGCCGAGCCAGATGAGCGCGAAGCTCAGTATCTGGCCATGCGTCAGCTTTTCGCCAAAGAGGAAGACGCCGCAGGAGAATTGAATAGACGGCGCAACATATTGCGTTAGCCCCAACATCGCCATGGGCAGTCGTTGCGCCGCCATGGCGAAGAGGATGAGCGGCACGGTCGTCACTGCGCCGGAGGCGATGAGCAGCGTCGTCAGATAGGCGTCCTTGCCAAGGCTGATGCCGCCATGAGCCGACAACCAGAATAGATAGGCAAGCGCCAGCGGGGTGAGAATCAAGGTTTCAGCGCCGAGCCCGACCATCGGTGCGACCGGCGTCAGCTTGCGGATGAGGCCATAGAAGGCAAAGCTGACCGCCAGCGTGACGCTGATCCAGAGAGTGGTGAGCGCGGCCGCGGCCATGATCGCGACGCCCAGCGCGGCGATGCCGATGGCGATCGCCTGTCCGCGCCGCAGCCTTTCCTTGAGGACAATGACGCCTAGCGCGACATTGACCAGCGGGTTGAGGAAATAACCGAGGCTGGCCGCGACTACATGGCCGCCATTGACGGCCCATACATAGACCAGCCAGTTGACCGCGATAAACAGCGCCGATGCAGTCAGCGGCAACAACAGTCGCCGATCACGCAACGTGGCCAACAGTGCGCTCAGGCTGCGCCGCGCCAGGAGCAAGCCCAGGATCAGTGTAAGCGACCACAGGACGCGTTGAGCCACCACCTCGACCGGCGTGACGGCATGCAGCAGCTTGAAGAAAATGGGCAGCAGGCCCCAAAGGCCATAGGCGCCCAGCGCGGCGATGAGACCTGCCCGCACTTCCTGTTGATGCTGGTTCAGAAAATGCCTCCGCCCAGGAAGAGGCGCAGCGCGCCGATAGCGGCGACGATCAGGCAGAAATTACGGCCGCTGTTCTTCACCGACAGGACGCCGATCAACGCACCGAACAGCGCGATCGGTACGAGCAGCCAGTTGACGATACCCAGGAGCGGCAGAAATGCCGGGATCATGAGCAGCAGCGCGAACAGGCCGATCAGAACAGAGAGAGCGTTAAGCATAGTAGCCAGAATGGCCCTTGGCACGTCCGGGGGCAAGATGGTGTATGATGCCAGTGCTCAGCAAATGGCATCAAGGAATTTTTAGCGATTCACCAAAAGTGCTAACAGAAAATTAACCTGTGCTCTTCATCCCTTGTTTACGAAGGAGTGAAGCCATGCTGCGTTTCCGTTCTGCCTGTGCCATTGCCGTGCTGCTGGCCTTGCCGCTGGCGAGTTGCGGCAAGCGCGATCAAGAAGCGGACTTGAATGCGCTCGACGCACAGCTCACCAATAATGCCGTTGATCCGGGCCTGAAGGAAGCACTTGAGGGAAAGATCAAGGTTGATCCCGGCAAAGTGAGCCGGTCCGGGCGGATTGCGGATCGTGCGGCCCCGCTGCCCGCTTTGAAGGGCGATGCAGCCAGGGCGCTCGCCGAATCAGTGAAGATCGCAGGGGGCAAGCTGCTTGCAACGCCCGCTCCGGCGGAAGGTGAGGCGACCGAACCGGCAGCGATGCTTACGGCAGTCGCGAAGGAGCAGCAAAAGCCCGGTGGCAACGCGTTTTGCCGGAAGCAACTCGCCTATGGCATGCAGTGGGCGAGCCGGATGCCCGACCCATTCACCGTTTATCCCGGCGCTCAGTTGAGGGAAGCGGCTGGCGCGGACAAAAATGGCTGTACGCTGCGCGCCGCCACCTTCGTGACGGCGGTGCCGCGTCAGAGCGTCATGGATTTTTATTACACGCAGGCGCGCCGCGCTGGTTTTGACGCTGAACACAAGATCATGGGCGGTGATCATGTGCTGGGCGGCACGCGCAAGGATGATGGCGCGGCCTTCCTTCTCCTCTTCACCGGCGCGCCGGGTGGTGGGACCAACGTCGATATCATCGCCGATCAGGGGCAGTAAGCGCGCAGAAAGCCGCGTCCGCCCATTTTCTTTGCCGCGTTTTGCCTCTAGGGCGGGCGGCATGAACAATATCCTCCTTGTCATGAGCGGCGGCGCCGTGGGCGCGCTGGCCCGCTACCAGCTCGGCCGCTTTGCGGGCCATATGCTGCCGGGCGCGTTGTGGCCATGGGGGACCTTTGCCGCCAATGTGCTGGGCGGCTTCGCCATGGGCCTGCTTGCCGGGTGGCTGGCGCGGTTCAACAGCGGGTCGGGTGAGGCAGTGCGGCTGCTGCTCGCGGTCGGCGTGCTAGGTGGCTTCACCACCTTTTCCTCCTTCAGCCTGGAGACGGTGCTGATGATAGAGCGTGGCCAGATGGGCATGGCGCTTGGCTATGCCCTGTTTTCCGTCGTAGCGGCCGTTGCGGCGCTGGTTGGTGGCCTCAGCCTAATGCGGAGCGTCGCATGAAGGGGCGTCCTCCGGGTAAATCGTCGGGTCCCGCACGCGGTGGCCGTAAGCCGGCAGGTGGTGCTGGCGCCCCAGGCCGCGCGAGAGGCGCTGCCAAGGCGGCGCGCGCGCGTAAACCTGACGCGCCGAAGCCTGCGGCAAAGCCGGTGAGTAAGCCTGCAGCGGCAAAGCCGGCTGCGGCGAAGGCTGTTGCGGCAAAGGGCGTGTCGCTCGACGTCCGGCAGTTCCGCGTCGGTGCAGATGATGACGGCATCCGGCTCGATCGCTGGTTCCAGCGCCATCTGCCCGATATCGGTTTCAACAGCGTGTCGCGCTGGGCCCGTACGGGACAGCTGCGGGTCGATGGCGCGCGGGCCGCGCCCGGCGACCGTCTCGCCGAAGGGCAGATGATCCGGGTCCCGCCCGCCGAACCAAAGGCTCCCGAAACGGCCAAGCCCCGCCGCGTCCGTCCGGAACTGAGCGAGGATCAGATCACCTTTGCGCAGAGCCTGGTCATTCATCGTGATGCTCAGGCAATCGTCATCAACAAGCCGCCTGGCCTTGCCACCCAGGGCGGGACCAAGACCGACGACCATGTCGATGGCCTGCTCGACGCGCTGGAATTCGAGCTGGATCAGAGGCCAAAGCTGGTCCACCGCCTGGACAAGGACACGTCCGGCGCGCTGCTGATCGCCCGCACGGCACGTTCCGCGGCCTATTTTGCAAAGGCTTTCTCCAGCCGCACCGCGCGCAAGGTCTATTGGGCCATTGTGATCGGCGTGCCGTCGATCGACGACGGGATGATCGAACTGCCGATCGCCAAGCAGCCGGGCACCGGCGGCGAGAAGATGCACGTGGATGAGCAAGAGGGGCTGCCCGCCCGCTCACGCTATCGCGTGATCGAGCGCGCTGGCAACCGCGCCGCCTGGGTGGAGCTGCAACCCCATACCGGCCGCACTCACCAGCTGCGCGTGCATATGGCGGCAATCGGCCACCCGATTGTCGGCGACGGCAAATATGGCGGCAAGGAAGCGTTCCTCTCCGGCACGATCAGCCGGAAGATGCACCTGCACGCCCGCCGCATTCGGGTGGATCATCCCGATGGCGGCCGCGTCGATGTGCGCGCCGAACTGCCCGAGCATTTCGCCGCCAGCCTCGTTTCGCTGGGCTTCGACATCAACGGCGGCGACCTGCCGCTGGACGAGGAAATCGCACGCGCGCCCACGCGCGAGGATGAGAAGAAGGCGGCCCGCGCACATGCCAAGCAGGTCCGCAAGGGGCGGCGGGGCGAACGCCGTTCGCGGGGGGCAGGCGGCCCTCGCAAGAAATGAGCAACCGGCTTGCCGTGTTCGACTGTGATGGAACGCTGGTCGATAGCCAGCATAGCATCTGCACGGCCATGATTCGCGCCTTTGAAGGGGAGAAGCTCGCGCCGCCTGATCGGGCGAGCATCCTGTCCGTTGTCGGCCTCTCGCTACCGCTGGCGATCGCTCGGCTGCTGCCGGAGGCGCAGGCGGACTTTCACGATCATCTCTCCGAAAGCTACAAGCGCGCCTTTCACCGCTTGCGGCAGGACAATGCGGTGTCCGAGCCGCTTTATCCCGGCATTGCCGAACTCATTCGCGATCTGGACGCGGACGGCTGGCTTTTGGGAGTGGCGACCGGAAAGTCGGATCGCGGGCTTAATCTCTGCCTCAGCCATCATGGCATCCACGCGCATTTCGTCACGCTCCAGACGGCGGATCGGCACCCGTCAAAACCGCATCCTTCCATGCTGCTGACCGCCATGGCAGAGGCGGGCGCGGCGCCCGAAACCACGGTGATGATTGGCGACACCAGCTATGACATCGATATGGCGCTGGCGGCGGGCACAAGGGCGCTGGGCGTAGGCTGGGGCTACCACGAACCATCGGAACTGATCGCGGCGGGCGCGCATGGCGTGGCGATGGACAGCAGCGAACTCAGAACCCATATCGACCAGGAATGACCGACTTTCCTCCTCCACCCTCCATCGACCCGGAAAAGGCCGCGCGTCAGCGGCATTTCGCGCTGGGGCTGTTCCGCCTGTCGGGCGCCCTGATCGTGATGTTCGGCTTTCTCATCCTGATGCAGCGGTTCAGCTGGGTGCAGGGTGGAAAGGCCAAGGCGATGGGCTCCATCTTCGTGGTGGTTGGCCTGTTCCAGTTCATCATCATCCCCCGCCTGCTGCTGGCGCTGTTCCGGAGGCCGCCGCAATGAAACGCTTTTACAAGGATGTTGCCGTCGTTCCGGGCGACAGGGGGTATGAGATCAAGCTGGATAGCCGGCCAGTGCGCACCCCTGCGCGCGCCGCCCTGGCGCTGCCGACTGAACGCCTGGCAGAGGCGGTTGCGGACGAGTGGCGTGCGCAAGGCGATACCGTCGATCCGCGCTCAATGCCCTTCACCGGGCTCGCCAACGGGGCGATCGATCAGATAGCGCTGAACCGGGAGAGCTTTGCCGCAGGCATCGCTCGCTATGGGGAAAGCGACCTGCTCTGTTATCGTGCCGAGGGACCGGCGGAACTGATCGCGCGCGAGGCGGCGGCATGGGACCCGCTGCTCGATTGGGCGCGGCATCGCTATGACGTCAATTTCCGCGTGACCCACGGCATCATCCCGGTGGATCAGCCAGCTGAAACGCTTGAGCGATTGGAAGCGGCTGTGTTGGCTTATGATCCCTTCATGCTGGCCGGACTGTCCACCTTGGTAACCCTTTCGGGGTCACTGGTTTGCGGTCTCGCGATCGTTGAGGGCGGGCATGACGCCGACGCGATCTGGACCGCGTCCGAGATCGACGAAGCCTGGGAGATCGAGCAATGGGGCGAGGACGCCGAAGCGACCGCCCGCTCCGCCAAACGGCGGGATGAATTTGCGATGGCGCGGCGGTTCTGCGAGTTGGCGGCGGGGTAGGCCGGGCTCAGTTCAAGCGTCAGCCGACCCCAGCTTGTTCGCATAGACCATTCGCCCCGGTCCTAGCAGCCCCAGCAACTGCGGCAGCATGTGGCGCGCGACTGCGAAGCAGCCTTCGCTTCGGCCGATCTTGCCCCAGGTGGCGATATGATCCTCGCTCACATAATCTGCGCCGTGGATCACGATGGCGCGCATCTCTGCATTGTTATTCTGCGGATCGAGCCCCGCCAGACGCATCGCCCGGCCATGCTGCCCTTCGTAAATCTCGCCCGTCTTGTAGGCGCCTGCCGAACTGGCAAGCGAATTGGGTTCGTTCGAAAATGTCTGAAGCCAGCCCGAATGCGCCGGATCGGAGCCCCGGCCATGGGCGACCAGATAGGAACTGGAATGGCCGCCGACCAGATCGACAATATGGAAACGCAACTCGCGTGAGGGGGCGTTAAAGTCAGCCAAGGCCACCCGGTCGCGTAGCGCGAACAAATGAGAATGTTCGTCCAGCGCCGCCTTTGCGCGGTCGAGCAGCTTGGCATAAGGCTGCTTCGCCAGCGGCGTTACCGGATGCGGCGTGGGCGGCGGTGGTAAGGGCGCTGCGGGCTGCGGCGCGCTCGTCAGAGCGGCCCGACCGGCGCTATCGGCCAAAAATGAAAAAGCGAGCCCGCTCAAAGCGAGCTTCGTGAAACTGCGGCGATCCATGACGGCCAATATAGCAAAGAGGTCTTAACAGTCCAAGACCAGGGCGGAGAGGGGCGGCCGCCATTCGTCCGAAGGCGGCCAGCCTTTGGCTCAATTGGTCGAATTGCTTCCTTCGGACGGCTGATTGTCCAGCCGCGCCGTCATGCCGGTCGCCTCGGCATCATCCTGGATCTGCTGCTGTTCCGAAATGCTCGGCGGCGGCGCGGGTTCCGGCGCGGCAGCGGCATTATTGGCGGGCGGTAGCGGCGCCTCGGGCTCTTCAATGATCACATTTTCAACCGGGGGCTCGACCAGATTGTTGGTCGCGGGCGCTTCCTCTTCCTTCTTCCCGCATGCGGAAAGGGCGAGCGCGCCGACGAGAACGGCGAGGGCAATCTTGCGCATTGGGTCTTAATCCTTCGATGCGATGGTGGCCGCAGGAGCAGCCATGGGGTCCAGACGGCGGCTCGATGCCTCGATCTTCTGAGCGAGCAGCTTGTCCCAGCCATAGGGGTCGGACCGGAAGTTCATGGTGCCGTTGCTGCTGGCAAAGGCGGTCCAATAAAGCAGATAGACCGCCACTTCCTTGGGCAATTGCACGCGCTGCGTCTTGCCGGTGTCGATCAGCGACTGCACCTGGCCTGACAGCTTGGGATCGTCCTGCAGCATGAGTTCAGCCAGCGGCACCGGCTTTTCCAAACGGATGCAGCCATGGCTGGCGAGCCGGTCATAGCTCGAAAATTTCGCGCGGGCAGGGGTGTCGTGCAGATAGACGGCGAACGGATTGTTGAAGTCGAACTTCAACCGCCCCAGCGCGCTGCTCGGTCCAGCGGGCTGAACGATGCGCTCTCCGGTTTCGGGCGTGCCGACGATCTTATACCCCTGCCGCAACAAGGCGGCCCGACCTTTGGGCCATAGTTCCTTCTTCGCAATGGAGGCCGGCACGTTCCAGGGCGGATTGACGACGATCGAATGGATGCTGGACGTCAGCATCGGTGTCGCATTGTCTGGCGCTCCGGTAACGGCCCGCATGGACGTGACCGGCTGATCGCCCTCGAACACGGTAAGGACCGCGGCGGCGATGTTCACCTGCACGCGGTTGACTGGCAACTGACGTGGCATCCAGCGCCAGCGTTCCATATTCGCCATGATCGCGGCAATGCGATCTTCGACCGGAACATTAAGTTCCTTGATCGTGCGCGCGTCGAGCAGGCCGGTGGGGTTGAGCCCATAGCGGCGCTGCGCCCGCTGAAGCGCGTCGGTCAGGTTTTCGCCGGGCTGAACGCTTTTATCCTCGATGGCGAGGCGCTTGCGCACCGCGTCGGGAGCGGACTTTGTCGTCAGCACGGGCCAGCCGCCCGCATCGCGAATCCGTTCATAACTGGCGAGGCCGCGGCGCAGGCCGTCATAGCCAGAATAGGGCGGCGTCAGGCCAGCGGCCCATTGCGGCAAACGATCCTCGGCGATCGCGCGGGCGAGGCCAGGGCGTGGGTCGAAAGGAGCGGGCCGCAGCGCCCAGATATTGAGGAAGTCGGCCGTGTCGACGCGTCCGGTGCTAAGCGCCTTGGCGCGGTCCAGCACAGCCGAGATGAGCGCATCGCCGCTAAGTGCGCTCGTCGCCTTGCTGCGGGCCATAAGTCCCTGTTCGGCGCCGCCCTTCAGCCAACTATTGAGCCAGGCCTGTTGCGCGGCCGATGGGGCCGGGATCGGCACCGGCGGTGGCGTCACCACGGCAGGCGGCGCGACGACCGGCGGGGCGGGCGCAGGCAGCGTCGGCGCAACGGCCGGCGGCTGCGCCAAAGCAGGCGCGGCCGCCAGGCCGAGCAGGGGGGAGAGGTAGAAACGGATCAGATTGGGACGGTTCATGCTGGACCAGATAGCGCAAAGCCCCCATCGTTCAAACTTCCGATCACGGAAAAAGATGATGCTCCATGTTGTTCACCATCCTGCCTATGTCGCTCCCGCAACAGCGGGAAGCGGTTTTCGCTTCGATAAATATGGGCTTGTTATGGAGGCACTTAGCTTAAGCGGGGCTGCCTTTACCGTACATGAACCCGAAACGATTCCGCGGCATTGGATCGAGGCGGTGCACGATCCGGCCTATGTGGAAGAGGTCGCCACGCTCAATGTGCCACCGGAAAAAGCGCGGCGGATCGGCTTTCCTGTGACTGATCGGGTGCGGCGGCGGTCGATGCTGTCGCCAGGAGGGACCTGGGCGGCGGCAAAGCTGGCGATGATGCACGGCTATGCGGCCAATGCGGCGGGCGGAAGCCATCACGCCCTGTATGACAGCGGCGCAGGCTATTGCGTGTTCAATGACTTGGCCATCGCCGCGAATCGGCTGATCGCGGAGGGCGACGCGCGCCGCATCCTGATCCTCGACCTCGATGTCCATCAAGGCGACGGCACAGCGCAACTGATGGCTGGGCGGCAGGACGTCTTCACCCTGTCGATCCATGCGGAAAAGAATTTTCCTGTTCGCAAGGCTCGGTCTTCGCTGGATATTGCGATGGCTGACGGTGCTGGCGACGAGGATTATCTGGCGGCCCTGATGGACGTACTGCCCCATACGCTCGACGCCTTCGCGCCAGACCTTGTTCTGTATCAGGCGGGAGTCGATCCCCATGCGGAGGATAAGCTCGGCCGCCTGTCGCTGACCGATGCCGGACTGGCGGCACGCGATCGGGCGGTGATGCGAGAGGCCCGCGAGCGCGGTATTCCGCTCGCGAGCACCATGGGTGGGGGGTATGGCGAAGACAAGATGGCGGTGGCGCAACGCCACGCCGCCTGCATGATCCGGCTGGCGGGCGAGTCAGCGCGCCGTGATTAGTGCAGCGTTCCAGCCTCTGTCGTGGTGACCACTCGGTTCTCCATCAGTTTCGCCGCTACCAGCCCTCCAGCAGCCAGGGCGATGAAATCGCTGAAAGCGAGGTAGAGGATATGTCCCCAGGGCACATGGTTGAACACTGCCTGGGCCAAATCCAGCCACAAAACGGCCGCGAGGGCGAAGAGTACCGCGATCCGCGCGCGGTTGCCGAAATCGGCGGCGGTAAAGCGCAGGGCAAAGGCGATCGCCAGCCCCACTACCAGCGCCAGGATCAGCCCGCCGATCAGCGCTGCGCTGTCGGTAACAGGAAAGCCGCTCACATTATAGAAGACCGTGGCTACCGGGCCCTTGCCATAGAGGATCGTGCCCTGCGCGCTGGCGGGATCGGGAATGATATAGACGCCAGTGCCGGTCGGTGTCAGCGCCTGCGCCAGCGCAGCCTGCAGATTGGCGCTCGGCGCTTCGCCCGCGCGGTGGAAGGCGAGGGCGCTGAGCGGCGTTCCCCAGAAGAGGAAGCGGATCACATATAGGGCGAAGCCGCCTAGAAGCCCGCCGACGACCGTCCGTACCATATGCTCTCCTGTCCCTGTTCACGCGAAGCGAAGGGGAAACGCGGAGGCAGCGGAATCTTTCCGGCGGCGGAACTAATCCGCCTGACGCGCGGCTTTCTCGGCGATGCCGGACACGCCTTCGCGCCGGTCGAGTTCATCCAGCACGGCGTCAAGGGGGATGTCCATGTCGCCCAGCAGGACGAGCAGGTGAAATAGCAGGTCCGCACTCTCGCCGATTGCGCCATCCTTGTCGGACGTCATGGCGGCGATGACGGTTTCCACCGCTTCTTCGCCAACCTTTTGTGCGATCTTGCCCCGGCCGCGTGCGGTGAGCTTCGCCACATAGGATGTGGAGGGGTCGGCGCTCCGCCGTTGGCGGATGGTCTTTTCCAGGTCAAAGAGGGTCGATCGCATGGCGTCCATCAAGCGGCCGGTGCTGGCCGCGTCAATCAAAAGTTACGGACGGGCACCCCGGCAGCCGCCAGTGCCCGATGCGCTTCAGCCACCGTATGCTGCCCGAAATGGAAGATGGAGGCAGCCAGCACGGCGCTCGCATGACCCTCGATCACGCCCTCGACCAGATGCTCCAGCGTCCCCACGCCGCCGCTGGCGATCACCGGAACCGACACCGCATCGGCAATGGTGCGGGTAAGGGCGAGGTCATAGCCCTGCTTCGTCCCATCTCCATCCATGGAGGTGACAAGCAACTCGCCCGCGCCCAGCTTCGCGAGCCGTACAGCATGTTCGACCGCATCGATGCCGGTGGGCTTGCGGCCCCCATGGGTGAAGATTTCCCAGCGATTTTCGCCTACCCGGCGCGCGTCCACGGAGCCGACGACGCACTGGCTGCCGAAGCGGTCGGCGATGTCGGCGACCACTTCGGGACGCGCCACCGCGGCGCTGTTGACGGCAACCTTGTCCGCCCCGGCAAGCAGCAGCGCGCGGGCGTCTTCCGGGCTGCGTACGCCGCCGCCCACGGTCACCGGCATGAAGCAGACCTCTGCGGTGCGGCGCACCACATCCAATATGGTGCCGCGTTGCTCATGGCTGGCTGTGATGTCGAGGAAGCAAAGCTCGTCCGCGCCCGCGGCATCATAGACGCGCGCCTGTTCGACCGGATCGCCCGCGTCGCGAAGATCGACGAAGTTGACGCCCTTCACCACTCGGCCATTGGCGACGTCGAGGCAGGGGATGACGCGGGTGCAGACGGTCATAGGTCGCCACTTTTTCCCGTTCGCCCTGAGCTTGCCGAAGGGCTATTCTTCCTTGAAGAAAAGAGCAGGGCTTCGACAGGCTCAGCGCGAACGGAGCGTGAGAAAAAGGAATTCACGCCGCCGCCTTCGCCACCGCGAGCGCTGACTTCAAATCCAGGCGCCCATCATAGAGCGCGCGGCCAGTAATGACGCCCTCAATCCCTTCCTCCGCATGGAGGCTGAGGACGCGAATGTCCGCGATTCCGGCCACGCCGCCGCTGGCGATAACTGGAATGTTGGTCGAGCGCGCGAGGTCGACGGTCGCTTCGATATTGCAGCCTTTCAGCAGCCCGTCGCGGCCCACATCAGTGAAGAGCAAGCTGGCGACGCCTGCGTCTTCGAACCGACGAGCGAGGTCGGCGACCGGCATATCGGACTTTTCGGCCCAGCCGTCTGTCGCAACGAAGCCGTCCCGTGCATCAACAGCCACGACGATACCGCCCGGGAAGTCGCGAGCAGCGGCCTTCACAAACTCAGGGTCTTTGAGTGCGGCGGTGCCGATCACGATCCGCGACACGCCCAGGTCGAACCAGCGCTCGACCGCTTCCCGATTGCGAATGCCGCCGCCCAGCTGGACATGACCCGGAAAGGCTTCGACGATCTTCTCGACCGCCTCTGCATTGACCGCGCGCCCCGCGAAGCTGCCGTCGAGATCGACGACATGCAGATGCTCGGCACCTGCCTCGGCGAAAATCAGCGCTTGGGCGGCAGGATCATCGCCATAGACGGTGGCGCGGTTCATGTCGCCCTCAGCCAGGCGGACGACTTGGCCGCCCTTAAGATCAATGGCGGGGAAAACGATCAACGACATAAATTCATCCGTGCGGTTCGAGCAGCCTCAGGGACGCCACTCCAGAAAGCGGGACAGGAAGGAAAGGCCATAGGTCTGGCTCTTTTCCGGGTGGAACTGGCATCCGATGATCGTGTCGCGGGCGACGGCGGCGACCAGCGGGCCGCCATGATCGGTAACCGCCGCGACATGGACGGGATCGCTGGCTTCGAAATGATAGCTGTGCAGGAAATAGGCCTCGCCTGGTTCCAGCAGCGGCGGCGCGCCGTTCAGCACCACCTTGTTCCAGCCCATGTGCGGCACCTTGATCGTCGGGTCCGCCGGTTCGATCAGCCGCACCGTGCCGGGTATCCAGCCAAGGCCCTCATGCCGCCCAAACTCTTCGCCTGCATCGGCGAGAAGCTGCATGCCGACGCATACGCCAAGAAAGGGGGTGCCGCGCTGGCCCACCGCCTCATTCATCGCATCGATCATGCCGGGGATGGCGGACAGCGCATCCATGCAGGCCCGAAAAGCGCCCACACCGGGCAGCACGATGCGATCCGCGTTCGCCACCACTTCGGGGTCGGCAGTGATGACGGCATCGCTCGCGCCCGCCTTGCGCAGGGCATTATGGACCGAATGAAGGTTGCCTGCGCCGTAGTCGATGAGGGCGAGCGCAGTCACAGCATCCCCTTGGTGGATGGGATCGCGTCCGCCTTGCGCGGATCGATCTCCACCGCCTGGCGCAGCGCACGGGCAAGCCCCTTGAAGCAGCTTTCCACGATATGGTGATTGTTGCTGCCATATAGATTTTCGACGTGGAGCGTGATGCCGGCAGCCTGTGCGAAGCTGTGGAACCAATGCTCGATCATCTCGGTATCCCACTCGCCGAGGCGCTGGACCGTGAAATTCGCGTTGAACACCAGCCAGGGACGCCCGGAAATGTCGAGCGACACGCGGCTCAGCGTCTCGTCCATCGGCGAATAGACGCTGCCGTAGCGGGTGATCCCGCGCTTGTCGCCTAGCGCCTTGGCCACTGCCTCGCCGATCGCGATCGCCGTGTCCTCGGTCGTGTGATGCTGATCGACATGCAGATCGCCGACCGTCTTCACTTCCATGTCGATCAGCGAGTGACGCGACAGCTGCTCGATCATGTGATCGAGGAAGCCGATGCCGGTAGAAACGGTATAGACGCCCGTGCCGTCCAGGTTGACGGTCACGTCGATCTGCGTTTCCGCAGTGTTGCGGTGAATTTCGGCCGTGCGCATGGCTGCGCCCTATACCGAAGTGGGGGCGGCATGCAATGTGGCGTTGCGTGTTGGGGCGCACTTGACCCGCCGCGCTGCGCCGTTAGGACATTGGGGCATGAGCGATGACTTGCCCGACAGCCTGATTCCCTATGACGAAATCGTGCAGGAGGCCCTGCGCGCCGTCGTTGGCCGCGTACTGGGCGAAGTCGAGCGTTCCGGCGGTCTGCCGGGCGCGCATCATTTCTACATCACCTTCAAGACCCAGGCTCCGGGAGTCGCTATTCCCAAGCAGCTGGTGGAGCGCTTCCCCGACGAAATGACCATCGTCCTCCAGAATAAATTCTGGGACCTGAAGGTCAGCGGCGACGGGTTTGAGGTCAGCCTGACCTTCAACCAGGTGGCGGCGCATCTCGTCATTCCCTTCGCCGCGATCACGGCCTTCGTCGACCCGGCGGTGAATTTCGCGCTCCAATTCCAGGTGCAGTCCGACGGATCGCCCGAGCCGCATGAAGAAGCGGAAAACGACGCGCCGCAGGTGAAGAGCGAAGACGGCTCCAACGTCGTCACCGTGGATTTCGGCAAGAAGAAATAAGAGCTGGCGAACAGCCGCACCGCCTCCCAAATTAGCTCCCGACCTCACCCGTTGGGAGCCTTCGCATGGATAGCCGCACCGAAACCGACAGCATCGGCGCCATAGAGGTGCCCGCCAGCGCCTATTGGGGCGCGCAGACCCAGCGCAGCATCGAAAATTTCCCTTTCGGCGCGACCGAGCGCATGCCGATCGGCATCGTTCATGCACTCGCCATCGTCAAACAGGCGGCAGCACGGGTCAATCGCACGGAAGGGCTCGCACCCGAACTTGCAGACGCGATCGAGGCGGCAGCAGCGCAGGTGATCGCCGGAGTTCATGACGATCAATTCCCCCTTGTCATATGGCAGACGGGAAGCGGCACCCAGTCGAACATGAACGTCAATGAAGTGATCGCGGGCATCGCCAACGAAGCGCTGACCGGCAAACGCGGCGGCAAGTCGCCGGTGCATCCCAATGATCATGTGAATATGGGACAATCGTCCAACGACAGCTTCCCAACCGCCCTCCACATCGCCGCCGCGCGAGCCGCCATGGATCAGCTTTTCCCCGCGCTCGACCGTCTTCATCAGGCGCTGGATGCGAAGGCGCAGGCGTGGAACGATGTAGTCAAGATTGGCCGCACTCATCTGCAGGACGCCACGCCGCTGACATTGGGCCAGGAATTTTCGGGTTACGCGCACCAGCTCTACCGTTGCCGCAAGAGGATCGAGCCAGCGGTCATGCACGGCATGATGGCGCTGGCGCAGGGCGGCACCGCGGTCGGCACCGGGCTCAATGCTCCGGAAGGCTTTGGGATAGCGATGGCACGGGAAATTGCAGCAATCACTGGATTGCCCTTTCGTACCGCGGACAACAAGTTTGAGGCGCTGGCGTCCAACGATCCGCTCGTGCACCTCTCTTCCACCCTTTCCACCCTTGCGGTAGCGCTGACGAAGATCGCGAATGATATCCGCCTGCTGGGCAGCGGCCCGCGCTCCGGCCTCGGCGAACTGGATCTGCCCGCGAATGAACCGGGCAGTTCTATCATGCCCGGCAAGGTCAACCCGACCCAGTGCGAAATGCTGACGATGGTTGCGGCGCAGGTCATTGGCAATCACCAGGCGGTGACGGTCGGCGGCCTTCAGGGGCATTTGGAACTCAATGTTTTCAAGCCGCTGATCGGCGCTGCGGTGCTGAGGTCCATCCATCTGCTGAGCGTCGGCATGCAAAGCTTTGCCGAACGCTGTGTGGACGGGCTGGAAGCCAATGAGAAGCGGATTGCCGAACTGGTCGATCGTTCCCTCATGCTCGTCACCGCCCTCGCGCCGGAAATTGGCTATGACAATGCGGCAAAGATCGCGAAATACGCCCATGCGGAAGGGCTGACGCTCAAGCAGGCTGGCCTGGCGCTCGGCCTCATCGATGAGGAAAGCTTCGATCGGTTGGTACGGCCGGAAAATATGGTGTGAACTGGTGGAACCGCCGATCTTGCGATACATTAAGGGCAATATGAAGAAGATCGCCCCAAATCAGCCCCTCGTCGTCGTCCGTCCGCCCCGCAAGGCGGGCCTGCTGCGAAAGACGGCGCGTTTGGGTGCGGCGGTCGTCGCTGCGCGCGTGGCGGCGGCCACGGGCAAGAAGGGCGTTGTCGGTCTGGTGGCGGGGCTAGGCGCAAAGCGCCTGATCATGCGCTATCCGCTGGGCGCGTTGTTCGTGACTGGCGCCTATCTCGCAGGCAAGGCTTATGAAACCAAACGGGATCTGGACAGCAAGCGGGCTGCCAAGGCGCTGCCCGATCTCAGCGGACAGCCTGTGCCGATATCCGAAGCGCGAAAGGCGCGTGCTTCCAAGCCCTAAAGTGCCGACTGCCAGACTTTCACTGCCTGTATCGGCCAAGCCAGCATCAGCACGTTAAGCGTCAGATTGTCGCGGATCATTGCGAGTGCAATCAGTTCCAGCGCAATCCCTGCGCAGACCGTGACCCACACCGGCGCGCGAGCGGCGAACAGGAAGCCCAGCGTCATCATGCCGACGTCGCTCATCGAATTCAAAATGCTGTCGCCACTATAGCCCAGCGCGATCGTCGCCGCGCGATAGCGGTCGATGATGACCGGCGAGTTTTCCAATATCTCCCACACGCATTCGACCAGGACGGCCAGCGCCAGGGGCGGACCGATCGGTTGTCGCCGCATCACTGCCCACGCACCGGCGTAGAAGAGGAAGCCATGGATCACATGGCTCAGACTGTACCAGTCCGCGATATGCTGGCTGTTGCCGCTGTCGAGCGCGCCGTGCCACAGTTCGACATAGCCGCAGGTGCAGATGGGCGGCCGCGCCATCAGGAACAGCATCGCGCAGGTCGCCAGCGCGATGACCCCCGCCGTGAGAAAACCCCGCCGGTTGCGGATAGCCTTGCGTCTCAATAGATCATCCCCCTGCGCGGCCTCTTGCCAAATGCTTTCCACGGCGTCACTAGCGGCCATGGCCGACAGCATCCCCATCGAGACGCCCGATTTCAAGCGGCGTGGCGTGCTCTTCGTTCTTTCCTCGCCTTCTGGCGCGGGCAAATCCACCATCGCGCGCAAGCTTCTGGCGGCAGAGCCGGACCTTGCCATGTCTGTGTCGGCAACGACGCGGCCGATGCGGCCGGGTGAGGTTGAGGGCAAGGATTATCATTTCGTCGATCTGGAAGAGTTCCGCCGGATGACGGCGGATCACGAGTTCCTGGAATGGGCGCATGTCTTTGGCCAGCGCTACGGCACCCCTCGCGCGCCGGTCGAAGCAATGCTGAAGAGCGGCCGGGACGTGCTGTTCGATATCGATTGGCAAGGCGCGCAGCAGCTGCACCAAATCGCCGGCGGCGACGTCGTCCGCGTGTTCATCCTGCCGCCCTCGATGGAGGAATTGGAACGCCGCCTGCGTGGCCGCGCCACCGACAGCGAGGAAGTGATCGAAGGCCGCATGTCGCGCGCGGCCAACGAAATCGCTCACTGGGACGGCTATGATTATGTGCTGTGCAATGTCGATGCGGAGGATTGCTTCCGGCGCGTCCAGACCATCCTGCATGCCGAACGCATGAAGCGCAGCCGCCAGACCGGCCTCATCGGCTTCATCCGCCGGTTAAGCCGCTATCATCAGGAAGATTGAGGGAGAGCCAGGGCCTTCCGTTCGTTTCGAGCGAAGTCGAGAAACGCAGAGCGCCTTTTTTTGGGGGGCTTAGGCCTCAAATCCCGCAGGCTCGGCCCATTCCGGGTGTACCCAGGCCATTGCCTTGAACAGCGTGCCCATCGCATCGTCGGCCGTCAGCCGCACTCGCGCAGCCTCCACTTCCGCCGCTCGCGCAGGGGCCGTACGCGCCAACTGATCGGCCCGCGCATCAATGCCCAGCTGGCGCAGGAATTGACCTTGGCCAACCGGCCCGAGCACTCTCAGTCCCGCCTGTCGGGCCATGTTGCCGATCATCGTGAAATCGACATGGGTCGTTAAGTCGCTTTCGCCGGGGTCCAGAAACGGATCGGCGAATTGATGCCCTCTTACGGCCTGCAAGGTGTCGCCGACCGCCGGGCCCTCATAACCATAGTCGATGATGATCGCGGCGCCGCCTTGCCGGGCGATGCACTGGGCGAGGTCGAGCGCGATGGCGGTCCCGGCAAGGGGCATCTCCAATATCGCCCCTTCAGGCGCGCCGGCCGCAATGGCGGGAATGCCCGCTTCCACGCGGCGATAACCGGGCATCGCCTCGAAACGGTCAGGCTGCGCTTCGTCGGACCGCACGACGACCCGTTCCCGCCATTCATCGCCGCTACGGACGATCTGGCGGACGGGTAGTGCGTCGAAAAATTCGTTGGCGACGACCAGCAGCGGCCCATTTTCCGGCAGGTCGCCGACCGCATCATGGTGAAAGACCATCGGCATGACGGCGCGCTGACGCTCGCGCAGGCTGGGACTGGTTTCGACGAAATGGGGCTTAGGGGTGAAGCCGATACTCCCCATGGCGCGCAGAGCGTCGGAGGCGAGTGTCCCGCGGCCTGGCCCAAGCTCAGCATAGAGCGCATGGGGGCGGCTGCCCGATCGCATCCACACATCGGCGAGGCACAGGCCGATCAATTCGCCGAACATCTGACTGATCTCAGGCGCAGTAGTGAAATCGCCCGCCGCGCCCAGCGGGTCGCGGGTCCCATAATAATGCTGGTTCGCCTCGGCCATATAATGGGCGACCGAAATCGGTCCGCCCGCATCGATCTGGCGCGCGAGGCGCTGAGCCAGCGTCAGCGGTTCAGCTGACACTCGCACTGCCTGCGATCGGTTCGACGCGGACGCGGCGGCCCTTCGCCGTCACGATCAGGTAGAGGCCGCCCAGGATCATCGGCACGCACAGCCATTGGCCCATATGAAGGCCCGTGCGCGCGGCGAATTCCATGAGCTGCGCGTCGGCTTCGCGATAATATTCGATGCCGAAACGGAACAGCCCGTAGAAAAACAGGAACAGCCCGACCAGCAGGCCCGGCTTGTACCGCGCCCGCGTCTTCCAGAAGGCGAAGGCGAGGATGAGAAACAGGACGATGCCTTCGAAAAAGGCTTCGTAAAGCTGGCTCGGGTGACGGGGGAAGGGGCCGCCGGTCGGGAAGATCACCGCCCAGGGAACGTCCGTTTCCTTGCCCCACAATTCACCGTTCACGAAATTGGCGAGCCGGCCGAAGAACAGGCCGAAGGGGACGCAGCAGGCGACATAATCATGGATGCGCAGCCAGGACAGATTCTCTTTCCGCGCCATGTAAAGCACGCCCAGCGACACGCCGATCACCCCGCCATGGAAGGACATGCCGCCATTCCACAGCTTGAAGATATCGAGCGGGTTGCGCAGGATTTCCGGTTGGTAGAAAAAGACATAGGCGAGCCGCCCGCCGATGATGATGCCCAGCGTTGCGTAGAAGATCATGTCGTCGGCATGACGGCGGGCCATGGGCGAACCGGGCTGCGCGACCAGCTTCAGCAAATACCAGTAGCCGACCAATATGCCCGCCAGATAGGCGAGGCTGTACCATTTGAGCGTGAAGAAGCCGAGGTCCAGTGCAACCGGGCTGAGCCCCAGTTGATCGAAGCGGATAGCGCCCGAAGCGGCGGCGGCAAGGTCAAGGATCAAGTTGTCGTTCCCCTTGGGAAATATGGCCTTCGCCATAGAGCAGGTTGGGGCGGCGAGGGAAGGGGGCTGTCAATTTCCCAACAGATTTGGCGCGGGGGTGAAGGGGTAAAGCAGAAATAGCGTTCATGTCCCAAATCGGACCAGCACTTAGGCGGTCGTTAACCTGTTGGAAACCTCTGTCATGGCACTCATGGCGGTATGTCTATCGACCCCTTCGTGGAACAATCGCCGGTATCTGGCGAAAAGCGCGCAACCGAGCGCTGGCCTATCCGCCTGGAAGTGCCGGGAGCGTTGGGCGAAGAGCCCGCCGAAGTCATGGTCCACGATATTTCGACGGCGGGCATGCTGGTCGAAACCGCGTCGAAACTGAAGCTTGGTCAGGTCGTGCTGGTCACTCTTCCCGAAGCGGGCACAGTCGCCGCTCGCGTTGTTTGGCTGGATGAACCGTTATTCGGTTGCCGTTTCGATGAAGCGCTGCCCCAGGCGGCTGTCAGTGCGACCCGGCTGCGTAGCAGCATGCGCCGCAATAGCGGGCCGGTTGATCATGTCGTCCAAGGCGGTGGTCCGGAAATGCTGCCCGAACGCCTACGTCGCTTGCGCCGTGAACGTGGCCTTAGCCGTACCGCGCTGTCGGAACGGACCGGGTTCAGCAAGCCTTCGCTCTGGGCGTGGGAAACGGGCAAGACGATGCCTCGGCGCAAGAGCCTGCTCATCCTGGCGGAGGTGTTCGGCCTGACAGAACAGCAGCTGGTGCTGGGCGAAGCAGCATCCGCGCCACGCGAATCCGTCCCGGCTGACGCTCCGCTTGCTGGCCAGCAGCTTCATGAGGTCATCGACGCTGCAAAGCGCCAGATCGCCCAGTATGCAGGCGTTGATAAATCGCAGGTGCATATCCGCATCGACTATTGAGGCGGCTGTTCGGGGCAACCAATTGCTGCCGTCCTCATCCTGAAACGTCATGCTGAACTTATTTAGCTGCAATGGCCTCCGGCCCAGCATCCATGTCTCCGGATCATGCTTGGGCCTCTTGGGTGCTATGGCTCCTCAACCAAGTTCAGGATGGCGGGTCATAGCGGCAAGCGTTGCGAACTAAGCGTCTGTCGAATATTCCCGCGGCCGCCGGGTCTTCCGTCCATCGCGACAACAAAAAAGCCGCCCGGTGAGGGGCGGCTTTCTTTTTGCAGTCAGGTCCGAAAACTCAGGCTTCTTCAGCCGGAGCTTCTTCGGTTTCCGCGGCGATTTCGCCCGGTTCCGCGTTCGGATCATAGTCTTCGGTGAAGCCGGCCTCGTCCTTTTCGAACAGGTCAGCCATCACGTCCACGCCCTGCGCCTGCAGATCGGCCTCTTCGGGCGAGCGGGCGACGTTCACCGTGATGACGGTGACGACTTCGGGGTGTAGCGCGACCTTGACGTCGAACACGCCCAAGGTCTTGATCGGGCGTTCCAGCACGACCATCGCCTTGGTGACGTTGGTGATGCCTTCGGCGTGCAGCGCTTCCACCACGTCACGGACGGCGACCGAACCATAGAGGTGGCCGGCGTTAGACGACTGGCGGATCAGGACGATCTGCTTGCCATTGACGCCCTCGGCAGCCTTTTCGGCGTCCGAACGGCGGGCGGCGTTGTCGGCTTCGATCTTCGCGCGGTTGGCTTCGAAGACCTTCTTGTTGGCGGCGTTCGAACGCAGAGCCTTCTTGTTGGGCAGCAGGAAGTTACGAGCGTAACCGTCCTTCACGGTGACGACGTCGCCGATCGCGCCCAGCTTTTCGATGCGCTCAAGGAGAATGATTTCCATGGGTCTTTCTCCCTTACTTCACGATGTAGGGCAGCAGGCCCAGGTGACGGGCGCGCTTGATGGCCTGGGCCAGCTCACGCTGCTTCTTGGCGGACACAGCCGTGATGCGGCTGGGGACGATCTTGCCGCGCTCGGACACGAAGCCCTGCAGCAGACGGACGTCCTTGTAATCGATCTTCGGCGCATCCTTGGCGGCGAAGGGGCAGCTCTTGCGGCGGCGGAAAAACGGGCGTGCCATTGTTCAGATCTCCTTATTCGCCAGCCGGGGCTTCTTCGCGCTCACGGCGCGGGCCGCGATCGCCACGGTCACCACGATCGCCGCGCGGACCGCGCTCAGCGCGTTCCTGCTTGCGCATCATGACCGAGGGGCCACCTTCCAGCTCATCGACCTTGACGGTCATGTAGCGGATGATGTCTTCGTTGATCTGGGTCTGGCGCTCCAGTTCCGCGACGACGCCGGCGGGGGCGTCGATGTTCAGCATCACATAGTGCGCCTTGCGGTTCTTGGCGATCTTGTAGGCGAGGCTGCGCAGGCCCCAGGTCTCGACCTTGGTGACCTTGCCAGCATTATCCTCGACGATCTTGGTGGCGGTTTCCGCCAGCGCGTCCACCTGCGCCTGTGCCAGGTCCTGGCGCGCAAGGAACACATGCTCGTAAAGAGCCATGGGTATTGCCTCATCTGTTGGCCGATCGCTGACGCCCACCCCATGTGGAACGCCCCTCCGGCTGTCGTCTCAAGCATTCATTCACCCGCCGCGAGTCACCCCACGGCTGTGCGAAGCGGCGCCTATGGCTGAAACATGCACGAAAGGCAAGCGGATGCTGCCTGCCCGGCGCGTCTTTATCGGCGATGCATCTCCGCCGTTCCGATGAAATGCGCGCGGGTCGATGCGCCCGCGCGGTCAAGCAGAACGGCGACCTTGTCTTTCAGGCTGGCGGAGGGCTGGGCAGGGTCGTCATAGGCCATGCCCCAATCGCCAAATTCGCGCGCAACGATCGCAGCTTCCCGCAGTTTCACGACGCCCCGATGGCGTTCGTCCTCCCGGATGCGTTCGTAGACGCTCTCCACCGCCGCCTGCGGACCTTCAAGTACCTGGATGAAGCGCCGGCTATTGAACAGCAGCAGGCCGGTTACGTCCGCCAAACGGTTCCGGACTGCCGCCGCGCGAGCGATGGCCGCGCACTGGTCGGCTGTGACGCTCCCTTGAGCGCTGCTGATATACATGATCTGGTATAAGGACATTATGTTTCCCGATGACGCCGCTCCAACGCCGCCATATCGCCCGGAAACGCTTTAGATTTCGTGTTTAACCTTGATCATGCGAAAGCGCCCCGGAGGGAGAGAGATCCCCGGGGCGCAGCTCCACCAATGGGAGGAGCGGATTAACGGATGGCGCTGCCGATCACCGCGCCGATGATACCGCTGGTGATCGCGACCAGGACCGCGTCATTGCCTGAGCGGACCCAATGATAGCCGCGCGGCGGGGCGTTCAGGCGATAGTCGCGATAATTGTTGATCACGCGATAATCGCGGGCGTAGCGGCGGTCGAAGCGCTGACCCTTGGCCCAGCGGCGATAATCATTCTTCCGCACCACCGTCTTTTGCTTCACCACCGTGCGGCCATGCGGGCCATGCTTTACCACGCGGGTTACTTCACGGTGCGGCGCGGCCTGCGCCTGTGCTGCGACCATGGGGCTGGCGACCATCGTGGTTGCGGCCAGGCTCATCAGCAGTTTCTTGATCATCTCACTTGCTCCTTTGCTTTAATCTGTTGCGCCGTTGCTGCGGCGTTGAAGACAGATTTAGGCAAGACTTGTCGCAAGCTTGTGCCAGGATGGCGGCTTAACTGTCTGAAATTGTATCAGCGCTCATTCGTGTCGCAGCGCGTCGATGGGATTGAGCGCCGCCGCCCGCCGCGCCGGGAAATAGCCGAACACGACACCGATCGCGGCCGAAAAGAGGAAAGCGATCAGGTTCACCTTGACGTCGAAGATGAAGGGCACCTGCATCAGCGGCGCGATGGCGACCGAGGCGATGAGGGCGAGGAACAGCCCGATCAGGCCGCCGAGGCAGGACAGCACGATCGCCTCCACCAGAAATTGCATCAGCACTTCCCGCGCGACCGCGCCGATGGCCAGACGAATGCCGATCTCTCGCGTCCGCTCCGTCACCGAAACCAGCATGATGTTCATGATGCCGATCCCGCCGACCAGCAGGGAAATGGCAGCCACGGCCGCGACGATCTGAGTGAGGATAGTGGTGGTGCCCGTCAGCGTGTCGCTGATCTGCTTGGTGTCGAAGACGTTGAAATTATCCTCCGCGCCCGGCTTTATCTTGCGCCGCTCGCGCACCAGTTCCTCCAGGCTCGCCTGCACTGTGGAGGTGTCATAGGCGTCGTCCACCGCGATCATGATCTGGCTGATGTCCCGGTCGCCGGTGAAGCGCCGCTGCACGAACTTTATCGGCATGACGACCACGTCATCCTGGTCGCCAAAGCCGCCTTGCCCGCGCGTGGCGAGCGCGCCGATCACCTGGCACGACACACCCTTGATGCGCAGCCGCTTGCCGACCGGGTCGCTGCCCTGGAACAGGTTGGTTCGCACCGTATTGCCGATGATGCAGACGGGTTTGCCCGCCTCTTCTTCCTCCGGCATGAACAGGCGGCCCGTGTCAGCCTTCCAGCTCTGCACCTCGAAATAAGCCGCAGTGGTGCCATAGACGGTGGTGGACCAGTTCGACCCTTCATAAATCGCCGTTCCGCTCGACTGCACCAGCGGCGCAACCGCGCGCACGCCGGTCAGCTGATTTTCGATCGCGGTGAGGTCAGCGGGTTTGAAGTCTGGCGGTCGCGGCCCTCCGCCGCCACGGCCGAAGCCTTGCCCCGGGCGAAGCTGCAGCACATTCGCGCCCAGCGAACTGATCTGCTGGCGCACGGCAGCGGTCGCCCCATTGCCCAGCGTCACCATGGTAACGACCGCCGCCACGCCAATGATGATGCCCAGCGTGGTCAGGAAGCTGCGCAGCTTGTGCCGGTTGATCGCGCGGAAGGCGAGGATGACGGTGGTGCCTAGCAATTCAGTCTCCTCACCCCTTCCTCGACCCGCTCCACATGCCCGTCCTTGAAATGCACGATCGTCCGCGCATAGGCTGCCATGTCGGGCTCATGCGTCACCATCAGCACGGTGATGCCGCTGTTCCTGTTGAGGTCCGTCAGCAACTCCATGATCTCCACGGATCGCTCCGAATCCAGATTGCCGGTCGGTTCGTCGGCCAGCAGCACGGCAGGATGGGTGACGATGGCGCGGGCGATCGCCACGCGCTGCTGCTGCCCGCCGGACAGCTCAGCCGGCGTATGGTCCCACCAATCCTTCAGGCCTACCTTGTCCAGCGCCGCCATGCCCGCGTCATAACGCGTCTTCTTGTCCTCTCCCCTATAAAGCAGGGGAAGCTCCACATTCTCCAGCGCGGTGGTGCGCGAAAGCAGATTGAAGCCCTGGAACACGAAGCCAAGGTAGCGCCGCCGCAGCAAGGCGCGCTGATCGCGGTCCAGCGTTTCCACATGACGCCCTTTGAACAGGAATTCGCCCCCGCTCGGCACGTCGAGGCAGCCAAGGATGTTCATCGTCGTCGATTTGCCGGAGCCTGACGGCCCCATGACGGCGACAAAATCGCCCTCCGCAATGTCGAGGTCGATGCCCTTCAGCGCCTGGAAAGCCGTCGGCCCTGACCCATAGATTTTGGTCACGCCTCGCAAGGAGATGATCGGATCGCCCATGGGATCAGGTGCCGTTTTGGCGGCCGGTGCCGCGCGGTTCGCGGCCCTCGCCGCCACGGCCCTGCCGTTGACCGCCGCCTGATCCGCCATTCGCGCTATCCTCGGCGGGCTGTTCCTGCCCCGCCGCCAGCTGCCCGGTGATGACGCGCATGCCGGGTTTCAGGTCGCCGCCGGTGATGACGGTACGCGCGCCGTCGCTTGCGCCGACCACCACCTGCACTGCCTTGGGATTGCCGTCCGCGCCGATCACATAGACGGTCTGGCTACTGCCTATGCCAAAGCTGACCTGCCGCGCATTGCCACGGCGGAAGCGGCGGGGACCGGGAACGATCTGACTGGTGATGCCGCCCCCCTTATCACCGGCGCTCGGCTTGAAGCGCAGTGCAGCGTTGGGGACCAGCAGCACATTGCTCAATTGCTGCGTCACGATATCGGCCGTGGCCGTCATTCCGGGGCGCAGCGTTTCGTCCTTATTATCGACCGCCAGCACGGCGGTATAGGCGACCACCGTCCCGGTGGTGCTGGCCGTGCTGGCGCTGCCCGAGGAGGCGGAGGAAGAGGAACTGCTCGACGCGTTCGAGCCGACATTGACTCGCGTCACCCGCGCCGGGAAGCTCTTGCCGGGGAAGGCGTCGACGGCGAAGGTCGCTGGCTGGCCTTCCTTGACCTGACCGACATCGGCCTCGTCGACCGACACTTCGACTTCCATCTGCGTCAGGTCCTCGGCGATGGTGAAGAGAACAGGAGCATTGAGCGAAGCGGCGACGGTCTGCCCTGGCTCAATGTCGCGCGACAGAACGACGCCCGTCACCGGAGACACGATCTGCGCGATGGACAAGTTGGTCTGGGCGGTCGAAAGCTGCGCGCGAGCTACGCTCACTTGAGCCTGCTGCGCGCGCAGATTGCCGAGTGCCGATTGATAATCGGCCCGCGCTGCGTCCAGCTCGGTCTTCGCGGGCACGCGCCCGCCGGAAAGGCGGAAGACATTCAGCTGCCGGTCCAGCGTCGCCTTGGCCAGCGAGACCTGCGCCTGCGCCTGTGCGACGCTTGCCTGGGAAGCGGCCACCTGCGCCCGGTTCTGGTTGATGGTATCGACAAGGCGGCGGGTATCCAGTTCGGCGAGCCGCTGTCCCTTCGTCACCCGATCGTTCACATCGACATAGACCCGCGTGATCTTGCCTGATTGTTCGGAACCCACATCGACCTGGTTGATGGGCTTCAGATTGCCGGTCGCCGACACGGTGACGGTCAGGTCGCCCCGCCGCACTTCTCGTGTCGCATAATTGGGCTGATCGCTCCCCGAAAAGCAGCGGGCGAGCAGCAGGATCAGGATCAGCAGCGCTACGCCGATCGCGCCGCGGACCGCCCATTTGCGCCACGGCTTCTCCGGCCGCGCACCCAGAAAGTCGTCCAGATTCTGGTCCTTGCTCACATCATTGCTCATTCGGGCGGTTTTCCATGTTCTGCCAACCGCCGCCCAGCGCATTGTAAAGCTGGGCGACGGCCAGGACCTCATCAGCCTGCGCGGCGGCAAGGCTGTTGCGCGCGTTCAGCAGGGTGGTTTCGCTGGTGGACAGCGTTTGAAAGTCGATCAGCCCCGCCTGATACTGGCTGCGCGCCAGGATCGCGGCATTGTTGGATGCTTCGAAAGCGGTGCGAAACTCCGCTGCACGCTGGCGTGCGCTGGTGAGTGACGCCATGGCGTTTTCCACATCTTCCAGCGCGGTGAGGACGCTCTGCTTGTAGGCCGCGAAAGCGCCATCGGTCGCCGCCTTCTGCGAACGGACCTGAGACGCCAGCCGCCCCCCGTCAAAGATTACCTGCGCGACATTGGCGAACACCCCGCCGGTGATCAGGTTAAACAAATTGCTGAAGGAGGTGGCGTTGGTGCCGATATTCCCGCTGATCCCCAGCGACGGATAAAGCTGCGCCTGCGCAACCCCGATCCTCGCCGTGGCGGCCGCCAGCGCCCGTTCCGCGCTGCGCACGTCAGGCCGCTGGCGCAGCGTGTCGGCGGGGATGCCGGTGGCGATGCTGGCGGAGGCAGCCGGAATGGGCGCCGGCGTCTCCAGCATGCGGGTCGCCTCTCCCGGCGCTTGGCCAGTCAGCACGGCGATGCGGTTCAAACTGCCGCGCAGGCTCGCCTCCAGCTGAGGGACGGTCGCATTGGTCTGCGCCAGTTGCGCCCGCGCCTGCTGCTCGTCGATCGAAGACACAAGGCCCGCCTGCAGCCGCCACCTGGCGATATTATAATTGTCCTGCTGCACCGCCTGCGTTTCCCGCGCGATGCGAAGCTGGGCCTGCGCTTGCCGCGCCTGAACATAGTTGGTGACCAGTTCGGCGATGATCGTCATCCGCACGTTGGCAAGGTCGTAGCCCGACGCCGCCAGGTCCGCCCGCGCGGCTTCGGCCGATCGGGAAAGCTCACCGAACAGATCGATCTGCCAGCTGGCATTGGCCCCCAACGAATAGCTGCTGCTCCATTTGCCCGAGCCGCTGGACACCACATTGCCATCTACAACCCGCGTTCCGCCGCCCGCGCTGTTATAGTTGCGCCCGCCTGAACCGGACGCATTCACTTGCGGCAGAAAGCCTGCGTTCGCCTGCCGCAGGGATTCGCGCGCCTGGCGCAGCCGTGCCTGCGCCTGGACAATGTCCAGATTGCTGGCGATCGCCTGATCGATCAGGCTGTTTAGCGCCGGGTCGTTAAGGCGCGTCCACCAACTCGCCAGTTCCGCCTGATCGGCGGGCGCGCTGCCGCCCCGGCCGTAATAGCTGGCGGGTACGCCAAGCGCGGCAGGCTGCGGGGCCTTGTAGTCGGGACCTGCTGCACAGGCGGACAGCGTCAGCGCACTCCCTATGATCCAGCCAATGCGATATCGCACCTTTTCCTTGCACTCCGTCATCGTTAAAGGGACGCGACCTGAGGGGGTGGCGGCAGTCCAAATAAGGAGACTGCCGAAATGGCCCGGATGCCTCAACGGCATTTGTGTCTCAAAGTGTAACGATCATGAAATGGCGCTTTTTCAGGCGCTTTGCGGCAAGGGGTGAATGATGAGGGCATTTCTGTTTCCGGGGCAGGGCAGCCAGTCTGTCGGCATGGGCAAGGCGCTGGCCGATGCGAGCCCGGCCGCGAAGGAACTGTTTCAGGAGGTCGATGACGCCCTGTCGCAGCATTTGTTCCGCATCATGGTAGAAGGTCCGGAAAGCGACCTTACCCTCACCGAAAATGCTCAGCCCGCGATCATGGCGAACGCGCTCGCCACCCTGCGCGTGATGCAGCGTGAGGGCGGCTTCTCGCTGGCTGAAAAGGGAGACTTCGTCGCAGGTCACAGCCTTGGCGAATATAGCGCCCTCTGCGCTGCCGAAGCCTTCGACATCGGAACGACCTCGCGGCTCCTGAAGCTGCGGGGCCAGGCGATGCAGGCCGCCGTGCCGGTGGGAGAGGGCGCAATGGCGGCTCTGCTGGGCGCGGACATTGAAAAGGCGCAGGCGCTGGCCGACGCTGCTGCGGAAGGCGAAGTCTGCACCGTCGCCAACGACAATGATCCAACGCAGGTCGTGATCTCCGGGCACCGCGGCGCAATCGAGCGCGCGGTCGCCTTGGTGAAGGATCATGGCATCAAGCGCGGCGTGCTGCTGCCCGTCTCCGCGCCTTTCCACTGCCCGCTGATGCAGCCCGCAGCCGATGCGATGGAGGAAGCTCTTGCCAAAGCCGCCATCGCGACCCCGCTGCTTCCCGTTTACGCCAATGTCCTCGCCGCGCCGATCGCCGATCCCGAAGAGATCAAGGCGCGCCTTGTCGAACAGGTAACCGGCCGCGTCCGCTGGCGCGAATCCGTCGCCGCCATGTGGGAAGCGGGCGTCACCGACTTCGTCGAACTGGGCGGGAAGGTGCTCGGCCCCATGGTAAAGCGCATCGCTCCTGACGCTACGGTGCGCAGCGTTGTGACCATGGATGATATCGAAGCGGCCCTGGCCTCTTTTTGAAAAGATAAGGACAAGAAATTATGTTCGACCTCACGGGAATGACCGCGCTGGTGACTGGCGCTTCGGGCGGTATCGGTTCCGCCATCGCCAAGGCTCTCGCTGCGCAAGGCGCAACGCTCGCGCTTTCGGGCAGCAATGAGGAAAAGCTCAAGGCATTCGCCGCTGAGCTGGGCGGCGATCACAAGACGCTCATCTGCAACCTCGGCGATCCCGCCGCCGTGGATGCGCTGGTGCCTCAGGCTGTCGAGGCGCTCGGCGGCAAGATCGACATTCTCGTCAACAATGCAGGCATCACCCGTGACAATCTGGTGCTGCGCATGAAGGATGAAGAATGGTCGGACGTCATCTCCGTCAACCTCGAAGCCGCCTTCCGCCTTGCTCGCGCCGCGGCCAAGCCGATGATGAAGGCCCGCTTCGGCCGTATCATCTCGATCACTTCGGTGGTCGGCGTCACCGGCAATCCCGGCCAGGTCAACTATGCCGCGTCCAAGGCGGGCATCATCGGCATGTCCAAGTCGCTGGGCCAGGAACTGGCGAGCCGCGGCATCACCGTGAACTGCGTCGCGCCCGGCTTCATCCGTTCCGCCATGACCGATGCGCTCAATGACACGCAGAAGGGCGCAATCCTGCAGAAAATTCCCGCAGGCGACCTTGGCAACGGCGAAGACATTGGCGCGGCGGTCGCCTACTTGGCCAGCCGCGAAGCGGGATATGTGACGGGACAGACGCTACACGTAAACGGTGGCATGGCGATGATCTGAGGCGGCGGCGATTCGAGCGTCTTCCCATCCCCTCCCATTTGCAACCGGGCGATCTTGTGCCATCCAAGCACATGGGATGGGGGGAAATCATGCGTTTCGATCGTTTCTTGCCTCTTGCCTCTGCCGGGGCTTGCCTCTAGGGCATGCCTTAACAAATATTCACAACCATCAACGATACCCAGTAAAAAGGACCACTCATGAGTGAGACCGCGGATCGCGTTAAGAAAATCGTCGTCGAACATCTGGGCGTCGAAGCCGAAAAGGTGACCGAGGACGCAAGCTTCATCGACGATCTGGGCGCAGACAGCCTGGATATCGTTGAGCTGGTAATGGCCTTCGAAGAAGAATTCGGCGTCGAGATCCCCGACGATGCGGCCGAGAAGATCGCCACCGTCAAGGACGCGATCGACTATATCGACAGCAAGCAGTAATTAGCGTTTGACGGCCCGCCTTATACGGCCGGGCCGCATGCGTTTTTTCAAGGAATGGCTCCTCGTGTCCGGCGAAAGCAGGTCTTGGGGAGCCTTTTCGTATCTGGACCGCCGTTCACAAGCGCCCCGGAAGCAGCTAAGGAACGGCGCAAGTTCATGAAGATTTTCGGAGCAGATATATGCGTCGCGTCGTCGTAACCGGCCTCGGCATGGTGAGCCCCCTGGGCGGGGATGTCGAAACCACGTGGAAGAACATCATCGCGTCCAAGTCCGGCGCGGCCACGATCGCGCGCTTCGACGCCAGCGAATATAAGTGCCGCATCGCCTGCGAAGTGAAGCCGGCGGATCATGAATATGGCTATGATCCGAACCTGGACGTCGATCACAAGATCCAGCGCCAAGTGGATCCCTTCATCGTGTACGGCATTTCCGCCGCCAGCCAGGCGCTGCGCGACGCGGGCCTCGACAATATGTCGGAAGAGGAGCGTCTGCGCGCGGGCTGTTCCATCGGTTCGGGCATTGGCGGCCTGCCGGGCATCGAAAGCGAATCGCTGGTGCTGGCGAACAAGGGTCCCGGCCGCGTTTCGCCGCACTTCGTTCACGGCCGCCTTATCAACCTGATCTCCGGTCAGGTCTCGATCAAATATGGCCTCATGGGCCCGAACCACGCAGTGGTCACTGCCTGCTCGACCGGCGCTCACTCGATCGGTGACGCTGCGCGCATGATCGCGATGGACGACGCCGACGTCATGCTGGCGGGCGGCGCGGAAAGCGCGATCTGCCCGATCGGCATCGCCGGTTTCGCCCAGGCGCGCGCTCTTTCGACCGCCTTCAACGACACCCCGGAAAAGGCTTCGCGCCCCTATGACGTCAACCGCGACGGCTTCGTCATGGGCGAAGGCGCGGGCGTGGTAGTGCTCGAAGAATATGAGCATGCCAAGAAGCGCGGCGCACACATCTACGCCGAAGTCATCGGCTACGGCCTGTCGGGCGACGCCTATCACGTCACCGCTCCTCATCCGGAGGGCAATGGCGGCTATCGCTCGATGGAAATGGCGCTGAAAAAGTCGGGCCTCAGCCTCGCTGACATCGACTATGTCAACGCGCACGGCACCTCGACCCCGCTCGGCGACGAGCTGGAACTGGGTGCGGTCAAGCGGCTGTTCGGCGAGCATATCTCGACCATGTCGATGAGCAGCACCAAGTCCGCCATCGGCCATCTGCTGGGCGGCGCAGGCGCGGTCGAAAGCATTTTCTGCATCCTGGCGATCCGGGACCAGATCGTGCCGCCGACGCTCAACCTCGACGAACCCAGCGAAAGCTGCGTCGGCGTGGACCTGGTCCCGCATGTCGCCAAGGAGCGCAAGGTGCGTGCGGTGCTGAATAACAGCTTCGGCTTTGGCGGCACCAACGCCTCGCTCATCATGAAGGCGATCTGAGGTTAAAAAGGTGCGACGGTTCGGGCTTGGCATCCTCGCTATCGGCCTGGCCGTCGCCGCCTTCGTGGCGTTCCGCTTCGTCTATGGCTGGACCGAAGCGGGCCCCGCCCCGCGTGACATTACCGTCATAGTACCGGAAGGTGCGTCGGTCGCAGATGCCGCGGTGCTGCTGAAACAGGCGGGCGTCGTGCGCTCCGCCGACGCCTTCCTCACCCGCACCAAGGTGTTCGGGCGCGGCAAATCGATCAAGGCGGGCGAGTTCCTGATCCCCAAGGGCGCCAGCAACTCCGACATTTTCTCCATCCTGCAGGGCGGCAAGACGCTGACCCGTCTCGTGACCATTCCGGAAGGCATGCCGTCCATATTGGTTTACGAGCGGCTGATGGCCAATGACCAACTTACGGGGGACATCTCTGTACCGGCGGAAGGCAGCGTCCTCCCCGACAGCTACGCCTTCGACAAGGGCGAAAGCCGCGCCGTCGTCCTGAAGCGCATGCAGGATGCGATGACCCGCGCGCTCGCCAAATTATGGGCTGAACGCGCGCCCAACACGGTCGCCAAGTCGCCCAAGGAAGCGATCATCCTCGCCAGCATCGTCGAAAAGGAAACCGCTGTCCCCAGCGAACGGCCCGCAGTCGCTGGTGTCTATGGCAATCGGCTGAGGACCGGCATGATGCTTCAGGCGGACCCGACGATCATCTACCCGATCACCAAGGGTAAGCCCCTCGGCCGCCGCATCAAAAAGTCCGAGATCGCGGCGGTGAATGACTATAACACCTACGCCATGACCGGCCTGCCGAAAGGGCCGATCGCCAATCCCGGCCGCCTGTCGATCCTGGCAGTCCTGCACCCTGCCGACACCAAAGCGCTTTATTTCGTGGCCGACGGAAAGGGCGGCCACATCTTCGCCGACACGCTCGAAGAGCACAACCAGAACGTCCGCAAATGGTTCGAAATCCGCCGGGCGCGCGGGGAGCTTTGAATCGCTGGCGTACGGTCGGAGGACGCAAATCTATCGTCATCCGAGCCCAAGCTGGGATCTCGCGAGGTCTCGGCCGTGCCGTATCGCATGAGGTTCCAGCCTTCGCTGGGATTAGGTCGGAGGTAAGGGCAACCTACCGCAACATCCCTTTCGCCCTTATCCTCCCAGCATACAGCATCTGCCCGACCGCAACCGCCAAAATCACCGCCGGAAACACGGCAGCGCCAGGCCCCTTCACCGTCAGCAAGTCCGTTCCGAAAAAGCTGTAGCTGAACTGCACGACCACCCCGATCACAGATAGTCCGAACAAAGGCACCGCCACAGCCTTGCGCATCAGCAGCATCACCGCGCCCATCGTCCCGGCGCCAACCGCCACGGCATAGGCGGCCCAGGCCCAACCCGGCATCTCGGCAAATATCCGTGCCGTATAGGAATCGCTCTTCGCCAGCGTCGCAAGATCGGCCGTATATTGCATGATGAAGGCCGCAACCCCGATCAAATTCCACAGCAGCAGGCCAAGCCCGAAGATCATGAAGGATCGTGATGTGGACATGCGTGTTTCCCTCCCCAGATGTCCTTTGCCCCTTCGCGGCGGAGCGAGCATATAGATGTTGGCGCACGCGTGGAAGCGCGCGCCTCCAAGGGAGATGTGACGATGCTGGGACGTTCCGTGCCTGATGTGACGCTCAAGACCCGCGTGCGCGATGAAAGCGTCGGCGGCCCGAACCCCTTCCGATGGCAGGATGTTCAGACCGCCGATCTGTTCAACGGCAAGCGCGTTGTCGTCTTCTCGCTGCCGGGGGCTTTCACCCCGACCTGCTCGACGGAGCAGTGCCCGGCCTTCGAACGCTTCTATGACGACTTCAAGGCGGCCGGGGCAGACGAGGTCTATTGCGTCTCCGTCAACGATGCCTTCGTCATGTATCAATGGGGCAAGCACCTGGGCGTCAAGAATGTGAAGCTTCTCCCGGACGGCTCCGGTGATTTCACCCGCCGCATGGGCATGTTGGTCAAGAAGGATCATCTGGGCTTTGGCGATCGCAGCTGGCGCTATGCGATGGTCGTCGATGATGGCAAGGTCGTCGCCTGGTTCGAGGAGCCCGGCATCAACGATCTGGGCGAGGATGACGACCCCTATGGCGAAACCCGGCCCGAGCCGGTGCTGGAGTGGCTGAAGGATCATCCCGCTGGCTGATCGCAATGGCGGCGGGGCGCCGATCATCCTGACGGCGCTCATGGGTGCGGAGGATTTCGCCTGGGCGGACGGGCTTCGCCGCGCCCATTTTCCGCCGGAGCGCAATTTCGTGCCCGCGCATATCACGCTGTTTCATCATCTGCCCCCGTCGCTGCTGCCGGAACTTGCAGGGCGGATGAAACAGGTCTGCGCCGCTCAGCCGCCTCTCGCTATCGTCAATGGCGTTCTGCTGCTTGGCCGCGGCGTTGCCTTTGATGTGCGCAGTGACGGCCTTCTGGAAATATGGGACGAACTGGCCGAAGCCTTCACCGGCCTGCTGACGCCGCAAGATCAGGCGCGCCCGCGTTTCCACATCACCGTCCAGAATAAGGTGGAGCCTTCCGCCGCCCGCGCGCTGGCTGACAGTCTGAAGGCGGAGTTTCGCCCGCGCCCGCTCCAGATCGCGGGGCTGGCCGCATGGCATTATCGGGAAGGCGGCTCCTGGGATCTGGCGAAGAAGGCCAGCTTCCGCTCAGCGCGCATCCTCATATAATTCTAGCGGCAACCCGTCAGGATCAGCGAAGAAAGTGAAACGCTGGCCCGTATAGGGATCAATGCGAACGGCTTCGCAGGGGATGCCCGCTTCTTCCAGCCGGGCGATCTCCCGATCCAGTTCCTCCACGCTAAAGGCCAGGTGCCGTAGGCCGCGCGCCTCCGGACGCGAAGGGCGGGGCGGAGGCGAGGGGAAGGAGAAAAGCTCGATCTGCGCATTGCCCGCGTCCAGATCGCATTTCCACGATTGCCGTTCTTCCCGCCACACTTCGCGGATGATGGGCAGGCCCAATATCTGCGCATAGAAATGGCGAGACCGTGGATAATCGGAACAGATGATCGCGATATGGTGGATGCAGCGCATGGCCTTCGCTCCCTAGCATGCGTTGCCCGCCGCCGGAACCTTGATCCCCCCGGCGCGGCGGCCTACACCCCGTCCATGAGCTATGCCCCCTATCCCGCGCTCCGCCTGCGCCGCACTCGCGCAGCGGCCTGGAGCCGCGCCATGCACGCCGAAATTCGCCTTCATCCCAGCGACCTCATCTGGCCGCTCTTCGTCACCGAAGGGCAGGGGGTGGAAGAGCCGATCGGCTCGCTTCCGGGCGTGTCGCGCTGGTCGGTGGATGGCATTGCGGCCCGCGCGAAGGAAGCCCGCGACGCAGGCATTCCTTGCCTGGCGCTATTCCCCAATACGCAGCCCGAACGGCGCAGTGACGACGGCGCCGAAGCGCTTAATCCAGACAATCTCATGTGCCGCGCCATCCGCGCGATCAAGGATGCGGCGCCCGATATCGGCGTCCTGACCGATGTGGCGCTCGACCCCTATACCGCCCACGGCCAGGACGGCCTGCTCGATGAGGCAGGCTATGTCGTCAACGACGCGACCATCGACGTCCTCATCGGCCAGTCACTCAATCAGGCGGCGGCTGGCGCGGACATCATCGCGCCCAGCGACATGATGGACGGCCGCGTCGGCGCTATTCGCGAGGCGCTGGAGGAAGAAGGCCACGCCAATGTCCAGATCATGGCCTATGCCGCCAAATATGCGAGCGCCTTCTACGGCCCGTTCCGCGATGCTGTCGGTTCCAGCGGGCTGCTGAAAGGCGACAAGAAAAGCTATCAGATGGACCCCGCCAACAGCGAGGAAGCGCTACGCGAAGTTGCGCTCGACCTGGCGGAAGGGGCCGACAGCGTCATGGTAAAGCCGGGCCTGCCCTATCTCGACATCATCGCCCGGGTGAAGGACCGTTTCGAAGTGCCCGTCTTCGCCTATCAGGTGTCGGGCGAATATGCGATGATCGAAGCCGCAGTTGCCGCGGGGGCAGGGGACCGCGATGCGCTGGTGCTGGAAACGTTGCTCGCGTTCAAACGCGCCGGCTGCTCGGGCGTCCTCACCTATCATGCGCTCCATGCCGCGCGACTGCTGGGAGCCTGACGCAATGCCTGATCATCCGCACGCTGCCCACCCCGATCATCCCGGCGCCACCATCCTGACCTTCGCGGGCAAGACTCCCGTCATCCACCCCAGCGCCTTCATCGCGCCCGGCTGCCGCATCATCGGCGATGTGGAGATCGGTCCCGACGCCAGCATCTGGTATAATTGCGTGGTTCGCGGCGATGTGAACAAGATCCGCATCGGCGCGCGCACCAATATCCAGGACGGCAGCGTCATCCATTGCGACGGCCCGGACGCCGCCCGGCCTCAGGGTTGGCCGACGATCATCGGCGACGATGTCCTGATCGGCCACATGGCGATGATCCACGGCTGCGACTTGAAGGACCGTGCTTTCGTGGGCCTTGGCGCGGTCGTGATGAACGGCTGCACCGTGGAAAGCGACGCCATGGTGGCGGCGGGCGCGCTGCTGTCGCCCGGCAAGACCGTCCCGCACCGCCAACTCTGGACCGGTCGCCCCGCCAAATATGTGCGCGACCTGACCGATGAGGCGCTCATCGACATGCGTGAGGGCGTGGATCGCTACGTGCATAATGCGAAGGCGCATAAGGGCGCGCTGAAGGCGGGAGGTTAGCCTTCACATCCGTGTTTCGAGCGAAGTCGAGAAACGGGTAGAAGCCGCCTCACTTTTTTTCGCCTACGCTCGCAGCCAGCGGAAGTCAGGAACGATAGCTAAGGCTGAGCCAGCCGCGCCTTGATCGCATCGATCCGGTCATTCTGCGAATCGACCACCGCCAACGCAGCCTTCCGCGCCGCGTCGATCTGTTCGACTCCGCTTCGTGCCTTGCCCTCGGCTACGGCATTGCTGCGCTCCACATAGAGCGTGTCGAGGCTGGCCAGAGCCGACACGCTGTCGTTCCGCGCCGCCTCCAATCCGCTCACCGCAAGCTGTGCCGCCACCCAAGCCTCGCTCGACACCGCCGCCCCAGCCGCCGCCCGTACGGTGCGATCCGCCGCCGGCCACGCCTTGTCGAAAGCGGCACTTCCGGCCTGTGATTGCCCCGCCAGCCGATCGACCTGCGCCTGCAACGCCGGATCAACCTCGACAGGCGTCGGAGCAGCAGCCGGAGCCTCGCCCACCGGCCCATTTTCAACCGCCCGCTTGGCAAGCGACGGATAGCCCGTCAGCGTCCCCGCGCAGCCGGAGAGGAAAAGGGCGATAGTGGGCAGCAACCGGCGGAACATCATGCCGCTGATCTAGGACCGGAAATGCCGCCGCGCAATGGCGTCAGCGCGGCAGAGCCGCCGCCTCTCGCGCCAGCGCCTCGATCTTGCCCGCATCGACCGGCCCCTTGGGAACGACCCAGCTGCCGCCGACGCATTTCACAAAGGGTTCGGCCAGCCATTTGGGGGCGCTTTCCGCCGTGATCCCGCCTGTGGGGCAGAATCGCGCCAAGTGCAGCGGCGCGGCCAGCGCCTTGAGCGCCGGAAGCCCGCCAGACGTTTCCGCCGGGAAGAATTTGAAGTGGGTCAGCCCCAAGTCCAGCCCGCGCATGATGTCGCCCGCCGTCGCAGTGCCCGGCAGGAACGGAACGCCCGCCGCGATCGCCGCCTTGCCCAACGGCTCGGTCAGCCCCGGACTGACGATAAAGCGCGCGCCCGCCTCCATCGCCGCGTCCAGCTGCGACGGGTTCAGCACAGTCCCCGCACCCACGACAGCGCCGTCCACCTTGGCCATCTCGCGGATCACATCCAGCGCGGCGGGCGTGCGCAGCGTCACTTCCAGCGCGGGCAGGCCACCCTTCACCAGCGCCTGCGCGATCGGCAGCGCATCCTCGACCCGATCGACCACCAGCACCGGAATCACCGGGGCCAGTTCCATCACCTGTTCAACGCTGAGCGACATTATTTCTTCTCCCGAAAGGCCGCGGCCGCGCCGTACAGCCCAATCTCATCATGCAGGGCGAGCCGGATGGGCACCGTCGCCATCAAGCTTTCGAAGCGGCCCTTGGCGGTGAAGCGCCGATGGAACCCGCTCTGCGGCAGCAGGTCGCGCATCCGCTGCGTCAGCCCGCCCGCCAGCACCACGCCATGCGGTCCATGCGCCAGCGCCAGATCGCCCGCGACCGACCCGTAGCACAGGCACAGGCGATCGAATGCCGCGCGCGCAAATTCGTCCGTCCCATCGATCGCCGCCTGCCACAATTCGGCATCTTCCATCAGCACGACCCGGTCGTGGCCGATGGTCGCCATCGCCTTGTAGATATTGTTGAGCCCCGGTCCGGACACGACGCGCTCGGTCGACACGCGCAGAAACTTGTCGCGCAGATAGGCGAGGATTTTTTCCTCCAGCGGATCGAGCGGCGCAAAGTCGAGATGCCCACCCTCGGTCGCGATCACATGCGGCTCACCATCGTCAAAGGCGATCATCGCCACGCCAAGGCCGGTCCCCGGACCCACCACCGTCACCCCACCATCGCGGGGGAAAGGGCGATCCTCCCCGAACAGCAGCGGCAGATTGTCGTTGGGCAACCGCGCGACGGCATGCGCCACGGCCTCAAAATCATTGACCAGCCGCATCTGGTCGAGGCCCAGCTCTTCATCCAGCGTATCGGGCCGGATCATCCAGCTGCTGTTGGTCAGCTTGATGACATCGCGACCGATGGCGGTGGCAAAGGCGATCGACGCCGCCTTGGGCAAATCGCCGCCCTCGTCATGGGCAAAGGCCGCCCAGCAGGCTTGCAGGCTCGGAAAGTCCGCAACCTTATATTTGCGCACCTTGCCCAGCGTCGGCACATTGCGCGCGTCCAGCTTGGCCCTGGCGAAACGCGCGTTGGTGCCGCCAATGTCGGCGGCGATGATGTGGGTCATAAGACCTCTCCAGTCATGATCGTCATCCCAGCGAACGCTGGGATCTCGTTAGGCTGGGCCGCGCCCCGGCGCCTGAGATGCCCGCTTTCGCTGGCATGACGGGTTGGGGGATTATAGTTCAGCTTCCATCGCCGCCAGAACCGGCGAAGCGCCCTGTTCGGCGAGGTCGCTATGGTGCCTGAACAGCGCAAACAGCTCTCGCCCGGTGTCATAGGGCACGGGCGGGGGCGCAGGCATCTCGCGCGCATCCCACTCCGCCGCATCGACCAGGGCCTCCACGACGCCGCTCTCCGCGCAAACACGCACCATGTCGCCGTCGCGCAGCTTCGCAATGGGTCCGCCGCCCAGGGCTTCGGGCGAAAGATGGATCGCCGCAGGCACCTTGCCCGAAGCGCCGGACATGCGCCCGTCCGTCAGCAGCGCCACGCGGAAACCGCGATCCTGCAGCACGCCCAGCGCCGGGGTCAGCTTGTGCAGTTCCGGCATGCCATTGGCGCGCGGCCCCTGGAAACGCATCACGACGACCACATCGCGTTCCAACTCACCCGCCTTGAACGCACGCAGCACATCATCCTGATCGTGGAAGATCGCGGCAGGCGCCTCGACCGTCCAGCGTTCCTTGTCCACCGCGCTCACCTTCATGACGCAGCGGCCGAGATTGCCCGCCAGCAGACGCATGCCGCCATCGGGGCTGAACGGGTTGGACACCGGCCGCAGGATCGACTCATCCCGCGAAGTCGGAACGTCGCGCCATTGCAGCGCCTCATCCTCCAGCACCGGTTCCTTGCCATAATCGGTCAGATCGGCGCGCGCGACGGTCATGATGTCCCGGTGCAGCAGGCCATTGTCCAGCAACTCGCGGATCACCACCGACATACCGCCAGCGGTGTGGAAGTTGTTCACGTCGCCTGCGCCATTGGGATAGACTCGCGCCAGCAGCGGCACCACGTCCGAAATCTCGGCAAAGTCGGTCCAATCGACATGGATGCCCGCCGCTCGCGCCATGGCGGGGATATGGATCGCATGGTTGGTCGATCCGCCCGTCGCCATCAGCCCGATGATGGCGTTGACGATCGCCTTTTCATCGACGCAATGGCCCAGCGGCCTGTAATCATCACCATCCCAGCCGATCGCCGCCAGCCTGTGCACCGCCGCCCGCGTCAATTCGCTGCGCAGCTTCGTGCCCGGGTTGACGAAGGACGCGCAGGGCATGTGCAGCCCCATCACTTCCATCATCATCTGGTTCGAATTGGCCGTGCCGTAGAAGGTGCAGGTGCCCGCCCCATGATAGCTGGCGCTTTCCGATTCCAGCAGTTCTTCCTTGCCGACCTTCCCCTCGGCATAAAGCTGCCTGATCCGCACCTTTTCCTTGTTGGCGAGCCCCGAAGGCATGGGGCCGGCGGGTACAAAGATCGTCGGCAAATGGCCGAACCGCAGCGCGCCGATGAGCAGTCCGGGCACAATCTTGTCGCAAATGCCCAGCATCAGCGCGCCTTCGAACATTGCATGGGACAGAGCGATCGCCGTCCCCAGCGCGATCGTGTCGCGGGAAAAGAGCGACAGGTCCATGCCCGCCTGACCCTGCGTCACGCCGTCGCACATGGCGGGCACGCCGCCGGCCACCTGCGCCGTCGCGCCCACTTCGCGCGCGGCGATCTTGATCGCCTCGGGATAGCGGCCATAGGGCTGATGCGCCGACAGCATGTCGTTATAGGCCGTGACGATGCCCATGTTCATCGCCTTGCCGGACCGGATCACCGGCTTGTCCTCGCCCGTCGCGGCAAAGCCATGGGCCAGGTTGCCGCAACTCAACTGGTCGCGATTGGTGCCAGCGTCGCGCCCGCGCTCGATCAGGTCCAGATATTGGCGGCGGCGCGGTGCGCTCCGCTTCACAATGCGTTCGGTGACCTTGGCGATCACCGGATGAAGTTCAGTCATGCCAGCTGGCTCCGTCTCGTTCAGTCAGGGCAATGGCCGAAGACGGCCCCCAGTTCCCCGACGCATAGGGTGAAGGCTTCACGCCCGCTTCCTTCCACCCGTCGATAATCGAATCGATCCAGGTCCATTGCGCTTCCACTTCGTCGCGCCGCACGAACAGCGTCTGGTCGCCCGCCAGCAGGTCCAGGATCAACCGTTCATAGGCGATGCGGCGGCGCTGGCCTGCAAAAGCCGCGGTCAGCGACACGTCCAGCGTCACCTCCTCCAGATGCACTTCGCGCTCCAGCCCCGGCCTTTTGCTCATGATCAGCAGGCGGATATATTCCTCCGGCTGCAGGCGGATGATCATCGTGTTCGGCTCCAGCCCGCCGTTGCGGCCGAATATCGAATGGCGCACCGGCTTGAACTGGATCTGGATTTCCGACTGGCGCGTCGGCATCCGCTTGCCCGTCCGCAGGTAGAACGGCACGCCCTGCCAACGCCAATTGTCGATATGGGCTTTCAGCGCCACAAAGGTTTCGGTGTCGGACGGCTGGCCCAGTTCGTCGGCATAGCCGGTCACGATCTCCCCGCCGACGGCGCCCGGCGTATATTGCCCCCGCACGCTGTTGGTCTTGACCGTTTCCGCCGTCATGGGCCGTAGCGACCGCAGCACCTTCACCTTCTCGTCACGCACGGCCGTCGGGTCCATGCGGGCAGGGGGCTCCATCGCGATGATCGACAATATCTGCAGCACATGGTTCTGGACCATGTCGCGCAGCGCGCCCACGCCGTCATAATAGGAAACCCGGCCTTCCAGGCCCACCGTCTCGCCGACGGTGATCTGCACATGGTCGATGGCGGTGGCGTTCCACAGCGGTTCGAACATCACATTGCCAAAGCGCAGGGCGAGCAGGTTCTGCACCGTCTCCTTGCCCAGATAGTGATCGACGCGGAAAATCTGGCTTTCGGCGAACAGCGCGCCGATGCCGTCATTCACTTGCTTGGAAGAGGCCAGGTCCTTGCCGATCGGCTTTTCCATGGCGATGCGCGTCGTCGGCGTGATAAGCCCTGCGTCCGCCAATCCCTGCGCAGTGGGCGCGAAAAGGGACGGCGGCGTTGACAGATAGACCGCCAATCCCCGGTCGGTGCGGCCCTCCAGCCGTTCCGCCAACTTCTTGAACTGCGCGGCATTGCCCGCCTCGACCGGCTGATAGCCGATCATCGACTTCAATCGTGCCGCCACCTCTGCGTCATAGCGGTCTGCGCCTACGAACTTCTGCAGGGCCTTGTCGATGTCGGCGCGAAACGCGTCATCATCCAACTCCGTGCGCCCCGACGCGATGATCATGAAATCGTCGGGCAGCAGGCCGTCGCTCAACAGATTGTAGAGCGAGGGGAAGATCATGCGGTGCGCCAGGTCGCCCGTGGCGCCGAACAGCAGGAATGTGGCAGACGGATCGGTCAAAGGAAGCCCTTTTCCGTTTGGGGTTTCAGGTCTGCACGAAACGGCCATATAGCGGTCGCGCTTCGTTACGCAAGCAAGCTATCGGCGCTGGCGGGGTCCCGCAACCACTTGACATGGATATGCGGCTATCGCGCTGATTTTTGTCTGGACGCTGGCGATTGATTTTGCCATTTGGCGGCAGCAGCCATGCACGCGGGCGTGGTGAAACTGGTAGACGCGCCGGACTCAAAATCCGGTTCCGAAAGGAGTGTCGGTTCGATTCCGACCGCCCGCACCATCTCCTCCTATCGCTATGACGAAAATGGCCCGGCAGCATGAAAACCGCCGGGCCAGGGGGGCTTTCACATAGTAAAAGCCTCGGGTCGCGGGTCACTCCCTAGCGCCTGATCATGACAATTCCAGTTAATGTGGAAGAATCCCTCCATTTCGGAGCAGATGATCGGTTAGCTCACCAACCTCCGTTCGGGCTGAGCCAGTCGAAGCCCGGCCCCCGCCCAAATTTCATTGGGTCCGGACCGCCTGCGCCTTGAACCAGGGGATCAGCCGCGAAATCGCTTCCTCTACCCGATCGGTCGATACCGCAAAGCTGATCCGGATATGCCGGTGGCCGTCAACCGGATCAAAATCGATCCCCGGCGCCGTCGCCACCCCGGTCTCCTCCAGCAGCTTCTGACAAAAGGACAGGCTGTCGTTCGTCAGATGCCCCACATCGGCGTAAATATAGAAGGCACCGTCCGGCGGCGCGATTTCCTTCAGCCCCAGCGCAGGCAGCGCGGCCAGCAACAGCTCCCGATTCCGCCGATAGTTCGCGACATGCCCCTCCAACTCGTCAAGGCACTCGAACGCCTTCAACCCGGCGTGCTGCGCGAGGGATGGGGGCGTCAGGAACAGATTCCCCATCCGCGCCCGCGCCGCACCGATCAACTCGGGCGGAAACACCACCCAGCCCAGCCGCCACCCGGCCATCGAAAAATATTTGGAAAAGCTGTTCACGACCACCGTGTCGGGCGCGAACTCGAGCATGGAATGGGCCGCCTCGCCGTAGGAGAGGCCATGATAAATCTCGTCCGACACGATCCGGATGCCCCGCCGCGCACAAACCTCCGCGATCCGCGCCATCTCGTCTGCCGGAATGATCGTGCCGGTGGGGTTGGCCGGGCTCGCGATGATCACTCCGTCCGGCGCAGGTTCCATCGCCTCCAGCGCCGCCGCGCTGATCTGATAGCGCTCGGCAGGCCCGCAATCCACCTCGGCCGGCTCCAGATAGAGCGCCTTCAGCGTGTTCCGATAGGCCACATAGCCCGGCCGCGCCGTCGCCACCCTCGCGCCCGGCGCGAACAGGCAACTGAGCGCCAGGACCAGCCCCGGCGACGCCCCGCAGGTCAGCAATATCTGCCCCGCCTCCACCGAAACGCCGTAGCGCTCCCGATAGAGCAGCGCGATGCGCTCCTTGAGCGCCGGGCTTTCCCAATAGCCCATCGGATCGCTGTCCAATATCCGGTGCGCCTCGGCGATGGCGGCGCTCGGCGCGCCGGTCGAAGGCTGCCCGAATTCCATATGCAGGATGGAGCGCCCCTGCGCTTCCAGCCGGTGGGCTTCAACCCCGATGGCGATGGCGTGGAAAGGATCGATGTCGGCAATCATGCCGCGCCTCTTACCCGCCCTGCAACCTTGTCACAATCGCGGCGTTGAGCATCCCTGTGAACGAAACCATCCTCGACGCCCTCCAATATTATGGCGCCGGAGCAGCAACGATCGCCGCTCTCATCGTCTCCCTCAATCTCGGTCGCCGGATCACTGGCTGGGCGTTCGTCCTGTTCGTGACGTCCTCGCTGGCGCTGATCGGCTGGGGTTTCTTTCAGGAGGATAGCGAAGGCATCGGCTATCAGAATATCGCCCTGCTGCTCATCAACCTGGTCGGCGTGTGGCGCTATCTCATTTCCAAGCACAAGCCGCGCGACTGACGCGGCTCATTCGGAAATCCAGACCTCCACCGACACCTGATGCTGGCACAGCGCCACCCGGATCGGCAGTTCCTCGACCGGTCCGCCAGCCAGCGCCCGGTCATACACCGCCTTCTTCGCCGCCCCGCCAATCTGCAGGAAGATATGCCGGCTCTTCAGGATCGCGCTGGCGCTGAGCGACATGCGCTGGTGCGGCGCGGCAGGCGGCGTAACCGCCAGCGTCAGCGCGCTCGTGGAAAGCCCCTCGGCCAACTCCTTCGCCTCGGGAAAGAGCGAAGCGGTATGCCCATCCTCACCCATGCCCAGCAGCACGATGTCCAGCGGCCAAGGTAGCGCCGCATAGGCCGCCTCGCACGCGGCCTGCCCCGCATAGGCATCGGCGGCCTCATTCTTCATCCCCACAAAGCGCGCCTTCGCCGCCTCGCCCCGGAGCAGTGTCTCACGGACCAGCCGTTCATTGCTGTCCGCATGATCGGGCGCCACCCACCGCTCATCGACCAGCGTGACGACCACCTTCTCCCAATCCAGCGCCGCATCCGACAAAGCCTCCAGCACCGGCCGGGGAGACCGCCCGCCGGACAGGGCGATCGACGCCACGCCACGCTCCGCAATGGCCTCACCAAGGATGACGCCGATCCGCCGCGCCATGTCCGCCGCCGCCAATGCGCCATCGATGAAAAGATGTTCTATAGGCATCGTTCAATTCTCTTCAGGAAGGGTGCAAATGTCGATCCAGCGCGCCCCGGTCAGGTCAGCCAGCCGCGCAGGCGTCAACTCCACCGATGTGGTCCGCGAACCGGCAGCCGGAAAAACCGTCTCGAAATCCTGCAAGGATATATCGCAATAGACGGGCAATGGAGAGGCCAGCCCAAATGGGCAGACGCCGCCCACCGGATGGCCGGTCAGTCCCTCGACCTCCTCCAGTCCCAGCATGCGCGGCTTCGCCCCCAGCGCGGCCTTTGCCTTGCCGTTATTGAGCCGTGCGTCGCCCCGCGCGACCACCAGCGCCACCTCGTCGCCGACCCGCAGAGACAATGTCTTGGCGATGCGCGCCGGGACGACGCCCAAGGCCTCTGCCGCCTCGTTGACCGTGGCGGTGCTCACTCCCTGGTCGATGATGGCGACATCGGGCGCATGCGTGGAAAAGAAGGCGCGAACCGACTCCTCGCTCATTCGCCGCGAATCTCCGTCAGCTTGCGCTCCCACGCCAGAGCATGGGTGACGATCTGGTCGAGATCGGCATATTGCGGCTTCCACGGAAATTCCGCCATGATCGCGCGGTTGTCGGAAATCAGCGCGTCGGGATCGCCTGCGCGCCGTCCCTCCATCCGCCGGTCGATCTTCAGGTTCGTCACCCGATCCACCGCGTCCAGCACCTCCAGCACCGAAAAGCCGCGTCCATAGCCGCAGTTGAGCAGATAATTCTGCTCCGGCTTCGCCATCAAAGCCTCCAGCGCCAGCACATGCGCCGCCGCCAGATCGGTGACATGGATATAGTCGCGCACGCCGGTGCCATCGGGCGTGTCAAAGTCGGTCCCGAACACGGAAACCGCCTCCCGCTTGCCCAGCGCGGCTTCGACCGCCACCTTGATCAGGTGCGTCGCGCCCGCCGTCGATTGGCCCGTCCGCCCCGCCGGATCGGCCCCAGCCACGTTGAAATAACGCAGCGCGCAGAAATTCATCGCATGCGCCGCGCTGACGTCGCGCAGCATATATTCGGTCATCAGCTTCGACATGCCGTAGGGATTGATCGGCCGCTGCGGCGTCGTTTCCTTGACCGGGCTTTCCTCCGGAATCCCATAGGTCGCCGCTGTCGAGGAAAAGATGAAATGCGGCACGCCCACCGTCACGACGCTCTCGATCAGGTCGCGGGTCTTGGCGCTGTTGTTATGATAATATTTCAGCGGATTTTCGACCGATTCCGGTACCACGACCGATCCGGCGAAGTGCATCACCGCCTTCACCCCATGATCGCGCAGCGTCTTCTGCACCAGCGGTTGATCGGAAATATCGCCTTCGACAAAGGCCACATCGTCCGGCACCGCCCAGCGGAAACCCGTCACCAGATTGTCGATCACCACGACGCCATAACCCGCGTCGCGCAGCGCCAGAACCGCATGGCTACCAATATAACCGGCCCCGCCCGTCACCAGAACCGTCGGCTTGTCACTCATAAATTCTTTCGTCCTGCTTCGAGTCACGAGCTGCTGCGAAGGCTCGCATGGCCCCTCTTGAGATCGAGGGAGACCTAACCCACTGAAGCCACAATGCCCACCCCATTCATGCTGCACCGCGAGACGAAAAGGGGTTAGGGAAAGCCAACTTGTTCTGTGCTCCTGCGAAGGCAGGAGCCTAGTTCAGCCGTGGGCCTTAGGCTCCTGCCTTCGCAGGAGCACGCCACCCTAATACAACCGACCTTCTTACCTGGCCTCAAGCCGCCTCCCGCACCGGCCCCGTCTCATAAAACACCGCCCCACTAGCCGCCATGTCCTGCAACTGCACCGTCGGCGCAAAGCGGTCGCCATGCCGCGCCGTCAGCCGCTCCAGCACCGCCACCACATGGCCGATGCCGACCGTGTCCATGTGGCTGAACGGCCCGCCGGTCCACGGCGCGAAGCCCCAGCCGAAGATCGCGCCCAGGTCGCCATCCTCCACCGTTTCCAGCACGCCTTCCTCATAGCAGCGCGCACATTCCACCAATTGCCGGTAAAGCAGCCGCTCCTTCACCTCTTCCACATCGGGCTGCATCGCGGCGCGGGGGAACATCTCCTCCAGTCCCGGCCACAGATGCTTCTTGCCGCCTTCGGGATAGTCATACCAACCCTTGCCATTCTTCCGCCCGAGCCGGCCCAACTCCACCATCCGCGCCATCACCGCATCTGAAGGCTGCGCCACATAGGCGTCGCCCAGTTCCTTCTGCGCTGCCAGGACGATCTTGTGCCCCAGTTCGATCGACACCTCGTCTCCAACCGCCAAAGGCCCCACCGGCATGCCCAATTGCCGCCCGGCATTTTCGATCAGCGCCGGGTTGATCCCCTCGGCGACCATCTCCACGCCTTCCTGCACATAGGTAGCGAAGCAGCGCGATGTGTAGAAACCCCGCGAGTCATTGACGACGATCGGCGTTTTCCTGATCTGGCTGACGAAATCCAACGCCTTGGCGATCGCGGCCGGGCCTGTCTCCTTGCCCAGGATGATCTCCACCAGCGGCATCTTCTCGACGGGTGAGAAGAAATGGATGCCGATGAAATTTTCCGGCTTCGACCAGGCGCGAGCCAGCTTGGTGATCGGCAGGGTCGATGTGTTGGACCCGAATATCACATCGGGGCCCAGCACCTCTTCGACCTTCTTCGTCACCTCGGCCTTGATCGCCATATCCTCGAACACAGCCTCGATCACGAAGTCCGCCCCGGCAAGCGCCGCGAAGTCCGTCGTCGACGTCACCCGGCCAAGCGTCTCCGCCATCTTCTCCGGCGTCATGCCCTTGCCCAGCCGCTTCTTCAGCTGTTCCTCGACATGCGCCTTGCCCTTTTCCGCATAGGCCAGATCACGGTCGAACAGCAGGACTTCCATGCCCGCCTGCGCCGCCACCGTCGCGATCCCCGCACCCATCATGCCCGCGCCCAGCATGGCCAGCTTCTTCGTCGGAGCCTTGGGCTGATCCTTCGGCCGCCGCGCCCCGCGTTCGGCAGCGTTCTTGTTGACGAACAGGCTGCGGATCATGTTGGCGGCCTGAGGGTCGGCTGCCACCTTGGCGAAATATTTGCTCTCGATCTGGATCGCCCGGTCGAACGGCAGCATCGCCCCTTCATAGACCGCCGACAGCAGCGCGACCGGCGCATGCATGTTGCGTTGCGTCTGCTTGAGCGTCATGGGCAGTGCGCCCACCATAGTCTGCACGAAGCCAGGATTGAACTGACCCGCGCCGCCGGGGAACTTGAACCCTTTGACGTCCCACGGCTGGCTGCTGGCGGACGGATTGGCCTTCACCCATTCCTTCGCCTTCTGGACGGCGGTCCCCTGCGGCGCCACTTCATCTACGACCTTCAGCATCGCCGCCTCGGCGGGGCGGAACAGCTTGCCCTGCAACATATACATCAGCGCCGCCTGCACCCCCATTAGGCGCGGCAGGCGCTGCGACCCGCCGCCGCCGGGGAACAGTCCGATCAAAATCTCCGGCAGGCCCAACTGCGTCTTGGGACTGTCGCCCACCACGCGCCGATGGCAGGCCAGCGCCAGTTCGAACCCGCCGCCGACGCATGTGCCCTCGATCGCGCACGCCACCGGCTTCCCGCATGTCTCCAGCCGCCGGAACAGCTGATTGAGCGCAGAAACCTGCTGATAAATGTCCGCCGGGGCAGGGCGCTTCCCCGCCGCGCTCGCCAGCATCGACCCGAAATATTTAAGGTCCATGCCCGCCATGAAGCCGCTGTCCTTGCCCGAAGCAATGACCGCGCCCTTGATCTCTTCTTCCGCCGAAATCCGCGTGATCGCGGCGTCCAGATCGGCCAGGAACTCCGGCCCGATCACGTTCATCGACTGGCCCGGCACGTCGATGGTCAGCGTGGCGATCCCGTCACCGTCAATGTCGAAGCTGATGGTCTGCATCATTCTGTCTCCCGGCTCCCACCTCCGTTCGCCCTGAGCCTGTCGAAGGGCGTTAGCGACGAGCTTCGACAAGCTCGGCCCGAACGGAGTTTTGTTCTCTCAAACCCGCTCGATAATGATCCCGGTGCCCATGCCGGCACCCACGCACAGGTTCACCAGCGCCGTACCCTTGCCCGACCGTTCCAATTCATCCAGCGCCGTTCCCAGCACCATCGCGCCCGTAGCGCCCAGCGGATGGCCCATCGCGATCGCGCCGCCATTCACATTGATCCGGTCATGGTCCAAATCCATCGCCTGCATGTAGCGCAGCACCACGCTGGCGAAGGCTTCGTTCAGCTCCCATAGGTCGATGTCATGGCTGCTCATGCCCGCCCGGTTGAGCAGCTTGCCCGCGACGAACTCCGGCCCCGTCAGCATGATCAGCGGTTCGGACCCGATCGACGCCATCGCCCTGATCCGGGCGCGGGGCTTCAGCCCATATTTCTCACCCATCTCCTTGTTGCCGACCAGCACCGCCGCCGCGCCGTCGACGATGCCGGAGCTGTTTCCGGCATGATGGACATGGTTGACCCGCTCCAGTTCGGGATATTTCAGCAGCGCGACCGTGTCGAAGCCCGGCATGTCCTCGCCCAGCGCGGCAAAGCTGGGCTTCAGCGCGGCGAGTGACTGCATCGTGGCGTCCGGCCGCATATGCTCGTCATGGTCCAGTACGACTTGGCCGATCACATCGCGCACCGGCACGATCGACTTGGCGAAGCGTCCTTCGTCCCATGCTGCCTTGGCCCGTCGCTGGCTTTCCACTGCATAGGCGTCCGCATCGTCGCGGCTGATCCCGAATTTGGTCGCGATCACATCGGCGCCGATGCCCTGTGGCGCGAAATAGGTCTTGTAGGCGACGGCCGGGTCCATCGCGATCGCGCCGCCGTCTGAAGACATGGGCACGCGGCTCATCGATTCGACACCGCCGCCGATGGCGAGGCCCGCTTCACCGGAATAGATTTTGGCGGCCGCCATGTTCACCGCTTCCAGTCCCGACGCGCAGAAACGGTTGATCTGCACGCCCGGCACGGTCTGCGCATAATCGGCATTCAGCACCGCCGCCCGCGCGATATCGCCGCCCTGTTCGCCGATGGGGGTGACGCAGCCCAGGATGACGTCATCCACGTCCGCCGTATCGATGTCGTTCCGGTCCCGCACCGCCTGCAACACCTGAGTCGCCAGCTGAACCGGCGTAATCTCGTGCAGCGACCCGTCGGGCTTGCCCCGGCCGCGCGGCGTCCGTACGGCGTCGTAGATAAAGGCTTCCATCGCTTCGTCATTCCTCTCCGCTGGCGCAGCAAATGTATTTACGTTTACGTAAAGTGCAAGCTTTTCTGAAAACCCGTTCTACTCGCTATTTCCTTCATGAATTCCGCTCCCTCGGAGCCATTACCGCTCGACCGGGTTTGACGCTCAAGTCCAATTCGGGTTCAAGCATCATCAGTGTCAGAGGCTGATTCCCCTCCAGCGCCATCGCCTTTCGCCATCCCCATCTTCCGCGCGGTATGGTTCGCCAGCCTCGCGTCCAATTTCGGCGGCCTCATTCAGTCCGTCGGCGCGGCATGGATGATGACGTCGCTCTCCGGCTCGCCCCAATTGGTCGCGCTGGTTCCGGCTTCCACGACGCTCCCGATCATGCTGCTCTCGCTCTGGGCGGGCGCGGTCGCCGACAATCTCGACCGGCGGTTGGTCATGCTCGCCTGCCAGGTTTTCATGCTCCTGGTCTCCGCGCTCCTGGCCCTTTTTGCCTGGGCCGGACTGCTGACGCCTTGGTCGCTGCTGGCCTTCACCTTCCTCGTCGGCTGCGCCACCGCGATCAACGGCCCGGCTTGGCAAGCGTCGGTTGGCGATATGGTCCCGCGATCCCAATTGCCCAGCGCCGTCGCGCTCAACAGCATGGGCTTCAACCTGGCGCGCAGCGTCGGCCCGGCCTTGGGTGGCATCATCGTGGCTGCTGCAGGGGCCGCCGCCGCCTTCCTGACCAACGCCCTCAGCTATATCGGCCTTGCCGTGGTTCTGCTCCGCTGGCAGCCGGAACGCCCGCCGCAGCTTCTGCCACGCGAGCGGCTCGGCGTCGCAATGGGGGCGGGGGTCCGCTATGTGGCCATGTCGCCCAAGATTCAGCTGGTTCTGTTCCGGGGCGCGGCCTTCGGCATCGGCGCGAGCGCAGTGTCCGCCCTCATGCCCCTGGTTGCGCGAGACATATTGGGCGGCGGCGCTCTCACCTTCGGTCTGCTGAGCGGCGCGTTCGGAATCGGCGCAGTGCTGGGCGCGCTGTCGTCCGGAAGGCTCCGGCGGCGCTTCGACATCGAAACGATCGTCCGTTCCGCCGCGCTGGCGCTGGCGGTGGGAACGGCGGTCGCAGCTTCCACTGGATGGCTCGCACTGGCGATCGCCGGCTTCCTGCTGTGCGGCGCAGGTTGGGTCATCGCGCTCTCGACCTTCAACGTATCGGTCCAGATGTCCGCTCCCCGATGGGTTCTGGCGCGCGCCGTCGCGCTTTACCAGATGATGGCCTTCGGTGGCATGGCGGTTGGTGCATGGCTGTTCGGCTGGCTCGCCGAGCATCTGGGTGTCGTCACCTCGCTCCACGTTGCGGCCGGCGTGCAGCTTGCCGCCGCCTTGATCGGCTTCTTCCGCCCCTTGTCCCAGACCGGTGACGAAAATCTCGACCTGCTGAACCGCTGGCAGGAGCCCCAGACCGCCGTCCCGATCGAACCCCGCAGCGGCCCCGTAGTCGTCACGATTGAATATCGGATTCCGGCTGGCTCCATCGTCCCCTTCCTCGCCGCGATGAGCGAAAGGCGGCGCATCCGGCGGCGCGATGGCGCACATGGCTGGTCGCTGCTGCGCGACCTGGCAGATCCCGAATTATGGATCGAGCGCTATCATGTTTCGACCTGGCTCGATTATGTTCGCCACAATCGCCGCCGCACCATGGCCGACACCGCCAATTCGGACGCTCTTGCGGCCCTGCACAGCGGACCACATCCTCCGGTGGTTCACCGTATGCTCGAACGCCAGACCGGCTCGCTCCCGATCGGCCGGATGCCGGATGTGCGCGAAATGGACGACCCGATGACCGATCCTACCCGGTCGAGCTGAAAGCTCACTCTTCGGGCAGATCATCCGGCGTATCGATATCCAGCAGCGCGCTGCCCATAGCCTCGATCTGCACGCCCCGGCTCAGCAGCGCCCGCGCGCCCTGGTCCCCCCGCAATGTCAGCAGTTCCGGAAAATGCTTGCGTCCGATGAAGGCGGGCGGGGAGGAGGAAAAGCCGTCCGTACTCGCCACGACCGACCGCACATCCTCCGCCGCTAGGCATATGCGGTTATAATGCGACTGCGGCACATAGGGCATGTCGCCCAGGCAGATGAGAATGCCCCGGCATCGCTTGATCGGCATGACATGCTCTACTGCCAGGACGATGCTGCTCGCCAATCCCTCTTCGGGATGATCATTGACCAGGATGTTGTAACCGCGCCGCTCCAGCCTGCGGTGGATCTCCGTAGCCTGGGCGATCGGCCGCGCCACGGCGACCAGCTCGGCAAAGGCGAGCGAGGCGACTGCCTCCAGCGTGTGGGCGATCAGCGGCTTGCCGCGCAGATCGGCAACCAGCTTGTCTTCTTCGCCGAAGCGCGACGACGTACCCGCGGCCAGCAGCACTGCGGCGATATGCTCGGTCCGCATGCGTCAGAGTGCGCGCGGCTGAGGCGGGAAAGGCGACGGAAATGGCATGAATAGCGGACCGATTTATAATTGTTGCCGATGATCTGCCAGCCATCCGGAATTCTGTCCATAACATGCGCAAAGGAGACTGGCGTTCCGCTTGTAGAGCGGCCATATGCGCGCTGAACGAAAACAGACAGGAGTAGTGCCTTCCATGGACTATGATCCCGATGCCGAGGCGGTTGGCGAAGCGATCAAGGAAGCCGTGCCCGCAAATGTTTCAGAGGCCATCCGGACGCTGATCCGCTGGTCGGGGGACAATCCGGAACGCGAAGGTCTGCTGGAAACGCCCGAACGTGTCGCCCGCGCCTGGCGCGAATATTGCCGCGGCTATACCGACGATCCGGCCTACCACCTGTCCCGCATCTTTCATGAAGTGGGCGGCTATGACGACATCGTGCTGCTGAAGGACATTCCGTTTCAGTCGCACTGCGAACATCATATGGCGCCGATCATCGGGCGCGGTCACATCGCCTATCTGCCGGGCAAATATGTCGTGGGCATATCGAAGCTGGCGCGCGTGCTGCATGCCTTTGCCAATCGCCTGCAGGTGCAGGAAAGGCTGACTGCCGAAGTCGCCAATTGCATCTGGGAGAATCTGAAGCCGCAGGGCGTAGCGGTTGTCATCGAAGCGACCCATGGCTGCATGACCGGGCGTGGGGTGCGCACCCCCAATGTCCTCATGAAGACCAGCCGCATGCTCGGCGTGTTCCGCGATGATGAGAAGAGTCGCGAGGAAGTGCTGAAGCTTATCGACTCGTGAGCGAAGAGGAGGCACCCGCTTACCGCCCTCTCGGCGGAGCGCGCGGACGGACGGAAGGATCTCTGCCGCTGGCGAACAAGCGGTTGGCACTCGTCACCGGGGGCCATCGGCGCCTCGGTGGCGTTATCGCCGCCGGCTTCTCGCGCGCGGGCTATTCGCTCGCTATCCACGGCAGTCACGATACGCGGCTGGACTCCGCCCTCGCCCTCGCCCTCGATGAAAGCGGGACGGAGTGGGACGGTTTCACCGCCGATTTCTCCGACCCGGAAAGCGCGGAAGAATTGGTCGCCAAGGTGGCCGAGCGTTTCGGTCGCCCGCCCGACATTCTCGTGAACAGCGCCGCCATATTTGGTCAGGACCGGCTGGACAGCGTCACGGCGGACGACCTGATGCGTCATTATGCAGTCAACTGCGCTGCGCCTGCTCTTCTGACAAAGGCGTTCGCGACGATCCCTGCGGGGGTCGCGGACCGCTGCATCATCAATATCCTCGACCAGAGGATCGACCATCCGCATGCCGACCAGTTGGCCTATACGCTGTCGAAGGCCGCGCTGGCGGGGCTCACCCGCCTGTCCGCCTCCAGTCTTGCACCTCATATCCGCGTCAATGCCGTGGCGCCCGGCCTCACCATCGCGACGCCTGACTATGACGAGGAGCAGATGAAAAAGCTGCAATCCGCGATGCCATTAGGCCGCCTGCCGTTGGCTGAGCAGATCGCCGAAGCCGCCCTCTATCTCGCGCAAGCAAGCGCTGTTACAGGGCAGACGCTATATGTCGATGGCGGCGCGCATCTGCGCAGCTATGACCGCGACTTCATGCATATGGGGCGGTGAGCAGGCCGACAGGGTTTTCGCGCCCATTCAGAGTTTTGGGGAGATGACGATGAGCTTTGAAACGATCCTGGTTGAGCAGCGTGAAGCGGTGACGCTGGTGACTCTGAACCGGCCGCAGGCGCTGAACGCGCTGAATACCCAGGTTCTGGCCGACTTGAGCGCCGCCTTCGCTGCCTATGATGCCGATCCCTCGCAACTCTGCCTCGTACTGACGGGCAGCGAAAAGGCGTTCGCCGCAGGTGCTGACATCAAGGAAATGGCGACCAAGGAAGCGGCCGACTTCTTCCTTGAGGATTTCTTTTCCGGCTGGCAGCGCGATGTGGTCGCGACCCGCAAGCCGTGGATCGCCGCAGTCGCGGGTTTTGCCCTTGGGGGCGGTTGCGAACTGGCGATGATGGCGGACTTCATCATCGCCGCAGATACCGCCAAGTTTGGTCAGCCCGAGATCAAGCTTGGCGTCGCGCCCGGCATGGGCGGATCGCAGCGCCTGACCAAAGCGGTCGGCAAGGCGAAGGCGATGGAAATGTGCCTGACCGGCCGCATGATGGGTGCTGAGGAAGCCGAACGTTCTGGCCTGGTATCGCGCGTGGTTCCGGCTGCGGACCTAGTGGAAGATGCGCTCAAGACAGCTGCCACCATCGCCGCAATGCCTCCCATGGCCACGATGGTGAACAAGGAAATGGTGAACCTCGCGTTCGAGACCGGCCTGGCCCAAGGGCTTCTGAGCGAAAGGCGTTTGTTCCAGCTGCTGACTGCAACGGAGGACCGGACCGAGGGTATGGCGGCCTTCGTCGAAAAGCGCCCGGGCGTGTGGAAGGGCCGCTGAACAAGCGGCCTCCATGTCATCCATTTGGACCTGAAAAAATATCCACAATTATCCACAGCTTTAGGCTGTGGTCGTCTTCATCTTGTCAGATTCCGCTTTGAGCGACTCGCTTTTGGTGAGACCATCGTCCTATCGAAACGAACGACGAAACGGAGAAATCCGGATCTTCAAATCAAAGAGAAATCAATGATTTGACGGGTGTTTCGATCATCAGGCGGATGTTGGAACCGAAAGGATCGAACAAAAGCCGGATGGTCTTCAATGGACGATGTCATGTACGCGCGAAAGCGAACGTTGGGCATCGAAATTTTGAAGACAGGCTGCGGGATATGGCTGAACAAGCCGGACAACCGGAGCCAACACGATGCAAAGCCTTTCAGGTGACAGCATCGCGCGCCGAGTCCGATGATCGCATCCTGAACGGGAAGCGGATCCTGAGACACGACGGAAGTGGGGACCGGCAGCAATGCCGGCCCCCATTTTGCATTGAGGGCTTGTGGAAACAGCCTCATTTTTTCGGCCAGAGCCATAGCCACATCGCTCCCGCAGCAGCCAACCACAGGATGATGACGCACGCTGCACCGGCCTTGCTGGAAGGCCGCTCCGCCCGACGCCGGGCCTCAACCCTATATTTCGCCATCAGTGGCCGGGGAATAAGCCGGACGGCCAGGAAGATGCCGAAGGGGACGATCAGAAGATCATCAACATAGCCCACGACAGGAATAAAATCGGGGATCAGGTCGATGGGACTGAGCGCATAAGCAGCGACAAGTGCTGCGATCAGCTTCGCCAGAGCCGGGGTCCTACTGTCGCGCGCTGCAATCCACAGGGCCAGAATATCGGCCTTCATGCCTTTCGTCCACGCCCGCAGCCTCTGCCAGATCATCGCCATGAGCTTAGCCTAGGGCGGCGGGTTTCATTTAGGAAGGCTGGTGCCGGATGCAGGATTCGAACCCGCGACCTTCGGTTTACAAAACCGCTGCACTACCACTGTGCTAATCCGGCGTGTCCGTACGGACGGTGAAGCGCCTTACTATCAGATGACGCCGAACGTCCAGCCCTCCGTTGCGGCAATCTGCGGATTGAGCGGGGCCGGGGTCCATAGGCTTGGCCGGGGCGCGGCATTGCGCAGCCAGGCGGCGGTCACGATTGCGTCTGAGCCATGATCGTCGGGCGGCAATCCTTCGTGAGGCGCAGAACCAAGGGCGAACAGCGCATCGTTTAGCGCGGCGAGATCGCGCATCTTCGTCCGCCCCTTCGGCCGTCCAGCCGCCCTGGCAGCGATGCTGGTATAGATTTCGACGACCAGCGAGCTTTCGCGCGAGGGCGGATCGAAGGGCCAGACGGGCACATGAGGCCGAACAAGGTGCAGCAATCGCATCCCCGCAAAACTCGCTTTGGCCACCTGCGCCGCGCCGATCGCATCATAGACGGTCGACGGCTTGCCGCCGCCGCCCGCGTTATAATGCGCTTCGCATACCCGATTGTGCATATAGTCGGCCTTCACGCCGTCCGCTTTTCCGAAATAGAAATGGCGGCGGTGCGTGACATGCAACAGGCTGGCCGCGCCGAGATCAGGATCGTCGCAAACCCGATCGACATAGGCCCAGAAGTCCGGCCCATTCACTGGCGTATCCTCGCCAGGCAAATAGGCATTTCGCGCGATGAATGGCGGGGCGAAGCTGAAATCGAACCCGAATAACGTGGGCGTCTCCGCCGCAGCCGTGACCAGCCATTCGCCAACGGCCGATCGCGACCAGAATCCGCCGTCGGGTGGATGAACAAGCTTAGGCACGCCTTCGCCACGCTCGCACAGAGCAACCCCGATCCCCTTGTGTCGCACGCCCTTCGCGCCCGACCAATCAATCGCGGCATAACGTTCGAAGCGCGGAGTCACGAATCTTGGCGGCGCTCTGCTCGCAGCCGGTCCCAATAAGCCATGCGTTCGGCCACCCGCGCCTCGAACCCGCGATCGGTGGGCGCGTAGAAGTTCTGAGGCTCCATCTCCTCAGGCCAATAATTGTCCCCTGAAAAACCTTCGGCGCTATCATGGTCATATTGATAGCCCTTGCCATAGCCGATCGACTTCATGAGCCGTGTCGGGGCGTTCAGGATATTCTTGGGCGGCACCAGCGATCCTGTGTCGCGGGCCGACTTCCAGGCGGTCTTCATGGCCCCATAAGCGGCATTGGATTTGGGCGCGGTGGCGCAATAGAGGCATGCCTGAACGATCGCCAACTCACCCTCCGGGCTCCCCAGAAAGTCATACGCATCCTTGGCTGCAAGGCATTGCACCAGCGCTTGCGGGTCGGCGAGGCCGATATCCTCGCTGGCAAAGCGGACCAGACGCCGCAGCACGTACAGCGGCTGCTCTCCCGCCGTCAGCATCCGCGCCATATAATAGAGCGCCGCCTGTGGATCGGACCCGCGCAGAGATTTATGCAGCGCGGAGATAAGGTTGTAATGCCCTTCCCGGTCTTTGTCGTACACTGCCATGCGCCGGTGGAGCAGGGCGGAGAGCCCCGCCGGATCCAGCGGTTCCGCCAGGTCGATCGAATAAAGCGTCTCGACCTGGTTCAGCAGGAAGCGCCCATCGCCATCCGCACTCGCGAGCAAGGCGTCCCGCGCCGCGTCGGTCAGCGGCAAGGGCCGCCCTGTCAGCTCTTCCGCCCGGTTCAGCAGCAGGTCGAGAGCCGCAGCGTCGAGCCGGTGCAGGATCAGCACTTGCGCCCGCGACAGCAGCGCCGCGTTCAGTTCAAAGCTCGGATTTTCCGTTGTCGCGCCGACCAGCGTGACCGTTCCATCCTCCACAAAGGGCAGGAAGCTGTCCTGCTGTGCGCGATTGAACCGATGGATCTCATCCACGAACAGCAGCGTCTTGCCGCCACGCCGGGCGTGATCCTTGGCCGCGGCGAAAACTTTCTTAAGGTCGGCGACGCCTGAAAACACTGCGGAGATCGGTTCGAAGCGCATGTCCACCGCGTCCGCCAGCAAGCGCGCGATGGTTGTCTTGCCTGTACCGGGCGGTCCCCACAAAATGATCGAGGAAAGCCGTCCCGCCGCCACCATCCGACCGATCGCGCCTTCCGGCCCGGTCAGATGATCCTGGCCCACGACGTCGGACAGGGTGCGAGGGCGCAGCCGATCGGCCAGCGGTGCATTTTCCGCAGGCTCGCCGGTCATATCTGCGTCGGAAGCGAAAAGATCAGCCATCGACCCCGATATAGGGAAGGCACCGCCGTTAAGGAACCGGGCTGGAGCGCAGCAAGGCTCCCTGCGATCGCTGGCGAATGACGCGGAGATAGGTGTCGACCAGCGCTTGGTTCACCTGATCCCAGCCATATCGCTCCGCTTCAGCCATGGCGGCCGCGCCCGCGCTGGCACGCGCGTTCGGATCGTTGCAATAGGCCGCTAGCGCGTCGGCAAAAGCGCCGATCGCACCGGGACGAATCAGGCGTCCCGTCACACCGTCGGTAACCAGGCTTTCACTGCCCGTCGCCCGCGCCGCAACAGTGGGCAGCGCGCAGGCCATCGCCTCCAGCGTCACATTGCCGAAGGTCTCGGTGATCGACGGGTTGAACAGCATATCCATGCTGGCGACCGCACGGCCGAGGTCTGCGCCCTTCTGAAAACCGGTGAAGACGGCGTTCGGCAGACGATTTTGGAACCATTCGCGGGCGGGGCCTTCGCCCACGATCAGCACCTTGTGCCGCACATTCCGCAGCGACAATTGGTCGATCGTGTCGGAAAAGACGTCCAGCCCCTTTTCCATCACCAGGCGGCCGATAAAGCCAATCACGGGTTCGTTATCGTCGATGCCAAGCGCCTGCCGCCATGTCAGGTCGCGCCGGCTGGGATTGAAGATCTGCCGGTCGATGCCGCGCGTCCAGATGCCCACGTCATAGCTCATCCGTTGTTCGCGCAGCAGTTGCGCCATCGATTCGGATGGAGCGACGATCGCGTCGCACCGGCGATAGAAACGGCGCAGCAGGGATTCGATCGCGGGCTCCAGAAACGCCAGGCCATAATAGCGCGGGTAGGTCTCGAACCGCGTGTGAACCGATGCGACTGCGGGCAATCCTCCGCTCCGTGCCCAACTCACTGCCCGATGACCAAGCGGATCGGGGCTGGAGACATGGACGAGATTTGGACGAAAGCGCTTCAGGTCCCGCCGTACGGCGCCCGACATGCGATAGGGGATGCGATATTCCCTGCGACCCGGAACAGAGAAGGATGGCGCGCTGACAAGGTCGCCCGTGGGTTCGAATGCAGGGGTCGCGATGGTCGGCGAATAGACGCGCACGGCCGCGCCCTGGCTCAGCAGATAGCCGACGAAACGATTGAGCGCCTGATTGGCGCCATCGCGCACATAATTGTAATTGCCGCTAAAGAGCGCGACGCGAAGGCCAGTGACATCCATCCGCCGCCCCTTAACCCAGGCGAACAAAAAACCCAAGGGAACCGCATGCGGCAACGGGCTTTTTGTCACTGCGATGGTGGGAAAGCGGTCACCATCAAGGTGCCGCAGGAGAGGAAGAAATGACCGACAGCTTCCGCAAAGGCATGCGGGTGAAGTGGAACTGGGGCCAGGGCATCGGCCGTGGCCGCGTAGCTGAAAAGTTCGACCGCCATGTCGAACGGACGATCGAAGGCGCGCTGATCCGGCGCAACGGATCGGCCAAGAATCCCGCCTATCTCGTCCAGACCGACAATGGCAGCGAAGTGCTGAAGCTGGGCTCTGAACTCAGCCGCGCCTGAAGGCGCCACATCACTGACCAGGCTCATCATGCTGAACTTGTTTCAGCGTCCACCGCCCCATGCGCGGCAGTATAATCCACCCTCTCGCCAACCGCCTGCGCTCCTGCCATAGGGCCGCATGGCTGATCATCTTGTCGTCGAAGCATTGCTGACCGGGACGCCGGTTCCTTTCCGGGACAATGACTATAGCGCCATAGCCAAGCGGCCGCTGGACGGCGTTGTCCGGATCAACTGGCTCGGCCTGGAAGGTGACGCGGTGGCCGATCCCGTTCACCATGGCGGCTGGGACAAGGCGATCCATCTTTACCCGCAAGACCATTACCCCTGGTGGCGCGAGCGCAAGCCGGATCATCCGCTGCTCGCCGGGCCGGGCGCGTTCGGGGAAAATATCGCGTCGCACGGCATGACCGAGGAGCAGATCTGCCTTGGCGATCGCTTCTCCCTGGGCAGCGCCATCGTGGAGGTCAGTCACGGCCGTCAGCCCTGCTGGAAGCTCGATCATCGCTTCGGCACGCGCGATGTGCTCGCGACAATCGTGAAAACCGGACGGTCTGGCCTCTATTTTCGCGTTCTGCGCGAAGGAGAGGCGGAGGCGAAGTGCCGAATGGACCTGCTCGACCGGCCTTTGCCGCAATGGCCGATCGCGCGTGTCTTCCGCCTGCTGATCGGCGGCGGTCACAAGGCTGAGCCCGATGCGGTGCGTGCGCTCGCGGGTATGCCGGTGCTGGCCGAGGCTTGGCGCGACCGGGCGCGAAAACTAGCGGAGTAGGCGGGTGAGACCAAATCTTCCGCCAGTCCATCTGGTGTGGCGGCGGACTGCTCCCTATAGCTGAACCATGGCATCGACCCAAAAGCAGAAGAAACCCGACAAAGTCCGGCCCGCCGGCTTTCCGACCCGCGACCAGGTGATGGACTTCATCACTTCCTCCGATCAGCCGGCAGGCAAGCGGGAGATCGCCAAGGCGTTTGGCCTCAAGGGGCAGGAAAAGATCGCGCTGAAGGCGTTGCTGAAGGACATGGCGGACGAGGGGCTGCTCGACATCGGCCCGGCGCGCGCTTTCCACAAGATGGGCGGCGTACCCAAGGTGACGGTGCTGCGCATCGTGGACGTCGATGGCACGACCCTCATCGCCACGCCCGAACGGTGGGAGGCGGAAGGGCAGCCGGCGCCGCGCTTGCGGGTGGTGGAACGCGGGAAGAGGGGCGCGCTGACGATCGGCGATCGCATCCTTGCACGCACGGAAGAGGCGGGACGCGGTTGGGTCGCTCACCCGATGAAGAAGCTCGCCAAGGCCAGCGAGGAACTGCTTGGCGTGGTCGAAGCGGGCGAGGGCGGCAAGCTGTGGCTGCGTCCCGTGGATAAGCGCATCCGCAAGGATACGCCGATCAGCGATGCCGGCAATGCAAAGCCCGGCGACCTTGTCCTGGCTGAACCGGTCGGCCGTCCGCCGCGTATCAGCGCGCGCGTCACCGACATATTGGGCGATCCCTTCGCTCCCCGCAGCTTCAGCCTGATAGCCATCCACAAACATGGCATCCCGCACGTCTTCCCGGAGAAGGTGGAAGATGAGGCGGTGGCAGCGTCAGAGATCGCCCTGCATGAGGACAAGCGCGAGGACCTGCGCCACCTTCCCATCATCGCAATCGACCCGGTCGATGCGCGCGATCATGACGATGCGGTCTGGGCCGCCCCGGACGAAGACCCCGCCAATCCCGGCGGCTATCGCGCCGTCGTCGCGATCGCCGACGTCAGCTATTATGTCCGTCCCGGCAGCGCGCTCGACAAGGAAGCCCGTAAGCGCGGCAACAGCGTCTATTTCCCCGACCTCGTCGTGCCGATGTTGCCGCACCAGCTGTCCTCCGACATGTGCTCGCTGCGCGCGGGGCAGGACCGTGCCGCCATGGCCTGTCATCTCGTCGTCAATGCGCAGGGTAAGGTGACGGAGTGGCGCTTCACCCGCGCCATCATCCGCGTGGCCGCCGTCCTCGCCTATGAGCACGCCCAAGCCGCTATTGACGGGAATGGGGGGGAGGAAGGGCTCCAGGCCGAGCTTCTCGAAACCGCCCTGAAACCCCTCTGGGCCTGCTGGAAACTCCTCCGCAAAGCCCGCGACAAACGCGATCCTCTCGCCCTCGACCTCCCGGAACGCCGTGTCGTCCTGGACGAAAACGGCAAGATCGTCAGCGTGGCCGTGCGGGAACGCCTCGACGCGCATATGCTGATCGAGGACTATATGATCGCCGCCAACGTCGCCGCCGCCAAGGCGCTGGAGGCGAAGAGGGCGCCTGTCATGTATCGCGTCCACGAACCGCCGAGCCGTGAAAAGCTGGTGGCGCTCAAGGATTATCTCGCCACCTTCGACATCGACTTCGCTCTGGGACAGGTCATCAAGCCCTCCACCTTCAACCGCCTGATCGACCGTATCGGAGAGGCGGAGGAAAAGCCGCAGATCATGGAGCAGATACTGCGCAGCCAGACCCAGGCTTATTATGCCCCGCAGAACATGGGGCATTTCGGCTTGGCGCTTGGCTCTTACGCGCATTTCACCTCGCCCATCCGCCGCTACGCCGACCTGTTGGTCCATCGCGCGCTGGTCGGGGCCTATGCCCTCGAACTACCTGCTCCCAAGGGTGGCGTGCTGCCCGACCGGACCTCGCTCAGCGGCGATGATTATGAGAATATGGGCCGCGTCGGCGAGATGATCAGCCAGCATGAACGGCGCGCCATGGAAGCGGAGCGGGAGACAATCGACCGTTATGTCGCCGCCTATCTCGCCGCGCATGTCGGCGAACTGGTCGACGCGCGCATCACCGGGGTTCAGAATTTCGGCTTCTTCGCCACGGTCGAAGGTCTCGGCGGGGATGGTCTCGTCCCCGTTTCCACCATGGGCGATGAGCGCTTCTTCTTCGACGAGGCTGGCCGGGCGCTTGAAGGTGTGCAGAGCGGCAACCGCTACACGGTTGGGCAGCATCTCCAGCTGCGCCTGGCCGAAGCCGACCCGGTCAACGGCAGCTTGCGCTTCGAACTCCCCGACGCGCCGCCGCAGCGCCCCAGCTTCAAGAAAGATCGGGTGCGCCCCGGCGCCAAACGCGGCCGCCCCGCCAATATCCGCCACATCGGCGCAAAGCGGGGGCGGCACAAGCGGTAGACCTCCCCCAATCGAGGCGAATCCAAATCCCGTTCGCCTTGAGCTTGTGGAACGGCGCTCCCCTGTCTTCCGCCTCAGCTTAGACGGTCGATAGCCTCGATACCAAGCCCACCTGGAATGACCATGATAGGGCAGGGCAGCTTGCCCGCATCGGCGCCCGCAAAGTGCGAAACCAACGCCCCCGGATGGCCGCTGGCCGCCGCACCGAGCACCAGCGCGGCCACATCGGGCATTTCGTCCAGCGTCTCGCGGACCACCGCGACTGGATCGCCTTGCCGTACCGTGATGCTCGGCCGAATGCCCGACTCCTCGGTCAGCGTTCCCGCCGCATTCGTCACTAATGCCTCGGCGCGTTGGCGGGCTTCATCCTCCATCGTCGCCTGAACGCCGCCCCATTGCACGAACTCCGCAGGAGGCACGAGCGCCAGGATGCGGATGGAACCCGCTGTTTTGGCGGCACGCCGCGCTGCGAAGCGCAGGGCCGTTTCGGCCTCGGGCGATTCGTCCACTACAACCAGATAAGTGCGCATGGCTGTCACATTCCTTGCCGGATTTGGCGGGCGAACCGGCTCTTGCCCTGCATCCTTGAACCAATTTGGTGAATTGTGAACCAGTCTGGTGAAATGTGGCTGATTATCGGCTCTGGTGCAAGCCGCAGCCTTGACCCCTCGGTTCAAAGGGTGAAAACGGCTCTCAACGCTGCCCGTCCGCTCGGGAAAAGAAGAGAGGCCTTCACGCATGAGCAAGAACATCCAAATGCCCGCCTTGTCCCCCACGATGGAGGAAGGGACGCTGGCGAAATGGCTTGTGAAGGAAGGCGACACCGTTTCCTCCGGCGACCTGCTCGCGGAGATTGAGACCGATAAGGCGACGATGGAATTTGAGGCTGTCGACGAAGGCAAGATCGCCAAGATCCTGGTCTCCGAAGGTTCCGAAGGCGTGAAGGTCGGCACCGTCATCGCAATCATCGCGGAAGAGGGCGAGGACCTTGCCGCAGCAGCCGCAGGTGGCGGCGCGCCCGCACCCAAGCCTGCCGGGGCGCCCAAGGCCGATCCAGTCCCCGCAAAGGCCGAAACGCCCGCGCCCAGGGCCGACGCCGCTCCCGCCAAGTCCAGCGATCGCGTAAAGGCCAGCCCGCTCGCCCGTCGTCTCGCCGAGGCGAAGGGCCTCGATCTCGCCAGCGTCACCGGCTCGGGTCCCAACGGCCGCATCGTCAAGGCGGACCTTGAGGGCGCCGCCGTTGCTCCCGCCGCAGCACCCAGCCAGGCTGCTGCTGCCGCGCCCGCTGCGCTCGCTCCTGTCGCCCACGCCGCGCAGGACTTTGGCATCCCCCATGAAGTCATCAAGCTCAGCGGCATGCGCAAGACGATCGCCCGCCGCCTCACCGAATCCAAGCAGCAGGTGCCGCACATCTACCTCACCGTCGATGTGCAGCTCGACAAGCTGCTGAAGCTGCGTACCGAACTGAACGCGGGCCTCGCCAGCCGCAACGTCAAGCTGTCGGTCAATGACCTGCTGATCAAGGCGCTGGGCGTCGCCCTCATCCAGGTGCCCGCATGCAACGTCCAGTTCGCTGGCGACCAGATGCTTCAGTTCAAGCGCGCGGACATTTCCGTCGCCGTGTCCATTCCCGGCGGTCTCATCACCCCGATCGTCACCGGCGCCGACAGCAAGGGCGTCGCCGCCATCTCGACCGAGATGAAGGACCTCGCCGCCCGCGCCAAGGACGGCAAGCTCAAGCCTGAAGAATATCAGGGCGGCACCGCGTCGCTGTCCAACATGGGCATGTTCGGCATCAAGCAGTTCGAAGCCGTCATCAACCCGCCTCAGGCGATGATCATGGCGATCGGCGCAGGCGAGAAGCGGCCCTTCGTCGTCGATGACTCGCTCCAGATCGCGACCGTCATGTCCGCGACCGGCAGCTTCGACCATCGGGCGATCGACGGCGCGGATGGCGCTCGCCTGATGCAAGTCTTCCGTGAGCTGGTCGAAAATCCGCTCGGCATGCTCGCCTGATGGCCTACACCGACGAGCAGCCGCCGGAAGCCAGCCCCGCGGTGCGCGTCATCGCCATGCCCGCCGATACCAACCCCTATGGGGATATTTTCGGCGGCTGGTTGATGAGCTTGATGGACTCGGCGGCTGGTTCCGTCGCCGCCCGGCACAGTCATGGCCGCGCCGTGACCATCGCTGTGGAGGGCATGACATTTCTGCGCCCGGTAGTGGTCGGCGATGAAGTATCGGTGTTCGCAACCCTCAAATCCGTTGGTCGCACGTCGATGAACATCGCGGTAGAGGCTTGGCGCCGTACACGCCATGACGACCGTTCCTATCGCGTGACACAGGCCACCTTCACCTTCGTGGCGATCGGTGAGGATCGCCAGCCCCGTTCCGTGCCGCCCCTCCCGGCGGAATCTGACAAGAAAGACTGATCATGGCTGAGAATTACGATGTCATCGTTCTGGGTTCTGGCCCTGGCGGCTATGTGGCCGCGATCCGTGCCTCGCAGCTTGGCCTCAAGACCGCCATTGTCGAACGCGAAAATCTGGGCGGCATCTGCCTGAACTGGGGCTGCATCCCGACCAAGGCGCTGCTGCGTTCGGCCGAAATCTATCATTATATGCAGCATGCCAAGGATTATGGTCTGGCTGCCGAGAAGATCAGCGCCGACATCGACGCGGTCGTGAAGCGCTCGCGCGGCGTCGCCAAGCAGCTCAATCAGGGCGTCACGCACCTGATGAAGAAGAACAAGATCACTGTCCACATGGGCGAGGGCAAGCTCACTGGAAAGGGCAAGCTCAGCGTCACCAAGGACGGCAAGACCGAGGAACTGACGGCGAAGAACATCATCGTCGCCACCGGCGCTCGCGCCCGCGATCTGCCCTTCGCCAAGGCGGACGGCAAGCGCGTCTGGACCTACCGCCACGCCATGACCCCGCCCGAAATGCCAACCAAGCTGCTGGTCATCGGATCGGGCGCGATCGGTATCGAATTTGCAAGCTTCTACAATGACATGGGCGCGGACGTCACCGTTGTCGAAATGCTGGACCGCGTTGTGCCGGTCGAGGATGCGGACGTCTCCGCCTTCCTCGAGAAGGCGCTGAAGAGGCAGGGTATGACCATCATGACCGGCGCTGGCCTTGAAAAGCTGGAAGTCGGCGCAAACGGCGTAAAGGCCGCGATCAAGGGCAAGGATGGGAAGGTCGTCAACGGCGATTACAGCCATGTCATCGTCGCCATCGGCATCGTGCCCAACACGGAAAATATCGGCCTCAAGGAACTGGGCGTCGCGGTGGACGATCGCGGCTTCCTGAAGACCGACGAAATGTGCCGCACCAATGTCGATGGCCTTTGGGCGATCGGCGATATCACCGCGCCGCCATGGCTTGCGCACAAGGCCAGCCATGAAGGCGTGATCGCCGCCGAAGCCATCGCGGGCGAGCATCCGCACGCCATGGACCCGCGCAATATTCCAGGCTGCACCTATTGCCACCCGCAAATCGCCAGCGTCGGCCTTACCGAAGCCAAGGCGAAGGAAGCGGGCTATGAGGTGAAGGTCGGCATGTTCCCCTTCATCGGCAATGGCAAAGCGATCGCGCTCGGCGAGGCGGAAGGCTTCACCAAGACCGTGTTCGACGCCAAGACCGGCGAACTGCTGGGCGCGCACATGGTCGGCGCTGAAGTCACCGAAATGATCCAGGGCTTTACCGTCGGCAAGACGCTGGAAACCACCGAAGCGGAACTGATGCACACGGTCTTCCCGCATCCGACCATTTCGGAATCGATGCACGAAAGCGTGCTTGCCGCCTATGGGCGCGCGCTACATATCTGATCGCCGATCCTGGCTCGGGGGCGCGGGGGCTTTCGTGCTCGCGCTCCTCGGCGTTCTCCTGATCGCGTTGCTGCAGCGGTCGGGGTGGTTTGACGCAGTCAACATCTCGGCGATGAAGGCGGCTGGGGTGGCGAGGGACAAGCTGTCCGGCGTCACGCCCGTCATGTTGGCTGCCTCGCTCATCGGCGGCAATATCGGCCGCTGGGTGATCGCTGCGGCCGCAATCGGCATCCTCCTGTGGCGGGGCAAGCGTCCTTCGGCACTATGGTTCGCGCTCGTCATGGCGGGCGGCACATTGCTGAACTTCGTGCTCAAGCAGATCTTCGCCGCTCCCCGGCCCGATCTTCTGCCGCATCTGGACATCGTCCACAGCTACAGCTTCCCGAGCGGCCATGCGGCCTACAACATGATGCTGTTCGGCGCGCTGGCCATGCTGTCGCGCCGACGCATAGGCTATGTGTTGGCGGGCCTCGCCATCGCCCTGATTGGCGTCAGCCGCGTCTGGCTCGGCGTTCACTGGCCAAGCGATGTGCTGGCGGGCTGGATCAACGGCCTGGGCTGGCTATGCCTTTGCTATCATTGGCTACCAGCGCGGCGACGGGAGCAGCAGCGCGTTGCCTAACCGCTGATGCGGCGGCATGCCATCGGCAGTGACGAAGCCGTGGACCCAGAAACTGTCATAGGCGGTGGCGATCGCCACCAAAAGCAACAGCGCCGCCGCACCTGCAAAGACCGGCCGTGCCATATTAACACCCCGTTCCGGCATGATCGTCAGCAAGGCGAGCGGCAAAAGCGGAAGGAAATAGCGCCCCTGCGTGCCCTGGATGAAATCAGCGCCCAGCGGCGTCGCCGTCAGATACATGGCCGTTTCGATCAGCAGCGCGATGCCGCCCGCAACGGCCAGCCACCACAACCGACGGCCGATGCTGATCCTCGCGCCCAACCCGCTCAAAACGCCGGCTCCCACCATCACAGCCGCCAGGGGATAGGCAGCCAGCGGCAGCAGGACCGCGTTCCATCCAAAGCGCCCCACAATCTGCAACACATAAACCGGCGCGCGCTCTACGACACTCGAAGAAAGCGCTCGAACATAGGCACCCGGATCGGCGATGATGACCGCAAGCTGTGCGGCAAGCGGGGCCGTCATGACATTCTCCCCGGTCTTGCGCGACATGATGTGATACAGGGCCGGACTGCCACCCGACATCTTCATCCAGAGAATGAATACCAGCGCGCCGGCCGCCATCGCTCCCAATAGCAGCCATGGCCTCCAATCCCGGCGATGCTGCGGCCATTGCAGCCCAGCAGCCATCAGCGGCAGATAGACTCCCTTAGCCAGGGCAAGCAGCGGTGCGGTAATCCACAACCCGGCCGAGCGCGCGGCATTGCTGCCAATGGCGGCGACGCGCAGCGACAGCGCCAATGCAACAAATCCGATCCCGTTGATCACCGCATCGGGCGAGAGCGACCCCGTCTGATAACAGAATGTCGGAAGTAGAGCGGTCGCCAGCAAGGCATTACGACCGAACGGGATGAGCCCCAGCGCCGCACCCAACAGCGCTAGGCCAGACAGCGCGTTCGTCAGCCGTCCGACGTAGAATCTCCCCAGCCGGGGCAGACCGAGCGCCTCGCCCAACAGCAGCCCGACAGCGCCCGGCGCATAGAGGCTCGGCGCATAATTGGCGACGTTCGGGAAATCGGCGAAGCTTGTGCCGGGACGCCCGGCATCCGCCTTCCACGCCTTTTCCAGCATGGTCCGGTCGAACTGGCGCGATCCGGGCCCTGCATCGGTCGGAAAGTCCACGCCATGCAGATCAACCGCCGATCGCGGCAACTCCGCACCAGTCGATCCGCCCCGCTGCTCCGTCAGAACCCGCCCGCCGGACAGCATCAGCGCTTTCATATAATGCTGATTTTCATCGGGCGCCTGAAAAGGCGGCGTGAGAACCGCAAAGGCAAAGGTCGCGACGCAGATGAGCGCCAGGAGCCATGACTGCATCGCGCTCGCCGGAACAGCAAAGGGCAGGTGAGATGCGTCGCCACGCGATATCGATAACCTGTCCTGCCGCATGGTCCCCATTTCAACTCATCATCCCGCGCCCTTAGCGGGAAGGGCCAGCTATAACCTCCAATCGGTAACACAGCGTCAACGCGAGCCTCAGTCGCGGTTACCCAATCAATCCTCCCTTACTGGAGAGGGAGATAGCGCCCTCTCAGCCTTCAGAGTGTGGCGCGGCGCGTTGGGGCACAAAAATGATCAGCAACATAATGGCGGCGGCCAGGACTGCGGTCGCCAAAGGTCGACTGAAATCCAGCCCGCCCTTGGCAACCGGTTTGTCAAGAAAATCGCCCACGGTCGCACCGAGCGGGCGCGTAAGGATGAAAGCGGCCCAAAATAACGCCACGCGACTTATCTTCGTCGAGAAATAAAGCGCGGCGATAATTGCCAGCGCGCTGCCGAACACGAGCGCGGCACCCGAATAGCCAAGGCTGCTGTCGGCGATCCAATCCCCCAAGGCCGTGCCGAGCGTCTGCGAGAAGGTGATGGTGATCCAGTAAAACAGCTCTTCACGAGGACCTGACACCGTATTTACCGAAACGCTGCCCAACATCTGATGCCAGCTGAACAATGACAGCAGAACACAGCCCAACAGGAGCAGCGATCCACCAGGATAGCCAATCCCCAACGATCGAGTGGCGAAATCCGCCAATGTCGTTCCCGCGGTTGTCGATGCGATGATCGTCGCCCAATAAAGCCAATGATTGAAGCTGCGCGCCCTGATTTGAAACCATATAAGCGCTATTAGCAAAAGGCCGAAGATCCCCGTGCCAACCAGATAACCGTTGAGGCCCGACTGCCCCGCTTGAGAAGTGGTTTCGCCAAGCCAAGACATGCTGACGGCGTCGCCGCCTGTCTCACCAAGGGTCGTGGCTAGGATTTTTATTATCCAGAATCCGAGCGTCACCGCGGGCACTTTTACAAGATTTTCTCTGAATCCATTTTCGGTCATCACGGCACCTTCAAAAATCGAGCCCCAGGGCTGCGAACGCATGAAAACCTGCCCTGCCGCCAGCATCATCGAATGATGGCCCACCTGACGCGAGCAGGCGCAGTGGAGTTTTCAACTGGTAGATAGCGCCGAAACCCAGGCTCGTTGAACCGCGGCCATCCTTGGTATCTGCACCTTGACGGTCCGCCTCAAGACCAAGGAGCAGATGCTCGCTGAACGAGCGCGTGCACGCTATGCCAGAGGTCCAATAGTCACGTCTGCCCAAACCGGGATTGATCGCATATCCGCCGCCGCCGAATATCGACCAAGGCCCTATGTCCTTCTGCGCCCAAATCGGCAGCAAGGCGGTGACCTTTCCAGTGCTCATGCCGTTAGTGCCGGTAGGAAAGGTGAGGCTAGGAAAAGCGGCAATCGAAAACCCATGCGCCGCGTCGTGATAAAAGCGATATTTGGCGGAAAAGGCGAGATCGCCGGCTCCCCATCGCCAACCAGTATCGCCATGCTCATATGCTGCAGGCAGGCCAAGGGTGAGTTGAAGGTTGGGTGCAGCCCCATAGTTCAACTCCGCTCCCACTGAACCGGAAAAGCTTTCTCCTTTTCCATCGGCTTCAATTAGCGGTGAGTAAATTTCCCAGTGGCCCAGCTCTGTCGGTTCCGGGTCGTCGGTCAGAAAGGGCGGCCCCGCGAGCAAGGGGGAAGGCGTAGCTGCCAAGAATATGCTTACCGCCACCGTCAGCCTTTTCCCGCTCATGAGCGACGGGGCACCATGCCCGTCGTCGCGGATGAAGGGGCATCCAACCGACTGTTTCTTGTCGTTACAGTTCATCTTTGGATCGCCAAGCTGATCTGTTTCAGCATCGATCTCTCCTTCACAGCCTAATGGCCGAAACGGAGAAATCGATCCTGGCCTGGGGCATCACTCGTCCCCGTCATCCTGCCTTTGCACGGGTGGATGAAGCCGCAGCCGCGTCACCCTACGCCCGTCGCTGCTCACCACTTCCAGCTTCCAGCCGCTCTGTTCGTGATCGAGTATCTCGCCCGCTTCCGGCACCCTTCCCGCGATGACGAAGGCCAGTCCGCCCAAAGTATCGACATCTTCCTCGACATCGGCCAGCCGATCGTCGATCTCCTTGGCGACGTCTTCCAGTTCGGCCCGCGCGTCGGCTTCCCACATGCCGCCAGCCAGCGGCACGAGCAGCGCTTCGGGGGCATCGTCATGCTCATCCTCGACATCGCCGACGATTTCCTCGACCAGGTCTTCGAAGGTTAGCAGCCCTTCGGTGCCGGAATATTCGTCCAATACGATGGCGAGGTGCGTGCGCTTGGCCCGCATTTCGGCCAGCAGGTCCAGCGCTCCCATGCTTTCGGGTACATAGAGCGGTTGCCTGATCAGCGGCTCCAGTGTCTCCGGCACTGGCGCCTTGCCCGCCAATATGGCGAAAGCGTCGCGGATGTGGACCATGCCGACAATGGTATCGAGCGTTTCGCGATAGACCGGAATGCGGCTGTGCCCGGCTTCCGCGAACAACGCCGCCAGTTCAGCGAAGCTCGCCTTTTCCTCGATCGCGACGATATCCGCGCGCGGCACTGCGACGTCATCGACCGTATGTTCCGAAAAATGCAGCAGGTTGCGGACCATCTGGCGTTCGATCGCCGACAGGTCGCCATTGGCAGGGGGGGATGCGCGCTCGTCCTGCTCTTCCTCATCATATTCGTCCAGCGCCTCTTCCAACTCGCGGCGGAGGCTGGGGCTTTCTTCCTCACCGAAGAGCAGCGACTTTAGGCCGCTCCATAAACCGCCCTCGTGACTACTACTGTCCGATTCCTTTGAACCGTTGCCGTCCTTCGGACTGCCCTCAGCCATTTCTCTTCCTATAATCCTGTCTGGCGATCCCCATAGGGATCGGAAATACCGAGGCTCTGCAGCGACTGGGTCTCCAGCGCTTCCATCGCCTCCGCCTCGGCGTCTTCCATATGATCATATCCCAGCAAATGAAAAGTCCCATGGACGATCAGATGCGTGGCATGATCCGCAATGGAGATGCCCTTTTCCGCCGCTTCGGTCGCGCAAACCCCCTCGGCCAGCACGATATCGCCCAGCAGAACTTCGCCATCGTCGGTGTTGCCGGTGGCTTCCAGCAGGTCATGCTGCACCATCGGAAAGGACAGGACATTGGTCGGCCTGTCCTTGTCGCGATAGGCGCGGTTGAGGTTGTGCACCTCCTCGTCATTGGTCAGCTTGACCGCGACTTCGTAGAGCGCCTCATCCGTGGCGAAGGCCGCATAGGGGCTGTGGATGATGGCGGCGGCGACCGCCCTCTGGGCCAGCAACTCCCAATCCTCGCCCGGCCAGCCGGCCTCGTGAAGTACCGCAACTTCAATCATTCTTTACGCCCCGTCCGTTTCAAGCGAAGTCGAGAAATGCTCAAGCATCCGGCCCCTCATAAGCCTGAACGATCCGTCCGACGACCGGATGACGCACGACGTCCGCGATGTTGAACGGCACGACCGAGATGCCATCCACGCCTTCCAGCCGGGCCACTGCATCGGCCAGTCCCGATACGCCCGGTTGCGGCAAGTCCACCTGACGTGGGTCGCCGCAGATCACCATCCGGCTCCCTTCACCAAAGCGGGTGAGGAACATCTTCATCTGCGCCACGGTCGTATTCTGCGCTTCGTCCAGCACGATGAAGGCGTTGGACAACGTGCGCCCGCGCATGAAGGCCAGCGGCGCGATCTCTATCTCCCCGCTCGCGATCCGCCGCTCCACCTGTTCGGCGGGCAGCGTGTCGTATAGCGCGTCATAGATCGGCCGCAGATAGGGATCGACCTTCTCCTTCATGTCGCCGGGCAGAAAGCCCAGCCGCTCGCCCGCCTCGACCGCAGGGCGCGACAGGATCAGCCGATCCACGCTGCCGGTGATCAGTTGGCTCACCGCCTGCGCGACCGCGAGGTAGGTCTTGCCAGTGCCTGCCGGGCCTAGCGCGAAGATGATGTCGTTCCGCGTCAGCGCCTCCATATAGGTGACCTGCGTCGCCGATCGCGGCACGATCGTCTTCTTGCGCGTGCGGATCATCACCTTGGGCGGTTCTGCGACGTCATGGCGGATGATGCCGTCCAGCGTCGGTTCGGCCGACATGGCGATCACCGCTTCCACCGCGCCGCTGTCGATTTCCTGCCCCGCCGCGATCCGGTTGTAGAGGCCGGTCATCACGTCACGCGCCCGCGCAGCCGCTTCCGCCTCGCCCTCGATCTGCAGCTTGTTGCCGCGCGCCGCGATATAGACGCCCAGCCGGTTTTCGATTGCCACCAGATTCTGGTCATATTGCCCGAACAGCGCACCAAGCAGGTGAGGGCGGTCGAAGGTGACTTCCAGCCGCGCCCGTTCGGCGGTGTCGCTGCGCTGGCTCTGGTTCGGTTTCTTGGACATTCAGCAGCCTCCCTTTCCGTCAGTCATATCCGCAGGGGCGGATATCCATCTCCTGCCGATCAATCCTGGCGGACAGGTCCGGAGATGGGCTCCCGTAGCGACGGGAACGACTTGGAATGGGTTCAAGCGGCTTTCCTCCTGCTAGGTTCGCCGGCCAGACTGTTCGGACCGGCACTGATGATATCGACTTCGACCATGTCGCCGATGAAAAGTTCCGGCGCGGTGACATGGACGGACTGAAGCCAAGGCGTCTTTCCGATCAACTGGCCCGGATGGCGGCCCTTGCGCTCCAGCAGAATGTCCGTGCGGCGGCCGACCGTGGCAGCGTTGAACTCCACCTGATGCCGGTTGATCAGCGCCTGCAACCGCGCCAGCCGCTCGTCCATCACTTCGGCCGGGATCTGCCCGTCCATGTCAGCGGCAGGCGTGCCGGGCCGTGGGCTGTATTTGAACGAATAGCATTGCGCGTAACGGACTTGCTCGACGATCTTCAGAGTATCTTCGAACTCCGCATCCGTCTCGCCCGGAAAGCCCACGATGAAGTCGCCCGACAGCGCAATGTCCGGCCGCGCTTCCCGCACGCGCTCGATGATCCGCAAATAGCTGTCCACGCTATGGCTGCGATTCATGGCTTTCAGGATACGGTCATTGCCCGACTGCACCGGCAGATGCAGGAAGGGCATCAGCTTGGGCTCGTCACCATGCGCTGCGATTAGGCCGTCGCTCATGTCATTGGGATGGCTGGTCGTATAGCGGATGCGCTTTAGACCACCCAGCTTCGCCAGCTCACGCGCCAGGCCGTCCATCCCGTGCACGCGGCCCTTGTCATCCTCGCCAGTCCAGGCGTTGACATTCTGCCCCAGCAGCGTGATTTCCCGCACCCCGCCATCGACCAGCGCCTTCGCCTCATCGATGATCGCGCCCCAGGTCCGGCTGATCTCCGCGCCGCGCGTATAGGGCACCACGCAATAGGTGCAGAATTTGTCGCAGCCTTCCATGATGGTCAGGAAAGCGGTCGGCCGCGCCTGCTTCGTCCGCGCGGGCAGGGCGCCGAATTTCGACGCCAGCGGCATGTCGGTATCAACGGCTTCCTCGCCGCGACCCGCCTTTTCGATCAGGTCGGGCAAGCGATGGTAGGCTTGCGGCCCCACCACGATATCGACATTGCGCGCCCGGCGGCTGATCTCGCTCCCCTCGGCCTGCGCGACGCAGCCCGCGACCGCGATCATCGGCCGGGTGCCGTCTTCTCGATTGAGGCGACCAATGTCCGAATAGACCTTGTCCACCGCCTTTTCGCGGATGTGGCAGGTGTTCAGGATGACAAGATCCGCCTCCGAACCATCGGCCGCGGCGGTCATGCCCCGTTCGCCCAGCATCTCGGCCATGCGCTCGCCATCATAGACGTTCATCTGGCAGCCGAAGGATTTGACGTGGAATGTCGCTGGAGTCTTTTGGGCGTCGTTACGATTCATGCCGTCCAGCTATACAGGGGCAGTGGCCGGAGCGAAAGGCGGCAGGTGCATGGCAATGCTCGCGGCGATCTTGTCTCGCGTGACCGCCGCCAACTGCTTGCGATCGGGATGTAAAGCCGGATCGAAAGGCTCCAGAAAGCGCAATGTCAGGTCCAACCTGCCGCGCCGTTCCAGCAGCCGTTTCACATTCGCGCCCGCCGGTTCATTGCTGTGCCAGGCGATCTCCGCCGTCGCCCGGCCGTAATCAATATGCACAGGCTGGATCATCACCGCGCGCGGAGGGGGCAACAGCACCGCCAGCAGTGACGGCTTGAACGGCAGCAACTCGCCATCGCTGGTCGTCCCCTCGGGGAACAGCGCAACCGGCTGATGCCCCGCCAGCGCGGCCCGCAACGCCTCAATCTGTCCCGACAACGCCCCGCGCCGGTTCCGCGCCACGAACAGCGTATTATTCTGCGCCGCCAGCCAGCCGATCAGCGGCCAGCCTGCAATTCCGTCATGCGCGACGAATGCGGCTCCGGTCGCACCGCCCAGCGCCAATATGTCGATCCAGCTCACATGGTTGGCGATGATGAAGCTGTCGCCGTGAAAGGGATGCCCTTCTATCCGCACCCGTGCGCCCACCGCGCGGGCCGCCAGCCCAAGGAAGCGGCGCGGCCAGGGCGATCGCACGCCGGCCGCACGCCAGAGCAGATGCGGAATGAGGCAAAGGATCAGGCTGCCCGCCAGCGCGCCCAATCGGCAGAAAAAACGCAGCCGCCCCAAGCGTTCAGTTCTTGCGGTCGAGCGACACGCCGTACAATTCCATGCGGTGATCGACCAGGCGGAAGCCGAGCTTTTCGGCGATCTGCTTTTGCAACTGCTCCAGCTCGGGATCGACAAATTCGATCACATTGCCGGTTTCCACATCGATCAGATGGTCATGATGCGCTTCGGGGGCCGCTTCATAGCGGGCGCGTCCGTCGCCGAAATCATGCCGCTCCAAAATGCCTGCCTCTTCGAACAGGCGCACCGTGCGATAGACGGTCGCGATGGAAATGCCCGGATCGATCGCGGAAGAGCGCTTGTGCAATTCCTCGACGTCGGGATGGTCCGATGCGTCACTCAGCACTTGAGCGATCACGCGGCGCTGCTCGGTGATGCGCAGACCCTTTTCATGGCAAAGGGCTTCTACGTCGATCTTGCGGTTCATGCGGGCTCGCTCATTTTCAATTTGTCAGATAATCGGTCGAAATTTAGCGGCATTTCCCCCATTATTAAAGGGGCGCACGGCAAATGCGCCCCTTCCTATGACGGATTGCCCGCAGGCCGTGCTTATTTCGCGCGGGTACGGCGGCGCTTTGTGCCGAGACCGATCTTCTTGGCGAGCGAACGGCGCTGTTCCGCATAGTTGGGCGCGACCATCGGATAGTCGGCCGGCAGGCCCCACTTTGCGCGATAATCTTCCGGCGTCATCTGATAATGGGTCATCAGGTGCCGCTTCAGCATTTTCAACTTCTTGCCGTCTTCCAGGCAGATAATATAGTCGGGCTTGATCGAAGAACGCACCGACACTGCGGGTTCCGGCTTTACTTCCGGAGCAACGGCGGGAGTCGCCAGACCCGAAAGAGCGGCGTGCACATTCTGGATAAGCGTCGCCACATCGGACACGGCTACGCTGTTATTCGATACATGCGCCGCAACAATGTCTGAAGTCAAAGTAATGAGCAGCTCGCTCTGCGCCGATTCGATTTCCATTTCTTTTATCCTGCGAAGGCTGATTTGAATTGCGACCCGCCCAGGTAATTTCGTTTCACGAGCGGTACATCAGCGTTATACGCTCATTTGGCGATTAGCAAGGGCGTTCCAGACTATCCGAGCATTTCTATACGAAAGCTGAGCGCATCGTGAAGTTGTCCGTCGCTTCCTCGGTAGTAACCGGGACGGCGATGCACATATTCAAACCCAATTTTCTCATATAGTTTGATAGCTGTATTTGACGAACGTACTTCGAGATTCATTGACCGGATGCCGCGCCGACGCGCCGTCTTGAGACTATCGATCAACAATTCCTTGCCGATGCCGCGTCCGCGCCATGACGGATGAACGGCCAACAGCAACAATTCGCATTCGTCGAGCACCGATCGCACCAGCGCGAAGCCGAGCGCCGCCGCATCCACGCGTGCGATCGTCAGCCAGGTCCCCGGCATCATCATGACGCCAGCCAGCTGCGGCAATGTCCACGCCTCGCCGTAAGCCGGGTCGAACGCTTCGGTCATGACGTCCATGGCGTCGGCCAGCGCGTTGCGCTCGCCATCCTCATAGCTGTCCAGGACCAAGCCCGGAATCATGAACGGCTCGCGGTGGGCATCGGCTGGGCGTCGGCATCCCGGCAGTAGATGGGGGAGGGCGGAAGCGGTGGCATGCCCGCGATCAGCGGATAGTCCGCCGAATTGGGATAGAGGCTGACGGCGGCGCCATGCCCCCGCGCGGTCACCAGGGCTTCCGCGCCGGTGCCGTACAGAACCGCCTGATCCAGCATAGCGGCCAATGCGGCGATCGGCGTGGATGCGGGCTGGGTGATGGGGGTAAGGCCGTCGGGCTCGAAAATTTGCCAGAACAGTTCGCCATGCCCTCCGGTGATGGTGACCGCGATCGGGCCGCCGCTATGGTCCTGCGCCGCCTTCGCCGCGATCAGCGAAAGTGCGCCATACCCCTTTAGGGGTATCGACCAGGCAAGGGCAAGCGCGCGTGCGGCCGCGATGCCGATACGAACGCCAGTGAAGCTGCCTGGCCCCAGATCAACCGCGATCGCGTCGGCGCGCCCGCCGTCAGGCAGTGCGGCGATGGCGGGCATCAGGGCTTCGGCATGTCCGCGCCCGACGATCTCGTGGAAATGTCCTGCGGGAACCCCATCATCGAGCAGCGCCACGGACAGCGCTTGCGTCGCGGTGTCGATGACGAGAATGCGCAAGAAAATCCCCTGTAGAACCGGCTCGGGTAAATGACCTCTCGATGCGGTTAGTCGATCCGGCCGGATTTGCCAAATGCCGCCACCGTCTTTCTCAGACGGCGCGCACTTCCGTCACTTCGGGGACATAATGTTTCAGCAGCTGCTCGATGCCGTTCTTCAGCGTCGCGGTAGAGGAGGGGCATCCCGAGCAGGCGCCCTGCATGCGCAGATAGACCGTGCCCTTGTCGAAGCCGCGATAGACGATGTCGCCGCCATCATTGGCGACGGCGGGCCGCACTCGCGTGTCGATCAACTCACGGATCTGCGCGACAATCTCGGCATCTTCCGGATCATCGGCAAATTCCTCCTCTTCTGGAACGAAGATTTCAGAGGCTGATCCCGGGGCGAAAAGCGGCATGTTGGCCGAGAAGTGATCCAGCAGGATCGACAATATCTCCGGCTTGACGTCGCTCCACTGCGCGCCAGGCGCGATGGTGACGGAAATGAAATCGCCGCCGAAGAACACGCCGGTAACGTCTCCCAGCCCGAACAGCGCGGCGGCCAGGGGAGAGGCTTCCGCTTCCTCGGGCGTCGCGAAGTCGCGCGTGCCCATGCCCATCACCACACGGCCGGGGATGAACTTGACGGTTGCCGGGTTGGGCGTGGGTTCGGTCTCGATCAGCATGGCCGCTATGTGGAGAGAAGCCTGCTTAAGATCAAGCTTTCGTGATAGGATGATCGGAACTTCACCTGTGGCCGTCAATTGAGTCCATGTTTGCACGAGCAGGAGAATGAGGATGAGCAACGAGGCCGATATCCGCCACCGTTTCTGGACCGAATTGTCGCAGAGCCCCTTCCTGATGATCGGATTGCAGGGTTCCCATGAACATAGCCTGCCCATGACGGCTCAGTTGGACCCGGGCGCAAATCACTGTTTCTGGTTCTATACGACAAAGGAAAACCGGCTGGCGGCCGGCGGCCCCGCCATGGCGCAGTTCGCGGGCAAGGGCCATTATCTCTTCGCATGCATCGACGGCACGCTGGTTCCGGAAACCGATCCGGCCGTGATCGACCGCTATTGGACCCATGAAGTCGCCGCCTGGTATCCGGGCGGGCGGCAGGACCCCAATCTCCTGATGCTGCGGTTCGACCTTGGCCATGCCGAAATCTGGCGCGCGGACATGTCGCTGGGCGGCGTGTTCAAGCAGATGTTCGGCGGCGATGTGCGCGATGAAATGCGCGGCAAGCATGTGGAAGTGTCGCTCTGATTTGGCTCGGGGCTCCCTAAAAGGCGGAGCCCCTTGCTTTTTTGCACGAATGAAAGCATATGGCCCGCAACGCAGCGGGCGGCCTTCATGGCCCATCAGCGATTGGCAGCGTGATCGTTCCGGCCTTTTTACAGGGTGACGGGGCCGGCCAATGAAAGTCTGCGCCAAGCTTTGAGGCTTCCCTTTTCACGCGGGTCGTTTCGTAACCCGCCTTGCGTCCGGTTGCGAAATGCAACTCGTTGGCGCCTGAGCCTTTTTATTTCGAGAGTTCATTCATGCATTTCACTGACCTTGGTCTCGCCGAGCCCATTCTGAAGGCGCTCGCCGCCAAGAAATACGCCACCCCAACGCCCATCCAGACGCAGGCGATTCCCGTCCTGCTCCAGGGCAAGGACCTGTGCGGCATCGCGCAGACCGGCACTGGCAAGACAGCCGCTTTCGCGCTGCCCAGCCTCGATCATTTTGCCCGCAATCCGAAACCGACCCCGCTGCAGGGGTGCAGGATGCTCGTCCTGTCCCCCACCCGCGAACTCGCCGCCCAAATCGCGCAGAGCTTCCGCGACTATGGCCGCTTTATGAAATTGTCGGTTGAAGTCGTTTTCGGCGGGGTGCCCATCAACCGCCAGATCCGGGCGCTGGGCCGCGGCGTCGATATCGTCGTTGCTACCCCAGGCCGTCTGCTGGACCTCATCGACCAGCGCGCCTTCACCATCAAGGACACGGAAATCTTCGTCCTCGACGAAGCCGACCAGATGATGGATATGGGCTTCATCCATCCCCTGAAGCGCATTGCCAAGCTGCTCCCCAAGGAACGGCAGAACCTCTTCTTCTCCGCTACCATGCCTAAGGAGATTGAGGCGCTGGCTTCGCAGTTCCTCCACAATCCGGTGAAGGTCAGCGTTGCGCCGCAATCGACCACGGCCGAGCGCATCCGCCAACAGGCGACCTTCGTCAACCAGGCGGAAAAACAGGCTCTGCTGACGCTGACCGTCAAGGACGAGACGATCAACCGCGCATTGATCTTCACCCGTACCAAGCATGGCGCCGACCGCGTTGTGCGCTTCCTCGAAGGCGCCGGGATTCAAGCGTTCGCCATCCACGGCAATAAAAGCCAGGGCCAGCGTACCACCGCGCTTCAGGCATTCCGCGATGGTCGCGTAAAATTGCTGGTCGCGACCGACATCGCAGCGCGCGGCATCGACGTGTCGGGCGTCAGCCATGTCATCAACTTTGAGCTGCCCAACGTCCCTGAACAATATGTTCACCGCATCGGCCGCACCGCCCGCGCTGGGGCGGAAGGCATCGCGATCAGCTTCGTGGCGGACGATGAAAAGCCCTATCTGAAGGCGATCGAGCGCACTACGCGCGTCAAGCTCGACATCGTGCCGCTGCCTGAGAATTTCATGGAGATCGTTCGCAATCTCCCCAAGCCCGCGCCCCAGCGCAAGGGCCGCGAGCAGACGCCGGAGCAGAAGGCGAAGCGCGTCGATGGTCAGCGCCGTTACCAGGACGAACAGCGTCAGCAGCGCGGCACTGCCGAACGTGCTCACCGGCCCGATGGCGAAGCCAAGCCTGCAAAGAAGAACTTCCGCCGCCGCCGCGGTGGCGTTGGCGCTCACAAGGGCGCGGTGCAGAAGACCGGCGCGCGGTAACTCTCACTTCCCCATTCGCTTCGAGCGAAGTCGAGAAGGCGTGATGTGTCGCGTGCCTCGACTGCGCTCGACACGAATGATTACAGCGGGGGCGGATAGCGCCCCCGTTCTTTGTCAGTAGCCATTCAGGATTTTGGCTCTAGGCTATCGCGCCATGAGCTTTTCTCCCCGGCGCTCCGCCGTTTCGCTGTCCGTCCTCGCGCTGTTGCTTTCGGGATCGCCCGCTTCGCTATCGGCGCGCACGGAACCCGTCACCGCCAAATCTACAGTCGCCACCAGCGATATAAGGGCACAGGTCCGCCCTTGGCTTTATGAAAATAGCGATGTGCCGATCGATCCAGCATGGCGCTTCGGCACTCTGCCCAACGGCCTGCGTTATGCAGTCCGTCGCAACGGCGTGCCGCCGGGGCAGGTTTCCATCCGGCTGCGCATGGATGTTGGCTCGCTGATGGAGCAGCCCCATGAGTTGGGCTATGCACACTTCATGGAGCATTTGACCTTTCGCGGGTCGCGCCATGTGCCGGACGGCGAATCGAAGCGGATTTGGCAGCGGCTGGGAGTGACCTTCGGCAGCGACTCCAATGCCCAGACTACGCCCACCGGCACGACCTACGCCCTCGATCTCCCTCAGGCGACGCAGGCCAGTTTGGGTGAGAGCCTCAAGATCCTGGCCGGCATGATGGCCGATCCCAATATCGTGGATAATGCCGTCGAGGCCGAGCGTGCGGTCGTATTGGCGGAGCGGCGTGAAGGCGACGGTCCCCAGATGCGCATTTCCGATGCCAGCCGCCGCCACTTTTTCGCGGGGCAGCCGCTCGCGGATCGCAGTCCGATCGGCACGGTAGCCACCCTTAACGCCGCCACGGCCGCGAAGATGGAGGCATTCCACCAGCGCTGGTATCGCCCGGAAAATGCGGTGATCTCGATCGCGGGCGACATCGACCCTGCAATGGCTGAGCAGGTCATCAAGGATAATTTCGCATCTTGGTCAGTGCCGGGGAAGGGGGCTTCGCTGCCCGACTTCGGCGAGCCTGATCCCAAAGCTTCCGCCACCAAAGTCACGGTTGAGCCAGGCTCACCGACCGGTCTTACCATGGCCTGGCTCCGGCCGTGGAAGCCACATGCCGATACCATCGTATATAATCAGGACAAGCTGACGGACATGCTGGCGCTGCAGATCATCAGCCGACGCCTGGAGCAGGCGGCGCGCAGCGGCGGCAGCTTCATTCAGGCGAGCGTTGATCAGCAGGATGTCAGCCGTTCGGCGGACGGCACTTTCGTGACGATCGTGCCTACGGGAGAAAATTGGGAAAAAGCGCTGGGCGACGTCCGTGCGATCATCGAGGACGCCAAGGCCACTCCACCCAGCCAGCTCGAAATCGATCGCGAATATGTGCAGCTGGACACGGCGCTCGCGATCCAAGTGGAGAATGCCGATACTGAAGCAGGCGCGAAGCAAGCGAGCGACCTCGTAAGCGCGGTCGATATTCGTGAGACCACGGTTAGCCCGCAGGCGGCGCTGGATATATTCCGCTCAGGCAAACCGGCGATGACGCCGCAGAAGATATTGGATTCCACGCGCCGGCTTTTTACCGCGGGCGTATTCCGCGCGCTGCTGATCACCGGGAAAACGGTGCCGGGCATGGAGGCCAAACTAGCTGCCGCCGTTGCTGCACCCGTCAAGGCCGCCACCAATGCCCGGCTGGCGGACAAGGCGATCACCATGGCCGACCTCCCGAAGCTCGGACCTCCGGGACGGGTCGTCTCTCGCACGCCCGTCGGCTTGCCGGGAATGGAGAGCGTCGTCTTCGCCAATGGGGTGAAGCTGACGTTGTTCGCCAATGACGCCGAAACGGAGAAGGTCCGCATCAATGTCCGCTTTGGTCATGGCCAGCAGGCATTTTCGCCCAGCAAACCCGCGCCCGGCTGGGCGGCGAATTATGCGCTGGTGGCGAGCGGCATTGGCAAGCTCGGTCAGCGTGAACTCGATGACCTGACCAATGGCCGCCGCATGGGCATGGATTTTTCGATCGACGACGATGCCTTCGAATTGCAAGCGGTGACGCGGCCTGCCGACTACAAGGACCAGCTCCAACTATTCGCCACGAAGCTCGCTGCGCCGGGCTGGGACCCTGCGCCGATAGCCCGTGTGAAGACGGGCGCTGCTGTCGCCTATGATGCCATGGCGCGAGCTCCGGATTCGGTATTGGCCCGCGATCTCAACTGGCTGCTGCATGACAAGGACGTTCGCTTCCGCACGCCTTCCCGGACCGAAATTGAGGCGCTGACGCCACAGCAGTTCCGCGCCACCTGGGAACCGCTGCTGGCCTCCGGCCCCATAGAGGTGCAGATTTTCGGCCAAGTCAAAGCCGACGATGCGATCGCAGCGGTTGCGGCGACCTTTGGCGCGATGCCACCGCGCCAGGATATTCCCGCCCCGGCCGTCAACAAGCAGATGCGCTTCCCGGCGCCGGTCGCCACCCCTGTCATCCTGCGACATAAGGGCGATAAGGAGCAGGCTGCAGCCGTCATGGCTTGGCCCACTGCAGGCGGCTTTGCGCTGACCCAGGAAGCTCGTCAGCTGGAAATTCTCACTCAGATTTTCAACGATCGCCTGTTCGACAAACTCCGATCGACAGAGGGTGCCGCTTATTCGCCCAGCGTGCAGAATAACTGGCCATTCTCCTATGAGAGTGGCGGTTACATCCTTGTAACCAGCCAGGTGCGGCCTGATCGCGTCAAATATTTCTATGGCGTCGTGAAAGACACGGCAGCCGACCTCGCCAAGAACCCGGTAAGCGATGACGAATTGCAACGCGCAGTCGCTCCGATGCGGCAGCTTCTAATGCGTGCGAGTACCGGCAACGCGTTCTGGATGAACCAAATGGAGGGGGCGACGCACGACCCGCGCTATGTGCAGGCGATGCAAACGATGGCTCAGGATATGTTGACTGTGACGCCGGCTCAACTTCAGGCACTTGCGGCCAAATATCTGTCGCCGGGTAAGAGCTGGGCGGCCGTCGTTTTGCCCGAGGGGGTAGAGGCTCGCTGAAGCGGCTCCTTTGAAAGCAAGAGACGGGAGGCGCTCGGCGTAACTCCGCCTTATTGTCGGAACGCGTCAGGAAGAAAGGACCGGTCATGAGCTTCGCGTTCGGCATATTCGCTTCGCCAGTGGGGAAGCTCACCATGGTGGCGAACGAAAATGGACTGGCGGCGTTGCTGTGGGAGAATGACGATCCAACCCGCGTCCGCTTGGCGCGAGGGAAAGAAGCGCCGAGCCATCCTCTGCTCCTGGAAACCGCCAGGCAGTTGCGAGCCTATTTCTCAGGCCGCCTGACCCGTTTCGATCTTCCTCTCGATTTCCATGGTACGGATTTTCAGAAAGTGGTCTGGGCCGCGTTGCTCCGCATCCCTTTTGGCGAAACGCGCAGCTACGGCGAAATAGCGCGGGAAATTGGCCGCCCTTCAGCTTCGCGTGCAGTGGGGGCCGCCAATGGCCGCAACCCTCTTTCCATCATCGCGCCCTGCCACAGGGTAGTGGGTTCGAGTGGGGCGCTGACTGGCTTTGCAGGCGGCTTGGAGATCAAGCGGCACCTGCTCCATCATGAACAGGCCGTGCTACGGCAGGAGAGGGGGTGGCGCACCCAAGAGGATTCGAACCTCTGGCCTTTGCCTTCGGAGGGCAACGCTCTATCCAGCTGAGCTATGGGTGCGTATCGCTTGGTGCGAAGGGCCGCTTAGCAAAGCGCAACTGCTGACGCCAGCACCAAAATCACGACACGCCAATCTATTTGGCCTTCACCATCGGCTGGAATTTGCCGAGACCACAGCTCGCACCGCGCATCAGGTTGGGCGAACTGTAAAGGACGGTGATGATGTCGACCGAGCAAAGCTGGGACAGACTGGTCTTGTACATGAAGCGGCGCTCAAATCCCAGGCTGGGACAGCTGTTCGGCAATATGTTGCGATACACCTTGTTGCCGTTCAGTATGAAGTCGATCGTGCGATCGTCGCGAACATCGGTTTGACGGATGTTGTTGATCTGAACGCAATCGACCGGCTTTCCGGAAGCTACCAGATTGTCGGGCCGCGTCTTCGCCGTAGCTGGCGCGACCAGCGACATGAGCGCCACGGCCATGCCCAAGCGAACGGCCGGGGAAGCGGGGACGAACATTGTTTGTCTCTCCTCATTATCGTCACGAGTAACACGCCGCCAAATCGCGCGTTCCGTCCCTGTATCTAGCATAGGTTGGCTGAACCGCTCGATAATGACGCTAGGCTCAGTCCGTGGCTAGGGCTCCCTTCGGAGCAGGCGTTTTCGGTTTGTAGCGGCACAGGTCGGCAACGATGCAGCGCCAGCATTCGGGACGTCGCGCCTTGCACACATAGCGGCCGTGCAGGATCAGCCAATGATGAGCGTCGCGGCGGAATGGTCCAGGGACGCGCCTTTCCAGCTTCTGCTCGACCGCCAGTGGTGTCTTGCCCGGAGCGAGGCCAGTTCGGTTGCCGACGCGGAAGATATGCGTATCGACTGCAAAGGTCTCATGACCGAATGCAGTGTTCATCACTACATTCGCTGTCTTCCGGCCGACGCCGGGCAGGGTCGTCAATATGTCGCGATCTTGTGGTACTTCGCCGCTGAAATCGCGCACCAATATCTCCGACAGCGCGATGACGTTCTTAGCCTTGGCATTGAAGAGGCCGATCGTCTTAATATGTGCCTTCAACCCCTCCTCGCCCAGTTCCACCATCTGCGCCGGGGTCTCGACCTCGCGGAATAGTGTGCGGGTCGCCTTGTTGACGCCGACATCCGTGGCTTGGGCAGAAAGCACGACCGCAACCAGTAACTGGTAATCGTTTCCATATTCCAGCTCCGTACGGGGCGCTGGATTGGCTTCGGCCAGGCGGCTGAAGAATTCGAAAATTTGATCCTTTTTCATGGATGGGTCAAAGGCCGAGCACCGCCTTCATGTCATAGCGTCCGGCCGGCTGGTTCATCAGCCAACTCGCGCCCTTCACTGCGCCACGCGCGAAAATGATCCGGCTCTCGGCACGATGGCCCAGTTCGATCCGCTCTCCATCGGCTGCGAAGATGACCTGGTGATCACCCGCCACCGATCCTCCGCGGAGCGCAGCAAAGCCGATCGTGCCCTGCGCCCGCGCGCCGGTGATGCCGTCCCGCCCACGTTCGCTATTTTCGGCCAGGCTGATGTCCCGCCCGCGAGCAGCGGCCTCACCGAGCAGAAGCGCAGTGCCGGACGGCGCATCGACCTTGTGCCGATGATGCATCTCGACAATTTCGATGTCCCAATCATCCCCAAGCCGCGAAGCTGCCTGCTCGACCAGCGCCGCCAGCAGGTTGACGCCCAGCGACGTATTCCCCGTCTGCAGCACCGGGATTAGCCGGGCAGCCTCGTCGATCAGCGCGTGGTGAACAGGCTCAAGTCCGGTCGTACCGATAAGGATCGGCTTCCTCGCAGCGACACAGGCGTCCAAATGAGCGGAAAGCCCTCCAGGCACAGAAAAATCGATCAACACGTCGCTTTGTTCAGCCAACGCCAACGGATCTGACGTGATGGCTAAGCCCGGCAGAATCTCGCCGCTTCCTTCCCGATCCGTGCCGCCGCTTATCTTCAGCCCGGCCTCGGTCGCGACCTGAGCGATGGCTCGCCCCATGCGGCCCGCTGCGCCGAAAAGTCCGATCTTCGTCATTGTGTCGCTGGTCCCCAAATGTCCGCCTGCCCGATGCCAGAACGTCCCGCCCTTGTCATCTGTAACCAGCATGGGAGGTCCTTGCTTGCAGAAGATGGACGCGGCGCGATAGGCTCAGGGAATGGACGACATAGCCAATATCGTGATCCTGACCGGGGCGGGTATCTCCGCCGAAAGCGGCCTTGCCACCTTTCGCGGCCCCGACGGCCTTTGGGAAGGACATCATGTCGAAGAGGTCTGCACGCCAGAAGCGCTGTCGCGTAACGCGGCCCTCGTGCATCGATTTTATGACGAACGGCGTGCGAAGCTGCATGAAGTCGATCCCAATCCCGCGCATCAGGCACTGGCTGCGCTTGACGCTCAGTGGCCAGGCGATCTGTTGATCGTCACCCAGAATGTCGATGACCTGCACGAAAGGGCTGGGGCCAAGCGTCTGATCCACATGCACGGCGAATTGCGGTCGGCGCTGTGTGCGTCCTGCGGCAGGGCGGAGCCATGGCCTGGCCCGCTGCCGCCTGGCGCGCACTGTGAGGGTTGCGGCAAACCCAGCTTGCGCCCTGACATCGTCTTCTTCGGCGAAATGCCCTATCAGATGGAGGTGATCGACGAGGCATTGCGACACGCTGATCTCTTTGTGTCGATCGGTACTTCCGGTGCTGTCTATCCTGCGGCAGGCTTTGTCCAGACCGCGCGCCACGTCGGCGCTCGCACCCTCGAACTTAACTTGGAACCATCCGTCGGCAGCTTCTATTTCGAGGAAAGCCGGATCGGGCCAGCGAGCCAACTGGTGCCCGAACTTGTCCGGGAACTGCTGGCTTAGTCGCCGCCAGCCCCGTCAGAGGGCAGGTCGCGGTAGAGCAGCATGACCGAGCCGTCCTCACCATCGACAACACGGACGGGCAGGCGGGATTGGAGCGCGGACAGGAACTTGACGCTATCGGCGATATGGAACTGCCCGCCGATGCGCAGCGATGACACGCGTGTATCGCCAATCAATATGGGAGCGGTCCGATAGCGGTTGAATTCGCCGGCGGCCTGCTCGATCGTTTCGCCGTCCAACTGTACCAGCTTGCGCCGCCAGGCGGTGCGTTGGCGTATCACTTTCGGATCGAGGTGAGTTAGCACCAAGCTGCGCGGCTGCAGCACCGCGCCATTGCCTGCGGCGACGCGACGCGGCGAATGATTGCCGCAGCGCACGGTAACCGCGCCCTGTGTCACCGTCAGTTCGATCAGCGCAGGACGCAAGCGCAGGTTGAAGGCTGTGCCGACCGTTCGGACCAGGGCTGAACGTGCTTCAACCTCGAACGCGCGTTGCGGATCATGCGTTACTTCAAACCCCGCCTCTCCTTTGAGCAGACGGACCTTTCGCCCGTTTTTGGTGAAGCGTACCTCCGCGGCGCTATCGCTATTGAGGTGAAGGCGCGATCCGTCGGCCAGCGCGATGGTGCGGATTTCGCCGACTCGAGTGTCGTAACGGTCGATGTCGTTGAAGGTTTGTACGGTGACGATAGCTGCGAGAATGAACAGCAGCACAGCGACAGCCGCGGCGATCATGATGTTGCGCGACAGGCGTCGCTGCCTTTCTTCGCTGACAATTTCCGCCATCGGCGGCAAAGTAACGTCAGCGGCGGCGCTTTTCAGCCGCTCGGCTGCTTCCCAAGCAGCCTCGGCGCGGGAGAAAGCTACGGCATGGCGGGCATCAGCTTCGACCCAGGCGCAAAGCGCGGCTTCGTCCTCAGCGGTCGGGTCACTGTTAAGCCTAGCCAGCAGGCGCGCGGCTTCCGCCTCGATCTCGTCCCTGCTGTTTGACCCTGGCCCCGACGCTTGCACGTTCGAAATCCGTTTCCTCACGTTCTGCCCATGCCCGCATAACTATAGCGATGGCTTTGGCCAGATGTTTTTCAACTGTAGAAACGGACAGAGACATTTCCGCCGCTATTTCGATCATCGATCTTTCTTGAATGCGCCGAAGAATGAAGACCCTGCGGCACTGGGTGGGTAGCGATTCGACGATCGCCTCGACCTGCCGCAACGCTTCACGGGCGTGAAGCTGCGCTTCGACATTATTGTCACCCTGCAGCAGTTCCAAGTCGGCGATGGTTTCGAAGCTCACCACTTTGTTCCGCCGCGCCGTGTCGATGACGAGATTGCGGGCGATAGTGAACAGATAGGCCCGGCCGGTGGTCACATTTTCCCAGTTTTCCGTGGCATAGGCGCGAGCCATCACCTCTGCGACCATGTCCTCCAACTCATGCGTTGAGGGCAATATCCTGCGCAGACGGCCCCGAAGCGCAGCCTCCTGCGGCAATATGACCGTCTTGAACCAATCCAATTTGGCGCGAACTCGATGCACGTTGACCCCCTTGATGTCAGCCGCGCCTCTCCCGCTTTCTTTTATTTGTAATAATGTTCAATCATGCCTGCACGGGGCTGTCCAGCACCGGGTGTGCGATTTGTATCAGCTGGCGAAAAAAACTTTTCGCTGTAGCAGAAGAACTGAGGCCGCTTGGATCAGTCCGGCGGCAGTTCTGGGATTGAGCGGTCCGGCTGATCATAATCTGGCCGTGTGGGAACGAATCCGGGCGGCTCTCCACCAGGCGTTTCGTCGGGCGTGCGGGGGGCAGGAGTTTCGGGCGGCGACTGCGGCTGGATCGTGTCCGGAGGCGGAACGCCGATGGGTTCTGGATCGGGCTGGGTGGCCATGCTTCTCTCCTTTGTAGATGGCTACGCGCAGAGCGCTGAATGGGTTCCCGCCGGACTTATCCACAATTGCTTGCCTCCCCGGATGCTTTTCTCTATGCCGCGCCGACCGGCGGCCGATGCGGGCGTGGCGATACTGGTAGACGCGCCAGATTTAGGTTCCCCCAGGCGGGACCGAATAAGACCCAGCCTTCGATCCAGAGCGCGGGATTCCTGAGTTTCCTGCGAGTCTTGAAGCCTTTGGGTGAGGGTGAGACCCGGTGCGGTGAATGGAAAAATCGAAGTCGTAGACCTTCTGATCGGGACCCATGATGTAGGGTCCCCGATACTTTCGCCTGCTTCTAGCCCTCTTGGCTCAGGTCCAAAAATCTCTGCTTGGGCTTTTCTGTCGATACTGTCGGGAGGTCTATTCCCCTCACCAAGTATCTACTTTCCCTCCCGCAAAGAAACTTCACAGTAAAAATGAGATTGGTGAGGGACGCGTCAGATATTTTTGTGTGAACTGCGTTCTAAATGTCCCTCAATGTCCCGCACCATTGCAAGGTCTACCGGCAGAACAACGCTGTTGATGCGCCCGTCCTCTCCCGTTTGCGTAAGGCGGATTTTATCAGGGCCGATATGCTCCACTGTGACAGGAGCGCTTTGGCCTTTTGCATCGATCAGTTCCATATTGCCTTTTCCTGCTATCTATTTCATTTCAGACGCGAACCGACTTACGCGAGCGGATTCCGCAAGGGAAGCGCTCATTAGCAGGGGGAGACCGAGGCCATGAGGATGAGCCTTTCTGCCGTATTGGTCCTGATGCTGGCGGGATGCGGCTCCAGCGTCGAAACGGAAAAGCAGCGCCTCAGGGCAGACCGGGCGGAGCTAATGTATCGGCGGCTCTCTGAGCGGGTTGATGATCTGGACACAGCGGTTAGTGACCTCAGGACCCAAGCCGATAGGCTGGACGGGGAGAATTGGCGCTATGTCGTCCCCGATCTGAAGGCGGCGGTGGAGGAGGTAGAGGCCGCAAGCCAGGGGGCCAGCTATGAGGCTGCGCCGCGATGAGGGAATAAAACCCCCATTTACCCGCTAGGCAGCTAAAACCCTCATTTACCCAGGGCCGCGCCCTAACGAGGGCTTATTCCATGTTGACCCGGCTGCTAAGGCTACGGGGACGGGCGTTTTACCTTAAAGGCACCTCTTAACCATCAGACCCCTTGAGATTTATAACGGCCCTGTCCCGCATGATCCTCGGGGCCGTCCCGCAGAAAGCGTCCGTTTCGGCGGATTTCCGAAAACTGGAATAAAACCCTCATTTACCCGGAGCGCGACTTAGCGCCCTCCGAAAAACAGCGAACATTGACCTATAGCTAGGGTCCTGTCGCTGCCTCTCGCCCTGCGCCTCACTCACGACGCCAGGGCCACAACAATCCAACGTTGGACAATACCTACAAATGCCAATTTCAACAGGGCCTTCAGGGCTCTAGCAGGACCGGATTGCGCCTGTTGGCCGTGCTGGAAAATCTCAGCATCCAGGATGCGACCAGCTTTCTCCTTGGCATCATACAGGGAATTGACTGCATCCCGGTCTGGAGCGGCCTTGTCCAATTCATCAGACCAAGCCTCATAAGCCTTCGCGAAGTTCCGCTGGGCTTCAGTGATGCCTTGGTCGCTGGATTTCCATGTGGGCGCAGCAGGAGCGACAATATCGATCGCCATCCCCCCGCCCTCAGTGGCCCAAGGCTGAGGCGCTACCTCCCCGGCGCTATAGATCGCTGGCGGCTGGCCCTGGAACATGGGGACCTTCGGGCGCGGGGTCCAGTTCGGGTCTCGCTTCAGCGTTCCCTTTTCGGCCATTGCCCCAAGGCGATCGATGATGGCGTTTCCTGTGTTACCTTCCATGAGCTTCGCCGGGTCAGCAAGGAAAGCCTTGTAAGCCTCCTCGCTGATCGCGCCCTGATGGTAGAGGCGGAGAATCCCCGCATCCTGCGCCGATTGCCTAAGCCCCGTCCGTTCATAGACGGAGGACCTGAAGCCGCCATCGCCCACAATGTCCTGGAGGTCGTTAGCAATGCCGATTCTGCGGCCTTCCTGGGCCATCCGTGCGGCATCGTCCGCCGCTTGGGCCTTGGCTGCATCAGCTTCACGCTTAGCGAAGAATGGGGCGTCCCTGGCCTCATCTGAGAGCTTCCTAAGGGCATCCCTCGCCACCTTGGCTTGGTTCCTCCCCGTTGCGACCTCTGGCAACTGAGCGAAGCGGGAAGCCTGGCTGGCGAGTTGCCTTATCCGCAATGTGGAAGCCTACCGAGCAGGGGATGGCGATTGGACCCCTATCGCGTTGGGTCCCATCTTTAACGGGTCCCATCCGAGGGGGCTGGAGTCCCAACGCCATCTGACAGGGGTGACTTCAAAAAAAGGGTTAAAGCCCTTTGTTGATTGTTGTTGTTCCGGCTTTGCAGAGCAGGGAGGCCTGCCGAAACTTCAGCGGCCTCTGGTCGCGTTATTAGCCATTTCCAGAGCAGCGTTCATTGCGGCATCTGCCGCTTTTGAAGCATTGTCAGCAGCTTCTTGAGCTTTCGATGCGGATGATTCTTGGTCCTCATAGTATGCCGCGTCTGATGCCGCTACCGATCCAAGGATGAACGCCCCTAAAGAAGCCGATGACGCTAAAAGGAGTGTCACTGCAACGAAGCCATGCAATGATTTGTCTTCGTAGACTTTTGCATCTTCCTCTGCGATGTGCAGCTTTATGCCGATGCGCGACAAGTATCTTTGAGCGACTATTTCGTTCATCAGATATGACATTGCGCCAGTCACTATGGACAGAACGATACCAGCGACAAAATAAGTCGATGATGCTTTAAGCATAACGGGGCCGACGCTCTCATTTGAGAAAAGAGCTACTAGTGCGCCTCCGTTAATCACCAATAGAGAGCCTAACATCCACTTTCCGGCCTCAGCCTGTTTGCTGGCCAGCTTTTCGACGAATAGCTGCGCGATGGCGATCTCGTTATCTGAGACAGTAGGTGCCTGTCCGTTCGGCTCGGCGCTCATGCATCAATGTCCCGAGTTGCTGGATGCAGCCTCAGCAGCTTGGGTCCCACTGGCTATCCGTGCGGGAAGGACAAAGAGGAAGTCGCCCAAGGCCTTGGCAAATTCAATCGACTGACGAGCTTCCTCAATCGTAGCGTGCGGGTCCTCCTCATCAGCAGGGCGCGGCTGATTGGCTTGCAGTCTCACCGCATGCGCCCATTCTCCCATCTCTTTCGTAAGCAGATGGTCCTCAACGGCTTTTTTAATGCGGCCATATACGCTGCCCTCTTTATAGCCCTTATCTTTCAGCATGGCATCAACTGCAGAGCCTGCCAGCATGACAGCGCCATCAGGGGCATGGATCGCATTGATAGCTTGCTGAAGATACGTGGCGGCTTTGTTGGGAAGTGCGTCCGCCGCTTTCTCGTTACCGGCAGGTAGCATCTCGATCGCGGCAAAATGATTAACGTGAAAATAGGCTGTCCAACTTTGATGGCTGGCTGGTCGCGAAAGTTTGGCCTTGAAAGCTACGATGTTGTAACAGCCAGAGCAGCGATAAACCGCCCAGCCTAGACCTGCGCTCTTGCCTCCTCTTAGGTCTACATCTGCGTGGAGAAACTCTAAGGTAGGCTTGTATGCCCCGCACTGTGGGCAGCGTTCCAAATCCGTTAGTGGATCGACCAGACGGATAACATTATTCACTTGTATGATCCCCCGCAAAACCAAGATGGTTGTTCCCGGTGTGTTCGTATAATTATATCGCCTCCTTGGTGCAATCGTCCCGTTCTGACTCAATGTTTTACCGCTCGCTCTTTGAGCTTGCTCCTAGACTCCTCATCATCGACTATGGGGAGTCCAGCGGCTTCAAAGGTGTCCCTTTTCCATGTCCATCTACCCGGATCGTAAGAACGGCGTTCTAACCGGACGCTTTGCGGTGGAGGCTCAGAGGGGCAAGAAGCGGCTCAGGGGGCGCAGGAATACGCTGGCTGAGGCGAAGGAGCTGGAAGCTGAGCTATTTGCCCGCCTGGAGAGTGGCGACACAACAGCCAGGCCCAAGCTATCCCCGGTCGAGATATACGCCAGGGACCATCAGCCCATGACGTTCTCCCAAGCCATCACAAAAGCCAAGGGTCGCCTATGGCACGGCAAGGCAGCGGAGGAGGGCAATTACCAGAAGCTAGGGGCCATCCTGGAGATCGTAGGGGACATGCCCCTGGACGCCATCGCCACGCCCCATGTTGACGATATGATTGAGGAGCTACAGGGGCGTGGGAGGGCGGATGCCACCATCAACCGCTATCGCTCCAGGCGAGGACCTATTCCTCCAGGGTGGGAGGTAGACCATATCTGCCATAATCGCGCCTGTTGTAATCCCGGTCATCTCAGGTGCCTTTCGCGTCTGGATCATCTGAAGGAGACGAATGGGCGCAGAAACGAAGAACGACGCGAGGAAGCCAGGTGCTTTTGGGAAGCCAGCGTATCCGACCTTCGTCCTCATCCTTCCATTCAAACTTGGGGAGCTTCGCCGTCCGATATTCTCGCTCCATGCTCCAGACTAGGAAGCGGCGCAGCGAGGACAGGTAGGGGTTCCGGCTGGCGTCGTCTTTCGTGCCGATTGTCGGGCTGGCGCGGCGCGGGCCTTTGCGATGGCTTGGCTACGCTCATGGGTCATTGGGGGATGCAACATGAGCTTTCCCATGATGAGGAGCGCGACATGATCGACGCTGCCCCTGAGGACGTTGCTAAGGTCATAGGCGTGGCAATTGAGACCGGGATGCGCCGTTCGGAAATCCTGATGCTGGAGGAGAAACAGGTAGCGGCGGAATGGGTCCACCTATGGAAAACGAAAAACGCTGAGCCTCGTTCGGTCCCTATAGGTCCTCAGCGGCGTGAGGACCTTTTGAGCCTCATTCGTGACGGGATGCCCACCAAAGCTCGCTTGCGCCACGAATGGGATAAGGCCAGAGCGTCTATCGGCCTGAAGGGTGACAAGGATTTCGTTTTTCATGCCTGCCGTCACACAAGGGCAACACGATACGTCCAGGCCAACATCAATCTCAGGGTCATTCAAAAGCTCATGGGCCACAAGCGGATCGAAACGACGCTCCGCTATGCCCACGTGAACGACTCCATGCTCTCCGACGCTTTTAAGCTTGCGCAAGCGTTCGATGCTGCTATTTCCGCGCCCGGAGTTTTATCTGGGAGCGCTCAGAGTGTGGGACGTGGGGGCGAGGGAATTGCCTCAATTTACCGCATTCTGGACCGAGAAGAAGGTTACGCGGACCCAAGTAAAACAGCACCGGCGGCCGATGCGGGCGTGGCGAAACTGGTAGACGCGCCAGATTTAGGTTCTGGTATCGCAAGATGTGGGGGTTCGAGTCCCTTCGCCCGCACCAGTGCGCCAGGCCCAAATCATGTCAGGCGCCACCTGAATTCAGCTGAAGAAAGCGTTTGAGAGAAGAGATGCAGACTGTCGAGACGTTGAACGAGGGCCTGAAGCGCGCCTACACCGTGACCATCACGTCGAAGGACATCGACGCCCGCGTCGAAAAGGAAGTGGCCTCGATCGCACCGCAGGTGCGCATGCCCGGCTTCCGCCCTGGAAAGGTTCCCGCCAACCTCGTCAAGAAGATGCACGGCGAGTCGCTGCAGCGGGACGCGCTCAACAATTCGATCCAGGAAAGCATTCAAAAGCTGATCGCCGATAACAAGCTGCGCCCCGCGATGCAGCCATCTGTCGAACTGGATGAAGGCTTCGAGTTCGGCAACGATGCTGAAGTGAAGGTCGAGCTGGAAGTCCTGCCCGAAATCGAGACCCCCAGCATTGAGGGGCTGAAGCTGGAACGTTTGACGGCGGAAGTGGCCGATTCGCAGGTCGATGAAGCCGCCGGTCGCATCGCGACTCAGCAGGGCGCTCTGGAAGAGCATCCCGCCAGCCACAAGGCGAAAGACGGCGATACGCTGACCATTGATTTCGTCGGCAAGGTCGATGGTGAAGCCTTTGAAGGCGGTTCGGCCGAGGACGTGAAGCTGAAGATCGGCTCGGGCCAGTTCATTCCGGGCTTTGAAGAGCAGCTGACCGGCGTGAAGAAGGGCGATGAAAAGACGATCACTGTTACCTTCCCGGAAGATTACGGCGCGGCCCACCTCGCCGGCAAGGAAGCCACCTTTGACGTCACCGTGAAGGCGATCCTGAACGCCGATAAGCCCAAGCTGGACGATGATTTCGCCAAGTCGCTGGGGCTTGAGGGTCTCGACAAGCTCAAGGAGCTGCTGAAAGGCCAGATCGAGCAGGAACATAACGGCCTGACGCGCACCTATATGAAGCGCAAGCTGCTTGATCAGCTCGCCGCCGCCCATGATTTCGACGTGCCGCCGAGCATGGTGGAAGCGGAGTTCAATCAGATCTGGGCACAGCTTCAGCATGAAGCGGGCCATGAGGAAGATCCGGCTGCTGCTCTCGCTGAGATGGAAGCGGAAAAGGAAGATTATCGCGCCATCGCCGTCCGCCGCGTTCGCCTGGGTCTGCTGCTTTCGGAAATCGGTCAGGCTAACGGTGTCACCATTTCGGATCAGGAAATGAGCCGCCTCATCATGCAGGCCGCCCAGCAATATAGCCCGCAGGACCGTGAGCGTTTCGTCCAATATGTCCGCCAGGACCCGATGGCCGCCGCTCAGCTGCGCGCGCCGCTGTATGAGGATAAGGTCGTCGATTTCCTGTTCGACAAGGCTGAAGTCACCGACCGCGCCGTCAGCCGTGAAGAGCTAGAAGCCGCGATCGAGGCGGAAGATGGCGATCTGAAGCCGCACGTTCATGGCCCGGGCTGCGGCCATGATCATCATGATCATGGCGACAAGCCCAAGGCGAAGAAGGCCGCGCCGAAGAAGAAGGCGGCTGAAGCTGAGGAAGCACCTGCTGCCGAAGCTGCTGAAGGAGCGCCCGCCAAAAAGGCTCCAGCAAAGAAGGCTGCTGCCAAGAAGGACGATGCTGTGGCTGCAGAAGCGGACGCCGAGGAAAAGCCCAAGGCGAAGAAGGCTCCTGCCAAGAAGGCCGCTGCCAAGGCTGAATAAGGCCGTCATGGCTTGAACGAACAAGCGCCCGGCTTCATTGGAAGCGCGGGCGCTTTTCCTTTGGTGAGTGGCAGAGGAAATATTAATCTCGGCCGTCCATGCGAGGGCGTTCGGCGGAAGGTGTGGGGCTGATGAAAGAATTTCCGGCGGTGGTGAGCGGGCAGGGCGTCGAAGGCCCGCGCATAGCTGTCATCCTTCCCTGCTATAATGAAGCGGGTGCGATTGTGCAGACGGTGGAGGATTTCCAACGCGCCCTCCCGACAGCCGAGGTTTATGTCTTCGACAATAACAGTACGGACGGCAGTCGCGAATTGGCCGCCAATGCAGGCGCGATCGTCCGCCGCGTAGCGCAGCAGGGGAAGGGCCATGTGGTCCGCCGCATGTTCGCTGATGTGGACGCCGACATTTATGTCATGGCGGATGGAGACGCGACCTATGAGGCCGCAGCGGCGCCGCGCCTTGTCGCTGCCATGCTGGACGACAATTTGGACATGGTCGTCGGCGCCCGCCGGAGCGAGATTGAGGAAGCCTATCGTCGCGGACATCGCTTCGGCAATTGGGCGCTCACTAGCCTGCTCAAACAGCTTTTCGGCCGCAGCTTCACCGACATACTGTCCGGCTACCGCGTCTTTTCCCGCCGGTTCGTGAAGAGCTTCCCCGTCCTCTCTGCGGGTTTTGAGATCGAAACGGAGATTAGCGTTCATGCTCTGGAACTCGCCATGCCGGTGGCTGAGGTTGTCACGGCCTATGGCGCGCGGCCCGAAGGATCGGTGAGCAAGCTTTCTACGTACCGCGACGGTTGGCGTATCCTGCGGACGATCTTCACGCTCTTCCGCATCGAAAAGCCCATTCTCTTCTTCGGCCTGATCGCTGCGTTGCTCGCCGCAGTCGGGCTGGTCCTGGCCACTCCGCTGATCGTTACCTATCTCGATACGGGCCTCGTCCCTCGTTTTCCGACCGCGATCCTGGTGACAGGCCTTATGATCCTGGCTACGCTGTCCGGCATGTGCGGACTGATACTTGATACGGTGGTGCGTGGACGCCGCGAAGTGCGAAGGCTAGCCTATCTCACCTTCCGCGCACCGTCCGACTTTGGACCGCGTAGCTGAAGCTGCATTGGGCTTCACAGGACCCCTTGAACCCGTTCGCTTTTGTGCCGATGTAGAGACCGGGCAAAAATCACCCTGAAAGAGCAAAATGACCGATATCATGTCTGATCCCATGGCCGCGCTGGTTCCTATCGTTATCGAACAGTCGAACCGCGGCGAGCGCAGTTTCGATATTTACTCCCGCTTGCTGCGCGAACGGATCATCTTCATCACCGGCCAGGTCGAAGATCATATGGCGTCGCTGATCGTCGCCCAGCTGTTGTTCCTCGAGTCGGAAAATCCGAAGAAGGACATCTGGATGTACATCAATTCGCCCGGCGGCGTGGTGACGGCCGGTATGGCGATCCACGACACCATGAAATATATCCGTCCGCAGGTCGGCACCGTCTGCATCGGTCAGGCGGCTTCGATGGGCAGCTTCTTGCTGGCTGCGGGTGAACCGGGCAAGCGCATCGCGCTATCCAACGCGCGCATCATGGTGCATCAGCCGTCCGGTGGCGCTCAGGGCATGGCGTCCGACATCGAGATCCAGGCCAAGGAAATCCTTAGGATTCGCCGCCGCCTCAATGACCTCTATGTCAAATATACCGGTAAGTCGCTGGAAGAGGTTGAGCGGGCGATGGATCGCGACACCTTCCTCGAAGCGGACGAAGCAAAGGCGTTCGGTTTGGTGGATGAGGTATTTGATCGTCGTCCGGCAGCTCCCGAGACGGCAGAAGGTTAACATGGATCTTAATCGCGCGCGCCGCTTTCTCCCCTTGTGAAACTGGCGTGCCGCGGTCTAGGATGATCCTAGGACCAGAACATCCCTCGCCAGCGGCGGTTTCCGCGAAGGGCAGGGAGGAAAGATTGGCGAATGACTAAGCTTACAGGCTCTGATTCCAAAAGCACGCTTTATTGCTCCTTCTGCGGGAAGTCGCAGCATGAGGTGCGGAAGCTGATCGCGGGGCCGACCGTGTTCATCTGCGACGAGTGCGTGGAACTGTGCAACGACATCATTCGCGAAGAGACCAAGGGCGGTCTCGTCGGCAAGAAGGATGGCGGCGTGCCGACCCCGCAGGAAATCTGCGATGTGCTGGACGATTATGTGATCGGTCAGAACCGGGCGAAGCGTGTCCTGTCGGTCGCTGTCCACAACCATTACAAGCGCCTCAATCACGGCACCAAGCCGGGCGAGGTGGAGCTGGCCAAGTCGAACATTCTGCTGGTCGGACCGACCGGTTGCGGCAAGACGCTGCTCGCCCAGACGCTGGCCAAGACCTTCGACGTGCCCTTCACCATGGCTGACGCCACCACGCTGACCGAGGCTGGCTATGTGGGTGAGGATGTCGAGAATATCATCCTCAAGTTGCTCCAAGCCTCCGACTATAATGTCGAAAAGGCGCAGCGCGGCATCGTCTACATCGATGAAATCGACAAGATCAGCCGTAAGGCGGAGAATCCGTCGATCACCCGCGATGTGTCGGGCGAGGGCGTGCAGCAGGCGCTGCTGAAGCTGATGGAAGGCACGACCGCTTCGGTTCCCCCGCAGGGCGGCCGCAAGCATCCGCAGCAGGAGTTCCTCCAGGTCGATACGACCAACATCCTGTTCATCTGCGGCGGTGCTTTTGCAGGTCTGGAAAAGATCATTGGCGACCGTCTGGAGGCCAAGTCGATTGGCTTTGGTGCCCATGTCGCTGCACCCGAAGAGCGGAAGACCGGCGAATTGCTGCGTCAGAGCGAGCCGGAAGATTTGCTGAAGTTCGGGCTGATTCCTGAATTTGTCGGCCGTCTGCCGGTCATCGCAACGCTGGAAGACCTCGATGTGACGGCGCTAGTCAAGATCCTGGTCGAACCGAAGAACGCTCTGGTGAAGCAATATGCCAAGCTCTTCGACATGGAAAATGTCGAACTCAGCTTCACCGACGACGCCCTGACTGCGATCGCGAAGAAGGCGATCGAGCGCAAGACGGGCGCGCGCGGTCTGCGCTCGATCCTGGAAGCGATCCTGCTCGATACCATGTTCGACCTGCCGTCAATGGAAGGCGTAGGCGAGGTGGTGGTTGATAAGGATGTCGTCGCCGGAACCAAGGAGCCGATTCGCGTATTCAGCGAAAAAGACAAGCGTGCCGAAGACGCCGCCTAAGTCGGCTCAAGATCGCATGTGAATGGCCCGCCAGGAGTAGTCCAGGCGGGCCTTTTTCTTGAGAGATAAGAGCCGGAATTCGGAGCGGATGGGAAGACCTGCTGAGCGGAGCCTAGTGAAGCCCTGCCTGTCCTTTTAAATGCGTGTTCGAGAGCGGCTTTTGGGCGATCGCACCTCGAAGCCTACAAGACCATCCATAGCGCTTCGCGCTATTTCGCGCCGCGCTGTTATGCGTGTGCGCCGAACTGGCTCAAGGTGCGGCAGTCCGCGATATCACTATTTGATCTAAGCGTGCCAACCTTCCTGCCTGTCCTAAGGGCGACCGGCGGTTTCCTTGATCGCGCGATCACCTGTTGCATCAGTAGCGGAGGCGATTCTGACGATTGTAACGCTCGTCTCTTAAGGGACATGACGCAGTTTCACTTTCAGATCGAAACTGCGTGGCACCATGCTGTAGAGCGCCTGGAAGCAGCCAGGGCCGGCGTGTTTGCCCCGCCAGCACTGATTGCCCATATCCCCGCTGATCTGAGAGCCATGATTGACAGGGTGGACCTTCACTGTTGGGGATGTCACGCGTGGGCGGGCAAGGGCCAGAACCTTCAGATCGGAGCGCGAATGCTCGCTTTAACGTCTGAAACCCGCATCCTCTCCTTCTCGCTGCCGAATTTCCACTTTCGCACCGTTACGCCTACGATATTCGACGGCTGAGAGGCGCTTCTCTGGTGCAATGCGATTATGAAAGGTGGGATCGACCCAGCGGACAGGGTGCAGCAGCCGAAGACTAGCCTTGATCGGGGATCGACGCGCCAAACAGCAGCACCGCCTCACCTGCAGGGGAAAGAGCGATTTCGCCGCCAACGTTCGTCACTAGACTACGGACCATCCAGGCCGCAGCTGTGCGGGAGGCGAGGCCCTCGACGGGAAGCGTGCCTGCAAGCGCTGAGCGCAGGTCCGGGTCGAGCACCAGCTTGGGCCCTTCCGCTCGCACCACGATCTCCGTCACCCCCGGCCGCTTTTCTGCGCCGATATCCAATTGGCCGCCGCGCACCAGTGCGTCGCCAGCGATCAGGGCGAGATTCAGCAGGACCTTGACAGGCAACTTGTCGAGCATGTCATCCTCGACAAGCCAGCCTATCTTCACCCTGCCTGATTGGGCGAACATGCCTTCGATCGCCACACGGGCTTCGTGCGTGGGAACGGCATCGCCAAAACCGCCCGCCGAACCGAAAGCCAAGCGGAAGAATTTAAGCTTGTTGGCCGAAGTCTTGGCGCTATCGCCCAGTAGGTCGAGGCAGCGCTGGCGCATTTCCGGATCGGTCTCATCCGCCATAAGCTCCAGCCCGTTGTTGAGCGCGCCCACGGGGCTCAACAGATCGTGACAGAGACGTGAACAGAGCAGGCTGGCAAATTCGATGCTGTCGGTCGGATTGGTCATGAAGGATGCTGCCGCCGGTGAAAACTGGAAGGATGACAGGCTAATGCGCTGCCCGGCTGGATGATGCAACCCCGGCCTGCCGCCTTTGCCTCACATGATATCGAGCAAGCCGCGGATGAAGCTCGCCCCGCCGCCTTGGCCAGCGGCCGCAATCCATAGGCGCGCTTCACCCCGACCGATGATGAGCCAGAGGCTGCCATCGGGCGCGGCGCTGGCCGCATCCGTGGCGGAAGGCTCGGCAAGGCCGCAGGGATGAGAATGATAATGGCCGAGAATAGTGGGCCCGCCGGCGCGGGTAGCCTTGTGCGCGGCGAGGAGAGTCGCGGGGTCCAACTCGAAATGCCGCGCGGGATCAGCAGCGACATTGAGGGCTGGACGGATTTCCTTGATACGACCGAGCTCGCCGAGGAGCAGTCCGCAAACTTCTCTATCGTCCGCTGCCGCAAAGGACATGATTTGTTCCAGCAGCGACCTTGAAATTCCGACCTTCATTCCTACATGCTTACTCAATGGGTTCGGGGGATTCCATCATCGAAACGACGATCGGCGCAGCGCAGCATGGGCTTCGGCTCGACAAGGCGTTGGCCGATCTGCTGCCGGAGCTTTCGCGCGAGCGGTTGAAGAGCCTGATTGTCGAAGGTCAGGTGACGGCACAGGGCCGCGCACTCAATCCGTCGATGAAGGTAGCGGCTGGACAGGCTTTCGCTATCGCGCTGCCCCCGCCAGTCAAAGCCGAAGCCATCGCACAAGACATTCCGCTCAATATTGTGCATGAAGATGCCGACCTGATCATAGTGGACAAGCCCGCTGGGCTGGTCGTGCATCCGGCGGCGGGCAACCTGGACGGTACGCTGGTCAACGCCCTGCTGCATCACTGCCGAGGGCAGCTATCCGGGATCGGCGGCGTAGCGCGTCCTGGCATCGTCCATCGCATCGACAAGGATACTTCCGGCCTTTTGGTCGTTGCTAAATCGGATAAGGCTCATGAGGGCCTTGCGCAGCAGTTCAAGACGCACAGCATCGATCGCCTCTATTCTGCGATTGTCTTTGGCATACCACAGCCCGCTGCCGGGACGATCGATACATGGATCGGCCGTTCGGACGCCGATCGCAAGAGGATGGCCGTGCATCGCGAAGGGCGTGGCAAGCATGCTGTGACCCATTATCGTGTGCTGGAGCGGCTTCGTGGAGCAGCGTTGGTCGAATGCAGGCTGGAAACCGGGCGGACACACCAGGTTCGCGTGCATATGGCGCATCTGGGACACCCCTTGATTGGCGACCCGGTTTACGGTAGAGACAGAAAAGGTTTCAAATCAATACTGGAAACGCTGGGTTTCAAAAGGCAGGCATTGCACGCGAAACGGCTGGGGTTCATACATCCGGTAACGGGGCAAAAACTCAGCTTTGACAGTGCACTGCCTACCGACATGCAGGAACTGTTAAGCGAGCTTCTCGTATAGGTTTTGACAAGTTTGCGACGGTGCATCGGACGCCTCTTCTGGGTCCCGCCGCGCATGAAAGGAAGGGTGAAGCGACATGGCTGATAAAAGCAATGTCCCCGCGGTGCCGACGCTGGGCGGTGAAGCCAGCCTCAACCGCTATCTATCGGAAATCCGCAAGTTTCCGATTCTGGCTCCCGAGCAGGAATATATGCTCGCCAAGCGTTATGCTGAACATCAGGATCCCGAGGCGGCTGCGCAGCTGGTGACGTCGCACCTGCGATTGGTGGCAAAGATCGCCATGGGCTATCGCGGTTACGGCCTGCCGGTGAGCGAATTGATCAGCGAAGGCAATATCGGCCTGATGCAGGGTGTAAAGAAGTTCGAGCCCGATCGTGGCTTCCGCCTAGCGACCTACGCCATGTGGTGGATTCGTGCGTCCATCCAGGAATTCATCCTCCGTAGCTGGAGCCTTGTGAAGATGGGCACCACCGCGGCGCAGAAGAAGTTATTCTTCAACCTTCGCCGGATGAAGAATAACATCGAAGCGTTCGAGGACGGTGACCTGCATCCCGATGACGTCAAGAAGATCGCGACCGATCTGGGCGTGACCGAGGAAGACGTTATCTCCATGAACCGCCGCATGGCGATGGGCGGAGATACCTCGCTCAACGTTCCGATGCGTGAAGATGGCGAAGGTCAATGGCAGGATTGGCTGGCCGACACCGATCCGTTGCAGGACGAGCGCGTTGCGGACGAGCAGGAAAAGACTCTGCGTCACGACATGCTGGTCGAGGCAATGGACGACCTCAATGACCGGGAAAAGCACATCCTGGCCGAGCGGCGCTTGGCTGAAGAGCCCAAGACGCTGGAGGAACTATCCCAGGTCTATGGCGTCTCGCGCGAACGCGTGCGCCAAATCGAGGTGCGGGCCTTTGAGAAGTTGCAGAAGGCGATGATGCGCATAGCTGGCGACCGGATCGGCAAGATACGTTTGGCTTTGGCCTGATCATCCTAATGTGAAATGAAGGAGCCCCGGAATGATCCGGGGCTTTTTTCTCGGTTCTATTTGTAGGCGATGGCAGCACTTGCCGGGCCGACCAGCGGCATGATCTCACAACGGGAAAAGCCTGCCTCAAGGCACCATTGGCTGAAATCGGCGCCGGTGAAGTCAAATGCTTCGCCGAATTCGATCAGCATGTTGAGCGACATCAGCAGCCCGAAGACATTCTGCCGCCGGTCGTCATCGATGATATTTTCGATCGCTACGAAGGCGCCGCCATCCGGTAGCGCGCGATACGCCTTCGCGATGAGCATCTTCTTCGCGTCGAGATTCCAGTCGTGCAGGATCATGCCTTGGTAATGATGTCTGCGTTGGGAAATTCATCGTCGAAGAAGTCTATCGATCCTGCTTTGACCCGTTCACCCAATCCGGCTTCGCTGATGCGCCGCTCTGCAATGGGCTGAACGACGGGCAGGTCGTAGGAGGCGCAGCGCATATGGGGCTGATGCCCCGCGACGAAGCAGGAAAGTTGCGCCGTCGCCCCGCCTATATCGACAAGCGTGCGATAGGGGCTGAAGTCGAATTTTTGCGCGAAGGTTTCGAAGTTCGCCATCGAGACGCCGCTCATGGCATCCATAAACTGTTCGAGCCGTGCGGGCTCGGCATAGAGAGTGTCGAACATCGACCGGCCAGCCAGTTTGATCTCATTCTGGGGCCTCCCGGTCTTTAGCGCGGTGGTGAGGTCCGCCCAAAAGCGGAAAAGGCGGCCTGCAGCCATCTCAAGGATGCCGCCGATATATTCCGGACTTCTCCGGTCAAGAAAGGCTGCGGTTGCCAGCGTATTGGCATAAACCCCTTCCGGGCCATCGCCCTCACGGTCAAGCAGCCCAAGCGAGACCAGGGCATCAAGGAAATCATAGGTCGCGCGTGGGTGCAGACCTAACGCCTGCTCCAACTGGACCCCCGTCTTCGGGCCTTCAGCGAGTTCCGTGAACAGGCCAAGTTCGACCGCGCTGAGCAATGTTCTGGAGGCCCAGAACCCCATGCCGATTTGCAGAATGTAGGCGGGTGAAATATCGGACCGCATAAACTCTCCTCTGCATCAAGCAGGCATTTGGCGAGGCAGCAGCGACCCTTTTCAAGCAGCATAGCACGGATGCTCTCTGACGCGTACGTCAATGAGGGATGAGCCACTTGCATTGTGCCGCTTGAACGCACGCGCGATCGCGTTACGACGGGCGCATGAGTCCTTCCTCTGCCGCTCCCCGCCGCCGTTCCGGTTGGATTTCCATCATTTTCAAGGTCATCGGCGGCTTTATCGCGCTGTCGCTGCTCTTCGCGCTGATATATCGCTTTGTGCCGCCACCGGTGACGTTGACCATGCTGTTCGATCCGAATGGCATCACCAAGGACTGGGTCAGCCTGGACGAGATTGATCCCGACATGGCGCGAGCAGCGATCGCGGCCGAGGACAGCCGCTTTTGCAGCCACCATGGTTTCGACGCGGTCGCAATCGCTCAGGCGATGCGCCATAATGCCAGCGGCGGGCGCATCCGCGGCGGATCGACTATCAGTCAGCAGACAGCGAAAAATGTCTTCCTGTTCCAAGGTGGCGGCTTCATTCGAAAGGGTTTTGAGGCCTGGTTCACGATGCTGATCGAAGCAATATGGGGCAAGCGGCGGATCATGGAAGTGTATCTGAACGTCGCGGAGACCGGCATCGGCACCTATGGGGTGCAGGCGGGAGCGATGCGCTATTTTCATCATGGCGCGGGCCAACTCACCCGAGCGGAGGCAGCGAAGATCGCCGCGGTGCTGCCGTTGCCCAAGAAGCGCGCTGCAATTGCGCCCACGGGATTTACCCGGCGCTACGGGAACAGCATCACCAGCCGGATTGGTATTGTGCAGCGGGATGGGTTGGATAGCTGTCTGCGGTGAGGCAGGGCGAAGCGGGCGTGGATTTCGCTCGTAGCCTTTCCCGTTCAGCGGAGGAGCTTGGGATGGGCAAGCGGAGTTAGCTTCTCTTCGGTTCGCTGACACGGTGACTCACCCCCGTCTTCAGGTTCTGGCCGCGTCCAGCCATTCTCCCTCTATAGGGCGAGGGAGAGGCGGATGCCCTTTCGCAATTGTGCTTTTCTTTGCGGGCTGTACCGCCGCTCGGTACCCTCTCTTCCGAACGGAAGAGGAGTAGACAATAGTAGCGAACTGGGGACGCTCAGACCGCTTTAGGAGAGCAGGAAAAAGGCCCAGCCGCTTTCGCGACCGGGCCCTTGTTTCTTGCAGTTCCTGAACGAAATCAGGCGCTGTAGTACATGTCGAATTCGACCGGCGAGGGAGCCATTTCCCAACGGTACACTTCCGGCCACTTCAGTTCGATATAGGCTTCGATCTGATCCTTGGTGAACACGTCGCCCTTCAGCAGGAAGTCGTGGTCGGCGGCCAGCGAGTCGAGTGCCTCACGCAGCGAAGCGCACACGGTCGGCACCTGGCTCAGTTCTTCCGGCGGCAGGTCGTACAGGTTCTTGTCCATCGCGGCGCCCGGATGGATCTTGTTCTCGATGCCGTCGAGACCTGCCATCAGCAGGGCCGAGTAGCAAAGATAGGGGTTGGCCATCGCGTCGGGGAAGCGGAATTCCACCCGCTTCGCCTTGGCGCCGGCGCCGTACGGGATGCGGCAGGATGCCGAACGGTTACGAGCCGAATAGGCCAGCAGAACCGGCGCTTCGAAGCCCGGCACCAGACGCTTGTAGCTGTTGGTGGTCGGGTTGGTAAAGGCGTTCAGGGCCTTGGCGTGCTTGATGACGCCGCCAATGAAGTAGAGGCAGGTGTCGGACAGACCGGCATAGCCTTCGCCCGCGAAGAGCGGCTTGCCGCCTTCCCAGATCGACATGTGGGTGTGCATGCCCGAACCATTGTCCTGCGCGATCGGCTTCGGCATGAAGGTCGCAGTCTTGCCATAGGCCTGGGCGACGTTCCACACGACATACTTGTAGATCTGCATGCGGTCGGCGGTCTGGACCAGCGTGCCGAACGTCAGGCCGAGTTCGTGCTGGGCAGCGGCGACTTCATGGTGATGCTTGTCGCAGGGCAGGCCCATTTCGAGCATGGTCGAAACCATTTCGGCGCGGATGTCGGTGGCCGGATCGACTGGAGCGACGGGGAAATAGCCGCCCTTTGCGCGCGGACGGTGACCAAGGTTACCACCTTCATATTCCTTGCCGGTATTGGTCGGCAGTTCGATATCGTCGATCTTGAAGTAGCTCTGCGAATAGTCATTCTCAAAGCGGACGTCGTCGAACATGAAGAATTCGGCTTCGGGGCCGACATAGACGGTGTCGCCAAAACCAGCCGATTTAACAAAGGCTTCCGCGCGCTTCGCGGTCGAACGCGGATCGCGGCTGTAGAGTTCGCCGGTGTCGGGTTCGACGATGTCGCAGAAGAGGATCAGCATCGGGGTCGCGCTGAACGGATCGACATAGACGGCGTCCAGGTCGGGTTTCAGGATCATGTCCGATTCGTTGATCGTCTTCCAACCTTCGATCGACGAGCCGTCGAACATCAGGCCCTGGGTCAGTTCATCCTCGCCCAGCACCGAAGCGACCATGGTCAGGTGCTGCCACTTGCCCTTGGGATCGGTGAAGCGGACATCGACCCATTCGATCTCCTTTTCTTCGATCATCTTCAGGATGTCTTTTGGCGTGTTAGCCATGTGAACTTGCCCTTCTCTCAAAAATACCCCCCCGAAGGGGTAGTGGATGTTGCAATACGCCGGCCTCTTGCGAAGCCGCCGGAAAACGGAGTGTCGCGTTTTTAGATGGCGTCGCTGTCGCGCTCGCCGGTGCGGATGCGCACCGCGCCTTCGATCGCGGTGATGAAGATCTTGCCGTCACCGATCCGTCCCGTCTGCGCCGCGGCGGAGATCGCCTCCACCACGCGGTCAGCTAGCGAGTCATCGACGACGACCTCCAGCTTCACCTTGGGCAAGAAGTCGACGACATATTCAGCGCCCCGATAGAGTTCGGTGTGCCCTTTCTGGCGCCCAAATCCCTTCGCTTCGGTGACGGTGATGCCGGACACGCCTACCTCGTGCAGGGCTTCCTTCACTTCGTCGAGCTTGAACGGCTTGATGATCGCTTCGATCTTTTTCATCACTTTAATCCCAACCCACGCGCGCGCTTTATGACGGGATGCCCCGCCGTCCAGTCCTTCGTTCCAGCGACGATCATCATGCCCCCCGAGACATGCGCCGTCCCTTGCGACAATCAATTACCGTGCCAATTGGCGAATCGCTAAGTCCCGCTTTCGGCGATGCGGCAATCTTTGTCCATATTGCCCGAAATCATGGCAAGATAATCACATGGTGCCTGTTTTTTGGGCAGCTTGACGCCCGTTCAATAGGGCGGCGCATCCAACCCGGCAGGGCTCTTTGTGAAGATTTCGCAGCCCGTTTCTGTGATACCGATACTATGTTCGAACTGCGCCGAGAGAGTGCGGTCGCGGGTAACGGCGGTCCAGCCATCCTCCATCATCTTCACACCGGGCTTGCCGATGTTGATCATTGGTTCGATGGTAAAGAACATGCCCGGGCGCAGCTCTGGGCCGGTGCCGGGGCGACCGACATGGACGACCTCCGGGCTGTCATGGAACACGCGCCCCAGCCCATGGCCGCAGAAATCGCGTACCACTCCATAGCGATGCTTCTCCGCATGCTTCTGGATCGCGTAGCCGATGTCGCCCAGATGGTTGCCTGGCTTAGCCTGCTCGATGCCCAGCATCAGGCATTCGTAAGTCACCTCCACCAGCCGCCGCGCCTTGATGCTGGTCTCGCCGACAATGAACATCCGGCTTGTATCGCCATGCCAGCCATCGACCAGCGGCGTCACATCGATGTTCAGGATATCGCCTTCCTTCAGCTTCTGTTCGCCCGGAATTCCATGGCAGATGACATTGTTGAGCGAGATACAGCAGCTGTGCGTATAGCCGCGATAACCCAGAGTGGCGGGCACCCCGCCGCCGTCCAGCGTCATGCGGCGGACGATATCGTCCAGCTCGCTGGTGGCCACGCCGGGCATCACATGGGGAACCAGCGCATCTAATATTTCGGCAGCTAGCCGCCCGGCCTTACGCATGCCCTCAAAACCTGCCGTGTCATAGAGCTTGATCGCCGTCGATCGGGAAATCGGCGCGTCCGCCGTCATCGTCATATATTCGGTCATACAAGTGATTATAAGCGGCCGAACCGGATATTGCGAGGCCCCGTTCGCACCGGGCTAGGCAGCAGGACATGCAGAGGCTATGGCCAGCCTCATGCCAGCACCCGAACGCATCTGGACAGCCGCGCTGATCGTTATTGGAGACGAAATTCTGTCCGGCCGCACGCAGGACAAGAATGTCTCCCAGATCGCCTCCTGGCTCAACGTGCAGGGCATCCGCCTGCGCGAGGTCCGCGTGGTTGCCGACGACAGTGATGCGATTGTCGAAGCCGTGAACACGCTGCGGGTGCGCTATGATTATCTGTTCACGACCGGAGGCATTGGCCCGACCCATGACGACATCACCGTCGATGCGATCGCCCGGGCACTGGAGGTGGATGTGGAAATCCATCCTCAAGCGCGCGCCATGCTGCAGGGCTATTATGAGACACGCGGTGGCCTAACCGACGCCCGCTTGCGTATGGCACGAGTGCCCGCCGGCTCCAGCCTGATCGAAAATCGCATGTCGGGCGCGCCTGGCATCCGCCACGGCAATATCTTCATCATGGCCGGGGTCCCGCATATCACGGCAGGCATGCTCGATACGCTGACCGGCACGCTAGAGGGCGGCCAGCCGGTGCTTTCGGCGCAGATCGGCTGCTGGGTCGCGGAAAGCGAGATAGCGGACCTCCTTGCGGCTACCGAACGCGCGCATGAAGGCTGTCAGATCGGCAGCTATCCCTTTTTTCGTGAAGGGCGGACAGGCGCGAATTTCGTCATCCGCTCAACGGATGCAGCTGAACTCGACCGTTGCGTCGCTGACCTTAGCGCTGGGCTGGAGCAGGGGGGATGGCCGGTGGTCGCTGGCGGGATTTAGGCGCTTCCAAATCCGCTCGGGCGAAGCTGGCATTTCTTGATTAATCGTCCAGTCGGGAGTTCCTGCTACCGCTGGTGACGAGTTCCGTGGTCTTCCGTCGTCACTCACCAGCGGCTCTGTAAGTCCCTGATCCGCGTCCATATGTGGTGCGAGAGCGGTAGGCCGTGTTGCATGAGGAGCATGGGGCGCGCTATGCTGCGCTGCATCAATTGCTGGCTAAAACAGCATGGGTCGTTGGGCTTCAAACCCGAGCCCGGTCAATGGCGAATGGCTGAGCCGAGTTCTTCCGCAATTCTGCGGGCGGCTTCGTGCGTCCTGCTTCGACGGACCGGTTTCCAGGGATGTGCCGCTTTTTAGAAGGAGAATAGGTGATGCGGATCGTGATGACCGGATCGGGCTATGTCGGACTGGTGTCTGGCGCATGCCTTGCGGACTTTGGCCATGATGTCATTTGCGTAGACAAGGATGCATCGAAGATCGCCGTTCTTCGCGACGGCGGAGTGCCGATCTATGAGCCTGGCTTAGCAGACCTGATAGCGCGCAATGTAAAGGGAGGCCGGCTGACCTTCACAACCGACCTCGCCGCGTCGGTGGCGCAAGCTGACGTCGTATTCATCGCGGTAGGTACGCCTGCCCGCCGGGGCGATGGGCATGCTGATCTCAGCTATGTCTATGATGCTGCGCGGGAGATCGCATCGGCGCTAAACGGCTTTACTGTCGTCGTGACCAAATCCACTGTTCCGGTCGGCACTGGGGACGAGGTTGACCGCATCATCCGGGAAACCAATCCCTCGGCTCAGTTTGCCGTCGCTTCTAATCCGGAATTTTTGCGGGAAGGTGCGGCAATCCAGGACTTCAAGCGTCCAGACCGGATCGTCATCGGCATAGAGGATGATCGGGCTCGTCCCGCGATGGAAGAAGTCTATCGCCCGCTCTATCTCAATCAGGCGCCGATTCAGTTCACCGGCCGTCGCACGAGCGAGTTGATCAAATATGCCGCGAATGCCTTCCTGGCGATGAAGATCACTTACATCAACGAAATCGCCGAGTTGTGCGAACATGTCGGAGCTGACGTGCAGCAGGTTGCTCGCGGGATCGGTCTCGACAACCGGATCGGCAGCAAGTTCCTGCACGCCGGTCCCGGTTATGGTGGTTCCTGCTTTCCCAAGGACACACTGGCGCTGGTTAAGACGGCGGAGGATGCAGGCGCGCCGATCCGCCTTATCGAAACTACTGTCGCCATCAACGAAAGCCGCAAGCGCGCAATGGCCCGCAAGGTCGTGGCGGTATGCAACGGTTCGGTCCGTGGCAAGAGCATCGCGGTGCTAGGTCTTACCTTCAAACCAAACACGGACGACATGCGCGATGCGCCGTCGCTCTCGATTATACAGGCCCTCCAGGACGCGGGCGCGCAGGTGCGTGCTTATGATCCCGAAGGGATGGATGCCGCGCGGACGATGCTGCACGACGTGGAATTTTGCGCCAACCCCTACGCTGCCGCTGAAGGAACAGCAGCTGTAGTGATCGTGACGGAATGGGACGCGCTGCGGGCGCTCGACTTACCGCGTTTGCGATCCGTGATGAGCGGCGATGGCTTGGTTGACCTGCGCAACATTTACCGTTGCGAAGATGCTGAGGCCGCCGGTTTCGCTTATGTCAGCGTTGGTCGCGGCGCGACCCCAGAGCCTGAACCATTGATCCAGGCGGCGGAATAATCCTTGGCAGCGGCTCATCGCAAATGCTGCGGCTTTGCGGTGAGCCGTGCTTGACCGGAAGATTTTGTTAACCTCCCTATAGGACCCTAAAGGGGCTAAATAGCGGGGGTTGCAAACATGAATATCAGGCTGACCGGCTCCATGGTTGGAGCCGGAATATCGATTTTTTGCGTGGCGGCGGCGGGGGCTGCGACCATTCTTTCCATTGGATCGACAACAACGGGAACGGCAACAGGATCGACTACGACTCTACTCGGCTCCGTCGAAGCTGGAACAGGAACTTCCACGACTTCGCCAACGAGCGGCACGACTGCGACGATCACATCCAGCTTTTCGACGTTTGATTTCGCGAGTGGCACAAAATTGCCGGAGAAGGCCACGCTTTCACTCGGCAATGCCACTGTTCATCCAGGCAGCGGCACCGCCTACGTGCCGGTGACCCTGGATCGTCCGACGCCGAACACGATCATTGCTCGTATCATCACTGTCAACGGATCGGGCATGTTACGCGCGCTGTCGGGCTATAATTACCAGACGGTCGATACGGTCGTGATCTTCCGCCCGGGGGATCCACTCGTCCAGACGGTGGAGGTCCCTATCATCAGCGCTGCGGAGGGCCAGCAATTCCAGCTCAAGCTGCGCGAGGCGCCTTGGGGTGGGTTGCAGGGCCAGTCGCTCGCCACCATCACGGCAACGAGCAGCGTCACGCCGACCGCGAAGGCGAGCGGGGCCTTCCGTCAACCGCGGACGTTTGCCGCCACGGGCACGCTTCAGTTCGAACTCAAGAAGGAAACCCATAAACGTTCGCCGGACGGGGGCTGGGATCGCTGGGCGACGTCGCTGTCGCATGGCCGGACCCAGGTCGCCAATGGCGAGACTGGTCTGTACCTCGATTCCAGCATTTTCCCCGGGGTCGAAGGGCCAGTCTATTGGGGTACGCAGGGGTTGGTCCTGCACAGCCAGAAGCTGAAAACGCCGATCTATTATGAAGGGCAAAACTGGTACTATGGCGCATCGGTACTGGATGGCCGCAACTTCCTCGCCTCGCAAATTGGTTATGGCCAATATGAATGGGAGGCCAAGATGCCGAACCGCCGAGGCTCCTGGCCCGCATTCTGGCTGATCTCGACCAGCGGCTGGCCACCCGAAATCGATATTTATGAAGGTTTTGGCTACCAGAGCTATTGGGATTTCGACCGGCATATCGGGCAAACCATCCATGGCGGCTCAGGCGGCGTGCGGAGTTTTCAGCGGGGCGTCACCATCCAGACCGAACAGGCTTATGGGCTCAAGGGCTATTCCCAGGACTTCCATCGCTTCGCAGTGGACATCCAGCGGGACTATATCACCTGGTTCGTTGATGGTGTGGAGACCTACCAGTCGGTGAATCCCTTCCAGGGCCATCGCTGGTATCCCATCATGGACGTGGCAGTGAAAGCCAACAGCGCCTATGATGACGGCTCGGGCGACATGGTCATCAAGAGCTTCCGCATCTATAGCGCGCCATAATGGCTGTGGGCGCCGCCCGAGAGGGCATAAAGGCGTCCCCAGCATTTGATCCACTGCCCGGCAATGTCCACACGGCGCGTGCCGGGCAGCAGGAGCGCTGCAAGCCCAGCGGTCCGGATCGTCAGGACCCCCAAGGTCCGGCCAAGCAATATCATCTGTCCCACATGGCCAGGCCGCTGCTTTCGGCGGGCAAGCGTCTCGGTGAAACCGATCCGCCACATACGCTTCAATACCCATGAAAGCTTCGCGCGCTCGGCAGGCACCCATTCACTCACCCGCGCTTGGGGAGACCATGCGAAACGTGCGCCCGCTTCCCGCAGGCGCGCCAGGAAATCTAGATCCTCGCCGCCACTGCGGTTGAAGCGCATGTCGAACCAGGGGCGCTTGATGAGCTCCAATGCTCTCCGGCTCACTAGCAGGTTATTGCTTGCCCACAGCATATCCGTTGCGCCCCAGGCACGCTGTTCCGGCCTGAACACGAGCGTTTGGCGCGCCCAACGCGGTGGGGCGCCGGTGAAATGAAAATCAACGGGGCCAGCGACGACGTCGGCGCCCACCTGCGCCTGACAGGTGAGCAGCGCGTCCAGCCATCCTGGCTGAGGCCACTCGTCATCATCGATCATCGCGATGAAGCGCATTGCTGGATCGGCCATCGCGGCCGCGCATATCGCATTGCGCACAGCACAGAGACCCGGTTCATGCACCGGCAGCAGCATGAGGGGAAGCGGATAGCCTTCCTCCTGCAACGCTTGCACGACAGCGGCCCCTTGCTGCGCTTCGCCATCATTGTCCGCGACCAGCAGCATGACGTCGCGTCGGTCCAGCATGGCTGCGAGCGTCACCAGCAGGTGGTGCAGTTCCGCCGGGCGCCGGAAGGTCGGTATGGCGATCCAGATTGCCTTGCCTGTGGTCATGGCGCCGCGGCCTCGACAACGCGCGGCCGCTCCGGCCTGCCGCGCTGCAGCCATTTGATCAGTTGGTGCCCGCGTACTTCGATCAGCAGATAACTTACCCAACAGATCAGCCAAGTCGCGCCAAGCATTCCAGCCACGAACAGCCCGTCAAAGCCGACAATCCCATGCCGCTGCGCCACGCCCATCGCGCGCGCGGCGACGTCGCGTACCAGTGGATGCCAAAGATAGATGGAGTAGCTGATCAGCCCGAGATGGAAGCTCAGCGGATTGGCCATCACCGCCCGCGCTGCAGCCCCGTCATAATAGCAGCTCAATACCAGTGCAGGCATCAGACAGACCACCAGCACATCTGCACCAGGCAGCAGCAGCGCCAGCGCAATCAGGCCGCAAACCAGCGCGAAGCCACCCCGACGATCGATCAGCGCCCTGCACCAGGGCTTGTCCGCAGCCCGGAAGGTCAGCACGCCCAAGGAAAAGCCGGCGAGGCAACGGAGCAGCGTAAGCACGCTGTCGCTGTCATTGACATCCAGCGGCCCGCTGGAGCCCAGTCCCGATGAAGCGACCAGCGCCAGCAGCCCGATGCACAACGCCGCCTGCGCCCATGCCCAGCGGGAGAAGGCGATGATCGCGATTAGGGGATAGATAAGATAAGCGGCAACTTCGGTGCTCACCGACCAGCTATTGCCTGCAATCGGCTGCGTGCCCCAGCCCCAGCTCTGCACCATGAAGAGGTTGCTGACGATATTCGCAGCTGTCAGGTCGATAGACTGGTTGCCCGAGACATTGAGCAGGATGCGCAATCCGAACACCAGGGTCACGATCAGGTGCAGCGGCCAGACGCGAGCCATGCGGTTGACCAGGAAGTCGATATAACTCGACGTCCCCAAATGCTTCACCACTCGATCGTGATAGCCATAGGAAATCACGAACCCGCTGAGAATGAAGAACAGATCAACCGCCAGATAGGCCCGCGAGAAGAGGGGGATGGCGAACTGAGCGAAAGCTGGCTGATGCGGGATATGGTACAGCAGCACCGAAACGGCAGCGACCCCGCGCAGCCCGGTAAGTGACGCCACTCTCATGCGCTGCGCCTCCCGATAACAGGCGCGGCATCGAAGGCAGCGGCGATCGCATCCCATAGCGGTTTGCGGCCCATCCGCGCGTCAAGCGGCAGTCCGCGCGACAATTGGCCGTCAGGCCATTTATATTCCGGGAAATTGGACAGCCAGGAATAGCGGTCCGACAGACCCCAGCAGAGAATCGACCCCATGGCGGGATTGTCGAGCGACACGTCCAGAAAAGCCTTCGCTACGGAGGCGACTTCCCGGTCGCGCTTTTCAGGGCTCGGCGGGCCGCCACGGTCGGCAACGTCAAATTCGGTGATGGATAGCTTAAGGCCGTAGCCGCTCAAGGTGCGCAGGAAGTCGGCGAACTGCCGCTCATTGAACTGCTCCTTATAGGGTTTCAGATGCCCCTGGATCCCGATGGCGTCGATCGGCACGCCGCGCCCGAGCAGCCGGTCCAACAATTTCAGCATCGCTGTACGCCGTCGCTCGCAGCGTGGAGAGTCATGTTCCAGACCGAAATCCGTCAGAAACAATGTCGCCCGCCCGTCCGTCTCCCGCGCCATGTGAAATGCGGTGTCGATATAATGTTCGCCCAGCGCTTTCATCCACATGCTGCCCATCCGCATGCCATCCGCGCGGCCTTCCTTGGGTTCGATCGCCTCGTTGACGACGTCCCATTCGCTTATCCGCCCGGCATAGCGGCGCATCGCCACATCGATGTAGCTGGTCATCAAGCGCTGCCGATCCCGGCCGTTGTTCGCGGCCTTCAGCGCAGGCTCCAGCCAAGGAGGATTGGCCGCATACCAGACCAGCGCATGCCCGCGTGCGCGCATGCCATGTTCTTGGGCGAAATCGATGATCTGGTCTGCGCCGCTGAAATCATATTTGCCGGGCTTCGGCTCGGTGGTGCCGCGCTTGAGTTCATATTCCTGGACGACCATGTCGCATTCCCGAGCGATCGCGGCACGAAAAGCTGCGTCTTCCCGCAGCAACCGCGACTTGACGGCCGCGCCGAAATGGCGGCCAGACCGGCGCGCATGCTGCGCAAGGCCGTAGCGAGAGACATCCCGCGCGACGCCGGGGGGCAGGGGCGAACAGGCGGCCAGCGCAGCCGCGCCTGCAAGGAAATCGCGCCGCCTCACAGTCTTTGCCTCCGGCCGATCAACATTCGTGTGAAGTCGATCCAGCGATCGCAAATGCGGCGATACAAGGCATCAGGGAGGATGATCTGCATCAGCACCGCACCCGCCAAACGCGGCCCATAGGCGCCACGGAGCAGCGCTGCGAGATAATAACGGATCGCGCGGCTGCGACTCGTCGGCCAGATGCTCTTCGCTGCGTGCCAACCCATGTAGCCGGAAAAGGCCTGCGGCGAGATATGCGGCCGCAGGTCGACGAGCCAAGACAGATTTCCGATATTGCCGCGCACCTGCGACAATCGGTCCTGCGCCTGCCTGTCCGCCCAGATGGTCCCCGGCCGGTCCGCCATGACGAAACGCGCGCCCGCCAGCGACAGGCGCAAAGCGAAGTCCGTGTCATCGCCGAACCTTACATCCTCGCGATAGCGGACCTTTTCCGCGAGGGAGCGGCGAAGCGCCACGCTGCTCGTCTGGATGAACCCGCGATCGCACATCAGATAGCGGTCAACTCGTTCATGCTGCGCGATCGCGCGCGGAGGCTTAAGGAAATTACGCCCGCCACCCCGGTCGGCCAGCACCTGCGCATAGGCGACGACGTCATCGCTCTCCTCCAGCAACGGCAGGAGGTCCGCGAGATGATGCGGCAGGAAGCGGTCGTCGCAATCCAGGAAAGCGATATAGCGCCCGCGGGCATGGTCGATCCCTGCATTGCGGGCGGCAGACGCGCCTCTGTTCTGCTGCACGATGATTTTAAGGCGCGGGTCCTTGATCGCCTGCAACGCTAATTCCGTGCCGTCAGTCGATCCGTCGATGATGACGATCACCTCGATGACGGCAATGCTTTGCTCCAGGGCTGAGAGCACGGCCGCGACGACCGCATCGCGCCGCTGATAGGTGGGGATTACGATGGAAAAGACGGGCTGGGCGACGGCAGCTTGCAGCTGCGATGGGGGTTGCCAGGCGCTCATCACGACTGCGCCCCGCCATGCGCCGCTTCGCCCTTGCCGAAGCGCAGCACGAACCCATTGACCAGCGAGCGGTAGAGCGGCTTGGGCAGATAGGAGCGCAGCACCTGCCGGGCGACTACCCTAGGTGGCACTCCGCCTGCCAACAGCCCGACGATAAGGTCGCGTAACGCCATTACCGGCCGCACTGGCGCCATGTGGTAGGCGAGCACCGTAGCGCGATAGCCCCGCCGCGCGCGATCCGTCAGCATATGGCCGCAGCGGTCGAGCCAGTCGAGCGAGGTTTCATAGCCCCGGACATAGGAGGTGCGGCCCGCTTCGGTAGCATCCAGCCATACCGTGAGTGGCTGTTCGATCATCCGGAAACGCGCGCCAGCCCCTTGCAGGCGGACGCAGAAGTCCAGGTCCTGCCCTTTCTTCAGCGCCGGGTCGAACAGCACTTTACGCGCCAGTTCGGCGGGCACGACCATTGTCGATGTCTGCATGAATTGATTGGCGCAAAACAGATACTCGCCGACATCCTCGCCATCGCGGATGCCACGATCGGGGCGGATCCAGTAACGATCGACCCCGCGATCAACCTTCATCCGCGAATAAAGTACGGTTCGGCCATCATCATCCGCAAGTGCGTTGGCCATGATTGACAGCTTGCCTGGCAAAAAGAGATCATCGGAATCGAGGAAAGCGATGTGGCGTCCACGCGCCTCTTCGATCCCGCGATTGCGCGCAGCTCCACCGCCTGCATTGTCCTGCCGGATATAACGCACGCGGGGGTCGCCGATGGCTTCGATCACCGGCGCGGGATTGTCGCGCGACCCGTCATCGATGATGACGATCTCAAAATCCTGCCAATCCTGCGCCTGCACAGACCGGATCGTGTCGCCGACGATATCGGCCCGGTTGTAGAGGGGAATGACAACGGAAAAGAAGGGGGCTGCATCTTTCATGCGCCGTGCACCTTTCGATATTCTTCATATTGAAACCCGGCAATGCCGGCGATCTTGCCCGCCGCCCGATAAAGCTTGCCCAGCCTGACGACCCGCTTCCCCCGGTCCAGCGTTGCTGCCGCGCCTAATGTGCCCACCAGAACGCCCGCCGCGATGCGTGGAGCTTCGCCCAGCAAGGTCCGCATCCGGCCCTTGTGGAACCGCTCGACCATCATGTCGGTCATGCCCAGGCGATAACCGCGCATCAGCAGCCATTTGGCCGTCACGCGGCTGGCGGGGATCAACTCCGTCACCAGCGCCTCTTCGGCCCAGGCGAAGCGGAAGCCCTTACGGGCCATGCGGCTGAACAACTGTTTGTCCGACCCGCCGGTCAGCGCCATGCGGTCGTCGAAGGGCCGCTCGCCCATCTGGCGCAATGCGTTGGCGGCGATCAGCACATTGGCAGTGCTGTCCACCAGCGTTACCAGTCCAGACTTGCCGCGCCGTTTTGCCTGCAGCAACGGATGCCGCGCAGCCCAAGGGGCAAGGTGGCTGTCCATCTCGCGCGCCACCGCGCCACCGACGACATCGGCGTTCCACCGTTCGGCCGCGTCGACCATGGCGTCAATCCAGTTGCGCGACGCAGCTTCGTCATCGTCGAGCATCGCGACATAGCTGATCCCGGGGCGCGCCATGGCTTGCGCCACCAGCGCATTGCGCACCAGCGGTATGCCTCTCTCCGCCACAAGCACGGCCTTGATGGGCCAGCGATAGCCTTGCGACGCAAGGCGCTCGACTACGCCGATGCCTTCCTGGCGATCCGCGTCATTGTCAGCCACCAGCACCTCAATGCTGTGCCGTGTATCGAGTGCTGCAATCGAATCCAGCGTCCGCCGGAGGCCCTGCGGCCGGTTGCACGTTGCGACGCAGATGGTGATCCTAGCCATAGGCCGTCTCCGATGAGGCAAGCTGCCGCCGCCGCCACTGCGGGCGCGGCTTGGCCTTGAAGGTTGCATGCGCGGTTGCGACCGCCGCGAGGAAGATCACCCAGACCTGCCGGTCCTTGTCGAAGAAGGAGGTTTCCAGCAGATTCTGGTACATGACGAACACCCAGACCGCGAAGGCTGGCACCATCAGATGCTGGTTTTCCTTGGTCGATCCGGTGAGGAACCAATAAGCGGGCAGCGCGAGAAAGCTCACCAGCAACATGACGAGGCCGAGCGGGCCGGTTGTCACCAGTATCTCCAGATAACCGTCATGCGAGTGGGCGGTCAGCATCTGGAACTCCTGGTTCAGATAGTCGTGGGCGGGCGAATTGGCGCCCACCTGCCAGAAGCCGCCGAAGCCGGCGCCGAGATAGGGGTGATCCGCCAGATAATCGAACACCACCCGCCAGATCGAAACGCGTCCCGTGAAGCTGGTAGGGTCGGCAAACAGCCGCTCGATTGTGGGTTGATAGGCGATGTAGAGGGCCAGGAAACCGACCATTCCAAAGCCGAGCATCAGCAGAAGAATGGCTCGCTTCTGCGTATTGTCGCTGAGCGCGCGATAGATGTTGCTGATCGCCAGCATGCCGACGCAGAGCGCCAGCGACGTCTTGCTCTTCGTTCCGATCACGAAGACAAAGGCCATGACCGCGAACAGCGCATAATACCATTTGCGCCGGTCGATCCACGCATTGCCGCACACGATGAAGCACAGCGCCATCACCGCGCCCGCGATGTTCTTGTGGAAGAAGAAGCCGCGCCATGCGCCGATCAGCGCTTTGTCGCTCTCGGTCGGCGGATGCACCGCAGCGGACGTCAGCGGCATCGAGGTCCAGCAGATCAGCAGCGAGGTGATCAATGCCCATCGCAGCGCTGTGAACAGTCGCTCCGGCCCCATCAGCGCAAGGGCGCAGAAGGTGATGTAGATCACGATGAACTGCTGCATCACCCGCTTGAAGGATACGAACGGATCGACGCCCCAGCTGCATGTGATCAGGAACCAGACCAGCATGATCGCCAGCGGCCAGAAGGTGAATCGGTATTTCAACGGGTGCTGGCGCAGCACCTGCACCGCCGTCAGAAGCAGCGCAAAGCCGATGAACAGCGCCTGCTTGAACAGGTCCGATCCGTCATTGTCCGCAGCCATCGCCACCAGCTCGTCCTGCGTACGCGACGCAAATGGCTGCTGACCGATGAAGACCATCATCAGGAAAATGAAATAGAAAATCTGCGCGACCACCACCATCCGGCTCTCCTGCGCGGCGGCAGAAGGGGCGGGGGCAGGGGCATGGCCGATCCGTTGCCAGGTAGACGCCATCAGCGCGGCGCTCCTTGCTGAGCACGCCATTTCCGGTCGAGCTGCCAAATGCCGAGCATCATCACCAGCTGTGACAGGACCACGCCTGCGATCGAGAAGATGGGCGCCGTCGTGATTGTCAGCAGCAGCACGGCCGCAATCCCTACGCCGCAACTGCGCAGGCTTTGGCTCGCAAGCGGCCGAAAAGCCTTGCGCGCCTGCGTCATCACGCTCATCGGCGTCTGCACGCATTGGACCAGCGAAAGAAGCGCGCAGAGAGCCACTGCGATGGCGACCAGTTCATGATCGAGTGTGGGCTTCAGGATCAACTGCGGAAACCCAAAGAGCACGACTGCCGCTACGAGGCAGGTGGCGGCCCACAGGAAGACGAGCGCGCCCATGAAGATGCGCTCTGATTTGATTGCTGCGTCATGATCGCCATTCGCCACCGCTCGGGCCATGCGCGGCCGCTCCAACTGGGTGAGCGCTGTGATGCACACATTCACCGGTCGGAAGAACAGCATCCCCACCGCGACCGGAGCAAAGGCTGCGGGGCCCGCGAGCAAGGTGACGATATAGCTGTGTGAGTTGGAGGTCGCTTCCGTTGATAGCACGCCGACCAGTGTCCAGCCGGATTGCTCGCGCCACACAGGGCGGTAGCTGCTGAGCGCCCTGCCTGGACCCATCGCGACGTGGCGTTGCACATAGGCCAAGCCAAAGGGCAGCAGTCCTACGATGCTCGCCGCGACTAGCATTCCGCCGATGCTCGCCAGATCCGCGCCGGTGCGGCTCGCGATCAGCAGTCCGGCGACAATCGTTCCCGCATAAGCAAGGTCCGACCGCGCGGCGCGGGCAGGCGTGTGATGCGCATAGGCGTTGGACCGCCCGAACCAGCGTATCAGCGACAATGTCCCTGCCAATCCGAACATTATGGCGGCTGCTGGCGACGCCGTGACCCATGCTATCCCTGCACAGATCAGGCCCTGGCTCAGCGCCAGCAACAAGTTCACCGGGAAGAAGAAGTCAAAGGACTTGCCATCGGCTTCCTCGCCCTGGTTGACCGCAATCGTGTAGGGCGTCGAAACGAGAGCATTGGACAGGCTGTAGCCGAACTGGATGATCACCAGCAGAAAGGCGAGCGTCCCGATCGCCGCCGTGCCCAGATGATGGATCGAAAACAGCTGCACGCCCAGATGGCTGACCGAAACGATCGCGGATGACAGGCTGGCCAGGCCGAAGCGGCCGAACAGGCTACCGAGGCTCTTCATGCGGCCCGCCGCCGCCGCGCCATCAGCCATGGCGATGCTTCCAGATCAGCCACAGGGCATGCGGATTGGTCGTGATATAGCGCCAGGCGAGTTGCCGTGGCCGCGTCGCCATCCGGTGCAGCCATTCCAGCCCGGCATTCTGCATCCACATCGGCGCTCGCGGATAATCACCCGTCACATAGTTGAAGAGTCCGCCGCAGGTGACGATCCACCCTGCCTTGATCCGGTCGCGGTTGCGCACGCAGAATGCCTGCTCGCGTGGCTTGCCCGTACCTACCCAAAGGACATCGGGCGCAGCCGCGTTGATCTCCTCGATCAGCGCGTCTTCTTCCTCCCGAGACCAGAAGCCGTTGCGCCGTCCGGCCAGTTCCAATCCCGGCGTCGCCTCGGTGATGCGGCGGGCGCATTCGGCGTTCACCTTTTCCTCGCCGCCGAGCAGATAGTAGCGCACGCCATGCTCCGCTGCCCGGCCAAGGCTGTCGATGAACATGTCGGTCGTACTGGAACGGTCCGCGATCGGCGTCTGGCTGAACCAGCGAGACGCCAGGACGATGATCTGCCCGTCAGCATGGATCAGGTCCGCCTGCGCTAGATCCGCCCGGAATGCTGCATCGCTCGCATTCATGGACAGTCCTTGCCCATTGCAGTCGAACACCAGCAAGGGCGCTTCCTTCTGCATCCGTCGAAGCGGCGCATCGCGCACCATCTTGTTGATCAGCGCATCGAGCGAGAGGGTGGAAACGGGCACGCCCCCCACCATCACGCTTTTCTCCGTTCCATCCGTCGAAGGAAAGGGCTGGCGCAGCGCCTGTTCGGCACTCATGCGATTACCGTCCCGGCGATCGGCACGCCCTGCCGGTCCAGATCGTCGATGATGCGTCGCATGTCGGCGATTGCGGTATCACCTCGCCGCGCGACGATGACGACGGCGTCGAACCCCGCCAGGATGCTGCCGAAAGGCGTCTGCTCACCCTTGCGCTCGGCAAGGTAGAACAGCATCGACGTTTCCTTTAGCCCCCAGCCATTGGCGGTTTCAGCGAGGGGCCCCCGCGTGATCATGCTTGACGCGCTGCCCGAAGCCCGACCAGCAGTCATCAGCCAGAGCCCCTCGATCGCGGTTTTGGCGGCCGGGAGCAGCGCCGCGCTGCCCATCAACTGCTCGGCGAGCCCAGACTTGTTCGCGACACGGAAAAGACGATCGAGCGACGGATTGCCCATGTCCACGTCGACCAGCATCGTTGCGCCGTCCATCTGTGCGAGGACCACCGCCAGGTTGGCGGCCATGATCGCCGCTTCGTCTCCGGCATCGACTGACAGCACCGCCAGCCGCAGAGAGGAAGGGTCGCCAGCTTTGGCCGCAGCCTTCAGCTTGGCCCTAACCGTCCGTATCTTGGCGGCATATGGGCTTGCCGGATCGAACGCGGCGACCACGAACGGGTCGATCCGCTGATCTCCCGCCGGCAGTAGCGAGAAGCCGCCCGCCAGCGCTGCGAGCAGCCCAGCCGCCTCGCTGTCCAGCATCTCTAGTTCGACGGCCGCTTCATGGAAGGGCAGGCCCTGTTTCCGGGCATGCGCATCCACGCGGTTCACATCGGATTCCGCGAGGAATCCATGGTCGACGGCCAGCTTGGCGAAACTGTGATTGTCCCGCACGCGGGGGCGCAAGGCAGCCGTTGCGCCACCGCCCGGCATCATATGGGGTGGGGCGCCTGCCGTGGAACGCAGTCTCATGCGGCCTCCTGCTGTTTGAAGAACCAGCCGCCCCGGACCGGGACCGGCATCAGTTCGGTAATGACTTCGACTTCCGTCGCGCGCGCCACTCCAGCAGCGGAGCGAACGCGCGGCTTCAGGATTTCGGCGACGATGACAGCCGCCACGCCGCCGACGAGCCCCAACGCGATACCTGCGATCAGCCACAGCATCAGGTTTGGCTTGGCGGGCAGCAGGGGTACGCTGGCCTCGTCCAACGGACTGGCGTTTGGCTGGGAGATCTGGCTCTTCAGGGTGGCCTCGTTGAAACGCTGGCGCACCGTGTCATAGGTCTGCCGCGCCGCATCGACGTCGCGTTGGAGTACCATGAGCTGATCCTGCACCTCCGACATGCGGATCATGCGGTCTTCCTGTCCCGACAGGTTGGACTTGAGATCGCCTTCCCGTCGGTTCGCAGCCACGCTGTTCGCACTGACTGCACCGGCCTGGCTCGCCCGTGCCCCCGCCAGTTTGGACTGAAGCTCCGCCAACAAGGCGTTTGCGGCCGTCATGCTGGGGTGGTTGGGTCCCAGCGTCTTCGAAAGTTCGGAAACCTTGGCCGACTGGGTCGCGACCTGCTCCTGCAAGTTCTGCACGATCAGCGAACCCTCGATGTCCGACACCGCGCCCGCACCAGCCTTGCCACGCGCGGCGGCCGCTTCGGCTTGCGCCTGCGTCAGCTGATAGGACATGTTTTTCAGCTTTTCGGCTTCAAGATCCATGCGGTTGAGGCCGATGATGTCATGCGCCCGCTGGAAATCGGACAGGCGCTTCTGCGCCATCTCATAGCGGCGGCGTACTTCCTGCGTCTGGTCATCGAACCATTTCGCCGAGCCGCGAGCCGGGGAAGCGCGCAGTTCCACCTGCTCGCGCATGTAGGTAGTGGCGATCAGATTGGCGACCTTCGCGGCAACCTGCGGATCGGGGTCCAGATACTGTATCTGCAGCACATTGCTCTGCCGCCCGGTCGTGATCGTCATGTTCTTGGCAACCTGCGAGGCTGCCGATTGTACCCGCGCGTCGGCTGGCATGTCGGCCGGCTGCGCATCGACGAAGCCGGCCGCCTTGGCGACTGCATTCATCACCTTGCCGCTGCGGATGATGTCGGTCTGGGTCCCCAATATCGCATCGGTGTCGGGCTTCGCTCCCTGCGCCGCATTTGTGTCGGTCGGGTCGGTTTGCGACAGGTCCAGCAGCAGTGATGCCGTGCCCATATATTGCCGTGGCTGGCTGAAGGCGGCGATCGCGATGATCAGGAACAATATGCCCCCGATGACCGCCGCCATCCGCCAGCGGGCCTGCACTGCGGACAGCAGATCGATTGGGTTCATGGTCATAGCCCGTCCACTCCCTTCAGCATGGCCCGCATTTCTTCGGCAGGTGTCGGGGCAGGGGGCGCGCTAGGCACTGGCTGCTTCGCCATCAGCAGCAGAAATTGCGGCGCCAGCGTGTCTTCGAACATGAACAGCTCGCCGCCCGGCACGGATGTGAGTACCGGCTCCAGCCGCCGCATCGCGTCAGCCGCCTGGCTTTCATTAACCGTCCCGCCGCCCAACACTTCATGGCCAAGCCGCACCAGCCGGTCATAGGAAATCATCGACATTTGCGATGCAGCCACGCCCGCAAGCGCAATCATGCGCCGGCTGGCGCTGGCTTCCCACAATACCCGCCGGAACAGCGCATGCGTTGCCCCGCTCATCTCGGCCCAGTCTTCCAGAGCAGATGCAAGACCCTGTTCCACGTCGGAAAGGGTCATTCGGTCCCGTCCGCCTGCTTCCGTGACAAGCGCCGCCTGCATCCCGAAAAGTCTCGCATGATAGGGGGAACCCATCGCTGCTCCTGCAAGCGCATCCAGCGCATCGGGATCCAGACCCAAGCGTGCATTATCAGCGCAGCTCATCAGCAGTCTTTCCAGCTCCGGCTTGGGAATTGGCGCTACCCGTTGCGGTGCGATATGCCTCCGCAGGGAGGGATGGGCCGCAATCAGACCGTCCACATCGCCTGCGATGCCGACCAGCACCACCTGAACCGGCGAGTGGATATCGGTGAGCAGCTTCAGCAGCGTCGCGACATCGGACTTCGCCTCGTCCGATCGCACCCTGTCATATTCATCCAGGATCAGGATCGAACGCTGACGGACATCCTCCACCAGCAGAGCCGCCAGTCGGGTCACGTCCAGCGGCTCGTTCATCAGCTTGCGCGCCTTTTCCTGCCCGGACGCGCTCATCGGCAGTTCGGAAAGGAAGGGCCGGAACAGCGAGTCGAAATCGGCGTCGCCGCTCGCTGACCCGTAAAGCGCAACGCAGCCGGCCTCGTCCGCCAGATCGCCGAACACCCGGGCCAGCGAAGTTTTGCCCGAACCTCGGGTTCCGAAGATCACCGCATGTTTCCGCTGAACGACGATCGCTTCGACCAGCTTCTCCAGTTCGTTGTTGCGGCCGGCCAGGCCATGACGATCCGTCACCGGCATTGCGGTGCTGAACGCGCTGTAGATGGAGTCCCGGCGCAGGCTGATCGGCTTCAGCGGCGCGGCCATTGCGCCCATCGAAAGGGGGCGGGGGCCTTCGTCAGCTACTTCCTCCTGCTGGATCGAGCGAAACCCCGGCGGGGCCGGCGTGTCGAGTAGCAGGGGCTCAGCCGCTATCACGCGTGGTTCCCCCGTAGGCGCGTCGGTTCTCGCCATGTTGCGGCGAAAGGACATGAGCCAGTCCAGCATTCCACTGGGCCGGTCGTTCACGAAGCCATGATCGATTGCGGTCAAAACAGCTTCTCCCGGATGATGAGGACATCTTCAGGCTGAACCGGATCATCCAGGTTCGCCTGTATTTCCTTCCCCCCCCGGCGTACTTTTATGCGTTTTGTGGAACCGGCCAGCGTCGGGCCTCCCGCCAGCGCCAACGCTTGGCGGAAGCTTTGGCCTGGCACGAAAGAAAAGGCGCCCGGCTGCTGCACCTGGCCATAGACATAGACTTTCTCGGCTGGCGGCACGAACAAGATGTCCCCGGCCTTCAACTGCCTGCTGCCGCCCACCGCCATGTCGGCGAGTGAAATGCGCACCGGCCCGCTGCCATCGGCTGGGGTCAGGATGACGGCGTTCGCTCCATCCTTGGTCGATCCGCCGGCCTTGGCCAGCATGGATGCCACCGTATAGCCGCGATCCAGCGGATAATTGCCCGCTTGCGGCACATTGCCCAGGACTGTGACGAAGCGGCTCACATAGTTGCTCACCTCCACATTGACGGAGGGGTTGGTGAGGAAGCCGCCGCTTGCATAGCTGCTGGAGATCGCCTGAGCGAGTTGCGACGTGGTCTTTCCGCGGGCGGAGATCGGCCCGATCAGCGCGAGCGTAACCGTGCCATCTTCCTTGATCCGCGTCGTGGTCGAAAGGTCGGGCTGACCGAAAATTGCGATCTTCACTTCGTCATCTGGGCCCAGTTGATAACCGGCGTCCGCAACCGACTGCGCCGGAGCAGCCGCGGTGGCTGCGGCCGCTCCGGCTGTTTGGGCTGACGCCGCCGCCGTTGAACCGGCCGCGGCAAGGAAGATCGAAAGGCTGGTCAGGAGGGTCTCTGCTTTCACAGCTCATGCTCCTTCATGTTTGAGGGTCAAAATCGAAGCGCCGCGCCCAGCGTCACCTGGGTGCCGCTATATTCCGCGACATCCGTGTCGGTGCGCCGCTTATAGTGCTGCGCATCGAGGGTAATGTCCGCGCGATCGGTCAGCTTGCGCTTCAGCATTGCGCCAAAGCGCTGGTTCCGGTCTGCGGTGATTGAGAAGGGGCGCAGCGCTGCGTCCTGCCTGAACTTGCGCCGTTCCCATTCTCCATACAGCCCTGCCGAGGTCAGTTCGGAAATGGCGAACTCGCCTTCTATGCGATGGCGGGTACGGATTGCGAAACCACTGGCGATCAGGCTGTCATTGACGATGCTGCGCTCGGTCGTAGCGGTCAGTTTCAGCCTTGGCACGATGCTGCTCGACAGACTGACATCCCAGCCGAGTCCATTGTAACTGCCCACCGCCGGGGAGTCGCTGTTGACGTCCAGCCAGCGGGCCTCCGCATCGATCTGCGTGATCGGTGAGACCGCGCGCTTGAACCGGACGCCATAGCTGTTGGTCCGGTTCTCGATGCCCAGCTTCCGGCGGTCGCTGTTTACCCGCTCGTAGAAGGCCGTGATCGTTCCAAGGCTCGGCATATTATAGCCGATCCCTGCCAGATAAGTGTCGCTGGTCTGATCGGCATAGTCGAACGCATCGTCGTTACGCGTCAGATCGCGCCGGTAGCTTGCCACCGGAAACAGTCCTGGCCGCTCGCATCCGAGTTCCGCGCCCAACGTCGTGAAGCGTTGGAGATTTTCGGTCTGCTGGTTGATGTCGCCATAGTCCGCGCGCTGTTGGCGATAGGATGCCATCGGCGTGATCGAACAGGTCGCGCCAAAGCGGATTACCGCCTTGGCTTCTGTGTCCAGCCGCAGCTTGCTCCGCTGTCCTTCGGAGATGAACCGGTCATAACCGACTCGTCCCCTGAGCAGCAGATCATGCCTGCCTATGGGCTTGCCATAGGTGAGTTCTACCCAAGGCGTGACGATCAGGTCCTTGGTGGGATTCTCTATACGGTCATCCACCCGATAGACATTGTCGTCGTACAGCAGATCAAGCCCAGCCGTGGCCTGCAGCCCCATCGCCTTGATGCGGGCGTCGTCATTGACTGTTGAAGTTTGTGCGTTGGCCGTTTGTGCATTCGCCGGAAGGCAGGCAGCAGCCATGACGGCGCTGCTCAGCACCGCCGCTGCCGCGCAGCGAGACCAAGATAATTCTTGTTTTGCGGACGCGAACAAGCGTCTCCGAAAACCGGGAGTGTAAGCAATAACCAAACGTGCGACCCTTTATTGCATTGCAGCAATGAAGGCATGCTAGTCGCGTTTGCACGCAAAACGAACCACCGTTGAAGCGGTTTGTCGCGCCTATGCAACGGTTCAGTTGGTCGCAAAAATGGCTAAAGCGAACAACTTAGTTGCTGTCTAAAGCTGTTCATCCGGGAGCAAGGTTAGCACAGCCTCCCGTTCATCTGGCAGAAAGGTCGCGGGGCGAGTCTGGTTAGAAGATGAACCAGATGATTGCCGCTATCGCGGCTGCGAAGCTGATGATGCCAGCCCAGCGCGAAAAGGTTTCCACGCCGCGTTCCGCCCGATCGGCAAAAATCTCGGGGCGAGCCTCATAGGTGAGCCTGCTGCGCTCGCTCGCCGTGTTGTTCAAGGAAGAAGGTTGCGCAACGGCAACCGCCGCAAAATCGTCCGCCACGTTTATTGTCCGCCCTGTTCGTGATAACGGACATATCCTATTTTACGGTTAACAAATAGTTCTCAGACCAGTGAAAACGTCATCATTTCGTCGCAAAATCAAGGGCGTGGTGCAAAAAGCCCAGTCGCCGCCGAGGTGGCGGCGACTGGATCAGTAGGCGTTGCGGTGAACCAAGACGTTAAAGGTCCCGATGAGGATCGCGATGTCCCGCATCAAGCTCCAGCCATGGAGATATTCCAGATCCGCTTCGACCCGGTTCAGGATGTCGCGCCGCGTTTCGGTGGCTCCGCGGAAGCCACGGATTTGCGCCAGGCCGGTGATGCCGGGCTTGAGAGCGTGGCGATGCCAATATTGGCGATCGACCTGCCAGAAAAGCTGCTCCTCGGCAGTTGACCCCAAGGCGTGTGGACGTGGGCCCACCAGGCTCATCTCGCCCAGCAGCACATTGATCAGCTGAGGCAATTCGTCGATGCTGGTTTTCCGGATGAAGGCGCCGACGCGGGTAATCCGGTTGTCATCCCTGCGCGTAGAGGCTGCACCAGCCGAGTCGCATTGTTCGACGCGCATGCTGCGGAATTTCAGGATATGGAACAGCCGATTCCCACGGCCGATCCGCTCCTGCTTGAAAAAGATCGGACCAGGCGAGTCGAGACGGATCGCGATGGCGATGGCGACCATCAGCGGCGCCAAGGCGATGACCAGCGGCACCGTAATGGCGATATCCAGCAGACGCTTCTTCGCCCGGTTCGCGAGGTTGAGCGGCCCGCGCGCCACGACCAGCGTGGATACGCCGCGATAATTTTGAACGGCTAACGGCGCCATATGGTCCAACTCCGGGACGATAATCTCGCCCAGAATATTGCCGCCCTTTAGCATCTGTGCCCAGTCGGCCTTGCGATCGGCAGGGCAGGATATGACGACCCTGTCGAAATCGCGGAGCAAGGTGCCCAGACGGTGCAGCATGTAGGGGTCGTCAAGATCAGCCTTGATCCCCGCGGCTTCGGCATCGACGATCACCATGCCGCTTACATCATCCGGGATCGTGCCGCCATCGATGATCAGCAATTGTGCGAACAGGTTGTCACTGAAATTGCGCCGCACCGTCCGCACGATCAGCAGCCGTTGCACCACTAGCAGCGCACTGCTGCACAGAATGCCTGCAGATATCCCCAGCCGCGACAGCTGCCCTGTTGCTTTCAAGGAAAAGACGGCGAGCAGGAAGATCAGCAAAGTCCCCGCCAAGGCAAGGCACGCATTCCGCAAGCTTGGCGTCACGCGGGTCAGGCAAACGGGATTATATGCCTGGTTGTGAAAGGCGACCACGCCATAGACGATCATGCCGCCCGCAAGCGGCTGCCAGAACTCGCCCGACAACAATGGAATGCCAGCCGCACGAAGGCCCAGCGCAAATCCTGTCGCCAGCGCGGCCATATCGGCCACCAGCAGCAACAAGCACAGCCAAAGCCTCACATTCCGCTGAACAGCGGCCGTTACGGGCTGGCGACTAGGAGACCCTTCGATCGCCAGATCAATTTTCGACATCTGCAACCCTTTTTATGTCCTGACGTCAAACGACTAGCCGACCCGAAGATCGGCTTGCGTGCATCAGACATCCGCTGCCTTGTGATTTATGTTGCGGAGCAGCAGGACATAAATGTTTGGGAGTAGCAATCATGGCTGGGATGCTTGGACGGTCTTTTCCGACGATCCGTTGGTATGCAGGGACGTGCCGCCCCGCTTGTGCGACGACCTGAAATTTGGCCGATGAGTTTTGCAAGCGAAAATTTACCGTTCAATCGAAGCCCTTGGGCGAATCAAAATCGCCCCGGCTCCCGACTCACCCGATGAGCCACCAGACGATCAGCGCCAGTGTGATGACCAAAGCGGCTGGTCCAGCCCAGCGGGACAGCAACTCTATTCCGGCCTCAGCCTCGTCATAGGTGAAAGGCCAGCGACCACGGTTTCGAGTTGTTTCTATAGGAGTGCTAACGATCGGATCATGACGCGGCTGCAGATCCGCCGAACCGGAGCTTTTGTCTTGCGGTTGAGGTGAAAGGTCGATCATCTGCAAATGCCCCGGAGCGCGCCAATCGCTCATGTTAGTAAAATAGTAAGTTTGGCTAAAAAAGAGAAGGGCATTTGCAGCCATTCGCGCCATAGCTGAGGAGTAAAATTGGTCCTTATGTCGAGCGTCGGATTTAGCGGCAGAGCTGATCAATCCAAGAGGCTATAGGAGCTGACCCCGAAAGGCGAAATCTTCTTCCTGTCCTTTATTCTTTTATTTCGTTTCACCTGGCTTGGCGCCCGCGCGAGCCCCACCGGGTTAACAGGCCGGCTCGCAACAGCGGGTTGAGCCGTTTTTCCGTTACGTCGAATTGCACCGGAATGGTGCTTTATGCGTTGTTAAGAAAGAAAAATTTTCGCACTCAATGGCCGTCGCTGCTATTCAGGGATGAGCAGCGGAAGAAAAAGGAAGGGTCGAGTGGCGCATATCCTGGTTGCAGATGATGACGACCTGTTGGGTGAATTGGTCCGCTTCAAGCTCGAGGCCGCTGGTCATCACGTGACGATCAGGCAGGACGGCGCTTCGGCCCTTCGAGAAGCGCGTGGCGGCGATTATGACCTGATGGTGCTCGACGCCATGATGCCGGTGATGTCTGGTCCGGACGTGCTGAGAGCTCTAGCGGCCGAGCGGCCAGAAATGCCGATCGTGATGCTGACCTCGCGCAAGGCGCAGGCGGACGTCCTGGCGGCCCTCACCGCGGGTGCCCGTGATTATCTGACCAAGCCTTTCATACCCGACGAACTTGTCGTCCGGGTCAATGCCATATTGAAGACTGCCGGACGGGTGCAGTGATCCTGCTCGTCTCGATGGTTGCAGCCGCGCCGCCGACCCAGGAATCGGCGGTCCTCACCGCACGGAATGAACAGATTACTCAAGCCCGCCTAGCCTTGGCTCGGCAGGACTTCGCCGCGGCGATAGGTTTGTTGGAACAGACCGATGCGACCCATCCTGATGATCCGGAAACTTTGCGCCTGCTGGGTAGCGCTTATGCTTTCGACCGACGCTATCCTCAGGCGATCGCAACGCTGCGTCGAGCGTCAATGCTGGCTCCTGACGACATGGATATTCGCGCCGCTCTCGCTCGCGCTTACCTCTGGTCCGGCGATCGCAGGGCCGCGCAGATCGAGGTAGCAGGGATAGAGGATCGGTCGCCCGGCAATGCGGACGCCGCAGCTATCCGGCAGCAGTTCGAGAAGGAAGACTCTTCAATCGAAGAGGCGGGAAGAAGATGGGGCTTTGCGGCTGCTCAAAGCTTTTCCCATGTCACCTTCGCCAACAGGCCGAGCCGGACGTGGGCGGACACAAGCTTTGCTGTCTTCGGCAATGTAGGCCGCGAGACTGCCATCTCCTTTGGTGTGGACCGGGAGGACCGGCGTACCGCTACGGACACGCGTTTTGAAGCCAGACTTGATCAGCAATTCGGGTCAGCTCTGCGGGGCTATGTCGCTGTGGCCGCCACACCAAACGCCAACTTTCGGGAGAAATGGGGGGTGACCGGGGGCATAGAGGCAGATGTCGCGTCTTTTGCCACATTGCTCGCCGATATCAGGCATGCGGAATATCAGGACGCGTCAGTGACGGTGTTTCAACCGGGCATGCGCCTTACGGTGCGCAAGCTGGGGGTGAATGCCACGGTCCGTATGATCAACCTCTGGGATGAGGATGGGACACACCGCTCCGGCGTATCGGGTCGCGTCGACAAAGCGTTTTCCAGCGGCGTTACGCTGTTCGCCGGAGCCGCCACTTATCCCGATACTGAGGCCGGGATCACAAGGCAGGTTCACTCGCTATTTGCTGGCGGCACCGTGCCGCTGACGCAAAAGGTCTCGCTGCGCGCGGGTGTCGACTATGATCGGCGGCGCGAAACCTACAAGCGCAAGGGTGCGTCGCTGGGCATACAGGTCAGGTTCTGATCGTGCCCGGCATAGCTGTCGCAGATGATGTAGCGAGGATCGCCATCCTCATTTCGGTCTATGGCGCTCTGGCGATGGCGGCCCTGTTGCTGTTCCTGGTGATGCGCCGCGATCGCAAGGAACGGGCTGCCAATATGGCTGCCGAACTGACACGCGCCTTGACGCGGGAGATCATGGGAGCGGGTGAGAATGTGGCTGCGTCACCCGCCTTCCGTCAGGCGCGTCCTGCCGAACGGCTCGCCGCGATCAGTCATCTCATACAGCTCTTGCGTGGCGAGGATAGGGACCGGCTCGTCGCCCTGGCCGAAGAGCAAGGCTTGCTGAAGGACGCGCTCCGCCGCGCCAGACGCTCCCAGCCGCGCCAGCAGATTGATGCGCTGCGCCTGCTGGGCGGTATCGGTGGAGATCAGGCTGTCGCGACTTTAGACGCCGTCCTGCGCGAAGATCCACGTCTTGATACGCGATTGGAGGCGGCGTCTCTGCTCGCCCGGCTCGACGCTCTGCCGCAGCCTGACGAGTTGATCGAGCATCTTGCCCTGCACAGCGCTCGCATAACGCCCCTGCACAGGACCTTGTTCAGGCTGATCGCGTCGCGGCACCCGACCGAACTGTTTGCTCTCGCACGTTCCGAAGACCTGCCGCCGGCGGTGAGGGCGCTGGTGATTGATGCGCTCGGGTGGACGGAGGATTTTTCAGCCCTGCCGATCTTGGCGGCGGCCGCTCATGACCCCCATCCACCCGTACGGCTGGCTGCGCTGGATTCCGCAACCAAGCTCGGTCATCCGAGCAGCGCGCGTTGGATCATGCCGCTGTTGAGAGATCCCGTGCCTCCGGTGCGGGCGCGCGCGATACGCGCCTGTCAAATCATGCGGCTGACCGACGGGCTACCCGCGATCGCTGAGTTGCGCCACGATCCCTCGCCTTGGGTAAGATTGCGCGCCCAACAGGCTCAGCAGGTGTTGGAGCCAGCCTGATGCTCGTCGAAACCATCTTTTCGGCCGCTCATGGCGTTGGCGTGGCGACTTTGGTGGCGATCAGCGCCGTCTGCTTTCTCGTCGTGGCGACTCGCAACCTCGTTTCGACCATTCAACTGCTGCTTGCCGCGCGCGTGTTCGCGACACGGATCAAGCCGGCACAGCGATCCTACGATCTCTGGTCCCGCTACGCCGATCTTGCATTGCCAATCTCGGTCATCGCGCCGTGCTTCAACGAAGAACTGTCGATAGCAGACAGCGCGCGCGCCTTGCTGGCGCTGGAATATCCCGACCATGAGGTGATCATGGTCAATGACGGGTCGAGCGACGGCACGCTTTCAGTGTTGATCGAGCAATTCGAGTTGCGCCCTATCGAGCGCGAACAACTGGCGGTCCTGCAAAAAACCCGTATCCGCGGCATCTATGGTTCGGCGCGCTACCCGAACCTGATCCTGATCGACAAGGAAAATGGGCGAAAGGCTGATGCCGTCAACGCAGGTCTTGGCTTCGCCGCTGCGCCGCTGGTCTGCGTCATTGATGCGGATTCGATCATAGAGCCTGATGGCCTGCTGCGCGCTGCTGAGCCGTTCATGACGGATGATGGGTCTCTGCTGGCGGTCGGCGGCGCGATCCGTATTGCCAACGGCTCCATCGTCGAAGGAGGCCATGTACGCCAGATCCGCCTGCCAAGCCGCTGGCTGCCGCGTTATCAGATCCTGGAATATCTGCGGGCCTTCCTGACCGCACGCATCGCCAACGCCAGGCTGGACATGTTGATGCTGATTTCCGGGGCGTTCGGCATGTTCCGGCGCGCTCCACTGGTAGAAATTGGCGGCTACCGGCACGACACGGTCGGAGAGGATCTTGAGGTCGTCACTCGCATCCACCGCCGGATGCGGGAGGAAAAGCGGCCTTATCGGGTAGCCTTTGTCCCCGAAGTCGTCTGTTGGACAGACGCTCCGGAAAGCTGGCGCGGCCTGCGCAATCAGCGCGCACGCTGGGAGCAGGGTGCGTTGGAAACTATCGTCGAACACCGCCGCATGCTGTTCAACCCGCGCTATGGCCGCATAGGTCTGATCGGCATGCCGTTGATCGTGATAGAGGATGTGCTGGGTCCGCCGTGTGAATTGTTCGGCTATCTGCTCATCCCGCTCCTTTATTTCATGGGTGTGGAATCAGGGACGATCGTTCTGGCCTTCTTCTCGATCACCGTTCTGTTCGGAACCGCGATCAGCCTTGGCACATTGGCGCTCGAAGAGGTGCAACTGCGACGTACGCCGAGCGCGCGCGATCTCTTCATGATCGGTATCGCCGCTGTCGTGGAAAATCTTGGCTATCGCCAAGCTAATCTGGCGTTCCGTATCTATGGCATGTGGCGTTTTTACCGGAAGGATAATCGCTGGGCCGCTGCGGGCCGAGCGGGATTTTCGCGCGGGTGAGGCGAGCCTATCTTTGCCTGCTTGTCGCGGGGATGGGGAGCGGCGGCATGGCGGAGGCCCAATTGATGTGGGAGGCTCCAGCGGTGAAAGGCTGGCGTGAAGCAGAATGGATCGAGGTCCACGGCACGATGGACGGCGGCGTTTTTCGTCCGGATTCGGCCATGATCGCGCAACCATCCGGCGCCCCCTCATCGTCGTTGATCCCCTTGGGCGAGAATGTCGTTGCTTTGGCTCAGCTTCGTCCCTTCGGTATCGAGGAACGGGTCTATGTCCGAGAGGAAGGCGGGGGGATCGCGATAGATTGCAAGCCGGGAAGCGCTCCCGCCGGTCTCGTGCTGAGCTGGCCCGGCTTTCGCCTTCCAGGCGGCTATCATGGGCAGTGGCTGTTGAAGGGCCGGAGCGATACAAACATAGCGGTTACTCAGGTCCGGACAGGAGAAGATGCGTCGGCTCTGACTGCGGGTTATTGGAATGGCGAAGGGATCAGCCTTGCCTTCACCGAGCAGCACGGTCAGTCGCTCGTCCTTGCCTGTCCCGCTGAGGGTGCGTCTGCCCGGCTCGACTCCCTAATGCTTGCGCCCGCTACAAGCAGCGCGGCCGCGATCGGGCGGGGTAGCTGGGTCTGGAGGGAGGAAGACTGGCGCTCAGACCCCCAGGGCTTCGCGGAGGCTGCTGCCGCCGCAGGTTTCAACGAGTTGGCGGTTCAGGTGCCTGCAAAGGCGGATGCGGTCTTGGTCCAGTTGATCGAGGCGCTTGAACAGCGCGGTATCGAGATGAGATTGCTCGACGGCGACCCATCCATGGCTACGCCTGAAGGACTTGAAACGGCCGTCGCACGGATTAGCCACTTGCGGCATCGGCTGGCGAAGCACAGGGCTCCGGAAAGCCTCATGCTCGAACTGGATATCGAACCCTATGGGCAACCCGGTTTCGCTGCTGATCCGGAGGCGGGCTGGAGGGGATGGGCGACGGCTGTGCGAGAGGTGTCTGCGGCCTGGGGCCGCCCTGTCGCGGTCGATGTACCCTGGTGGATGCAGAATTCTTCGGCTGGGATTTCGGCTGCTCAGGCTGCCATTTCGTCTATAAGCGAATTTGTCGTTATGGCATATCGGACGGATCCTCAACTCATCCTGGATGCGGCTGAGCCATGGCTCCGTGGCGGCAAGGCGGTCCAAGTGGCGATAGAGACCGGGCCCGTCGCAACTGAGGCGACTCAGACCTACCGGCGCGCGCGCCAGGGAACGCTGCGCCTCAGCGATCGTGCTGTCGAGTTACTTCCAGCAGCGCGTCAAGCTCAGCCTGGCGAAGCGGTTTACAAGTTGGAGGCTCAAACGGTCACCCAGCCAGGCCGGATCAGCTTTTATGGAGAGACGGATCGCGCAGTTGAAGTGGAGCGGAAGCTATCCCCCATCTTGCAGGGGTGGCCGAACTTTCGTGGCTTTCGTCTCCACGGGTGGCCGCTGCGAGCCAGATGAGAAAAAATCTGCTTAAACTGCATCAAACCTGTTCATTACGTACGACGCTATCCCTCTAGGTACATTGCACAATTTCCTTTCATGTGAGCCGGTTCTTATCCAGATCAGCCTTTACCGGCCTTGTAATAAATCCTCGTTCATGACCTATTGGCACACGCAGGCATTTGCCCGCATTGCGACCCAAACTGACCCCGCCTCTCATTCCTGCGAGGCGGGGGTTTTCTTCGCTTGGGCTACCCTTTGCATGCGGTCCGTCGCGTTTCGCTTCACTTGAGCCCGCTAACCGGACGGGTCATCGCACGGCACTTCTGCTGATGTGGAGGGATGGGCAGGGGGCGGCTTCCTGCTGCCTTCTTAGAAAAAGATTGCTCCCCTTCAATGAAATTGCCTCGGTTTCTATCGTCCTCCGCCTGTGACATGGCCATCGACCTTGGCACTGTTAATACTGTCATACATGTGCGCGACCGGGGCATCGTGCTGAACGAACCGTCCGTGATCGCCATCGAAACCCGTCAGGGTTTTCGCAAGGTGAAGGTAGTCGGTAACGAAGCCAAACTGATGATGGGGAAGACCCCGGCGAACATCCAGGCGATCAGACCGCTACGCGACGGCGTTATCGCCGACATCGATGTCGCAGAGCAGATGATCAAGCATTTCATAGACAAGGCGTTGAACGGCAGCCGTTTCGGGCGGCGCCATGAAGTCGTGATCTGCGTTCCGTCGGGCTCCACAATGGTTGAACGGCGCGCGCTCCGGGACGCTGCGGCCAATGCCGGTGCGGCTCATGTGCAATTGATCGAGGAGCCCATGGCCGCCGCTATTGGCGCAGGACTGCCCGTCACCGAACCACGCGGGGCGATGGTGGTCGATATAGGCGGCGGCACGACCGAGGTGGCCGTGCTGTCACTCCGCGGCATCGCCTACAGCAACTCCGCGCGGGTCGGCGGCGACAGGATGGATGACGCCATCGCGTCACACATCCGCCGCAACCATAATTTGATGATAGGGGAAGCGACCTCCGAACGGGTGAAGTGCGACATCGGCGCCGCGACGGCGCCTGATGGCGAGGGTCGGCGGATCATCGTGAAGGGGCGTGACCTGGTTAATGGCCGCCCTGCAGAGATGACCATCAGTGAGGCCGAGATCGTCGATGCGCTCGCCGAGCCCGTTGGGCAGATAAAGATGGCCGTCAGAACCGCTCTGGAGCAGACCGCGCCGGAACTGGCCGCCGATATCATCGAAGAGGGCATCACCCTGACCGGCGGCGGCGCATTGCTGCGGCGGCTCGACGAAGCGCTGATGGAAGAAACGGGACTGCCGGTTAAAATCGCCGACACGCCCCTCATGTGCGTGGCCATGGGGGCAGGTAAGGCGTTGGAGGACTCGGCCTATCAGGGGGTCCTCACCATTTCCTGATCGTCAGTGAAGCCAACTGCCGATCAACGCCATTGCGCACAGGAAAGTGACGATGGTCGTGATCCAGCCCAGCAGGTTGGTCCAGCGGCCATTGGTTCGGGCTCCTACGACAGTCCGGCTGTTCGTCAGCAGCATCATCAGCAACAGCAGCGGTGGAACCGAAAAACCCTGTACGATACCGGACCAGACGAGCGCCTTCATCGGATTGAAGCCAAGGAAGTTCATGGCTACCGCCAGCGCCGTTACGGCCGCGATGATGGCGTAGAATAGCCGGTTCTCGTTTGGTGCGTCGTGAAGGCTGCCTTCCCGACCAAGCCCCTGCACAACGTCGTAAGCCGCTCCCGTAGTCATAATCGGCACCGCGAGAAAACCGACGCCGATGATACCGGCCGCAAACAGATATTTGGCAGCCGGGCCGGCCACCGGCTCGAGCGCGGCGGCAGCTTGCGCGGCTGTTTCGATATCGGTTTGGCCCGACCCATGCAGCGTGACCCCTGTGGCCAGCAGGATGAAATAGAGGATGATGTTGGAAAAGATCATGCCGGTCAGCACGTCGCGGCTGGTCCGCTTCATCTCCCGCGCGCTGGCGCCTTTACGCTGCCATAGCTGTCGTCGGCCTATGGCGATCTGCTCCTCCACTTCCTGGTTCGACTGCCAGGTATAGACATAAGCGGAAAGCGATGTGCCGATGCAGGCGACAATCAGCGACAATGACTGAGCGTCGATCTTCAACTGCGGGATGAAGGTGGCGCGGATGATTTCCATCGGGTCCGGCCGGGCCAGAATGGCCGCCGCGCCATAGGCAAACAGCACAAGCGCCAGCCAGCGGAAGAGGCGCCGGATGAGAGTATATGAGCCGAAATATTGAATGGTGAAGATAAGGGCGGCCGAAGCCACGACCAGCAGCGGAATAGGGACAGGCACCAGCAGGTTCAACGCCGCACCGACACCGCCAAGATCGGCAGCAGCTTCTATGATGTTGCCGATGAATGCCATCGTCGCCATCGGCAGCAGCACCCATCGTGGAAATTGTTCGCGAATGCAGGCGAACAGGCCCTTGCCATATACCTGCCCGATTTTCGCCGACAGATAGACGACGACATACATCATGGGCAGCAGGACCGGGGCAATCCACAGAAACCCCAAGCCATATTTGGCCCCGGCGCTGGCGTAGGTGCCAATGGCAGACGGATCGTCATCCGCAGCGCCTGTCACGACGCCCGCGCCCAGAACTTTGAACAGCCCGCGCGGGACGGATGGCTTGAGGGAAGAAGCTTCCAATGGCTCGCGGATATGCTTGTCCATCAGTCCTCGGGTCCGGTGAATAAGATGGTCAAACCGGACGAGCGCGGGACGGGTTCACCGCACTAACCTGAGATACACACAACCAACATGAACTTGTCCCACCCGCGCGGATTGGGAAGGCATGAATGACCGCATGTCACATTGGATTGAGTCGATGCGGGCAGGGGAATATGCGGCCGCCTGGGCGCTCGCCGAGCGGGAGTTGAAAGAACGCGATCCTGCTCAGCGCGACGATCCCTCACTTCCCTATCATCTTCGCTGGGTATGGGACGGCCGGGAATATAGAAACAGGCACTGTCTTGTGCGCTGTTATCATGGGCTCGGCGATACCATCCAGTTCGCCCGCTTCCTACCTCTGTTGCGCGCCCAGGCCGCATCCCTCACAGTTGAAGTGCAGCCGCGTCTGCTGGATCTGCTGGCGCGATCCGCTGCGCGGGCTGGCGAGACTATGATCCGCTTTGTTCCGTTCGATGAGGCACGCCCGCTGCCCCCATCTGAATGTGACCTGGAAATCACGGAACTGGGTTTCGCGTTGCGCGCCACGCCGGCCGATGGGGCCATGCCCTATCTGACGGTGAGTCGAGGCGTCCTGCCGCGCGGAACTGTCGGGCTTTGCTACGGCGCGGGTGAGTGGGATCCTTCCCGTTCAATTCCGCCGGACCTGCTTGCCCCGCTGTGCACGGAGGTGCCGTGCATCAGCCTGATGCCTGAGCCAACCAATTTGGCCGTTCTCAATCGCAGTGGCTGTCCCTTCGACATGGACGCGACCGCAGCACTGCTTGCTGCAACTGGTCTGGTCATTACGGTCGATACGATGATCGCCCATCTGGCGGGCGCGATTGGAAAGCCGGTCTGGCTGCTGCTGAAGGCCAATCCGGACTGGCGCTGGCCTAACGAAGGTGACTCCACGCCCTGGTATCCGTCCATGCGCATCTACACGCAGCAAGAGGCAGGGGATTGGCTGCCTGTGCTGGAGCAGGTCCGGCGGGACCTTGCGGACCGACGTGCCAAGGAGGCGTAAGGACAGTCTATGGGACATATGCCAACGCCGTCCGTGCCTGTGTCCTGGGGTGAACTCCTGGACAAGATGACGATCCTGGAGATCAAGCAGGAGCGGATCGCCGCGCCTGCCGCGCGCAGGAATGTCGGCCGAGAATATCAGTTGCTCAGCATCATTGGGGCAGAGGCATTGGAGGCTCCGGCCGTGAGGGCGCTCTGCCGCGAATTGAAGCGGGTGAACGAAGAGCTTTGGCGGATCGAGGACGCGATCCGGGGAGAGGAGGCGGCCGCGCAATTCGGCCCAGCCTTCGTCCAACTGGCGCGATCCGTTTATCAGACGAATGACCGCCGCGCCGCCATCAAGCGGGAGATCAACCGACTGCTGGAATCAGAATTGGTGGAGGAAAAAAGCTACGCCTCCGCCCTGCCACCTGAAATAATGCGTCGCCGGGGCTCAAGTGATGCGTCTGCTGCAGGACGGAGTTCCTGATGCACGGGCGGCGCCAGCATTTGCAGGGCAAGCGCCTCGGCGTTCTAACCTTTCACCGTTGCATCAACTACGGCTCCTATTGGCAGGCACGATCTCTGGTCGAAGGGTTGGCAAGCATGGGCGCGGAAGCGGTGCTGCTCGATCACCAGTCCGCTGAGGTAGCGAGTGCGGAACTGCGCTGCGCTTTTCGTCCGATTTTGCCTGCAGCCACCCCGCGCTCCGATTTTCCCGCCTATGCGCAGAAGATCCGGAAGTTCCTTGAAGCCTTCAACCGCCTGCCGCTGTCGCACGCATTCGCACTGGAGCGGCCAGAGGAGGTGGAGGAATTTGACGCCATTATCGTCGGTAGTGATGAGGTCTGGAACCTCTGCCATCCCTGGTATGGCGGATGCTCAACCTTCTATGGCGAAGGGCTCCGCGCTCCCCTGGTCGCCTACGCCGCCAGCTTCGGAAATCAGGATGCCGCTGACGGCCTGTCGACTTATTGGGCGGGACGATTGCGGAATTTTTCATCGCTTTCGGTGCGGGATGAAAATAGCCGCAGCATCGTCCGGGCGGCGCTGGGTATTGATCCGGAACTGGTCCTCGACCCCTGTCTCCAATTTCCTCCGCTCTGCGCCTGGCAGGATATGGAGGTGAGGCGGGAGGGCTACATCGCACTTTACGGGCATAATTTTCCGGCTTGGCTGTCTGACAGCATCCGCGCCTATGCGCGCGCGAACGGGAAGCGCGTACTCAGCATCGGTTACCGCAATGATTGGGCCGACGAACAATATCTGGCGGCAGGCCCGGACGAGTTTGCTGCGTTGGTAGCAGGGGCGGACGGGGTCGTTACGAGCTTTTTCCATGGCTGCGTGTTTGCGGTCTTGAATCAGCGGCCGTTTGTGACCGTGCCCTCGGCCTACCGCGTCAACAAGGTGCATGACTTGATGCTCAGGCTCGGAACGCAGCGCCATATCGCAACTCCGGAGACGGACGCCGACGGCTACGCCTCATTACTCTCCGAGCCGCTGGACCCTGCCGTTGGCGAATGTGTGGCTCAGTTACGGCGGCGATCGGCGGACTTCCTGCATAAATCCTTGGCGGTTTGTCATGCCTAGGGAGCGGCTGGTGAGTCCTCGGGACATGACCCGGTCGAGCCTGTGCACCGGATGCGGATCGTGCGTCGCGCAGGGCTGTCCATCCGCCGCGCGCATGGACTGGGACGAAGAAGGGCAGTTGAAGCCGCACGGCGCCCGAGAGTGGCGCGCCGCGCGGACGACAGAATTTTCCAGGCTGTGCCCATTTTCTCCTCATGCGGAAGATGAGGATAGTCTCGCCGCGCGGCTTTTCCCCGCCGCTTCTCAGGACGATCGCTGGATAGGGCGGTTCGAGGCCGCCTATGTCGGGCACGCGGCGGAAGCGGGCTATCGCGAACAGGGAAGCTCCGGCGGAATGGTCAGCTGGGTCGCGGCGGAACTGCTGCGCCGGGGCCTTGTCGATGGTGTCGCGCATGTGGCTCCAGCCGATCCGGCGTCGGGCGGGCGCTTCTTCCAATATCGTATTTCGCGGGATCTGGAGGCGCTCAGCGGAGGGGCGAAGTCGCGCTATTATCCGGTCGACATGTCGGAGGTCCTGCGCGAAGTTCACACCGTTCCTGGACGCTATGCCATCGTCGGAATCCCGTGTTTTATTAAGGCAATACACCTGGCCCGGGCGCAGGATAGCGTCCTGCGCGAACGGATAGCCTTCACGCTGGGTCTGGTCTGCGGGCACATGAAGAGCCGTGATATGGTAGAGAGCTTCGGCTGGCAGATGGGTGTCGATCTGCCTGATGTGGAGCGGGTGGAATATCGGCTCAAGGACCCTCATCGCCCCGCCAACTGGTACACCGCTCAGCTGTCATGCCGGGGAGGGGAGCAGCATCGTCAGGATTGGTGGCATCTGGTCGATGGAGATTGGGGATCGGGCTTTTTTCAAAATCCAGCCTGCGATTTCTGTGATGATGTGGTGGCGGAGACGGCCGATATCAGCTTCGGCGACGCGTGGGTGGAGCCCTATTCTTCCGATGGACGCGGCACCAATGTCGTGGTCGTCCGCTCCCCCATTCTGCATGAAATGCTGCGCGACGCGATCGGGCAAGGGCGTGTCGCTTTGGCCCCTGTCGATGCGGAGTTCGTCCGGGAAACACAGGCGGCGGGTTTTCGTCAGCGGCGGGAAGGGCTCGCCTATCGTCTTGCCTGGCACCGGCGGGGCGTCAAGCCTCGCAAGAGAGTGGAGGCGGCCCGCAGCCATTTAGGGCTGCGCCGCAAGCTCATCTATCGCCTTCGCTATCATATCAGCCGCGGCAGCAGCAGGCTGTTCAGGATCGCGAAGCGGATGAAGCGACCCCAGCTGTTCCTGTCCTGGGGGCGCACAATGCTGAAGCTCTATCATGGCCTCACCTATTCGCGCGGACGGATCGGCGCCGCCTTCGATCGACTGGAGCGGCGCTTCTCGCGCCAGTCGCTTCAGCAGCGTTAGGACCTGCCCATGGCGGCGGCATAGATGCCGTCCATCGCGGCGGCGACATGGGCGAATGTCTCGCAAGCCGGATCAAAGCGGCGGGAGCGGCCAAGCTGCTCTGCCCACTCGCCTGCCATCTGCCCACCCCAGGCGTCGCCCGGCGTGGCCAAGATTTCCCGTCCAGTTCCGTGGAAAAGCTCCGCCTGGAAGTCGTAGAAGGAGCCGTTCACATTCCGGAAGCTGGCTCCAGCCTTGTCGCCGTAAAATTCGGCGGCGATCACCGCGTCCTGCCCCGCATGCAGATGCCAGGAGCAGGTGATCCGGACCACGCAACCGGTGGCGAGCCGTAGCGTCGCAATGCCAAAATCCTCAACCTGCGTGCCGCGATCGACCAGATGCTTTCCCTTGCTGAACAGGTCGGCGTCGATGCTTTCGACATCCGGAAAGCCGAGCATCCAGAGCGCCAGGTCGATCAGGTGAACGCCCAGGTCCATCAAGCACCCGCCACCCGAAAGCTTCGGGTCATAGAACCATGGCTTGTCCGGCCCATAAGCATTGTGGAACGTCAGATCGATCGCATGGACATCGCCCAGGTCGCCCGCACGAACGCGCTCATAAATCGCGCGCATCCCCTGCGTTCCCCTGTAGGAAAGATCGACTCCCAGCAGGCAATCGGCAGCCCGCGCGGCATCGATCACCGCTTGAACCTCCGCCAGGTTTCGGCCCAGCGGCTTCTGGCAGAAGACCGGGATGCCGCGTTCCAGCGCGAGGATCGACTGTTCGGCGTGCAGTGCGCTGGGCGTGGCAATGACAATGCCGTCCAGATCCTGCTCCAATAGCGCCTCAAGGCCGTCAAGCTGAACGGCTTGGGGCGCGAGCAGCGCGGCATCGGCCGTGTTGCCGGGCAGCGCGTCGGCGATGGCTGCAACGTCAATTCCGCCGGTCGCGAGCATCGCTTCCATTCTGTTCCGGCCGATCCAGCCGACACCCAGAAATCCGACGCGTGGCCGACGCACGCTGGTCGCCGTCGCAGGGGCTGCGTTGCTTGAAATGATCATGGAATCACCAGCGCCTTGACGAAACCGTCCGGCTTGTCCCGCGTCGCGTTAAGTGCCTCTTCGAGCTTTTCGAGCGGGTAGCGGTGGGTATAAAGCGGCGCAGGGTCGAGGCGCCCGGAAGCGACCGCCTCCACGGCTTCCCTGATGCCGGCCGCATAGACGGCAGGATCGCGCTCATGGGCGTTGATGACATCGATGCCGCGCCAGTTCCACAGCCACATATTCACCTGACGCGGGCCGTCCTGATGATAACCTGCGACGATCAGTTTGCCCCGTTCCGCCGTCAGTTCCGTCGCCAGGTCGAGCGGCCATTGTTTGCCGACGGCTTCGATCACGCGCTCGCAAAGTCGACCTTGGGTCAGGTCATTGACCTTGGCGATGATCGCATGATGATCGTCCATGACGATGGTTTCGGCCGCGCCATAGCGGCGGGCAAGATCCAGAGAGGATTGGCGGCGGGAGATGGCGATCACCCGCGCGCCTGCCTCGGTCGCAAGCTGAGTGAGCACCGCACCCAGGAATCCGGCGCCGACTATCGCGACCGTCTGCCCCGCCTGAATGTCCGCCCTCCGAAAGATGTTGAACGCGCAGCCCAACGGCTCGCCGGGGAATGGGAGGCCGTCCAAAGCAGGCGGCAGGCGCACTACAGCGGCTTCGTCGGCCAAGTCATATTCGGCGTAGCTGGCATAGGAGAGAGCCGTCACTCGGTCGCCGACCGCGACGCTGGTTACGCCCTTGCCAACGGCATCGATCACGCCCCAGCCTTCATGCCCCAACGAACCGGGCTCGATCGGATATTGCTGCCATTCCGGTCCAGCCCATGGGGTCAGATTTGACGCGCAGACGCCGCACCCTTCCAGCCGCAGGCGCACTTGTCCTGGTGCTGGATCGGGCACCGGTACATGATCAATCCGGACAACGCCGGGGCCAGTCACCACTGCAGCCCGCATGCTTTTTACCGGAGCGTCAATCACATCCTGCGCCTGGTCGTCCTGTTTCATCGAAGCGTCCAGCATCTCCATCATTCCGCCGCCAACGCCACAGCGCCCTCCCCATTGATGAACGCTTCCAGCGCCTCATGCGCGCGGTCGTCGGTCATCTGTTCGGGTGGATGCTTGCAGAAATAGGCGGCTGCCGGGTGGACCGGTCCCGCCAAGCCGCGATCGAGCGCCAGCTTGGCACAGCGGATCATGTCGATTGCCACTCCTGCCGAATTCGGGCTGTCCTCGACCGACAGGCGCAGTTCCAGGTTCATCGGTACGCCGCCGAACAACTGACCCTCCATGCGCAGGAAGCAGACCTTATTGTCGTTCTGCCAGGCCACATAGTCGGACGGGCCGATGTGAATATTCTCGTCCTCCAGGCGGCTTTCCGCGACCGACTGCACCGCCTCGGTCTTGGAAATCTTCTTGGACGTCAGCCGTGTACGGTTCGACATGTTGAGGAAGTCGGTATTGCCGCCGGTGTTCAGCTGATAGGTGCGGTCGAGCTTCACACCGCGCTTGGCGAACAGATCGGTCAGTACGCGATGAACGATCGTTGCGCCAAGCTGCGCCTTGATATCATCCCCGATTATCGGGACGCCCGCGCGCTCGAACCGTTGCGCCCATTCAGGGTCGCTGGCGATGAAGACGGGGATGTTGTTGACGAAGGCAACGCCTGCGTCGAGCGCGCATTGCGCGTAGAACTCCGTCGCCTTCTGCGATCCAACGGGCAGGTAATTCAGCAGGACATCGACCTTCGCTTCGCGCAGGCGGTTGACGACATCGCGGCGGCTTGGCTGCGGCGCATCGGCCGGCAGGAATGTTCGTTCGTCGGGATAATCCCCCATATGTTCGGCATAGCCATCCAGCACGCGACCCATTTCAACCATGACGCCGCTGTTTTTGACGTCACGGCAGAAGATTTGCGTGCAGTTGGGCTTGGCGAAGATCGCCTCGGCAATGTCGCGGCCGACTTTGCGCCGGTCGATATCCCATGCCGCCGTCAGCTTGATGTCGCAGGGGCGATAACCACCAAGGTCCCAGTGCATCAGCCCAAGATGGTCATTGCTTTCGGCGCGGTAGTGGGAGAGCCCCTGGACTAGCGAACTTGCGCAGTTGCCCACGCCGACGATCGCGATGTTGATCGCCTGCCGGGGGATGCTGTGCGGCGATGGCTTCATGGCGGGTCTCCTTCAGGCCGTGCGGACCGCGGGCAGGGCGGATGACGCGGGCGCGTAGCGATCGATCATCCAGGCGCAGAAATCGGCAAATGCGTCTGGCTCATGCACGGCGCTGCTGTGGTGGGGGGCGATACCCAGATGCTCAGGCGTGAAGCAGAAGGTCACCGTCACGTTGAAGTCGGCCAACGCCTCCATCTGACGATCGAACCAGTCGATTGCATTGGGCCGGAAACTGTCCGCCCAAGACAGCCCTGTCCGCAAATGCCGCACGCCCAGCCGCTTCATCCAGGCAACCGCGTCGTCCAGGCGCGGGTCTTCGAAATGGAACCATTGCATCAGCCCCATCTCACCGGCCACCTTGGCATAATCGTCCAAGGCGGGCTTGGGCGTGCCATCGGCGCGGATCAGGCCCATGTAGAAATGGCGGTAATAGCTTGACCCCTCGGCTTCCCGATGCCGGGTGGTCGCGCCCCATTCCTGCGGCAGGTCATAGAGGCTGTACCAGAAGACGCGCGGCACTCGCCCGATCAGCAGTTCGGCGGTGCGATTGAGGCCGAACACCTGCACTTCTTCCGCGCCAAAGGACCCCACGCCGACTTCCGTCACCCAGATCGGCTTGTCGGGCACCACCGCTTCGATCTCCACGATTTTGGCGGGCCAGTCATGAATGGGCCAGAGGTTCCAGTCGAGCGGAAAGCCGTGAACAGCGACCACGTCGACGGCGTCCAATGCGCCATGATCCCGCATCCTGTTCACCCAATGCGGGTCGATCGGCGACATGCCGCCCAGCACGCGCGTTACCGCAGGATTGACGTCCTGAATGGCTGATCCGGCGCGGACCACCATGTCGGCATAGCGGGACCAGTCAGGGTCGATCTCCAGGTCCCAATGCGACTTGTTGTTGGGTTCATTCCAGATCATCGCGGCTTCGATCATGCCTGCGTTCCCTCCTCCGGTCCTTGTGCTGGATAGACGGCCGCGCTGCCCATCAGGTCCGCATAGGGGACAGGGGCGACGCGGCAGAGATAGACTTCCTCTTCAGGCTCAGCCTCTATGGTGAAGCCGGCGGCGCGCAGCAGCGCTTGGGCCCCCGCCTTGTTGGGCGCCCACCAATTGGTCCAGTCGTGCGCGAACTTGCGCTCGATGAAGTGCATCCTGGGATAGGCGGGATTGTCGAAGAAAGTCGGCGGCCGGTTGGTGCCTGGCACATGGAACGGGTGGTCCTCCGGCACCAGCAACACATCGGGCGATCCCTGCTGCATCGTCTGGAACAGCAGCAGGTCGCCTGCAACATGCTCGCGGATCAGGTCCAGCGCCAGGAGCGGATGCCTTAGATGGTAGAGCACGCCCATGAAGATGACGACGTCGAAGCGGCGGCCGAGCTTCCCCACGTCATAGACCGACAGATTTTCAAAGCTGATGCCGGTATGGCCCAGCGCTTCGGCGGCAAAGCGGGCCTGCGCGAGGTAGCGGTCGTCTGAATCGATGCCCAGCACCTCCGCCGCGCCCCGGCGTTTCATCTCGATCGAATAAAAGCCTGCGTTGCAGCCGATATCGAGGACGGTTTTTCCGCTCAGGTCCTCGGGCAATGCGTCGGCAAATCGGGCGAATTTGAATGCGGGATAGTCGCCCAGAAAATGATCGGGCGCGGTTTCGATCCCGCCGATGCGCAAATTATGGAACCAGGGGCCCAGCGCCTCGATCTGACGACGAAGTTCGTCATCCTCCTTATGGTCGGTGGCGATCTTCATTGTCTTCACGCTGGCACCTCATTCACTCGGGTTACGCGTTCGCCAGCCGGGCCAAGCATCACTGTGCTGACCGATCCTGGATCGATGTTGAATTTGAGGAGATTGTTGAGGCTGAGGCCCAGATAATGAGCGATCATGCCGCGGATGATGTCGCAATGGGTGACGCACAGGATCGTCGCGCCTGGCTGGGTTTGGGCGAGGGACTCCAGATAATGGACGCTTCGGCCCACGGCTTGGGCCATGGTCTCGCCACCCGGCGTGATGCTGCTGGCCCGATCGCAATTCCACGCGTGCCACAGAGGATCGCCATCCAGTTCGGCAAAGGCCATGCCGTTCCAGCTACCGAAATCCACCTCATCCAGCGCATCGGCGATCTCGACCTTCAGGCCGAGCGCGTCCGCTATGATCGATGCGGTTTCCATCGTTCGCTGGCGCGGGCTGCAATGGATGGCTCTGACATCGTTCAACCCTGCCCAGGCGGACACCGCCTCGGCCTGAAGCCGTCCTTCTGTGGAGAGGGCAACGCTGCCGGCGCGGCCGCTCAGAACCCGGCCCAGCTCTGCATGCGCCCCATGCCGCACCAGATGAAATCGAGTGTCCAGAGACTGTTGGGAGGAAGCAAGCATCAACATAGATGCTGCTAACAATAGCGGAGATAGGAAAGTTCCATATCCGATCTGACTTAGATCGACAAGTAAAAGCTTATGACAAATCCATGTTATCGCCATTATAATAAGTTACTAACTGGCTATATAATTGATCATATTATCCCCTGAACTTCCACTTTTTCGGGGAACCAGCCGGTAGAAGAAGATGTTGCTGCTGGCGTTACCTGTTGTTGCAATACTGCAATGAGCCGCCTTTCTGGCGGCAGTTTCATCATCACGAGGGGATTGGCCGTGGAGCAGATACTCGTCACCGGCGGAGCGGGCTTTATTGGCCGGGCGGTTTGCAAGGAGCTTCTGTCACGCGGGCACAGCGTCCGCGTGCTCGACAGCCTCATCGAGCAAGTCCATGGCGAAGGCGAGCGCCCGGAGGATCTGGACGACCAGGTAGAACTGATCCACGCCGATATCCGCAACGGCAATGCCGTGGACCGCGCCTTGCAGGGCATCGGCAGCGTCATCCATCTCGCGGCGGAAGTCGGCGTTGGCCAGTCCATGTATGAGGTGGAACGCTACACATCGGTGAACGACGTCGGCACGGCGGTCCTTTTCGAAAGATTGATCGACAATCCGGTGCGGCGGGTCGTCACCGCTTCGTCGATGAGCATCTATGGCGAGGGGCTCTATCGTGACGCGGACGGGCAGATCGTCCAGGACGCGGAACGTGGCGCAATCCGGGACAACCAGAAGATCTGGGAGCCCCTCGATAGTTCGGGCCGTCCGCTCACGCCGATCGCGACACCGGAATGGAAGCGGCCGAGCCTCGCGTCCATCTATGCGCTCAACAAATATGTGCAGGAACGCACGACCCACATCATGACCGCACCCTATGGGATGGAGGGCGTCTGCCTGCGCCTCTTCAATGTCTATGGGCCGGGGCAGGCGCTCTCCAACCCCTATACCGGCGTGTTGGCGATCTTCGCTTCGCGGCTGCTCAACGGGCAAAAGCCGATGATCTTCGAGGATGGCGAGCAGCGTCGCGATTTCGTTCATGTGAGCGACGTTGCGCGCGCCTTCGCCGATGCGTTGGAACTGCCGCAGGCGGCGGGCGGCACCTTCAACATCGGTTCGGGACAGGACCGGTCGGTTACGGAAGTGGCGGAAAAGCTGGCGGAAGCGATGGGGCGCAATGACCTGGAGCCCGAAATCGTAGGCAAGTCGAGAACCGGGGATATCAGGCACTGTTTCTGCGACACCAGCTTGGCCGAAGAAAAGCTGGGCTTCCGCGCGCGGCAGGATTTTCAACACGGCCTTGCCGAACTCGCCGAATGGGTGGCGCAGCAGACTGCGGACGATCGCGTCGCGGAGGCCCGCGCTGAACTTGAGGCAAGGGGGCTGGTGGCATGAGAGGCGCGGATCACAGGCCCGTCCTGGTAACGGGCGGAGCCGGTTTCATCGGCAGCAACATCGCCGACCGCCTCGCGAGTGAGGGGGAGGAAGTCATCATCTATGACAGCCTTGCCCGCCCAGGTGTGGACCGCAATCTCGCCTGGCTGGAGGAGCGGCACGGCGCCAGCATCACCCCCATCATCGCCGATGTGCGCAATGAGGGCTTGCTCGGCAGCGCGGTCGCAAAGGCGAAGGCCGTGTTCCACATGGCCGCACAGGTCGCGGTTACGACCAGCTTCACCGATCCGCGCGCCGATTTCGAAGTCAACATGTTGGGGACGTTCAACGTGCTGGAGGCTGCGCGCCGCTGCGTCGCGCCTCCGCCGGTAATCTTCGCCTCCACCAACAAGGTCTATGGCGGCCTGGAGGATCTTGAGTTCCGCCTGGAAGGCGAGGCTTACCATCCAGCAGACGCTGCGTTGCGGGAACATGGCATCAGCGAAAGCCGTCCGCTTGATTTCCACACCCCCTATGGCTGTTCGAAGGGCGGGGCGGACCAATATGTCCTCGATTATGGCCGCAGCTTCGGCGTTCCCACGGCCGTCCTGCGCATGAGCTGCATCTATGGGCAGCGGCAGATGGGGACGGAAGATCAAGGTTGGGTCGCGCATTTCCTGATCAGCGCTCTCGAAGGGCGGCGGATCATCCTCTATGGCGACGGCTGCCAGGTTCGCGATATCCTCGACGTGCGCGACGCCGTTGACGCTTATCTCGGCGTCTGGCGCAACATCGACCGGCTGAGTGGCCGCGCCTTCAACCTGGGCGGCGGTCCCGCCAATGCCGTAAGTCTGCGCCAGATATTGGAATTCATCGGCGACTATGTCGGTCGCTCACCCAATCTCGACATGGCGGATTGGCGCGCGGGCGATCAGCGCTATTTCGTCGCGGATACGCGCGCGCTGCAAACCGCGGTTGATCTGAAGCCGCGCAAGCCGTGGCGGCAGGGCGTGGCCGATCTGGCCGATTGGCTGATCGCAGAGCGGCAGGAGGCGGCTCCCCCATCGGTCGCGCCTGTGGCGGCGAGGGCGCTTTGACCGCCATGCGCCATCTCCTGCTATCCTGCGATGCGGTGGGCGGGGTCTGGCAATATTCGACGGACCTCGCCCGAGCGCTCGAGCCTCACGGCTATCAAGTCACTCTGGCCGTCATGGGACCAGCGCCCGACGAAGCGCAGCGGGCGGACGCCGCAACTATCGCCAACCTGCATCTGGTCGAAACGGGGCTGGAGCTTGAATGGCTTGCTGCTGAGCCCGCGCCTGTGCTGGCGGCCGAAGCCCGGCTGGCCGAAATGGCGGGCGACCTGCATGCGGACATTGTGCAGCTTCATACGCCTGCGCTTGTCGCGAACGGCCGCTACAGCTGCCCCGTCGTCGCAGTCCAGCATAGCTGCGTCGCTACATGGTGGGCGGCAGTCCATGGCGGCCCTATGCCCCATGACTTCGCCTGGCGCACCGACCTGGTTGCGCGCGGGCTGAAGCGCGCAACTCTGGCCATCACGCCAAGCGCGGCATTCGCGCAAGCGGTCCGGCGGGTCTATGGCGTGACCCCTGTGGCCGTTCATAACGGGCGCGACATCGCCGTTCCCGCTGGCGGGCCGATGAAAGACCACGTCTTCACCGCAGGCCGGCTGTGGGATGAAGGCAAGAACGTCCATATCCTCGACGAAGCCGCCACACGGCTCTCCGCTCCCTTTTTCGCGGCCGGTTCAACCCGCGCGCCCCATGGTGCGGCTCTGGTCCTTGATGCCATCACCCCGCTCGGTAACCTGGATGCTGCCGCGCTGGCCGAACGGCTGAGCCAGCGTCCCGTTTTTGCATCGGCTGCTCTCTACGAGCCTTTCGGCCTTGCCGTGCTGGAAGCGGCAATCGCCGGGTGCGCTCTGGTGCTGTCGGACATAGAGACTTTCCGCGAATTGTGGGATGGGGCCGCGATCTTTGTCGATCCCCGCGACCCCGCTGCCTTTGCACGGGCGATCGAACAGCTGCTGCAGAATAGACCGGCCCGGATCGCTGCAGGGCAAGCCGCCCAGGATCGCGCCCGCCGCTACAGCCCTGCCGCCATGGCCGCTGCGATGGCCGCGCATTACGCCACTGCGGAGCGGAGGGTTGCCGCATGAAGATACGCTATTTCACGCACTCGCTGCTGTCCTGCTGGAACCATGGCAATGCGCATTTCCTGCGGGGCGTGCTTCGCGAACTTACGGCGCTGGGTCATGAGGTGCTGGCTCTGGAACCCGAAGGGAATTGGAGCCTTTCCAATCTCCTTGCCGATCATGCTGAGGCAGGGCTTGCGCCCTTTCGCGCAGCCTATCCGGAACTCGTCACCTACAGCTACGGGTCGGATGCCGAACTCGACGCCTTGGTCGAGGGAGCCGACGTCGTCATTGTCCATGAATGGAATGAGCCCGCTCTGGTAGCTGCTCTGGGCGACCTGCGGGCGCGGGGAGCCAGCTTTACACTCCTGTTCCACGACACCCATCATCGTGCCGTATCGGACCCGGAGGCCATTCGCGCCTTCGATCTGTCCGGCTATGACGGCGTGCTGGCCTTTGGCGAGGCGCTTTCGCAAGTCTATCGGCGCTGGGGCTGGGGTGACCGGGTATGGACCTGGCATGAAGCCGCCGACTTGCGCCATTTCCATCCGCCCGCAAACGAGCACCACCGGCAAGGCCTAGTCTGGATCGGCAATTGGGGGGACGGGGAACGCACGGCCGAGCTGGAAGACTTCCTCTTTCGTCCGGCAGCACAGGCTGCTTCGCCGCTCGACATTTATGGCGTCCGCTATCCGGCTGGAGCTTTGGACACATTGGCGCATTATGGCGTGCGCTATCATGGATGGGCGCCAAATGCCGGTGCGCCGGGCATCTTCGCTCGCCATCTCGCGACGGTCCATGTGCCGCGCCGCTATTACACGCAGCTTCTGCCCGGCATCCCGACCATCCGTGTGTTCGAAGCTTTGGCGTGCGGCATACCGCTGCTGTCCGCGCCTTGGGATGACAGTGAAAACCTGTTCCGGCCGGGCGAGGACTTCCTCTTTGCCCGCAACGGCGAGGAAATGACGCGCCATCTCCGCGCGGTCAGTTCTGACCCGGACCTGCGCGCCTCGCTGGTGCGCAACGGCCTGGAAACGATCCGCAGCCGCCACAGCTGTGCCCACCGTGCCCAGCAGCTCATGGAAATTATCGCCTCGCTTGATGCGCCTGCCGCACGGCCTCCCCTTGCAAGGAATGTCGCATGAAGATTGCTTTTTACGGATCGAGCCTGCTTTCCTCCTACTGGAACGGGGCCGCCACCTATTATCGCGGCATCCTCCGCGAATTGGCCGAGCGGGGCCATGCCGTCACTTTCTACGAACCCGACGCTTTCGATCGCCAGCAGCATCGCGACATCGACCCGCCCGAATGGGCGCGCGTCGTCGTTTACCCTGCAACTGCCGATGCGCTGACCGATGTGATGGCAGAGGCCGCCCATGCAGATGTGGTCGTGAAGGCCAGCGGGGTAGGGGTGTTCGACGAGGAACTGCTGCACGGCGTGATGGAACGCGCTCGTCCCCATGCCCTGCGCATCTTCTGGGATGTGGATGCCGCCGCCACGCTCGATGAAATGCGCGCCGATCCAGCTCACCCCGTCAGGCGATCGCTTCCGGGTCTGGACCTCGTGCTGACCTATGGCGGCGGCGATCCGGTGGTGAATGCCTATCGCGCTTTCGGCGCGGCTGAGTGCATTCCAGTCTATAACGCGCTCGACCCGCAGAGCCATTTCCCCGTCGAACCGGACCCGCGCTTCGCCTGCGATCTGGCGTTTCTCGGCAATCGCCTGCCTGACAGGGAAAGCCGGGTGGAGGAATTCTTCCTCAAGCCCGCCGGGCTGCTTCCCCAGTGCAGCTTCCTGATAGGCGGCAACGGCTGGGAAACGAAGGCGATGCCCGCCAATGTCCGCCATCGCGGCCATGTCTATACGGCGGAGCATAACGCCTTCAACTGCACGCCGCTCGCCGTCCTGAACGTCGCGCGGGACAGCATGGCGCATATCGGCTTTTCTCCCGCCACCCGCGTGTTCGAAGCGGCCGGGGCAGGGGCGTGCCTCATCACCGATGCCTGGGAAGGGATCGAACTGTTCCTGAAGCCCGATGAAGAGGTGCTGGTGGCCCGTGACGGGCAGGATGTGGCGGACCATCTCGCCGCGCTGACCCCCGAACGCGCGCGCCTGATCGGCCGGGCCGCACTATCCCGCGTCCGCGCCGAACATAGCTACGCTCTTCGCGGCGCTCAGGTCGATGCCATCCTTCGCGACCGATCCGCCGCGAAGTCCAACCGCCAGCAGGAGATGGAGAGAGCATGAAACTCGTCGTCCTCGGTCTCAGCCTCTCTTCCTCATGGGGCAACGGCCATGCCACCACCTTCCGCGCACTGCTGTCGGCCTTTGCTGCGCGGGGGCATGAGGTGCTTTTCCTGGAGCGGGATGTTCCCTGGTATGCAAGCCAGCGGGACCTTGCCGATCCGGATTTCTGCCGCCTTGAGCTTTACGAGGATCTCGCCGCGCTGGATGCGTGGCGGGCAGAGATCCAAGCCGCGGACGCAGTCATGGTTGGCTCCTATGTCCCCGAAGGCATCGCGGTCGGGCAATATGTCCAGCGTCATGCCCGCGGCGTCACGCTTTTCTATGACATAGACACGCCGGTAACGCTTGCCAGTCTGCGTGGGGGAAGCTGCGACTATCTGTCGGCCGATCTGATACCGGGCTACGACGTCTATTGCTCCTTCACCGGCGGTCCGACGCTCGACCTGCTGGAGGGTCATTATGGTTCGCCCATGGCGCGAGCGCTTTTTTGCTCCGTCGATGCGGCTGCGTATCAGCCCATGGCGGTGCCCAAGCGTTGGGATCTATCCTATCTCGGCACCTACAGCCCCGACCGGCAGCCGACGCTGGAACGGTTGCTGATAGAGCCTGCCCGGCTGATGCCGGAGCGACGCTTCGTCGTCGCTGGCCCGCAATATCCCGCCGATATTGACTGGCCCGCGAATGTGGAACGCATCGACCATTTGCCGCCGCAGGACCACGCCACCTTCTACTCCGCGTCGCGCTACACGCTGAATGTCACGCGCGCGGATATGATCGAGGCGGGCTGGTCGCCCTCTGTCCGCTTGTTCGAGGCTGCGGCGTGCGGGACGACGATCATTTCAGACGTGTGGCCGGGCCTTGCCGATCTGCTGACGCCGAACCGGGAGATATTGTTCGCCTGGAATGCGGAGCAGGTGGTCGTCGCGCTGGACGAAGATCGCGCCAGCATTGGCCAGGCAGGGCGCGCTCGCATCCTTGGCGAACATACGGCGCAGCACCGTGCCGAACAGCTTGAGACTTACCTTCATGACGCTGCGGCGATGCAGACCCGGGGCCAGGTTGCCGCAGCAGGATGACACCCAGGATGAAACGGATGGAAAATATGAAAAAAAATGTCGCCTTGGTCGCAGGCGGAGCCGGATTCATCGGTTCCCATCTTTGTCGCGCGCTGCTGGAGGAGGGGTATGAGGTGCTTTGCCTCGACAATCTGCAGACGGCACGCGAAGTGAACCTGGAAATGCTGGAAGGGCATCGCGCCTTCACCTTCATTCGCGCCGACATCGTCGATCCGCTGCCCGACGCCGTGACGCGTCGCCGCGACATCAACCGCATCTACAATCTCGCCTGCGCCGCTTCTCCCCCGCAATATCAGGCGGACCCTGAACACACGATGCTGACCAGCGTCGTCGGCACCGATCGTCTGCTGCGCCTGGCGGAGCAGAATGGCGCGCGTTTCCTGCTGACCTCCACCAGCGAAGTCTATGGCGACCCGGAAGCGCATCCGCAGCGGGAGGATTATCGCGGCTGGGTCAACTGCACCGGACCGCGCGCCTGCTATGACGAGGGCAAGCGCGCCGCAGAAGCCATGGCGTTCGATTTCGCCCGCCTAGGCCGTGCGGATGTGCGGGTGGCGCGCATCTTCAATACCTACGGGCCAAATATGCATCCCGACGATGGACGGGTGATCTCCAACCTCGTCTGCCAGGCGCTGTCGGGCAACGACATCACCATCTATGGCGACGGATCGCAGACGCGCAGCTTCTGCTATGTTTCCGACATGGTGGATGGGCTCATGCGCTTGATGGAATCGCGCATCACAGACCTTCAGCCGGTCAATCTGGGCAATCCGGAAGAATATAGCATCCGCGAGCTGCTGGAACTGATCCAGGCGCAGACCGGCACGACGTCCCGCGTCATCCGCAAACCCTTGCCCGTTGACGATCCCCGCCGCCGTCGCCCGGACATAAGGCGAGCGCGGAAGCTGCTAGGTTGGGAGCCGCGGATACCGCTGAGCGAGGGATTGGCGATCACCTGCGCCTTTTTTGAAAAGGAGCTGTTCGCTCAATCGTCGAGCTACGCTTTCGGCGCTGCAATGACCGGAACCGCGCCTGCTTCAAGTGCGGGTCTTGCCGCCGAATAGAGCGGCGGCGGTCCCAGGCCCTGCGCCTTTTTAGAGCCTGCGGCCAGCTGTCCCGATGCGTGCATGCGTCGGGTAGTGCGGCTGGGTTAATCTATTATGATGTTTGGGAAAATGGTGGACGCACTAGGGCTCGAACCTAGGACCCGCTGATTAAGAGTCAGCTGCTCTACCAACTGAGCTATGCGTCCACACTCGCTTTCGGATGATCCCACTTGGGGGCTCGCCGTGGCGTGGGCGGGCAGTTAGCATTGTCGTCCAGCTTTGCAAACAGTAAATTGCCTTGCTGCAGAAATTTTTAGCGGCGTGGGCCTTTAGCCCCAGTTTCCACGCCGCTGACCTCCGCGCCGGGTCGATCGCTCGATGGCCATGACGATGCCGATGCACAGCATCACGGTCAGCATCGACGATCCGCCATAGGACATGAAGGGCAGGGGGATGCCCACAACGGGCGCGAGCCCCATCACCATCATCAGGTTGATCGCGACATAGAAGAAAATGGTGGTGGTAAGGCCCGCCGCGACCAGCCGCGCAAATTTGTCCTGCGTTCGCAGCGACACGCCGATGCCCCAGCGGAACAGGAGCAGAAACGCGCCGATCAGGAATATGCCGCCGACCAGCCCCCATTCCTCCGCCATCGTGGCAAAGACGAAGTCGGTATGGCCTTCGGGCAGATAATCCAGATGGCTCTGCGTGCCTTTCAGGAACCCCTTGCCCCAGATGCCGCCCGACCCGATCGCGATCTTGGATTGGCTGATATGATAGCCAGCGCCTAGCGGATCGCTTTCCGGGTCCATGAAGATCAGGACGCGTTTCTGCTGATAATCATGCAGGAAGCTGAAGGCGATCGGCACGATCGCGGCAAAGGCAAGTCCGGATCCCACGAACAGGCGCAAGGGCAGCCCAGCGAGGAACATGACGGTGACCCCGCCCGCCGCGATCATCGTCGCTGTTCCAAGGTCCGGCTGCACCAGCACCAGCGAGAAGGGCACACCTATCAGCACCAGCGCGGGCCAGATGGCGGTCCACCGCCGTATCTCGCCGACCGGCAGCAAGGCGTAGAAGCGCGCCACCGCCAGCACGATGATCGGCTTCATGAATTCGGAAGGCTGTAACTGCATGAAGCCCAGGTTGATCCAGCGCTGGCTGCCCCCCGCGACCCCGCCGATCAGTTCCACCAGCACCAGCGACATCAACACCGCGCCATAGGCGGGAAAGGCGAAGCGGGCGAACAACTCAAGCGGCACACGGCTCAGCCCGAACGCCATCGCGGAGAAAATGACGAAGCGCACGCCCTGGTTGATCGCCCACGGCGTGATGCTGCCTCCGGCCGCGCTGTAGAGAACCAGCGTGCCGAAGCCTGCGATCGCAAGCAATATGCCCAGCACCCGCCAGGGAAATTCGGTGAGGGGTTGCGGGATGATGCTCATTGCGCGGCCCCTGCGTTGGGGCCGGGCGGGGGCGGGGCGTCATCATCGCCGGGCGCGCCAGGCGTCGCGTTGGCGGCATTCCCCGCGGCGTTGGCAGCTTCGCTCGCGTTGGCAGCTGGGGGAGGAGCTTCTCCCTTCTCGATCGCCTTGGCGAGCCGGAACGCCCCCATCTGGCGCGCCAGCCGCTCTCCGGGTGGTCCGCCCCAGCCTTTTTCCAACGTCTCCAGCTTTTCCATAGCTTTCGCCTGATCGAACAGGAACGACATCGTGTCGCTGGCGATCATGGGCGCGTCCTCAAGGCGGTTGGTATGACCGCCATGTTCGATGATGCACGCAATGGCGTATCGGGGATTGTCGAACGGCGCGAAGCCTTGGAACAAGGCATGGTCCCGCAGTTTGAAGGGCAGCGACGCATTGCCGCGCACGCCGCCTGCGCGCTCGGCCATGGTGATGCGGCGGACCTGCGCCGTGCCGGTCTTGCCTGCGATCATGACGCCTGGAATGCTCATCCGCGCCGCGCCGCCAGTGCCTCCGCCATTGACCACGGCGCTCATCGCGTCACGGATCGTAACCAGATGCTCTTCGGGCACGCCGACAGGCTCGGGTTCCGGCCTGTGCGCGCCCAGAAGGAAATTGGGCATCAACTGCCGCCCGGTCGCCAGCCGCGCCGCCATGACCGCCATCTGCAGCGGGTTGATAAGCATATAGCCCTGACCGATCGTCGCATTCACCGTGTCATAGACCTGCCACTTTTGCCCATATTTCTTGAGCTTCCAGGCAGGATCGGGAACCGTGCCGTAGCTTTGGCTGGGGAAGGGCAGGGGAAATTTCTGGCCCATGCCCACGCGCCGGGCCATGCTGGCTATACGGTCCATGCCGATGCGCTGCGCCATCTGATAGAAATAGATGTCGCAGCTCTGCGCGATAGCCCCGCGCATGTCGAGCGACCCGTGCCCCCGCTTTTTGTGACAGTGGAACAGCGTGTTCCCCACGCGAATGGCGCCTGGGCAATTGACCCGGTCCGCGGGCGATATGCCGGCTTCGAGCAGCGCCAGCGCTACCATCGGCTTCACCGTGGAGCCGGGCGGATACAGACCCTGCAGCGTCTTGTTGCGCAACGGGATATGGTCGTCCTTCGACAACATTTCCCACTCCAGATGGCTGATGCCGTCTGAAAAGCTGTTGGGGTCGAAGCTGGGCATCGACGCCATCGCCAGCACGTCGCCATTCCGGCAATCGAGGACGACAACTGATCCGCTCTGTGTCGCAAGTCGCCGACCGGCATATTCCTGCAGACCAGCATCGATCGTCAGCTTGATGGCGTGGCCTGGCATGTCGGGCCGCGTGGTCAGTTCCCGCACGATCTTGCCGCGCGCGGTCACCTCCACCCGCTTCGCGCCGGGTTTGCCGGTCAGCTCCCGGTCGAATGATTTCTCCAGCCCGTCCTTGCCGACCTTGAACCCGGGCGTGATCAGCAGCGGATCCTTACGCTCTTCAAAATCCTTGGCCGACGCCGCGCCCACATAGCCCAGCAGGTGCCCGACCGTGGCGCCTGCTGGATAATAGCGGGAAAAGCCCTGGCTCGGCGCAACGCCGGGCAGGTCGGGCAATCGGACGCTGACGGCCGCGAACTGATCATAGGTCAGCTTCTCGGCGACCTGGACGGGCCGGAAGCCCGGCGACTTGTCCAACTCCGTCCGGATGCGATCGACTTCCTCGGGTGCCAGCGCCAGCAAATGGGTCAGGCTGCGGATCGTCCCTTCAGGATCGGTGACCCGCTCCGGGATGAGGTCGACGCGAAAATCCGTTCGGTTGTTCGCCAGCGCCTTGCCATTCCGGTCAAGTATCCAGCCCCGCCGCGGCGGGATCAGCGTCAGGTTGACGCGATTGCTTTCCGCCAGGACGTTATATTTTTCATTCTCCGCAACGCTGATCCAGCCCATCCGGCCGATCAGCAGTGCGCCGATGCCCGCTTGCAATCCACCCACCACCATCGCCCGGCGGGTGAAGGTAAAGGACAGCGATGCTTCGGTAACGGTCTTCCGCTTGAGCCTGGGCAGCTTCATGCCATCACGCGCCAGCGATCGATCCGGGCGCATTGACGCACCACGAAGGGGAAGAGCAGGACCGTCCAAAGCATTTGCGGCGCGACCAATTGCAGCTTGATGTTTCCTCCGCCGGTGATGCGCGCGAAAAACACCCCGCCGGCAATGCAGAAGATAATCCCGGCGGACGCGATTAGCCAGTCCTGCCGGTAGCTGCGCCATACCATGCGATGTTCGATGGCGTCGATGCCGATCAGCATCACCGTCCACAGGAACATGGCAGAACCGACGGGCTGGCCGCTCATGATGTCATCGAACAAGCCGAGCGGCAGGCCGATCCACGCCCGCCACAGTTCAGGGCGGAGCAGGCGCCAGGACAGGAGGAGCAGCAGGCCGAAAGGCGGCATGACCGGGGCTTGGGCGATAACCGGCAGCACCGGTATCGCCGATCCCAGCATGACCGTGATCACTGGCGTGCCGGTCAGTCGGAAGCGCGACGGATGCCGCCCCAGCCGCGGAACATGCTGGAGATGCGGGTCGATCATGGCGCGGTGGCGTTGCTCGCCACGTCCGGCACTGCGCCTTCCGCAGGAGCAGGCTCGCCGCGCGTCACGGCTTCCTCAAACGAGCGTTCGACGACCACGGCATCGACTTTGGACGGGTTGGCGAGCGGCACGCCATAGGCAATCTCGCCCTCTATCCGCACGACCACCGCAACGGGGATATTGGGCTGGTAGATGCCACCCACGCCCGAAGTGACGAGGATGTCACCGGGGCTGAACGGATTGCGGCCCGCCGCGAGCGAACGGATTTCCACTGTCCCGTCGCCAAGGCCCGTCGAAATGGCGGGAACGCTGTCGGTGGCACGGCGGATCGGCACGATGTTGCTGCTGTCCGTCAGCAGCAGCACTTCGGCCGTGTTGGGTGTTACGCTGTGGATGCGGCCGACCAGGCCTTCGGACGCACGCACCGGCATGCCCGGCCGAACGCCCTGCCAGCGTCCTGCATTCAACCGGGCGAACCGACGCGGGCTGGAGGAAGAGGAGGAAATTAGGCGCGCCGTCAGCAGATCGCTCTGATCCTCATCCACCAGTTTCAGCAGCCTCTTCAGGCGCAGATTTTCCTGCGCGATCGCCTTTGCTTCGATGATGCGGTTGCGATCCGCCTCAACCTGATGGCGCAGCGCGATATTCTGCGACCCGGCGCGCCAATAAGCCGTCAGGATTTCGTCGATCGAACTGACGCCGCTCACCATATTGCGCAGTCCAAGCGAGGCTGGGCGCGAGATTTCTGCTGTCGCCGTCCGGATCGCTGCAAACCCTGTGGGATCGAAGATCGCGACCCCGATCAGCAGCAGGCCGACAGCCGCACCCGTCATCGCCACCACATAGCTGGCGAACAGGCTATACTGCGCCTTGCGGTTGTGGCCGGGACGTCGGCTGGGTGGCCGCGCCATGTGGTGGTCTCCCCGACCTTAAGCGGTCTGCAGCACGCCTCGGAAGATCGGATCCTCCATCGCCCGGCCGGTGCCGATCGCGACGCAGGTCAGCGGATCTTCGGCGATGGTGACGGGAAGGCCGGTCTCGTCGCGCAGTTCATCGTCCAGGCCCTTCAGCAGCGCGCCGCCGCCAGTCAGAACGATCCCCTGATCGACAATGTCCGCCGCCAGTTCAGGGGCGGTGTTTTCCAGAGCGATGCGCACGCCTTCGACGATGGTGCTGATCGGTTCGGCCAGGGCGTCGGCGATCTGGCCCTGGTTGATCGAAATTTCCTTGGGCACGCCGTTCACCAGGTCGCGGCCCTTGATGTGGATCGTCTCACCGACGCCATCTTCAGGCGGCTGTGCAACACCGAATTGCTTCTTGATCCGCTCGGCGGTGGCCTCACCGATCAGCAGATTGTGATGACGGCGCACGAAGGACACAATTGCTTCGTCCATCTTGTCGCCACCAACGCGTACCGAGGTGGTGTAGGCAAGGCCGCGGAGGGACAGCACCGCGACTTCCGTCGTGCCGCCGCCGATATCGACGACCATCGAACCGATCGGCTCAGTCACCGGCATGTCGGCGCCGATTGCGGCCGCCATCGGTTCTTCGATCAGGAACACCTGAGAAGCACCCGCATTGCTAGCCGCGTCGCGAATCGCGCGGCGCTCGACGCTGGTCGAACCCGACGGAACGCAGATCACGATTTCTGGGAAACGCCAGGGCCGCGATTTGCCGCCATGCACCTTGGTGATGAAATGCTTGATCATCTGCTCGGCGACATCGATGTCGGCGATGACTCCGTCGCGCAGAGGACGGATCGCCTCGATCGAATCAGGGGTCTTGCCCATCATCAACTTGGCGTCGTCGCCCACGGCCTTGACCCGCTTCACGCCGTTCAGCGTCTCCACCGCCACGACCGACGGCTCATTCAGTACGATCCCGCGGCCACGCACATAGACAACGGTGTTAGCCGTGCCGAGATCGATAGCCATATCCTGGGAGGAGAGTTTGAAAAGTCGCGAAAAGATCGACATGCGCATTCCTGTTCAGCCCGCCCGTCCCGGCGACGCGAACCGGGGCGTTCGGAGGTCCCTGCCACGTTCCGGCGTCCCTGTCATCCCCGCCATGTGGGGAGGCAAAATTTTCGGGGGCAACGGCTCGCGGAAAGCGCTCGCTTGGGCTAGTCACTAATCAATGTCAATACGCCGCCTGCCTGAACATTTGGTCAACCGCATCGCCGCCGGTGAAGTGGTTGAAAGACCCGCCAGCGCGCTGAAGGAAATTGTTGAAAATGCGTTGGATGCCGGAGCGTCCCGCATTTCCATAAGGTTAGCCAATGGCGGCCTCGACAGGATCGAGGTCAGCGATGACGGCTGCGGCATGGCGCCGGCGGAAATCGCACTCGCGCTTGAGCGGCATGCGACCTCTAAATTGCCGGATGACGCCATAGAAAATGTGTCGACCCTTGGCTTTCGCGGTGAAGCGCTTCCCTCCATCGCCAGCGTCGCCCTGCTTTCGATCGACAGCCGCCCCAAGGGACAGGATGGCTGGAACCGGACGATCGACAATGGCGCGTTGGTATCGGAAGGTCCCGCGGCGCTCCCGCCCGGCACGCGGGTGACGGTCGAGCAACTGTTCGCCCGCGTGCCTGCCCGCCGCAAATTCCTTCGCTCGGCCAAGGCGGAATATGCCGCCTGCCTCGACATCGTGCGCCGCCTCGCCATGGCGCATCCTTCGGTAGCCTTTACGTTGGAGCATGACGGCCGGCGTGCGCTCGGCGTGCAGGGGGGAGAAGCGCGGGAGGATCGCGTGGCCACGCTGACGGACCGGGCGCTTGCCGAGAATCACGTCATCGTCTCGCTGGAGCGGGAGGGCGTTCGCCTGTCGGGCGTCGCTTCATTGCCGACCTATAATCGCGGTGTGGGCGATCATCAGTTCCTCTTCGTGAATGGCCGCCCGGTACGCGATCGCCTGCTCGTCGGCGCGGTGCGGGGCGCTTATGCGGATATGCTGGCGCGAGACCGTCATCCGGTCGTCGCCCTGTTCCTCGACGTCCCGCCGCTGGAAGTCGATGTGAATGTCCATCCGGCCAAGACCGAGGTGCGCTTTCGTGACCCGGCGCTGATCCGCGGCATGATCGTCTCGGGCCTGCGCCGCGCTTTGGACGCCGAAGGTTTTCGATCGGTGCAGCAAGCTGACCCCGCCGGGCTCGCAGCGTGGAGAACGGAGCCTGTCTCTCCCACGCCGATCAGCGCCCTGCCGATCTTTGAGACGGCCTTTCCCTCCTCCTATGCCGCGCCGTCCCCGGCTGGTTTCGCGGACCGCCGCCCCACCTTTACCGCTCCGCCGCCACAGGCCCGGGCCGAACCCGCTGCCGCACCTGCTCCAGAGGGTTCCAGCTTCCCTCTCGGCGTCGCGCGCGGCCAGGTGGCGCGCACCTATATCGTCGCGGAGGCTGAGGATGGGCTGGTGATTGTCGATCAGCATGCGGCGCATGAGCGGCTGACGCTCGAACGCATGCGCCGCGCCATGGATGGGCAGGGGGTTGCGGCCCAGGCGCTGCTGCTGCCCGAAGTGGTCGAGTTGGACGAACCCGCCTGTGATCGTCTCGAAACGCGGATAGAGGAATTACGCGAATTCGGTCTGGAACTGGAGCGGTTCGGGCCGGCCGCCATGCTGGTCCGCGCGACCCCCGCGATGCTGGGGCAGGGCGATGTGCAGGGGCTCGTGTCCGACCTAGCCGATGATCTTGCCGCCTATGACAGCGCCTTGTCGCTCAAGGAGAGGCTCGATCTGGTCGCTGCCACCATGGCCTGCCACGGCTCGGTTCGTGCCGGTCGCGTGCTGAGCGTGGCGGAGATGAACGCGCTGCTCCGTGAGATGGAAATCACGCCCCGTAGCGGGCAGTGCAATCATGGACGGCCGACTTGGGTGAAGCTTGGCCATGGCGACATAGAAAAGCTGTTCGGAAGGAAGTGACGATGCGCATGACCGTCTTCCTGCTCGCCTGGTGCCTGATGCCGCCGCTGGCGCACGCGGAACCTTCAGCGATGTGCAAGGACGCACCGCCGCCGCCGGAACCCTGGACGAGTTGGATGCAGAGCGGCAACGCCATAGCGGGTGGTGAAGCGGCATCCGCGCCGCGCCTGATCCTGGGTAAGCCGCTCGGGGCAACACTCCGGCCGGTCGCGCAGGTGCAGTTTGCCGTGACCCCTGGCAAGAGTGACGCCAAAAGCTATGGGGGCCTGTTCACCCTGGCGTTAAAAGCGCCCGCACGCATCGGCATCGCGCTCTCCGCCCCGGCGTGGGTGGACATAGTGACCGGCAGCGCGTCTCAACCCTCGGCCGATCACGGCCATGGGCCGGAATGTTCAGGGATTCGCAAGATCGTCTGGTTCGATCTTCAGCCAGGTTTGCACACTGTCCAGATTGCCGACGCGCCTGGACGCGAAATTCGCATCATGGCTGCCGATGCCGCCGCTAACCGGCCGCTTCCATCGGCCGATACCGACAAAGACTTCTGATGTCAGGCGGGCCTGGTGCGGAACATGGCGATGGGCTTCATCGTCATCACCGGTTCGTCATGCTGGTTGACCATCGTCACCTGGCTGCGCACCACGCCCATTTCCGGCCGGCTGCGCGACGCCTTCGTCTCGATGACTTCAGATTTTCCCCGCAGGGTGTCGCCCGGACGCACCGGCCTTAACCAACGCAGCTCATCGACCCCGACCGCGCCCAGGCTGGCTTCCTGCCGCCCGGGCACCTTCTGCATTTCGGCGACGAACATTTTCATGAACAGCGCGGTACTTTGCCATCCGCTGGCGGAAAGGCTGCCGAAATGAGTCGCTGCTGCTTCCTCATCGGACAAGTGGAAAGGCTGGGGATCATATTCCGCAGCAAAGGCGATGACCTCTTCCCGGGTCACGGTGAGCGGTCCGAAATGGATGGTGTCGCCGACAGCCACATCCTCGAAATAAACGGTTTCTTCCATGACGTGGCTCCTTGATTGGCTGCAATCTAAGGGTGCCTTACGTTAACGTCAATCTTGCGAATGGACCCACTGTCGCAAGCCTTGCCAGACCTGCGCCTTCTTCTCGCGCGAGAGCATGGCATAGGCGCCGCTGGAGGATGGCAGATCGATGAGAGTCAGCTCTTGCGCCGTCCCGATCTGCCGCCGCCCATGCAGCGCCGCCGTCTTGCCATTGAACGCGACGGCCTCGAGCTTGGGCAGGCGGGCAACGAAAGCCGAAAGGTCCCGCAACTCCGCCCCGCGTATGGCGCTGTCGAGGCTTCCGTCGCGGTCTGCGCTTTCGATCACGTCCCACAGGCCGACCCCGCGCGCCCGCAGCCGTTTCAGCCGCATGGCATAGGGCAGGGCGCGCAGATCCTCGTCCAGAACGCCGCCCATCAGCGTCCAGAAGGCGTTGCCCCGATGCGCATAATATTCGCCCTGCTTGATCGATGCGTCGCCCGGCAGGCTGCCCAGGATCAGAAGCCGCGTGCCTTCATCGACGCTCGGCGGAAAGGCGGCTTTGCGCTGCGCAGGCATTTGGCCGGGGCGCAGCGCCATGGGCTTAGACGTTGAACCGGAACAGCATGATGTCGCCGTCCTGTGTCACATAATCCTTGCCTTCGGACCTCCACTTGCCAGCTTCCTTGGCCCCGGCCTCGCCATTGAACTGGACATAGTCCGCATAGGCCATGGTCTCGGCGCGGATGAAGCCCTTCTCGAAATCGGTATGGATCGCGCCCGCGGCCTGTGGAGCCTTCGACCCTTTGGTGACCGTCCAGGCCCGCGCTTCCTTTGGCCCCACGGTGAAGAAGGTGATGAGGCCCAGCAGTTCATATCCGGCCCGGATGATCCGTGCGAGGCCCGCTTCGGTGAGGCCCAGCGCTTCCAGATATTCCGCGCGCTCCTCGATCGGCATCGTGACAAGTTCAGCCTCGATCGCAGCCGAGACGATGACCGCCTTCGCGCCTTCCGCCGCCGCCTTTTCGAACACGCGCGCCGAATGGGCATTGCCCGTCGCCGCGCTCTCTTCCTCGACGTTGCAGACATAGAGGACCGGCTTGGCGGTCAGCAGCTGGGCCTGCGCGAAGAGGCGTTCTTCCTCGACATCCTTGGGAACGGTGAGGCGAGCGGGCTTGCCGTCGCGCAGCAAATCAAGGGCCTGGCCCAGCACCGACGCGGCGGCCTTGGCTTCCTTGTCGCCTTGCGCAGCCTTCTTTGCGAGGTTGGGAACGCGCTTCTCCAGGCTTTCCAGATCCGCCAGCATCAGTTCGGTCTCTACCGTCTCCGCGTCGGCAATCGGATCGACCTTGCCCTCGACATGGGTGATGTCGTCATCCTCGAAACAGCGCAGCACATGGACGATCGCATCCACCTCGCGAATATTGGCGAGGAACTGGTTGCCCAAACCCTCGCCCTTGGACGCGCCGCGCACCAGGCCGGCAATGTCCACGAAGCTAAGCTGGGTTTCGATGATCTTGGCCGACCCGCCGATCTTCGCAATGGTCTGCAGGCGATCATCCGGCACCGCGACGCGGCCTTCGTTCGGCTCGATCGTGCAGAAGGGATAGTTCGCCGCCTGCGCCGCCTGCGTCTCGGTCAGCGCATTGAACAGGGTGGACTTGCCCACATTGGGAAGCCCGACGATACCGCAACGAAAACCCATGGATCAGCCTTCACGTCAAAATGATGGCCGCGCCGATAGCCTGTTCCTTGGCCAAAGGCCAGCCTGTGCTCAGTGCCGGAAGAAGAGTGTGATCGCCGCCACATGGTTCATCCGCTTGGCGCCGCTACCCTGCTCGACATATTGGTTCAGATAGCCGATTTCCGCCGTAGACTTTCCCATCAGCTTGATCTCAGCGCCGACGAAGCTTCGCAGCTGGTCGAATCCGGCCTTCTGCCCCCAATCGGTGCTGTTGAGCGCGGCGAAGCCCTCAGCATAGACGAGCGCGTTGACCGCCTCGCTTCCCGGCCTGAGCGGCTTTTCGTAGCGCAGCATCTCCCGCAGTCGCCATCCCATGCCGTTGCCATCGGAGCGCCATCGCTGCTCCAGCCGCGTGCGTGAAGACAGTTCGCCGTTCCAGGGCTTGCCGATCGTCCAGCTGATCTGCTGGAAGCTCCGCTCCTCATTGACCTCACGGCCCGCCTGTGTCGGCAAGATCACATGGGCATAGCCCTGATAGACCGACAGGCTGGGTGAGAATTTCCAGCCAACCGCGCCTCTCAATATGGTCTGATCCACCCGCGACACGCCATTGCCGATACGAGGCTGGATCTCCGCGAAATAGATGAGATCGCCCGACACCGGACCCATGGCGGTCAGGTTCATCCAGACCTGTTCATCCCCCGCGGTAGCGGCTTTGGCGGATGCGACATTCAGCCAGGGCACTAATATGAAGCAGGCAGCCGACGCCAGAGCGCGGCGAATTTGAAAGCGGGACATGGCGCGCCATTAGGCGTTTGCCGTTGCCTCGCCATGTCCTGAACGTAACTTTTCGTGACCGGTCAGGTGATGACGCTTGGGTGCTCCATTCCGGTGAAGCCTGCAATGTCGGCCACTTCCTGAGCCGCGCGAACCAGCGGCTCCAGCGCCTCCGCCGTCTCCAACCCCAGATCGCCCCCCTGGCCCACATAGCGCTCGATATAGACGCGCAGGGTCGCGCCTTCCGTGCCGGTGCCCGACAGGCGAAAGACGATGCGCGATCCATCGTCGAACAACAGGCGGATCCCCTGATTGCGGCTGATCGACTGATCTGTGGGATCGGTATAGGCAAAGTCGTCCGCGCTCTTCACGGTGCCGCCGCTATTCACCGTGCCCGGCAGCGCCGCTAGCTTGTCCCGCAACGCTGCCATAAGCGCATCGGCGCGATCCTTGGCGATGGCCTCATAATCATGCCGCGCATAATAGTTGCGGCCATAGGTCGCCCAATGTTCGGCCATGATCTGCGCCACGCTCTGCCGCCGAACAGCCAATATGTTGAGCCACAGCAGGACAGCCCAGATGCCGTCCTTCTCCCGCACATGGTCTGACCCGGTCCCGGCGCTTTCCTCGCCGCAAATCGTCGCCATGCCCGCGTCCAGCAGATTCCCGAAGAATTTCCAGCCGGTCGGCGTTTCATAAAGTGGGATGCCAAGCTTTTCCGCAACCCGGTCGGCCGCGCCGCTGGTCGGCATGGACCGGGCGATGCCCTTCAGGCCGTCCGCATAGCCCGGCGCGAGATGCGCATTGGCCGCCAGCACTGCAAGCGAGTCCGATGGCGTCACATAGCAATGCCGTCCGATGATCAAGTTGCGGTCGCCGTCGCCGTCCGAAGCTGCACCAAAGTCCGGCGCATCCGCCGCCATCATGCGGTCATATAGTTCCTTGGCATGGACCAGATTGGGGTCCGGATGATGATGGCCGAAGTCGGGGAGGGGGGTTGCGTTCCGAACGGTCCCGGCAGGCGCGCCGAGCCGCTTTTCGAATATCTCGACCGCATAAGGGCCGGTAACAGCGCTCATGGAATCAAAGGAAAGGGTAAAGCCCTCCGCAATCATGCGCCTGATCGCAGCAAAGTCGAACAGTTGCTCCATCAGGTCGGCATAGCTCGCTACGGGATCGACCACCTCAACGGTCATGCCGCCCAGATCGCTGCTGCCTGGCGTGTCGATATCTACGTCATCGGCCTGCAGTATGCGATAGCTGTCGATCGCCAAGGTCCGGGAGTGGATGGCGTCCGTCACCTTTTCGGGAGCCGGACCACCGTTCGACACATTATATTTGATCCCGAAATCTTCATCCGGGCCGCCCGGATTATGACTGGCCGACAGCACAAGGCCGCCAAATGCTCCCGAAGAACGGATCAGATGCGAAGCCGCAGGGGTGGACAGGATGCCGCCCTTGCCCACCAACGCCCGCCCGAAGCCATTGGCCGCCGCCATCTTCAGCACGATCTGAATGACTTCGCGGTTCAGATACCGTCCGTCGCCGCCCACGACCAGCGTCTGCCCTTCGAACCCTTCCAGGCTGTCGAACACCGATTGGACGAAATTTTCCGCATAATGGGGCTGCTGGAAAATGCGGACCTTCTTGCGCAATCCGGATGTGCCCGGTTTCTGGTCGGCAAAAGGCTTCGTCGCGACGGTCTGGATCACCCGCATCCCCTTGGGAAAATGGAAAGTCAGGTTCCTCTATGGCCCGGTAATGCGACAAGGGGCAATCGGTTCATCGCGGTTTATCGCGCGGGAGCGCCGGTCAGGCGAATGTCGGAAGCGCTACAGTGCGCCTGCGCAGGCAGGAGTCCAGTTCTGACGTCGGGCCTAGGCTCCTGCTAGCGCAGGAGCACGCTGCCTGTCGCCGCGCTACGCCCCAGTCAATCCGCCAGCCGCAGCGCAACCTCATTCATGAACCGCGCATCGTCGCCCTTGGCCAGCCATTCCGCCTCAGCCCCGATCGCTCCCAGCATGTCGGAAAGCGCGTCCATCTCGCTCTTGTGATAATTGCCCAGCACGTAGCCGTGCACCCGGTCCTTATGACCCGGATGCCCGATGCCGATCCGTACGCGGCGAAAGTCCGGCCCGATATGCGCGTCCGTCGATCGCAGGCCGTTATGCCCCGCATTGCCGCCGCCGCGCTTCACCTTCACCTTCATCGGCGCAAGGTCCAATTCGTCATGAAAGACGGTCACATCCTCCGGCGTCAGCTTGTAGAAGCGCATGGCTTCGCCCACTGAGCGGCCGCTCTCGTTCATGAACGTGCCAGGCTTCAGCAGGATGATCTTCTCCGGGCCGATGCGCCCTTCCTGGACCCAGCCTTGGAATTGCTTCTTCGGCGGAGAGAAGCGGTGCAGGTCGGCGATCACATCGGCCGCCATGAAGCCGACATTGTGCCGGTGCATCGCATATTGCGTGCCCGGATTGCCTATCCCCACCCAGATCTGCATCCAAAAATCTCCAAATGAGCAAACCCCCGTTCGCGCTGGCCTGCCGAATGGCTCCATGTCTCTTTCGAGCGAAAGAGCAGGGCTTCGACAAGCTCAGCCCGAACGGGGGTGAGCAAATGGCGTCAACCGCCACCGACGATCTTGAAGGCTTAGGCGCCTTCAGCCGGAGTTTCGTTGTCGCCCTCGGCGCTCTTGAGAGCCGACGGAGCAACGATGGTCGCGACGGTGAAGTCGGTTTCCACATGGGCCGCCTTGGCGCCCTTCGGCAGCTTCAGCGCGCCGATATGGATCGATTCGCCCACGTCCAGGCCGGTCAAGTCGACGACGACATCGTCGGGGATTTCGGCCGCATCGACGATCAGTTCGATCTCATGCGCGACGATGTTCAGCACGCCGCCCTTCTTCAGGCCCGGCGAAGCATCTTCATTCTTGAAGATGACCGGCACGTTGACGTGGACGGTGGCGTGTTCGGAAACGCGCAGGAAGTCGGCGTGCAGCGGACGGTCGCTCACGGGATGGAAGGCGACGTCCTTGGGCAGGGTACGGACCTGCTTGCCGCCAACCTCGACCATGACGACCGAGTTGAAGAAGTGGCCGGTGCCGAGCAGCTTGTTGAGGAGCTTTTCCTCAATGTGGATCGACTGCGGTTCTTCATTGTTACCATAGATGACGGCGGGTACGCGGCCCTCACGGCGGAGAGCGCGGGAGGCTCCCTTGCCTGCCCGATCGCGTGCCTCGGCCGACAGCGTAAGCTGCTCGCTCATTGCGTGTCTCCAAAAGCAAATTGATGTAAGCGCCCGTCACGCCTCCAGGGATGACCATGCCGGGACCGCGGCCCAATAGCAGAAAAGCGGGAGAAGGCAAGCGACACCCTCAACCCCGTTCGTTTCGAGCGCAGTCGAGGAACCGGTCACTGTACCCGCGTGATCTTGTATCCCTTGGCCTCCAGCAGGCCGATCAGATTGTCCCGCCCGGTCAGATGCCCCGTTCCCACCGCAATGAAGGGCCGCCCCCGAAGCTTCCCCACCGCCTCGCTCCAGTCCCGATTGCGCGCAATCAGCACCGCCTGCTCCACCACAGGATCGGGTTGCTCCCCCACCTCATCTTCCCGCGCGATCGCTGCCATGTCGCCTTCCAGCCACGCCCGCAAAATGCGCTCATAAAGGGCCTTCATCCCCCGCGCTTCCTCCACCGTTTGCGCCAGCAATCGCCGCTGGGCGGCCTCCGGAAGCGTATCAAAGGCGCCAAACTGCCGCGCCACTGTTTCCAGCCCGCTGATCGGCTTGCCCGCTGTCCGGAATCCATCGATCAGTACGGGTTCGACGCCCTCGTCCCCGCTTACATGCAAGGATTGCTGCGCTGCCGCCGATAACAGCATGGCCGCCGCCCAGCTTTCATAGCCTGACAGAAGCTGCGTGCTCGTCCCACCCTCACCAGCAATCCGCTGAAGTTCATCCCGCTCTTCGGCGGGCACGCGGGTTTCCAGAGGAGGCAGGCCAGGACTGCGCCCCATTTTCTCGAACAGCGCCATGGTGCGCGGGCGGTCCTGGATTTCCGCCGATTCCAGCACCAGCTGGTCAGATTCCTCGATCGCCGCCCTGATCTTGTCCGTCCGCCACGCCACGCCCTTGGGCAGCACATGGATGGTCCCGAACAGCCACCCGTCCAGCCCATGTCCTTCCACGCGCCACAATGCCGGGCCTTGGCCTGCTGGCGGCGCTACCGGCTCGCGCCCGCACGCCGCCACCAGCAGCAGCGCGCACAGGCCCAGCCATCGCAGCAACCTCACTCAGCCACCCTGGCCGACGCCACTCCCAGCGCCTTCAACTGATCCTGCACGCTGCCCTTGCCTGCCAGATGCCCCGCGCCGACCGCAATGAACACCGTTCCCGGTTGCGCCAGTCGTCCCTTGATCCACTTCGCCCAGTTGGCGTTTCGCTGGATCAGCAGCACCTGAGCCAGTTCCGGCGTCGTCTCAAGCGACTCGTTCATCTCCGCCGCCAGCTTCTCGGGATCGCCTTCCTTCCAATGCGCGATCAGCCGGGCGAACTCGGCATCCATGTCTGGCAGGCCCTCGACCGTCGCGTTCAGGAACTTGAGCTGACTTTCCATCGGCAGGCCCGCGAAATAGCCGAGCTGCTGCTCCACAGTCTCCAGCGCGCCCACCTTCTTCCCCGCAGCCTTGGCTGCCGCCGTCAGCGTCTTCTCCGCGCCCAGATCCGCTTTGTAGCCCAGCTTCTCCAGCGGCTGCACCGACAGCGCCATGCCCGCCATCCAGGGATTGAACGCTTCGAACATCTGCCAGGGCAGGCCGTTTGCCGCCATCGCCGCCTGATATTTCCCGCGTTCGTCGGCGCTCAGCCGGTCGGAGAGCTTAACGCCGTCCCGCGCCAGAGCCGTATGCGCCATCGAAGCCGCCATCGCCTGCGGGTCCTCAGGCTCGACAATCTCCAGCACCAGCTCGTCCGATCCATCGAACGCCCGCTTGATCCCGCCCTGGAACCATTCGATTCCGGGCTTCAGCACATGAACCGTGCCGAACAGATAGACGGTCGTATCCGCATCCTTCACCCGCCAGAGCGCGGGCGTCACATAGGCCGTCTTCGCCGCAGCGGGCCGCGCCGAGGCGGTCTGCTCCTGCGCGCAACCGGTCAGCAAGAGCAGGCCGGCGGCCAGCAAGCGGGGAAGGGGCCATTTCATATCGGCGTCGATCCATATCGAAAGGTTTCGCCGCCATCCATGCGGGGCAGGGGCCTTCAGGGCAAGCGGATTAACCGCCTCCGCGCCCTCTTTCCCTTGACCCTAAAGCCCTCCTGCGCCAAGGCGCGCGCGATCAAACCGTCATTTTCGCAAGGGACCGTCCGTGGCGACAGGCAAGCCGCTCTCCTTTCAGGACCTGATCCTGACCCTGCACGCCTATTGGGGCCGCCAAGGCTGCGTCATCCTGCAGCCCTATGACATGGAAGTCGGCGCGGGCACCTTCCATCCCGCCACCACCTTGCGCAGCCTCGGGCCGAACCCCTGGAACGCCGCCTATGTGCAGCCCAGCCGCCGCCCGACCGATGGCCGCTATGGCGAAAACCCCAATCGTCTCCAGCATTATTACCAATATCAGGTCATCATGAAGCCGTCCCCGGCGAACCTCCAGGAACTCTACCTGGGAAGCCTGGCCGAGATCGGCATCGATCCGCTCGTCCATGACATCCGCTTCGTCGAGGATGACTGGGAAAGCCCGACGCTCGGCGCATGGGGCCTTGGCTGGGAAGTCTGGTGCGATGGCATGGAAGTCACCCAGTTCACCTATTTCCAGCAGATGGGCGGATTCGACTGCAAGCCTGTCGCTGGTGAGCTGACCTACGGCCTCGAACGCCTCGCCATGTATATTCAGGGCGTCGACAGCGTCTATGACCTGAAGTTCAATGACGCGGGCGTCACTTATGGCGACGTCTTCCTCGCCAATGAGCAGCAGATGTCGAAATGGAATTTCGAGATCGCCGACACCGAAAAGCTGTTCCGCTGGTTCAAGGACGCCGAGGCCGAGTGCAAGGCGTCGCTCGAGGCAGGCGTCCCGCTCGCCGCCTATGACCAGGCGATCAAGGCGAGTCATGTCTTCAACCTGCTCCAGGCGCGCGGCGTCATTTCGGTGCAGGAACGCGCCAGCTACATCGGCCGCGTCCGCGACCTCGCCAAGGGCGCGTGTGAGAAGTGGATGGAAGTGAACGGGTGGGCGGCGTGATGGAGATCAGCCTATCCCCGTTCGGGCTGAGCCTATCGAAGCCCTTCATCTCTCTTTCCAATATCATGGTGTCGGCACATGACTGACTTCCTCCTCGAACTGCGCTGCGAAGAAATCCCCGCACGCATGCAGCTCAAAGCGTCGGAAGATCTCGCCGGCCTCTTCACCGAGGAACTGGCGAAGGCTGGCCTGAAGCCGGAAAGCATCGACAGCTTCGTTACGCCCCGCCGCCTCGCCCTGATCGCGCGCAACCTCCCGCTGGAAACCGCTGCCGTCAGCGAGGAGTTCAAGGGCCCCCGCACCTCCGCGCCCGCACAGGCGCTCGAGGGATTCCTCCGCAAGACTGGCCTGAGCCAGGACCAGCTTGAAGACCGCGATGGCGTCTGGTTCGCCACCGTCAACAAGCCCGGCCGCTCCACCGCCGAAGTCCTCGCAGAAGCCGTCCCCGCGATTGTCCGCGCATTCCCATGGCCCAAATCCATGCGCTGGGGCGCCGCCTCGCAGACGACCGAGAGCCTCCGCTGGGTCCGCCCGCTCCAGGGCATCGTCGCCATCCTTGGCGAAGATTTGGTTGATATCGAGATCGAAGGCATACGCAGCGGCTACGCCACGCTCGGACACCGCTTCCACCACCCCGGTGAGATCACCATCGGCGGCGCGCACGACTATGTCGAAAAGCTGCGCGCTTGCCATGTGATCGTCAGCCATCAGGAACGCCAGGCGATCATCGAGGCAAAGGCGAACGAAGCCGCCGCCGCGAAGGGCTACTCCGTCATCGAGGACAAGGGCCTCGTCGCGGAGAACGCCGGCCTCACCGAATGGCCGGTCCCGCTGCTCGGCGATTTCGATCCCGCCTTCCTTGATGTGCCACCTGAGGTTATCCAGCTAACCCTACGGATAAATCAGAAATATTTCGTCCTGCGCGACGCCAGCGGCAAGCTGGCCCCCGCCTTCATCTGCACTGCCAATATCGAGGCGAAGGATGGCGGCGAGGCGATCATCGCCGGCAACCGCAAGGTCCTCGCCGCGCGCCTGTCTGACGCCCGTTTCTTCTGGGAACAGGACCGCAAGACCAAGCTGGAAGACCACGCCAAGAAGCTGGAACGCATCACCTTCCACGAAAAGCTCGGCACGGTCGCGGATAAGGTGGAGCGCGTAGCAAAGCTCGCTCGCTGGCTGGTGGAGCAGGGCATCATTGCTCCCCTCCCGCAGGCGGAAGGGGCCGGGGGTGGGCTTGCCGACCTAGCAGAACAGGCCGCCCGCCTCGCCAAGGCCGACCTCGTCACCGAAATGGTCGGCGAGTTTCCCGAACTCCAGGGCGTCATGGGCGGCTACTACGCCCGCGCTGAAGGTCTGCCCGACGCGGTGGCAGACGCCATCCGCGACCATTACAAGCCGGTCGGGCAAGGTGATGACGTGCCCACCGCGCCTGTCACTATCGCAGTATCGCTCGCGGACAAACTTGACACGCTACGCTCCTTCTTCGGCATCGATGAAAAGCCCACCGGTTCGCGAGACCCCTTCGCTCTGCGTCGGGCCGCGCTCGGCATTATCCAGATCGTTACGGCCAACAACCTGAGGCTGGCCATCGCGGAAGGCGACCTCCTCGACTTCTTCGCCGACCGCCTCAAGGTCCAGCAGAAAGAAGCAGGCGTCCGCCACGACCTGATCGACGCGGTGTTCGCCCTCGGAGGTGAGGACGACCTCGTCCGCCTGCTCGCCCGCGTGAAGGCGCTCCAGTCCTTCGTCGCTACCGATGACGGCACGAACCTCCTTGCCGGATACAAGCGCGCCGCCAACATCCTGAAGAAGGAAGGCGTTGAAACTGCCGAGAAGGTTGAACTCACCTACACCCCCGAACCCGCCGAAGCCGACCTCATCGCCGCCCTCGACGCCGCCGAACCCCGTGCAGCCGCAGCGGTGCAGGCGGAGGATTTCGAAGGCGCCATGGCCGCACTTGCGACATTGCGGGCTCCCATCGACACCTTCTTCGACAAGGTCACGGTGAACGACGCTGATCCTGCGAAGCGCGCCGCCCGTCTGGCGCTGCTGGCGCGGGTCCGCGACGCCGTTCACGCGGTGGCCGACTTCTCGAAAATTGCGGGTTAATACCGAAAGATACCCGGCTAACCGGGAAAATCGATGAAGTGAGAGAGCAATTATCGTAAAAGCAGGTGCGTTCGCCGCCTGCTTGTTGTTTGAATATTGTTGCATCGCACAAACACACGGCAATCAGTGCAGGAGAGCCGCGACTATGTTGACAAGGGAAGAGGCCAGCATGAGCACCACGCAGACGCGCTATGTCTATCGCTTCGGCGGCGGTGTCGATGACGGCGGCAAGGGTGACAAGAACCTCCTCGGCGGCAAGGGCGCCAATCTGGACGGCATGGCCGCCATTGGCCTGCCGGTGCCTCCGGGCTTCACCATCACCACCGAAATGTGCACCCGCTACTATCAGGATGGGGGCGTGTTCCCCGAAAGCCTGAAGGCGGAAGTCGCCAAGGGCATCGTCCATATTGAAGGCGTGACGGGCAAGAAGTTCGGCGATGCGGCCGACCCGCTGCTCGTTTCCGTTCGTTCGGGCGCGCGCATTTCGATGCCCGGCATGATGGACACGGTTCTCAACCTCGGCCTCAACGACGAAACCGTCCTGGGCCTCGCCGCCGCGTCGGGTGACGAACGTTTCGCCTGGGACAGCTATCGCCGCTTCATCCAGATGTATTCGGACGTCGTGCTGGAACTCGACCATGGCGCGTTCGAGGAAGCGCTTGAGATCGCCAAGGAAGATCAGGGCTACACGCTCGACACGGAAATGACCGCCGACGATTGGAAGGCGCTCGTTACCGAATATAAGGCGCTCGTTTCAAAGCTTTGGAACAAACCCTTCCCGCAGGATGTGAATGATCAGCTGTGGGGCGCGATCAGCGCCGTCTTCGGCAGCTGGCAGGCGGATCGCGCCAAGGTCTATCGCCGCCTGAATTCGATCCCGCATGATTGGGGCACTGCCGTCAACGTGCAGGCGATGGTCTTCGGCAATATGGGCGACACCTCGGCTACCGGCGTTGCCTTTACGCGCGACCCGGCGACCGGCGAGAACGCCTATTATGGCGAATATCTGATCAACGCCCAGGGTGAAGACGTCGTCGCGGGCATCCGCACCCCGCAGTACCTGACCAAGCAGGCGCGCGAGCGGGCAGGGGCCAAGCCGCTGTCGATGGAAGAGGCGATGCCGGAAACCTACGCCGAACTAGCGCGGGTGTTCCAGATCCTCGAAACCCATTATCGCGACATGCAGGATATCGAGTTCACGGTGCAGCAGGGCAAGCTCTGGATGCTCCAGACCCGCTCGGGCAAGCGCACCGCCAAGGCCGCGCTCAAGATCGCCGTCGACATGGCGACCGAGGGTCTGATCAGCGAGGAGGAAGCCGTCGCTCGCGTCGATCCCGCCGCGCTCGACCAGCTTCTCCACCCCACGCTCGATCCCAAGGCGCCGCGCGATGTGCTGACCAAAGGCCTGCCCGCATCGCCGGGCGCGGCTTCCGGCGCGATCGTGTTCGACGCCGATACGGCCGAGCGCCGCAATGAGCTTGGTGATTCCGTCATTCTCGTCCGCGTCGAAACCAGCCCAGAAGACATTCACGGCATGCACGCCGCAAAGGGCATCCTGACCGCGCGTGGCGGCATGACGTCACACGCGGCGGTGGTCGCGCGCGGCATGGGCCGTCCTTGCGTGTCCGGCGCGGGTAGCCTGTCGATCGATAATGCGGCGAAGACCCTGCGCATCGAAGGGCGCGAATTGAAGGAAGGCGACATCCTCACCATCGACGGGTCGACCGGCGAAGTGATGGCCGGTGAGGTCCCGACCGTTCAGCCCGAACTGGCCGGCGATTTCGGCACGCTGATGGTTTGGGCCGACAAGGTCCGCCGCCTGAAGGTCCGCGCCAATGCCGAAACCCCGCTGGACTGCCAGACCGCGCGTGATTTCGGCGCGGAAGGCGTGGGCCTTTGCCGTACCGAACATATGTTCTTCGACGCGGCGCGCATCACCGCAGTCCGCGAAATGATCCTGGCGGACAGCGAGAAGGGCCGCCGCGCCGCGCTCGAAAAGCTGCTGCCCGAGCAGCGCGACGACTTCGCGCAGATATTCATGGTGATGGCGGGCCTGCCCGTCACCATCCGCCTGCTCGATCCGCCGCTGCACGAATTCCTGCCGCATGGCGAGGCGGAGTTTGAGGAAGTGGCCAAGGCTGCGGGCGTCGGGGTGGATGCGCTGAAGCGCCGCGCCGCTGAATTGCATGAGTTCAACCCGATGCTCGGCCATCGCGGTTGCCGCCTCGGCGTGACTTATCCCGAAATCTACGAGATGCAGGCCCGCGCCATCTTCGAAGCCGCGCTCCTCATCAAGCAGCGTTCGGGCGAAGCGCCGATCCCCGAAATCATGATCCCGCTCGTCGCGACGAAGAAGGAGCTGGAACTGATGAAGGCGATCGTTGATCGCGTCGCCAGTGAAGTCTTCGCGGAGCAGAGCGCCTCGGTCGAATATCTCGTCGGCACGATGATCGAACTGCCGCGCGCCGCGCTCAAGGCAGGCGAGATTGCAGAGGTCGGCGAATTCTTCTCCTTTGGCACCAATGACCTCACGCAAACGACGATCGGCATCAGCCGTGACGACGCTGGCCGTTTCCTGACGCAATATGTGGACAAGGGCATTTTCGCCCGCGACCCGTTCGTCAGCATCGATGTGGAGGGCGTGGGCGAGCTTATCGAACTCGCCGCCGAGCGTGGCCGCGCGACCCGTCCGGGGATCAAGCTCGGCATCTGCGGCGAACATGGCGGCGACCCCGCCTCGATCGCCTTCTGCGAGGCTACCGGCCTGGATTATGTTTCGGCCTCGCCCTACCGCGTCCCGATCGCCCGCCTCGCCGCCGCCCAGGCCGCGCTGACGAAGAAGTAGGGATAACCCATCAACCCCCTCCCGCATGCGGGAGGGGTTAGGGGTGGGCATCCACCTTACGTCTCCAAATAGCGCCGCTCATGCTCGCGGACCTTCCCGGTCCCGAGCAGCCGCGCCTGCGTGCGCCATTCCTCCCGCGCGACCGTTCCCGGCTCACGCCTCAGCCGTGCCTCCAGCGCCGCCTGCTGCTCATCGCTCATCGCCCCGATCTGGTCATAGCGATGATAGCCTGCCTCATGCAGCACCGCTGCGTCCTGCGCCGAAATCCCCCTGATCCGCGTCAGATCGTCCTGGCCAGTGCCGTCGTCCCTCACCGCTGCCGGAGCAGCCGCCATGCGAGCATCGCGCTCCCGGATCGTTTGCCGATGCGCCATCTGCTCGTCGCGCCACAGCCGCTTATACTTGCCGCGCCCGCTCATCATCAGGCCCAGCACCAGCCCGGCCAGCAGCGCAATGACCAGCAGCGAAATCTCGTTCAAAGTGAAAGCCATGCCTCGCCTCCTTTCCCCGATCCGGAACGAGCGGATACGGCCAAAAGTTGCGATTGCGAAACTGCGCCCGCGCCGCGGTAAAAAAAGTGAAAAAGGGGCTTGCCCAATCATCTGCCCCCCTCTATCTGCCGCTGCACAACGCGCCCGTAGCTCAGCTGGATAGAGCATCAGACTACGAATCTGAGGGTCGGACGTTCGAATCGTTCCGGGCGCGCCACTTTTCTTTTCCAAGAAAATGAGCAGCTTATCAGGCGATCCAGCAGGATCGTCTCAGCTGCATCGATCCGGCGCGGGCCGGTCTAGATCCACCACCGTGATGATCGTCGACACCTTGGCTGTAGCCGATACGCTGCACGTTCTTGCCCGGTCAAAGCTGCCCGGCCAGTTCTCCGGATATTCGGCATTGAAGGCAGGCTTTCCCGCATTCACATAGGGCGCGGCGTCGCCGCAGAAATTGCCCAGCACACAGTCTTCGAACAAAATCGCGTCGAACAGCGTCACCAGCTTCGTGGCGGACCCGCTCGCATTCTTCTGCACTGGCTTCAGCCCATAGCCGCGCGCCCGGGAGGACAGCGCCGTAACATAATTGATCATGTCCTGCTCGGTCAGCGGAAAGCCGGTCGCCGCCGCGCCATCCTCGAACGCGTCCATGACGTCGAACTCGACATAATCGAAGCCCTTGTCTCGGCACATGCGCAGGCGGTCATCCATGATCTGGATGAATTCGGGATAGCGACGAATGTCGATATAACGCTCCGAAGCAAAGCCAGGATAGGCGTTCCCCAGCAGGCCGGATATCGCGGACAGCCGGGCATAATCCGGCCGGTTGTTCTCCGCCGATCCGACATCCAGGTAGCAGATCGTCCTGATCCCGCGAGACTTGGCGAGCGTCACGTAGCTCGCCGCCGTGTCGAAGCCATCGACATCCAGATAATCGACCGTTGGCGGCGTCGCGGGCAGGCCCTGGCTCTGCAAAATCCAGTCCCAGCTTGGAAGGGCGGACGGCGAGGGGGTAGGGGAGGGTGACGGAGTGGGCGACGGTGCAGGAGTAGGGGACGGCGACGGGCTTGGTGTGGGCGTCCCGGAGCCATTGCTGCCCCCGCCGCCTCCGCATCCGCTGACCGCCAGCAACGCCGCCGCCAAGGCTGTGGCGCCCATGTTCCTCAAACGCATTGCGTGCCGCGCCGCCATTCACCGCGCTCCCGCCAGCAAGCAGCCACTATCCCAAAGAAGGACTCGCTAAGCCGCTGTCGGGCTGCAAGTCCAACGCAGCATAATAGGATGGGTCACCCAATAGAGGCAATCTAAGCAAGTAGAATTATGGAAATAGGCATATATCCATCGACATATACGCATCGCTCCGACAGTAGCCATCTGCCTTCATATGGGCTATTCTGCGGCTTTCGATGATGAAAAAACATTCGCGTTGACTTAGGACTGGGCTTGTTATGAATTAACCATAAGCGGGAAGGTTGGCATTCGAGTCGCTCCGCTCCAATGGGCAATAAGCCCAATCAGGATCGCTGCTGCATCCCCATCAAGGGGCCGGCGCGTGATAACAGGTTATCTGGGGGCAATAACCATCTGCTTTGAAGCAGAGGAGTGGTGCCATGTCAGTGCCGTCCATTTGTCACCAGAAATAAAGGGTTATATCCGCCCTTATCTTTATTGATACTGGTAGATGAACGACCGCGAATGTTACCAGATAATTTGAGAGAAATACGAGATTCGCAAATATAACTAGAATGGGTCGCTAACCTGAACGTGGATCTACTTGGTCCATAACGATGGGGAGCAGCCATGCCTACCGGTCACAGCGTCACGATAGATGGTTCGTTGAGCGACTGGTTCGCCGCAGACAGGATCGACGGCAATAGTACCGCCGGTTACGAAATCTACGCGACCGTTGATAATGGCGATTTCGTCTTCGCGTTAAAGGCTCCCACGGCCATCGGTACAAATACTACTGCGTGGCTCAATACCGATCGCAATAGTTCTACCGGCTTTCAAATATTCGGATTTGCTGGTGGCGCCGAATATAATGTCAATTTCGCCGCCGACGGCACAGTCAATCTCTACAGTGGAGCAGCAGGTCAAACGCTGATCCTGTCGGGACTGACCGCCGCCTGGTCCGCCGACCACACGATCGTCGAATTTCGCTTGCCCAGCGCCGCAATAGGCAATCCTGCAGCCATCGATACCCTTTACGACATCAATGACTCGGTCTTCCTTCCCAGCAATTACAGCCTTGCCCCGTTCACCATCTTCAACGACACCGGTGTCACACGATCTTCCGATACGCGGATCGCTATCGTTTATTCAGAAACGACTGCCCACGCCTATTTCAGCGAAACCGCCTATTCGCAGCTTTTCATGTCCGTCCAATCTCAGGCGATGCAGGCCGGCATCCCGTTCGACATTCTGACGGAATCCGACCTTACGGACCTTGCCAAGCTCGCGCATTACGACACGCTGATTTTCCCCTCCTTCCGCAATGTCGATCCGTCTCAGGTGGCGGCAATCTCCCACACGCTCGAACAGGCGAGCAAGCAACTCGGCATCGGCCTTATCACCGCTGGGGAGTTCATGACGAACGCCCCCAACAATGATCCGTTACCGGGCGACCCCTATGCCACGATGAAGCTGTTGTTCGACGCCACGCGCGTCACCGGCGGAACGGGCAATGTGACGGTGACCGCCACCGACCCGTCCGGCCTCGTCCTGGACGGCTACAGCAATGGCCAGCTCGTCAACAGCTATACGGGCGTCGGTTGGAATGCCTTCACCAGCGTCAGCGGCACGGGCCAGACCATCGCGACGGAAACGATCGATGGCGGCAACTCCTATGCCGCCGCGCTCGCAACGCAGACGGGTGGGCGCAACGTCATTTTTTCCAGCGAAGGCGTGATGGCCGACGCAAACATGCTGCAAAAGGCGATCAGCTATTCGGTCAACGGCACCGGGCCGTCCGTGGGACTGCAATTGACCCGGCAGGCGGGGATCGTCGCTGCCCGCGTCGATATGGACCAGAGCCAGGAAATGGAGGATGTCGATCCCGCCGGCAATACTCCGGGGATATATGACAAGCTCCTGCCGATACTGACGCAGTGGAAGTCCGCCTATAATTTCGTGGGCAGCTTCTATCTGAATATCGGCAACGATCCGAACAATGGGCAGGCCACGAACTGGTCCAAATCGCTGCCCTATTACAAGGCGATCCTCGATCTCGGAAATGAGGTTGGCAATCACAGCTATACCCATCCTGAAGACACGAACCTGCTGAACGCGTCGCAGATCCAGTTCGAATTTGGCACCAGCACCAGCACCCTGAACAGCCAGCTGAGCGCCTATCTTGGTCGAGCCTTCCAGATCCAGGGCATTGCCTTGCCCGGCATGCCGGAGACACTCGCAACCGCTGAAAAGATATTGCCCTATGTTCAGCATTATCTGACGGGCGGATATGCCGCGCAGGGAGCGGGCTACCCCAACGCTTTCGGCTATATCGCACCCGATCAGCAGAATGCGATCTACTTCGCGCCCAATACATCGTTCGACTTCACCCTGATCGAATTTCAGCACAAGACGATCGCCGAAGCGAGTGCCGCCTGGGCTGCGGAATTCGACAAGCTTGTTGCGGGTGGTGAAACGCCGGTCATCGTCTGGCCATGGCATGATTATGGCGCTGCGGACTGGGTCTCTGGCAGCCCCGGCGCAGATAGCCCCTATTCGACGCAGATGTTCACTGACTGGATCGCACGGGCGGCCAATGCGAACATGGAATTTGTGACGCTGGACGATCTTGCCCTGCGCATGTCCGCGCTGAAAGCGGCAACCGTCACCAGCACCGTCAACGGCAACACCATCACAGCCAGCGTGACCGGCTCCAATGTCGGCAACATGGCGCTGGACGTCGATCGGCAGGGTTCGCTGGTGATCCAGAATGTCGCTGGCTGGTACGCTTATGACAATGACAGCGTCTTCCTGCCGCAAAGCGGTGGCACCTTCACCATCACCCTTGGGGCCGCGCAGGATGATGTGACCCATATCACCAGCCTGCCGATGCGCGCAGTGCTGTTGTCGGCAGTGGGCGACGGGCGCAACCTCTCCTTCTCCATCCAGGGCGAGGGCAGGGTGGTCGTCGACATCGCGGCCCTTGGTGCATCGAAAATGGCGGTCACTGGCGCTACCGTCGTCAGCCAGGTTGGTGATATCGTCACCCTCGATATAGGCGCGATTGGCGTGCATAACGTCGCCCTGACCTTCAGCGGCGCGCCGATCATCACCTCCAATGGGGGCGGCGCGACTGCGGCGATCGCCTTCCCCGAAAATCAGACGGCCGTCACGACCGTCACCGCGACGGATCCGGATCCGGGCACAACGCTCGTCTATTCAATCGTCGGCGGCGCGGACCGGACGAAATTCACCATCGATCCAACCACGGGTGCGCTCGCCTTCATTACCGCGCCGAACTACGAAATACGCACCGACGTCGGCGGCAACAATGTCTATGACGTTATCGTCCGCGCGTCTGACGGATCGCTGTTCGACGATCAGGCGATCGCTATCACCATCACCAATGTGAACGAAGCGCCGGTCATCACGTCCAATGCCGGGGGCGCAACGGCGGCGATCTCGATCGCTGAAGGAATCCGTTCGGTCACATCGGTGAAGGCCACCGATCCCGATGCGGGAACAACGCTGACCTACTCGATCATTGGCGGCGCCGATCAAGCCAAATTCTCTATCAACAGCACCAATGGCGCGCTGACCTTCATCACGGCGCCGAATTTCGAAGCGCCAACGGACGTCGGTGCGAACAATATTTATGACGTCATTGTGCGCGCCTCTGACGGGTCGCTGTTCGATGATCAGGCAATCGCCGTCACCGTCACGAACGTCAACGAAGCGCCGGTCATCACCTCCAACGGCGGCGGCACTACCGCGACGATCCAGGTTCAGGAAAACAAGACTGCGGTGACCACCGTGATCGCCACCGATCCGGACGGTGCGGGAAGCGGCTTAACCTATTCGATCGCGGCGTCCTCCATTGACGGTGCGCTTTTCACTATCGATCCGGTCACTGGCGTGCTCAGCTTCAACTCTGCGCCGGACTATGAAACGCCGACCGACGCCAATGTGAACAATATCTATCAACTGCGGATAGTCGCCACGGACGCGCAGGGCCTGCAGGATTTCCAGGATCTGTCTGTGGCCGTTACCAATGTCGCAGGCATCAGGCTCACTGCCTTGGCCGGGGGATCTACGCTGAATGGGACGGGCGAGGAAGACACGCTGACTGGTGCGGGCGGCATCGATCACCTCAATGGCCTGGGCGGTAACGACAGGCTGCTGGGCAATAATGGCAACGACTTCCTGGATGGCGGGACAGGAAATGACCAACTCACCGGCGGCGTCGGCAGCGACACGCTGACCGGCGGCGCGGGCGTGGACAGGTTCATCTACACCGCGACCAACCAGAGTACGGTTGCAGCGCCCGACATCATCACCGATTTCCTGGAAGGGACCGATCGCATCGACTTGTCGGCCATCGACGCCAGCACGCTGCTCTTTGGCAACCAGGCTTTCTCTTTCCAGGGTACAGCCCCGTTCCTGCTGCCGGGCCAGGTCCGCTATTTCATCGACGGCGCAGGCGACACGATCATTCAGGGCAATGTGGATGGCAACCCCGCGACTGCCGAATTTTCCATCAAGCTGTTGGGGAGCCACACGCTAACGGCCGCCGATTTCGTCCTTTAGCGCGGGGGAGGGGCGGAAAATGGCCGGCATCGGTTTCAGACTCGATCGACTTGCCAGGGAAGGCGGGCTGCGCGGCATTGCCGGTGCAGCCTGTCACGGGGCGGTCATCAGTTCAGGCCCTTGGCTGGTGACCGCCTCGGCCGTGCTTATCCTGAACGGATGGGCTCGGTCGACCATGATGCCCGCCGACCACATGCTGCTTCAAACCAGCATCGTCTATGCGTTCAGCATATCGGCCGTCGTCACTGCACCCATAGCGACGGTTGCGACCCGCTTGGCTTCGGACCGTCTCTATCTGGGCGACAGGGATGCCCTGCCTTCGATCTTATTGACCGCGCTGCTTTGGACCGCCGCAGCTTCGCTGACCGCGGGCACGCTCCTCTTTGGTCTTGCGGCCGGGATGCATCCGGTTTTGTTTCTGCTGGCGACGGCGATGATGACGCTCTTCTCCCAGATTTGGGTTGCGGGGCCTTTCCTCCTCGCGACCCGCCGCTATGTCCCGATCTTCGTTGCCTATCTGGCCGGGATTGCGCTTGCGGCGCTGTCTTTGCTCCTCGTTGCGCCCCGTCACCCTGCTGCGGTGCTCGCGGCGATTTGCGGCGGCCTGCTTGTGACATTGGCGCTGCTGCTTGCCGCCATCAGGGAAGATTTCCCCTCGGTTCCAGCCTGGCGCCCCGATTGGCGGCATCAAAATCACGGCGCGCTTGCGCTGGGGCTCGCCGGGCTCGCCAATGCCATGGCTGTGTGGATCGACAAATGGATGCTCTGGTGGGCGCCCGGCAGCATGGCCGCCCTCGGCGCACTCCGCGTCAATCCGGTGAATGATCAGGCGAGCTTCTTAGGTCTGCTGACGATGATTCCCGGCCTGACGCTGATCCTCGTGACGACGGAGACACGCTTCGACCGCGCTTTTGGTTCGCTGATGGAACATTGCACCGGCACCGCCAATCGCCGCCGCATCGAAAATGCCCGACTCAAGGTCGCTCTTGTCATCCGGCGGGATTTGCGGCTGCTGATGGTCGAACAGGCGATCATCGCTGCCTTCTGCTGGGTGCTGGCTTCGGAAATCATCCGTTTCCTCCACCTGGACGCCCGCGGTATTTTCGGTTTCCGCCTCACCGCGCTGGGCGTGGTCTTCCATCTGGTCGCGATCCAGATGAGCATCATCCTGTCCTATTACGACCTTTTCGGCCGCATCATCGCCGTATGGGGCGTGTTCCTGATCGTCAGCGCATCCGCCACATTCGTCTATGGCAGCGCGGGAATCGCGGGCTTCGGCTTTGGCTATCTGACCGGCGCGGTTGCCGCCGCCTCCGTCGCGGTTGCTCTGGTCGCAGAAGCGACAACACAGCTGACCTATCTTCTCTTCGTCGGCAACAACCCCGCCGTCGTTGGCCAAGGGAGGCTATGGCCATGACCGTCCTCCCCTTCCGCAGACGCGATCTTCTTGCCATTTCCTTCATGGTTTTCGGCCTCTCCGCCGGTGCTTCCCCTGATCCCGGCCCGCAGCTGTGGGGCATCGACTATGGCGGCGAAACGGATCCCACGCTCGCCCGCCGTTATAATCTTCTGGTCCTCGAACCCGGCTTCGACCGCCCGTTAGCGCCTCTGCGCGGCAAGGGTGCGACGATCCTGGGCTACATCAGCCTTGGCGAGGTCCACATGAACCGTCCCTTCGCGCCCGCCCTCGCAAAGGCTGGCGCGCTGGGTGATCCTAATCCCAACTGGCGCGACGCCCGCTACGCCGACCTCCGCCATCCCGCCTGGCAGAAGATGGTGCTGGATGAACTCGTGCCCGCCATCCTGCTGAAGGGCTATGACGGCATCTTCATGGACACGCTCGACAATGCCGAGGCGCTTGAGCGGAAGAAGCCCGGTATGCTTGCGAGCGCGGCAGACCTGATCCAGCAGATCAGGAAGCGCTTCCCCGGCATGACCATCATGATGAACCGGGGTTACGCGATTTTGCCGAAGGTCGTGTCCCACATCGACATTGTCCTGGCCGAGGCCATGGCGTCTCGCTGGAGCTTCAGCGAAAAGCGTTACGAACTGACCTCGCCCGAGGATTGGGAATGGCAGGCCGTGAAGCTGAACGCCGCCCGCGCCGCCAATCCTCGCCTCAACCTCATGACGCTGGATTATTGGGACCCATCCGATGAGGCGACCGTCGCCGCCCTCTATGCGCGTGAACGTGCCGCCGGGTTCCAGCCTTATGTTTCAACGCTGGCGCTCGACCGGCTCATACCGGAGCCAAGATCATGAAGACGATGACGTTCCGCGGTCAAAAGATGGCCTATATCGGTCCGCTGGCCGGAGGCGGTCTCTTGCTGGCAGCGACGGCGCTGCTCCTTCCGAACCGAGGGCAGATCGCCGACGCGATCCGTCGAGCGACCTTCATTGCCCCTGCGCCCGCAGCGATATTGCCCCCCGCCACGCCAGCCGAATTGATGCGGCGCTTCACCCAAGGCAAACCGCTGACGGACACCGACCTGCGCCGTTTGCTGACCGCGTCCACTGCGACGGCGAGCGCGCCACTGCTGTCGCGCATGGTAAGTCAGCTCGAAGGGTCTGGCATTCATGTTCCGACCGACCGCATCACCTACGACATTCTCGCCAGCGGGCGTAGTGATGCGGCTCTCGCCTTTCTGGAAAGCCGGCCAGACGTACATTCGCCCTCCCTGTGGCGGTTACAGTTCGACCTGCATCGCAAGCTTGGCGATGATCAGGGGGCGGCCGACCTGCTCCGCGCTGCCGCCCTGGCGAAAGGAAGAGCACCCTCTCACGATATCGTGGAAGCGTCCTACGCGCTCGCCCGGCCTGACATGTTGATCACGGCGGCGGAACATGGCGCGATCCCTCCGCTCACCCGCGCCCAATCGCTTGATCTCGCTTCCTGGGCGAATGGCGAAAAGCGATATGAATTGATCGGGCGGATCGATCGAGCTGGGACGTCGTCCTGGCGCGGCGACAATCCCTGGCTAGCCATGACCCTGGCGCAGCGGGCGGGGGATACCGCTGCAGCGTTGCGCTACGCCGCGCGTTTGCCGTCAGGCAGCACAGCGGCGAGGGAGAGCATCTTGATCGCTTCGGGCGACCGTGGCGCGATGCGCCGCCTGCTGCTGGAGCACGCAGCCACAGGTCAGGAGGATCGCGCCGCCGTTGCGCAGCAGTTGCTCGAAAAAGGGTTCCGTCAGGACGCCATCGCTCTGCTGCGGCAGCAGTCTGCAGGCCGCTCAACCGGCGATTCTTCCGCCAGCCGCATGCTCTTTCTGATGGGACCGCGGCCCGGCGCAGAAGACCTCGCCTGGCTTCGCGCCCGCGCCGTGAGCGATCCCAAATGGATCCCCGCCTATCTGGACCGTGAACAGCCTGCTCGTGCGCTGGCGTTCCTGGAGGGACGGCCGAATGCGCGCGACACAGCTACGCTGCTTGACCGCGTAAGGTTCGCCAATGCCGCGCATGATGAGGAGGCAGCGGGGAGGGCGCTTGATCTGCTGCTCGACGGCCGCAGCCTTGACGCGGCGGCAATCAAATATGCGGCCTCCGCGCTTGGTTCTCCCGCTATGTCTAGTCGCTATGGCCCGCTCCTCGCTCGCGCACGTATAAATGCGGGCCAAGGCCGTCCCGATGATCATATGACGCTCGCGTGGGCAGCATGGGATAGCGGGGATGCTTCCGGGGCAGTTGAGCAACTGACGGCTTATCTGCGCGACAGGCCGCAGGACCGAGCGGCATTGCGGCCGATGGCGACGGCGCAGGCCAAGCTGGGCGGCCCTTCAAGAGAAAAGCCATGGCTCGCTCGGCTGCTGCCACTCACTCCTGCTATGTCGCGGGAGCGCGCCGAATTGCTGACAAAGCTCGGCCGGACATCCGACGCCATCGCGCTGTTCGAGGCTCTGCGCCAGCAGTCGCCCGGCGACCGGCAGCTTGATATTCAATATGCCCGGCTGCTGATCGCGGCCGGTGATCCGGGTAAGGCTCGCAAGGTGCTGCGGCCATGATGCTGGTCGCTGCCCTGCTGCTTTCGGCGCCTTCGCTGCCCGTTCTCAGTATGGCAATGCTGACCGACGATCAGGTCACCGCGCCCTCATCGGTTTCAGAGGAGCGGCTGGTCAGTTTGAGTTGGTCAGGACCAGTCCATCTGCAGTTGGAGCCTGGCTCTTATGAACTTGTCGTCCGGTTCGACCGTCCCATTTCGGACGCAGCGCTCAAGGACTTCGCCCAGCGCGCAGGAGCCGATTTGGCTGATCTGCGGTGGAACGATAACAGCCTTGTGATGCGCGCAGCGTCGGGCCGCAGGATCAAGGCGGCCGTCGAGGGCAGCAAGCTGGCTGTCCGGTTCCTGCCGGACGGGGCTGCAGTCGGGGCGACAGCGCCTCCGCCCGCGATCGCCGAAAGCTCTGACCCCGAACGTGAACTGGCCATTGCCCGCGCCGAGGCCGACGCGGCGTCGGGATATCCGGACATGGCGCGTCGTCGTCTGGTTCCCCTCGCGAAAAAATATCCTGGTGACAAACGCATCCAGCGGATGATTGCGGACCTGGACGTCGCCGAGGGCGCCCTGATCCTCGGCGCTGCACGCTATCGCGAGATTGCGGCAGATGACCCCTTTGCCCGCCGCACCCTGGCGGAGGCGGGAGGCAATGTTGCCGCCGCGCTGACCTTGCGCGGAGGGAAGGTTTTTTCGCAAGCCGAAGCTGCGACGAACGCGCTTGTTCCGTTGGGGCCTCATATCTCGGTCGGAGCGGGCTTTCGTTACACGCGCAGCAAGGCCGATGTCGTCTATGGCCCGGCCGGCCTTCTGACCGATGTGGTTTCGCATACCAGCATCGCCGATCTGCTGGCGAATGTGCAATTGGCGCGCACGGTCCGGCTGGAGCTTCAAGGAAGCGCGCAGCTGGATGAGAGCGTTTTCGGGGGCGGGGCGCGCCTTTTTGCCGGGCCGCCCGAACGGCAAGGCCGCTTGCTGCTCGCCTATCGCCTGCCGGATGTCGCCACGCCTGAGCAATCGACCTTTGGCGGCTATGTAAGCCGGGTGGGCATTGGCGGAACGCTGAGGCTGACCCCGGAACTGTCGGTGCAGGCAGATGGCAGTTGGAACGGCTACGGACTGCGGGGCACTGGTGATCGCACCCGGAGCATATCGGTGTCTGGCGGCGTTGACTATCTGCTTCGCCGTCAGTCACCCTCTTTGGCCCTCAGCTATCGGCTTGACGCCGAATATGTTGGACGAGTCCGTGAGCGCGCCAACGGCCTTGCCTATATCCCACTCAGCGACCGCGAAAACCATAGCTTCCAGTTGGTGGCCGGGAAATCGTGGACCAAGTGGCAAGTGACGGGTGCAGCCGGCTGGACCTTCGACCGGCTGGGAAACACCGACGGTCCGACAGCCAATGTGAGCGCAACGGGGCGGCTCAGCGATGGATGGCGTCTGCAGGCAAGTGGGGGCGTAAGCTCCATCAGCCGGCCGGGCATATCGGGCCGTCAACTTTATCTGCGTGTCGCGCTTACACGTTATCTCGGGAGGCTTTGATGCTGAAACAGAGGCCTGTCTTTCTGCAATGCGCCGAGATGCTGGTGATGTTCGCGGCGCTGATGGCTGTTGACCACATGCTGCTCAACGGAGACGCGTTTCAGGAGGTTAATCCCAATCCCTACTGGCTACCGGTGCTGGTCATGGCAATCACTTATGGCACTGGCATGGGGCTGCTGGCTGGACTTGTGGCCTCCGCAACCTGGCTTTCAGCGCCGCATGCGGCGATGAATATGCCTGACCAGCTCGAAATGCAGCTGCACCTTTCCATCATGCCTCTGCTCTGGATGGTGACGGCGCTTGTCGCAGGCGAGGTAACGACAGTCCGCATGGCCCGGCTTGCCGCGCAGGACGAGCGCCATCAGGCGATGGACAATAATTGGCAGCGTTTGGCGGAGGTCATCGCTCGCCTTACAAGCATCAATCGCAAGCTGCAGGTACGGATCGCAACGGAACAGCGAACAGTGAACCAAGCCGTTGCCGCGGCAGTGGGCCTGGCGGAACCCGATCCCGCGCTGCAGACTGATGCGCTCGCTCGGCTCATCGCCTTGGCTACCCAGACCGAAGATTTTACCTTCTACGACATAAGGGCAGGGCAGGTTGTCGCCCGGTTCGCGGGGCGGGACGCAGCAGGGCGGCCGGCGGATCTGTCCCGTTCGGCACTTGCTCACGCCATGATGGAAGATCCCCGCCCGCTGCATGAGGGCCATCCTGCCGAGCAAGGTATATTGGCGCATTTCGGCCTCGTCGCGCTGCCGGTTTTCCGCGACGAAGATGAGTTGGGTGGGATGATCGTCATTCATAGCGCACCCAACTTGCGCATCACTGAAGCCCGCGTGGCCGAACTGGCCCATATGGCCGAGCTTATAGGCAACTGCCCGGCGCTGTTCGGGGGCGAACATATGTTCGCGCAAGGCAAGTGGCTGGTGCCAGGAGGCAAGGTGGCGTGATCCGAACGCTGAGCCTCTGTGCCGTGGGCGATATGTTGTTGTTGGGCGCGTCCGCTTGGCTACCCGGAGGCTCGATCGGGTTTGCTGTTGCACATCTGGCGTTGACATTGGCGGCTCTGCGGGCCTGCATAGGGTGTTCGGTCGGTGCGGCGACAGCGCGAACGCTCGTATTGCCCATCGGTGCAGCCTTTGGGCCATGCGGTATGTTGGCGCTCATCCTGCTGGCTCCGCATCTGCGTATTCTCCGACGAAAGCGGCAGCTGACATATCGGCCACCCCGGTCTCGCCGTTATTATGGTGCAAGGGCCATCAACCCGATCGAACGGCTCTCCCGCATCCTCGACGAGCGAATACGCTATCCCGAAGTGGACGAAGTAGGGTCATTGGCAGGAATGCTGCGACATGGCAGCCTGCAGTCCCGCTACAAGGCCCTGGAAACCGTCGTTACGTCCTTCGAGCCGCGGCTGTCGCCTCTGATCATCATAGCTTTGTCGGATGAAGATCAGACCATTCGTGCTCTCGCTGCCGCGGCGGCAGCCCAGATCAGCTACAATCTGACGCAGCAGCGTCAGGAACTGGAAGCAAAAATCGCACCTAGCCAGAATATGGATGACCGTTACGCATTGGCGATCCTGCTGGCGGACCATGGATGCCACAATCAGTTGCTCCCCCACGCGCAGCGCATGCGCCTCTGTCAGGAAGCGGCGGCGCAGGTGCGTGAGATTGCCAAGATGCTCCCCGAAGGCGACGTGCGGCAACGCCCGCTGCGCACGATCAGTTCGCAGGTCATGCTGGAAATGATCCATCACAAGGATGTCTCACCCACAGCCCGCGTCCAGCCACTGGAGGTCGCCACATGATGGACCAGGGCGACGAGTGCGATGTGTGCCTGATAGTCGAGGGCGCCTATCCATTTGTCGTCGGAGGCGTTTCAAACTGGCTGCAGGACCTGATCCTCAGCATGCCGGATATTCGTTTTTCCGTGGTCGCGATCAAGGCTGGAGCAGCAGCGCAGCCCTGGCGGATGGTTCCGCCGCCCAATGTGGCGCAGATCGTCGAAGTTCCCCTGATCGTTGAACCTTCACCCCCGCGGCGCTATCCACCCAGGCAGATGCGGCTGATCGGGCGGCTGTTGCTCGCCTTTCTCTCGGCTGGCAGCAAGGAGGACCTCGTCCGGCTGACGGAGGCGCTTGCGAAGCTGAACCCGAAGCCCACGGCGGGCGACCTGCTTTCCAATGGTGAAATGTTTGCGGTTTTCACCCGCTATTATGAGACGGCATTCCGCTCCGCCTCCTTCCATCACTTTTTCTGGGCGATGCGGGTGCTACTGGGCGGGCTGATCAAGATGCTGCTGACGCCGCTGCCGCGGGCGCGCGTTTATCATACGATATCGACGGGCTTCGCAGGTCTTCTCGCAGCGCGCGCTGCTTATGAAACAGGGCGTCCGGCCTTCATCACGGAACATGGCATCTACCTGCTTGAAAGGCAGATCGAGATCATGATGGCGGATTGGATCGGGGATCAGATCGATACGGGGCTCGCACTGGATCGCGAGGGACATGATCTGCGCGATCTTTGGCTGGCCGTGTTCCAGACCTACACTCGCGCCTGCTATGACGCCTGTAACCCGATCGTGGCGCTCTATACCGCCAATAACGAAACGCAGCGGCGTCACGGAGCGCGGCCGGATCGCCTGAGGGTGATACCCAACGGAATCGATCCGAGCAATTTCGCGCATATCAACCGCCTTTGCGATCCGGCTCGACCCCTGGTCGCTTTGATCGGTCGGGTGGTGCCGATCAAGGATATCAAGACATTCATTCGAGCGGCAGCCATTGTTCTGGCCGATATGCCGCAGGTCCGCTTCGCGATCCTTGGTCCACTCGATGAAGATCCAGATTATGCGGATGATTGCGAGAGGCTGGCGAAGGATCTCGGCATCGACGACGCCGTGCGCTTTGAAGGACGTGTGAATGTAACGGACTGGATGCCGCGCATAGACATATTGGTCCTGACCAGCCTGTCGGAAGCGCAGCCGCTCGTCATATTGGAGGCCGGGGCGTGCGGTATCCCTGCAGTCGCACCCGATGTCGGCAGCTGCCGCGAACTGATAGAGGGACGGCGCGGGGGCACTGACCCACTCGGCGGGATTGTCACTGGGCTGGTCAACCCGGATGACACGGCTCAGGCGATCTTGAGACTGCTGCGCGATCCTCCGGGGCGGCGTGCAATGGGCCAGGCGCTGCAGGAGCGCGTTCTGAGCGATTATGATCGGAGCACCATCATCGCGCAATATCGCAAGATCTACGAGGAATTAGGCACAGCCGCGCGCTTTCCCGAACTGCAATAGCTTTTTCGGATGCTCAATGTTCGCGGAAGGATAGCCAGAGCAGCTGCGAGAGCGGTTCGAATATATATTGCAGGGCCGTCCGCTTCCTCAGCGGTATCAGCGCTTGCACCGGCATCCCTGCGCGCAACGCGAAGTCATGGCCACGCACCTTGCGGATCGCTTCCAGTTCTTTCGGGAGGACCGTGATTTCGGCAGTATAGTATGACAGCCCCGTCTTCTCATCCTGGAAGCTGTCAGCGGACAAGCGGGTAAGCTGACCGCTCATGATCGGCAGGTCACGTTCATGCAGGCTTGTAAAGCGGATCTGCGCTTCCTGGCCCGTACGAAGATCGTCGATGTCATCTGGTGCGATCCGGGCTTCTATCACCAGCCCAGCACGATCAGGGACCACATCCATCAACTTCTGCCCAGCCCCGATCACGCCGCCCACCGTAAAAACATTCAGTCCGACCACGGTCCCGGTTGCAGGCGACCTGATTTGAAGACGGGCGAGCTGGTCCTTGGCCGCGCGATATTTCGGGAATATCTCGTTCAGCGAAAATTCCACGTCCCTCAATTCAGACGCGGCCCGTTCCTTGTAAGCCTTGGCCGCCTCAAGCGACTTCAACCGGTTTTCGCCCGCTTCCGCAGCCGATCGGGCAATACTCGCTGAATATTGACCCGACTGTCCCAGCAGATCGGCCCTCGCTCTCTCCAGCGCGCGTATGCGCGATTTCGAGACGAAACCCTTTTCGGCTACCCCGCGCAGGCTTTCCAATTCGTCATTGATGAGCCGCGCTTGTTCTGCAGACGCATCCAGTTGCGAACGGTAGCCGCGGGAGGTTTGCTGTACCTGATTTGCCTGCTCGCGCAGTGCACCTGTTTGGGCGGACAGAACCGCCGCACGCGCCTGAAATTGCTGCGTCTGAAGCGTCATGGCTTCCTGGGCGTCGGCCTTGTCTTGTCCTATCAGTCCGGCGAACTCCGCTGGCCAGTGGATCGCCTCGGTCCCTAACTGCTCGGCAATCAACCGCGCTCGCTGGGCCTTGAGTTCGATCAACTGAGCGCCATACATGCGCGCTTGCGCTCGTACCTCGGCTGCAGCCAGTTCCATGAGGGGCTGTCCCTGCGCGACATGCTGTCCTTCCTTCACGAAGATCGCGCCGACGACGCCGCCATCGCGGTGCTGCACCGTCTGCCGCTGCCCCGCCACCGTCAGCTTTCCCGGTGCATAGGCTGCGGCATCAAGACGTGCGAACGCGGCCCACCCGAGCAGCACGACGAAGAACAGCACCGCGACGATAACGCCGATGCGCATGTCGGGATCTGCCCCATCATCGATGTCGATCGCTTCGCCGCCTGGGCTGAAAGCAAAAGGCCGGATTGGTCCGGTGAGATTGTTCATGCGCCACCTCCCTCGACCATCCTCATGCCTCCGCGGCCTTGATCGGGTTCGGATCGTTGGACCGGATCGCCTTGAGCCTGCCGAGCACTTCGTCGCGAGGTCCTAAGGTTTCGATGCGGCCATCACGCATGACCATGATCTTATCCACCACACCCAATATCCCCATCCTGTGCGCGACCACGATGACGGAGGCCTTCTTCTTCTTGAGATCCGCCAGCGTGGCGACCAGTTGCACTTCACCTTCCGCGTCCAGATGGGCATTGGGCTCATCGAGGAAGATGATGTGTGGATCGCCGTAAAGGGCGCGAGCCAGTCCGATCCGCTGGGCTTGGCCGGCGGACAAGCCGCGTCCGCCCCAGCCCAGCACCTGATTATAGCCTCCGGGCAAACGCTGAATCATGTCGTGGACGCCACTGGCTCGGGCGGCGTCGACGACAGCGGCATCGATTGCGCCATCATCTCTGTCGAAGTAATTTTGGAAACGTGCGATATTGTCTCGGATCGACCCCGGGAATAGCGACGTATCCTGCGGCAGATAGCCGACATAAGGCGCCAGGCGTTCCGTATCCCAATCGCGGATGTCCGCTCCGTCGAAGCGGATCGTGCCGCGGTGGGGCCGGCCTGCACCCGATAGCATCCGCAACAACGTCGATTTGCCCGCGCCGCTTGGGCCTACTATGGCGATGACTTCGCCCGGTTCGACTGCAAAGCTGATGTCGGCGAGGATCGCTGAGTCCCCCTTGGCGCTCAGCAACGTCACATGTTCTGCCGCAATATGCCCGGCCGGTGCGGGCAATTGGGTCAGCGCAACATCTGCTTCGCGCGTTTCCAAAAGATCGTTCAGCGTCCGGTAGCTGCCGCGCGCCTTCACGAAGCTGCGCCATGTGTTCAGCAATTGATCGATAGGCGCCAATGCCCGACCGACGAGAAAGGACGCCGCAAAGATCGCACCGACTGAAATGGCGCTGTTGACGGCAAGCCAAGCGCCCAGCCCCAGCGCGAGCGACTGTAACGAAAGCCGGAGAAACTTGCTGAGCGCCACATGGCGCCCACCGGCAAAGCTCGCTTCGGTTTGGAGCCGCAGCATGGTCTGCCGCTCGGCCAGATGGCGATGAACCAGCGCCTGCCGCATGCCCAACGCCCGGATGATTTCCGCTCCGGCGAGAGTTTGCTCCTGGCTGACATAGGCCTTTCCCGCTGCTTCATTGGCGCGGGTCAGTGGCTCACCGGTCTGCCGTTCGTTCCTGAAAGTGATGAAGAGCAGGGCCGCGCCGCCCGCCACGGCAAGCGCGGCAATGGCAGGATGGATGATGAAGCAGATGATGACATATATGGGGCTCCATGGAATGTCGAAAATCGCCAGGATAGTCGGGCCGGTCAGCGCCTGGCGAAGCGTGTCGAATTCCCGCAAAACCTGCTTGTTCATCGTGTCGGAAGTGGAGCCGCGTCCCATCAGGGTGGTGTCGAGCAGGACGCCCGCCAGTTGTCTGTCGAGGCGAACGCTGGCCCTCACCAGCAACCGCGATCGCACAAACTCCAGCAAGGACAGCGCCGCCAGGGAAATGAGCAGTATCAGCGTCAGGAAGAAGAGGGTGGTGATCCCATGTTCCGACACGACACGATCATAGACCTGCAACATGTAGAGAACCGGCGCGATATAGAGCAGGTTCAGGAGCGCGCTGAAGATAAGAGAGGATAAAAAATGCCGGCGGCAGGACGCCAGCGCCCCGGCCATGATATCCGACGGATGACCAAGGTCCAGTATCATGCCCGGCCCCATATCGTGGAAGTCGCCCCAAGAGCAGGAATGATAATGAAAAGGCGGGGGCGCTAAAATATGCCTAAAAGTATAGCCGTTGGACCAAATGGGCCAAAACAGATCACCGATTGGACGCAATCGCGATCATTGCGTCTATATCGCTATGCTCTTCCAGTTGCGCTGCGATCTCGTCGAGCGCCTGATTGACAGAGAAATTGTAATCCGCTCCTGCCGTCTGCCCTCCGATCGCCGTTATCATGGCCGCGCGAAGACCCGTGCTGGCAAACAGTCCATGAATATATGTACCGCTTACGCGCCCGTCAGCACTCCTGGCGCCATCGCGTCGGCTTCCCTCCAGTTCCGCGAAGGGGCGGGCGCAATCAGGCCCCGTGGTGACGCCGACATGCATCTCGTATCCGCTGAAGCTTTGTCCAGCAGCCTGGCCAGTCACGCTTTCCAATGCTTTGGACGCGGTCAGCCGCGTTTCCACGTCCAGCAGCCCGAGACCCTCGATCATCTCCGGTGCGCCCTCGATGCCTTCTGGATCGGCAATGGTTCGGCCCAGCATCTGATAACCGCCACAGATGCCCATGATCGGCTTTCCCCGGCGGTGATGGGCGAGGATGTCGATGTCCCATCCCTCTGACCGAAGTGCGCGCAGGTCCGCGATTGTCGCCTTCGACCCCGGCAATATGATCAGGCCTGCCTCGGCTGGAATGGGCTGGCCCGGCGGCACCATGACAAGATCGACCCCCGGCTCAAGCTTGAACGGGTCCAGATCGTCGAAATTGGAGATGCGCGGCAGGATAGGGCAGGCAATCACAAGTCGCTCGCCCTTCTTTTCGGTTGCGCGCTCCAGCACGACGGCGTCTTCGCTCGGCAATCGCGCGGTTGCCTTCAACCAGGGGACGACGCCCAATCCACGCCATCCTGAAAGCTGCTCAATTTGACGGTACCCGTCTTCGAACAGCGAAGGATCGCCACGAAATTTGTTGATCAGGAACCCTCGGATCATGGCGGCATCGGCAGGATCGATGACGGCCTTCGTCCCTGCTATCGCCGCAATCACCCCGCCGCGGTCTATGTCCCCAACCAGAATGACAGGCACATCGGCAGCGCGGGCGAAGCCCATATTGGCGATGTCGCCTGCGCGTAGATTGATCTCTGCGGGTGACCCCGCGCCCTCGATGATGACGAAATCGCATTGCTCCTGGAGCCGGTGATAGCTTTCCATAACCGCCTGGAGCAGTTCGCCGCGCGCCGTGCGAAAGTTGCCGGCCCCAAGTGAGCCACGCACTTTTCCATGGACGACCAGCTGAGACGTTCGATCTGCCTGGGGCTTGAGCAATACCGGGTTCATGTCGCTGTGGGCTTCCACGCCTGCGGCGAACGCCTGCAGAGCTTGTGCCCGGCCGATTTCACCACCGTCTATAGTGACGGCAGCATTGTTCGACATATTTTGAGGCTTAAAAGGCCGGACCCGATGGCCGCGATGAACCAGAGCCCTGCACAGCCCGGCGACGAGCACCGATTTGCCGACGTCGGAACCAGTCCCTTGAAGCATGAGCGCGGTCATGGCGCCGCTCCTGCATGGCCTTCTGCTACAGGTCAACCTATCCGCAAAGAAGCGACCTAGCCAAGCAGATGGCGTTGCAAGTCTACAGCATCCAGAATCTTGCTGCCCGCCATGAATACGGAGCCGGTGCACGCCAAGGCGAGGAGATGGCCGCCAGTGCCGGGATATTGCTGCATATAGACGATGCCGCGCTCTGTGGCGCCGAGGGCAAGTGCGTAGATGACGAGGAACGCTTCAAACTTCGTCTTAATCGTGAAGAGGCGCTTGATCCGTTCCATCGGTCCCACTCGAGCGGCAATTGGCTCTAGGGAATTAGATCGCCCGAAAGTTGCAAATGGTCAACAAGTGTTAACCATGATTGTTCGATCTGGGCGATCAGGCGGGTGTCCGCCAACTCGGCCGCGGCGATTTCTTCGGGCCAGTAGCGCGCTACTATGGCGGCGATCTCATCGAGCTTCCGTTCGTGCACCAGGAAGCGGGGGTCAACATTCGCCGGGTCCGCTACGACACGCAGCCGCAGGCAGGCGGGGCCGCCACCATTGGCCATGGATTGACGCACATCGACGGGGATGAGCTGCCGGATCGGGCCATTGCCGACGATCATCTGTTCCAACCAGGCCCAGACCTTTCCGACGCTGCTCGCCTCTGAGGGCAAGATCAGCGCCATGCCGCCGTCCGGCAGCGTCACCAATTGCGCGTTGAACAGATAGCTTTGGATGGCGTCCGCAAGACTGACGGCGTGATCGGGCACTTCGATAATATGCACGCCAGGCAGTAGGTTACGTATTTCTGCGTAGAGGCGTTCCTTGTCCGCAAAGGCCCGTTCATGTGCGAAGAGCACATTTTCATTGGCGACGGCGACCACGTCATTGTGGAACGCTCCTGCCGCGATCGCGTCGGGGGACTGCATGGCGAAAATCGTGCGAGCGGAGTCGAGACGATGAAGTCGCGCGACGGCCTTGCTCGCTTCGACATGCTGTCGTGCCGGATATGGTCCGCCTGATTGCCCGTAAACAAATATCTCAACGCCGCGATCTGCATGGCTTTCGCACAGCCGCATGTGGTTGGCGGCGCCTTCGTCGCCGAAGGGCGCAGGGACAGGCGGGTGAACAGCGAAAGCCCGTCGATCGGAAAAGGCTATCCGCAGTTGCGCGAGGGTCTGCGGCCACTCATGACTGCGGTGAGGCATTGTCACAAGGTTGGCGGCGGTCAAATGCGTGAGACCATCTTCCGTGTCGGCTGCGGGTGACACGGTCGCGGCATTGGCTGCCCACATGGAGGATGCAGACATGGCCGCAGCCCGGATCGCCGGTTCGGCATTGGTGATGTTCGTTCCTAGCGCATCCAGCCATTGCGCGTCGGGACGCCACTGCGGCAGGAAGATGCCCTGTACCAGCCCGAGTTGCAGGTTCGCGCGCATCTTTTCGATACCCTGCAGGGCTGCCGCACGCGGATGCGATACAGCCTGGGCATTGCGGGTCGAAGCGAGGTTACCGAGGCTCAGTCCCGCATAATTGTGGCTTGGGCCTACCAACCCGTCGAAGTTGATTTCGCGGACCGTCATGCGCGCGCCACCATCGTAAACTGCTGCCCGATTTCAAGGCCCAGCAGCGTCGCGCTCTCCTTGTCGAGCGATATCACCTCTTTTTTGTCGTTGCGACGGATAAAGCCATATGTGCAACGGAAGTTGGCAAGCTGCCCGGCTGCTACAAGCTGTTTCTCGCCACCGCCATCATGTACGGCCGCCAATATCACGTCTTGGGCGTGGGCGATGGTCTGGAGCGAGTTGATCTGCCCTATCATTGTCGGCCCGCCATCAAAAATATCGACATAGCCTGGGTTGGTGAACCCCTCCGTCTCCAGCATCCTCATCGCAGCGCGGCCATTGGGGTGGGGCAGTCCAATCACGGATCGAGCGCTGTCGTCGAGCATCGCGGTGTAGATCGGCGTTTTGGGCATCAGGTCAGCGATGAATTGGTTGCCATGGATCGCGTTGAACTCATCCGCCTCTTGAAAGGTCATGCCGAAGAAGCGCCCTGCGAGGCCATCCCAGAAGGGAGAACCGCCCGCCTCATCGATGACGCCGCGTAATTCGGCGATGACGCGATCACCAAAGCGAGACCGATGGTTGCGAATATAGAGGTAGCGGCTGCGGGCGAGCAGCAGACCCAGCCCCTCGGCTCGCTCGCGCGGGTGGAGGAACAGGCCCCCGACTTCGGTAGAGCCTTCAAGGTCGGTGACCAATGACAGCATTTCGGCGCGGAACGTGCGCGACAGTTCGCGACTATGCTGGGTCAGGACGCCCAGGCGATAGGAATAGAAGGGAGAGCTTTGCCCCACCTTGCTGAAGATCTGACAGGTGCCGCGGACTTGCCCTGTTGCGCTGTTTTCCAGCACCAGCACTATCAGATCGTCCTCGATCTCATCCGTGTCGCGGGCGAGGGCAAGTTCGGTTCTTTCCAGCTTTTGTTCGAGAGCATGCCGGTCCGCCGGCAGGTTCGTAAAACCGCCACCGGTTATTTTCGCTAATTCATACAGGGTTTGCAAATCATCCAACCGCGCCGTGCGCATGACGAAGCTCAAGCTAGTCCCCCCTGTAATTTGCCCTGCGCGATGCGCAGCAGCGTCAGCGCGGAAAGCTGCGCCCGTTCAGCGAGGCTTTCGACAATCAGATATTCCTCATCGCTGTGAATAGCGCCGCCGCGCACCCCCATCGTATCGACCACCGGCACGCCGCAAGCAGCGATGTTATTTCCGTCGCATACGCCTCCAGTATCGCGCCAGTCGATTTGCAGGCCCAAGTCGGAGCCGGATTGCCGGACCAGCGTGAAAAGCCTCATCGCCTTGTCGTCGATCGGCTTGGGTGGGCGGCCAAAACCGCCATGCACGGTCATGGTGACATCATGGTCGCGTGATACGTCTTCAACCGAGCGGCTGATAAGCTGTTGCGCGTACCGTTCAGCTTCTGCTGTCCGCGGGCGGAAGTTGACGTACAGGATCGCCTTATCAGGAACCACATTATTTGGGCTGCCGCCGTCGATCCGGGCTGGGTTGCAAGTCAGACCAGCGCCGCTGCCCGCTTTCAATCGTAGAGCAAGATCTGCCGCAGCTAACAGCGCGTTACGGCCCGCCTCGGGATTGCGGCCCGCATGTGCGGTACGGCCTGTGACGACGACGGAGAAATTACCGCTGCCGCTCCTCGCTCCAGCTAATGTCCCGTCGGGAAGCGCGGGTTCGTAAGTAAAGGCGGCAAGTTTGCCTTTTGCGGCATTGCGCAGAAGTCCTGCCGAAGAGGGGCTACCCAATTCTTCGTCGCTGTTGATGACTACGTCGTAGCCCACGTCCGCGAAATGCTTGGAGCTTTCGAGCGCCTGTAAAGCCGCGAGCATGACGGCAAGACCACCTTTCATGTCGGCTACGCCGGGACCATTTAGCGTATCTCCATCAACCCACCTTATCGTCTGAAAAGCGTGATCGGCCGGGAACACCGTATCCATATGACCCGTGAGAAGCAGCCGGCGGGCTGCATTCGGCCGCACTGAAAGCAGCAGATGTTGTCCGTGGCCCACAAGTTCGACATGCCCTGCCGGGCTGACCGATTCGACGTCTTCCGGGGCAACCAGCTGAATTTCGCCCGGGAGCAGCGAAAAGGCATCTGCCAACAGGTCCGCGATGGTTGCCAGTCCCACCAGATTGCGCGAACCGCTGTTGACCGCAGCCCATTTCTGCACCTGATCCAGCATCGGCACAGCAGAGGCGCATTCCATTAGCGCGCGTTCGGACGACGAAAGGCCGTTCATCTGCAGGAGCTTATCAGAGGGGCCGCTTGCGCTCCAGTCTCGCGCGCCTTCTCAGATCAAAGCTTTGAATTCTTGCAGGATGTCGCGGTACAGCTTGCGTTTGAACGGCACGATGACGTCGGGCAGCATCTCGGGAATAATCCACTTCCACTCGGAAAATTCCGGTTCGTGGGTAGCTATATTGATATCCTGATCGCTGCCCAGGAACCGCGCCAGGAACCAGACTTGCCGCTGGCCGCGGAATTTTCCACCCCAAAGCTTTCCGACCAGCTCAGAGGGCAGGTCGTAAAAATGTTCGTCACGCGCTTTGGCGATGATCTCAACATGGTCCCGGCTGATGCCGGTTTCTTCGCCCAATTCCCGCAGGGCAGCTGCCTTCTCGTCCTCGCCATCGTCGATGCCTCCCTGCGGCATCTGCCAAGCTTCGACTTGGCTGTCGATCCGCTGGCCGACGAAGACCTTACCATCCATGTTGACGAGCATCACACCGACGCAAGGCCGGTATCCAAGCTCCGAATCATTTGGCACTGACGCCATGACGTCCCCTGATCATTGTCCCTGCCGCCCGCCCTTTCCGGGCGGCGTTGTGCAGTGCAATGATAATAGCTGAAATGAAGTCAGTCCATCGGCGAAGACGCTCAGCGCTTTGTCCGGACAGCTTTTCGCGCTGAAGCGCGCCGGGGGATTGGAAGTGCGCTTCACCAGTGGCAAAGCTGGCGCATGTCCGATCCCGTCATTCTTTGGCTCCGTCAGGATCTCCGCTTGTCCGACCAAGCCGCTCTTATTGCAGCGGTAAAGGATGGGCCGGTAATCCCGGTCTATGTCCTTGATGATGCAGCCCCGAAACAGTGGAAGATCGGGGCGGCGCAAAGGTGGTGGCTGCACTACAGTTTGAAATCCTTGGATGAAAGTCTCCGCACAAAGGGCTCACGGCTCATCCTGCGGCGCGGCGATTGCGTTCAGGAACTACAGCGGGTCGCTCAGGAAACGGGCAGTCGGCGGGTGCATGCGTTGTCCCATTATGAGCCATGGTGGCGGAACATCGAGAAAGCGGTGGCGAAGGAGTTGGATCTGCAACTTCACGATGGGATGCTGCTATTGCCGCCTGGATGCGTCCAAACGTCTGGGGGGACGCCCTATCAGATTTATACGCCATTCGCGCGCGCTACGATGCTTCACATGCCTCCTCACCAGCCTCAGCCTGCACCGTCGCATATAAATGCGCCTTCCAAGTGGCCGGCGAGTGATTCGCTGGACGATTGGGGCCTGCTTCCCACCAACCCTGATTGGGCGGCGGCTTTCGGCCAGGACTGGACACCTGGCGAAACCGGCGCCCGTCAAAACGTCGCCTCCTTTCTTGATGAGGTGAAAGACTATGATGTCGCGCGCAATCTGCCTTCGATAGAAGGAACATCGCGGTTATCGCCTCATCTGCACTTCGGGGAAGTGTCGCCAGCCTATGTCTGGCATCGGGTCAGCAGCGCTCCGGGCGATGCAACCGCCTTCCTGAAGGAGATAATCTGGCGGGACTATGCGCATACGCAGATATGGGCATTATCCACTTATGGCTCTCAAAATGCCCGATCGGAATTCGATCGGATGCCCTGGCGCGACCTGCGCGAAGCCAAGGCTGACTTCACCGCTTGGAAGAAGGGGCGAACCGGTTATCCGATTGTCGATGCAGGCATGCGCCAACTTTGGACTACCGGCTGGATGCATAATCGCGTTCGCATGATCGCCGCGAGCTTTCTCATCAAACATTTGCTCATTGACTGGCGCCAAGGAGCGCGATGGTTTTGGGACACATTGGTGGACGCAAATTACGCCAATAACAGCGTCAATTGGCAGTGGGTCGCAGGAAGCGGCGTCGATGCCAATCTATTTACACGCATTATGGCGCCATTGACGCAGTCTCCAAAATTCGATGCAGCGGACTATATTAGGCAGTGGGTGCCCGAATTGGCGCACCTCGACGACAAGGCGATCCACGATCCCGAATCACATGACGCGCGTCCCTCCGCTTATCCGCCCAAGCGCATCGGTCACAGAGAGGCGCGTGAGCGAGCATTGGCCGCTTACCGGCAAAGCAGGACTAACGGAATGAGAGATCAAGGGGCAGAGGTGCGGCTATGAATGCGATTGATCCCAGGCGTGGACGGCGTGCACTTTCCCCGCGCCACTCTGTGGTCGAGCGCTCGGCGGGGTGGACATCACGTCTTGTCGCGCCGCAGTTTCACCGTTTGTTGGATCGGATAGACGCGGGGCTTGCCAAGGGAAGTTTGGAAGCGATGCTGCCCGACGGCAGCTTTCGGATCTTGGGCGGGCGCGCTGACGGGCCGGTTTGCGAGGTCCGGCTTGTTCGTTGGCGCGCTTTGCTGCGTTTGATTGCGGGCGGCTCTGCTGGCTGGTACCGGGCATGGGCGGCTGGTGATTGGACCAGTCCGGATCCCGTTCCCCTGTTTGCATTGTTCATGGCAAATGCCGTGACCTTGGGGAATGTGGCGCGTCCAAACGGACCGGGACGATGGTTCGGTCGGCTGTTCCACTGGGCGCGGCGGAATCATCGCAAAGGATCGCGCCGGAACATTGCTTATCATTATGATCTGGGGAACGATTTCTACAGCCTTTGGCTCGACCGGCAGATGCATTATTCCAGCGCCCTGTTTCGGGATCTCGATGACCCGAAAGAAAGCTTGGAGAGGGCGCAGCAACGCAAGGTCGATGCCATATTGGATCGGCTCGATCTGAAGGACGGAAGCAGCCTTCTGGAGATCGGTTGCGGATGGGGCGGCTTGGCTGAACAGGCGATGGCGCGTTGGCGTATAAGCTATGATGGGCTGACGCTTTCTGCGGAACAGGCTGCCTATGCGCGGGAGCGGCTGGGGTCAGGCGCCAATATCCTGCTCACGGACTATCGTGACGCCCAAGGTGAATATGACGCGATCGCCAGCGTCGAAATGGTCGAAGCCGTGGGCCAGGAATATTGGCCAGCCTATCTAGGCGCTGTAACGCGACTGCTGAAGCCGGGCGGCAGGGCGGCGATCCAGTATATTCTGATCGATGACGCTATCTTCTGCCGATATGCCCGCAGCGCGGATTTCATCCAGACCTATATCTTCCCGGGCGGCATGCTCATTTCCGAAAGCCGTTTCCGGGCGCTCGCGGAGGCCAATGGGCTGGAATGGCGTGACGTGAACCACCTTGGCCTGCACTATGCCGAGACGCTGCGCCGCTGGAGAGAGCGATTCGATCAGATCGTCGATCGCGGCCTGCTCCCCCCGAGCTTTGACCAGCATTTTGTCGCGCTCTGGCGCTATTACCTCATGTATTGTGAAGGCGGTTTTCGCGGCGGCATGATCAACGTTGCGCAGGTGACGCTGGTCAAGCCGCGCTGAGCATCAATCGACGCGGTGATGATAGCCGTTCGGCCGGTCAGCCAGGACAAGATCGACAATGGCTTGGCCGACCACTTCGGGGCCCTTGAGAGTCGCCGGATCTTCCCCGGGGAAAGCGCGCGCCCGCATCGCGGTACGCGTGGCGCCGGGATCGACGATATGGGTGCGGATCGCGGAGATATTTTTCACCTCCTCGCCATAGGCGCCGACCAGCGTTTCAAGAGCGGCTTTTGACGCGCCATAGCCGCCCCAATAGGCCCGGGGCGCGGTCCCGACGGAGGATGTAACGGCGATCACGCGCGCGCTAGAACTAGCGCGTAGCATCGGATCGAACGCGGCGATCAGCGCCTGAGGGGCGGCGATGTTCAGCGTCAGGAGCCGGGCAAATTCCTTCGCATCAATCGCGGGTACGGCGGCAAGGCTGCCCAGCGTTGCGGCATTGAGCACCAGGATGTCCAGCGCTTGCCAGCGGTCGGACACCGCCTGTGACAGCCGTCCTATGCTCTCGCCATCGATAAGATCGAGGGGAGCAATAGTGGCGTGCCCGCCGGCCTTATGAATGCGTTCTTCCACCTCTTCCAGGCCAGCGACCGTCCTGGCTGTCAGGATGACATGTGCACCTGCAGCACCCAAGGCTTCGGCCGTAGCGGCGCCGATGCCCCGGCTAGCGCCAGTCACCAGAGCGAGCTTACCGGAAAGAGGAAGAGTGGACATGAACTATCCTATTCGCCCGTCTCCGACGAGAGGGCTGGTTCGTTAGGTGGGAAGGGGGCTGCTCATGACGAGCAGCCAGCCCGTTTCGGGTGACGGATCAGACGACCCGCTCAGCCAGCAGTTCTAGCTGGTTCTGAACCACGACTTCATCCTGATCGGTGAGCGTCGTCGGGTAATCGCCGGTGAAGCAGGCGTCGCAATATTGCGGCCGGATGTCCGCGCGCTTCGCTTCTCCCAGCGCCTTGTAAAGCCCGTCGATCGAGATGAATGACAAGCTGTCGGCGTGGATGAAATCCTGCATCCCGCCGATGTCCAGACGATGGGCCAGCAACTTGGTGCGCTCTGGCGTATCAACGCCATAGAAACAGCTGTGCCGCGTTGGCGGGCTGGCGATGCGCATATGCACTTCCTTGGCGCCAGCTTCCCGCATCATCTGCACGATCTTGAGGCTGGTAGTCCCGCGTACGATCGAGTCGTCGATGAGCACTACGCGCTTACCGTCGATCAACGCGCGGTTAGCATTGTGCTTGAGCTTGACCCCAAGGTGGCGGACCTTGTCCCCAGGCTGGATAAAGGTCCGGCCGATATAGTGCGAACGGATGATGCCGAGTTCAAACGGGATTCCCGATTGTTGGGCATAGCCGATGGCAGCAGGCACACCACTATCGGGCACCGGGATGACCAGATCCGCATCCACAGGATTTTCAACCGCCAATTGAGCGCCAATCGCCTTGCGCACCGAATAGACGCTCGATCCATCGACGATCGAGTCGGGACGGCTGAAATAGACATGTTCGAAGATGCAGGGACGGGGGTGCACATCGCCGAAGGGACGATGGCTGCGAATCTGGCCGTCATGGGTCACGATAACCAGTTCGCCAGGTTCGATTGAACGCAGATGTTCAGCGCCCACGACATCGAAAGCCACTGTTTCCGAGGCGAAGATGGTGGCATCGCCCAGCTTGCCCATAACCAACGGCCGGATGCCGAGCGGATCGCGGCATGCAATCATGCCTTCGGGTGTCGTGACGATCAGCGAATAGGCGCCCTCGATCTGCTTCAGGGCGTCAATGAACTTGTCCAGCAGCGTCCGGTAGGTGGAGGTTGCCACCAGATGGATGATGACTTCGGTGTCGGACGTCGATTGGAAGATGGACCCACGGCGGATAAGCTCGCGGCGCAGCTTCATCGCGTTGGAGAGGTTGCCGTTATGAGCGATCGCGAACCCGCCTGAGTTGAGTTCTGCATAAAGCGGCTGCACGTTCCGAAGCGAGGTTTCCCCGGTAGTGGAATAGCGGACATGGCCTACAGCCGTATCACCGGGAAGTCCGCGAATCACCTCATCGCGGTCGAAATTGCCGGCGACATGGCCCATTGCACGATGGGTGTGGAAATCATGACCGTCCCAGCTGGTAATGCCTGCGGCTTCCTGGCCGCGATGCTGAAGCGCATGAAGGCCAAGCGCCGCGATCGCAGAAGCGGTCTCGGCCTGAATGACCCCGAAAATGCCGCATTCTTCACGCAGCTTGTCGTCGTCGAACGGATTAGTCGTAAACATGGGTGCGCGCGGATCCATAGCCGATGCTGTACGCCTCAGTGGGCTGCTCCGCGCGCATATAGTGGTTCGATTGCGATTTGTCGCCTGCTAGTAACAAAAAAGCCTGTTCTGCCGTTTAGGTTGCGGATTTTCTGCGTTGAGAGGAGCTAAAAGCGCCACTGGCATTGCGGACTGTGCGCGGCTAAAGAGCCTTTCCAAATGCATCGCTTCGCCAATCCTGCCCGCTTCCTAAAGATCGCACGGCCGCTCACTGTCTGGCTCTTCTGGCCGGGCATGCTGTTGCTTCTGGCGGGTGCAGGCTGCGGTTTGTTCGTCACGCCGGCGGATTATCTGCAGGGCGATACTGTCCGGATACTCTATATTCATGTGCCTGCAGCCTGGCTGGGTATGGCAGGGTGGATGGGCATCGCGATCGCGGGGCTGATGCAATTGGTCTGGAGGCATCCGCTTGCAGCCGTCGCCGGGCGGGCGATCGCTGCGCCGGGTGCATTGTTCACCGCAATTTGCCTCGCTACGGGATCAATCTGGGGGCGCCCGACCTGGGGAACATGGTGGGAATGGGATGGCCGCATGACGTCGATGCTGGTACTCCTGTTCCTGTATCTCGGATATATCGCGCTCGCCAATGCGAGCGCTCGTCAGGAACAGGGGGGCGTGAGCCCGGTGACCGCTATTTTTGGGTTAGTGGGTGCGGTGAACATACCGATCATCAATCGTTCCGTGGTGTGGTGGAACAGCCTGCATCAGGGGCCCAGCATCACCTTGCGCGGATCGAGCATCGATGTGTCACTACTTTGGCCGCTGGGCTTTACTCTGACCGGCTTTTCCCTGTTGTTTGGGGCTATCGTTCTAATGCGGATGCGCACGATATTGGCACGCAACAAGGTGGAAGCGCGCATGCAGCGGTTGGCGCGAGGATAGCCAAAATGAACCAGTGGGGCTTTGTGATCGGCGCCTATGCGCTGACCTTTTCAGGCACGGCCGTGCTATGCCTGTCTTGCTGGCGCTCTATGCGGAACGCCGAAGCCGCTGCGCAAAGACTCTCGGATAAGTCATGAAGGCCAAGCATCAACGGTTGATATTAGCGTTGGTGGCTTTGCTTGCGCTGATCGGTGCGGGCCTGCTTGCGGCGTCTGCGCTCCGGGACGAGGCTGCCTATTTTTACGCCCCGACCGACGTTCGAACGAAAGGTGTGGAGCCCGGCAAGGCTATTCGCCTGGGAGGTATGGTCGTAAGAGGCAGTCTAAAGCGTGCGGCCGACGGCGTGACGATCCATTTCGACGTCACCGATGGGAAGGCCACTGTTTCAGCGATGTTCAAGGGCATAGCGCCCGACCTGTTCCGGGAAGGATCGGGCGTGGTCGCCGAAGGCTCGTTCGACAGAGCCGGTACTTTCGTCGCCACTAACCTGCTGGCGAAGCATGATGAGCGCTACATGCCCCGCGAACTGGAAGGCATGCGTTATGACGAGAACACTCACGAGATGAAAGCCGAACAGTGAGCATCATCTATTCGGCAGCTTTTTCGGACATTCTGAGGAATGACGCATGATCGCTGAAGCCGGTCTTGCGGCGCTGTGGCTGGCCGCTGCGCTAGCGCTGCTTCAACTGATGTTGTCGGGTATCGGCCTTGCTGCCAATAAGCCGGAACTGCTGGGAGCCGTCCGGCCAGTCGCTGTCGCACAGGGTTTGCTGACCGCGATTGCATTTGTATCGCTGATCACGCTTTTCATGCGGTCCGACATGTCGGTGCTGCTGGTTGTCACCAACAGCCATTCAATGAAGCCTTGGCTCTATAAATTTGCCGGAACTTGGGGTAACCACGAAGGGTCCATGCTGCTGTGGGTCACCGTCATGGGGATGGCAGGTGCGGCGGTCGCCTTGTTCGAACGAGCATTACGCCGCGAGACCCACATAGCGACGCTCGGGGGGCAGGCCGCTATCAGCCTTGGCTTCTACGCTTTCCTGCTTTTTGCCTCCAATCCTTTCGCCAGGATCAATCCGCCGGCGCCTGACGGGCAAGGCCTTAATCCCTTGTTGCAGGACCCAGGGCTCGCCTTCCACCCGCCCACTCTATATCTCGGCTATGTCGGCCTCTCCGTTGCCTTCTCTTTCGCCGTCGGGGCGTTGCTCACGCGCCAAGTAGATGCGGCTTTTGCGCGAGCCATGCGGCCTTGGGTACTGGCCGCTTGGATACTCCTGACGTTGGGGATCACCGCGGGCAGCTATTGGGCCTATTACGAGTTGGGTTGGGGTGGCTGGTGGTTCTGGGACCCCGTTGAAAACGCCTCTCTGATGCCTTGGCTTGCTGCCACGGCGCTGTTGCACAGTGTGACGGTCCTCGCCACGCGTGACGCGCTCAGGGCCTGGACGGTGATGCTGGCGGTGATTGCCTTTTCCATGTCGATGGTCGGCACCTTCCTCGTCAGATCGGGCATATTGACCAGTGTTCATGCGTTTGCCGTCGATCCGGAGCGCGGCACCTTCATCCTTGTGCTGCTCGGCCTTTATATTGGCGGAGCGCTCGCTCTGTTCGGATGGCGCGTGGGCGCTGTTCGAGAAGGTGCGCCGTTCGAACTTGTCAGCCGCGAGACGATGCTCGTCGTCAATAATCTGTTGCTCTCGGTCATACTGGGCCTTGTCCTCATCGGCACCCTTTATCCCTTGCTGACCGAAGCCTTCGGCCACAAGGTGTCGGTAGGCGCCCCCTATTTCGACCGGATCGCCGGACCGATCGCACTCATCCTGATGATTGTCATGGCCGCGGGACCTCTTACGCGCTGGCGCCGGGACCGGTTGAGTGAGGTGTCGCGCCGCATGATCGTGCCAGCCATTGTCGCCCTGCTCGTCGTCGCCGGTCTCGCAACGTTGGCATGGGGAAGGATAGGGGTTTTGCCCTTCCTTGGCCTTGTCATAGCACTGGCAGTTGGTGCGGCGAGTGTCGCTCCCTTGTGGAAGCGAAATCTGCGCCGCACGCCCCTTTTTACCTGGGGCATGGTCATCGCTCATTTGGGATGCGCGGTCAGTCTGGCCGGCATGGCGAGCGATTCTGCCTTCACGGTAGAAAAGCTTGCGGCCGTAAGACCCGGCGATGTTGTAGAAGCCGCTGATTGGAAGCTGCGGCTGCTTCAGATTTCGCCGGTAGCTGGCGACAATTGGACAGCTTTGCAGGCAGACATGGAAGTCAGCCGCAATGGTGGATCGCCCGTGATGTTGCATCCGCAGTCGCGCTTCTTCGCGTCGCCGCCGACCACGACGACAGAGGCTGCCCTGCTGACCCGCTGGAATGGTCAACTTTACGTTGTCTTGGGTCAGGAAGCAGATCAGGGCCGGTGGCAGCTTCGCGTTTGGTGGAAGCCCTTTGTCACCCTCATTTGGCTGGGCGGTGCATTGATCGCGCTCGGCGGGACGCTGGCGTTGCTCGGGCGTGAGCGGAGGGGCTGGCTGCTCAAGTGGCGGGCAAGGGCGGCAGCGGCATGAGGAAGCTGCTGATCTGGCTGCCCCTTGTCCTGTTTGCGGGCTTTTTCATCTTGTTCGCCAGTGGGCTCCTGAAGCCTGATGACAGGGTGATCACATCGAAACTAGTCGGCAAGACGCTTCCGGAGTTCACTCTTCCGGCGGCGGCAAGCGATCGACCGCCGTTGACAAGCGCCGAATTGGCGACGGGACAGCCGCGCCTCCTTAACATTTTTGCCAGTTGGTGCGTGCCTTGTGCCGCCGAAGCGCCGCAGCTCATGGCGCTGAAAGACGCCGGTGTGGAAATTGATGCCATCGCGATCCGCGACGCCCGGCCGGATGTCGATCGGTTCCTGCGTCGGTACGGAAATCCCTATTCGCGCATCGGTCTGGATGCGCGTAGCAATGTCCAGATTGCAATCGGCTCGTCTGGAGTGCCGGAAAGTTTCGTCATCGATGGGAAGGGCCGGATTACCTATCAGCATGTGGGCGACATACGCGCCGACGACCTTCCGATGATCTTGCAGCGGCTGAAGGACGCACGATGAAGACGCTGCTCTCACTGATCACGCTACTGTTGAGCACGCCGCTACTGGCCCAGTCGGCCCTTCCGCCAGCCCCTTACGCGGATCGGCAGATCAGCGACCCGGCGCTTGAGCGGAAAGCGAAGGCGTTGATGGAAACCATCCGCTGCTTGACTTGTCAGAGCCAGTCGATTGCGGACAGCAATGCGAGCCTTGCCGGGGATATGCGATCCCAGATCAGGGAGCGGATCATGGCTGGCGAAGAGCCAGAACATATCCGTGCATGGCTGATCGAGCGCTATGGCGATTGGGTGAGCTATGAGCCCACGGCCGATCCGGTCCTTTGGCCTCTGTGGGGTGCGCCTTTACTCCTGATCGGCCTCGGCCTGCTGCTGTTGCGCGGCCGCATCAAGAAAGGAAGGCGGTCGTGACAGGATGGATTATCGCAGCAGGGCTGGCGATTGTTCTGATGGCGGCCTTGGTAGCGCTCGGGCGGATTCCTCGCACAGCCTGGGAAATCACGGCGGCGGCGCTGTTGTTGGGCTTGGCCGGCTATGCCTGGCAAGGCCATCCTGGACTGGCCGGTGCGCCAAAAATGGCCGGCCTCAGCAGGGAGGGGCAGTTTGATGAGCAACTCGCTGAGCAACGCCGCGGCATGGCTGAACGCTATGGGCCGGCGGGGCAGTGGCTGATGCTTTCGGATGGGCTCGGGAGACAAGGCAAAACCAAAGAGGCGGCAAACGTCCTGCTCGCCGGATTGAAGCAGTCGCCTGATGATTCTAATCTGTGGCTCGGCCTAGGAAACGCGCTCGTCGCCCATGCTGACGGCGTCGTGTCGCCCGGCGCGGACTTTGCCTATCGTCGCGCTATGGCTCTCGATCCATCGGGACCCGCGCCCCGCTACTTCTACGGCCTCGCCTTGGCTAGGGCAGGTCAGCTGCAAGCCGCAAGAGAGCTTTGGGCGCCATTGGCTGCGAGCGCGCCAGAGGGTTCGAAGATCAAAGCGGAACTGGACCTCAATATCGCGCGTATCGACGCCATGCTAACTGCGGGTCCGCAGTCGGCTCCTTGAGGCATCGCTCCATCATTTGCGCTGCCCAATCAAGCGTGATAGGGCGCGGCGTTTTTCAGGGGCGAGCGGGACTGTCCCGCAGGCTACCTTGGCTCGGGTGTCTGACGATCATGACAATTCGGCGTTTGTTCCATGGCTGACCAATTGGCGAGCGGCGTTGCGCATGCCGATGAAGATGAGGGCCAAGGACATAGCCACGCGGGTCAGAAGGCGACGCTAAAGCTGGTCGTCGGCGCGATCGGCATCGTGTTCGGCGACATCGGGACCAGCCCGCTCTACGCTTTCCGCGAAACTTTCGCTGGACATCATCACCTCGCGCTGGACCCGGACCATATTCTGGGCGTGATCAGCCTGATGTTCTGGTCCATGATGCTGGTGGTGACGCTTAAATACGTCACGATCATCATGCGCGCGGACAATAAGGGGGAAGGCGGCAGCCTTGCACTGCTCGCGTTGATCAACGGCCAGACCAAGACGCAACGATGGTCTCGCGGTATTGTGCTGCTGGGCGTTTTTGCGACATCGCTCTTCTATGGCGATTCCATGATCACGCCGGCGGTGTCGGTCCTGTCCGCCGTCGAGGGTCTCGCCGTCTATAATTCGGCGCTCGCTCCGGCGATCCTGCCTGCAGCAGTCATAATTCTGGTCGGTCTCTTCTGGATACAGGGCTTGGGGACCACCCGGGTGGCGACGCTCTTCGGTCCGATCATGCTGATCTATTTCATCACGATCGCGGCGCTCGGCGTCATCAGTATCGTCAAGACGCCCGGCATTCTCTATGCCCTAAATCCTTACTGGGCCGTCATGTTTTTCTTGACCGACCCGTTGCCCGCTTTCCTGGCGCTGGGAGCCGTTGTGCTGGCGGTGACCGGGGCCGAAGCGCTTTATGCGGATATGGGGCATTTTGGGCGGAACCCGATACGCGTGTCCTGGCTCTGCTTCGTTCTGCCCGCGCTGATGATGAACTATATGGGGCAGGGGGCTCTTCTCTTCCGCGAGGGCGCGGCAGCGCTCCACAGCCCCTTCTATCATCTGGCTCCGCAATGGGCCCAACTGCCGCTGATCGCCCTCGCGACCATGGCTGCGATCATCGCCAGCCAAGCCGTAATCTCGGGCGCCTTTTCAGTCACTCAGCAAGCCATCCAGTTAGGCTTCATGCCCCGTTTGCGCATTGCCCATACGAGCGCATCGACTGCGGGCCAGATCTACATTCCCCTGATAAACTGGGGTTTGATGGTCATGGTGATCTTGCTGGTGCTTGTATTCCAGACCTCTTCAAACCTGACCGCCGCCTATGGGATTGCCGTTACCGGCGCGATGTTCATCGACAATCTGCTCCTGACGGTGCTGCTCTACCGCCTATGGCAATGGCGCTGGTATTATTCAGCGCCGCTGCTGGCCGTTTTCTTCCTTGTCGATGGAGCTTACCTCGCCGCCAATTTCACGAAGGTCCCGGACGGGGGCTGGTTCCCTCTGCTGATTGGCTTTGTGGTCTTCACCCTGCTTACGACCTGGTCGCGCGGACGCCGGTTGGTTCAGGATCGGCTGCGGGAGGCCGCCATGCCGATCCCAGTGTTCGTCGCTTCCGCTGCTAACAGCGCGGTGCGCGTTCCTGGTACGGCAGTGTTCATGACCTCAACCTCCAACGGTGTACCTCATGCCCTTCTTCACAACCTCAAGCACAACAAGGTGCTGCATGAGCGCGTGATCCTGTTGACTGTGAAAATCCGGGACGTGCCCGTCGTTGAGGAAGATGGGCGCTGCAAGCTGGAGGATTTGGGCAGGGGCTTCTTTCGTCTGGTCCTGCAATATGGCTTCATGCAGGAGCCTGATGTGCCCGCCGCCCTTAAGAATGTTACTGGCTGCGGCCAGGCATTCAGGATGATGGAAACCAGCTTCTTCCTGGCGCGCCAGACTTTGTTGCCTTCGGCCAAGCCGGGCATGCCCCTCTGGCGGGAAAAGATCTTCGCCTGGATGCTGCGTAACGCGGAAAGCGCGATGGAGTTTTTCCGCCTGCCGACGAATCGCGTGGTGGAACTCGGCAGTCAGGTGGAAATCTGATCTAAAAAAGGGCGTGGCTAGATGGCCACGCCCAAATCTCATCTTTCAATATGGCTGATCAGGCGGCGTCGCGATCGCTGCCGATCTCAACAAGATGACCACCATTGATAGCGATCTTCTTGGGCTTCATCGCTTCCGGGATTTCGCGGACCAAATCGACGGTCAGCAGGCCGTCCGCAAGATCGGCCTTTTCCACCCGCACGAAATCAGCCAGCTCAAAGCGCCGTTCAAAGCTGCGATTGGCAATGCCAACATGCAGGAATTTGGAACGATCCGAGCCAGCATTGTCGTCCTTGCGGCCAACAACCTGGAGCAGGTTCTGCTGAGCGGTGATGTCGATTTCGTCGGCGCGGAAGCCAGCCACTGCCAGCGTCACCCGATAGCGATCCTCCGAAAGCCGCTCGATATTGAAAGGAGGATAATTGTCGCCCTGCTGCAGCCGAGCGTTATTTTCGATCAGGTCGAAAAGACGGTCGAAGCCGACGGTTGAGCGACGATAGGGGGTAAGATCAAAACCACGCATGTCATAATCTCCATCAGAGCAAAATGAACATGCCGGACCCGAAAAGGCATCCGGCGATACGGTGCCCGGCCCCTTAAGGCGGCCGTGCGTCAGTGATATGGTTGGAATGCGGGCGGATTCAAGGGGACTGATGCGGGGTGAATCAAAAGTGCCCGGACCGCGTTTCCACGATCCGGGCACTAATGGACGATTGCTCGTCTCCCCCTTGGCCTGCCTCGACCACTTCTTAGCCCCCTAAGCTCGAAGTGGGATGCAGTATCCCTGAACCACGGCCATTAACCTGTGCTTCGCTGACTTTGCTATGGCTCCGACAGGCTGCTGTCACGGCCTATTTCCGCGGCGGAAAATTTTCCCTCCGCCCCTGTGGCTGAGGTGCAACAATCCGCAATACTTGCCGTTAGATGAGACCCTGCTAGACGGGCAGGATCTCGTCTCACGTAAAAGGCCGTCCGCGCCATCATGATCTTATCTCGATACGAACGCATGATCGCCAAGCGCTATCTGCTGCCGGGCAAAGGGGAAGGGTTCATCTTCCTGGTTGCGGGCATCAGCCTGGCTGCCGTGATGCTGGGCGTTGCCGCTCTCATCATTGTGATGAGCGTCATGAACGGATTTCGGGCAGAGTTGTTCGACAAGATCGTGGGATTGAATGGGCATGCCGTGGTTCAGGGCTATGGCGGACGTCTGCCAGACTGGCGGTCCATCCTGAAGGAGGCGCAGGCGACGCCTGGTGTCACTAGCGCCACACCGCTGATCGAGCAGCCGCTTCTTGGCAGTTTCCAAGGGCGGGTAGAAGCCGTGCTAGTCCGCGGTATGACTGTGCGCGATATCCGCAACAACTCGACACTGAAAGCAAAGGTACTTGCCGGAAGCCTGGATAACTTGACGGCCAATGGTGGCAAGGTGGGTATCGGGTCCCGACTGGCCGAAAATCTCGGCCTACAGCTTGGCGACAGCATAACCATCATAAATCCAGCGGGCAGATCGACGCCGTTCGGCACGGTTCCCCGGCAGGTTGCCTATCAAGTGGCCGCGATCTTCGAAGTTGGCGTTTATGATTATGACAAGGCCTTCGTCGTCATGCCGATGGAGGATGCACAGACGTTGTTGCTGCTGGGTGATGTGGTCGGCATGATTGAGGTTGAAACCGTTGATGCCGATCAGGTGGGCGCGATATTGCAGCCTTTGGCGGGCAAGGTGGCTGGGCGCGCGGTGGTTACAGACTGGCGGCAGATGAATGCCTCCCTGTTCGAAGCGCTGGCGGTCGAACGCGTAGCAATGTTCGTGGTGCTCTCCATCATCGTCCTCGTCGCGGTGTTTAACATCCTCTCTTCTCTGATCATGCTGGTGCGAGCGAAAACGCGGGATATCGCGATCCTGCGGACAATGGGCGCGAGCCGAGCCGGCCTCGTCAAAATCTTCATGACCGTCGGGGTGACCATCGGTTCGCTAGGCATGGCTGCGGGCATGGTACTGGGGTTCACGTTCCTATTCTTCCGCCAGAGCGTGGTGAACGCGATCCAGTTTCTCACCGGGCAGAATCTATGGGATCCCTCCATTCGTTTCTTAACCGAATTGCCTGCCAAACCGGATCCGATTGAAATCACCATAATATGTTTGATGGCCTTGATTTTCAGCTTCCTCGCGACGCTCTACCCCGCGTTCAAGGCCGCCAATACTGATCCTGTGCAGGTCCTCCGCTATGAATGACATTCTGAAGGTCACCGGCCTCAAACGCAGCTTTACTCAGGGTGGCGTGACGATCGAGGTTTTGCGCGGAGTTGATCTGACCGTGGGGCAGGGCGAAATCGTTGCGCTACTAGGCCCCTCGGGTTCCGGGAAATCGACACTCCTTCAAGCTGTTGGGTTGCTCGAAGGGGGGTTCGACGGATCGATCCGGATCGATGGTCAGGAGGCCGCGCGGCTCGACAATGACGGACGAACCCGATTGCGCAGGGACGCCCTAGGGTTTGTCTATCAGTTCCACCATCTGCTGCCGGACTTCAACGCTGCGGAGAACGTCATTTTGCCGCAAGTCATCCGCGACACCGACATGGATGCGGCAAGTCTTCGCGCGGAATCTCTCCTTACGTCATTGGGGCTTGGCCATAGGCTTGACCATCGCCCAAGCCAGCTTTCCGGCGGCGAGCAGCAGCGCGTCGCGGTTGCCAGAGCCCTGGCCAACCGGCCGGCCCTAATTCTAGCCGATGAGCCTACAGGTAATCTCGACGAGCGGACCGCCGACGTAGTCTTGGCAGAGTTCCTGCGGCTTGTGCGGGAGGAAGGGTCAGCAGCCCTGGTCGCCACGCATAATGAACGGCTTGCGGAGAAAATGGACCGCGTGGTGCGGTTGCATGAAGGCTTGCTGGAAGAGGCGTCAGGCTTGGGCTGACATATCGTCCCGGACTGTAGCGACTACGATCTGATTGCGGCCTTGTGCCTTCGCACGGAGGAGGGCCGCGTCGGCAGTCTGAACTAATGCTCCAGGCTTGCCATGATCGGGATAAACGGCCAGCCCGAACGATGCGGTTATTGGGCCAAGCTCCTGACGGCCATGCTCCACCTGGAGCCTCTGAAGGCGGTCTTGAACCTGCTGCGCGCGGGCAAAAGCCTGATCCAGGGAGAAGCCTGGCATCAGCAGTACGAACTCTTCACCTCCCAGGCGGAAGGCATAGCCGTCCTCGCGCAGCGAGTCTGCCAGCACGCCGCCGACAGCCTTGAGCACCGCATCTCCCGCATCATGCCCATATGCGTCGTTGAAGCGTTTGAAAAGATCGATATCGACCATGAGGCAGGCGAGGGGTGACTGGTTACGGCTGCTGAGCGCCACCTCCTCCTCAATCGCCATGTCGAAACGCCGCCGGTTGGCCAGTCCCGTGAGAGCGTCCACCATAGCCATCTCGCGCAGTGCATCGCGAAGCCGAAGGTTGGCGAGGGCCAGACCAATATTCTCGGCCAGCATTTCCAGATATTTTTCCGTTCTCTCGATCTGATCGTTGGCGATGTTTTCCGGTTCTTCAAAATAGAGCAGCCCGATGGTTTCGCCCTGCGCCGACAAGGGAATGCAAATGCTTCTAGCGCTGGATAGTTCTCCCAAATGATCGCAGGCAATGTCGATCATGTTTCCTGCAGGGCGGTGGATCTGGCCACGGCGTAATGCCCAGCAGGCAGAGGGTGGAAATTCTTCTCCCGACCGAAGGGGGGATAGCCAATCACATGCCTGGCGCACGGCATTACGGCGAGCATCATGGATATAGAGCCGTCCAGAGAAGCCGGGCGCGATCTCAGGAGCGAACCGTCGGACCACATCGACGAGATCGGAACTGCTGTCACAGCCCTGCAGGCGCTGTGTCATTCGTGAGAGAAGGTCGCGCATGATACGATCGGCGTCGCGTTCCTTCTCCAGCCTCTGCCGCTCCAATCCATTCTCACGGAAGATTCGGATCGCCTGAGCCATGTCGCCGATCTCGTCGACATGGGAAAATTCGGGTGGGGTGGCGGCAAAGTCTTGCGCGGCGAGGCGTGTCACCACATCGCTGAGGCGAACGACCGGGTGCAAAATGCGCTGCTTGAGAATGAAATAGAGAACGCAGAGGAAGAGCAGTGCGGTGGCGCCGAGCATGATCTCAGACATGGTACGCCACTGACGGGCAGTGGCGGTGGCGCGCGCTATCGCCGTTTCAGTGCGTTGATCGAGCATGTACTGGAATTTGCCGATCTGGGCGGCGATCCGGTCCAATTCCCGCCCATATTCGTCACCGAACAGGATGGTAAGGGCAGTATCCCTATTTCCCGCTTCTGCAGCATGGATCGCCGCTTCCTGTTCGTCCGTGAGTGCGTTGGCCCAATGCAATGCATCACGAAGGGCGGCGAGTTCAGTTTCTGTCGCGCCTGCGTCCTTCAACTGGCTGATGCGGTGCTCTACGGAGCGGAGTGCAGCCTTCTCCCGGCGATACGCGATTATATGAGTCGGATCGGCGGTTATGGAAAAGGCTCGCGCCTGTTCGGTCTGCCGGTAACTATCTCCGAGGAGCGTTGAGGTAAGCTGATCGAAAACCGCCCGTCGTTCGACGGCTGCGCGTTCCACCTTTTCGGCACCAGACGCCATCAACATGGTCGTGCCGGACGCAAGGGTCAGCAAAACGGTTGCGCCATAAGCCCAATTGGTGATCGTCGACAAACGCATGCGCCGCCAACTAGTGGTGAGAAGTTGGAGATTGCTTAATGCGCTGAAAAGCTGGTTCAAAAGCGTGATTGAACAGCAGCGATCGAAAGTTGGCGGCAGAAACGCTTATCCACAGCATTCCATATGAAGGGCTAGCATCGAATCGGCTGTGCAGCCTATCACTGCACCATGCCTCATGCCGGTTTCGTCCCCCTTCGCATTTTTTCCTCTTTCACCATGTTGGAAGGTGCGATTGAGCCCAAGAAGATCGCCAAGCAGGCGCGAGCGCTGGGCTTTCCTGCCGCGGCTATAACGGATCGCAATGGGCTTTATGGCTCGATGGCTTTTTCCGACGCCTGCAAGGGTGAAGGGGTTCAGCCAATCATCGGCGCGATGGTGGGCATTTTGCGGCCCGGAAGGCCCTCCAATGCTGCTCCCGTGCATGATTGGATCGCTCTCTACGCTCAGGATGAGACCGGATATGACAATCTCTGCGCGCTGGTGTCACTCGCTCACCTCGACCGGCCCGTTGAAGAAGTGCCCCACATCACCTTTGATGCGCTCGAAGGCCGAACGGACGGGCTGATCGCGCTCAGCGGGGGTGCTGAAGGGGCGCTCGCCCGCTTGTTCGCCGAAGACCAGCCCGATGCGGCGCTGGATTATGCCAGCAGGCTTGAGGCGCTATTTCCCGACCGACTTTACATTGAGATTTGCCGTAGGCTCGACCCCATTGAAGGGAAAGCGGAGGCCGCGCTGCTCGACCTCGCCTACAGCCGTGACCTGCCCTTGGTTGCTACCAATCCGACCTGCTTTGCCGAGCCTCACTTCCACGAGGCGCATGACGTCATGCTCTGCATCGCGGACGGCGCCTATGTCGAAACACCTGATCGCCGGACCAGCTCGCCCGATGCCTGGATGAAGCCGGCGGCCGAGATGAAGCGCCTGTTCGAGGATCTCCCCGAAGCGCTGGCGAACACGCTTTTGGTCGCGCAACGGTGCGCCGTCGCCGCGCCGAAGCGCAAGCCAATTCTGCCAAGCCTCGCCGGCGATATTGAAGGCGAAGCTAAGATGTTGCGCGAGCAGGCGAGGGAAGGGCTTGAAGCGCGCCTAGCGAAGGCCGGTATCGTCGATGACGAAGCCCGAACGCCCTATTTTGATCGGCTTAAATTCGAAACCGATATCATCATCCAAATGGGGTTCCCTGGCTACTTCCTGATCGTTGCCGACTTCATCAAATGGGCCAAGGAGCAGGACATTCCTGTGGGACCCGGTCGTGGTTCCGGCGCAGGCTCTGTCGTCGCCTGGGCGTTGACCATCACCGATCTCGATCCGCTGCAACTGGGGCTCCTGTTCGAGCGCTTCCTCAATCCCGAACGCGTATCGATGCCCGACTTCGACATCGATTTTTGTGAAACGCGGCGCGGTGAGGTGATCCGCTATGTTCAACAAAAATACGGCGTCGATCACGTCGCACAGATCATCACCTTCGGTAAGCTGAAGGCCCGCGCCGTGCTGAAGGATACCGGCCGCGTCCTGCAGATGAGTTATGGCCAAGTCGATCGTCTCGCCAAGCTGGTCCCGAACCATCCCACCGATCCCTGGACGCTGGAACGAACGCTCAACGGCGTCGCCGAGTTCAAGGCGGAATATGACAATGATAGTCAGGTTAAGCGGCTGATCGACTATGCGATGAAGCTGGAAGGATTCCCCCGCCATAGCTCGACCCATGCCGCAGGCGTCGTGATTGGAGACCGGCCGCTTTCCCAGCTTGTACCGCTCTATCGCGATCCGCGCTCCGACATGCCCGTGACGCAGTTCGACATGAAATATGTCGAAGGGGCCGGTCTCGTGAAGTTCGACTTTCTGGGCCTGAAAACGCTGTCCGTCTTGCAAAAGGCGGTGCAACTGCTCGCGGGACGCGGGGTGGAGGTCGATCTCAGCAGCCTGAGCTGGGACGATCCGGCGGTCTATGAACTATTGCAGCGTGGCGACACGGTCGGCGTCTTCCAGTTGGAATCGGAAGGTATGCGCAAGACACTTGCCGCCGTTCGACCGACGAATTTCGGCGACATCATCGCGCTTGTGTCGTTGTACCGCCCCGGGCCGATGGACAATATTCCGATGTTCGGCCGCCGCAAGAACGGCCAGGAAGTCATCGAATATCCCCATATTCTGCTGAAGCCGATCCTCGAAGAGACCTACGGCATCTTCGTCTATCAGGAACAGGTTATGCAGGCCGCGCAGATCCTGGCCGGCTATTCGCTGGGCGACGCCGACCTTCTTCGTCGTGCCATGGGCAAAAAGATCAAGGCGGAGATGGATGCGCAAAGGGCGCGCTTCGTCGATGGCTGTGCGAAGAGCGATATTCCAGCTGCCAAAGCGAACGAACTGTTCGATTTGATCGACAAGTTCGCGGGATATGGTTTCAACAAATCTCACGCGGCCGCCTATGCGCTGCTCGCCTATCAGACTGCGTGGCTGAAGGCGCATTATCCGGCCGAGTTTTATGCCGCCTCGATGGCCTTCGACATCCACTTGACGGATAAGCTGACGGTCTTCGTCGATGATATGCGGCGCATGGGGCTCAACTGCCTAGCGCCGGACATCAACCGCAGCCTTGCCGATTTTTCTGTCGAGCCCGTCGAGTATGACGGAGAAGATACTCGCTTGGGCTTTGCCGTGCGCTATGCCTTGGGTGGGCTCAAGGGCGTGGGTGAAAAGGCGATGGAGCAACTCGTCGCAGAGCGGGATGCGGGCGGGCCGTTCAAGTCGCTTGACGATTTCGCCGATCGTATCGAGCCGCGCCTGCTCAACCGCCGGCAGCTTGAGAGCCTAGCTGCGGCGGGAGCATTTGACGGCATTCACGCCGACCGTGCAGGCGTCCATGCTGCGGCGGATACCATCCTGAGCGTTGCGGCGAGCGCAGCAGAAGCGCGGGAGAGCGGGCAGGGTGGTTTATTCGGCGATGTGGAAACACCTCATGCCGACGTGCGCATCCCACCGCATCAGACTTGGTCAACGGCCGATCGCATGGCGCAAGAGAAGGACGCCTTCGGCTTCTATTTCTCCGCCCACCCGGTTGACCGCTACCGGCATCTGGCAGAAGCGCGGGGTGCGAAAAGCTATGGCGCGATCTGCGCGGAGCCAGTGGCAGAGGGCGGGCGTGCCAATGCGGTCATGGCGGCGATGGTGGAGGACGTCCGCTGGCGAGAAACCCGGCGCGGGGCCCGCTATGCTGCGGCGACCTTCTCTGACAGCAGCGGTCAGTTTCAGGCTAGCTGCTTTGAGGAAGACGCCTGTAGGGCCATCGAGGAGATGGCGCGCGAAGGTGATTGCGCGTTGTTGATGGTGGAACTGGATCGCATGCCGGGCGAGGAAACGCCTCGGGTTACCATCCGCGGCGTGGAGCAGTTCCATCAACTCGCCAGCGCGTCGCGCATGGAACTGGTCGTGGACGCTCAAGACCCGGCTGCGGTCGAGGCTTTGGCGCAACTACTATCGAGTGCCAAAGGGGGACGGAGCGAGGTGTTTTTGCGTGCGCCGATTGCTGGAGAGAAGGCGGCGCGGCTGTTCCTGGGAGACGATTATCTCATCGGCGCTGATCAGGTGGACGCTATCGCGCTGATCCCCGGGATGGTCATTCATAGCTTTGAACGGATGGAGCCGAAAGCGGACGGCTATCGCGCGCGGACCCGCCGGTCGGGGTTTAGGCTGATCGCGGCCACCGCCTGATCATAAGAGTTGAAGTTGTGGCCCCTGCGGAGGGCGGAACAGATCGGTTCGGAGGGTTAGCCGCTCGCCGGAGAAGCCAGCCCGCTTTCGCGCTTTGATGAAGCGGGTCCTGATGAGGTCGGCCCAGACTCCCTGACCGCGCATTCGGGTACCAAAATTCGGATCATTATCGCGTCCGCCCCTGATTTCATGAATGATGTGCATAATACGCGCGGATCTGTCGGGATAATGTTCCTGCAGCCAAGCGCGGAAGAGGGGGGCGACTTCGTGAGGCAGGCGGATGGGGATGAAGGTGGCGTCGCGGGCGCCTGCTGAGGCGACGGTTTCGATTATGGATTCGATTTCGTGATCAGTGATGGCCGGGATGATGGGCGACACACTGGCGACGACGGGGACACCTGCAGCGGCTAACTGACGGATCGCTTCGACGCGGCGGAGGGGGTGGGCTGCACGGGGTTCGAGGGTGCGAGCAACTTTCGGGTCCAATGTCGTGACGGAGACCATGACCGCAACGAGGCAATCGCTGGCTAGTTGGGTAAGGAGGTCGAGGTCGCGCAACACGCGGTCCGACTTGGTCGTGATGAAAAGTGGATGACGGCATTCCGCAAGTAATTCAATGCACTGCCGCGTGATCTTCCAATCTTTTTCTATCGGCTGATAGGGATCGGTGTTGGTCCCCATGGCAATTGGTGAGACAGAGTAGGACGGCTTTGACAGCTCCGCCCTGAGCAGAGCTGGAGCGTCGGGCTTTGCGAATAATCGGGTTTCGAAATCCAGACCGGGCGATAGGTCATGATAGGCGTGGGTGGGCCGTGCGAAGCAATAGATGCAGCCATGCTCACAACCCCGATAGGCGTTGATCGATTGTGCGAAGGAGAGGTCGGGCGACTTGTTCCGGCTGATGATGGTGCGGGGATGCTCGATCGTCACTTTAGTCCGGCGGCGGGGCTTTGCCCCGTCGATAAGTTCCAGCGCGTCGAGCCAATCGCCATCGGCGATATGTTCGGCAAGATTGAACCGGCGGCTTTCGCCGTTCAGCGTTGCACCTCGTCCTTTTTCCGCAGCCATAGGAAATTAGAACATAAAGAGAACATAAGTGCAAGAGAGCTAGGTTAGCGCTCCATGAGCCGCGGCATGAGTTCGACGAAGTTGCAGGGACGAAAACGGCTGTCGAGCTGGCTCGAGAGTATGCCGTCCCAAGCATCCTTCACCGCGCCGGTCGATCCAGGGAGCGCGAATATATAGGTGCCGCGCGCTACGCAGGCGGTGGCGCGGGACTGGATGGTGGAGGTGCCGATCGTCTGATAACTGAGCCAGCGGAACAGCTCACCAAAACCCGGAATTTCTTTGTCCTGCACCTGCGCCAGAGCTTCCGGTGTTACGTCGCGGCCGGTGACGCCAGTGCCGCCCGTGGTGATGATGCAGTCAATTTGAGGATCGTCGATCCAGGCATGCAGACGCGCCACAATCGCCGCGCGATCATCCTTTTCGATGTGCCGCGCAGCCAATATGTGGCCCGCGCTCTTTATCCGCTCTGCCAATATGTCGCCGGACCGATCCTCCGCCAGCCCGCGCGTGTCGGACACGGTAAGAAGCGCGATGCGGACCGGCAAAAAGATCCGGTCTTCATCAATCGGCATCAGTCGGAGCCGCCAGCAATGCTCGGCGCGGCCAAATTGCCCTTGTGAGACAGGCGGACCATGCGCACACCTTTGGCGGTGGGGAAGGTCGGCCACATGCCTTGCGCCATGCCTGTCAAGCATTCGGCGCTGCCCTTGGCCTGGATCTGATACATCCAGTAATTACGCATGACGATGTTCACATAGGCGCGGGTTTCATAATAGGGCAGCGATTCGATGAAGAGCAGCGGATCGCCATTGTCCTTCACTTCGCTGTTCCACCGTTCAACCGGAAGCGGACCAGCATTATAGGCGGCCATCACTTTGGGAAGCAGCCCGCCGGTCGCGCTCATATTGCGAAGATTTTCCAGGTAGCGCTGGCCATATTCCATGTTGGTGGAGGGCACGAAGAGTTGTGCGGGGGACGCCAGCCCCATGTCGCTGCCAGTGCCGGGCAGGACCTGCATCAGCCCGCGCGCGCCCGCGCTGCTGACGACATCGCTGCGGAAGCCCGACTCCTGAAGAGTGTGAGCATAGATAAGCGCGGGATCGACGCGCCAGCCGCCGTCTGGACGCCAATCAGGCGCGGGGAAGCGTGCGAAGCTGTCGGGCTGCTTCCCCGCCGGGCCGTTATGAGCGAGCCAGAGTTGCGTCGCGGGCATGTTCAGCGCGCTAGCCAGGCGGAGCAGCGCATCATATTGGCCTGCGCCGCCAATACGCGCCTGATGGCGCACGAACTGGTCGGCCTTGGCCGTCTGTCCTATCGCCGCCAAGGCAATGGCGGCGCGCACATTGGGGCTGTCCTTCAACTGCTGCCAATCAGCCATGCTGAAACGCGGCGCAACTTTCGCGCCACCGACCGGCATTCCCAGCGTTTCGCGGGCGAGCAGGCCGTAGAAAGTCTCATCCGAACGGGCGGCGCTCTTCAGCAGAGCTTCGACTTTCTCGGCCTGTCCGCAGACCATATAGGCGCGGGCGGCCCAATAGGCGCCTGCAGCGCGCATGTCGGCATTACCGGCCATAGCGGCGACATTGGCGAAGGCAGGCGCAGCGGCGGTGCAATCATTCTGCCGCCATGAGGCAAGGCCAGTGGTCCAATGCGCCTGTACCGCCCAATCGCCGCCCGCGCGCGCTTCAAGCGCCTTGATTGCCATGCGGCGGGCATTCGCATCGTCATTTTCGATATAATAGGACCAAGCGACGCGCTGGCGAACTTCGGTCAGCCCTTCAGGTGTGAGACCCATTTCACCAGCTGCGAGGAGTGCTTCGGCGCCGGCGGGATCATCATTTTTTATGAAGGTGGTCATTTGCCCGACGAGCGCTTGCGCAGCCATGTCCGTCTTCGTCGCGGAAACATATTCGCGGCGGGGAGCCGAGCCGAGCCAGACCATCTTCTGCACCTGAGGCAAGGTGGGCAGAATGGTCGCGCCGCGCTTTTGCGCCAGGCGCGACAGCTGATCCGCGTTCGGGAGCCAGGAAGATTTGTTGATGAGTTCAAGAAGGTCGAACAGCTCTACGCGCGGGGAATCCTTCGCGACGTAAAGGTCGGAGAGGGCGACGGACCGGACCGGGTCCTGTGGATCGAGCGCCAGTATCATCGCCTTGGCTTCGACCCATTGCTGACCTGCCAGAGCAGCGAAGATCGCGTTGTAGCGCGCTTTGTCCGCGTCATCGACCTGCAGCGGGGATCGTGCGTTGGAGCTCAAGGCGGTGGGGAAGCTGCTCGTATCCGCCTGCGCGGGAAGGGCCGCTGCTGCTCCCATGGCGGCCAGGGCGAGGAACGACGATCGGGTCAGGGCGCGAATCACTAATGCATTTCCTCGGCCAGGCGTTGCAAAGCCCGCCAACTTTCCGCCTTCGCCGCCGGTTGTCCCAACAACAACCGCGGATGGAAAGTGGCAAGGGCAGGCACAATGCCGCCATCATGGTTAAAAAAGTGTAAATCATCCATTCCTGCCTTGTCTTGGACAGGAAGGAAGGTGCGGATCGTCCGGTCGCCCATAATCAACAGCCGGTCGGGCGCTGCGAGCGAAACATGGCTGCGCATGCGGTCAGCCGCGACGCTGAGGTCTGCTGCCTCTACCATGCCGCCCGGCGGCCGAGAGGAGAAGAGCGACGCAAGATAAATGTTGTCGCGCGAAAGGCCGATGGAGGCGAGCATGGCGTCGAATAGACGTCCCGCACGGTCGGCCAGCAATGATCCTGCCTCCATATCCACCGGGTCCGGCATGTCCGTTATCACCATGACCGGCGATTTCGCTTGCCCTTGGGGCAGGATCAGCGTGCCGGGCCAGCGGCGTTCAGGCTGATCGGGGGATTGGGTAAGCCATGTCCTGAATTCTTCGAGCGTAGCGGGCTTTGCCGAGGGCGCAGTGGCCGGGAACGGCGAAGGCGAGGGGCTGGCGGTCACCGGACGCAGCCAGTTCACGGGCGCCTCATCGGTGGCGCAATCGACGCCTGCCATATCCCACCACGCCAGATAGGCGCCGGCGGCGGCCGCCATGTCTTCCTGCATTATTCCCCGCATCGATCTTCTAGGGCCAGAGGTTGACGCCGAGGTCAAGAATCTTCATCGGCAGCGAGTGGTAAATCGTTTGAGTAATGCGGCAGCCGGACAGGAGAGGGAAACCAGCCGGCTCGTCGCGATGGAGGGACTATGAGCGAACGGGAATCGATGCCCTATGACATCGTCATCGTCGGTGGGGGACCGGCGGGGCTGTCCGCGGCGATCAGGCTGAAGCAACTGGCCGATGATGCCGGGCAGGAATTGGCCGTGTGCGTGCTGGAAAAGGGCTCGGAAATCGGCGCCCATATCCTGTCTGGCGCAGTCATCGATCCCAAGGCGCTGGACGAACTGCTGCCAGACTGGCGCGACATGGGCTGTTCGCTGGCGGAGGTGCCGGTTCGCGACAATCAGCATTGGTTCCTCACAAAACGTGGCAAGCTGCCCGTACCCCATATTTCGACGCCACGCTGGATGCATAACAAGGGCACCTATACCGGCTCGCTCGGCAATCTCTGCCGCTGGCTGGCTGAGCAGGCCGAGGGGCTGGGCGTCGAGATTTTCCCTGGCTTCGCCGCGGCCGAAATCCTTTACAATGAGGATGGATCGGTAAAAGGCGTCGCGACCGGGGACATGGGCATCGACCGCGAAGGCAATCGGAAGGCCGACTATCAGCCCGGCCTGGAATTGCATGCCAAATACACCTTCTTCGCTGAAGGCGCGCGCGGGCACCTTACCAAGATCCTGAAACGGCAGTTCGATCTGGAAAAGGATTGCGAGCCGCAGGTTTACGGCCTGGGCATGAAGGAACTGTGGGACATCGATCCTGCGAAGCACAAGCCGGGTCTTGTCATCCATACTCAGGGCTGGCCGCTGACGGACGCCTATGGCGGTGGTTTCCTTTATCATCAGGCCAATGGCCAGGTGGCTTTGGGCTTTGTGGTCGGTCTTGGCTACCGGAATCCCTATCTCTATCCGTTCGAAGAATTTCAGCGGTGGAAGCAGCATCCGGCCATCCGCGAATATCTTGAGGGCGGTCGCCGCGTCTCCTACGGTGCGCGCGCGATTAATGAGGGTGGCTGGCAGTCCGTGCCTAAGTTGGTTTTCCCTGGGGGCGCGCTGATCGGCTGCTCTGCGGGCTTCGTCAACGTGCCGCGCATCAAGGGCACGCATACCGCCATGAAGTCGGGCATGCTGGCCGCCGAAGCAGCGTTCGAGGCCATTCTGAACGAGCGGGCGCGCGATGTGCTGGACGATTATGAAGCACGCCTGCGTTCCAGCTGGGTCGCTGACGAACTGAAGCTGGTGAAGAATGCCGAGCCGCTGCTCGCCAAGTTCGGTAACACGATCGGCACGCTGCTGGCTGGCGTCGATATGTGGATGCGCACGCTGAAGATCGGCTTGCCCTTCACGATGAAGCACAAGCCCGATTGCGAGAAGATCTGGCCGAAGGAAATCGGTCACAAGATCGACTATCCCAAGGCTGACGGCGTCATCAGCTTTGACCGCTTGTCGTCGGTGTTCCTGTCGAACACCAATCATGAGGAGGATCAACCGGTTCACCTGCAGCTGAAGGATCCGTCTATCCCGATCAGCTACAACCTGCCCCTTTATGACGAACCGGCGCAGCGCTATTGTCCTGCGGGCGTCTATGAAGTGGTCGGTCAGGAAGAGGGCAATCCGCGCTTCCAGATCAACGCGCAGAATTGCGTCCACTGCAAGACGTGCGACATCAAGGACCCGACGCAGAATATCAACTGGGTCGTGCCCGAGGGCGGTGGAGGGCCGAACTATCCAAACATGTAGGCGTCTGCTCTTTTCGATCCTGTTGCCGATGCTGCCGGTCTTTCCGGCTGGCGCGTCGGTGGACCGAACGAGCGCGCTGCATGCCTATGCACGGGGCAGGTTGGCAGACAGCGACGGCGCGTCGGCGATAGCTCTGCGCAGCTATCGTGATGCGCTGGCCGGGGCTCCGGCCAGTCTTGAGGTTGCCAGGCGCTCTTACCTGCACGGCTTGATCAGCGGGGACATGGCGCTGGCTATGCGGTCGGCCAGGCTTCTCGACAGCAATGGCGTGCTGCCCCGCGACGGGACGCTGTTGTTCCTGTGCGATGCGCTGGTGCGCAGGGATTGGAACGGTGCGCGACAGGCGGCGGACCGAATGGCCGGTGAGGGCAATTTCGGTTTTCTTGCGCCTATCGTCCGTAGCTGGATTGCCGTGGGCGAAGGAAAGGGCGCGCCACCCAGCATCGACCCGGCGGATCGCTATGCGTCTTTGGCACGACGCTATATTGATGAACATGTGGCGCTTCAGGCGCTGGCCCGTGGCGATCTGGTCGAAGCGGGGCCAGCAATCAATCGCGCGCTGGCGTTGCGAACCGTGGACTTGCCGGAACTCAGACTCACTTTCGCTGCGCAGTTGGTCGGCCGGGGGGCGAAGGCGCAGGCCATGGCGTTGTTGCCCGACACTCAGGCCGTTTATGCGCGCGCGCGGGCCGATGTTGCGCGTGGCCGCGGTGCAGGGAAAGCAAGCGCCGCGCTGACGCCTAGGCAGGGCTTTGCGCGGCTGCTGGTGCGGTTGGCGGTGGACATTTCGTCGGACGACAGCACGCGGCTGCTCGGGATCAGGCTGGCCAGGATCGCCAGTTTCGCCAATCCGGAAGGGGTAGACGGGGCGCTCGCGCTGGCGCAGTTGCTGACCGAGGCAGGCTATGCCGACGAGGGCGCGCTCCAGGCGCGCAAAGTGGCGGCGGATGGTTGGTTCGGCTCGCTTGGGCAGGGCGCGCTGGTCGATGCGTTGGCGGTCTCGGGAGACAGCGCTGCTGCCATTGCGCTTGCCCGCCCGTTGGCGGAGACGCCCGGAGCGGACCCGGAAAGGTTAGTACGGCTTGGGCAATTGCTGGCCCAGGCGAGGGATTTTGGCGGCGCTGCAGATGCTTTCCGGAAGGCGGAGGCACGATATCCAGCGGGTGCGACGCCCTGGGCGTTGCTGCTGTTCCAGGGAAGCGCACTGGAGCAGGCCGGGCGGTGGGATGAGGCCCGAGCGGTGCTGGAACGCGCCGCGAAAATGGCGCCGGAGGAGCCTGCGGTCCTCAACTATCTCGGTTACGCTCAGGTCGAGCGGCGTCAAAATGTCCCGGCGGCGCTGGAGTTGTTGAAGAAGGCAAGCGCGCTCAAGCCGGAAGACGCCTCCATTACGGATTCGCTCGGATGGGCGCAGTTCGTGACAGGCGATGTGGAAGCGGCTGTGCCAGTTCTGCAACGTGCGGCTGAGGGAGCGCCAGCAGACGTCACGATCAACGAACATTTGGGCGACGCCTTATGGGCGGCCGGTCGGCGCTATGAAGCGCGCTATGCCTGGCGTGCGGCTGCGGTTTTCGCGGAAGGCGATGTAGCCACGCGCCTCAATGCGAAGATGAGAGAAGGGATGAAGGCTGAATATGCCGCTCCTTGACGCGGATATGCTGGTGGAAACGGCCTATGCGAAGGTGAACCTTGCCCTCCATGTCCGGGAGCGGCGGGCTGATGGCTATCATGCACTGGAAAGCATGTTCTCTTTCGCGCGTGATGGCGATCTGCTGGCGGCCGAGGTCACGGAGGACGGAAGCATCAGCCTGACGCTGGACGGTCCTTTCGCAGACATGCTTGAGGCAGGCGAAGGCAATCTGGTGATGAAGGCCGCGCGCCTGTTGCAGGAGCAGTTGGACGGAAAGCGGGGCGCTGCGATCCGATTGACAAAGAATTTGCCCGTGGCCTCCGGCATCGGCGGAGGGTCTGCGGATGCGGCCGCGGCTTTGCGGCTTCTCAATCGGTTGTGGGGAGCGCAGTTGCCGACAGCTGAGTTGGAACGGTTCGGCCTGATGCTGGGCTCCGACGTTCCAGCGTGTATCAGCAGCGTCACGCAGATGGTGCGCGGACGCGGTGAGGTGCTGGAGCAGCGCCAAGTGCACGGACTGACGCGCATGCCGATGCTGCTGGTCAATCCCGGTGTCGGGCTCTCAACGGCGCAGGTCTTCAAGGGTTGGGATCAGCAGGACCGTGGGCCGCTCGACGCCGGCACGCTGGAAGATCTCGTTGTCAGGGGGCGCAACGATCTGGAACCGCCTGCAATCCAGGCGGCGCCCATTATCGCTGAAGTGCTGGCGTTGCTGCACGGGCAGGCAGGCGTCGAGCTCGCCCGCATGTCGGGATCGGGGGCGACCTGCTTCGCACTATTTGACCAAGCCGAAAGCAGGAGCGCAGCAGCCAAGGCGCTCGCCGCACGACGGCCTGGCTGGTGGATCATGGAAACGGAGATAGGGGGAGCGTGAGAGAGGCTTTCACACAGATCGACGGCGGGGCGCTCGACCTGCTGATTATCGCGGATCATGCCTCGGCTCATGTGCCTGCCGACATCGACCTTGGCATCGATGCGGCCCTGCTGACCAACCACATCGCGATCGATATCGGCGTGGCGGAGGTCAGTCGCCTGCTGGCGGAGCAACTGGGCTGCACGGCCATATTGGGCGGCGTGTCGCGTCTGGTGATTGATCTCAATCGCGAAGACGATGCGCCCGGATTGCTGCCGGTGATGAGCGACGGTCATGTCATTCCGGGCAATCGTCAGGTCGACCTGGCCGAGCGGATGATCCGCTTTCACCATCCTTATCACCATCAGATAGGGCGGTTGCTGGACGGCATGACGTCACCTTTCATCCTGTCGGTCCACAGCTTCACGCCCAATCTGGCGAGTGATCCTCATGCCGAACGGCCTTGGGACATCGGCGTTCTCTATAATGAGGATGATCGCGCGGCGCGGATTGCCATTCCGCTGCTGGAGGAGGCTGGCCTGCAGGTCGGGGATCAACTCCCTTATTCGGGTAAGCTGCTCAACGCGACGATGAACCGACATGCCGAGGCAAACGGCATTCCCTATTTGGGGATCGAGATGCGGCAGGACCTGGTCGCTAACCCGCAAGGGCAGAGCCGCTTCGCCAGCATAATAGGCCCCATCGTGCTACAATGCCGCAATAGCCTTGCGTGACTCGTCCCTTTTTGGAAAGGAGGCCGCGCAAGAAGGGTAGGTTTTATGTCTCACACGTTCGACAAGTCGAAACTGCCGAGCCGTCATGTCTCGGTTGGTCCGGAGCGGGCTCCGCATCGCAGCTATTATTATGCGATGGGCCTGACCGAGGAAGAGATTGGCCGCCCCTTCGTAGGTATTGCCTCCGCTGGCAACGACAGCGCGCCTTGCAACACGACGCTCGACATGCAGGCCGATTGGTGCCGCCAAGGGGTGAACGAAGCGGGCGGCATGCCCCGCCGTTTCAACACGATCACCGTTACCGATGGCATCGCCATGGGGCATCAGGGCATGAAAAGCTCGCTGGCGAGCCGCGAAGTGATCGCGGACTCGGTTGAGCTTTCGGTGCGCGGCCATTGTTATGACGCGCTCGTGACCTTCGCGGGTTGCGACAAGTCGCTGCCGGGCATGATGATGGCGATGCTGCGCCTGAACGTTCCGTCGATCTTCGTCTATGGCGGATCGATCCTGCCTGGCCGGTTCGAGAACCGTGATGTCACGGTCGTAGATGTGTTCGAGGTGGTCGGCAAATATGCGGCAGGCGCTTGCCCGCTGAAGGATGTGATCGCGCTCGAAAAGGTGGCTTGCCCCGGTCACGGCGCATGCGGCGGGCAATATACCGCCAACACCATGGCATGCGTTGGCGAGGCGATCGGCCTGTCGCTGCCCAACAGCAACATGGCGCCCGCACCCTACAAGAGCCGCGAGGAAGTCGCGGTCGCTGCAGGGCGTCAGGTCATGGAATTGCTGGCGAAGAATATCCGGCCCCGCGACATCTGTACGCGTGAGGCTTTCGAGAATGCTGCCCGCATTGTTGCGGCAACGGGCGGATCGACCAATGGCGCGCTGCACCTGCCCGCCATGGCGAACGAGTGCGGCATCGACTTCGATCTGTTCGATGTCGCCGAGATCTTCAAATCGACCCCCTACATCGCTGATCTGAAGCCGGGCGGCAAATATGTCGCCAAGGACATGTACGACGCTGGGGGCGTTTACATGCTGATGAAGACGTTGCACGACAACGGCCTGCTGCATGGCGACTGCATGACTGTCACGGGCAAGACCATCGCCGAGAATATCGAGGAAGTGACCTGGAACCCCGACCAGAAGGTCATTTATGACGTCAAGTCGCCGATCACTCCGACGGGCGGCGTCGTCGGCCTGAAGGGTACGCTGGCCCCCAATGGCGCGATCGTGAAGGTGGCGGGCATGCACCGGCTCCAGTTTGAAGGGCCCGCCCGCGTCTTTGACTGCGAGGAGGATGCCTTCGCTGCCGTTGAGGCGCGGGATATCGCCGAAGGTTCTGTGATCATCATCCGCTATGAAGGGCCGAAGGGCGGCCCCGGCATGCGCGAGATGCTGTCCACCACGGCGGCGCTCTACGGCCAGGGCATGGGCGAGAAGGTCGCGTTGATCACCGATGGGCGCTTCTCAGGCGCGACCCGCGGCTTCTGCATCGGCCATGTCGGGCCAGAAGCGGCCGAGGGCGGCCCGATCGCGCTGGTCGAAAATGGCGATATCATCGCCATCGATGCAGAGGCGGGGACGATCGACCTTAAGGTGTCCGAGTCCGTGCTGGCCGAGCGTCAGAAGAATTGGAGACCCCGCCAGAATGATTATCAGGCGGGCGCGCTGTGGCGCTATGCACAGAATGTGGGACCGGCTTACAAGGGGGCGGTGACGCATCCCGGAGCGAAGGCCGAAACCCATGTCTATGCGGATATCTGACAAGATCGCCGGGGTGGGGCTGCTATGCCTCGCCCTGGCTGCTTGTGATTCTGAGCCGGTAGCTTCGGGGTACTCAAGCCATCAAGCCGTTGCCGATTGCGCCATCGGAACGGCGGCAGGGTGGACGCGAAGTTGTCGGGCTGAGCAGGAAGGCGCGCTGCTCACCCTACGCCATGCCGATGGTGGATTTCGGCGGTTCACGATTTTGGATGATGGACGGGGGTTGGCTGCTGCGGACGGCGCTGAACCGGCGAACGTCGCCATCATCGACAAGGGCCAGATCGAAATTGGGGTAGGTGGGGACCGTTATCGTCTGCCCGCCACCGTTACCGGGACGACTGAACAATGACAGGCACGCCTGTCCTGACCGCTGCCCAGATGCGGGAGGCCGAGCAGGCGGTAATCGCCAGCGGTGTTCCTGAATATGAATTGATGGAAAGGGCAGGTGCAGCGGCAGCGGAGATCATCTGGCGCGGCGGGGCCAAGCGCGACCTTCTGGTGCTTTGCGGGCCGGGCAACAATGGCGGCGACGGCTTTGTCATCGCCCGCCTGCTGCGCGCCCGCGGCGTGCCTGTGCGGGTTGCCGCTTTGGGAGACAGCAGGACGGAGTCGAGTCAAAAGGCGCGAGCGGCGTGGAATGGCCCTGTTGAACAGTTGGGGGAAGCGGCGCCAGCTACGCAGATCGTCGATGCGCTTTTTGGCACGGGGCTTTCCCGGGGACTTGATGGGGTCGTTGCGGACCGTTTGTTAGAGCTTAGCGGGCGGGCGAGCTTCAGCTATGCGATCGATGTGCCGAGTGGCGTTCATACCGACAGCGGGGCATTGCTGTCGCGCGTGCCGCATTTCGGCGTGTGCATCGCTTTGGGAGCTCTGAAGCCGGCTCATATGCTGCATCCGGCGGCGGGTTATTTTCGTCGATTGGTCTGTGCGGACATTGGTATCGCTGCGCCGGACGAAGTGCATCGCCTGTCCGCTCCGCATTTGGTTCAGCCGCTTGCATCGGACCACAAGTATAGCCGAGGCTTGGTCGCGGTCGTTTGCGGCAGCATGGCGGGTGCTGGAAGGCTTGCCGCTCAAGCGGCCGCACGGTCGGGCGCAGGCATGGTGCGTCACCTTGCGCCCAAGGATGCCCCCGTTGGATTGGATGCGATCGTCACGATACAGGCCAAGAGCGCAGCGATCTTAGGGGACCTCCTCGCCGATGACCGACTGGCTGTGGTGGTTGTCGGGCAGGGGCTGGGCCGAGATGAAGACGCGAATTCACGTTTGGGCGCGGCCCTGATTTGTGGATATCCGCTAGTCCTTGATGCCGACGCGCTGACGCTGCTTGGCGGCAGAGTAGATGCGATACCCGCCGGTTCGATCCTGACGCCGCATGAAGGGGAATTTGCGCGGCTGTTCGCTGATCTCAATGGCGACAAGATCACGCGCGCCCGGCATGCGGCGGAGCGCGCTCGTTCGGTGGTTATCCTTAAAGGCGCCGACAGCGTGATTGCTTCCCCGGACGGGCGGATTGCTGTTTCGGCTACTGGCTCGCCCTGGCTATCGACAGCTGGAACGGGCGATGTGCTGGCGGGATTGGTTGCGGGGAGGCTGGCCGTCACGTCCGATCCTTTTCGGGCCGCATGCGAGGCCGTATGGCTCCATTGTGAAGCCGCGAGGCGTGCTGGAGCGGCCTTTGTTGCGGATGATTTGATTGCACAGCTGCCAGCGGCTATCGCATCGCGCTTGTGACCCATAACGATACTGATCTTGTCGTTCGCATCGCCGCCAAAGGCGATGGCGTGACCGCCGGTGGACGGCATGTAGCGCTTGCTGCCCCCGGCGATCGCCTACTAGCGGACGGCGGACTATCATACGGCCCGCATCATGCCGAACCGCCCTGCGTGCACTTTCCGGTTTGTGGCGGCTGCGAACTTCAGCATGTGGATGAGGAAAGTCTCGCCGCCTTTGTCACCGCGCGTGTTACCGGGCCTTTGGCTGGACAGGGGGTCGCGGCGCAGACCGTGCTGCCGGCGCATGTCTCGCCGCCTCGGACGCGTAGGCGCGCTTCGCTGCGGGCTGCGCGAGAAGGGCAACGCATCGTCATTGGCTTTGCTCAATCGGGCAGTCACAAGCTGATCGATCTCAAGATGTGCGAGATATTGGACCCGAGGCTCTTTGCGCTGATCGCACCGCTTCGCGCGTTGCTCCCTTTGATCCTGCCGGACAAAAGGGCGGCGCATGTCCGAATGTCGATCACGGACCAGGGAATAGATCTGCTGCTGGAGGGCGTCCGGCTCGAGGGACTGGCAGCGGATGAGGCGCTGCGGGACTTCGCGGCGGCCTGGACACTGGCACGGCTGACGATTGATGAGGGTGATGGGCAGCAAGTGCGATGGGAGCCTGAACCAGTCACGGTGAGCTTCGGCGGCGTTGCGGTGGGCTTTCCCGCCTTTGCCTTCCTCCAGGCGACGCCGGATGGCGAAGCGGCCTTGGTCGAGTTTGTGCGTCAAGCTTTGCCTGCGCAAGGGGCGGTGGCGGATCTGTTCTGTGGTCTTGGCACGTTCGCCCTCGCGATCGGAAGCGGGCGGGCCGTCTATGCTGCGGAAGGGGCGCGGGATTTGGTGATGTCGCTCAAGCTTGCGGGCAACCGTGCGCAGCGGCGGATGGTGGCGGATCATCGCGATCTGTTCAGGCGGCCGCTGACGCCCGAGGAGCTTAATCGATTTGCGGCAGTGGTTATCGATCCGCCGCGCGCGGGGGCGCGGGAGCAGGTTATGCAGCTGGCGGCGTCGACGGTTCCGCTGATCGCTTATGTGTCGTGCAACCCGGCGAGTTTCGCGCGGGATGCGGCGCATCTGGTCGCTGGCGGCTATGTGCTGGAGAGCGTCAAGCCGGTGGGGCAGTTCCGCTGGTCAACACATGTCGAACTGGCCGCGACTTTCCGACGGAGATAAAAATCGTCCCTCGCCGCATATTTGCAGCGAGGGACAGGCACCCTCTCCAAAGGGGAGCTTGAGCCTTTTTAGCCCAGCTTGATGACAGTTGCGCGACGGCGCGCGGGGACCGGATCGGCGTAGAGGCTGGCCATAGGCTCATCCTCAACCTCGATGATGGCTTCGGAGGTGAAGCCGTTGAAACCGGTGCGCATCGCCGCGCCATAGGCGCCGAGCATGCCGATTTCGATATAGTCGCCCGCAGCCACATCGTTTGGCAGCATGAAAGGGCCGACCATATGGTCCATGTCGTCGCAGGTGGGGCCGTAGAAGGAAAAGCCGGTCAGCTCCGCCTCGCTCTCGTCCTCGCGCAGCAGTGCAACGGGGAAACGCCAGCCGATATGCGCAGCGTCGAACAAAGCGCCATATGCGCCATCGTTGATGTAGAGTTCGGTCCCGCGGCGACGCTCTACGCGAACGATGATGGAGCTATATTCAGCCGAAAGAGCACGGCCGGGTTCGCACCACAATTCTGCCGAATAGCTGACGGGCAGGCTTTCAAAGCCACGGTAGATGGCGTCGAAATAGGCTTCCAGCGCAGGAGGCTCCATGCCGGGATAGACGGACGGGAAGCCGCCGCCGACATCGATGATATCAACCGTGACAGCTGCATCGACGATGGCGGCACGAACGCGTTCGATGGCGTCGCTATACGCCTGCGGGCTCATCGCCTGGCTGCCGACATGGAAGCAGATGCCGAGCGCATCGGCGGCCTGACGGGTAGCCATCAGCAGTTCGCGGGTTTCGCCCAGCTCTGCGCCGAACTTGGACGCGAGGCTGAGTTCCGAATGTTCTGAAGACACGCGCAGGCGGACGCAGAGTTCCAGGTCCGTGGCGTCGTTGGTTGCGCGCATGATCTTGGCCAACTCGTCGAGCGTATCGAGCGAGAAGGTGCGCACGCCATGAATGTTATACGCCTCGGCAATGGCTTCCTCAGCCTTTACCGGATGCATGAAGCACAGCTTCGCCTGCGGAAGCGTTTCCGCGACTAGGCGAACCTCGGCGATCGAGGCGACGTCATAATGCGTTATTCCGCTGTCCCAAAGGGTCCGGAGCAGATCCGGAGAGGGATTGGCCTTTACAGCATAGAGCGAGCGCCCCTGAAACTTCTGAGTGAAGAATCGGGCGGCGCGGGCCGCAGCCTGCGGGCGGATCAGCGTTACCGGTGCTGCCGGTTTGAGGGCGGTTGCTACCCCCAGCGCGCTATGGTGCTTGTGCAACTCAAGGGACCTCCAGTGTAGTCGTGGCAAACAAGCTGCCTTGCGGTGGAAGTCCCATGGGGCAGCGGAAGGGCGATATATGCGTAGGGGTCCCCCCTGTAAAGCGCGCGTGTAAATTTTGTTGCGCGCCCAGCTATGAAATGTGCGTCACGAGAGACGGGACTTGAAGTCTTGGTAGGAAAAGCGCCGGATTTCCTGGAGTTCGTCAGTCTTTGAGTTCCAAAGCCAGATGCCCGGCAGCGGCACGCCGTTGAATGTGTTGGTCTTTACCATCGAATAATGGGCTTGGTCGAGGAAGGCGATCCGCCGCCCCGGAGTCGCGCCGCCGGGGACTCGGTAGTCGCCGATGATGTCGCCTGCCAGGCAGGAGGGGCCGCCGAGTCGAGTGGCGGGGCCGTCCATTTCCTCATGGAGCATGGCCGGGCGATAAGGCGCCTCGATGACGTCGGGCATGTGGCAGGTTGCGGAGATGTCGGTGATCGCGACGGGCATGCCGTTGTCGATGACGTCGAGGATTTCGCCGATCAAAATACCTGCGTCGAGCGCCATGGCCTCGCCGGGTTCGATATAGAGTTCAAGGCCGGTTTGCGCCTTGATCCGCAGCAGGAAGGCGATCAGGTCGTCAATTTGGTAATCGGCGCGCGTGACATGATGGCCGCCGCCGAAGTTGAGCCATTTGAGGCCGCGGACATGCGGCATTACGCGCGATTCGATCGCCGCCCAGGTGCGTTCGAGCGGCAGAAAATCCTGTTCGCAGAGGTTGTGCACGTGGAGGCCATCGACACCGTCCAGATGTTCAGGGCGCAGCTGATCGATCGGGAAACCCAGACGGCTGTGCGGCTGAGAGGGGTCATATTTGGGCACTTCACCCTCCGCGTGGAGGGGATTTATGCGCAGGCCGATGTCGAAGTTCACACCGTTCATGCGAGCATTGTCGATGACCGGTTTCAGGCGCGCAATTTGGCCAGGGCTGTTGAAGATGACGTGGTCGGAAATCTTGAGGATCTCGGCCAGATCGTCCGGCTTATAGGCTGCGCAGTAGGTGGCGACTTCCTTGTCACCGTGGGCGCCAGCATATTCCTCCCGGCCGAGACGGGCTTCATAGATGCCCGATGCGCATACGCCGTCGAGATATTCCGCGACGACGGGGCCGAGGGACCACATGGAGAAAGCCTTGAGCGCGCCAAGAACCTTGATCCCCGCGCGATCGCCGATGTCGCGCAGGATGCTGAGGTTACGGCGCACCGCAGCCTCATCCACGACGAAGGCGGGAGAGGGGACGCGGTGGAGGTCGAATTGTGCGAAGGCGGCGGGGTCGCCGGCTTTGGTTTCCATGGGTCGTTCCACTCCAGACACCTCCACCGTCACCCCGGGCTTGACCCGGGGTCCCGCTGCCTCAAGCAACGGTGGAGAAGAAGCGGGACCCCGGCTCAGGGCCGGGGTGACGATCCTCTGAGGGATCGTCAGAAATCCAGCGGCTTATCCAATTCCTTCACCTGCCAGGGCAGGCCGTGCTTGTTCAGCATGTCCATGAAGGGATCGGGATCGAACTGTTCGATGTTGAACACCCCTTCGCCCTTCCATGCGCCGGTGAGCATGAGTGCCGCGCCGATCATCGCCGGGACGCCGGTGGTGTAGCTGACCGCCTGATTGCCGGTTTCGGCATAGGCGTCCTCATGGTCGCAGACATTATAGACATAGACCGTCTTTTGCTGGCCGTCCTTCTGTCCGGTGGCGATGTCGCCGATGTTGGTCTTGCCCTTGGTGGTCGAACCCAGGCTCGACGGCTCGGGAAGCACGGCCTTCAGGAACTGGAGCGGGATGATTTCCTGGCCATTGTAGATGACGGGATCGATGCGCGTCATCCCGACATTCTGCAGCACTTCTAGATGCTTGAGGTAAGCATCGCCGAACGTCATCCAGAAGCGGATGCGCTTGATTTCGGGATAGTGTTTGGCGAGCGATTCCAGTTCCTCATGATACATGAGGTACATGTTCTTTTCGCCGACCTGATCGAAGTCGAACACCTGCTTGTGCTTCAGAGCGGGGCCTTCGACCCACTTGCCGCCTTCCCAGTGGCGGGAGGGAGCGGTGACTTCGCGGATGTTGATTTCCGGGTTGAAGTTGGTGGCGAAATGCTGGCCATGGTCGCCGCCATTGCAGTCGAGAATGTCGAGCGTGTCGATGCGGTCGAGCAGATGCTTCTTGATGTAGCTGGCGAACACGCTGGTGACGCCGGGGTCGAAGCCCGAACCAAGGAGCGCCATGATGCCGGCTTCCTTGAAGCGGTCCTGATAGGCCCACTGCCAGCTATATTCGAACTTGGCGGTGTCGCGGGGCTCGTAATTGGCGGTATCGAGATAATCGGTCTTGGTCGCGAGGCACGCGTCCATGATCGCGAGGTCCTGATAGGGCAGGGCCAGATTCACGACCAGCTTGGGCTGCACCTTCTCGATGAGGGCAATCGTCTCTTCGACATTGTCGGCATCCACCTGGGCCACGTCGATAGTGACGCCGGTGCGGGCCTTCACCGATTCGGCGACCTTCTCGCAGCTGATGATGCGGCGGCTGGCGAGCGTGATGTGGCTGAAAATATCAGGGTTCATCGCCATCTTGTGAACCGCGACAGAACCGACGCCGCCCGCGCCGATGACCAGAACCTTGCTCAATTCAACTGCTCCATACGTGAAGCGCGCCCGATGCGCGAAAGCGCCCATATAGGGAGTTGGCGTTACAGCGCAAAGTCAGACATGCGCGTCTGCCTTGGCTCCGTTCTTTTCGGACGTAGGCCCGCCGCGCGGAGAGGGGGGCTGCGATAGCGGTTTCTCGACTGAGCTCGAAACGAACGAGTGGGAGGAGCGCTCGAACCAACGGCATGGAGCTTGTCCATCATCCATCGTTGCCCTTGCGTCATTTTCCCTTTCAGGTGAGACTTGTCCCCGCCGGAATCTCGATGGGGATAGGGAAAGATGGCTACAATCAGCAGTGATATTTCGCCTGGCCGCGGTTTCCAGGATTCCGAGCGGCAATTTTTTCGGGTGATGGCGATCGTGATGGCGACGATCGTGGTGGCGGGCTTTGCGGTCAACTTGGCGATGGGGCGATCCACCTTTGCTGTGCCGCCAGTCTATCATCTTCACGCCTTTGTCTTTTTCGGATGGGTAGCGCTCTACGTCGCACAAAACTGGCTGATCGCGGGAAATCGCATCGCTTTGCACCGGAAGCTGGGCATGATCGCCTATGGCTGGGTCCCGCTGATGATCGTGATGGGGTTTGTCATCATGATCACCGCGCTACGGCGAACCGGGGGCCCGTTTTTCTTCGACCAGAATGAGTTTCTGTTCAGCAATTCGATGCTGTTGATCCTGTTTGGCGCAATGGTGATGGTGGCGTTGCGTCGCCGCCGTCACACGGGCTGGCACCGGCGATTGATGCTGACGGCAATGTCGATCCTGACCGGGCCAGGATTGGGACGGCTGCTGCCGATGCCGCTGTTCATGCCCAATGCGTGGCGGATCATGATGGTCGTGACGTTGGTCTTCCCGGTGATCGGCATGATCGCCGACAAGCGGCGACATGGAAGGGTGCATGCGGCGTGGTGGTGGGGCGTAGGCGCCATCGTACTGACCCAGATCATCGCGGATGTGGTCGCCTACAGCAGTTGGGGCGTTGGTATCACGCAGGCGGTGCTTGAAGGATCAGCGGGCAGTTCCCGGCCGATGGCGGCATTCCTGCCGCCGGGGTTTGGTTCCTGAGCCGAGGGATTGCGGCGTCAGAAGCTGGCGCCGTCCACCTTGTTGACCTTGAGCGCGTCGAGATCGACTTCCGGTACACAGCGCAGGTTGATCGCCTGCATGGCTGACCCGTCTGGCCCCTTCCCCTGAGCGAAGGCTTGGCAACCGCAGGTGCTGCAGAACTGGTGCGTGATGTTGTGTTTGTAGAATTGGTAGTCTGTCAGCTTGTCAGCGCCGCTGTTCAGGGTGAATTGGTCGGCAGGCACGAAGGTGAGCAGGAAGCCCTTTCGCCGGCAATGGGAGCAGTTGCAGGACATGGCTTCGCCGGGCGTATCGGCGGATACGGTGAAGGTGACTGCGCCGCAATGGCAGCTTCCGGTGTAGGGCATGAGGCAGGCTCCCTCTCAAGATTGCGATCTATCCGATCAACTGCTTGGCAGATCAACAGATTGGCCGCCGTTTATCAACGCACTTGCTATTTCTCTGAAGCCAAGCGGAGTTTCGCGTAAAAGTCGGCGAGCATCATCCGGACATCGATAGTTTTGTAAACGCGGATCTTTCGGCCGTCCTGCCTTGGCTGCGGGTTGCCGTTGCGGTCCAGTATCGGTGCCTGCACTTCATTGAAGGCGCTGGAACTGGTTCGCTCATATTTGGGGCGGGGTCCGAACTGACTGGGCACCCAGTCGGTCAAGGCGGTCAGCACCACCAGAGGATTGTCCCCCAGTATCCAGGTTTCACCCGTATTCATGCGGAACCCGGCCATTTTGGCATTGGCGGCAAGCAGCTTTTCATAAAGCCACTGCCCCGTTCTGCCGGAGGAGCCGACATTGACCTGCAATTCGGAAGCGGACACCAGGCATGTGGCATAGGCTTCGCGTGGCACCTGCCACAGGGGAACGGCCGTTTCGTTGAAGATATATTGTGCGGCAAGCGGATCTATGGCGAAATTATACTCCCGCTCTGCCGCATCCTTGGCCAGTGTGCCGCCAATCCAGACCAATGTGAAGCGGTCTGCGATCGAGGGTTCGAGCATGATCGCGCTCGCTACTTCGGTCAGGCCGCCTCCTACAGCGACATAGAGGGGCAAAGCACTGTCCGCGCGCATTGCTTCATCGATAATCGCCTGCGTGCCGGGCGAGCGGTCTGGAGCTTTGTCCGTGGCCAGCTTGCGCGGGGCGCCGATGTGGACGGGGACTTTGCCATCGCGGCCGGTCAGGCGCAGCATCTCCTGCGCCAGGACGGTAGAATCTTCCGCGGTTTCGGTGCGGTTGCCGGTTCCCGTCCCGATGATGCCGCGAAGATCGATCGAGGGTGACAAGAGCGCGTGGATCGCAGCGAACAGGCCATCGACATCGCCGCTTAGGTCATTGACGAACATCACACGCGCACGAGGACCGGCCTGTGGTGCGAAGGGCGTCTGTCCCGGCCTGGCGAGCACCTTGGTGGAAGGAAGGGAGATGCTGGTCAATGCAGTTAGCGAAAGGGCAGCTATCGCCTGTCTTCGATCGATGCTCATTTTCTTCAGGCTCCCTTTTGTCGTTTACGTGCAGGAGCCTATGGTTCTGTTAGGGCGCGTACAAGCCGTTGCGAGCCGGTGGATTCAGCTCACTAACTTCCTCAGCCCTGCCACCGTATCTGCCTCTCCTGCAGGCTTGTCCCGCCTGATCCGTGCAATCCGGGGGAAGCGCATCGCTAGCCCTGACTTATGCCGCTTGCTTTCGTGGATGCTGTCAAACGCCACCTCCAGCACCAGAGACTTTTCGACTTCACGGACGGGGCCGAAGCGGTTCACCGTGTTGGTGCGGACGAAGCGGTCGAGCCATTTCAACTCTTCGTCGGTGAAGCCGCTATAAGCTTTGCCGACGGGGAGCAGTTCGCCGTCCTCCGTCCAGCAGCCGAAGGTGTAATCCGAATAGAAGGATGAGCGTTTGCCGTGGCCTCGCTGGGCGTACATCATCACGCAATCGGCGGTGAGGGGATCGCGTTTCCATTTGTACCAGAGCGCGGCCTTGCGGCCCGCCACATAGGGGCTGTCGCGGCGCTTGAGCATGACGCCCTCTATGGCGGCGTCGCGGGCGCCTGAACGGATGTCGGCCAGGCTTTGGAAATCGGGTGCTTCGATGAGAGCGGAAATGTCGAAGCGGTGCGGGTCTAATTTGGGAACGGTGTTTTCGAGGGCTGCGCGGCGTTGTTCCCAGGGAAGGGGGCGGAGGTCTTCGTCCGCCTCGAGCAATATGTCGTAAAGACGGACGAAAGCGGGATATTCGTCCATCATCTTCGCCGTTACCGCCTTGCGGCCGAGGCGTTGCTGAAGGGCGTTGAAGCTTGCCGCTTCGCCGCCCTGAAACTCGCCTTTGACGAGCAGTTCGCCATCGAGGACAGCGTGGTGGCGGAAAGCCTCCGCGATTTCGGGGAAGCTGCCGGTGATGTCGTCGCCCGCGCGGCTGTAGAGGCGGGTTTCGCTAGGCGTCCCGACGATCTGGATGCGGATGCCGTCCCATTTCCATTCAGCGGCATAGTCGGTCAGGTCAACGCTTTCGGCCTCCAGAGGATGGGCGAGCATGAAGGGACGGAAGAAGGGCGTGCCTGCGGGGTCTGGGCGGTCGGCCTTCCCTTCGGCCCAGGCGAAGAGGGCGGTGTAGGGTGGAGAGAGGGCGTGCCAGCATTCCTCCACATCATCGACGTCGAGGTTGAATGCCTGGGCGAAGCCGGTCTTGGCGAGGCGGGCGGAGATGCCGACGCGCAGACCGCCGGTAGCGAGCTTCAGCAGGGCGAAGCGGCCGGAGGCGTCGAGATGGTCCATCATCTGCGCCAAGGTCTGAGGGGCGGAGGCGCGGCTGGTGGCGTGGAGGCGGTCGATGATCGCCGACAGGGTGAGGGAGCCGTCGTCTATTTCCTGCGGCTGATCTTCGGGCTTGGGCCAAAGGAGAGCTACGGTTTCGGCGAGGTCGCCGACATAGTCCCGGCTCATTTCGAAGAGGACGGGATCGACGCGGGCGCGGGTCATTTCGGCGATGGTGGAGGCTTTGACGGCCTTTATGTCGAGATTTCCGGTGAGGGCAGCCAAAGCCCAGCCTCGATCCGGATCGGGGGCGCTCGCCATGTAGGAGGCGATGAGGTCCAGCTTGCCATTGCGGGAGCGGGTATAGACGAGGCCGTCGAGGAGTTGGGAGAATTGTCTCATTGGCCCGCCTCCGTTTGTTTCGAATGCAGTCGAGAAACGATATGTCTGCGCTCCCCGCTTCTCGACTTCGCTCGAAGCGAGCGGATGGTGTGGTGGAGCTCCATCACCCCTCATCCTCATCTTCGCGGCCGACCAGTTCGAGCGCCCTCGCGCGCATCTGGTGGGTCATGCACCAGTGGAGCAGGGCTTCTTCGCGGCCATGGGTGATCCAGGTTTCCGCGGGGGCGACTTCGCGGATAGTGTCGGTCAGTTCATCCCAATCGGCATGGTCGGAGATGACCAGCGGCAGTTCCACATTGCGCTGGCGGGCGCGCTGGCGGACGCGCATCCAGCCTGACGCCATGGCGGTGATGGGATCGGGCAGACGGCGGCTCCAGCGGTCGTTGAGGGCGGAAGGCGGGGAGACGATGATGCGGCCGCGCATGTCCTTTGCGGGCAGGCCGGTCGCTGGGCGCAGGTCGCCCATGGCGACGCCAAACTGTTCGTAGAGGGCGCACATTCTTTCCAGCGCGCCGTGGATGTGGATGGGGTCGTGATGGCCTCGGGCACGTAGTTCGCAGATGAGGCGCTGGGCCTTGCCGAGGGCATAGGCGCCGACAAGGACGCAGCGGTCCGGATTGGCATGCAGAGCGGCGAGCAGGCGATCGACTTCGCTGCCGGTGTCGGGATGGCGGAAGACGGGAAGGCCGAAGGTCGCCTCCGTCACGAAGATGTCGCAAGGGATGGGTTCGAACGGTTTGCAGGTGGGGTCGGGGCGGCGCTTGTAATCGCCGGTGACGACCACGCGTTCACCTGCATGGGTGAGGAGAATCTGGGCAGACCCCAACACATGGCCTGCGGGCACGTAGCTGATGGTGACGCCGTTCATGCGGATTTCTTCGCCATAGGGGACAGCGGTCCCGGATGCGGTGCCGTAGCGAAGGGCCATGATGGCGAGGGTTTCTTCGGTGGCCCAGACATGGCCATGGCCCCCGCGCGCGTGGTCGGCATGGCCGTGGGTGACGAGCGCGCGCTCGCATGGGACGGAAGGGTCGATCCACGCATCGGCGGGGCGGACATAGATGCCGGTCGGGTGCGGTTCGATCCAGTGAGCCATGGGACAAGAAGATGGGATGGGCCGTAACGGTTCCGCAAGGGGCTGCGGCGGCGGGGCTTCATACAGGCGTAACCCGATCGTCACGGGACCGACACGCCATTGCCCTAGGTGCGCGCCGACACTCACCCGGCAGCAGGAGGCGGCCCATGGCTTCGACGGCTCATCAGAACATAACGCGCGCGGTGCACCGGCACCGGCACTTGTCGAAGCAGGGATTGTTGGAGCGCGCTTTTACCTTCGCCTTCCGGGGTCTGGTTTACGCGCAGATCTGGGAAGATCCGGAGGTGGATATGGAGGCGCTGGCGATCACTCCCGATTGCCATCTAGTCACCATCGCTTCGGGCGGATGCAATGTGCTGAGCTATCTGACGGCTGATCCGGCGAAGATCACGGCGGTTGACCTCAACACGGCGCATATAGCGCTCAACCGGCTGAAGCTGGCGGCAGCGCGGGCATTGCCGGATCATGAGGCGTTTCATCGCTTCTTCGCCAAGGCGGATTGCCGGGAGAATGTGGCAGCTTATCGAGACTTTGTGGCTCCGGTGCTGGATGATGCGACGCGGCGTTATTGGGAAGGGCGCGACTTCACGGGACGGCGGCGGATCGGCGGATTTGCACGCGGTATTTACAAGCATGGACTGCTGGGGCGCTTCATAGGGGCGGCGCATGTGCTGGCGCGGTTGCATGGCGTCAATCCCCGGCGGATGCTGGGCGCCAAGAGCCGGGAGGAACAACGGGCGATCTTCGAGACGGAACTGGCGCCGGTGTTCGATAGCGGCTCTATGCGGTGGCTGACCAGCCAGCCCGCTTCGCTGTTCGGCTTGGGGATTCCTCCCGCGCAATATGAGGCGCTGGCGGGGGATGCACGGATGGATGCTGTGCTGAAGGCGCGGCTGGAGAAGCTGGCTTGCGGCTTTGAACTTAAAGACAATTATTTCGCGGTGCAGGCGTTCGGGCGTGGCTATGCCGGGGGTGAGGGGCCGTTGCCGCCCTATTTGCAAGCGGCGAACCATGCGGCCGTGGTGGAGCGGGCCGGGCGGGTGGATGTGCGGCATGTGAACTTCACTGACTTCCTGGCGGCGCAGGAGGCGGCGTCGGCGGATCGCTATGTGCTGCTGGATGCGCAGGACTGGATGGACGATGCGCAGCTGAACGCGCTGTGGGCGCAGATCACGCGGACGGCGCGGCCGGGCTCCCGAGTGCTGTTCCGGACGGCGGGGGAGCCGAGCATTTTGCCCGGGCGGGTTGATGAGGCGCTCCTGTCTCGCTGGGACTACCCGGCGGAGGCGTCACTGGATTACACGGCGCGGGACCGGTCGGCCATTTATGGCGGCGTCCATCTCTATGTGCTGAAGGACGCGTGATGAGCGCCAGACTGGACAGTAGGGCCGATGGGGGGCTGATGGACAGCATCTACCGCTATCAGCGGCACATTTACGACCTTTCGCGCAAATATTATCTGCTGGGACGCGACGGGCTGATCGCAGATCTGGTGCCGCCGCGCGGGGGCGCGGTGTTGGAGATTGGCTGCGGGACTGGGCGGAATCTGATGGCGGCGGGTAGGGCCTGGCCGGAGGCGCGGCTTTACGGCGTCGATATCAGTGAGGCGATGCTTGAGACTGCGCGCAAGGCAGTGGCGAAGGCGGGTATGACGGATCGGGTTGTGCTGGCGCGCGGGGATGCCTGTGCGTTCGATGCGGGGGCGCTGTTCGGGCGGGCAGCGTTTGAGCGCGTGTTCATCAGCTATGCGCTGTCGATGATCCCGGACTGGCAGCGCGCATTGCGGCAGGCGGCGTCGTGCGTGGCCGACGGCGGGAGGCTGGAGGTGGTGGATTTCGGGCAGCAGGATGAGTTGCCCGGGGTGTGGAAGCGCGCCCTATTCGGGTGGCTAGAGCGGTTTCATGTTACGCCGCGGGCCGGGATCAGGCAGGCGCTAGAAAGCGTCGCGGCGGACATGGGCGGATTTCCGCATAGCCGGGCGCTGTATCGCGGCTATGCGGTGCGGGGCGGGTTGATCAGGGTTTGAGCATTAACATCGTCATCCCAGCGGATGCCGGGATCTTAGGCGATATGTCACGCCATAGCCTCCCAAGATCCCAGCTTGCGCTGGGATGACGATGTTAGGCTGCCTTCCTGATTTCCAGTTCCAGGCGGTCCCAGATTTCGACGAGTGCAGAGACTAGGTCCTGCATCATTTCCACGCTATGCGCCGGGCCGGGCGTGAAGCGCAGGCGTTCCGTGCCGCGCGGGACGGTGGGATAGTTGATGGGCTGCACATAAGCGCCATATTCGGCGAGCAATATGTCGCTGATCCGCTTGGCCTTGACCGGGTCACCCACCATCAGCGGGACGATGTGCGTGACGGACGGCATGACGGGCAGGCCCGCTTCGGCCATCAGGCGCTTGAGCGTCGCGGCGGCGGCCTGTTGACCTTCGCGCTCTTCGTTCGATTGCTTCAAGTGGCGCACGCTTGCGAGGACGCCCGCGACGAGAACTGGCGAGAGCGAGGTGGTGAAGATGAAGCCCGGCGCATAGCTGCGGATCACATCGACGATCATCTGGTCGGCCGCGATATAGCCGCCCATGACGCCGAATGCCTTACCCAGCGTGCCTTCGATGATGGTCAGGCGGTGGGCGACTTCGTCCCGCTCGGAGATGCCGCCGCCGTGCGCGCCATACATGCCGACCGCATGAACTTCGTCGAGATAGGTGAGCGCATTATATTCGTCGGCCAGGTCGCAGATCGCGGCGATGGGGGCGACGTCGCCGTCCATCGAATAGACGCTTTCAAAAGCGATCAGCTTGGGGGTGTCGGGATCTTCGGCGGCGAGAAGCTCCCGCAGATGATCGACGTCATTGTGGCGGAAGACGCGCTTTTCGCAGCCCGAATTGCGGATGCCCGCGATCATCGAGGCGTGGTTCAGCTCGTCGGAAAAGACGATGCAGCCCGGCAGCAGCTTGGCAAGAGTCGAAAGGGTCGCTTCGTTCGAGACATAGCCCGAGGTGAAGAGCAGCGCCGCTTCCTTGCCATGCAGATCGGCGAGTTCAGCTTCCAGATCGACATGATAATGGGTGTTGCCGCCGATATTGCGGGTGCCGCCCGAACCAGCGCCGACATCGTGCAGCGCCTCTTCCATAGCGGCGACGACCTTGGGATGCTGACCCATGGCGAGATAGTCGTTGGAACACCAGACCGTGATCGGCTTGGGACCGTTATGGCCGTGGAAGCAGCGCGCATTGGGGAAGGCGCCCTTGTTCCGGAGGATATCGATGAACACGCGGTAACGGCCTTCGCTGTGCAGCCGGTCGATCGCTTGTGCGAAGATATGCTTGTAGTTCACGTAACGCCCAGTCCCTTGTGGCCCGCATCCTTCCGGCGGTGCGTTTACCTGCTGCGGCGCGCTATTACCAGCGATAACCGTTCGCAGAGTTAGGGAGAAATACCTATCACAATGATAGAGGAAGTTTGATTGGACTAAAGGTCCTACCCCGTCACAATGCTTCCATCTGGGTCAGGCCGAAGTCGGCCAGGGCCGGTGCGAGGGTTGCGACGCTATTGTCGAGGCGGGTGAAGACGGCTTTGCCCAATGGACGGGACGCCGGCCATTCCTGTCCCTGGGTCAGGTATGCGATGCGCCGGGCGATGCCTTCTCCGCCATGCACGAACGTAAGTGGTTGCGGCGCGGCGGCGGCCAGTTCAGCCTCCACCAACGGGAAATGGGTGCAGGCAAGCACGACCGTGTCCATATGATCCCCACCGGGCTGATCGATCAGCCCCGCCAGAGCGTCGCGCGCGATTTTTGGGTCTAGCGTCTCGCCGCGCAGCTTGGCTTCGGCCAGTTGGACGAGGGCCGCCGACCCGTGGCGCAGCACGGTGCAATCAGCACCGAACTCCGCCGTCAGACGGTCAACATAGGGCTGGCGAACGGTCGCGTCGGTGCCGAGGACGCCGAAGACCCGGCTTTTGGAAAGAAGCGCAGCAGGCTTGATCGCCGGAACGGTGCCGACGACGGGGATATCGAGCGCAGCGCGGACCGCCGAAAGGGCAATCGTGGAAGCCGTATTGCAGGCGATCACAGCCAGACGAGGGCGATAGCGTTCGACGAGGCGGCCGAGCAGGGCGGGGACGCGGGCGGCGATTTCCGCCTCGCTCTTCGTGCCATAGGGGAAGCCCGCGCTGTCAGCGGCATATACGACCGGCGCGTTCGGCAGCGCTGCGCGGGCGGGAGCGAGAATGGAGAGCCCGCCTACACCGGAATCGAAGAATAGCAGGGGGGCGGATGGGGCGACTTTCATTATGGGGCACATGTCGCGGGAGAGAGAAAGGCTGTCAACAGGCGCCTTGGGGTGGATGAGGCCAGATCAGCTTCTTCTGTTCCGTCCGAATCCTGGACGCTTGAAATCGCCTGCAGGCATAGCGCTTTCCGGTGGCTGATAGGGTTGGGACGCGGATTCGGAGGCACTGCGAACCAGGATGGGATCAATGCCACCATCCAACTGAACGCCGAACGCGCGCCGTGCACACCAGGCGATGCGGCCGGGCACGGGATGGTGAGCGGGCAGGCAGATGGTGACCGCCTCCCCCGCCATCAGATCCATGTCGCATTTGCCGCCTATCCCATGTGCGGACACATCGCGCACGAGGATGTCGATCCTGCCGTGACGCGGGTGAAGCATATGTGCCTTGAGGAGCCGGCGCTGGCGTGCATCCGCGCGCTTTTGCTCGATAGCGGGATCGTCATCGATATGCATTTTTTGAGCACTTTTGTACGCGACTGCGCGGGCGACCATTCTATCCTAGATTAACCATCGCAAGGGGGCTCGGCAACAGGCAAGCTGTTGAGTTTTGTCGCGGTGAGATGATTGCGCCTTTGGCATTGCCCCGGGCCGCCGGAACGCTATGGTCGCGCCGCAATCAATTCGGCGAGATCATGAACCCTCCCTGGCTACTTCCCGCTTTCGTCCTGCTGATTTCCTATCTGCTGGGCTCGATCCCCTTCGGTCTGCTACTGACGCGCTTCACCGGTGCGGGCGACCTGCGCAAGATCGGGTCGGGCAATATCGGCGCGACCAATGTGCTGCGCACTGGGCGCAAGGGACTCGCGGCCGCGACGCTGCTGCTCGACCTGCTGAAGGGGGCTGCGGCGGTGCTGATCGGCGCGGCGTTGGTTGATGGCGGCGGGCCCATGGCGGGCGCAATGGCCTTTATCGGCCATTGCTATCCGATCTGGCTGCGCTTTTCTGGCGGCAAGGGCGTCGCGACAATGATGGGCGTAGTAACGGCTTTACATTGGCCCGCCGGAATCGTCTTTGCCCTGGTATGGCTGGGGACGCTGTTCGGGACACGATGGTCGTCGGTCGGCGGCATGGCTGCGGGGATCAGTGCGCCGATTGCGTTGTGGTTCATGGGCCGGATCGACCTGGTTCCAGTGACGCTGGGGCTGGCGCTGATCCTGCTGTGGCGGCACCGGGCGAATATCGCGCGGCTTGTCAAGGGGACTGAACCCAAGATCGGGGCGTCGAAGGGGTGAGTGAGCAGGATCGGTTCGATCGCCTGCGCCTGATCCGTTCGCCCCGTATCGGTCCGGTCACCTTCCGGCAGCTGATGGCGCGTTTCGGCAAGGCGGGCGATGCTCTGCGCGCGGTGCCTGAACTGGCGGCGCGTGGCGGGGGCAAGGCCAGTGTAGCGGATGCCGCGGCCATCGAGCATGAGGTTGCGCGCAGCAAGGCCTTGGGCGCGCGCTATCTACTGATGGGCGACAAGGATTATCCTTTCCTGCTGGAGCAAATGGAGGGCGCGCCTCCGGCGCTCATCGTGCGGGGAGATGTGGCGCTGACGGCGCGGCAATGCGTGGCGTTGGTGGGCGCGCGCAATGCTTCGGCGGCGGCTTGTCGCTTTGCGAGGACGCTTGCGCAGGAGCTGGGGCAGCAGGGCGCTGTCGTGGTATCCGGACTGGCGCGGGGAATTGATACGGCTGCGCATCAGGGGTCGGTGGCGACCGGCACCATCGCGGTTATTGCCTGCGGGCTGGATGTGGTGTTTCCGCCAGAAAATGGCGATTTGCAGGAGCAGGTGGCGAACGAAGGGCTGCTGGTGACGGAGCATCCTTCGGGCATCCAGCCGCTTGCGCGGCACTTTCCCGCACGCAATCGCATTATCGCAGGGCTGGCTGCGGGAACGGTGGTGGTAGAGGCTGCGCCGCGATCTGGTTCGCTAATTACCGCGCGCCTGGCGGTGGAGGCGGGGCGCGAGGTCATGGCTGTGCCGGGGTCGCCAGCCGATCCACGCGCGCAGGGATGCAACCAGCTGATCCGCGAAGGCGCGACGCTGGTGCAGAATGGCGCGGATGTGATCGAGGCGATTGGCGGGATCGATGGCCGGATGGTGCGGCAGGGCAAGCTGGACTTTGCTGGCGAACCGGTTTCGTCCGATGTCGCGGGGCGAGATCGGGAGGCTGTGCTGGGGCTGCTCGGTCATGCGCCGGCGCCGGTGGATGAGATTATCCGGCTTTCGGGCCTCAGTCCTGCTATCGTCCAGACCGTGCTGCTGGAACTGGAGCTGGCGGCGCGGCTTGAGCGGCATGCAGGCGGTAAAGTAAGCCTGTCGTGATGGTCTTGACGGAGACCGCCACCGCCTTCCAGACTCGCGCGTGTACGTGAGAGCACTCAAAAAACCGGGGCATTAATGCAGCTTGTCATCGTTGAATCGCCGGCCAAGGCGAAGACCATCGAGAAATATCTGGGCGGGGATTTCCACGTTCTGGCCAGTTATGGCCATATCCGCGACCTGCCCGCCAAGGATGGATCGGTGGATCCCGACAATGGCTTTGCCATGAGTTGGGAAAATTATGGCGACAAGGGCAAGCAGCTCAAAGCGATCGCCGATGAGGCCAAGAAGGCGTCACGCCTGATCCTGGCGACTGACCCTGATCGCGAGGGGGAGGCGATCAGCTGGCACGTGCAGGAAGTGCTGCGCGCCAAGAAGGCGCTGCCGCAGAAGGTCGATCGCGTGACGTTCAACGCGATCACCAAACAGGCGGTGACCGAAGCGATGGCGCAGCCCCGCGCGTTGGACGAGGATCTGATCGACGCCTACCGGGCACGACGGGCGCTCGACTATCTGGTGGGCTTTACGCTCTCGCCCGTGTTGTGGCGCAAGCTGCCCGGCGCCAAATCGGCTGGGCGTGTGCAGTCGGTGGCTCTGCGGCTGGTCGTTGATCGCGAGCGCGAGATCGAAAGCTTCGTCGCTCAGGAATATTGGTCGGTCGCGGCCGAGATGGAGCAGGGCGGGCAGGGCTTCACCGCCCGTCTGGTGCGCTGGAAGGGCGAAAAGATCGACCGCCTGACCATCGGGAAGGAAGGTGACGCCATGGCCGCGAAGGCGGACGTGGAGGCCGGACGCTTCACCGTCGAGAAGGTCGAGACGAAGCCCGTTTCGCGCAACCCTCCGCCGCCGTTCACGACTTCGACCCTGCAGCAGGAAGCGGCGCGTAAGCTCGGCTTTTCCGCCAGCCACACCATGCGGATCGCGCAGCAGCTTTATGAGGACGGCGCGATCACCTACATGCGTACCGACGGCGTGCAGATGGACGGCAGCGCCATTTCCGCAGCGCGTAAGGCGATCGCGGAGCGCTATGACGGGGGGTATCTGCCCGAAAAGCCGCGCCAATATCAGACCAAGGCCAAAAATGCGCAGGAAGCGCATGAGGCGATCCGTCCGACCGAGTTTTCGCGGGACAAGGTGGGTTCGGGCGATCATGCGCGGCTTTACGACCTGATCTTCAAGCGCGCGCTGGCGAGCCAGATGGCTTCGGCGCGGCTGGAGCGGACGACCGTCGACCTGGTGGATGGCACCGGCCAGCATGCTCTGCGCGCCACGGGTCAGGTGGTGATTTTCCCCGGCTTCCTCGCGCTCTATGAAGAGGGGCGTGACGACAGCGAGGATGACGACAGCAAGCTGCTGCCGCGGATGGCTGAGGGCGATGCTCCGGCCAAGAAGAAGGTGACGGCCGAGCAGCATTTCACCCAGCCGCCGCCGCGCTATTCGGAAGCTTCGCTGGTCAAGAAGCTGGAGGAGCTGGGGATCGGGCGTCCGTCCACCTATGCCTCGACGCTTCAGGTGCTGAAGGACCGCGACTATGTGCGGATCGAGAAGAACCGCTTCTTCGCCGAGGAGAGTGGGCGGCTGGTGACGGCCTTCCTGGAACGCTTCTTCGAACGCTATGTGTCCTATGACTTCACGGCGGGGCTGGAGGAGGAACTGGACGATATTTCCGGCGGCCGTGCGCAGTGGCAGGCGGTGCTGGAAGCCTTCTGGCGCGACTTCAAGCCCAAGACCGCCGAGGTGATGGAGCAGAAGCCGTCCGACATCACGGCCGAGCTGGACAAGTTCCTGGAGCCGATGCTCTTTCCCCCCAAGGCGGACGGGTCCAACCCGCGCGCCTGTCCGCTCTGTGGCGATGGACAGCTGTCGCTGCGTGGCGGACGGTTCGGTGCTTTCATCGCCTGCTCCAATTATCCGGAATGCAAATATACGCGCAAGTTCGGGCAGCCGGGTGGCAAGGAAGGTGAGGATACGGGGCCGGAGGTGCTGGGGCAGCATCCTGAGACCGGGCAGGACATCGTCAAGAAGTCAGGCCGCTTTGGTCCCTATATCGAGATGGGCGAGGGCAAGGAGGCAAAGCGAGGGTCGATCCCCAAGGACCTGCCCGATGGCGAGCTGACGCTGGATTGGGCGGTGAAGCTGCTCAGCTTGCCGCGTGAAGTCGGGCTGCATCCTGAGACGGGCAAGCCGATCGTGGCCAACATTGGGCGCTTCGGGCCTTATCTGCTGCATGACGGCAAATATGGGCGGCTGTCTTCTACCGCGGAGATTTTCGAGGTGGGCATGAACAGCGCCGTCGCGAAGCTGGCTGACGCGGCGAACAAGGGCGGGCGGGGCTCTTCCTCTCGCGAGCCGCTAAAGGTTCTGGGCAAGCATCCGCGCACAGAGGCCGATATCAAGCTGATGGCGGGGCGCTATGGACCTTATGTGACCGACGGCACCACCAATGCGACGCTGCCCAAGACGGTCGAGCAGGAGGCTTTGACGCTGGAGGAAGCGGCGCAACTGATCGACGCGCGGGCTGCTGCGGCTCCGGCGAAGAAGGGAAAGAAGAAAGCCGCGCCTAAGAAGGCGGCGGCCAAGAAGCCTGCTGCGAAGAAGGCACCTGCCAAGAAGAAGGCCGAGGCAGCGGAGTAATCCGCTCGGCTCCAGTGACCCTCAGCTGGTCGCGGCGCTTCCTTTTCTCCCGAGATGAAGGGAGGAGCTTCGACAAGCTCAGCCCGAACGGGGGGGGGGGATGGCGCGATAGAGGGCGGTAAAGCAGTAAGGCGGGGGTGGAGGTTACTCCACCCAATCCAACCCGATGTCGCGATAGATGAAGCGGTCGTCCTCCCAATCTTCCTTCACCTTGACGTGGAGGTAGAGGTGGACCTTGACGCCTAGCAGGTTCGCCAGTTCGGCGCGCGCTTTCGAACCGATTTCCTTGAGGCGCTGGCCGCCCTTGCCTAGGACGATGGCGCGCTGGCTCGAGCGGCCGACCAGGATTTGCTGGTGGATTTCGACCGAGCCGTCCTCGCGCTCCTTATATTGTTCTGTGTCCACGGCGGCGGCATAGGGCAATTCGGCGTGAAGCTGGTGGTAGAGCTGCTCGCGCGTGATCTCTGCCGCTAGCATGCGATCGGTGGCGTCGGACACCTGATCTTCGGGAAAATGCCAGGGGCCTTCCGGCATGGCATTGGCGAAGGCGGTTTTGAGTTCGGCAAGGCCGTCACCAGTTGCCGCGGAAATGAAGAAGGTCTCTTCAAAGCCGATTCGTTCGTAGAGCTTCTGGGTGTGGACCAGCAGCTTTTCCTTGATGGCGATGTCGACCTTGTTGAGGATCAACCATTTGCGCTCCGGCCGATGGGTCAGCGCCTCTACGATCGGCTCCATCTTGGGGCCAAGGCCCGCCTTCCCATCGACGATGAGCGCGATGAGGTCCGCCCCCTGGGCACCGCCCCAGGCGGCCTGCACCATGGCGCGGTCTAGGCGGCGCTTGGGCTGGAAGATGCCGGGCGTATCGACCAGGACGATCTGCGCGTCATCTTCGATCGCGACGCCCATGACGCGGGTGCGGGTTGTCTGCGCCTTGGGACTGGTGATGGCCACCTTCTGGCCGACCAGCGCATTGACCAGCGTGGATTTGCCCGCGTTGGGAGCGCCTACGATGGCGATGACGCCGCAGCGTTGATTATCGATATTCTGTTCCAAACCTATTCCGTTCGCGCGTTCGTTTAGTCATCCTGGCGGAAGCCGAGGTCCCGTTTTTTCCTTCCTCGGCCGGAGGGAGGCGTGATCCGGGCTCAAGCCCGGGATCACGATAGGGGATTGGTGTCGGCAGAGGAAGCGACTCAGCCGGACAATTTCTCCAGCAGCGCCTTGGCCGCTGCGGTCTCTGCTTCCTGCTTCGACCCGCCGGTTGCGCTCGCTTCGCCTGCGCCTTTGATGCTGACCGTGACGGTGAACTTCAGCGCATGATGGGGGCCGGATCGGTCGGTGAGGGCATATTCGGGGGGCTTGCGGCGGTTGGCGGCGGCCCATTCCTGTAGGGCGGACTTGGGGTGTTTGGGCGCGCTTTCCTGGGTGTCAACGCGGTTGGCCCATAGGCGGCGGACGAGCGTGCGAGACTCCTCCAGGCCGGCTTCGAGATAGAGCGCGCCGATTAGCGCCTCCATGACGTCGCCCAGCACATTGTCGCTGTCGGCCGCGCCGTCATCGCGGGCTTGCTTGCCGAGAACGAGATGGGTCGGCACACCGGCCGCCCGCGCTACCTCGGCGCAGGTTTCGCCGGACACAAGCGCGTTGAAACGCCGGGAAAGCTTTCCCTCCGGCTCTCCGGCGAAGCGGTCATAGACCCATTCGGCCATGATCAGGCCGAGCACCCGGTCGCCCAAAAATTCCAGCCGCTCATAATTGACGGCGTTTGCGCTGCCATGGGTCAGCGCTTGCTGGAAAGGCACGGCGTCCTTCGGCGCTCGCCCGATCAACGCGGCGAGCCAGCCTGCCGTGTCGGGCTTGCTCAAAAGCCTTCCCCGATCCGGTCCCAGCGCGCTGCGGTGAACCAGGTCCAGGGGAGCAGCCAGTTTGCGCTGCCATCGGTGGAGAAGACCGAAATCATGGCCTTGCCCACCAGATTTTCTTCCGGAACCAGGCCGATGCCGCCGCCCTCGACCGCGGGGAAGCGGCTGTCGGCGCTGCGGTCGCGATTGTCGCCCATCATGAAGAGATGGCCTTCAGGCACAAGTACGGTGTCGCGATCGTCCGCAGCACCATCGGGCACTAGGTCTAGAACATTGTAGCTTTTGCCGCCGGGCAGGGTTTCGCGATATTGGGGATAGCGGCACTGGCGGCCACCGCCGGGCGCCTCTTCCTCAAACTTCGGACGATAGCAGGGGGAAGGGCTGCCTTCCTTGGCAGCGGCGTCCAGCATGTTGGGCGTGACCGGAATGACCAGATCGGCAACCCGCTGCTTCGGGATCGCCTGGCCGTTCAGATACACGGTGCCGCCGCGCACGGAGATCATGTCGCCGGGCAAGCCGATCACGCGCTTGATATAGTCGTTCTTCTGGCTCGGTGGCGCCTTGAACACCACGACATCGCCGCGCTTCGGCGTGGAGGCGAGAATGCGGCCAGGAATGAGCGGCAGGTTGAAGGGCAGGGAGTAGCGCGAATAGCCATAGGGCCATTTGGCGACGAGCAGATAATCGCCGATCAGCAGGCGCGGCTGCATCGATTCAGACGGGATATTGAACGGAGAGACGATGAAGCTGCGCAGAATGAAGACGAAGACCGCCAGCTTTGCGAGGAACCAGATGAAGTCCCGCGTTTCCGATTTTGCGCTCATGCCTGTTCGTCTAGTCCTTCGATTTGCCTTGAAAACAGGCCGCTGCGGCTTTTGCTGCGTTGGAAACCTGCCGTCAAGCGCGTGGGGCGGTGCATTGGCCGTTACGCTTGAGTAAGAAGAAGAGAATCGACAGGTGCAGCGTCGGTATCGATCAACGGAAAAGAGGATTTACCCTTTCATGTCCAGCCCTGCACTGGAGGCCATTGCCGCCCTCCCGCAGCCCGAGTTGAAGTCCATTTTCTCGGCGGACCCGAACCGGCTGAGCAAATTCACGCTGACACAGGGGCCGCTCCGCTTTGACTGGTCCAAGACCCATTTGACGAGCGAAACCTTGAATGGGTTCCTCAAGCTGGCGGAGGAAATGGACTTCGCCCGGTGGCGCGACGCCTTTTTCGCGGGTGAGCCGATCAACAACAGCGAAGGCCGTGCCGCCGAACATCCCGCTGAGCGGGGAGAGGGCAATGCGCAAAGCGTCTCCCGCGCCAAGATGCTGCACGCCAGGATGCGCGCGCTGATCGATGCGATCGAAGGCGAGGCTTTGGGGCCGATCCGCCATATCCTGCATATCGGCATTGGCGGCTCCGCGTTGGGTCCCGACCTGATCGTCGATGCGCTGGGCGGCGACGGAGCGCGCTATGACGTCGCGATCGTGTCCAACGTCGACGGCACGGCGCTGGAGCGGGCGATTTCCCGCTTTGATCCCGAGGCGACGTTGATCGCGGTGGCGTCCAAGACCTTCACCACCACCGAAACAATGCTCAACGCCGCGAGCGCCATCAACTGGCTGGTCGAGGCGGGCGTCGAAGATCCCTACGGCAAGGTCATTGCGCTGACGGCGAGCCCGGATAAGGCGATCGAATGGGGCGTGGATGAAACGCGCATCCTGCCGTTCGCCGAGAGCGTTGGCGGTCGCTATTCGCTTTGGTCGTCGATCGGCTTTCCGGCGGCGCTGGCTCTGGGCTGGGACGCGTTTGAAAGCCTGCTGGAGGGCGCGGCGGCCATGGACCGGCATTTCCGCCTGTCCGATCCGGCGCAGAACGCACCGCTGATCGCGGCCTTCGTCGATCAATATTATGCGCGGGTGCTCGGGTGCCAGACGCGGGCGCTGTTCGCCTATGACGAGCGGTTGAGGCTGCTCCCATCCTACCTCCAGCAGCTGGAGATGGAGAGCAATGGCAAGAGCGTTACGCGCGACGGCAAGCCGCTCGACGGGCCGAGCGCGCCCATCACCTGGGGCGGAGTAGGCACGGACGCGCAGCATGCGGTGTTCCAGTTGCTGCACCAGGGCACGATCCTGACGCCGGTGGAGTTCGTCGCTTCGATCGAGCCGGGACACGCGCTCGATCCTGCGCATCACCGGGCGCTGCTGGTGAACTGCTTTGCGCAGGGCGCAGCGCTCATGCGGGGGAAGGAAAATGAGGCTGATCCGGCGCGGGCTTATCCCGGCAATCGGCCTTCGACGACCATTCTGCTGAATGACGTGACGCCGGATGCCCTGGGCGCGCTGATCGCCTTTTACGAGCATCGGACCTTCGCCAACGCGGTGCTGATGGGCATCAACCCGTTCGACCAGTTCGGCGTGGAGCTTGGCAAGGAGATTGCGAAGTCGATCGAAGCCGAAGGGGCGAAGGGATTTGATCCCTCGACGATGGCGTTGATCGATCTGGCGCTGGGCGTGGCGTAAGTTCTAAGAAGCTCTTGGGGCTTAGATGATTGTATCTCGGCCGGTCTCCCGCCATATCCCGCCACATCCAGAGGGAGACCGGCATGAGCGACTATGATTTCGACCTTTTCGTCATCGGTGCGGGATCAGGCGGCGTTCGCGCATCGCGCGTTGCGGCCGCGCACGGGGCGAAGGTTGCGGTCGCGGAGGAATATCGGGTCGGGGGCACCTGCGTCATTCGCGGATGCGTGCCCAAGAAGCTGCTCATTTATGGCGCGCACTTCGCGGAGGACCTGAAGGATGCACGGCGCTTTGGCTGGAATGTGCCCGATTGCGATTTCGAATGGAAAGTGCTGCGCGACAATGTGCTGGCCGATGTCGACCGGCTGGAGGGGCTCTACAGGAACACGCTTGAGAGCCACAAGGTCGAACTGATTTCGGACCGCGCGACCATCACTGGGCCGCATAGCGTGAAGCTGGCGAGCGGGCGCGAGGTGAGCGCCAAATATATCCTCGTCGCGACCGGCGCATGGCCTGCCATCCCTGAGATGGAGGGAGCGGAGCATGGCATCACTTCCAACGAAGCCTTCCACCTGGAGGACGCACCCAAGCGCATCATCATCGTCGGCGGCGGCTATATCGCCAATGAATTTGCGGGAATCTTCAACGAATTCGGTAGCCATGTGACCATCGTCAATAGGTCGGCGACGCTGCTGCGCGGCTATGATGAGCAGATCCGCGACCGGCTGATGCAGATTTCGACGATGAAAGGCATCGTCTTCCGCTTCAATGCGCAGATGGAGCGGATCGAGAAAAATGTGGATGGAACGCTGTGCATGCATTTCAGCAATGGCGATCCCATACCTTGCGACACGATCATGTTCGCGACCGGACGGCAGCCTCATGTCGAGGGATTGGGGCTTGAGAGTGCGGGCGTTGAACTGGACGACAAGGGCGCGATCAAGGTCGATGACTATAGCCGCACCAGTTGCGAGAGCATCTATGCGGTGGGCGACGTCACCAACCGCCTGCAACTGACGCCGGTTGCGATCCGCGAGGGGCATGCCTTTGCCGATACGGTGTTCGGCGACAATCCGCGGACGGTGGATTATGACTGCGTGCCTTCCGCCGTGTTCAGCCACCCGCCGCTGGCTGGCGTTGGCCTGACCGAGGCGCAGGCGAAGAACAAGCTTGGCACGGTCAAGGTCTATACGTCCGACTTCCGGCCGATGAAGAATGTGCTGGCCGGGCGAGAGGAGCGGGCGCTTTACAAGATGGTGGTCGATGCCACGACCAATCGCGTCGTGGGGTTGCACATGATCGGTCCGGACGCGCCGGAGATTTTGCAGGCGGCGGCAATCGCGGTGAAGGCCGGGCTTACCAAGCAGCAGTTTGACGATACGGTCGCGCTGCATCCGAGCATGGCGGAAGAGTTAGTGCTGCTGAAGTGATGCTGGCCCTCGTTCGTTCGACGCGAACGGGGATGGGAGGTTCAGCTCTCCGCGACGAACGTCACGACCAGCGCGTCGCGCCAGGCGGGTAGGTCGGGATCGACGGCGTGGATTTCGGTAACGCCGTGAAGAATGCGGCGGTCGTCGATCAGCACCGTGTCGCCCGGTTGAGCGAGCGTGAATTCGCCGAGCGCTGTTCCGTCCGGCGCGCCGATGCGGGTCACGCCTTCGCGAACGTTGCGGCGTTCGATCAGCATGACGAACACCCAATCAACACCGTCGCGGTGCAGGCCCTCCGGGGTAGGGCGGCCGATTTGGCCTTCCTGCGTTTCGATGCGGAACTGGTGCATTTCAACGTGCCAGGGCGTGGCGCCGGTCGCTCCGAAGCTGTCCGCGCAAAAGGCGAAGACGGCCTGCATGACAGGATTGTCCACCGTTTCCTGATGCACCTCTTCGAACCAGCGCTGCACGTCTCCGTTCAGCGGATTATAGTCGCGGCTCTGGAAATGGGGCTGATGTGGTTTACGGACGAACCGGCCGTTCTGGCACAGCAACGCAGCATGCCGCCGCCGCCGGTAACGACCGCCGTCGGCCATGTAGAGGTCAGGGCCAAGGTCATTCCAGCTATCGGCAAAGGCGCACCACGCCAAGTTGTCAGAGCCTAGCAGGGCGCGCATGTCACACCCATCCACGTGGGCGAAACCGCTGTCCTTCAAATCCGTAAGAATATCGCCGCCCAAGAAAATATCGTCGCTCATATGTCCAGATTAAGCGTGTGAGGAAACGAGCGACAGGGCCAGTTTCCCCAAGCTGGGACTGCCCAGTTGCCGTTCAGCCTATCCAATAGGGGACGATCTGCCGATTGTCCGGATCGACGCGGATCGGGCGATCGGCGGGGGGAAAGGCACGCTGGTCGCATCCCTGGCGTGAGCAGAGGCGGCAAGTGATGCCGATCGGCGTCGCCGCCCCCTCCATCTCCAGTTGCAGGCCGTCCGCATAGACGAAGTTCGCGGCATGGGCGACTTCGCAGCCCAGTACGACGGCATAGCGGCGGGGCGTACGCGAATAGCTGCCTGAAGGTTTCACCAGTCCCTTCGCCATGGAAACATAGCGCACGCCATCGGGCGTCTCCCCGAGCTGTACGTTGATACGGTCGGGGATGGCGACCGCCTCATGCACGTTCCACAAGGGGCACGCGCCGCCGAAGCGGGCGAATTGGAGCCGGGTCGCGCTGTGCCGCTTGGTGATGTTGCCTGCCATATCAACGCGGCAGAAGAAGAAGGGGATGCCGCGCAGCCCCGGCCGCTGGAGCGTCGAAAGGCGATGGCATGCCTGTTCGAAGCTGACCCCGAACCGGCGGGCGAGACGATCTATGTCATGGCGGACAGCGCGCGCAGCTTCGCGGAATTCGGCGTAGGGCATGAGCAGCGCGCCCGCAGCATAATTGCCAAGCCCGATCGTCAGCAAGCGATCGGCGCCCTCGACCGGAAGCGCAGCGCGATTGACGACATCGGCGATGACGGCCTGTCCCTCCAGCATCATGAGCTGATGGGCCAGCATGAATTTGCGGCTTTCGGTCGGCAGCGCGGCATTGATGAACAGTCTGCGGTCGCTGGACGAATAGGCGCGCAAAGCGGAATCCGGCGTGTCGGCGATCAGCGTTTCGATGCCATGCCGCCGCGCCAGCGCCTCTACCAGCATACCCTCGTCGAGCGCCTGCCCCGCAGTGAAGCTCTTCGCCATGTCCTCGGCCAGGCAGTCGAGCGCATGGACATAGTTGCCGGCTTCGTGGAACCAGTCCCGCGCCGCTTCCCAAGGGAGACGCGCCTGCACCTCATGATCGTTGGCGATCGCCTCCTCGATCATGTTGATCCGCTCATTGGCGCGCATATGGGCGTTGTAGAGATCGATATAGCGGGCGGCGAACTCGGGAAACTGGAGGTGCAGCTTTTCGATCCGCTCAGGCTCCATGGCCGGGCCGGGCAGTTCGGGATGGGCGAGCGCATAGGTGAAGGCGCCCAGCAGTTGCTCCTCTTCGCGGCTGTCGAAACTCGCCCAATCGGTAGGGAAGGCGCTGGCAACTGCGGCCTTCACCTTGGCGGTCAGGGGGCGATCGTCATTTTCCAGCTGACTGAGATAGGAGACCGAAATGCCGAGCGCCTGCGCCATGGTGGCCTGGTCCATCCGGTGATCCAAACGAAGCTGGCGTAGCCGTGGACCTGCGAATATGCGATTGCCTCTTGCCATTCCCCGCCCATAATTTGCGAAGTGGTGATTTGCAAATTGGCAAATTTGCATTTGCGAAAAGCGTGAAAGATGGGAAAGGGGCGAACATAGCCATCCGTGCCGTCACCGGAGAGATATTCTATATGTCGAAGCTCGCCATTATCGAACAGCTGGAAGCCAAGCGCGAAGCCGCGCGCCTGGGTGGCGGCCAGCGCCGCATCGACGCCCAGCATGCCAAGGGCAAGCTGACGGCGCGGGAGCGGCTTGAGGTCCTGCTGGACGAAGACAGCTTCGAAGAAGTCGATATGTATGTCGAGCATAACTGCATCGACTTCGGCATGGACGAGCAGCATATTCCGGGCGACGGCGTCGTCACCGGATCGGGCACGATCAACGGCCGCCTGGTCTTCGTCTTCAGCCAGGACTTCACCGTCTATGGCGGCGCGGTGTCCGAACGGCACGCCATGAAGATCTGCAAGATCATGGACATGGCGATGAAGGTCGGCGCTCCCGTGATCGGCCTTAACGACTCCGGCGGCGCGCGCATTCAGGAAGGCGTGGCTTCGCTGGCGGGCTATGCCGAAATCTTCCAGCGCAACGTGCTGGCATCGGGCGTCGTGCCGCAGATCAGCGTGATCATGGGCCCATGCGCAGGCGGCGCTGTCTATTCGCCCGCAATGACCGACTTCATCTTCATGGTGAAGGATTCGAGCTTCATGTTCGTGACCGGCCCTGATGTCGTGAAGACCGTTACGAACGAGATCGTGACGCAGGAAGAGCTGGGCGGCGCGGTCACGCACACGACCAAGTCGGGCGTGGCGGACCTGGCGTTTGAAAATGATATCGAGGCGCTGCTTTCGGTTCGTGATTTCGTCGATTTCCTGCCTGCGTCGAACAAGGAGCCGGTGCCGGAGCGTCCGAGCGCCGATCCGTGGGATCGCGTCGAAGAAAGCCTGGACACGCTGATTCCTGCCAATGCGAACCAGCCCTATGATATGCATGAGCTGATCCGGAAGGTCATCGACGAAGGCGACTTCTTCGAGGTGCAGCCGGCGCATGCGGGCAACATCATCTGCGGTTTTGGCCGGGTCGAGGGCAAGACGGTCGGCATCATCGCGAACCAGCCGATGGTCCTGGCGGGCGTGCTGGATATCAACTCGTCCAAGAAGGCGGGCCGTTTCGTCCGCTTCTGCGATGCGTTCGAGATCCCCATCGTGACCTTCGTCGATGTGCCAGGCTTCCTCCCGGGTACGGCGCAGGAGCATTCGGGCATCATCAAGCATGGCGCGAAGCTGCTCTTCGCTTATGCCGAAGCGACCGTGCCGAAGATCACCGTGATTACCCGCAAAGCCTATGGCGGCGCTTATGACGTTATGTCCTCCAAGCATCTGCGCGGCGACCTCAACTATGCCTGGCCGACCGCTGAAATCGCGGTGATGGGCGCGAAGGGCGCTGTGGAGATCATCTTCCGCGGCAAGACGCCGGAAGAAATCGCGGATCGGACGAAGGAATATGAAGACCGCTTCGCCAACCCCTTCGTCGCAGCGAGCAAGGGCTTCATCGACGAGGTGATCCAGCCACATTCGACCCGCAAGCGGATTGCTCTTGGCCTGCGCAAGCTGCGCAACAAGAGCCTGGAGAATCCGTGGAAGAAGCACGACAATATTCCGCTGTAAGGATTGGCTGTCATGAAGCTTGGTCGCTTGAATCATATCGGCGTGGCGACGCCTTCGTTGGAAGCGTCGCTGGCTTATTATCGCGATGTCATGGGCGCTACGCTGACGCATGAGCCTTTCGACCTGCCCGCGCAGGGCGTGAAGGTGTGCTTCGTTGATACGCCGGGCGTGAATGGGACCGAAGGCACGCAGATCGAGCTGATCGAGCCGCTGGGCGAAAACTCGCCCATTCATGGCTTTATCGCCAAGAACCCGGCGGGCGGGCAGCATCACATGTGCTATGAAGTGCCCGATATTTATGAAGCCAAGGCGTGGTTCGAGGGGCTGGGCAAGAAGGTACTCGGTGAACCGCGTATCGGGGCGCATGGGACGTTGATCTTCTTCGTCCACCCCAAGGATATGAACGGGGTGCTGACCGAGATCATGGAGACGCCGAAAGAGGCGCATTGAGTTTCGTCACTCCGGACTTGGTCCGGGGTCCCGCTGTTTACGTCCCGCTCGCGAGGGAAGCGGGATGCCGGATCAAGTCCGGCATGACGAATGGGTAGGATGATAGGTATGACCGAGAAGCCGACGCTGGATCAGTGGGCCGCCGCCGCCGCCAAGGAGGTGAAGGGCAAGAATCTGAACTGGGAGACCCCGGAAGGGATCACGGTGAAGCCGCTCTACACGGCCGAGGACGTGACCGTCGATCCCGGCCTGCCCGGCTTCGCGCCCTTCACGCGCGGCGTCAAAGCGTCGATGTATGCAGGGCGTCCCTGGACGATCCGCCAATATGCCGGCTTTTCGACTGCCGAGGAATCCAACGCCTTCTACCGCCGCAATCTTGCTGCGGGGCAGAAGGGGCTTTCCGTTGCTTTCGACCTCGCCACTCATCGCGGCTATGACAGCGATCACCCGCGCGTCGTCGGTGACGTCGGCAAGGCGGGCGTGGCGATCGACACGATCGAAGACATGAAGATCCTGTTCGACGGCATCCCGCTCGACCAGATGTCCGTGTCCATGACCATGAACGGCGCGGTGATCCCGATCCTGGCTTTCTTCATCGTCGCGGGCGAGGAGCAGGGGGTCGAGCGCAAGCTGCTCGACGGGACCATTCAGAATGACATTCTGAAGGAGTTCATGGTCCGTAACACCTATATCTATCCGCCTGAACCATCGATGCGGATCATCTCGGATATTTTCGGCTATACCAGCCGCGAGATGCCCAAGTTCAACAGCATCTCCATCTCCGGCTACCATATGCAGGAAGCGGGCGCGACGCAGGTTCAGGAGCTGGCCTTCACGATCGCTGACGGCATCGAATATGTGAAATATGGCGTCGCTTCGGGCCTCGACATCGACAAGTTCGCCGGGCGGCTGAGCTTCTTCTTCGCTATCGGCATGAACTTCTTCATGGAGATCGCCAAGCTGCGCGCCGCGCGCGTACTGTGGCATCGGGCGATGACGAAGCTTGGCGCGAAGGACGAACGGTCCAAAATGCTGCGCACCCATTGCCAGACCTCCGGCGTGTCGCTGACCGAGCAGGACCCCTATAACAACGTCATGCGCACCACCATCGAAGCGATGGCGGCCATGCTGGGCGGGACTCAGTCGCTCCATACGAACGCGCTGGACGAGGCTATCGCGCTGCCCACCGACTTCTCCGCTCGCATCGCGCGCAACACCCAGATCGTCATCCAGGAAGAGACCGGCATGTGCAATGTGGTCGATCCGCTGGGTGGCAGCTATTATGTCGAGGCGCTGACCCAGCAGCTGGTCGATGCTGCGCAGGAGATCATCGATCGCGTCGGGGCCGAAGGCGGCATGGCGAAGGCTGTCGGCGCGGGCTGGCCCAAGGCGATGATCGAAACGGCCGCCGCCGCCCGTCAGGCACGCGTTGACCGGGGCGAGGATGTCATCGTCGGCGTCAACAAATATCGGCTCGCCAACGAAGACCTGCTGGAAACGCTGGAAGTCGACAACACCAAGGTCCGCGAAGCGCAGATCGCCCGGATCAACCGGGTCAAGGCGGAGCGTGACGAGGCGGCGTGCCAGGCTGCACTGGAATCGCTGCGTCAGGCTGCTGCCGGTCCGCAGTCGATCGAGAACAATCTTCTCGCCCATGCGGTGGAAGCGGCGCGCGCGCGCGCTACGTTGGGTGAAATTTCGTCCGCTATGGAGGACAGCTTCAACCGCTACGGCACGGTGCCGACGCCGGTGAAGGGCGTCTATTCCAAGCCCTATGCACAGGACAGTCGCTGGAAACAGGTTCTTGACGGTGTGCAGGCCGTCGAGCGGCGCCTCGGTCGCAAGCCGAAACTACTCATCGCCAAGATGGGACAGGACGGCCACGACCGGGGCGCCAATGTGATCGCGTCGGCCTTCGGGGACATGGGCTTCGATATCGTGTCGGGCCCGCTGTTCCAGACGCCGGAGGAAACGGTGGTGCTGGCGCTGGAGAGCGGGGTCGATGTCGTCGGCGCTTCCTCGCTGGCTGCGGGACACAAGACGCTGATTCCTGAACTCATCAGGCAGCTTCGGGACAAGGGTCGCAACGACATCAAGGTGATCGCTGGGGGCGTCATTCCGCCGCAGGATTATGACTATCTCCGTGACGCGGGCGTGCAGGGCATTTATGGACCTGGCTCGAACGTCGTGGAGTGCGCGGCCGATGTGCTGCGTCTCCTCGGCCACAACATGCCCCCCGCGGGGCTGGAGGAAGCCGCTTGACCCAGACTACCGCCCGCACCGACTGGAGCCGCGACGAGATCGCCGCGCTGTTTGACCTGCCTTTCAACGACCTGATGTTCGAAGCGCAGTCGATCCATCGCGCTAACTTTCCGCGCAATGAAGTGCAGCTTTCGACCCTGCTGTCGATCAAGACCGGCGGCTGCCCGGAGGATTGCGGCTATTGCAGCCAGTCAACCGAGGCGGAAAGCGGCCTGAAGGCCACCAAGCTGATGGACGTTCAGGCTGTGCTGCAGGCGGCGGCGCAGGCGAAGGACCATGGCTCCGGTCGTTTCTGCATGGGCGCGGCATGGCGCAATCCCAAGGAACGGGACATGCCCAAGCTCATCGAAATGGTGAAGGGCGTGCGCCAGATGGGCATGGAGACCTGCATGACGCTGGGCATGCTGTCGGCCGATCAGGCGAAGCAGCTGGCCGACGCAGGGCTCGATTATTACAACCACAATATCGACACCTCGCCGGAAAATTACGCCAACGTCATCACCACCCGGACCTTCGAGGACCGGATCGAGACGCTGGAAAATGTGCGCGACGCCGGCATCAATGTCTGCTGCGGCGGGATCGTCGGCATGGGTGAGACACGGAGCGACCGCATCGGCTTCCTCCATGCGCTTGCTACCATGCCGCATCCTGAGAGCGTGCCGATCAATGCGCTGGTGCCGGTGGAAGGCACCGTGCTGGGCGATATGCTGAAGGACACGCCGCTCGCCAAGATCGACGAGGTGGAGTTTGTTCGCACCGTCGCGGTCGCGCGGATCGTCATGCCGCAATCCATGGTGCGGCTCTCCGCCGGGCGTGAAAGCATGAGCGAGGCCTGCCAGGCGCTCTGCTTCATGGCGGGCGCGAACAGCATCTTCACCGGTGACAAGCTGCTGACTGCGGCCAATGCCGGAGACGACAAGGATAGCGCGTTGCTTTCCAAGCTCGGGCTGACGCCAATGATGGCGCAGCCGCACGGGCATCTGGAGGCGGCGGAGTAAGACATCAACGCACAAGCCCGTCACCCCGGACTTGATCCGGGGTCCCGCTTCCTGGCTGCCGTTGCATGGGAACATAGCGGGATGCCGGATCAAGTCCGGCATGACGGCGGTGCATAAGTGACCAACGAACGGCAGCACATAGGACTGGGGCAAGGATAAAGATGGCAATCACCAAGATCCTGATCGCGAACCGTGGCGAAATCGCGTGCCGCGTCATCCGCACCGCGCGGAAGATGGGCATCAAGACCGTGGCGGTCTATTCGGACGCTGACGCGCGCAGCCCTCATGTGCTGATGGCGGATGAGGCCGTACACCTCGGCCCGCCGCCCGCTGCACAGTCCTATCTGCTGGCTGACAAGATCATTGAGGCTTGCAAGGCGACCGGCGCTGACGCGGTTCACCCTGGCTACGGCTTCCTGTCGGAGCGCGAGAGCTTCCGCAAGGCGCTGGACGCAGAGGGAATCATCTTCGTCGGCCCTCCCGCCAACGCGATCGCGGCGATGGGCGACAAGATCGAGTCCAAGAAGCTCGCCAAGTCGGCTGGCGTCAACGTGGTCCCCGGCTATGTCGGCGTGATCGAGGACACCGAACATGCCGTCCGCATCTCCAACGAGATCGGCTATCCCGTGATGATGAAGGCTTCGGCCGGCGGCGGCGGCAAGGGTATGCGCCTGGCCTATTCCGAGCAGGACGTCCGTGAAGGTTTCGAGGCGACCAAGCGCGAGGGCCTCGCCAGCTTCGGCGACGACCGCGTGTTCATCGAGAAGTTCATCGAAAGCCCGCGCCACATCGAAATCCAAATCCTGGGCGATCAGCATGGCAATATCGTCTATCTGAACGAGCGCGAATGCTCGATCCAGCGCCGTCACCAGAAGGTGGTCGAGGAAGCGCCGTCGCCCTTCGTCAGCCCCGAAATGCGCAAGAAGATGGGCGAGCAGTGCGTCGCCCTGGCGCGCGCGGTCGGCTATTTCAGCGCGGGTACGGTCGAACTGATCGTGTCTGGCGCGGACAAGACCGGGGACGGCTTCTACTTCCTGGAAATGAACACCCGCTTGCAGGTGGAGCATCCGGTCACCGAAGAGATCACCGGCCTCGATCTGGTCGAGCAGATGATCCGCGTCGCCAATGGCGAGGAACTGAGCTTCCGTCAGGAAGATGTGAAGATCAATGGCTGGGCGATCGAGAACCGCGTCTATGCTGAAGATCCCTATCGCGGCTTCCTGCCCTCGACAGGCCGTCTGATCCGCTACAATCCGCCTGAAGCGGTCGATGGCGTACGCGTCGATGACGGCGTGGTCGAAGGCGGCGAAGTGTCGATGTTCTACGACCCGATGATCGCCAAGCTGATCACCTGGGCGCCGACCCGCCTGGAAGCGATCGACAAGCAGATCGCTGCGCTCGACCAGTTCGAGATTGAAGGGCCGGGTCACAATATCGATTTCGTCTCCGCACTGATGCAGCATGAGCGCTTCCGCTCGGGCAACATCACCACCGGCTTCATTGCCGAGGAATATCCGGAGGGCTTCACGGGGGCTCCGGCATCGGAGACGCTGGTGAAGCGCCTTTCGGCCATCGGTGCTTTTGCTGCGATGGCGCAGGCTGACAGGGCTCGCCGCATCGATGGACAGCTTGGAAAGAAGCTGAAGGCGCCTACCGGATGGCAGGTCAAGATCGGCGACGCTGAGCATGATGTCGTCATCAACGGCGACGATGTCACGGTCGATGGCGAAGCGATCGACATGGCGCTCGAATATACGCCGGGCGACCGCTTGATCGAGGCGGAATTTGGTGATGAACAGCTGGCCGTGAAGATTGCGCCGGTCCGTGCGGGCTTCCTGCTGACCGCTCATGGAGCGAGCCACAAGCTGCGCATTCTGCCCGCCCATGCTGCGCCGCTCGCCAAGCACATGGTCGAAAAGATCCCGCCGGATCTGTCGCGCTTCCTGATCTGCCCCATGCCGGGCCTGTTGGTCGCGTTGCACGTGAAGGAAGGCGATAAGGTCGAAGCGGGTCAGCCGCTCGCCGTGATCGAGGCGATGAAGATGGAAAATATCCTGCGCGCGCAAAAGTCGGGCGTGGTGAAGAGCGTGTCGGCAGCGCAGGGCGAAAGCCTGCCTGTGGACGCCATCATCCTTGAAATGGAATAAGACTGTCGCCTGCTCCCGCCTTGTTAGGCGGGAGCACCGATTTATCCTAGATAATTGTCAGTCGATCAGCTGGCGGACCAGCGTCCCTTCAACCATTTGCGCGTGTCTGCCAGTACCGCCGCATCCTCCGGGGTCTGTTTGCCAAAGCCGCTATGCGGCATGGCTTCGGCGACATAGAGGTCAGCCTCCACGCCAGCGGCCCTGAGCGCAGCATGCATCCTGACCGTGTCGGACAGCAGCCGGTCCCTCGTCCCGGTGACGAGATGAGTAGGCGGAAAGGCGCTCCCCAACTCGCCAAATAGCGGCGAGAGATAGGGATGATGCGGGTCATTGCCGTTCAGGTAAAGTTGGGTTGAACCGACGCCATCGGGGTCCCGCAATATGGGATCGAGACCGTTCAGCACCTTCCAGCTATCGCCGGAATTTGTGAGGTCAGTGACGGGAGTTTCAAGGACAAGAGCGCTGGGCTTCTCCAAGCCTGCGTCTCTCACCTTGTGCATCAATGCGGCAGCGAGATTGCCGCCTGCAGAGCCGCCCGACACCAGGATGTTCTTCGCGCCATATTCTGCCAGCAGGGCCTTATACACTGCGAAACAGTCATCAAGACCAGCTGGATAGGGATGATCAGGCGGCATGCGGTAATCCACGGCAAAGGTGACGCCGCCGAACTGCATAGCGGTGACCTTCGCCAGAGCCATGGCGGCACGGCCGCCGAACAATATCCAACCGCCCCCATGAATGCTGAGATGCGCTTTCCGCCTCTGCTCATCGGAAATGTTCCGCGGGGTGGCTACGTAGCAGGTCGCGCTACCGATCTGCCGTGTCTCGACGTCCACTCCGGGCATCTTCAAAATGGCTTCCGCCGGGAGCGACTTGTTCCCTTCGGCGATATAGGCGTGCCAGCTTGCTCCGTCAGCGGGCTGTGGAACAGGTCTGGGTGGCGGCTGCATCGCACCTTTTCGCAGATAATCTTGCGCCGGCTTGCTGATCGAACCTGGAGGAGGAAAGGTTCGGGCCGCGGGGCAGTCTGAAGCGGTCGAGTCAGGCCTTGTCGCCTTTGCCGGTCCCGCCACAACAGCCCCTGACAAAGTGATCGAGGCAGCGCCGGACATGATTTCTCTGCGGCTGAGCGAGCCTTGTTTCGCGCTCAAATTACCCCTCCATTATGTTAAAGAACGATTATGTTCGATTATCATAGGCAAGATCATCTGCAAAGCCATCCATCCTTGCCGAAGGCCGACGTTCCTCTAAAAGAATTTGCAACGATAGGGGGAATGAAGCGGGATGAGCGAGGGGGTAGCCGACAGCGGCTATGTCATGGACGTAAGGCGGGACCGGCTGGTCATTTCCGCTTCCGCGATCGGCACCGTGTTCGAATGGTATGATTTCTACATCTATGGCGTGCTTGCGCCTATCATCGGGCGCGCCTTCTTTCCCACCGACAATCCAACCGTTGAACTGCTCTATTCGCTGGCTGGTTTTGCAATAGGCTTCGGCTTTCGGCCTTTGGGTGCAGCATTGTTCGGCTATCTCGGTGACCGTCTGGGGCGGAAATATACCTTCCTGGCCACGATCGTGCTGATGGGCGGAGCTACGGCCGGGGTGGGGCTGACGCCTTCGGCGGCGACCATCGGGGTTGCGGCGCCCATCATCCTCATTCTGCTCCGCATTGCTCAGGGGTTGGCGCTGGGCGGTGAATATGGCGGAGCGGCCATTTACGTCGCCGAACATGCGCCATCCGGCAAACGCGGCTTCTACACCAGCTTCATCCAGGCCGGGGTGATCGGCGGCTTTATCCTGTCGTTGATCGTGGTCGTTGGAACGCAATGGATCGTCGGCAAGGCAGCATGGGACGCCTGGGGCTGGCGGCTGCCTTTCCTCTTCTCGCTCGCATTGCTCGCCGTCTCGCTGTGGATGCGTCTGATGCTGCGGGAAAGCCCGGTGTTTACCGCGATGAAGACGGCGGGGGTGCAATCACGCAATCCGCTCAAGGAAGCCTTCACCTATCCCGGCAATAAACGGCGGATGCTGGTCGCGATGATCGGGATCGCGGCGGGTTTCACCGTCATCGCCTATACGGTGATGTTTCAGGCGCTCTATTTCCTGCAGAGCGGTTTGCATGTGTCCCCCGGCATCGCACAATTGCTGGTGGGCGGCAGCGCCTTTGCGGGCATTGGGGCCTTCATCTTCTTTGGTTGGCTGTCGGACCACGTAGGCCGCAAGAAGCCGATCATTATCGGCTATGCGCTGGTGCTGCTGCTGCTGATGCCGCTTTACCATTTCATGGGCAGCGTCGCGAACCCGGCGCTCTACCAGGCGGCAGAACGCGCGCCGGTGGTGGTTGCTGGGCCGGACTGCAGCTTCGACCCGTTCGCCAAGGTGCAGCCGAGCGCTTGCGGGAAGCTGCTCGACCATTTTTCGAAGCGTGGCATCCCCTATGAAAAGGCCATGGCGGATCGCCCCACGGTGACGATAGGCGGTGCGGCCGTGAACGACCTGAGCGCGGAGGGCCTGGACGCGGCGCTCACCGCCCGTGGTTATGATTTCGGCGTCGTGAAGCCTGACTGGCCGCGCGCCATGCTGCTGTTCCTGGCACTTTTGCTGCTCTGGACATTGTCTGGCGCCACCTATGGCCCGGTGGCAGCGCTGCTGTCGGAATATTTCCCGGCGCGTATCCGATACAGTTCGCTGTCCATCCCCTATCATATCGGCACCGGTTATTTCGGCGGCTTCCTGCCGCTGGTCAGCCAATATATCGTAGCACGGACGGGCGATCCCTATGCGGGTCTGTGGTACACGATCGCCGTAGTAGCCGTCGCGCTGCTCACCTGCCTCATAGCGCTGCCGGAAACGCGTGGGGCGAAGCTAGGAGCGTGACGGCTCGACGCTTGGCGTGGATGCCGCTATCGCGAAGCCGATGACCGCATTTACCGCTCCGCTGCGCCTGCGCCTCGATGGCCGCGCACTTGTGAATAATTGGCGCTGGCTGCAGCAGAGCAGCGGCGGAGCAGCCTGTGGCGCTGCGATCAAGGCGGACGGCTATGGCACCGGCGCGGTAGAGGTGATGCGGCGCTTGCTCGATGCGGGATGCCGCGATTTTTTCGTGTCCAATTGGGGCGAAGCGAGGCTTCTTGAACCCTTGGTGGATGAGGGGATTTCGCTCGCGGTGCTGCATGGCGTGCGCGCGGAGGATATGGGGGTCGCACTGGCTTCGCGTGCGCGGCCCGTTCTGTGCACGCCCGGCCAGATCGCGCGCTGGAAGGATGCCGGGGGCGGCGTTTGCGACGTCATGGTGGATACCGGAATGAACCGGTTGGGGCTCGACTGGCGCGGTGATGTTGCGGGTGCGATCGAGGGGCTGTCAGTTGATACGCTGCTTAGTCATCTCGCTTCCGCTGACGAGGATACCGACCTTAGCAAGCTCCAACTCGACCGCTTTACAGCGTTGAAGTCCGGCGTTTCGGCACGGCGTTACAGCCTCGCCAACAGCGCGGGCATCTGCCTGGGGCCGGACTATGCTTTCGACCTGACGCGGCCGGGGCTGGCGCTTTATGGCGGCGTGCCACGGACGGAGGCGGTAGGGAAGATCGCGCAGGTCGTTCAGCCTCAGGCGCAATTGTTGCAGAGGCGCCATGTACCTGCGGGCGACAGCATCGGCTATAACGCAACCCATGTGGCCGAGCGCGACATGGAGATTGCGGTGCTGAACATCGGCTATGCCGACGGTTATCTGCGGGGATTTTCTGACCGTGGGATGGTGGAGGCCGGAGGCGCTCCTCTGCCGGTTGTCGGGCGTGTGTCGATGGACCTGATCGCTGTGGATGTGTCGGCCCAGCCATCACTGGCGGAAGGCGATTGGCTGGATATCGACTATGCGCTGCCCCAAGCGGCTGCGCTTTCTGGCTTGTCGCAATATGAGTTGCTGACCGGGCTTGGCGAGCGTTTCGACCGGCTTTGGTACTGATCGCATGAAAAGGCCGCCGATCCATGGGAGCGGCGGCCGTCTTTGCGAAGGGAAGCTTAGCTCAGCGTTCGATGCACATGGCGACACCCATGCCGCCGCCGATGCAGAGGGTGGCGAGGCCCTTCTTCGCGTCCCGCTTCTGCATTTCATAGAGCAGGGTGGTCAACACGCGGGCACCCGATGCGCCGATCGGATGCCCGATCGCGATCGCGCCGCCGTTCACATTCACCTTCTCCGGGTCCCAGCCAAGTTCCTGCCCAACCGCAAGCGCCTGAGCGGCGAAAGCTTCATTGGCTTCGATCAGGTCGAGGTCGGCGAGCGACCAGCCTGCCTTCGCTAGGGCGTTGCGCGACGCGGGGGCGGGGCCGATACCCATGATCGCGGGATCGACGCCGCAGGTCGCAAAGCCAGCGATGCGCCCAAGCACCGGCGCGTTGCGCTGCGCAGCATCTGTCGCCGTCATGAGGACCAGCGCGGCCGCACCATCGTTGATGCCGCTCGCGTTCCCCGCTGTCACGGTGCCGTCCTTCTTGAAGGCGGGGCGAAGGCCCTGCATCGCCTCCAGCGTCGCGCCTGCCCGAATATATTCATCGGCATCGACCACCGTGTCGCCCTTGCGCCCCTTGATCGTGACGGGGACGATCTCATCCTTGAAGCGGCCCGACGCGCGCGCAGCCTCCGCCTTGTTCTGGCTGGCGACGGCGAACTGGTCCTGCGCATCGCGGCTGATCTGATATTTCTCCGCCAGATTTTCGGCGGTGACCCCCATATGGTAGTTGTTGAACGCGTCGGTCAGGCCGTCATGCGTCATCGTATCGACTAGGGAGATCGGCCCCATCTTAGCGCCGCCACGCAGATATTGGGCATGCGGCGCAAGCGACATGCTTTCCTGCCCGCCTGCCACCATGATGCGTGCGTCCCCGGCCTTGATCGCCTGAGCCGCGAGCGCGACGGCGCGTAGTCCCGACCCACACAGCTGATTGAGGCCGATCGCCGTCCGCTCGACCGGAATGCCCGCATTGACTGCCGCCTGGCGCGCGGGATTTTGTCCTTGGGCTGCCGTCAAGACCTGCCCCAATATGACTTCATCGACCTCGTCAGGCGAGACCCCGGCCTGCGCCAGCGCCGCCACGATCGCGGTACGGCCGAGTTCATGCGCGGGTGTGGACCCGAACGCGCCCATGAAGCTGCCGACTGCGGTGCGCTTGGCAGCGGTGATGACGATGTCTGACAATGTCCTGATCCTTGTTAAAGAGGCCGGCCTGTCGCCGGAATATCATCATCCCCCATGGGTTGAAAGCCAAAGGGAGAGCGGTTCCCACAGTAGTTCGCGGGCGCGGCTGCCCACGATCATTCCGACATGACCAAGTTGCAGGGTGAAGCCGTCCGAAAGCTCAGGCGCTGCGCTGGCGGGGACGATCCGGTCAGTTGCAGAGCGGACCGAGAGCGTAGGGCAGCGGAGCTGCGATGGATCGACTTTGACGCCGTCGATCACCCACTCGCTATGTCCCGTAACATTGCCGCCATAGAAGGTTTCGAATAGCTCGCGCCCGGCAGCGAAGGTCAGGGGAGGACCGCCATTGGCCCAATCCTCCACCGCGAGGAAAGCGCGCTCTGCCTCCGAACCCGGCTCCATGTTCATGAAGGCGGCATATTTGCGGATCGTCCGCGCGGGATCCATCGCCCAGAAGCCCGACTGCAACACTTCCATGGGGACGTAGCCGAGCCGCTCGCTTGTCGCCTTTGCGCCTCGCCAGAGGGAACCGATCAGGTTACGATCCTCATCGGGGAAGCCGTCAAACTGCCAGGGCGCGGCGATCGTGGCGATGCCCTTCACATCAGCAAGGGCCGCTGCACCGATGGCCAAGCTGCCGCCCAGGCAGTAGCCGACCAGGATGGGCGGTCGCGGCAGCGCCTCCAGCATAGGCAACAGCTTTTGCGTCACATGATGGTCGAGACCCAGGCCCGCATCCCTGGCCGATGGATGGCCCCAATCGACCAGATAGGCGTCGTGCCCTGCTGCAGCCATGTGGCGCAACATGGAGCGTCCCTCGGAAAGGTCGAGAACCTGCGGGGGGTTGATGAGCGAGGGTATGAAAACAACCGGCGAGCGGCCATTTTCCCTGCCGTAGCGCAGCAATTTGGCGCTGCCTGCATCGGCGAACACAGCAGGGCTTGGCGGCGGCGGAGGGCGTTCAGCGGATTGATATTTACGCAGGCCCTGAAAGGCGAGCCGCCGAAGATCAGGATCATCCTCCGTTTCGCGCCATAAAATGCTGAGAAAAAGGGGCAAAGGCCGTGGCCCATGTTGCGGTGCGGCAACCCCTTGTGCTAATGCGGAATGTGCAGGTGTGGGAGAGGAATCCATGGCCAAAACCAAGACCGCCAATGAATCAGAGCCGGTCATCATCAAGAAATATGCGAACAGGCGTCTCTATAACACGGAAACGTCAAGTTACATCACGCTGGATCTGCTTTCCCAAATGACTCGTGAGGGGCGCGAGTTTGTGGTCGTGGATGCCAAGACGGGGGAGGATATTACGCATAATGTCCTGACCCAGATCATCATGGAGGAGGAACAGCGGGGCAAGAATATGCTGCCGGTCAACTTCCTGCGCCAGTTGATCGCGATGTACGGCGATTCCATGCAGTCGATGGTGCCGCAATATCTGGAAGCGTCGATGGAGGCGTTCCGCAAGAACCAGATGCAGTTCCAGGAGGCGATGAAGGGCGCGTTTGGCGGCGGACCGCTGGCCGAGATCGCCAAGCGCAACATGCAGATGTTCGAGGCGGCGGCGAGCGCTTTTGGTGGCGTACCCGGAATGCCGGGGATGCCTGTCATGCCCGGTATGCCTGGCGCGTCGCCAGCGCCGACTCCAGCCGCCGCAGCCTCTGGCGACGACAAGGATGACGAGATCGCCGACCTGAAGGCGCAACTCGCAGCCCTGAATGCGAAGATCGACAAGCTGAGCTGAGCCCACCGTTCGGGCTCGACGGGACGGCGCGCTTGGCCTATGGCGCGCCTTCCTTCAGAGAGCAGAGCAAGGCCGGACCCGTGAAGCACGCCCTTTCCGTTACCCGTGAACAGGATTTCGCCGCTTGGTATCAGGCTGTCGTTTCCGAAGCCGACATGGCCGAGGAAAGTGGCGTGCGGGGCTGCATGGTCATCCGGCCATGGGGCTATGGCATCTGGGAACGGATGCAGAAGTTGCTGGACGATCGCATCAAGGCGACCGGCCACGAAAATTGCTATTTCCCTCTCTTCATCCCGCTTTCCTATTTCGAGAAGGAAGCGGAGCATGTGGACGGCTTCGCCAAGGAAATGGCGGTCGTCACCCATCATCGCCTGATCCAAAAAGACGGCAAGCTGGTGCCCGACCCCGAAGCGAAGCTGGAAGAGCCCTTGGTCGTTCGCCCGACTTCGGAAACGGTCATCGGCGCAGCATTTTCCCGATGGGTGCAGAGCTGGCGCGATTTGCCGGTGCTGATCAACCAATGGGCCAATGTCGTGCGCTGGGAAATGCGCACGCGCATGTTCCTGCGCACCGCAGAATTTCTCTGGCAGGAAGGCCATACCGCTCACGCCACCGTCGAAGAGGCGATGGAAGAGACGATGAAAATGCTCGAAGTCTATCGCAGCTTCGCAGAGGAGTGCGTAGCGCTTCCCGTCGTGGCGGGCGAGAAGCCGGAAAATGAGCGCTTCCCTGGCGCGGTCGCGACCTATTCGATCGAAGCGATGATGCAGGACGGCAAGGCGCTGCAGGCGGGCACTTCCCACTTCCTGGGCACGACCTTCTCCAAGGCGCAGAACATCAAGTTCCAGAATGCGGAAGGGCAGCAGGAGTTGGCCCAGACGACCAGCTGGGGCGTATCGACCCGTATGATTGGCGGCCTCATCATGGTGCATGGCGATGATGACGGGCTGCGCGTGCCGCCACGGCTCGCACCTTATCAGATCGTTGTCGTGCCGATGCTGCGCGACAATGATGAGGATGCGGCGATCCTGGATTATTGCGGCGATCTGGTTGTGGAACTGAACAAGCAGGATGTGTTCCGTGAGCCGGTTCGCGCCCTTCTCGACAAGCGGCCAGCCAAGGCTGCCAACAAGCGTTGGGGCTGGGTGAAGAAGGGCGCGCCGATCGTGATAGAGGTCGGCGGCCGCGATGTTGCGGGCGGCAATGTGTCCGTGCTGCGCCGCGATCGCCTTTATCGCGAAGACGGCAAGCTCGACAGCCAGATCGTGGCGAAGGGCGACTTTGTCGGCGCGGCGGCGGGCATGCTGGAGGAAATTCAGCAGGCGTTGTTCGCCCAGGCACAGGCGCGGCTACAGGATAACATCGATACGTCCATCGCTTCACTTGATGCGCTGAAGGCTTATTTTGCTTCAACCAAGAAGCCGGGTTGGGCTTTGGTGCAATGGGCCAAGCCGACTGGGCCTGCGCTCGACAAGGTGATCGAGTGGTTGAAGGGTGAAAAGCTGACGTTGCGCAACGTGCCGACGGATGCGGATGCGGCGGACGGAGTGTGCATCTTTACTGGCGAGAAGGCGGTAGAGCGCGTGCTGGTTGGGCGGAGTTACTGACGCGCGACTGCCGTTCGTGTCGAGCGCAGTCGAGTACGGCCACGCAGCCGCTTCTCGACTTCGCCCCAAGCGAACGGAGATTAGTTACAGCACATACTTGCTAAGGTCCGTATTGCGGGCGACCTCGTTCAGCTGCTTCTCCACATAAGCCGCATCGATCACCAGCGTTTCGCCCTGCCGGTCTTCCGCGTCGAAGCTCACATCCTCCAGCAGCTTTTCCATGACCGTCTGCAGGCGGCGAGCACCGATATTCTCGACCTCGTTATTCACCTCGGCGGCAATCTTCGCGACCGCGCGGATGCCGTCTGGTGTCAGGTCGATGGTTACGCCCTCGGTCGCCAGTAGCGCGCGATATTGCGCAACAAGGCTCGCCTTGGTGTCGGAAAGGATGGCGACGAAATCATGCTCGGTCAGCGCCTTCAACTCCACGCGGATCGGCAAGCGCCCCTGAAGCTCTGGCAACAGGTCGCTGGGCTTCGCCACATGGAACGCGCCTGAAGCGATGAACAGAATATGGTCGGTCTTGAGCGGGCCATATTTGGTCGAAACCGTCGTGCCTTCGATCAGGGGCAGCAGGTCGCGCTGAACGCCTTCTCGGCTAACGGAACCGCCGCGCACATCGCTGACTGCGATCTTGTCGATTTCGTCCAGGAAGACGATGCCATTCTGTTCGGCGCTGGCAATGGCGACGCGCGCGACGTCATCCTGGTCCAGACGCTTGTCCTGCTCTTCTTCGACCAGCTTGTCCCAAGCCTCAGCCACGCGCAGCTTACGGCGCTTCTTCTGGGTCTGTCCGAACGCCTTGGACATCATGTCGCTAAGGTTGATCATGCCGATCTGACCACCCATGCCGGGGATCTCCATCGGCATGGAGGGGCTGTCGGCGACTTCCACCTCGACCTCGACATCGTTCATCTGGTTGCTCTCGATCCGCTGGCGGAAGGAGAGGCGGGTGGCTTCGCTCGCCTCCTTGCCGGTCAGCGCATCTAGCAGCCGCCCCATGGCCGCTTCGGAAGCCGCCTCACGGACTGCCTCCCGACGGCGATCCTTTTCCAGGCGCACGGCTTCCTCGACCAGGTCACGGACGATCTGTTCGACGTCGCGGCCAACATAGCCGACTTCGGTGAACTTGGTGGCTTCGACCTTCACGAATGGTGCGTCGGCTAATTTAGCAAGGCGGCGGCTGATCTCCGTCTTGCCGCAACCGGTGGGGCCGATCATCAGGATGTTCTTGGGTGTCACCTCGTCGCGCAGATCGGGCGACAGGCGCTGGCGGCGCCAGCGGTTGCGCAACGCAACGGCAACCGCGCGCTTGGCGTCGGCTTGGCCAATGATGTGCGCGTCGAGGGCGGAGACGATGGCTTTGGGGGTCAGATTATCGTTCATCTCTTTAGACATCCGTTCGCCCTGAGCTTGTCGAAGGGCATTCTTTCTTGAAGAAAAGGGAGGGGCTTCGACAGGCTCAGCCCGAACGGGGGATCAGGTAATAGAGGCAAGCTCTTCAACGACCAACTGGTCGTTGGTGTAAACGCAGATCTCCGCGGCCACGGCCATCGCCTTGCGGGCGAGCGTTTCGGCATCTTCCTCATATTCCACCAGCGCACGGGCGGCGGCCAGGGCGAAATTGCCGCCAGAACCGATGGCCGCCACGCCACCGATCGGCTCCAGCACATCGCCATTGCCGGTCAGGATCAGCGTCACTTCCTTGTCGGCGACGATCATCATCGCTTCCAGATTGCGCAGATATTTGTCGGTGCGCCAGTCCTTGGCCAGCTCAACCGCGGAGCGCATCAACTGGCCATTGTGTCGCTCCAGTTTGGCTTCGAGCCGCTCGAACAGGGTGAAGGCATCGGCGGTCGCTCCGGCGAAGCCGCCGATGACGGAGCCGTCATGCAGTCGGCGGACCTTGCGGGCGTTCGGTTTCATCACCGTCTGACCCATGGAAACCTGGCCGTCACCGGCCACGATCACCTTCCCATTCTTGCGTACCGACATGATGGTGGTGCCATGCCAGACCGGCATGGAACTGGAGCTTTGGTCGTTCATGGCGCGGCATATGGGATCGAAAGGGCTACCACGCAAGCATAGTGGTGCGCGGCGCTGGATCGTGTCATTTTCTGGACGGAATTATGACGATCTGTTCAGGAACCAATCCCGGTTAATTGACTTTGTGCACAGCAGCACGGATCATGAAGGTCGGTGAATGGGAGGAAATCCAGATGTCTCTGAAGGCCAGAGCGCGAGAAAAAGTCGAGCGCGCGGGGATATCCAACTACACCTTCGATCATGATGTGCTGGTCATGTGCGGCGTCCGCTACACCTTGGCCGCGTGCGATTGCGGCGAACCGGATTGCGACGGCGTCCGGCTGGAAAGAAACGCGGCCGTGGCCAGCCGCGTTCTTCAATGACCTGAGCGATAGCCGCTCAGCTTACATGGCGCGGTCGCCCGCGCGGCCAACAGATTCAATATCGCGGCCGACACCCTGAACGGTATTGCAAGCGGCCAGGCCGGTGAGAAGAATCCCCGCAATTACGAGGGCAATGGTTTGACGCATAGACAGTCGCTCCCTTTCTGATCCAGCCACTATAGCGGCCTCATAAAAAGGCAATAAGCCCAATTTGCGATTTCGGTTTCACCGCCTGCTTGACAGGAGCAGTGACGGGTGCCAATGGCCGCATCCTCCTTTCAGGGGGCGCGTAGCTCAGCGGTAGAGCACACCCTTCACACGGGTGGGGTCACAGGTTCAATCCCTGTCGCGCCCACCACGACCTTCCTGGTTGTGGTCAAGAAAGATTATTTCCCTGCATTGATCTTTTCGGTTCCCCGGCGCTAATTTCGCGGGATGACGATCTCCTCTTATGCGAAGAGCGGCGCGGCCATTGGCGCGCTGCTGGCGGCCGCCGCAGTTCCAGCCGGAGCGCAGGAAAAGCTGACGCTGGAACGTGTCTTCGCCAGCCCCGACCTATCCGGACCCCAGCCACGCGCCTTGAAATTGTCGCCGGACGGCAAGCTCGTCACGCTGTTGAAGCCCCGAGCTGACGAGAAGGAACGGCTCGACCTATGGGCGATCGACAGTTCGACCGGCGCCGAACGGATGTTGGTCGATTCGAAAAAGGTTGGCAGCGGCGCGGAACTGTCCGAGGCCGAGAAGATGCAGCGTGAGCGCGACAGATCGATCGCGGGAAACACCGGCATCGTCAGTTATGACTGGGCTCCCGATGGGAAGAGCATCCTCGTCCCCGTCGATGGCGACCTGTTCCTGGCCGCACTGGATGGCGGCGTGACGCGGCTCACCAACACACCCGACGGCGAGCTTAATGGCGTCGTTAGCCCAAAGGGTGGCTTTGTATCCTTTGTGCGGGGCGGCAATCTTTTCGTGCAGCCGATCGGTGGCCGCGAGCGTCAACTGACCCAAGGTGCGAGCGACACGGTAAGCTGGGGTGTGGCCGAGTTCGTCGCTCAAGAGGAGATGGATCGCCGCACCGGCTATTGGTGGTCGCCCGACGAAGCGCTGATCGCCGTTGCACGCGTGGATGAGGGGCCGGTGGGCATCGTCACGCGCACAGCCATCGGCGGGGAGGGCACGAAAGTATATCAGCAGCGCTATCCCGCCGCCGGAACGCCCAATGCGCTAGTCGATCTCTATGTCATGAAGCCTGACGGGTCGGGCCAGGTAAAGGTCGATCTGGGACAGGAAAGCGACATTTATCTGGCGCGTGTCGATTGGTCGAAGGACTGTAAGACCCTCTACGTTCAACGCCAGAGCCGCGACCAAAAGAGGTTGGACCTGCTCGCGGTCGATCCGGCGACTGGCACGGCGAAGGTCCTGCTGACCGAAAGAGCCAAGAGTTGGATCAACCTCAGCAATAATTTCACCTCGCTGAGCGACGGCAGCTTCCTGTGGTGGTCCGAAAAGACGGGACATGGCCACCTCTACCATGTGCGCGGCGGCAAATGGGCGGCGCTGACCAATGGCGCGTGGGAAGTGCGCGAAGTGGTGGCCGTCGATGAGAAACAGGGCCTGGTCTATTTCACCGGTAATCGGGAAACGCCGTTGGAGCAGCAGCTCTATGTCGCGCCGCTGTCGGGCAAGGGCACGCTCCGTCAGCTGACCAGCAATGGCTGGTGGAACGATGCTGTCATGGACAATGAGGCTACCCGGCTTGTTGTCGCCCGTAGCAACACGGATCAGCCGAAGCAGGTCTATCTGGCCGACAACAGCGGCAAACGGCTGCAATGGCTGTCGGAAAATGCGGTGACGGGCAGCCACCCCTATGCGCCTTATCTCGCCAGCCATGTGAAGACCAGCTTTGGCACGATCAAGGCGGCGGACGGAACCACGCTCTACACCCGCATCATGACGCCGCCGCTGGAGGCGGGGAAGCGCTATCCCGTCTTCATGCTCCATTATGGCGGGCCGGGAGCGGGACGGGTCGTGACCAATCAATGGGGCTCGCCGCTTTACCAGTATCTCGTCGATAAGGGCTGGATCGTCTTCGCGGTCGATAATCGCGGCACGCCGGATCGGGGCAAAGCGTTCGAGGACCATCTTTACCGCGCAATGGGCACGGTCGAGGTGGAGGATCAGCTGAAGGGCGTCGAGTGGCTGAAAGCTCAGCCCTATGTCGATCCCCAGCGGATCGCGACCTATGGCTGGTCCTATGGCGGATATATGTCCGTGAAGCTGCTGGAGAAGGCGCCGGGTGTCTTTTCAGCGGCAATCGCCGGGGCTCCAGTCACGCGATGGGAACTGTACGACACCCATTATACCGAGCGCTATCTTGGCATGCCGCAGGACAAGCCGAGCGCCTATCCGGCTTCCGGAGCGGTGGACGAGGCCGTCAAGATAGCGGACCCGCTGCTACTGATCCACGGCATGTCGGACGATAATGTCGTCTTCGACAATACGACGGCGCTGACAGCGAAGATGCAGGCGGCTGCGGTGCCTTTCGAGATGATGGTCTATCCGGGCCAAACACACCGGGTCGGTGGCCCCGGTATCAGCGTCCATCTGTGGCGCACGATAGAGGATTTCCTGGCGCGGCATTGGGCAGAGCCTGAACATCCGCCCCAATAGGGATGCTTTGCCGCCGCAAAGCCGCTTCATGCTGGACAATTGTCGGAACGGCGCTATGGCGCGCACTCCGCAATTTTGCATGGAGTGGAGTCTTTAGTCATGGGTTACAAGGTCGTCGTCGTTGGTGCCACGGGCAATGTGGGCCGCGAAATGCTGACCATTCTCGCTGAACGCGAGTTCCCGATTGACGAGATCGCGGCGGTTGCTTCGCCCCGGTCGCAGGGCACCGATGTGGATTTCGGTGACACCGGCAAGACGCTCAAATGCAAGAATATCGAACATTTCGACTTCACCGGTTGGGACATCGCCCTGTTCGCTGCGGGCTCCGGTCCGACGGCTGAATATGCGCCCAAGGCGGCTGCGGCTGGCTGCGTCGTGATCGACAATTCGTCGCTCTACCGCATGGATCCGGACGTGCCGCTGATCGTGCCCGAAGTGAACCCGGACGCGATCGACGGCTATGTGAAGAAGAACATCATCGCGAACCCGAACTGCTCGACCGCGCAGATGGTGGTGGCATTGAAGCCGCTGCATGACGCCGCGAAGATCAAGCGCGTCGTCGTTGCGACCTACCAGTCGGTCTCGGGCGCGGGCAAGGTCGGCATGGACGAACTGTTCGAACAGTCGCGCAACATCTTCGTTGGCGATCCGGCTGAGCCCAAGAAGTTCACCAAGCAGATCGCCTTCAACGTGATCCCGCACATCGACGTCTTCCTGGAGGATGGCTCCACCAAGGAAGAGTGGAAGATGGTCGTGGAAACGAAGAAGATTCTCGATCCCAAGGTGAAGGTCACGGCGACCTGCGTGCGCGTGCCCGTGTTCGTCGGTCACTCCGAAGCGCTGAACATCGAGTTCGAGAACGAGATTTCGGCCAAGGAAGCGCAGGACATCCTGCGTGAAGCTCCGGGCGTGATGCTGGTCGATAAGCGCGAGGATGGCGGCTACGTCACCCCCGTTGAATGCGTCGGTGACTATGCCACCTTCGTCAGCCGCGTCCGCGAGGATTCGACCGTCGATAACGGCCTGTCGCTCTGGTGCGTCAGCGACAACCTCCGCAAAGGCGCTGCGCTGAACGCCGTGCAGATCGCGGAACTGCTGGGCCGCCGTCACCTGAAGAAGGGCTGAGCCCTTCAAGATGATCTCCGGCGCTGCTGCTGTCTGGAAGAAGCTTCCGATAGCGCAGCGCCGGATGATCCTGCTGCTGATCGCGGCCATTGCCGCAGCGCAGGTTGATCAGCCCTATCCCGAACTGGCCCCGCTTCAGCATGGACCAACGCTTGTCTTGGCGCTCGCTGCGCCATGGGCACTCCGCCGCTGGCCGCTGACGAACGGGGCCTTCACATGCATCTTCATCTTTCTGCTGCTGCACACGCTGGGCGGTCGCTACATCTATTCCTATGTGCCCTATGACGATTGGGCGCGCTCTATCAGCGGTCACGATATTTCCCGCACATTCGGGTGGAACCGCAACGGCTATGATCGCCTTGTCCACTTCGCCTTCGGGCTGCTGCTGACCCTGCCTTTCGCGGAAGTCGCCCGGCGACAGGGCAGCATGTCTGCCAAGTGGGCGCTGGCCTTCAGCTTCGCAGTCATTGGCTTTGTGAGCGCCATCTACGAAATCTTTGAATGGCTGCTGACGATCGTAGCCGCGGGAGCAACTGCAGACTGGTATAATGGCCAGCAGGGGGATGTGGGGGACCCGCAGAAGGACATGGCCGCCGCCCAGATGGGTGCATTCATTGCAATGATGTACCTGGGCCTGCGCGGCTCTCGACAAGGCGCGGGTCAACCAATATCCGGCGACGCGGACGACGCCAAGGAGTAGCCATGACCGACCTCGCGATGGAAAAGCTGGAGATCAAGGGGCTGGGCGGCTTGCCCATCGCCGTCCATGTGGCGGGCGAGGGGCGGGACCTGATGCTGATCCACGGATATTTTTCCAACGCCTGGACCAACTGGGTTCGTTATGGCCACGCCGCCCGGCTGATTGAAGCTGGTTTCCGCCTGATCATGCCTGATCTGCGCGGACACGGCGAAAGCGGAAAGCCGCATGATGCCGCCGCCTATCCGCCGGACGCGCTGACTGAAGACAATCTGGCCGTGGTCGAACAACTGGGCCTCAAGGACTATGATCTGGGCGGATACTCACTTGGCGCGCGCACCAGCGTGCGCATGCTCGCGCGTGGCGCAACGCCTCGTCGGGTCATTCTGGCGGGCATGGGTCTGCGCGGCCTTGTCCAAACGCTCGACAAGGGCGGCTATTACAAGAATGTCCTCTCCAACCTCGGCACGTTCGAGCGCGGTACTTCGGAATGGATGACGGAGGCGTTCCTGAAGACCACCAAGGGTGATCCGGTGGCGATGCTCCACATCCTCAACACGTTCGTCGATACGCCCGCCGAGACGATCGCCACTTTCATGCAGCCTACCGAAGTCATCTGCGGCGCGGATGATCAGGATAATGGCGTGGCCCAAGAATTGGCGGAGATTTTGCCCCACGGACGCTATGTGGAAATTCCGGGCAACCATATGAATGCCGTCACCCGGAAGGAGTTGGGGCAGGCTATGGTCGATTTCCTGACCGATTGAGGCTTAACGAAATGGCGGCTCGTTAAAAGCTCGCAGCTTGCGGCTGTGCAGCTTGGGCCCTTCCTGCCGCAGCAGTTCGCAGGTCATAAGGCCGACCCGCAGATGCCCAGCGATCGCTTCCTCATAGAAGCGGTTGGCCTGCCCCGGTAGCTTCAGTTCGCCATGGATCGGCTTGTCCGAAACGCAGAGCAGCGTTCCATAGGGAACACGGAAGCGATAGCCCTGTGCTGCAATGGTGGCGGACTCCATGTCTATTCCGACCGCTCGCGACAGGCTGAAGCGCAAGGCGGAACTGGAATAGCGAAGCTCCCAGTTGCGGTCGTCGGTAGTGACCACAGTGCCGGTACGCAGACGCCGCCTGAAATCCTCTTCGTCATTGCCGCCCAGCACAGCCTCTGCCGCTTTGGCGAGGGCGACCTGAACTTCCGCGATGGCTGGCACGGGTATCTCTGGCGGCAGCATGTCGTCCAGCACCTTGTCGTCGCGCAGATAAGCATGAGCCAGCACATAGTCGCCGATCCGCTGACTGGGGCGAAGGCCACCGCAATGGCCGATCATCAGCCACGCTTCGGGGCGCACCACCGCCAGATGATCGCAAATCGTCTTGGCGTTGGCAGGACCGACGCCGATATTGACGAGCGTTATGCCGCTCCGGTTAGGGGCGATCAGATGATAGGCTGGCATCTGGTGCCTGCGCCACGCGCTGTCGGCGATCATCCGCGCGGGGTCGGCGGTCTCCCGCGTCACATAGACGCCGCCTGCTCCGGATAGTGCTGTATAGGGCGTCCCTTCCCGCTGCAATTCCGCGCAGGCCCATGCCACGAACTCATCGACATAGCGGTGATAGTTGGTGAAGAGGATGTATCGCTGCACATGTTCGGCCGGCGTGCCGGTATAATGTTTCAGCCGAGCGAGCGAGAAATCGGTCCGCAGTCCGTCGAACAGCGCCAGCGGCCGGTGTCCCTCGGCATCCAACATGAATAGGCCATCTGCGATCTCGTCGCCGATTTCGGCCAGTTCGGTCGCCGGGAAGTGACGCGCAAGCTCTGTCGGGGGCGTGCCGTCGAGTGCGCTGATATCGAGCCCGTCGAGCACATAAGGGAAGGGGATCTGCTGGTCGCTGACGCCCGTCTCAACCTCGACTCCATAATCCCGAACAAGCAGGTCGATCTGTTCGGCCAGATAATCAGCGAACATCGCCGGGCGCGTGACGGTAGTCACATAGAGGCCGGGCTTTGAAAGGCGTGCGAAGGACCTGCCGGGCGGCGGCGCATCCGTTTCCGCCTTATGGGTGATGCGCAGCTCAGGATAGCAATATCGGCGATCAGACCTGGCCTCTGGCGGAGGCACGCTACCGTCACGCGCATAAGCCTGCATGGCCTCGCGCAGATTTCCGATAGAGGTCTGGTAGATTCGGTCGAGTTGCGCAACCGCTGCGCTGCCAATGCTTTTGGTCATCGACCGATGCTAACGCAGATATGTGACGGAAGAAAGCGAAGGCCGCGCGGTAAAGAGCGCCGCGCGGCCCTATCGGGTCAGAGCTGACCCAGAAGATGGTCTGCCGAAGAAACCTTGAAGCTCCCCGGTTCCTCGACATTCAGCTCGGCGACCACGCCGTCCTTGACGATCATCGAGAAACGCTGCCCGCGCGTGCCCATGCCGAACTTGCTGCCGTCCATGGTGAGGCCAACCGCCTTGACGAAATCGCCATTGCCGTCCGCCAGCATGGTGACCTTCTCATCCGCGCCGGCTGACTTGCCCCATGCACCCATGACGAATGCGTCGTTGACGGCGGTGCAGGCGATTTCATCCACGCCCTTTTCCTTCAGCGCTTCGGCCTTCTCCACAAAGCCGGGCAGATGCTTGGCTGAGCAGGTGGGGGTGAAGGCGCCTGGAACCGAAAAGAGAGCGACTGTGCGCGCCGCGAAATAGTCGTCGGAGGAGACCTGCTCCGGACCGTTTTCAGTCATTTTGGTGAAGGTCGTGGTGGGAATGCGATCCCCCTTGGCGATGCTCATGATCTGTCTCCTGCCGTTAGTCGGCGGGAGGTCGGCGCTGCAGCCTTCCCTGTCAAGACTGGGAATGTGCCGCGCCGCCTTTTGCGAACGACAGCCCGCCATTGGCAAAGGCGCAAGGCAGCGTATATTCGCACCATGAACCAGTCCCGCTCCTATGCCGGTCAGTTCCTGCTCGCGCTGCCGGGCATGGAAGATATGCGTTTCGATCATTCGGTCGTTGCCATCTGCGTCCATGATGAAAATGGCGCGCTGGGCATCGCCGTCAGTGATGAGATCGAAGGGGTAGGGCTGCACGATCTGCTCGACAGTTTCGATATCGACGCACGTAACGTGCCCGATCTGCCCGTGCTGCGCGGCGGGCCTGTCGAACCCCGACGCGGCTTCGTCCTTCATTCGCTCGACTGGAAGGGCCATGACATGGTGGAAGTCGGACCCGATTGGGGCCTGTCCGGCTCACTGGAAATCCTGAAAGCCATTGCGGAGGGAACCGGCCCTAGCCGTTACATCGTTGCGCTCGGCTATGCCGGGTGGGGCGCGGGGCAACTGGACCGGGAGATGACTGGAGAAAGCTGGTTTCCCTCCGAGTGCACGGCGGATATTTTGTTCAATGTTCCTGCCGACAAGAAATGGGCCGCCGCCTATGCTGCCGCCGGAGTCGATGCCTCCCATCTTGTGAGCGGTGCCGGGTCAGCCTGACATCCTCGAAGATTTTTCACGAATCTTTTCCGATCCCCCTGCGAAACGATGGCGGCAGAAGTCGCTTGTTTCTGCATCGTAACTGAACCGATTGCGGTAAAATTCCGCTAACCCTGTCTGTTGATGATGCGGCAAGCGGACGGGCGCACCCTCGGGCCAGGAGATTTGCACGGGGGTTCACATTATGAAGAAGTTTGTGGCGGCAGTGATTGCCGCAGCGATGCCGCTTGCGCCGGCCAGCGCCGCGACCTGCTGGAAGCCGGTCGCCGTGGAAGCCGCGCAAATCCGCGATTTCGAGATGATGCTGATGGTATCGGCGCTTCGTTGCCGCTCAACCGGCAGCAATTTCCTCGCGGCTTATAATCGCCTCATCCGCGAAAAGCGGGAGGCGCTGACACAGGTTAACGATGAACTGCGCGAACATTTCCGCTCAGTGGCTGGTCCGGTCGGCGCATTGGGCGCTTACGACAATTATGTTACCCAGCTCGCCAACGTTTATGGAGCGGGAGCCGATGGGCTTGCCTGCCGCGATCTCCAGTCGATCACGGACGCGGCAAATGCCTTGCCGCCCACGCGTTCGGCCCTGTTGGAATTGGCTGATGCCGCTGGCGTCACCCCGCATCTGTCCGGCGCACGCTGCGACGTGGTGATGGCGATCGCCGGAAAGGAAAGGGAAAGCAGGGCGCCCGTCGCAGTCGCTTCTCGCGATGCGGGTGAGTAACATAAAGAAAACTTTATATTGAGTTGCCTTCAACGGCGGCGATTGGTAAAGCGCAGCCCATCGCCGCCGTTTCGTTCGTCGAGCGGCTCCGGCACATTCTAGACCAATGGAGACCCGCTCGTGGCCACCGCACCCGCCGCTCAGGCGCAGGATTATGTGATCGCCGACATCAACCTTGCCGCTTTTGGCCGCAAGGAAATCGAGATCGCCGAAACCGAAATGCCCGGCCTCATGGCGCTGCGCCAGGAATTTGGCGCTGCCAAGCCGCTCAAGGGCGCACGCATCACCGGATCGCTGCACATGACGATCCAGACCGCTGTGCTGATCGAAACGCTGGCGGAACTGGGCGCAGAGATCCGCTGGGCGTCGTGCAACATCTTCTCGACCCAGGACCATGCCGCTGCCGCCATCGCCGCGCGCGGCATTCCCGTCTTCGCCGTGAAGGGCGAAACGCTGGAGGAATATTGGGACTATGTCATCCGCATCTTCGACTGGGGTGACACAACCTGCAACATGATCCTGGACGATGGCGGCGACGCCACCATGTTCGCCCTGTGGGGGGCGCGCGTCGAAGCCGGGGAAGAACTGTTCACGCCGGGCAACGAGGAAGAAGAAATCTTCGTCGCGACGCTCAAGCGCTTCCTGGCCGAGCGTCCGGGCTACCTCACCAAGACCGTCGCCGCGATCAAGGGCGTGTCGGAAGAGACCACCACCGGGGTCCACCGCCTTTACGAACTGGCCAAGAAGGGCAAGCTTCCCTTCCCGGCGATCAACGTCAACGACAGCGTCACCAAGTCGAAGTTCGACAATCTCTACGGCTGCAAGGAATCGCTGGTCGACGCCATCCGTCGCGCCACCGACGTCATGCTGGCCGGCAAGGTCGCCTGCGTCGCCGGCTTCGGTGACGTCGGCAAGGGATCGGCCGCGTCGCTCCGCAACGGCGGCGCTCGCGTGCTGGTAACCGAGGTCGATCCGATCTGCGCGCTGCAGGCCGCGATGGAAGGCTATGAAGTCGTGACGATGGAAGAAGCGGCGACCCGCGCCGACATCTTCGTCACCGCGACCGGCAACGAATCCGTCATCACCGTCGACCACATGCGCGCGATGAAGAATATGGCGATCGTCTGCAACATCGGCCATTTCGACAGCGAGATCGAGATTGCCGGTCTGAACAACATGCAGTGGACCGAGATCAAGCCGCAGGTGGACGAAGTTCAGTTCCCCGATGGCAAGAAGATCATCGTGCTGGCCAAGGGGCGCCTGGTGAACCTGGGCTGCGCCACCGGCCACCCCAGCTTCGTCATGTCCTCCTCCTTCACCAATCAGGTGCTGGCGCAGATCGAACTGTGGACCAAGTCGGAGCAGTATAAGAACGACGTCTATGTCCTGCCCAAGCATCTGGACGAAAAGGTTGCCGCGCTTCACTTGGAGAAGCTGGGCGTCAAGCTGTCCAAGCTGACCCCCAAGCAGGCCGCCTATATCGGTGTGACGCCTGAAGGACCGTTCAAGCCGGACCACTATCGCTACTGAGCAACATGGAAGGGGAGGCGAAGGTCTCCCCTTTTTTCTTTTCGTCATGCCAGCTATCGCTGGCATGACGAAAAGAAATATATCTCTTGGCCTGGCGAACCGGCGCATTTCTTCCAACTGCCCGCTTCACGCTGCTGCCGACTTGGGTTAGTCCCCTGATAATCATGCAGAGGGGCTGGCAGGTCGTGACAAGGGGTAAACAGGCGCGATGACGTCATTGACCCCGTTCGCCGCCGTCATATTGGGGATCGTGCTGGCTGGATGGCTGGCGGCGGCGGTCTGGGCCTTGTCCACTGGTCAGCGCATGCGGCGTGAAGGAATGCAGGCGCAAGGCAAGTTCGATCGCCTTTCCAGCCTGCTCGCCTCCGCTCCCGCAGCCCCTGTCATCATCCATGCCGACGGCCGGATCGAAGCGGCAGACCGCCTCGCCAAATGGCTGGGCAAGGACCGGGTGCCCGCCTTCGTATCGGAACTCACCGCAACCGATGGCGGGCTGGAGCCAGAGGACGCCGCCGCGCTCGCACAGGAAATCGCCGCCGCCCAGCGCGCAGGACGCAGCTTCGCGCTGCCGGTGCGCGGAGAAGGCTCATCGCGCCTGCTTCTCGTTCGCGGGGCGCCTGCCGGGCCGGTGCTGGCCGAAAGCGGCGGGGTTGTCCTTTGGATCTTTGACGCAACCGACAGCCAATCCGAAATCCAGGCGCTCAAGAGCAAGGTGGAGCAGCTCCGCGACGCGCTTGAGGCGCTGGCGGGACTTGTCGAAGCGGCCCCCTTCCCGATGTGGCATCGCACGCCCGACATGCGCCTCAGCTTGGTCAATGCCGCCTATGTGCGCGCGGTCGACGGGGAGAATGCGGCCGAGGTGATCGCACAAGGCATAGAATTGGTCGAAACGGTCGCTGGACTGAGCCCCGAAGGCGCAGCGGAGCAGGCCCTGACGGAGAGCCGCGCCGTAGAACGCATGGTCCCTGCGACGATCGATGGTGAAAGGCGCACGATGCGCGTCGTCGATGTGCCGCTGGGTGACGCGGGTGTCGCAGGCTTTGCGATGGACCAGAACGAGCTGGAGCAGGCGCGCGTCGAGCATCGCCGACTGGAAGATGCCCAGCGTGACCTGCTCGATCGCTTGTCGGCAGGCGTTGCCCGCTTCGGCTCCGATCGGACGCTGCGTTTCTGGAACCAGCCTTTCATGAGCCTGTTCGGCCTCGACCAGGATCATCTGGCCGAGCATCCGATGTTCGAACGCGTACTGGACCGCATGCGCGAAGCACGCCGCTTGCCGGAGCATAGGGATTTCCCCGCCTGGCGCGCCGAACGCCGGGATTGGTTCCTCTCCCCCGACCCGCGAGAGGAAAATTGGCTGCTGGCCGATGGCACGCACCTGCGCGTCTATGCGCAGCCGCTGCCGGACGGCGGTCTCCTCCTTATCTTTGAAGACCGCACCGAACAGGTCCAGCTTTCTAGCGCGCGCGATACATTGCTGCGTGTCCGCACCGCGACCTTCGACAATCTGTTCGAGTCGATCGGCGTGTTTTCGTCGGACGGCCGCCTATCGCTGTGGAACAGCCGATTCCGGACCATCTGGGACATTTCCGAGGACCTGCTGGCCCAGCATCCGCGCATCGACGAACTGATGCGCGCCGTTCAGTCGCGCCTTGCCAAGCCGCAACAAGCCAATCTCGTCCGCGAACTGGTCCGTGCAGCGACGGTGGAGCGCAAGCAGCGCGTCGGCCATGTCGGCTTCGCGGATGGCCGGATTTTCGAATTTGCCGCGATCCCGCTGCCCGACGGCAACGCCCTTTTCACCATGCTCGACGTTACCGACAGCCGCCGCGTCGAACAGGTGCTGCGCGACCGCAACGAAGCCTTGGAGCAGGCTGACCGCGTCAAGACCGCCTTCGTCACCAATATGAGCTACGAACTGCGCACTCCGCTCACCACCATCGCCGGCTTCGCGGAGATGATGAGCGCGGGCTATGCGGGCGACATCAGCGAGTCGGCGAAGGAATATGTCGATGGTATCCTGCAGAGCACTAACCGTCTGTCGATGTTGATCGACAATGTTCTGGACCTGACCCAGGGCGAGGCGGGAACGCTGCCGATCGATCGCAGCCCCGTCAATCTGGCTGAATTGGCGAAGGAGTGCGTCGCTCGCATCAAGAGCGAAGCCACTGCGAAGGGGATAGACCTCGCTCTGTCACTGCATGAAACGCTGGGCCAGGTTCAGGGCGACCGCCGCAGGATCGGACAGGCGCTCGACCACCTACTGGAAAATGCCGTTTGCTATAGCGGGCGAGGCGCGCGGGTGCTGCTCCACGGCGATGGCAGTGCGGAAAGCGCCAGGCTGGTCGTGTCGGACAACGGCCCGGGCATCAGTTCTCAGCGTCAGGCGACGATGTTCGATGCTGCCGCACGCGCGGAACAGGCACGCAATGGGGAAAAGGCAGGTATCGGCCTGCCGCTGGCCAAGCAATTGACCGAAGCGCATGGCGGCAGTCTTCAGCTCGTGTCCGAGCAGGGCCAGGGCACCATGGCCGTGATCGAGCTTCCCCGTGGCTGATCCGGTTCTGACTTTGGCGAATGAAGCGGCCATGCTGACGCTCGGACGCCGTCTTGCCGATCTGGCGCGGATCGGTGACGTCGTCGCACTGGAAGGCGGCCTCGGCGCTGGCAAGACGACGCTCGCTCGCGGCATATTGGAAGGACTGGGCCTGGAAGGGGAGGCGCCCAGCCCCAGCTTCGCCATCGTCCAGCCCTATGATGTGCCCGAAGTGAAGCTGCCGGTCGCGCATGTCGATCTTTATCGACTGGATCATGCGGAGGAAGCAGAGGAGCTGGCGCTTGACGACTATCTCATGGACAGCCTGCTGATCGTCGAGTGGCCTGATCGTCTGGGGCCGGATGCCTGGCCCGATGCGCTGCGGCTCCACATCGACATTGAACCCGATGGCGCTCGGCGCTTGACAGCGTGTGTGCCGGACGCTTGGACGGACCGATGGTCGCAGATATGATCCCGCCCGCCGCCGCTCCCGCTTTCCTCGCCGCTGCTGGCTGGGAGCATGCGGCGATCGTCCCACTGGCGGGCGATGCCTCCTTCCGCCGCTATTTCCGGGTGATTGACGGCGCACGCCGCGCCGTGCTGATGGACGCGCCGCCGCCGCATGAGGACCCTCGTCCCTTTATCGCCATTGCCGAGCATTTGCTGGGGCAGGGCTTTGCCGCGCCCGCCATATTGGCCCGTGACCTGGATGAAGGCTTGGTGCTGATCGAGGATTTCGGCGACGTGCGCGTCAAGGAGCATCTGGACGACCGACCGAGCGATGAGGGTGAGGTTTACACCCGCGCAGTCGAGTTGCTCGCCGATCTCCACCGCTTGCCCGCTGCTCAGGTGCCACCCTATGGCCGGGAAGTATATCAACGCGAAGCCGGCCTGCTGACCGAATGGTATTGCCCGGCGATCGGTTTGCCTGTCGATGCGGCGGCCTATGTCCGTGCCTGGGATGCCGTACTGCCGATCGTGGAGCGGTCCGCCAGCCCCACGGTCACGGTGCTGCGCGACTATCATGCCGAAAATATCATGCTGATCGATCGGCCACAGGCGCGCGGGCTGGGTCTGCTCGACTTCCAGGACGCGCTGGCGGGCCATCCCGCCTATGATCTTGTCTCCCTGCTCCAGGATGCGCGGCGCGATGTGCCGCCGGCGCTGGAAGCGGCGATGCTCGATCATTATCGCTCGGTTGCTAATCCGCCTGCGGACTTCGATGCCGCCTATGCGGTGCTGGGCGCGCAGCGTAACGCCAAGATCATCGGCATTTTCACGCGCCTTTGGAAGCGCGACGGGAAGCCGCGCTACCTCTCCTTCCTGCCGCGTATGTGGGACTTGCTGGAACGCGATCTGGCGCATCCTGCCGTTGCACCGGTCGCGGAGTGGTTCGCGGCCAATATTCCCGCAGACAAACGGCATGCCGCTCTTCAGGATCAGGCCCCGGCATGATCGACACGGCAATGCTGATGGCGGCGGGCCTGGGCAAGCGGATGCGGCCGCTCACTGCAACCCGGCCAAAGCCGCTGGTCAAGGTCGCTGGCAAACCCCTGATGGATCATGCGCTCGACCGGCTGGCGGCGGGTGGTATCCGCAAGGTGGTGGTGAACGTTCACTATCTCGCCGATACGGTAGAGGCGCATTTGCGCGCGCAAGCCAATGGCCTGCAGGTGGTGATTTCCGACGAGCGCCCCAAGCTGTTGGAGACGGGCGGGGGACTGATCCATGCCCGTCACCTGCTGGGCGACAACCCCTTTTTCTGCGCGAACAGCGATAATCTGTGGATTGACGGCCCCCAAGAGACGTTAGGCATGATGCAGCGGCTGTGGGACCCGGATCGCATGGACGCGCTGCTGCTGCTGGTGCCGCTTGCCAGGGCGCATTGCCATACCGGGCAGGGCGATTTCCACATGGACGCATCGGGACGCCTCAGCCGCCGCAAGACAGCCCATGTTGCGCCGTTCGTCTTCACTGGTGTGCAAATCCTTTCGCCCAGCCTTCTGGCCGATCCGCCTTCCGACGTCTTTTCGACCAACATCTTCTGGAACCGCGCTATCGAGGCAGGCCGCCTCTACGGTGTGTCGCATCAGGGCCTCTGGTTCGATGTCGGGACGCCGCGCGCCATTCCGATCGTGGAGTCGATGCTCGCCCATGGGTGATCGCACCCGGCCTGCCTTGTTCAACATCCCTGCGCATCGCGCCTTTTCCGACGCGCTGGCTGCAGGAATCATCGCCCAGCATGGCGGCGACACCATGGCGTTGGCGCAGGGCATGATCCTGTTGCCGACCAATCGCGCTATCCGCGCAGTCAGCGATGCGTTCGTTCGCCGGTCGGGCGGCGGATTGCTGCTGCCGAGGCTGGTTGCGATCGGTGATCCTGACCTTGGCGAACAGGCTGGCGGCGCTCTCGATCCTCTGGGGGAAGGGGAGGCGATCCCGCCTGCCATTGCACCGATGCGGCGGCAGATGATCCTTGCCCGCATGGTGCAGCAGGCATCCAGCCAGCCGGTCGATGCCGCTCAGGCAATAAAGCTTGGCCAGGCGCTCGGCGCCGTACTGGATCAGATGCAGGTCGAACGAGTGCCCGTCAGCGCGCTTGCCAATCTATCCCTGTCAGACGAACTGTCGGGCCATTGGCAGCGGTCGCTCGACCTCTTCTCCATCCTCATCCGTCGCTGGCCGGAGGAGCTGGGGCGGCTCGGGCTCATTGACCTTGCCGACCGACGCAATCGCCTGTTTGATCGGCTTAGCGCCCGCTGGAGTGAGCAACCGCCGCCCGGCTTCGTCATGGCCGCAGGGATCGCCACGACGGCGCCCGCCGTCGCCAGCCTGCTCCGGCGTATCGCTACTCTGCCGCGCGGCAGCGTCGTCTTCGCCGGGCTTGACCAGGAAATGGACGAGGACGCTTGGGAAGCGATTGGCCCCTTTCCACCTGACCCCGTCACCGGGCGCGCTCCGGCAGGACATGAAACGCATCCCCAATATGCCCTGAAGCGCCTGCTGGACCGGATGAGCGCCACCCGGGATGATGTCGCGCTCTGGCGTTGGGGCAGTGAGCATGACGCGCGCGCCGTGCGCAGCCGCAACATCTCGAACGCTATGCTGCCTCCGCGTCTCACCAGCCGCTGGCGCGATCTCAAGACTGCCGACAGGTCCCTTGCCGGTGTCGACGCGCTGGAGGTAGCCACGCCGGGCGAGGAAGCCCAAGCGATAGCCATCGCTCTACGCGAAGCCATCGAGACGCCAGGCCGCACCGCCGCGCTCGTGACGCCCGACCGTCAACTCGCCACCCGCGTATCGGCCCATCTCTCGCGGTGGGGAATAAGCGCCGACGATTCCGCCGGTCTGCCGCTGTCCCGCCTGCCGCCGGGCACCTTGCTGATCGCCATTGCCGAAGCGGTCGCCGAACGCTTCGCGCCTGTCGCGCTGCTGACCCTGCTCAAACATCCGCTGGTCATGCGCGGAGAGCAGCGCTTGCCGTGGCTGGAGGGGGTGCGTGGCCTAGACCTGTTGCTGCGCGGCCCGCGTCCTCCGGCTGGCCTGCAGGGCATCGACCTCCTGCTCGCCGCACGCGATGGAGAGGACCGCCAAGGCAATCTGCGGGCGCAAGTGGCGCAATGGTGGCAGACGGCTCGCCCGCTGCTGCTTCCGCTGGAGCAGGTCTTCACCGCCGCCCCGTCTTTTCCTGCGCAACTCGCCGCTATCCGTGAACAGGCCGGCATATTGACTGGCGACGCGGTCTGGGCGGGCGTGCAGGGCCGTACGGCCGCCGATCTCTTCACTGAGATGGAGCAGGCCGCCGCTGAAGGCCCGCAGCAGGCCGACATCCGCTCGCTTCCGACGCTGCTCGACCACATGCTCGGCGGCCTGTCCGTCCGTCCGGTGCAGGGCGGCCATCCCCGCATTGCCATCCTGGGTCTGATCGAGGCGCAACTGGTTCAGGCTGATGTCATGATCCTGGGCGGCCTCAACGAAGGCACCTGGCCCGGGCTGCCGTCGCCCGATCCATGGCTGGCGCCCCGCATCCGGCGGGAACTCGGACTGCCCGGCTTGGAAAGCCGCATTGGCCGCGCTGCCCATGACTTTGCGAGTGCGCTTGGCGCTCCTCATGTTCTCATCACCCGCGCCCGGAGGGGCACTGGAGGTCCTGCAGTCGCTTCCCGCTTCTGGTTGCGGTTGAAGGCCATGGCGGGCCCGCAATGGAAGAGCGCAGATCGATACGCCGCGCTGGCGCAGACGCTGGACCGCCCGGCCATTCACAAGCCCAGCCGCCGTCCCGCGCCTGTGCCGCCCGCCTCTGTGCGTCCAAAGCTGATCCCGGTAACCGACGTTGATCGCCTGAAGGCCGACCCTTATGCCTTCTACGCCAAACGCATCCTGCGCCTCAGCCGCCTGGATGCGGTCGACGCCGATGCGGGGCCGGCATGGCGTGGCACGGCCGTTCACGAAATCCTCCAGCATTGGGCCGAGTCTGGCCGCCGCGACCCCGCGGATCTCGAAGCGCGCGCCCGCGCCATGTTCGATCGGCCGGACGTCCACCCGCTGCTCACCGCCCTTTGGCAGCCACGCCTTATTGAAGCGATCCGCTGGATCGCCGCGGAAGTGGCGGCGGATCAGGCGGCGGGCCGCTCGATTCTGGCGGTGGAAACCGACGGCCGGGCGGATATTGCGGGCGTCACCCTGACCGGCAAGGCTGACCGCATCGATCGCATGCCGGATGGGTCGCTCGCGGTCGTCGATTATAAGACTGGCAAGCCCCCCAGCGCCAAGCAGGTGAAAGCAGGCTATTCGCTGCAACTGGGGCTGCTTGGTTTGATCGCGGAACGGGGCGGTTTCCCTACCATCGATGGCGCGCAAAAAGCGGGCTGTTTTGAATATTGGTCGCTCGCCAAGAAGAACGACGCGTTCGGCTATCGCGACAGCCCCGTCGATCCACTCGGCAAGCGTGACAAGATTGTGACCGCTGACTTCACCTCCTTCGTCCACGCGCGGTTCGAGGAGGTGGCCGGCGCCTATCTCACCGGCCAGGCCCCGTTCGATGCGCAGGTAAATCCCGAAGTGGCGAGCTACGGCGATTATGACCAGTTGATGCGGCTGGAAGAATGGTATGGGCGCGACGATGGCTAGGAGATCTTCCGCCCTTCAGCCGCTCGCAGGCGCGCAGGCGCTGGCCGCTGCACCTGACGCACATGTCTGGCTTTCCGCATCGGCCGGGACCGGCAAGACCCATGTGCTGACCGCGCGCGTCTTCCGCCTGCTGCTGCAAGGTGTGCGTCCGGAAAATATCCTCTGCCTCACCTTCACCAAGGCCGGGGCGGCGGAAATGGCCGATCGCATCCACGATCGCCTCGCGGGCTGGGTGCAGATGGAGGAGGGCGAACTTTTCGCGGATCTGGAGGCGCTTCACGAGGAGTCCGGACCCGAAGCCCGCGATCGCGCCCGCCGTCTCTTTGCCGAAGTGCTGGAATCGACTGGCGGCGGTCTGCGTATCCAGACCATCCACGGCTTCTGCCAGCAGTTGCTGACGGCATTCCCGCTCGAGGCTGACCTTCCGCCCGGCTTCCGCCCGCTAGATCAGCGCGAGCAGGGAGCGTTGGCGCGGCAGACCCTTGCCGACCTGGTGGTGCGTGCGCAGGAACAGCGTGACAATGCCCTGATGGAAGCGCTTCAGGCAATCAGCCTGCGCTTGGGGGAGGGCGGGGCGGAGCAATTCCTGCTGCGCTGCGCGTCGCACCTCCCCGCGCTGGAGGCGTTGCCGGAAGATGTCTCCGCTTGGCTCAATCAGGAACTCGGCCTGCCCGAAGGCGACATTCTCGCCCATCTCGCCAGCGAATGTGACGAGGCGCAGTTCGATATGCGCACGCTCGGCTGGATCGCGCAGGCCAATGCGGACTGGGGCACCGGCCGTGCGCTGGAGCGCTGCGACCGTATCGCCCGATGGCGCGCACTCGACGCCCACGGGCGCGCTGAGACGCTGGCTGATCTGCACGCCGCCTGGGCGAAGGCGGACGGGGACATCATTTCCGCCAAGGGCTGGGTGCCGCCGGTTGATGGCTATGCCGAGGCGAGCGCCCGGCTCCATTCACGCTGCGCCGAGCTGTTGAGCCTCAAGGCGATGGCCGCCTATGCCGACCTGCTGGCCCAAGCGCTACACGCCGGGCGCGCCTATGCCCGCGCTTATAGCGAGGCCAAGCAGCTTGCCGGCGCGGTCGATTTCGACGACCTCATCGCGCGAACCGCCGACCTTCTCTCGCAGCCCGGCATCGCCGACTGGATCCGTTACAAGCTAGACCAGCGCATCGACCATATCATGGTAGACGAAGCGCAGGATACCAATGTCAGCCAGTGGCAGATTGTGGGCGCGCTTGCTGCCGAGTTTTTCGCGGGCGAGGGCGCGAAAGGCGATCGCGTCCGCACTATCTTCACCGTCGGCGATTTTAAGCAGGCGATCTTCGGTTTCCAAGGCACCAGTCCCCAGGCATTTGCAGCCGCGCAGATCTTGTTCCAGCGCCACGCCGAGAATGCCGATCATCCCTTCCACGACCTGTCGCTGGAACGCAGCTTCCGTTCCACACCCGCCGTGCTGGACGTCGTCGATCACACGATCGCCACCCTGAACGCCGAGCGGCTGGGACTCCCGCAAGGGGCCGTCCGCCACATCAGCGCCAACCGCTTCCCCGGAGAGGTTCTGCTGTGGAAGCCGACCATCGCCGGTCTGTCCGATGATGCGGAAGGGGAAGAGGATTGGGCAGCCGATCAGGAACGGCTGCTCGCCCAGAATATCGCCCGGCAGATCCGCCAATGGATCGATGACGGCATGATGCTGGAAAGTCGCGGCCGTCCAGTCACGGCGGGTGACATCATGATCCTCGTCCGCCGCCGCAGCGAATTGGCCCGCCTGATCGTGGCGCGCCTCTATGAGGAAGGCGTAGCCGTCGCCGGGATCGACCGCCTCCGTCTCAATGCCCCGCTCGCCGTCCGCGACCTGCTCTCCGCGCTGCGCTTCGCCGTCCAGCCCGAAGATGAGCTGAACCTTGCAGCGCTTCTGGTGTCTCCGCTGATCGGCTGGTCGCAGGACGATCTTATGTCCCGCGCCATCGGCCGTCGCACTGGCCTGTGGCAGCATCTCACCCGCACGTTGGACGACGATTTGCTCGCACCGCTTCGCGCCCTGTTAAGCCGCGCGGACCTCACCACGCCCTACCGTTACTTGGAAGCGATCCTGTCTGGCCCCATGGAGGGCCGCCGCCGCCTCATCGAACGGTTGGGCATCGAAGCGGCCGACCCGATCGAGGAGTTGCTGAACGCGGCGCTTGCTTTCGAAACCGACGATCATCCCTCGCTGCAGCGCTTCGTCGATTGGTTCGACCGGGGTGAGGTGGAGATTGTCCGCGATGCCGCTGCGCAGGGCGACTCGCTTCGTCTGCTGACCGTCCATGGAGCGAAGGGACTTCAGGCGCCGGTCGTCATCCTGGCCGACGCGTGTCTTGATCCCGATGCGGGAACGCGCAGCGACTCGCTGGCATGGAACGGCCTCCCGATCCTCGCTCCCCGCAAATCGGAGCGACTGGGGCCGATCGGACAAGTGCTGGAGGAAGCGCGCGCCGCCGAGCGGGAGGAACATTGGCGGCTGCTCTATGTGGCGCTCACGCGCGCTGAGGAAAGGCTCATCGTCACCGGATCGCTGGGTCCTCGCGCACGAGGTTTGCCTCAACCCGAAAGCTGGTTCAGCGCTGTGGAAAATGCGCTGATCGCTTTGGGGGCCGAGTGGGAGGAAGACCCGCTATGGGGCGCGCGTCGCCGCTGGCGAGGTAGCGAAATCCTCCCGCCTCGTTCGCCCGAAAGTTCCGCAGTTGACGAGAGGGCGGCCCATGCCGAACCCTCCTGGCTTCGTCAGCCCGCGCCGGAGGAAGCGCGTCCTCCCCGGCCTCTCGCGCCATCCGCCCCGGTGGAGGATGACGTACCTTACCCGCCGCCCACGCCTGCGATGCGCGCTGCGAGCGAGCGCGGCCGCTGGCTGCATGCACTGTTCGAACGCCTGCCCGATGTGCCGCCGGACCAGCGTAGCGATCGCGCCGATCGCTGGCTGGAGCAGCAAGGGGCGGACCCATCGATGCGTCATGACGTCATCGCCCAGGCGCTGCGGGTGATCGAGGATAGCGAATTCGCGGCTCTTTTCGCTCCGGGCGCTTTGGCGGAGGCCCCGGTCGCTGCGGCGGTGGGCGAGGTGGTGGTCGCCGGAACAGTCGATCGCCTGTGCGTCTCTCCTGACCTGGTGCAGGTGGTGGACTTCAAGACCGGTCGCATCGCTCCGCTTACGGCCGACGAAGTTCCGATCGCCCATGTCCGTCAGATGGCGGCCTATGCCGCCGCGCTACAGGTGATTTTCCCCGGCCGTCGCATAGAGGCAGGCCTGCTCTACACCAGCGCACCACGGTTGATCACGCTTCCCCATGATCTCCTTGCAGCGCACAAGCCGGGCTTTTACCCCACGCAGGAGAATTTGCCGCATTCAGCCGTTGAGACGGATGCGTCACCATCCTAGATATCCGTCCAACTGAAGGAGATACTTATATGGCTACCAAGGCAGTCACCGACCTCAGCTTTCAGGCGGACGTGATCGACGCCGACAAGCCCGTCCTCGTCGATTTCTGGGCAGAATGGTGCGGCCCCTGCAAGATGATCGGCCCGGCCTTGGAGGAAATCTCCGACGAATTGGCTGACAAGGTCACGATCGCGAAGATCAACATTGATGAAAATCCCGACGCGCCGGGCAAATATGGCGTGCGCGGGATTCCGACGATGATCCTGTTCAAGAATGGCGAGGCTGCCGCGACCAAGGTCGGCGCCGCGCCCAAGAGCGCGCTCAAGGGCTGGATCGAAAGCGTCCTGTAAACCCTGCTCTTCTCCCTCTCCCCTTCAGGGGGGGGAGGGCCGGGAGAGCCAGAGATCCTCATCTCAGCGGAACAGCATCTCCGCCGCCGCGTCCCACAAGCGCCGAGAGGACGCACCCAGCAGTCCCCGCCGCAGATCGCCTACCATGTAGGGTGACCCGTCCAGCCGCTGGCAACAGCCGCCCGCTTCATTCAACAACAGCGTGCCTGCAGCGTGATCCCATGGCAGGGTTCGCGCGAATACCGACACGTCATTCTGCCCGAGCACCAGCCGCGGATACTGCTCCGCCGCGCAGCGCGGAATATCCACCAGCGCAAAATTCCCTTCTGCTCGGCGCTGAATGTCCGCGCGTTCCTCGGGCGTCATGAAATAGACGGCCAGCGCCGCGACCGGTAGGGCGTCGCCGCTCTCCCGCGCCTGCACCCGCTCGCCATCGATATGGCTCCCCGCTCCCAGGATCGCATGGCACAGCCGCCCTGTCAGCGGGTCCAATATCCACCCGGCCAGCGTCGTCCCGGCATCGGCCAGCGCGATCATGATACCAAAGGGCGGCCGTCCCGCCGCGAAATTGCCGGTCCCGTCGATCGGATCGATGATCCAGTTCAGCCCGTCGCCAGCACGATCCAGGATTGCCGGGTCAGCCGCGCAGGCTTCCTCGCCGATGATCCCGGCTTCCGGCAGGATGCTCGCCAACCCCTCGGCCAGCCTGATCTCGCTTTCCTTGTCCGCGATGGTGACGAGGTCATCGACGGCTTTCTCGCTGATCTCCTCGGTTCGCAAATTCTGGTAGCGCGGCATGATCACATCAAGCGCAACTTCGCGCATCAGCGCGACGACGGGATCATGCAGTTCGATCGGCATCAGCTGCGATAATCCGCGTTGATCGAGATATATCCGTGCGTCAGATCGCAGGTCCACACCGTCGCGCGGCCTTCACCCAGGCCAAGATCGACGCCGATCTGAATATCCTGTCCTTTGAGGTGCGCTGCCACCGGCGCCTCGTCATAGCCTTCGACGGCCAGACCACCCGAAGCAACCTGCGTCGTTCCAAAGCGGATGGACAGCTTATCCCGGTCAGCAGGCTCGCCCGCCTTGCCCACCGCCATGACGACCCGCCCCCAATTGGCGTCCTCGCCTGCGATCGCCGTCTTCACCAGTGGCGAATTGGCGATGGAAAGGCCGATACGGTGGGCGCTCGCATCGCTTTCCGCGCCCTCGACCATGATCTCGATAAACTTCGTCGCACCCTCGCCATCGCGCACCACCAGATGCGCCAGTTGCATGCAAAGGTCGCTCAGCGCCGCCTGAAACGCATCCGCACCAGCATCGTCCATCGATGCAAGCGAAGCGTTGCCCGCCTTGCCGGTTGCGAAGGCCAGCACCGTGTCACTGGTCGAAGTATCGCTATCCACCGTAATACAGGAAAAGGTACGCTTGTTCGCAGCCGATAGCATCTGCTGCAACAGCTTGGCCTCGATCGCCGCGTCGGTGAAGATATAACCGAGCATCGTCGCCATATCCGGCGCGATCATGCCTGAACCTTTGATGATCCCGACCAGTTCGACCCGCGTGCCGCCGATCATCGCGCTCGTGCGCGCGCCCTTGGCATAGGTGTCGGTGGTGCCGATCGTATTTGCCGCGTCCTCCCAGCCACAGGCAGGCGCCCCAAAGGCCGCCTCCAGCCCCGCTTCCGCCTTGTCCACCGGCAGCGGCACGCCGATCACACCCGTCGAGGAGATAAAGACATCAGACGGCAGGCATCCCAGATGGTTCGCGACCTTGGCCGCGATCGCTTCCACGGCGGCCCTTCCGCGATGCCCGGTGAAGGCATTGGCGTTGCCCGCATTCACCACCAGCGCACGCGCCGAGCCCAGCGGGATGGCGTCACGGCACCATTCGACCTCGGGGGAAGGGCACTTGCTCTGCGTCGTGACGCCCGCCACCACCGTGCCCTCGGCCAGTTCGGCATAGGTCAGGTCACAACGGTCCCAATTCTTGTACCGCGCCCGGGCGACACGCATCGTCACGCCTGCGATCGGGGGAAGCTGGGGAAAAGCTGCGGGGGCGAGAGGAGAACGCTGTGTCATTGGGGCGGATTAGCGGATATGCGGCGGCGGTCAACATTCGCTGCCGTCAACTGCTCTCAATTGACTATCTCCTACCCAAACCCTAAATCGCCGCGCATATCCGTGCGCGTTCCCTCAAGAGGGTGCGCGCCCCCCTTTTGTCAGGAACTTGCATGTTCGGCGCACTCGCCAAGTCAGTCTTCGGATCGTCCAACGACCGCTACGTAAAGTCGCTGGGCAAGATCGTCGATCGCATCGCTTCCTTCGAACCCGCCATTTCCGCGATGAGCGACGAGGAACTGACGGCCCAGACCGCCAAGTTCCGCGAGCGCCTGGCCCAGGGCGAAACCCTGGATGACCTGCTGCCCGAGGCTTTCGCCACCGTCCGCGAGGCCGCGAAGCGCACGCTCGGCCAGCGGCATTATGATGTGCAGATGGTCGGCGGCATCGTTCTCCATCGTGGCGAAATCGCCGAAATGCGCACCGGCGAAGGCAAGACGCTCGTCGCGACGCTCGCTACCTACCTAAATGCGCTGGAGGGGAAGGGCGTCCACGTCGTTACTGTGAACGACTATCTGGCAAGCCGCGACTGCGACTGGATGGGCCAGGTCTATCGCTTCCTTGGCCTCACAACCGGCGTCATCGTCCCCAATTTGTCGGAAGATCAGCGTCGCGAGGCTTATAATGCCGACATCACCTACGCGACGAACAACGAACTCGGCTTCGACTATCTGCGCGACAATATGAAGTATGATCGCGCGTCGATGGTGCAGCGCCCCTTCAACTTCGCCATCGTTGACGAAGTGGACTCGATCCTGATCGACGAAGCGCGCACGCCGCTGATCATCTCTGGTCCGACCGACGACAAGTCCGAGCTTTACGTGGCTGTCGACGCCATCGTGAAGCGGCTCGACGAGTCCGACTATGAGAAGGATGAGAAGCAGCGCACCGTCACCCTGACGGAAGACGGCACCGAAAAGATCGAGCGCATGCTGGAGGAAGCCGGCCTGCTGGAAGGCGCAAACCTCTACGACTTCGAAAACACCGCCGTCGTTCACCATGTGAACCAGGCGCTGCGCGCGAACGTCATGTTCCGCCGCGACATCGATTACATCGTCAAAGACGACAAGGTCATCATCATCGACGAGTTTACCGGCCGCATGATGGACGGCCGCCGCTGGTCGGACGGCCTGCACCAGGCGGTGGAAGCCAAGGAAGCGGTTCAGATCGAGCCGGAAAATCAGACGCTCGCCTCCATCACCTTCCAGAATTATTTCCGTATGTACCCCAAGCTCGGCGGCATGACCGGTACAGCGGCGACCGAAGCCACGGAATTCTACGAAATCTACAAGATGAACGTCGTCACCATCCCGACCAACCGGCCGGTGCAGCGTGTCGATGAGGAAGACAGCTTCTACAAGAACTTGGAAGACAAGTTCCGCGGCATCGCCAAGACCATCAAGGTCCACGCCGAAAAGGGACAGCCGGTCCTGGTCGGCACCGTGTCGATTGAGAAGTCGGAGATGCTGTCCGAATTCCTGACGCAGGAAGGCGTGAAGCACGCCGTCCTCAACGCGCGCTTCCACGAAAGCGAAGCGCATATCGTCGCGCAGGCGGGCCGCAAAGGCGCGGTGACGATCGCCACCAACATGGCGGGTCGCGGTACCGACATCAAATTGGGCGGCAACCTCGAGTTCCGGGTCGAGGACGAACTGCGCGACATGCCGGAAGGCCCGGAGCGCGAAGCGGCCATTGCCCGCATCGATGCCGAGATCGAGGCGGAAAAGCAGGAAGTGCTCGCCGCCGGCGGCCTCTTCGTGCTTGGCACCGAGCGCCATGAAAGCCGCCGCATCGACAACCAGCTGCGCGGCCGTTCAGGGCGTCAGGGCGACCCTGGCCTGTCGCGATTCTACCTGAGCCTCGACGATGACCTGATGCGGATCTTCGGGCCGGACACGATGTTCGCGAAGATGATCCGCTCGAACCTGGAGGATGGCGAGGCGCTGCCTCCGTCCAAATGGCTCAGCAAGGCGATCGAGACCGCGCAGAAGAAGGTTGAGGCGCGCAACTACGACATCCGCAAGCAAGTCGTCGAATATGACGACGTCATGAACGACCAGCGGAAGGTGATTTACGAACAGCGCAGCGACATCATGGACGCTGACACGGTGGACGATGTCGTCACCGACATGCGCCATGAGACCGTCAATGATCTGGTCGGCGCATCCTGCCCTCCGGGCACCTATCCCGAACAATGGGATATCGAAAAGCTCAAGACGCGTACCGCCGAAATCCTTGGACTGGAGCCTGATTTCGACGCCTGGCTGGCCGAAGACGCCGTCGATCCCGAGATGATCGAGGAACGGCTGAACGCGCTCGCCGACGAAGCCGTGGCCGAAAAGGTGAAGGAGATCGATCCGGAAAACTGGCACATGATCGAAAAATCGATCCTGCTCCAGAGCCTGGATCATCACTGGAAGGAACATCTCGCGACGCTAGACGCGCTCCGCCAGGTCGTTCACCTGCGCGCCTATGCGCAAAAGACGCCGATCAACGAATATAAGCAGGAAGCCTTTGCCCTGTTCGAGCGCATGCTCGGCAATATCCGCGAAGATGTGACCGGCTCGATCGCCCGGGTTCAGTTCCGGATGGAGGAGCCCCTGCCGGAGTTCGACCTTCCAGTGCTACCCGACTTCATCACCACTCATATCGACCCCTTCTCGGGCGAGGATAACAGCGGCGACATTGACGCGGGCCAGCTTGGCGGAATCACAACGACGCTGCCGCGCCCGCCGGTGGGCAATGCGCAGTCCGGCGAGTTCGCAAATCTCGACATCAGCCGTAATGCTCCATGCCCTTGCGGTTCAGGGCAGAAATACAAGCACTGCCACGGCGCACTAGCCTGATACTGGGTCGTTAAAGGGAACAGCGCTGACATCTTCCCCGTCATCCCAGCGAAAGCTGGGATCTCAGGCTGGAGAAGGGCGCTTTCTAAATCCCAGCTTGCGCTGAGATGACGTCCCAAAGGCGGTCTAAGTCGCCCAAGCGCGTCGACTATTCGGGCCGGTCGTCTGCCGCATCACCATGCAACTTCGCCCAAAGGTCGGCGGTCCCGGCCTCCTGCGCCTTGGTCACATACTGCGCCGCCACAAGCCAACCCTTGATCGGCCGCAATGGCAGCACGGTTGTCAAGATCAGGACCGGAATGCCCACGGCGATATGCACCCACAATGGCGGGCGGGCCAATATCTCCAGCATCACTATAAAGATGACGCCGGGGACGCAGGCGAACAGCTGCACGAAAACCGCTGGGCCATCTGCAGGGTCCGCGAAGGAATAATCCAGCCCGCACACCTCGCACCGTTCCCGCAAGGTCAGGAAGCCTCGGAAAATATGCCCCTCACCACATCGCGGACAGCGGCCTAGCGCCCCGGTTTCGATCGGTGACCGGCGCGGCCAGTGCTTGACGGGTTGAACCATGTCCTGCTTTCCCTTGTCCATCATCTGGCCTTTGCTGTGCATGGCTCCATGTGAGGACAGCGCCTGGGATTTCAATTGGCCTTTTTGTCCAACCGGCAGGCGGCGGCTCAACCGAGTGCCGCTATCGCCCCATAACGCTACGGAATGCAGCATCTTCTAGATTGCCGCGCCCAATGTCCTCTGCTAGAGCCCAGCGCGATTTGGATGCCCGACAGCATACAGGTCGCGCCCCCGGCATCCCTTGCTCGGGGGCGTTTTTCTTTAGAATTTGGGACCAATCGGCTTAATGCGCCGACTTTCCTGCTGCCTGATCGCCTGGCACCTCGAAATTTTCCATCGCTTCGTACAGAACCTGGTCAGGGCATGAAGCAGCCAGCGCCCTGACCTTGTAGCGCAGGGCCAATTCGCGATGGGCGGCAATCTCCTCGGCAGGAGCGTGTCGGGCCAAGGCATTGTTTACCTTGGCGGCTTCCTCCCGCGCACGCTGGAAAAGATACCGTGCGTCTGTACTGCCTGACATCACAACCTCCCGATCGAGAAAGAGGATGTTAGCATGACGGCCAGCGCTCATCTTTAACGCGAGTTAAGTAGCAGCGAGCCGCGTAACGATCTTTGCGAAATCTGGCGGACAGGGTGGGATTCGAACCCACGGTGAGCGTAAACCCACGGCGGTTTTCAAGACCGCTGCCTTAAACCACTCGGCCACCTGTCCTTGCGGGAGCTTCCTAGCGAACCTTGTCGCCAAGCCAAGCGCAAAATGACCGAAATGGCGTTTCGACGCGTTCTTGCACGAAGATGGCGATGAGGGGGATTTCGCCTCCCCGCTTCGCTGTGCCACAAAGGGTAAAGGGAGATTCTCTAATGCGTTCAACCATTCACTCGCTTCTGCTGCGTTTCGCCGTCATCACGGCGGGAAGCCTGATGGCGGGCGCTGGCATGACGCAGGACATGGCGCAAGACGCTGGCTTCCGCTCTTATCTGGAGTCTCTGCGTCCCAAGGCTAGCGCAATGGGCATTCGCCCCGCGACACTCAATTCCGTCTTTCCGACGCTGACACCCAATCCCCGAGTCATTCAGCTGGATCAGAGCCAGCCGGGGGGAGGGGCCTATTCCCCCATTCCCAATTTTGAGCCGTATCGCCGCCAGCATGTCGATGCCGCCCGCATCAGCCGTGGGCGGACCGCTTATCTGGCGAACCGGGCCCGGCTTTCCAGGATCGAGGCGGAGACGGGCGTTCCGGAAGAGATCATGGTCGCCATCTACGGCCATGAAACTAATTACGGCTCCTATGTGGGCGATTTCGACCTGATCCGGTCGCTGGCGACCCTGTCCTACGAGGGGCGCCGCCGCAGCCTGTTCGAACCTGAATTGCTCGCTACGCTCAAGATGCTGGACAATGGCGTACCGCGCAGCCGTCTGGTCGGCAGTTGGGCCGGCGCGACGGGCTATCCGCAGTTTCTTCCCAGCGTCTATCTGCGCTTGGGCAAGGATGGGGATGGCGACGGCCGCGTCGACATCTGGAACAGCGAGGCTGACGCGCTTGCTTCTATCGCCAATTATTTCGTGAACGCAGGATGGCGGCGCGGTCAGCCGTGGGGTGTGGCCGTGTCGGTGCCCGAAAGCTTCAACCGTGCCAGCGTGGCCGCGCGAACGACACCTGCGCGTTGTCCCCGCGTCTTCAACCGCCACAGCCGCTGGCTGACCACGGCCGAATGGCGCAGCCGCGGGATCGTGCCCAGCGGCGGCAGCTGGCCTGCGGACGGCGTGATGGCGACGCTGCTGGAACCCGATGGTCCGGGTAAGACCGCCTACTTGCTCACCAGCAATTACCGGGCGATCCTCGACTATAATTGCTCCAATTTCTACGCCCTGTCCGTCGGTCTTCTGGCCGACGCCGTCCGGCAATAGCAGCGTTCGGACAATCCGCTTGTGCCAGCCCTCTTGAGAATGTGTCTGTCATGGCTAATGACTGACGCAGGGCATTCTCATCACCCGAATCCACCAGTGCGAAGGCAGTCCTCATGAAAAAGTCCGTTGCCGCTCTCCTCTTCGTCGGATTGCTGGCGCAGCCACTCACGGCTGCAGCGCCGCCTTACACAAGCGAGGCGCCGATCGCTTATATGAAGGACCTCTCCTCTGGCGCGGTGCTGTACGACAAGGGTGGCGAAACGCGCATGCCGCCCGCTTCGATGGCTAAGATGATGACGGCTCATGTCGCCTTCCGCCTCATTCAGAAAGGCGATTTGAAGCTCGACACGAAATTCACCGTGCGGCCGGAAACCTGGAAGCAGTGGCACGGCCCCGCCGCCGGATCGACCATGTTCCTTTCCGCTGGCGAGCAGGTATCGGTGGAAAATCTGCTCCATGGCATCGTCACCCTATCCGGCAACGACGCCTGCGTCGTTCTGGCTGAAGGTATCGCCGGAACGGAGCAGGCATTCGTCGCGCTGATGAACGATGAAGCCAAGCGCCTCGGCCTCAAGAACAGCCATTTCGGCACCAGCAATGGCTGGCCGGACGAAGGCGTCACCTATGTGACCGCCGAAGACCTCGCCCGCCTCGCCGAAGCGACGATCGAGGAAACGCCGGACCTCTACAAGCGCTTCTACGCCACTCGCGCCTTTACATGGGGCAAGACGATGGGCGGCTCTGATATCGCGCAGGCGAATCGCAATCCCATCCTCGGCAAGGTGCCGGGCGCTGACGGCCTCAAGACCGGCCATACCGAAGAGGCCGGTTACGGCTTCACCGGCTCCGCCGAACAGGATGGACGCCGTCTGGTGATGGTCGTCGCGGGCCTGCCCACCTTCAACGGCCGCGTCGCCGAATCGGTCCGCTTCATGGATTGGGGCTTCAAGGCTTGGAAGGCGCAGCCGCTTTTCAAGAAGGGCCAGACTGTCGAAACCGCTGAAGTCCAACTCGGCAGTTCCACCAGCGTCCCACTCGTCGCGCCGCAGGACATGGCGGTAACGCTTCCCCGCACCGCGTCTGGCAATGTCTCGGTGAAGGTCGCCTATACCGGCCCGATCAAGGCGCCGATCGCAAAGGGACAGAAGATCGGTGAACTGATCGTCTCCACCCCCGACACCCCGCCGCAGGTGCTGCCGCTGGTGGCAGGCGAGGATGTGTCTGAAGCAGGCGTGTTCGGCCGTCTCTGGAACGGCCTGAAGTCCTTCTTCGGGTGACGCGGGGTCGTTTCATCACTCTGGAAGGCGGGGAGGGCGCAGGCAAATCGACGCAACTGCGCGCTCTCACCGCCGCCCTGCGCGCGCAAGGGCTGGAGGTTGTCGAAACCCGCGAGCCTGGCGGGAGTGACGGCGCAGAGGCGATCCGCGCCCTGCTCCTGACCGGCGATGCCGACCGCTGGAGCCCGCGCGCCGAAGCCCTGCTGTTCGCCGCCGCCCGCGCCGACCATATCGAAAAAACGATCCGTCCTGCGCTCGATCGCGGCGCATGGGTCCTGTCCGACCGTTTCCTCGACAGCAGCCGCGCCTATCAAGGCATGGGCGACCTCACCGACGCCGACATACTCGCGCTTCATCGCATCGGCAGCGGCGGTTTCCTTCCCGACCGCACCTTCATCCTCTCCCTGCCCGAAGCCCAAGCCCAGCAGCGCGCATGGACCCGCGACGGTGATGCCACCGACCGCATCGGCGGCCGCGACGCAGCTTTTCATACCAGCGTCGCCAGCGCCTTCGCCCGCTTCGCCGCGCAGGAGCCGGAGCGGATTCGCGCCATCGACGCATCGGGTCATCCCGACGCGGTGACGTCCCGTCTGCTAGCCGCGCTCGACGACCTCCTTCCATGACGACCATCCTCGGCCATGACGCGCAAGCCGACATGCTGCTCACCGCCGCGCGGAGCGGCCGCATGCACCATGGCTGGATACTCGCGGGCCCGCGCGGCATCGGCAAGGCCAGCTTCGCGCGCGCCCTCGCCATACGCCTGCTCGCCGAGGCGGCCGGCCCCGTTCCCGAAACGCCGGGCCTTGGCGTTCCGACCGATCACCCCGTCCGTAAGCTCATCGAAGCCGATGCGCATCCCGACTATGCCGAGCTCTACTGCCTGGAAAAGGAAAGCGGCACCGCCCGGAACATCAGCGTCGATCAGGTACGTGGCCTCCAGCGGCTGATCCAGTCCGCGCCATCCCTCTCGCCCCGCCGCATCGTCATGATCGACAGCGCCGATGATCTGGAACGCGGCGCGGCCAATGCGCTCCTCAAGACGCTGGAGGAGCCGCCCGCCGACATGCTCTTCCTGCTCGTCAGCCATGCGCCCGGCCGCCTGCTGCCCACGATCCGCTCGCGTTGCCGCACCCTTCGCTTCGACCCGCTGAGCGATGACAATATGCGCGCCGTCCTGCGCCGCGAAAAGCCGGACCTGCCGGTGGATGAGATCGAAACGCTCGCCGCCCTGGGCGAGGGCGCCCCAGGCAAGGCGCTTCGTTACGCGGGGCTCGACATCGCGCAGATCGACAGCATCCTTCGCAGCATCGCGCGCGAAGGCGACCCCGGCAATCGCCAGCGCCTGATCCTCGCGAAGGCGCTCTCGGGCAAGGCCGCCCGCGAACGCTATGAAGCCTTTCTTGAGCGCGTTCCCGCCCTGATCGCCGACGCCGCCCGTCAGCGCAGCGGCCCGGCGCTGGGTGTCGCGCTGGAACGGTGGGAGGCCGCGCGCCATCTTGCAGGCGGCGCAATCATCCTCTCGCTCGATCCTGTGGCGGTGGCGTTCGAACTGGCCGGTCATGTCGCGGCGCTGGCCCCTGAACCGCGCTGAAAAGCGGCTTTGCGCGAGCCCCAACAGCCGCTAGGGAAGGCCCATGTCGCAGCCCTACACGATCACCACCGCCATCAGCTATCCCAACGGCCGCCCGCATATCGGCCATGCCTATGAGGTCATCGCCACTGACGCGATAGCCCGGTTCCAGCGGATGATGGGCCGCGACGTCTTCTTCCAGACCGGCACGGACGAACATGGCCTGAAAATGGCGCAGGCGGCCCGCAACCGGGGCATCGAACCGCGCGCCCTGGCGGATGAAATGTCTGGCTATTTCAAGGATATGAACGACAGGCTGAATATCAGCTATGATCGTTTCATCCGCACCAGTGAGCCCGATCATCATCGCGCGTCCCAGGCGATCTGGCAAGCGATGGAGGCCAATGGCGACCTTTATCTCGGCCGCTACGAAGGCTGGTACTCGGTCCGCGACGAAGCCTTTTACGACGAAAAGGAACTCGTCGAAGGGGAGGGTGGCGAAAAGCTCTCACCGCAGGGCACACCGGTCGAATGGACGGTCGAGGAAAGCTGGTTCTTCCGCCTCTCTGCCTATCAGCAAAAGCTGCTCGACCTCTACAACAGTCAGCCCGATTTCATTCAGCCTGACAGCCGCCGCAACGAAATCATGCGCTTTGTCGAAGGCGGCCTGTCTGACCTCAGCGTCTCCCGCACCAGCTTCGATTGGGGCGTGAAGGTGCCGGGCAGCGACGGCCATGTCATGTATGTCTGGGTCGACGCGCTCACCAATTATCTGACCGGGTGCGGCTATCCCGATGACGCCGAACGTATGGCCCGCTACTGGTCGGAAGGCGGCGACATTACGCATATCATCGGCAAGGATATTGTGCGTTTTCATACGGTTTACTGGCCAGCCTTCCTGATGAGTGCAAAGCTTGCCTTGCCCAAACAGGTGTTCGGCCACGGCTTCCTCCTCAACCGAGGGGAAAAGATGTCCAAGTCGGTCGGCAACGTCGCCGATCCGATGGAACTTGCCGATCGCTTCGGCGTCGATCAACTCCGCTATTTCCTGCTTTCCGAAGTCACCTTCGGCAATGACGGCAGCTACAGCGCAGAGGCGATCGTCGCCCGATCCAACAGCGATCTTGCCAACAGCTTCGGCAACCTCGCCCAGCGCACTTTGAGCTTCATCGCCAAGAATCTGGAAGGCCGCCTGCCGGAACCCGCGGCGCAGGATGTTGACAGCGAACTTCTCAAGACCATCGCCGAAGCGGCCCGAACCTTCCAGTCCTCCATGGCCGATCTGGCCCCTTCGGTCGCGATCGAGGCATGGATGCGCGCGGTTTTTGCCTGCAACGCCTATATCGACGCGCAGGCCCCATGGGCGCTCCGCAAGACAGACCCGGCCCGCATGGAGGCGGTGCTTGCGACGCTTTACGAGGCCATCGCCAGCCTCGCCATCATGGTCCAGCCCATCATCCCAGGCAGCGCCGCGGCCCTGCTCGACCAGATGGGCATCAGCGGGGAGGGGCGAGGCTACACGGTGATCGGTTCTGACTTCTACGCAGACCTGCGCGCCGCTGGCTTCACGCTTAGCCCGCCCAAGCCGCTCTTCCCGCGCCTCGAACTCACCGAAGCGGATGCCTGATCCGATGCTGATCGACAGTCATTGCCACTTGAATTACAAAGGCTTGATCGAAGATCAGCAGAATGTGCTTGAACGTGCGCGGGGTGCTGGCGTCGATCTGATGCTCAACATCGCCACCCGCGAAAGCGAGTGGGACGCGGTTCTCGCCACCGCCGAGAACGAGCCCGATGTATGGGCGACAGTCGGCATCCACCCCCATGAAGCGGACGAGCATCCCCATATCGACACGGCCAAGCTGGTCGAGCGCGCAGGTCATCCGCGCGTCATCGGCATCGGTGAAACGGGCCTCGACTATTATTACGACCATAGCGACCGGGAGCGGCAACAGAATAGCTTCCGCGCCCACATCGCCGCCTCGCGCCGGACCGGCCTGCCGCTGATCGTCCACACGCGCGATGCCGAGGAGGACACGCTCGCGATCATGCGGGACGAGATGGGGAAGGGGGCCTATCCAGGCGTCATCCACTGTTTCACAGCCAGCGGGGCCTTCGCCGACGCGGCACTGGAGCTTGGCTTCTACATCAGCATTTCCGGCATCGTGACCTTCAAGAACGCGAAGGACCTTCAGGAAACCGCCGCGCGCCTGCCGCTTGACCGGCTGCTGGTCGAAACGGACTCGCCCTTCCTTGCGCCCGTGCCTCATCGCGGGAAGCCCTGCGAGCCCGCATTTGTCGCCGACACCGCCCGCTTCCTGGCGACCCTCCGTGGCGAAAGCGTCGAACAGCTGGCCGAGGCGACCTCCGCCAATTTCCGCACGCTCTTCAGCAAGATCGGAGCCCCGCAAGCCGCATGAGCCTGAAGCTCACCATCCTGGGCTGCGGCACTTCATCGGGCGTGCCCCGGATCGGCAATGACTGGGGTACTTGCGATCCCAACGAGCCCAGGAACCGCCGCACCCGTGTCTCCATCCTGGTGGAAAGCCCCACGACACGGCTGCTGGTCGATACTTCGCCAGATATGCGAGCCCAACTGCTGACGGCCGATGTCATCCACATTGATGCGATTCTGTGGACCCATGATCATGCCGACCACAGCCACGGCATCGATGATGTACGTCAGCTCTACCACCATCGCCGCGCCCCCATTCCCGGCTATGCCCGTCGCCAGACGCTCAAGCTGCTGAACGAGCGCTTTGCCTACGCTTTTGAAGGCCGTCAGGGCTACCACCCCACCATCGAACCGCATGTGCTGCCCGATGGCCTGCGGATCGGCGACATCGACATTGCCTCCACCGACCAGCCTCATGGTGAGATATTCTCGACCGGCTTCCGCTTCACATATGGCGGCAGGTCGATAGGATATGCTACTGATTTCCATGCGCTTACGCCGGAAATGCTCGCCCTCTATGATGGTTTGGACATATGGGTCGTCGATGCGCTGCGGGAAAAGCCGCATCCTACGCATCCTCATCTTGCCTTGACCCTGGATGGCATAGCCGCCGTTCGTCCCGGCCGCGCTATCCTGACCCATATGGATCAGAGCATGGACTATGCGACATTGCGGCAAAGCCTGCCCGATGGCGTCGAACCCGGTTATGACGGTATGGTGATTGAACTCAGCGGGGCGGGGGACTGACGGCATGAATGGCGACCAGGCGATGTCCAGCCTCTGGTATGTCCTGGCGCTCGTACTCGTCGGATCGGCTCTTCTTGCGCGGCGCGCTCCGCTTGGCGGGATGGTTCGCATGGCGCTGTTGTGGGTGGTGATCTTCGCCATCCTCCTCGGCCTCTTCAAAATGGGTGAGCAAGCCGGCCTCTTTTCCAGCAGGATGGAAGGGGTAGGGGACCAGGCCTCCTCAGCCCCGGAGACGCCCCTGCCCCCCACACGCGCCGAAGGACAGGCGTTGCGTATCCCAATTTCGCCGGACGGTCATTATTGGGTGGAAGGGAGCGTCAACGGCACGCCGACACGCTTTCTCATCGATAGCGGCGCCAGCATCACCGCTCTGTCCGTCGATTCGGCGCGAGCCGCCGGGTTGAACTTCGACCTTGCCGCGCCGGGCGTGTCGATGCTCACGGCCAATGGCAAGATCGACGCCAAGCGTTCTTCCATTTCCACCCTTGCCATCGGCCCGATCCGGTCCAGCGATTTGCCGATCGTCATTTCACCAGCCTTCGGAGACGTGAACGTCATCGGCATGAACCTGCTTTCGCGGCTGAAAAGCTGGGGCGTGCAGGATGGCGAGATGGTGCTGACGCCATGACGGCCCCGCTCCCGCATCGCCCGCCCACACAGCGCGAGCGGCTAAAGGCGATCATCGGTGGTTCCACCGGCAATCTGGTCGAATGGTATGACTGGTACGCCTATGCGGCCTTCACCCTCTATTTCGCCCCGCATTTCTTCCCGAGCGGGGATCGCACCGCGCAACTGCTGAGCGCCGCCGGTATCTTCGCGGTCGGCTTCCTGATGCGACCGATCGGCGCCTGGGCTATGGGGGTCTATGCAGATCGGCATGGGCGCAAGAGCGGGCTGACCCTGTCGGTCGCGCTTATGTGCGCCGGGTCGCTCATCATTGCGGTGACACCAGGTTATGAGGTGATCGGTGTTGGCGCGCCGCTGCTCTTGGTCGTCGCCAGGCTTATTCAAGGGCTTTCGATCGGTGGCGAATATGGCGCCAGCGCGACTTACCTGTCTGAGATGGCTGGCCGCGACAGGCGGGGATATTATTCCAGTTTCCAATATGTTACCTTGATAGCCGGTCAACTTGTGGCAATTTGCGTGCTGCTAATCCTTCAAGGCGTGCTGACCGATCAGCAACTCGACGCCTGGGGTTGGCGCATACCCTTTTTGATTGGCGGCGGTTTGGCGGTCATCGTCTTCTGGCTGCGCCGGGGCCTCAGTGAAACACAAAGCTTTCATGTCGCCAAGGCGGAGGCCGCGCCGCGTTCGGGCCTCGTCGAACTGGTGACGAAGCATCCGCGCGAAACGCTGACGGTGATGCTGCTCACGGCAGGCGGTACGATCGCTTTCTATGCCTATTCCATCTACATGCAGAAATTTCTGGTCAATACCGCCGGGCTCAGCCGCGAAGCTGCATCGCAGATCAATGGCATAACATTGTTATTTTTTATGATGTTACAACCGGTTGCTGGAGCATTGTCTGACCGGATTGGGCGCAAACCGCTTATGATCGGCTTCGGCGTCCTGGGCGTGCTTTTCACCTACCCGATCTTCGCCACGCTGGCCGTCACGCGCGATCCGCTGGTCGCGGGTCTGCTTGTGATGGCGGGCCTCATCATTGTCACCGGCTACACATCGATCAACGCTGTGGTAAAGGCGGAACTCTTTCCGGCGCACATTCGCGCGCTGGGCGTCGCGCTACCATATGCGCTGGCGAACACGCTATTCGGCGGCACCGCGGAGTTCGTGGCGCTCTATTTCAAGCAGGCTGGCATCGAGCAGGCTTTCTACATCTATGTGACGGTGATGATCGCGATCTCGCTGATCATCTACATCCGCATGCGCGACACCCAGCGCCACAGCCAGATACGCGAAGACTGAGGATGGTTGACCGTCAGGCAGAACGTGGCAGCTGGACAAGCGATCAAAACAGCCCGGCGAACAATTGACCATCCAACAAGCGCCACATCAAACCAACAGACCTTCAGAACCCTCGACCTTCAAAACCATCGGCCGGGTCAAAACCATCACCCGGGTCAAAGCGCTCAACCCGCCGAGCCATCGATCATCGGGGCGCAATTCCCTCCATCGCCCATGCACAGATTTAACATAATATATATTATCGACCAAACCTATTGTAAGCGCCGGATAGAAATGACACCCCTCTGCTGAATAGAAATGACACTCTGAGGCGTCCTTAGCAGAGCTCGGTGGCATGGTCCTCCTGGCAGTTCGGGAGGACGCGCTTATGACGGTGGTGGCGATGAGCCATGGCGAGATTTCGCGATTTGACACATTGATGCGCGTGGAGCGCGGCGCGCTTCGGGTTGAGGATGCGGCAACGCTGCTGGGATTGAAGCGCAGGCAGATTTTCCGGTTGCTTGAGCGTCTGCGCGCCGAAGGCGCTTCAGGCCTGGTGTCGCGCAAGCGTGGTCGGACGAGCAACCGGCGTCACAGCGATGCCTTTCGCGAACAGATCCTATCGCTGGTCCGCGAGCATTATGCGGATTTCGGGCCGACCCTGGCCCGAGAATATCTGGCGGAGCGTCACGACATTGCGGTGGGCTGCGAGACGCTGCGGCAGATGATGATCGAGGCGGGTATCTGGCTGGATCGCGCCGCGCGTCGTTCTCGCCCCTATCAGCCCCGCCATCGGCGGGAGTGCCGTGGCGAGTTGATTCAGATCGACGGTTCTGATCACGAATGGTTCGAGGATCGCGGTCCGCGTTGCACGCTGCTTGTCTACATTGACGACGCGACCAGCGAACTGATGCATCTCAAGATGGTCGAGAGCGAAAGCACCTTTTCCTACATGGAAGCGACGCGCGAATATATCGATCAGCACGGCAAGCCGGTGGCCTTTTATTCCGACAAGCACACGGTTTTTCGCAACGCCAAGGCGACCGCCAAGGGCGATGGCATGACGCATTTCGGGCGCGCGCTCGATGCGCTGAACATCGAGATTATCTGCGCCAACTCGCCGCAGGCCAAGGGCCGGGTCGAGCGGGCGAACGGCACGTTGCAAGATCGATTGGTCAAAGCGATGCGCCTGGAAGGTATCTCGTCGATCGCAGAAGCGAACGTCTTTCTGCCGAGCTACATGGTTGGGCACAATGCGCGCTTTGCTCGCCCGGCAGCAAGCAGTCGTGATCTGCACCGCCCATTGGCACCGCGGGATGATTTGCATTCCGTCATGGTCTGGTGCGAACAACGGACGGTTACAGCGGCGCTGACATTACACTATAACAAGGTGCTGTTCCTCCTGGAGCCGAATCCGATCAGCAAGGCACTGGCGCGCAAGCGCGTAGATGTTTGTGAATACCCTGATGGCACGGTCGAGATACGCCACGATGGGCGCTCCCTTCCCTACAGCCTCTTCGACAAGATGCCCCGGATCAATCAACCGGCCATTGTCGACAACAAACATCTGGACGCGGCACTGGTCCTGGCAAAGCAGATCCAAGCGATCACGCCGCATCACCGGCAGCGGAACAACTATGCCCCTGCCCGCAAAGACCAGGCCGCGCATCTGTTCCCCGAGCCGGAGGCGCCGGCGCCCGTAAAGATCGATGGACGCCGGTTGGGCGGTCCCAAGCTCAAGCGCGGTCCCCGGCTCAGCCAGGCCGAGTTGCGGGCACGCGGCACGCTCGAGTTTGTGAAGGCCCGCTGAGACTGTTTGACTGGCTCTGACCGAGCCCGCTGCCTGCGCAGCGGGTCCATGCCCCTCCGCTCGACGTCACGCTTCCAGCAGGGTCTGCGCTGCGCTATCCCGAGGGCTCAACGCAGCCCCTGCTGTCCTCAGAGGTGTCATTTCTATCGGGGACAGATAGTGACTTCTCTAACCGGCAGGAACACCTATCTCAGGCTATGGCCATCTCCCCCCTCAACTTCTATCTTCTCGCCAATTCATTCATTAGTTCAGGACTCCCATGACCGCCCACGAAGAGGCAAGCCCCGCTGACATCATGCCGCTCGCCAATGTCATGGCCAGGCTGCGCGATCCCGAAACCGGCTGCCCTTGGGATATCCAGCAGGACTTCGCCAGCATTGCGCCTTACACCATCGAAGAAGCCTATGAAGTCGCCGACGCCATCGAGCGCAACGACATGCCCGCCCTCCGCGACGAATTGGGCGATCTCCTGCTACAGGTCGCATTCCACAGCCGAATGGCTGAGCAGGCAGGCCACTTCACGCTGCAGGACGTAATCGATGGCGTCACAGAAAAGATGATCCGCCGCCACCCGCACATTTTTGGCGACGGCATCCCGCGGGAACATGGCCACGCCCAGTGGGAAGCCATCAAGGCTGCCGAACGAGCCGATCGCGACCCCGACAGCAGTGCCCTTGCGGGAGTCGCCTCTGCGCTGCCTGCATTGCTACGCGCCGAAAAGCTCCAGAAGCGTGCCGCCAGAACCGGCTTCGATTGGCCCGACACGCAAGGCGTCCTCGCCAAGATTGAGGAAGAACTGCAAGAGGTCCACGACGCCGCCTCGCCTGACGAGCATCAGGAAGAAATAGGAGACTTGCTGTTCGCCGTCGTCAATCTCGCCCGACACCTCAAGGTTGATGCCGAAACCGCACTGCGATCAGCCAACGCAAAGTTCGAAACCAGGTTCAGGGCGATGGAAGAGATTGCAGGTGAAGAGTTCACTGCTCTGACCCTAGATGGCAAGGAGGAGCTTTGGCAGAAAGCCAAGCGTCAACTTGCCAAAGATAGTCGGTAGTCAGTTGGCGGCGCGCTTCCGAAAGCGCGCAAGCGCGGACTCGGAAAGCCGCACATGGACGATCATCTCACCATCAGCAGCCTTGGTACGGACGACTTCGCCATGCTCATGCAGCCATGCCAGCGCAGCGCCATCAGCTAGCGGCACCCGCAGTTGATGCACCTGCGCACCCGCCGTCAGGCGGCCGCTGATCGTGCGTTGCAGATCATCTACCCCTTCCCCGGTGAGTGCCGACAGGATCACGACGTCGTCCCGCCGCACCGCCATTTCTCGCACTTGCTCGGCCGCATCCTCATCCAGCAGATCCAGTTTGTTCCATGCTTCGATGATCGGCGGCGGGTCGTCCCCCTCCTCGCCCCCTTCCAGCGCGCCTTCCCCCGCCACACCAAGCTCGCTCAGAACGTCCATCACGTCGTCCCGCTGAGCATCGCTGTCGGGATGCGCAATGTCGCGGACATGGATGATGAGGTCGGCGGACAGCACCTCTTCAAGTGTCGCGCGAAATGCGGCGATAAGCTGGGTCGGAAGGTCGGAGACAAATCCAACCGTGTCCGACAGGATGGCTTTGTCCAAACCCGGAAGTGCAATCTGGCGCATAGTCGGATCAAGAGTCGCGAAGAGCAGATCCTCCGCCATCACATGCGCGCCGGTCATCCGGTTGAAGAGAGTGGATTTTCCGGCGTTGGTATAGCCGACCAGCGCGATCACCGGCCATGGCGCACGTTGCCTGCGCGCGCGATGCAGGCTGCGCGTGCGCGTGACTTGATCCAGTTCCCGACGGATTTTCGCCATGCGATCGCGGATCATACGTCGGTCCGCTTCAATCTGCGTTTCACCGGGGCCGCCGAGGAAGCCGAAACCGCCCCGCTGCCTTTCTAGGTGGGTCCAGCTACGCACCAGCCGCCCCGCCTGATAATCAAGATGAGCGAGTTCGACCTGAAGCCGGCCTTCATTGGTTGCCGCCCGCTCGCCGAAGATTTCCAGGATCAAGCCGGTGCGGTCGATCACCTTGACCTCGGTGGCCTTCTCCAGATTGCTCTGTTGAACCGGGCTGAGCGCGTTGTCGACAATGACCAGTTCGGCCTCTTCCATCCGCGCCAAGGTCGCAATCTGATCGACCTGGCCGCTGCCGAACAGCGTCGCCGGCTTGCGATCACGCACCCGAAACGCCTGGGCGGCGCGCACATCGATGCCGATCGCCAGCGCAAGACCCTTCGCCTCTTCGAGCCGCGCATCACTGTCACGCCGCTCGGCTCCGTGAGTCTCAGCACGCACGACGACAGCGCGCGCGCCGCGCGACACTTCATCGGAAGAATCACGATTGAAGACCGCCATGATCGCCTAACGCATCAGGCGCCGGCCCGCTTCATCAGAAGACGGGCCGGACGAACATAGATTGATCAATCCTCACCCTCACCTTCACCGCTCAGGTCGAGCGCGTGGAGAGGCTGAACCGTGGAAATGGCGTGCTTGTAAACCAGCTGAACCATCCCGTCGCGTTCCAGCAGCATGCAGAACAGATCGAAAGCAGCGATCTCCCCCTGCAGCATCACGCCATTGACGAGGAACATGGTCACGGGGCTACCTGACTTGCGCACTGCACTGAGGAAGATTTCCTGCAGTAGCCTGGGCTTCGCATTGCCATCGCTCGCCTTGCGCAGGTCGGTAAGGTCCATCGACTGCGCAGGCATGACCGTCGAGATCGCATGCTTGTAAACCAGCTGCGATTGGCCATCGCGCCGCAACAGGACGGAGAAGTTGTCGAACCAGGTGATGATGCCTTGCAGCTTCACACCCTTGACCAAGAACATGGTCACGGGAGTTTTGCTCTTGCGCAGGTTGTTCAGGAAGATGTCCTGAAGATTGTTGAGTTTTTCTGCCACGGTCTTCACCTTATTGGCGGGACGTTACCCGCTCTCGCACCCCTGGGCAGGGTGTCTTGCCTGCTTCCGCCTGCCGGAAGCAACTCGGAAACTACCGCAATTGCGAAGAGCCGTCCATGCCCCAGATGCGTGACAGTTCACGGTATTTCGTCAATTGTCTTTGCCGTCCGTGATCCCTAGCAGCTTCAGCTTGCGATGCAGCGCCGAACGCTCCATGCCGATGAAGGTCGCGGTGCGGGAGATATTGCCTGAAAATCGCCGAATCTGGATGCGCAGATATTCGCGCTCGAAACTCTCCCGAGCTTCCCGGAGCGGTGCTCCCATGATCGCAGACTGGCCCATACCTTCGCCCGCACCATTGCTGGTCAACTCGTTGGGCAGCATGTCCAGTTCGATCCGACCGATCCGCTCGCCTGGCGCAAGGATCATCGTGCGTTCGATGACGTTGCGCAGTTGGCGAACATTTCCTGGCCATTCATTCGCCTGGAGCGCAGCCATGGCGTCACTTGCGATCTCCGGCGATGGCACGCGGCGATCGGCTGCAAAGCGCGCGAGATAATGTTCCACCAGTGGCGGAATGTCATCCCGCCGATCCGATAGTGGGGGAATGACAAGCGGCACGACGTTGAGGCGATAAAAGAGGTCCTCGCGGAACCGTCGCTCTTCGATTTCCACGCCCAGATCGCGGGCAGTGGACGAAATCACGCGCACATCCACCTTTACCTGCCGTTGCCCTCCGACCCGCGTGAAACTTTGGTCCGTCAGCACCCGCAATATCTTGCCCTGGGTCGTGAGCGGCATGTCAGCGATCTCGTCCAGATAGAGCGTTCCGCCATGGGCCTGCTCCAGATAGCCAGGGCGCACCAGTCCACTTGGATCCTCGACGCCGAACAGTTCCTCTTCGACACGGTCAGGGTCCATTCGCGCCGCAGCGACGATGATGAAGGGCGCATCGGCCCTGCCGCTCCAGCTATGGAGCATCCGTGCCGCCACCTCTTTGCCGACACCCGCAGGGCCTGAGATCAGCACCCGGCTTCCGGTGCCCGCTACCTTCTTGATCGTTGCGCGCACAGCGTTGATCGCGGCCGATGTGCCGGTTAGTTCGTCATCCTGGCCGAAGCGGGCGCGCAATACCTGATTTTCACGACGCAACCTTTCGGTCTCGGTCGCCCGCGAAACCAGATGCAGCAGTCGATCGGCTTCGAACGGCTTTTCGATGAAGTCCGCCGCGCCCTTGCGGATTGCCGCGACCGCCGTGTCAATATTGCCGTGCCCTGAAATCATCAGCACAGGAATGGTAGGGTCGCGGCGCTTGATCTCGTCGAGCAGTTCCAGCCCATCAAGCTTTGATCCCTGCAACCATACGTCGAGCAAAACGAGGGAAGGCCGCCGCGCATCCAGCGCTTCGATCGCGCTGTCGCTATTGGCGGCGGTGCGGGCGGAAAAGCCTTCATCCTCAAGCACACCCGCGACCAGGTCGCGAATGTCCTCTTCATCATCGACTACCAGAATATCAAGCGCCATTGGCCGTCACTTTTCCTTTAGGCAGGGCTACAACCTGCCCCTCTTCCAATTTCTCCAATGCAGCTGACGGGAAGCGCAACGTCACGCATGTGCCCCCGCCATCCACATCGCTAAGGCGAATTTCGCCCATATGTTCCTCCACGATCTTCTTGACGATCGCGAGGCCGAGACCCGTGCCTTTGGTGCGCGTGGTCATATAGGGCTCCAGCACCCGCTCCCGCTCCGGCGGAAGGCCGATGCCGTCGTCACTGACTTCGATCAGCAGATGTCCATCATCCTGCCCGAGCGTCATCCGAACATGCCCGCGCACTTCGCCTTCAGGGGGTTCGCGCTTGGGCTCGATCGCCTCCACCGCATTTTTGACAATGTTGGTCAGCGCCTGACCCAGCTGCCGCCGGTCGCAGACTAGCTCCATATTGGGTGAAGCGCTGTGAAATTCAAACCGCACATCGGGATGCGCAACCTCGTGCAGGAACAGCGCATGACGAGCGATGTCCGCGACTGCCTCGCGCCGGAAAACCGGCTTGGGCATGCGAGCGAAGGACGAGAATTCATCGACGATGCGCCGCAAGTCGCCGACTTGGCGGACGATCGTGCCGGTCAGGCGGGTAAAGGTCGCCTTGTCACTCGTAACCTCGTCTGCATAGCGGCGCTGCAGCCGCTCGGCAGCGAGTTGAATGGGCGTCAGCGGATTCTTGATCTCATGAGCGATGCGGCGCGCCACATCAGACCATGCGGCGCGGCGCTGGTCCGATAGCTGTTGCGTGATATCGTCGAAGGTCAGGATGTGCCGCGACGCATCTTCCGAGACCTTGACCGCCAGCGTCCGCACTTCGCCGTGAGCGCGCGTCTGGACAATGCCCGCCCCCTCCTCCGAAGCGATGAGCGCGGCGAGTTCAGGCGATACCGACGTCAGCGGCCGACCCACCGGATCGTCCCCATCCTTCACGAGAATAGCCGCCGCTGAGCTGTTCAGCAGCAGGATGATCCCGTCCCGATCGACCGACAGCACCCCGGCCGACACGCCTGAAAGGATGGCTTCGATAAAGGCACGCCGCTCGTCCAACTGGCTATTGGCGGCGACGAGGGCGCCGGTCTGGGCCTCCAGCCGCTGGGTCATCCGATTGAAGGCCGAGGCCAAGGTACCGATTTCGTCGCGCGCCTGGGGATTGGTGACACGCGCTGACAAGTCCCCGGCCGTGATACGCCGCGCCGCCGTCACCAGCTCGTTCACAGGGCGGACCATCCAGTCCGCGACAGTGAGCGCGATATAGACCGCTATCCCAACAAGCAGCAGCGATCCCACGAACAACGCCATGTTGAAACGCAGCTGTAACGCGCGGGACTGGGCCGCGAAAATATCGTAGTCGGACAGCACCTTCTGCGCGCGCTCCACATTGCTGAACGCCGTGGAACCGGAATCGCGTGTTGCATAGAGATAGATTTTCGCGCCCGGATAGAGCAGCGTCACAGCCTCGATCTGGTTCGGCTTCGCAGCGACGACCACATTCTCGCCTGATTCCAATCTTTTCACGACCTCTGCCGACAGCATTTCAGAAGCCGGCCTGCTGTCCGGATCGACCGTAGCGGCGGTGCGCGCGACACCGTCCTTCCCTACCTCGATAATCGCCGACCGGTTCAGCTTTCGCGTCACGACTTGGTAGATATAGCCTTCTGCGAAGCGGGGGCTCGAAACCTTCGACTGCGTTAGATAGTCGCGCAGATCGCTGGCCATGGTGACGGTCTCGTCGCCCACCTCCCGCAAATTCTGCTCATAATAGCCGCGGGCCAAGTCGCTCGCATTCTGCAACATTCCGCGGGCGCTGTCGGAAAACCAGAACTGCACGCCATATTGGAACAGTAATGATGCGAAGATCACCACAAGAAGCATCGGCACGCTGGCGACGATGGAGAAGATGGCGACTAATCTGACATGAAGCTGACCGTCGCTCCCGATCGCAGACTGCGCTGCACGGCGCTTCGCCACCCGTCTTCCCAGCAGAACCAGCAACGCGATTGCCGGAACGAGATTGCCCACCAGCAGCAAGGCGACGATGGGCGGCGTCAGTAGTGTATAGGATTGCCCCTGACCCGAGAGCAGGAAATAGGTGAGGCCAGCGGTCGCAAGAAAAAGGAGGAGCGTGATCGTCTCAACCAGCGGAGCCAGGTGACGACGAAGAAAGGGCGGAAAATATCTCTTCCAAGCCCGACCTCGCGTGGAGAGAGTCACTGCACCTTGCATAGTGGCTTTCTTACAACAACCCCGTGCTTGTTCAAACACAGTAATTTGACGGATTTGTCCCTTGGGCGGACACTTGCATCGGCTCGTCCCAGGATCAGTCCGCGACCCGCAATTGGAGCGGATCCAACCCATAGTCGGTCAGCTTTTTCCGAAGCGTATTCCGATTAATCCCAAGAAGGCCCGCGGCGCGGATCTGATTACCGTCCACGCTCGCCAGCGTTTCCTGCAACAGGATCGGTTCTACGAGCGCGAGCAGATCGTCATGCAGGTTCCGGTTGGGCTGACCCAGCCCGATGCCCAATTGCCGTTTTGCCCAATCCCTCACGGCCTGGCCCAATTGATCCGCTGGCGCCGCATAGTCGGCAGGGATCATATCGAGCGGCAGGCTATTGCGCAGTACGTCGGCAGCGATCACATTTTCACGGCTGAGCACCGCCAGCCGCTGCATGAGATTTTGCAGTTCACGCACATTGCCGGGCCAATGATAGGCCATCAAAAGCTGTGCAGCGTCATCAGACAACGCCTTGCGCGGGAGCCCTTCCTGCGCAGCACGGTCAAGGAAATGCTTAGCCAGCAGGATCACGTCTTCACGCCGTTCCCGCAGCGCTGGCAGCGAGATAGGCACGACATTGAGCCGGTAGTAAAGATCCTGCCGAAACCGATTTTCCTCGATCAACCGCGGTAGATCCTTGTTCGTCGCGGCGATGATGCGGACGTTCACGCGTACGGGTTTCGATCCGCCAACGGTCGTCACCTCACCCGACTGCAAGACGCGCAACAACCGCGTTTGCGCCTCCATCGGCATGTCGCCAATTTCGTCGAGGAAGAGCGTCCCGCCCTGCGCCTGCTCGAACTTCCCCGCTGTCCGTACATTCGCGCCTGTGAAGGCGCCCTTTTCATATCCGAACAATTCAGCTTCGATCAGTTCGCGCGGAATCGCTGCCATGTTGATCGCGACGAACGGCTTCGTGCGGCGCTGACCGAGACTGTGGATAGCCTCGGCAACCAGTTCCTTGCCGGTCCCAGACTCGCCCAGCACCAGAATGGAAAGATCATTGGACAGCACGCGTGCGATGGTCCGATAGACCTCCTGCATCGCAGGAGAGCGACCGACCAGCGGCAAGCCGTCATGCGGCAGCGCGCCTTCCGCCTCCTCGCTTGCTTTGGCCTTACCTGTGCCCAGCGCGTCGCCAACCGCCCGCGCAAGTTCATTGAGATCAAAGGGCTTTGGCAGATATTCAAAAGCCCCCTTCTCCGTCGCCCGGATGGCCGTGTTCAAGGTGTTCTGCGCCGATAGGACAATGACGCTCAGGCCAGGCTTGCGCTCCAATATATCCGCGACGCCGTCCAGCCCATCGCCATCCGGCAGCATGACGTCGGTGATCAGCACATCGGGGGAAAAGCTGTCGATCAATGCGCTGCGCTCGCGGATCGAAGCTGCAGTCTTGACCTTGTGCCCCTGCCGCCGCAGCGCCTCACCCACCACGACGCAAATGGCCGGATCATCATCGACAACGAGGATCGAACCGGTGACAGACATCAAGGCATTCCCATGGGCAAGAGGATGCGGAAGGTTGACTCTCCCGCTTCCTGATCGCGTGAATATTGGACGAAGCCGTTCATGTCCCGGACCAGCTTATCTACGAGAGCCAAGCCAAGTCCCTGTCCATCCCGCTTGCCGGTTATGAACGGGTTGAAGAGGTGATCCAGAATATGTTCCGGGACGCCGGGACCGTTATCGATGACCAATATCTCGATCGGCAGCACCGCGCTGCCTTTACCGTCCCCGACCACGACCGACACACCGTGACGAAAGGCGGTTTCGACACGGATTCGAGGCTTTTCGCTATGTTCCAGCGCCTCCGCCGCGTTCTTCAACAGGTTGATCATCACCTGAACCAACGCGTCGTCATTGATGATCGCAAATGGCAGAGATGGATCATACCGCTTTATGATCCTGATATTTTTTGCAAATCCCGCAGCGGCAATATTGGCGGCGCGATCGATAAGCGGATAGATGTTGCCGGGGTGACATTCCAACGTGCGGTCGGTCGTGAAATCCTGCATTCGATCAATCAGCGCGGCGATCCGGTCCACCTCATTACAGATCAACTGCGTCAGGGCTGAGTCCCGGCCGCCATTGCCCGACTCCAGCAATTGCGCTGCGCCCCGTATTCCCGAAAGCGGGTTCTTTATTTCATGCGCCAAGATGGCGGCAGCGCCGATGGCTGACCGCGCGCCGCCCGCCGTTCCACGATGGCCGATCTTCCGCGCCTGGCTCTGAGAATGGATGGATACGACGCGCCATCCTTCATGATCGATGATCGGCGCGATCATCAGGTCCACTTCCATCTCAGCGGTCCGCCCCGCATGCACCTTCACATCATAAGCCGCGATGGGCTTGTTGCTATGCCAGATATCAAAGCGCGCGCCCATTTCCGCCATGCGGATCGTCCGCGAAACGTCGCTGCCGACAATTGCCGAACGAGCCATGTTCAGCAATGTTTCCGCCCGGACATTGGCGTCCGCGATGCTGTTGTCCGGCGCCACCACCAGGGTCGCCACCGGTAACGCGGTCATCAGTTCGGATAGCGAAGGCCCATCCTGCTGCATGCGTGGCGGCGGGATGGTCGTCATTGGCATGGTCATGCCGCCTTGCGCGTCTCGATTGGCCCTTCCTGTGCAATCAGCGGTTCGTAGAAGCGCGCTAGCATATCGAGCACCACTGTCCCTTCCGGTTCCTGATTCACCGCGTTGCGGAATTCCGCCGATCCCGGAAGGCCCTTCGTGTACCAACCAATATGCTTCCGCGCCATGTTAACGCCGGTCAAGCCATCATAATGATCAAGCATCGCACGATAATGTTCTGTGATCAGGCGATATTGCTCTTCCAGTGACGGATCGTCTAGCCGCTGACCCGTCCTGAACCAATGCATCACCTGCCCGATCAGCCACGGCCGCCCATAGGCGCCCCGCCCGATCATCACACCATCTGCTCCGCTCTGGTCCAGCGCCGTTTCAGCATCCTCGATGGAGCATATGTCACCATTGACGATCACGGGCAAAGAGACGGCATCCTTGACGCTCCGCACGAAAGCCCAATCCGCGCTGCCCTTATACATCTGGCAGCGGGTCCGGCCGTGAACGGTGATCATTTTCGCCCCGAGATCCTCCGCGATCCGCGCCAGTTCAGGTGCGTTCAGGCTGCCATGGTCCCAGCCCATCCGCATCTTCACGGTGACAGGCACATCCACAGCCTTGACCGTTGCTTCGATCAGAGCGGCGGCGAGCGGCAGGTCCCGCATCAGCGCGCTGCCTGCGTCGCCATTCACGACCTTCTTGACCGGACAGCCCATATTGATGTCGATGATCGCTGCGCCCCGATCGGCGTTCAGCTTCGCCGCTTCCGCCATCTCCACCGGGGAACAACCGGCGAGCTGCATCGATACTGGCTCTTCCACGGGATGCCAGGCAGCCTTCTGCAGCGATTGCCGCGTCTCCCGGATCATCGCTGCGGTCGCGATCATCTCGGTTACGTTCAAGCCCGAGCCATAGCGGCGGACCAAAGTACGGAAGGGCATGTCCGTAACGCCAGTCATCGGCGCCAGGATTACGGGCATGTCGATCGTCACGGGACCGACAGAAATGGGGGAAAGAGTACGCATCACCAACTTTGCCTAAAAAACAGGCAGCCCTTAGCCGAAAAGCGGCCCCACGGCAAGCAAGCGGCTCTGGCGGAGCGCACCACCCTCGGCTACAGGCGCGACATGACAGGTAGTAACTACAGGGTGGTCGCGCTGGTCGTCGCCGCTGGCCAGGGCAGCCGCGCGGGTGGAGACCTGCCCAAGCAATTCCGCCAGATCGGCGGCAAAGCCGTCCTTACCCATGCCGTCGATGCACTAAGCGCTCATTCGGCGATCGATGCCATCATGCTCGTCATCGGCGAAGGACAGGAAGAGACTGTTACCGCGCTAATCCACGAAGGCCAGGGAGCTGCCCTGATCCAGGGCGCAGACAGCCGTCGCGGATCGGTTCGAGCGGGGTTGGAGGCAATTGCGTCGGCCGGAGGAGCCGAACGGGTGCTCATCCATGACGCCGCCCGTCCCTTTCTGCCCTTGGATGTGATCAATCGTCTGTTAGCCGCGCTTGATACCGCGCCAGGAGCCGTGCCTGTTCTGCCGGTCGCCGATACCCTTATCCGCGGCACTGAGGATCATGTGGGCGAGGTGGTCGATCGCTCCGGCCTCTTCAGGGTTCAAACCCCACAGGCCTTTCATTTCGAAGCCATTCTCGCCGCGCACCGCGAGTGGGACAGCGCACGCGAGGCAACCGACGACGCGCAGATGCTTCGCCAGAGAGGCCATGACGTCACTCTCGTCACCGGAGATGAAAGGCTGGAGAAATTGACCTACCCGCAGGATTTCAACCGGGCCGAAACATGGCTCGACAGCCAGCGAACGACTCGCGTCGGCTTGGGCTATGATGTCCACCGCCTTACTGCTGGTGAGGAGCTTTGGCTGGGCGGCGTCCAGATCGAGCATGACCGGGGGCTCGCAGGCCATAGCGACGCTGACGTCGCAATCCATGCCATCGTCGATGCACTGCTCGGAGCATTGGCGGAAGGAGACATTGGCAGCCACTTTCCACCGTCCGATCCGCAATGGAAAGGGGCCGCATCTTCGCGCTTCCTGGAATATGCCAGTGTTCGGGTCGCGGAGCGCAGGGGGCGCATCGATCATATCGACCTCACCATCATTTGTGAGGCGCCCAAGATCGGCCCCCACCGGGACGCGATGCGCGCCAGGATCAGTGAAATCCTTGCCATTCCGCTGGACCGGGTGAGCGTTAAAGCCACCACGACCGAGCGGCTGGGGTTCGCTGGCCGCCGCGAAGGTATTGCTGCGCAGGCGGTTGCAACCATCTCCCTCCCCGCGCTATTCTAACGCCATGCCCGACAGCATTCTTCCCGCGCCCTTGGTCGAACTGGCCGAACGCGTCATCATCGCCAACCGCCGCGCTGGCCGCACCATTGCTGTGGCGGAAAGCTGCACTGGTGGCCTCGTCTCTGCGGCGCTCACCGAAATTGCCGGCTCTTCAGAGGTATTCGAGGCAGGATTTGTCACTTATTCCAATGACATGAAGAATGAATTGCTCAAGGTTTCTCAGGATGTTCTGGAAACTTTCGGTGCGGTCTCGATCGCAACCGCTTGGGCGATGGCGCAGGGTGCGCTCACCAAAAGCCACGCTAATGTAGCTGTGGCCATCACCGGGATTGCAGGCCCGGGCGGCGGCTCAGAGCAGAAGCCCGTGGGCACCGTCGTGTTCGCTCGTGCTGAACGTGGCGGCAACCCCGACAAGGTCGTCGCTGACATGCATCATTTCGAAGATAGCGGCCGCGGCGGCGTCAGGCTTCAGGCGGCGCTCTGCGCGCTCGAACTATTGTTGCCCGAGTCGCCGTAAAGCTGAGCCGCCCGCTCTTCGAACGCGCCGATCATCTTACGCAGAGCCTTGTCGAACATTTGCCCGGCGAGCATTTCGAACAGCCGGTTCTTGAATTCGAACTCCACCTCAAAATCGACCAGCACCCCGCCCTTTCCGTCGTCCCGAAAACGCCATTGGTTGTGGAGGTGCTTCAACGGGCCTTCCAGATAATCCACCCGCACAAAATCGGGGCGATGCTTGTGCACACGGCTGGTGAAGCTTTCCTTGATGCCCTTGAAGCCCACGATCATGTCCGCGACCATTTCGGAGTCGCTATCTGAACGGACCCGGATAGCACTGACCCAAGGGAGGAATTCGGGATAAGCCGCTACATTGGAAACCAGGTTGAACATCTGGTCCGGCGTGTAGGGAAGCGGCCTTGTTTCGTGATGCTTGGGCATTGCTTCAGCGTGCTGCCTTGGCCAACTGCGCCTCGCGGGCGGCACGCATTTCGGCAAAGTCTTTGCCCGCATGATAGCTGGACCGGGTCAGCGGGCTCGACGCCACTTGCAGGAAGCCCTTTGCCCGCGCGATCGCTGCATAGGCGTTGAACGCCGCCGGCGTCACGAACTCCATGACCTTGGCATGTTTGGGCGTGGGCTGCAGATATTGCCCCATGGTCAGGAAATCGATGTCCGCGGAACGCATGTCGTCCATGACCTGGTGCACTTCCAACCGCTCTTCGCCCAACCCCAGCATGATGCCCGATTTGGTGAAGATCGACGGATCAAGCTTCTTGACCGACTCCAAAAGACGCAGCGAAGCATAATAACGCGCGCCGGGTCGGATCGTCGGATAGAGCCGGGGCACCGTCTCCAGATTGTGATTATAGACGTCCGGCCGCGCGGCCACGATCATCTCGACGGCTCGTTCATGCTTGTTCCGGAAGTCCGGCGTCAGAATCTCGATCGTCGTATCCGGAGTCGTGCGGCGCAGCGCCTCGATCACCTTCACGAACTGCGAAGCGCCGCCATCCGGCAGATCATCGCGATCGACCGAGGTGATGACGATATGCTCCAAGCCCATCTCCGCACAGGCATCGGCCAAATTCTGCGGCTCATTCGGATCGACCTTGCGCGGCATGCCGGTCTTGACGTTGCAGAAGGCGCAGGCCCTGGTGCAAACATCGCCCAGGATCATCACCGTCGCGTGCTTCTTGGTCCAGCATTCGCCGATATTGGGGCAGGCGGCTTCTTCGCAGACGGTTGCAAGCCCCTTCTCGCGCATCAGCCTGCGGGTTTCATTGTAACCAGGGCTGGTCGGCGCCTTGACCCGGATCCAATCGGGCTTGCGGGCACGTTGCGGCGGGGTTGGCACAGGGATCGCGGCGCTGTCGGTCATGCGCCCCAAATAGCGACCCAAGCACAGACTTGCCAGTCCCCAGATTGTTAGGCAGAGACTCTTGCATGACCGACTTTTCTGACATGCTCGAAGGCTATCGCCGTTTCCGCAACACCGGCTGGACTCAGCAGCGCGAACGATGGGATGAACTGAGCGAAGGGCAGAGCCCCCGCGTCATGGTCATCGCCTGTTCCGACAGCCGGGTCGACCCCGCGCAGATATTTGACACGAGCCCGGGTGAGATATTCGTGGTCCGCAACGTGGCTGCGCTCGTACCGCCGTTCGAGACGACCCCCGGCCATCATGGTGTTTCGGCGGCCTTGGAATTCGCCGTTCAGGTGCTGAAGGTAGGCGAGATCGTCGTGATGGGCCATGGCAAGTGCGGCGGCTGCAAGGCGGCTCTTAGCCAGGAATTGAAGGACGCGCCTCCCGGTGAAGGCGGCTTCATCCACAACTGGATCGACATGCTGGACGATGCCCGGGAAACGGTCATCGCCCAGTTCGGCGAAGATCGTGGACGCGATGCTCATCGCGCCATGGAACAGGAAGGCGTGAAGGTCAGCCTCGCCAATCTGCGGACCTTCCCCTGCGTCCGCGCCAAGGAGAAGAGCGGAGAGTTGAAGCTCGTCGGAGCATTTTTCGCGATCGCCGACGGCCAGCTTCATCTGTTGGACGAAACCAGCGGACAATTTCATCCGGCGGCGCTGGAATCCGCCTGATGTCGTCGCCGATCCCCAGTGGCGGCAATGTCGCCCTGTTGATCGACGCCGACAATGCCTCTGCGGATCATTTTGACCCGGTTCTGACCGTGCTTGCCGAGTTGGGCACGGTCAATATCCGCCGCGCCTATGGCAATTGGAGCAAACCCGCTCTGAAGGGCTGGGCGCGGCAAGCAGTTACCCAGGCCATCGAAACGCAACAGCAATTCGACCTCACCAAGGGGAAGAATGCGACAGACATGAAGATGACCATCGACGCCATGGACCTGATGGCGGGCGGGCGAGTTACCGGCTTCGGCCTCATGTCGAGCGATAGCGACTTTACCCCCCTCGTCACGCGTATCCGTCAGCAGGGCATCCCCGTCTATGGCTTCGGATCGGACAAGACTCCAGACGCCTTTCGCAGCGCCTGCACCCGCTTCATCGATGTCGCAGCCCTGCTGCGTGAACAGCCTGCCGAGCCCGCTCCAGATGACGACTTGGACGAAAATAGCGAGGGTACGGAAGTTTCACCCGAACTGCTGAAGCTGCTGATTGATGCTTATAATGCCGTGAAACGCGACGAGCAGGGCTATGCCCGGCTGAGCGAAGTCGGCCAATTGGCAGGCAATCGTTCCAGCTTCGATACGCGCAACTATGGGTTCAAGCGGCTTTCGGACCTCGTCGGATCGATCAAGAACTTCAAGGTCGAGGTTCGCGACGGGCAGACCTGGATCAAGCGGGTGCACTGATGGGCATCGTTGCCCGACACCTGACGATCATGGGCCGCGTGCAGGGCGTATTTTACCGCAATTGGTCGACAGACACGGCTCGCACCCTTGGCCTTGCCGGGTGGGTACGCAACCGCATGGATGGCAACGTCGAAGCGGTTGTTGAAGGGAGTGAGCTAGCTGTCGAACAATTCATAGCCCTCGCTCATCAGGGCCCTCCCGCTGCGCAGGTCGTTCGGATTGATGTCAGCGACGTAGCCGCCGAAGGCCTTACATCTTTTCAGAAGCGCCCGACCTGCTGATAGCTCGCCGTTAGATTTTCAGTTCCGCCGAGCGGATATAGGGGCGGTCCTTCAATGCAAAAAAGGGCCGACCCATAGGGCCGGCCTGAAAGTTTTAGGAGAGGATGCCTGAAAGGCCCCATCTATGTGCAGTGCAGCATATCATCTCGCAAGTGCGAAAGGCGCAGCCCTGGTTGCAATCTCTGCAACTGCTCACCCCCGCTGAATATCAGCGGGTGAGCTTCTTGTAAGCCAGTCGGGTGGGACGATCCGCCGCGTCGCCCAAGCGGCGGCGCTTGTCTTCCTCATACATTTCGAAGTTGCCCTCGAACCATTCGACATGGCTGTCGCCCTCGAAAGCGAGGATGTGCGTCGCCAGGCGATCGAGGAAGAAGCGGTCGTGGCTGATGACGACGGCGCAGCCCGCGAAATTTTCGATCGCTTCTTCCAGTGCCGCCAGCGTTTCGACGTCAAGGTCGTTAGTTGGTTCGTCGAGCAGCAGGACGTTGCCGCCCTTCTTCAGCATCTTGGCGATGTGGACGCGATTGCGCTCACCGCCCGACAGCTTGCCGACATTCTTCTGCTGATCCTGCCCCTTGAAGTTGAAGGCACCGACATAAGCTCGGGTCGACATGTCGTGGCCGTTGACCTTCACATAATCGAGCCCATCCGACACTTCTTCCCAGACATTCTTCGACGGGTCGAGATGGTCGCGGCTCTGATCGACATAGCCCAGACGCACAGTCGAACCGATGTCGATCTCACCCGAATCAGGCTTTTCCTGCCCGGTGATGATCTTGAACAGGGTCGATTTACCCGCACCGTTGGGTCCGATCACACCGACAATGCCACCGGGCGGCAGCATGAAGGAAAGATTCTCAAACAGCAGCTTGTCGCCATAGGCCTTGCTGATGTTCTTCGCCTCGATCACCTTGCCGCCCAGGCGCTCGGGTACCTGGATGACGATCTGCGCCTTGCCGGGCGTGCGGTTCTCCTGCGCGGCAACCAGTTCTTCGAACTTCTTGATACGCGCCTTGGACTTGGTCTGGCGACCTTTGACGCCTGCGCGAATCCACTCCAGTTCGTCCTTGATCGCCTTCTGACGGCCGGATTCCTCGCGGGATTCCTGCTCCAGACGCTGGGCCTTCTTTTCAAGGTAAGTGGAATAGTTGCCCTCATAAGGGAAATATTTTCCGCGATCGAGCTCCAGGATCCAGCCCACCACATTGTCCAGGAAGTAACGGTCGTGGGTGATCATCAGCACCGCGCCCGCATATTCCTTCAGATGGTTTTCCAGCCATTCGACGCTCTCGGCATCCAGATGGTTGGTCGGTTCGTCGAGCAGCAGGATGTCCGGCTTCTGGATCAGCAGGCGGGTCAGCGCGATACGGCGCTTTTCACCACCCGACAGGCTTTCCACTGACCAGTCTGAGGGCGGGCAGCGCAGCGCCTCCATCGCGATTTCAAGCTGATTGTCGAGCGTCCAGCCATCGACCGCGTCGATCTGCTCCTGCAACGTGCCCATTTCCTCCATGAGCGCGTCGAAATCGGCATCTTCCGGCGGGTCCGCCATGATCATGCTGATCTCGTTGAAGCGGTCCATCTTGTCCGCGATCTCGCGCGCGCCGTCCTTGACGTTCTCAAGAACGTTCTTGGTCGGATCGAGCTGCGGTTCCTGCGGCAGGTAACCGACCGTGATATTCTCACCCGGCCAGGCTTCGCCGCTGAAATCATTGTCGATGCCGCCCATGATCTTCATCAGCGTGGATTTACCCGCACCGTTGGGACCGACGATGCCGATCTTGGCGCCGCGATAAAATTGCAGATTGATATTGCTCAGCACCGGCTTTTGGGCGCCGGGGAAGCTCTTGGTCATGTTCTTCATGACGAAGGCGTATTGCGAAGAGGCGGACATGACTTGAAGCTGCTCCGAAGGGCTAAACGTGAAAATCCCGGCGGAGTTAGCGGAGCCCGGAGCCATTGGCAAATGGGGGATGGCTGGCTAAGCCTTCATCCATGCAGAAAATCCGATCGGGCACCTTTGCTGCGCTCCTTCTCGGCAGCATCTTCTTCCCCCTTGCCGTCGCGGCCGCGACATCGCGCAGTGAAGCGATTCGGGAATCCGCGCTACAAGACAGCGTGGCATGGGATTTCGTCGAGGGCCTGACCACTGAGGTGGGTCCCCGACCTGCGGGCACGCCGCAGGAAGCACGGGCACGTGAATGGGCCGTCGCGAAGCTGAAGCGCCTCGGCTTCACCAATGTTCGGGCCGAACCATACCGAATGTCGGTGTGGCTGCGTGGAAAGGACGAGGCGCATGTCACATCCCCCTTCCCCCAGCGGCTGGTGCTTGCGGCCTTGGGCAACAGCGCATCCACTCCGGATAAGGGTATTGAAGCTGAGGTGGCCTATTTCCCAACGCTCGCCGCGCTGGAGGCCGCTCCCGACGGCAGTTTAAAAGGCAAGATCGCCTTCGTCAGCCACGGCATGACGGCGACTCAGGATGGCAGTTCCTACGGATATTTCGGCGCGACCCGGCGGCAAGGCCCCAGCATCGCATCCAGAAAAGGCGCCGCCGCCCTTCTCATTCGCTCGATCGGCACGGACCACCACCGTCAGGCGCACAGCGGTATTCAGATGTGGGCAGATGGCGTGAAGCCGATCCCCGCTGCCGCGCTCAGCATCCCCGATGCCGACCAACTGACCCGCATCTTGGCCAGAAACGAGCCTGTCCGTCTTCATCTAACGCTCACGTCCAGAATGCTGAAGGATCAACCCTCCGGGAACGTCATCGCCGAACTCCCCGGCAATGATCCTACAGCCGGCATTGTCGTTGCAGCTTGTCACCTTGACAGTTGGGATCAGGGCACAGGTGCAATCGATGACGCGTCGGGCTGCGCTATCGTCGCGGCAGCGGCGCTTCACGCGGCCAAAGCCGGCCCGCTTCGCCGCACGATCCGCATTCTGATGGCGGGCGCAGAAGAAGTGGGCGGAGACGGCGGCCGAGCCTATTTCACGGCTCATGGAGTTGAACCGCATGCCTTGGTGATGGAATCCGATTTCGGGGCCGATCGAGTCTGGCGCGTCGATTACAAGTTACCTGCGGGACATGACGGTCTTGCAAGGCGCATTTCTGCCGCACTGGCTCCTCTCGGCATCGCTCAAAGCCATATGCCAGCTGGTGGTGGTTCGGACATCGAGCCTCTCGTCAAAGCCGGAATCCCGGTCATCGATCTTCAACAGGATGGCACGCGATATTTCGACATTCATCACACCCCTGACGACACATTGGACAAGGTGGATCGGGCTCAGCTCCAACAGAATGTCAGCGCATGGGCAGTTGCACTTTTCGAAACCGCCAACGCGCAAGAATCCCTGGGCATTAAGTGAACTTTTATTGTAGACAACATCCTGTCGCGTGATTCCGTCGCTTCACCGACGCAGAAAAGCATTGATTTGTGCAGCGCACACGTTAATGCGGGTCGCTCGCGTAGGTCATGTTACGAACATGTCAGACGCGGCAATATGCTATGGGAGCCGTACACAATGAAGAAGATCGCTGTTGTTTTCGCTTCGGCCGGCCTGATGGCCCTCGCCGCTTGCGGTGAGAAGCCGGCCAACGAGACCGCGAACGCTTCGAACGCTGTTGTCGAAAACGTTGTCGAGAACGCTGCTAACGCTGCCGACAACGCTGCGAATGCTGCTAACGCTGCTGACAACGCCGCGAACGCTGCTTCGAACGCTGCGAACGCCGAATAATCTTCGCGTCAGCGAGATTTTCGAAAGGGCGGGCCGTCTAACGGTCCGCCCTTTTTCTGTATGTACTGCTGACCTGGTCCCCGGCCCTCCCACCCGCCAAGGAAGCGGGATGACCAGCGTCTGAAGCTATAGCGACGTCCTGCCCCCGTCGATTGGCAGGATCGTGCCCGTCAATGCAGACGCATTGTCGGACACCAGAAACAAGGCGGCCTTCGCCACCTCCTCAATCTCCAATATCCGGCCCATCGGCATCTGCTTCACCAGATCGTCGATTATGCCCTTGGTTTCCTCGCTGGCCATCAGCCTTTCGATCATCGCGGTGCGGATCGAGGCAGGGCAGATGGCGTTGACGCGGATATTATCCTTGGCCAGCGCCACCGCCATCATCTTCGCCAGCAAAATCAGCCCATTTTTTGCGATGGGATAAGGCGGCGCCGTACCGACCGGAGGCTTCAGCGCGGCTGCCGAGCTGGTGAAGAGGATCGCGCCCCCGCCCCGCTTCATCATTGCATCGACCGCGGCCCGCGCGCCGAAGAACCCAGCCTTCAAATGCACGGCCATCTGCTGGTCCCAGTCTGCTTCGGTAAGCAGGCGGTGATAGCCGCTATCATCAGCGGTGACGGCAGCGCTCGCAGTGCCCGCATTGTGCCAGAATATATCGACCCCGCCAAAGGCATCCACTGCCGACGCGATCAGCCGGTCCAGATCGGCCACTTGCATCACATCGCAGCGGCGGTAGATGGCCTCATAGCCCTTATCTCGGATTTCCGCTGCCGTGGCCTCCCCTGCCGCGTCGTTAAGGTCGCTGATCACGACCTTTGCGCCTTCCGATGCGAAAAGCATGGCGGATTCCTTGCCGATCCCCGCAGCGGACCCGGTGATGACGGCGACTTTGTCTCTAAGCTGCATGACTTGTCTCTCCCAATATTGTTGCTGGTGTCGCTTCACCCGATCAGCGCTACAATCTCCGCCACATCCGAAACCTGCTCGAGATTCCGGAGCATCGCCACTGCACGGTCGATCCTGTCTGCAGTCGCGGGCACTGCTGCGTAGGATGCGCAGTCTCGGAATTTCGCGATCAGTCCGTTCCAGGACATCGGCTTTTCAGGGTGGCCGTATGCGCGGGACTGCTCACGGGTAAGCCAGCGCCCATCCCGCGTCCTGATCTCCAGCCCGCCCCCAGGAAAACCCGAACCGGGCAGGAAATTATATTGCGGGTCGAAACGAGCAAACACCCTGTCTGCCATGGCCAACGTATCCGCATCGTTCAGATTTTCGTCGAAGAAATCGCGGATGGTCACATCGCCCTTCCGCATGGCCGTAGCCACATTGTAGGGGATACTGAGCTTTGCCAACATGGCGTTGGCCGGCCGTCGCCATTCCTCCAGCGGCTCCGTCTGTCCCCGCGCGAAATCGCCGACCGTAACCGTGATGGCCTCTACCTCATCAGGCGTCACGCCATGCTCACGTACCAATTCGCGGATCATGTCGATATGCACATGCGTAAAGCCACAGGAGGGCCAGGGCTTGAACCCATCATCTCGCACCGCCCATCGCGTACCCAATTCTCCAACTAAGGCCTCGCGATCATAATCGCCCTGATAATAGACGTTCCACAAACCAGCCGCGCCTTCGAAGCTGTTGCGCACGCCGGTGATTCCACGCTCGGCCATCAGGGCAGCGCGCACGCCCACTTCACCCGGAACAGCATGGCCAAAGCCCCGGATGGTGGAATCCTTGCCAAAGACGATCTCATGAGTGCCTGCCGCTTGCACAAAGGCCAGGCCGAGCGCATTGACCATCTTGTCCCAATCCAGCGACAGCAGCTTCGCGCAGGCTAGGGCCGCCGCGAAGACCCCGAACAGCGGCGCCGGGTGCCAAGGCGCCATCTTCCCGCCCGGCTTACCCGCGGAGAGGGTCAGCCTGCACTGCAGATCAACGCCCAGTGCAACGGCTGTGATGAACCGCTCTCCGTCCACATTGCCAAGCCGTTCCGCCATTGCCAGCGCGGCAGGGATGACAGGAGAAGAGATGTGCGCGGCGTTGGGATGGAGGTCGCTATAGTCCTGACAATTGGCCATCGCCCCGTTGACATAACCGGCATGCCAAACCGGAAGCTTACGGCCGAAACCCAGGAGCGTCGCTTCCTGCTTGCCTCCTGCATCCAGCATTAAATCCACCAGCTCGCGCGTTTCCGGAGACGTAGTCCCGGCGGGTAGAATGACGCCAATCGTATCCAATATGCCCTTCTTCGTCATGTCCACGACGTCAGGCGGCAGGTCTGCATAGGTGATCCGTTCCGCATAAAGCGCGAACAGGAAGGCCGCGTCGCGCTCGGCGAAATCGGCTACATCAGCACCGCCTTGTGCCAGCATATCAACTCTCCCGGTCAATACTTGTATATTACATTTATAGGCAATTAGCCCCTATCGATGTATGATGCAATAAATGCTTTTGCGCGTGCTCTTAGGCACCTAAAGCACTCAGACTTGCTGCAAAGATGACAGGGATCGCGGCTCTGACGCCGCCTCCACCGGAGGGTATGTGACGGAAAAGACCAGCGAGGCCGCCGAACGGATAGGCAGGGCCATCATCGACTTGCGCCGCAATCCGTACAATCGGGCCATCCAGCGCAAGCTCTACTCGGTCGGCGACCATGAACTGACGCCAGTGCAGGTCGATATCCTTGAAACTGTAGTGGCCCAGCCAGGGCAGCGCATGAACGAACTGGCGCAGGCATTGGGCGTCGACGCCTCTACCGTCAGCCGGACGATCATTCCTCTGGTAAAACTCGGCCTCATCGAGCGCCGCACGGGAAGCGACCGCAGACATGCCCAGCTGCTACCAAGCGCTGCTGGATTAAGGCAGGCGGCGACGATCGCCGAAGCGCGGCTCGCCATGACACGCGCCGTGCAGAGCCACTTCACGCCTGGCAGGCTGGAATTGTTCGCGGATCTTCTTGAGGAATATAGCCGCGCCGTGACCGCCGAAGGCATCGCTATGCTACAGGAAGCCGAACAGGACTAAGGATTTGCGCGCGCGTGGTGACGGCACCCACCCGCGCCGGCAATATTACCGTTGCCAGGGAGGCGAACTCAGACTTTCCCTAAGCGCCTGAAGAAAGGCGTTCGTCCTGCCACTCCTGCCTTGGCGTGCGTGCAGCAACGCAACGACATCCGCCCGCGGCGAAGACCAGCGCGGTAGGACAGGCTGCAGCCTCCCGCTGGCGACGTCATCAGCCACATCCCATTCACTCCGCACCATGAGCCCAAGTCCAGCAAGCGCCCAATCGCGGACGATCTCCCCATCGTTACTCGACATGCTGGGCTTAACGCGGACGGTGGCGTTGCCATGCTTGGGATGAGCAAAGCGCCAAAGCGTGACATCCTCATTATTCTCCCGCAACGCCAGGCACCGATGCTGAGCAAGATCATCTGGCTTCAATATGGGCGGGTGATGCTCAAGATAGGCAGGGGCAGCGCACAGTATCCGCTTATTGGGTGCGAGGGTGGTCACCAGTCGATCACTCTCGGGCAGTGACCCGATATGGACGATGATGTCCCAACTCTCGGTCATTTGCCTAATGGGGCTGTCCGACAACTCCAGGGTAACGGACACCGCAGGATGTTTCCTGGCAAATTCCTGCGCGATCGGCGCGACATAGCGGCGACCAAAGCCATAGGGCGCCGCGACCCGCAAATGCCCTCGCACTTGGCTTGTCCGGCTCGCCAGCCGTTCCGACAGATCGTCGATCGCCCCAATTATCACGGCACCTTCAGACGCGACCAGTTCGCCCTCATCCGTCAGGCTAAGGCCGCGCGAAGTCCGCTCGATCAATTTGACCCCTACCCGCGCCTCGAGCGCTCGCAGCCTTTGGGTGACAGCTGGTGGCGTGACGTTCAGCCTGCGCGCGGCTTCGGCCAGCGAAGGCGCACCGGCGATGACATGGAAGAAACCCAGATCATCGGTCGAAATGATCATCTCTGCCTTAATCCTATATGTAGCCGGGATTAATTGCGATATTCATGCTTTGGCATATCTTGCCCCCTTGGGCAACGGATGCTGCCCGGCATCATGACGCGCCGCCGTCGTCAGGCGAGCGAGCGGGAGAGCTGAAGCGATGGACATGCTACGATCTGATCATCTCTATATCGGTGGCGGCTGGACGCTTCCGGAGAGGCCAAGTGCCGCTATCCCGGTGATCAGCCCCGCTACGGAGAAAATCATCGGCTCTGTCGCCTCCGGCAGCGCATCGGACGTCAACAGCGCTGTTGCGGCAGCGCGCGCTGCGTTTCCGGCATTCTCCTCTACGCACCCTTCGGAGCGCGCTCAGCTTCTCATGCGGATACTCGACCTCATGGAGCAGAGGGCGGAGGATCTCGCCCAGGCGATGTGCCGGGAAATGGGATCAGCTATCGCATTCGCCCGCGCCTCACAGGTTCCTTTCGGCATTGCCCATATCCGAGCTGCCATTGATGTGCTGAAAGAATATGCCTTCCTGAGGAAGCAGGGCACCACGGCGATCGCCAAAGAAGCGATCGGTGTTTGCGGCCTGATCACGCCTTGGAACTGGCCGCTATATCAGGTCACGGCGAAGGTTGCTCCCGCTCTTGCGGCCGGTTGCACCATCATACTCAAACCCAGTGAGTTGTCTCCGCTGAGCGCCCATCTGTTCACGCAGATCATGCACGACGCGGGAACGCCACCGGGCGTGTTCAACATGGTGACTGGCACGGGTGAAGAAGTTGGCGCAGCCCTCTCCTCTCATCCGGACATCGACATGGTGTCGATTACCGGATCGACGCGGGCAGGCATATTGGTGGCCCAGGCGGCAGCGGCCACGGTCAAGCGGGTCACGCAGGAACTGGGCGGGAAGTCTCCTAACATCATTCTTGATGATGCCGATTTCGCTCATGTCGTTCCGCTCGGCGTCGCCGCTGCTTTCCGCAATGTCGGCCAATCCTGCAGCGCGCCCACACGCATGCTAGTACCCGCAGATCGGCTGACGGAAGTAGAAGAACTGGCGGCAGCGGCCGCCCAGTCGATGATTGTCGGCGATCCATCGGACGATGCGACACATCTCGGCCCGGTCGCTAACCGTAACCAGTTCGCCAAAGTGCAGGACATGATCGGCATCGGCATTGCCGAGGGCGCGAAGCTCATTGCCGGCGGCCTTGGAAAGCCGGAGGGCCAGACTAGTGGCTACTTCGTCAAGCCGACCATCTTTTCCGAAGTGCATTCCGGCATGCGGATCGCGCAGGAAGAGATATTCGGGCCTGTGCTCTGCATCATCCCCTATCGGGACGAGGATGAGGCGATCCGCATCGCCAATGACACCGTTTACGGGCTCGGCTCTCACGTCCAATCGAGCAACCTGGACCGCGCCCGGCGTGTCGCTGGGAAGATCCGTGCGGGTCAGGTTCACATCAACCATCCCGCCTGGGACGGATATGCGGCTTTCGGCGGATATAAACAATCAGGCAACGGCCGCGAATATGGGGCCTTCGGGTTAGAGGAGTATCTCGAGACGAAGGCCATTCTGGGATATTTTCCCGACTGATGAGCATCTTGAGGCACCCTTTCAAGCGGACCGCCCAATCAATGATTAATCTTGGACTTATGCTTGTCTGTAGAATTCATTAATTGCAGACTTTCGCCTGGCGATGCACATTCGTCAACGAAACGAACATGAGGAAGCAGATGGTGAGTGAAGCAGAAACCTTGGCTCCAGCACGGCACGAAAGCGCCGTAACGCGTCTCGGCGACCTGGAAACGCCCTGCCTCATCCTGGACGCCGACCGGATGGGTCGCAACATCGCGCGCCTCCGCCAACGGTTAGCACCGCTGGGCGTAGCGCTGCGCCCTCATCTCAAAACTGCGAAGTCGATTGAGGTCGCGCGCGCTGTCATGACGTCACCTCAAGGCCCCGCGACTGTGTCGACGCTCAAGGAAGCGGAATTCTTCGCCAGCGCAGGGGTGCAGGACATCATCTACGCCGTCGGTATCGCCCCTTGGAAGCTCGCCAAGGTCATCGAATTGCGCAAGCAGGGCGTGGACCTTGCCGTCGTCCTCGATACAGTCGAGCAGGCCGAAGCCGTGGCCGCCGCATCGCGCGATTCCGGTGAGGCTATTCCAGCACTGATCGAAATCGACTGCGATGGCCATCGCTCCGGCGTCCTGCCCGACGACGAAGATTGCCTGATCGCAATCGGCAGGGCGCTGGTCGAGGGCGGAGAATTACGCGGCGTTTTGACCCATGCGGGGGGCAGCTACAGCGCGCGGGGAACAGAAGCTCTGGCCCGCTGCGCTGAACAAGAGCGGCGCAGCGTCGTCGATGCCGCCGTCATTCTCCGTAATGCAGGCTTGCCCTGCCCCGTTGTCAGCGTCGGTTCTACGCCCACCGCCCACAATGCGCTGGACCTGAGCGGCGTGACCGAAGTCCGTGCGGGTGTTTTCGTGTTTTTCGACCTCGTCATGGCAGGCGTGGGCATCTGTCAGATCGATGATATCGCCCTCTCGGTCTTGGCAACAGTAATCGGCCATCAACGCGAAAAAGGATGGATATTGGTCGATGCCGGATGGATGGCCATGTCGCAGGATCGCGGAACAGCCAAACAGGACGTCAACCAGGGCTACGGCATAGTGTGCGACAGCAACGGCCAGCCTTATGCCGATCTCATCCTTGCCGACGCGAACCAGGAACATGGCATCATGATGGTACGTCCTGGTTCTGGGGCGTCTCTGCCTGATCTCAAGATCGGCGACCGCGTTCGGATCTTGCCCAACCACGCCTGCGCAACTGGGGCTCAGCATCGCAGCTATCATGTCGTTCACGGTGCATCCGACATTGTTGAGGCCGAGTGGCAGCGGTTCGGAGGCTGGTGATGAGCAGCAAGCCGCAAGCCATCCTGACCGCCGACGCTCCCGCACCGGCAGGCCATTATTCCCAAGCGATGCGTTCGGGTAACAGCCTCTATATTTCAGGCCAGCTTCCGATCCGGGCGGACAAGGCGCCGCTGCCTAGCACCGACTTCGAAACTCAATCGCGCCAAGCGCTCGCGAATATGCTCGCGATCCTGGAAGCCGCGGGCGGCAAGGCCGAGGACCTTTGTCGCGTTACGGCCTATATCGTCGGTGTGGGAAATTGGCCCGAGTTCAACCGCATCTACAGCGACATGCTGGGCGATGCGAAGCCGGCACGAACAGTGGTCCCGGTGCCCGAACTCCATTACGGTTTTCTGGTGGAAATAGACGCCATAGCAACCCTCCCCGACCAAAACTGAACGCCCGACCCAAAACGCCTATCGGCAGCCGGAGACGATCATGGCCACTCTCGTTGCAAGCAATGAAACATCGACGGTACGGTCGCCCATCGCAGCAGTGACCTCCGGCACGCGCCTGCAAAGCATCGATGCTTTGCGGGGGCTCGTCATGGTCATCATGCTGCTGGACCATGTCCGCGAAACCTGGTTTCTCTACATGCCGGTCGGCGATCCGGTGGATGCGCGGACGGTGATGCCCGCGCTCTTCTTCACCCGTATCACCAGCACTCTCTGCGCACCGATCTTCGTGGCGCTCACGGGCCTGTCCGCCTACCTCTACAGCCAACGCCACAGCCTGGCGCAGACCAGTGACTTTTTGCTTCGGCGCGGGGCATTTCTCGTACTGCTCGAACTCACCCTGGTGAATTTCTCCTGGCGCGCCGAACTGATACCCCATTTCGTTTTTCTTCAGGTCATCTGGGCGATTGGCCTTTGCATGATCATTTTGGCGGCGCTCATCCATCTGCCGCATCGGGTGATCCTGCTCCTCGGCCTTGCAATCGTCGGCGGACACAATCTCCTCGATCCAATAAGCTTTCCGCCTGACCACCCGCTGTTCGTCCCTTGGGCGATCATCCACGACCGGTCGCAGATCGAACTCGGTGGCGCCATCATCAAGTTCAACTATCCCATTCTGCCCTGGATCGGAGTGATCTGCCTTGGCTGGTCTGCGGGCAGTTGGTTCTCTGACCTCACGGAACAGGAACGGCGCGGCACCCTGCTTAGGACAGGCGCCGCCATGATCGCTGCCTTCATCCTGCTGCGCGCATTGAACATCTATGGAGACGCTCCCTGGTTCACCGTCCCTGGTGAGCCGATCCGGACCGTGATGAGCTTTCTCGCGCTCACAAAATATCCGCCCTCCCTTCTATTCCTGCTGCCTACGCTGGGGATCGGCCTCATTCTGCTTGCCGCATTTGAAAAGGCGAACGAAACGCGCCTCACTCACTGGCTGTCTGTCATGGGCGGCGCGCCAATGTTCTTCTATCTGTTCCACCTCTACCTTCTGCGCATCCTTTATCTCAGCGCCAGGGCGATCTGGGGCACCAACCATGGAGATATATTCGGGCTCGACTCCCTTGGCTGGGTGTGGGCCTGGTATCTCGGCCTGATCGTCCCACTCTATTTCCCGACCCGCTGGTTCTCCGATCTCAAGAAGCGGCGCAAGGATATCTGGTGGCTCAAATATCTTTGAGCCCTCAGCCAGCCCGCCTCAACTAACCCAATAAGGTGCCTTCGCATGTCTCCTGTCGTCCGTTCCGTCGTCAGCGATGAAACTCTTCCAAAGGCAGTGGACGTGGTGGTGGTTGGCGGCGGGATCGTCGGAACGGCGTCGGCCTATTTCCTCGCCAAGCGCGGCTTTTCTGTGGCGCTGCTGGAAAAGGGGCATGTCGGGTGCGAGCAATCAAGCCGCACCTGGGGCTGGTGCCGTCAGCAAAATCGCGACCCTCGCGAAATGCCTCTTTCGCTTCTTTCCATGCGGCTCTGGGACGATCTGGCTACAGACATCGGCCAGGACCTCGGCTTCCGCCGCACCGGCCTCATCTACACGACGGATGATGCCGCGATGCTCGCGGGCTGGGAAGCATGGCGGCCAACGGCGCGCGAGTTCGGCGTCGAAACTCATATGCTGACTGCCGCGCAAGCCGCCGAGCGCATACCGGAAAGGCGGCGCCAATGGGTGGGCGGGCTGCATTCAGTCGCTGATGGCAAGGCCGAACCCGCACTCGCCGCGCCTGTCCTCGCAGAAGGCGCGCGCGCTCTGGGGGCGACTATTCACCAAGGCTGCGCCGCCCGCAGCCTTGATATGACCAATGGGCGGGTGACCGGGGTATATACGGAAAAGGGCCATATACGCGCGGACGCCGTCCTATGCGCGGCTGGCGCCTGGGCCTCCACCTTCCTCCGCCGCCACGGGATCAGCTTCCCGCAAGCAAGCGTGCGGCAAACCGCTTTGCGCACGAAGCCGACCGCCAATGTCGGTGAAGTCATCTATTGCCCCGATTTCGCGATGACCCGACGCCTCGATGGCAGCTACACGATGGCGATCAGCGGCCGAGCCACGCTTGAACTGACGCCCCAGGGCATTCGCTTCGCCCGCGAATTCATGCCGCAATTTATCCAGCGCCTGAAGGCGGTGCAGTTGGGCATCGGTAAATCCTTCGTCTCAGGCCCGGAGTCACTAGCGGCGGTGTTCGGCAAAGATAGTCATATCTTCGAACATCATCGCATCCTGGACCCCGCCCCCAATCGAGGGCTGATCGATGCGGTAATGGAGAATGTGCGCGGCACCTTCCCCGAACTGTCGGGCATTGAGATTGACCATAGCTGGGGCGCCTATGTCGATTGCACCCCAGATGCGGTGCCCGTGATCTCAGGGATTGATCCCGTCGGCGGCCTCTATCTGGCGGCGGGCTGTTCAGGCCATGGCTTTGGCCTAGGCCCCGGCATCGGCTATCTGGCCGCGGATTTGATCACCAACGCAACGCCTAGCGTCGACCCGGCCCACTTCCGGCTCACCCGACTGATCGATGGATCTAAGATAAAGGTCGGTTCGCTGTAACGCTTCGCGCCGTCAGCAGATTAGTGGTCGGGGAGACAGGATTCGAACCTGCGACCCTCTGCTCCCAAAGCAGATGCGCTACCAGGCTGCGCTACTCCCCGACTGTGGCGGCCTTAGCGGTGAAGAATATGTCCCGTCAATCGGCCATCATCGGAACAGCAGCCACAGGATGATAATCACCGGGATCGGTATGCCGATCAGCCACAGCAAAATGCCCTTACCCATGGTCGCCTTCCTCCATCAAATCCCTTTGAGAGGAAATCAATGACCCAGGGTGGATGTTCCAACTTCTCTTGAGGCAACGAAAACCGCCGCGAGGGCACGAAGCCATCGCGGCGGCATCTCTCGGTTCAACAGGTCAAAGCGCGTAGTCGATCTGCGCCCAGAACTTCTTGGTGTCGGCGTCGCCCGTAAAGCTCGCGATGCCCTTCCGCTCATAGTCCGCATATTTGACGAGAGCGCTCAGATGCTTGTCGATCTTCAACGTCACCTGGGCGTTATATTCATCGCCATAGTGGATCGAGAGGCGGTCGCTGCTGAAACGATGGTAGATGAAGGATGCGACCAGCGGCCCCATCTTGCCGACCTTCGGCATCGTGTAGGCGATGCCGCCATAATAGTCCTGAATGCCCGTCGCCGGGGTCGTCAGGAACTTGTCCGCCCAGCCATTGAACTTGTGCAGCGTCGCGAAGGGCGTCTGGAAGGCGAAGCCGCCCGCGATGCCAGTGGCGCTGCTGTCCGAGCCCAACAATTCATAACCGGCCGTCAGCTTGAAGGGAGCCACTTCCAGCCCCAGTTCCGCCGCGACATAGTCGGCCTTATAGTCCACCGGGTTCTTCTGATAATCGCTCTGCCGCGCGTAGCTGGCGAGGTAGCTCAGCTTCACCTTCTTGGTGAGCGGAACGGCCCCGGCGAAGCGAGCACCATAGGTCTGACTGCTGTTGCGCAGCAGTGCGGCGACAGGCTCGTCCTCATCGATCAGATAGGCAAAGCCGGTGAGCGTGCCCAGCCTGGTCTTGTAGGAGACGTTCACGAAGATGTCGTCGCCGTCAATCTCGGTTGGCCGGTTCACTGATCCGAACTTGCCGCCATCAATCCCCCAGATCGTGCGTGCGGCGATGGCATAGGTCACATCGACCTTCAGATTCTTGACCCCCATATATTCCACGCGCAGTGCGTCGAAGGTCTGCTCGTTCTGCCGCCAAGCGACCGAACCGACAAAGCGCTGGTCGTCCAGGTTGATGCGCTGCCGCCCAAGGGTGACCACCAGCGGCTTGGTGCGATATTGCAATTGCAGACGATTGAGTTCGACATTCTCTGGATCAGCGACGATCGGATACAGCGTCTTGCCGTTGACCCCGCTATTATAATCCTCGTCGATGGCCAGCGTCCCCTCCCCTTCCACAAGGAAAGCGAAAGGCCCCTTGGACAGTTCACCGCCCGCGCGCAGGCGCATGGTGACTGCATCGGCATCACGGCTGCTGGTCAACGGCAGCGGTCCGTCCTGGTCGACCGCCTCATAACGCAGCCGCGCTTCGACGATCGGCTTGAACACAATGTCCTGCGCCAAGGCTGGCGTTGCTACCGTCGCCAGCGCGGACGCCGACAGCAACATATTCAATCCACGCATAATTCCCCCTCTATTGCTCCCGATGGCTTTTTGAGGCCTTTCAGGGCATCCCCTCTCAATCCCGATATTCTTGATGCCGCCTCGCTGGGCGACTTGTCCCTCACGCAGCGAGCGTGGCCGGATTGCGGTAGCGCTCGTGCAGAAAATGAATGACCGCGCTGCGGGCCTCCGCATATTCAGGCGCGTCGATGGCTTCGAGCCGGTTGCGCGGCCTTGCCAGCGCAACGGGCCGGTCCTCGCCAATTCGCGCCGCCGGGCCGTTGGTCATCATGACAACGCGGTCGGCCAACAGCACGGCCTCGTCCACATCATGGGTGATCATCAGCACGGTGTTGTTGAGCCGCGCCTGCAGATCCATAACAACGTCCTGCAGCGCCGCCCGCGTCAGCGCATCAAGCGCCCCAAAGGGTTCGTCCATCAGCAGCACGCGGGGGTTCATAGCTATCGCCCGGGCGATGCCCACGCGCTGCTTCATGCCCCCGGACAATTCGCCGGGCCTTTTGCCGGCGGCATGGGCCATCTGCACCAGCTCAAGATTGTGCATGACCCAATCCCTGCGCTCTGCCTTGCTCTTGCCGCGCGCCGTCTTGTCCACCGCCAGGCGGACATTTTCCTCGACGGTCAACCAGGGCAGCAGCGAATGGTCCTGGAAGACGACTGCACGGTCCGGTCCCGGTGCATCCACCACTTCCCCGTCCAGGAAGATCGCCCCGCGGGTTGGCTTCACCAGCCCCGCCACGGCGTTGAGCAAGGTTGACTTGCCGCAGCCCGAATGACCGATCAGCGCTACGAACTGTCCCTTGGCCACTTCCAGGTCGATGCGGTCCAACGCGCAGAAACGTCCAGCCTTGGTAGGAAATTCGACGGTGATGCCCTCAAGCGCGAGATAGCTGCGTTGTTTCATGAAACTGCCCTCCCCTTCAGCCTGCACGGCTGATGATGCGGCCCGCAAAGGCGACGATGCGATCCAGCGTAAATCCGACCAGGCCGATCCAGACGAGTGCGACGATCGTGTCGGTAAGCAACGAACTGTTGTAGCTGTCCCAGATGAAGAAGCCGACGCCGGTGCCTCCCTGCACCATCTCCGCCGCCACGATCGCTAGCCAGCTCATGCCGACCCCGATACGCAGCCCGGTGAACATGTGCGGCACGGTCGCGGGCAGCATGATCCGGACGAAATATTCGACGGGATTAAGCGCCAGCACCTTCGCCACGTTACGATAGGCCGCCGGGATGGTCTGAACCCCTGCCGCCGTGTTCAGGATGACCGGCCAGATCGCGGTGATGAAGATCAGGAAGATCGCCGATGGCTGCGCTTGCTGAAAGATCGCAAGGCTGATCGGCAACCAGGCGAGCGGCGGCACGGTGCGCAGCACCTGGAACAGGGGATCAAGCGCGCGGAAGGCGAAAACGCTCTGGCCGATCAGGATACCCAGCGCCACGCCGATGATCGCCGCAATGCTGTAGCCGATGAGAACCCGGCTAAGGCTGGTCAGCACATGACCGGCAATGCCGACATCGCCGCCATCCTGGATGCTGAAGTGGGTAAAGCCGATCTCCACCCCCTTGAACGGGTGAGTGATGACGTCATGACTTTCCTGCCAGACTTTCACAGGGCTGGGAAAAGTCGCATCCGGCGATCCGCACAGAAACTGCCAGAACAGCAGCAGCGCCCCGATCATGACGACGGTGGGCAGTATGGCGGCAATCACCGCACGCGCCTTGCTCACGATCGGATTCACCGGCGCGGCTACAGGCTCGAAACTGCGTCGTGCGATCGCTTCTTCCGGATAGGGCACGATGACCCCCAATTCTGCGGTGGCGCCGCCGGAAGATACCGGCGGCCCTCCATTCCTGCTCTTTGGCGATAGCGGAGCCATGGCTTTTTCCTCCCTCATCAGACCCGCTTGATCGCCATGCTCGCCAGATAGGCTTTGGGGTTGCTGGGATCGAAGGTCTTGCCGTCGAAGAATTTCTCGACGCCGCGGCTGTCGCTGGCCGGGCCTTTGCCGCCCAGCATCGCTGCGGCCTTCCGCCAGATATCGGAGCGGTTGACCTTGCCAATCACCCCCTTGGTGTCGAGCGTCATGGGCAGCTTGCCCCAGCGCTGGTTTTCCGTGAGGAACCACAGGTCGTGGCTCTTGTAGGGGAACGAGGCGTAGCCGCTGAAGAACTTCATCTTGAACGCCGCGTTCGGGAATTTACGCCCGTCGCCCATGTTGAAATTGCCCTGCAGGCGATCGGCGATATCGGTGATCGGGCACTTCAGATAGTCGCGGCCAGCGATCGTACCCGCCAGACGCGTGATATTACCCGGATTGTCCGCCCACCGCTGCGCTTCGATGATGGCTGCGGTAATCGCGACTGCGGCGCGCGGGTTCTTCGCCACCCAGTCCGACCGCATGGCGAAGCTCTTTTCGGGATGGTTCATCCACATCTGGCCGGTCGAAACCGCCGTGTAGCCCAGATTTTGCGCCACCAGCTGATCATTCCACGGCTCACCCACGCAGAAGGCGTCCATCGTGTCGGCCTTCATGTTCGCCACCATCTGCGGCGGCGGGATGGTGATCAGCTCGACATCCTTGTCCGGATCGATGCCGCCCGCCGCCAGCCAGTAGCGGATCCACATGTCGTGCGTGCCGCCGGGGAAGGTCATCGCCATGGTGATCTTCTTTCCCGCGCCCTTGCGCTGGGCGATCACGCCCTTCATTTTCGCAGAGCTGATATCCGCTTTCGCGCCCAGATATTCCTTGGAAACCGAAATGGCCTGGCCATTGACGTTCAGGCGGGCGAGAATGCTCATCGGCGTCGCCTTGCCGATTGCGCCCAGCGTCAGCAGATAGGGCATCGGCGTCAGAATATGCGCGCCGTCGATACCGCCACCGGCGCTGCCCAGAACCAGATTGTCGCGTGTCGCGCCCCAGCTGGCCTGCTTGGTCACCTGCACATCAGGCAGACCATATTTCGCGAAGAAGCCCAGTTCCTTGGCGATGATCACAGGCGCGGCGTCGGTCAGGGCGATGAAGCCCAACTTCGCGCCAGTCACTTCCGGCCCGGCGCCTGCGGCGAAGGCGCCTGACGGAAATGCCTGATGCACCGCAGCAAAAAGCGCAGCCGTCCCACCGGTTTTCAACGCGCCACGGCGGCTAACGCCTTTTGGATTGTCCCCCTCTGCCATTCCCCAATGTCCTTCTCTGTCAGATCGTCAGCGCTGCGACAGGCACGCAGCCAGCCATTCGCCGAAGCACTGTCCGGCGTGTGAAAGATGATGATGAAGGTTCACGGCGCGCATTCGCGTCCGCGTGAAAAACATAATAAAAAAGCCGCCTGGACGGGGTCTGTTCAGACCAGTCCGGGCGGCGTCATTGCCGATTTCGATCCTGTAAGATCGAAGCTGGTTCCTGCCGTCATCGGCGTTCCCAGCCTATGCGTCGAAGCGCCCCTGCCTCGACATGGATTAAGCTGTCATCGATTCGTCCGAGTCGCAAGAGAAATTTTTGCGTTGCACAAAACGCAACTGCTCGTTGTTGGACACAGTCGCAACTGCCACTCGCAACCGGGAACGTGCTCACAGTTCAGGCGTCTCTGGAATGCCGGAAAAGGAGGCTCATGTGCCGCAAAATCACCTTCCTCAGCATCGGATCGAGCAGCTTTCCCTACCCGAGCGCATCGATGTTGAAATCATCGAAAAGATGCGCCCCCTACTGCAGAAGCCCGTGGCGAAGAAGGTAGGCAAGCTAGGCAATTTGGGAGACGAGCCGCCCCTGATGGCGATCTCAGCCGCCTTGCTGATCGGCGGCACGCTCACTCGAAAGCGCGCGTTGCAGCGGGCGGCGATCCGCATGGCCCTGGCCCATCTCATCGCAATAGCCTTCAAGGAGGTGGGCAAGAATAATGTCGATCGCACCCGCCCCGACGAACAGCTGAAAACGGGAACCTATCACATGTCGGCCGGCCATTCGCGCGATGCCGACCTCCGCTCCTTCCCCAGCGGCCACACCGCGGGCGCGCTCGCCGTAGCACGGGCCTTCTCCCGCGATTATCCGCGTTACACCAAGCCGCTATTGGCGGCTGCAGCTGTCGTGGGCGCACTCCAGGTGCCCCGCCGCGCGCATTATCCTGGCGATGTGCTTGCAGGTGCAGTCGCTGGCGCAGTCGCTGAAAAGATCGCGAGCTTCGTCATCGATCAGTTGGGTCTGACAAACCGCAGGCTCGCCAAGCTATCACGTCCGGTAAAGGTCTGAAAAAGTGGTGGGCCCGGCAGGACTCGAACCCGCAACCTAGCCGTTATGAGCGGCCAGCTCTAACCATTGAGCTACAGGCCCCACCTGTCGTCCGGATAGGCAGGCTCAGGCCGCTTTGCAAGCCCGTCGCCGCTCCGGCACCGCATCCAACAACTGATCGAGGGTCGCCGGCCGCACATTCCGGCGCGCGAGATGCCCCAGCACCTTGTCCCACCAGCGGTAAAAGGCGACCCGATCTGCTTCATCACGAACATAGGGCGTATGCCCCGGCTCCAGCGTGGGCGAATGAAAGCTGAAATTCAGCACCGCCGCGCCTTCTTCGATCAGCGCATCGATCGCCGCTATCGCATCTGCAATCGGAACGCCTTCCGGCGTCAGCGGAACCCGGCTCAGCATGCCCGCTCTTGCCATCGCGCCCGCCACAGGCCCGATGCCCTGCGTCGCCCGATAAAGCCGCTCTCCGCCCCTGCGCAGCATCCCGACGAACGCCGTCGATAACGGCAACTCGACGAGCGCCCGTGTTGGTCCCGCCCAATAGGGGTTGAGCGGCATCCCACGAAAATCCGGCCCATGCTGGCCACTATAATCGAAGCGGCTGCGAACCGAGCTATCGAAACGAAAACCCGCCTCTTCCAGCAGCCGCGCGCTGTTGGGTCCCACGCCATAGCGCCCCGCCCGGTACGCAATCGGCCGCCGCCCGAACCGCGCCGCGATGCGCTCGCATAACGTCTCCAACTTCGCCCGTTCCATCGCCTCCGGAAGTGAGCCGGCATAGCTGTTGGCAGCCGTCACCTCCTCCAGATGCGGCGGGTTTACCCAGGGGTGCAGATGCGCTCCGATGTCGGCCGCACCATCGGCCACCCACTGACCCATCATGCCCGCGGCCGCATCGTCCTCGACCACCGGATAGTCGGTCACATAGACGGGTTTCACCGCCGCCGCCGCGAAATAGCTCTGCCCGGTGGCCATGCCTGTGAGCGCAGTGACGCCATGTCCGGTACGGCTGAACGGCGCGTTCCAGTCGAACTCTTCTTCGGTGTCAACGAACAGCACGAAACGCGTCCCGAAGTCGGGGGCGAGCGTGATCCTGTCTTCCGGCAAGGGCGAACGAAGCAGACTGCCGTCATGGATGGGGACGTTCATCCCGCATCCCTAGCGTTCAATCGTTGCGATAGGGTTTCGACGGGTCAGAAGCTGCCCGCCGCATCCTCCGCCACCGTCATGGCGGGCATGGCAAGCAGGAAGCGATCCGGCTCGATCTGCAGGCTGCCACCACAACCTGCCGCCAGGCTGCGGATCAACCGCAGCGAAAAGCCTAGCCCCAGCAGCGGCCCATCCGCCCAATCGCCCTCGGCCGTATAGCCCGGATCGAGTAACCGTTCCTCTTCCATGCCATCAAGGCTCGCGGGCCGATCGACGGCCAGCAACACATGACCATGACCGCCATCCGGTTGGAACCAGCATGCGCCGCTCAACATCTCCCCCGGCGCCGCGATCGACACCACGGTCCGGATCAAATGTTGCACCATCCGCTCGCCCTGAACAGGGTCGATCCGCACCATGGGAAGGGCGCGCGCCATGTTGATGTCGATCTGCGAACCGTTTGCTTCACCCTGCTCCCGGAAGCGGGCGGACACCTGTGCGATCAGCAGCGCCGGGTCAACCGCGCTGGGCGCCTCCGCGCCCTCTCCTCGCGACACCCGCGCGGCAAGGTCCAGATCATCGAACGCCGCCAGCAGATGCCGGGCGTCGAGCGCGATCTTGCCTGCCATCTCGCGATATTCGGGGCCGCTTGGTCCGAACAGCTCCTGCTCGATGATGTCCGCAAAGCCCAGTATGGCGTTCAGCGGCGTACGCAGCTCATGCACCAGTTGCCGCAGCGAATCCGCTGAGAGGCCCGCTACGGACACGGGCTCCGCCTGCGGCGGCGCTGCGACCTCGTGCAGATAGGGCCGCCGCGCTTGCCCTCGATAACCCTGGAAGCGGCCAGAGCGCGGATCAAAGAAGGGCGTCGCCGACAACCGCCACTCGCCCGCCATTGCACCACCGACGATCGTGTAGCGCCCATTCTGGAACCCGCTGCGCCGCGTGAAAGCGCCCGCAACGCTTCCATCGGGCCCACTCGCGCCAGCAACGGCCGTTTCGCTCAGCATCAGTCCGATCAACGCGGCACGCGGCCCCTGATCGACCCAAATGATCATACCCGTCGCGTCGGTTTCGAAGGCGAAGGCGCGCACCGCCGCTGCTTCACCCCCGTCGGCGCGCGGCACGACCACATCGGGCACCCGGCGCGTGCTGGTGAAGCGCTCGATGCGATCCACAAGGTTGCGGATCTGATCGTCGCCAGCCGCAACATCGTCAGCCGCAGATTCGGCCACCTTTTCGGCGAGCTCAGGCGCAGCCTCGACTGGCCCGTCGAACTGCTCGACCGGCGCCATCATCTCGGCGGTCAACAGCATGTCGTCCGCATCTGCCGATGGCGTATCTTCACGATCGCTCGTCAGCACCAGATCCGCCGAGCCGAACGCTTCCAACGCCTGCTGCGTCCCTGAACCCAGATCCCGTCGTCCACGCAGCACGCCGCGCGCCGTTGGCGTCAAGCGGGGCAGCAGTTCGGTCCACGCCTCATCCGGCAGTCGCGCGCGCGACATCGCGGCCGCTGCGATCGCGGGCCGATCATTGGCGAAAAACTCCACCAGCGCAGGCGAACGCAGCCGGCCGCCCAGTTCGACCACCGTCGCGATCCGTTGCGTTTCGGATAGCTGGGACTGCAAGCCCGCAAGCCTTTCCAGGAGCACCAGCCGTTCTTCGTCAGGCAGGGCCTTGCGATCGGCGCGATCATTCTGCGCCAGCAGATCGACGCATTGGCGCCACAGCGTCACTGCGCCCAGGCCGCTCCTATTCTCTGCGGCGAGAACAGTCTGCATCAGATCGTTGAAGCGCACCCTAATCCCCTTGAGGACTTCCGGCGACGTGCAGCACTTCATCGCGGAAGGAAATCATGGCTCCGGGATAAGCCTTCGAGCGCCAAAGGGGAAGGGGCAGAGCTTGGCGATTTAGGATCGTCGCATAGTGGGACAATTGCATTGCCCTGAAATATTATTATGATATCGGGCAAGAAATGAGAAAGGAAATAAGCAGGATAATGGCTGGCCCGAACATCGACGACATCGACCTGCACATCCTGGGCGAGCTGCAACAGGACGGCCGCATGACCAATGTCGAGTTGGCGCGGAAGGTCGGATTGACCGCGCCACCCTGCCTGCGCCGCGTGCGGGCGCTGGAAGAGAGCGGCGCCATCAACTCCTATCATGCGGTGGTGAACCCGGCCATGCTGGGATACACCATCACCGTCTTCGCGATGGTCAGCTTGAAAAGCCAGGCGGAGGCCGATCTCAAGGCGTTCGAGGACCATGTCGCCACCCTCCCGGAAGTGCGGGAATGCTATATGCTGAACGGCGAAATCGACTTCATTCTGAAGGTCGTGGCAAAGGACCTTCAGAGCTTTCAGCAGTTCCTGACTTCAAAGCTCACGCCAGCGCCGAATGTGGTCAGTGTGAAGACATCGCTGACCATCCGCATGTCCAAAAATCTGCCCGGTGTCCCGCTGCCGCTTTAACGGCGGCGGAGCAGCGCGCCCGTTCCTGCTGAGTAGCCTTACAAGCTCAGCAGGAACGGCCGATATCAGCTTGCGGGCGGAACGCTCACCGGCTGAAACGCCGTCTTGCGGCTCTGCTGATCCACCCACACGCTCCAGAATCCGGCCACATTCGCCCAGTTTCCGCTCACCTGCGTCAAAGCAGTCTTCGCGCCAGCCAAGTCGCCCGAGCGCGCCAGCGCTATGCCGAGACGCGTATTCGCTTTACCCTGATCGACGCCGCCCTTGCTCAACGCCAGCCGATACTGCTCGACCGCCTGCGGAAACTGGCTGAGCGAAAAATAGTCATCCGCCACCGCCAGCGCAGCAGACCCATCCTTCGCCGCCGCAGCCTTCTTGGCAGCCGCGGGCAACGCCGCAATCTGCTTCGCCGCCTTCGGCGTCACGCTCTTCATCAGGCTAGCCGTCGCTGCCTGCGTCGCCATCAGCTTGCCGGCAGAGCGCCCCGCTTCGACGATCGCTTTCGCTTCGGCATAATTGCCCGCTTTTTCGGCAAGCTGCGCATAGGCTTGATAGTCGCGCTCGCTCGCCATCGCGCCATTCGCCGCCTGGAGACGGTAAAGATCGAGCTGCACCTGCGTTTCCATGCCGGGCGCGCTTAGATAATTGGCAAGCGCCGACCGCCATTCCCCGGCGGAACCATAATGTGCCAGCCGCTCCCGATAAAGCGATCCGACCTCCGCCCAGTCACCCGCAGCATAGGCAAGCGAAATGGCGCGGTCATACCAGGCCGCCGGAACCGCCTGCCCCGAAGCCCGCTGGCGGGCGAGCGCATCCTGGACATAGGGGCGCGCTTCTTTCGCCCTGTTCTTGCGCAGATAGATATCAGCGCGCAGCATCGTGGCGTCGGTCGCGTCGTAGCCAAGCGTCTTGGCGTAATCGAGCTGCGCCAGCGCATCGTCATAATTGCCGACGACATAGGACAGATAACCAGCGACGTAGCGAAGGCGCGGCGCATCCTTCTTGGGCACCGACGCGGTCTTGAACATGTCGGTCAGCGCGACGCGCTGCGCCTGAAAATTCCGTTTCAGGACCGCCAGTTCGAACCGCAGCCCAGCGGCAGCATAGGCTTCGAAATCACTAACCGGCATCAACCCGCTGATCTGCGCCTGAGCCGTATTGGCATCACCCGCCTTGATCGCGCTGTCGGCCGCCTGCGCAGCCGCCCGAAAACTTTCCGACATGACGATCACGGGGCCGCTTGCCGATGGTTTCTTCGCCAGTGCTGGACCCGATATCGCTGCCACCGCAACAATCGCCAAGAGCCCTGATTTAAGCGTGGAATGTCGCAGCCTGACCATGTCGGCCGTCCCCTTTTTCTCATGCGCCAGCGCATGGCGCCGGCCCCTGTTGCATCATGTCGTGTAATGAAGGTGCGCCGGCCCCATGAACCGGCGCACCTGTCAGATCAGGCCTTGGTGGCGAGATAGGCCAGCCAGAGGTCCGCGATCTTCTTGCGTGTGCCGGTCTGAACCGACTGGAAGGCGGCCTTGGCGGACGCGACATCGCCGCCCAGCGCCTTCGCGATGCCAAGGCGCGTGTTCACCTCGTCCACATCGACGCCGCCCTTCTGCTTGGCCAGCTCGAACATCGCCGCAGCCTTCGCATAGTCGCCATAGCCCAGATAGGCGTCCGCGGTCGCAGCGGCGATCTTGCCGTTGGCGGCCTTGCGCGCGTCGGACTCGGCCGAACCCAGCGATGCCTTGTCGCCCGCGATCTTCGGCGCAGCGGTCTGATACAGGTCGGCGCCTGCCGTGCCCTTCAGCACGCCCTTGGCGCGGCCCTGATCAACGGCGGACTTTACCTCGCCATAGATGCCGGTCTTCGACGCCATTTCGCCATATTCCAGGAAGTCGCCAGCGACCACCAGACCACCCGACGCCGCCATCAGGCGCAGAACGTCCAGATTCTCACGATTGGTGATGTTCGGGTTCGACTGCTGGAACAGGCGGATCAGCGTGCGGAGATTCTCGCCGCTCGGCTGAGCCTGGTACGCCGATGTCGCCCATTCGGTCACTTCCGGCAGGCGCGACGCAGCCGCGCGGGCAACGCCGATCTGATACCATTGCGCGGGCACCTGGCCACCCGCGGCCTTGGTCGCGTTGATCGCCGCCTTCAGCGCGGCCAGGCCCTGCTGATTGAGGCCACGGCCCGGTTCGGCAGTCGCATTGGCTGTTCCCGCCTTGCCGAAATAGGCCTGCGCCAAAGTGACATTGACGGCCTCAGCCTTGTAATTGGCCTGCGCCGCTGCCTGCGCGCGGCGGATGGCAAGGTCGTAATTCTTCGCCTGCAGCGCCTGGTCGGCGGCGACGGCATTGAACTGGCCCACCTGTTCAGGCGGCGTCAGGCCGCTGTCCAGCATCTGGGTCAAGGCCTCGCCCTGCAAGGCTGTGTCCTTGGACGAAATCGACGTGTTCAGCTTGATCGCGCCGATCTGATATTTGTCGTCGTTCGACTTCGCCTTGCTGTCCGCATCTGCCAGCGCCGCCTTTGCACCGGCGAAATCATTCTTCTGAGCCGCCGCTTGCGCCACCTGCAGCGCCTTGATCACATCGGGGGAAACGTTCAGCTTGGGAGCGCCGCCTTTTTTGTCTTCCTTCTTCGCCGCCATAGCAGGGGCCGAAATGGCGCCGCCGGTCACCGCAAGAGTCAGCGCGAGCGCCAAGGGGGTAACAAAACGCATGATCATCTTCTCCTCTGCGCGCCCGGGGGAAAGGCGCCCTTGATTAAGCGCCGTTTAGGGGGCGGCGCGTGAATGACGTTTGAACATCGTATATGCACCACTTTCCCGCCTGTCAGCCCCTTCTTACAGCTTGTGTTTCCGCGAGCGCGCGTGCGCGCGCGAGGGGTGACAGATTTGTTTCGCTGGGCTAGTGGAAGCATAACGAAACTGTTCATCCATAAAAGAGAATCGCATTGACCGACGAGACTGCCCTCGCCGACCCTTCGGATATCAGCCCCATCTCCATCGTGGACGAGATGAAGGCGAGCTATCTCGACTATGCCATGTCGGTGATCGTCGCCCGCGCTCTGCCCGACGTCCGTGACGGGCTTAAGCCGGTTCATCGCCGCATCCTCTTCTCGGCCCATGAATCGGGCTTTCAGTATAATAAGCCCTATCGCAAATCGGCGCGCATCGTCGGTGACGTGATCGGTAAATATCACCCTCATGGCGACAGCGCGATCTATGACGCCTTGGCGCGCATGACCCAGGATTGGTCGATGCGCGTGCCGTTGATCGACGGTCAGGGGAACTTCGGATCGATGGACCCCGATCCCCCGGCGGCCATGCGTTACACCGAAGCGCGCCTTGCGAAGGTCACCAATGCGCTGCTGGAAGATCTCGACAAGGACACCGTCGATTTCCAGCCAAACTACGACGCCTCCGAAAGCGAGCCGCAGGTCCTGCCTGCGCGCTTTCCGAACCTGCTGGTCAATGGCGCAGGCGGCATCGCGGTCGGCATGGCGACCAACATCCCGCCGCACAATCTGGGCGAAGTCATTCGCGCCTGCCTCGCCTATATCGATAATCCGGCGATCAGCGTGGACGACATTATCCAGATCGTCCCCGGCCCCGATTTCCCCACCGCTCCGCTGATCCTGGGCCAGTCCGGCGCACGCAGCGCCTATCATACCGGCCGTGGCTCGATCATGATGCGCTCGCGTCATGTGATCGAGGAAGGACGCGGCGACCGCCGCTCTATCGTCTTGACCGCCATCCCCTATCAGGTGGGCAAGAACGGCCTTGTCGAAAAGATCGCCGAAGCCGCCAAGGACAAGCGGATCGAGGGCATCAGCGACATTCGCGACGAATCGAACCGCGAAGGCGTTCGCATCGTCATGGACCTGAAGCGCGACGCGACGCCGGAAGTCGTGCTGAACCAGCTGTGGCGCAACACGCCCGCCCAATCGAGCTTCCCAGCGAACATGCTCGCCATTCGCGGCGGCCGTCCGGAACTGCTCAACATCCGCGACATCATCGAGGCGTTCGTCCGCTTCCGCGAAGAGGTCATCACCCGCCGCACCAAGTACGAACTCAACAAGGCCCGCGATCGCGCCCATGTCTTGCTGGGTCTAGTCATCGCGGTCACCAACCTTGATGAAGTGGTGCGCATCATCCGTGGCTCTGCCAGCCCGGCCGAAGCACGCGAAACCCTGCTCGCCCGCGAGTGGCCGGTGGCGGAAATCGCGCCCTATCTGCGCCTGGTCGAAGCGATAGAGACGGAAGCCGGGGGCGACACCTACCGCCTGTCGGACATTCAGGTCCGCGCCATCCTCGACCTGCGCCTGCACCGCCTGACTGCGCTCGGCCGCGACGAGATCGGCAATGAACTTGCCGAACTCGCTGCCGCCATCGCCGAATATCTTGAAATCCTCGGCAACCGTCAAAAGCTCTATGCTGTCATGCGCGAGGAGTTCGAGGCGATCGAGCGCGACTTTGCGACGCCGCGCCTGTCCGAAATCACCGCCGCCGCTGACGGCATCGATGACGAAGACCTCATCGAACGCGAAGAGATGGTCGTCACCGTCACGGTGCAGGGCTATATCAAGCGTACCCCGCTCGAAAGCTTCCGCGCCCAGGCGCGCGGCGGCAAGGGCCGTTCGGGCATGGCGACCAAGGATGAGGACGCCGTCACCGAATTGTTCGTGACCTCGACCCACACGCCGGTTCTCTTCTTCTCGACGGCGGGCAAGGTCTATCGCCTCAAAGTCTGGCGTCTGCCCGAAGGCGGGCCGGCCACGCGCGGTCGCCCGATGGTGAACCTGCTCCCGCTCGGCCCGGGCGAAACGATCCAGACCGTTCTGCCGCTGCCAGAGGATGAAGACAGCTGGAAGGACCTGCATGTCATGTTCGCGACGGCGAACGGCACGGTCCGCCGCAACAGCATGGACGCCTTCGCCAATGTGCCCAGCAATGGCAAGATCGCGATGCGCTTTGACGATGACAGTAACGACCGTCTGATCGGCGTCGCCTTGCTCACCGAAAATGACGACGTCCTTCTCGCCACGCGCCAGGGCAAGGCGATCCGCTTCCCTGCCACCGATGTGCGCGAGTTCCAGAGCCGCACCTCCACCGGCGTGCGCGGCATGACACTGAAGGGCGGCGATGAAGTCATCTCGCTCTCCATCCTCCACCGCTCCGGCGCAACGCAGGAAGAGCGGGAGGATTATCTGCGCTTCGCCCCCTGGAAACCGGAAAAGGAAGGCGAGCCGACCATGCCCGCCGAGCGTTTCGCCGAACTGCAGGCAAAGGAACAGTTCATCCTCACCGTGTGCTCCAACGGATATGGCAAGCTGTCGAGCGCCTTCGACTATCGCCGCACCGGACGCGGCGGCCAGGGCATCACGAACATCGACAATATCGGCCGCAACGGCCCGGTCGTCGCCAGCTTCCCCGTACGGCATGAGGATCATCTGATGCTCGTCACCGACCAGGCAAAGCTGATCCGCATGGGCCTCGACACCCTGCGCGTCATCGGCCGCAACTCGGCAGGCGTCCGCCTCTTCAACGTGTCCGACAATGAGCATGTCGTCAGCGCCGCGAAGATCGAGGAAAGCGACGAGGCCGAAGACGCGCCGGAAATCACGGAGGCGTGACCGACCTCTTCGCCTACAAGATCCTGACGAAGGATCAGTATGACCAACTGAAGACCGACGGCACGTTCAAGGGCGCGCCCGTCGATCTTCAGGACGGCTACATCCACATGTCCACCCGCGAACAGGCCGCAGAAACCGCCGCTAAGCATTTCGCGGGCCAGGACAATCTGGTCATGCTGATGATCGACCTCGCCCCGTTCGGCGAAGCGGTGAAGTGGGAAGAGTCACGCGGCGGCGCGCTGTTCCCCCACCTCTACGCCGGCCTCCCGCTGAGCGCCGTAGCGGGGAAGGTGGTGTTGCGGCTGGACGAACAAGGCAGGCATCTGTTTCCGGCAGGCTTCTGACACCCGTTCCGTTCGAGCGAAGTCGAAAAAACGCTTGCGCCCAACACTCCCGATCGCTGCGCTTTTTCTTTTATCATCCCCTCCCGGGAATAACCGTCATGCGAGATTCTCACCGTTCCCCCTCCCGCGAGCGGGAGGGGGCTAACGCAACCTCGGCGGCAATGGTCAACGACTACGCTGCGGGCTCGCTTCGCTCATCTCCACACCAAACCATTCGCGGCACGAGAATATCTTACATTGTCGGAAGAGATTACCCCACCCTCTCCATCCGCACGACCTTCCCGCCTTTCACCCAATAATCAAACCCACCCCACCTGATCCGCCGCGAACAGGCCGCCGCCAACTGCATCCCCCAATGCACCCAGCACACCGCAAAGGGCGCAAGAACATCCCACCAGAGCGACCTTCTCGCCGCGCGCGCCTGCCCCGGCTCCACCACGCCCGCAATGATCCGCCGCCGCACCAGCGACCGCCCGGCAGCCGCGACATAACCCACAGCCACCGCGCTCAATCCACCCCAACCAATCGCCCAGACCCAGCCCAAGGCTTGGCTACTCACCACGGCGCAAGCGACCAGCCACATGCCCGCGCTGTTCGTCACGATATGCCGATACTGCCGCACCCCGAACGCAAAGGCCCCACGCCCGTCCAGCGGACTCGCAACAAGCAAATCCCGCACCGGCCGTAACCGCAGCTTCGCGCGCCAGCCCGCCAGTCCGATCGCCATATCGTCCGACAACCGCCCCGCCAGCGCCGCATCCAGGTCCAGCCGCTCCGCCACCTCCCGCGTCAGCGCCATCGCCCCGCCCCAGGGCATGGTAGCGCTCGCCGCGCGCGGCAGGGTCGCAAGCTGCATCTCCACCGCCCCTACCAAGGCTGCCGCCGCACTCCGCGCCGGCAACAACAGCCGGTATCCGGTCACAATATCCGCCTTCCCTCGCACCAGAGGAAAAAGCAGCCGCCCTACCAGCCGTGCCGGTGGCTCGATGTCCGCATCCACAAACACAAGATAGCGGTCGTCCTCCCGCAAGGCGCGCAAAGCCGCCCGCAGCTTATGAACCTTCTGCCCCTCGTCGCTCGCAACGCCAGCACGGACGACCTGCACCCATTCCCCCTCGCGCGCGGCAAGAGCCTCCGCCGCCCCGCACGCGCTGGAGGTCGCGATCACCAACCGAAACCCAGCCGTCTGCGCCTTCAACCGCGCGATCAGTTCCGCTCCGCCGTCCCAATCATCCCGCACCGACAGCAGCACCACCACGCCCTCAGGCGCTTCTTCCTGCCGGTCCACAGGCAGGTGCCGCCAATAATTCAGCACCCCCAGCAGCGTCAGCCCCTGCAAGACAGCCCAAAGCCCCAAGGCCCAATTCATGAATATTCCAAGCCCTTTACCGCCCCGACCGCTGCTGTATGACGGCAGGTGCGATGCTCTCCAACCCCTTTCTCTTCACCCTCCTCCGCATCCTCCCCGCCTCCTTGGCTTCATGGCTGGGCGGCTGGTTGTCGACGAACATCGCGCGGCGAAACATGAAGCTGCGCGATCAGCGCGCTCGCACCAACCTCGCCATCCTCCGCCCGGACCTTCCCGAAGCCACGCGCGAGGCAATGCTCACCCGCCGCTGGTTCAACCTCGGCCGCACCATGGCCGAGTTGACCAACATCGACCGGCTGATCGAGAACAACCACATCAGCGTCGAGGACGCCGCCGGCTATCAACACGTCCTGGACGGGCCCGGCCCCATGATCGCGCTGGCCGTTCATCTCGGCAATTGGGACCTGCTCGCCGCCCATATCAAGGCGTCCACCGACCGCCCGGGCCTCGGCGTCTATGACCCGCCACAAGACGCCGCTCAGGCCGCCATGCTCAAACGCGCCCGCTCCAGCTACATGGGCGAGGCGATCACCGGAGACGGCGCGGCGCGCGGCATCCTCAAGCATCTGACGACCAAAGACCGCGCTACGCTCTACATATTGCTGGACGAACGCCGCGACCGCCAGGTCTGGTTCCCGCGCTTCGGCCGCGATCTGCCGCCATCGGGCAACCTCTCCGCCGCGCTCCGTCTCGGCCGCAAGGTCGGTGCCAAATTCCTGCCCTTCTATATGATCCGGACAAGCGGTCCCAACTTCCGCGTCCACTGGCACCCACCGCTCGACCCGGCGCAACTCACCGACGACCAGATCATGGATCAGGTGGACGCCTTTCTCGGCAAGGCCTGCATCGATCATGCCGACCAATGGTTGGCGTTGCATGACATGGACCTGGCGGCACTCGCCTCCTCCGTTCGCCCTGAGCTTGTCGAAGGGCGTGCGCGCACCTCGACAGGCTCAGCCCCAACGGTTGTAGAGTGAACGCTCGAAACGAACGGTTCTAAGTAAGGTCAACAGCCGCTAAAGCCCCCCAATGTCCCGACTCGCCATCAAAATCTGCGGCCTTTCGACGCCTGAGACAGTTGGTGCCGCCATGCGCGCGGGCGCGACGCATCTTGGCTTCGTCCATTTCCCGAAAAGCCCCCGACATGTCGAAGCGGACCAGTTGCGCGCCCTCGCCGCGCCAGTCCCTGCGCATATCGGTAGAGTAGCCGTTCTCGTCGATCCGACCGACGAAACGCTCGCGGAGCTCACGGCCACAAACGCCCTCACCGCGCTCCAACTCCACGGCAAGGAAAGCCCGGCACGCATCGCTGCCATCCGCCAACGCTTCAACCTCCCCGCCTGGAAAGCCATTTCCGTCAAGACGAGCGCGGACATAGACGCCGCCAAAGCTTATGCCGGCGCGGCGGACCTCCTCCTCTTCGACGCCAAGACGCCGGACGGCGCAGCGCTGCCGGGCGGCATGGGCTTGCGCTTCGACTGGACGTTGCTGCGCGGGGCACCCATATCCATGCCCTGGGGCCTTTCCGGTGGCCTCGGCATCGACAATGTCGCCGAAGCCCTCCGAATCACCGGCGCGCCGATGATTGACGTTTCTTCCGGCGTAGAGGATGCGCCGGGCATCAAGAGTGTGGACAAGATCATGGCCTTCTGCAAAGCGGCACAGCCATCATGACCATCAAGAACTCCCTCCGCTCCCAGCCCGATGCGTCCGGCCATTTCGGCTCCTTCGGCGGCCGCTATGTCGCCGAAACGCTGATGCCGCTCATCCTGGAACTGGAGAAGGTCTATAAGGAAGCCCGCCAAAACCCCGAATTCGATGCCGAGTTCACGGAACTGCTGCGCTCCTATGTCGGCCGCCCCAACCCGCTTTATTATGCCAGGCGCCTGACCGAAGCACTGCGCGCTGACGCCCCCGAGGGTAAAGGCGCGAAAATCTATCTGAAGCGCGAAGAACTGAACCACACCGGCGCGCACAAGATCAACAATTGCATCGGCCAGGCCCTGCTCGCCCGCCGCATGGGCAAGAAGAAAGTCATCGCCGAAACCGGCGCGGGCCAGCATGGCGTCGCGACCGCCACCGTCGCCGCTCTGTTCGGCATGGAATGCAAGATCTTCATGGGCGCCAAGGACGTCGAGCGGCAAAAGCCCAATGTCTTCCGCATGAAGCTGCTCGGCGCCGAAGTGATCCCCGTCGTTTCCGGATCGCAGACGCTCAAGGACGCGATGAACGACGCCCTGCGCCATTGGGTCTCGAACGTCCATGACACTTTCTACATCATCGGCACCGCCGCTGGCCCGCATCCCTATCCGGAGCTAGTCCGCGATTTTCAGTCGATCATCGGCCGCGAAGCCCGCGAACAGATCATCGAAATTGAAGGCCGCCTGCCGGACATGCTGATCGCTCCGGTCGGCGGCGGCTCCAACGCCATCGGGCTGTTCCACCCCTTCCTCGACGATGCTGACGTCAAGATGATCGGCGTTGAGGCGGCAGGTGAGGGCCTGACCGGCAAGCACGCTGCGTCTCTTGCAGGCGGCGCATCCGGCATCCTGCACGGCAACCGCACCTATCTGTTGCAGGATGAAGACGGCCAGATCACTGAAGCGCACAGCATTTCTGCTGGCCTCGACTATCCCGGCATTGGTCCTGAACATAGCTGGCTGCATGAAATCGGCCGCGTTCAATATATGCCCATCACTGATGACGAGGCGTTGGCAAGCTTCCAGAAGCTTGCCGCACTCGAAGGCATCATCCCCGCCCTCGAATCCGCTCACGCCATCGCCAGCGCGGAAAAGGTCGCGCCGACGATGGACGCGGACCAGATCATCATCGTCAATCTCTCCGGCCGGGGCGACAAGGACATCTTCACCGTCGCCGATGCTCTGGGAGTGGAGATGTGACCTCCTTGCTCCCACTCCGTGTTCCTGCGAAGGCAGGAACCCAGTCCCCCCGTCAGAACTGGGCTCTCGCGAGCCACTCGTCTCGTTCGAGTGCCTGCGCAGGAGCACGCTGCGCCAGGATCGCTCATGACTGACCGCCTCGCCACCCGCTTCGAATCCTGTAAGTCCGCAGGCCGCGCCGCACTCATCACCTTCGTGACCGCAGGCGACCCGACCGTAGCCGCGACTCCGGCGATCCTCGACGCCCTCGTCGCGGGCGGCGCGGACATCATCGAACTCGGCATGCCCTTTACCGATCCGATGGCCGATGGGCCCGCGATCGAACTGGCGAACCTGCGCAGCCTCGGCTCCGGCACGAAGACGCGCGACATATTCCATCTCGCCACCACTTTCCGGGCGCGGCACCCGCACATCCCCCTGATCCTCATGGGCTATGCCAACCCCATGCTGGTCCGTGGCGCTGAATGGTTCGCCGACCAGTGCCGCGACGCTGGCGTGGATGGCGTCATCTGCGTCGATGTTCCGCCGGAAGAGGACGCTGAAATCGGCCCGGCCCTCCGCGCTACTGGCATCCACCTCATCCGCCTTGCGACCCCCACCACCGACGCGGCCCGGCTGCCCGCCGTCCTGGATGGAGCCAGCGGCTTCCTTTACCATGTCGCCGTCGCAGGCATCACCGGGAAGCAGCAAGCCGCCCAGGCCGCCGTCGAACTCGCGGTCGAAAAGCTCAGGGCTGCCACCAGCCTGCCCATCGCCGTCGGCTTCGGCGTCCGTTCCGCCGAACAGGCCGCTGCCATCGGCCGCGTCGCGGACGGCGTGGTGGTGGGCTCCGCCATCGTAGATATCGTCGGATCGCACGGCGATGCCGCCGCACCCTTCGTTCAGGAGTTCGTCGCTGCGCTCAGCGGCGCGCTCAAAGCCAACAGCCCCCATTTCCGGGAGACCGCCGCATGAGCTGGATCAACCGCGTCCGTAAGGCCGTGCCTTTCCTCGCGAAGAAGGAAACGACCGCCGAGACGCTGTGGCATAAATGCCCGTCTTGCACCGAGATGATCTTCATCAAGGAGTGGGAGGATAATCTTTCCGTCTGCCCGCGCTGCGATCATCACGGCCGCATTGGTCCGGCCGAGCGCTTCGAGCAGATCCTCGATCCCGGCTTTATCCTGCTGCCCACCCCCCCGGTGCAGGAAGACCCGCTCAAGTTCCGCGACTCCAAGCGCTATCCCGACCGCATCAAGGCCGCCCGCGCACAGACCGGCGATCAGGATGCGCTCATCAACGCTCGCGGCGCGATCGACGATGTACCGCTTGTCATGGGCGTCCAGAACTTCGCCTTCATGGGCGGTTCGATGGGCATGGGCGTCGGCGCGGCCTTCATTCAGGGCGTGAACGAAGCCATCGGCCACAAATGCCCTTACGTCATCTTCACCGCAGCAGGCGGCGCGCGCATGCAGGAGGGCATCCTCTCCCTCATGCAGATGCCGCGCTCGACCGTCGCAATCCAGAAGCTGCACGCTGCGGGACTCCCCTATATCGTGGTCCTCACCGATCCAACCACCGGCGGCGTCACGGCCAGCTACGCGATGCTGGGCGACGTCCAAATCTCCGAGCCGAACGCACTCATCGGCTTTGCGGGCCAGCGCGTCATCGAAAGCACGATCCGCGAGAAATTACCCGATGGCTTCCAGCGCGCTGAATATCTGCTGGAACATGGTATGATCGACATGGTTGTCCATCGTAGCGAACTGCGGGACACGCTGGCGCGGGTGATCGGCTATCTGGCTCCTCGCGTCGCCGCCTGACGCTTCGCCCTAGGGACAAAGGGCCATGCCCGACCATGCCTTCTCCGATGATCCGGGGGTCCAGGCCCAGCTGGACCGTCTGGCGACGCTGTCGCCCGGTGCCGATATATTGGGCCTCGACCGCATCACCCGTCTGCTCGACCGGCTCCGTGACCCGCACCGGGCGTTGCCACCGATCTTCCATGTCGCAGGCACCAACGGCAAAGGTTCGACCTGCGCCTTCCTCCGCGCCGCGCTGGAAGCGGATGGCAAGAGCGTTCACGTCTTCACCTCTCCCCATCTCGTCCGCTTCAACGAACGCATCCGCATCAACGGCCAGTTGATCAGCGACGAAGCGCTCGCCCATTATCTCTCCCGCGTCCTTGACGTCGCGGAAGGCATCGGCGCGAGCTTCTTCGAAGTCACCGCCGCCGCCGCCTTCCTCGCCTTTGCCGAGCATCCCGCCGACGCCTGCATCATCGAAGTGGGCTTGGGCGGCCGCCTAGACGCCACGAACATCATCGAAAGCCCGGCCGTCTGCGGCATCGCTCAACTGGGCCTCGATCATCAGTCCTTCCTGGGCAACAGCCTTCGCGCTATCGCCACCGAAAAGGCGGGCATAGCGAAGCCAGGCGCACCGCTCGTTACGCAGCGCTACTCCGAATCCCTCTTCCCCGTCATGCGCGAAGCGGCGGCCCGCGCTCGCACCATCTGGCTCCCCATGGGGCAGAGCTGGGACGCCGCCAGCTACCGTGACCGCCTCCATTATCGCGATGAACAAGGCCGGATCGAAACGCCCCTGCCCCGCCTGCCCGGCGCGCATCAGGTGCAGAACGCAGCCCTGGCCTTCGCCATGCTACGCCATCAAAGCGCCGTGCCGGTCAGTGAAGCCGCACTCAAGGCCGCGCCTCTTTGGGCGCACTGGCCTGCACGCCTTCAACGGCTCGACCACGGCCCGCTCCTCGCCCCCCTGCCGCCCGAAACCGAAGCATGGCTGGACGGCGGCCACAATGCAGGCGCAGGCGAAGCCATCAGTGCCTTCTTCACCACTGACCGTCTTGTCGGCGGCAAGCTGCAGTTGATCATCGGCATGCTCGCCAACAAGGATGTGGACGCCTATCTCGCACCTTTCGCCGGACGCATATCGCATATCCATGCGCTGCCGGTGCCGGGCCATGACTACCATCCGGCGGATCGCTTCGCTGCTGTCGCGGCGCGCTGGGGCATCGGCTGCACTGCTCATGAAGGGCCTCAACAAGCCATCGCGGCCCTTGCCGCCGAGCCGCATGATCGGCCGCCGCAGTTGCTGATCGCTGGCTCGCTCTACCTCGCTGGCGAAATTTTGCGGCTGAACGACCAATTTCCTGACTGATTGTACTTGCGATTGACTCGCAATAGCGTAACCTGATGTCCGTAACGCAACGGATAAAAGGTGCACGCCCATGGCCTATGGAGAGACCAGCCCCATCGATCTGTCCCGGCCGCTTCCCGGCGGCTATGGCAATCGGCTCTTCCTCTATGTCATGCGCCGCATGGCCAGCGCAGGCGTGGACGACGCACATGCCGCCAATGCCATGATCGGCGCCCTCGGCCGCAGCTACCGCCGCCCGCTTGTGCTGATGCGCGCCATGATGCTGGAACTCGCTCGCTGCGCCACTCGAAAGATATTGGTCGCGCCGTGCTGCTGCGCCCGCATGACGGCTGACGAAGCTCTGCTCATGCAATCCATCGGCATCGCGCTCAACGATCCCCATGACGCCTACGAACAGCTCTGCTCCCTGCTCGGCACGGATGACGCGCTAGGCGCGCTCACCTGCCTTCAGGCCGTGTCGCAGGCTCACAGCGATCTGGGTCGTCCGCTCGACCTCTATGCCGGGGCCTGATCACCCTCATCCGTCGCGGCGCTGCCGACGCTTGAGTCAACGAGCCCGCTGCGCATCATCAGCCAGAAGAGGATGATGCCCGGCAGCGCCAGCACGGTGGTCAACAAGTAGAAATCGACATAGCCGAACCGCTCGATCAGCGCCCCCGCCGTCGTCCCGGTCAGGAATCGCCCGACGATACTCGCCGCTGCCGAAATCATCGCATATTGCGCGGCGGTAAAGCGCAGGTCGCACAGGGCCGAAAAATAGGCGACCACGGCCACCCCGCCGATCCCGCTCGCGAAATTTTCAAAGCCGATCGCGCCCGCCATGCCGATGTTGCTTTTCCCCGCAGCCGCCAGCGCGGCGAAGCTGAAGTTGGACACCGCCATCAGCACCAGACTGATCAGCACAGACCGCTTCAGCCCCAAACGCGCATATAGCACGCCACCCACGAAAATCCCCGCAAGCAACGCCCAAAAACCCACGCCCACATCGTAAAGCGCAATCTCCTGATTGCTGTAGCCCAGATCGTTGAACAACAGGCGGAATGTCAGGTTAGCCAGCGTGTCGCCAATCTTGTGCACGACGATGAACAGCAGCACGAGCAACGCGCCCTTGCGCTGGAAGAAGTCGATGAAGGGTCCGATAATCGCCTGCACCAGTTCGCCGCCAGCCTTGCGCGCCGCAATTTCCCGATGGCGCTCGGGCTCACCCACGATTACCGCCGCCAGCATGGCCGGCAGCGCAAAGAAGGCACAGACCAGATAGGCTGTCGTCCAATTCCAATATTGCGCCACGACCAACCCCAGCGCACCTGCCGCCGCCGCGCCGATCCGCCAGCCATATTGCGACATGCCCGCACCGATCCCCAATTGCTCCGGCCGCAATATCTCGATCCGATAGCCATCGATGATGATGTCGAAAGTCGCGCCTGCAATGCCCAGCAGGATGGCCGCGCGCACCGTCGCCATCAGGTCCGCCGCCGGATCGACCAGCGCCAAATTGGCGACCGCCGCCATCACCAGCACCCCGGCCAGCAGCATCCAAGACACGCGCTGTCCCATGCGATGGAGCAGGGGCAGCTTCACCCCTTCGATCACCCACGCCCACAGCCATTTCAGATTATAGGCCAGCAGCACCAGGCTGAATGCCGTCACGCTCTTCTTGTCGATCCCATCCTGCGCCAAGCGGGATGACAGGTTCGCCCCGATCATCGCAAATGGAAAGCCCGACGAGATTCCCAGGAACAGCGCGGCGAGCGGCGCCTTCTCGACATAGGGCTTCACCGCATCCAGCCAGCTTCTGGTGCCCATCGCAATGTCTGTCATGAAAGCGTGCGCCCCCGAATATGCTTATCAAGGCGTCACCATATGGCCAAACGCCGGAGAAACAAGCGGAAGACGCGGATCGGTTCTGCCCACCTAGCGAGCACCCCGCTCTCACTTCCATCACGCCAGCGAAAGCCGGCATCTATTTCCCAGACGCAGCTTGCACCAGATCCCCGGCTTTCGCCTGGATGACGGAAATGGGCGGCAAGCGGAATGAGGGCTCCGGAACCTTAGGGTCCGACAGGTAGCTTTGACAGTATTACAGCTTACTCCTATGAAGCAGCATTGAAACAATGAAAACCTTGTGGCGGTCGTGGAAATAACATTTGAACAAGCTAGGAAATCCCTCGATTTTCTCGAATTACAGCAACTCGAACCAACTGCCGTTAACTATGACCTAGCACTAACATATGTTACGAGATCATTGCCCGAATTGTCCCGGGAGATCGATACGCAAACCGATGGTGGCGTTCGATTGAGCCACAAAGAGGCCAATACTCTCATCAAGCGCTTTCTATCAAAAAGTAAGTTGGCTCTTGGCGCGCGTGAGAAAGTGATCGCCCAGCAGACGGAACAGTTAGGGGTTCTAACTTCCGAGGCTCATCAGGTGACCAGCGGCTTGGAGCGGGATGTGGCGAATGTCGTCACTCAAGCGGGTGAATGGCCGAGTGCATCAAGTGATTTTGTGACGCGCCTGTCGGAGGCAGAGCGGGAACTCGCAGAGTTGCGCAATAACTTGGCAGAGCTGCAGGCACGCGTTGATGGAACAGAATCTTATCCAAAAAGCAATAGTCGTGACGCCCTGACAAAATCTCTAGACAGGGATGGGTCTCAGGATCTTTTGCGGAAGTTGACCACCGATGGACGAAGCTACGTTATCATCATGTTTGGACTTGATGACATAGAAGAACTTAACGAAAAATATGGGCGTTCGGTCGGAGATAACATAATCAATGCTCTTGCATCCACACTGCGGGAGCATTTTCAGGAACAGGAGCTGGTCCGATGGTCTGGAAACCAGTTCATCACCATCCTGAAAGACACCGCCATCATGCAAGCGCGCGTGATCGCTGAAGAGGCGCTGCTTGCCATGTCGCAACGGCGTTTAAGGTTGCGCGACACAGGAGAATGGGTAGGCGTCGTGACGGCCTCCGCCGGGATTGTAGTCGGCCAACACGAACTCACGACAGATGTTTTGGAACAAGCCCGTGCCAACCTGCTTTCTGCCTCAGAGGCAGGCGGAAATCAGATCAAGGGATGATGATGTCCCTCGCCCCCTATCAGCCCGCAACCTGTGTCACGAAAACAACCGCAATCTCTGCGGCACCCGCCCCGGCTCATCCCCGCGCATCAGCGCCTCGATCACCGAAATCGCTCCCAACAAATCACGCGGCAGATAAGGCTTCGCCAGGCAACCCACAGCCATCTCATGCGCGTCAACCGGGCAAGCCCCGGTAACGAACAGCACCGCCAGGCCCTTTCCATGCGCATGCCGCGCCACATCGATCCCGGTCTTGTCTCCATGCAGCGTGATGTCGGCGATCACCAGATCGACCTCATCCTCCTCAATGACGCTGACGGCATGGTCATAGTCCTCGACCGTCGCGGCGACGCGATAGCCCGCCTGCTCGAGCACATGTTCATTGTCGAAGGCTATCAGCGGCTCATCCTCGACAACCAGCACGCTATGGATCGCCTTGTCCCGCAGCCCCAGCTTCGAGTCCCCTTTGACTAGCCCGAAAAACATTTGCCGATCCGCCCCAATTACGCCATGCAGCCGATCAAACGCGCAGCGCCTGCTGGGAGTTGCGGCCCTCACCTTCGCACGGGCGACGGGACGGCACTATTCGTCATTTTCACGGCTTTCCTGATATGGGAATGCCCTTGCTTCGTTAAAAGGAACCGCTGCGTGGAGCCGCCGAAAAAATCTGGACCGCCCCGCCGGGCAGGACCTGGCGGTCCCCGGCGTCCTGCAGATGGAAAGCCCGCCAACGGCACGCGCTCCGCTCGCCCGCCATTCCGCAAGGCGAAAGCGGCTCCGGCCAAGCCTGCCAATCCTCATCCTGCACGCGCAGCTGCCGTCGCCAGCGGCAAGAACGAGCCGCAACGCATCGCCAAGCTCCTCGCCCGCGCGGGCGTGGCCTCCCGCCGCGAGATTGAGCGGATGATCGAGGATGGCCGGATCACCTTGAACGGCGAAGCGATCACAACACCCGCCACCTTGCTGACTTCGCTCAATGGAATCGCCGTCGATGGCAATCCCGTAGCGCAGCCTGCGCCTACACGGCTGTTTCTCTTCCATAAGCCATCGGGTTATCTGACGGCGGAGCGCGACCCACGCGGACGTCCCACCATCTATGACCGGCTACCGGCAGACCTGCCGCGCGTCATACCGATCGGCCGTCTCGACATGACAACAGAAGGATTGCTGCTTCTCACCACGGACGGCGAGTTCAAGCGCCAGATGGAATTGCCTGCCACCGGCGTTCCCCGCACTTACCGGGCGCGCGCCTTCGGTGAAGTCAGCCAGGCCCAGCTCGAAGATCTATTCATGGGCATAGAGATTGACGGCATCCGCTACGGCCAGATCGAGGCCAATCTGGAACGCCGCACCGGCCGTAACCAGTGGATCGAAATGACGCTGACCGAAGGGAAGAACCGGGAAGTACGTCGCGTCCTTGAGCATCTTGGCCTTCAGGTAAACCGCCTGATCCGCACCAGCTACGGCCCGTTCCACCTGGGCGAACTCGCCTCCGGCGCGATCGAGGAAGTGCGCCAGCATGACCTGATCGTCTTCCGCAAGAGTTTGAAGACAAAATCCTAAAGTCCCCCAACCTCCGTTCGCCCTGAGCTTGTCGAAGGGCGCTCTCCTTCTACACGGACGCCAAGAATGAGAATAATCGCAGGCCAATGGCGAGGCCGCCCGCTAGTAGCTCCCAAAGGCGACACCACCCGCCCCACCGCCGATCGCACGCGCGAAACCCTTTTTTCCATGCTGCTAAGCCGCATCGGCTCCTTCGAAGGGCTTAGCGTCGGCGACTTTTTCGCCGGTTCAGGAGCGCTGGGGTTCGAAGCCTTGTCCCGCGGCGCGGCAAGCTGCCTCTTCGTCGAACAGGACCGCGCCGCGCTGGACGCGATCCGCGTTAATGGCGACAAGCTGGGCCTACGCCCCGACATCCGCCAGAGTAGCGTTCTCTCGCTGGGCCCAGCGCCAAAGCCGCTCGACCTCATCTTCATGGACCCGCCCTATAATAGCGGCGCAGGCGCCGTGGCTCTCGACAAGCTCAGCCGCCTTGGCTGGACCAGCGCCGCGACCTGGATCAGCATAGAAACCGACCGCCGCGAAGATGTGGAAGTCAAGGGCTTCGCCATCGACGCCACCCGAGACGTCGGAAAAGCACGCCTGACGTTGCTGAGGGCGCAAACCTGATCCGCTCTCCCCTTCAGGGGAGAGGGTTGGGGAGAGGGGGACGCCCCAAACGCCCGCTCGTCATTCAAGCAGCCTCAGCATCCTCGTAGGCCTGCACCTCCTTGCCGATCAAAATCTCGGCCAGGAACCAATAGGCTTTGCCCCAGGCATTTAGAACCGCGTCCGTTGCGACCCCTTCGCCCAGTACGTCGCGTATCGCGGGCAGCAGCGCCTCCGCGACCTTGGGATAATGCTCCGCTTTGACGCCCGTCTCGACATGCCGCTGCACCATCCGCGCCACCGCGCCCTCCAGCGCCTGCAACTTGTCGATATTCTCCGCATAACCCAGGATCGCCACAGCCAGCCGCTTGGGCTGCTCGCCGCTTGCCTGCGCGGCTTGATCGAACATGTCCTTGATCGACGGGTCCTGGAAAAGCCGCTTGTACATGGCGGTGGTGATCTCCACGCCATGGCTACGCAGCGCCGGAGCAGTTGCCTTGACGATCGCGATGGTTTCAGCGGTGAGCTGGCTCATAAATGCACCCCTTTGGCTGGAGACTCAACAAAGGTGCATTTACGTTGCATGTTTTAACATGTAAATACGATACATGTTTGATCCTGGAACGTCGTTCTTTTAACGCATTCCTTCATGCAATTGACCCGCCACACCGACTACGCCCTGCGCGTCCTCATCCATTTGGCGGTGTCGCCCACCGGCCGCGCGACCATCGCAGAGATCGCCGACAGCTACGGCCTATCGCGCAATCATCTGATGAAAGTCGTCCATCATCTGGGCCAAGGCGATTTTATCGCAACCCAGCGCGGACGCGGCGGCGGCTTCACCCTCGCCCGCTCGCCTGAGGGGATCATGCTGGGCGACGTGATCCGCCATACGGAAACCGACATGAATCTCGCCGACTGCGGCGGCTGCGCCCTCCGTTCCGCATGTGGTCTTTCCGGCATATTGAAGGCGGCAACCGCCGCCTTCCTCGCCGTCCTCGACCAACACAGCTTGGCCGATGCAGCGCGGGACAAGGCTGGGCTTGCGGCGCTTATCGCCGCGCTGCCCAGCCTCCCCTCATCCTCTAGCGATGCCTGCGCGCAGCCCGCTTCGACCGAGGCGCTTCGCCCGGATTGATGCAGCTGTCCTGCACCGTCCTGCTGCACAACGGATAGTCCTTACCGCCAGCTGGCGGCGGGGTCATATTGCCTCCGACCGTAACTGGATTAGCCGAACTCCCGACAGGCGCAGTCGGATCGGTGGGTACGCCTGCGGGCGCAGGCGCCATGCCCGTGCTCGGCGGAACCGCACCAGTGGGCTGACCCGCGTTGGGATCGGCCGGCGTAGCAGGTGTTGCGGGCGTCGCGGACTCACCCATCCCACCCGGGGTCGCTGGCGTAGCGGGGGTCGCGGGAACAGCAGGCTCTCCCGGCGGCATCGTATCCGTGGCGGGCGGCTGACCCACGCTACCCGCGCCGCCCTGCGCGAGCGCAATCCCGGAAGCGCCTGCGCCAAAGGCCAACAATGCGGCGCCTGCAAGCATGATGGATTTCATCGGGTCGTCCTTTCCTGTTCATCACCCCCTCTTAGATGGTGAAGAACCGGATCAGTGACGCAGGCGTTCCGATATGGTCGACGAACCGTTGCTTAGCTGCCGCCAAGCGACCACTTACGGCTACTTATTTTTCTGGATAGCGATCAAATCGGGGGTGCTCATGCACCTTCCCCATCCACGGAGCCGCTTCCGCCCATTGCACATGAATAGCCGGAGGAAAGGCGGACTGATCGTCCAGCGTGGCTGTCTGTATATCCACCATGCCGGGAAAGGCAGCCGGGTTACGGTAGAAGAGCCCCGTTCCGCATGTGGCGCAAAACTGCCGTGTAACATTTTCCGATGACTGATATTCCCTCGGCTCGCCGCTCACCTTGACCTGCTCTTCGGGAAAGAGCGCCCATCCGACCATCGGTGCGCCTGCGCTCCTGCGGCAGTCCGAGCAATGACAGAGCGCGCTGTAAACTGGTTCACCCTGCACTTCGAACTGGATGGCTCCACACTGACACCGCCCTGTCGCCATGTCCTTTCTCCTTGCATGATTCGCCTTTTGTTCTCATAGAACCAACTATCGTGCAAGGGCATGGCTCTTGCTCCTTCGCCCCCCGCTTCCTAGTTGTTGGCCATGACCCTGCCTGCCCCTTCGCCCGATGATCCAGCCTATCTTCAGGGTCTCAACGCTCCGCAGCGAGAGGCCGTGCTTACGACCGAAGGGCCGGTGCTCGTGCTTGCCGGTGCCGGCACGGGCAAAACTGCTGCGCTGACGGCACGCCTGGCCCATCTAATCGCCACTCGCCGGGCTTACCCATCGGAAATTCTGGCCGTGACCTTCACCAACAAGGCTGCGCGCGAGATGCGCGAGCGCGTCGGTCGAATGATTGGCCCGGCTGTGGAAGGCATGCCTTGGCTCGGCACCTTTCACGCGATCGCCGCCAAGATGCTGCGCCGCCACGCCGAGCTGGTCGGCCTGCAATCCAACTTTACCATCCTGGATACCGATGACCAGCTTCGCCTGATGAAGCAATTGATCCAGACTGAAGGCATTGACGAAAAGCGCTGGCCCGCCCGGCAACTCGGCGGCTTGATCGACCAATGGAAGAATAAGGGATTGACCCCCGAGGAGATCGGCGCGGGAGAGAGCGAGGCCTATGCGAACGGGCGTGGGCAAAAGCTCTATGCCGCCTATCAGGCGCGGCTGCGGGATGTTAACGCGTGTGATTTCGGCGACCTCCTGCTCCATGTCCTCACGATTTTAAAGCGTCACCGCGATGTGCTGGAAAGCTATCAGCAGCGTTTCCGCTACGTGATGGTGGACGAATATCAGGATACTAATAGCAGCCAATATCTCTGGCTCCGTCTGCTCGCTCAGCAGCGCAAGAATATTTGCTGCGTCGGCGACGACGATCAATCCATTTACTCCTGGCGCGGCGCGGAAGTCGCCAATATCCTGCGATTTGAAAAAGACTTTCCGGGCGCAAAGATCGTTCGGCTTGAACAGAATTACCGTTCCACGCCGCATATCCTGGGCGCTGCTTCCGGCGTCATCGCGGAGAATGGCAACCGGCTTGGCAAGACTCTCTGGACCGACATCGACGTTGGCGAGAAGGTTCGCATCATCGGCGTATGGGATGGCCCGGAGGAAGCGCGTCGCGTTGGCGACGAGATAGAAACTATAGAGCGGTCTGGCAAATCGCTCGACGAGGTCGCGATATTGGTCAGGGCTCAGCACCAGACGCGTGAGTTCGAAGACCGCTTTATCCAGATCGGCATGCCTTATCGGATCGTCGGGGGCTTTCGCTTTTACGAACGCGCGGAAATCAGAGATGCCCTGGCTTATTTGCGGCTCGTCAATCAACCCGCAGACGATCTGGCCTTCGAAAGGATTGTCAATGTCCCCAAACGCGGCCTGGGCGACAAGGCTCTCGAAAAGCTGCATCGCCTTGCACGCGCGGAGGGCGTTCCTCTCGCGCTCGCGGCCGCGCGCATTCTCGACACGGACGAAATGACGCCCCAGGCGCGCCGCAGCTTGGGCGCGTTCATCGGCGACCTGGCGCGCTGGCGCGACCGTGCCGCGCAGCTTCCTCACGCCGAACTCGCTCGGCAAATTCTGGACGAAAGCGGCTACACGGCCATGTTGCAGGCCGAGCGCACGGCGGAAAGCGCCGGCCGTCTAGAGAATCTCAACGAACTTACCCGCGCCATGGAGGAATATGAGACGCTTGGCGCGTTCCTAGAGCATGTGTCGCTGGTCATGGACAACGATGCGCAGGCCGACGAGCGCAAGGTCACGATCATGACCATCCACGCCGCCAAGGGACTGGAGTTCGACACCGTGTTTCTTGCCGGCTGGGAAGAGGGCATTTTCCCTTCCCAGAGAGCACTGGACGAAGGCGGCCTCAACAGTTTGGAGGAAGAGCGCCGACTCGCCTATGTGGCAATCACACGCGCGCGGAAGCTGTGCATCATCCTGCATGCCGCGAACCGCCGGATTTATGGGCAATGGACCAGTTCCATCCCTTCAAGATTTGTGGGCGAACTGCCGCCCGAACATGTTGAAGAAGAAAGCAGCATGGCTGGTGGCGCTTCGCTATGGCGCGCCAACTGGTCGGAACGGGCCGACCCCTTCGCGAATGTGCAGCGGGGCTCCGGGCGTGGTCCGGGCTGGCAACGGGCGCAGCAAAGCGGTCAATTCACCCGCGAGCCGGCCCGCATTGTCGAAGCCCGTACGTCGGCCGTGTCGCTCGGCAATAAGGGCCGGGATGACATGAAGGTGGGCCTGCGCATTTTTCACCAGAAATTCGGCTATGGCACGGTAGCGGAGATCGAGGGCAACAAGTTGGAGATCGACTTTGAAACCGCAGGCCGCAAACGGGTGATGGACAGCTTCGTTCAGCCCGCTTCCTAGCTACTGCCATTCATTGACGCCTGGATAGGCGAGGCGTAATCTCGTCACGCAATCGCCGCTTTGAGGACAAAATCAGGCGGAGAGGATGTTGCGATGACTTCGCTCGCATTCCGCACCCCTTGGTCAAGACGGCTAATTGCATCGCTGATGGCGCTTTGGCTGCTTGAACCATATGCCGCAGTGGCCCAATCAATCATCCTTCCTGAAGGACTCTCCATTTCTTTGGAGACTAAGCAGGATATCTCTTCAAAATCGGCGAAGAAGGGCCAATCAGTGGACTTGGCAGTCGCCAAGCCTGTCACGATCGGAGGCGTCACTGCCGTCGCTGCCGGAACGCCGGTCACTGGCGAGGTTGTAGGGGTAAGCGACAATGGCCTGCTAGGCCGATCGGGAAAGCTCGACATCCGCGTCAGCACGGTGAGAGCCGGTCAACAGGAAATAGCAGTGCGCGGGGAACGCAACATCGAAGGAAAGTCGGGCACGCTCAATTCAGTCGGTGCGGGAGTCGTATTTCTTCCGCTGGCCATTCTCATACGCGGCAAAGACGTGACGTTGCCAGCCGGCACAATATTCGACGTCTATGTCGACAAGGAAGTCACTATCGGAGTTGCCGAACCCATTGGCATGGCCCTGGGTGCCAGCGCCTCACCAGTCTCCCCCGAATCAAACCCTATCAGAGCTATAGACCCCAATGACGCCCTGACACCCTAGCCGACGGCAAGCGGCGCCGGAGTGGATAATAGCGAAGCGACCCTGCCTTCCGCACAGCGTCTATACGGAAGAGGTCCAACAATTGGATCGTTGTCAGAAAATGGTGGAGCCTAGCGGGATCGAACCGCTGACCTCCTGCATGCCATGCAGGCGCTCTCCCAGCTGAGCTAAGGCCCCATTGTGCGATATTATACCGCATCCCAATGGATCAGGCCATGACCGGTATAAGAACCGTCGGCCAATATCTGGATGTCCGTCGCATTGAACCAAGAGCGTTTAATGAGGTTATCTCGACCTCATCACACCCTCATTCCGCTCGGGAGTTTTTCGGGGAAACGTCCATTGGACATCTCTTATCCGAAAAACTGGTGGAGCCTAGCGGGATCGAACCGCTGACCTCCTGCATGCCATGCAGGCGCTCTCCCAGCTGAGCTAAGGCCCCGTTTCCAGTGTCGGCGCCGTTTGGGTCCGGCGCCTCGGAGGTCGCTGCCATTAGGTGGCAGCTCCCTCCTTGGCAAGAAGAAAATTACTTAATTGTCCTCGTCGCCGTCGTTACCGCCAGCATCGACACCCAGGTCATCGTCGCCGCCTAGATCAACGTCATTGTCCGGCGAATCCCCATCGTCATCGACATCGAGATCCAGGTCCAGATCGTCATCAGCAGCCTCCAGCTCGCCGTCAGCGGTTTCGATCACCTTCTTGGGCGCTTCCTCATAGGGCAGCGGCTGCTTGGACTTCAGCACCGGCTCAGGCTCCCAGGCGGTGCCGCAGTTGATGCAGGTGACCGGGTCATCCTTGCCCAGGTCGTAGAAGCGCGTGGCGCATTTTGGGCAGGTACGCTTCGTGCCCCATTCAGCCTTGACCATGTCCGGCCTTGTCCTTCTTGCGAGTGCTCAAAACAGAGATTACGCGGCACGACAAGGTCGTCCGCGAAGAGACGGCGCCTTGCCATAGCGAAACCGCCCTGTCAAAAGCCGGGCGCATTTTTTCAAGTTTTGCAGACGGATTGACCGTGACCGCTTCTTCCGACCAGCCCAATCCCATGACCTTCGTCGCCGCACCGGCGCTTTCCGGCTCCATTACCGTGCCGGGCGACAAAAGCATTTCGCACCGCTCGCTGATGCTCTCTGCCCTCGCGATCGGCGAAAGCCGTGTCGAAGGCCTGCTGGAGGGCGAGGATGTCCTTGCCACCGCCGCGGCGATGCGAGCAATGGGCGCGGACATCCGCAAGGATGAGGACGGCATATGGCACATTCGCGGCGTCGGCGTCGGCGGACTGCTCCAGCCGCAAAGCGCGCTCGACATGGGCAATAGCGGCACCTCGACGCGCCTATTGATGGGACTGGTTGCCAGCCATGCGATCACGGCGACCTTTGTAGGCGATGCTTCGCTTAGCAAGCGCCCCATGGCGCGGGTCACCGAACCGCTTTCCCGCATGGGCGCGAGCTTCACCACCAGCCCCGGCGAAAGGCTTCCACTCACAATGCGCGGTGCATGCCCCGCTGTCCCCTTGGACTATCGGCTGCCGGTCGCGTCGGCGCAGGTCAAGTCGGCAATCCTGCTGGCAGGTCTGAACGCGCCCGGCATTACCCGGGTCGTCGAACCCGTTCCAACCCGGGACCATAGCGAGCGGATGCTCAAGGGGTTCGGCGCGGACATCGATGTCGAAGTCGAGGCGGACGGCACGCGCATCATCACGCTCAGGGGAGAGGCCGAACTACGCCCTCAGGCCATTACCGTCCCCGGCGACCCCTCCTCCGCCGCCTTCCCCATGGTTTCTGCGCTGCTGGTGCCGGGCTCCAAGGTGACGATCGCCAATGTTGGCCTAAATGCAACCCGGGCTGGGCTGATTGATCTGCTTCGCGAAATGGGCGGCGACATTGCCATCGAAAACCCCCGCGAAGTCGGCGGCGAGCCAGTTGGCGATCTTGTCGTTTCGGCTTCAGGGCTGAAGGGGGTCGAACCCGACCCAGCACGCGCGCCGTCCATGATCGATGAATTTCCGGTGGCGTTCATCGCGGCCGCCTTCGCGGAGGGCCGCAGCACCTTCCGCGGCCTCGAAGAATTGCGGGTCAAGGAATCTGACCGCATCGCCACCATGGCGGCCGGCCTTCGCACCATCGGCGTCACGGTGGAGGAACTAGAAGACGGCATCGTCATCGAAGGCAGCGGAGGCGCTCTCCTCCGCGGCGGTGGCCCGATCGCCACCAAACTCGACCACCGCATCGCCATGAGTTTCGCAATCGCCGGCCTAATTTCGAGAACTGGGGTCACCATTGACGACATGCGCCCCGTTGCGACGAGCTTCCCGGGCTTCACTGCGCTTCTGCAGACCCTAGGCGCGATACCATGACTTTCGACATCGCCAGCATCATAGGTTTGATCGGCAGCGGCCTGATGGTCATCGCCTACGGCTATAGCAACACGGTGAATCGGCTGAATTTCACCTTGTTCAATTTGCTGAACCTCCTCGGCGCACTGCTCCTGATCTACTCGCTGACGGTTCATTTCAATGTTGCGTCTATGGCGCTGGAAGTTGTTTGGGCCCTTATTGCAATCGTCGGTCTCGCGAAGGCGCTGCGGAAAGGCAAAGCATCATGATCATCGCCGTCGATGGCCCCGCCGCCTCGGGTAAAGGCACCATCGCCAAGGCGCTGGGTCGCCACTACGGCCTCCCTGTGCTGGACACCGGCCTCCTGTACCGCGCTGTGGGACTCGCGGTGTTGAAGACGGGCGGTGACCCCGATCATGAAGCAGATGCTCTGGCCGCTTGTACATTCAAGGACGCCGTCCTGACCGAGCCTGCGCTGCGCAGCGAAGCGGTCGGTTCACTCGCCTCCCGCGTATCCATCCATCAAAGCGTTCGGCAGGCACTGGTCAAACGCCAGCGAGACTTCGCGAACCAGCCTGGCGGTGCAATACTCGACGGCCGTGACATCGCCACCGTCATCGCTCCGGATGCCGATGCCAAAATCTTCGTTACGGCAAGCGTCCATGTCCGAGCCCAGCGCCGTTATCAGGACGCCCTCAGCCATGGCGGCCATCCCGACATGGACAGCTTGATCGCCGACATTCAGGCTCGCGACACCCGAGATATGAGCCGTGACCACGCACCGCTTCGCGTCGCCGATGGAGCGGACTTGCTCGACACCAGCAATTTGACTATAGACGCCGCCGTCCAGCAGGCCATTGCAATGGTGGACGCTCAATTGGAAGGTCGGCGCAAAGGCTGACATCGCGACGGCGCTTGGTACTTCCGAGCGCCCTTTTCGCTTTTCCGTAAGGGCGTTTCTCATAGTGGCCGCATGGATGTTCGCACGGTATTCGGCCTTGCGGACGGTTGGGCCTGAAAGACCACCGGACACAACCGGTAGGCCAGCAACGACGAGTGAAGGAAACTACCATGGCCTCTACGGCATTCCCCTCGCGCGACGATTTCGCCGCGCTTCTCAATGAATCTCTCGGTGGTGAGGACGGCGGCTTCGAAGGCCGCGTCGTCAAGGGCACCGTTACCGGCATCGAAAACGACATGGCGCTCATCGACGTCGGCCTGAAGTCGGAAGGCCGCGTGCCGCTGCGCGAATTCGCCGCGCCCGGCCAGAAGGCTGACCTGAAGGTCGGCGACGAAGTCGAAGTCTATGTCGACCGCGTCGAAAACGCCCATGGCGAAGCCATGCTGTCCCGCGACCGCGCTCGCCGCGAAGCCGCGTGGGACAAGCTTGAATCCGAGTTCACCGAAAATGCCCGCGTCGAAGGCGTCATCTTCGGCCGCGTCAAGGGTGGCTTCACCGTCGACCTCGACGGCGCCGTGGCGTTCCTGCCCGGCTCGCAGGTCGATATCCGCCCCGTGCGCGACGTCACCCCGCTGATGGACATTCCGCAGCCCTTCCAGATCCTGAAAATGGATCGCCGCCGCGGCAACATCGTCGTGTCGCGTCGCGCCATCCTGGAAGAAACCCGCGCCGAACAGCGCTCGGGCCTCATCCAGACGCTGGCCGAAGGTCAGATCATCGAGGGCGTTGTCAAGAACATCACCGACTATGGTGCGTTCGTTGACCTTGGCGGCATCGATGGCCTGCTGCACGTCACTGATCTCAGCTACAAGCGCATCAACCACCCGAACGAGATGATCAACATCGGCGACACCGTTCGCGTTCAGATCATCCGCATCAACCGCGACACCCAGCGCATCAGCCTTGGCATGAAGCAGCTGGAAAGCGATCCGTGGGAAGGCGCCGCCGCCAAGTATCCGGTCGGTGCGAAGCTGTCGGGCCGCGTCACGAACATCACCGAATATGGTGCGTTTGTCGAACTGGAGCCGGGCATCGAAGGCCTCGTCCACGTTTCGGAAATGTCCTGGACCAAGAAGAACGTCCACCCCGGCAAGATCGTTTCGACCAGCCAGGAAGTCGACGTTATCGTCCTGGAAGTCGATCCCGAGAAGCGCCGTATCTCGCTCGGCCTCAAGCAGGCTCAGAACAACCCCTGGGACAGCTTTGCCGAACGTCACCCGATTGGTTCGACCGTCGAGGGCGAAGTCAAGAATGCGACCGAATTCGGCCTGTTCATCGGCCTGGACGGCGACGTGGACGGCATGGTCCACATGTCGGACATCGCCTGGGGCATTTCGGGCGAAGACGCGCTGGCTCTGCACCGCAAGGGCGAGACGGTTCAGGCCGTCGTTCTGGACATCGACGTCGAGAAGGAGCGCATCAGCCTTGGCATGAAGCAGCTTGAGCGTGGCGGCCCTGCCGCTGGCGGCACCGCTGCTGCGGCTGCTGGCCTCGCCAAGAACTCGATCGTCACCGTGACGGTTCTGGAAGTGCGTGACGGCGGTCTGGAAGTCCAGGCTGGCGAAGACGGCGCTGCCGGCTTCATCAAGCGCAGCGACCTTGGCCGCGACCGCGACGAACAGCGTCCGGAGCGTTTCCAGGTCGGCCAGAAGTTCGACGCCATGGTTACCGGTTTCGACCGCGCCAAGAAGCCGACCTTCTCGGTCAAGGCGATGCAGATCGCCGAAGAGAAGCAGGCTGTTGCTCAATATGGTTCGTCCGACAGCGGCGCATCGCTGGGCGACATCTTGGGCGAAGCTCTCAAGGCGAAGAACGAAGGCTAATCTCCTTCGATATCTAACTAAAGTAATAGAGCCCGCCGGAAGTTCTTCCGGCGGGCTTTTTCAATCCCAAAATGAGAATAGAACTACCGACATTGGATAATTGTCAGGAGGTAAGGGATTCACTATGAATTAAGTGGGAACCAGAAGGGGGAGCTGGAGGACCAATGATACGCTCGGAATTGATACAGACTCTAGCGGAGGAAAATCCGGACCTCGGCCTGCAAGAGGTCGAAAGGATTGTTGACCTCTTCTTCAAAGAGATTGTGGACCGCCTTTCAAATGGCGGCAGAGTGGAGTTGCGCGGATTTGGCGCCTTCACAACGCGCGCCAGGGATGCGCGCACGGGGCGAAATCCGCGCACGGGGGAGCAGGTGCCGGTGTCCGCAAAGCGGGTTCCTTATTTCAAACCGGGCAAGGAAATGCGGGAGCGTCTGAATAGCAAGGCGCAATGAGCGTCAGCGCATCTTGACCTGCGCACGCGGAAACGTCAGGGGAAGCGCCACGCGGACGTGGCGAAATCGGTAGACGCAGCGGACTTAAAATCCGCCTCCCCCTGGGAATGCGGGTTCAAGTCCCGCCGTCCGCACCAGACAGTCAGGCTTATTCCGCCGCCGGGGTGGATATTCTTCGCGCTTCCCGCAATGATGAATCATGGCCGGCGCGATCAATCCACAAAGTTTCAGCGATTCCCTCGTTATTCTGGGGGCGGCCGGACTGGTGATCCCTGGGTTCGCGCGCTTCCGTGTTAGTCCGGTGATCGGCTTTATCCTCGTCGGGCTCGCCGTGGGCCCATCGGGATTGGGCGCGCTCGTCAGTGAATATCCCTGGCTTTATCATGTCACCATCTCGAACAGAGAGGCGATAGAGCCATTCGCCGAACTCGGCGTCATATTGCTGCTGTTCTCAATAGGCCTAGAACTCAGTTTCCGTCGCCTCTGGACCATGCGCGCGCAAGTCTTCGGCGTCGGCGCAACAGAATTGCTCGGCGGTGCAGCACTCATTGCCTCTGGCTTATACCTGCTTGGACAGCCACTCGCTGGAGCCATTGGGCTTGGCCTTGCACTCGCCTTGTCTTCAACCGCTGTCGTGCTCCCTATGGTGGGTACGCAGAGCGCCGTCGGGCGAGCCGCTTTTGCGATGCTGCTGTTCGAAGACCTGGCGCTGGTCCCTATCATCTTCATGCTCGGCGCCCTCGCACCATCCGTTGCGTCCAGTCCTGACGGTGCTTGGGGCGAGTTGGCCCAAACGCTGCTGAAGGGCGGGATCACCATCGCGGTCATGCTGGTTCTCGGCCGCATCTTCCTCCCGCACATCTTCAGTCAGGCGGCGCGGACAAAAAGTCCCGAAGTTTTTCTGGCGGCCAGCCTGCTCGTCGTGATCGTTTCCAGTATCGCTACGTCACTCGCAGGTTTGTCGCCCATCGTCGGGGCATTGCTGGCCGGCCTGCTCATCGCCGAAACTGAATATCACGGCGAAGTTGAAGTGATGACGGCGCCATTCAAGGGCCTGGCCCTGGGCGTCTTCCTCATCACGGTTGGCATGAGCCTCGATGTACGGGTCATTCTGGCGAACTGGCCCAGCCTTGTGCTGGCGGTCGTGGGCGTTGTCCTCGCCAAAACGTTGGTTACGGCCGCCCTGCTCTATCTGTCCGGAGCGCGGAAGGGCGTTGCGCTCGAAGTCGGCGTACTCATGGCCAGCCCGTCGGAGACAACGCTGATCGTCCTCTCGACTGCAGCCGCGGCCAAACTCATCTTGCCCTCCACGGCCGCCTTTTGGCAGATCGTCACCGCGATCGGCCTCACTATTACGCCCGTTCTGGCCCGCATCGGCCATGATATCGCGCGAAGGCTGGAGATGGCCCTCGGAGAAGAAGCGCCCGAACCGCAGCAGGAAAGCACGGAAGCAGCCGCTGTCGTCATCGGCTTCGGGCGTGTCGGTCGCATGGTGTGTGACCTGCTACGCGTCCACAATCAGCGGTTCACCGTCGTCGAATCCGATCCGGACGTCGTCGCCGAAGGACGGCGCGGCGGCTATCCCATCCTCTTTGGCGACGTGTCCCGCACGGAGATGTTGGACAAGCTGCGTCTGGGCCATGCGCGCGCGCTGATCCTCACCATGGACGACCCGGTCCTGTCCGTTCGCGTAACCAAGCGCGTGCGGGGGTGGGTGCCCGATCTCCCGATCATCGCCCGTGCCCGCGACACCGACCATGCTGCACAGCTGTACCGGGCAGGAGCCAGCGATGCGGTCCCGGAAACGCTGGAAAGCTCGCTGCAACTCGCGGAAACGGCTCTGGTTGATCTGGGCATTGCCATGGGGCCGGTGATCGCCTCCATTCACCAGACCCGCGAGGACTTGCGCATGGGCATCAAGGATGCCGCGCAATTGGAGACTGCGCCGAAGCTGCGCCGCTTGCGGCCTGATGAGGTGCCTTAGCGCGGGGCTCCCAGAGCCTCCGCACTTTATCTCGCGTCTGCGGAGGTTTTCCTGACGAATTAAAGAGTCGCGCGCCGCATAGCGCGGCGGCGGGATTGTAGGACAGGATTTTCTCCGCCTTATTGAGCCGCGATCGCCTCACGAGATGCCAGATTTCGCTGGCATGACGGGATCAAGGCCGCGGCGCTTGTCAGGCCGGGACCTTCGCCAAGGCGACCTTCACCGCTTCGACCGCCGCGCTGGCCTTGTCCCCTTCCGGTCCGCCGCCCTGGGCCATGTCCGGACGGCCGCCGCCACCCTTGCCGCCCAGTGCTTCAACGCCAGCGCGAACGAGGTCCACGGCGCTGATCGTGCCTACTAGGTCATCGGTTACACCAACAGCGATGCTGGCCCGGCCATCGACGATCGCGAGGACGGCGGATACTCCGCTTCCCAGGCTCGCCTTGTTCTGATCGACCAAGCCGCGCAGTTCCTTGGGGTCCAGACCTTCGATCACCTGACCGATGAAGTTGATCGACCCAACCTTTTCGGGGCCTGCCGCCTGAGCGGAACCGCCGCCGCCAAGGGCCAGCGCCTTCTTCGCTTCGGCCAGTTCGCGTTCTAGCTTGCGGCTTTGTTCAACCAGCGCAGCGATGCGCGCGGGGACTTCCTCAGGCGTCGTCTTGAGCGCGGCGGCAGACTGGCGCAGCCGGTCCTCGCGGTCGGAGAGCCAGAGGCGAGCAGCTTCACCCGTCAGTGCTTCTATACGGCGGACGCCAGACGAAACTGCGCTTTCCGAAATGATCTTGAAGATCGCGATGTCACCTGTCGCGCGCACATGGGTGCCGCCGCACAGTTCGACCGAATAGCTGTGCGCGTCGCCCTTGCCCATGGAGAGGACGCGGACCTCGTCGCCATATTTTTCCCCGAACAGCGCCATGGCGCCTGCCTGAATAGCGTCATCAGGCGTCATCAGGCGGGTCGTCACCGCTTCATTGTGGCGGATCTGCTCATTCACATCGGCTTCGATCGCGGCGATCTGACTGTGGGTCAGCGCTTCAGGATGCGAGAAGTCGAAGCGCAGGCGATCCGGCGCGACAAGGCTGCCCTTCTGTGTCACATGCGCGCCCAGCTGGTTGCGGAGCGCGGCGTGCAACAAGTGAGTGGCGCTGTGGTTCGCACGGATGCGGTCGCGGCGGTTCACGTCAACCGACAGGTGAACAGTATCGCCGACCTTGATGCTGCCAGCGCCGATCTTTGCCTTATGCGCATGCAAACGGCCGAGCGGCTTGGCAGTATCTTCTACGTCCGCGACAAGGCCCGCCTGCGAACTGATCGTGCCGGCATCGCCCATCTGGCCGCCGCTCTCGCCGTAAAAAGGCGTCTGATTCGTGATAATCGTGACCGTCTCGCCAGCGGTCGCGCTGTCGAAGTTCACACCGTCCTTGACGATCGCCAACACCTCACCCTCACCCTCGGTCGAGCTGTAGCCGATGAACTCGGTATTGCCCGCCTTTTCGGCGATATCGAACCAGATTTCGTCCGACGCCTTTTCGCCCGAGCCCTTCCAGGCGGCGCGAGCGGCGGCCTTTTGTTCGGCCATGGCGGCGTCGAAACCCGCACGATCGACGGTCAGGCCGCGCGATCGTAGCGCGTCTTCGGTCAGGTCATAGGGGAAGCCGTAAGTGTCGTAGAGCTTGAACGCGGTTTCGCCGGGCAGCGTACCGCCTTCGGCAAGGTCGCCGGTCGCTTCATCGAGCAGCTTCAGACCCTTTTCCAGCGTCTGGCGGAAGCGAGTTTCCTCGCGCAGCAGGGTTTCCTCGATCAGCGGCTGAGCGCGGACCAGTTCCTGATAGGCGCCGCCCATTTCGGAAACGAGGCTGCCGACCAGACGGTGCATCAACGGCTCCTTCGCGCCGATGATGTGGGCGTGGCGCATGGCGCGACGCATGATGCGGCGCAGGACGTAGCCGCGCCCCTCGTTCGCGGGCAGGACGCCGTCCGCGATCAGGAAGCTGGTCGAGCGCAGGTGATCGGCGATAACGCGGTGGCTGGCCTTGAACTCGCCGTCGATGGCGGTCTTGGTCAGAGCGCCAGATTCCTCGATCAGCGCCTTGAACGTGTCGGTGTCATAATTGTCATGCACGCCCTGAAGCACGGCGGCGATGCGCTCCAGCCCCATGCCGGTGTCGATGCTGGGCTTCGGCAGTTCGGAAACAATCTCGTTCGCTTCCTGCTCATATTGCATGAAGACGAGGTTCCAGATCTCGACGAAGCGATCGCCATCCTCTTCCGGGCTTCCCGGAGGGCCGCCCCAGATGTGATCGCCATGATCGTAGAAGATTTCGGAGCAGGGACCGCAGGGGCCGCTATCGCCCATTGCCCAGAAATTATCCTTGGTGGGGATGCGGATGATCCGCTCTTCGGGCAAGCCGGCGATCTTCTTCCACAGGTCAAAGGCTTCGTCGTCGGTGTGATAGACGGTGGCGGTGAGCTTTTCCGCCGGAATGCCCCATTCCTTGGTCAGCAGGGTCCAGGCGTGGGTGATCGCCTGTTCCTTGAAATAATCACCGAAGCTGAAATTGCCCAGCATTTCGAAGAAGGTGTGGTGGCGCGCGGTGTAGCCGACATTGTCGAGGTCGTTATGCTTGCCGCCCGCGCGAACCGACTTCTGGCTGGACGTAGCGGTCGAATAAGGGCGCGATTCCAAGCCGGTGAAGACATTCTTGAACGGCACCATGCCCGCATTGACGAACATCAGCGTGGGATCGTTGTGCGGCACCAAAGGCGCGGACGGAACGATGGTGTGGCCGTTGGCCCCGAAATAGTCGAGGAAGGAGCGGCGAATGTCGTTGGTCGAGGTCATGCGGGCGATTTAGTGGGAAGCGCTCCAACGCACAAGCGGGGCTTTTCGTCGTATCAGCCAATCGGGGTTTCTAATCCGACCGGCGGCGCTCTCCGCACGAAATGCCGCCCTTTCACGCTTTGGCGGCATTGCCCCTATCCCAAATCAATAATAAGGCCGCTGCATGGATGACAATACCCGCCGCGCAGCCCTGGATTATCACCGCTTTCCGCAGCCGGGTAAGCTGCGGATCGAACCGACAAAGCGCATGGTCAATCAGCGCGACCTGGCGCTGGCCTACTCGCCCGGCGTAGCCGCGCCTTGCATTGAAATCGCCGAAGATCCCGACAAAGCGATGGATTATACCGCGCGGGGCAATCTGGTCGCGGTGATTTCCAACGGAACCGCCGTGTTGGGCCTGGGATCGATCGGCGCGCTCGCCTCCAAGCCGGTGATGGAGGGCAAGGCGGTTCTGTTCAAGAAATTCGCCGATATCGATGTGTTCGATATTGAGGTCGACACGACTGATCCGAAGAAGTTCGTCGACGCCGTAGCTCTGCTGGAACCGACCTTCGGCGGCATCAATCTGGAAGATATCAAAGCGCCGGAATGTTTCGCGATCGAGGCGGAACTGAAGAAGCGGATGAATATTCCGGTCTTCCACGACGATCAGCACGGCACCGCGATCGTCGTTGCAGCGGCAGTGCGCAACGCCCTGGTGTTGCAAGGCAAGACATTGGCAGAGGCGCGGCTGGTCACATCCGGCGCAGGCGCGGCGGCACTGGCATGCGTTGATCTGCTGGTTTCGATGGGACTTCCGGTCGAACAGGTCACGCTGACGGACAAGGACGGCGTCATCCATTCCGGCCGCGAAGGCATGCTGCCCAACATGGCCCGCTATGCGCGCGACACCAATGCGCGAACGCTTCCTGAAGTGCTGCCGGGCGCGAACATCTTCCTCGGCCTGTCGGCGCCGGGCGTGTTGAAGCCGGAATGGCTGCCCCTGCTGGCGCCCAATCCCCTCATCTTCGCGCTCGCCAATCCAGAGCCTGAAATTCGGCCGGAGGTGGCGCGGGAGGCGCGGCCTGACGCCATCGTGGCAACGGGGCGGTCGGATTATCCGAACCAGGTGAATAACGTCCTGTGCTTCCCCTATATGTTCCGGGGTGCGCTGGATGCGCGGGCGACGGAGATCAACGAGGCGATGAAGGCGGCGGCGGCGGAGGCCATCGCTGCGCTTGCACGCCTTCCCGCACACGACAGCGTGGCCCAAGCCTATGGCGGGCGCAAACTGGCGTTTGGCCCCGAATATATCATTCCTACGCCGTTCGATCCTCGCCTGATTGCCGAGATAGCCCCTGCCGTGGCGAAGGCGGCGATGGACAGCGGCGTTGCAAAGCGGTCACTTGACCTCGACGCCTATCGTCGCTCGCTGGCGCAGCAGAATACGCGTTCAGCCCAACTCATGCTCCCCGTCTTTGAAGCGGCGCGTGGGACCTGCCGCCGCATCGCTTATGGAGAAGGGGAGGACGAACGTGTGTTGCGCGCGATCCAGGATGGGCTTGATGAAGGCATCGTCCGGCCCGTCATCGTGGCGAGGCGGCGGATCCTGAAGGACAAGCTGCCCGGTCTTGGACTCCGCTTCGAACTGGACCGCGATGTCGAGGTCGTCGATCCGGAAACCGATCACGAATTACTAGGCGAGTTGGTCGAAGCCTATCGCTCGATCGCCGCACGCAAAGGCGTGCCAACGGCCGAACTGCTGCGTCATGTCTATCGCAGGCCTACGGTCACCGCGGCGATGCTGCTGCGTACGGGGCGGGTCGATGCCGCGCTAGTCGGGGGCAACAGCGAATATTGGGGGCAGGTCGAACATGTCCTGCGTATTGTCGATCGCCGGGCGGGACATAGCCGGGTCTATGCCCTGTCTGGACTGATCCTGGACGCTGGCGCATTGTTCATCGCGGACACGCATATGGTGCCCGATCCGACGCCAGAGCAGGTGGCGGAGATGGCGATCGCCGGTGCGACCGAGCTTCGCCATTTCGGGCTTTCGCCGCGCGTCGCGCTATTGTCGCACTCGAACTTCGGCGCCTCGCACAGCCCCAGCGCGCGCAAGATGCGGACAGCGCTGCAACTGGTGCGCTCTCAGGCTCCCGACCTGACCATCGACGGAGAGATGCACGCCGATGCGGCGCTGAGCCAATCGCTTCGAGAAAGGCTAGTGCCGGATTCGCGCTTTGATGGCCCCGCCAATCTTCTGGTCATGCCTAACCTCGACGCAGCCAACATCACGCTGACGGCGCTGGCCGCCTCTTCCAGTTCGCCCACCGTGGGACCGATGCTGATGGGGCTTGCTCAGCCCATCCATGTCCTGACGCCCGGGGTCACGGCGCGCGGCATCCTTAACCTGTCCGCGATCGCGGCGGCGGAAGTGGATCGCGAAGGCTGAACTTAACCTTTTTCGTCCAAAAGGGCGGACATGGTGCGGTTGATCAAGAGCGTCGCGAAAGCGGCGGGGCCAAAGCTGCTCGTTGGCGCGGCGCTGAGCGCTGTCGCCTTTTTGGTGAGCAGCTATGTGGATCGGGGGCGCGATTTGCGTTCTGCCGCGCCGACAGCGGCCGCACCTAAAGCTGCCCCTGACGATCGCCCGGCCGAACGCAGCCGCGCCAACCCGCTGCCCATCGATCCGCACGCGCTTGTCGTCAGAAGCGTTTTGCCGATCACCCAGCCTTTCCGCCATGGAGATTATGCCTGGGATGAAAGCCGCGCTCCTGCGGCGGGGCCGGTGATTGTGACCGTCGATCTGAAGGCGCAGACGCTGTCCGTCTTTCGCGCAGGGCATGAAATCGGTGCAGCGGTGATCATCTATGGCGCGGACGACAAGCCGAGCCCACTGGGTGCCTTTCCGGTCACGCAGAAGGACGCCGACCATGTTTCGACGCTATATGATGCGCCGATGCCCTATATGCTCCGGCTCACTAATGACGGAGTGGCGATCCACGGCAGTGACGTCAAATGGGGGAATGCCACCCATGGGTGCATCGGTGTACCCACCGCCTTCGCACGGAAGCTGTTTGGCGTGGTGAAGCTCGGCGACCTGGTCATCATCACGAACGGCAAGATGCTTGATCTCAGCCGGGCAGAACGGTCCTAATCCGGATTGCAAAGTTGCTCGCCATTACGATCCTGCGCGCGCAAGGCAGAGGCCGCATCGCTTCCGACGCGAGGGAAGCTTACGCCCTCCAGTGATCCGCGCCCGTCGCACAGCGCGGCGCATTTCATATCGAGGACGCCCGGCAGGGACATCTGATCGCCGTCATATTGGGCCACAACGATACAGCCGTTAACGCCGCTGAACTTCAGGATCAGCTTGTCTCCAGCGCGCTTTGCCGTCCCCTGCCCCCGGCAGCTTTGCTCCTTGCCGAAAATGGCTTCGGCGCCGAAGCGGAAGTCCCCGGAACGGTCAGGGATGACGCACAGGCTGTCCCGGCCGGCCTCATGCCTGCGTTGAAAGAGGCCAATGGGGGACAGTTTGGCGGCGTCAGCGATTACGCCGCTTTCGATCGCCGCCCGTTCCAGCCCGGTCGCGGACTGTGCCTCACTCGACGCTGTTGCAGAGCGCCCGCCCTCATCCTGGCATCCCGCCAGAAGCAACAGGGCAAGCAGATTACCCCAGCGCATCAACGGCAGACAGGCCCTCTGCACCCACGCGGCGGAAGAAGCAGGTACGCGCACCGGTATGGCATGTTGGTCCGGCCGGTACTGCCTTTACCCATACCGCATCCTGATCGCAGTCGATCCGGATATCGCGGACCTGCAGCATGTGGCCGGAACTTTCCCCCTTCTTCCAGAGCGACTGGCGGCTGCGCGACCAGAAATGAGCAAAGCCCGTTTCAACGGTCAGCCTCAGCGCCTGTTCATTCATGTGAGCGACCATCAGCACGTCGCCGGTGTCAACATCTGTCACGACGGCAGTGATCAGGCCGTCACGGTCATATTTGGGATTGAGGGTCAGCCCCTTGTCGCGCGCATCATCCATAGCCTGGCTATAGAAGGGTCGAAGGCTCCTGCGAAGCCCGTACGAGGCAGCGAATAGAGAAAATGGGGCGATCGACGGGATCCGAACCCGCGACCTCCGGTACCACAAACCGGCGCTCTAACCAACTGAGCTACGATCGCCACAGGGCCATTCGGCCCGAGAGAGAAGCGGCACATATGCGGCCATTTGAAAGTCGTCAAGCTGACAAATGTGTGCGCCACCCGGAAAAAGAAATGAGGCGCAGACCCATGGCCCACGCCCCTTTCATTTCGGCATCCCGCTGCAACGAGGCATTCCTCTGTCGCAACTCAACTCCCCTAAACCATCAGACCGCGATGCCTGGCGATTATATTGGCAAAGGCGTCCGAACCGGCGCCTACGTTTGTCAGTTAACCGAGTCCTTCAGACCCTTGCCCGCCTTGAACTTGGGCTGAGCCGAGGCCTTGATAGTCATCGTTTCACCAGTACGCGGATTGCGGCCGGTGGACGCCTTGCGCTGGGAAACGGAGAAAGTGCCAAAGCCAACGAGGCGGACTTCGTCGCCCTTCTTCAGCGCGGCGGAAATGGAATCGAATACGCCCTCGACGGCCTTGCTGGCGTCGCTCTTGCTGAGGCCGCTGCTTTCGGCGACAGCGCTGATCAAATCCTGCTTGTTCATACCTTGGGAACCCCCTTCTAACTTGTGAATACCTAAGGAATCGCGGCGTAGGCGGCGCAATAAGGCTCAGCTTTGAACGACTGTCAAAGGGAAAGCGACGAACCCGCCACCTTCGATGAGATTTTCCCCGTGCGGGACAAAATCTCAATGAAAATGGCGGTTAATCGTCGCAGAACCGTTTCAGTGCCGAAGGGTGGCGTCTCCGTCCCGGCCGGTAGCCGGACTCGGCTGGGCGGCAAGATCGTCCTCTTCCGTCCAGGCGATCGCTTCGGGCGTCGAAACCAGCGCCCTTGCAAGCACCTCGTCCACATGGGACACGGGCACGATGTCCAGCCCTTCGCGGATGTTGGCGGGGATTTCCGCCAGATCCTTCTCATTTTCGGCCGGGATCAGCACTGTCTTGATGCCACCGCGAAGCGCTGCGAGCAGCTTTTCCTTGAGGCCACCGATCGGCAGCACGCGGCCGCGCAGCGTCACCTCGCCGGTCATCGCCACATCCTTGTGAACGGGGATGCCGGTCAGCGTCGATACGATGGTCGTCACCATGCCGATGCCCGCGGACGGGCCATCCTTTGGCACCGCACCTTCGGGAAGGTGTATGTGGATGTCCTTGCGCGTGAATATGCTCGGCTTGATGCCATAACCGGGCGAGCGCGCCTTCACATAGGAGAAGGCCGCCTGCACCGACTCGGTCATCACTTCGCCAAGCTTACCCGTGGTCCGGATCGCGCCCTTGCCAGGCACGGTGACGGCTTCGATGGTCAGCAGTTCACCGCCCACCTCGGTCCAGGCGAGCCCGGTGACGGCGCCGATCTGGTTCTCTTCTTCACCCACGCCGTGACGGAATTTCCTGACCCCGGCATAATCCGCCAGATTTTCGGGCGTGATCGTGACCTTCTCGAAGGCGCCCTCCAGAATCTTGCGCAAGGCCTTGCGGGCAAGACGCGCCAACTCGCGTTCGAGCGTACGGACGCCCGCCTCACGCGTATAGTGACGGATCAGGTCGCGGATGGCAGCTTCGGTGACCTCCAGCTCGCCTTCCTTCAGGCCGTGCGCATCAATCTGCTTGGGCAGCAGGTGACGCTGAGCAATCTCGACCTTCTCGTCTTCGGTATAGCCTTCGAGCCGGATGATCTCCATACGGTCGAGCAAAGGCTGGGGCAGGTTCAGCGAGTTCGCGGTGGTGACGAACATCACGTCCGAAAGATCGACATCAATCTCCAGATAATGATCCTGGAACTTGCTGTTCTGTTCCGGGTCCAACACCTCGAGCAGCGCCGATGCCGGATCGCCACGGAAATCCTGACCTAGCTTGTCGATCTCGTCCAGCAGGAAGAGCGGGTTCATCGTCCCGGCCTTTTTCAGGTTGGTGACGATCTTGCCCGGCAGCGAGCCGATATAGGTGCGGCGATGGCCGCGGATTTCCGCTTCGTCGCGCACGCCGCCCAGCGACTGCCGCACGAACTCGCGACCAGTCGCCTTGGCGATCGAACGGCCGAGCGAAGTCTTTCCGACGCCCGGCGGGCCGACGAGGCACAGGATCGGCCCCTTGAGCTTGTTGGTGCGCGCCTGAACCGCGAGATATTCGACGATACGGTCCTTGACCTTCTCCAGCGCGAAATGATCCTCGTCCAGGATCGCCTGCGCGCGTTTGAGGTCGGTCTTGACCTTGCCCCGCTTGCCCCAAGGCAGGCCGAGCAGCACGTCGAGATAGTTGCGTACGACCGTTGCCTCAGCCGACATGGGCTGCATGCCCTTCAGCTTCTTGAACTCGGCATTGGCCTTGGCACGGGCTTCCTTGCTGAGCTTGGTCTTGGCAATCTTGTCAGCCAGTTCGGCCAGTTCGTCGCCTTCTTCGCCTTCGCTGTTGCCCAGCTCCCGCTGGATGGCCTTCAGCTGCTCATTCAGATAATATTCGCGCTGCGTCTTCTCCATCTGGCGCTTAACGCGGCCGCGGATCTTCTTTTCAACCTGCAGAACGCCAAGTTCGCCCTCCATGAAGGCGAAGACCATTTCCAGACGCTTCACCGGATCAGCCTCGACGAGCAGCGACTGCTTGTCCGCGACCTTGACGTTGATGTTGGCCGCGACCGCGTCGGCCAGGCGGCCAGCATCTTCGATCTCACGCAACTGCACCGGCGTTTCGGCGGGCAGCTTCTTGTTGAGCTTCGCGTAATTTTCGAACTGCTCGGCAACAGAGCGCATCAGGGCGGCGGCCTCTGGACCTTCCGCCGCGATCTCGTCGATCGGGCTGACGGAGGCGACCAGATGATTTTCGGCGTTGCTGATCGATTCCAGCTGGGCGCGATGCTTGCCTTCCACCAGCACGCGGACCGTTCCATCAGGCAGCTTCAGCAGCTGCAGCACGATCGCGATCACGCCGGTATCGTACAGCGAGTCCCGGCCCGGATCATCCTCGGCCGGGTCCAGCTGCGACACGAGGAAGATTTCCTTGTTACCCTCCATCGCGGACTCGAGCGCAGCAACGCTCTTATCGCGGCCGACGAACAGGGGCACGATCATCTGTGGAAAAACCACGATGTCGCGCAGCGGAAGAAGGGGATATTGCGTAGTCATTCAATCTCCGGGAGGCCGCCCCATTTTGGCTTTGCCATGCGGTCATCGCTTTATGGGGACAATCATCGCGTCATTCAATCGCGTCATCCTATTAAAGACGGAATGAACAGTCCCTGATCGCCGTCCTGATCAGAAGGGCAATTTGAAGCCGGGGGGCAAAGGCAGGCCGCTCGTCATCTTCGACATTTCAGCCGAACTTGCTTCATCCGCCTTCTTGCGCGCATCGTTAAATGCCGCAGCGACAAGGTCTTCCAGCATCTGCTTTTCGGATGGGGCGAGCAGGCTGTCGTCGATCGACACGCCAACGATGCGGCCCTTGGCGGACGCGCGCACCTTTACCAGGCCGCCACCGGCTGCGCCCTCGACCTCAATCTTGTCGAGATTTTCCTGCGCACGCTGCAGCTCTTCCTGCACGCGGCTGGCCATGCCCAATATCTCGTTCAAATCCTTCATCGCTCTGCGCTCCATGCTTCCGTCCGATCAAGATCGGCGTCGGGGAAGGCCGCAAGCACAGCCTTCACCACCGGGGTGTCGAATATCTCCGCGCGTTCCCGCGCCTCGCTTTCCTGCTGCTGCTCCAGTAGGGAGGGAGCAGCGCTGCCTTCGCTGCGCCTGATCTGCCAGGCGACTCCTGTCGCCCGCTGCAGTTCCATCGCCAGCGTCCGGCAGAAATCGCCCTCATTCCAATTCTGCGTCAGCTGCAATTCCATTTCGGGTGGATCGAACCGGATGATCCGCGCACAATCATGCAGGAAGTCAGCGAGCCGCCCCTTCTTTTGTTCCCACAGCAAATCCACGACTGCCTTCACATCCTTGGGCAGGGGCGCGGATGCGGCGGGCTGCGAAGGGAGATTTGGCGCGTTCGGAGCAGCCGCAAGCGAGCCACCGTCGCGCAGCAGCCTCGCAATCTCGCCCGGGTCCGGCATCGACGCCGCGTGCATGACCCGCAGCAACGCCATTTCGCAGGATTCGATGGGGAACGCGGCGCTCGCCACTTCCTCATGTCCTTTCAGCAGCAATTGCCAGAGGCGGTGAAGCGGCGCGAAACCGATCTGCGAGGCCCAATCGGCAAGCGCCTCACGTTCCTCAGCCGATTGGCCCGGATTTGCTATATCGCGTCCCGCCTTCACCAACGTCACGGCATGAACCAACTCCAGCAGGCCCCGCATGAGTGCCAGCGGCTCAACGCCGAGCGCATATTGATCGCGGACTGCGCCCAGCAGCGCGCCGGTGTCGCCTTCCAGCAGCAGACCCAGCAAACGGCGGACGGCTCCGCGGTCCGACAGGCCCAGCATTTCACGTACTTGAGCGGCGGTGACCAGCGGAGCGCCCTCGCCCATTTCGGCGTGGGCGATCGCCTGATCGAGAATCGAGAGACCGTCACGCGCTGACCCTTCGGCAGCCTGTGCGATGAGCGCCAGCGCGTCTTCCTCGGCCGCTACCTGCTCAGCCTCCACAACATGCGCGAAGTGGGTGGCGAGCAGTTCCGCAGGGATGCGGCGAAGGTCGAAGCGCTGGCAGCGGGACAGCACCGTCACCGGCACCTTGTTCACCTCGGTCGTGGCGAACAGGAATTTCACATGCGCAGGGGGCTCTTCCAACGTCTTCAGAAGCGCGTTGAATGCGTTCTTAGAGAGCATGTGGACTTCGTCGATGATGTAGATCTTGTAACGCGCAGAGACCGCCGCATAGCGCACAGCCTCAATGATCTCACGCACGTCATCGACGCCCGTATGGCTGGCGGCGTCCATCTCGACCACATCGATGTGGCGTCCTTCGGCAATGGCTCGGCAAGGTTCGCATACGCCGCAGGGATCGATCGTAGGACCGCCCTGCCCGTCTTCTCCGACGCAGTTCAACGCCTTGGCGATCAGCCGAGCGGTCGAAGTCTTGCCGACACCGCGCACGCCGGTCATCAAGAAGGCATGCGCCAGCCTGCCGCGCCGGATCGCATTGCCCAGCGTCTGGACCATGGCGTCCTGCCCGATCAACTCGTGAAAGTTGCGCGGCCGGTATTTGCGCGCGAGCACGCGATAAGGCTGAGGTGAATCGGACATGGAAACAATCTAGCGGCTTGAGGAGCGGCTGTCGAAGCCGGAAAGCCGGATAAAGGTGGGAGCCGGAACGACCCGCGGCGAAATCGTTGTGGCTGCTTCCGTCAGGACCTGACCAGGTTGGCGACGACCACGTCCGCCCGACTCCCGGCGCGGCATATGGCGAAAGGCTGACGCGATAGCAAGGGGCGGCTTAATCGAGCCCCGTACGCTGCGTCTTTCCGACAAAATCGAGAGCAGCGCGCGCGGCTTCGGCGATGGCCGCCTCCGCAGCTTTGGTGTCCACGGTGGGCCGGTCAAGATAGACGGCAAGCACATATTGTTCGCCCGATGGCGCCTTCACGAGCGCCACATCGTTGAAGGCCGTGCCGCAGCTTCCCGTCTTGCTGCCCGAAGTCCAACCGGACGGCAGTCCGGCCTTGATCCGCTTGTCGCCAGTGGTGCTGGCATTCAGCCACTCCGTGAGACGGCTCGCGCTTTCCGGCTTCATGTCCCGAAACAAAAGCCGGGAAATGAGCGTGGCCATAGCGGCGGGACTGGTCGTGTCGCGCGGATCGCCCTCTGCATTTTCATTAAGGCCAGGCTCGGTCCTATCGAGCCTCGTCACGCTATCGCCATGCGCCCGGGCGAAGGCGGTCAGTCCTTCCGGGCCGCCGATCATCGGCAACAGTAGGTTCGCGGCGCTATTGTCGCTTACCTCGACAGCCGCCTCGGCCAACTCGGCCATCGACAGGCGGCCGCGCTTGCGGTTTGCCTTAACGACCGGCGCATAGTCGAGGATATCGGACTGGTTGAAGGCGACCTGGCCATCCAGCCCGAAGCGACCTGCGTCCGCGCCCATCAGGACTGCGGCGGCCAGCGGCGCCTTGAAGGTCGAACACATGGCGAAGCGCTCGTCCCGGTTAAAGCCAAGGAGGAGAGCGCCCTTGCTGTCCACCAGCGCCACGCCCAGACGGCCGCCGCTTTCCTGTTCGATCTCGCGCGGATTGCGAACCGTCTTCATCGCCGATTCGCTGACCATATAGCGGGGCGCAGGCGGCAGAAGGGACTGGCGCGCCTTGTCGTCTTGCGCGGCGGCGCTGCCGACAATCGACGTCAACGCCGCCGCCAGCAACAGGGCAGCTAAGCGCATGCCTTACATGCCCTGCATGTTGTGGGATTCGCCCGGAATGCGAACGGTGAGGCCGTCCAGCTTTTCCTCCAACACGATCTGGCACGACAGCCGGCTGGTCCGCGTCGCAGCGGCGGCGAGGTCCAGCATGTCTTCTTCCGCTTCGCTCGCGGCCTTCAGCTTGGGAAAATCATCTGCTTCGACAATGACATGGCAGGTGGAGCAGGCCATCTGCCCCTCACATGTCCCCTCGAGCGGCTGGCCCGCAGCCTGAGCGACGTCCAGCAGAACCGATCCGGCGGGGGCATCGACCTCCTGCCGATTTTCTCCATCCGTACTGATGAACGTGACCCTGATCATGATTGCGACTTCCCTTGACTACGGCGCCGCTTGTACGGCTGCCGCCTCGTTCATTATCTTCGCGGCGCTCTCCAGCTCGGCCAGTGTCGTGTACCGGCCAAAGCCGATCCGCACCGATCCACGCGCCTGCCGGTCCGACAGCCCGATAGCGCGCAACACATGGCTAGGCCGCCCGGAGCCACTAGCGCAAGCGCTTCCCAAGGAAAATGCGACATCACGGCAGTTCGACAACAGTCTAGCGCCATCCAGACCGTCTCGCCGGATGTTGAGATTGCCGTGATAACGCGCATCCGCGCTGCCATTCAGCGTCCACCCATCGAACAGCATGCGCGCGCGCTGCCACAGCGTTTCGACATGCGCGTGGTCCTGCTCTGCGCGTTCGCGCATCAGCCGGGCTGCCACGCCGAAACCTGCACAAAGGGCCGGGGACAGAGTGCCTGAACGCAGGCCCGCTTCCTGGCCGCCGCCATACATGACCGGACTGAGCTGCACCCCCTCCCGCAGCCAAAGAGCGCCGACGCCCTTCGGTCCATGAATCTTGTGTGCGCTGATCGCCACCATGTCGCAGCTTTCGGGGATCGGGACGCGGCCATAAGCCTGCACTGCGTCGCAAAGGAACAAGGCTCCTGCACGATGAGCAAGGGTCGCCAATTCATCGACGGGCTGGATGACACCGATCTCATTGTTCACCAGCATCGCTGCGACCAAGCCCACACCGGGCCGGATCACGGCCTCAGCCGCGTTCAGATCGACAAGTCCATCGCCCCCCATCGGCAGGATGATGACGCGCCTGCCTTTCGCTTCGAGCGCTGCAACCGCGTCGAGCACCGCCGCATGCTCGGTCGCGAGCGTGACTATGTCCCCGGTTGGGGCGCCCTGAATGGCAAGATTAAGGGCTTCAGTCGCTCCCGATGTGAAGATCAGGCGGCCGCCATCGGGCAAAAGCCTGCCGATTTCATGCCGGGCCCGCTCGACCTGAGCCGCGACCGCCCTACCAAGCCGGTGCGCGCTGTGCGGATTGGCGAACTGGTCGCGCAGCAGTGGGACCATGGCATCAAACGCTTCGGGCGCCAGTGGCGTCGTTGCCTGATAGTCCAGATAGATGGTCATATCCGTCGCGCCGCCATCTTGATCCACTGGCCGGCGAAGCGGTCAATATCGGCTTCACTCGTCGAGCGCCCGAAGCTGACGCGGATGACCTCGCCTGCGGCTGTTTCGTCCCAGCCCATGGCGCGCAGGACGTGACTGGTCTTGAGCGAGCCCGATGAACAGGCGCTACCTGCGGAGACGGCGATTCCTGCCAGATCAAATTGGATGAGCTGAGACCGGGCGGAGATGCCGGGCATGCGATAGCTGGCGATGGTGGGGATGCGCGGCGCATCGCGTGCGACAATCTCACCACCCGCCTGCTCGATCGCAGCTTCGAGGCGCGCGCGAAGCTGCGCCGCGTGGGATAGCCAGTCTTGTTCGGCCTCCAATGCAGCAGCCATGGCGAGGACCCCCGGCAAATTTTCCGTCCCCGCGCGGTAACCCTGCTCCTGCCCGCCGCTTGGCTCCAACAGGGCAAGGTCCCTTATCAGCAGCGCGCCAACGCCCGGCGGGCCGCCGAACTTATGGGCGCTGATCGCGATCATGTCCGCTTGCGGCAGAGGCAGCTTGCCCGCACTTTGCGCGCAGTCGGCGAAGAGGATCGCTCCGTCGCGGTCTATCTGGTCCAGAGGCTGGACGACGCCCGTCTCATTATTGACGTGCTGGACGGCGATGATCCGGCCAGGTCCCGTCTCGCAGTTTCGAACATCGATCAGCCCTTCAGACGTTGCGGCCAAGCGATCAGCGCCCGGCGTCACGCGCAGGACCGAATCATGCTCGAAAGGTGACGTCGATATCTCATCGGCCTTGGCACGCGTCAGCCCGATGGCGATCGCCTCGCTCGCGCCCGAGGTGAACAAAATATGCCCTCCCCATCCCAGCGCCTGAGCTATCCTCGCGCGTGCATCCTCCAGCGCGGCGCGCGCCGCCCGGCCCTCGCCATGGGGGCTGGACGGGTTAGCCCAGCGGTCCATGGCCTCCACCATCGCGGCTTTGGCCTGCGCCAGCATCGGGGTCGTGGCGGCATGGTCCAGATAAAGGCGATCAGCGGCCACGAGGCGATGTTACTCATTGATTGCGGAAATGGCGGCGACTTCTATATAGGCGGTCTGCCGCGCAACGCCAGCACTGGCTTTCGCGCGCCCGCATCCAACCGCCGGCCTCCTTTATCCGGGTGGCGGCCAGAACCATAACAGGTGCCATGCCCGACGTTATTTTCCCCGGACCCGAAGGCCGCCTCGAAGGCCGCTTCAGCCCCCCGCCCCGTCCCCGCGCACCCGTCGCGATGATCCTGCATCCGCATCCGCAGGGCGGCGGCACGATGAATGATCGTATCACCCAGGCGCTCTACAAGACCTTCGTGAAGCGCGGCTTTGCCGTGTTGCGCTTCAACTTCCGGGGCGTCGGCCGCAGCCAGGGAACGTTCGACAACGGGATCGGCGAACTGAGCGATGCCGCCGCTGCGCTTGATTGGGTGCAGAGCTTCCATCCCGAAGCGCAGACCACCTGGATCGCGGGCTTTTCCTTCGGCGCGTGGATCGGCATGCAACTGCTGATGCGCCGTCCGGAAATCCGCGGCTTCATTTCGGTCGCACCGCCTGCGAACATGTACGACTTCTCCTTCCTGGCGCCTTGCCCCGCTTCGGGCATCATCGTGCAAGGCACCGCCGACGAGGTCGTGACCGCCAGCGCCGTGCAGAAGCTTGTCGATAAGCTCCGCACGCAAAAAGGGATCACGATCCATCATGATGAGATTCGTGGGGCCAACCACTTTTTCGAACATGAACTCGATCAGCTGATGAAGTCGGTCGACAATTATCTCGACATGCGCCTCGCTCCGGATTCACCGATCCGCTGAGCCTTCCGCCTGAAGGCTGCAAAGGCTGTTGAACCCTCCCCTTCACTCGAGGGGAGGGTTTTTGCTGCCGGGGAAGCGGGCATTTGAACGCATATATAATTTTGCGCTTGGCCAGCGGACCTCAGGGCGTTAGCCGCGCCCGGCTATGAGCGCCGACAAGAACGACCGCCTGATATGGAGCCGCTACTACAGCGCCTTCATCCCCGCGCCGCCCGGCCCTGGTTTCCTGGACCGGTTGAAGGCGGCGAGCGGCGCGATCGGCGGCATCGCGATTACGGGGCTGCTCTGCGGGCTGATGCTGGGTAATGGCATCGCTCACCCGCTGCTGGTGGCGCCCATGGGGGCGTCGGCAGTTTTGCTTTACGCCGTCCCGGCCAGCCCATTGGCGCAGCCCTGGTCCGTCTTTGGCGGCAACATCGTATCGGCGCTGATCGGGATCACAATCGCACGGCTGGTGCCAGACCCGACCATCGCTGCAGCGCTTGCAGTAGGCTGCGCCATCGCGGGCATGTCCCTGCTGCGCTGCCTTCACCCGCCAGGCGGAGCGGTGGCGCTGTCAGCAGTGCTGGGCGCAGCGAGCGGTCCACCCAGCTATATGTTCGCCCTAGTGCCGGTGGGCGTCAATACCGCCCTGCTGCTCGCCATCGCCATTCTCTTCCACCGGCTCGCCGGGCACAGCTACCCGCATGTCGCGCCCAAAGCGCCCAATGCACATGGCACAAGCGACCCGGCTCCCTTTTTGCGCACCCCGCCTTCGGAAGAAGATGTCGAAGAAGCGCTGCACGCCTATGGCGATGTGCTGGACGTCGATCCTGCGGACTTGCAGGTCGTCCTGCACGATGCCGAGCTTCGCGCGGCCGAACGGAGCCACGCAACGCTGACCTGCGGTGAAATCATGTCGTGCGACGTCATTTCGGTGCAAGATAGCGAACCTGTGAGCGAAGCACGCCAGTTGCTTCACAGCCGCCACCTGCTGTCCCTGCCCGTCCTCGACGACGCCGGCCGCGTCAATGGCGTCGTCGGCCCGCTGGACCTCGCCCGCGCCGGTGAACATGTGCGCGATATCGCTTCAGAGCCGGTGCTGGTTTCGAAAAATACCCCCGTGACGCAATTGCTCCGTCCCCTCACCAGCGGCCTCCGGCGAGAGGCTGTTGTCGTCGATCATGATGGGAAGCTGCACGGCCTGGTCACGCAAACCGATCTGCTGGCGGCGCTCGCCTTGCGCGCCTGATCAGTTGGGTCGCCGGTCCAGCATCGGAACGTCGGGACCGGGGATGGCGGAGATTGCAACATTGGCGAACATCACAAGTCCCGCTATGATCATCAGGACGCCGCGCTTGCGATCGCCCCTCTTCGCGATCACGTAAATACCGCCGCCGGTCAGGAGCAGTCCCGCCAGCATCAGGATGGATAAAATCGTTGCTGCCATGAAGCAGGCCATAAGCGGCCAGCTGGACTGTGGCAATTGCGCGCCGCTCCCCCTAAGAGGCGCGGGAACGAATCACCCATTGCGTGACAGGACAGCTTCACCGTGAAAATCGCCATCGCTTCCGATCATGCCGCCGTTGATCTGAAGGCGGAACTCGCAGACTGGCTGCGCGCCGAAGGGCATAAGGTCGATGATCTGGGGCCGGCGACGGCCGACCGTGTGGATTATCCCGATTTTGGCTACAAGCTTGCGTCCGCAGTCGCGTCCGGGGCGGCCGAGCGCGGCATCGCCCTGTGCGGGTCCGGCATCGGCATTTCGATCGCGGTCAACCGCAATCCGGCATGCCGCTGCGCGCTGGTGTCCGAACCGCTGTCGGCTGCGCTTTCCCGTGAGCATAATGACGCCAATGTCCTGGCGCTTGGCGCGCGTCTGACCGGCGTCGACATGGCCAAGGCGTGCGTCACCGCCTTCCTTTCCACCGAATTTGGCGGAGGCCGTCACAGCGGCCGCGTCGAAAAACTGTCCCAGCCCGCGCTTTAAGGAGCCTGCCCGATGAGCACCGCACCCCTCGCCCAGCCCGACCTGTCCGATATCCGCGCGGAAGGCTATTTCACGCGCAGCCTGGCCGACGCCGATCCGGCCGTGTTCGCTGGCGTCACCAAGGAACTGAAGCGCGAGCAGAACCAGATCGAACTGATCGCTTCGGAAAATATCGTGTCGAAGGCGGTGCTGGAGGCGCAGGGTTCGGTCTTCACCAACAAATATGCCGAGGGCTATCCGGGTAAGCGCTATTATCAGGGCTGCGCACCGTCGGATGAGGTCGAGCAGCTCGCCATCGACCGCGCCAAGGAAATCTTCAACTGCGGCTTCGTGAATGTGCAGCCCCATTCGGGCGCGCAGGCGAACGGCGCGGTGATGCTGGCGCTGACCAAGCCGGGCGACACCATCATGGGCCTGTCGCTCGACGCTGGCGGCCACCTGACGCACGGCGCCAAGCCCGCGCTGTCGGGCAAGTGGTACAACGCCGTGCAATATGGCGTGCGCGAAGACACGCACCTCATCGACTATGACGCGCTCGAAGCACAGGCGATCGAAGCCAAGCCCACCCTGATCATCGCGGGCGGTTCGGCTTATCCGCGTCACCTCGATTTTGCGCGCTTCCGGGCGATTGCGGACAAGGTCGGCGCGCTGCTGATGGTCGACATGGCGCATTTCGCCGGCCTCGTTGCCGGTGGTGCCCACCCGACGCCCTTCGGTTTCGCCGACGTCGTGACAACCACCACGCATAAGACCCTGCGTGGTCCGCGTGGCGGCATGATCCTGACCAATGACGAAGCCATTGCGAAGAAGATCAACTCGGCGGTGTTCCCCGGCCTGCAGGGCGGGCCGCTGATGCACGTCATCGCCGCGAAGGCCGTGGCCTTCGGCGAGGCGTTGCGTCCCGAGTTCAAGACTTACGCCCAAGCCATCGTAACCAATGCGAAGGCACTCGCGGCCAAGCTGGAGCAGCGCGGCCTGGCCGTCGTGTCCGGCGGCACCGACACGCACCTGGCCCTCATTGACCTGCGCCCCTACGGCATTTCGGGCAAGGATGCCGATGAGGCGCTGGAACGCAGCTTCATCACCTGCAACAAGAACGGCGTTCCGGGTGATCCGCTGCCGCCGACCAAGACCAGCGGCATCCGCGTGGGCTCGCCCGCCGGAACCACGCGCGGCTTCGGCGTTGCAGAGTTCGAGGACATTGGCGACATGATTGCCGACGTTCTGGAAGGACTGCGCGACAAGGGCGAGCATGGCGACGCGACGGTGGAAGCTGCCGTGCGGAACCGCGTCTCGGCTCTTTGCGCCCGTTTCCCGATCTACGAGGGCTGATCTGCCATCCGCTCGTGTCGAGCCCTTCGACCGCCTGCCAAGGCAGGCGCTCAGGACGGGCATGGTCGAGACACGCTTTGTGTGCCATTTCGTGTCTCGACTCGCTCGAAACGAACGGAGATATCTGCTGAATGCGCTGCCCCTTCTGTTCCCATGACGACAGCCAGGTAAAGGACAGCCGCCCGACGGAAGACGGCGCCGCCATCCGCCGCCGCCGCCAGTGCGAAGCCTGTGGGGCCCGGTTCACTACCTTCGAGCGCATCCAGCTTCGCGATATCTGGGTGGTGAAGAGCGAGGGGCGCAAGGAAGCCTTCGACCGCGACAAGCTCGCCCGGTCGATCGATATCGCCTGCCGCAAGCGCCAGATCGACCCAAGCCGCCTGGAAAAGCTCATTTCCGGGATCCAACGCCAGCTGGAGACCAGCGGTGAAGGCGAAGTCCCCGCGCGGGCGATCGGGGAAATGGTGATGGAGGGCCTGAAGCGGCTCGACAGCGTCGCCTATATACGTTTCGCCAGTGTGTATAAGGACTTCACCGACGCGCGGGATTTCGAGGATTTCGCGGGGAGCGTGAAGGAGGTTGGGAGTGAGTGAGGCTATCCAGCCCGTCATAGTCCTCGTCCGACCCCAGCTTGGCGAAAATATCGGTAAGGCGGCTCGGGCGATGCTGAATTTCGGCCTTACCGAATTGCGGCTAGTATCCCCCCGCGACGGGTGGCCCAATCCCGATGCGGGACCATCGGCGGCCGGTGCGGATATCGTGCTAGATCAGGCGGAACTGTTCGACAGCCTTGCCGATGCTGTGGCGGATTGCGCGCATGTCTATGCGACGACCGTGCGCAAACGCGGCGTGACCAAGCCCGTTGTGACGCCGGAAGAGGCCGCACGCGAGATTCATGGCGCCACAGGCCGATCGGCTTATGTTTTCGGTCCTGAGCGGTCAGGGCTGGAAACCGAAGATGTGGCGCTCGCCCGCAAGATACTGACGGTGCCGATCAATCCGGAGTTCGGGTCGCTCAACCTGGCGCAGGCGGTGATCCTTTGCGCTTATGAGTGGTCGAAGCAGGCCCAGCTGGAACAACCTACGCTGGTCGATCTAGGCGAGCCTGCCCCACAGGCTGAACTGGAAGGAATGATCGCGCAGTTCGAGGCGCTGCTGGAAGGCGCAGGCTATTTCTTTCCGCCGGACCGGGCGCCCGCCACCAAGCGGACCTTGCGGAACCTGCTGACGAAACCCGGCTGGAACCATCTGGAAGTCCGCACGATGCGCGGCGTTCTGTCGTCGCTGGGCAATCCGCGGCCGCGCTAAGCCTTCAAGCGGTCGAACTCGGTCATTTCATAGGCGATCGATGCTTCGACCAGTTGGTCCCACAAGGCGGCCAGGATTTCCGCCGGCGCGCCTAGGTCGGCGGCTTCCTGCCGAACATTGTCGATGACTTCCGCCTTGCGCGGTTCATCACGGACAGCGCTGCGATCCGGCTTGATCCGGGCAGCCGCGCGCATATGGGCGAAACGCTGAGCGAACAGCGCGACAAGCTGGCGGTCGATCTCGTCCACGCCGGCGCGGACCTCGGCCATGGTCGTGTAGTTTTCGGGGTTCATGGGCCAAGCTGACTAGGCCCGCCGCGCCCGCCTGTCGAGGGTTGACATGCATTGCTCGCTTCGCCATAGGCGCGCCTTCGCGATTGGTCCCGCATCCCGGTGAAGCGGTGGCCCTGCCCCTTTACGGCCAGCAGGCGATGACCGGGAATAACGTCGTTAGCTATTGCAAGGAATTCATCATGACGAAGCGCACCAGCGCCAAGTATAAGCTCGATCGCCGCATGGGCGAGAACATCTGGGGCCGCCCCAAGAGCCCGGTCAACAAGCGTGAATATGGCCCCGGTCAGCACGGTCAGCGCCGCAAGGGTAAAATGTCCGACTACGGCATTCAGCTGCGCGCCAAGCAGAAGCTGAAGGGCTATTATGGCGACATCACCGAAAAGCAGTTCAAGAAGAACTATATCGAAGCCGCACGCATGAAGGGCGACACCGGTCAGAACCTGATCGGCCTGCTGGAGCGTCGCCTGGACGCGCTGGTCTATCGCGCCAAGTTCGCGCCCACCATCTGGTCGGCTCGTCAGCTGGTTTCGCATGGCCACATCTATGTGAACGGCGTGAAGTGCAACATCGCCAGCCGCCTCGTGAAGCCGGGCGACGAAATCACCCTGGGCAAGAAGGCGCAGGAAATGGCGCTGGTTCTGGAAGCGCAGAGCCTGCCCGAGCGCGACATCCCCGACTATGTTTCGCCCGATGGCGCGAACAAGGTCACCTATGTCCGCGTTCCGACGCTCGACGAAGTGCCCTACCCGGTGAAGATGGAGCCCAATCTGGTCGTCGAATTCTATTCGCGCTAAGATTTCCATCACAGGAAATTTGGAAAAGGCGGTCCTTGCGGGCCGCCTTTTTTGTTTGCGCGTCAGCCTTGTTTGACGACCGGCCAACTGGCATCAACCTTCTATCATCGTCGATTCAAGGCCCTGCCATGCGCCCTTCATTCCTGACCTTCGCTCTCCTCCTCAGCGCGGGGACAGCTGCGATCGCAGCGCCTGCGGACATTACTCCGTCGATCGACACGATGAAGGAGGTGGTGAAGGAAATTTCCTCCGACGCGTATGAAGGCCGCGCTCCGGGCACAGTGGGAGAGGAAAAGACCCTCGCCTATCTGGTGCAGCGGTTCGAAGCGCTAGGCCTCAAGCCGGGCAACAAAGGCAGCTGGTTCCAGGATGTGCCGCTGGTCGAGATCAGCGCGAAAAATGTCTCACCCCTGCGCTTCACTGGGGGCAAGACGCCGCTTTCTCTCGATTATGGCTCGCAGATGGTCGTCGGCACCTACCGCACGACGCAACCCCATATTGAATTGAAGGACAGCCCCGTCGTCTTCGTGGGCTATGGGATCAACGCGCCGGAAAGGAAGTGGAACGACTATGCCGGGGTGAATGTCCGCGGCAAGACAGTCATCATCCTGGTCAACGACCCCGATTATCAGACACCGACACTGCGCGGCCCCTTCGGCGGGCGAGCGATGACCTATTATGGCCGCTGGACCTATAAGTTCGAAGAAGCCGCAAGGCAGGGCGCTGCGGCCGCCATCATCGTGCATGATACCGTCCCCGCCGCCTATGGCTGGAATGTAGTCCAGTCGAGCTGGACGGGTGCGCAGCATGTCGCCGACAACGTCAGCGGCAATGCGGATCAATCCGCCGCTGTCGGCTGGATGCAGAAGGACAAGGCGGCAGCGCTGATGGCCAGTGCAGGCCTCAACCTCGACACGTTAAGCGCTGCGGCCAAGAAGCGCGGTTTCAAGGCCGTGCCCCTGAAGGGGATCAAGGCCAGCCTGTCTTTCGACAATATGATCCGCAAGCATAGTTCGAAAAATGTAGTCGCGCTGCTGCCCGGTAAGACGCGACCCAACGAATATGTGCTCTACGCCGCGCACTGGGATCATCTTGGCCATTGCGAGGCAGCGCCCGATGGGGACGACATCTGCAACGGGGCGATCGATAATGCTACGGGCACCGCGGCGTTGATCGCGCTGGCGGAAGCCAATGTGAAGGCTGGCGCTACCGATCGCAGTCAGGTTTTCCTGGCGGTGACGGCAGAAGAGTCGGGGCTTCTGGGTTCAGCCTATTATGGCAACCATCCGGTATTCCCGCTCGGTCAGACAGTTGGCGGCGTCAATATGGACGCGCTCAGCATGGCTGGCCTCGCGCGCAATGTCGTAGTGATCGGCAAAGGCAAATCACAGCTGGACGCCTATCTCGACCGCGCACTGGCCGCGCAGAAGCGGGTGGCGAGCCTGGAGCCAACGCCGGAAAAAGGCTTCTACTATCGCTCCGACCATTTCAGCTTCGCCAAGCATGGCGTGCCGATGCTCTATTTCGAGGGCGGCCAGAATCTGGTGAAGGGCGGCACGGCGGCGGGAGCAGCAGCAGCCAAGGATTATGAAGAACATCGCTATCACGGCCCAAAGGATGAATATGATCCCAAATGGGATTGGAGCGGCGTGAAGGCGGATCTCAAGCTTTATTACGATGTCGGCCGGGCGCTGGCGAACACCCAAGACTGGCCGAACTGGACCCCGGGCGATGAATTCCGCGCTATCCGTGACCGGAGCCGGGCGGCTAAGTAGCGCATAGCATTTACGCTGTAATCTCCCCCGTGATCCTGTAGAGCGCGGCGGATAGCGCCAGACAGGAGAAAGCCCATGACATTCCGTATGCCTGCCGAATGGGCGCCGCATGAATGGACCTGGATCGGCTTTCCCGCCTCGCCGGAGGAATGGCCCGGCGCCTTCGATGATGCACGCCGGCAGATCGCGGACTTCGCGAACGCGCTTCATGCGGATGGACGCGGTGAGCAGGTGCGGCTGGTCGTCGCCACGCCTGCAGACGCCGACGCCGCTCGGGCGCTGGTCAAGCCGGGCGTCGAGATCGTGGTGCAAAAGCTCGGCGACGTGTGGCTGCGCGACACAGCGCCCATAGCCGTGATGCGCGGACCGGAGCGGGCGCTTGTGGACTTCGGCTTCAACGGCTGGGGCGGCAAATATCAGATGCCGGGGGACGAGGATATCGGCGCACGCCTGGCGGCCATGACGGGCCTTGCGACCTCGTCCCAGCATTGGGTGTTTGAGGGGGGAGCGGTCGACACCGACGGCACCGGGCTCTTCGTGACGACGGAGCAATGCCTGCTCAATCCAAACCGCAACCCGGATCTGGACCGAGGAAAGATCGAGACCCTGCTGGCGGGCGCTCTGGGGTTGTCCGACATGCTGTGGTTGGGCGACGGGCTGCTGAACGATCATACGGACGGCCATGTGGATAATCTCGCCCGCTTCGTAGCGCCCGGCGTCCTGGCCCTACCGGAAGCGAGTACGGACGATGATCCCAACGCATCCATCTATGCCGACGCCAAGGCCCGCGCGCTGGCGTTCGGACTGGAGGTGGCGCCGATCCCCTCTCCCGGCCGCGTAGTTGTGGATGGTGAGGTAATCCCGGCCAGCTACATGAACTTCTACATCGGCAACGCCGCCGTGATCGTGCCCATCTACGGCCAGCCCAATGATCAGGCCGCGCTCGATGCTCTCAAGCCCTTCTTCCCCGGCCGAGAGATTGTAGGGTTGCCCAGCGACGCAATCCTGTCCGGCGGCGGCAGCTTCCATTGTTGCAGTCAGCAGATGCCGTCTGCGGGATGAGCGGCATGCTGGTGCTTCGGGCACTCTTGTCCGGTATCATCATCGCCATCGTGTCCGTCGTGTCCCGCCGCTATCCTGCGCTGGGCGCGTTCATCGCATCGCTGCCTCTTATCTCGGTCCTGGGCATGATCTGGCTATGGAACGACCGGCCGGACGCCGAGAATATGGCGCGGCATGCAGAGGCGACCTTCTATTATGTTCTCCCCTCGCTGCCCATGTTCCTGTTGATCCCGCTATTGTTGCGGAAGGGCATTTCCTTTCCAGCCGCGCTGATCGCGGGTTGCGCCGTGACGATCCTTCTCTATCTCGCAACCGTCGCCATTGCCGCCCGTATGGGCATTCGTCTCTAGGACCTCAGAGGATATGACCAAAGTCACCGTCGCCGCGCTGCAGCTCGCCTTTTCCCAAGATATGGACGACAATATCGCCATGGTCGCCGACCATGTGGTGAAGGCTGCGGCGCGGGGCGCGAAGATCATCCTGCCACCCGAATTGTTCGAAGGTCCCTATTTCTGCAAGGTCGAGGATGAGGCCCTGTTCGCTAACGCCCAGCCCCTTGCCGAACATCCGGCCGTGCAGGAAATGCGCAGGGTCGCCAAGGCAGAGGGCGTCTATATCCCCACGAGCTTCTTCGAGCGCGATGGGCAGCATCATTATAACTCGCTCGCCATGATCGATGATGAAGGCGAGGTCATGGGGGTCTATCGCAAGAGCCATATCCCCGACGGCCCGGGCTATGAGGAGAAATATTATTTCCGCCCGGGCAATAGCGGCTTCAAGGTTTGGGAGACGCGCCATGGCACGATCGGCGTCGGCATCTGCTGGGACCAATGGTATCCCGAAGCGGCGCGAGTGATGGCGCTAATGGGCGCGGAGATGCTTTTCTATCCCACCGCTATCGGATCAGAGCCCTATGACGCCGATCTCGACACAAGCAGGATGTGGCGGCGCGCGATGCTGGGCCATGCCGTGAGCAACTGCATGCCCGTCATTGCCGCTAACCGCATTGGGGAAGAAGACGGCCAGAAATTCTATGGCCACAGCTTCATCTCCGACGAATGGGGCGATTTCGCTGCGGAAGCCGACGCCAAGGATAATGGCGCACTGGTCGCGACACTCGATCTGGCGCAGGCGCGCAAACACCGCGCAGGCATGGGCTTCTTCCGCGACCGGCGGCCGGAGCTTTACGGCCGGATCGCACAAGATATTTGATAAGAGGGAGAGAGAAGCCATGACGGTTGCGCGCCATTATGTGATGCTTGCCAAGGAAGGTTCGGAAGCGGCGTTAGACAGCGCTTTGCGCGCCGTTGCGGATGCGGTTCGTCCGCTGCCCGGCTGCGAAGGAGTGGAGATGCTCCGTGACCTGGCGAACGGACGGCGCTTCGTCTTCATCGAACGCTGGGCTGATGTAGAGGCGCACAAAGCCGCGGGCGGATTGCTCGACAAGAGCATCATCGCGCCGATGATGACTGCACTCGATGGCCCGCCCGAGGGCAGCTATCTTGACTATCTGCTGGGCTGATCGGACGCAGCACTCATCGCCAACAGCTCCGCCGCTCTTTCGAAGACGGCGGAGAACATCTCCTCCGTCAGCCGGCCTGTCATGATGTTCCTCTTGGAGCAATGATAGCTGTCGATGATGATCTTGCCGCTGGGCACGCGATGTTCCGCGAGATGGGCGAAGCGTGACTTCGGCAGCTTCCCGCCTAGTACCTTCACCGCCGATTGGTGGGCGACCTCCCCCAGCGCGATGAAGATCTGCGCGTTGGGCAATGCCGCTATAGCCGATTTCAGGAACAGGCGGCAGTTATGCGCCTCTTGCGGCAGCGGCTTATTCTGTGGCGGTAGACATTTGACCGCGTTCAGTATCATGACATCGCGCAACTCCAGCCCATCGTCCGCACGGCGCTCATAGGTCCCGTTCGTCCAGCCAAACTTGCCGAGAGTCGCAAAGAGCAGGTCACCCGCGAAATCGCCGGTAAAGGCGCGTCCGGTGCGATTGGCCCCTTCCTTTCCCGGCGCGAGCCCGACCACAACAAACCGCGCATTCGGGTCGCCGAACGCAGGCACTGGCGCGTTCCACCAGTCCGGATGCTCCGCTCGGCATGAGTCGCGCAATGCGGCGAGGCGCGGACAGAGGGGGCAGTCCAGCGGCGCCTCCGCGTGCGGGATAGGGCTTTGCAGCGTCATGCCCAGCGGTTAGGCGCTGTCGGATGCCCAAGACAAGCCTTCTTCATCGTTATGCGCTGGCCCTTGGGTCCAACCGCCCGCTTACGGCGGAGAGGACGCCCGCTCGTCTGTTGCAAGAGGCTAGGGCGAGGATTGCGGAACTCGGCACAATCCATGCCACCGCCCCGATCATCGCGACTGCTCCGCTCGGCCCCTCCCTCCGTCGGTTCGCGAATGGCGCGCTGCTATTGGAAAGTCGTTTACCCCCGGACGAGATGCTGAGCGCGCTCAAGCAGATAGAAGACCGGCTGGGTAGGCGCCGCCACCGCCGCTGGGGCGCGCGTAGCATCGACATCGACATCATCCTGTGGTCCGGCGGACGCTGGAACAGCCGCACATTGCATATCCCCCACCCGGCCTTCCGCAACCGCGACTTCGTCCTCTCCCCACTCCTCGGGATCGCCCCCAGATGGCGCGAGCCGATTTCAGGCCTATCCGTCCGACAGCTTCGCGCTCGCCTGCAAAAAGCGAGGCCTTTGCTGCGTCCTAGAGGTTGACCAGTCGCATCACCCCCTCTAGTGCGTGCGGACCTCGTCTCGGAGGGCCCTTAGCTCAGTCGGTAGAGCAACTGACTTTTAATCAGTAGGTCGCTGGTTCGAATCCAGCAGGGCTCACCAAACCAATAATTTCAAAGGTTTAGGTGATTTTTAAGGGCGATTGTCTCACAGATTGTATCACACTTTTCATAACCTCGAACTGCCGTTTATCGTCCGCGCCAGCGCCATCAGGGCATAAATCCTTCCCTGCCCCGTTCATCATCGGCATGAAGGAGTCGACTCGGGGGCGAAATGGAAGACGAATCAAAACTGCAAGCCGTGCAGCACATCATGGCTACGCTGTTTTCAGCGCAGAACGCATTAAGAGCTTTGGCCCCAGAGTTCCGTTGGGCCGGGCTAGGCAACCTTCTTGGCGACTACGGCGAGTATGTTGCCATCAAGCATTATGGGCTGACCAAGGCTCCTGCTGGCGCAAACGGCTACGATGCAGTCACCGCTGATGGGCAGAAGGTGCAGATAATGGCGAACCATTCCGCAGTTACCCAATCCGGCTCACCGGGTGGGCACGCGGAAGAGGAGCACCAGGGAAGGCAGAGTACGCAACTCTATCATTTGGCGCTAAACGCCCTCGGTCATTGTAGACACTATCAGCATGGAAATAAATCATGCTACCTGCAGCCGAGCGGATGCGACCATGGGACCCATTGATTGAGGTAACAACACCGACTTGCCTTGGCGCATTTGAGAAGCAAAGAGATGCGCATTTATCGATAAGGTCCGCCGTGCTGGGTCTATCCTCGGTTTTGAAGATCAGGCAACATTCAACAATTTCTTGCAATTCGCGAGCCAGCGGCGCGAACTGAGGGTTAGCTGTCATGAAACCTGGCCAAGGTGTTCGATCACCGTTGGTGATTCTGACAGGCACTTCAAAACCGAAGCCAAACGGCACCTCGCCGGTAAGAAGCCGAAACATCAAGGCTCCGAACGACCAAACATCAGCTTCTTTCCCAGGGTGCTGCCCCGGCCTTCGAAACATCATTTCGGGAGCCATATAAGGCAGAGCCCCCTTAACGGTTCCCGAAGTCGAGCGGGTCATATCTCCTGATTGTCGAGCCTGTTCAAATACCTCATCTGCTAGCGTGGCAATGCCGAAGTCGGATATTTTCACCACGTCGAACGGCAGCGGCCCGGAGGCCAAGAGGTTACTGGGCTTGAGATCACGATGAACTACCCCCGCCTGATGGGAGGCTGCTATTCCTTTGATTATGCCAAGAAATATGCGTGCTGCTTCATGCGGATCGATCCATGTTCCTTCTGGAACTGCCTGTTCCAAATTGGGGCCGAGAACAAGCTCTTCGATTAGATAAGGAACATTTCCATCCTCGAAATAATCGTAAGTTTTAGCGACAGAATGATGATTGATACGAGCGGCTATCCGGGCGCTATCGGCAAACCTCTTTAGGGCTTGCCCCGGCAACGGGGTCTTTAAAGCCACGCCCCTGTCTATCAAAAGATCAGTAGCACGATAAACCGCCTGCATGCCGCCATCCCCGATCTTACCTTCGATCCGATAGCGCCCTCCAATAATTGAGCCCTCAGCAATCATATGGCCACCTGCGGGTTAGAAAGATCGTAAGGAAGGCACCCCGCAAAGGTGCCATCGCCATGCCTGAATATGATCACTCCTGACGAAGTAATCCTATCGCCCTTAGTTAGGGCTTTATTGTTTATAGATATGTTACCTGTCACATCATCCACAGAAATATGATAACCGTTGTACAATAACGACAGCTTTCCTATCGTCGTTGTTATCGAAATCTTTGGATTCGCAGAATTTACCTGCGTTACTTTAGAGCCCTCAAATATGTTAGCACGGTGCTGATTGAAGAGAATTCTGGCACTCAGCATATCGCGCAGTTCGCTCATGGTCGGCCTGCCATTCGGATCAATCGAACAACAACGTTCAATAGCTGATCGAAATTCGCTATCTGCCTGCCCGAGAACAGATTTGCAAATATCGCCAAATGATGCGCCAATCTGATCCTGTTGGGCGACTAGCAGACTGATTGCCGTCTTTCCGAATGCAAACACATCAATCGCGTTCGAAAAGCCGATAGTTTTGTTTCCAAAGAGTTCAGGGGCCATATAGCCACGCGTTCCAGCTATACTTCTTGTCTTGTCGTCAACCCCGGATTGACGAGACAAACCAAAGTCTATAATTTTGATCACACCGTTATCATCAAGTCGAAGATTGTTTGGTTTTATGTCGCGATGGATCACCCCAGCAGCATGAATATCGGTTAAACCGGATGCCACTTGCCACAGGATTTTAAGATAATTCAGGTCTAAGGAAAATCTTCCCTCATCTAAGTCCGTCCCAGAGATATGTTCTAGGATGAGACCTTTTTCGATTTCTCCGTTGTAGTCATATTCGACTATGTCTAATAGTTCTACCACATGTTTAGCACGGAGGGCGAGCAATGCTTTCTGCTCATCAAGAAGTCTACCAGCATCTGCTGACTTCTTTACCCTCTTTAGCATCACTTTTCGGTCAAGGTGTTTATCTAAACACTCATGAACTTCGCTCATTCCGCCCCAAGATGCATTCCCGGTAGGCTCATATCGACTAGCGATCAGCATCGTTTTCTCCGCCACCGATATCGATCTCAATTTTCAGCTGCTCAGGAGCATTTTCCTTTTTGGTCTTTCGCGAAGTCGGTTTCCGCCTTCCTGTCGACTTCGCCTTGGGTTCAACGCCGCTCCGTTCGTGATGAAATTCACGCTGCGGCGTTGTAGGAAGCCAAATATTGACAGCTTCAACTCCGCATCCCCAAAGTTCTACCTGACCGGCCTCAAGATTCGCAGGTTCGGCAACAGACTTCTCAAAATCGACAACTGCGATACTTGCATTGTCAGGGCCGCTTAACCATCGAGCGAGGGCTATTGCCCGCTCCACCTTTGCCTTTGCGCCAGATGCGTTTTCTAACAGCGCGTAGAAAACATTCTCATCTATAAAGTGCGTACCATCTGAGGTTAGAATGATGCTTCCACCAGCATATGGCACCGTCGAAATATGCGGCTGCAATCCACGCCCCATGCCGATGAATTGAATAAGGTCCTTACCCTCCCCACCGAATGCGTCCTTCATGGTATCGTCGGTAGTGAGGCGTTTGACGCCCTCTGAATAAGGCAGATGGTATATGCGGCTGTCACCCACATTGACGGTCCAGATGCCGCCATGTCGGTTCCACAGAAGCGCTGACAATGTTGCACCACCTCGGCCAGAATAGCGGTCAAACACCAACCGGTTCGCCGATTCGGCGGCGCGGCGCACGGTTTCGATAGGATCGCCGGACTCCGGTTCCTCTACGAGGCTGGCTATGAACCCCGCGATTGCCAATGCCGCACAGTTGGCTCCATCAACCATGCCTCCCATGCCATCGCTTAGAATGACGATTGAAAAAGGATAAGCAGAGGGGGACTTCTTGAAGCGAACTGCCGCTACGCGGTCTTGGTTCTCCTCGCGGACGATTCCTACATCGGTCCCAAGAACAATTTGTGCGCCAGGAATGACCCTAACTGCGCGGTCGGAGACATCCCTTAGCGATCTCGCGATCTGACCTTGAATCGACATAAATTATTCCACCACCGAAAGGGCATGTCGGACAGATAGCAAACATCGGCCTGTAAGCTATCTAAATTGTTATTGATTCAGCACGCAGCGCAGTAGCGCTTGACCGTAGCTTCGGACAAACCGAATTGACGAGCCGTCCCCTTGATGCTGGCTTCGTTATCTTTGCGCCATTGAACTACATGAGCTGCGTCAGCAGCGAACGGTCGACCTAGGCTAACCTTCCCTCTATGGGTGCGCCCGGTAGCTGCTAGGGCCGCTCTAGCCGCTTCTCTACCGGCGTCACAGCGTTCCTTGATCCGGTTCCGCTCCATATCCGCAATCTGCGCCAGCACAGCGACAACTAGTTCCCCTACGCCTTTTGCGATGGGACCGAGGCCTAACACCTCAACCGTCACGCCCTTGTCGATGAGCTTCCTGATGGTCGCTTGAATATCCAGCGCGTCACGCCCCAGGCGATCAATCGCGGCGATATGAACGTGGTCGCCCTCTCGGACATAATTCAACAGAGCAGCGAAACCAGGACGATCAGCAGCAAGGATTGCGCCTGATACTCCCTCATCAATAAATTCTCTGTCGAAAGGTCCGGCGAGGGAAGCGCGCTGGCCTTCAATGGACTGGTCGCCGGTTGATACCCGATAATATGCCAGCTTGCTCATTAAGACCCCTTTCGACTCGCTCATAAGATACTGTCACAATATGAGCTATAGCGCATATGGCAACAGGATATCTTCTAAGCCCAGTAAGAAGCGCGATAGGAGGGCAGCGCAGCACTTAGAACTTTTGACCTATGAGAGATCACAGGTAGATACCGCTCATGGACGAAATTGAGAAACGTGCCGCAGCCATCCGTCAGGAACATGGCAACAAAGGCTTGAATTACATTGTGGAGAACAGGCGAAACGCAATCATGCAACGTGACGCTGATATGACTGCCTATTGGGATGCTATCGCAAGGGCCTACCAGCGCCTGCCCCGATGACGATCAGCAGCGCATTATTAAAGAGAAGCGGAAGCAGGGCGTTTCTTTTGGCGCACTGGCTAGGGAATATGCTGTTAGCCGCGCCGCCATTCAGAGGGTGGAAAAACGGATTACATAAGGGCATCATAGGCCGCGCCCTGGATCATAGGGGGCAACATGGCTGGCATCCGACCATTTTGCAGACAGAGACGCCTAAAGTCCTTGGACGAATGCGAAGGCCCACGCCTCCGTTTCAGTCCGATAACAACACCATCGATCAGTCCTGTCATTGTTGTCGCGGCAGGCATCGTTATCGGTGTTGGGCTGGGCTTTATCTTCTTCGCGTGATGCACCGCCCGCGACCTTCCCGTTGACTCTCACCCATGGAGCGACAGAAGGAGAGCCGCGACTATGACCGCCGAATGATGTTTATAGCTTTTAACCTCGATAAAACCGCTATAGTTGAGCAGACGAAATGACGATCCCCGCGAAACTCTACAAATATTGCCCGGTCAACGCCTATTCCCTTCGCGCCATTGTTAACGCGGAAGTCAGTCACTGCGCGCCACTGCTGTTCAATGATCCTTTGGACTGCAATCCCACGCTGCAAATGGACACTGGTAAAGACGAACTTACAACTCTCCTCCACAACATGCTCTCGCATGTTGACGATCTTGAGTTGGAGAAGGAGATAGACGTTCTCGAAGGCAGGGTTTCCCATATAGAGGACGCGGAGGAGCGCGATGCTGAGTTCTGCCGACTGATAAGTCAGAACATCCTGACAGCCTTGCGCACCGATCTTGGGCAGAGGGGGGTTCTCTCCCTGTCTAAGAACTGGAACAAGCCTCTCATGTGGAGCCATTATGCCGATCAGCATCGGGGAATCTGCATCGAGTATGATACTCATGGCCACAATTTCCCGAACTTGGGTAAGGTGGACTACAACAGCCGCCGTTCAATAAGCGCCAACGATCTTTACCAATGGAAGGTGAAGAGCAATCAGCACTCCGCTAAACGAGTCTATGATACCTACTTCTTCGCTAAAGCGCCTGAGTGGCAGTATGAGGAAGAATGGAGGGACATAGCAGACAAAGCAGGAGTCCATGCCCGCGAGTTTAACATATCAGCGATCTACTTCGGCATCCGAACCGACCCGGTATGGGAAACAACCATCGTTAAGATGCTGAACAGGGACCGTAATATAAAGCTACATAAGGTGCGGGCGGGCGAAGACAAGTTCGAGTTGCTTGCTGACGAGGTGAACCGCGAAAAGATCGAAGAGCAGGGCATCGTTCAACCGAATGGCTCTGTGGTCGACGTGATAAGCAAGAAGCCGTCCCGCGTGGTCGAACTGGATAAGTTGGACCTTCACACTGACTTGAAGGCGAGTGCTGCCCTGGTAGGGTTGGCTAAATTGGCGCTGGCTCCAAATCCGGCCTTCATCCCAGTTGACCCCGCCTTAACCGGAGGCCTCTCCGGTGCCGCGTCGAGAGCGATTTCGCAGGCATTGGGCGGAAAGCCGAAAGTAGAAAATCACGCCGAGAAGGCGCTGAGGGAAGCCGTGGAGGGCTTTGGGACGAAGCGCCAGACTGAAACCAATGTAGATAGAATACTTCGCGAAGCAGTAGAAGGGCACAAAGCCAACTCTGCTACGAGCGAAGCAGAACGTATTCTTCGCGAAGCGACAGGCGGCTTGATGCCGAACAACAAGGCTGGGATAGAGAGTGAGGCTGAACGCGTACGGCGAAAGGCTGCCGAGCAACTTGCCCCGCTAGATTGGTCTGGCAAGAAGCCGTCATCATGATAGGCGAATGATCACCGAGCTGAGGCATTAGCGAGGGGTGGGCACCTGATCCAAAACGTTCAAGGCTACCCCCAACTGCCGGGCAATATCCAAAAATTCAATGACATCTAGCCGCCGCTCTCCTGTCTCATAACGTGAAACAAACTGCTGATGGCGACCCAACGCCTTGGCTAGGGCTTCCTGACTAAGGCCCTGATCCCTTCGAGCGGTAACAAGTTTGTCGATCAATTCCCTATAGCGGGGATCATGGGCTTTATTGCCCTTAGCCGACAGCTTCGCTTCCATAGCGAAGTCATTCGGCTGCCTTGCTTTTTACACAAAAAGCGTGTGAATCATTTACACAGATTCTGTGTTGAGGGGGCCAATGATCCTAACAGTTATCGCGCTCATGCTGGCGACGCAGGACCCAAGCGTCCAACCCATGCTGATCCCGGCGGACGGGAAGAAGCATAAGCTACAGCACAAAGGCGAGACCTTCGAAGTCCGCAATTTTGGTGATAAGATTACCGTCTATCATATCCCCACCTTCTTCGGTCGAAAGAGGGGTGCGATTGTTCGTGACTGGAACAGGGAAGTCGCCCGGCTCACCAGCGGTTGCGATATTGACGATGAATATGTGGACCCGTTCAGCTTGCAGCTTCAAGCGAACCTGATCTGCCATCCTGTAGCGGGGAGCTAAAGGGTGACGGAACCCGCTAAGGATATGCCGAGGACGGAAACGGCGGTTAAATGGGGCTGTGTTGCTGCCCCCTTTATCGCCATCCTTCTTGTCGTCCTAAACGCCAATGACATGTTGACCTTCACCAAGCGTGCCGATCCAAATCATGAATTTGCCCAATGGGCAATGGCGAGCGCTAGGGACGCCATGAAGGACCCGACTTCCGTTAAGTTCAAAGACCTTACTGTCAGCGCCAAGGGGCGCTGCATGTACGGCCAGATTCTTGGACGTAATAGCTACAGTGCCTACAACGGCTATCAGCCCTTCGTATGGATCAACGGGCAAACCTTCATCGACAGCAACGACGATACCGACGCCATGATCGCGGCGATCAGGGCCAGGAATAATTGCATGAAGGCGATGGACAATGCCGTGCCGCTGACCATAGCCGAGGGGTGACGAAATGAAGGGGGGCGTATGTCCTACCCAGCCCTCGCCGCTTGACGGGATTCGCCGTCCACTGCCGACCCCGATTAATAGGGAAGCTCACACCCCTTCAATGCGCCGTATGTCCGGCACCCTTCCTATGGGTGCTGATCGTAATATGCGGCGCTATCCCCACATGCTTATAAAAGCTGTCAAACAGGCACTGCGCCGCAATCTCAGCCTTCGATTCTGGTACCATCAGGGCGTCGTGTAGAGGCAGTGCCGGTATGTCATGAACGTAGGCCAGCGTCTTCACAGCAGCGATTACAGCGGTGCTTTCGATGAACTGCAAGTCGCCCCAGCCAATAGGGTCCTTCGCCCATTCCTCCATTAGCGGTAGGTGTTCCAATATCTTCCGCTGCGTTTCTCGGAACGGGTAATCCGCCTGTAGCTCGCCGCCCTTGGTTTCCTCATCATCCTTGTATCGCTTTACCGATTCAGAAGGCCACCGCTTATGGAAGCCGCCGTGACCAAGAGTGATCGAGACCCACGTTTTTACGATGCCGCGTGGTACGTCCGGCATATCATAAGGATCGGTGGCGGGCAGCGGTACGCCCATGCGCTGGTGCAATATCGTTAGGTAGCTGGCCCGCAGATCGACCTCTGCGATGGGTTCGCCCCTGATCGTCATACTCCGACGAATATGCTTCCTTACGTTCTGATATCCCTTGCCGATGCCATGGCTATACAGCCGCCCACCCTTGCTGAAATCTGCACCATTCTTGTCACCCTCACCGAAGACCCGGACAAAGCGATGGTGTAAATGGGCGGGCTGGATATCTTCCTTGGCGAAATAGGCGGATAGGTCGTTAACGTCTGCACCGAGGGCCGCGACATGCGGGAGGCTGAAATCAACCGGCAGGGCTTCACCCTTCTGCTTCCTCCCCTTTTGATCTTTCCAACTCGTTCCCTTCAACATGATCGGGTCGGCAACCCTTGCGGGCCGTGGCGCTGATGCAAAATGCGCGGACCATAGTTCCGGGAATATATTATGAGTCTTTGCGAGGTCGATCAGCTTTGGCGTGGCCTTAAACCTAGTCGCCATCCCTCGTTCAAAAGCACCAGCGGAACATTCCTTGTATCCGGTCATGACCTCTAGGAAGCCTTCTCTCGCCAGACCTTTCACGACGTTTGTAAAGGCACGATAGCCTACCGGTTTCCCGGATGCCGTCTCATTTCCAAATGTCCCTGCCTTAAAGCTCTTTGTAGCCGTCGACCGGAACACGACCCCCCCTTCTCCCTCCCCTGCCGCCTTAAGCAACATGGGGACCGTCATTTCCATTGCGTTGATAAATTCATCAGGAAGCTTGTTACGTCTTCCCATGAGAGGCTTTGCGGATTCAATAAGGATTTCAAGAAGAACCCTAGCTTCCATAGAAATAGATTTTAATAAGAAGGAAAGATAAGAAGCTTTCTCTATAGATTCATCTATTGATAGAGGTTTAGGTGTATATAGTTTGAAGGTCTTTTTAGAAATGTAATCAAGATAATAGGGGCAATTTAGACTCATAAGAAGGCATCTTTATTTATTAATACATACGTGAAACGCTTTCGATGGACATTGATCGTCCATATAACCGAAAGTTTCACACTACTCGATGAAGGAGGGCAGCGTGATGCAATGGCACGAACGGCAGGACAGCAGACTCCCCTTGCCGGTGATCGGATGGCCCTACATCAGCATGCGGGTTGTCATTTGAAGCTATGGGAGGCGTTCGCCCTCATTCATAAAGTCAAAGCGTAGTTGTGTAGATTCCATGGGTAATCCTTACGTCTAAAAATGAGACGAACAGCGGAATTACAGAAGAATCCTATGGCATCAACGGCTTGTGCTTGTAATAGTGGATGAAGTCTTATTCGCCTTCTTAGACAGGTTGTTACTCGGATTATTTCTAATATGTAACCTGACCATAAGTTTAAACAACTTACAGCTATGTTTAGGCGGAAATCGGATTGCGAGTTAAATTCGATCCGAGACACGTTAATGTGTATTATGCAATTAACACACCTCCAGTTTGCCTGTGGCGGAAATGCTGGGCGCAGAAAGCAAAGAGGGCGGTTGGTTCGGCTGTTGGATCAGCAATTCGCGGGAGAAATGCCAAAGCTCACTGCCGCAGCAGCTTGAAGGGGACGCCAGCAGCATCAAGTTCTTCAACAGCTACAATCTGGCACGACGGGATGATCCCAAAATATAGCCACCAACTTTTTGCCTTGCGCCCTTCCTGACCGGCGGCGCTTTCCAATTGCTCGGGAAAGCCCGGATCGCAGTTCTTCCGTGACCATGAACGCCAACGCTTGAGCTTTCGGTCGGCAGAAGGAACCTTGACCGTAAGTCGGACCTCCCGCTTGTTTGTCAGCAAGGTTCCTACAGGAACGCGAACCCCAAACATGCGGTAATGAATATCCGCATACTCTTGGTCGATAGGCATACCTCCCAGATCAAGGCCGTGCCCGAAAGGGCTGGGGTCGCTCGTCAGATTAACGGCATTCGTCGCCTTAAAGTGGCTTATCGGCGCTTCTCCAACTGAAAGGCCGTTTGCCAAAATGGGTTCGAGGCAAGCCGTCGCGGTATAGTGGTAAAGGATCATGCTAATCTCAGTCGTGGCAGTTGGACTGAGGCCGCAGCACCGGGGGCGTTTCGACCTCGGTTGCTCATTGAGCGCAAAATTTCAGGGCTGGCAATAGCCCCGATAATCCCGTTCCTAAAGACGCACTATTAGAAGGAAGATTAACTAATAATCGTTTATTTTCAAATTGATGATCGATTTTTGAAGCTGATTTAGGCGCGAAATTTTTTTCCATCGACGGAAGAAAATGCGGCGGAGGCTTTGCCCGGTCGTGCCGATCCCTACCCCGCTTACACCTACGCTATTTTAGGCTATCTGCCGTGATTAACATGCGATTACCGGTAGGAATGCTGGTCACAATGCCGTGACGGGAAACCTCAACAGCAAACATGGTCTAGATTCCCCGTAGAAGGCCCCTAGGGCGCGATGTGGAGGACTGCGCCACCCAAGTAGCCAAAATAACAAATACCTCCTGAGTGGGCTTTAAATCAACTAAGTCAGTATATGAGGCGAAGGAGGAATAATGAGTCCTTTAAATTTGCAAGATCGAACGGCAGGATAGGTATCTTCAATAGGAATTTCACCAATATAACGCCGGTCGAGTTCATCCTTGGCGTGTCCAACCACCTCGTTTATGAAATTGGGGTGGAGGTTGTATTCATTGCTTTGCAACATGCCCTTAAAAGCGCCCCTGAACGAATGGAAAGTTACTTCCTGTCGAGCGCCAGCAATCAGCTTGTCACCCAACATATTCGGAATCACGGTTCTATTGAAGGCCCGGAGAATTTTTCCGTTAGACCACGCTTTATCATCATTGCGCCCGCTATTCTTGCCTTTCGGCGGGAGCCAATCGGGAAATAGTCGGTCTGCCCCCGTTTTGCGGACTTCATCAACATACCGCACAAAACCAAGGTCCACCAACGCATCTAGCAAAGGCACTTTGCGGGGATAGCCGCCTTTCGTCCGTCGATATTGATTGTCCCTAATTAGAAGATGCGGCGTTGCGCCATCAGTGACCACCTCTGCCAGCATCAGACCGCCGAGTTCACCTGCACGGCATCCGGTTAGGGCAGCGACCACAGGAACCCAATATTCCTGGCCTTTTAACCTATATTCTCCGGGTGCATGAATGTTTGTTTCCGATGCGCAACCAGTAAACCAAGGATGCTGGAAGATTAGGTTCATTTCCGTGATAGTGAGGCGTCTTTTCGCAGGCATTATCGCCTTGTTGGGTCGCTCCACATAGGCGTCGATCTTAATGCCGCTGGCTGGATTTGGTCCTGCGAAACGCTCCCGATCAACTGCGTGTCCGATGACAGCGCGTAGCAAGCCAATGCGTTTCGTGACAGTTGCGCGACTAGGGGGCCGAACGATGCTTCCTGCGGTCTTGCCACCCACCACCTGCTTCGCCAGATATTCGGCATAACCTTGAAAGTCCCGACGGGTCAGTTCATCGAGCCGCTTGCTCCCGAACAATTTTTCAAACAGGCGAAGCGATGATTTAACTTCCGATTCGGTTCTGGCTGGCAACTTTTTGTGCGCTAGATATTGATCCACCGCATCGCTCAAAGTCAGTGCGTTCCCCTGCGCAACGCTGCGCTGACCTACAAGCTGCGGCGCTCTTCTACCATCTATCAACGCTTCAATGTCATCGCGGCCCTGTTTAATGCCAGCACGAATAGCACCGACTACAAGACCGAAAGCGGTGGAACTGGCAGGTGCATCCCATCGCTCAACGTCTATTATCCATGTTGCGGTATCGGCAGGCGTGTCACCCTGCACCTCCCCTGCCCTTGCGTTCAAAGCTTTGGCTGCTTCCTCCGCATCAAGTTCAAGGTTATAAAGCAGCCGCTGATATTCCTCCGCGTGCGCCGCGCTCACGTCCGCCATTATGTATGCGCGTTCGAACGGCTCGACCGTTACCCTTCTATAGCGGGCAGTCAGTGCATCAAGGTCAGCTTGGTTTACAGTGCGAAGAGGCGATGGTGGAGCCGCGAGCAGCTTCGCCGCCTGCGGCATTACCCCACCAGAGATGGACGCTAAACGCCGCTCAAAGTCCGTATGGACCCGGACCGCAGCAATAAATGCCTGCCCTTGATCCTTGGTCTTCAAGGAAGCCCGGAACAGAGGACGTGACTGAAAATGATGTGCGTAGTGCGCGGCATGGCGCTTTACGCTTTCGGGAACCCTCCGCACATATTGATAAACGCCGTTGCGCCTTTTCACATATTTAACGGCGGCGGCCACAAGCTCATCCTTACCTGAATAAAGTATCACACTTTGTCTCACAGTAACGATGCCAATCGCCTTTAAAATCAATATCTTTATGGTTTCGTTATCAGAATTTTCCTGCCAAAACTAGTCCAGCAGGGCTCACCACCTTCACCAACAGACATTGAACGCGAGAGGCTCAGGAGCCTCTCTACGTTCTTCAGATTTCTGCCCCCTCAGACGCCCGTTATGCGTATGCCGGATCCGGGCACCTTATATTTGCGATTGAGGGCGATAAGGACGGAGGTCAGCCCTTCGGCCACCACCGAATTGCAGAGCGGACCGGCATTCCAGGCTCTCAGGCCGATCTCCTGCGCCAGCGCAACCACCTGGTCAGCGGCCTCCGGATCGTCGGCGCACACCAACACGTCGCATTCAATTTCTTCGTCCAGCTTGGTGAGGTGATGCGCGCTGATATTCTGGAAGGCGGATACGACGCGAACGCCGTCACCTAGCATCTTCTGCACTGCTTCCACAGCCGACCCCCCGTTGGGGAGCTGTACGCGGCTGACCTTGGGGGGCATCAACGGGACGGTGACGTCGATGAGGATCTTTCCAGTCAGTCCGCTTTCGACATCCTTCACCGTCGACTGCTGCGCGGCGTAGGGGACGGCGAGGACGACGATGTCCGCCTGAGCGGCTGCCTCCGGATTGGCTGCGCCAGTCACGCTGGTTCCGCCCAGCACCTCGTTCATCTGGGCAGCAGCTTCCTGCGCGCGTTCAGCGGTGCGGCTGCCGATAATCACCTTGTGCCCCTTGTGCGCCCAGCGCAACGCCAGCCCGCTGCCTTCCTTGCCGGTCCCGCCGAGTACGGCAATCGTCGCCAGCTGTTCATTTTCCATTACTCACTCTCTCCTGTTTGTTACGGCGCTTCAATCGCCCGTTGATCTGCATTGCCCGCCTTTGCCAAGACGCGCTCCGGGAATCAGATGGTAGGGCGCAACCGGTCGCACTTAGACCGGCTGGCGCATCAACGCGGCAAATTTCGTATTTTTTCGGCGCGCTAATGTCTGGCCGCCCCGCCTCTCCCCTTCTTAAGCTATCCTGTCAGGGCGCTGATCGACCGGGCAGGTACTTCGATATCCGCGCCGCTAATGCGGAAAAGACAGTTCTCGTCCGTCCCGTTGACGCAGAGCGAAAGGCCGGACTTGCGGTAGCGCATCACCAGCCGCCTCCGGCCCGCTTCTTCCCATTGTGCCGGGCTGAGCCGCTGCCCATCCTCGCCCAGCCACTCCACGTCAGCGTCCGTCAGCAATGCAGGATCGCTCAGATCCGCCCGCCCCGCCCGCAGCGCCGCCATGGCGAAGGCATGCGCCTCGATCTCCCGATCCCGCGCCGCCCAGTCGACCCAGCCGATGGCATTATCCTGCGCATAGGCATTATTATTGCCCTGCTGCGTGCGGCCAAACTCATCACCCGCCGTCAGCATGATCGTACCGCGCGAACAGAAGAGCGTGGACAGAAGAGCCTTAACGTCACGCCTACGCGCATCTGCGACGGCAGGATCGCCGCTCACCCCCTCCACACCGTTGTTCCAGCTGAAATTCTCGCCATGGCCATCGCGATTCTGCTCGCCATTGGCTTCATTATGGCGGTGCTCATAGGCGGTCAGGTCAGCCAGGGTGAACCCATCATGTGCTGCGATGAAGTTGACTGTACGGCTGCTGTCTTGAAACAGGTCTGACGAACCGGAGAGCCGTGTCGCCATCGCCCCAAGCATCCCTGCATCCCCGCGCCAGAACCGCCGCACATCGTCGCGGTAGCGATCATTCCATTCCAGCCACGGCTCACCGAACCGGCCAAGCTGATAGCCGCCCGGCCCGATATCCCAAGGCTCGGCAATCATCACTCGATCGCTCAGCAAGGGATCCTCGCGCATCCCCCGCAACAATGGCGCGTGCGGGTCGAAGCCCTGCGGCATCCGCCCCAGCGCCGGCGCCAGGTCAAATCGGAACCCGTCCACTCCCGCCTCCGTCACGAAATGCCGCAGCGACGACAGGATCAACTCCTGCATCGCAGGATGATTGCAGTCGATGCTGTTGCCCGTGCCGGTATCGTTGATCAGCCGCCCGTCCGCCTCATGCCGAAACGCGCTTCGCGCATCCAATCCGCGCAATGACAGCGTCGGCCCCAGCGCATCGCTTTCCCCGTCATGATTATAGACCATGTCCAGGATCACGCCGATGCCCGCCGCGTGCAGAGCCTCCACCGCCCCGCGCAGTTCCGCCATGCCACCCGGAGCCAGCCGGGGATCGAGCGCGAAAAAGCTCACCGGATTATAGCCCCAGGCGTTATGCAGCCCCAAAGGGCCCAGATGCCGCTCATCGATCCAGGCGGTTACGGGCATCAGTTCCACCGCACTCACATGCAGCCGCCGGAGATGATCGATGACAGCCGGATGCCCCAATGCCGCAATGGTCCCGCGCTGCGCCTCCGGCACGTCAGGATGCAGCATAGTGAAGCCGCGCACCTGCAATTCGTAGATCAGCCCGCCCTGCCGGAACAGCGGCGGTGCTGGCTCGCTCCTGGGCAGCGGCTTTGCCACCACGCCCTTGGGCATCAACGCCGCCGTGTTGATCCCATCCTCCCGCGGAGCCGCCAGTCGCGGATCATAGACAAAGGCCCGGTCAATCGCCCGCGCATAGGGGTCTAGCAGCAGCTTGGCCGGATCGAACCACATCCCCGCCTCTGGCTCATAAGGACCATCGGCCCGCAAGCCGTAGCGTGCGCCTTCTCCAACGCCCGACACATCCAGCGCCCAGCATCCCTCATCATCCCGCTCCATCGCGACCCGCGTCTCGCGATCCGCCGCATCGAACAGGCACAGCCAAAGTTGGGTGGCGTCGGGCGCGCGCACCCGAAAGCGCGTGCTGCCTTGCCCTACCCCGGCTCCGAAAGCCGCCGTCACGCCACGCCCTGTACCAGCGACTGGAACAGCGCGGCATATTGCGCCGCGCTATGCTTCCAGGAAAAATCGGCCCGCATGCCGGCCCGCTGCATCGCCTGCCAAACGGCTTTGTCCCCATACAGCCGGATCGTCCGCGCAATTCCGCCATGCAGCGCCAGCGGATCGGAGGGCGCGAACACCACCCCCGTCGCCGCGCCAGCCCCTACGGCTGCCTCATTGGCATCGATCACTGTGTCCGCCAGCCCGCCGACCCTCGCGACGACCGGTACACAGCCATAGCGCAGCCCATAAAGTTGGGTCAGCCCGCACGGCTCAAAGCGTGATGGGATCAGGATCGCGTCTCCGCCCGCCTGCATCAGGTGGGACAGCGGTTCGTCATAGCCGATATGCGCGCCCACTCGCCCGCGATGCCGATCCGCCGCAGCCAGGAAGGCGCCCTCCAGCGGATGATCGCCCGACCCCAGCACCGCCAGCTTGCCACCCAGCCCCACCAGATGGTCGATGGCCTCCGCCACCAGATCCATCCCCTTTTGCCATGTCAGCCGGCTGACGATGATGAACAGCGGTGCGTCGTCACGGTCCAGCCCGAAATGCTTCTCTACCGCCCGCCGGTTCGCCGTGCGCCCACCCAAGGCTCGCCCCGTATAACGCCGCGCGATCAACTCGTCCGCGCCTGGGTCCCAGATAGTCGTGTCGATCCCGTTCAATATGCCATGGAGCCGGTCTGCGCGCCCGTTGATCAGTCCGTCCAGTCCCATGCCGTGCATCGGAGATCTGATCTCATCGGCATAGCTCGGGCTGACGGTCGTGATCGCGTCTGCTGACACAAGGCCCGCCTTCAAAAAGCCGATGCCTCCATAATATTCGACGCCGTCGACGCCCCAAGCCTCAGGCGGCAGGCCCAGTCCGGCAAACACATCCGCGCCGAAACGGCCCTGGAACGCCAGGTTATGGATCGTCACCACCTTGGGCACTGCGTGGGCCGGGCCAAAGCGCATATAGGCGGCCGTCATCGCCGCCTGCCAATCATGAGCGTGGACCAGATCAGGACGCCAACCCTTGACGCCCCCTTCCGCTATGTCCGCGCCCGCGCGCGCCAAAGCGGCAAAACGCCGCCAATTATCCCCCCAGTCACGGCCCCCGGCGTCGCCATATGGCCCGCCCTCGCGCGCAAAGAACTCCGGTGCATCCAGCACCAGCAGGTCCAGCTCACCGGCTTTCGCCGCCAGCAGCGCTGCGGGCGCTCCGAACAGCGCCTCGTAACGCCGCACGGTCTTTGCCTTGCCCAATTTGGAAAGGACCGAAGGATAGCCGGGCACCAGCGTGCGTACGCCTATGCCTTGCTCCGCCAACGCGCCTGGTAAGGCCCCAACCACATCGGCCAGCCCCCCCGTCTTGATCAGAGGATAGATTTCGGACGCGACCGAAAGAAGCTGCATCGCCACTATCTTGCCCAAGCCCCTCAGTTCGCCAGCCGGTCGATCATATATTGCGTAATCAAGCACACCCCGCTGTCCGTCCGCCTGAACCGCTGAGCATCGAATTCCGGATCTTCGCCAACCACCAGTCCCGACGGGATGACCACTTCGGAATCGAGCACGCATTTGTGCAGCCGCGCGCCCCGGCCGATCACGCAATCGGGCATGATGATGCTCTCGGTGATGGAGGAAAAGCTGTGCGTCCTCACCCCGGAAAACAGCAGGCTCTTATGCAGCGCGGAGCCCGACACGATGCACCCGCCTGCGATCAACGAAGAAGTCGCCGATCCGCGCCGACCCTCCTCATTATGCACGAACTTGGCCGGCGGCGTGACTTCCGAATAGGTCCAGAGCGGCCAGTTGCGGTCATAGAGGTCGAGCGACGGTACGACTTCGGTCAGGTCGATATTCGCCTGCCAATAGGCGTCCAGCGTCCCCACATCGCGCCAATAGGGAACCGGCTCGCTCTCCGCCCGGACACAGCTGCTTGAAAAGCGGTGCGCCACCGCTTTCCCATGCTTCACGATATAGGGAATGATATCCCCGCCAAAGTCGCGCCTGCTGTTTGGATCATCCGCATCCCGCCGCAATTCCTCGATCAGAAAGCGGGTTCCGAACACGTAAATGCCCATCGACGCGAGCGCCATGTCGGGATTGCCCGGCATGCTCGGCGGCTTCTTGGGCTTTTCGACAAAGGCGGTGATGACGTCATTTTCATCGACATGCATGACGCCAAAGCCGGTGGCGTCGCGCAGCGGCACTTCCAGGCATCCCACAGTGACGTCTGCGCCGCTGTCGACATGCTGCTGGAGCATCAGCTCATAGTCCATCTTGTAAACATGATCGCCCGCCAGGATGACCATATATTCGGGCGCATAGCTTTCGATGATGTCGATATTCTGGAACACGGCGTCGGTCGTGCCCTCATACCATTGGCTTTCAGAAATGCGCTGGCTGGCGGGCAAGATATCGAAGCTCTCGTTTCGCTCGGGCCGCAGGAAGTTCCAGCCGCGCTGCAAGTGCCGGATCAGCGAATGCGCCTTATATTGCGTCGCCACGCCCATGCGCCGAATGCCGCTGTTGAGCGCGTTGGACAGCGCAAAATCTATGATGCGCGCCTTGCCGCCGAAATGCACCGCGGGCTTGGCGCGCCGGTCGGTCAGCTCGGCCAGGCGGCTACCGCGTCCGCCCGCCAGCACATAAGCCATGGCGTCGCGCGCGATCGGCTGGTTTCTGGCTTGCATAGGGCTCCTCTCCTTCATGCCCGCGACCGCCTTCGCGCGTTCGTCGGTGTCAATTGTCCAGTTCCAGCATCAGCGTGCCAAGCGGCGGGATGATGATTTCGGCCCAGCCATCTTCCCCCGCGAAGACCGACCCCAGATTGCCCGCTCCGCTGCCGCCATAATCGGCCGCGTCACTGTTCATGATTTCCCGCCAGCGTCCTGCGGCGGGCAGGCGCAGGCGATAGCCCTGCCGCAGGATCGGCGTGAAATGGCTGATGACGACGATGGGCGCTGCCCCCGGCGCCCGGCGTGCCCAGGCGAAGACCGAATCTCCCGCCGCATCCACCAGCACCCATTCGAACCCTTCCGCCTCGCAATCCCGTGCATGCAGCGCCGGGCGCGACCGGTATAGCCGGTTCAAGTCACTCACCAGATGTTGCACGCCCTGATGAGGCGCATGGTCCAGCAGATGCCAGTCAAGCGCCCGCGCCTCGCTCCACTCCTCGCGCTGGGCGAATTCCTGCCCCATGAACAGCAGCTTCTTGCCAGGGTAGCCCCACATCATTGCATAATAGGCGCGCAACGTTGCGAACTTCTGCCAATCATCGCCCGCCATCTTATGCAGCAGTGACGCCTTGCCATGCACCACCTCATCATGGCTCAGCGCTAGCACGAAATTTTCGGTGAAGGCGTAGAGCAGCCCGAAGGTGATATCGTCATGATGGTGCCGCCGATGCACCGGATCCCGCGCCAGATAGCGCAGCGTGTCATGCATGAACCCCATATTCCATTTGAACCCGAAGCCCAGGCCCCCTTCATGCACGGGATGCGACACTTTGGGCCAGCTGGTGGACTCCTCCGCGATCGTCATCACACTCGCATGCGTGCCGTAGATGGCCTTGTTCATCTGCTGGAGGAAATCGACCGCCTCCACATTTTCCCGCCCGCCTTGCGCATTGGGGATCCACTCCCCCTCCTTGCGCGAATAGTCGAGGTAGAGCATCGACGCGACCGCATCCACGCGCAGCCCATCGACATGATAGCGTTCCGCCCAGAACAGCGCGTTGTTGATCAGGAACTGCGCGACTTCCCGGCGGCCGAAATTGTAGATCGCCGTGTTCCAATCGGGGTGAAAGCCCTTGCGCGGGTCCTCATGCTCATAGAGCGCAGTGCCGTCAAAGCGCGCCAGCCCGTGCGCATCGGTCGGGAAATGTGCAGGCACCCAATCCAGGATCACGCCTAACCCCGCCCGATGAGCGCCATCCACGAAACGAGCAAATCCCTCCGGATCACCGAACCGGGCGGTGGGAGCATATAATCCGGTCGTCTGATAGCCCCAGCTCGGATCATAGGGATATTCGCTGATGGGCAGGAACTCGATATGAGTAAAGCCCATGCCGACCGCATAGGGGATCAGCCGGTTGGCCAGTTCGTCCCAGCTCAGGAAATGGCCATGCTCATCGCGCTGCCATGATCCGGCATGGACTTCATAGATGGAGATAGGCTCGCGCCGGGGATCGGCCTTTGCCCAATGATCGCGGTGCCGCTCATCCCCCCAGGCATGATCGGGAACATCCGCCACGATCGATGCGGTGGATGGTCGCAATTCCGACCGGAAGGCGAATGGATCGGCCTTCAACGGCAACAGCTTGCCGTCAGGTCCCATGATTTCGAACTTGTAGGGGCTGCCCGGTCCGACTTCGGGCAGGAACATCTCCCAAACCCCGGCATCCTGCCGCCGCCGCATCAGGCCCCTGCGCCCGTCCCAACGGTTGAAGTCCCCTACTACCGACACCCGCTGCGCATTGGGAGCCCAGACCGCGAAATGCGTGCCCTCGACCCCTTCATGCGTGATCAGATGCGCGCCCATCTTGTCGAACAGGCGGCCGTGCGATCCCTCCGCGAAATAATAGTCGTCAAGCGGCCCCAACACCGGACCAAAGGCGTAGGGGTCGACCACCCAATATTCGCCGCCATCCGGATAGACGGCATGGTAGCGCAAGGGCTGTCTTTTCCTGATCGACACCTTGCCGGAAAAAAGGCCCGCAGGGTGGATCTGCGTCAAGGGACCGGCCGCCTTGCCATCCAGCTTATAGGCCGTGACGCTGACCGCCTCGGGCAGCAGCACACAAGCGGTAAAGCCCTTATCCGCAGAATGGACGCCAAATGTCGCGAAAGGATCGTCCTCACGGCCTTCCAACAGCCGGGCGATCGCTTCCTGCGTCAGCACTGGTGGGCGCAACCTGTCATCAGAGCACCTTCCAGATATCGGTGGCATATTCGCGAATGGTCCGGTCCGATGAGAACCATCCCATCCGCGCGACATTGTGGATCGCCATCTTGGCCCATTTCCCCTGATCGCGCCAGATGGCATCCACCTTTCTCTGCGCCGCAGAATAGCTGTCGAAATCGGCCGCCACCATGAACCAGTCGTGGTCGTAAAGCCCCTGCACCAGGTCGCGGTATCGGCCTGGCTCGTCGGGAGAAAAGACACCGCTCGCAATCGCTTCAAGCGCCTGCCCCAATTCCCGGCTATGCCCGATCACATCGCGCGGATTATAGCCCTGCGACCGGCGCTCGTTTACCTCCTGCGCGGTGAGGCCGAAGATCACGATATTGTCTTCGCCCACATGGTCGCGCATCTCGACATTCGCGCCGTCCAGCGTCCCGATCGTCAGCGCGCCATTGACCGCGAACTTCATGTTTCCGGTGCCCGACGCCTCCATGCCCGCAGTGGAAATCTGCTCGGACAGGTCCGCGGCCGGGATCATCATCTCGGCCAGGGAGACGTTGTAATTGGGCACGAATTGCACCTTGAGCAGCCCCTGCACCGCCGGATCATGATTGACCGCTCGCGCCACGTCACCGGCCAGCTTTATGATCAGCTTGGCGTTGTGATAGCTCGGCGCCGCCTTGCCGCCGAACAGCTTGACGCGCGGCACCCAGTCCCGCTCCGGATGCGACCGGATCTGGTCATAGAGCGACACCGCCTCGATGATGTTGAGCAGTTGCCGCTTATATTCATGGATACGCTTGATCTGGATGTCGAACAGAGCCGCCGGATCGATCCGCGCATTCACCCGCTGCTTCAGAAGGTCGGCCAGCGCTACCTTGTTCGCGCGCTTGACCGCCAGGAACTTCTCCTGAAACGCGCTGTCGTCTGCGAAGCGATCAAGGTCCCGGAGAGCCTCCGGATCGTCCATGAACCGATCGCCGATTGCCTCGCGGATCAATTCGAACAGCCCATGATTGCACTGCATCAGCCATCGGCGGAAGGTGACCCCATTGGTCTTGTTGTTGATCCGCGCGGGATAGAGGCGGTGGAAATCGGCAAACACCGTCTCCTTCATCAGCTCCGTGTGGAGAGCCGACACGCCATTGACGCTGTGCGATCCGGCAAAGGCCAGATTGCCCATCCGCACCCGGCGCTCGTCCCCTTCGTCGATCAGCGATATGCAGCCGATCGCGCGGTCATCAAAATGCCCGGACCGCCGCGCCTCGCCCAGCAGGCGGCTGTTCACCGCATAGACGATCTGCATATGCCGGGGCAGCAGCCGCTCGAACAAGGGCACAGGCCAGCTTTCCAGCGCCTCCGGCAGCAGCGTATGGTTGGTGTAGCTGAACGTCCGCCGCGTCAGCTCCCACGCCTCATCGAAATCCAGCCCATGATCGTCCAGCAGTATCCGCATCAGCTCCGCAACGGCCACCGCCGGATGCGTGTCGTTCAGCTGGATCGCCGCCTTGTCCGCCAGCGTCCGGATGTCACCGAAATACTGAATGTGCCGCCTAACGATGTCCTGCAGAGAGGCTGACGAGAAGAAATATTCCTGCCGCAGCCGCAATTCCTGCCCCGCAGGCGAACTGTCCGCAGGATAGAGCACCCGCGTCAGCGCCTCAGCCCGGTTGCTTTCGGACAGCGCGCCCAGATGATCGCCGGCATTGAACTTGTCGAGCAGGATCGGGTCGATCGGCTGCGCTTCCCACAGCCGCAGCGTATTGACGCGCTTGCCGCGCCACCCAGCAATCGGCGTGTCATAGGGCGTCGCGATCACGCGCTCGGTCGGTCGCCAGTGCATCTGGTGCGGACTGGCCTCCGCGCCATCGGCAGGATCAACGCGCCCGCCAAAACCAATCTCGTAGCTCGCCTCGCGCCGCTCGAACTCCCACGGATTGCCGTGGGTCAGCCAGGTTTCCGGCAATTCAACCTGCCAACCGTCCGAAATCTCCTGCCGGAACATGCCGTTCACATAGCGGATGCCATAGCCATAGGCGGGCACATCCACCGTCGCCATGCTTTCCATGAAGCAGGCCGCCAGCCGTCCAAGGCCGCCATTGCCCAGCGCCGCGTCCGGCTCCAGCGCCGCGATGATGTCGATATCGACGCCCAGCGAATTGAGCGCCGCCTGAACATCGTCCAGCATTTCCATGTTGGACGCCGCATCACGCATCAGACGGCCGATCAGGAATTCGAGGCTCAGATAATAGACCCGTCGTCCCTGCTCTTCATAGGTTTTCTGGGTCGATGCGATCCATGCGTCGATCACCCGGTCGCGGATTGACAGGATCACCGCATGCAGCCAGTCGTGGGGCTTGGCCGCTTCGGCGTTCTTGCCGATGCGATAGGTCAGCCGTTCGACAATCTCATGGGCGAGCACCTGCGGATCGACTTGTCGGGGCGCAGGCTTGGGAAGCGTGGTATTGCCCTTGAGGTTCATGGGTTAAATCCCCCTTGGCTGAATCCGAACCCGATGATGGCACAGCGCCCTTACCATCGCCAACAGCAAATTTTTGCAGCGCAGCATGATCTTCGTAAAAGTGGATCAGCCCCGCCGCTCACAGATTGCCGCGCGCACGCCTTCACGTAACTGGCGGCGGAGCGGGTAAGCGTTAGACGGCAAGTGCTGTGTCATCAGCAAACCGATGATGCTCTCTCGCGGATCGATGAAGAAGAACGTCGAAAACACGCCGCCCCAAAAATATTCCGCGGTATCGAGATCGGTCGCAAAGCCCAGCCCAAAGCCTACGCCCGCATAATCCGCCTCGCTGAACATGGATGAGGAGTGGCGGGCAAGGTCGCCGCCGCCGGGCAGGTGATTGGCGTGCATGCTGGCGACGGTTTCGGGCTTCAGAAGACGCACGCCATCCAGTTCGCCCCCCCGCAACAGCATCCGCGCGAACCGATGATAGTCAGCCACTGTGGAGATCAGCCCGCCCCCTGCGGAGTGAAGCTGCAGCTTACGCCGCCAGCCGCTGCGCGCGCCCCTGTCGTACAGGGACAATCGGCCATCCTGACCCAGCTGCCACGCATCCGTCATCCGGCCCGCCTTCTCTTCGGGCAGGACGAAGAACGTGTCCTCCATCCCAAGCAGACCGAAGATGCGCTGTGCGAAAAAGGCGTCGAGGCTAAGGCCGCTCAGCCGCTCCACCACAACGCCAAGCACATCGGTCGAAACGGAATAATTCCATCGCTCGCCCGGCGAAAATTCCAGCGGCAACCCGGCCAGCAGCGCAATGAACTCGTCGGAACTGCGCTTCTGCTGAAATTCGTCCAACCCCAATTCCCTGTAGCGCGCATCGATCGGGGTCTGGCGCTGCAGCCCATAGGTGAGGCCAGATGTATGACGGAGCAGGTCGATCATCCGCATGGGCCGCTGCAACAGCTGCTCGTCCAAGCCCACCCGCAGCCTTGCAAATTCCGGCAGGACATCCGTCACTGGATCGTCCAGCCCGAGAAGCCCCTGCTCGACCAGCATCATGAAGGCGGTTGAGGTCACCGGCTTGGTCATGGACGCGATCCGGAACAGCGAATCCTGCGCCAGCGGCTCCCGCGTCGCGCGGCGAGCGCCGCTCACATGCGACAACAAAATTTGCTCGTCCCGTGACACCAGCAGTTGGAGATGAGGGATCTTGCCCGTGGCGACATAATCCGCGTGCAACGCCTGCGCGATTGCGTCCAACCGTGCGGGGTCCATGCCCGCGGCCTGCGCTGCCGCTACGTCAACTTGCGTCCTCGCTCGCATCCTGCCTCCAAATGCGCTCCTTTTCCTCCGCTAAAGCAGCAGGTACGACGGGGCAATGGCGGCGTCGGCTTTCGCTTGTCCATTGCCAAAGCCCTGCCACGCCCTCTATCTCAAGCCGCCTTCACCTGCACGGGAACCTTAAAGGGCATGGCCAGCGGCCTATCTGCGATATTTCTGGAGAACCGCCCTGCCCTGCTGCGCTTCCTGCGCGCGCGCGGCGCGGGCGATGATGCCGAAGATCTGTTGCAGGACATGTGGATGAAGCTGGAGGCGAAGGACCTTGGCCCGGTCTCCGATCCGCTGCCCTATCTTTATCGCATGGCCAATAATCTCATGCTGGACCGCTACCGCTCGGCCACCCGCCGTGAGCGGAGGGAGCAGCATTGGGCAGAGGGCGCCGGCGGCGTCATGGCCGATCCCAGCGAAGACATCGCCGTCGATGAACGGATGATCCTTGCCCAGCGCCTGAAAGAGGCCGAAGCCGTGCTGCACGACCTTGGTCCGCGCGTGGAGTTGGTCTTTCGCCGCTTCCGGATCGAAGGTGTGGGACAACGCCTGATTGCCGAAGAATTGGGCGTCAGCCTGACCACTGTGGAGAAGGACCTTCAAAAAGCTTATCGCGCCCTTGTCGCGTTACGGCAAAGGCTGGATACGGAATGAGCAGGCAGGCGGCGTCTTACCTGGCATGGGGTCATATATGACAGGGGCCAGCATCATGCTGCACGAGGAGGCGCTCGGATGGGTCATCCGTACGCGCGATCCGGATTTCGCCGACTGGGATGCCTTCACCCTCTGGCTGGAAGCGGACCCCGCCCACGCGGCCGCCTATGATGAACTACTGACCGCAGACGCCGACCTGCCGGACCTCCTGCCCGCAGACCCCATTTTCGCGCCCGCCCCCGCCAATGACGTTGGCGAGCGGCGCTGGCGACCGATGCGCTGGATGGGTGGCGGGGCACTGGCTGCCGCTCTGGTCGCGGCGCTCTCCATCGGCTTCTGGAACCGCACCGACATCTACACCGTCACCACCCGCCCCGGCGAAACGCGCAGCATCGCGCTGGAAGACGGCACGCGCATTGACCTCAACGGCGGCACCACTATTCGGCTCGATCATGACAACAGCCGCTTCGCCGCGCTCGACAGCGGGGAGGCCGCCTTCACCGTGCGGCACGACGCCAGCAACCCGTTCCGCGTGACCGTGGGGGAGGCGGTGTTTGAGGATGCCGGGACCATCTTCAACATTGTCCACAGCGCTGGAGCAACCCGCATCGGCGTGTCGGAAGGCAAGGTAATCTACAACCCCCAGGCGCAGGCCATCGCCCTCCCCGCAGGCCGCGGGTTGACGCAGGACGCCAGCGGCCTGCGCGTCATGAACGTCGCTCCCCAAGCCGTTGCAAGCTGGCGGCAGGGGCAGCTCAGCTACGACAATATGCCGGTGACGCAGATCAGTGCGGACATCGCCCGATCGATCGGCGTCCGGCTCACCACCACGCCGGGCGCTGGAGCGGTCCGCTTCACCGGCACCATCCGCCTGGACCGCAACGCGCCCCGCTTTTTCGCAGCCGCCGCCCCGCTGATGGGCCTTTCCGCCGTCCGACAGGGCGACGGCTGGCTGCTGAAGGAAGGGGATGCCGCGCCACGCTGACGTCCTTTTCGTCACCGCCATAGCCATAGCGGCCATATCGCCAGCCAGCGCGGCGGACAGACAGATGATCAGCATCGCCCCCGGACGGTTGGGCGAGGCGATCGTCGCGCTCGGCCGTCAGACGGGCGCCAGCATCGGCATTTCAGACCAGTCTCTGGCGATGATCCCGACGTCAGCGGTCAACGGCCGCCTCTCCCCCGAGGCCGCTTTGAAGCGGCTGCTCCATGGCACCGGCGCGGCGCTTCAGCGGATCGACGCGAACAGCTGGCGCATCATACGTCGCCCTCCCAAGCTCCGCCCAACTCCCGCGCCTTCTACGCCCCAGCTGCAGCCGCTTGCAGAACCTCAACCAGCCGAAATCATCGTCACCGCCTCAAAGCGCGACCTACCGCTGCCCCGCTATCCCGGCATGGTCGATGTCATGGATTATGGCGCTCTGACCAGTGGAGAAGCCGCATCCGGCACGGCCAGCCTGCTTGCCCGCGTGGCGAGCCTCAGTTCGACACACGCCGGAGCCGGGCGGAACAAATTGTTCCTGCGCGCCATAGCCGACTCCGCCGTCGCTGGCCCCACCCAGGCAACTACCGGCCAATATCTGGGCGACATGCGCCTCAACTATGCCGCGCCCGACCCTGACCTTCGCCTGTACGACATACAGGGCGTGGAGGTGCTGGAAGGACCACAAGGCACGCTTTACGGCGCAGGGTCGCTCGGCGGCATCATCCGCATGATCCCTAACCCGCCCAACCTCGCTCGCTTTGGCGGCCAGCTGTCGACGGGGCTCAGCGCCACCCAGCATGGCGAACCAGGCGGTGACCTGTCGGCAACCCTGAACGTCCCGATCGTCCCCGAAAAACTCGCTCTGCGCGTCGTAGGCTATGGCGTGCGCGAGGGCGGATATATCGACGATGTCGAGCGCAACCGAGATGATGTGAACCGCACCGGCATATACGGCGGCCGCGCCACGCTCCGTTTCGCCCCAAGCGACGACTGGCTGATCGACTTGAGCGGCGTGTACCAGCATATCCACGGCAACGACGCGCAATATGCTGACAAGACGGTAGGCAGCCTCGACCGCGCCTCTAGCGTCGCGCAGCCCTATTCCTCCGACTATGCGCTAGCCAATCTGCGGGTTGAGCACCAATGGAACGATCTGCGCTTCATCTCCTCGACCGGCTATGTCCGCAACATCCTGGCCGAAAGCTATGACGCGACCCAGACCGATACGCCACCCAGCCTGTTCCGCCAGCATAATCGCGTATCCATATTCTCGACAGAGAACCGCCTGGTCCGTGACCTGGACAACGGCCTCGGCTGGATCATCGGCCTCTCTTATCTCGAAAGCACATCGACGATCAGCCGGTCGCTAACCTCCTTCGGCATGGCGCCCGTGGAGGCGCAGGCCATAGCGGGCGTTCCACTCTACGGCTTCGGTCTGCCCGCGACAGCCACCGGCGTTCGCAACCGCATTCATGAAGCCACGCTCTTCGGCGAAGCCTCGTTCGAACCTGCCGCAGGTCTCGTCGCCACGCTGGGCGGACGCCTCACCAACAGCCGCCTATCGGGCCAGGCGATCGATCCCATCCCGCTGCTTTCCAGCGCAGAAATCGCGCGGGCCGAAGCGCAGGCCGACCGCAACGAAACGATCTTCCTCCCCTCCCTGTCTCTCCTGAGCGACGCCTTACCGGGCCTGACCATCTACGCCCGTTTCCAACAAGGCTTCCGCCCCGGCGGCCTGGCCGTGGACGATCAGCATGTCCGGCGGTTCAGCAACGACCGCGCATCGACATTGGAGTTCGGCCTCCGCAAGGGCCTGGCGGGCCGCGATCCAATCGCGCTCAGCGCCAATTTCGCCTATACCGACTGGCGCGACATACAGGCCGACGTCATCGACCGGATCGGCCTCCCCGCAACAGCTAATATCGGTGACGGGCGCATCTATACGTTCGAAGGGCGCATCGCCATCCGTCCGCTGCCGGACCTCACCCTGGACGGCAGCATCATCTATAATGACAGCCGCCTCAGCCAGCCCACGCCCTATGTCCGCGCCCTGACCAAGGTCGATCAGTCCATGACGCTGCCCAATGTCGCCAACCTCGGCGGCCGGCTCGCGATCGACTACCGCCACTGGATCAGCAACGACATCAGCCTGCATCTGAACGGATCGGCGCGTTATGTCGGCAAGTCGCGGGTCGGCGTCGGGCCTATCCTCGGCCGCACTCAGGGGGATTATGTCGACACGGCGGTCACCGCGAGCTTCGCGCGCGGCCCTCTCCAACTCTCCCTTTCGCTGACCAATATTCTCGACAGCAGCGGCAACCGCTTCTCGCTTGGCACGCCGTTCAACCTACGGGGCGACTATGTGACGCCGCTCCGCCCGCGAGCGATCCGGATCGGGATGGATTTCGCCTTTTAGGATTTCGTGACCCCGCTCCGTTCTGTTCGAGCGAAGTCGAGAACCAATTTGCGGGTCACTCGACACGCACGGAGAAGAGTCAGAATATTCCGAACGCGAAAAGAACGGTTCATCCCATCCCGCGCCGTCTAGCTGATGAAAAGCTGGCGGGCGCCACCCCACGACCTTCCTGGTCCGTCAGCCCTGCCATGAGGCTGTCCCGTCCCCCGGGACCGTGCCTTATGGACGGGGGCGCTGCTTGCTCCTCAGGCAGCGTCCCCATTCCATCACGGATGGACCGCGAAATCGAAGATGCGCGCCGATCCGGTGCCATGGCTCCACATGCCCGGTCCCGCCCCCACACTAATCGAGTAGATGAAACCATATTCGCCCGCGGGCAGGTCGGCCGACGGCGTCACCTTGAACACACCGGGCGTCACCTGTTCGTAGTCGAAGGCGATCCGATCCTTGTCCATCACGCCCGACTTCGCGCCCGCCAGGTTCATACTCCCCGTCCGCGTCTCGCGCCGGTCCTTCTTGACGTCAAAGCGGATGAGCGTGAACTCGTTGGGCGATGTGATCGCGCTCGCCGGCCCTGACAGCCAGGGCGAAGCCGTCCCGGCCTGAGACAAGCTACGGGTCGCTTCATCGAAATAGAAATAGAATGTCGGCCGCGCCCGCTTGGTCCGGACCCTGGCCGTTACGTTGGGGATCACCGCCTTGATGCTGAGCGACGCGAGCCCGCCGGTAAAGGCATAGCCCAGCAGTCCGCCAGTCTTGCTCTGGTTCGATGTGGTGGGATCAATCCGTACCATGCGCGTTTCGTTCAGCAGATAGAGGCCGGACGGATGCGGTACCAGCGGATCAGGAGAATCCGCGGAAAAACCGGCCTTGGCTGAAACTGCCCCCTCCGAACCGGACTCGATCATGGCCGCGATTACCGGCCCCGACACGCCGCGCTTCTTGAGTGCGATCAAGTCCTCGGTGGCCAGCGCATAATGACCGGCCGACGCCCTGATCTTCGCGATCACCGCATCGTCGCCCAAGCCCGCCTGGACCAGCGCCACCACCATATCGTTGGTCAGTGTTTCAGCCTGCGCCGTCATGGGCAGCGCGCCTGCCGCCATCAGCGCCAGCGCCGCTATCAATGTGCGTGCCCTCATCCTTCGCCCCCCTGTCGGCGGAAGCGCCCCCGCTTCCGCCTGATATCCAAGGGGTTTAGGCAGCCTTCTTCGATTCAGGCAAGCGCCTTGCGGACCAGTTCGTTGACGACTTGCGGATTGGCCTTGCCCTGCATCGCCTTCATCGTCTGCCCGACGAAGAAGCCGAACAGCGCTTCCTTGCCGGCCTTATACTGCTCGACCTTGTCGCCATTGTCGGCCAGCACCTTGGCCACCGCTGCTTCGATCGCGCCCGTATCGCTGGTCTGCTTCAGGCCCTTTTCTTCCACGATCTTGGGCGCGCGATCGCCGGTTTCGAGCATGATCTCGAACACCTGCTTGGCGATGGTGCCGCTAATCGTGCCGTCCGCAACGAGCGCCAGCAATTCAGCGCCCTCTTCCGGGCCGACCGGGCTGTCTTCAAGGCTCTTGCCGAGACGATTGAGCGCGCCATACAACTCCGACAGCAGCCAGTTGGCCGAAGCCTTGGCGACTTCGCCCTCGCTCTTCTTCTGGATGCGCGCGCCTTCGGCCAGCAGCGCCTCGAACCAGCGGGCGGTGTCGGCATCCGCAGTCAGGGTCGCGGCATTATAGGCGGAAAGGCCCAGCTGCTCCTCATAGCGGCGGCGCTTGGCGTCGGGCAGTTCGGGCAGCGACTGGCGGCAGTCTTCCAGGAAAGCATCGTCCAGCTCCAGCGGCAGCAAGTCGGGATCGGGGAAGTAGCGATAGTCATGCGCGTCTTCCTTCGACCGCATGGACCGGGTTTCATTCTTGTCCGGATCATAAAGGCGGGTTTCCTGCACCACCTTACCGCCGGCCTCCAGCACATCGACCTGACGGCTGGCTTCATATTCGACCACCGCCATGACGAAGCGGACCGAGTTCACATTCTTCGTCTCGGTACGGGTGCCGAATTCATGGCCCGGCTTGCGCACGGACACATTGACGTCCGCGCGCATCGAGCCCTGATCCATATTGCCGTCGCACGATCCGACATAGCGCAGGATCGTCCGCAACTTCGACAGATAAGCCCCCGCTTCAGCAGGCGAGCGCATATCCGGCTTGGACACGATTTCCATCAGCGCCACGCCGGATCGGTTGAGGTCGACATAGGAGCGCGTCGGGTGCTGGTCGTGCATCAACTTGCCGGCGTCCTGCTCGACATGGATGCGTTCGATGCCGATGCGCTTCGTGGCGGCATCAGGATTTTTCTCGTCGAGATTGATCTCGATCTCACCTTCGCCCACCAGCGGGTGGTAGAGCTGGCTGATCTGATAGCCCTGCGGCAGGTCCGCGTAGAAGTAATTCTTGCGGTCGAAACGCGACCATTTGTTGATCTTCGCATTGATCGCCATGCCGGTGCGCACAGCCTGACGGATGCACTCCTTGTTCGGCACCGGCAGCATGCCCGGCATCGCCGCATCGACCAGCGATACCTGCGTATTAGGTTCCGCACCAAAAGCCGTAGCCGCGCCGGAAAAGAGCTTCGCCTGGCTCGTCACCTGCGCATGGACTTCCAGGCCGATCACGACCTCCCACTCGCCGGTTGCGCCCTGAATGCGGTATGCTGTCTCGGTCATTGTCCAACCTGTCATCCCAGCGAACGCTGGGATCTCTCTTCTCTAATGTCACAACATAGGCACTGAGATGCCAGCATGCGCTGGCATGACGACACCTGTTACCACCACTTCTCCGGCCGAGCCGTGAAGCCCGCACGCTCTTCAATCGCGAGGCCCGCGTTGAGCACCGTCTGCTCGTCCAGCGCCTTGCCGATGATCTGAAGCCCCAAGGGCAGGCCCTGTGCATCCAGTCCACCCGGCACCGCCATCGCAGGCAACCCGGCCAGCGAAGCAGGCACGGTGAAGACGTCATTCAGATACATGGCCAGCGGATCGGCCTGCTTCTCGCCCAGCGCGAAGGAAGCACTCGGCGCGGTCGGCGTCAGCAGCAGATCGCACTTCTCGAACGCTTGGCTAAAGTCGCGCGCAATCAGCGCCCGGACCTTCTGCGCCTGCGTGTAATAAGCGTCGTAGAATCCCGCCGACAGCACATAGGTGCCGATCATGATGCGGCGCTTCACCTCCGGCCCGAACCCTGCGGCGCGGGTGGCGGCATACATGTCCTGCAATCCCGCCCCGTCGGGCAAGTCACGCTGGCCGTACCGCACGCCATCATAGCGCGCGAGGTTCGACGAAGCCTCGGCAGGCGCGATGATATAGTAAGTCGGCAGCGCATATTTGGTATGCGGCAGCGAAACCTCGACCACCTCGGCCCCGGCATCCTTCAGCCATGCGATGCCGCGATCCCACATGGCGGAAATTTCCGCATTCAGGCCATCAGGACGATATTCCTTGGGAATGCCGACCTTCTTGCCCTTGAGGTCGCTGGAGAGATTAGCCTCCCACTGCGGCACGGCCAGATCGAGCGAGGTCGAATCCTTGGGATCAAAGCCGGCCATCGTCTCCAGCAGGATCGCATTGTCCCGCACGGTCCGCGCCATCGGCCCGGCCTGATCCAACGACGAAGCGAAGGCCACGATGCCCCAGCGTGAGCAGCGGCCATAGGTCGGCTTGATACCCGAAATGCCGGTAAAGGCGGCAGGCTGCCGGATCGAGCCGCCCGTATCGGTGCCAGTCGCCGCCGGACACAACCGCGCCGAAATCGCCGCCGACGACCCACCCGAAGAGCCACCAGGGGCGAGTGCGGCATTATCCCCGCCACCCCGCCGCCAGGGGGAGATCACATTGCCGAAATAGCTCGTCTCGTTGGAAGAGCCCATGGCGAACTGATCGAGGTTGAGCTTGCCCAGCATCCCCGCGCCCGCATCCCACAGTTTCTTGGAAACCGTGGACTCATAGGTCGGCTTGAATCCTTCCAGCATATGGCTGGCGGCCGTCGTCTGCACGCCTTCGGTGCAGAACAGGTCCTTCATGCCGATCGGCACGCCCGAAAGCGGCTTGAGCGCCTCACCGGCAGCCTTCGCCTTGTCAGCGACGTCTGCAGCTTCCAGCGCCTTCTCCGGCGTCTCGACGATAAAGGCGTTCAGCGCCTTGGCGGCCGCGACATTGGCATTGAACGCCTCCGCCACTTCGCGCGCGGAAAAGTCGCCGGCGCGAAAGCCGTTGCGGATTTCGGCAACTGTAAGGTCAGTAAGATCAGTCAAACTCTTTTCCCCGTTCGGGCTGAGCCTGTCGAAGCCCAGTCCTTTCTTGAAGAGAAGCAAAGCCCTTCGACATCCCAACGAAACAAGTGACTCGTTGGAACAGGGCGAACGGATAACAAGGCTATTCAATCACCTTCGGCACCGCGAAAAAGCCATGCTCAGCCTGTGGCGCGTTCGCCAGCACCTTTTCACGCACATTGCCGTCGGTCACGACATCCTCCCGCAGACGTAGCTTATTAGGGATGACGGCGGTCATCGGCTCTACGCCGGTCACGTCCACCTCGCCCAATTGCTCCACCCAGCCCAGGATGTTGTTGAGTTCAGGCACCATCGCTTCGGCTTCGGCGTCGGTCACCGAAATGCGCGAAAGGCTGGCGATCTTCTTTACGGTCTGCAGGTCTATCGACATGGGCCGCCGCTACCACCCGCTCACGCCCGCTTCAAGTCCGCACTTGCGGACTGTCTGCGCCTGCGCCAGACAGGCGCCGCCAGAGAGAGGGAGAGCAAGGCCTTGGCGCGCAAGTTCCTTTATATCGTCGCGAGCCTGATCGTGCTCGTGATCGCCGCCTCGCTGGTCTATCGCATCTGGGGCATGCAGCTGATCCGCGCAGTCATGGTGCCGCGCGAAGCCTTCACGCCTCTCTCCCCTCTTCCCGCCAACGCCTATGATGATCCCAAAATGTGGATCGCGAGGCCCGACATCACCAGGGACAACCCCGCACTCTGGAAACCTGCGGGCGTGAAGGACGATCCGGCCGCGCCAAAGGCCGCTATCTTCTTCATCCACCCGACCTCTTACATCACCACGCTCGGCGACGCGCATTGGAACATGCGCCTGGACGACAAGGATTCGCTCGCCACTGCACGCCGCTTCGTGCAGGGGCAGGCGAGTGCGTTCAACGCCGCCGGCAATGTCTGGGTGCCCCGCTACCGCCAGGCCAATTACGGCGCATTCCTCACCGACAAGCCCGCAGGCGATCAAGCGCTCGCCGCCGCCTATCGCGACGTGTCCCAAGCCTTCGCCGCTTTCCTCAAAGCCAATCCCACCGGCCCGTTGATCCTCGCAGGGCATAGCCAAGGCTCCCGTCACCTCCTCCAACTGATGCGTGAACAGGTCGCAGGCAAGCCCGTCAGTAACCGCATCGCCGCCGTCTATGCAGTAGGCTGGCCGGTATCGGTAGAGGCCGACCTCCCCGCGCTCGGCCTCCCCGCCTGCGCGCGCCGGGACGAGGCGCACTGCATCGTGAGCTGGCAGAGCTACGCCGAGCCCGCCGATCCCTCGCCGATTATCGAAACCTTCGAGCGCCGCGACGGCTACACCGGCAAACCGCGCAAGGGCACGCACATGCTCTGCACCAATCCGATCACCGGCGCCTTCAACGGAGCCGCCCCCGCCAGCGCCAATCGCGGCACGCTCGACAGCCGAGACCAAGCCAAGCCGCCACTCCTGCTGAAAGGCGTCGTCCCCGCCCGCTGCGACACCAGCGGCGTGCTAATGATCGGCGAGCCGGTGGACATGGGACCATTCACCCTGCCAGGCAACAACTACCATGTGTATGACTACAGCCTGTTCTGGGGCGACGTGCGCGAAGACGCCCGTCACCGCCTCGCGGCTTTCCTGAAGAAATGACCGCGCTCCTCACCGCCGACCGCGCCGCCTTTCGCGAAGCGCTTCCCCAGGGCGGCCGCCTGCTGGGCATGGACGTGGGCACCAAGACCATAGGCCTTGCCCTGTGCGACGCCGGCTGGTCCATCGCCAGCCCGGCCCACACCGTATCGCGCGGCAAGTTCAGCAAGGACAAGGTCGCCCTCGCCGCTTTCATGGATCAGCAGCAGGTCAAGGGCGTCGTCATCGGCCTGCCCCTGAACCTCGACGGCAGCGAAAGCCCCCGCAGCCAGGCCAGCCGCGCCTTCGCCCGCAACATCGCTGACCTAGGGCTCCCCATCCTCCTTTGGGACGAGCGCTGGTCTACGCAAGCCGTCACCCGTACATTGCTGGAAGCCGACGCCAGCCGCGCCCGCCGCGAAGAACTGGTCGATAAACTCGCCGCCAGCTACATCCTACAAGGCGCCATCGATGGACTGATGGCGGGATTTTAACTCCTGCCGCCACACCCCCGTCAGGAATTCACCCCTCAAACGCTGAAATAATCGGACAAGGCCCCTCCTCCGAAGCATGGCAGGCGCTCGCCAGCCTCCGCAGCGCATCGCGGGCCTCCTGCAGTTCGGCGATCTTCCGATCCAATGCCGTGAGCCTCTCCGCCGCCAGTTCCCGCGCCCGCGCCCGGTCCTCACCCGCATCCAGGCGCAGCAGTTCGCCAATCTGTTCCAACGTGAAGCCCGCGCCCTGCGCCGACCGGATAAACCGCAACTGCCGCACATCCTCATCCCCATAGCGCCGCACGCCTCCGCCGCTGCCCGCGCGCTCAGGCGTCCCGAGCAACCCCTTGCGCTGATAGAAGCGCACCGTCTCGACCCCCACCCCGCCAGCGCGGGCCAGACCAGAAATCGTCATCGCCATACTTGACTCCGGACCATGGTACGGACCCCATATAGGCGGCATCGGATCACGAACAAAGGCCATGCAATGACTTCATCAGCCGCCCTTGCCAGCACTCCCGCCCGCACCGCGCAACTCTATCGCATGGTGATGCCCGGCCATGTCTGCCCCTATGGGCTCAAGGCACGCTGGCTTCTCCGCCGCAACGGATATGCGGTGGAGGATCATTGGCTCACCACCCGCGATCAGGTGGACGCTTTCAAGGCGAAATATGACGTCAAGACAACGCCGCAGATCTTCATCGGCGGAGACCGGATTGGCGGCCATGACGACCTGCGCCGCTATCTCGGCCTGAAAGTCGCCGATCCGGCAGCGACCAGCTACACGCCGGTTCTGGCGGTGTTCGCCGTCGCCGCGCTGCTTGCGCTGTCGATCGCATGGCTGACCGCGATGCCGCTCGCCAGCATAATGACCGTCGAACATTTCATCGCCGTCAGCATGATGCTCCTGGCCATGCTGAAGCTGCAGAATGTGGATCGTTTCGCGACCATGTTCCTGAACTATGACCTGCTCGCCCGGCGCTTCGTCCCTTATGGCCGCATCTATCCCTTCCTTGAACTGGGCGCAGGCGTGCTGATGCTGACCGGGTTGTTCAACTGGCTTTCCATCCCGGTCGCGCTGTTCATCGGCGGCATCGGCGCGGCATCGGTGTTCAAGGCTGTCTATATCGAAAAGCGCGAACTCAAATGCGCCTGCGTCGGCGGCAACAGCAATGTGCCGCTGGGCTTCGTGTCCTTGACCGAGAATATCATGATGGTCGCGATGGCGCTCTGGATGCTGTTCGGCTTCTAGATCCCATCTCGCTCATACACATCAGGCAGGAACTGCACCCCCTGCCCGCTCGGCACGGCTGTCAGATAGGTCAGATAAACCGGCACCGGCTGGGGCAGCGGCACATGCTGCTCCGGCTCGCTGCTCTCCGCCACCAGCGGCTTGCCGAAGAACCAGCGCCCCAGCCTTTGCGCATCCTCCAGCCGCACACAGCCATTGCTGAAATGCCGCGCCGGCTTGGCGAGCAGATCGCGCGAAGGCGTGTCGTGCAGGTAGATGCCCAGATCGTTGGGGAACATGAACTTGACCTTCCCCATGGCGTTCGTCCCGCCCGGCAACTGGCGCACACGCAACTGCTGACGTCCGTCGGCAACCGACCGCCAGTCGATTTCCGATTCATTCAACCGCCGCGCATTGGCACTCCAGTCGGACAAGGCCTCATAATTCAACGAACTCAGCGATGCGCCGCCCAGCACGCGCTGGGACAGCTTGCGCTGCACCAGGTCGGTCGGCACGTTCCAATAGGGATTGAGCGTCGCATAGCGTATCATGCCCGCCATCATCGGGGTCTGGCTTTCCGGCGCGCCAGCCACGACCTTCATCGTCCCGTCCTGCCGCCCATCGCTATAGTACCACAGCCGGGCGGATGCCGCGTCCACCACCACATGGCGCACCCAAGGGCCCGGCAGCAAACGCGCCCGATCGAGGTTGAGCGCCAGCATCCGGTCGTACCAGCCAAATGGCCGGTTGAGCGCTTCGATAGTCTGCGCGCCCGCAACGCCGTCCGCCTTTAACCCATGATCCGCCTGAAAGGCACGGACCTTGGCGGCCACAGCCTTGTCATAGCCTTTGCCGGTCGGAAGTCCCAACCTTTGGCGCAACAAGGCGGCCGCTGGCCCCTTCGCCCCCGGCCGCAGCTTCGCGCCTGTAGGGATCATGACGTTAGGCAGGTTCGCCCAGCGCTCGGCGAAATCCGTCCGCGCTGCGCGCAACTGCACATAGAACGGGCTCATCCAGCCAAGCTGGCGAACATAGTCTGGGAAGGAAGATGCGACAGCAGCCGCCCGCAATATCTCCGCAGGCTCATCCTCGCGCGGCTGCACCTCCGGATCGAGATAGCGCATTTTCACCCGCTTAGACGGACGGCGCATGTCGCGGACCAGGGCGGCGAAGGATTTGGAAAGGGCGAGATCCACCCGCGCCAGCAGGCGGGCATCGCCTCCACTGGACTTCGCCTCTTGCACCACCCTTTCCAGGTCGCGCAGGTCATAATCCTTGGGATCTAGCCCATCGGCGCGCGCCGTGCGGATCAGGTCCAGCAGGGCATCGGCCTGGCCGCCGATCCTGTCGCCATCCACCCAGAGCGGCCAATAACCGCGTGGCGCATAAAAATCACGCAGCTTGCCGCTCACCGATGCGCGGATTTCCGCGCCGATGCTGGATCGCACGCCCTCCTGCGCCGCTGCAGGCTGAGCGCCAGCGGACGCCGGAACCAGTCCGGCTGCGAGCAGCCCCGCAATCATCCGCCAGCAAATGGAGCGGGCGCGGCGACTATGCCGCGCCCCAAAAGCCATGTTGATCAGCCGCGTTCTCCGCGCCTGGAAGGCGGCGGTGGCGGCGGCGGCGGCGGGCAAGGCGGCCCCATCACCTCATGATACATGCCATCCGGCGAGTAATAGCCGTCAACAATGCCATCGCCGTTCCGATCCGCAGCGACAGTGCCGGCGATCGCACCGGGGCCGACGGGCGGCGCGGGCGCGATAGGTTCATCTCTCGTCGTCGAGCAGGCGCTCAAACCGAGCGCGGCTCCCCCGAGAAGAGCCAAAAGCCTGATGTTCATATCCTCTCCCTTGGCGCAACGAGGACCGTGCGCCGATTAGATGTGGGCACTGCGGAATGCAGCGGGAGTGTAACGACCGACGGTCACAATCGAATCCATTACCAGACCGCAATGACGGCGGAACGTGCCCAACATGCGATTAACTGTGATCCGCGGAGCGCGTGGTCGCCCCCCCAACAATGCTCCTGCGAGGGCAGGAGCCCAAACCCTCGCGCTCAAAAATGGGCTCCTGCCTCCGCAGGGGCGCGGCGCTCCGAAAAATGGCTAACCCCGATCGAGCGCAGCTTCTCTACAGCTACCCTGAGCCGTCCACCCCCGTTCGGGCTGAGCCTGTCGAAGCTCGCCCTCAACGCCCACTACAGGCTGGCAGTGGAAGGACCACAAGCCATTCAAAGGCCAAGCTCAAACGGGTTGGAAAGACGCCCTACTCCTCAACCCACTCCGCCGAAGCAATCCCCTGCGCATAGAGCAGCACGGATAGATCCCCATGCACGATCTCCGCTGCCGCTGCCTCCCGCGTCTTGGGCTTGGCATGATAGGCAACGCCCAGCCCCGCGCCTTGGATCATCGGGATATCGTTCGCCCCGTCACCGACCGCCAGCGTCAAAGCCCGATCGATACCGCCCTCAATCGCCGCTTCCAGTTCAGCGCGCTTCCGGGAAGCATCGACGATGGGCACGGTTACAGTCCCGACGAGCGCGCCATCTGCGATTTCCAGCACATTGGCGACTGCGCTGTCGAAACCAATCTCCTCGGCTACCGGCCCGGTGAAGCGAGTGAAACCGCCCGACACCAGCAGCGTCGCCGCGCCCCGGGCCTTCATCGTGCGCACCAACGCCTTGGCGCCCGGCATGATCTTCACGCGCTCAATGCGGCACTGGTCGATTGCCTCGTCCGCCAGCCCCTTCAGCAGCGCGACCCGCTCATGCAGCGCGCCTGCAAAGTCCAACTCGCCGCGCATCGCCCGCTCGGTGATGTCCGCGATCTGCGGCTTGATCCCGGCATAGTCAGCCAGTTCGTCGATGCACTCGACCGTGATCATGGTCGAATCCATGTCCGCGATCAGCAGCTTCTTCTCGCGCCCTGCGGCGGGCTGCACGATCACGTCCACCTTGTCGCCAATATCCGTCAGTGCGGCCCGTGCCGTTACCGGATCGCTGCCGAAGAAGATGTCCGCCGCCTTGCCCTCGTCCAGCCACTTGCTATCCACCGGCGCACAGCCCGCGGTCGCCAGCCTTCCGGCGGCGTCCTCAATATCCCCCTGACTCAAGGCCGCACTTGCCACTAAGGTCGCGACGAACATGGACACTCCTGAAACATTATCGGGCGAATCCCGCCCGCGCGTCGCGCTTATTGCCGGGCCGACCGCCAGCGGCAAGAGCGCGCTCGCGGTCCGGCTGGCGCAGGCGGCGAACGGTATCGTCATCAACGCCGACGCCAGCCAGGTCTATGCCGACCTCCAGATCCTCTCCGCCCGGCCAAGCACCGAGGAGATGGCGCATGTCCCGCACCGCCTCTTCGGCCATATCGACGGCGCACAAGCCTGCACCGCCGCCCGCTGGGCGAGTGAGGCCCGCACGGAAATCGACAGCGCGCATCGTGAAGGCCGCCTCCCCATCCTCGTCGGCGGCACCGGCCTATATTTGCGCACCCTGCTCGACGGCATCGCCCCGGTTCCCGACATCGACCCTGCCGTCCGCGCCTCCGTGCGCGCCCTGCCCGTCGCAGAAGCGCATGCGGCCCTGTCTCGCGAAGACCCGGAAGCCGCCGCCCGCCTCGCCCCCGCAGATACCACCCGCGTGGCCCGCGCCCTCGAAGTCGTCCGCTCCACAGGCCAGCCACTCTCGCACTGGCAGCAGCATAAGAGCGGCGGCATCGGCGATCGCATCCACCTCTCCCCCCTCATCCTTCTCCCCCCGCGCGACTGGCTGATCGCCCGCTGCGACCTGCGTTTCGAACAGATGGTGGAGGGCGGCGCGGTGGAGGAAGTGCAGGCCGTGCTCGCCCGCAACCTCGCCCCAGACCTGCCTGTCATGCGGGCGATCGGGGTTCCCGAGATCGCCAGTTGGCTGCGCGGCGAAATCGACCGAGACACCATGCTCGAACGCGGCCGCATCGCCACCCGTCAATATGCCAAACGCCAATATACCTGGTTTTCACGCCAGCCACCCTCTGACTGGGCGCGCGAAACACGGCATATTGATGACAATTATGCTGTCGAATGGGTAATAAAATTACTCCGTTAGCGGTTGACTAGCCATTTTATGTCTATTAGAGGCACCCGCCTTGCCATCTCTCCGCTTCCGGGGCAGAGGGCGCAACCTGCATCCAGTGGAAGGATTTATCGTGGCCGAAAAGAGCGGCGCGGACATTTTGGTTGAGTGCCTGATCGACCTCGGGGTCGAGGTCGTGTTCGGTTATCCGGGCGGCGCGGTGCTGCCCATCTATGACGCGCTTTTCAACCATCCGAAGATCCGCCACGTCCTTGTCCGCCACGAACAGGGCGCAACCCATATGGCGGAAGGCTATGCGCGCTCGACCGGCAAGCCCGGGGTCGTCCTCGTCACCTCCGGCCCCGGCGCGACCAATGCCGTCACCGGCATCACCGATGCGCTGATGGACTCCATCCCCATGGTTGTCATCACCGGCCAGGTTCCCACGCAGCTGATCGGCACCGACGCCTTCCAGGAAGCAGACACGGTCGGCATCACCCGCCACTGCTCGAAGCATAATTATCTGGTCAAGGACCCGGCTAAGCTCGCCAGCGTGGTCCATGAGGCGTTCCACATCGCGACCACCGGCCGTCCCGGCCCGGTCGTTGTCGACATTCCCAAGAACGTCCAGATCGCAACCGCGCCCTACGCCCGACCGCTCGGCTTTGAACATGCGAGCTACAAGCCGCAGACCAAGGCCGACGCCTCCGCGATCGCCCAGGCTGTCGAGATGCTGGCGAAGGCGGAACGCCCGATCTTCTACACCGGCGGCGGCGTCATCAATTCCGGCCACAAGGCGTCCACGCTCCTGTGCGAGTTGGCGGAGCTGACCGGCGCGCCCGTCACCTCGACCCTCATGGGCCTTGGCGCTTTCCCTGCTTCCTCGCCTCAATGGCTGGGGATGCTGGGCATGCACGGCACCTATGAAGCCAATTGGGCGATGAACAAGGCGGACCTGATCGTCTGCATCGGCGCTCGCTTCGACGACCGCGTCACCGGCCGCCTCGATGCCTTCGCGCCCAACAGCAAGAAGATCCACATCGACATCGACCGCAGCTCGATCAACAAGACGGTCGAGGTGGACCTGCCCATCGTCGCGGACGTCGGCAATGCGCTGACTGACATGATCACCGCCTGGAAGACGCACGGCCACAAGCCTGCGGACCTTTCCGAATGGTGGGCCCGGATCGAAGGCTGGCGCGCCCGCAACAGCCTCGCCTATCCCGAAAGCCACGAAGAGATCATGCCGCAGGAAGCGATCGCGCAGCTCTACAAGGCTTCGCGCTCGTCGAAGGACGTCATCATCACCACCGAAGTCGGCCAGCACCAGATGTGGGCCGCCCAGCATTTCGGTTTCGACGAACCCAATAAATGGCTGACGTCCGGCGGCCTTGGCACCATGGGCTATGGCTTCCCCGCCGCCATCGGCGCGCAGGTCGGCAATCCCGACAGCCTTGTCGTCTGCGTCGCGGGCGATGCCTCGATCCAGATGAACATCCAGGAAATGGGCACCGCCAGCCAGTACCGCCTGCCGGTGAAGGTCTTCATCCTCAACAATGAATATATGGGCATGGTCCGCCAGTGGCAGGAACTGACCTATGAAAGCCGCTATTCCAACAGCTATTCGGACAGCCTGCCCGACTTCGTGAAGCTGGCCGAAGCCTATGGCTGGACGGGCATCCGCATCGAAGGACCGCAGGAACTGGAAGCGGGCATTGCCCAGATGATCGACACGCCCGGTCCGGTGATCGTGGACTGCCGCGTGGCGAAGCTTTCCAACTGCTTCCCGATGATCCCGTCGGGCGCGGCCCATACCGACATGCTGCTCGACCCCAGCCAGGTCGAAGGCATCATGTCGGACGAGGCAAAGGCTCTGGTGTGACGCAGCATCTGAAGCTCCGCATCCATGTGAGCGAACCCTTCGACTTCGAACGGATCAGCGGCACGGCCGAGCTGAAAGGCTGGACCGTGGACCATGAAGATCCGGAAAATGAAGCATGGGAAGTGCATCTGGATGAGGGCTTCGATTTCCACGACCGCCATATCGGCCGCCTGCTGGTCAGCCCCCGCTATGTGGGCGAGCATCTGACCCGCATGTTCGATGCGATCGCGGGCTTTCCCGTCCGCCTCGCCCATCGGAACGATGGCAGCTGGCACTATGCCTTCACGGGAATGATCTCCCAGCGCCACGAGCGCAAAGAAGAACCGGATAACGGAACGAGCATCTGATGCACATTCAGGAAGAATATAGCGAACGGCATGTCCTGTCGCTCACGGTCACCAACGAAGCGGGCATCCTCGCCCGCATCGCCGGCCTGTTCACCGCGCGCGGCTATAATATCGACAGCCTGACCGTGGCGGACATCACGCCCGATCATGCGATCAGCCGCATCACCATCGTCACCAACGGCCCACCCAAGGTGATCGACCAGATCATCGCGCAGCTCGACCGCCTGGTGCCCGTTCACAAGGTGACGGACCTCACCGCCAACGGTCCCTTCGTCGAGCGCGAACTGGCGCTGGTCAAGGTTTCGGGCACCGGCGAAGACCGGATCGAGGCGCTGCGCCTCGCCGATGTCTTCCGCGCCAAGGTGGTGGACACAACGATCGAAAGCTTCATCTTCGAGATCACCGGCACGACGGACAAGATCGACAATTTCGTCGGCCTGATGCGTCAGATCGGCCTCGTTGAAGTCGGCCGCACCGGCGTAGTCGGCCTGATCCGCGGCAAGGAGCCGAACTGACTTAGACCCCTCTCCCGCCCGCGGGAGAGGGAGGGGCCCGCTGCGCAGCAGTGGGAGGGTGAGGGCGACGCCCCTCTCCCATGCGCAGGTGGTTCCCCTCGCCGCACTCATTAAAGCTCCGCCAGGAGCCAGCAGACCAAAGAAGGAACGTCAAATGAAGGTGTATTACGATCGCGACGCCGACATCGGCCTCATCAAGGGCAAGAAGGTCGCAATCCTCGGCTATGGCAGCCAGGGTCACGCCCACGCCCAGAACCTGCGCGACAGCGGCGTGGCCGAAGTCGCCATCGCTCTGCGTCCCGGCTCGGCCTCCGCGAAGAAGGCCGAAGGTGCAGGCTTCATGGTCCTGCCCAACGCCGAAGCCGCCGCATGGGCCGACGTCCTCATGATCCTCGCCCCCGACGAGCATCAGGCCGCGATCTATGCCGACGACATTCATGCCAATCTGAAGCCCGGCGCGGCGCTCGCCTTCGCCCACGGCCTCAACGTCCATTTCGGCCTGATCGAGCCGCGCAAGGACGTGGACGTGATCATGATCGCGCCCAAGGGCCCCGGTCACACCGTCCGCAGCGAATATCAGCGCGGCGGCGGCGTGCCCTGCCTGATCGCCGTTGCGCAGGACGCGACCGGCAACGCCCATGACATCGCGCTGTCCTACGCTTCGGGCGTCGGCGGCGGCCGTTCGGGCATCATCGAAACCAACTTCCGCGAGGAATGCGAAACCGACCTGTTCGGCGAGCAGGCCGTTCTGTGCGGCGGCGCGACCGCTCTGGTTCAGGCCGGCTTCGAAACGCTGGTCGAGGCTGGCTACGCGCCCGAGATGGCCTATTTCGAATGCCTCCACGAACTGAAGCTGATCGTCGACCTGATGTATGAAGGCGGCATCGCCAACATGCGCTACTCGATCTCGAACACCGCCGAATATGGCGACATCAAGACCGGCCCGCGCATCATCACCGAAGAAACGAAGAAGGAAATGAAGCGCGTCCTCGCCGACATCCAGTCGGGCCGCTTCGTGAAGGACTTCGTGCTCGACAACCGCGCTGGCCAGCCCGAACTGAAGGCCAGCCGCCTCGCCGCCCAGCGTCATCCGATCGAGGAAACCGGCGCAAAGCTGCGCGCCATGATGCCCTGGATCGGCGCGAACAAGCTGGTCGACAAAGAAAAGAACTAAGGCGCCCTAATTCCTCCCATCGAAAGATGGGGAGGGGGACCCATGCTGCGCATGGGTGGAGGGGAAAGCGGAGCCCACGCCCCCTCCCCTCGTCACCCCAGCGCAAGCTGGGGTCTGCGGCCCAACAGAATGTCATCTCATTGATACGCGCAGAGGCGCAGAGAACGCAGAGGAATTTTTCTCGGCGATCTCTGCGCCTCTACGCGCATAATCACCTATCAACTTCACGCGAAGCGTGGAGAAGCCAGTCTCAACCGCCACAGGTCACACCCAAATCGGGTAACCCTCTGTTTCCAGTTACACCTCTGGAACAATCAGCCAACGCCGCTATGGTAGCGCGTCCGTTGACTGCTTCTGGAGAACCCATCCATGCGCAACTTCCTGATTTCCGCCGCTGCCCTCGTCGCCATCGCTGGCGGCACCGCCGTCATCGCCCAGCAAATGCCCGCCGCGCCCGGCGCGAAGGACCCGTCGCGCGTCACTGGCGGCAGCTATCAGGTCGATCCCGGCCACACCCAGGTCGCGTTCGCCTATGACCATATGGGTTTTTCGAATAATTTCGGCATCATCTCCGGCCCGACCGGGACGCTGACGCTCGACCCCAAAAATGTGGCCGCTGCAAAGGTTTCGATCGAAGTGCCTATCGCGAACCTGCGCACCGGCATCCAGGCGCTCGACGATCACCTGATGAAGCCGGAATTTTTCGACTCCGCAAAATTCCCGAAGGCCACCTTCGTCTCCACCGGCGTGAAAGCTGACGGCGCCACCAGCGCCGAGATCACCGGCAATCTGACGATCAAGGGCATCACCAAACCCGTCACGCTGGACGCCGACTTCTACGGCGCGGGCAAGGCCCCGGCGATGGCAGGCGGCAAGGAAAATGTCGGCTTCGTCGCGACCACTTCGGTCAAGCGCAGCGATTTCAACATGGGCTACGGCGTCCCCATGGTCGGCGACACCATCGAACTGAAGATCGTCGCCGCCTTCCAGAAGTAATCCACCACTTTCCAACTGCGGGACCCCGTGCTTGACCCGGGGGCCCGCTTCTTGGAAGCGCCGATAATGGAACGCGAACAGCAAGGCGGCTGGGTTTACATCATGGCTGATCGCTATCGTGACACGATGTATGTTGGCGTAACTTCAAACCTAGCTGCCCGGATTCACCAGCACCGATCAGGCGAAGGATCAGACTTCTGCGCCCGATACGGTCTCGCCCGTCTCGTCTGGGCGGAACGTGGCGATGACATCATCAGCTGTATCGAGCACGAAAAACGCCTGAAACGCTGGCGCCGCGAATGGAAGTTCGACCTGATAGAAAGAGCCAACCCGGATTGCCAGGACCTCTTCAACCTACTCACATGAAAGAGCGGGACCCCGGGTCAAGCCCGGGGTGACGAATTCGACAACTATTCTACCCAACTCACGTCACCCCGGGCTTGACCCGGGGTCCCGCTTCCTCCTCCGACACCAGCAGCGTAAAACTTGCACTCCCCGGCCAATCCCGCTAAACGCCAAACCATCATGCAGCGCGCGCTTCTTCCCCTGCTACGACTTACACGCCCTTAGGCGTGCTTTTGTGCTGCTCTTCGCTTGAATGACGCAGCGATACGCCTAAGGGCATTTACAAGCAGATAGTCGTTCCACCGGGCCCGCGATGCGCCGCCCGTTTGCGTAAAGAAGTAGCCTTCCCATGATGCTGACCGATCCTTCGCAGAAATACCGCCCCTTCCCTCAGGTGGACCTGCCCAATCGCCAATGGCCAAGCGCCGTCATCACCTCCCCGCCGCGCTGGCTCTCGACCGACATGCGCGACGGCAACCAGTCGCTGATCGACCCCATGAATGCGGAAAAGAAGCGCCGCTTCTTCGACCTGCTCATCAAGGTCGGCGTCAAGGAGATCGAGGTCGGCTTCCCCAGCGCTGGTGCGACCGAGTTCGACTTCATTTCCGGCCTGGTCCGCGAAAGCGCTATCCCGGACGATGTGTTCCCGCAGGTTCTGACCCAAGCCCGCGAAGACCTGATCGCCACCACTTTTGAAAGCCTGCGCGGCGCGAAAAAGGCCATCGTCCACGTCTATAACGCCGTCTCCCCGGCGTGGCGCAACATCGTGTTCCAGATGGACCGTCCGCAGATCAAGGAAATCGCGATCAACGCGGCCAAGCTGCTGCGCGACAATGCCGCCAAGCAGCCGGACACCGACTGGCATTTCGAATATTCGCCGGAAACCTTCTCGACGGCCGAGCTGGATTTCAGCCTGGAATGTTGTGAAGCGGTGATGGAGATCCTGCAGCCGACGCCGGAGCGCCCGCTGATCCTGAACCTGCCCGCGACGGTAGAGGCCGCGACGCCCAACATCTATGCCGACCAGATCGAATGGATGTGCCGCAACATTTCGAAGCGCGACAGCGTCGTTATCTCGCTCCACACCCATAATGACCGCGGCACCGGCGTCGCTGCGGCCGAGCTGGGCCTGATGGCGGGCGCGGACCGTGTCGAAGGCTGTCTGTTCGGCAATGGCGAGCGCACCGGCAATTGCGATCTGGTGACCGTCGCGCTCAACATGTACACGCAGGGCGTCAATCCGGGGCTGGATTTCAGCGATATCGATGAGGTCATCCAGACCGTCGAATATTGCAATCAGCTGCCCGTCCACCCGCGCCATCCCTATGCCGGCGAACTGGTCTTCACGGCTTTTTCAGGCTCGCATCAGGACGCAATCAAGAAGGGCTTTGCCGTTCAGGAAACGCGCAACGACCAGATTTGGGACGTGCCCTATCTGCCCATCGATCCCAAGGATCTGGGCCGCGACTATGAAGCGGTGATCCGCGTCAATTCGCAGTCCGGCAAGGGCGGCGTCGCCTGGGTGCTGCAGCAGGATAAGGGGCTGAAGCTGCCCAAGCGCATGCAGGCGGATTTTTCGAAGGTCGTGCAGGCGCTCGCCGACCAGAGCAGCCGCGAACTGAACGCATCCGACATCTGGACCGCGTTCGAGGATCATTACCGCCTCACCGGCGATCAGCCCTACAAGCTGATCGACTATAATGAGAGCGGCCATGCGGGCGACCGCATCTTCACTGGCAAGATCGCCTACAAGGGCGGCGAACGGAGCATTTCCGGACGCGGCAACGGCCTGCTCTCGTCGGTGCTGGCCGCCCTGCGCGAGGATCTCGGCGTCGATCTGGAGATTGCGGACTATAGCGAGCATGCGATCGGCGCAGGCACGGACGTCGCGGCGGCCGCCTATGTCGAATGCCGCACGCCCGACGGGCGCACCGTCTTCGGCATCGGCACCGACACGGACGTAGCGACCGCGTCGGTCCAGGCCGTGCTCTCAGCCGCAAACAGCATTTCATAACGAAACTGAAAATAGGAAATGGCGGGAAAACACGTTTTTCTCGCTATTTCCTTCATTAAATCGGAACAGCAGTGCCCAATCATCAGGTCCACATCATCGGCGGCGGCCTCGCCGGCTCCGAAGCCGCCTGGCAATTGGCGCAAGCTGGCGTAAAAGTCCGCCTCTCCGAAATGCGCGGCTCCGGCGACATGACTCCCGCCCACCAAACCGATGGTCTGGCGGAACTCGTCTGCTCGAACAGCTTCCGCTCCGACGATCCCGACAAGAATGCCGTCGGCCTCCTCCACCAGGAAATGCGCCGCCTCGGCTCCCTGATCATGGCGCAGGCGGAGCCCGCCAAGGTGCCCGCCGGATCAGCCTTGGCAGTTGACCGCCACATCTTCTCCGAAGGCGTCACCCGCGCTCTCTCCGAACATCCCAATGTCGAAATCGTCCGCGAACGGATCGACGCCCTTCCTACGGAGGGCCTCACCATCGTTGCCACCGGCCCCCTTACGGCGCCGTCCCTCGCAGCCAGCATTGGCCAAGCGGCAGGCATGGATCATCTCGCCTTCTTCGACGCCATCGCCCCCGTCATCCATTTCGACAGCATCGACATGGACAAATGCTGGATGGCCAATCGCTGGGACAAGATCGGCCCCGGCGGCGGCGAGGGCAAGGATTACATCAACTGCCCAATGACCAAGGACCAGTACCAGGCCTTCGTTCAGGGTCTGCTCGACGGTGAAAAGACCGAGTTCAAGGATTGGGAAAAGGACACCCCCTATTTCGAAGGCTGCATGCCGATAGAAGTGATGGCGTCCCGCGGTCCGGAGACCCTACGCCACGGCCCGATGAAACCTATGGGCCTTGATGACCCCCGCACCGGGCGCTGGCCCTACGCGGTCGTTCAGTTGCGGCAGGACAATGCTTCGGGCACGCTCTGGAACATGGTCGGATTCCAGACCAAGCTGAAACACGGCGCCCAAATCGAACTGTTCCGCACCATCCCCGGCTTGGAAAAGGCCGAGTTCGCTCGCCTCGGCGGTCTTCACCGCAACACCTTCATTCAAAGCCCCAAGCTCCTCGACCCCACCCTCCGCCTGAAGAGCGCACCCCATATCCGCTTCGCTGGCCAGGTGACCGGCTGCGAAGGCTATGTGGAAAGCGCAGCCATCGGCCTGCTGGCCGGACGTTTCGCCGCCGCAGAGGTACTGGGTCAGGAGTTCGCGCCGCTGCCCCCGGAGACCGCACTCGGCGCGCTGCTGGGCCATGTTATCGGCAATCATGACACAGCCGACTATCAGCCGATGAACGTCAATTTCGGCCTCTTCCCGCCGATTGACGACATCAAAAAGAAGCAGCGCAAGGAAGCCATGACGGCCCGCGCCCGCGCCGCACTGGGCCTATGGCTAGGCGAACTTCAGCCCGCCTGAACCATCAACATTTGCATTGGGGTTTGGCCGTCCGCTTCGGCGCGGTACTGGCGAACTCTGCCGGCGTCAGCTTGCCGTCCGCATTGACGTCCGCCTTGCTGAACCGGTCGGACGTAGCAACCGCCCATTCCTCGAAGGATAAGAGATTGTCCTTGTCGGTGTCGAGCGCCTTGAACGCCTTTACCCGGCTGCCCATCATCTCGACCCGTGTGATCATGCCATCGCGGTTGCGATCATAACGGGCAAAGCGCTTCTGCTCCCGGCTTTGCGGAGTCGCCTCACCAGGACTGGGCGGAGCCTTTCCGACCGCAGCAGGATCACCTTCCGGCAGAGCGTCAATAGCCGGCGGAGGAGGCTGCGTGATGATCGCTTCGGGCGCGGGGCCGTTGGCCGCCCGGCCTTGCCACCAAAAGAGTCCTGCCGCGACAAAGAGCAACGCGGCGCCTGCACCGGCTATAACTCGCCCCACCAAATCCCCCTCAACGCCCAGCCAACGCCACACGCAAAAACCGCAGATATAGCCCTGGCGTCAAACGCTTAGGCGCTGCCCTGCCCCTTAGAATGTCCTGTCGCGCCAAGCCATAGGCAATCCGCATCGGCCGCCATGCCGCTGGCCAGGAAGGTGTAACGGGCAGGAGCTTCGCCTTAGCGCGACCGATTGCGTCAGCGGCCAGCGCGGCATCGCTCACATGGCCGGACAAGTCCCAAAGCGCCCAAGCAGCTCCAGCCTGGACCAGCCAGGGCGGCACGTCAGCTTGGCCCACAAGCGAATGGAAGAAGCCGCCCCCACGCCCAGCAGCAAAGGCGTCCAGATCGGTCTCTCCGATCAAAGCCTCCCAGCCATCGAGCCACGCGGAAAGACCAGGGGGCGGAACCATTCCTAGATCGCATAAGGCGTCGATCAGGGGCTCGCCCCTTCCCTTCACTCCAGTCTCATCGTTTAACGCTTCGTGCCACCAGGCAAGGCGGATCTGTCCGATCATCGGCTCATTGGTCGTTGCCGCCAGCCGTGCAAGACGCGCATCCAAAGCCCACAGCAGCTGGTGGCGCGGCATGGCCTCACCCGCATAGGCACAGAGCAACGCCGCTAGCGGGGCAAGCTCTTCATCCGCCGGATCAGTCACAGCGCATATATCGCGTGGTATAGATTAGCGTCATTTTAACTGTGCCCCGAATAATGATCCTAACAACTGTCCATTATGGAACAGCGGCTGCCCTGCCTGAATGGGGGGTCGGGACGAGCACGGGTGAAAGCAAAAATGAGCGACAGGATCAAGCGCGCGCTGTTCATTTTGATGCGGCTTTATCACAATCAGGCGGGTAACACGCTGGCGATTGTGGCGGCTGCGCTGATTCCGTTGACAGGCATGGTGGGCGCGGCGGTCGATTTTAGCCGAACGTATCTGGTGAAAGCACGTATTCAGCAGGCGTGCGATGCTGGAGTACTTGCCGGGCGTCGCTCAATGAGCGGGACAGTGTTAACGGCCGCGGACAAGAACGAAGCCCTAAAATATTTCAGCTACAATTTTCCCAGCGGACTGATGGGCTCCGCCGTGATGTCGACAGCAGACAGCAACTCCGCCAATCGCGTAACGACAGAGTTGGAGAACGGTCAGCTTCGCATGAAAGCCACAACCAGCGTGCCGACCACGTTGTTGAAAGTGGTGGGCATCAACCAGATGCGCGTGAGCGCGGAGTGCCTCGGTGAGGAATATTATGTTAATACAGACCTGATGCTGGTTCTCGATACAACGGGCTCGATGAACTGCTACCTTTCCGACGCGCTGTCATGTTCGCAGGAAACTGAAAAGCCGATCAGCGGAACCAAGAAATCCAAAATGCGCGAAATGCGAGAGGCGCTCAAAACCCTCTATTCGAACTTGCGTCCGGCTCAAGTAGCACTCGAAGCCAAAAACCTCCGCATGAGAATCGGGTTTCTTCAATTTTCCAGTACAGTCAATGTAGGCAAGCTAATACGCGCTGAAGACGCCGCCTATATCCGCTCTTCCTATCGTTATAGAAATAGCAGCGGAATCTTGAAAACCGCCACCGACTGGTCAACAAATTGGCTCGATAATAGTTGGGCGGGCTGCATCGAGGAGCGCAGCACGTCCACGGCCTTGACCGCCACCAGCACGACTATACCGTCAGACGCTTGGGATCTCGATATTGCCAAGATTCCGGATGGCGACGCCACGCGATGGGCGCCTTACGATTTTTCTTCGTCGGGTGAGCAGGCTTACGGCTCAGCATATTATATGACCGCTTGTCCAAAGCCTGCTGTTCACATGAAGGCATGGTCCGGTCAGTCCGAATTCGATTCACAAGTGGATACCATCGTACAGGGCGATGGGGCCACCTATCACGACATCGGCATCATCTGGGGTTTGCGGATGATCGCGAACAATGGTGTTTTCGGTGCCCGCAATCCTGACAAGTATAACAACGTGAAAGTTCGTCGCACTATCGTCTTTATGACTGATGGTGAAATGTCACCCTTTCGCGATGCTTACAGTGCCTATGGCGTCGCGCGATATGCTGGCAGAACTGCTTCAACAGGTACTTCCGACACGAGCCTAGAGGCCGTTCATAAACAGCGTTTCAAATTGATGTGCGCCAAGGCAAAGTCTGATCCATACTACGTCGATATTTGGGTTATCGCTGTGTTGGCCGGCCAAACCATGGATTCGGATATTTCATCCTGCGCCTCCAACAGCAGCCAAGCCATTTCGGTCAGCAATTCCACTGACCTCGCAAACGCATTTAAGCGCATATCCGACAAGGTCGGCAATTTGAGGATTGGTGCATGATCGCCACCTGTCTGAAACGGCTGGTCGGACAGGAAAAAGGTGCGACACTCGTAGAGTTCGCAGTAGTCGCCGGCCCACTAATCGCCCTGCTCCTCGGCGCGCTTGATCTTGGTTATCAAGCCTATGCGACGGCAGTCGTTCAAGGAGCAGCAAATGCCGCCGCCCGGCAGGCGACCCTTGAGGGTGCGACCGCCGCTACCATTGAAACCTATGTTCGGGACCGGCTCAGTAGTATCGCAACCGGCTCTAACGTGCAGATAAGTGCCTCCAACTTTCTGACTTACAACAAGATCGGCAAGCCTGAGAAATTGACGACGGATGTCAACAATAACGGCCTTTACGACAAAGGTGGCCCCGACTGCTTCATTGATGATAATCGCAACAATAGCTATGATATCGCCAGTCAGGGTACTTCCGGCATCGGCTCGGCTGAAGATGTTGTGCGCTACCAGATTAGTGTCACTTACAACAGGTTATCGCCCGTTCCCCAACTCGCGGGTTTTGGGAATAGCGTAACCATTTCGCGGACTACCTTTCTACGCAACGAACCCTATGCCGGCGTAGTCGATCCGCCCTTGAAGTGCGGAGTATGAGAATGTCGTGTGCGCAGCCTACCAGCAAAATTATACAATGCGCCATTCCGCTCATGCGCCAATTTTGGCGAAATCAGAGTGGCCTTGCGCTGATCGAATTCGCCTATTCGCTGCCCTTCCTCATTCTGCTTACCTTCGGGGGCGCGGAACTCGCAAACATTGCGATCACCCATGCGCGGATCAGCGCGGTCACCAGCATGGTTGCCGATGGCGTAGCCCGCGTGCGGGATCGTATCGACGAGAATGACATTAACGATGTTATAATCGGTGCCAAATATGCCGCAGAGCCGCTGGAGTTGACATCTCGAGGCCGGATCATCATTTCAACACTGGAAGATAATGCGGTGACCACATCACCCGCCGGCGATCAAAAGATCACCTGGCAACGTTGCAAAGGGATTAAAGATGTGCCGAGCACTCAGACTATTGGCAGCGAGGGACAAATACTGACCAGTGGGGTCGGAGCGGCTGGAAGTCAGATTTCAGCGACGCCCGGCAACCCGGTTGTCGTTGTAGACATTTTCTATGACTACAGGCCGATTATGACAGACCGTTGGTTCGGACCGATCACGATCCATTATTCATCAGCGTTCTCGGTTCGTGACCGCACAATTCAAACCCTACAAAACGCACAAAATCTATCGGGAACGGCGAAGGCAGCCTGTAACTACTTTTCGGCCTGATACGTCGCGCAGAAGACTTAGCGTTTGCGCCCCAGAAAAAAGGGGCAGCGTGCCCACGCTGCCCTCCTCCTGTCACCTATAACACACCTTCTTCACCGCAGCGACCACACGTGCCGTGTCGATCAGTGCCGCCTTCTCAAGGTTCGCCGCATACGGCAGCGGCACATCCTCGTTTGTCACGCGCAGCACCGGCGCGTCTAGATCGTCGAAGCCCTGCTCCATTACCACGGCGGCGATTTCAGATGCGATCGAGCAGACCGGCCAGCCTTCCTCGACGACTACCAAGCGGTTAGTCTTCTTTAGACTCTCCAACACGGTCGCAGTGTCCAGCGGGCGCAACGTACGCAGATCGATGACTTCAGCATCAATACCCTCGGCCGCCAATTGCTCCGCTGCTTCCAGCGCAACGCCAACGCCGATGGAGTAGCTGACCAAAGTCACATCCTTGCCAGGGCGCATGATGCGGGCCTTTCCGATGGGCAGGACATAATCGTCGACCTTCGGCACATCGAAGCTGCGACCATAGACCAGTTCGTTTTCAAGGAATACGACCGGGTCTTCTGAACGGATCGCAGCCTTGAGCAGTCCCTTCGCATCCGCTGCGTCATAGGGTGCGATGACGATGAGGCCCGGAACGGCCGCATACCAGGGGCCGTAATTCTGGCTGTGCTGAGCGGCAACGCGGCTCGCGGCGCCATTGGGACCGCGGAACACAATCGGACAGCGCATTTGGCCGCCCGACATATAGTTGGTCTTGGCCGCCGAGTTGATGATGTGATCGATCGCCTGCATGGCAAAGTTGAACGTCATGAACTCGATAACGGGACGAAGACCGCCCATGGCAGCACCCGCGCCGATACCGGCGAAGCCATATTCCGTAATCGGCGTATCGATAACGCGCCGGTCGCCGAATTCGTCGAGAAGACCTTGGGTAACCTTATAGGCACCTTGATATTCTGCGACTTCCTCACCCATGACGAAGACACGCTCGTCACGGCGCATTTCCTCGGCCATGGCGTCGCGAAGCGCTTCGCGCACGGTCGTTTTCACATATTCGGTACCTTCGGGAAGGTCAGGATCAGCGACAGTTGCCTTTACTTCCGACGCCAGCTTGGTCGTGCCGCTCTCCGCCTTCTTCGGCGTTTCTGGAGCAGCTTCGGGCTGAACCGGAGGTGCGCTTTCTTGGGCCTTCGGCGATGCCTTGGCAGTTTCGCCGCCTTCACCCGCCATCGTGGCGATGACAGTGCCGACCTTCACGCCTTCGGTGCCCTCCGGAATGACGATCGCGCCGATCTTGCCTTCATCGACCGCTTCAAATTCCATCGTCGCCTTGTCCGTCTCAATTTCGGCGAGGATGTCACCCGAACGCACTTCGTCGCCTTCCTTCACAAGCCATTTGGCCAGCGTGCCTTCCTCCATCGTGGGGGAGAGCGCCGGCATCTTGATTTCGATACCCATCAATATTGCTCCACCAGGACGTCGGTATAGAGTTCGGACATTTCCGGTTCCGGCGACGTTTCGGCGAAGTCAGCCGCATCGCTCACGATCTTGCGTATGTCCTGATCGACCTTCTTCAGATCATCTTCGCTCACCCCGGCGTCGATCAGATATTTCTTCACGCCCTCGATGGGATCGGACTTGTCGCGCATGGCCTGCACTTCCTCGCGCGAACGATATTTCGCCGGGTCCGACATGGAGTGGCCGCGATAGCGGTAGGTTTTCATTTCAAGTAGGATGGGGCCGTTGCCGCCCTGCACCCATTTGAGCGCTTCCTCGGTTGCACCGCGCACAGCGAGTACGTCCATGCCGTTGACCTGGATGCCAGGGATGCGGAAGCTCTCACCGCGGCGGTAGAGCTGATCCTCTGCCGAAGACCGGTTCACGCTGGTGCCCATCGCGTACTGATTGTTCTCGATCACAAAAATGATCGGCAGCTTCCACAGCTCGGCCATGTTGAAGCTTTCATAGACCTGGCCTTGGTTGGCTGCGCCATCACCGAAATAGGCAACGCAAACGCCGCCATCATTGTTGTATTTGTGGGCAAAACCGAGCCCCGCGCCGAGCGAGACCTGCGCGCCGACGATGCCGTGGCCGCCGAAGAATTTATGTTCGACGCTGAACATGTGCATCGAACCGCCCTTGCCCTTCGAAATGCCAGCTTCGCGGCCAGTCAGTTCGGCCATGATGACATTCGGATCGATACCGTAGGCAAGCATGTGGCCATGGTCGCGATAGCCGGTGATGACGCTGTCCTTGCCCGGCGTCAGCGCGGACTGAATGCCGACCGCAACAGCTTCCTGACCGATATAGAGGTGACAAAAGCCGCCGATCAGGCCCAAGCCGTAAAGTTGGCCCGCCTTTTCCTCAAAGCGGCGTATGAGGACCATCTGCCGGTAGAATTCCAGCAATTCTTCCTTCGTTGCCTTGTAGTCCGTCGGAGTTTCAGGGCGAGGCCGGTTGTGGTCCGCGCTGGCAAGGCTTTGCGCCTTTGCCTTTGCACGCGAAGGACGCGGCGTCGTTGGTTTCGCCAAGGCTCTTATCCTTTTGCCTGGGTATGGATGGAAGGAAGCCCGATATAGCGGCAGAGCGAGCCGAAATGCAACGCCGCAGCCCGCGGATTAGCGGCATTCGATGCCGCGGCTCAGTTGAGCGGCACGATCACTTCATCATGGTGGATCACGCCGAGCTGCCGGCGGATCAGCTCATCGCTGAGATCAGGGTCGACGCGACGCGGATTGAGCAGATCGACGCGATTGCGGAGTTCATTCCGCTGCCCTTGCACCGACTTCAGCTCAGCATGAGCGCGATGCAGCTGGCGCGTGTAATCGCCCCAAGCAAGGATGCCATTGGAGCCTAGCACCACATAACCGGCAAAAAAAAGAAGTAGAAGCACCGCGATCGCTGGCCCAAAAGCCGAAAACAACAACATGCGAAGCTTAGCGATGTGCGCCATGGAACAGTTGAATCACAGGCCGGACCCGGCCGCAAGCAAAATCTCATTAACTTGCGGCCGGGTGCTGAAATAGGGATTAGCGGAAGATAGACCGACCGGCGTAAACGGCGATATCGCCCAGTTCTTCTTCGATGCGGATCAACTGGTTATACTTTGCAAGCCGATCAGAACGCGCCAGCGAGCCCGTCTTGATCTGACCGCAATTGGTGGCGACCGCTAGGTCAGCGATGGTCGCGTCCTCGGTTTCACCCGAGCGGTGCGACATGACGGCAGTATAACGCGCGCGGTGAGCCATATCGACAGCAGCAAGCGTCTCCGTCAGCGAACCAATCTGGTTCACCTTCACCAGCAGGGAATTAGCCAGCCCCTTACCAATGCCCATCTCAAGCCGCTTCGGATTAGTGACGAAAAGGTCGTCGCCCACCAGTTGCACCTTGCCGCCGATCTTGTCCGTCAGAGCCTTCCAGCCTTCGAAATCATCTTCGCTCATGCCGTCTTCAATCGACTTGATCGGATAGTCGGCGCACAAGGCGGCCAGATAGTCCGCCATTTCGATAGGGCTCAAAGACAAGCCTTCTCCGGAAATCTCGTACTTGCCGTTCTTGAAGAATTCGGTGGCGGCGCAGTCCAGCGCCAGCATCACATCGTCGCCGGGCTTGTAGCCCGCTTTCTCGATCGACAGCATGATGAAGTCGAGGGCGTCCCGGGTGGAAGCGATGTTCGGAGCAAAGCCGCCTTCATCGCCTACCGATGTCGCCAGCCCCTTTTCGTGCAGGCCCTTCTTCAGCGTGTGGAAGATTTCGGCACCCACGCGTACAGCATCGGCAAGGCTTTCAGCGCCCACCGGCATGATCATGAATTCCTGGAAATCGATCGGATTATCGGCGTGCTCTCCGCCGTTGATGATATTCATCATCGGCACGGGCAGGACATGGGCAGAGACACCGCCAACATAGCGATACAACGGCAGGCCGCGTGCGTCAGCGGCCGCCTTCGCAGTGGCGAGGCTGACGCCGAGGATGGCGTTCGCTCCCAGCCGACTCTTATTTTCAGTGCCATCGAGCGCAATCATCGCAGCATCGATTTCGGCCTGATCTTCGGCATCGAGGCCGATCAGCTGCTCGGCGATCTCGTCATTCACGGCGGCAACAGCGGCGAGAACACCCTTGCCCAGATATTTGCTCTTGTCGCCATCGCGCTTTTCGACCGCCTCATAGGCGCCGGTAGAGGCGCCCGAGGGCACGGCGGCGCGGCCGAAGCTGCCATCTTCCAGCATGACATCGACTTCGACAGTGGGATTGCCGCGGCTGTCGAGGATCTGACGGGCGTGGATATCAAGAATGGCGGTCATGGTCGCTCCCTGGAATAGATGCAATGCGCCTCAAGTCGGGGTCCGCTTAGCCAGCGCCTTCCCGATTGGCAATGCGGGGGCTTGCATGGACTCGAAAAATGCCGATGCTCAAAATAGTAACGGCAACGGAACTGTGGCCCGCCGCGAGCATTGAGGACGGATATCCATTCGCCCGCATCGCGACCCCACAATATCTGAGGAGACATAGGACGATGGCCGACACCCCGGAAACCCCGCCCACCAAGCGCCCGAAGAAGGCGAGCCCTGCCAAGCCGGCCAAAGGCAAGCCAGTAGCTGCCACTGACGCAACTGCCACGCCAGCAGCACCGGTCAAGGCAGCCGCGACGCGGAGCGCCCCGGCAGCAAAGCCCGGCAACGGCGCGGCCTCACATGGCTGGGCGGCGCAGATCGCTCCTTTGAAGGCCCAAGCGGAAAAGGCGGCGAAGAGTGCGGCGGACAAGTTGAACACCGTGGATTGGAAGACGCATATCGATCCGCTGAAGGATCAGGCGACAAAGACTGCTCGCTCGGCCGCCGTGGTCGCGAAGGACAAGACTGGCACGGCCATGCAGAGCCTGGCGAAGCTGATCACGGACACGGCGGGTACTGTCGATGCCAAGCTGGGACCGCAATATGGCGACTATGCCCGACAGGCCGCCGAAGCAGTAGCGGGTGCCGCCGACACCCTGGACAGCAAGGACGTCGATCAGTTGATGAGCGAAGCCCGCGATTTCGTGCGCAAGAGCCCCGCCGTTGCCATTGGAGCGGCCGCAGTAGTGGGTTTCGTCCTGATGCGACTGGCAAAGGGATCAGACGACAAAGCCTGATCGCTTCGCTTTCTGAAAATCGACAACAAGCCCCTCAGATGGGGCGGAGGGGTTTTTGACCGAAGAGCCAAGCCTGATAACGGCACAACCGGAGGCTGAGCATCAGCAGGACAGCGTCCGTGCGGCGTTTAGCAAACTGTACGCGGACGGCCGGGCCTATGCCGATGCGGAGATCGAACGGCAAAAGCTGCGCGCTGGGCTGGCGGGAGCGGGCATCCGGGATGCTGCGATCTTCGCAACGGCCGGGTTCATATTGGCCTTTGCGGGTCTGATAGCCTTCCTTGTCGGGATGGTGCTTATGCTCACGCCCCATCTTGGGGCTGGCTGGTCGGCCTTGATCATATTCGGTGTCTCGCTTCTGATAGCGGCGATATCGCTCATGCTGGCCAAGGCGCGGATTTCGCGAATGCGGAAGGACATCAAGTCATGAACGCGACCGAGCGATATCGGCAGGCCGAAGCTCAAGCTGAACAGAAAAAGGCTCAATTTCTTTCCAGCGCCTCGACCGCAAAAGAGCGCATCGCCCCCGCTAGGCTAAAGGAAGACTTAAAGCAAAAGGCCGCCGATAGTTTGTCGAACGGCCGCGTTTATGTAACGGAAAAGGTGCAGGAGCGGCCCGTCGCAGCCGGTGCCGCGGCTGCTGCACTGGTCCTCTATCTGTTCCGCCGTCCGCTTTCGGCACTTTTCAGACGGACATACGTTCAGATTACCAATCGTCACCCGAAGAGAGCGGAGACCGACAATGGCTGATATTCATGCTCAGATCACTCGCGTGCGCGATGCGGCGAATGACATAGCCGAAACGGCGTCCGGCAAGTTCCGGGATACGACCGGCAAAGCGCGCGACAACGCCGTGGACCTGATACAGACCGGTCGCGATCGTGCAGGCGATGCCTATAGCGATGTGCGGGATCGCACACAGCGGGTCGCAGCGCGAGCGAACGAGATCGTGCAGGAACATCCAATTGCTGCGGTAGCCGGGGCGGTTGCCGCAGGCGCGGTCATAGCGTGGCTCTTCCCCAAAAGTCGTACGGCAATGAAGGCTCTGCCGGGGTTGGCTGCGACGGCGGGCAGCCGCGTGGTTGAAGCAGCTCTTGCGGCACGGGCTGCTGCTGCAGAAGGCGCGGAAACCATCAGGTCGAGCGCTACCGACGCGCTCCATCATGCGCAGGAGAGCGCCAGCAAGACAGCGGCTTCGGCTCGTGAAGCGGCAGCTTCGACAGATATCACCGGCACTGCATCACGGGTCGCCGACGATCTTGTCTCCCTCGTCGCCAGCAAGATTGATTCCGTCAGCGAAGCGTTGAAGGCGCGATTGCCCAAACGGTAATCGCTCCGGCACGAAAAGCAGCCAGCCTTCGAGGCGCGGAGCCTTGGATGGGAGTGTGCACACTGCTAGAGTGGACACTCCTTCCATGGGAGAAGTATGAATTATGAGCAAACTCCATTTGGTCATGGGGGGACGCGTCAAAAATCCCCAGACGCTGGAATTCGAGGATTTGAGCTCTATCGAACTTGTCGGGGTTTATCCCGACTATGCGTCGGCGGAAAACGCCTGGCGCGGCGCTGCACAGCGCACTGTAGATGACGCTGAAATGCGCTATGTCATCGTTCATCTGCACCGTCTGCTAGAGCCGGAACTGCCGCAGGCATAAGATTCAGACGAGAGGCTGAGGTCCCTTGCGAAAGCGCCAGCGCAGCAAGGGCCGGGTCAGCACAAGGCCGATAAGAAAGCCGCCGATGTGCGCGGCAATGGCAATCTGACCAAGATCGCCAAGGCCACCGCGCGCGGATGCAAGCCCGATCATCAACTGGATGATGATCCACCCCGCCGCCAGCCAGAGCACGCGTAGAAAATTGGCCGAAAAGGGGCCGATCCGCCGTACCGTTCGCTGCCCATAAAGCAGTGCGTAGGTCGCCAGAATAGCCGAAATCGCGCCACTGGCTCCCACCATCGGGTTAGGCGATGAGGGTCCTGCCGCCCATTGCAGCAGCGCCGCGCCATAGGCGCCCGCTACATACAAGGTGAGTACGGCCCCCTTCTGCAACACCTGCTCGACCTGCCGCCCGCAAAATACGAGCATCAGCAGGTTAAAGCCGATATGCAGCCAGCCAGCATGAATAAGGGTGCAGCTAAGCGGCGTCAGCCAGATCGGGACCGCCAGAACTCCCGCAAAAAGCTGGGGGTCATCGATCCTGGCAGGAATGAAGCCGCCCAGGATAGCAGCATTGTCCACCTGCCCAGTAAAAGAGAGCAGCATAAATGCGGCGAACGTGATCACCGCGATTATGTTGGTCATTCGGCCGGTCGGCAGCTTCACCGCGATTAGATGAAGTCGATTTTGTCGATCAGGTAGAATTTGTCGCCCGAGGGCACAGAGACTTCAACCTCTTCACCGACCTGGCGGCTGATCAGCGCACGGCCAAGCGGGCTGTTATAGCTGATCATGCCCAGCTTTGCGTCCGCCTCGGCCTGGCCGACGATTTGATATTTGACCGGCTTTTCGTCCTCATCAAGCAGCGTGACAGTCGCACCAAAAACGACCTTGTCTCCTGACAAGGTCTTCGGATCGATGATCTGGGCCCGTGACAGCTTGTCCTCAAGGTCGGCGATTGTCGCTTCAACCTGACCCTGCCGCTCCTTCGCCGCATGATATTCGGCATTTTCTGAAAGATCGCCATGGGCACGCGCTTCTTCGATGGCGTCCACGATCAAAGGCCGTTCAGCCTTTAACTCGCGTAGCTGCTCGTTGAGCTTGTCATAGCCCATCTGCAGCATCGGCATCTTTTCGACGGTCGCCATTTATCGCAGGTCCTTTGTCAAAACTTCCCTTTGGCGGCCCCGCTCATGAGGCCGCCCGCAGCATGGTTCCTGATGCAGGGGGTCAGGCTTGCGGCCTTGGATAATAAGACTGCAACGACCGTACTTCAAGGGCGTGGCCACGCAGTGCCTCTATCGCGTCCGCCGCCGCCACGCTGGCGGCCGCCGTGGTGAAGCTCGCCACCTTGGCACGGAGGGCGCTGGTACGGATCGCCTTGCTGTCCTTCAGCGATTGCCAGCCCTCGGTCGTGTTCACGATCAGGTCCACCGCCCCATCGGTGATCCGGTCAACGATGTGGGGGCGCCCCTGCGCGACCTTGTTCACCGTTTCTACGCTGATGCCGTTATCCTCCAGGTAGCGCGCGGTGCCTCCGGTCGCGACGATGGAAAAGCCCATCGCATGCAGCTTCCGCACAGCAGGCAGAATCACCGGCTTGTCGCTGTCCTTGACCGAGATAAACACGGCGCCGCTGGTCGGAAGCACGGTTCCGGCACCGAGCTGAGCCTTGGCGAAAGCGGTCGCGAAATTGCTGTCGATGCCCATCACTTCGCCGGTGCTCTTCATTTCCGGCGAAAGAACCGGATCAACGCCGGGGAAGCGTGCGAACGGGAATACGGCTTCCTTGACCGCGACATGATCAATCGCGTTTCGGTCGATCTTCGGCAGGTCCTTGAGCTTCTCGCCCGCCATGACGCGGCTGGCGATCTTGGCGATGGGCGTGCCGATCGCCTTGGCCACGAAGGGCACAGTGCGGCTGGCGCGCGGGTTGACCTCGATCAGGTACACTACCCCGTCCTTGACCGCGAACTGGATGTTCATGAGGCCGCGGACAGAGAGCGCGCGGGCGAGAACGTCCGCCTGACGCTCGATATCCGCAATGACCTCATCGGAAAGGCTGTAAGGTGGCAGAGAGCAGGCGCTGTCGCCCGAGTGAACGCCAGCCTCTTCGATATGCTGAAGCACGCCCGCGACCACGACGTCATCGCCGTCGCAAAGTGCATCGACATCGACTTCAACGGCGTCACGCAGATATTGGTCGATCAGGACCGGCGAATCGCCCGACACTTGAACAGCGGTGGCGATATACTCTTCCAACTGCGCCTGCCCGTCGACGATCTCCATGGCGCGGCCGCCCAGGACGTAGGAGGGGCGCATCAACACCGGATAGCCGATGCGGTTGGCGACGGCGATCGCCTCCTCACGGCTTCGCGCGATGCCATTGGCGGGCTGCCGCAGCTTGAGCTTGTCGATAAGAGCGGCGAAACGCTCACGGTCCTCTGCCAGGTCGATGGCATCGGGCGAGGTACCCAGGATCGGGATACCCGCATTCTCCAGCGCTTGCGCCAATTTGAGCGGGGTCTGGCCGCCGAACTGGACGATCACCCCGGCCAAAGTGCCATTCGACATTTCGACACTTAGAATTTCCAGGACGTCTTCCGCCGTCAGCGGTTCGAAATAGAGACGGTCGGACGTATCATAGTCGGTCGAAACGGTTTCCGGGTTGCAGTTGACCATGATCGTCTCAAAGCCTGCGTCCGCCAGCGCGAAACAGGCATGGACGCAGCAATAGTCGAACTCGATGCCCTGCCCGATACGATTGGGCCCCCCGCCGAGGATCACAACCTTCTTACGGTCGCTTGGAGCAGCCTCATTTTCGGCCTCGCCGAAGATCGGTGCTTCGTAGGTCGAATACATATAGGGCGTCTTCGCCTCGAACTCGGCGGCGCAAGTGTCGATGCGCTTGAAGACCGGACGGATGCCCAGCTTATGGCGGAGCGCGCGCACCTCATCTTCGGTAACGCCGCCGGTCATGGCCTTTACCGCTTCATGGATCAGGCCCGATCCGCGCGCGATGCCGCGTTCCATGCCGCGCAGATTGGCGGACTTGAGCGCGAGATAAGCGAGGCGCTTGTCAGCAAAGCCCATCGCCTTCAAACGACGCATGCCCTCCGCATCCTGCGGCAAGCCATGATCCAGCACTTCAGCTTCGGCGTCGACGATTTCCTTGATGCGCTCAAGGAACCACGGATCATATTTCGCAACCGAATGGATTTCCGCGACAGTCAGCCCTTCGCGAAGAGCCTGGGCCGCGACCAGCAGGCGATCCGGTGTCGGCTGAGCGAGGGCGGCGATGATGTCGTCCTTAGGTGCGCCGACCAGATGCTCCACTTCGTTGAAGCCGCACAGCCCGGTTTCCAGACCCCGCAGCGCCTTCTGCATCGATTCATGGATGTTGCGGCCGATCGCCATCACCTCGCCCACCGACTTCATCGCGGTGCCGAGCAGCGGTTCGGAGCCCTTGAACTTTTCAAAGGCGAAACGCGGGATCTTGGTCACTACATAGTCGATAGTGGGTTCGAAGCTGGCGGGTGTCGCGCCGGTGATGTCGTTTTCGATCTCGTCCAGCGTGTAGCCGACGGCCAGCTTGGCGGCGACCTTGGCGATCGGGAAGCCGGTCGCCTTCGAGGCCAGTGCCGACGAACGCGAGACGCGCGGGTTCATTTCGATGACGACGAGGCGGCCGTCCTTCGGATTGACCGCGAACTGGACGTTGGAGCCGCCGGTTTCGACGCCGATCTCACGCAGCACCGCGATGCTCGCGTTGCGCATGATCTGATATTCCTTGTCGGTCAGCGTCAGCGCGGGAGCGACAGTGATGGAGTCTCCGGTATGGACGCCCATCGGATCGACATTTTCGATCGAACAGATGATGATGGCGTTGTCATTGCGATCCCGCACGACTTCCATCTCATATTCCTTCCAGCCGAGGAGCGATTCCTCGATCAGGACTTCGGTCGTGGGCGACGCGTCGAGCCCTTCGGCGACGATCCGCTTGAACTCTTCCCTATTATAGGCGACGCCGCCGCCGGTGCCGCCGAGCGTGAAGCTGGGGCGGATGATCGAAGGGAGACCAGTGAACTCCAGCGCGTCCAGCGCCTCTTCCATCGTATGGGCAATGCACGAACGGGCGGATTCCAGGCCGATCTTGTCCATCGCATCGCGGAACTTGAGGCGATCTTCTGCCTTGTCGATGGCCTGGGCGTCAGCGCCGATCATCTTGACGCCGAACTTGTCGAGCGTGCCGTCATTGAAGAGCGCCAGCGCGGTGTTGAGCGCAGTCTGACCGCCCATGGTGGGCAGGACCGCGTCAGGGCGTTCCTTTTCGATGATCTTCGCCACGATTTCGGGCGTGATCGGTTCGACATAGGTCGCGTCCGCAAACTCCGGGTCCGTCATGATGGTGGCCGGGTTGGAGTTCACCAGGATGATGCGATAGCCTTCTTCCTTCAGCGCCTTCACCGCTTGAGTGCCCGAATAGTCGAACTCGCAAGCCTGGCCGATGATGATCGGGCCGGCGCCGATGATCAGGATGGACGAGATGTCGGTGCGCTTGGGCATTATGCTCTCTTTTTAATGAAGGAATTGGCGAGAAAAACGAAATTTGCGGTCACTTGGAGAGACCTTCGACGAAGCGCTGGAAGAGGTAGAAGCTGTCCTGCGGACCGGGCGATGCCTCCGGGTGGTACTGAACAGAAAATGCTTTCTTATCAGTTATTTCTATGCCGCAGTTGCTACCATCAAAGAGCGAAACATGGGTCGGTTTGACGTTCGGGGGCAGCGTATCGCTGTCGACCGCGAAGCCGTGATTCATCGAGGTGATCTCGACCAGACCGTCCGAGAGGCGCTTCACCGGGTGATTGGCGCCGCGATGGCCCTGGTGCATCTTCACGGTCTTTGCCCCTGCGGCCAACGCCAGCATCTGGTGGCCAAGGCAAATACCGAAGACGGGCAGGTCGGCTTCGAGAACCTTCTGGATGACAGGAACGGCATATTCGCCGGTCGCGGCGGGGTCGCCGGGACCGTTGGAGAGGAAGACGCCGTCGGGCTTCTGTTCCATTACCTGTTCATAGCTGGCGGTGGCGGGCAACACGGTGACGCGGGCTCCAGCCTTTACCAGGTTGCGGAAGATGTTGTTCTTCGCACCATAGTCGATGGCGACGACATGGGGGCGTTCATCGCCCGCTTCGCCAAGGCCATAGCCATCGCCGAGCTTCCACACACCGTCCTTCCAGAGGCGGCTTTCCTTGCCCGTCACTTCGATCGCGAGGTCCATGCCTTCAAGGCCGGGCCAGCTCGCAGCCTTGTCAGCCAGCGCGGCGAGGTCGAAATTCCCTTCCGGATCATGGGCGATGACGACATTGGGCGCGCCCTTGAGACGGATCATGCGCGTCAGCGCGCGGGTGTCGACGCCGGAGAGGCCGATGCGGCCATTTTCCTTCATCCACTGATCGAAGGGTTCGACATTGCGGAAGTTGCTGGGCTCGGTCACGTCCTGACGGACGACGCAGCCAAGGGCGAAGGGATTATCCGCTTCGACGTCATCCAGGTTCGTGCCGACATTACCGATATGCGGGAAGGTGAAGGTGACGATCTGCCCGGCATAGCTGGGGTCGGTCATCACTTCCTGATAGCCGGTCATGGCGGTGTTGAAGCAAAGTTCGCCGACCGCGTCGCCGACAGCCCCGAAACCGCGGCCGAAGACCGCGCTGCCATCAGCAAATACCAGTACCCCTGTCGCTCCTTTGGGCACGGTGAGGGTCTTGGCATCAGCCATGGTAGTAGCGTCCTTCATGTTTTTGCGGGAACCCGTCTGCAGCGGGTTAAACGGCCGGTCACCTATGCTTGTGAAGCCCCGCGGTCAACCGCTGTTAAAAATCTCTTTTCGCATTATATCTGGTCTTTTCCCGTAGCACAGGATTCGTGTCGCCATGATTCGCGAGAAGGTAAAGAGCGCCCAGGTCGAAGCGATGAAGGCCGGAGAAAAGGAACGCCTGGCCGCCGTCCGGCTAATTCTCGCCAAGCTGAAGGACCGGGACATCGAATTGCGCACAGCGTCCAGCGTACCGGACGACGACACTGTCGTGGTCGAGGTGCTGCAGAAGATGGTCAAGCAGCGGCGCGAATCGATCGACATGTTCAAGAGCGGCGGGCGGGACGAGCTGGCTGCAAAGGAACAGGCGGAACTGACGGTGATCGAAAGCTTCCTGCCGCAACAGCTGAGCGAGGATGAGACCAAGTCTGCGATCGAGGCGATCAAGGCCGAGGTCGGGGCCAGCAGCGTCAAGGATATGGGGAAGGTCATGGCCGTGCTGAAAGAACGGCATGGGGCTGTGATTGATATGAGCAAGGCTAGCGGGCTGGTTAAGGCGGCGCTTAGCTGACATGATGAAGCCCCTCCCTTCCAAGGGAGGGGTTGGGGTGGGTGATGGCGCTACGCATCAATGCAGGGCTAGGCCGATACGCGCGCGACGTGCGGCGCGAACCTACCGATTATGAACGACGCCTTTGGGGGGCGCTTCGAGCTTCGCAATTAGGCGGGCTCAAATTTCGCAGGCAAGCCGTCATCGAGCCTTACATCTGTGACTTCCTTTGCCCCTCCGTCGGCTTGATCGTCGAAGTGGATGACGACCTGCATGATCTGGAGCGCGATAGAGATCGCGACTTCGACCTCGCCCATCAAGGTTATGTAGTGCTCCGCTTTTCCAATAGGGATGTTCGGGATAATCTTGAGGGCGTGCTGAGCTTCATTGTTGAGCGTGCAAGCGCGTTGCCGGAGAGGCAGAAGATCACCCACGCCAACCCCTCCCTTGGAAGGGAGGGGCTCTAATAGTGAGCCTGTCCCCCGCCTTTCTCGATGAACTGCGCATGCGCACTTCGCTGTCCACCCTGATCGGGCGGACGGTGAAGGTGCAGAAGGCGGGGCGGGAGTATAAGGCCTGCTGTCCCTTTCATAATGAGAAGACGCCCAGCTTCACGATCAATGACGAGAAGGGTTTCTATCACTGCTTCGGGTGCGGAGCGCATGGGGACGCCATCCGGTGGATGACGGACCAGCGCGGCCTGCCCTTCATGGAGGCGGTGAAGGAGCTTGCGGCCACGGCCGGGATGGATGTGCCTGCGCCCGATCCGCGCATGGCGAAGCGAGCTGAAAAGGCCAAGGGTCTGCATGACGTCATGGCAGCTGCGCAGGCCTTGTTCGAGGAGCAGCTTGGCGGGATGGAGGGTGTGGAGGCGCGCGATTATCTCAAACGGCGCGGGATCAGCGAGGCTACGCGGCGAGCCTTTGGCTTCGGGTTTTCGGCAGATTCAAAGGGGAAGCTGAAGGGCGCGCTGAGCGAATTTGGCGAGCCGATGCTGATTGAGGCGGGATTGCTGATCGACCCGCAGGCCGGCGAAGCGGATGGCGGAAACAGTCGAAAGCGTGACAGTTATGACCGCTTCCGAGGCCGCCTGATGCTGCCGATCCGCGACATTCGCGGACGCGTCATCGCTTTTGGCGGGCGCATTCTTGGGCAGGGAGAGCCCAAATATCTGAACTCGCCCGACACGCCGCTCTTCGACAAGGGGCGGACGCTCTACAATATCGATCGCGCCTCCCCCGCCAGCCGCCAGAGCGGGCGGGCAATCGTGGTCGAGGGCTATATGGACGTCATCGCGCTAGCCCAAGCCGGGTTTGGCGAGGCGGTCGCGCCGCTGGGCACCGCGCTCACCGAACATCAGATCGAGCGGCTGTGGAAGATGGTGGACGTACCGATCCTCTGCTTCGACGGAGACGCAGCGGGCCAGAAAGCGGCGATCCGGGCGGCCACGCGGGCGCTGCCGCTATTGCGGCCGGGCATGAGTTTGGCCTTTGCCACCCTGCCTGCGGGCCAAGACCCGGACGATCTGATCCGGGCCGAGGGACCGGCGGCGATAGAACAGGTGCTGAGCGCAGCGGAGCCATTGGTCGAACGGCTTTGGACGCATGAGCAGAATGCAGCCCCGCTCGATACGCCCGAGCAACGCGCGGCATTAAAGCAGCGGCTGGGCGCTATCACCGATGCCATCGGGCATCCTGATGTGCGGGCGCATTATGTGCAGATATTCCGGCAGCGTTACGACGCCCTGTTCTTTGCCCGGCCTGCACAAGGCGGCGGCGGCCGTTATCAGCGCGGCGGCGGAGCTCGACAAGGGTGGCAGAAGGACCGGCGGGGCAACTGGAAGCCTCCCCTGCCCCCGGTAGGGAGCGAAGCGCGGGCGATCGGCGTCAGCGGCATGGAACAGCGGTTGTTGCGCGCGGTGCTGGCGAGCCTGCTGCGCCATCCGGAGCAGATCGTGCTGCATCGCGAGATGCTTTCAGCGCTCCATATCGGCGATTCGGCCTTGGCCGCATTGCTGCGCGCGATGGTGGCGGCGTCCTTCGCGCAAGAAACAGTTGAAACCGAGGGCCTCCTTACCATATTGGGCCAAGGTGAAGTGTATAATATGGCAAAGGGGATGCTCCGGGCCGACACGTTCACATTCACCCCCAACAGGATGAAGACCGACTCGGATCGCGTGCAGCGCGATTTGGAGGAGGCTATCCGGGTGATGGCGCAAGGACCGGAGTTGGAGACGGCGCTGGCGGAAGCCACCAGAAGAGCGAAGGAAGACCTCAACGAGGAAACCTTTGCCGAGCAGCAGCGGGTTCATCGCATGAAGATGGACCATGACCGGCGCTTGGCGGAACTGGCGCAGTCCGAAGATATTATTTGATTCGTCCCGGTTGGGACGATGGAATTAAGGCGAATAGATGGCGAGCAAGGCGACAGGCAAGGGTGCGGGCGAGGATGTGGATACCGGCGATGCGCCGCTCCTTGATCTGAACGAGGCGTCGGTCAAGAAGCTGATCGCGCGCGCGAAGAAGCGCGGCTACATCACCTATGACGAGCTGAACGATGCCCTGCCGCAGGACCAGATGTCCTCCGAGCAGATCGAAGACATCATGGCCGCGCTCAACGAAATGGGCGTGAACATCGTCGAGAATGAGGAAGCCAGCGAGGACGGCGAGGATCAGCGCGACGACAGCGATGACGACAGCAGCGACGAGAGCGCCGAGGACGACGGATCGCCGCGTCCCGTAGCCGAGAAGAAGAAGGAAACGGTCGATCGCACCGACGACCCCGTGCGCATGTATCTGCGCGAAATGGGGGCGGTCGAGCTGCTGAGCCGTGAGGGCGAAATCGCCATCGCCAAGCGCATCGAGGCCGGGCGCGACACGATGATCCTGGGGCTGTGCGAAAGCCCGACGACCTTCAACGCAATCATCGAATGGTCGACCGCGCTTAACAATGGCGAGATGCAGCTGCGCGAGATCCTCGATCTCGATGCGATGCTGTCCAAGGACCCTGCTCCGGAGAATCTGGAAGAGGGCGCCGAGGATGATGATGGCGAAATCAGCGAAAAGACCGCTGGCCCCAGCTTCAAGGAAGAGGAAGAGCCCGAGGAAGAGGCCGCCGATTCCGACGAGGATGAGGACGGCCTGACCGAGCGCCGCGCTCGCCGGGTGGAAGAGGAAGAGGAGGAAGACAACACCCTCTCCCTCGCCCAGATGGAAGAGACATTGAAGCCGATGGCGCTGGAGAAATTCGCGACCATCACGGAGATTTTCCGCACCTTCTCGCGCGCGCAGGAATCGCGCATGGCCGCCATGGCCAATGGCGAAACGCTGAGCCAGAAGGCGGAGGACGACTATCAGGAACTGCGCGAGCAGCTGACTGCCGAAGTCGAAAGCGTGCAGTTCCACCAGCAGAAGATCGAATATCTGGTCGATCAGCTCTATGCCTATAACCGGCGCCTGACCGCGCTGGGCGGGCAGATGCTGCGCCTGGCGGAGCGGCACAAGGTGAGCCGGAAGGACTTCCTCGACCGCTATGTGAACCATGAGCTGGACGACGGCTGGATGGACAAGGTCGCTGGCATCGACAAGAAATGGGCTGCCTTTGCCGCTGCCGAAGGGCGCGCGGTGGAGCGTATCCGTACCGAGGTGAGCGAGATCGCGCAGGCGACCGGCATGTCGCTGAACGAGTTCCGCCGCATCGTGAACATGGTGCAGAAGGGCGAGCGCGAGGCGCGTATCGCGAAGAAGGAAATGGTGGAGGCGAACCTGCGCCTCGTCATCTCCATCGCTAAAAAATATACGAACCGCGGCCTGCAATTCCTTGATCTTATTCAGGAAGGCAATATCGGCCTGATGAAGGCGGTCGATAAGTTCGAATATCGCCGCGGCTACAAGTTCAGCACTTACGCGACCTGGTGGATCCGTCAGGCGATCACCCGGTCGATCGCGGATCAGGCGCGCACCATTCGTATTCCGGTCCACATGATCGAGACGATCAACAAACTGGTGCGCACGTCTCGCCAGTTCCTGCACGAGCAGGGCCGCGAACCGACTCCGGAGGAAATGGCCGAGCGCCTTTCCATGCCGCTGGAGAAGGTGCGCAAGGTGATGAAGATCGCCAAGGAGCCGATCTCCCTTGAAACGCCGATCGGCGATGAGGAGGATTCGCACCTGGGCGATTTCATCGAGGACAAGAATGCGATTATCCCCGTGGATGCGGCGATCCAGGCGAACCTCAAGGAAACCGTGACGCGGGTCCTGGCTTCGCTGACGCCGCGTGAGGAACGCGTGCTGCGCATGCGTTTCGGCATCGGCATGAACACCGACCATACGCTGGAGGAAGTGGGCCAGCAGTTCAGCGTGACCCGAGAACGTATCCGCCAGATCGAGGCTAAGGCGCTGCGCAAGCTGAAGCACCCCAGCCGCAGCCGCAAGATGCGCAGCTTCCTCGATCAATAGAGGCTGAGGCACGGCGAAATGACAGGAAGGGCGGCTCGCGGGCCGCCCTTTTTTTAACCGCATAAACCCCTCTTTTACCTCGCTTCCCTATGGTGCCGGAAACGGCCGCAATGGCGCTGGCGGCCGCGCAGGGGTTGACGATGAACGAAGCAGCAGCACGCCTGGTGACGGGCGACATATCTCAGGTGGTCGAGGCGCTCGTAGCAGCCGACGGGACAGCGGGTCATGCCCATGCGAGCAGCGCGCGGGCCGGGATCGGCCGCGACGCGGTGCTGACGCTGCCCGACCTTGCCGACGCAGCCCACTATCTTTGCCTGCTGCATGGCCGCCATCCGGGCGTAATCGATCATGCCGCAACGCGATCGGCGGACAATGCTGCGCGGGCATGGTTGGTGCAGGCGGCGGACGCCTTTGCCCGCGAGCGCGCCTATCTGACGCAGGTGACGGTGGCAGTGGGACCAGTGCCGAGCACGGCCGGACAGAGCGACTGCGAGGCGATCGTCAGCCAGCAGCGTCATGCGTTGGACATGCTGGCGCAATCGGACCGGCGGGGCTGCGCAATGGGCGCGGCGATCGCTCTGTTGCTCGACTGGCAGGCGGTGCGGCACATTCTGGATATGGCGGCGATCCGAGTGGGGCTGGAACCCCATGCGAGCGATCTGCCAGACCGGGCCGCGACCTTTAGCGTCGCGCGGGCGATCGGTGGCGACGACGCCACTGACCGTGCGATCCAGTTCGGAGCACGCCAATTGCTGAGCCAGCAGCGCGGCCTGTGGGACCTGTTGCAAGCGCGGGCCGAGATACGGCGGCAGAAACGATAAACGCATTGCGGCGCTGATCCGCTTTCCCTAGTTCCGAAGAGAGGACAGGAAAGCGAAACGGGCTCATGCGGTTTGAAGGTACGGAAGATTATGTCGCAACCGACGACCTGAAGGTCGCGGTGAACGCTGCGGTGCTGCTGCGCCGCCCGCTGCTGGTGAAGGGCGAGCCGGGCACGGGCAAGACGGTGCTGGCGCAGGAGATCGCCAAGGCGCTGAACGCCCCGCTGATCGAATGGAACGTCAAATCGACGACCAAGGCGCATCAGGGCCTGTATGAATATGACGCGGTGGCGCGCCTGCGTGACGGGCAACTGGGCGATCCGCGCGTTCATGACATCGGCAACTATATCCGCAAGGGCAAGCTGTGGGAGGCGTTCACCTCCCCTACCCTGCCGGTGCTGCTGATCGACGAGATCGACAAGGCGGATATCGAGTTTCCTAACGACCTGCTGCAGGAACTCGATCGCATGGCCTTCCATGTCTATGAGACGGGCGAGACGGTCGCGGCGAAGGAACGGCCAGTGGTCGTCATCACGTCGAACAATGAGAAGGAACTGCCCGACGCCTTCCTGCGGCGCTGCTTCTTCCACTATATCAAATTCCCCGACCGGGAGACGATGCAGGCCATCATCGATGTGCATTTCCCCGGCATCCAGAAGATATTGGTGAACCGGGCGCTAGAGATTTTCTACGAGATCCGGGACGTACCGGGGCTCAAGAAAAAGCCCTCCACCAGCGAATTGCTCGACTGGTTGAAGCTGCTGCTTAACGAAGACATGCCGCTGGACGTGCTGCAGGAGCGCGATCCGACGAAGGCGATCCCGCCGCTGCATGGCGCGCTGCTGAAGAATGAGCAGGATATTATGATGTTCGAACGGCTCGCCTTCATGGCGCGGCGGCAAGGGCGGTAAGGTCGAAGCGCCGTTGCCGCGCCTTAGCCTTAATCTTTTCCCCGCTCCCGTTGGTTTCGAACGGGGTTGCGTGGCCGGCGTGAAGTCCGCGGCACGAATGGAGGCTGGATCATGACACATCATGCGGGATGCCTGTGCGGGGCGGTGCGGATCAGCATTGAAGCTGAGCCATTGGCAGCGCGGATGTGTTGGTGCAGGCTGTGCCAATATCTGGGTGGGGGCTCGGCGACGGTGAACGTCTGCTTCCCTGCCGAGAGTGTCCAGACGGAAGGCGAAGTGCGCTGGCACGAGAGCGTCGCCGACAGCGGCAACAGGATGCGGCGCGGTTTCTGCCCGGAGTGTGGGACGCCGTTGTTCAGCATGGCCGAATCGCGGCCGCATCTGACCTTCATTCGGGCGGGTGCGCTGGATGATCCGGGCCTGATCGGGCCAGAGGCAGTCATCTGGACCAGCGCAGCGCCCGGTTGGGCGCATCTGGACCCTGAATTGCCGCATTATGCGGCGCAAATTCCACCGGTCGCGTAAAAGCACGCTTGCCTACTGCCTGCAATTCGGCTCAACTTTCCTGACATATATTTCAAAGCCGCGACAAGACGGCGTGAAATGGGAAGGATGCCGATGTTCAAGCCTGTCTTGTCCCTGTTGCCGGTCCTGCTGTTTGCATCAGCCCCCGCTTTGGCCAATGCCGCCGAAGAGCATGAGGCCTGGTCAGCCAATGACATGAGCCTGCGTTCCGACGCGGCGGGAATCAGCCTGCCACAAACGATTGCGGGCCTGTCCCTCGCGAAGAGCGGCGAAGTTTCAAACGGCGGCAAGGGCATCGACAATTACGCCCAATATCTGTCCGAAGACGGAGCGATCCAGGCGACGCTTTATGTGTATCTGCCGAGCTACGCCGACAGCTCCCTTGCGGCGCATATGACGGACCGCGCGATCATGGAGCGGTTCGGTGCCAAGACGCGTCGCACCGCTTATGCAAGCGTTCCGCTCGCAGGTCAGAGCGACCGAGCGATCCGGGCGGTCTATGATGACGCCGCCGATGGCGCGCTGACGACGGCGGCGGGCTTTGTCCATGCAGGCCGCTGGCTGGTAAAGCTGCGCGTGACCGGCCCTACGGAGCGGCGCAAGGAAGTGCTTGCGGGTTTGGACGGCATGCTGAACGGGCTGCGCTTCGATGACCCCGCCAGCGTACGGCCGATCGCTCCGGCGCGTTTCGCGGCTTGCCCGAGCCAGGACGGGACGGACGCAAAGCTCACCGCGCAGACGCCGGCCGCTGCCATCGAAGCTGCTCCGATGAGCGAAGGGCGCGCCTCATTCTGCATCCGCGGGCAAGTGAAGACGGCAGAAGGCAGCTATGATGTTCTGCAACAGCGCGATGTGCAGAATGGCGCAGTGATCGTGCCGGTGGATGATGCCGGAACGGTGATGGCGTTCGATCCGTCGGCATCGGGCAAGGGTTATCAGCTGTCGATGCATTCGATCGGACAGACGCAGCTGTTCGGGGTTTATGATCGGGTCCCGAGTTCACGCCAGATCGCGGAAATACTGGACGGAAAGGACCCGCAAACGGCGCAGGCGCGGACAACCGCGCACTATGCCGCGAGTGGCGAGGTCATCATGCGGCAGGCTGGCGCGGCGCAGTAGAGGCGCCGCGCATCAGATGAGATAGCCGACCTCATACAAGCCCCAGCGGCGGCCGTCGAACAACAAGGGCACGAAAACGCTGCGTAGCGCGCGATAGCGGCCCTCCCCCAAGTCCTGACGGTAGGTGAACAGGAAGAAGTCTCCGTCGCCATCGAGGGCGCGGCGGGTTTGGCTGTCCATGAAAATCTGCCGGTTGCGGGCATGTTCCATGTTCCAGCTCGGCAATCCCGGCCGTTGCGGGTGGCTGCGCATCGTGATGTGCGTCGGAAGATAGCCGTTCATGTCGATAAGGCAGCAACCGACGATCGCCTCGTCCTGCGCCGTTCGCCTGTCCAGCACCGGCCGGACGGCGCGGTCGGCAAAGGCGGTGAAGCCATTTTCATATTGGGGCGGGTCGGAGCCCAGGATCGGCCGGTAATGAGTGTCGAACAGGGCCGAAGGCGACAATTCGCCCGATTGCAGCGCGGCTTCGACGAGGCGCGATATCTCGTCCGCCCCGTCTTCCGCATAGGCGATATAGCGGCTGTTGCGCGTGCGGTGTCCGCCATGAGCAGCGGTGTTGAGCATGTCGTTCGCCATGCCCTCAAGCTGTTCCAACTGAACCTTGGCCAGTTCGACGCGGCCCGCGCTTTCTGCAGCTGACTGACTGAAACTGCTGAGCCCTTGGCGCAGCGCCCCGACGTCCGCATCGGCTTCGTCGGTGCAGGTAACGATCGCATTGGACCTGTCGCCAAATTGCGTCACCAGCGAGGCGATTTCAGCCATGGTGACGCTTAATGTGTCGATATGCGCGCTGACGCCGCGACCGCGCAGGATATTGGCTTCGACCCCGCTGATGAGGTGGCGCGCATCGCGATCGAGTTGACCAAGCTTGTCGCCGACCGACGCGGCCGAATCGCCCGCTTGTCCCGCGAGCCGGCGGATTTCGTCCGCGACGACGGCAAAGCCCTGTGTTGCTTCGCCACCACGCGCCGCTTCGATCGCAGCGTTTACGCCGAGCAGCCGGGTCTGCCGGGCGATCGCGCCGAGTTGATCGGAAATTCCGCCTACCGCTTCGATGACGTCCAGGAACTGACGCAGGCGGCCCTCCAGGCCCGTCACATGCTCGACGAGGCCAGCGACCTGGGCCAGAGATTGGGTGATCGCCTCATGCCCTTCGGCGATGATGCGAGCTGCGCGGCGTGATGTGAGGCTGAGTTCCTGGGCGGCGACGACGCTTTCATTCTGGCTGCTGGCAAGGGCCTCCATATTGGAGTGGAGCTGGGCCAGTCTGGCCGAGTCGGCCTGAATGCGGCGGGTAAGTTCTCCAAGGAAGCCGGCGGTTTCGCTGCACTGCAGCGCTATGTCCCCTGACCGTTCACCCAAGTCCGTCAACAAATGCCCGTTTTCCAATGGTTGCCTGCCCTACCGCCCGGTCATGGATACTGCCCTATTAACGATGCAATGCAACACTTAACATTCCATCAATACCGCCAGCGGAGGAGCCTTGCATCCTTAACCCTGCTGTCGGACAAGGGCGCCGTCATGATGCTCAATTTCCTCGATGCGCTCCGCGCTGCCGGTATTCCGGTCGGCATAAAGGAGCATCTGCTGCTGCTCGAAGCGCTGGACCGCGACGTGATCGAACGGCGACCGGAGGATTTCTATTATCTCGCCCGCGCGACTTATGTGAAGGACGAGGGGCTGATCGATCGGTTCGATCAGGTCTTTGCTAAGGTCTTCAAGGGCGTGATCGGCGCAGAGGGCGTCGAGGCAGAAATTCCGGAGGAATGGCTGCGCCTGGTCGCAGAGAAATATCTGAGCGCCGAGGAGATGGAGAAGATCAAGTCGCTCGGCGGCTGGGACGAGATCATGGAAACGCTGAAAAAGCGGCTGGAGGAGCAGAAGGGTCGGCACCAGGGCGGCAGCAAGTGGATCGGCACCGGCGGCACATCCCCCTTCGGCCATGGCGGTTATAATCCGGAAGGCGTCCGGATTGGTGGGGAGAGCCGACACAAGCGGGCGATCAAGGTCTGGGAAAAGCGCGAGTTTCAGAATCTCGACAGCAGCAAGGAACTGGGCACGCGCAACATCAAGGTGGCGTTGCGGCGGCTGCGGCGTTTTGCGCGCGAGGGCGCGGCGGAAGAGCTCGACCTGGAGGGCACAATCCGGGGCACGGCGCGGCAGGGTTGGCTCGACATCCGCATGCGGCCGGAGCGGCACAATGCGGTCAAGCTGCTGCTGTTCCTGGATGTGGGCGGATCGATGGACCCGTTCATCCGCCTGTGTGAGGAGCTGTTCTCGGCCGCCACCAGCGAATTCAAGAATATGGAGTTCTTCTACTTCCACAACTGCCTGTATGAAGGGGTTTGGAAGGATAATAGTCGCCGCTTTTCAGAGCGGATCCCGACCTGGGATATCCTGCACAAATATGGCCATGACTATAAGGTGATCTTCGTCGGCGACGCGGCGATGAGCCCCTATGAGATCAGCTATCCGGGCGGGTCGGTGGAGCATATGAACGAGGAGCCCGGCGCGGTTTGGATGAGCCGGGTGCTGCATACCTATCCGGCGGCGGTATGGCTGAACCCCACGCCGCGCGGGCATTGGGATTATAGCCAGTCGACGCGGATGATCCGGGAGATCATGAGCGAGCGCATGTATCCGCTGACGCTGGAGGGCATCGACGACGCCATGCGGGAACTGACGCGCAAGCGGTGATCGCGTCAGGCGGGTTTATACAAAACGCCGCCGGTCATCGGCTGCGGCGCGCCGGTCGTGCGGGGGAAGCTGATCGGCAGATTTTTGAGATGGCGGACGGCCATATAGGCGAAGCCTTGGGCTTCGAGTGCATCGCCGTCCCAGCCGAGATCATCGACCGGGCGGACGATTGCGCCCGTATCCCTGGCGAGCATAGCCATGAGCGTGGCGTTGTGGCGGCCGCCCCCGGCTACATAGATGCAAGCGGGGCGATCGGGCAGGTGATCGAGGCCGCGGGCGAGCGCCCTGGCGGTGAAAGCGGTGAGCGTTGCGGCGCCATCTGCCAGCGAGAGGCCGCAGACCGCATCGATCGAGAAAGCCTCGCGGTCGATGCTCTTGGGGGGCGGAAGGTCGAACCAGGGGTCGGTGAGCATCTGGCTGAGGCGGGCTTCATCGACCCGACCGCTGGCGGCGGTTGCGCCATTTTCGTCGAAGCTGCGGTCGCTGTGCGTCTGCATCCAATTGTCGATGAGGCCGCTCGCCATGCCGGTGTCGAAAGCGGTGATATCTCCATCGGCGGCGATGGCGGTGATGTTGGCGACGCCGCCCAGGTTGAGGATGGCGACGGGCTTGGGCAGGTCATGAGCCAGAGCGCGATGATAGACGGGGAGCAAGGGCGCGCCCTGCCCGCCTGCGGCTACGTCAGCGCTGCGCAGATCGGCTACGACCGGGATGCCGAAAGCTCCGGCCAGGGCGGCGCCATCGCCGATCTGCCATGTCCAGCGCCATTCGGGACGATGCGCGACGGTGTGGCCGTGAAAGCCTATGACAGAGATATCCTCTGCGATATGGCCGCTGCGAGCGAGGAGATCGGATACGGCCTCCACATGCAGCTCGGTGAGTTCCTCTTCCACGGAATGGAGCAGCGGTTCGAAGCCTGGCTTGTCCATGGCCATGGCGCGGCGGCACGCTTCGGCGAGGCGGACCCGGAAGCCTTCATGATAGGGCATGGCGTGGAAGGTGATGGAGCGGGACAGGCCCTCCCCGTCCGTTTCGATCAACGCCGCGTCGATACCGTCGCGCGAAGTTCCCGACATGAGGCCGATTGCCAGCATTGTTCCTTCCTTCCGCTCACGCCGTTGCTCCTTCGTCTTTAAAGATGTGGAGGGCTTCGACAAGCTCAGCCCGAACGGAGGAGGGACTTTCCCGGCCAGCGACGCAATGCTAGAGGGCGCGGCATTATGACCAGCTACCAGTCCGATCTGCTCCGCCTGCTCGAAACGCGCGGCTATATTCATCAGCTGACCGATGCGGAGGGGCTCGACGCCCTGGCCGCCAAGCAGATCGTGCCGGGCTATATCGGGTTCGATCCGACCGCGCCGTCGCTGCATGTCGGGCACCTGGTATCGATCATGATGCTGCGGCAGCTGCAAAAGGCCGGGCACAAGCCGATCGTCCTGATGGGCGGCGGCACGGGAAAGATCGGCGATCCGAGCTTCAAGGACGAGGCGCGCAAGCTGCTGACGACCGACCTGATCGCGGAGAATGTCGCGAGCATCAAGCGGGTGTTCGAGCGGTTCCTGACCTTTGGCGATGGACCGACCGACGCGATCATGCTGGACAATGCGGAATGGCTCGACCGCCTCGAATATATCCCGTTCCTGCGAGATATCGGCCAGCATTTCTCGGTGAACCGCATGTTGAGCTTCGATTCGGTGAAGCTGCGGCTGGACCGGGAGCAGTCGCTGAGCTTCCTGGAATTCAATTACATGATCCTTCAGGCCTATGACTTTCTGGAACTGTCGCGGCGGTCGGGCTGCCGGTTGCAGATGGGCGGATCGGACCAGTGGGGCAATATCGTCAACGGCGTCGAGCTGGCCCGGCGCGTGGATGGGACGCATGTGTTCGGCCTTACAACGCCCCTGCTGACCAATGCCGACGGGACCAAGATGGGCAAGACAGTCGGCGGCGCGGTGTGGCTGAACGAGGATCAGCTTTCCAATTACGATTATTGGCAGTTCTGGCGGAATACAGCCGACGCGGACGTCGCCAATCGCTTGCGCCTGTTCACCGATCTGCCGATGGATGAAGTGGAGCGGCTGGCTTCGCTGCAAGGCGCGGAGATCAACGAAGCGAAGAAGATCCTGGCCAATGAGGCGACGGCGCTTTGCCGTGGTCCGGAGGCAGCTGCGCTGGCGGCCGAGACAGCGCGCAAGACGTTCGAAGAAGGCGCTTCCGATGCCAACCTGCCGACCGTCAGCCTGGGAGCCGAGGGGCTCAATATCGTTCAGGGCACTACGGCGCTGGGCTTTGCTGCATCCAACAAGGAAGTTCGGCGGAAGCTGGCGGAGGGCGCGATTCGCGTGAATGGCGAGGTTGTGAGCGATCCTGCGCTGACGTTGAAGCCGGGCGACAAGGTCAGCTTCGGCGCAAAGAAACATGGGTTAGTAACCGCTTGAAATTATAGAGAGTTAAAGCTGCGTTAGGCATATCCGGTAAGGAACGAGCGACTATCCCGGACTTAAGCTGCGCCCATGTCTTCGGTGCTCGCAAGCCTCGCCCAGGTCGCCCGTTCACGGGACCCTTCCATCAATCAGCGCCGCGCGACGCGCGTGTTGGTCGACATGGTCAGCCATGTCATGGCGCGAGGCCGAACCCACGGCGTCCGGATCATCAACATTTCCGAACTCGGGTTGATGTGCCGCACCGATGCCGAGGTGCTGATCGGCGAGCGCGTTTCCATATGGCTGCCGATGGTGAAGGACGTACAGGCCGAAGTCCGCTGGGCTGAGGAAGGCCGGGTCGGTATGGAATTTCGCGAACCGATCGAGCCGCGAGCTTATGAGGCTATGCTGAGCCTTATCCCGCCGCGCCAGACGGCCTGGTAAAGGTTTCCGCAAAGCCCTCCCCCGCCTCCAGCCGCTGACGCGAGCGGACCAGCGCTTCGGGCATATCGACGCGCAGGAAGCTCATCATCGCTTCACGCACCTCGCAACGCAGGTCGAAGGCGATGCCCGCATTGCGGGCGCTGAGCAACCCACGTAGTTCCAGCGCGTCAGCCCGATGATCGGTGACTTGCAGGATTGCGACGCGACCGTCCCAGCGGTTATTCGCCTTCACCGTTTCGATGAACTTCGCACGGATGCGGTCCACATCTGCTGACGGATCGACATAGAGGAAGACGGTGCCGAGCAGATCCGACGTCCGGGTCGTCCAGTTCTGGAAGGGTTTTTCCAGGAAGTAGGAAACTGGCACGATCATGCGGCGGTCGTCCCAGATGCGCACCACGACATAGGTGAGCTTTATATCTTCTATCCGGCCCCACTCACCCTCCACGATGACGACATCATCGAGGCGGATGGGTTCGGAAAAGGCCATTTGGATGCCAGCGATCAAATTCTTCAGCGCTGGCTGCGCGGCGGCGCCGACAGCGAGGCCGGCGAGCCCCGCCGAGGCCATGAGAGTAACGCCGACCGTGCGAACGCCCGGGATGGCGATCAGCATGAGTGAGAGGATCAGGAAGCCGATGATGAACTGCGCCACCCGGTAGAGGATGCGGATGCGGGTATGCTGGCGGCGGGCCTTGAGATTATCCTCAACCGTGATGTCGCTGCGGCGTTCGAGAAGCACCCGCATCACGCGCATGAGGGAGAAGATCAGCCAGCCGGTCAGCAGGATGAACAGCATCTTTGAGGCGATCGACCAGATGGCCTCAATTTTGGGACTGAAGCTGAGCGGCTGAATGGCCGCCGCCAGGGTCATCAGGACGACGATCCAGCGGGTCGGGTGATAGATGGCTGGCAGAATGACAGGCGCGATGCCGATGCGGCGGGCTATACGGGTCGCGATCCAATAGGCGAACCAGTGGAGCAGGAAAGCCGTTGCGACCGAGATGGCGATGGAAATGGCCGCCATGGGTGTGACGTGATCGAGGCTGATGTCTGTGTGCATGCTTTTGGCAACGAGGCGGCGTGCGGGATGGTTTCGCAGATGCGGCAGTTCGTCGCGATAGCAGGATCGCCCTGTCTAATTTCCGGCTGCGTCCCCCGTCCGTTTCGGGCGAAGTCGATTTTATCCGCTTCTCAGCAGTCCAACCGCTGCGTCTCGTTCGAAAAGATAGAGGCAGGTCCGAGCCGCTTCCCCCCTCGCCTCCGTCAAGCCGCCATCACGGTCGATCAGGAGGTGCGCGTCGTCCCGCGCTGCGTCCAGCAGCGCGGAGAGATGTTCTGGCGTGGCGATCTTCAGTTGCTGCTCGCCGGATTGGCGGGTGCCCAGGATTTCGCCAGCGCCACGCAGGCGCAGATCCTCTTCGGCGATGCGGAAGCCGTCATTGGTTTCGCGCATCAGGGCGAGGCGGGCGCGAGAGGTTTCCGACAGAGCGTTGCCGCGCAGCAGCAGGCACACCGAATGATTCTGGCCGCGCCCCACCCGGCCCCTTAGCTGATGGAGCTGAGCCAAGCCGAACCGGTCGGCGCCCTCAATGATGATAAGGCTGGAGTTGGGGACATCGACGCCGACTTCTATTACGGTGGTTGCGACGAGAATCTGCGTGCGATTGGCGGCGAAAGCCTCCATCGCAGCGTCCTTTTCCGGCCCTTTCATGCGGCCATGAACAAGGCCCACGCGATCGCCGAAACGCATCCTGAGATATTCTGCGCGGGCTTCGGCCGCGGCTTGGTCGCTGACTTCGCTTTCTTCCACCAGTGGGCAGACCCAATAGGCCTGACCGCCTCCTTCGACATGACGGGCGAGCGCATCGACGACTTCATCGAGGCGATTGGCGGACATGACGACCGTCTGGATCGGCTGCCGGCCAGGCGGCATCTCGTCGAGGCGCGAGACGTCCATTTCGCCATAATAGGTGAGCGTCAGGGTCCGTGGGATCGGCGTCGCCGTCATCACCAGCAGATGCGGTGCGCGCTCGGCCTTGGCGGCCAGCATCATCCGCTGGGCCACGCCGAAGCGATGTTGCTCGTCGATCACCGCGAGGGCGAGGCTCTTGTAGCGGACGGCCTCCTGGAAAATGGCGTGAGTTCCGACAAGGATATCGATGCTGCCATCGGCGAGGCCCATGAGGGTGGACTCGCGCACCCTGCCCTTTTCGCGACCCGTCAGGATTGCGATGGTGACGGGCAAGCCGGACGCCATCTTGCGAAGCGTTTCATAATGCTGGCGAGCGAGGATTTCGGTGGGGGCGAGAAGTGCGCCCTGAGCGCCTGCCTCGACCGTGTTGAGGAGAACCATGAGCGCCACTAGCGTCTTTCCGGAGCCCACATCGCCCTGGAGGAGGCGAAGCATCGGGATGGGCTGCGCCATGTCGCCTTCAATTTCCCCGAAGGCGCGGCGTTGGGCGCCCGTGGGGGCGAAGGGGAGTTGCAGCATGGCGCGCAGGCGGCCATCCCCGGCGATGGGCATGCCCCTGCGTTTACGGGAGGATTGGCGCACCAGCATCAGCGCGAGTTGGCCGGCGAAGATTTCGTCATAGGCAAGGCGCTCGCGCGCCTTCGCGTCGCTCGGGTCGGCGTGGATACGGGTCAGCGCCTCACGCCATGCCGGCCAGCCTTTGCGGGCGAGCAGGCTGGGTTCGATCCATTCGGGGAGTTCGGGTGCGCGGGCGAGCGATTGAGCCACCAGGTCGCGCAGGCGGTTGTTGGTTAGACCTTCGGAAAGGCCATAGACCGGCTCCCGAGCGGGGATGGTGGCGGCTTCCTCCGGCGGCAGGACATAGTCGGGGTGAACGATCTGGAGGTTTTCTCCATAAGCCTCGAGCTTACCGGACACGAATTTGGGTTCGTTCAGCGGCAACAGCTTGCGGGGCCAGGCGCTATTTTTGCCGAAATAGACGAGCGCCACTGTGTTGCCATGCCTGTCCTGCGCGATGACCCGGAAGGGCGCGCGGGCACTGCCCGACGCCCGATAGTCGACGGGGGTCAGTTCTATGCCGATGACGCGGCCGGAGTCGCTCAGCACCAGTTCGTCCACCATGCGGCGGTCGATGAAGCTGACCGGCAGATGGAAGGCCACATCAACGGCGCGCGCCAGCCCGAGGCGGTCGAGCGGCTTGGCGAGCGCCGGGCCTACGCCCTTTAGCGCTTCGATTTCGGTGAAGAGTGGGTTGAGGATATCCGGGCGCATGTCTATCTGACGGCATCTAGCCCAGCCGGGACGATGAGCAAACATCCGATCGGTGATTTTGCCATGTCCGCCGAAGGAACAAATTGTGAACGAAGATCCTCGCATCCGCCGCCTGCAGTTCCGGGCCTGGCACCGTGGCATCAAGGAAGCGGACCTGGCCGTAGGCGGTTTTTTCGATCGCTATCATGCAGAGTGGAGCGAAGAAGATATTCAGTGGTTCGAGCGGTTCATGGATGAGCAGGACGCGGACATCATGGCATGGGCCATGGGCGTTCTGCCGGTGCCGGAGGAATGGCGCGGGCCCATGTGGGACAGGTTCGCAAAGCTGGATTTCGTGGAGATTGGGAAGAAATAGCCGCGCCCTCGCCTCCCGCAGGCGGGAGGGGCCGGGGTGCGAATGCATCACCTCTGCCCGATTGCCCACCCCTAACCCTTCCCTCCGCGGGACGGGGACTGAGATTGAAATGACCGACCTTCTCAAAATCCTCAAAGCCTCAGCGCCTGTCACTCTTTCGGGGGTGCCGGCCGGTTTCCAGCCATGGTTGCTGGCCGACATCGCGCGAGCTGCGCCTTCTCGCGCCTTGTTCGTTGCGCCCGATGAGCAGCTGATGCGGGCCGTGACGGACACGGCGCATTATTTTGCCCCTGAGATAGAGATTGTCGAGATTCCCGCATGGGACTGTCTGCCTTATGACCGGGCCAGTCCTTCGCTGCGGACTGCTTCAGCGCGCCTGGCGGGTTTGCACGCGTTGCAGGTCAAACCCAAGGGACCGCAGCTTGTCCTGACGACGATCAACGCGCTGACGCAGCGAACACTGACGCCCTTCCGCGTCCGACAACTGGTGGCGAAGTTGGCGCCCAAGGAGCGGATCGCCATTTCGCGGCTGGCCGAGATGTTGCAGGCCAATGGCTATGTGCGGACCGACACCGTGCACGACCGGGGTGAGTTCGCCATCCGCGGCGGCATCGTGGATCTGTTCCCAGGCGGCGAGGAACAGCCGCTACGCCTCGATTTCTTCGGAGACGAGATTGAGACGGTGCGGCGGTTCGATCCGGCGGACCAGCGGACCAGTGGCAGTGTCGAAGGCTTCACGCTGCTGCCCGCGTCCGAGGCTTTGCTGGACGAGGAAACGATCAAGCGTTTCCGCAGTTGCTACCGGGAAATTTTCGGCGCGACCGCAACGGGCGACCCGCTTTATCAGGCGGTGAGCGACGGCCGGCGACTGGCGGGGATGGAGCATTGGCTGCCGCTGTTTGAGGAACGGCTGGTGCCGATGACCGAACATCTGGGCGAGGATACGGTCGTCGTACTGGACCATGGCGTTGCGGGCGCGGCGGAGGCTCGGTTCGAGGCGATCCGGGATTATCATGCCAATCGGGTACAGGCCAAATCCTCCGATCCAGGGGCTTACCGGCCTTTGGAGCCCAAGGCGCTCTATCTGGATGCGGCGGAATGGGAGAATTCGGTTCGCGATTGGCCGATGCACGCGACCACGCCTTTCCATGAACCGGAAAGCGCAACCGTGTTGGACTTCGAAGTCGATGGGCCGCGCGATTTCGCGCCGGAGCGCGCGCAGAACGCCAATGTTTATGAGGCGGTGGGCAAGCATATCGCCTCGTTGCAGCGGGCGAAGAAAAAGGTCGTCATCGCCAGCTATTCGGCAGGCGCGCGGGAGCGGCTTTCCGGGCTGCTGGTCGACCATGGGCTGAAGCGGGTCGCGGCGGCGGACAGCTGGCAGGAGGCGCTGGGGATCGCGGCGGGTGGAGCCACGGTGCTGACCGTCCTGCCGCTGGACCACGGCTTTACCGCGCCGGACGTCGCAGTGCTGACTGAGCAGGATATGCTGGGCGACCGCCTGGTGCGGCGGGCCAAGCGGAAGAAGAGTTCGGACGCCTTCCTCGCTGAGCTGGCGACGCTCTCGCCGGGCGATCTGGTCGTGCATATGGACCATGGCATCGGCCGCTACGAAGGGCTGACGCAGATCCCGGTCGCCAAAGCGGCGCATGATTGCGTGGCGCTGGAATATGCGGGCGGCGACAAGCTGTACGTGCCAGTGGAGAATCTGGAGGTTCTTTCCCGCTACGGCTCCGACAGCGAGGGCGTCAGTCTCGACAGACTGGGCGGCGAGGCGTGGCAGCGGCGCAAGGCGAGGATGAAGGAGCGCATCCGCGAGATTGCGGGTGAATTGCTCAAGACCGCCGCGGAGCGCGCGCTTCGGGCAGCAAGCGTGGCCGAGCCGGACAGCGCGGGCTATCCGGCCTTTGTCGATCGCTTCCCCTATCAGGAGACGGAGGATCAGGATCGCGCCATCGGCGACGTGATCGAGGATCTGAGCGCTGGGCGACCGATGGACCGATTGGTGTGCGGCGATGTGGGCTTTGGCAAGACCGAGGTCGCCCTGCGCGCGGCTTTCGTCGCGGCGATGGCGGGGATGCAGGTGGTGGTGATCTGCCCCACCACTTTGCTCGCCCGGCAACATCATATGAATTTCGAGGAGCGGTTCCGGGGCTTTCCGGTAAATATCGGCCGACTGTCGCGGCTGGTGCCGGACAAGGAAGCCAAGGCGGTAAAGGCGGGGCTGGCCGATGGAACGATCGATATCGTCGTGGGCACCCATGCGCTGCTGGCCAAGGGGCTGGAGTTCAAGCGGCTGGGCCTAGTTATCGTTGACGAGGAACAGCGGTTCGGCGTGACGCACAAGGAGCGATTGAAGTCGCTCAAGACCGATGTCCATGTGTTGACGCTGACGGCGACGCCAATCCCACGCACCTTGCAGATGGCTATGTCGGGGCTGCGCGAGCTTTCCGTGATCCAGACGCCGCCGGTCGATCGCCTGGCGGTGCGTACATACATCATGCCGTGGGACGGGGTGGTGATCCGCGAGGCGCTGTTGCGCGAACATTATCGGGGCGGGCAGAGCTTCTTCGTGGTGCCGCGCATCGCCGATCTGACCGAGGTGGAGGAGTTCCTGCGGACCGAAGTGCCGGAGGTGAAGCCCATCGTCGCGCACGGCCAGATGGCGGCAAGCGAGGTTGAGGAGCGCATGTCGGCCTTTTATGACAAGCGCTATGATGTGCTGCTGTCGACTACCATCGTCGAGAGCGGGCTGGATATTCCTTCGGCGAACACGCTTATCATCCATCGGGCGGATCGCTTCGGGCTGGCGCAGCTGTACCAGCTTCGCGGGCGCGTGGGTCGATCGAAGACGCGGGCCTATGCCTATTTCACCACGCCCGCGAACCGCGTGATTACCGAGACGGCGGAAAAGCGGCTGAAGGTGCTGTCCGACCTGGATACGCTGGGTGCGGGATTCCAGCTGGCGAGCCACGACCTCGACATTCGCGGCGCGGGCAATCTGGTCGGCGACGAGCAATCGGGGCACATCAAGGAAGTCGGGTTCGAACTCTACCAGTCAATGTTGGAGGACGCGATCCTGGAGGCGAAGGCTGGCGGCGCGGGGATCGAGAAGCGCGAGAGCTTCTCACCGCAGATTACGGTGGATGCGCCGATCCTCATTCCCGAGGACTATGTGCCGGACCTGGACCTGCGCATGGGCCTCTACCGCCGCCTGAACGAGGTCGAGGATCGGCAGGGGTTGGAAGCTTTTGCGGCCGAACTGATCGATCGCTTCGGCAAGCTGCCTGCGCCGACGCAGAATCTGTTCAAGATTATCGAGATCAAGCAGAATTGCGTGGCAGCCAATATCTCGAAGATCGATGTCGGCCCGAAGGGGGCGCTCGTCAGCTTCTTCGAGGACCGGTTCCCTCGGCCGGAAGCACTGGTGGCCTATGTTCAGCGATTGAATGGCGTGGCGCGGTTGCGGCCGGACAGCAAGGTCGTAGTGAACCGCGCCTGGGCTGATCCCGGCGCGCGGCTGAATGGCGCTTTGCAGCTGTCGAAGGGATTGGCGAAGGCGGCTGGTTGACGGCGGCGGGGGTTACAAAGCCGTCGCTCGAAACGAACGGAATCAGCTTCCCCGCAGCACTCCTTTGTCGCCTGTCAGCAAAATAGCAGCAACAGTGTCGCCCTAAATCCCGCTTCGATGATCGGACAGCAAAGTCCGACATCGAGCAGGAGACTGACATGAGTTTAACCCTCATCGCGATGGCGGCAGCTGCTGCCACGCCCCACGCCACGCATGTTGTTGAGATAGAGCATCGCGGGACGCCGATGCAGGCGACCTATAGCGCCCGGGCCGAAATTCGGCACAAGACCGTGGGCGCCAAGGCGCCGAACCGGATGGACATGCAGCGTTGCCAGTGGACCGCGACGATCGTCATAGACCGGGCGCTGAACCACAGCCCGGCACTGGCCCGCACCGTTTCCGGAGACAAGCAATTTTCCGGTAGCGAGGCAGGCGCATGCACTCCGGGCCGCCGGTCGGGCGAGCGCAATCTTGCGCAACATGATGCCGCGATCCGGGGCCATCTGACGGCGGTGGCCGAAAAGGACCGCGCGCCCCTGCTGGCCGAACTCGATGCCGTCCGCAACCTTGCGGCGAACTGACATGCGGCTGGCGCTGGCGAGCGGATTGATTGCGTGCGCCAGCGCCTCGCCCGCCCTTGCGCAATATTCTGACGGGGTTTCGGCTACCGTCGAAGCGGCGAGCGACGAACGGCGGCGGGGACTGAGCTGGAGCGACGGCGACCCGGTGGTGCGCGGGTCTCTCTCCGTGCCAGTTATGGAAGGGCTGAGCCTTGAGGGCACGGCTGTTTCCCTGTGGGGCAGCAAGCGGCATGGCGGCGCAGATGCCGTGATCGACATAGGCGCGTCCTATGCGCGGCAGATTGGCGGATGGAGGCTGTCTGCCGAAGGGCGCTACCATCTGTTTCCAGGTACGTCCGGGCAAGGCTATGGTGAGATCGGCGCTGGCGCGGCTGTTCTGATCGGCCCCGCGAGCGTGGACCTGAACGCCAGCTACGCACCTCGGCAATCGGCCATTGGAGGGGATAATCTTTATCTATCCGCCTCAGCGGCGGTCGGTGTGCCGGGAACGCCATTCACGGTTTCCGCGCGCGTCGGGCGCTCTTCCGGAGACGTGCGCAATCCGGTCCGAGCCGCCCGTTTGCGGCCAGACGGCGCCTATTGGGACCATGGCGTCAGCGTCGATTACCTGAAAGGTCGCTGGTTCGCGGGGCTGCGCTATGCGGACAGCAGCATCGATGGGCCAGGCTCGCGCCACGCCGGGGCTACGCTGATAGGGCGGGTGGGCTTCAGTCTTTAGTTTCGAACGGGTCGCGGTCAGGCTCTCAGCGCCATTGCGACGAGGTCGGCTGACGATATGCCTGCCGAGCGCAAGAAGCCCTGATAATAGTCGCAACCTTCGCGGGCGAGGAGGTCGAGTTGCTGCTGTGTTTCGACGCCTTCAGCGATGACCCTGAGGCCCAAAGACTTGGCCATGTGGATGACGCCCCGCACGATGATGCGATCGCGGGCGGTGCCCGCTATGTCCTGCGCGAGGCCACTGTCGATCTTCAAATAGTCGAGCGGCAGACTCTTCAGATAGGCGAGGCTGGAATAGCCGGTGCCGAAGTCATCGACCGCGACCGCCAGCCCCTCTGCCCGGAGCGCCGTAAGGAGCGCGGTCGCGGCCCCGACATTTTCGATGAGACCGCTTTCGGTAATCTCCACCGTCAGGCGGGCGCGGGGGAAGCCGCTCGCATCGACGAGAGCGAGGAACTGGTTCATGAAACCCGGCTGCGCGATGTCGGCGGCCGTCACATTTATCGACAGTCGCAGATTGGACAAGGCATCGGGCCACGCCGCTGCCTGGCGTAGGGCCTCGGCCTGAATGTGCGCGGAGAGCGGAAGCATATAGTCAGATCGTTCGGCCGTCGCGAAGAGCATCCCTGCACCCAAGGGACCATATTGAGGATGGTTCCAGCGAGCGAGCGCCTCCACCCCGATCATATTGACGCCGTCCACCGGATATTGCGGCTGGAACAATATGCCGATTTCGCCCCGGTGAAGGGCGAGGCGCAGGTCGGTTTCAAGCTGGTCGGCATCGACCTGGCGGCTGCGTTTTTCGGCAGAGAAGATGCGGATGCCCTCCCCGCCCCCGAGCCGGGCGTCGGCGAGCGCAGTGCCCGCCCGGCGGAGCAGGCGAGTGGCGTCGTCATCGGCGCGGGACTGGGCGATGCCGCAGCGCGCGGTGAGGCGGATGAGGTGATCGCCTGCGGTGAACGGACGGCCAATCGCCCCCATTAGCTGGCGGGCAAGGAAGGTGGCCCGGTCACTCGCCGCCGCTTCGCCAGTCAGGCCGATGAGAAATTCGGTGCCAGCGATACGCGCGACGATTGCGCCGGGCGCGGCATCGCTGGCCATGCGCTCGATCCGGCGGGCGATGCGGCCCAGCAAGGCGTCGCCCACGACCTGTCCATAGGCAGCATTCATGCGATCGAACTGGCTGATGGAAAGCAGCAAAATGGTCGTTGCAAGCCCCGCCCGCTTCTCCAGCCAATCAAGCGCCGCTTGGCGTGAGCGCAGCCCGGTCAGGTCATCACGGCCCACCGCTTCATGCCCCTGCGCCTCCGACAACCATTCGACATCGGCTGCGACGGTCCCATCGACCAGCCGCAGGTGATGCACGAGCCGGTCGTCAGGCCGTCCGGGAGCGGCGTGAGCAAAGACCTCCGCCCGGCCAGAGCGCATCATGCCGCGCAGCGCCGCTATCACCGAGCGGCGTTCCTCACGGGGCAGGCAACGTACAAATCCTGCGGGGCTGATCGTCTGGCGGTCGAGATGGAGATGCCGTGCAAGATTATCGCTCAGCCGGACCGAACGGCCGCCTTCCTCCAGTTCCCAGAAAAGTGCGTCGCCGCGACGTATCCGCTGGGCTCGCTGGCTGTGTGTCACGCCGCCGCCAAGCCGATCGACGAGCCGCTGAGCCGAGGCGAGGGTTGCGCGCATCTGCTCCGGTGAGAATGGGGCAGCGAGGAAATGAGTCGCGCCGGCTTCGAAGAGCGCGGAAGTCCAGTCGAGAGCTTGGGCATCGACAAGGGCGATCAGAGCGCCGCCGCCCGCTTCGACCGCTGGACAGATGGACGCGACCAGACGGCTGTCGCCTTCCGCCGCGTCCCGCATGTCCACTATCGCGATCTGGGCATCGCTATGGAGAAAACGCTGTGCCGCATCGGTCGGCCGCCGTGCGGCGATGACACGCCAGCCTGCCTGCCGCGCGACATGCGACAATCCGTCACGATCTCCTGGAGACAGGATGAAAAGGCTGCGCTGTCCATGCAGTGCGGTTTCACCGCTCACATCAAAACTCCTGGGGCCAGCGCATTGGGGGGCAGATAGTAGAAGACGGGTTAGCGACCCGTTCACGTTGCTGCAACCGGCAGTGCTTGCACCAGGGTTTGCCATGGCTTAGCTAAGCGAGCATGGACAAGCCCGATCTCCCGCGCACGGGCCTGACCGATGCGTTGGGCCGCCCGATCAGCTATTTGCGGATTTCGGTGACGGATCGCTGTGACTTGCGCTGCCGCTATTGCATGGCGGAGCGGATGAGCTTCCTTCCCAAGGATCAGGTGCTGACGCTGGAGGAGATCGCGCTGCTCGCCGATCTGTTCATCGCGCGCGGCATCCGCAAGATCAGGCTGACCGGCGGAGAACCGCTGGTGCGGCGGGATATTATCGATCTGGTTCATCGCATCGGTCGGCATCTGGGCGAAGGGCTGGATGAGTTGACGCTCACCACCAATGGCACCAGGCTGGCGCAGCATGCCGACGCGCTGTTCGACGCGGGGGTCCGCCGGATCAACGTCAGCCTGGACAGCCGCGATCCGAAGCGCTTTGCCCATGTCACGCGCAACGGCGATATCCGCCCGGTGCTTGAAGGGCTGACGGCGGCGAAGGCGGCGGGTCTGGCAGTCAAGATCAACATGGTGGCGCTGCGGGGTATCAATGAAGGTGAGATCCTGCCGATGCTCCATTGGTGTGACAGGCAAGGCTTCGACCTTACCCTGATCGAGACCATGCCGCTTGGCGAGACAGGCGAGGACCGGACGGACCATTATCTGCCGCTGACGCATGTGGTAGATCAGTTGCGGGCGCATCATGACCTTCGGCCCATCGCGCATCGCACTGGCGGTCCTTCGCGTTATCATGCAGTCGATGGCTTGGGCGTCCGGCTTGGCCTCATCACGCCGCTTACGAACAATTTCTGCGCCGATTGCAATCGCATGCGCATGACATGCGAGGGGAAGATCTTCATGTGCCTGGGGCATGAGGATCATGTCGATCTGAAGACAGCCTTCCGCGAGGGCGGATTAGCGGCGGTAGAGCCGTTAATCGATCGGGCATTGAGGCTGAAGCCTGCTGCTCACGACTTCCGCATCGGCGCGGGAGCGCCTGCCGCCGCGATCGGACGCCATATGAGCGTGACGGGCGGATGAGCGAAGAACCGCGGCGGGCGCTGCTCGCTTCCCCCACGCAGGCCGCGAAGGCCGCTGAAGACCGGCTACGCGCGGCCTATGATTTCGTGCCGGTCGAGCAGGCCAACATGATCATCGCGCTCGGCGGTGACGGCTTCATGCTGCAGACGCTGCATTCCATGTTGGAAGGCCGCAAGATTATGCCGGTGTTCGGCATGAACCTGGGCACGGTCGGGTTCCTGATGAACGAATGGCGGCTGGAGCGGCTGGAGCAGCGGATCGAGGCGGCCAAGCCCTTCAAGGTCAATCCGCTGCGCATGACGGTCGACACGGTGGATGGCGAGCGCTTTTCGATCCCTGCGATCAACGAAGTGTCGCTGCTGCGTGAGACGCGTCAGACCGCCAAGCTGGAAGTGCATGTGAACGGGCGCACAGCTCTTTCCGAACTGGTTTGCGACGGTGTGCTTGTCGCAACCCCTGCGGGATCGACCGCCTATAATCTTTCCGCGCATGGGCCGATCCTGCCGCTGGGTTCGGGGCTGGTAGCGCTGACGCCGATCAGCCCGTTTCGTCCCCGGCGCTGGCGTGGCGCGATCCTGCCGGAAAGCACGGCGATTCGATTTACCGTGCTGGATCCGGTGAAGCGACCGGTCAGCGCCGTGGCCGACCAGCGGGAAGTGCGTGACGTCGCACAGGTGGAAGTGCAGATCGATCGCGGCACGCCGCTGACGCTGCTTTTCGACCCCGAACATACGCTGGATGACCGCATTGCCGCCGAACAATTCATTGCCTGAAAAAATTCGTAATTCTGCGCTTGCCATCCGAAGAATCCCGCTGCTATAGGCGCGGCCTGCCCAGCGAGAGCCGGGCTGCTCCCCGATAGCTCAGCGGTAGAGCATTCGACTGTTAATCGAATGGCCGTAGGTTCGAATCCTACTCGGGGAGCCACTTTTCACCCACTCGGCGGGTGTTCAGAATAGCCGGAAACCCGAGCAGATCAGGATGATAGCGCTGACATTCGCGCAGGCGCGCAATCGCCCGCGGCGTTCAGTGCATCTCGGTCTGGATGGATTGCCTTAGCCGGTCCGAGCCGATCGAGGCCGCTACTCTTCCAGCGAAGAAAAGGGCTTCGAGGGGCTCAACCCGAAGCAGGGAAGCGCTACGGCGCGGGGCGGTCAAGCCCCGCTTCTGCTGATTCAGCGCGAGGCGAACTGACGCGGCTTGAGTGCCAGAGCCCAGCGCTGAGGCGCTGCGTCAGGAGCGTTTTCGCGCACGAAGCATTGGCCGCGGCGGGCGCGGATTGCTCGGCAGAGGGCAACCGCTTCAGCGCGATCGTTGAAACCGCTGACGGCGAGGCGCGAATAGCTGACGCCATTTACCGTGATCTGGCTGGTAAGTACCGGCAAGGCCGACAGCGCGCTGTTGCGGCGAGCCATGTCGAACCATTTTTCCTTGGCGACCGCGGCATTTTCATAAGCGCCGAGTTGCACGACCCAGTTGCTGTTGCCCCTGCCTTCGGGATGATAGGCGGCCTGTATGCGGCGCGGCGCGAGCGGTGCGCGCACGGCCGCTGGCTGGCGAAAGCTGGCGGCCATCATCGGCGCCTTGGGCGCAGTGAAGGCGGGTGCCGGCGTTTCGGCGGCGATATAGGCAGCCTGCTGAACGGCTTCAGTCTGCGGCATATCGACAGCAGCGACTTCCACGGGCGCGGGCTCGGCGACCGGCTCGGGCGCGACGGCTTGTGCGGCCTGGACCGGCGCAGCCTCGGGCGCGAGCGCGAGAGCAACCGGCTGACCGGCGTCTGCACCGTCGATGGTCACGCCCATCAAACCGGCTATGCGCTGCTGCGCGAATTCGGGGGCAGCGGTCTGCGCCCATTGCGCGATGCGCTGATTGGCGGCGAGCGGCTCTAGATCAAGACCTGCCATCACCCGAGCGTCTTTCCAACGGCCCGCCAGCGCATAGGCATAAGCGAGATTCTGACGCGTGCGCGCGGTGGCCGACGGATCGTGAATGGCTTCGGAAAGAATGCGGACGCCTTCGGACGCGTCCCCGGCCATCGCCATGGCAAGACCATAGTCGCCAGCAGGAACGATGTCGGCATGCGCGGCGAGAAGATCGCGAGCCGCATCGCTCTTGCCAAGCGCCACCTTTACGAGAGCCAGGCTGACGATGGTGCGGGGGTCGCGATTGCCGAGCGTCATCGCGTCCGTGAGCGCGGTCTCGGCCGAGGCGAAGCGCCCGTTGGCCACATAGGCGCGGCCCAGCAACTGGCGATAAGCTGCGTCACGGGGAGCGGCCTGAACCGCCGCCTCGGCTGCAGCGAGCGCACGCGCACCGTCTCGGCCAGCCAGCGCCTTATCGATGGCGGCAGCGGCGCGATCATCGCCCGACTTTACCGGAGCGATAGCAGACGGGCGGAAGGCCGCGCCGGTGCAACCGACCATCGTGGTTCCGACGAGGAGCGACGACAGGGCCGCCTTGGCAAGAGCGTTGCGCTTCATGGCTATGTCCTTCTTACTCTGCTTCGTCGCGCGGCAGTTGCTGCGCGAGCCGGTCAATCTCCGGCAAGCTGGCGAGGAATATGTCGAGCGCTTCGGTGACCATCTGCTGCGATGAGCGGCCCACAACAGCGCTGGCAAGGCGAAGCTTCAGATGGCGATCGGCGTCGAGGCGGAGCGTGAAGGCGGCCTTGCGCCCCTTCGCGGCCGGGCGAGCGGCTGGAGCGATCGTCTTGACCGCTTCCTCCATACGTTCCGCCAATTCTTCGCGCGCCATGACGACGGGCGGCACGGGAGCAGCTGCGGGCGGCTGAGTCATCGGCGTGAGGCCGACGACTGCGCGAGGCTCCGCCGGTACGGGCTCAGGCTCCGTGACGTCAAAGCCCATGTCATTCCAGCCGAGATCGTCCTGCATCAGGGCTGCGTTCGCCTGGCGTCCGAACCCCATGACGGGGCGGCGCATGGCAGGCTGGGCTGCGCCCTTGCGAGCAAGAAGACCGGAGGTCAGCGAAGCGAGTGGCTTAGGTTCGGCCATGATGTCTTCCCTTCCCTCTTACTGGCCCACGACGCGGCGGCCGAAACCACCCGTCGCCGGGCGAACTGCACCGGAGGTGCCTGCTGTGCCGTTGGGCACGGAAAAGACAGTGCGGCGGAAATTCTTTTCCAGGCGATCAGAGACGTAGCTCCAGAGCTGCGTGACCTCGCCTGCGGAGCGGCCGTTAGGGTCGACCTCCATCACGGTGCGACCATCGATCATCGACGCGGCGAAATCCGTGCGATGATGCAGCGTTACCGGGGCAACGGTGCCGTGCTGCGACAGCGCGACGGCGGCTTCGGAAGTGATCCGCGCCTTTGGGGTCGCGGCGTTGACAACGAAGATCAGCGGTTTGCCAGCGCGATCGCAAAGATCGACCGTGGCGCCAACCGCGCGAAGGTCGTGGGGGCTGGGGCGCGTCGGCACCACGATCAGTTCGGCAACGGAAATAACGCTCTGGATGGCCATGGTTATGGCCGGCGGCGTATCGATGACGGCCAGCTTGAAGCCCTGCTGACGCAGGATTTCCAGATCGGCTGCAAGGCGCGCAACAGTCGTCTGTGCGAAAGCGGGATATTCCGCCTCACGTTCGTTCCACCAGTCGGCAAGTGATCCTTGGGGGTCGATGTCGATAAGGACGACTGGCCCTGCGCCAGCCATCTGAGCCTGCACAGCCAGGTGGCCAGACAGGGTGGTCTTGCCCGATCCACCCTTTTGCGATGCCAATGCGAGTATGCGCACGCGCGTTTCCCCCAGAAAATCCAATTCCGCATTGGAGTGCCATGAGGGCGCCTAAGAATTGGTTAACAGCACGCAATCCCTGTGGCAGGCCGCGAAACGCTATCGAGCATCCGGTTATTAGTGCTAAGTTGCCGTTAACCTTGTTAGATCATAGGCTATGGCAAAGCTGTCCTTTTCAGGAGCACATGCACATGAAGCATATCTGGGGCATCCTGGCCGCCGCAACGATGCTGAGCCTGGCGCCGCCGGCCCTTGCCGATGTCAAGGCCGGTGTCGATGCCTGGCAACAGGGCGATTATGACAAGGCAGTCTCTGTCTGGCGTCCGCTCGCCCAGGCTGGCGACCCCGATGCACAGTTCAACATGGGCCAGGCTTATAAACTGGGCCGCGGCGTGAAGGCCGATATGACCGCCGCCATCGATTGGTATCGTAAAGCGGCGGCGCAGGGCCATGTGCGTGCGGAAGATAATCTGGGGCTGCTGATGTTCCAGCAGGGGGACCGGGCGAGCGCCCTGCCCTATTTGCAGCGTTCAGCGGCAAGAGGGGAGCCACGCGCACAATATATCGTCGGCACCGCTCTGTTTAACGGTGATCTTGCGGCGAAGAACTGGCCGCGCGCCTATGCGCTGATGACACGGGCATCGGCGGCAGGATTGGCTCAGGCTACAGCCAGCCTCAAACAGATGGACAAATATATCCCGGCCGATCAGCGTGAGCAGGGCCTCGCCCTCGCTCGAGAGATGGGTCAGAAGGAGGTGACGGCGCTTGCGGAGGCTAATGGCCGCACGTCCAGCATGCCTGTCACGCGGGACGGGCCGCCCCCGCTCGCCACCGCAACGCTGCCGGCCGCTCCGGATGCAGACAAGCCTGCTTCGCCGAAAGCTGTTGTGAAGTCTAAGCCCGTCGCCTCCAAAGCGGTTGCGGCTGTCGAAGCGCCGAAAGCATCGGTTCCCAAGGCGCCTGCCAAGACAGAGGTTCCTCGCGCGGCGGCGAGCGGCGGCTGGCGCGTCCAGTTGGGCGCGTTCAGCGAAGAGGGCCGTGCGCGGGCGCTTTGGAACAGCCTGCGGGGCAAGGTTTCTGGTCTTTCCGCTTATCAGCTGTTTCTGGTGAAGGGCGGCGCGGTGACCAAGTTGCAGGCGGGACCCTTGGCCAGCAATGCTGAAGCCACACGGCTTTGCGGCGCGATCAAGGCGGCTGGCGCAGACTGCATGCCCCGGAAAATGTGATTTGATCGAGGCTGCGGCCTCTTGGCAGTTCAAGAGCCACGAGCGATAACAGACGCTCTGTCTGTGGAGCGCGTCATGACCGTGGCAAGTGAACAGGGGCATATCGCCGGGCTCGTCCAAGCGGTGCTGGGGCAAGCTGCTGCCCGGCAAGTCATGGCGGCTCTGACCATCGCCCCATCATTGCTGGAGGAACGAGGTCCGGCCGTGTCGCGGGCGGCGCTTGCGATGGCTATGAACGTCGTCCTGTTTCATGGCCTTCTTGAGCGAGTTCCGAGCGGAGCAGCCTATGTTGCGGATACGCTTGCGCGCGGCGGCAAGGTGATGTTCGACCATGGCGCATTGCGAACGGTTCGCCTGGCCGATGGGCCGACCGGCGCCCTGCCCGCTGGCGAAGACGCTTTCACGCGCATCTTCTTGCCCTTGGGTTACTGCCTCGCGGGCGTCTATCCGCTCGACCGGCTGAAAATGACCGGCCGGGCTTATGCCCACGCGGACGCATCGGAAGATATTCCGCAATTCTTCCTGTCCGAACTGCATGTTGATCGATTTGACGCCGATTTTGCCGAGGCCGCGGCCCGGACTTTCGGGACTTCGCGCGATCCGCTGGACGCTGACAGCATAAGACTTCTCGAAAGCTATGCTCAGGGAGAACCGGTGGGCTTCGACCAAGCCGTGGCGGCCCTGCCTGTGCTGGTATCGGCATTCGACCGGCAGCATGATCCCGTCACGCTGGAGGATTATGAGCTGTTGCTGTCGAGGTCTCATGAAGCGGCCTGGATCGCTACGGAAGGCAACGCCTTCAATCACGCCACCGATCGGGTAACGGACGTTGCCGCGCTGGCCGACCGGCTGAAGGGCGAGGATTGGCCGATCAAGGACAAGATCGAAATATCCCGCACTGGGCGCGTTCGCCAGACGGCGTTGCGGGCAGATCCCGTTGAACGAATGTTCGCGGGCAGAAACCTCCGAGAAGTGCCCGGATCATTTTACGAATTTATCAGCCGAGACATCGATCCGGAGACAGGAAGGTTGGACCTGTCCTTCGACGCAGGCAACGCCACCGGCATTTTCGCGATGACGAGCGTGAAGGGCTGATCCCTTTAACGGCTTGATCATGCAGCCACCATAGGGCAACGGCGTTCCCGATCATTGGCGGAGGCGTTCTTGAACAATCCGGTTGTCCCTTCCTGGGTGCTGACGCTCGTCTGCGCCGACCGCGTCGGCATCGTTGCTGCCGTTAGCCAGTTTCTGGCGGAACGAGGCGGCTTCATCACGGACAGCCAGCAATATGCCGATCGGGAAGCAGGCCGCTTCTTCATGCGAGTGGCGTTCGAGGCGACCGATGGGCGAATGGCGGACACCGAGAGGCTGCAGGCCGAGTTCGAGGCCATCGGGACGCGCTTCGACATGGACTGGCGGATGACGCCGGCGAATGAAAAGCCGCGCATGCTGCTCGCCGTGTCGAAAGGATCGCATTGCCTGGCCGACCTGCTGCACCGCTGGCAGACGGGCACGCTGGCGATAGATATCATGGGGGTGGTGTCCAACCATCCCGACATGCGGCGCATCACCGAATGGCACGGCATTCCTTATCATGAACTGCCACCCAATGGGGACAAGGCCGCGCAGGAAGCGGCTTTGCTGGAGATTTTCGGCAGGACGCGGTCGGACTATCTGATCCTGGCCCGCTACATGCAGGTATTGTCAGAAGAGCTTGTCGGGCGGCTTGAGGGGCGTTGCATCAACATTCATCACAGCTTCCTGCCCGGCTTCAAGGGAGCGCGTCCCTATCACCGGGCGCATGAGCGCGGCGTCAAGCTGATCGGTGCGACGGCGCATTTCGTTACGGCGGATCTCGATGAAGGACCAATCATCGAGCAGGCAGTCGAGCGGGTGGACCACCGCGCGACAGCGGAAGACATGATCCGCATCGGCCGGGATATCGAAGCGCAGGTGCTGGCCCGGGCGGTCGGGTGGATCGCCGACCGCCGGGTGCTGCTGAACGGTGGTAAGACCGTCGTTTTCCGCTGATCAAAGGCCGAGGCGCGCCCAGAAGTCGTCGGGCGCTATCGCCGCATTCGCTGGCACGGCGGACGTCCGGGACCAGGAGGAGTGGGGCAGGTAAATGTCGCGCCGCCGGTCGGAAGGGCGCTTGTGCTGTGAGCGAACAGATTTGCGGGTCATCGTTTTTCTCCATTTGCGGAGGAACACGAAACCTTGCGTGGTCGCATCATGGCCGTGCGCTTTAGCCGTTGTTGACGCGGAGCAAGCTGACATCCTTCAAAAGCCGCGGAGCATGGCGCTCACGAACTTATCTACTCATTCAATTGAGAAAGGGAACATAGCTTTGCTTTAGCAGCCGAGACTGCCGCTATTGGCCAGCGCTCGAGCGTACCGGTCCGCTTAGAAGAGGATATTGTAAATGAACCAGCCCACGATCAGAAAGCTGGTGGCGACGCAAATTCGATCGCCATAGATATCTATCCGCGACATCGCTGACATCCTTCCGCATGCGGCGATCTTTGTCGCCTGCTTGCAGAGGATAACGCAGCAATGCGCAGAAGGGAACAGAAAGGATGAAGGTCAGACGGTCTGAAGGCCGCGGTGGCGGAGGAAGGATTGTGTCGCTTCCACGGGGCCGCGATAGGCTTCCTGGAACTCCGCGCTCCAATATTTAAGATCGTCGAGATCGATGCGCGCGCCCGAGACAGCACAGAGAACGAACTGCCCAGGGCGCACGATGTCGAAATGCGGTGTGTGATATTCCAGCACCGCCAATCCTTGAATATCCGCCATCAGTGGCCCGTCAGGATGCGATCGACCAGCTGCTTCACGGTGGGCACGAAGCCGTTGGAATAGAAGGGATCCTGCTTGAACTTGTAGGCGCCATGGCCCGCGAACAGCAGATTCTTGTCAAGGTCGCCGCCATGGACAGCTTCCTGCAACGATTTCTGAATGCAGAAGCTGCGCGGATCGGCGAGGCGACCAGTCGAGTTGGTCTCGCTATCCATCCAGCTGGAGAAAGCGCACTGGCTGAGGCAGCCCATGCAGTCGGTCTGATCCTTGCGGATTTCGCCCTTTTCCTCTTCGGTGACAAATACCAACGTGTTGTCCGGCGTCTTGAGCGCGGAGGTGAAGCCCTGCCCCACCCACTCCCGGGCGCGTAGCAGGTCGCCACGCGTGACCCAGAAATTCTTGCCCTTCACGCCCGCATCGAGCTGATGCGTATGGTCACCCGCCTGTTCGGTGCTGAACGGAACCTGCCGTTCCGACCGGGCTTCCAGCTGGCGCAAGAAGGGATTTCGAACCGCCGAACTGTAAAAGCCAGTGGGCGAGAAGCGGTGGAGCAGCACATCGCCGGGCTCAAGCTGCGTCAGACGCTGCTTCCACTCGTCCGGGATCGGGCTTTCCTGAGTGAGAAGCGGACGCGTGCCGAACTGGAAGGCGATCGCGCCCAGTTCTGGATTGTCGATCCAGTCGTTCCAATCCTTGAGATGCCAAACGCCGCCCGCCATGACGATCGGCACATCGTCGGAAATGCCGCCCTCGCGCATAGTCGCGCGCAGATCGCGGACGCGGGGATAGGGGTCCTGCGGCTGTCGCGGATCTTCGGCGTTGGACAGGCCGTTGTGGCCGCCCGCCAGCCAGGGGTCTTCATAGACGACCGCGGCCAGCCATTCCGAAGCCTTTGAATAGGCGCGTTTCCAAAGGGCGCGGAAGGCACGACCGGAGCTGACGATAGGAAGATAGCTGACGCCGTAGGAAGCCGCGATTTCACTCAGCTTGTAGGGCATCCCTGCGCCGCAGGTGACGCCCGCAACCATGCCCCTGGTCTTTTCAAGGACGCCGTGCAGCACACGCTGGGCGCCCCCCATCTCCCACAGCACGTTGATGTTGATCGCGCCCTTACCGCCCGCAATCTCAAAGGCGCGCTTCACTTGCTCAACAGCGCCGTCGATAGCGTAAGCGATCAGTTCTTCGTGGCGATCGCGGCGAGTGCGGCCATGATAGATTTGCGGGATGACATTGCCCATGCTGTCATAGCTGTCGGCGTTCACCGCCGAAACGGTGCCGATACCGCCTGCCGCAGCCCAAGCTCCCGAGCTGGCGTGATTGGATACGGCGACGCCCTTCCCGCCTTCGACCAGCGGCCAGACTTCACGACCACCATAGATGATGGGCTTCAAACCCTTGAACAACGCAATCTCCCGCGCAAAAAGCTGCTGGGTCCCCGATCGGATAAAAGCCGCTCTATAGCAGCTTTCGTGACCGATGACGAATATCCGGGGCGCGCCCTACCGCAAAATATGGGGGCTGGATAGTGCCTGTCCATATAGGGCGGCATAAGCATCGACCATTGCGGCTTCGTTAAAATCCCGTTCAGCACGATGGCGGTTGGCTTCACCCAGACGCGTACGAAGCTCTGCGCTGTCGGCTAGGTCTTTCAAGGCAGCCGAGAGCGCCGCTTCGTCAGGCACGATAAAGGACTGATTTTCCGGCGCGATCATCTGTGCGACGTCACCAACGTTCATCGAGGCCACTGGCAATCCCGCCGCCATTGCCTCCACGAGCGAAATCGGGAACTGCTCACTGTCGGAGGACAGCGCAAAAATATCGAGCGCTCCCAAGAAACGCCATGGGTCGGAAAGGAAGCCCGGCATGCAGATGTCATCGAGCCCATGCCGCTCCGCCTCGGCCAGGATCGAATCCCGTTCCGGGCCGTCGCCAACAATCACTAGTTGCAGCCGGTCTCGATGAGGCGCGACGGCGCGTACCAGGCGAGGGATATTCTTGACGGGGCGCAGTCCAGCCAAAGTGCCGACAAGCAGCTTGCCCGGCGACCGCATCAGGCCGGGGATCGCGTCAGCAGCAACCGGCCCGGCATATCGCTCGACATCGATACCGTTGCGGATCAGATGAACCTTCGACGCAGGCTGTTTCCAGATCGTACGCGCAATCCCGTCCAGGCGGATCGAAGGCACGACCACGGCCCTCGCCCGCTGAAGCGCGAGGCGGCGATAGAGGTTGCGTTCCGTCTTCAGCCGTTCGGCTTCCTCTATGTTGAACCCGTCTTCATGGTGAATAAGCGGCGGCATCCGTAGAAAGGGCGAGCAGAAGCGGTGAGCCATGACCGCATCCATCGCACCCCAATTATAGGTCAGCACCAGATCGAAGCCGGACAGAAACCGACCGAGCGCACGGAAGCGCATCGGGCCGGGCCGGCCGGTGAGCGGCGGGGATTCGGGAAAGCTGACCGAAACAGACGGATCGATCGCCGCGCGCGCGCCCATGGCTTGAGGCGCGGCACTGACGATCATGTGCTGAGCCCGGTCGCCCCAGAGGTTCATCAGGCGCACAGCGCGCGCTTCCTTCCCGCCAAGCGAGAAGCTGCCATGCACGTGCAGCAGCCGGGGCGGCCGCTGGGAAATGTCAGCCATGCAGAACCCGCGAGAGCAAGCGGTCAATTGCGGCGGCGGCTTCCGGTTCGTCCAGCACTGGAACATGGCCGACGTAGGGGACAGTGACGAGTTCTGCGCTCGGCCCGATTTCCGCCGCCATCCGCTGCGCGGTTGCGGCGCTGAGCAGGTCGGATCGCTCGCCGCGCAATATCAACGTCGGAACATCGCTGAAGGCCTTCATGACAGGCCACATATCAACGCCCGCCTCTCCGCCGGCCATGCGCAACGGCTCCGCAACGCGCATGTCATAGTCAAGCACGACGCGGCCGCCGCTGTTGAGCCGGTAAAGGCGTTTGGCCATGGCCAGCCATTCCTCCAGCCCGTAGCGGGGATAGATGTCGCGGTTCGCCTCCTCCAGCGCGCGGGCGGCCTGGACCCAGCTCTGGTGTGACTGGCCGACACCCACAGAAGTTCGGATGCGGTCGAGCCCGGCCTGCTCCAACTTCGGACCGACGTCGTTGAGAATCGCGCCTGCGAGCCATTCCTTGTGTGTCGCAGCAATCAACATGGTGATGAAGCCGCCAAGCGAAGTGCCCACGGCAACGAAACGGGTGATGGCCAGGTCGGCCAGAAGGCGGCTGATATCCTGGAGATAGGTGAGCGGGACATAGGTCATCGGATCTTTCGCCTGCGCGCTTTCGGCGCGACCGCGCATGTCGGGGCAGATCAGTCGCCATTCACCGGCGAGACGCTCTGCCAGCGGTTCAAAGTCCCGAGCGTTCCGCGTCAGGCCAGGGAGGCAAAGCAGCGGCGGCCGGCCATCGTCACCGCCGGCATAGTCCCGATAATGAAGCCTGAGGCCATCGGGGGACCACCAATATCCGTCGGTGAATTTGGTCAACGGTCGTGCGCCCTCATTTACATGGGTTTGTGGCAGCGGTTGCAACTTCCTACCCTGCTCCCCCATATCGCCGCATGGACAAATCCTCGCAAGCCACCAGATACATTCCGGCAAAGGAAATATTCGATCTCCAGCCGGACTTTGCCGATGACGTCGCGGCCGCCAATTTTCCGCAGACGATCCTACGTTTCCGGAATGACAGAGCGGCGGCGAGCGTGGGCCTGGAAGGGCTGACGGATGAGGAATGGGTAAGGCATTTCGGGCGGTTCGAGCCTTTGGCGGATAATCTGCCGCAGCCGCAGGCGCTCCGTTATCATGGGCACCAGTTCCGGGCCTATAATCCCGATATCGGCGATGGGCGCGGGTTCCTGTTTGCACAATTGCGGGATAAAGCGGGGCGGCTGCTGGATCTGGGCACCAAGGGATCGGGGCAGACACCCTATAGCCGGTTCGGCGACGGTCGGCTGACGCTGAAAGGCGGCGTGCGCGAAATATTGGCGACCGAAATGCTGGAGGCGCTGGGCGTCAATACGTCCAAGACCTTCTCGCTGATCGAGACGGGCGAGGCGCTGGAGCGCAATGACGAGCCCTCCCCTACCCGCGCAGCGGTGATGGTACGTCTCAGCCATTCGCATATCCGCATCGGCTCGTTTCAAAGGGCCGCTTACTTCGATGACAAGGCGTTGCTGGAGCGGCTGACGGACTATGCTCTGAGAAAGCTCTATGCCGAGGAGCCAGGAAATAACGCCCCGGCACAGTTGCTAGGCCGCGTGGTCGAGCGGACGGCGGATCTGGCGGCAAGCTATATGGTCGCGGGCTTCGTCCATGGCGTGCTGAATAGCGACAATATCAATGTGACAGGCGAGAGCTTCGACTATGGGCCGTGGCGCTTCACGCCGTTGTGGCAGCCCGGCTTTACCGCAGCCTATTTCGATCATGCAGGCCTTTATGCCTTCGGACGGCAGGCAGAAGCGATCCATTGGGATGTGGCGCAACTCGCAGTATCGCTGAGGCCTCTGGTGGAAGCGGAGCCGCTGATCGAGCAACTGGAACGCTTCCCGCAGCTTTTTGGCGAAGCGATGGTGCGCCGTTTCTGCTGGCGGCTAGGCCTTGTCCCCTCGGGCGATGCCAATGCCATGATCCAAGCTGCCGTGCGGGCGATGGCGGCAACTGAAACGCCGATCGACCGGTTCTTTTTTGACTGGCGCGGCGGCGACCCGCGTGAGGGAACGGATTATTCTGGGCAGGATTGGGCGGCATTCCGCGATGCTGTCGCCGGGTTCGAGGCGCGTGAAAAGGAGGAGCATCCCTATTGGCAGGACGCTGCGCCTTGTTCGATGCACATCGATGAAGTCGAGGCAATCTGGAGTGCGATCGCAGATAGGGATGATTGGGGACCATTGCACGCCAAGGTTGCGGCGGTGAGAAGGATGGGCGAGGCGATGGGCGTTGGTCCGGTGGTGCCGTGACTTTGCTTCAGTGCAGGGAAGTTTGCGAGGCCTTCCCTAACGCGCCATTATCCACCATATCATTTGCATGCCTGCAACGCTGACTTCGACCGAACCCGCCACTGGCGCACTCCTGTGGCAAGGGACTGCCAGCGATGTCGAGGCCGAGGTCGCGCGGGTTCGTGCGGCATGGCCGTCATGGGCCGCTCAGCCGATCGCCTATCGGATCGAGACGCTCCGCCGTTTCGTTAATGTCGTGCGCGCCAATGAGGAAGCGCTGGCGGATCTGATCGCGCGCGAGACCGGCAAACCGCTGTGGGACGCACGGACTGAAGTTACGGCCGTAATGAACAAGGTCGATATCTCAGTCGCGGCTTACTCCGAACGTACGGGCCAGCGGCGGCTGGAGGCGGCCATGGGCGCTCGCCAGTCGGTGCGGCACAAACCGCATGGCGTGATGGCCGTTCTAGGCCCCTATAATTTTCCGGCGCATCTGCCGAACGGGCATATCGTCCCGGCGCTGCTGGCGGGCAACGGCGTGCTGTTCAAGCCTTCCGAAAAGACGCCTGCAGTTGGGGAGATGCTGGTCCGTTTCTGTCACGAGGCGGGCGTACCGCAGGGCGTGGTGCGCCTCGTGCTGGGGGGACCGGATGAAGGCAAGGCGCTGGCAGCGCATGGGGATGTGAATGGCATCCTCTTCACCGGCTCGGCATCGACGGGAATCGCTATCAATCGCCAATTCGCGTCAAATCCGGGCAAGATATTGGCCCTGGAGATGGGCGGCAATAATCCCATCATCGCATGGGATACAGGGGACATAGCGAGCGCCGCGGCCCTGATCGTGCAGTCGGCTTTCCTGTCGAGCGGCCAGCGCTGCACGGCGGCAAGCAGGCTGATCGTGAAGGAAGAGCTGGCCGGCCTGTTGGTCCCGGAAATTAAGAAGATCGCTGACCGGCTGATCGTCGACCATCCCCATGCCGACCCGGCGCCCTTCATGGGACCTGTGATCGACAACCAGGCGGCTGACCAGCTGACGGAAAGTTTCCTCTATCTGATGAGTCATGGCGGCCGGCCGATAAAGCACCTGGTCCGCCTGTCCGAAGAGCGGCCTTTCCTGAGCCCTGCGATCATCGATGTGACTGCGATGGCCGAGCGCCCTGACGTCGAGCTGTTCGGGCCTTTGCTGCAGGTCATTCGGGTGCCGGATTTCCCGGCCGCTATCGCGGAGGCGAATAACAGCCGCTATGGGCTTTCCGCTTCGCTGATCGGAGGATCGCCGGAGCAATATAATCAGTTTTGGGCGAATGTGCGTTGCGGCATCGTGAACTGGAATCGGCCCACGAACGGCGCGTCGTCATCAGCACCTTTCGGCGGGCTCGGCATTTCCGGCAACCACCGGCCGAGCGCCTATTATGCGGCGGATTATTGCGCCTATCCCGTCTCTTCAGCAGAAATCGAGCAGCCGCGCGCGTCCATCGGTGTGGGACTGAAGGATATTGATACGAGCGCCATGGGCGATTGAACCTGGCCACTTCAGATCCCAGCTTTCGCCGGGATGGACAGGAGCGGCGATCAGCCAGCCCAAATTTTCCTACGCGCCGGGCAAAGCATTCTGAATTGAAACGCTTGGACCTTTTCGCCATTTGGCCAGCATGGCCGAAAAAGCACCTGCCACCGTCTTTCTCGTCGGCGCGGGTCCGGGCGATCCGGAACTGCTGACGCTTCGCGCTGCGCGGTTGATCGCGCAGGCGGAGGTGATCGTGCATGACGGGCTGGTGTCGTCCGAGATTCTGGCGATGGCTTCCCCTGGCGCCGAGCTGATCTCGGTTGCGAAACAGCGCAGCCGCCACTCGATGCCGCAGGAAGGGATCAACGCGCTGCTGGTGGAACTGGCCTTAGCCGGACGCTCTGTGGTGCGCTTGAAAGGCGGCGATCCGTTCGTCTTCGGACGCGGCGGCGAGGAAATGGAAGCTTGCCGCACGGCAGGCGTGCCGGTGGAGGTTGTGCCGGGGATCAGCGCGGCGATCGGCTGCGCAGCGCAGGCGCAGCTTCCCCTCACCCATCGCGATGCGGCGAGCGCGGTCAGCTTCGTGGCTGGACAGTGCAAGGGGCTGACGGATCAAGACTGGTCGGGATTGGCGGGCAACGGCCGCACGCTCGTCATCTACATGGGCGTGGCGACGGCGGCGGATATTGCGGACAAGCTGATCGCCGACGGCGTGTCCCCTGCGATCCCGGTGGCTGTGCTGGAAAATGGGACGCGGTCTGACATGCGGACTTTGCGGACGCTGCTTGCCGACCTCGGCGATATGGTCGGGCGGGAAAAAGTAAAAAGCCCAGCCCTGATTGTGGTTGGCGATGTGGCGGCCTATGCGCTGGCGCAGGACGCGTTGGTCGGTTGGGCCGCGCAGATGAACAATGGGGCGGAGATGAATTCGTGAAGATTTTGACCGGCAATGACCTTGGCACCGGCGACGTGATCTGGTGGGCAGGCGACGGCTGGTCGCGGCAGGTCGGCGACTCCGTCGATGTGGGCGAAAAAGGTGAGGAGCTGGCGCGATCGGAAGAGGCTGCGCTACGGGTCGTCGGCGCTTATGTGATCGACGCCACCGTCACTGACGCAGGCGTGCGCCCGGCCCATATCAAGGATCGTATCCGTGCGCTTGGTCCGACCGTGCGTCCCGACCTGACGCTGAAACCGAATGACGCCGATGCCGGCAACTGGGTGATCTGAACCATGTATCGTTACGACAGCTACGACCAGTCCATCGTTGACGCGCGCGTCGAGGAATTCCGTGATCAGGTGCAGCGGCGCCTGGCCGGGCAGCTGACTGAGGATCAGTTCAAGCCGCTGCGGCTGATGAACGGCCTCTATCTGCAGCTGCACGCCTATATGCTGCGCGTGGCCATCCCCTATGGCACGCTGAACGCGCGGCAAATGCGCAAGCTGGGCGAGATCGCGCGCAAATATGACAGGGGCTATGGCCATTTCACCACGCGCACGAACCTCCAGTATAACTGGATCAAGCTGGCCGATGCGCCGGATATTCTGGCGGAACTGGCGACGGTGGAGATGCACGCCATCCAGACCAGCGGCAACTGCATCCGCAATATCTCGTCCGACCAATATGCGGGCGTGTCGGCGGATGAAGTAGCCGACCCACGCCCTTGGGCGGAGCTGCTGCGTCAGTGGTCGACCTTCCATCCGGAATTCACCTACCTGCCGCGCAAGTTCAAGATTTGCGTGATCGCATCCGAAGAGGATCGTGCGGCGATGAAGCTGCACGATATCGGCCTCAAGCTGGTGTCGCGCGATGGGCAGGTCGGCGCGGAAGTCTATGCTGGTGGCGGCATGGGCCGTACTCCGATGGTCGCACCTCTCATCAGGGACTTCGCGCCCGAAGATGAAATCGTGCCATATCTGGAAGCCTGCTTGCGGGTGTATAACCGCTATGGCCGGCGCGACAACAAGTACAAGGCGCGGATCAAGATCCTGGTCCACGAGCTGGGCGTCGAGGAATATAAGCGGCAGGTCGAGGAAGAATTCGCGCATATGCGGGAATTGGGCCTCAACCCGCCGGTGGAGGAACTGGCGCGCATTCGGCCGTTCTTCGCCAACCCGGCTTATGAGCAGGGCCTGAGCGACGAGATCGATCGTGCCGATCCGGCCTTTGCGCTGTGGGTCGATCGTCAGGTAGCCGCGCACAAGCAGCCAGGCTATGCGATCGTCAACATCAGCCTGAAGCCGCGCGGTGGCATCCCGGGCGACGCTTCGGCGGAACAAATCGAGCTGGTGGCGGATCTTGCCGAGCAATATTCGCTCGACGAACTGCGCGTGACCCATGCGCAGAACCTGGTCCTGCCCCATGTGAAGAAGGCGGACCTGTACGCCATCTGGCAGAAGCTGGATGAGGCTGGACTGGCTGAGGCCAATCTGGACCTGATCACCGACATCATCGCCTGCCCCGGCCTTGATTATTGCAGCCTTGCCAATGCGCGGTCGATCCCGCTGGCGCAGAAGCTGTCGGAACGCTTCGCTGACGCTGGCCGCCAGAAGGAACTGGGCGAGCTGAAGGTGAAGATCAGTGGCTGCATCAACGCCTGCGGCCACCACCATGCCGGCCACATCGGCGTGCTGGGCGTCGATCGGAAGGGCGTGGAGAATTTCCAGCTCTCCCTCGGCGGATCGGGCGCGGAAGATGCCAGCGTTGGTCAGATCACAGGGCCCGGCTTCTCGGAAGATGGCGTGGTAGAAGCGATCGAGAAGGTGACGGATCTTTATCTTGCTCAGCGTGAGGAAGGTGAACGCTTCCTCGACACCTATCGCCGCATCGGCATGAAGCCCTTCAAGGAGGCGATCTATGGTTGAGTTCCTGTCTTTTCGCGACGGTGAAGCCACGCAGGAACCCGCCGTGACGGTTGAATCCTTCACCGGCCAGTCCAACTCGACCGCGGTGCGGATCGAAGCGGGCGAGGATGCACGCGAACTGCTGCCCTATATCGACCGGCTGTCGCTGGTTGAGGTGAACTTCCCGGCCTATGGCGACGGGCGCGGCTATTCGGCCGCCCGTATTCTGCGTGAGGCGGGCTATCAGGGCGAACTGCGTGCAGTGGGCGATGTGCTGGTGGACCAGCTTGTCGCCATGCGTCGCTGCGGTTTCGACAGCTTCCGGCCCGACAAGGCGCTGGACGATGCCGCCGTGGAGCGTGCGCTCAATCGTTATGCCGACGTCTATCAAAAGACCGTCGATGGCCGCCGCCCGGTGTGGGCGAAACGGCACCCGGAGAGTGTGAATGGCTGAACCTGCCCGCCAGCTTGACGTCATAGACGCCCGCCCCGCCTTCACCCAGGCGGATGCCGACGCGCTCAACGCGCGGTTCGAAGGCGTGGACGCGCTGGCCATGCTGAAGACCGTCTTTTCCGAAGGGCTGGCCGGCAAAGTCGCAGTTGTGTCGTCGTTCGGCACCGAAAGCGCTGTGCTGCTGGACTTGGTTGCACGGGCTGACAAGACCGTTCCAGTGATCTTTGTCGACACGCTCAAGATGTTTGCGGAAACGCTGAACTATCGGGACACGCTGATCGCTCGGATGGGCTTCACCAACAGCCGTTCGGTGACTCCCGACCCAGAAGTGCTTGCCAAGAAGGACGAGACGGGCTTGCGCTGGTCCTATGATCCCGACGGCTGCTGCGATATCCGAAAGGTCGAGCCCATGAGCCGTGCCAAGCAGGGCCTTGACGCATGGATTTCAGGGCGGAAAGCGTTCCAGTCGACGACGCGCCAGAATATGCCCCGGTTCGAAGTCGAGGACGGTCGCCTGAAGATCAATCCGCTAGGTGATTGGACCAAGGACGATCTGGAAGCCTATTTTGAGGAGCATGACCTGCCGCGCCATCCGCTGGAGGCGCAGGGTTATCTGTCCGTCGGCTGCGAGCCGTGCACGTCCAAGGTGCTGCCGGGCGAAGATCCGCGCGCGGGCCGCTGGCGCGGATGGGACAAGGTGGAATGCGGGATTCACTCGCCCGTCACGCCCATCCCGGTTCCGGTTGCTGATCCGGACGATCCAGCCAATCAGCCGGTCTTCTGATTTAGAAGGCTATCAAATCGAACAACCCTCTCCCGCTCTAGGGAGAGGGTTGTTCCTTATCAGTCCCATAGCCTTACGAAGCGCTTGCCGATAATGTCGCCACCAGAACGATCCTGATGCAGGGGGCGGATATGGCGGTTGAACTGAAGATCCTGGCATGGAGCTGTGTGCTCCTGATGGCGCATATTTTCGCGGCGGCGCACTTCAAGACCAAGCAATATGGGGCGAAATGGAATGTCGGCGCGCGAGACGAGGCGCTTCCGCCTCTGGAGCCTGTAGCCGGGCGGCTGGTGCGAGCGCAGGCGAACTTCTTGGAAACTTACCCGATCGCGATCGTCACCCTGCTAGGTGTCGTTGTTGCAGGTCGGACGAGTGAATGGACGGCCATCGGCGGCTGGCTATGGCTCGCTGCCCGAACGATTTACCTGCCGCTCTACGCCGCTGGTGTGCCGGTCATTAGGACATTCGTCCATCTAGTCGGATTGATCGGCCTGATCCTGGTATTTCAAGCGCTGATCCGGTGAGCGTTCAGCCTTCGACAATCTCCGGAGGATAATGGGCGAGGTGCGTTATTCGTAATCGCCCATATATCCGCCGTCCGCCAAGTCGGAGAAGCGGGTGATCTTGGCGTCGAACTTCATGCGAATGCGCCCGGTAGAGCCGTGGCGCTGCTTCGCGACGATCAGTTCGGCCAAGCCGTAGATGCGCTCCATCTCCTGCGCCCATTCAAGATGCTCCGAACTTTCCTTGTTTCCCGGCTCCTTGGCGGCGACATAATAGTCTTCGCGGAAGACGAACCAGACCATATCGGCGTCCTGCTCGATCGAGCCTGATTCACGAAGGTCGGAGAGCTGTGGACGCTTGTCTTCGCGCTGCTCAACGGCACGGCTGAGCTGCGACAGCGCCAGAACCGGAACGTTAAGCTCCTTCGCCAACGTCTTCAAACCACGAGAAATTTCGGAAATTTCCTGCACGCGGTTGTCGCTGCCCTTGCCGGTCCCCTGAAGCAATTGGAGATAATCGACGATGACGAGCCCGATGTCGTGGCGGCGTTTCAACCGCCGGGCGCGGGTGCGCAGCGCTGCAATGGTAAGGCCGGGCGTATCGTCGATGAACAGCGGCAATTCCTGAAGCTCACGAGCGGCGCGGGAGAGGTTCTGGAAATCAGTGCGGCTGATCTTACCCATGCGTAGCGCTTCGCCGCTGATACCCGACTGTTCGGCCAGAACGCGGGTAGCCAACTGGTCCGCGGACATTTCGAGGCTGAAGAAAGCGGTCTTGGCGCCCATATTTTTTTCCGGCGGAATGCCGTCGGCATGATCCCGCATCCATCGCGAGGCCGCGTTATATGCGATGTTGGTAGCAAGCGAGGTCTTGCCCATACCCGGGCGCCCAGCGAGGATCATGAGGTCCGAATTGTGCAGGCCGCCGATCTTTTCGTTGAGGCTGGCGAGACCGGTCGTGATCCCTGAGACATGACCGCCGCTGTTCAGCGCCCGCTCCGCAACCTGGACGGCCATGGTCGTGGCGGTGGCAAAGCTCTTGACCGAGCCGGTTTCACCTTCGCCTTCCGAGACTTTGTAAAGCGCGACTTCCGCCTGCTCGATCTGCTCGCGGGGATTGACATCTTCGCTGGTATCAAGAGCATTTTCAACGAGTTCTCGCCCAACATTGACAAGCTGGCGCAGCAAAGCGAGGTCATATATTTGGGAAGCAAAGTCACGCGCGCCCAGCAGCGCTGCGCCGTTACCGGTGAGCTGGGCAAGATATCCGACGCCGCCCAGTTCTTTGAGCGCGGGGTCCTGCTCCAGCATCGGCTTGAGTGTGACGGGATTGGCCACCATGTCGCGCTCGACCAGCTTCATAACAGCTTCGTAGATGCGGCCATGGAGCGGCTCGAAGAAATGCTCCGGCTTCAGCTTCAGCTGCACATCTTCCGCTATTCGATTGTCGATCATCAGCGCGCCGAGCAACGCCGCCTCCGCCTCCACATTGCGAGGGAGTCCGGGCGCGCCAGCTTCCGCGGCGGGGTTTATCTGCACCAATTCGACCATGCGCCCCTCATCGCCTTCGGAGCGGCTCGACGCAAGGGGCAAGCTGTGAGCGGATCCGCAAAGCTGTGGAGAACTCCCCTTGCTTTTCCATCGCCGCAGCAGCAGGGACTATGGGCTCATGACCGACCCGCGCATCATAGACATCACGCTCGACGAGCGAACGATTCTGTGGCGTAACGCGGATGTCGAGCAGGAACGGCGGATTGCGATCTTCGACCTGCTGGAGGACAATCATTTCGCTCCTCAACGCGTCCATCCCGACGGATATGCCGGCCCCTATCGCGTGCTGCTGCGCGTCGAGGAAGGACGGCTGGTGATCGAGATCAAGCGGGAAGACGGCGAACCGCTGGAGGCCATCATCCTCAGCCTGGGTCGGTTTCGGCGGCCGATCCGCGAATATTTCGCCATTTGCGACAGCTATTATCAAGCGATCAGCAATGCGTCGCCCCAGCAGATTGAAACGGTGGACATGGCGCGGCGTGCCATCCACAATGACGCGGCGGAGATGCTGATCGATCGGCTGGAGGGCAAGATCAAGGTCGATTTCGATACGGCACGCCGCCTGTTCACGCTCATCTGCGTGCTGCATATCAAGGGGTAAGGGGACATTCGTCAGCATTCTTCAGGCCAGTTTCTGGTCCGCATACTCGCGGGCGCGGCCATCATCGCCTTGTTGGCGGTGGCGCTGTGGGCCTATGCCTGTCGCTGGGCGCCGGGGCGCGACGTCTATCCGGTTCAAGGGGTTTCGGTGGCCGCCGGAAATGGGGCGATCGATTGGGGCACTCTGGCCGCCAATGGAGTGGATTTCGCCTATATTCGCGCGGCGGAAGGCGCACAGGGACGCGACCCCGCCTTTGCCCGCAACTGGTCGGCGGCGCGTTCTTCAGGGCTGCGCTATGGCGCGGTTCTGGACTTCAGCCTTTGCAGACGGGCGGCCGAGCAGGCGACGCGCTTCGTCACGACGGTGCCCCGTGACAATGCTGCCCTGCCCCCGGTAATCAGGCTGGCGTTCGACCCGTCGTGCAAAGCCCGGCCCACGCGTGACGCGGTTCTGTCCGAACTCAACACCTTGGTGAACCTTATCGAAAGCAACGCCGGCAAGCCTGCGCTGATCAATGTTTCCAATGAGTTCGAGGATGAATATGACATCGCGTCCGGAATCAACCGGACGCTGTGGCTGGACGGCAATTTCTTCCCGCCCGATTATGCGACGCGCAAATGGGTGATGTGGACCGCCAATGACATGCGGCACATCGACGGGATCGAAGGGCCAGTAAGATGGGGCGTTGTGGCGCCATGAGCGGGGAAAAGGGCGTCGAGGAACTGGTCGAGGCGGCGCGAGGGGCCATGGGGAACGCCTATGCGCCCTATAGCCGCTTCACCGTTGGTGCTGCCCTGCGGTTGACAGATGGCGCGGTCATCGTCGGCGCGAATTTCGAAAACGCCAGCTATGGCCTGTCGCTCTGCGCCGAAACCGTTGCGCTCGCGGCGGCCAATGCACAAGGGCGGCTGGCCGATGTGGAGGCGATCGCTATAGTCGGCGGCCAAGCCACGCCCGTCACTCCATGCGGCCGGTGCCGCCAGATATTGAACGAGGCGGAGCAGGTGGCGGGACGGCCGATCGCCATCTATTGTGCGTCACCAAGCGGCGATTCTGTGGTGAAGCACAGTCTTACCGAACTTCTACCTTTCGCATTTGGCCCCAGAGATTTGGGCCTTACTTCTTCGAGGAAGAGTCAAGAATAGCCATGTCGATCTTGTCGGATAAATGGATACGCGAACAGGCCCTTTCCTATGGCATGATCGAGCCGTTCGTGGAGAGCCAACGCCGTGACGGCTGCATCAGCTATGGCCTGTCTTCCTATGGCTATGACGCGCGCGTGGCGGACGAATTCAAGATCTTCACCAATGTCGATAGTGCGGTCGTCGATCCGAAGGATTTCGCGGCCAACAGCTTCGTCGATCGCAAGACCGAATGCTGCATCATCCCGCCCAACAGCTTCGCCCTCGCCCGCACGGTGGAATATTTCCGGGTGCCGCGCGATGTGCTGGTGATCTGCCTTGGCAAATCCACCTACGCCCGCTGCGGCATCATCGTGAATGTGACGCCTCTGGAGCCGGGCTGGGAGGGGCATGTCACGCTGGAATTTTCCAACACGACTCCCCTGCCCGCCAAGATTTACGCGAATGAGGGCGCGTGCCAATTCCTGTTCCTGAAGGGGAATGAGCCTTGCGAGGTCAGCTATGCCGACCGGGCGGGCAAATATATGGGGCAGCAAGGCGTCACATTGCCGCGACTCTGACAAGCGTGCGAAGATCGCCAGGATGACCTCCATGCGCGGCCTGCCATGCTGAAATTCCTCCGCCGCAGCGAAGGGCAGAGGCGGTTGCCCACTGTCGGTGAGGACCGGCGCGTCTATGCGATAGGCGACATACATGGCCGCCTGGACCTATTCGACCGGTTGCTTGACTTGATCGAAGTCGACGACGCGCTGCGCTCTCCCCTCCCTTGCCATCTCGTCCTGCTAGGCGATCTGGTGGACCGAGGGCCCCACTCGGCGCAGATGGTGGAGCGCGCCATCGTTCTGCGGGATGCGGCCGATAAGGTGCACCTCATCAAGGGCAATCATGAGGAAGTGTTTATAAGCGCAGCCCGCGGAAGTGCCCAGTTTGCCGGTTACTGCCGACGGATTGGCGGGGTTCAGACGCTGGCCAGCTATGGATTGGACGCCGAGTCATCGGCGGCGATGGCGGATGATGATCTCGCATCCTGGATGCTCAATCATGTTCCGCGGAGCCATATCGATTTCCTCGATAGCTTTGAAGACATGCTCAGGATGGGCGATTATCTGTTCGTCCACGCGGGGATCAGGCCCGGCGTACCGCTGCAGGCTCAGACGGCGGCCGACCTGCACTGGATTCGCGGCGAATTTCTGACCCATCGTGGCGATTACGGCGCGATGGTCGTGCATGGCCACAGCATCACGGCCAAGGTCGATGAACAGCACAACCGGATCGGTATCGATACTGGAGCGTGGAACAGCGGCAAGCTGACGGCTATCGGCCTGCAAGGAACCGAGCGTTGGTTCTTGCAGACCTAGACCGCTGAATTCAACCTAGCGCCAGCCCTTCGCCTTGGCTGCGGCTTCTTCCACAGCGTCCGCGGGTGTGCCTTCGATCAGGGCTTCGATAGTTGCCGTGATGCGATCATCAGTAGAGGAAGCCTGACGATAATCCGTAGATGGCCCGGTGCCGGGGATCAGCTGCCGGACCTGCCAGTCCTCTCCCTGCCGACAGGCTACTCCGGAAAGCGTGCTGCCTTCGAAGCTGCGGCACCATCCGCCGCCCTTCCGCTGGAAGCTGAGGCCGATGCGGACCGGCCCTTCCTGCCGAGCAGAGGCGAGTTGGCTGTTCAGGGCAGAGGCGAGTTGGCCTTGCGCAACCATGACGCCATTGCTGACGGCAACGGGTCCCGCAGGTCCGGTCGAGATGCGGCCGATACCGAGCCCCAACACGAGGCTGGCTGCTATCGCGCCGCCGATGCTCCAGTTACGCCAGCGCGGCACCGCAGGCTGCGCGAAAGGGACAAGCTTCGTGCTGTCTTCCAGCAGGCCACGCATTGTCGGCGGCACAGGCTCAGCCGCAATCGGAGCATAATGGCCCGAAAGCCGAGCGCGCAAACGACGGTGCGTCTCGAGACGTTGCGCGAGCGCTGGGTCTTCCGCAACAGCGCGATCGACGCGACGGCGTGTCACTTCATCCAGTTCACCATCGACCCAGGCGATCAGCATTGCTTCATCAATGTCGGTCATGCCGCTTCCCCCAACAGTTCGATAAGAGCGCCCCGCCCGCGCACCAGCCGGGAGGTAAGCGTGCCCATGGGGATGCCCAGAACCTCTGCGGCTTCCTTATAGGACAGGCCCTCCACCAGGACGAGGGCAATGGCTTCGCGCTGCTCGTCAGGCAGGGCATGCATCGCGCGATCGACGTCCGAGAGCATCACATGCGCCTCGACATCCTGGTCGCCGGCATGGCCCACATGCTCACCCGCCTCTTCCGGCGCGAAAGTCCGGGCCGCGCGCTGCCGCGAACGGCCCTCATCGATCCAGACATTACGCATGATCCGATACATCCAGCTATCCAACCTAGTACCCGGCTGCCACTGATCGCGCGCTCGCAGCGCCTTTTCCAGCGCCGCCTGGCAGAGATCGTCGCCATCGGCGCGGTCCCGCGACAGGCTGGCGGCAAAGCGCCGCAGCCGAGGCAGGATCGCCAACAGATCGCTTTCGAACGACATCCGGTCTCCATTGCATGGTCAAAGGATGAAACGGCCCTGGCCATACGTTTCATCCCTGAGAGCAGATCATCTATCGGATTTTTTTTGCAATGACGCATTTTGCGAAGGACAGGATCGAAAAATTCGCTTCTGCGCAGGCCGGGAGTATAGAGGCCGAAATGAAATTGGGACGAACCTGGATCGCCATTGGACTGCTGCTCGCCGGGCCCGGCGCGGAGGCGCAGTTGCTCCCTTCCTCCGGCGGTGCGCTGGGGCAGGCCGGCGGCATCGTGCCTGGCTTGCTCGATCGCGTGGATGGAACGCTGGACGAAACCGGGCTGGAACGGCTGAACCCGGCGCGGTTAGCTGAGCAGCTTGTCGCCGCGAGGGCCGCTCGCGTCACCGACTTGCTGCGCCGCCACAGCGACAGCATCGAACTGGACGATCGCAAAGAACCGGCTCGGCGAGGCGTGATCCTGCTGACCGGCGCGAAACCAACCAGCGTCGAGGCGCTCCGCAACGCAGGCTATGGCGTTGAAAGTGAGGAGGTCGAAGGTCTCGATTTATCGGTCACCCGCCTGAGGGTGCCGCAGGGGCGCAGCCTGCCGCGCGCGTTGAAGCAAGTGCGATCGATCGCGCCTGAAGCCGAAGCCAGCGCGGACAATCTCTATTTTCCGAGCGGTCCCACGCCCGTAGCGACAGCGACGGCTCTGGCAGCCGCAGGCTCTGTACGCGGACGCGCGGTGGGGATGATCGACGGCGGGGTGGCGCGTCACCCCTCGCTCACTGGTGAAGTCGAACAGCGCGGATTTGTTCGCGGCGCGCCCAAAGCCAGTTCACATGGAACAGCCGTCGCTTCACTCATCAGCGGAACGCGCATCATTCGCGGCGCAGCCCCCGGCGCGCCTTTGCTGGCGGCAGACGTCTATGGCGATGACCCCGCAGGTGGGAGCGCCTTCGCCATTGCGCGCGCGCTGGGTTGGATGGCAGCGCGGGGCGTCGATGTCGTGACGGTGAGCCTGGTAGGACCGGACAATCCGCTACTCGCGGGGGCGATCCGGCTTGCCCGGGATAAGGGCGTCACTACAGTGGCGGCGGTGGGTAATGACGGTCCCGCCGCTCCCCCGGCCTATCCCGCTTCCTACCCGGATGTGGTGGCGGTAACCGGCATAGATGGACGCGGACGCTTGTTGCCCGAAGCGGGGCGCGCCCGTCATGTGGATTTTGCGGCGCCGGGCGCGGACATGAACGCAGCACGCAGCGACGGCGGCAAGGGACGGGTGCGCGGCACATCCTTCGCTGCGCCGCTGGTCGCTGGCAGGCTCTTCACAGCTGGCAGCCTCAGCGCGCTGAAGGCGGAGGCAAAGCCAGGCAGGCGCGAGTTCGGCCGCGGTGTGGTCTGCGGCAACTGCAGAAATGTGGATTGATATTCAGTAGCTTGTAAAAAATTTTCCAGGCTGAGGGATTAAACCGCGAACGCCTCCCGTTCTCCTTTCATCGGATCGACAACGAACAAGGAGACGATCGATGAAAGCGAAGTTCATTCTTGCCACTGCCTGCCTTGCCGCTCTGACTGCGGCTCCTGCGTCCGCCCAGCTGCTTGGCGGCGGCGGTGGGCTGGGCGGCGGCCTTGGTGGCGCCTTGGGTGGTGGTGGCCTGGGCGGCGTCGGCGGATCGCTGGGCGGCACGCTGAACGGGTCGGGTGGTATCGGCCTCGACCGCAGCATCGACCTGCAGAATGGCCGGGTCAGCGCAAAGGGCTCGGGTTCTGGCCGCGCGGATGGGGCCGCCACCGGTTCGGTAAGCCGCAAGGGCAAAAGCCACGGCGCGAACGCATCGGGTTCGGCCAGCGGCTCAGCCAGCGGCGGCCTGACCGCCGATACGCTCGGCACCAACGATGTAGCGAGCGCGGTGGGCGGTGTTCGCGATAGCGCCAGCCAAGCCGCAGGCGCCGCACGAGACCGTGCGCTGACCGCGACGGCAGCGGCGCAGGGACAGGCCAACGCCACCGCTCACGCCGCGCGTAATCGGGCCAGCACGGCAGCCAGCGGTGCGGCTAACGCCGCGGGCAACGCAGCAGGCAGCGCTCAGTCTGGTGCGAACAGCGCTCAGTCTGGGACCGGCAATACCGGTGGCAATGCAGGTCATGCGCTGAATGGCGCGGCCTCACTCAATGCCGCCGGACAGCTTTCGGGAAGCGGACAAGCCTTCGGGTCGAACGACGGCGCGTCTTCCGGTCAGACGGACGAGTAAAGCTCGCGGGGCGGTTCCCCCCCCACCTGACGGGCTTTCAGCCCGCCCCTCTCCGCCCCACCGTCTGACAAGGCAGGGCCGGTGATCCCAACGGATCACCGGCCCTTTTTTTATTTGATATCGCACTCGTCGATGGAGGGAGAACCTGTAACTTCCCTCTCCAGCATATGGAAAAAGCCGGTGATCCTTGGAGGATCACCGGCTTTTCAGAACTTGTATGACGCTATTCGGTCAGGCGACCTTGGTTTCCAGGTCCACTGCCTCATCCGGATCGCGCAGCACATAGCCGCGGCCCCAGACGGTCTCGATATAATTGTCCCCGCCGCAGGCCAGGGCGAGCTTCTTGCGCAGCTTGCAGATGAAGACGTCGATGATCTTGAGTTCGGGCTCGTCCATGCCGCCATAGAGATGATTAAGGAACATCTCCTTGGTCAACGTCGTGCCCTTGCGAAGCGAGAGCAACTCCAGCATCGCATATTCCTTGCCGGTGAGGTGGACACGGTTGCCATCCACTTCCACGGTCTTGGCATCCAGATTGACGGCAAGCTTGCCGGTGCGGATGACCGACTGCGAGTGGCCCTTGGACCGGCGCACCACCGCATGGATGCGAGCGATCAGCTCTTCGCGATGGAAAGGCTTGGTCACATAGTCGTCAGCGCCGAAACCGAAAGAGCGAACCTTGCTGTCCATCTCCGCGATGCCCGACAGGATCAGCACCGGCGTCTGCACCTTCGCAGCGCGGAGCTTCTTCAGCACGTCATAGCCATGCATATCCGGCAAGTTCAGATCGAGGCAGATGATATCGTAATCATACAGCTTGCCCAGATCCAGGCCCTCTTCGCCCAAGTCGGTCGTATAGACGTTAAAGCCTTCGGTCGTGAGCATCAGCTCGATCGCCTTGGCGGTGGTCGGTTCGTCTTCGATTAGCAGAACGCGCATGTGAAGCCCCTGTCCTTGCAGATCCCGTCAACCCCTCAGAACGGCGTCTGCTCCAATTCATTAACCAAAAAACTTCTGAAGGACAAAGGTTAATTTTTCGCTAACCCGCAGAAATCCACGAGTCGTGGGAAATTGAATCTATTTACAAAGATTTGCTGCTAAAATGATTCAGATAGAGTCAATATAGATTCGTGTGTGTAACGACCCGCTAGCATCCATGATGTTCCGCGACGAAATCCAGCAGCGCCTGCACGCGCGCGGGCCTCAGGCGGGATGGCGGCGTCACCAGATGAAGGCCCAAAGGCGGCGGTCTCCAGTCGATCAATATCTCGTCCAGTTCCCCCGATGCGAGCGCATCTCCAACGATGAAATCGGGTAGCCGCGCAATGCCGACCCCGGCCCGCAGCGCAGGCAACATTGCCTCTCCACTGTTGACGGTGATCCGTGCCCTAACCTGAATTGTGACATTCTGCTGACCTGGCCCGGAAAAACGCCAGATGTCGGGCGTTGGGACATTTGCATAACAAAGGCAGTCGTGGGCGCCGAGATCGGCAGGATGCGTCGGCCGCCCCCGCTCTGTCAGATAAGCGGGAGAGGCGACGACGTGCATGTTGACGTCAGCCAAACGCCGCGCACGCAGCGAACTGTCTGGCATATCAGCGATGCGGATGGTGGCGTCCAGGCCCATCTCGATCATGTCGATGCGCGCATCGGATAGATGGAGGTCCACATCGACAGCGGGATGAAGCTTGGTGAACTCGGCAATCAGTGGCGCAACGCGCAGCAGCCCGAAGGTCATGGGAGCGCCGAGGCGAACCGTGCCCGAAAGTTCGGCCGTGTCATCCCGCGCTGCCTCCTCTGCGGCCTGCCCTTCCGCCAGGATACGGGCGGCATGATCGGCCAAGCGTTTACCGCTTTCGGTCAGCGCAAGACGGCGGCTGGTGCGGCTGAACAGACTGGTGTCGAGATGCTGTTCAAGGCGGGTCACTGCCTTCGACACGGTGGCTTTCGAAACGCTGAGCGCCTTGGCGGCGTCGGTGAAGCTGCGATGTTCCACCACGGCCGCGAAGATGGCCCAGGCTCCGAAGTCAGGAAGACGCATAAGGAAACAATCCGTTTCAATGCTGCTTATTTCAGAAACGATCGTGATGACTAAATTGACGGAAAGCAAGCGGGAATGACCTCCCGCCGTATCGAAAGGCACAGCAATGACCACGACCGTGGAAAACCGTATCGAACGCCGCCCCTTCGCGTCGCTGGGCCATGCCGATCATGGCTGGCTCAACGCCCGCCACCATTTCTCGTTCGCCGACTACCACGATCCGGCCCGGATGGGTTGGGGAGCGATCAGAGTGTGGAATGATGATGAAATCGCCCCGCACACCGGATTCCCCCCGCATCCGCACCGGGATATGGAAATCGTCACCTATGTCCGCCAGGGTGCTATCACGCATCAGGATAGCCTCGGCAACAAGGGCCGCACCGAGGCAGGCGACGTTCAGGTGATGAGCGCCGGCACCGGCATCCGTCACTCCGAATATAATCTGGAGAATGAAACGACGACCTTGTTCCAGATCTGGATCATTCCCAAGGCGCAGGGCGACGCCCCCAGTTGGGGAGCCAAGCCCTTTCCCAAAGGCGACCGGTCCGGTCGGCTGGTCGTTCTCGCCAGCGGCTATGAGGAGGATAAGGAAGCGCTCCGCATCCGCGCCGACGCGCGTCTCCTGGGCGGCACGATCAAGGCCGGGACGAGCGTGACCTATGACAGCGCCGAGGGACGCCACCTCTATCTGGTCCCTGCGACCGGCAGGATAGAGATTGACGGCCAGACCTTCGAAGCCCGCGATGGAGCCGCGATCCTGGGCGGCGAGCCGATCACGATCACCGCGATCGAGGACAGCGAAATCGTTCTGGTCGATAGCGAATAGGCCCGCGGGCCTGGCGGCCGCCTGCTCCCTTCACCCCTCATCCGGAGCAGGCGGTCGCATCTTCCAAGAAACCTTTTTGAGTTCAATGCATTACATTTGATTGGAGAAGCCCCATGGCGAAGGTACTCGTCCTTTACTATTCCTCCTACGGTCACATCGAAACGATGGCGAAGGCCGTGGCAGAAGGCGCCGCCTCTGCGGGCGCGCAAGTGGACATCAAGCGCGTGCCGGAAACAGCGCCGCTGGAAGTCGCCAGAAATGCGGGATTCAAGCTCGATCAGGATGCGCCAATCGCGGCCGTGGCTGATCTGGCCGACTATGATGCGATCATCATCGGAACGGGCACCCGGTTCGGCCGCATGTCCAGCCAGATGGCGGCGTTCCTCGATCAGGCGGGTGGCCTGTGGGCCCGTGGCGCGCTGAACGGCAAGGTGGGTGGGGCTTTCACCTCCACCGCAAGCCAGCATGGTGGGCAGGAAACCACCCTCTTTTCCATCATCACCAACCTGCTGCATTTCGGCATGGTGATCGTGGGGCTGGACTATGGCCACGCCGGTCAGATGGGCGTCGACAAGCTGCGCGGCGGCGCGCCTTACGGGGCGACGACCATCGCCCACAGCGATGGAAGCCGTCAGCCCGACGAGGACGAGCTGGAAGGCGCGAGATATCAGGGGCGGCGGATCGCTGAAACGGCGATCAAGCTGCACGGTTAGAAATAGGCTGCACCGTCCTCTCAGTGCAGCAGTTGAGCCTTGGGTCGCAAGGCGCAACGATAGGGCCGGCGCGCGGGATGGGTGCGCCGGCCCCTTTTTTGCTTACAGGAATATGCGTCGGCCCCAACTGCTGGCGCGCAGCAAATAATAGATCGCGATCGGCAGCAACAGCGCATGAAGCAACAGCAAGGGCTTGGCAAAATGCGGTGACAAATAATGGATCACCGCAACATGCAGATACATGATCACGAGCGAGGCACGGCCGATGGCGGCGAGCCATCCGCCGAAGGGAGCGATGCGCACGGAAAAGCGGAAGAGAAGCAGCGTGGTCGCTATGGCCGAAGCAATGGACAGCAAGGGCAAGCCATAGTTGGCGGCCTTCATGTTGAGCGTGGGCAAGGCAGCGGATAACCCTGCGACAGAAAAGGCTGCCAGCGGCCCCCACATCCACCGCCGCCATGGAATACGCTGCCACGCGGCCCCTACCCAGAGCAGGACAAGCGCCATCGGTACGGTCAGCAGGCCAAGGATCGACGCCTGCGTGACTTCCCCCAAAAGATAGGCGCCGACCAGAGCCGGGACGATCGCCAAAGCCCAGCGAGGGTCGAGCGGATCGGGCCAGTGGGCAGAGAGCACATTGAAGATTATACGCGAAGCCATCAAACAGGGTACGAACCAGAAGATGGTGAAGGGGCCGCGCAGCCAGGAGCCGCCGAGAAGAACCGGCACCAGATCCTGAGGCCATTGGTCGAAGATAGGGCTGTTGCCTTTCAGCGGCTCGATGACCCAGTCTGCGGCGATCAGCAGCATGAGAAAAGCCGCGTAAGGCCGCATCTGCGACGCCAGTTGCCGGATCGCAAAGCGCGCCGGCGGCTGAGGGCGCGACAAAAATCCTGAAAGCAGAAAGAATAGCGGCATGTGGAAACTGTAAACGGCATCACGCAACGGGCCGCGTGTCCAGACATGCCCCACCACCACAGCGATGATGCCGATACCCCGCGCAACATCGATCCATTCCAGCCGTCCGCCCCCGCGCACCCATTCGGATGGTGCAGCCCGGAGCTGAGCCTCGTCCCCCCTGTTCTCCATGGCTTCCACGCCCTATAGGAAGCCCCGCGCGCGTCAATCATCCCAATTATCGGATAATGTCTCTTGTCCTTGCTACATGACCGAGTTCTTTTCATCGATGGCGAGGCCATCATCCTCGACAAGCCTGCGGGCCTGCCGGTGGATGCACCGCGCGACGGGTCGTTGAGCCTGGAAAATCATCTTTCCTCGCTCACCTTCGGTTTTCAGCGATGGCCGCTGCCCGTGCATAGGCTTGACCGCGATACCAGCGGTTGCCTGTTGCTGGCGCGCAATCCGAAGGCGCACAAGCGCTACGCTGCGGCGTTTGAGGCCGGAACGGTCGAGAAGCGCTATGTCGCGGTGGTGGACGGCGTACCGGAACTGGAAAGCGGCACGATCGAACTGTCCCTTAAAAAGGTGAGCAGCGCAGCCAAGGGCTGGCGCATGATCGCGGCTAAAGAGGGAAAATCGGCGGTCACCGAATGGCGCAAACTGGCGGAAATTGACGGGCGCGCCCTCATCATCTTCACGCCGCGCACGGGCCGGACGCACCAGATCCGCGCCCACACATTACATGGCCTGGGCTTCGGCATCGCGGGCGATCCGGTTTATGGAAACGGCCAGGGACCAATGCTGCTGCACAGCCGTTTTCTCAGCGTCCCCCGCACCGGCAAGGCGCCGGCCGAGGCGACGGCTCCCCTGCCGACCACTTTCACTGCGGCAGGTTTCGGGCCGGAGTATCTGGACAATGCCGGACTTTGATATTCCTGAAGAGGCGCTGGAAGAGCGTTTCATTACCGCAGGCGGCCCTGGCGGACAGAATGTCAACAAAGTCGCCACAGCTGTGCAGTTGCGGGTGGACCTCTACAAGCTGGGTCTGCCCGTCCATGCCTTTCGCAAGATGAAAGAGTTGGCGGGTTCGCGACTGACTTCCGGTGGCGAAATCGTGATCCAGGCTTCCCGCTTCCGCACGCAGGAAGCAAATCGCCAGGATGCGCGAGAGCGGCTGAGCGAGATGATCGCGCAGGCGCACCATCGCGACCCCCGCCGGATCGCTACCAAACCCGGCAAAGCGGCCAAAGCGCGAAGGGTGGATGCGAAGAAGGCGCGCAGCTCAGTGAAACAAGGTCGCGGCAAAGTGCGGCTGGATTAGGATGCAGCGAGATGTTCGACTTCCAACCCTCGACTCAAGGTGACAAGCCGGCGCTCTACGCGGACCTCCTCTCCGCCGCTGAAGCGATCACCACCGGCGAGCCCGATGCCATCGCCAACATGGCCAATCTCGCCGCGTTGATCTGGCAATATCTGCCGGACCTCAACTGGGCGGGCTTTTACCGCATGGTGGACGGTGAACTGCTACTTGGTCCCTTCCAGGGCAAACCCGCCTGCATCCGCATCGCCCTGGGCAAAGGCGTGTGCGGCACTGCCGCAGCCACGGCGCAGACCCAATTGGTGACGGACGTCCACAGCTTCCCTGGCCATATCGCCTGCGACGCCGCGAGCGCCGCTGAAATCGTGGTTCCGATAATTGTCGAAGGCGGGGTCGTCGCTGTTCTTGATCTCGACAGCCCTTCCTTCGGGCGCTTCGATGCTTCAGATCAGCAAGGCTTGGAGGCGCTGATAGAGCGGATCGGCGGAAGGCTCGCTTAATCCCTGACCCGTTTCGGGACAATATCTTAACCCTCCCCGCGTGGATCGTCGGGGATCACCATGCTAAACAAGCCGTTAACATGTGGCCGCACGACGGCGCGAAGCGGTAACGGGAGGTTTGGGCATGCGGATCTGGAGCATCATGCTGGCGAGCGCGGGCATTGTCCTGAGCGTCCCGGCTCCTGCATCGGCAGGCGAAGCGCTCTCAGCCAGCGCCGCACTACCCTTGATGGGCAAGAGCTTCGCGGGTCCCCGGCCTGGGCATGGCATGATGCGTGGCAGCGGACCAGTTGTCCATCGCGGGGGTCCGCGCTTCCAGGGACGCTGGTTCGCAGGCTGGCATGCGCCGGGCGGTTGGGCTGCTTACCGGCGGCCCGTCATCGGCTATGTCCTGCCGACCTATTGGGTCAACCCCTCCTATCGCATCGCCAACTATGGCGTTTATGGCCTGCCCGCCCCGGTGGATGGGTATGGCTGGTCCCGCTATTATGATGACGCGGTGATGGTCGATCGGCACGGACATGTACGGGACTATCGCAGCGATGTGGATTGGGATGCGCATGAGGGCGCTTTGCCGCCGGGCGCGCCCTATGACGACGATGTCACTGCGCATGATGGTCCGCCGCCGCACGAATATGAGGGCCGCTGGACCGGAACCTGGAAGGACGACAAGGGGCGGGTAGTCAGTGGCGAATATGAAGGACGCTTCGAAGGCGAAGCCCGGAGTAACTATGGCGTCGATTATGACGCTCCGCCCTATGCAGCTCCGCCAGCCATCGTGCATCATGGCGGCCGCGGCCAACCCCTTGTGACCACCACTCAGGCTCCTGGCTATATCGCGGGCGGCTATTATTACCCCGGGGCGACCACGACCACCATAGTGGTTACCCCGGTAGTCACCGAAACCAGTTATGTGACGGAGGTCTCTTCGCATCGCCGTCACACCGCCCGGCGGAAGTGCAACTGCGAATAGGGCCGCTCGTTTAACCTGTCCGCGCCCAGTTGGGCGGGCAGGAGGAAACGGCATGATCCATCACGTGTCGGTCGGCACAAACGATATCGAACGGGCGCGCGCCTTCTACGATCCGCTGATGGCGCTGCTCGGCTATCGCAACGTTCGGGATTACCCGCATTCGTTGGACTATGGCGTCACCGATGTGGTGTTCAGCGTAGAGACTCCGGTAAATGGGGAACGCGCCTCATCCGGCAACGGGGTACACATCTGCTTCGAAGCGGCGGATAGGGAAGCGGTAAGGGAGTTCCACAGGCTTGCGCTGGAACTAGGTGGGACTGACGAAGGAGCCCCCGGCGTGCGGCCCAATTATGATGCGCATTATTATGGCGCGTTCGTCCGCGATCCGGATGGGAATAAGATTGAGGCGGTGACCCTGGTAGCGAAGTAAGCGCGATGGCTATCCGCCACTTGCCATGCGGCATTCTGCTGACGAATGGCAGCTTGCGGGCTGATGCAGCCTACTTCCGGAAAATCCCCGCAAGCTCAATGGGGATCGGCGGCTCATCGCGCGGCACCACGCCACGGATAGCCTGCGCCTGCTCCTGTGGTTCAAAGCGAACCCAACCGCTGCGGCTCAGCTTTTCAAGCGGGCGGTAGCGAACCTTATACTGCATCCGCTGCGACCCTTCGACCCAATAGCCGAGATACACATAGGGGAGCCCAGCTTTCGCGGCGCGCAGGATGTGATCCATGATGATAAAGTTGCCGAGGCCCTTGCGATGCTCCAGTTCGGTATCGAAGAAGCTGTAGATCATCGACAGCCCGTCGCCCTGCCGGTCGGTCAGGCAGGCGCCAATCAATCGACCAGCGCGGCCATTTTCGCCCGGCTCGCGATATTCGACGACATGGCTTTCCACCGGGGTCTGTTCGACCATGTCGGCGAAGTCCATCTCGTCCATTTCGGTCATGCCGCCGCCCGGATGCCGGGCGCGCAGATAGCGCTGGAGCAGTTCGAACTGCTCCTCGGTTGACCAAGGCTTGCAGGCGGTAACGATGAGGTCGCTGTTGCGGCGGATGAGCTTGCGCTGTGTCGCGTTAGGCGTGAACTCGCCAGCGACGACACGAACCGACACGCAGGCGGAGCAGTCGGCGCAGCTCGGACGATAGGCCACATTCTGACTGCGCCGGAAACCGATGCGGCCAAGCGCATCGTTGAGCTCCGACGCATTGTCGCCGTTCAGTTCGGTGAACACCTTCCGTTCGCTCCGGCCCGGCAGATAAGGGCACGGGCTCGGGTTCGTCACAAAGAAACGCGGGAAACGAAATGGTGCGCTCACGCCACGGTCTCCGTCTAAACGCTGCGCGAATTTTGAGTCATGGACAGACTATGACGCCCGCAGCCGTCCATGAAAAGGTCATTTACCACGAAAAAAATGCGTACTCCCGACGAAGGTCGTCGGTCAGGCGACCTCAATCGGCGCGACCTCATAACCTGCTGCACGAAGGGCGGCGATCAGGCGGTCGAGATGATCGCCATCGCGCGTCTCGCACTCGACATCGAGGCTGAGTCCCTTGGCCGGCAGGTTGGTGAAGATCCGCTGATGCGACAGCTCCAGGATGTTCACCGCCTCCTGATCGAAAATCCGTGCAACATGGAAAAGCGCGCCCGGCCGATCCTGCAGGATGATCCGCAGGCGCGCGAGACGGCCGGAGCGCGCGAGATCGCGCAGCAGCACGTTGGCCAGCAGGCGCGTATCGATGTTACCCCCGGTCAGCACCAGGCCAACATTGCGTCCGGCGAACAGTTCCTTGTGCGTGATCATCGCAGCAAGGCCAGCAGCCCCCGCACCCTCTACCACCGTCTTTTCGATTTGCAGCAGCAGGCTGACGGCTTCTTCCAGATGGCGTTCACTGACCAGCAGAACGTCGTCGGCCAGTCGTTCGACAAAGCGGCGGGTGAGTTCGCCCGGCTCCTTGACGGCGATGCCCTCCGCCAAGGTGTCCCCGTCACAGGGCAGATTTGCCCGTTTGATATGGTCATACATGGACGGATAAAGCTCCGCCTGCACCCCATATACCTTGATGTCGGGTTTCATCGCCTTGGCAGCTGTCGCCATGCCGGAAAAGAGCCCGCCGCCGCCGATCGGGATGATCAGCGTGTCGATCTCCGGCGCGTCCTCCAGCATTTCCAGCGCGACAGTCCCCTGCCCGGCCATGATGTCAGGTTCATCAAAGGGATGGACGAAGGTCAGTCCATGTTCCTTGGCAAGCTGGCGCGCATAGGTGCTGGCGTCGTCGAACTTTTCACCATGCAGCACCACGGTCGCGCCATGGCCCTGAGTCTGCGTGACCTTCACCGTCGGTGTAGTCACCGGCATGACGATGGTCACCGGCACCCCCAGGCGACGGCCATGATAGGCCAGGCCCTGCGCATGATTGCCAGCCGAAGCGGCGATCACGCCCTTCGCCTTCGCCGCCTCATCCAGCTGAAGCAGACGATTAAGCGCGCCGCGCTCCTTGTAAGCAGCGGTAAACTGGAGATTTTCGAACTTCAGGAAGACCTTGCAGCCAAGCATATCGGACAGCGTCTGGCTGACCAAGGTCGGCGTATGCACGACCGCGCCCGAAATCCGCACACGCGCCGCCAATATGTCATCGACGGTGACGGGCAGCGGCATCGCGCTTTCGATCTTGCTCAAGGTGTTCATGAGGTCGCCCCTAGCTCAAATTTACGGCGGAAGAAACTGGCCCTCGGCGAAATCTCGCCCTATGGCAAAAGGCCACGCGGCTAACTGTACGAGGCATATGGCTAATATCGCGTTTATCGGCCTGGGCATCATGGGCGGCCCCATCGCCGGGCACCTGGCGAAGGCCGGGCACAAGCTGACTGTCTATAACCGCTCTATCGGCAAGGCGAAGCGCTGGGCGGAAGCCTATGGCGGCGCCGTCGCCGTGAGTCCGGCAAAGGCCGCGGAAGATGCGGAGATCGTCATCAGCTGCGTCGGCACCGACGATGATCTTTCGCAAGTCACCGTAGGACGCGAAGGCGCCTTCCGCACCATGAAGCCGGGCGGCCTGTTCATCGATCACACGACCGTGTCTGCCAGGATCGCGCGACAGCTGTTCGTGGAGGGCGAAAGCCGGGGCCTGCACTGCGTGGATGCGCCCGTGTCCGGCGGCCAGGCAGGCGCGGAAAATGGTCGGCTGTCGATCATGTGCGGCGGCACCGAACCTGCCGTCGAAGCGGCCAAGATCGTCATGCAATGCTACGCCGCACGCATCGTCCATGTGGGGGGCGCGGGCGCGGGCCAGACCACCAAGATGGTGAACCAGATCTGCATCGCCGGCGTTATCCAGGGATTGTCCGAGGCGCTGCGCTTCGCCCAAGCGGCGGAGCTGGACCTCGACAAGGTGTTCGAGGCCGTTTCGGGCGGCGCAGCGCAGAGCTGGCAAATGGATAACCGCTGGAAAACAATGGCTGAAGACAAATTCGATTTCGGCTTTGCAGTCGATTGGATGCGCAAGGATCTGGGCCTCGCGCTGGAGGAAGCGCGAGCCAATGGCGCAACGCTGCCAGTCACCGCGCTTGTCGATCAGTTCTACGCCGATGTGCAGGCGATGGGCGGCAATCGCCAGGATACAAGCGCGCTGGTGCGGCGGATCACGCGCGCATGAAGCGATCTTTGCTGGCGGCACTCGCCGCGCTTGCGTTGCCCCTGCCCGCCTTCGCGTCGGGCGTCATCGATAATGTGAATGGCCTGACGGTGGATTCGGCCGGAAAGATCATTCGCTTCCGGGCGTTGGTGATCGATGATGAAGGCAAGGTCGAGAAGCTGCTGCCCGGCCGCTATGAAGCGCCCCCACGCAAGAAGAAGCTGAAGAAGGGCGAGTCTTGGCCCAAGGGCCTGGACTTTCAACTCGACGGTGGAGGCAAGACGCTGATTCCCGGCCTCATCGACTCCCATGGTCAGGTGATGGCGCTGGGCCTCTCTCACATCACGCTGGACCTGTCCGGCACGCGCTCCCTGGCTGAAGCGCAAGCCCGGATAAGGGGGTATGTGGCGGCCAATCCGGGCCGCAAATGGATTATCGGCACCGGCTGGGACCAGGACCGCTGGGGGCTCGGCCGCTTCCCAACCGCTGCCGAACTGGATGCGGCGGCTGGCGATGTACCGGTCTGGCTGGAGCGGGTCGATGGCCATGCGGGCTGGGCGAACTCGGTCGCCATGCGCGCCGCCAATGTGACCACGGCCAGCAAGTCTCCCACCGGTGGCCGCATCGAGATGGCAGGCGGAAAGCCATCGGGTGTCTTCATCGACAAAGCGATGGAACTCATCCAGCGCGCCGTTCCCGCGCCCGCCCCTAAGGACCGAGACATAGCGCTTGAAAAGGCGCAGCAGCAATTATTGGCTAACGGGGTCACCGCGATCGCCGACATGGGGACCAGTATAGAGGATTGGCAGGCTTTCCGGCGCTCGGCCGACCGCGGGGCACTGCGCGTCAGGATCATTTCTTATGCGCTGGGGCTCGAAAACATGGTCCTGATCGCCGGGCCGGAGCCCACGCCCTGGCTCTACGACGACCATCTGCGGATGGGCGGCCTCAAGCTCGGGCTTGACGGTGCCTTGGGGTCGCGCGGGGCATGGTTGAAGACCGACTATGCCGATGCCGCAGGACAACGTGGCTACCCGCTGATACCGGCCACCCAATTGCGCAATGTCATGAGCCGGGCGGCTATGGACAATTTCCAAATCGCCGTCGACGCCACGGGCGACGCGGCGAGCAGCGAATTGCTCGACGCGATCACGGAACTGGGTCAGACCTACAAGGGAGATCGGCGCTGGCGGATTGAACATGCTGAGGTCGTCGATCCCATCGACCTGCCGCGCTTCGGGCAAAATGGCGTCGTCGCGTCTATGCAGCCTGCGCGTCAAGCGTCGGGCTGGCGTACGGCGTTGGCGCGCGTCGGTGAGGCACGGCTGAAGGGTGGTTATGCGTGGAAGACGATGATCGACAATCGCGTGCCCCTCGCCTTCGGATCGGGCACGCCGGGTGAGAGCGTCAGTCGCTTCACCGGCATAGCGGTCGCCATGAGCCGGGAGGATGCGAACGGCGAACCGGCCGGCGGATGGATGCCGCAGCAGCGGATCAGCTTCGAAGCCGCGCTGGATGGTTATACCCGGCAGGCGGCCTATGCGGCCTTCGCCGAAAAGCGCTTCGGCAGCTTAGCTCCTGGACAACGCGCGGACTTCCTGCTGATCGACAGGGATATCTCCGTCTCCCGCCCGTCCGACATAGGCGCGACCCAAGTGTTGGAAACCTGGATCGGCGGAAAGCGTGTCTATATGAAGGGCGTCAGACCTTAAAGCACGTCGCCCGAGGCGTTGAGTGCATCCTCGATCGTCTCGGGCAGCGGCGGCAGCACCGGCTTGTCGCACCCCTCTGCCTTCATATGCGCGCGCAGTGCATCCATGCGCCCGAGGTTCCAGCGGGCCAGCGGCACGCCCAGCGGGCGGAATTCGGCGCGGTCGAACAGCTCGACGACATAATGCTCGCATAGCTCGTCGACCTGATCGAGCGTCAGCATGCCGAGGTTCATCACCATCGGCCGCCCCGGAACCCCGTCGCGCCCCCGCACCAGATCAGTCACATAGAGCCCGCCGCGCGGATCGACCAACACGACATCGGCCTTGGAAGCATCGATCATGCGGTGGCTGGCGGCATAAGGCGCGACGAAAACATGCGTGCGCCAGACCAGGAAGGCGCTCATGACGATGGTGATAGCGACGCCAAGATAAAGCGGTCGCATCGCCGCCGGACGGAAGCGCGCCCAGCCCAGCCCTGCGAGCAGGCAGAATGGGCCGATGAAACCATGGGCATAGCGAAATCCCCAGCCATAGCCCTGCGCCAAGGCAAGGGCACAACCGGCAAAACAGCCGAGCGCCAGCGGCAAAGCGATTTCCTGGCCCTTAAACGCCCGCCGCCACTGCATCGCGAAGACGCCCAGCGTCGCCAGCGGCACCATCAATATATTGTTCCAGGCTACAAAACGACTGAGGTTGACCAGCGGCTGCCAACGATCGCCCAGCCGATCGAACAGGCTGCCAACCTTGTCCGCGACACCTGCTGAGGGACGAATGTCGGTGGGAGGGCCAAGCGATTGCACCAGAAAGCCGGGCCACAGCTTCGCCCATATGATCACAATGGCGGCGAGAATGACGATGTGGAAAGCCGCAGCCGTCCAGCGCCGTCCGAGCAGCATCCAAAGGATGAACGGCGCGATGAAGATGGGGGGGAAATGCCATTGATGCAGCCCAGCCGCGACCAGCGCCACGGCCCCGGCGCTGACATGACCGATCACTCCTCCCCGCAGGATCAGCGCCAGCCAGATCATATTGAGCGCGAAATGCCCCGTCATGGCATAGGGCGTCATGGCCGTGACCCAGAGCTGCGTCGAAGACAGCCCCAAAAGCATCGTCACCCAGACCGCGTCACGCCGGGTGGGAAAGAGGTGCAGCGCCACGCGCCACAATGCGAACAGGCCCGCAATCAACAGCGCCGGGCCCGCAAAATTGGGATCGCCCAGTTGCCAGAAGAGCGCCTGGATCGCGCTGTTCACCGGCAAATAGGCGGCCGTCCAATAGTTCGCCGCGCCGAAGGGCGAGAAGAATTCGGGCATGATCGCCCGGCGATAGGCCTCCCACTCGGCCGGGATGGGCCTCGCGAACAGCCCTTCGCGCATATAGGCAGCGGCGAAGCGAGCGACTTCCTCGTCACGCGAGATGGCGTAATTCTGGAACAGCCAATAATGCCCGGCCCAGGCGATCAGGCCGAACAGCAGGATAAGCGGCACGATGATCCGCGCGCGGGGCGCAGGCAGCCGAAGCCCCATGCCTTCGGCGAATGGCGCGGCGAGCGCCAGTAACAACAGCCCGCCCATCAGCGCGGGAAAATCCTGGTCCAGGAAAAGGATGACGGCAAGGCTGATGCCCTGCCGGTAAGTAACATGCCACAGGAATGTCGCGCCCAGCCACAGCGTCAGCCCGATGGCGCCTGCCAGAAACAGGCGGCGGGCATCGACAGGCCGGGCGGGCGAAACGTACATTCAGCCTTCCTGCGGCAGCAGCGCCTGGTTGACGAAAATGCCGTCCATCTCGACCAGCAGCGGGAAATGCCCCTTGTTGTTCGCGAAGAAGGCGGAGGGCAGGAAATTCCTGTCGCCAAGCCAATCGATCATCGCGCGATAGCCCGTGCCGCCTTCATAAATGGGCCGCACGCCAAGCTCTGTCTGTACCCCGGCCATCTCCTGCAGCGCGAGCGCAGCGCCTTCGCACACTGACAGATCGTGGCCCTGAGTATCCATTTTCAGGAACGGACGCGTAAAGCCGTGCGTCACCCGCAGCTCTGGAAGAAGGCCGTCGATCCGGCGGCATTGCATCTCCACCGTGCGCGTCACCAGATTGCGGTCTGCGAAGATTGCATCCTGTTCCTGCGCAGGCTTCTTGAGCGAACTGAACTGGTCAGCCGCCATGATGTTGAAGCTCGCTACGCCGTCAAAATCGGACAGAGCGACATTGAAGACATGCCATTTCGCGTCCGATGCGGCCCGGCGGGACAATTCAGCAAAGATATCCGGATTGGGTTCAAAAGACAGTATCACGCCTGAAAAACCCGCATCCTTGCGCAACATCGTCGCATATTGGCCGCGGTTCGCGCCCACATCGAACACGCAATCGACGGCGAAGGCGCTCAGAAAGCGGCGCAGCGCTTGGATTTCCGGATATTGATGAACCCGCCCTGCGACGGCGAGGCGAACCGCCAGCGCACGGTCCGATAGTTCACGAAGGTAGCGGTTCATAGACGTGCAGCCAGGACGGAACGATAAACGCCGATCGTCGCCAAGCTCATATCCTTCCAACTGCCCATGCTTTCTCCATAAGCGCGCGCCGCCGCGCCTGCCGTCTGCCTGATGGCGGGGCTTTCGAGCAGCCGCAAGAGGGCTTGCGCAAGGGCTGTCGGATTTCCGGCGGGCGTGCGTACCGCCACATCATCGGGCAGCGCGGCGAACATGCCCGCATCCGACGTCACCATCGCCTTGCCGTGGTGCAGCGCTGACAGAAACGCTCCACTCGAATCGATCTGCCGATAGGGAAAGATGATGGCGTCCGCCTTCATCATATGCGCGTCCAGCCAGGGCTCGGTAAGGAAGCCGAGATCAGTCACCAGACGGTCGCCAAATCCCGCGTCACGCACTCTGTCGAGCAGCGGCGCGATATCCATGAACGGTTTGCCAACGATCGCCAGCTCGAACTCGCGCCCCGCCTGCCACAGCGACAGACAAGCCTCGATCAGGATATCGATGCCCTTATAGGGCCTGATGGTGCCGAAGAAGAGCAGGCGCGTCGCTCGCGGCTCAGCTATCGCGGCCAAGTCGGACGATGTCGCAGCCGCTAACCGCATTGGCGGATGCGGCGTTACATGGATGCGATGAGGCTGGACGCCCTGAGCCTCCAGCGCACGGCGCGTAGTATCCCCGTGCACGATAAGCGCGTCGAACAGGTCCAACAGCGCACGATATCCGCTGCCCTGCACGCCTGCGTCCGCATGATAGGCGTCGGCATTATGAACCGTGTGGACCAACGCAGTCCGCCCCTTCAACCGGCGCAGCAGCAGGCGGTCGGCGGGCGCGAGGGGCAACCACTGGAAATGTGCGACGTCCGCGCTCTCCATAACCTCAAAGCTCCCCAATGCGCAGGCCGCGGCATATTCGGCAGCCTTGAGCAGGCGAAAGGCGCGCCCCTCACCCAACGGAGTGCGCAACGCTTCACTGCGTCGAAAGAAGCGGGGATCATAACGATAGCCCGATGGCGCGATGGCGTCGGTCGGTCGCATGGGGCGGGCGAGCAGCGTTACATCCGCGCCTTCGTCAGCAAGCGCTGCACACAGGCTGTCATCATAGCGTCCGGTGAAAAGCGACGGATCGACCATCGCCACCTTCATTGCCGCGCTCCCTTCAGCAGCCGGCGGAGCGAAAGCGCGTGGAGCGCCGAGGCCGTCAACAGCGTCAACGTATAAAGCGACAGAAAAGCAAGGTCGAACCAGTCGGCCAGCAAAGCCGCCAAGGGAACGCTGAGTAGCGATCCGGCAAGGAAGGGCAAGGATCGCTTCAGCAGATGGGTGAAGCGCCCCAGAGCCGCCTGGACATAGACCGACACGCAGATCACGGTCAGCGCCAGCAACGCCCCGTCGATCAGCAGCAGGTCGGTAATGTCGATGAAGGACCGCCCTGCAAACAGCTTGGTGAAGAGCCACTGCCCCACCAGCAGCAAGGCGCCTGACGCAGCCAGCGCGAAGATGAAGGCAACGCCCAGCGATCGGGCGAGCAACTGTCGCAATCGAGCGGCGTCGCCAGCATGGAAAGCGCGCGTAATGCGCGGCAGCGCGGCCTCCACCGTTGCGCGAATGGCCATCGATAAAGCGCGCGACATCTTGAAGAAGAAGTCGAACAAAAGCATCGGCCGTGGATCGTGCGTCGCGAGCGCTATCGTGAAGTAAGGCGCGTTGTAAGCGACCACCTCCGATATTGTGAACAGGGCTGATGCGCCGATGTCATGCAGGTAATTGAGGCGGACATGCACTCCGCCGCGACGGAACGCCAACCAATGCTGGACCGTCATGCCAAGCCGCCTGTGAACCAAGGCGATGGCATAGCCGATGACGGCTAGGCTGATCGCCAGTTGCAACATGACTGATAGGCGTGGATCAAGCCCTTTGAGGATAAGAAGCAGCAAGGCGATGGTCATCAACCGCCGCAGGCAATCCAGCGCTTCCCACAGAAAATTGCCGTCCACCGCCGCAAGCGCGCGCTTGGCGAGCAAGGCAGGCAGGTTCACGCAAGCGGACAGAAAGAAGAGGATGAACAGCAGGGGCATCGCCGTCCCAACCGCCCCGGCCGCGAACGCCACCAGTAGGATCACCAACCCGCTGAGGATCAGCATGCCGAGGAACAGGAACAGCACGCCCATCTCTTCCGGCTGGAAGCCCCCTGCCCCCTCATCCCCGTGACCAAGCCAGTAGCGCCGTAGCCGGGCATAGATGATGCTGGTCAGCCCGAACTCGGCAGAGATGGTGAAGTTGCCGAATGCGACGAGCAGCAGGAACGCCTGGAATTCACGCAGCGGCAGGACGCGCACGAACACATAGGTGACGGCGAAGCCCCAGATCAGCGTCAGCCCGACATTGGCGAGCTTGATGAGCGCAAGGAAGCGGGCGGACCCTTCCATCCGGGCCACCACCCTGCCGAGCGCGGCGCTCACCGCCCGGCGCTTCCTACAGATTTGCGGGCGCGGAAAAGGTGGTCATCGAGCGCGTAGAAATGCCGCGTGTCAGGGTCGATGCCGCTGGCGTCGATCTCTTCAAGATCAAAGCCCGCAGCGCGGATGCGGTCGGCGAAATCCGGCCCATATTGGCGCACATGATCCCACTGACCGAAACGGCGTTCCCGTTCGCGTGGCGGAATATCGAAACTGCCGTCCTCGGTGGGCTTGTTCCACAGCGGAACGATCAGCCACGCTTCGCCGCCGGGCTTCAGTGCACGGTGAATATTGCGCAAGACCGCATGATCATCCGGCACATGCTCCATGACATGGCTGGCGTAGAACAGGTCGTACCGCTCCTCATCCGCCAGCGCCATCAGATCGACGCGCCGCATGCCCTTGACCCCGTAGCGATCGGGATCGAGATCGGCCGGCGTGTAGTCAGCGGCAGAAGAGAAGCGGCGCACCAGACTGCCTTCATTGGGCGCCATGTGCAGGATTGCGCCCTCCGCCGGAACCCGAAGCACCTTTCCGTCGATCAGGTGGTTCATCAGCCGCTCGCGCGGAGAAGCACCGCAATTGGGGCAGCCCCATTCGGCATTGTCGCCATAGCGGAAGAAGCCCACTACCCCCTGCCCGCAGGCAGGACATGCGCGGTTCGCCCGTGCGCCCATCGCCTTGCGAAGCGCCAACATGGTCCGGGTCAGATGCTTGCCGGCGGCCTTCGCCACCCGCTGGAAAGTAATCACGCCTTGGCTCCGATCAGCATTGGGGAGGGCCTATACAATATGACCCGCCTTTGGCGAGAGGGATCAGCGCGATTTGGCCGGATTCCAGACAGTGACGGTACGGCCGTTCATCGCCTTGAACACGCCTTGGAGAGTGGCGGCATAGGCAATGAGAATATCGACCACCGCCGCTAAAGGACCGCCCTTGGTTCGAACGCCAAGCGCCAGCAGCAGCATCCCCAGCACCAAGCCCGCAATTGCCAGCCAAGGCGAAATGCGGAGCGCCAGCGTGAAGGCTGCAATGGCACCGGCAAGAATGAACAGCCCGCCGAACCACCGCACGATCTTGCGAGAGGCATATTTGAAGCGATCCATCGCGCTCATCCGCCGAAGCCGCGGGCGCAAATGGGAGTGAGTGTGCCACGCACGCGCCGCAATCCGCACCTTGCGCCGATATTCGTCGCCACGCGCCGCGACCAGCCGTTCGCGAGCGATCACGTCCTTGGCCTTCACCAGCCGCTTCCCCGCAAAAACCACCGCCATGGACACGGTAAGATCATCGAGCACGCTGTCCGGAAACTCGGGGTAAAGCGATCGGCGGATCGAAAAAATCGAGCCATCCGCCCCGAGCACATTGCCGGTGCGCGATTCCTCGTCCTTCAACTGCTCCTCGATCCGCCAGTAGAGCGAACCGACCGAAGCCGTCGCGCTTTCCCCCTCCCCCATATAGTGGAGCGATCCCAGGACGCCGCCAATCGCCGGATCGGCATAGCGGGCGAGAAGGTTGCCGATCGCATCCGCGTCCAGCAGCACATTGGCGTCGGTGAAGATCAGCACGTCACCGCGCGCTCGGGCCGCCAACTGCTTCATGCCATGCGCCTTGCCGCTCCGGCCCGGCCCCCGGATCAGCGTCACCAAATCCCCGCTCGCCGCGATCAGGGCAGCCGTGTCATCGGAGGAACCGTCATCAAAGGCGAGTATCTCAAGCCCCGGATAACGCTGCTTCAGCATCGCCAGGTTGGCGAGCTTTTCCGGCATCGCCGCCGCCTCATCATAGGCGCAGAACAGAAGCGATGCCGATGGCTCTTGCCCCTGCCCCGGCTGCTCTGCCCGCGTGGGCAGCATGCGGAGGATCAGCGGATAGAAAAGAAACGGCCACAACACCGCCACCAGCGACGCAATGAGGACCAGCACCAGGAAAAGATCAACGCCGCGCATCAATAGGCCTTGTGATGCACCAGCACCCCGATCGTCGCGATGATGATCCGCAGGTCACGCCAGATCGACCATTTGGTGACATATTCCAGATCCGATTGAAGCCGGTCGATCAGATCTTGATGATGATCCGTTGATCCGCGGTGGCCGCGCACCTGCGCTAGGCCTGTCATACCAGGCTTGATGCAATGGCGCTCCCAATAGCGATCGTCCACCTCCCAATAGAGGCTGTCCCCAGCCTTGGCGGCTGCGGCATGCGGACGCGGACCGACGATGCTCATGTCCCCTCGCAGGACATTGAAAAGCTGAGGCAGCTCGTCAATGCTGGTCCGACGCAGGAAACGGCCGACACTGGTCACCCGGTCATCGTCCCGCGCCGTCAGCTTGTCCGCCTTTCGATCGCTCGCCTCGCTGCGCATCGACCGGAATTTGTAGATGTTGAAGGGGCGAGCATCGCGACCGATGCGCGGCTGCTTGAAGATGATCGGCCCCGGGCTGGTCAGTTTCACCGCTAAGGCGGCAGCGATCAAAACCGGCGAGATGGCGAGCGTGGCTGCTGTAGCCACGACAATGTCGAAAACCCGCTTGATGATGCGATCGCGGAACTGGAACGGTCCGCCAGCAACGATGATCGTTGGCTGACCGTCAAATTCGTCAACACGCGCCGGGGCAAAGCGCAATAGCTCGGGTACGATGATCTCGCCCCGCGCGGAAAGGGACTTGAGCGCGACCGACCAGTCGCTCATTCGCTCCATTGGGCAGGCGACGATCACGCGCTCGGCCGTGCCGACCGCCGCCGCAAGCCGGGCCGCCATATCGGCGTCGTGGCGTTCAGGCCGAAGGTTGGCTGCGCCGGCGTCGATCAACTCCATATGAGGCCGGGTTTCAATCTCAACGCCATCCATGATGACGGCAGTGAGTTGAGGCACCTCTCCCAGCAGCCGCGCGCCGAGGCGGCCGATGGCCATCCGGACCAGCGCAACGCTAACCGCCGACAGCCCAAGCCCGGTGATAAAGGTCAAACGGGACAACTGCTCCGCAATCTTGCCCAGATAGACGATCAGCAGCATCAGCAGCGCCGCCTGCGCCAGCGCGAGCAGCCCCCGGACAATGCCTCGCCGGATATTGTCCAGCATGTGTATGCCATAGGCGCCGCCCTGCACCGCCAGCAGGATGTAAAGCGGCGCGACCATCGCGAACATTACCAGCCCGTGCGGCTTGCCCGGCTCACCCAGCAGCGCGCCCAACACCAGCCGGTTGGCAAGCAGGAACGACAGGAAAAGGCCCGCCAAGTCCCCAAGGAGGCAGAGCAGATATAGCCGCGCTCGAACTATTTCCTTCGAAACTGTCACTTGGCGTCCTGCTTGCCCTTAGCTTGAGCGCCCCGTTGGCACCGCCACGCGCGGGTTGCAAGGGGTGACGCATATAGCGAACATTTACTCGTGGCGATCACCCGGCTTCCGTTGGAGCTGAGCTTGTCGAAGCCCCCTTCTCTTGAACGGAGGAGCCCTTCCACGCTCGGGACGAACGGAGATAGTTAAGCCACCGCCCTATAGGCCAAACAACCGCCCCAACGCCTTGTCGAGCATCAACAATTGCCACAGCAGCCGCCCATGATCCGCCAACCCAGACTTATGATCTGCAGCAACCTTGCCAAGCATCTTCGTGTCGAACCAGCCGGTCTTGGCGAGCGCCGATCCTCCGGCAATGGCGGTCGCTTCCCCCGCAAGGGGGCCGCGAAACCAGGCGCTGATCGGCGTCACGAAGCCCATCTTCGGCCGGTATAATATGTCCTGCGGCAAATACGGCTCCATCGCCTTCTTCATTAGATATTTGCCGCTGTTGCCACGAATACGCTGGGCGACGGGCAGCCGCGCGGCGAACTCGACAAGCCGGTGGTCGAGCAAGGGTTCACGCGCTTCCAGGCTGACGGCCATGCTCATGCGGTCGGTCTTGGTCAGGATGTCGCCTGGCAACCAGATGCGGATGTCGGCATATTGCGCCCGATCGAGCGGGTCCCGGGCCGGCGCCTGCGCCATGGTGCGAATATAGCGTTCCTCGGCGCGGTAAGCGCCCAGACGGCTGCGCATATCCTGACTGAACAATCGCTGGCGCAGGGCGTGCGGGGTCACGCTGACCGAAGCGGCATAGGCGTCGCCGCCCTCCCCCGCCAGTTCCAGCAAAGTCGATTTGGCGCGAAGAGGCCGGGGAGCCCAATCCGCCTTGGGATACCAGCGCCCAAGCGCGCCGAACAAGGGCTGGCGCACCGACGGCGGAACAAGCGCCCGGACTCGCTCCCCCTGCATCTGGAAACGGTGGCGGCGATAACCGGCAAAGGCTTCGTCCGCCCCGTCGCCCGACAGCGCGACGGTCACATTCTCGCGCGCCAATTCGCACACACGATAGGTCGGAAGCGCCGAAGCATCGGCAAAGGGCTCGTCAAAATGGAAAGCCAGGCTGTCGATCAGGCCATAGTCGTCCGGCGACACGATCCGGGTCCGGTGATCCGTCGCAAAGCGGCGCGCGATACGGTCGGCATAGATGGTCTCATCCAGGCTCGCGACATCAAAGCCGATGGTGCAGGTCTTCACCGCCTGCGACGAAGCTTCCGCCATCAGCGCCACCACGCTGGAACTATCAACGCCGCCCGAAAGAAAGGCGCCGAGCGGAACATCGGCGACCATGCGCGAACGGACCGCCTGCCGCAGCAGCGCGACCAGCTCCTCCTCCAGTGCTTCGGGTTTCGCCTTGCTGCGTTCGGCAAAGCTGACATCCCAATAGCGCTGCGGCTGCGGCACCGGGCGGCCACGGACCAGGCGCAGCGTCTCACCCGCACCTAACTTGCGCACGCCCGCCACTATGCAGGCGTCGTCGGGAACATAGCCATAGGCCATATAATCCTCGACAGCCGCCAGATCAGGCGCGCGGCGAAGCAGCGGATGGGCGAGCAGGCTCTTCAATTCCGACCCGAAGATCAGGCTGCCGTCCGACAGCTGTGCATAATGAAGCGGCTTCACCCCCAGCCGATCACGCGCCAGCCAGAGCGACTGCGCGCGCGCGTCGAACAGCGCAAAGGCGAACATGCCGTGAAAGCGCTCGACACAGGCTTCACCCCATTGGCGATAGCCGTGCAGGATCACCTCGGTATCGCTGTGCGTGCGAAAGACATGGCCCTTCGCCTCCAACTCCGCGCGGACGTCGGCGAAATTGTAGATCTCACCGTTGAAAGTGACGGCCAGACTCTCATCCTCCGTCAACATCGGCTGAGCGCCGCCGGACAAGTCGATGATGGAGAGCCGCAAATGGCCCAGACCCACGCCCGGCGCGGTCCAGAGGCCGCTGCCGTCCGGCCCGCGATGGGGCATCACCTCCAGCATCGCCCGAAGCCGAGCTGGGTCGACCGGCTTGGCCGTTTCAAGATGGAAGATGCCCGCTATCCCGCACATGCGAAAGGGCTTTAGCGGATGCCGAGGCTGCGGTCAGCCAAATCCTTCACATCGCCAACATCTTGCAGGAAGGCGGCAATCGCGGCATCGGCCGACATGCCTTGCCGCTCTTCGGCGGAAATCAGGATCGCTGCAGCGCGCTGGTCTCCGCCCAAGAGCTTCGCCTTTATCGTGTCGATCTTGACCTGCGGCGCGCTACCTGTGAGCGGTATTGCACCCACCTTGTAGAAACTGACCACATGGCGGACCACCGGACCAGGTGCAGTGATCTGTTCACCGCGCGCATTCCCCGGCGCAGGAGCGGGCGAGGACCAGGCCCACCGCTGATCGGGATCGGCAGCCCCCTGCGCAAAGCCCACCAGCTCCCGCCCTTCCTCCTGACGGTCAAAGCTTGCGATCGCGAGATCGACCACTTGTCCAGCGGCGTTGCGATACCGCGCCATGACAAGATGGTCCGCGCCGTCGAAGCGCGGCTTCCAAGGATAGCGCGGCTGTGCCGCCGTTCGAGCCCAGCCCTTCACTTGCGGCAATGGGGGAGCGCCGGGCAATGGCTCGCCGGCCGCCGCGCTGACGCCCAGCCAAAGAGGCGCAGCGGCAATGATGAGGAACGCAGCCCCCCACGCGAGCGGGAGCGAAATCACACCCCAGGACGGAGCCCTCATTTGCTCCGGATCGAACCAAGCGTCCCCCGGACGCCGATCGAAAAATGGCCAGGCCACCGCCATCACCACGGTCATGATGATCGCAAAGAATATCCAGCCATAAAGCACATGGTCGAATCCCACCGCCGCATTGATGCTGGTCAGATGGGCAACCAGGATCGTGGCGAACGCCCGTACCCCATTGGCCAGCACCGAAAGCGCGAGCGCGCCCGTCATGAAAAGGATTCGCCGCGGCCAGCTCCTGAAACACACATTGCAGACCAGCACGCCATAGGCGGTCATGGCGATCACGAACTTCGCGCCAGAACAGGCCTCCGCCACCTTGAAATAGCCGGTCGGGGTCGTGATGAAGATTCCGTCCAAATGCGCTGGAACAGCCGACAGGCTCAGGAGCAGCATGCAAAGCCGCGCAGTGATCAGCTGCAGCGGCGCAACGATCTCTTCCCCCACCGGCACCATGAAGAAAGCATAGAAAAGCGGAAACAGCAGCGCTCGCCCGACCGATGGCCCCAGCAGGGTCAAAACCGCGCCCTGCAGCATCAGGATAAGCGCGCCGTGCCGGAACAGCGCGACGCCCGCCGCTCCCCCGAGCAGCCATGCGAAGCCGCCGAGTCCAACCCACAGCAGGCCCGGCGCCCAGGCCACAGGCTCCAACTGGGGCAGTCCGGCCAGACGCTGCTGCACCAGCCAGGCGATCAGGATGGGGATGAAGAGGCAATGGCCGAATGTCGACGCGTTCCACCAGATGGAAACCATGCCTATGGCGTCGCGGTGGAAGAGCGTCAGGATCAGGAAGCTAAATACTCCCAGCGCCGCCAGATGCCCCCGCCACCCCATCAGGGCGCTGCCAGGCACAGGCCCCAGAGAGAGCGTGCGTGACGTCATGCCGCACGCACATGGGCGCGCCGCCGACCAAACAGCATGTCCGGCAAATCCTTCAGCGTTTCCGACCAGCGATAGCGTTCTTCCATCCGCGCCCGCGCCGCTCGACCTAGGCGCCGCGCCCGCTCCGGATCGGCCAGCAGCGCGGCGACCTTCTCAACCTCCTCGGCAGGATTGGCGGCGATCAGGAAATGCTTGCCATTGCTGGCGTCGATCCCTTCGGCTGCCTCAGGCGAAGCCACGACCGGCCGGGCCATCGCCATGGCCTCAAGCACCTTGTTCTGGATACCACGCGCGATCCGCAGCGGCGCAACGACCACGTCCGCCGCCGCAAGCCAGCCGCGTACATCGGGCACCGAGCCGGTGACGATCACCCCCGGCAATTGCCTCAGCGCCTCGACCTGCGGCACCGGATTTCGCCCGACGATTGCAAAGCAGGCTTCCGGATACACTGATCGCAAGGCAGGCAAGGCATGATGGGCGAAGCTTTCCACCGCTTCGACATTCGGCCGGTAATCCATCTGGCCGGTGAAGACTATCAAAGGTCCGCTGATCGGCTCAATCGGATCGAAAGCAGCCGCCGGATCAAAATAATCGAGCGCAACCCCATTCTCGATCGCTGTCACCTGCCCGGCGTCCAACCCGCTGGCGCTCCGGAAAAGCGCCGCCTCCGCCTCGCTCACAAAGGCGCTGACGTCCGAGCGGCGGGCTGTGGCGCGCTCAAACTCAAGCAAGAGCCGCCCTTCGCGCCGATTGATCCATCCCATCGGCCCGCCGCCCACAGCGCCATAGGCCGCATATTTGGCCGAATCGAAATCCACAAAGTCCATGACGAAGCGCACGCCGGAGGGAAGCTCGGGCACGAAATGCGCCATTTGCGCCGAATAGCCCATGACGGCCGAAATCGGGCGGTCGCGCAAAGTCTGCTTCACCCAGCGATGCAGCTCGCGGCTTTCGAAAAGGGATACCAGCATCGGCTGACGCTTCGCCAATCCAGCGAGCCCGGCGACCGCGCGCGATCGATCGCGCTTCAGCACGCACTGACTCGCGGTCAGCGCCTGCATATCGGTCGCAAAGCCCATGTCCCGATCATCATCGGCGAAGCAGCCGACATGAACCGGCGCAATCTCCGCCAGCCGTTTCAGGATATGGTAGGACCGTATCTTATCGCCACGATCCGGCGGAAAGGGGATGCGGTGACAGAGGAACAATATCTCGCCCGTCATCCAAGCCCCCGCGAAATGAACGGGCCGAGCAGATTGGCGACCGGCAAGGGCAGCTTCTTCCACAGCTCCACGCGCCGCTGATATTGATCGCTGTTCGGATTGATGTCCCGCCGCTCTCCACTGGCCGACCAGCTATGATAGGTCAGCGGCACTGGATCGAAGCCGAAGCTTTTCTTCCACGCCGCTTGCCCGCTGCCTGTCTTGGACCGGCCAAAATCGAATATGCTCATGCCGCGCGTCCGGCCATGCCCCATCAGCCGATAATACATCAGCTCGTTCGACCGCAGCCGCCGCGCATCCGCGATGCCGCCACCCCAATAGGGCATCACCCGACCCTGATGGTAAAGCGTCAAAACGGCGGAGACCGGCCTATCACCTTCCAGCACCAGCAATATGTCCGCAGCTTCCCCGAAGGCGGATAGCACCTCGCGGAACAGTCGCGCCGGGAAAACCGGTGTGCCGAGATTGCGGACGCTCTCAGCATAAACATCATAGTGCGCCCGGATGAGCGGAGCCTCTCGCCCGACCTCCACCCGCAGCGCTGGATTGGCCAGCGCCTTGCGCAGTTCAGCACGATGCTTGCGCGGAACGGCGAGCAGTTCGGCTTCATCATCGGCAGCGATCGGTCGAGCAAAGCCGAGATGGCTGCCCTCATGGACAGTCCAGCCTTGCCCCGGCAACGCGCCGCCACGCAGCTCGACCGACCCCACGCCACGCTCCCGCGCCAGCCCTTCCGCCGCGGTCGCCAGCGCAGTGATGACCGCCGGATCATCCGCCAAAATCCCGCCATCGACCGCGAAGCCGGACGACACCAGCGCCTGCCCGAACAATCGGCTCTTCATATGCGTCAGCGGCAACAGGCCCGCAATCTGTCCGGAAGGCGCGACCGCAGCGAGCAAATCGCCTCGATTGCCCGTTCCCCGCGCAATTGCCTTCAGCCAGGCCGGGCGGTGGAAGGGCGTTCCGTCCGGTCTGCCCGCCACGAAAGCCTCGGCCGCCGTGACCTGCGCCGCGTCATCAAGGTTTAGCGTAATAACGCCAAGGCCGGTCCCGCCGATCATACCGCCCGCTCCGATTCCTGGGCGACCAGCGCATCGATACGGGTCCATGAAAAGTCCCGCGTCAAACGCCGCAGCTTCTGCGCCATGACGGACAGGTTGCTATAATGGCGCAGACGCGAACGAAGCGGCGCACCCTGGACGCGCGGCTGGTCCGGATCGATTTCCCAGGGATGAAAATAGATGATCGCCGGCCGCCCTTCCCGGCCATTCACCTGCCGGATAGCCCAACGCGAAAAACCGTAGGGCAGCAGCCGGAAGAAACCGCCGCCGCCAGCCGCCAGCCTGCGTCCGCCCAGCTCTGCCGTCGTCACCGGCAATTCCAGCAGTCCTGCGCCCTTCACGGGTTTCCAGGCGAAGCGCGGAGATTCGGGCCAGCCATAATGGTCATGCCGGATCGGCGCGACGCTGCTGGAATAAAGATACGCTTCTTCGGCCAGCACCTGATGCGCCCATGGCGTGCGATGATCGATCGAGAAACTGGGCGCGCGATATCCAACGACCCGCTCCCCGCTCGCATCCTCCAGCAGACCACGCGATCGGCGCAGATCGGCGCGAAACGCCTGGGGCGTCAGGGAAAAGACGCGCGCATGATCATAGCCATGGCTTGCAATCTCATGCCCCGCCTCGACGATCCGCCGCATCAGTGCGGGATAGCGCTCCGCTACCCAGCCAAGCGTGAAGAAGGTTGCGCGGACCCCCGCCTCCGCGAACAGCGCCAGCACTTCATCGGTGTTGCGCTCAACCCGATGAGTCAGCGCATCCCAACCGTCCCTGCCGATCGTGCGCTCAAAGGCGCCGACATGGAACCAGTCCTCCACATCGACCGACAGGGCGTTCTGCATCATGGCGCGGCGGCTAGCCTGTTCAGGCAGCAGCGCTATGCGGCGTATCGCCCATGCGCTGCTCACGCTCCACCCAATCGACCAGCAACGTCAGCACCCGGCGGAGCGCCGTATCCTGTTCTCCGACGCGAAACTCAAGCGCCGCCAGACGTTCCTCGATCAGCGTGAAGCAATCTTTCAGCGCTTCAGGATCAACCGTCGTGATCGTCGCCTGCTCCATGCGCAGCGACTCCACCTCCGCCCTTAAGGCCGTGATTTCATCCATCAGGCTGAGCGAAGGCTCCGGCTGGCGCGCTCGCAAGGCGTCCAGTTCGGCGCGCAATGTCTCCCGGGCGGGCGCAGACTGCGCCGCCGCAGGAGCAGGCGTTTCCTCCGCACGGTCCAGAACGGACGGCGGCACGGCCTGCAACGTTGCGTCGCTATCGGCGCCCATATCCTCGATCACCGCCTGAACCGCGTCCGCATCGATCTCCGACAGCTGATCCAGCGCGCCCAGCAGCAACACACGGCTGGCCAGCACATTCACCCGGCGCGGAACGCCACCGGTCGCGGCATAGATGGCTGCGAAGGCATCAGGGGTGAACTGCGGATCGCCATTCCACCCCACAATCGAAAGGCGATGCAGGATATACGGTTCGATCTCGCTCCGCTGCATCGGATCAAGATGGTGGGTCGCAATGACGCGCTGCCGCAGCTGTTCGAGCTGAGCGGACTTCAGCAGGTCCCGAAATTCCGGCTGCCCCAGCAGGAAGATCTGCAACAGCGACTGCCCGCCCAGCTGGAAGTTGGACAGCATCCGCAGTTCCTCGATCGCCGAGACCGACAGATTCTGCGCTTCGTCCACGATCAGCAGCGATCGGCGGCCAGCGCGAGCCTGACCATGCAGAAACGCCTCGATCTGCCGCAGGATCTGCGCCTTGGGCATATCATCAGTAGGCAGGCCGAAGCTCTGCGCGGTCAGGCGCAGCATGTCGTCGCCGCCCACCTGCGTCGATACGATCTTCACGGCCGTCAGCCGCGCCGGATCGATCGTGGCCATCAAATGCCCGACCAGCGTCGTCTTGCCTGCGCCGATGTCGCCAGTGATGACGATGAAACCTTCGCCCTGCGCCAGCCCATAACCCAGATAGGACAGCGCCTTCCTGTGCGTCGCGCTTTCGAAGTAGAATTGCGGATCGGGGGTCAGCTGAAACGGGCGGCCCTCAAATCCATAAAATTGATCGTACATCTCTCGTCTCCATCCGGACGGGATTAAAAGCTGTACCGCAGGCCGACCTGGCCCATGGCGTTGATGACGGCGTCCAGTTCGTCGGCCTTGGCGCTATCGAGCCCGAGCGAAGCAGATGCCTGCAGATTGCGGTTGATGAGGCGGTTATAGCTGGTGAACGCGCCGAGGTTCAGCACATCCAGCCGAGCACCGCTGGCGTCGAAATAATTGGCGTATATGGCGCTATCCAGGCTCGACCGGCTGTCGATGACATAGCTGAGCGACGCCGTGCCATACCAATTCTGATCCTTCGATCCGCGCACCAGGATCGTTTCGCCCGAAGGCGTTACGAACTTGCGCTGCGAATAGCCAAGGCCCACGCCCAGCCCCCATGGACCGCGTTGCGCCGCATATTGCGCAGCGACGCCCCTGTAGCGGAAGTTGGCGGCAGTGATCCCCGACAGCGCGTCATTGAAACACTGCCCGCCCCCGGTCTGCGAGAAGGCGCAGCCGGTAAAATCGCCGGTGAAGGGGTTTCGCACGACATTCAGGCTGCTGCCCGAAACCGCTGCGACATTGGAGGTGATGATCCGGCCGAAGCTGTCAATGCCGTCGAACACGACCAGCGCGAAGGATTGGTTGCGGCCCTGCCATACGAAGCTGCCCGTATAGCTCATGCCGCCATAGCGCTCGCCCGCCCGCGCTTCCAGCGAGGTGCGCCGGTTCGGACGCCAGAGCACACCGACGTCCCAGATGATGTCATCGAAATCATAGATGAGCGCGCGGGGCGAGCTGCCATCAGTCACATAACGGCCGTTGCGAACCACCGGCAGCCCGTTGCTGTCCAGCAGCGGCGAGCGCTGGCTGATCTTGATCCGCTCATAACCCACGCCGCCGGCCAGCGCGACAGTGGGCGAAACTGGCAGGGTTGCGTCGATGCGGCCCCAACCATCTTCGAACCGCTGATCAAGCTGGCTCGCATCCTCGCGGTCATACCCCGCGCTAACTACGATGCCGAGCGGCAACCATATACCCGGCGCGACGCCGACGGACCCGCTCAGGCTGTGCGAAACGGAATCCACGAAGGAGCCCGCATTGGACGCGCCGGGGAAATCCGCGTCGACGTCTTCGTCCACCCGCGCATAGCCGAGGCGATAGGAAGCGGTGACGTCCACATCGCCAAAGGACGTGGCGTAGGACGGCCCGACGTAGGCGGCATAGACTTGGCTGGTAAGGCTGTCGTTCAGCGTCGACGCCCCAGACAGTCCGTCCGTGCGAACCCGCGTGGCAAGGCCGCCCGCGTTCAACGACAGCCCGCGCGTTACGGCATAGCGGCCCGAGACGATGCCGCTGATGACGTCCTGGTCCGTCGCCTCACGGCCCCAGCCGAAGCTGTGATTATATTGGACATCCGCCACGGCCTCGACCCGGCGGGTGCGCAGCTCTGCCGTCACGCCAGCGGTTACGTTGGTGTAGGTCAGAACGTCGCCGCCCCCTTTCAGCGGCACCATCACCGTCTGATCGACGCCCAGATACGGCGTGACATTCACCTTGCGGTCCTGCGCAGCCGCCGGAGACGCGGCAAGCGTCATAACGCTCAAGAGGATCAGCGAAGTGCGGAGCATCATTCGCTCTCGCCCCCCTTCGCATAATAGCTGCCAAAACGGCGGCCGCTCGCGGAGAAGCTGACGCCGTTCAGCAGCAACTGCACCTGACCCGCGCCCTTCAGCATGCCCGCCGCATCGCGCAGCGCGCTCTCGCTCGTCTGGTCGGCACGAACCACCAGCAATGCAACGGCAGCATGGCTCGCCAGCACCGCACCGGCCGAAGCGGCAAGCAGCGGCGGCGAATCGAACAGGATCACCCTGTCGGGACGCCCCTCGGTCAGCCGGTTCAGCAATGCTTCGGTGCGGGCCGACGCGAGATATTCGGTATCATTGTTGCTGCGCTGACCGGCAGGCAGCACCGCCAAGGACGGAATATCGGTCCGGACCACGCAATTCTCGATAGCGATCGAAGGATCGGCGAGCGCATCCATCAGGCCGTGGCCGCTGGTAAGGCCCAGCGTCTCGGGAATGCCGGGTTTACCGAAGTCGGCATCGACCAGCAATATCTCGCGGTCCTTCTCCGCCGCCAGGCTAAGCGCCAGGTTGATTGCGCAGAAGCTCTTTCCTTCTCCGCTATGCGCTGAACAGATCAGGATGCGGTTGCCGCGCGGATCGTCGCCAAGCTGCGCCAGCAGATCACGCTTCAGCAGGCGAAACTCCTCGCTCATCGCCGTGACCGGCCCATCGGGCAGCAGGAAGCCGCCTTCCGTCAGCGCGATACGGTCGATGCCCTGCACCGGACCACGCCAGTCGGGCGCGCGAAATTCGCGAGTGGCGGCGACTGGCTGCGCAACCTCCACCACCGGGGGCAAGGGAGCCTCAACGGGAACCTCCACGGCAGGAGCCGCCCGCCCCTGGAGCGCCGCTCCGAAATCGTAAATCTCGGTCGCCCGCTCGATCAGCGAGCCTTTGGACAGGGAGCTATGCTTGTTCATCGTCCGCTCCTCACGCCATGCCGCGCTGGATAAATTCGACCAGGATCAGCAACAGGCAGAGCCCGGCCAATCCCCCGCTCGCGCCCGCAAACCATTTCAGCCGCTGCTTCTCGACCAGCTTTTGCGCCGCGCTGACCGTCTGGGTAATGGAGCCGATGACGGGCAGGCCGACAGCCCTCTCCAGTCGCGCCGCGGTTGGGAAGCTGCCCTTGAGCTGTCCCATGGCGAAGGCGGTGCCGATCCCCGCGCCGATGCCCACGACCAGCACGGCCAGCAGCAGCAACGGACGATTGGGCGCGCTCGGCGCAGTGGGCGCGCTTGGCGGATTGATGACGCGGAACTGGACGGAGCCGGTCTCGGTCTTCACATCGCCACGCAGCCGCACATCCTCGCGATCGGCGAGCAGCTTGTCATATTGTGTCTTCAGCACCTCATAGTCGCGGTCGAGCTTTTCCTGCTCGGCGGCGAGGCCCGGCTCGTCGGTCTGGCGCGATGACATGGCGTTAAGGTCCGCCTGCAACTGCGCCTTGCGGGTCTGGAGCGCCTGCACGGTCGCAGCGCGCTCCGCCTGCATCGACTTGATCGACAGATAAGCGGGATTGGGCGATCCGCCTGCCCCGCCACCGCCGCCGCCCTGGCGGCGCAACGCATCGACCTGCCGCTGGGCGGCGATCACGTCGGGATGGTCACTGGTCCAGCCCCGAGCCCGCATGCCCGCAAGGTCCGCCTGAGCCTGCGCCAGCGCAGAAGGGCCGCCCGAAGCGCCAACACCCGGCAGCACCTGCGGCGTACCTGCCAACTGGCCGTTCATGGCGCTCAGTGCGCTCGAAGCCTGCACCAGCTGCGATTCGATATTGTTGATCTCCATCCGGGCCGCGTCCATCCGCTGGCCGATGGAGCCTGCGCCCGGCAACATCCCGGCATAGCGCTGCTCGAACTCGACGCGGCGCTGTTCGGCTGCGGCAAGCTGCTGGCCGCGAGCGGCGATCTGCTGATCCAGGAAAGCCAGGCTCTGCTTCGTCTCGACCCTGTCAGACGAAAGATTGGCTTCCTGGAAAATCTCGATCAGCTTCTGCACGGCCTGCTGGGCGATGCGCGCATTGGCCCCATCGGACAGGCTGGAGTCCGCCGACTTCGCGCTGATGTCGATCATGCTGGGATCGGCCTGCGCCATGACGGTGATGCCCTCGCGCAGCGCGGTAATCTTCGCGGCCATGTCACGCGGCCCGCTGACCGTCTGATTGAGGTCGGTCTCCTTGACGACGCGCTCCAGATTGGCGGTGCTCGCCAGCGTCTGACGCACCCGGTCCAGATCCTGCTGCGACTGGACCTGCGTGATCCCCACCTTATCCTGCAACAGCGACTGCGTGTTCACATAAACCCGCGCCTTGCTTTCATAGCTGTTGGGCACCAGCGCGATGCCGAGCCAGCCCAGCATGCACACGCCCCAGGCGACGCCCAGCGCCAGCCATCGCCGCGTCCATATGCCGTGCAGGACGATCAGCAGTTCATCGTAAAGACCGGCCATATCAGAACATGCTTTCCGGGATGATGATGACGTCGCCGGGCGACAGCATGACATTGGCCTTGCTGTCTCCACGCTTCAGCAGGTCGCCGATGCGCACCTGATATTCCTGCTGCTTGCCGGTTTCCCGGTTGAAGCGGACCAGCCGCGCCCGGTTACCCGCCGCATATTCGCTAAGCCCGCCGACGGAGATCATCGCATCGAGCAAAGTCATGTTGGCGCGATAGGGGATGGACGCCGGCTTTTCCGTCGCGCCCACGATCCGCACCTGCTGGCTGAACGTGCCGGAGAAATTGTTGACGATCACCGACACCAGCGGATTTTCGATATATTTGCTGAGCGCGACCTTCATGTCGTCGGCCAGCTGTTTGGGCGTCTTGCCCACCGCCGGCATGTCCGCGATCAGCGGCGTGGTGATGCGCCCGTCGGGCCGCACCTGCACCTTCGCGCCCAGTTCCGGGTTGCGCCACACGAACACCGTCAAGTCGTCTAGCGGGCCGATCACATATTCCTCGCCCGGTCCTTCCTGCTGCGACACAAAGGAAGCGGGCGGCAATTGCTGACCGCCGCCGCCAGCTGCGCAACCCGACAGAGCCAAGGCGGGCAGCGATGCGCCGATCAGAGCCCGGGAAACCGACAGGAAACGCATATCTTCACCTCATGACAAGGCCGCACGGCTGCGCAGCCGCCAGAGAGGTGAAGCGGCCGCAAAGCGAGGGGCTTTGGGCTTCTTCTTGCCTTCAAAGGGTAAAGATACGGTTAGGCTTCAAACTATTGGCATATCAGCCAAGTAATAGTTCCAGAGCAGGTGGATGACCCAAAAATCCGGACGGGCTGGCCGACGCGCCATAGGCGCCCGCAACGAAGATAGCGATCAGGTCGCCTTCAACGACTTTGGGCAGCGCCACCTTGTCCCCCAGCTTGTCGATCGGTGTGCAGAGGCATCCAACCACGGTTACCGCCTCCTCGGCCGCGGCCTGCCCATAACGATTGGCGACGGCCATCGGATAGTTGCGGCGCACCACCGTGCCGAAATTGCCGCTCGCCGCCAATTGGTGGTGCAGCCCGCCATCGACGACGACAAAGGTCTCGCCCTGGCTTTGCTTCACATCGACGACGCGGGTCAGATAGACGCCCGCCTCGCCAACCAGCCACCGGCCAAGTTCCATCGCGAACTCGCTACCCGCCAATATGTCGGGCTTCGCATGCAGCACCTGCCTAAGCGCCTCGCCGATCGGCGCGATATCGAGCCGCTGGTCGCCCGGAAAATAGGGGATGCCGAAGCCTCCGCCCAGATTGACCAGCGGCGGCGTGACACCGACCTCGTTTGACAGCCGCGCCGCAAGGCCGACAGTCGCGGCTTGCGTGTCGATCAGCGCTTCGGCATCCAGCGCCTGCGATCCGGCAAAGATATGCCAGCCGCGCCAGTCCGCCCCGGCATCGATCAACATACGCGCCAACCCTGCCGCCCGGTCTGCATCCACGCCGAACGGCTTGGCTCCGCCGCCCATGCGCATGCCCGACCCCTTCAGGTCGAAATCCGGATTGACCCGCACCGCGAGCCGGGGCCGCCGTCCGCGCTTCTCCGCCAGACCGAGCGCGCGCCGTGCCTCACCTTCCGACTCCAGGTTCACCGTGACCCCAGCATCAATGGCGGCGATCAGTTCATCGTCGCGCTTCCCCGGCCCGGCGAAGCTTATATGCGCCGCGTCCATGCCTGCTTCCAGCGCACGGGCCAGCTCACCGCCCGACGCCACATCGAACCCGTCGACCAGCCGCGCCATCCGGTCCAGCAGGGCCGGATAAGGATTGGCTTTCACCGCATAGTGAATAGAAAGTTCCGAAGGCATGGCGTCACGCAGCGCCCGCACCTGCGTCTCGATGACGCCCATGTCATAAACGAACAGCGGCGTATCCCCCGCTTCGTCCACCAAGCTGGCCGCACCGCATCCGCCCACCAGCAGCATGCCGTCTTCGCCTTCGAAAAAGGGCGGAACAGGTCCCATCGGCTTCATCGGTCATATTCCTTGGCCAGCGCCACACGATCAATCTTGCCATTGGGCGTGCGCGGGAAGTCCGCAAGCCTGATGATCGTGCGCGGCTGCATGAAATTGGGCAGTTCGACCTTCAGTCGGGCTTCGACCTCCGCCTCCGCCTGGGCATCGTCCGACCGGATCAGCAATAGCACTGCCTGCCCCAGCCTCTCATCCTTGATCCCCAGCGCAACCGCTTCGGCGACCCCAGGCACAGCGACCGCTGCTTCCTCGATCTCGGTCGGGCTGATGCGATTACCCGATGATTTGATCATCGCGTCATCGCGTCCCACGAAATAGAGCAAGCCTTCCGCATCCCGCCGCACGCTATCGCCCGACCACACGGCCAGGCCACCATAGCGAGAAACTGCAGGCGCAGGCCGAAACCGTTCGGCCGTTCGCTGCGGATCGCGCCAATAGCCCTGCGCCACCAACGGCCCGCAATGCACCAGTTCGCCGCTTTCCTCATCATCGGTCAGGCTACCGTCCGGCCGCACGACCAATATCTCGGCATGCGGTATCGCCGAACCCATCGAGTCGGGATGACTATCGACCAAAGCTGGCGGCAAATAGGTCGATCGGAACGCTTCGGTCAGCCCATACATCGGGTAAAGGTCCGCCTTGGGAAACAGACTGCGCAGCTTCGCCACCAGTGGCCGCGTCAGGGCCCCGCCGCTGTTGGTCAGACGCCTCAGCTTGCCCGCGACCTCCGGCTGCCAATCCAGCTCCGTCAGTTGAACCCAAAGCGGCGGCACACCGGCCAATGTGGTTATGTCCCGTCGATCGACCGACTTCATGACGTCACGCGCCGTCAGATAATCGAGCGGATAGACGCATCCGCCCGCATACCAGGTCGAAAACAGCTGATTCTGCCCATAATCGAAACTGAAGGGCAGCACGCACAAGGTTCTGTCTTGCCAATCCAGCCCCAGATAATCGGCGACCGATGCGGCCCCTAGCCACAGATTGGCATGGCTCAGCATCACGCCCTTGGGCCGCCCGGTCGATCCACTCGTGTAGAGTATCGCCGCCAGATCATGCGGTCCCGCGTTCGAAGGGGGCAGCGGATCCCCGCCGCTCATGGCGCAGGCCGCATCATCCTCCCGCAGCAAGCGGCAATCCTCTGGCACGTCCGCAGGCGACAGCGTATCCAGGCGGCTGGCCGTTGCGATCAGCAGCTGTGCGCCGCTGTCCGCCAGAATATGCGCGACCTGCGCGTGCTTCAGCAGAGGGTTGACCGGAACATGCACCAATCCGGCACGTGGCGCCGCAAGCGGCATCAGCGCAGCGACCGGTCCCTTCGCGATCCAACTCGCGACTCGCGCGCCTTTTTCCAGCCCGAACCCTGCGAGCCAGCCAGCCAACCGGCCGAGCGTCCGCTCCAACTCCGCATAATTTTGGGAGCCCGACCGCCCATCCAGCGAGGGACGCGCAGCATCTCCCCGCAGCAGCAGATGGTCGATCGGCCGGACTTCCTCGCCATCGATCAGGGCGGCGCTGCTTAACTCCATTTCCAGACTTTTCACCTAAGGCAGAGGACAGTGCCGGGGAGATAATGATTTGCTGGTCACAAGGGAATATAGCACGCTCGCCGATGCCAGCCTCGCGCTTGCCGGCCGGATGGATCGCACCTCGACCCCGTCTCTGTTCGATCGCATCGACTGGTTCGAATCGCTCCATGGCCATTGCTTCGCCCGATCGCCTGTCCGCATCCTTCAGGCGATCGAGGATCAGGTGGAAGCGTGGCTGTTCCTGCTTTCGCCTGCGCCAGAGCGACAGAGCGCGCTCGCCAACTGGTATAGTTTCGCCTGGTCACCGGTCTATTTGGGCAATCCGGACGCGCCCACCCAGCGCAGGCTGGCAGAGGTGCTTGCCGCCGAATTGTTCAAGACGGGCCGTCATATCGATCTCTATCCCGTCGCGGAAAATGCCGACATGCTGCTTGATGCTTTCCGGCGAAGCGGCTGGTTCGGCGTGCGTCGGCCAATGGGCGGACGACATCTGCTTGCGCTCAACGGCCGCGATTTCGTCGCCTATTGGGCCGACCGGCCCAGCCGCCTGCGCAACCAAGTGCAGCGAAAGACGCGCGTCAACCGCTTCACCACCGATATCCGCCACGAAATCACTGACGCTCTCTGGAACGATTATGTCGCGGTCCATGCAAGCAGTTGGAAACAGCCCGAGCCCGGCCTTTCCTTCCTGCGCGCCTTGGCAGAACGCGAAGCTGCGGCCGGTACGCTGCGCCTCGGATTTGCGCGGCTGAACGGGCAACCTGTGGCGACACAGCTATGGACCGTGGAAAATGGCGTGGCGCTGATCCACAAACTGTCCCACGATCGCGCCTTTGACGGCGCTTCGCCGGGCACGCTGCTCAGCTATGCCATGTTCGCTCATGCGATCGATGTCGATGGCGTCCAGTTCATCGATTATGGCACCGGCGACAATGCCTATAAGGCCGAATGGATGGAGCAGCGCCAAACTCTCTATCGGCTCGACTTCTTCAATCCGCGATTCGCGTCCACCTGGCTCCCCGCCGCGAAAACCGCCATTTCCGCCCTTGTGGGCTAGAGGCGGAACGATTAGGTAAGCCCCCCATCATGCGGGCGGAAACCTCTATGCCGGTCGACCGGACAAGCGATGTAACAGGCGCGGTGCGCGATTTGCTGCGCGACGTGCTGGGATTGTCACAGGATCGGGTCGATGCCTTCGACGCCGACACCCCCCTCTTTGGCGCACTCCCTGAACTGGACTCAATGGCCGTCGCCACCCTTCTCACCGAGATGGAAGACCGCCTCGGCATCTTGATCGAGGATGATGATATTGACGGCGAAACGTTCGAGACCTTCGGAACGCTGATCACTTTCGCCGAAGCGAAAGTGGCGGGCTGACCGAGCCCGGTTCACCTGTTCAGGCTGAACCTCCCGAAGCCGCTCTTTTGTCCTGAAATGTAAAGACAAGCCCTTCGACGAGCTCAGGGCGAACGGCCCAATCGCTCTGCCTCCGACCTCCGTTCGCTACAAGTGAAGCCGAGAAGCTTCGCTTGTAGCGAACGGATGCCGGAAACCGCGCGGCTATTACTCCGCCGCCATCGCCTCAAAGTCGGCCTCAGCCAGGAACTTCTCGACATCCAGCGCCGCCATGCAGCCCATGCCGGCCGCGGTCACCGCCTGACGATAAACCTTGTCGCTGACGTCACCAGCAGCAAAGACGCCCGGAATGGCAGTCCGGGTCGTGCCCGGTTCCACCAGCAGATAGCCCTCGTCCATCGGCAGCTTGTCGACGAACAGCTCGGTGGCGGGCTGATGCCCGATCGCCACGAACGCGCCATCTGTCTCAATATGGGACGCCTTGCCCGTTACGGTATCGATCAGGTCCACGCCGACCAGCCCCTCCGGATTACCGCCACCGACGAACCGCTCGATCTTCTGGTTCCACAGCACCTTGATGTTCGGATGCGCGAAAAGGCGCTGCTGCAGGATTTTTTCCGCCCGCAGCGAATCGCGGCGATGGATGAGCGTTACGTCATGGCTATGGTTGGTGAGGTACAGCGCCTCCTCGACCGCGGTGTTGCCGCCGCCGATCACCACCACCTTCTTGCCACGATAGAAAAATCCGTCGCAGGTGGCGCAGGCCGACACGCCCTTGCCCTGCAACAGCTGCTCGCCCTCTGCACCGAGCCACTTGGCCTGCGCGCCGGTCGCGATCACCAGACTGTCGGCATAATAGACGGTGCCGCTGTCGCCCTTCAGCCGGAACGGCCGGTCGGACAGATCCACATCGATGATCTGATCATACATCATCTTCGCGCCGACATGCTCGGCCTGCGCCTGCATCTGCTCCATCAGCCAGGGGCCTTGGATCACATCGCGAAAGCCCGGATAATTCTCGACGTCGGTGGTGATGGTCAGCTGCCCGCCCGGCTGCATGCCCTGCACCACGATCGGCGCCAGACCCGCACGCGCGCCATAGATGGCGGCGGACAGCCCGGCGGGGCCCGACCCCAGGATCAGCATGCGAGTGGAATGGGTGGCAGTCATCGGATTCCCCAGTTCTTAGATTCGTTTGCGGGGATGACATAGGCAGCACGGCCGGGCAAGCAAGCCTCGCAATGGCATGGATTTGCTTGGGGCGCGGGAAGTTGCGCCTCCCCGAACGCGTCAATCCATGACGTTGGGCAGGTCTTCAAACCCCTTGCGCAGCGCCGCCGACCAGCTGTGCGACAGCAGCTGAAACTCCTCATTATCGGCCTCAATACGCGTGCGGACGCGGAAGTCGAACTGGTCCCGCTCTATCACCGTCAGGTCCAGCGGCATGCCCACCGACAGGTTCGACCGCAGCGTCGAGTCCATCGACACCATCACCGCCTTGGTCGCATCCTCCAGCGTTGTCTCACGCTTGATGATCCGGTCCAGTATCGGCTTGCCATATTTATGCTCACCAATCTGAAAGAAGGGGGTGTCCTCGGTCGCCTCGATGAAATTGCCAGCTGAGTAGATCAAATAGAGACGCGGCTTACCCCCGCGCCGCTGACCCGCGACTAGGATCGACGCGTCAGCGCCTGAACCCTGCATCTCGATCGTGCTGCGATAATGATGCTGCATCGCGGACATGGCATCGCCAACCAGTTGAGCGACACGATGCATCGTCGGGCAATTCAAGATGCTCTCTACATCGGGATCAAACTGCGACTCCTTGATCGCCTTACCCAGCATCGTCTTGACGCCTTGGGTGATCGACAGGTTACCCGAACACAATAGGACGAGCGCGCGTTCGCCCGGCACGCTGTAGGTAAAGCTTTTCCGGAAGCGGGCGATATTGTCCATGCCCGCATTGGTGCGAGTGTCGGACAGCATGACCAGTCCCCGATCAACGCGCACCGCCACACAATAGGTCATCGCCCAAGGGGCTCCTATATTCGTTCAACCCTGCGGGATGGCTGGTTGAAGGCTTTGTTGCTGCTGCCGTTGCAGCTGCCTTTCTTCCACCCCTTCCTCCGCCTGCGCGATCCGGACGTCCGCGTCAATCCAGATATCGCCCGTCACCCTCACCGATCCCCGGATCGGCGCCGCCGCATTGGCGTCGAGCCCGGAGGCAAGCCGCAGATAACGCTCCGTCACGCACACCCGGTTGGAAGGATCGAAACCGACCCATCCCAGATTCGGCACCAATGCTTCGACCCAGGCATGGGTTTCATGCAGCGCGACACCACCCTCCGCCAGCAGATAGCCAGTGACGTAACGGGCGGGGATGCCAAGCGAGCGCGCGCCCGCGATAAAGATCTGCGCATGGTCCTGACAGACGCCCGCCCCCAGCGCGAACGCATCCGCCGCCGTGGTGCCGGAGTTCGTGACCCCGCTGCGGTAGGCGACGGCGTCACTGACCGCCGCCGACAGCGCATGAAGCCGCGCCAGCACGCCTCTGTCTTCAGGCAGCGACAGCGCCATTGCGCGGATCGCGTCCGACGCTCGGGTCAGTCGTGTCTCGCGCAGGAAATAGATTGACGGCACGGCGCCCTTCATCTGCCCCAGCACGCCATTGGTATCGCAGGTTTCCGTCAGCCCTTCCGCAACGATCACGGCGTCATCCAGCCGGTCGTGCCGGACCCATACCGCCTCCATCTCGCCAAAGCTGTTGCGGCGAAAGCCTTCCACTGGCTCGCCGTTCACGCTCACCTGCCATTCCAGCACCTTTTGTGCGCGCGTGTCCGTCGGCATCAGCTTCAGCCGCATCGCCACTCGTCCAGCCGACGCCGCATAACGGTAGATCGTCTGATGGCGGACGAGCAATTTCACGAGCGCCCCGCCTCCTTCATCCGAAATGGTAGGTCTGGGCGATTTCCGCGCCCAGCCTGTTGGTCATCTGCAGCCCGCTCAGCACCGTTTCATGCAGCCCCACGCGGAAAATCTCGCCACTGTCCGACTGCTCCAGATCGGCCACCATCTGCCGCACCGTGTCGTGGCAGGTGCCACGGCTGTTGTGCCAGCCCGCCAGGCGATTGAGCCGATAGGCGAGTTGATCGTAGCAATAGGCGACGCTGCGAGGGAACAGGCGGTTCAGCATCAGAAAATCGGTGATCTGCCAAGGCGTATAGGTGCCGCCATAAACATGATGATAGGCGCGCGCGCCGGACAGCGCATAGAGCACCGACGTCCACTGATAATGGTCGCGGTTCCCGCCGATCACCTCGGTTTCGGGCAACAGCACATAATATTTGACGTCCAGCAGCCGCAGCGTCATCTGCGCCCGCTCCAGCGCAGATCCTACGCGCAGGAAATCATGCCCCTCATTGCGCAACTGCCCCGAATGCGCCGCGCCACGAAAGGTCATGACCCGCGTCTTGACCCAATCAATCAGCGCGGGAAGCTGCTGACGCGCCTCTCCCACATCATAGCTGTCGAGCTTGCGCCATCCTTCGTTCAGCGCCTCCCACATATCCTGCGTCAGCATGGTGCGGGCGGACTTCGCATTGGCGCGCGCCTTCAGCAGGCATGACCGGATGGAACTGGGATTGTCGAGGTCCAGCATCAGGTAGGAAACGGCATCGCTTTCCGTCACCTGCACCCCTTGGGGGAAGACATGGCTGCCATTCCCCGTGGCCCGCACGACTGACCGCCACTCGTCGCGGTGATGCGCCCCTGGCAGGATCGCCATACGCTGCCCCATGGTCAGCAACCGCGCGGTCGCCTCCGCGCGTTCCATATATCGCGCCATCCAGAAGAGGTTTTCGGCGGTACGGCTCAGCATCGATCAGCCGCCTTCGCTGTTTCCCGTTCGCCCTGAGCCTGTCGAAGGGCGCGCGCGGCGCTATCTTCGCACGCGTGCCTCGACAGGCTCAGCACGAACAGAGCTGGGTGCATCTTGATCATGCTCGTCATCAATCCTGCAACACCCATGTATCCTTCACCCCACCCCCCTGGCTGGAATTCACCACCAGCGATCCTTCGGTCAGCGCAACGCGCGTCAGCCCGCCCGGCACCAACCGAAGCTGTTTTCCCACCAGGCAATAAGGCCGGAAATCCGCATGTCGCCCCACCACCGCCGCTGGCCCCAGCGTCGGGACGGTCGACAGGTCCAGCGTAGGCTGGGCGATGAACTCGGACGGATTGGCGCGGATGCGCTCGGCATAGGCCGCGATCTCGTCCTTGGTCGATTTGGGTCCGATCAACATGCCGTAGCCGCCCGATCCATGCACCTCCTTCGCCACCAGTTCGTGCAGATGCTCCAGCACGTAGGTGCATTCGTCGGGCTTGCCGCACTGCCATGTCTGGATATTGTCCAGGATCGGCTGCTCGCCCAGGTAAAAGCGGATCATTTCCGGCACGTAGATATAGACCGCCTTGTCATCCGCGATCCCCGCGCCAGGCGCAGAAGCCAGCGTCACCCCGCCGTTGCGATAGACGCTGAAGATGCCAGGAATCCCGAGCAGGCTGTCAGGCCGGAAAACCAACGGGTCGATATATTCATCGTCAATCCGGCGGTAGATGACGTCCACCTGCTTGGGTCCCAGCGTCGTTTTCATCCAGACGCGGTCCTCATCGACGAACAGGTCGGCAGGCTCCACCAGTTCGATGCCCATCAGGTCGGCTAGGAAGCTATGCTCATAATAAGCGCTGTTGAGCGATCCTGGCGTCAGCAGCACGACCTCCGGATCACCCTTGCAGGCGGGCGGCGCGACCTCCTTCAGGCTCTTCAGCAGCTCGGCCGGATAATCATCGACTGGCGCCACCAGCCCCTGCCCAAATAGTTCGGGGAACATGCGCGTCATGATCTCCCGATTTTCCAGCATGTAGGACACGCCCGAAGGGGTGCGGCAATTATCCTCCAGCACCTCGAACCGCGCCGGCCCCGTCCGCACTATGTCGATGCCGACGATATGGCTGTAAACTTTGCCGGGTGGCGTGAAATCCGCCATTTCCGCGAGATAGGCGCTGTTCTGATAGATGATGTCGGCCGGCATGATGCCAGCCTTCACGATTTCGCCGCGATGATAGACGTCGTGCAGGAAAGCGTTCAGCGCCCGCGCCCGCTGGCGGATGCCGCGATCCAGCACCCGCCATTCCTGCGCGGTGAAGATGCGAGGCAGCAGGTCGAACGGGATCAGCCGCTCCGGGTCGCCGCCCTCGCCATAGACCGCGAAGGTGATCCCGATCCTCCGGAATATCGCCTCCGCCTCTTCCAATCGACGGTTGAGCCCGGCAATTCCCGTCCGTTCCACCCAACTCTGCACTTCAGCATAGCAGGGGCGTATCGAACCATCGGGCTCAAACATTTCATGGAAGGGCAAAGCGTCGATCCTCCCTCGGGGGCACCCCCGGTTGTGCATTGCAACATTAGTGCAACGCGATTGCACGATTGCAAGCGCAAAAACGTAAGCGCCCGTGAGGCTCCCGATATTTTTTGCGCTTGCGCGATGTGGAGAGAATTTGCGCGAGGGCCTCAAACCCCGTTGACCCCACCGATCCTGCTGCTTATAGCGCCGCCTCACCGCAGGGCCGAGCAGCCCGGCGCAGCCCTTGGGGCGGAGTAGCTCAGCTGGTTAGAGCAGCGGAATCATAATCCGCGTGTCGGGGGTTCAAGTCCCTCCTCCGCTACCAAATCTTCCTCGGATATCAGCGACTAGATGATCGCTCACGCATGTCGCGGGACTGTTTTCGCCTTGCGCACTTATCCCGGCAAGCGCGTATTTTTCTGCGATTTTCATGCCGACCGCGCCAGCTACCCGCAGGATCTATTCGGGATTACTACCGCTGCAAGGTGGACCAAGACCACATCATGGTTAATTCACATGCGCCAAGGGCGAAGGCCCCGGGGAAGCCCCGCGTTGCAGGCCAGCGCGGGGCTTTTCGCTCACTAACCTTAGACATAACCCTAATTCGTAAGGATGATGCGCAGAAGGCGTAGGGTTGCAACTTACCACCACGAAAGCGCTTATGCCTTCGCAGGTTACACCTGCAGTGCGACCCAACTTGCCCCAGCCTTCCTTTTAGTGAGGCGGGGCTTTTTGCTTAAAGCGTTGAATTGAGAGGCAGTTCCACAATTCAGCAGCAGCACCTCCCGGCGCTCACTCGGCTCCGCCCTCCCCTGGCGCAGCATCGCAGCCGCTCCCCTCCAGCCGAAGGGTCCACCTCAACCCGCCCAGCAGCATCTGCTGATGAGCCGGTTCCGCATAGGATTCAGCAGTGTGGCCGAGCGCGGAGTAGAGGACCCGCCCCTTCCCGACGCAATGCCACCAGGCGATGGGGTGATCCTTGCCCATGCGGATATATTTGCCGAACATGACTTCAGGATTGTAGCTGCCTTCGTCCAGCGTCGCGAGGATGTGGTAGCCTGGCTTGCGCGGCGGCTTATCAAAGGAATACCACTCATCCGTTCGCGTCCAGATGGGCGGCAAGGCGCGCGTTGCGGGATGGGTGCGGTCCTCGACGATCACCCGCGCCTTCTGAAACTGCGGCGACATCGGATGGCCGATGAAATTCGTTCCGATCACGTCATTGGCATACCAGGCCCAGCCCTTGTGAGAGCTGTCCCCGCTGGCATGAATGGCAAGAAGCCCGCCGCCCTTTTCGACGAAGGCTTTGAACGCGGCCTGCTGTTCAGGCGTGAAGACGTCGCCGCTCACATTATTGAACAGTATGGCATCGAACCGCGACAATATGTCAGGGCGGAAAACCGCGCCATTTTCTGTCTGGAAAGAGCCCCAGCCATTGTCCCGCGCAAAACGGGCGAATAGGCTGTTCGCGGCCGGAATTGCCTCTTCATGCCGGAAAGCGTTGGTCTTGGAAAAGATCAGCACCGCAGGACGCTTGATCTGCGCGGGCATCGGCGGCGGAACAGTTTCATGGTCGTGCTTGCCGCCCAGGAAGACGCGCTGGATCATGTCCCAGTTCATCGCGACGGAGATCGCAACCCAGGCCGCCAGGGCGAGCAGGCCCCACAACACTATCTTCTTGATCAGCCGAAACATCGACCAGCCCCTCCTCATATCGTCTGACTGCCTCACCCGGGCAGTTCAGATTTCCAGTTGCGAACCCAACTCGACGACGCGGTTGGTAGGCAGCTTGAAGAAGGCCATCGGGCTTTCCGCATTGCGCACCATCCACGCGAACAGCCGCTCGCGCCAGATCGCCATGCCGGGTCTCGATGACGGCACCAGCGTCTCACGGCTGAGGAAATAGCTGGTGTCGGCCACGCCGATCGGCCCGCCGCAATCGCGCACCGCCTTCATCGCCGCCGGCACATCGACATTTTCCATGAAGCCGTGCCGCAGGATGAGCCGGTAGAATCCCGCTCCATGATCCTCTGCGCTCGTTCGCCCTTCAAAGGGCAGGTGCGGCACATCTTCGGTGCGCACGGTCAGGATGATGTTGCGTTCATGCAGGATGCGGTTGTGCTTCACATTATGAAGCAGCGCAGGCGGCACGCCTTCCGTCGTTGACGAAAGAAAAATCGCCGTTCCCGGCACCCGCTTCAGCGACGCCCCGGCCGACTTGATGAACAGCTCCAGGTCCATAGCGTCTTCGCGCAGATAGTTGCGCATGATCCGACGACCCGTCGCCCAGGTTGTCAGCACCAGGAACGAAATGGCCGCCACCAGGAGCGGGAACCAGCCGCCGTCCGGAATCTTGGTGGCGTTGGACAGGAAATAGGCGCCATCGACAACCAGGAACAGTCCGATCACGACACTGGCCAGCACCCGGTTCCAGCGCCAAACGCTGAACGTCAGCACCGCCATCATGCAGGTGGTGATGACCATGGTGCCGGTGACGGCGATGCCGTAAGCGGCCGCCAGGCTGCTGGAACTGCCAAAGCCCAGCACCAGCATGATGACCAGCACCAGCAGCGCCCAATTGACCAGCGGAACATAAATCTGTCCCGCCGCCGATGCGCTGGTATGCAGGATGCGCAGGCGCGGCAGGAAACCCAGTTGCACAGCCTGGCGCGTGACGGAAAAAGCACCTGAAATCACCGCCTGGCTCGCGATCACGGTCGCCAGCGTCGCCAGGATCACCAGCGGCAACCGCGCCCATTCCGGCGCCAGCAGGAAGAAGGGGTTCTGTGCCGCCTCCGGATGGTCGAGCAGCAAAGCTCCCTGCCCCAGATAGTTCAGCATCAGGCACGGCAGCGCGGCGTAGAGCCAGGCGATGCTGATCGCCTTGCGTCCGAAATGCCCCATATCGGCGTAGAGCGCCTCCGCCCCGGTCACCGCCAGCACGACTGAGCCCAGCGCCAGAAAGGCGAGCTTCGGATTGATCTGAAAGAAATGCAGCGCCCACCAGGGATTGACGATCGAGACGATCTCGGGATGGCGCAGAATATTGGTGACGCCCAATATCGCCAGCACCAGAAAATAGACCGCCATCACCGGACCAAACAGCGCCCCCACCTTGGCGGTGCCGAAGCTCTGAATCACGAATAGCGCAATCAGGATCACGATGGCGATCGGCAGCACCATGGGCGTCAGCCCTTCCTGCACCACCGTCAGCCCTTCCACCGCCGAAAGCACGGAGATGGCTGGCGTGATGATCGCGTCGCCATAGAAAAGCGCCGTCGCCAGAACGCCCAGCACGGCGATCGTCGGTGTCCAGCGCGTCTCGCCCATCCTGCGGCCGATCAGCGCGAGCAAGGCCATGCTGCCGCCTTCGCCATGATTGTCAGCGCGCATGACGATGAACACATATTTGACCGTGACGACCAGCATCATGGTCCAGAAAATCAGCGACAATACGCCATAGATATGGACGGGATCGACGGCCAGCGGGTGGTGGCCTACGAAGCTTTCCTTCAGCGCATAAAGGGGCGAAGTACCGATATCGCCGAACACCACGCCTAGCGCGCCAAGCGCCAGCGCGGGTAACGGACCATGCTCACCATGGCTTCCGCCACTCGTCGCCACGTCTTTGTCAGCCATAAGGAAGGTCACCCCCGACTCCGGTGGCCGCCTATGCCACAGGGCGGGACGGCAACGCCATGGGGGACGCAACCGTGCGATAAATAATGTCCTCTCCGGCCCCGCGAATATCGGCCATGCCTCTTGTCAGCCCCCGGAAAGCGCGCCAATGACGGCTGCAACTTGGATTGAGGGGATTGCTGGCTGATGAGCCATTATGACGTTCTGATCGTCGGCGCCGGGCACGCAGGTGCGCAGGCTGCCATTTCGCTGCGTCAGCTGGGCTTCGAGGGCACCGTCGCCATGATCGGCGACGAAAAGGACCCGCCTTATGAGCGGCCGCCGCTGTCCAAAGAATATTTCGCAGGCGACAAGAGCTTCGACCGCATCCTGATCCGTCCCGCCAGCTTCTGGGACGATCGCAAGGTCGACATGCTGCTCGGCCACCGCGTCAAGGCCGTGGATCCGGTCGCCAAGACCGTCACGACGGGCGATCAGCAGATCGGCTATGGCAAGCTCATCTGGTGCACCGGCGGTAGCCCGCGCATGCTGACCTGCAACGGCGCGGATGCGGAAAATGTCCACGCCGTCCGCCGCCGCGACGATGTTGATGCGATGATGGCGAAGCTCGACCAGATCAACCATGTCACCGTCATCGGCGGCGGCTATATCGGCCTGGAAGCAGCCGCCGTGCTCAGCAAATTCGGCAAGAAGGTCGTTCTGCTCGAAGCGCTCGACCGCGTCCTCGCCCGCGTCGCTGGCGAGGAACTGTCGCGCTTCTATGAGGCGGAGCATCGCGCCCATGGCGTCGATCTGCGCACCGGCGCGAAGATGGACTGCATCGAGGTAACGGACGGCAAGGCGACCGCCGTGCTGATGCAAGACGGGGAGCGGATCGAAACCGACATGGTGATCGTCGGCATCGGCATCATTCCCGAAACCGGCCCGCTGATCGCGGCGGGCGCGGCCGGAGGCAATGGCGTCGACGTCGATGAATATTGCCGCACCAGCCTGCCCGACATCTACGCGGTTGGCGATTGCGCGGCGCATGCCAACCGCTTCGCCCGCGGCGCACAAATCCGTCTTGAATCGGTCCAGAACGCCAATGATCAGGCAAAAACCGCTGTCCAGCACATCCTGGGCAAGGAAGAAGCCTATGACGCGGTGCCCTGGTTCTGGTCGAACCAATATGACCTTAAGCTCCAGACGGTCGGCCTGTCGACCGGCCACGACCACACCATCCTGCGCGGCGATCCGGCCACGCGCAGCTTCTCGGTGCTGTATCTGAAGGCCGGCAAGCTGATCGCGCTCGACTGCGTCAATGCCGTCAAGGACTATGTCCAAGGCCGCGCTCATGTGGTCTCCGGCGCGTTGCTCGATCAGGCGCAACTCGCTGATCCCTCCGTGCCGCTGAAGGAAGTGGACCTCGCCTGAGCCTTTCGCGGCCCGTCATGCTGAACTTGTTTCAGCATGACGGCATGGGATAAGCCTGCTTCTACCGCGCAAAGCGCCGGAAGAAACTGTCCTTGTTCCACTCCGGCCGCTTCTTGGCATTCGCGACCTTCAGCGTCACGGCGGTCACATAATCGTTCAACTTCACCGACTCGCCCGGCATTACCAGCTGCTTGGTGTCATCGAACGGCGAATGATAGATATTCGCCCGCCAGCCCTTCTCCACCTCCGCTTCAGGCGTGCCGGCCTTGAAGCCATATTTGAAGAAGAGCGCCGGAATCCCCGCCCGAATGAAGCTATACTGGTCCGACCGGATGAAGACATTGCGATCCGGAAAGGGGTCGGGGGTGATCGGCAACTGCATCTGCGCGCTTACCGCCGCCGCCTGCTTGCCCAGGCTGCTCTGGTCATAGCCGATCGGCGTCACGCTGGTCAGCGGGAAGATCGGCAGCGCCATGTCGAAGTTCAGATCGGCCACCATCGCCCCGCGCGGCACCGTAGGCCGCTCGGTGAAATATTCCGACCCCAGCAGCCCCCTCTCCTCCCCCGTCACGACCGCGAACAATATGGAACGGCGCGGCTTGACCTTGCCCGCCTGCAGGCTCCGCGCGATTTCGATGAGGCTTGCAACCCCCGACGCATTGTCGAACGCGCCATTGTATATCGCGTCCCCCTTCATCGGCGTACCCACGCCATAGCCGTCCAGATGAGCGGACAGCACGACATATTCCTGCCGCAAGCGCCTGTCCGAACCCGGCATGACAGCAAGGATGTTGAAGCCAGTCAGGTCGGCCCGCCGCGCGGCCGCTCTCACCTTCAACCGCTGCGCCAGCGCAAAGCGCGGCACGGCCGCAGAGCTGTCCGCCGCCTTCGCCAGGTCAGCGAAGTCATGCCCCGTTCCCTCAAACAGCAGGGCCGACTTTGCCGGGTCCAACTGCGCGCTGAGGAACGGCGTCGCGCTGTCCCGCAGAGCGGCATCCTTGAAATAGAGCGCAGGCTGCGCCGACAGTGCGATCCGCCGCGCCCAGGGTATTTCCACCTGCTTGGGCGTCACCAATGTGATGAGCCCCACCGCCCCCTGCCGCGCCAGCCAGTTGGTCCGCTCCGACCGGGCATGGGATTTGAGCGCCCCTGAAATCGTCGCCGGACCGCCGGAAATGACCACGACGATCTTCCCTTTGACCTCCAGTCCCGCAAAATCGTCATGCCCCGCTTCCGGCAGGTGCAGCCCATAACCCGCGAAAACCAGCGGCGCGTCCAACATCGCCGGCACCGGCCCACCCCCGCCGGAAAGGATCAAGTCGCCCGGAATGGTGAGCGCCCTTTCCCCCGAAGCCCCCACCAAAACGGCGCTGCTTCCATCGGCAAGGATCGTCTGTTCGACAAAGCTGATGGGCTGGCGATAACCGTCACTACCCGCAGACTTCAGCCCCAATGCGCGGAACTGTTCGATGACGTAGGAAGCCGCCCGTTCAAATCCGCGCGATCCGGTCGCCCGTCCCTCATTGGCGTCACTCGCCAAAGTCTCGACATGGGACCACCATTGCCCTGCCCGGTCGACTGGCGCGCCCTGCGCCGACGCCCCCAGCATCGCCAGGGAAAAGAAGGGCAAAAGCATCCGAATCAATAATTTCCTCCTTCTTGAAGGATGGAGAACAATCATGCCGCTTCTCACCTGACGAACAAGCAGAAACGAACCGCCATCACCCCTTTGCCGATGGAGAAGCGGGCGCTATCACCTTGAGCGCAGACGCTTATCTGAAGGAAGGTCGCGCCATGGCAGGTGGATTGAGAAGGATTGCGTGGTCGGTTGCTCCGTTCGCCACTCTGTTCGCCACCCCCGCCGCAGCGGCGACGCACGGCTATACGATCACCAGCTTTGACGCGATCCGCGTCGATGCCCCGGTAGAGGTGATCATCACCACCGGCGCAGGCGCATCAGCCCGGGCGGAGGGGGATCAAGCCATGCTAGACCGCCTCAAGGTCGAAGTTTCGGGACGGCTGCTGACCGTGCGGATGGAGCGCGCCCGCCCCGGCGAAAAGTCAGGCGGCCGGGCAACCGTACGGCTATCGACCGGGACGTTGGAAAGGCTGGTGCTGACAGGCGGCGGCTCCGTGTCGGTCAGCCGGATGAAGGGATTGCGCGGCGACATCATCCTGGGCGGCAACGGCGACGTCAGCGTCGCGGCAGTGGATGTCGATCAACTCAATCTTGGCCTCGCGGGCGGGGGCCGCGCAACGCTTGCCGGACGCGCAGCCATCGCCTCGGTACGGGTGAACGGCCCTGGCGCAGTGGCCGCCGAAGGGCTCCGCGTGCGCCAGGCCACGGTGGGGAATGACGGACCGGGAAATGTCGTGCTGACCGCCGATGTAACGGCGAAGATCATGGCCTCCGGTTCCGGCGATGTGACCATCATGGGCAAGGCCGCATGCCAAGTCGATAACCGCGGCACCGGCCGTATCTCCTGCGGCGGCGAGGCTTATTAAGCTACGTCAATCGCCCTCCTCCTACGAAGGTGCGTAGCGACAAACGGAAAGACGCGCTCAGCGGCTTTTCAATCCAGCAGCTCACCCTCTCATCGAAGTGCGCTGCTTTCCAAGTCCGTCTTCCTTATCAAAGTCTTTACCGCACCGCCGCTAGGACGATCGCAACCGAAACCGCCGGATTGCCCGATGTTCGCTCGCTGCCTTCTCATCTTCCTTTTCCTCGCCTCGCCGCAGACGGCGAACGCGCAGGTCGCGGTGGCGGATAGCGGTGATACGGGCTGGATGATCGTCTGCGCCTTGCTTGTGCTGCTCGCCGCGCTTCCAGGCGTGCTGATGCGCCATGCGGGTCTGGTCAATGTGCGGAGCGCGCTGTCGGTAGCTACGCAGGGCCTGGCCGTCGCTGCAGGCGCATCGCTGGTCTGGGCCATTGCAGGCTACAGCCTCGCCTATGCGCCGGGAAGCAGTTGGCTTGGTGGTGGTGCGAACCTGCTGCTCGCCAATCTCGGCTATCTTCGCCAAGGGCTGACCATCCCCGAATCCGCATTCGTCCTTTTCCAGATGGCGCTCGCCCTGCTCGCCGTATGCCTGCTGCCCGGTGCAGTTGCTGAGCGGGCACGGTTCAGCTGGATGGCGGGACTTGCGCCCCTCTGGCTGCTCATCGTCTATGCGCCGCTCGTTCATGCCATCTGGGGTGGCGGCTGGCTCGCGGAGTTCGGCGTCATCGATTTCGCGGGCAGCCTTGTCATTCACATGAGCGCCGGATTTTCCGCACTGGCGCTGTTGTTGATCCTGGGCCGCCGCCGTACTTCTGCGAATGCCAGTCACGCGCCTTTGCTCAGCCTTGCCGGGGGCGTCCTGATCTGGATCGGCTGGGCGGGCATCGTCGGCGGATGGGCGCTGGGCGCAACGGACAATGCCGCTACCGCCATCCTCAACATGCATTTCGCAGCCTGCGCAGGCGCGCTCATCTGGATGCTGGCGGATCGGGTCACCACCGGCCATGTGAACCCCGCGGGTGCGCTATCGGGCGCCGTTGCGGGCTTGGTGGCGATCTCCGCTTCCGCAGCGCTGGCGGGAACAGGCGGCGCGATGCTCATCGGCCTCATCGCCGCACTGATCTGCCGTGCCGGGAAAGCGATGCTCGGCAAGAGGATCGATGATCCCGCAGGCATCTTCCTGCTCCATGGCATTGCCGGTCTGATCGGCACGATGTTGCTGCCACTCTTCGTTCAGCCTCTGCTCGGCGGCGTCGGCTTTGAAGGCGATGTCAGCCTGCGCGCCGTCATGCTCCACCAGCTGGCCGGGGTAGCCGTCGTCGCTCTGTGGTCGATGGCCGGAACCGCCATCGCCGCATTGCTGCTCTCGGTCGTGCTGCCAATGCGCATCACAGCGCGGGACGCTGCAGAGGGCCTCGATCAGATCGATCATGGTCAGCAGGGCTGGGACTTCCGCTAAGTCCATGGGCACAGCCGTCGGCATCTTCGCCCATCAGGAGGAGCGGCGGATCGGCAGGTGCCTTGCCTCGCTCCCACTGGATCGGCCGGATACCCGCTTTCATGTGCTGGTGAACGGAACGACCGACGCCACCGCCGCCCGCGCGCGCGATGCCGCTGGCGGACGCGCCAATGTGCTGGTCCACGATATCGCGGCGGGTGGAAAATCGCGGACCTGGAATCACTTCGTCCACGATCTGCTTAATGGCGATGAGGACGCCGTCATCTTTTTGGACGGCGACGCTGAAATCGCTCCGGGCTCAATCGATGCGCTGGTACAGGCGCTCTCAGATAATCAGGCGAACGCAGCTGCGGGCATGCCCCTCAATGGCCGCATGGCATCCCATTACCGCCGCCTGCTACGCGAAGAAGGCGGCCTCTTCGGTGATCTTTATGCCTTGTCCGGTACTTTCCTGGGCCGCATCCGTGCGCGCGGATTGCGGCTCCCGCAGGATTTGATCGGGGATGACGGTCTGGTCGCCGCCTGGGCGCATACCAACCTTGAAACCGACGCCGCCTGGAGCCGCGATCGCGTGATCGCCTGTGAGGCGGCGGGGTTCCTCTGCGAACCCGTGCGCTTCACCAGCCCCGCGACATGGCGGATGCAATATCGCCGCATGATCAACTATTCGGTCCGCTTCTTCCAGAACCGGATCATCTCCGACATCATGGGCCGCGAAGGACCTGACGGCCTGCCTGCCGAGCTGCGGCATCTTTATCCGCAATGGCTTCCCCGCTTCACGCCCCGTTCCGGCCCCACCGGCTGGTTCGACCGCAGGGCGCTGGCGCGGATGCGGGCCGCCGCTTAGCGGTCCTTGCCCGCAAGTTCCTTGTTGATGAACAGCGCCAGCCCGGTCACCACCGCGCCGGAGAAGAGATAGGCGCCCGAAGCCGCGAGCCCGAAGGTCACCGACAGCGCCAGCGCCACCAGCGGCGCGAACCCTGCGCCGACCAGCCAGGCCAGGTCGGACGTCAGCGCCGACCCCGTATAGCGCGTGGCGGTCGAGAAGTTGGACGCCACCACGCCCGACGACTGACCAAAGCTCAGCCCCAGCAGCATGAAACCCAGGATCATGAAGGCGATCTCCGCCAATTCCCCGCCGTTCAGCAGCAGCGGCGCGGCGATGCTGAAGATGCCGATACCCGCCGCCGACCAGGCCAGCAGCTTTCGCCGTCCCACCATGTCCGCGACAAAGCCCGACACGATGATCGCCAACACGCCCACAGTCGCGCCGATCGCCTCGATCACCAGGAACCGCTCCAGCGGCTGCTTCGTGTAAAGCGCGATCCACGACAGCGGGAACACCGACACCATATGGAACAGCGCAAAGCTCGCCAGCGGAGCAAAAGCGCCGATGATGATGTTCCGCCCGTCCGTCCGCACCGTCTCCAGCACCGGCGAAGGCTGCAGTTCGCGCGCTTCGAACAGCCGCTCGAATTCATGCGTCACCACGATCCGCAGCCGCGCGAACAGCGCAACCACGTTGATCGCGAAGGCTACGAAGAAGGGATAGCGCCAGCCCCACTCCAGGAAATCGGCGCGCGACAGCACCGACAGGAAGAAGGCGAACAACCCGCTCGCCACCAGCAGCGCCAGCGGCGCGCCAAGCTGCGGCATCATCGCGTACCAGCCGCGCTTGTTCTGCGGCGCGTTGAGCGACAGGAGCGACGCCAGCCCGTCCCAAGTCCCGCCCAGCGCCACGCCCTGCCCCGCGCGAAACGCCGCCAGCAGCACCGCGGACCATATGCCGATCGTCTCATATCCCGGCAGGAAGGCGATGAACGCCGTCGACCCGCCCAGCAGGAACAACGCGATGGTCAGCTTCACGCCTCGCCCATAGGCCCGGTCCACCGCCATGAAGATGAACGACCCGATCGGCCGGGTGATGAACGCCAGCGCGAAGATGGCGAAGGACCAGAGCGTCCCGGCAAGCGGGCTCAGATAGGGAAAGACATGCGCGGGAAAGACGATGCAGGACGCAATCGCATAAACGAAAAAGTCGAAAAACTCAGACGTCCGTCCGATGATGACGCCGATCGCGATCTCGCCGGGGGCAACCCGATGGTCGCGCGCGGTCACGAGGCGCGCGTCGCGCTCCAGCGGCGTGGAGGATGGCGTGGTGGTCGCGGCGTTCATCGGGTCTGGCGGGCCTTCATGCTGCGGGAACGATCCATGCCCAACATCGTTGCAGCATAGCGAATCGTCCCGGTGGTCGAAAGGCCATTGCCCTATTTTGCGCCTGCGAGGGGATAGGACAAAAGGTCCAATGTCGATCCCGAAGATCCCCTCCTATGCGGGCTTCATGACCGCACGCCCCGCCCGCATATTCCCTGCGTTTCTGCGCCGAATCGCACCCCTGCTGCTGTTGCCGCTCGGCGCGTGCGACATGGTGGTGATGTCGCCCGCCGGCGATGTCGCAATGCAGCAGCGGAATCTGATCCTCATCTCCACCCTGCTGATGTTGCTCATCATCCTGCCGGTCATGGCGATGACGGTCTGGTTCGCCTGGCGCTACCGGGAAAAGGCGGAGGCGAAGGATTATGATCCCGATTGGGACCATTCCACCAGCCTTGAACTGCTGATCTGGTCAGCCCCGCTGCTGATCATTATCGCGCTCGGCGCGATCACCTGGACCAGCACCCACCTGCTCGATCCCTATCGTCCGATCGAGCGCATCGACCACGCGCGCAAGGTCCAGCCAACGGCCAAGCGTCTCCAGGTCGAAGTGGTCGCGCTCGATTGGAAATGGCTGTTCATCTATCCTGAATTGGGCATCGCGACGGTCAACGAACTCGCCGCGCCGGTCGATCAGCCGATCGAGTTCAAAATCACCTCGGCAACGCTGATGAACAGCTTCTTCGTCCCCGCGCTCGCCGGACAGATTTACGCCATGCCCGGCATGCAGACGGTCCTCCACGCCGTCGCCAACAAGCCCGGCAATTTCGAAGGCTTCTCGGCCAACTATTCCGGCGCAGGCTTCTCCAACATGCGCTTCCGCTTCAAGGCGATGGACCAGGCAGGCTTCGACCGCTGGGTCGCGCAGGTCAAGGCCAGCACCGCCAAGCTCGACCGCGCAACCTATGTGAAGCTGGAGCAGCCGAGCGAGAAGGTCCCGCCGATGTATTTCGCTGGCGTCGAGCCCAAGCTGTTCCACGCCGCGCTCAACATGTGCGCCCAGCCCGGCAAGCGCTGCATGGACGAGGTCATGATGACCGACATGATGGGCGGCGGCGGCAAGGAATCCGCGCGTGATACCCAAGGGCTCCGCCATGACGGCACCATCGACGTCGGCGGCTTCCATCCGGTGGAACCGGGCAAGAAAGGCGAAATCGCCCAGCCCGCCGGCCTGACCCCAGCGGCGGAGCGCACGCCCGCCGAACAAGGTCATGAGGCTCCCGGCCAGAAAGACGCCGACGGGCATGCGCACCATGGGCAGTAAGATGCTTGCGGCCCCGCCCATCCCCTTTGCTTCTGGTGCGCCGCTGAACCACGCACTCCCCCACCCCTTCCCCCCGAGGCCCTGACGCCATGTCCCCCCATCCCGCATCCGAAAATAGCGGCATCTGGAAACTGATCTTCGGCCGCCTCGACTGGAGCGCCGTCCCGATCCATGAACCCATCGTGATGGGCACCTTCCTCGCCGTGGTCATTGGCGGCGTGGCGATCCTTGGCATCGTCACCAAATACCGCCTGTGGGGCATGCTGTGGCGCGACTGGTTCACCACCGTCGATCACAAGCGCATCGGGATCATGTATATGATCCTGGGCCTCATCATGTTCGTGCGCGGCTTCGCAGACGCTCTGATGATGCGGCTTCAGCAGGCATGGGCCTTCAATGGTTCGGAAGGCTATCTGAACGCGCACCATTATGATCAGATATTCACGGCGCACGGCGTCATCATGATCTTCTTCGTCGCGATGCCGATGATCACCGGGATCATGAACTATATGGTCCCGCTGCAAATCGGGGCGCGCGACGTCAGCTTCCCTTTCCTCAACAATTTCAGCTTCTGGATGACCACCGCGGGCGCGGTCATCACCATGATGTCGCTGTTCGTGGGTGAATTCGCGCGCACCGGCTGGCTCGCCTATCCACCGCTGTCAGGCATCGCCTACAGTCCAGGGGTCGGCGTCGATTATTATATCTGGGGCCTTCAGATAGCAGGCATCGGCACGCTCTTATCCGGCGTCAACCTGATCGCCACCATCGTGAAGATGCGTGCGCCCGGCATGTCGATGATGAAGCTGCCGATTTTCGTGTGGACCTCGCTCTGCGCGAACATCCTGATCGTCGCGGCCTTCCCGGTGCTGACCGCCGTTCTCGCGCTGCTCAGCCTCGACCGCTATGTAGGCACGGCCTTCTTCACGAACGACATGGGTGGCAACCCCATGATGTACGTGAACCTCATCTGGATCTGGGGCCACCCGGAGGTTTACATCCTCATCCTGCCGCTGTTCGGCGTGTTCAGCGAAGTCACTTCGACCTTCTCGTCAAAGCGCCTCTTCGGCTATTCCTCGATGGTCTATGCGACGGTCGTCATCGCGATCCTCAGCTACCTGGTCTGGCTGCACCATTTCTTCACCATGGGATCGGGCGCCAGCGTCAACAGCTTCTTCGGCATCACGACGATGGTCATTTCCATCCCGACCGGGGCAAAGCTCTTCAACTGGCTCTTCACCATGTATCGCGGCCGCATCCGGTTCGAACTGCCGATGATGTGGACGGTCGCCTTCATGCTGACCTTCGTGGTCGGCGGCATGACCGGCGTGCTGCTGGCAGTGCCCCCTGCCGACTTCGTGCTGCACAATTCGCTGTTCCTGATCGCCCACTTCCATAACGTGATCATCGGCGGCGTCCTGTTCGGCATGTTCGCGGCGATCAACTATTGGTGGCCCAAGGCGTTCGGGTTCAAGCTTGACCGCACATGGGGCGTCCGCAGCTTCTGGCTGTGGGTCGTGGGTTTCTGGGTCGCGTTCATGCCGCTCTATGTCCTGGGCCTGATGGGCGTCACCCGCCGCATGCGCGTGTTCGATGACCCGTCTCTGCAGATCTGGTTCCAGATCGCTGCGCTGGGCGCGGTCATGATCGCCGGCGGCATCGCCTGCATGTTCATCCAGTTCGGCGTCTCGATCATGAAGCGCGACCAGCTGCGCGACACGACCGGCGACCCCTGGGACGGCCGCACACTCGAATGGGCGACCAGCTCGCCGCCGCCAGATTATAATTTCGCCTTCACGCCCGTCATCCATGATGGCGACGCATGGGCGGACATGAAGAAGCGCGGCTATCAGCGCCCGCTCTCGGGCTATGAAGCGATCCACATGCCCAGCAACACGGGCACGGGCGTCATCCTGGCGGGCCTCTCGGTTGCCTTCGGCGTCGGCATGATCTGGTATATGTGGTGGCTCGCCGGGCTCAGCTTCATCGGCATGCTGGCCGTCGCGATCGGCCACACCTTCAACTACAAGCGCGACTTCTACATCCCCAAGGATGTGGTGGAGCGCACCGAGGGCGAGCGTACGCGTCAACTCGCCATGCAGGGCTGAACCAACATGGCAAGCGCACCCACGATTGACCCCGCCTTCCTCGACAAGGACGGCAATCCGCTCTTCCACCTGGAACATGAGCCCCACCATCCGGAAGGCTCCAGCACCATGCTGGGCTTCTGGATCTACCTGATGAGCGATTGCCTCATCTTCGCCTGTCTCTTCGCCACCTATGCAGTGCTTGGCGACAGCTATGCGGCGGGGCCGAGCCCCAAGGACCTGTTCGACCTGCCGCTGGTCGCGCTCAACACCGCGATGCTGCTCTTTTCATCCATCACCTATGGCTTCGCCATGCTGGCGATGGAAAAGAACCGCGTGGCCGCGACGCAAGGCTGGCTCGCCATCACCGGCCTCTTCGGCCTCGCCTTCCTGTCGATCGAGTTGTACGAGTTCGCGCACCTCATCCACGAAGGCGCGACCCCGATGCGCTCGGGCTTCCTGTCCGCCTTCTTCACGCTGGTGGGCACGCACGGACTGCACGTGACCTTCGGCACCATCTGGCTGGTGACGCTGATGGTGCAGGTCGCCAAAAAGGGCCTGATCCCCGCCAACCAGCGCCGCCTGTTGTGCCTGTCCATGTTCTGGCACTTTCTCGACGTCATCTGGATCGGCGTCTTCACCTTCGTCTATCTCATGGGGATGCTGCGATGAGCGCGCACGACCAAACCGCCCACGGCCATCATGACGATCATCATGGCCCGGCGCCTGCCCACGGCACCTTCGGCAGCTACATGATCGGCTTCGGCCTGTCGGTGATCCTGACGGCCATCCCCTTCTGGCTGGTCATGACCGGGGTGCTGGGCGATCCGCAGCTGACCGCATTTGTCATCCTGGGCTTCGCGGTGGTGCAGATCCTGGTCCATATGATCTACTTCCTGCACATGAACACCCGGTCCGAAGGGGGCTGGACGATGCTGGCGCTGATCTTCACGATCGTGCTGGTCGTCATCACCTTGTCGGGGTCCATCTGGGTCATGTATCATCTCAATCATAATATGATGCCGCAGATGCAGGGCATGAGTGCGCATGACATGAGCCAGATGCCGTGACAGGCGAAACACCCCGCCGCCGGTCGGCGGGGTTCCTGATCGGCTTTTCGATCGCAGCCGCGCTGGCGGTCGCCGGGCTCATCAGCCTTGGCCTGTGGCAACTTCACCGTCTCGCCTGGAAACGCGACCTCATCGCCAAGGTCGAAAGCCGCGTTCATGCCGCCCCCGCCCCCGCCCCTCTCACGGCGGGTCCGGACGACACCTACCGCCGGGTGACAGTGTCAGGCCGCTTCCTGCACGATCGCGCCACGCTGGTTCAGGCTTCGACGGCGCGCGGCGCGGGCTATTGGGTGCTGACGCCGCTGGAAACGGAGCGCGGCTTCACCCTGCTGGTCAACCGCGGCTTCGTTCCGCCTGAAGCACGCTCCCGCTACGACCGCCCCCAGGCAGGCGTCCAGATCACCGGCCTCATGCGCCTGACGGAGCCCGGCGGCGGCTTCCTGCGCAGCAATGATCCCGCCGCGAACCGCTGGTATTCGCGCGATGTCGCCGCCATCGCAGCCGCCCGGCAGCTTCGCGCACCCGTCGCCAACTATTTCATCGATGCCGAGCGCCGCGCGCCGGACGCCCTGCCGGTGGGCGGCCTTACCGTACTGACCTTCCCCAATAGTCACCTGTCCTATGCCCTGACATGGTTCGCGCTGGCGGCGCTCGCTGCTGGGGGGTACATGGTGGTCATGCGGCATGAATGGAAAGAACGCCGGGGATGAAGCGATCGCTTCCCATCAGCGGGCGCTGGCTCCCCAGCCGGTGGCCCGTCGATGCCGCCGGGCGCAAGAATATGGCGCTTCTGGTGCAACTGCGCTGGATCGCCATTGCCGGGCAGGTCGCCACCATTCTCTTCGCCCATTGGGTCATGGGCATCAATCTTCCGATCGCCGCCATGCTGCTGGTGGCGTGCGTAGCGGCGGCGGTGAACATCGTCACCTTCGCCGCCATCCGCCATCGCACTGACGTCGCCCGCGCGGAACTGTTCCTCGCGCTGCTCTTCGACGTGCTGCTGCTGACGGCGCAGCTTTACCTCAGCGGCGGGGCCACAAACCCGTTCATCGCCCTCTATCTGCTGCAAGTCGCCCTTGGCGTGGTGCTGCTCGACCGGTTGAGCATCTGGGGCATTGTCCTGATGTCGATGCTATGCGCGGCGCTGCTCTCCTTCCTCTACCGCCCGCTGGGTCTAACCGACGCTCTGGAGGGGCATCTTTTCGATCTGCACATCGTCGGCACCTGGATCTGCCTCGTCATGATCGCCGTGCTGCTGGTGCTTTTCATGAGTCGCGTGACCGGCAACCTCCAGGCGCGCGAGGCTTATCTGGCGCAGCTGCGCCAGCAGGCGGCGGAGGAAGAACATATCGTCCGCATGGGCCTCCTCGCGTCCGGCGCAGCGCACGAACTCGGCACCCCCCTCTCCCAGCTCGCCGTGGTTCTGGGCGACTGGCGTCACATGCCCGAAATCACCGCGCATCCGCCTCTGCTGGAAGAAGTCGAGGAAATGCAGGCCGCGGTCCAGCGCTGCAAACATATTGTAACAGGTATTCTAATTTCTTCCGGCGAAGCCCGAGGCGAAGCTCCCGAAATCACTTCAATTCGTGATTTCATTCATGAAATCGCCGAAAGCTGGCGCTCCGCCAATCCCGGAATGCCCCTCCGCTGCGACTTCGGTCCCCATGATTATCCCCGGATCGTCGCCGATCCCGTCATCCGCCAGGCGATCGGCAACCTGCTCGACAACGCCCGCGAAGCCGGTGCCACCTACATCGATCTGCTCGTCGGCCGCGACAGCAGTTCGCTCAACATCGCCGTCCGCGACAATGGCAGCGGCTTTTCCGAACAAATGCTCGCTGACTTCGGCAAGCCCTACCGCTCCAGCAAAGGCAAGCAGGGCGGCGGCCTCGGCCTCTTCCTCGTCGTCAACGTCGTGCGCAAACTGGGCGGCAGCGTCTCCGCCAGCAACGGCGCCGACGGCGGCGCATTGATTTTGCTCCGCCTACCCCTCAGCACCGTCGCCTTGGAGGAACCGGCCGATGACAAATGACAGGGTGCTCGTCCTCGTCGAGGACGACGAAGCCTTCGCCAAGACTCTCAAGCGCTCCTTCGAACGGCGCGGCTATCAGGTCCTGACCGCCGACAGCCACAGCGGCCTCCTGTCTCTGCTTGAAACTCACAAGCCCGGCTATGCTGTCGTCGATCTGAAACTGGGTCCGGAATCAGGGCTGGTCTGCGTGCAAACGCTCCATGCCCATGATCCCGATATGCTGATTGTCGTTCTCACTGGCTTCGCCAGCATCGCCACCGCCGTAGAGGCGATCAAGCTCGGCGCATCCCATTATCTCGCCAAACCATCTAATACCGACGATATCGAGGCCGCCTTCGCCCGCTCGGCAGGCGATCCATCAACTCCCCTCGCCCCGCGCCCGACATCGATAAAGACGCTAGAGTGGGAACATATCCACGAAGTTCTGAAGGACAGCGACTTCAACATCTCGGAAGCCGCCCGCCGCCTTGGCATGCACCGCCGCACCCTGGCACGAAAACTCGCCAAACGGCAGGTGGGCTGAGATTTGAGGTGGAGCGGGTGAAGGGAATCGAACCCTCGTCGTAAGCTTGGGAAGCTTCTGCTCTACCATTGAGCTACACCCGCCTGCTGCCAGCGGGATTAGCGGCTGTCCCGGACAACGTCAACGACCTCTCCGCCACGTAGAAATATAGCATAGTTTATAGCGACATATGGTTCGATCCGGTAACGATTGCCTCACAGGCGGAACGATCAACCGAGCAACGTGTTCAGAAGTTTCAAGAAGATAGAATATCCAATGGGGATTTTATGAGCACGGCGGCGCCGGAGAACTCTGGAAACCGCTTCGAGTTGCTTGTCCAGAGCGTTACAGATTACGCGATCTACATGCTTTCGACGAACGGCACGATCGTCAGCTGGAACCCAGGAGCGCGCCGCTTCAAGGGCTATGAGGCTGATGAAATTGTCGGTCAGCACTTCTCCCGCTTCTACACGCCCGAAGATCAAGCGGCGGGTATTCCCGCTCTGGCTCTGGATACCGCCGAACGCGAAGGCCGTTTCGAAGCCGAAGGATGGCGGGTACGCAAGGACGGCACGAACTTCTGGGCTCATGTCGTCATTGATCCGATCCGCGATTCATCCGGCACCCTCGTGGGTTTCGCGAAGATCACGCGAGATCTGACCGAACGGCGCGCAGCTCAGGAAGCACTACGCGCGAGCGAAGAACGGTTCCGTTTGCTGGTCGAAAGCGTCACCGACTACGCCATCTACATGCTGGACCCGGTGGGGACGATCACCAGTTGGAATGCGGGAGCGGAACGCTTCAAGGGCTATACTGCGTCAGAAATCCTGGGACAGAATTTCTCCCGCTTCTATTCGGAAGAAGACCGCATGGCCGGCGTGCCATCCCGCGCCTTGGAAACGGCTTCGAAAGAAGGCCGGTTCGAGGCCGAAGGCTGGCGCATCCGAAAGGATGGCTCACGCTTCTGGGCCAGCGTCGTCATCGATGCCATCCGAAACCCCATGGGTACTCTGATCGGCTTCGCGAAGATCACACGCGATCTCACCGAAAGGCGTGAAGCTCAGCTCGCGCTGGAGGACGCCCGCGAGGCGATCTTCCAGTCGCAGAAAATGGACGCGATCGGCAAGCTGACCGGCGGGGTCGCGCATGATTTCAATAATCTTCTCGCGGTGATCGTAGGCAGCCTCGACCTAGCCAGGCAGCGCTTGGAAAGCGGCGCCGACATCTCGCGCTATATAGACAATGCGATGACGGCGGCAGAGCGCGGCGCAACCCTCACCCAAAGAATGCTGGCTTTTGCGCGCAGGCAGGAGCTGAAACTGGGAAGCGTCGATTGTGTGGCCCTGGTGCACAATATGGCCGGGCTACTGAAATCGACACTTGGTTCGACCGTGACGATCGAAACCCGCTTTCCCCTGACGCTCAGCCCCGCGCATGCCGACCCTGCTCAACTCGAACTGGCGTTGTTGAACCTTGCGGTCAACGCCCGCGACGCGATGCCGGAAGGCGGCAAGATCATCATAGAGGGCTTGGAAACGCATCTGCTCGCAGAACAGCGGCCCGACCTCACAACGGGCCATTATGTTCGCCTGTCGGTCATCGACGAAGGCGAGGGCATGGATGAAGCCACCCTCTCCCGCGCCCGCGAACCCTTTTTCACCACCAAAGGAATCGGCAAGGGCACGGGCCTTGGGCTGTCGATGGTTCATGGGTTCGCGCAGCAATGTGGCGGCTCGCTGATCATCTCCAGCGACCCGGGACAAGGCACCACTGTGTCGCTATGGTTGCCAGTCGCAGTTGCATCCGACGAGGTTTTGCAGGCAGCGGAGGATCAGCTCGATATCCTGCATGCTCAAAGCGATCAGCCATTGGTAATCCTGGCCGTCGATGACGACGATCTGGTGCTGACCAATACGGCCGGTATGCTTGAAGAATTGGGCCATACCGTATTTCAGGCGGCGTCGGGCGCCGATGCTCTGCGCGTGTTGGGTCAGGGCGAAGTCGATCTGGTCATTACCGATCACGCAATGCCGAATATGACCGGCGCGCAGCTCGCGGACGTCCTGGACGAAAGCCATCCTGGCCTGCCAGTGGTCATCATCACCGGCTATGCGGAACTCCCTCCGCAAGCCACAAAGCGCCTGCGCCTCGACAAGCCCTTCAAACAGGCTGACCTCGCCCGCATCGTCTCTCTCGCTCGTCAGAATTGCGCCAGTGAGCGACTGATCCCCTTGACCGGACGACCAAGCGGATTTTGAAGATCGTCGGCATCCTCCCGTTTTGGCACGGGAAACTAAGCGCTCCGCTCATTATCGCCATCAATTTTCTGGAAAAAGCTGTTATAACAGCAGCGTTATAATCCCTGTCCAGCATCGCGGAGCGCGCCCGAGGACATGAACATCACGCCAAGCTTTTCCGGGCCTTTTGACGATCGCATGGGCAGTCTGCCAGCGCTCAGCCCCACTTCCCATTTCTTCACCTCGCTCCGTACGCGCCTCCATTACGTTGATTGGGGCAATCGCTCCGCTCCGACGCTCATCCTTGTCCACGGCGCGCTTGACCATGCCCGCAGCTGGGATTGGACCGCGCGGGCGCTGGCGCGGGACTATCATGTTGTCGCACCCGATCTGCGCGGCCATGGCGACAGTGCTTGGTCAGCCGAAGGCGCCTATCTGATGGCCGATTTCGTTTATGATCTTGCGCAACTGGTCGAGCAATTTGGTCGGGACAAGGTCATATTGGTTGGCCATTCGCTCGGAGGATCACTCGTCCTGCGCTACGCCGGGCTGTTCCCGGAGCGTGTGGAGCGGCTGGTCGCGATCGAGGGACTGGGCCTCTCGCCGAAGGGCCTGAAGGAAAAAGCATCCCGCCCCGCGCCCGACCGCTGGCGGGAATGGATCGAGCAGCGGCGTGCAAGCGCACGGCGGACGTCGCGCCACTATCCCACGCTGGAAGCCGCCGTCGCTCGCATGAGGGAACGCAATGACCATCTGTCGGTCGAACAGGCGCTTCACCTGACTGCCCATGGAGTCAACCGGAACGAAGACGGCAGCTATGGCTGGAAGTTCGATCCCTATTTGCGCAACCTACCGCCCCAAGACATGACGGATAATGATCTGCCCGATTTCTGGAGCCGGATCACCTGCCCCGTACTGCTTTGCCTGGGACTGGACAGCTGGGCGTCAAACCCAATGAAAGATGGCCGCGCAGCTCATTTCCAAGACGCCCGGCTCGTCGAATTTGCCGAAGCGGGACATTGGCTTCACCACGACCGGTTCGACGCCTTCCTTGGGGAACTCCGCGCCTTCCTATGAACGGAAGGCGGCGACCGCAGCCTGATATTCAGTCTTCAACTGCTCGATGAAAGACGCAGCAGGCTGAATTTTCCGGATTGCGCCTATGCCCTGACCTGCGCCCCAGACGTCGCGCCAGGCCTTCTTGCCGCCTTCAGCGATAGAACCGAAGTCCATGTCCGCTGCTGTCGGCAGCTTGTCGGCATCAAGGCCGGCTGCCGCGATGCTCGGCCTCAAATAATTGCCATGAACGCCGGTGAAATAGTCGGAATAGACAATCTCCGTCGAGCCGCTGTCCACGATCATCTGCTTATAGGCATTCTCAGCATTCGCCTCCTCCGTCGCAATGAAGGGCGACCCCATATAGGCAAGGTCGGCGCCCATCATACGAGCCGCAGCGATCGATCGGCCGGTGGCGATCGCTCCCGACAGGATCAAGGGCCCGTCAAACCAGGCACGGATTTCCTCAACGAGAGCGAAGGGCGACAGCGTTCCGGCATGTCCTCCTGCACCCGCCGCAACAGCGATCAGGCCGTCGGCCCCCTTCTCGATCGCCTTCCGGGCGAAGACGTTGTTGATAACGTCGTGCAGCACGATCCCGCCATAGCTATGAACCGCCTCGTTCACCTCAGGGCGCGCGCCTAGCGAAGTGATGACGATAGGCACGCGATATTTGACGCAGAGGGCCAAATCTTCCTCCAGACGCGCATTGGTCTTGTGCACGATGAGGTTCACGGCAAAGGGCGCGTCCTGCTCCGTCAATTCTTCACTTAATAGTTGAAGCCATTGTTCCAGAACGCCTGATGGCCGCGCATTGAGCGACGGGAAAGAGCCCACTATGCCTGCGCGGCACTGGGCGATCACTAGGGACGGCTGCGACACGATGAACATCGGCGAGGCGATGAGCGGTAAAGACAGACGGCCTTCGAGGAGCGCTGGTAAGGTCATCGATGAGCCTTTTTTTCCTTGATGTGCACCCGCGCTAGCATCCGGCACGGCCGCTAAGAAGCTCAACATTGCCTCTGGATTGATATTGAGCCAGCATTGCGCGAGAGGTTCAGTCCCGGACGATCTTGAGCAAGCGGCGTTCAACGGGGGCCAAAATGCCTTGGAGCTCAGCCCCCCGCTTCAGGATGTTGCCCGCTTCCCCGATCAAGGCCCACATGCCTTGGCGATGACGAAGCGAAGGCCGCTTTTCAATCCGATATTCCGGACGTTCGGCAGTCCGGCGGAACGCCGAAAAGACGGCGGCATCGCGGCCGAGATCAATGGCGTAATCGCGCCAATGACCGGCGGAAACCATCCGGCCATAAAGATCCATGATCCGTTGCAGTTCAAGCCGATCGAACCCCGTTTGCCCGGCCGTGGAGGCTTGGGACGGGAACGGCGTGACGTTGGTCATCAGGCGCGACCACGCTCCTGGAACAAGGGGATGTCATCCTCTGGATCGGTATCTTCGCTCTCCCTGCGCGCCAGAAGTTCGGCCAACCGCTTCTGCAGTTGGTCGACCTCCGCCTGAAGCTGCTCCAGCTTGTGCTGGTCCGGATCGTAACAGTCGGAGCAAGGCGTGCCATAGGGCAGGAATTCACGCTGATAGGCTGTGACGTCCACCAGCATTTGTCGCGCGGGAATGCCAACCATGGTTGCGCCTTCGGGTACATTCTTCGTCACCACCGCGTTCGCGCCGATGCGCGCGCGAGAACCGACATAGACAGGACCCAGCACCTGAGCGCCCGACCCGACAATGACTCCATCCGCCAAGGTCGGGTGGCGCTTCCCTGCGATGCCATTCGCAGGATCAGTGCCGCCCAGGGTGACATTCTGATAAAGGGTGACATCATCACCGATCTCCGCAGTCTCCCCGATCACGGTGAAACCATGGTCGATGAAGAAGCGCTTGCCGATCTGCGCGCCTGGATGAATGTCGTTGCCAGTCAGGAAACGTGACAGGTGATTGACCGCACGCGCCAGAAAATAGAGCCTCACCTTGTAGAGGCGATGCGCCACGCGATGGAAGCCGAGCGACCAGACCCCCGGATAAAGCAGGATTTCCGCGCGCGAACGCGGCGCAGGGTCACGAGACTTGACCGAGTCCAGATAAGCAACAAGATTGCGTAACATGCAGGCGGCCCCTGAAAACCGAACCCGCCCTACATAGGCGCATGGGGATAAGTTTTCCAGATGGCGGCTATTTCGGCTTCCTACCATAAAACAGAATGTTTCTTGGCGGTCCATGATATACCAATCAATGCGGTAGACAATCAACCTGAGGCCTCTGAATGACCGATCCCATCCTCGCCCACCTTGGCGATCTGCTACCCTTCATCCTCATCGGCTTTGGGGCCCAGATGATCGATGGCGCGCTCGGCATGGCTTATGGCGTTATTTCCAGCACCTTGCTGCTTGCGTTAGGCGTGCCGCCCAGCAGGGCGTCCGCCAGCGTCCATGCGGCCGAAACCTTCACCACAGGCGTATCTGCGCTAAGCCATATTGCACATCGCAACGTCGACTGGCGGCTTTTCGCCCGGCTCATCATACCGGGCGTGATTGGCGGGGTGGCAGGCGCCTATGTTTTGTCGAACATCGACGGATCGATCATCAAGCCATTTGTGCAAATCTATCTTTCCGCGATAGGTATCTATCTGATCTGGCGCGGGTTCCATTTCCCTCCTCATCCGCGCGATCCCAAATGGGTCGCGCCACTGGGCCTGGTCGGCGGCTTCATGGATGCGACAGGCGGCGGCGGCTGGGGCCCGATCGTCACGTCGAACCTGCTGATCCAAGGCTCTAGCCCGCGGCACACGATCGGCACCGTCAATACGGTCGAGTTCGTGCTGACCTTCGCGATCAGCCTCACCTTCATTTTGCACCTGGGATGGCAGGCGTTCACAACTTATACCGTCGGCCTGTTGATCGGCGGGGTTGTCGCGGCGCCCTTCGGCGCGATGCTGGCCCGCCATGTCGCACCGCGCGTGCTATTCACGGCGGTTGGCACGATCCTGACACTAACGTCGCTGTTCGGTATTACTAAATGGCTTGGATATATCGGCTAGCGCTCTTATCTTCGGCTTTCTAATCGAGAAAGGCGATCAATGTCGAGCTACATGCCCACGTTGAAGCAGCTGCAATATCTTGTTGCACTGAAACAGCATGGGCATTTCGGCAAGGCGGCCGACAGCTGTTATGTCACTCAGTCCACGCTGTCGGCAGGTATTCGAGAGCTAGAATCGTTGATCGGCGTCACGCTAGTGGAGCGCACGCGCCGAGTGGTTCGTTTCACCGCACTTGGCGACCGCATCGTAGAAAAGGCGCACCGGGTGCTGCGTGAAGCGGAGGAGCTCGCCGCAATCGCCGAGGCATCGGGTAAGCCCCTGACCGGCGAGCTTCGGATGAGCGTCATCCCGACGATCGCGCCTTTTCTTCTGCCCCGTCTCCTACCCCGCCTGCGGGCGGACCGACCGGAACTCAAGCTCTATCTTCGGGAAGAGACGTCCCAAGCTGCGATCGAATCCCTGCGCCATGGCAGTGTCGATTGCGTATTGCTCGCCCTGCCGTTCCCGACCGGCGAACTGGATAGCGAGCTGCTATTTCACGATCAGCTCTATGTCGCCTTTCCCCACGACGATCCGCATGACCCGCCCGAACTGATTGCGCCGGACATGATCGACGAGACGAAGCTGTTGCTGCTGGAAGACGGGCATTGTTTGAAGGACCATGCCCTGGCCGCCTGCAACCGCCCCGAAATCCGCTCCAGCGCGATGATGATGGGGACCTCGCTGCACACGCTTGTCCAGATGGTGGATAATGGCCTTGGCATGACGATCATGCCGGAAATGGCGATCAACGGCGGCATATTGGATCACACCCGGATCACTACACGCCCACTGCAATCCGAACGATCGTATCGGGACATCGCTCTGGTCTGGCGCAAGAACAGCCCGCGGGAAAAGGAATTCCGGCTGCTTGCGGAGCTTCTGCGGGACGCTGCGGACCTGCCGCAGTCCAGCATGGCCGCCTGACACTACTTGGTCCAACTACAGGCTTTTGCCTCATCCTCCGTCTTGGCTTCGACCCATGCGGGATCGCGATCGGCGAAGTGCTCCTTCTTCCAGAAAGGCGCGTGAGATTTCAGCCAATCGATAAGGAAGGCGCAACTTTCCAGGGCAGCAGTGCGGTGGCGTGAGGCGGTTCCCACGAAGACAATGCGATCGCCGGGGCACAGACGACCGACACGATGGATGACGCGCACACCCAAAAGCGGCCAGCGTGTCGTCGCTTCCTCCACGATGCGCTCGACCTGGGCTGCTGTCATCGCCGGATAATGCTGCAGTTCAAGCGCCATCAGGCCGTTTTCGCCACGAACGATGCCGGTGAAACTGGCGACACCGCCGCCGCCCACTTGTTCCAATGCAGCCAATTCCACTGCGGGGTCGAAATCTTCAGCCTGAACGGAAACCTGTTTCATCCGCCCGTGACCGGCGGAAAGATCGCCAGCTCCCTCGCTTGTCCGATCGGCGTGTCCAAAACCACAAAATGCTGGTCTAGCGCGGCGCGCAGCCGATCCTTGTCGCCAAGCGCCTCCGCATAGCCCCCACCCCGACCTGCGAGCATGTCGATAAGGTCAGCGACGCTGTTGTCAGGAGCAGGCCGCTCGACCTGTTCATCATCACGGCCGATCAGTTCACGCACCCAAGCAAAGTAAAGGATGTTGAGCGTCGCCATGGATCAATCCATATGCTTGATGCCGACCCGCAGATAGTCCCATCCGGTAATCAGCGTCAGTATCGCCGCGGCCCAGAGCGTGACTATACCCACCAGTTGCACGACCGGGAACTCCGGCACCGCGCCCGCCAGGATCAACGCCCCCAAAGCGATAAGCTGAAAGGTGGTCTTCCACTTCGCCAGGCGAGAAACCGGTACCGACACCTGCAGCCCAGCAAGAAACTCGCGCAGACCCGATACCGCGATCTCCCGCAGCAGGATGATCATGGCGGCGGCAATGTGGATTCCCGCAATGTCGCGCGTAGCGGCCAGCATCAGGATCACGGCGCCGACCATGATTTTATCGGCGATGGGATCCAGGAATATCCCGAGCTTTGAAACGGCTCCCTGCGCACGCGCCAGATAACCGTCGAAATAGTCCGTAATTCCCATCAGGCAGTAAAGCGCAAAGGCGAAGGCGTAGCCGGTGGTCCAGCGCGCGCCGATCTCCGCCGGCCACAGCAATGCGACCAGCAAGGGCACAGTTAGTATCCGCGAAAGCGTCAGCAGATTTGGCAGCGTCAGCATGGCGGCGAACTGCCACAGTCCAGCCGCTTGCACAAGGAGAGGGAATAGCAGTCTCAGCCGACTTCTTGCGCTCGGGGTTGGACAGAGGCCGCGGCAGCCGCTAGACCGCGCTCCGCTCGTCCACAGCGAAGAAGACCCCCTCGCCTATGCAAGCCTCCCTAAGGCTCCTTAACAAGCGACGTTTTCTGCCGCTTTTCATCACTCAGCTACTCGGCGCCTTCAACGACAATCTGTTCAAGAACGCGATGGTGCTGTTCGTCGTTTACAGCGTCTATAATGATGAGCGGTCTGAAACCTGGTTCAGCGCGCTGGCGACCGGCATATTCATTCTGCCCTTCTTTCTGCTGTCCGCCCTGTCGGGCCAGCTCGCCGACCAAAGGGACAAAGCGATCATCATCCGCTATGTGAAAGCAGCGGAAATCATCATCATGCTGGTAGGCGCTACAGGGTTGGGTCTGATCTGGAGCGGCATCGCCGTCCACGGCCTCGCCATCCCGCTATTGCTATGCGCCCTGTTCGCGATGGGCATCCACTCCACCTTCTTCGGCCCGATCAAATATGCCATCCTGCCGCAGCATCTGCATGATGACGAGGTTCTTGGCGGAACCGGCCTTGTGGAGGCCGGAACCTATATCGCCATCCTCGCAGGAACTATTCTGGCGGGAATCATCCCCGTCGAAGTTGCCGCCATCGGCATCGTTATCACCGCATTGATAGGCTATGTCGCCGGGCGGGAAGTGCCGCCTGCCCCATCGCTGCTCGACCGGCAGCCAATTGATTTTCACATCATCCGTTCGTCGGTGACGCTGGTGCGCGGCACTATGCACATCCGCCGCCTCTATCTCGCGATCATGGCGATCAGCTTCTTTTGGGCCGTTGGTTCGATCCTGTTCATCCAATTCCCGCCCCTGGTGAAAAATGTGCTGACCGCCGACAAAGCGGTCGCCAGCCTATTCCTCGCCATATTCTCGATCGGAATCGCGATAGGATCGATCGCCATCAACCGTCTGCTGAAGGGCCATGTGTCAGCGCGCTATGCCCCCGCGTCGGTCATCGGCATGGGCCTGTGCATCATCGCCTTTCACATCGTTTGCGACCTCTGGACGCCCGCAGCGGATGGAGCAATGCTTTCGCTTAAGGGCTTCCTCGCCCATCCGCTCGCTCTGGCGCTGTCGGCCTGCCTGTTGGGCGTAGCGACTTTCGGGGGCATGTTCGTGGTGCCGCTTTACGCGTTCCTCACGACCACCGTCGAAAAGTGCGAAGCTGCCCGAACCGTCGCCGCGAACAACATCGTCAATTCGGGCGCGATGGTGCTGGGCTCCTTCTTCGCGATCGGCCTCAGCGTCGCGGGAATGTCCGTCGTCAATCAGTTGTTGCTCGTCGCGGCACTGTGCCTGCCTTGTGCCTGGATCGCCTGGACCCTCCATAAGGCTTGCGACTGAAGCGGAGCGTTAGAAGATGAAGCTGTAGAACGCCGTGAAGAACGCGCAGAAACTCAGCACGAAAAGCTTCCAGTCATTGTCATCGGAAGCGGAAGCGGCAACGTCCCGCACTTCCAGAACATGATGCGGCAGCCGCTGGCGAAAGGGGTGGCGGGCCGATTCAGTGGTCAGGATGAGCGGTCGGGATCGCATGGCAGCATGTTAACGCTTCATTTACCTTTTCGACCATCCACATTCGTGGTTAATCAGAGATTGTGCCACGGCAGGACGATCTTGACTGTATCAGGCGAATAATACAGCATGACCGGACCGATGAGAGACCCCCTTCCCGCGCCTCAGCCCGATCCACCCGCTCGCGAATTCGGGGCGGGGCCTCCCAGCGCTTTTGCGCCGCCCACGCCTTGGCGGCGACGCCTGCATATAGCGGGGTGGATCGTCGCTGCGCTGCTCGCGCTGTTGATGCTGACGATCGCATGGCTTGCCGTCACCGCTCCGCTGTCGCGTTCGTTGAAGCCGATCGCACCGCCTAGCGTCAGCCTGATGTCCGCGGATGGCCATGTGATCGCACGCCGGGGCGCTATCATCGATCGGCCGGTGGCCATCGCCGACCTGCCCAAACATGTGCCCCAAGCGTTCATGGCGATCGAGGACCGGCGCTTCTACAGCCATTGGGGCGTGGACCCGCGCGGCATCGCACGCGCCGCGTGGCACAATCTCTGGTCGGATGGGTCGTCGCAAGGCGGTAGCACGATCACTCAGCAACTTGCCAAGGGCGTGTTCCTGTCGAGTGATCGGACTTTCGGTAGGAAGGCGCGAGAAGCGATGATCGCCTTCTGGCTGGAGGCGTGGTTGACCAAAGACCAGATCTTCGAACGCTACCTGTCGAACGTCTATTTTGGCGACAATGTTTATGGCTTGCGGGCAGCTTCACTGCATTATTTCAACCGCCAGCCAGAGCGGCTCACCATCCCGCAGGCCGCTATGCTCGCGGGCCTCCTGAAAGCGCCCTCCCGCCTCGCCCCCACGACCAATCTGAAGGGCGCGCGCGAACGTGCCGCGCTCGTGACCCAGGCGATGGTGGAGGCGGGCTATATCAGCAAGGCGGAACGCAATGCGCTGCGCCCAGCCCGTATCGATGTGCGTGAAACGCCCGCCTCGACAACTGGCACCTATTTTGCCGACTGGGTCCTGCCTGAAGCCCGCGACCGCGCCGGTGCTGTCTATGGCGCACAGACGGTCCCCACGACGCTCGACTGGCGCGTGCAACGGCTTGCGGAGGCAGCCATCCGCCGCGCACCTCTGGGCAAGGCGGAAGCCGCGCTGGTGGCGATGAAGCCTGATGGCAGCGTCGTTGCGATGGTCGGCGGCAAGAATTACCGCAAGAGCAGCTTCAACCGAGCCGTCCAGGCGAAGCGCCAGCCCGGATCGACCTTCAAGCTGTTCGTCTATCTCGCCGCCTTTCGCGCGGGCATGACACCCGAAGATTTTGTGGAAGACACGCCGATCACGACCGGCACCTACCGACCCGCCAACCACGGCGGCAAATATCGTGGGCGGATCACCTTGCGGCAGGCATTTGCCGCATCCAGCAACGTCGCGGCAGTGCGGCTCACTCAAAAGGTGGGCGTCGATGCCGTAATTAAGGTGGCTCGCGACCTGGGTGTCACCGCACCCCTGACTGAAGATCTCAGCCTGGCGCTAGGCACGTCCGAAATCCCGCTGGTGGAATTGGCGCAAGCCTATGCGACGGTTGCGGCAGGCGCCTATCCCGTGATCGCGCACGGCCTGCCCCCAGAGGAACAGGGCTGGTTCGAACGGCTTATGAGCCGTCAGCGGCACTTCAGCCAGGACGAATTGGAAATGATCCGCGACCTGCTGTCGTCGGCCGCCAACCGAGGAACCGGTAGCGCAGCGGCGCTACGAACAAGCACCTTCGGCAAGACCGGCACGACACAGGACAGCCGCGACGCGATCTTCGTCGGCTATGCGGGCGGACTGGTGACGGCTGTGTGGATCGGCAACGACGACAACTCACCTCTCCCCGGCGGAGCAGCGGGCGGCGGCGTACCTGCCCGGATCTGGCGCAATTTCATGGCGGGAGCGATCAACGAGCCGGCCGAAGTCGCGCCTGAGGAGCAAGATAGCGACCTCGTCAACGCCATTGCCAATGTGACTGTCGAGGCGGGCCTCGGCAATATGAGCGTTGGCCTCGATCAAGAAGGTGTGTCGGTGAACATCGGCCCCAATCAACTGCGCCTCCCGATCGATCAGCCGGAACCGCCTCCTCCCGGGCCTGCTCCAGCCACGCCGCCACCGCGCATCGCGCCAACGCAACCCGCTGACGAGGGTGTGGGACCGTGACGATGGTTGACGCGTAAGCGGCGATGGCGGCATCGCCTGCGCTGAAACAGGCGATTCGAAGGGCAGAAGATGGCATTTACCGCGAAGATATTGCTGCTGGGTTCGGGCGAACTCGGCCGTGAATTCGTCATCTCGGCCAAACGGCTTGGATGCGAGGTGATTGCCTGCGACAGCTATCCCGGTGCGCCTGCCATGCAGGTCGCCGATGGCTTCGAAATTTTTTCCATGCTTGACGCCGACTTGCTGCGCGCAGCCATCGAGCGGCACCAACCCGACTATATTGTCCCCGAAATCGAGGCCATCCGCACCGAGGTGCTGGCTGAAGTCGAAGCCCAGGGCCGAACCGTCGTACCATCCGCAAGAGCCACGATCATGACCATGAACCGCGACCGGATCAGAGAGGTCGCAGCGGTCGAACTGGGCCTGCGGACCTCGCGCTACCGCTACGCGGAAAGCCTGGAGGAAGTGCAGGCCGGGGCGGAGCATACCGGCCTGCCCTGCGTCATCAAACCCGTCATGTCATCGTCCGGCAAAGGCCAAAGCACGGTCCGGACGGCAGATGAGTTGGAAAGCGCATGGAATTATGCCGTTGCCAACATGCGCGGCGACCGCAGCCGCGTGATCGTGGAGGAATTTGTCGATTTCGATTATGAGATCACGCTGTTGACGGTGCGCAGCATGAACGGTGTGAACTTCTGTCCCCCGATCGGTCACCGGCAGGAACGGGGCGACTATCAGGAAAGCTGGCAACCCGCGCCTATGACGGATCGCGCCCTCGCCGCTGCGCAGGACATGGCGCGCGCCGTGGTCGATAATCTTGGCGGATATGGCATCTTCGGCGTGGAATTCTTCGTGAAGGGGGAAGATGTGATCTTCTCCGAACTGTCGCCGCGGCCGCATGACACCGGCATGGTGACGCTGATCTCGCAAGATCTGAACGAATTTGACCTGCATGCCCGCGCTATTCTGGGCCTTCCGGTGCCGGATGTGCAGTTGCGCGGTGCTGCTGCGTCCGCTGTCTTGCTGGCGGATCGCGAATCGACCGAATTCCGGTTTGAGGGACTAGCCGACGCTCTTGCGGCGCCTGAGGGACAAGTAGACCTGCGAATCTTCGCCAAACCCACCACGCGCCCCTACCGGCGCATGGGCGTGACGCTTGCCCTCGCCGATGATACCGACAGCGCCCGCCGGATCGCCACTGAAGCAGCTGCCAAGCTGCACATTATCTACGAAGGATAGCGCGATCGCCTGACCTGTCCTAAAGGGCAAGGATGAGCGCTCCCCTCTACAACAAGGACATATTGCGGCTAGCCGCCAGCATCCCGCATCATCAGCGTTTGGCCGACCCGCAGGCAAGCGTTGAGAAGCGGTCGCCCACCTGCGGCTCGCGCGTTACGGCGGATGTGCGAATGGAAGACGGCAAACTTGCTGCTTTGGGTTTGGACGTCAAAGCCTGCGCTCTGGGGCAGGCTTCGGCCGCCCTGATGGCAGCCCAGGCGATCGGCATGACCGCCGACGAACTCACGGACGCACGGGACAAGCTGACCGCTTATCTCGCGGGTCAAAGCGATGACCTCGACTTCTGGCCTGGCCTCGCGGTACTCGCCCCGGCGCGCGGCTATCCTGCGCGCCACGCCTCGATCAGGCTCGGCTTCGAAGCGATAGCCGAGGCCGCTAGGATGGCGGACGCCTGATGTCCAATCCGGCTGTGAATGTCACACAGGCTCCATTTTCCGCGACTGACGTCCTGCTGTCGGAAGGCGTGATCCTGCTCGGCGCGGCCGTGCTGTTCGTCATGATCTTCCGCCGATTCGGACTTGGCGCGGTGCTTGGCTATCTCGTCGCAGGCGCGCTAGTCGGGCCTCAGGGGCTTGGCCTCGTCGGAGGCGGCGAATCGAAGCTGGCGATCGCTGAGATAGGCATCGTCCTGCTGCTCTTTCTGGTCGGGCTTGAGCTTCATCCGGCGCGGCTATGGCGATTGAAGCGAGACATTTTCGCGCTGGGGTTTGCGCAGGTGGTGATCTGCGGGCTGGCGCTGACCGCCATCATCTTCTTCACCACCGGCTTTACTTGGGGCGCGGCAATCGCGCTGGGCCTGCCGCTGGCGCTGTCATCGACCGCACAGGTGCTGCCCAGCCTGAAGAGCAGCGGCCGGATCAACTCCCCCTTTGGTGAGAAGGTCTTTTCGATCCTGCTGTTCCAGGATCTGTCGATCGTCCCGCTGATCACAATCGTAGCGGCCCTGTCGCGAAATCCGGCTGATGTGGGAGGTCCGCCCGGATGGATGCTCGCGGGCTATACTGTCGCCGCGATCGCCGGCTTGGTCCTCGCTGGCCGCTTCATTCTTCGGCCATTACTGCAGTTGGTGGGCCGTCTGGGTGAGCGCGAGTTGTTCGTAGCAGTAGGCCTCTTTACCGTCCTTGCAGCAGCAGCGCTGATGCACGCGCTCCATCTCTCGACGGCACTCGGCGCTTTCGTGGCGGGCGTGATGCTTGCCGACTCTCCTTACCGGCATGAGATTGAAGCGGACGTTGAGCCATTCCGCTCGATCCTGCTTGGCCTCTTCTTCCTCGCCGTGGGCATGGTGCTCGATCTGCACACTGTTGCGGCCAACCCGTTCTTCGTTATCGGCATGGCGGCGATGCTGGTCCTCACCAAGGCATTGTTCATCACTGGCCTTGCCCGCCTGTTCGGCATGGAATGGTCGCAGGCGGTGGGTGCCGGTCTGCTGCTCAGCCAAGGCGGCGAATTTGGCTTCGTCCTCTTCGCGCAGGCGCAAAATGCCCTGCTGATCGCACCCGAAGGTGCCAGCCTGTTCAGCGCGATCGTCACCTTTTCCATGGCGACGACGCCATTCCTCATGCTCTTTGCCAGGCGGTTCGAGTTCGCGCGGCCGAAGAACCCCGTCAATTTGGCGGGGCCTGATGAGGCAACCAGAGGCACGGCGATCATCGTTGGTTATGGCCGCTTCGGTCAGACGGTCGCCCAGATGCTGATGGGCCATGGGTTCGAAGTCGTGCTGATCGACAAGAAACCAGCGCAGATCGAGGTTTCTAGCCGGTTCGACATGAAAGTCTATTATGGCGACGGAACCCGGATCGACCTACTGCGCCGGTCAGGAGCGGAGGAAGCACAATTGATCGCCTTCTGCCACGACGATCCTTCACTCGATAGCAAGGTGCTTGAGCCGATTGCCGAAGCGTTCCCACAAGCTGCGCTGCTAGTCCGCGCCTTTGATCGACGCCAACTGCTGGCACTCAAGGACATGGACTTGGCAGGCATCGTCAGAGAAGTCTTCGAATCCGCAATCTGTATGGGCGTTCAGGCGATGGAGACCTTGGGCGTCCCCCAGGCGGAGATCGAGGAAGTAGAACGTCAATATCGCGAAAATGACGAGCAGCGGCTCGCGGTGCAGGAAGAACAAGGCACGTTGATGGCAGCCAAGGAGCTCATGTTCCGTCCCGGCCGCCGCATGCGCCTCCTAGCGCGGGGCGAAGAAGAGGAAAAAGCATGATCGCACTGTTGGCCGCCTTATCGGCGGCGTTCGCCATCGGAGCGAGCGCTTTTGGCGCCCATGGCGCATCCAGCCCCCAACACGCTGAATGGCTGCGGACGGGCGGTCTATACCAACTGATCCACGCGGTCGCCGCGCTTACGTTGGCTAACGCCGCGCGAGGCCCTGCCCTTCTTCTTTTGATTGGAGCGGCCATCTTCGCTTTCACGCTCTACGCGATGGCGATCGGTGCGCCGCGCTGGTTGGGAGCGATCACGCCTTTCGGCGGTTCCTTGATGATTGCAGGCTGGCTGTGGGCAGCCTGGATCTATTGGCGCGGCTGACAGCCTGCCCTTGCCCCGAACAGCACCCAAGCATAGATTAACCTATATGGCCGAACAGCATCATCACCATCATGAGCCGACGGGACAAAGCCTGGCCGATGCGGCACGCTTTACGCTCGAAGCCCAAAATGAACAGTGGACGCCCATGCGCGCTGCAATTTTTGATGCGCTCGCGGCGGAGGAAAAGCCCACATCAGCCTATGACATCGCCGACAATGTCTCGAAAGCACGCGGCAAGCGGGTCGCTCCCAACAGCGTTTACCGAATACTCGACCTGTTTGTAGCCAACAACATCGCGATGCGCGTCGAGAGCGCCAACGCCTATATCGCCAATGCCCATCCGGGCTGTCATCATGACTGCATCTTCCTTGTCTGCCGCAGCTGCAAGGAAGCAACCCATGTCGATGACGACGCGGTCACGGGTGACGTCAGGGCCGTTGCCGAACATCAGGGGTTCCGGCCGGAGCGACCTGTCATTGAGATTTTAGGAACTTGCGCCAAGTGCATGGCGTGAAGTGGGCGTTGCGCTTTATCCAGGAACGGCCTAGCGCGCTCGGGAGTCTATGTCTTTCATGAATGATCGCCCCTCCACACCGCTGCTCGACCAGGTTGCCTGGCCGGCGGATCTCCGTACGCTGAAGCCGGAACAGCTTCACCAGCTTGCCGATGAATTGCGGCAGGAGGTGATTTCCGCCGTTGGCGTCACCGGCGGCCATTTGGGATCGGGGCTCGGCGTGGTCGAACTGACCACCGCCATCCATTATGTGTTCGATACGCCTAACGACAAGCTCGTCTGGGATGTCGGCCATCAATGTTACCCGCACAAGATATTGACCGGCCGCCGCGATCGCATCCGGACGCTGCGTCAGGGTGGCGGCCTGTCTGGCTTCACCAAGCGGGCAGAAAGCGAATATGACCCCTTCGGCGCTGCGCACAGCTCGACCTCGATCAGTGCAGCGCTTGGATTTGCCGTTGCTAGCAAGCTGTCGGGTAAACCGGGCAAAGGCATTGCAGTAATTGGTGACGGCGCGATGTCTGCCGGCATGGCCTATGAGGCGATGAATAACGCGCGCGAAGCCGGAAATCGGCTGATCGTGATCCTTAACGACAATGACATGTCGATCGCACCCCCGGTTGGCGGCCTGTCAGCATATCTCGCCCGTTTGGTGTCGAGCCGTGAGTTCCTCGGCCTACGCGACCTAGCCAAGCGCCTAGCCCGCCGGCTGCCCCGACCCTTGCATAATGCTGCTCGCAAAACCGATGAGTTTGCGCGCGGCATGGCTATGGGCGGCACGTTATTCGAAGAGTTGGGCTTCTATTATGTAGGCCCTATCGACGGACATAATCTGGACCAGCTCATTCCTGTCCTGGAAAATGTGCGCGATGCGGCCGAAGGTCCCTGCCTCGTCCACGTCGTCACGCAAAAGGGCAAGGGCTACGCCCCCGCCGAAGCCGCAGCTGACAAATATCACGGCGTGCAAAAGTTCGACGTCATCACCGGAGCACAGGCGAAAGCTCCTCCCGGCCCGCCCAGCTACACTGCCGTATTCGCCAAAGCACTTGTCGCGGAAGCGGCGCGCGACAGTAGCATCTGCGCCATCACCGCAGCGATGCCGTCTGGCACCGGGTTAGACAAGTTCGCGGAAGCGTTCCCGGATCGCTCCTTCGACGTTGGCATCGCGGAACAGCATGCTGTGACCTTCGCTGCAGGATTGGCCGCGCAGGGCATGCGCCCATTCTGCGCAATCTATTCGACCTTCCTTCAGCGCGCCTATGATCAGGTTGTGCACGACGTCGCGATACAGAATTTGCCCGTGCGTTTCGCGATCGACCGGGCCGGATTGGTCGGCGCAGATGGATCGACGCATGCTGGCAGCTTCGACATCACCTATCTCGCCACGCTTCCCAACATGGTGGTAATGGCCGCGGCGGATGAGGCGGAACTGGTGCATATGGTTCACACCTGCGCCGTTCACGATGATGGTCCCATCGCGGTCCGCTACCCGCGCGGAAACGGCATAGGCGTGCCGATGCCAGAAACGCCGGAGCGGCTGGAAATTGGGAAGGGCCGCATTGTACGCGAGGGCCGGCAGGTCGCCATCCTTTCCTTGGGCACGCGGCTTGAAGAAGCACTTAAGGCTGCAGAAGTGCTGGAAGCCAAGGGCCTATCCACGACCGTGGCAGATCTGCGCTTCGCCAAGCCGCTTGACGAAGCGATGATCCGTCGCCTGCTGACGACGCATGAAGTTGCCGTAACCATAGAGGAAGGCGCCATCGGCGGCCTCGGAGCGCATGTGCTGACGCTGGCCAGCGACTTAGGGCTGATCGACAATGGCCTCAAGCTGCGGACGATGCGCCTTCCCGACATCTTCCAGGATCAGGATAAGCCGGAACTGCAATATGCTGACGCCCGGCTAGATGCGGCGGCGATTGTGGATACGGTCTTGTCTGCGCTTCGCCACAACAGTCCCAGCATGGGCACAGAGGCTCGCGCTTGACGCACAACCATATGGTTGCTTAATTTATTAGGATATCGCATATCAGCAACCACGAGGTTGCTGATATGCTCAATTCTATCACGAAGACCATCGAGATCGCCGCGCCTGTAGAGCGGGTGTGGGATGCTCTCACCGATCATGAGAAGTTCGGGACATGGTTCCGGGTCGCCTTGGACCAGCCTTTTATCGTCGGCCAGCCCTCGACAGGGCACATGACTTATCCCGGCTACGAGGATTATCGTTGGGAGGCGCGTGTGGTGGCGATAGAGCCCATGAAGCGCTTTGCATATGAGTGGCCAGCCACCGGCGGCGATAAGGAATTGATGGAGCGCAGCACCACGGTGCCGGAATGGACGTTGGTGGAATTTCTACTTGAGCCGGTCGGAGATAGTACACGGTTGACCGTAACCGAAAGCGGCTTTGACAAGGTGCCAGAGCCTCGGCGGAGCGACGTCATGCGTTCGAATGATGGCGGCTGGACGGAGCAGGTTCGGAATATCCGCGACTATGTTGAAGGTTGAGCTGGCCCCTGCCCGGCTCTTTGCCGCTTTGGGCGACTTGACCCGGCTGGGGCTGATCGCTCAGCTTTCTGACGGTACGGAGCGCTCCATCGTCCAACTGGGTGAGGGCTTGCCCATCAGTCGGCAGGCGGTGGCCAAGCATCTCGATGTGCTACTCGGTGCTGGATTGGTTCAGCGTACGCGAAGCGGGCGGGAAGCCTTGTTCGCTCTGCGCCCCGAAGCAGTTGCTGAAGCGCGAGACTGGCTCGCCCAAATCGGCAGCCAGTGGGAAGACACTTTGGGCCGGTTCAGGACCTTCGTCGAGAACCAGCCCTAAGCTGCCATTATTGTTGCGGGACAGCGGCGCGCGCGTCCTGTCCGTCTCCTTCCGGAGCAGCGATGATTTCGCGAGTGGTCGCGCCCTTATCGACAACTTCGGTGCCCGGGTCGCCAACGGAGGAACGGATGCCCGCAGCGGCATTGCTGCGACCGGCAGCCGTCAGCGCAGATGTTTCGGCGGCGCTGCGCTGAGCGGGGCCGCCAAACATGGCTTCGACAGCAGCGCGGCTCGAATCGACCGATGCAGCGGCAGGCGTGCCCGGCGCGGGCGGGACCAAAGCGTAATCGGGCGGGATGACCAGCGGAGCCTGGCGCGACACCGCAAACTCGTCGGGGCGGTCGCGGTTGAAAAGGCCGCCGCCACCGCCGCAAGCGGACAGCATGGAAATCAAGCCAGCGGCGAGGATCAGTTTACGCATCAGTTCAATGACTCCGTCTTTGCGCCCTTCTCGCGCAGCAGAAGCGCCCGCGCAAGAAGGATCAGCACGCCGATAGTGATGGCCGCGTCGGCTAGGTTGAAAATCAGGAAAGGCCGCCATTCACCGAAATGCAGGTCAGCATAGTCTACCACATAGCCGAGGCGCACGCGGTCGACGATATTGCCGATCGCCCCGCCAAGGACCAGCCCGAGCGCGGCGACATCCTGCCGCGCCTTTTCACGCCACATCCACACGCCCACAAAGCCGGCTATCAACATGGTCATGCCGACCAGGAGCCAACGCATCATGTTCGTGTCAGCGTGAAAGAAGCCCATCGATACGCCACGATTTTCGAGCCAGCGCAGCCGGAAGATCGGGAAGATTTCGATGCCTTCGTCCATGCGGCTTTTCAGCGCGAGCGGATAGGTCACGGTGTATTTGATGAGTTGGTCCAGCGCGAGCGTTACAATCGCGACGGTCAGGCCGAGCGGGCGGTGGTTGATGGGCTTAGGCTGCATTGTGGCTCCCATGGGGCACCATGGATCCTGAAACAAGTTCAGGATGACGGGGGGAGAAGATGTGGCTCACGCGCTCAATACCTCGTCGCAGCGGTGGCAGAGGGTGCCGTCTTCCTCAACCTCGGGCAGCAGACGCCAGCAGCGGCCGCATTTGTGCCAGTCGCTCGGCTTGACCGAAATGCCCTCTCCTGAGCCAGTTTCGATGCGCGCGACGATGGCGATTTCGGCGAAGTTCACACCGTCACTGGGAACCTCTTGGCCCATGGTAACGTCGGCTTCCAGACTGGAGCGGATGACCTTTTCACGGCGAAGCGGTTCGATGGCTTCGTTGACCTGATCGCGCTGGTTGCGGATTTCGGTCCACTTTTCATCGAGGGCTTCATTGAGCCACGCAGCATCCACATCCGGCCATTCAAGGAAATGGACGCTTTCTTCAAGGTTTGGATAGCGGCTTTGCCAAACTTCCTCAGCGGTGAAGGGGATGATCGGCGCGGCGTAGCGGACCAGAGCTTGGAACAGCGCGTCGAGTACCGTGCGATAGGCGCGGCGCTTGGGGTCTGACTTCGCGTCGCAATAGAGGCAGTCCTTGCGAATGTCGAAGAAGAAGGCGGAAAGATCGCTGTTCGCGAAGTCCATCAACGCGCGGGTGTAGCGGCTGAACTCCAGCCAATTCTCGCTACCTGCCGCCTTGTCGACCACACCCCTCAGCTCCGCGTCCAGCTTGGCGAGCAGGTGGAGCATGTAGCGCTCCAACTCCGGCATTTCCGAAATGGGCAGCTTCTCGTCTTCAGAGAAGTCGGAGAGCGCGCCAAGCAAGTAACGGAAAGTATTGCGCAGTTTGCGATAGGCGTCGGAGGAACCGGCAAGCACTTCCTTGCCGATGCGGACATCGTCAAAATAGTCGGTGCTGGCCACCCAGACGCGCAGAATGTCGGACCCACTTTCGGCGATCACCTTCAGCGGATCGACCACATTGCCGAGGCTTTTCGACATTTTGCGGCCCTGCCCGTCCAACGCGAAGCCGTGGGTGAGGACAGCGTCATAGGGTGCGCGGCCGCGGGTGCCACTGGCCTCCAGCAGCGATGACTGGAACCAGCCGCGATGCTGGTCGGAGCCTTCGAGGTAGAGGTCAGCGCGGACCCCTTCCCCGTAACGCCCTTCTACGACGAAGCTGTGCGTCGAGCCGCTGTCGAACCAGACGTCGAGAATGTCGTTCACGACCTCATAGTCATTGAGGTCGTAGTCCGGGCCAAGCAGCGCCTGATGATCGGCGCCAAACCATGCGTCGGCGCCCGCGCCCTTAAACGCTTCGATGATGCGGGCATTTACCGCTTTATCAACGAGATACTCGCCAGTCTTTCGATGAACATAGAGGGCGATGGGAACACCCCAAGCGCGCTGGCGGCTGATCACCCAGTCAGGGCGGCCTTCCACCATCGAGCGGATGCGGTTGATCGAGCGTTCGGGCACCCAACGAGTGTTCTCGATCGCGTCGAGCGCGGTGCCGCGCAGGGTCGCGCCGTTGCCTTGGGCCGCAAGGATGGCCTCTTCCTCGGCGCAGCGTGGGATGATCCCGTCACCGATCGGGCGATCCATCGGGATGAACCATTGGGGCGTGCAGCGGAAGATGATCTTCGCCTTCGAGCGCCAGCTGTGCGGATAGCTGTGCTTGAAGTCGTCCGACGCGGCGAGCAGCCCGCCTGCTTCACGCAGGTCGGTGCAGATCGGGCCATCCTTGCTGACGAATTTGGGATTGATGACGCTCCCCTGCCCCCCAAGCCAGAGCCAGTCTTCGCGATATTTGCCGTCATTTTCTACAGCGAAGACCGGGTTGATGCCGTTCGTCTTGCAGAGCGCGAAGTCGTCCTCGCCATGATCAGGTGCCATGTGGACAAGGCCCGTACCCGCATCGGTTGTGACGAAATCGCCCGCGAGGAGGGGACGCGACTTGGCGAAGAAGCCGCCGAGAGCGTGCATCGGGTGACGAGCGACGGCCCCGGCGAGGTCAGCGCCCTTGAAATGCTTGTGTGGCTGGGCGTGGACAAGACCAGAGCGTTCCTTGAACGCGCCGATCAGGGCTTCGGCGATGATGAACTTCCGCCCGTCGCCTTCCAGCAGCACATAGTCGACCTCCGGCCCGTAAGCCAAAGCCTGATTTACGGAGATCGTCCAAGGCGTGGTCGTCCAGATCACCGCATGCGCGCCAACCAGTTCGGGCGCATTGGGCGCTTCCAAAATTTCGAACGCCACATCGATCTGGGTCGAGACGATATCCTCATACTCGACCTCCGCCTCCGCCAGCGCGGTCTTTTCAACCGGTGACCACATGACGGGCTTCGCGCCACGATAGAGTTGGCCGCTTTCAGCGAACTTCAGAAGTTCAGAGACGATCGTAGCTTCGGCGTCGAACTTCATGGTGAGATAGGGATCGTCCCAATCGCCCATCACGCCCAGACGCTTGAACTGTTCCTTTTGCACACCGACCCATTTGTCCGCATAGGCGCGGCATTGGGCGCGGAATTCCTGCGCGGGAACCTCGTCCTTATTCTGCTTCTTCTTGCGATATTCTTCCTCGATCTTCCATTCGATGGGCAAGCCATGGCAGTCCCAGCCGGGCACATAGGGCGCATCCTTGCCAAGCAGCGACTGGCTGCGGACGATGATGTCCTTCAGCACCTTGTTCATCGCATGGCCCATATGGATGTCGCCATTGGCGTAGGGCGGGCCGTCATGGAGGATGAAGCGTTCCCTGCCCTTCCGCCGCTCGCGCAGCTTGCCGTAGAGGTCCATTTCCTCCCAGCGCGCGAGAATGGCCGGTTCCTTCTGCGCGAGGCCCGCCTTCATCGGGAAGTCGGTGACGGGGAGGAAGACGGTGCTCTTATAGTCAGGCTGGTCGGTCATCGGGTCTATCTGCAAGCATCCGTTCGCTTCGAGCGTAGTCGAGAAACGCTGGCGCAGCGCTATCCGCTTCTCGACTTCGCTCGAAGCGAACGGGGACAAAAGGATTGCGCGGGCATTAAGCGAGGTGAGGCGTTCCCGCAAGGATTTGCCGCGCCGCTTCACAGTCCTTCGCGATCTGCGCCGTCAAGGCATCAAGCCCGTCATATTTCGCCTCGGGCCGAAGATAGTCGATCAGCTGCACTTCGATGCACTGGTCATAGAGGCTTTCGGCGAAGTCGAAGAAGTGGGGCTCCAGCAATTCCTTGGGCGGATCGAAGCTGGGGCGCACGCCGAGGTTCGCCGCTCCGTCCAGCACGCGACCATCGGGCAGGAGGCCGCGAACAGCGTAAATGCCGTAGGCGGGGCGCAGATAATGGCCAAGGTCGATATTTGCCGTGGGGAAGCCGATGGTGCGGCCGAGCTTGTCGCCATGCTGCACCAGCCCCTGTATGGCGAAAGGCCGCGTCAGCAGGCGCGTGGCCGTGGCGCAGTCCCCGGACTTGAGCGCAGTGCGGATGCGGCTGGACGACACGACTTCACCACCCTCGTCGGTGACTGGCGCAACGGCTTCAGCACTCATGCCCCTCGCCGCGCCAAGCTGCGCCAAGGTTTCCACCGTGCCGCTGCGGCCGCGGCCGAAGGTGAAATCCTGACCCGTGACCACGCCTGCGACGCCCATGCCTTCAACCAGCAATTCGACAAAATGCTCAGCGTCGAGCGCCGCGAGTTGGCGGGTGAAGGCGAAGACGAGCATCGCGTCCGCCCCCGCCCTGGCAAAGAGAGATTGTCGCTGATCCAGGGTGGTCAGGCGGAACCAGGGTGTGTCCGGGCGGAAAAGGCGCATCGGATGGGGATCGAAGGTGGCGACGATTACGGGACGCCCTTCAGCCCGGGCGCGAGCGACCGCCCGCCCGACAACAGCCTGATGGCCGAGGTGAAATCCGTCAAAATTCCCCAGCGCCATGATGCTCCCGCGCAGATGGGCGGGGATCGGGACGCCGCTTTCAAGCCGCTCCATGGCGGTGGCTATAGGGACGCGCCCCGCCGCTGGCAATGCGGCTTCATGACGCAGTACGGCGGCGGAAGGTGACGAAGCTGTAGGCGGGATAGCCGCCCTGTGCTGGATGATCCTGCCGGGCAGCCTCCTGCCATTCGGCGGCGTCGGGATAGGGAATGGCCGCGTCGCCGAGTGCATCCAGATGAACTTCAGTAAGCTCGATGCGGTCAGCCTGCGGCAGGAAGAGATGGTGGATTTCCGCGCCGCCGATCACCATGACAACCGGCGCTTCAGCCAGCCGGATCGCGCTCGCGACGTCATGAGCGACCTCTGCGCCTTCACTGCTCCACCCCCGGTCGCGGGTGAGGACGATGTGGCGGCGGCCGGGAAGAAGACCGGGCAGGCTGTCGAAGGTCTTGCGGCCCATGATCATCGGATGGCCGAGTGTCAGCGCCTTGAAATGTTTCAGGTCCGCCGGGAGCCGCCAGGGCAGCCCCCCATCCCTGCCGATCACGCCATTGTCGGCGCGGGCGAGGACCAGGACGATCTCCGGCTTTGCACTCACAGCGTCAGCCGGGTGACATGACCCATCTTGCGCCCGGGACGCGCCTCATGCTTGCCGTAGAGGTGGAGATGAGCGGTCGGATCGGTCAGGATCGTCCGCCAGGCATCGGCTTCTTCGCCGATCAGGTTGCGCATTTCCACGCGTTTGGCGGCAAGGACGGTGTCGCCCAGCGGCAGGCCGCAAATGGCGCGGACGTGGTTTTCGAACTGGCTGGTGAGGGCGCCTTCGATCGTCCAATGGCCGCTATTATGCACGCGCGGGGCCATTTCGTTGAAGACCGGGCCGTCTGCGCTGGCGAAAAACTCCAGGGTCAGCACCCCGACATAATCGAGTGCTGCAGCGACCTGCGCCGCCAAGGCACGCGCCGCATCCACCTGCGCCTCGATCCGATCGCCGGCGGGGGCGGTGGAGGTGGACAGGATGCCATCGACATGGACGTTTGCGGGCGAATCCCAAAAGCGGATTTCGCCATCCGCGCCACGCGCGAGGATGACGGAAAATTCCTCTTCGAAGGTCACGAACCCTTCCAGGATCGCGCTTTGACGGCCGATTGCGTTCCAGGCGCCGACTGCATCGCCGGGCTCGTTGAGGCGCGCCTGGCCCTTGCCGTCATAGCCCATGCGATTGGTCTTCAGGATCGCGCGGCTGCCGATAGTGGCGATCGCCTGCTCCAGATCGTCCAGGCTCTCGACCGAGGCGAAAGGCGCGGTGAGGCCGCCCAGATCGCGGACGAAACTCTTTTCCGCCAGCCGATCCTGGGCGACGCGCAAGGCTTGCGCGCCCGGGCGGACCAGGCCGTGGGTGGCCAGCACTTCGACCGCCGAGGGGTCGATATTTTCGAACTCATAAGTAACGACATCGACGCTTTCGGCGAAAGCGGCGAGCGCGGCGGCATCCTCATAGGCGCCCTGGGTCCAGCGCGGAGAAACGTCCGCGGCGGGGCCGCTCGTTTCCGGCGCATAGATATGGGTGCGATAGCCCAGCTGCGCCGCGGCGATCGCAATCATGCGGCCGAGCTGGCCGCCGCCAAGAATGCCGATGGTGGAACCGGGCGGGATGGTCGTCATCTTATTCGGGCGTCTCCGCGACGTCGTTGGTCTGCTTTTCGCGCCACATGTCGAGCCGTTCGGCCAGGGCATCGTCGGTGGTGGCGAGGATCGAGGCGGCCAGCAGCGCCGCGTTGATAGCGCCGGGCTTGCCGATGGCGAGCGTACCGACTGGGACGCCGCCGGGCATCTGCACGATCGACAGCAGCGAATCCATGCCCTTCAGGGCCTTGGATTCGACTGGGACGCCGAGCACCGGCAGGCGCGTCATCGACGCCGCCATGCCCGGCAGGTGAGCCGCGCCCCCTGCCCCAGCGATGACGACCTTGAGCCCGCGGGAAACCGCGCCGGTCGCATAATCGTAAAGCCGCTGCGGGGTGCGGTGGGCCGACACCACCTTGCATTCATGCGGCACGCCGAGCGCGGTCAATGTCTCGGCCGCATGACGCATCGTCTCCCAATCGGAGCGCGATCCCATGATGATGCCGACTTTAGCGGTCATTCGCCTGACTTCCCCTGATGGCGCGGAAAGCAAAGCCCCTTAGCGGCAGGACCGGAAAGGGGCAATGTTGGATTTGGAAGGTTCAACGCTCCGACAGATAATAGCGGTCCTTCGCCGTCAGGTCATCGGCCAGGTCATAGACGATCGGCTGGCCGGTCGGGATTTCCAGCTCCGTGATCTCCTCGTCGGGAATGTTCGACAGATGCTTGACCAGCGCGCGAAGCGAATTGCCGTGCGCGGAAATGAGGACGCGCTTGCCCGCCTTCAATTCCGGCACGATGCGGCTTTCCCAATAGGGCAGAACGCGGGCGATCGTGTCCTTGAGCGATTCCGTCGAGGGGATGGCGATACCATCGTAGCGGCGGTCCTTCGACAGGTCGAACTCACCGCCCGGCTCCAGCACCGGCGGCGGGATGTCGAAGCTGCGGCGCCAGATCTTCACCTGCGCGTCACCGTGCTTGGCGGCTGTTTCCGCCTTGTTGAGCCCGGTGAGGCCGCCATAATGCCGCTCATTGAGGCGCCAGTCCTTCTCGACCGGGAGCCAGAGACGGCCCATTTCCTCCAACGCCAGGTTCAGTGTCTTGATCGCGCGGGTCTGGACCGAAGTGAAGCAGACGTCGAAATCCATACCCTTCGCCGCCAGCAGCTGCCCGGCTGCGCGGGCTTCCTCCACGCCCTTTTCCGTCAGATCGACGTCCCACCAGCCGGTGAAGCGGTTTTCCAAATTCCAAGCCGATTGGCCGTGACGGACGAGAACGAGTGTGGGCATGAAACGCTTCTCCTGCACTAAGCGAATGTTGGCGCTTCCCATAGCGCGGGAAATCATAGGCGCAAGCTTGTGCGCCCCGCCTGCCGCCCCACATTGCAGTCGGTCCGCCGATGCGATAGCTCGAAGCACTTCTGGAAAAGGAACCGGCAACTTGGCATTTGTGAAGGGCGTGTGGCGCATATTGGTCGCGATCAAGGACGGGCTGGTGCTGCTGTTCCTGCTCGGCTTCTTCGGCCTGCTCTATGCCGCCTTGTCCTGGTCGCCAAAGCCCGCGCGCAGCGTGAGTAGCGGCGCTTTGCTGCTGAAGCTCGATGGCACGATCGTCGAACAGCCTGCGGAGATCGATCCCTTTTCGCTGCTGACCGGATCGGGGCAGGAGACGAAGGAATATCGGCTTTCCGACATTGTCACGGCGCTGGAAGCAGCGAAAAGCGATGGCAAGGTCAAGGCCGTCGTCCTGAACCTCGACGGCTTTCTGGGCGGCGGCCAGGTGGCGCTGTCACGCGTCGGCAAGGCGCTGGATGCGGTCCGCGCGGCGAACAAGCCGGTCTTCGCCTTCGCCACCATCTATAGCGACGACAGTTATCAGCTGGCCGCCCATGCCAGCGAAACCTGGGTCGATCCACTGGGCGGCGTGGCGATTTTGGGCCGCGGCGGCTCGGGCCTCTATTATAAAGGGCTGATCGACAAGCTGGGCGTCAACACCCATGTGTATCGGGTTGGGACCTACAAGAGCTTCGTCGAGCCCTTCATCCGATCCGACCAGTCGCCCGAAGCGCGCCAGGCCAACCAGGCGCTCGCCGATGCGCTGTGGCAGGATTGGCAGCAGGAAGTCTCCCGCGCGCGGCCGAAAGCCAAGCTCGCCGCCTACGCCGGCAACCCTGCAGGCGCGGCGGAAGCCGCTCGCGGCAACCTGGCCAAGGCGGCGCAAAGCGCGGGTCTCGTCGATCGGCTTGGCGATGAAGCCGCCTTTGGCGAGCGCGTAGCGCAAGTGGCGGGCGAACCAGAGGACGAGCGCGCAGGCGACTTCGCCAGCATCGACCTGCCCACCTATGCCAAGGCGCACCGCCCAGCCAATAATGGTCAGATCGGCGTCATCACGGTAGCGGGCGACATCGTTGATGGCGATGGTGGCCCCGGCAGCGCAGCGGGAGACACGATCTCTGCCCTGCTCTACAAGGCGCTTTCCGAAAAGGACCTGAAAGCACTGGTGGTGCGCGTCGATTCGCCTGGCGGATCGGTCATGGCGTCGGAGAAGATCCGCCAAGCCATCATGGAGGCCAAGCGCGAAGGATTGCCTGTCGTCGTATCGATGGGCAATGTCGCGGCGAGCGGCGGCTATTGGATTTCCACCCCTGCCGACCGAATCTTCGCAGAACGGGGCACGATCACCGGCTCCATCGGCGTGTTCGGCATCCTGCCGAGCTTCGAAGGAACATTGGCCAAGCTCGGCGTTACGACGGATGGCGTGCGGACGACTCCTCTGTCTGGCCAGCCCGACCTTGCTGCGGGCACGACGCCCGAATTTGATCGCATCATGCAGATGGGAATCGAGGATATTTACGGCCGCTTCGTCGGTTTGGTCGCGAAGGCCCGGGGCAAAACACCGCAGCAGATCGACGCCATCGCCCAAGGCCGCGTTTGGGACGGCGGCACCGCGCGGCAGATCGGGCTGGTCGACCGCTTCGGCGGCCTTGAAGATGCGATCGCGGCAGCAGCGAAGCTCGCCAAGATCGATCCTGCCAAGGCGAAAGCCTACCGGATTGAAAAGGAGCCCGACAAATTCGCCGAATTCATCCAATCGATGACGGAACGCGAGGATGAGGATGCGGACAGCGGGCGTGACATGCTGAGCCGACAGGCGATGATCCAGCGCCGCTGGGCGATGCAGGCCATTGCCGATGTGCGCGGCTTGCTGACCGGGGCTGGCGTGCGGGCGGATTGTCTGGAGTGCCGGGGATATGGCGCGCCGAGACGGGTTGGCGCGAGCGATGAGCGCGGGTTGATGGCGCTGCTGGCAGGTCTTTGGCGGGGGTGAGTCCCCTTCAGGGGATGAGCCAATCTTGGATCATTCCCCCCGATAGCCCGGAAGGCCAAGTCCCCGCCAGATTGCGACTGCGCGCAGCAGGAAGCCGAGGAGCGCGGCGATCAGTCCGGCCACCGGCACATCAAGCCCCCACCAGTGCAACACAACGAACAAGCCCGACGCCAGCGCCGCGGCAGTTACATAAAGTTCGGGCCGCAGGAGGATCGATGGCTCATGGGCCAGCAGATCGCGCAGGATGCCACCGACGCAGCCCGTGACCACACCCATCATCGCGGCGACGAAGGGCGGGATGCCGTAGCTCATCGCCTTGGCGGCTCCGAAGACAGCGAAGGCCGCAAGGCCGATCGCGTCCAGCCAGTCCAGCGCGCGGTCGCTCCAGAGCCTGCGCGGCGTGCACCAGACGAGCAGGGCCGCGATCATGCAGGTGATGGCGGGGACAGGATCATGCACCCAGAAAACCGGCGCCCCGATCAGCAAATCCCGGAGAGTGCCGCCCCCCACGCCCGTTATCAGGGCGAAAAAGGCAAAGGTCACAAGCGTCAGGCGCAACCGCGCGGCGGCAAGCGCACCCGAAGCTGCAAAGACGAAGGTTCCCACGATGCTGAGGGATTCAAGCACCGGGCCGATTTGATGAAGGGCGATCGCAGAGGGCGTCATCGGGCCGAGTTAGCCTCCACAGCCGCTGCATGTCGAGGGACGGCGCGAAACAGTCCGTACGATGGCGCCGCTATTCCGGTTCAACCGGCCTTAGAAGAGGCCAACACCAGAATAGCGGCGCCCGAGCTTTACTTGGCCAGTTCAGCCTCGATCGCCGACACCAGCGCCGGGTCGTCGGGCGTGGTTGCGGGCGCGAAGCGGGCGGCGACAGAGCCATCCTTGGCGATCAGGAACTTTTCGAAGTTCCAAAGCACCTCGGGCTCTTCGGTCGGCGTCATGCCATAGCCCTTGAGCTTGTCGCGAAACGCGTCGCCTTCGCCCTGCGCCTTGGGCTGCTCACTGGTGAGGGCCGCATAAAGCGGGTGCTTTTCCGGGCCGGTCACGACGATCTTTTCGAACATCGGAAAATCGACGCCAAAATTGGTGGTGCAGAAGGTCGCAATCTCGTCATTGCTGCCCGGCTCCTGCGCGCCGAAGTCATTGGCAGGAAAGCCTGCGACGACCAGGCCCTTGTCCTTATAATCGCGATAGAGCTTTTCGAGCCCTTCATATTGCGGGGTAAGGCCACATTTGGAGGCGACATTGACCGCCAGAACCACCTTGCCCGCATAGTCAGCCAGGCTGGCGTCGGCGCCCTTGATCGTCTTCAGCGGAATTTGCTGGATCGCACTCATCATCGTCTCCTTGAAATTTTGGAACGGCGCGGACCTTGCCATCATATGGCCGCGCCGAAAAGCCTGCCTGCGCCCGCCGTGACCGCCATCGCCAGCACGCCCCAGAAGACCACCCGTCCGACCGAGCGGCCCATCTTCCCACCGCCGAGCCGCGCACCGACATAGCCCAGGAGCGCCAGGCACAGCAGCGATGTGGCGACGACCACGATGAGCGCCGCAGGCGCAGGGCTGGCGACCGCCGCAAGAACCGGAGCCAGCGCCCCTGCCGAGAAGGTGGCTGCGGAGGTCAGCGCCGCCTGCACCGGGCGCGCGGTGCTGATGTCCGAAATGCCCAGCTCATCCCGCGCATGGGCCGCGAGCGCATCGGCGTCCATCAACTGACGCGCAACTTCGCCCGCCAGTTCAGGCGTCAGGCCACGTTCGATGTAGATATCGCGCAACTCCTGCCATTCGACATGGGGCTGCTGCGCAAGCGCTCGTTTTTCCTTCGCGAGGTCCGCCCGTTCCGTATCGGCCTGCGCGCTGACCGACACATATTCCCCGGCTGCCATGGACATGGCGCCCGCGAACAGCGCCGCGATCCCGGACAAGAGGATTGCGTCCCGCGAAGCGCCCGACGCGGCGACGCCGGCGAGCAGGCTGGCGGTGGAAACGATGCCATCATTGGCGCCCAGCACCGCGGCGCGGAGCCATCCCACGCGATTTACGTAATGGACGGCGTGATGTGCCTGCGCTTGTTCCAGCGCGCCTGTCGCTGATCCTTCCACCGCCGCCATGCCTTTCCGCCCTCCTGTTGTCAGCCGTTCAGCCCCTCGGCCTTTTCCGCCAGTTCCAGCCAGCGTTCCTCGGCCGCGTCCTTGTCCGCGCGCGCCTGCTCTATCGCCTTGGTGAGCGCGGCGAAACGCTTGGGATCGCGGGTATAGAGAGCAGGGTCCGCCAGCGCTTCCTCATCGCGCAAGATGGCTGCTTCCAGTTCCTCGATGGTCTTGGGCAGCAGGTCCAGATCGCGCTGATCCTTGTAACTGAGCTTGGTCGCGGCGGTTCTGGGCGGCGGAGGTGCGGCAGGCGCTTTCTTGTCCGCCTTGGCCGCGCTCTTGGGCTGCCGCTTGGCCACCCAGTCGGCATAGCCGCCGACGATCACATCGACCTGCCCTGACCCGTCGAGGCCGAGCGTCACCGTCACCGTGCGGTCGAGGAAGTCGCGATCATGGCTGACGATCAGAACCGTGCCGTCATAATCGGCGATGACTTCCTGCAGCAGGTCCAGCGTTTCGAGGTCGAGGTCGTTGGTCGGTTCGTCCAGCACCAGCAGGTTCGATTCGCGCGCGAACTCCCTTGCGAAAAGCAGCCGGGACCGTTCACCGCCCGACAGGGTGCCTACCCGCGCTTCAGCCAGTGAGGGGTCGAAGAGAAATTCCTTGAGATAGCCATGGACATGCTTGCGCACGCCACGGACGTCGATCCAGTCGCCCCCTTCGGCGAGCACGTCGCGCACACGCTTGTCGGGCTGCATCAGGCTGCGCTGCTGGTCGATGAAGATCATCTCCAGCGACTTTGCCTGCTTGACCACACCGGAATCCGGCGCGAGTTCGCCGGTCAGCAGCTTCAACAGCGTCGTCTTGCCCGCGCCATTGCCGCCGACGATGCCGATGCGGTCGCCGCGCTGGATGCGCAGGGTGAAATCCTTGATGACCGTGCGCGTGCCGAAGCTCTTCGTCACATGTTCAGCGGTGATGACGCTCTTCGTCTTGCTGTCATCGGCAGCGACGGCGATCTTCGCGACGCCCTGCGGCCCTACCATGGCGGCGCGTTGGGCGCGCATTTCGTAAAGCTTGGCCAAGCGCCCCTGGTTGCGCTTGCGCCGGGCGGTGACGCCGCGCTGTAGCCAATGCGCTTCGATCTTGAGCTTTGCGTCCAGCTTTTCGGCGGCGCGAGCCTCTTCGGCATAGACTGCTTCCATCCAGTCCTCAAACCCGCCGAAGCCGATCTCATTGCGGCGGATCGATCCCCGGTCGAGCCACAGCGTTTGGCGGGTCAGCCGGGTCAGGAAGGCGCGGTCGTGGCTGATCACCACGAAAGCGCCGTTATAACGTCCGAGCCAGCCTTCCAGCCAATCAATGGCGTCAATGTCGAGATGGTTGGTCGGCTCGTCGAGCAGCAACAGGTCGGGCTCGCTCGCCAGTGCGCGGGCGATCGCGGCGCGGCGGCGCTCGCCCCCGCTTGCGGTCGCGGCTTCGCGCGACAGGTCGATGCCGAGCTGGCTGGCGATCGCCTCCACCTCATGCGCGGGCGGCGCATATTGGCCGGCGAGCGCGAAGTCCCGCAGCGTCGCAAAGCCTGCGACTTCCGGGTCCTGTTCCAGCATGATGACTCGCGCGCCCGGTCGGACCGAGCGCGTACCTTCGTCGGGCTCCACCTGCCCCGCGATGAGCTTCAGCAGCGTCGTCTTGCCCGCACCGTTGCGGCCGATCAGCGCCAGCCGGTCCCGTTCTCCCACAAAAATGTCGAGATGGCGGAAAAGCCAGTGGGAGCCCTGGGAAAGGCCGAGATTTTCGAAGGAGAATATGGGTGCCGGCATGGCCGTGCAGCTAGGACTTCCAGCGCTCCGGGGCAAGAGCATGTGGAACCGGAAGCTGTCCGACGGCTTTCAACGCCCGTCAGCGTCCATTCATCGCAGCCGTTACAAACAGGACGCCTGCTTTCCCAAGGAGATAAGTTCATGAAGTCCGCCTTGGCCATGATGGCCCTCGCCACCGCCTCTCTCCCCGCAGCGGCGATTGCCCAGACCAGCGTCACCATTGCCGAAACGGCTCCGGTCGTCACGCTCAACGTCACGGAGACGGTAGAAGCGGCTCCCGACCGCGCCGTCGTTGGCACTGGCGTGCAGACGCGCGCGCCTACGGCCACGCAGGCGATGCGCGACAATGCGGCGAAGATGGACCGCCTGATCGCGACACTGGCGAAGGCCGGGATCGCCAAGAAGGATATCCAGACCAGCGGCATCAATCTCAGCGCGCAATATGACTATAGCAACCGCGATGGGCAGCCCGCCGGGCCCCGCTTCATCGGGTACGAGGCGTCAAACCAGCTGACCGTCAAGCTGCATGACATCAAGAAGGTGGGGCCGCTGCTTGATACGCTGGTAGAGGCAGGCGCGACCAATGTGAACGGGCCGAGTTTCTCAATCGAAGACCCTGCACCCATGCTGGCTCAGGCACGCGCCGCCGCGCTGAAGAGCGCTAAGGCGCAGGCGGATTTCTACGCGCAGGCGGCCGGTTACCGTTCGGCGCGGCTGGTGTCCATTTCGGAAAGCAATAGCGGCGGCAACCCGCCGATGCCTATGGTCGCGGCCCGGTTCAAGGCCGATGCGGCGGAGGCGACGCCGGTCGAACCGGGTCAAGTCGGATCGTCTGTCACCTTGACCGTCCAATATGCGTTGGAGCGCTGATCCCGGTCGGACCACCGCTTTGAGGCCACCATTCACCACCTGTTCAATGCTTCGGCGCTATGGCATGCCACATGACGATGAAGCATAGCATTCTGATTACCGGTCTGGCCGCCCTCGCTGCGATGGCGGCCACGCCATCTTATGCCGAGGCCGGTCAGCGCGGGGAACAGGATGCCGCACGCCGCGCCATGCTCGACGGGCAGACCATGCCTTTCTCGCTGATCAAGCGCCGGGTCGATGCCGCCATGGGCGGCGCGACCTATCTGGGCGCGGAATTCAATCCTTCCTCCAACCGCTATCGCCTGAAATATGTGAAGGATGGCAAGGTAGTTTGGGTTGATGCGGACGGGCGCACGGGCGATATAACCGGTTGGGCGCACTGACGCGCCAAGGGTAAAACACAAAGAAACGGGGCCATATGCGTCTGCTGATCGTCGAAGATGAACCGAGCCTCGGGCAACAGCTCCGTAATACGCTGGAAGGCGCGGGCTATGCCGTGGACCTCGCGACCGATGGCGAGGACGGTCACTTTCTGGGGACCACCGAAAGCTATGACGCCGTGGTGCTGGACCTTGGCCTGCCGACCATCGACGGGCTGACGGTGCTGGACCGCTGGCGCAAGGAAGGCCGGGGTTTTCCCGTCCTGGTGCTGACGGCGCGCGACAGCTGGTCGGACAAGGTGGCGGGCCTGGATGCAGGCGCTGACGATTATCTGGCCAAGCCGTTCCAGAGCGAGGAACTGATCGCCCGCCTGCGTGCGCTGATCCGCCGCGCTTCGGGCAATGCGTCGAGCGAACTAACGGCTGGCGACGTCCGGCTGGACACTCGTTCGGGCAAGGTCACGCTGAAGGGCGAGCCCGTAAAACTCACCGCGCAGGAATATAAGCTGCTGTCCTACCTGCTCCACCATAAGGGCAAGGTGGTCAGTCGCACCGAACTGATCGAACATATTTACGATCAGGATTTCGATCGCGACTCCAACACGATCGAGGTCTTCGTGACGCGCATCCGCAAGAAGCTTGGCGCGGATGTCATCACGACCATCCGCGGGCTGGGCTACAGCCTGGACGAGCCGGGACGCTGACCACCCTGGACCTCCGTTCGACGCGACCGGGGCCGGCATAAAGCGCCATGGCGACGCGATCCGAACCCACCGCCTCTCCCTCCGTCCATTCCACGGGGTCGCTGAGCCGCCGCATGATCGGCATTGCGGCGCTGTGGATCAGCGTCCTGTTGTTGGGCGGCGGGCTGGCGCTCGACCGGGTTCTGTCGGCGGCGATTACGCGCAATTTCGACGATGGCCTCAACTATGTGCTGACCGCCATGATCGCCTCCGCCGAGATCGGGCCGGACGGTGAAGTGTTGTTCAACCGCCCCCTCGCCGACCAGCGCTTCCTGGAGCCGAATAGCGGGCTTTATTATCAGATCAGCGCAAAGGGGCATGAGGACTGGCGGTCGCGATCGCTTTGGGATCGCGCGCTGCGGGTTCTGCCCGAACATGACGACCGCACCTTCCACGCCTATGACAGCAAACAGTTTCCGGGCGAAGACCTGCGCGTCATGGAGCGGACGATCGTACTGCCCGGCTCTGACACCCGCTGGATGTTCATGGTCGCGGCGGCGCGTGCGGGGCTGGACGATCAGATCCGGGCGCTGCGATCGACGCTGACACAGAGTTTCGCTTTGCTGGCGCTGGGGCTGATCGTGCTGACGACGCTCCAGACTCTCTACGGCCTGCGGCCGCTGCGCCGCGTGCGCAAGGAAATCGTGCGCATGCGCACAGGGGAAAAGAGCCGCGTCACCGACCCCATGCCCGCCGAAGTGCTTCCCATGGTGGAGGAATTGAACGCCCTCCTCGCCCATAATGAGCGACAGGCCGAAGAGGCGCGAACCCACGCAGGCAATCTCGCCCATGCGCTCAAGACCCCGCTGACGGTGATCATGAATGCGGCGACGGCGCAGGCGCCGGATCTGGGCGAAACCGTCATCCGCGAGGCGACGACGATGCGCCGGCAGGTTGATCACCACCTGGCCCGCGCACGGGCGGTCGGACGGCGTGGCGCGGCGCAGAGCCGAGCGGAGGTCTGGGTCAGCCTGCAGGCGGTGGAACGCGCGGTACAGCGCCTCTATCCCGATACCCGCATCGACATGGACGGCGACAAGGAAGCCATCGTCCGGGTCGAGCGCCAGGATCTGGACGAAATGCTCGGCAATCTCATCGAAAACGCTGCGAAATATGGCGGCGGCAGCGTCTTCGCGACGGTCAGCCGTGCTGGCGCCATGGTGGAAATAATGGTGGAGGATGACGGCATGGGCATCCCGCCAGAAGAACGGACGCGCATCTTTGATCGCGGCGTACGACTGGATTCAGGGAAGCCCGGCACCGGGCTTGGGCTGGCGATCGTTCGGGACGTGGCGGAAATTTACGGCGGGTCGGTCGCGATGGAGGAAAGCGAAGATTTAGGCGGGCTGCTGGTTCGGCTTCGCCTTCCGGCGGCCTGATGCGGCGGAGTCTCTATCTGACGGGCGGGTTCCTTGCGCTCGCGCTTGGGGCGGTCGGCATCTTCCTGCCGTTGCTGCCGACGGTGCCATTCATGATTTTGGCGGCCTTCTTCTTTGCCCGGTCGAATCCTGCGCTGGAAGCTCGGCTGCTGGATCACCGACATTTCGGGCCACATATTCGCCGATGGCGTGAACGTGGCGCGATCAGCCGCCGGGGGAAGCGAGCAGCGCTCGCAGCCTTCGCCTTCAGCACGCTATTGGCGCTGTTCCTTGCTCCCTTTCCGTGGTTTCTGATCCCGATAGCCGCCGCTCTGATTGGCGGCACATGGATCTGGACGCAGCCTGAGGAGTAACTTCGACCGTCGAAGGCGTGTCACATGTTCAGGGAGACCTTCTCCAGCCGCCCCTCGCCTAAGGAGAAAGCGGCCGGGCCGTGGAACTCGGGCACCGTGCAGATATAGAGCGTTTCGCCCTCCCCGCCGCCAAGGGCGCAGGCCAGCGCCCGACGCCCATCGGCGACTGGCGCCCGATGCGTCAGTTCCCCGCCAGGCGCCATGCGAACCACGCCCAGGCCCGCACGCAATTGGCCATCGCTATACGCCACCGGATTGGCGATCCACACCGCACCCTCATCATCCAGGCAGATGCCATCCGGTATCCCGCCTTCAGGCAGTGAACCGAACAGGCGACGGTTGGATAGAGCGCCGCTTTCAGGGTCGATGTCGAAGCAGGTGATCCGCATTGCCGTGGATTCCGCCACATAAAGCGTCCCCCCGTCAGGACTGATCGCCATGCCGTTAGGCGACATCATGCCGGATGCGGCGATTGCAGCAGCGCCGTCGGGCTGCACCAGGATGATGTCGGTTGTATCGGGCATGCCCTTGGCTTCATTGGCCCAGATGTCGAAGCCGGGTTGGCTGACATAGGCCCGGCCCGCATGAACGGCCATGTCATTGAGGACAAAGCGGCAAAGGCCGCTCAAATCCGCATAGTCTGTCGCCCCTTGAGAGCCTATGCGCAGCAGCTTGCGCTGCTTCGACAGAACGGCCAGCAAATCGCCGTTCGGCAGAAACCCCAACCCACCGATGAAATCGTCCGGTTCCTCATGGACAAGCTTCGCCTGCCCATCAATGCCCATCCTATGGATGCGGCCAGCCGTTATGTCGGAGAAGGTGAGCATGCCGTCGCGCCAGCGCGGACATTCCGGAAGGTTCAGCCCTTCGACGATTACCGTAGGCTGCGATAGCAGGATCATGTCGCCATCCTCTCACTTCGGGATGGCTAAGGTTTGTCCGGCGCCTGATCCCCTTCCAACAAGGGGTTAAGCAACTCGCCGGAACCTGACAAGAAGGGTTAATTCATCGCCAGGATCATGTTGCGCACCTGCGGAAATACTTCCTTTTCCCACTTACTGCCGGAAAAGACGCCGTAATGGCCTGCCCCAATCTGCAGATGGTGGCGCTTGAGATGCGGCCGCAGGCCAGTGCACAGCGCATGCGCGGCAGCCGTTTGGCCGACCGCGCAAATGTCGTCCTTCTCCCCTTCCACGGTGAGCAACGCAGTCTTTCGGATCGCACCCGGATTAACCGGCCGGTCGCGATGCTTCAGCTCGCCCTTGGCCAGCAAAGTGCGCTGGAACACACGGTCGACGGTTTCCAGGTAAAATTCGGCGGTCATATCGAGAACAGCGAAATATTCCTGATAGAAGCTTTTGATCTTCGCCGCTTCCGCGTCCTTCCCGTCGGCGAGCAGCTGATACAGCTCCCGGTGCTGGGCTCCATGGCGCTCCAGGTTCATCGACATGAAGGCGGACAGTTGCAGGAAGCCGGGATAGACTTTTCGCCCTGCGCCGCGATAGCGCAGCGGCACTCGCGTGATCAGATGATTTTCGAACCAGTCGATCGGCCGCTCGTTGGACAATTCGTTGACCACAGTGGGCGCTGCGCGCGGATCGATAGGCCCCCCCATCAGCGTCATGGACCGCGGGGTTGCGGCATCGCCGTCCTCCGCCATCAGCGCGACGGCGGCGAAAGCCGGGACGCAGGGCTGGCAGACGGACAGCATATGCGCGCCCGGCCCCATCTCCTGAAAGAAAGTGATCACATAATCGACATAGTCGTCGAAGCCGAATTTACCCGCCGACAGCGGCACGTCGCGCGCATTTTTCCAGTCGGTGATATAGACGTCATGGTCACGGAGCAGAGTACGAACCGTGCTGCGCAACAATGTCGCGAAATGACCGGACATCGGCGCGACCAGCAGGACACGCGGCTGTTCCGTTTCGACTTCATCCTTCGCAAAGTGAAGCAGGTTGCCGAATGGGAGGTCGAGCAGCACCTCTTCCCGCACCGCAACAATGGCATTGCCGCTGCGAACCTGGTCGATGCCATAAGCAGGCCGCTTGTGGGTCAACCTGGCGCCTTGGAACACATCCATCAGCGCGAACATCCGGCGGGGCATGGGAAGGTCCGCCATAGGACCCATTTTATCCCGGAGCCCCAAGGCTAGCTCTGCACCGAAGCGGGCCGGGGCCAGCATGTCTTCCAGAGCTTGGTACCCGTTATACAGCATCATCATAATATGAGTGGTGATCCAAAATGTTCCCCCGGCCGATTCGGCCCTCAGCGTTCATTTATACTGCTTTTGCGTATTGCACCGCATCAATGTTTGATGGAAGATAAGAATAAAGTGGGAGGATCATCATGGCCGCAGCGGAATTGACCATATCGAGCAAGACATATTCGTCATGGTCGCTCCGGGGCTGGCTGCTCTGCCGCCTCGCCGGACTGCGCGTCGTGGAGAAGATGGTTGCGCTGGAAAACATGGAAAACCGCGCGGAGCTTCTGCTGCTTTCCCCGTCTGTGCTGGTGCCCCGCCTGACCCATGAGGGCGCAAGCGTTTGGGACACATTGGCAATCGCGGAATATCTGCATGAGCTTTATCCCAACGCAGGCATGTATCCGAAGGACCGCATAGCGCGCGCCCATTGCCGGTCGGTCTCAGGCGAAATTCATTCCGGTTTCGCCAACCTGCGGTCGGCGCTGCCCATGAACCTCAAGGTGCGCCACGATAAATTTCCGATCTTCTCGGGCGCCAAGCCGGACATTGAACGCATCGAGGCGATTTGGACGGAATGTCTCGCAACCTATGGCGGACCATGGCTGTTCGGGGACAGCCCCACCGTTGCCGACGCCATGTTCGCGCCGGTTGCACAGCGCTTCCTTACCTATGCGGTCAAGCTGTCGGACAAGACGGCTGCCTATTGCAACACGATCAACAGCTGGGACCTGATGCGCGAGTGGATCGATGAGGCGCGCAAGGAGCCTGACGAGGTAGAGGAACTCGACATAGAGTTCTGAAAGCCGCTGCTGCGTCGGCTCAGTCGTGCAACTGGGCCAGCCAGTCGCCGATCATCGCCCGCCCTGCCGCAACCGCGCCCGACCCATGTTCATCATGGTCCCGTCGGAGTGCGACGCCGCACTGCCGGGCGATGTCGAGATCGGCCCAGAAGTGGGTCAGCCAATCCTCAAAGCGCGGGTCTTCACCCATTTCCGCATGGAATTGCAGCGCCAGCAGATTGCGGCCGCGCCGAAACGCCTGATGCTCATAAGCCGATGTGGAAGCCAGTAGCTCGACGCCGCGTGGCAGTTCGAACGTATCGCTGTGCCAGTGCAGCACTGGCACATCCTGCAGGTGGCGGAGCGGCGAAGCGGCCCCGGCCCCGTTCAGCGTCACCGGCGCAAAACCCAGTTCCATGGACCCGCCCGGATAGACGCGCGCACCCAGCGCGGCCGCGATCATCTGACTGCCAAGGCACACGCCCAGCGTCGGCAGATCCTGCTCCAGCCGCGCGGCGAGCTTGCCGATCTGAACGGGGATCCAGGGATGAAGGTCATGTTCATAGACGCCCATGGGACCGCCCATCATGATGAGCAGATCGGGCGTACACAGATCGACATGATCGAATTCGGGGCTGGCGACATCGATCCGCTCGATCTCATAGCCCGCGGCTTCGATCGGCTGGAGAAAGCCTGCCGCTCCCTCTCGCGGCACATGACGGACAATCAGTGCTTTTTTCATTGCTGAGCGCCTGACTAACCAATTGCAGCGGCGATCGCTACCCCAGCCTTTCTTGGCGAAGCGATACTCTTCCTATCGGACCCCCGCCGACTTGCCCCGGCGAGTGCGCCAGAGCGTCGCGACACCGATCGCGCCCCAGACGATGTTCAGCACCATCGACGGGATCGCGCCATGCCACCAGGTATTAACAATGAAGAAGCTCGCGCCGAGGATGTTCATCCACTGGAAGGCGGCGGAACTGCCGGACAGGCGGCCAGTCGAAACCAGTATATAAGCCCCCAGCACCAGCAACGCGCCAAGCCAGCCGACAAGTTCGACCAAAATCGTCACCGCGATCCCTCTCCTTCCTCCCTTTGCCGGGATGGAACCTATAAAAAAGGCCGCCTCCTGCGGGGAGACGGCCCTTCTTCTTACTTCAATTCGTCAGCCGATCAGGCCGCCAGCTTGCGCAGGACGTACTGAAGGATGCCGCCGTTCATGAAATATTCCAGTTCATTGACGGTATCGATGCGGCAGAGTGCGGTGAAGGTGAAGGTCGAACCGTCAGCGCGCTTGACCTGAACTTCTACATCCTGGCGCGGCTTCAGGCCAGCGACATTCTGGATGGTGAAGGTTTCATCGCCGGTGAAGCCGAACGTGTCCTTGTTCTCGCCATTCTTGAACTGCAGCGGCAGCACGCCCATGCCCACCAGGTTCGAGCGGTGGATACGCTCGAAGCTTTCGACGATCACGGCACGAACGCCGAGCAGGTTGGTGCCCTTCGCCGCCCAGTCGCGCGACGATCCGGTGCCATATTCCTTGCCGCCGATGACGACCAGCGAGGTGCCGTCCGCCTTGTGCTTCATGGCCGCGTCGTAGATCGGCATCACTTCGCCTTCATAGCGAGTCATGCCGCCTTCGACGCCGTCCAGCATCAGGTTCTTGATGCGGATGTTGGCGAAGGTGCCACGCATCATGACTTCGTGATGGCCGCGGCGCGCGCCGTAGCTGTTGAAGTCGGCCTGAGCGACCTGATGCTCGCTCAGCCACTTGCCCGCGGGCGAAGTCGCCTTGATCGAGCCGGCCGGTGAAATGTGGTCGGTGGTGATCGAGTCGCCGAAGATCGCCAGCGGCTTGGCTTCGACGATGTCGGTGACGGGCTTCGGGGTCATGCTCAGACCCTCAAAATAAGGCGGGTTGGCGACATAGGTCGAACCGGCACGCCAGGCGTAGGTGTCCGAACCGGTGACGTCGATCGCCTGCCAGTGGGCGTCGCCCTTATAGACATTGGCGTAGCGCGCCTGGAACATCTGACGGTCCATGCAGCCCGCCATGGTGGTGGCGACTTCGTCGTTGGTCGGCCAGATATCCTTCAGATACACAGCCTGACCGTCCTTGCTGGTGCCGATCGGGGTGGTGATGAAATCTTCGATCACCGTGCCCTTCAGCGCATAAGCGACGACCAGCGGCGGCGAGGCCAGGAAGTTGGCGCGCACGTCGGGCGACACGCGACCTTCGAAGTTGCGGTTGCCCGAGATGACGGCGGCAGCGACCAGGCCATTATCGTTGATCGCCTTGCTGATCGGTTCAGCGAGCGGGCCCGAGTTGCCGATGCAGGTGGTGCAGCCATAGCCGACCAGGTTGAAGCCGATGGCGTCGAGGTGCGACTGGAGCCCGGCCTTTTCCAGATAGTCGGTGACGACCTGCGAACCGGGGGCAAGTGAGGTCTTGACCCAGGGCTTGGGCTTCAGGCCCAACTCGTTCGCTTTCTTCGCGACGAGGCCGGCGGCAACCAGAACGCCGGGGTTTGAAGTGTTGGTGCAGCTGGTGATCGCAGCGATGGTGACGTCACCGTCGCCAATGTCGAAGTCCTTGCCTTCGACAGCAACGCGCTGCTGGGCCTTCTTATAGACTTTTTCCATGTCGGCGTTGAAAACGTCATCGACTTCCGGCAGCGAGACGCGGTCCTGGGGACGCTTGGGGCCTGCAAGGCTGGGCACCACGGTGCCGAGGTCCAGTTCCAGCGTATCGGTGAAGATCGGCTCGACGGCGGGGTCGATCCAGAAGCCCTGCTCCTTCGCATAGGCTTCGACCAGAGCGATATTTTCGTCGCTGCGGCCGGTGAGGCGCATATAATCCAGCGTCTTGTCGTCGATACCGAAGAAGCCGCAGGTCGCGCCATATTCGGGCGCCATGTTGGCCAGGGTCGCACGATCCGCGAGGCTCAGCGAGGCAAGACCGGGGCCGAAATATTCGACGAAACGGCCGACCACGCCGCGTGCACGCAGCATCTGGGTGCAGGTGAGGACGAGGTCGGTGGCGGTCACGCCTTCCTTCAGCGTGCCGGTGAACTTGAAGCCGACCACTTCGGGAATCAGCATGGAGACGGGCTGACCCAGCATCGCAGCCTCAGCCTCGATACCGCCGACGCCCCAGCCGAGCACGCCCAGGCCGTTGATCATGGTGGTGTGGCTGTCGGTGCCGACGCAGGTGTCAGGATAGGCGACCGTGACGCCGTCGGGACCTTCGCTCGACCAGACGGCCTGCGCGATATTTTCCAGGTTCACCTGATGGCAGATGCCGGTGCCCGGGGGTACGGCGTAGAAGTTGGCGAGCGACTTGGAGCCCCACTTCAGGAAGTCGTAGCGCTCCATGTTACGCTGATATTCGATTTCCACATTCTGCTCGAACGCCTTGGGCGTGCCGAATTCATCGACCATGACCGAGTGATCGATGACGAGGTGGACGGGAACCTGCGGGTTGATCTTGCTGGCGTCCGCGCCCAGCGCGTTCATCGCGTCGCGCATGGCGGCCAGATCGACCACACAGGGAACGCCGGTGAAGTCCTGCAGCAGCACGCGAGCCGGACGATACTGGATCTCGCGCTCGGCCTTGCCCTTGTCATTCTGCCAATCGACGATCGCCTTGATGTCGTCGGTGGTGACGGTCACGCCATCTTCGAAACGGAGCAGGTTTTCCAGCAGCACCTTCATCGAGAAGGGAAGACGCGAAACGTCGCCAAGCTTGGCGGCGGCCTTCTTCAGCGAATAATAGGCAATGTCCTTGCCCCCGACATTCAAAGTGTCGCGCGTGCCGAGTGTATCCTGTCCGATGGCGGTCATGAGTCGTGCGTCTCCTCGCATTGCCCCGGCCGGGAGCGGGAGGAAAACGACATTCCGCCAAATCTTCGCCGGACAGCGAAAGAAGCAGCCGGCCAAGTGACGGGATGCGCCCCAACCATCGGCCGAAGCGGGTATGTCCCTTGATGCGCGCCGCCATAGCGCCTGCTCACCTCAAGTCAAATGCGAAGGCGCGAAATGGGACGTTCCGAGAATCTTTCTTATAGACGCGGTCACGACGGGCGGGATACATTGAGCCGTAGCCGCGTTCTGGCAAGATGGAGCGGGCTACCATGAAATGAAGCGGGTCGCACGCTCTGACGTTTGTCGTTGCATCAACTTGGCATTGAAATTGTTTCGAAATTTTACGCCCGATGCCCGAGAATATATGTCTGAGGAGGAAGAGACGATGCGCCCAGTATCGAGCCTCGCGACCGGGAAGTCATTTGACCCGGCCCTAAGGGGATACATCATTCATTATCATGTCGGGGAAGCTAATCACTGCCCCAGCTGCGGCCGCAGCCAGTGGATTGTCGGTCGATTGATGGCCGAATGCGCCTATTGCGAAACGGCCCTGCCGTTGGAAAGCAATCGCGGGGTAGGCGCCTGTGCCCGCTTCGTGCACACTCACACATCCGTTGCGCCGTTCGAACAAGGTGGTCCGCTGACCGCCTGACCGCTGGTAATCGCTGCCGCACGGGGGAAGTCTCAGGCGGCGGCGACGCCTTCCACCTCGACTACATCATTGCCTGCATAGAAGCCCTGCACGCGGACGCGCTTTTCCACATGGTCGACGGGCACCCGCAGCAGCACCAGCCGGAAAGTCCCGCCAGAGTCGCGCTGGAGCAGAAACCCGGCTTCGTCGCGCAGCAACCTGCCCGTTTCATCTACTCCAGCGCCAATCTCTATCATGGGGTCAATCTATTGCGTTCTTGATCCCTTTGCCAGCCAGCAAGCCAAGAACGAGGAAAATCACGAACAGCGCGATCGCGAGGAAGAAGAGAATCTTCGCGATACCCACAAAAGTACCCGCAGCCCCGCCGAAGCCCAGAATGGCTAACACAGCGGCAATGACGAGTGAAATGATGGCGAGCCGGATCATGGAACAATCCTTTTTGTAAGATCAGCTATGGGACTGAAACGGATGATCAGAAGGCCAGTTCCTTGATCTGAACAGACGGCCCATCTTTCTAAAATCGTCATGCTGAACTCGTTTCAGCATTCATGTGGCGGAATTGGGTTGTGGCTGGGAACAGGACACCCTGTTAAATCGGCTGAAACGCGAGGTATGGCCCTCGCCTGCGCATGGCCCGGCGAAAATGGATGCTGAAATGACGGGTGATAATAGAGCGCTGGGTTGCGGCCCCCACTGGCGGCAAAGCGTGCCGCTTTCATGACGCTTATTTGACAGAATCTGCTTCGCGCTACGCCCAATTCGGCATCAATCGGCATGCCGGAGTCATAGCCTGTTCCCAATAGGACATATTGTCTCATGGGAGCGCGCCGATGAAGTTGACCCGCCTGATCACCGCCACCTTGTGCACAGGGACGCTTCTTGCGGCGGCCGCGCCGCTCAGTGCCCACGGCATCTGGTTCGCCCAGCGTGCGCGTCAGCTCGCCCTGGTCTATGGCGTGGGGGCTGATGACCTGGACGCCGTCAAGCGCCTGCCGCTCATCAAGACCGTCACCGGATATGATGCCGACTGGGCGCCTGTGAACACCTCGCTGCGCGCGGCGGGCGTAATCCCCGTTGTGGATAGCGACGAGCCGGTCGCCGCCGTGGCCGCCATCATGGACTATGGGCTGTGGAGCAAGACCCCCGACGGCGAATGGCACAATAAGGGCCGTGACGAAGTCCCCACCGCCACCCTGGCCGAACATAATTGGAAATATGCCGTCCATCTGAACCAGGTCCCCACCAAGCAGGTGCCTTTGTTCGAGGGCCACACGCTTCAGCTTGTCCCGGTTGGCACCGCCATTCCGCAGAAGGCGGGCGAGCCGATCAAGGTCCGGGCCTATTATCAGGGCAAACCGATGGCGGGCGTCACGGTCATGTCCGACTATGTGAATGATCCCGATGAGGCAGCTCCGGCCAAGACGGCCGCTGACGGCACCGCGACGATCAAGGTTCGCAACCAGGGCATCAATGTCCTGATGGCTATCTATGTCGGCGCATCGGACAACAAGGCGAAGGCCGACCACAGCGAATATCGGGCCTCGCTATCCTTCGTCCTGCCGCACGCGCCGGAATGATCCTCATCCATCAGGAGCTTAGCATATGAAGACCGATCTTTTCCGCACTGGCATTGCCGCTCTCGCCCTGATTGCTGCGCCCGCGACGCTGTACGCGCATGGCAGCATGAAGCCCCAGCATGGCGGCCTGGTTCAGATGACCGGGGAAACCATGTTCGAACTCGTCACCGGCCCTAAAGGCGTGGACGTCTATTTGAGCGAAGAGGATGAGCCCCTCCCCGCCGCGACCTATACCGCGAAGCTGACGCAGACCGCCGCAGGCAAAAAGACCGAAGCGGCGCTGAAGGCCGCTGGCGGTAACAAGCTGTCCGCGCCCGGCTTCAAAGCGGCCAAGGGCGCGAAGATCGTCGTCGCCCTGATCGACAAGAGCGGCGCCAAGACGTTCGCCACCTTCCAGACAAAATAAGGCAGGTTCATGCACAGCGCGACCCACCCCCCGCTCCTCTCCCCCGGCATGCGGCGGGCCGCGCTGCTGCTGTTGGGGATGATGCTGGCGTTCATGAGTTCGACGCTCTGGGCCCATGGCGTCAACGAAAATGACAAGGCGTTCATCGAGGGCGCTTCGGGCGTCAACATCATCCCCTATATGTATCTGGGCGCCAAGCATATGGTCACCGGATATGACCATCTGCTGTTCCTCGCCGGGGTCATCTTCTTCCTCTATCGCCTGAAGGATGTCGGTGCGTATGTGACGCTGTTCGCCATCGGCCACAGCACCACGCTGCTGCTGGGCGTCATCTTCGACATCCGCGCCAATCCGTTCATCATCGACGCGATCATCGGCCTTTCGGTGGTTTACAAGGCGATCGACAATCTGGACGGCTTTCGCACCTGGTTCGGCTTTTCGCCCAATCCCAAGGCGGCGGTGCTGATCTTCGGCTTTTTCCATGGCTTCGGCCTGGCCACCAAGCTGCAGGAACTGACGCTGGCGAAGGACGGAATGATCCCCAACCTCATCAGCTTCAATGTTGGTGTTGAAATGGGCCAGTTCATGGCGCTGACCATCATCCTGCTGCTGATGAACCTGTGGCGCTTGAGCGACAGCTTCCGCCGCAGCGCGATCGCCGCCAACGCCGCGCTGATGACCGCTGGCTTCGTCCTGATCGGATACCAGCTGGCCGGCTATTTCACGCAAGGGGCCTGATATGAACATGCAGACCATCACCGCCGCGCCGCCGGCACCAATCTCCCCCTCTGCTTCCACGCTCGCCAAGGCGACGGGCGGCGCGGTGATCGCCGCTGCCGCGATCCTCACGCTGTTCGTGCTGCCCGCCGAATATGGGGTCGATCCGACCGGCGTCGGGACGGCGCTCGGCCTTACCGGCATGGTGTCCGGCGGAGCCAAGGAGGCCACCCCGGCGACGCCCGTCACCCCGGCGGCAGGCGCGCTGCCCACACCGAGCAAGGAAAGCATCTCCAAATCCACGCCCTGGCGGCAGGATGAGATGACCATCAGCCTGCCCCCGCACAGCGGCCAGGAAGTGAAGGCCCACATGGAAAAGGGCGACAGCTTCATCTTCACCTGGAAATCCAGCGGCCCGATCAAGGCCGAGATGCACGGCGAAGAGCTGAACGCCGGCGATGACGCCTTCACCGATTATTGGAAAGAGCTGGAGATCAGCGGCGGCCAGGGCGATTTCACCGCGCCCTTCGGCGGCATCCACGGCTGGTACTTCCGCAACAAGGGCGACACGCCGGTGACGGTCACGGTCAAGACCGTCGGCTTCTACAAGGACCTCTACCAGCCCAAGGCTGAGTAAGAAATCAAGGACAGGTGCCATGAGCAGTATCGCAGGCCAAGCGCCCAACATCGGCCTGAGGGCCACAGCATCCCCTATGGACGCAGCGAAAGCGCGGACCCGTCTGATCGCGATCGATGCGCTTCGTGGGCTCGTCATGCTGTTCATGCTCGTCGACCATGTGCGGGAAACATGGTTCCTGCACCTTCAGGTGACCGACCCGGTGAACGCCAACACCACGGAGCCGGGCCTCTTCTTCACCCGGCTCCTCTCAACCTTCTGCGCGCCCACCTTTGTAGCGCTGACGGGGCTTTCTGCCTGGCTCTACGGTCAGTCGCACAGCAAGGGGGAAGTATCGGAATTCCTTCTGAAGCGCGGCCTGTTCCTGATCTTCCTGGAATTCACCGTGGTCGGCTATGCTTGGCCGACGCAGGCTCCCGCCTTCCCGCCGACGGCCATCTGGCTACAGGTGATCTGGGCGATCGGGCTCAGCATGATAGCGCTCGCGGCGCTGCTCCATCTGCCGCGTCCCGCGCAATTCGCAGTCGGCCTGGCGATCGTGTGCCTTCACAATCTGCTCGACCCGATCAAGCTGACGGCGGACCAACCCGGCTATGTGCTCTGGGCGATCTTGCACCAGCGCTCGCTGATCGAGGTTGGGGGCATGGCGATCAAGACCACCTATCCTGTGCTGCCGTGGATCGGCGTTATTCTGCTCGGCTATGCCTGCGGGCCGTGGTTTGCGAAGGGCAGCGACCCGGAGCGGCGGATCAAGCGCCTAGTCATCACCGGCCTGTCGCTGGTCATCGGCTTCGTCGTCATTCGCTATCTGAACGTCTATGGCGACAAGCCCTGGTTCATCGCGGAAACGCCGCTACGCACGGTGATGAGCTTCCTTGCGCTCACCAAATATCCGCCCTCGCTGCTTTTCCTGATGCCAACGGTCGGCACCGGCTGCCTGCTGCTTGCGCTGTTCGAAACCTATCAGGACAGCAAGCTGATGCCGCACCTCGCCCTGTTGGGCGGCGCGCCGATGTTCTACTATGTCCTGCATCTATATACGCTGAAGGTCATCTACAACGTCGCGCTCGTTCTCTACGGCCCGACCAAGGGAACTGTATTCGGCGTCGATCACCTGCGCTGGGTATGGATATGGGTCTTCATCCTGATCCCAGTGCTTTATTTCCCGACGCGCTGGTTCGCCCAGCTGAAACAGCGGCGGAAGGATATTTGGTGGCTTAAGTATCTCTAACGAAACGATCCTGCAAAACTCAGGCCGCCTTCCCACCGAAGGCGGCCTTTTTTCTGGGTTTTTGGACCCTCGAAGTTGCGAACGAGACGCAGCATTTTCCCCTGTACGCCGCCCTGATATTCACAATTATGCGCCGCGGAGTACCTGAAGTTTGACGTAATATTTCTGCAACCTGACCCTAGCCTCCTATTCCAGAAGAGGTGGCAAATCACCCAGTGGACCGGCATCCGGAAAGAAAAGGACCCACAGAATGTCCGTTTGGAGAGAAGATAAGAAAACGCCGGCTCACCCCGTTCGCAGGACAATTGGGAACAGCGATTTTACAAGGGGTAGCAATATGCGCACATATTCGGCTTTTCGTCTGGCGCTGACCGCCAGCGCCGCCTGCATCGCCTTCACATCGGCCGCCTATGCTCAGGCGCCGGCGCCGGACGACAATGCGGAAATCGTCGTCACGGGCCTGAAGCGCCAATATTTCGGCGACACGCCCGTCAAGGAAATCCCGCAAGCCGTCCAGTTCCTGGAAGGCAAGCTGCTGGACGACCTCAACATCACCCGCCTCGACACCGCACTGGAACTGGCGAGCGGCGTTTCGAAGCAGAATAACTTCGGCGGCCTGTGGGATAGCTTCGCGATCCGCGGCTTTGCGGGCGACGAGAATTTCCCGAGCGGTTTCCTGGTCAACGGCTTCAATGGCGGCCGCGGCTATGGCGGCCCGCGTGACGCATCGAACGTCGAGCGCATCGAAGTGCTGAAGGGCCCGAACTCCGCGCTCTTCGGCCGCGGTGAGCCTGGCGGCACGATCAACATCGTTACCAAGAAGCCGATCCTGGAAAAGACCTTCGGCAGCTTCAGCGTATCGGGCGGTAGCTGGAACACCTATCGGGTTGAGGGCGACTTCAACTTGCCGCTGAACGACATGTTCGCAGTTCGCCTGAATGGCGCAGTCGAAGATGCCGACAGCTTCCGCGACACGGTGCACACCCGCAAATATGTGCTGACGCCGTCCTTCCTCGCCAAATTCTCCGACCGCGACCTGCTCACTTATGAAATGGAATATGTGAATCAGGAAGTGCCGTTCGATCGTGGCGTGGTCGCCGCGCCGACCTTCGCGAACGGGGTGATCACAGGCTACAAGCTGGGCCTGATCCCACAGTCGCGCTTCCTCGGTAACCCCAATGACGGCCCGACCAAAGTCAAAGTCCTGGGTCACCAGCTGCAATATCAGCATGATTTCAGCGACGATTGGACGCTGATGCTTGGCGGAGGCTATAGGGACACGATCTTCCGCGGCTATTCCAGCGACGCCGAACTGGCCGCCAGCCGCCAGACGCTCTATATCGACGGGCGAACGCTCGCCCGACAACGCCGGTTCCGCGAATATAACACGACCAACATGGTGGTCCGTGGCGAGTTGAGCGGCAAGATGGATACCGGGTCGATCACGCATAATATCCGGATCGGCGCGGACTGGGACAAGTTTGAAATCAATGCAATCCAGCGCCGTGTCCGTCCGACACTAGCGGCGCCTTATGGCATCGACATCTTCAATCCCAATTACAATGTCGTGGCCCCCATCCCCGTAAGCGCCATCCAGGATTCGAAGGAAGTCCAGAAGGCTTGGGGCGTCTATGCCCAGGACCAGATCGAAATCAGCGAGCAGCTGAAAGTCCGGTTTGGCGGCCGCTACGACGACTTCAAGCAGAACATTGACAACTATCTGCCGGGCGCCACGCCGCCCAATACCCGCAAGGCCTACACCAAGTTCAGCCCCATGGCGGGACTGGTGTTCGAGCCGACCCAGACCTTGTCCTTCTATGCCAGCTACGGCAAGGGCTTCCGCCCAAACAGCGGCACCAACGCGTTCAGCCAGCCGTTCGACCCGGAACTCAGCCGCTCCTATGAAGTGGGCGCCAAGTTCGTTTCGACCGACGGCCGCATCAACAGCACATTGTCTCTCTACAAAATGAAGAAGACCAATGTGCTGAGCACCGACCCCCTAAATCCGAACTTCTCCGCCACGGTCGGGGCAGCGAAGAGCCAGGGCATCGAGTTTGACCTGAACGCCAAGCTGCCCGCCGGGTTCGAGGTCTTCCTCAATTATGCCTATACCGACGCGGGCTGGGCCGATGATTATATCTTTGCCAATGTCCGCAAGGATGATCCGCTGATCAACATCGCCAAGCACCAGGGCAATGCACTGCTGTTCAACAATTTTTCGATTGGCGAGCATGACGCAATGTTGGGCGCAGGCGTGACCTACGTGGGTCGCCGCCTGGGCGAGACGGGCTTCAACTTCTTCCTGCCCAGCTACACGCTGGTCAAGGTGCTCGGATCATTCAACATCACCGATCAGATCAAGATTTCGGCCGATGTGAACAACCTGTTGAACAAGAAATATTACGCCAGCTCCTATTCTCGACTGTGGATTCAGCCGGGCACGCCGCGTTCCTTCTCGGTCAAGGCGTCGTTCAACTTCTGATGTGCTGAGTTTCAGGCCTTGAAGGCTTGATCAGCCGCCGGCGACCCCCCCTCCAAGCGTCGGGTCGTCGGCGGTTTTTGCGCGGGAGAATGGGCATGACCAAGGCACAGATGCTGCGGCTTCACAAATATGCCGGGCTTGCCATGGCAGCGTTGCTGCTGGTGCAGGCGCTGACGGGCGCCCTGCTGCTTTACCGGGGACCGGTGGCTCGATGGATCGACCCTGCGGGCATGGTCAGCCACAGCAGCGCGCGCACGATTTCCCCCGGTGTGGCCGTGCTTCAGGCCGAACGAGCATCGCCAGGTTTCACCGTATCCCGCCTGTTCGCTCCGGAAGCCGATAATGCCACCTGGCTCGCAGAATTGAGCAGTGAGGAGGGCGAGACCCGCTATGCCTCCATTGACCCCGCCGGGGGCAAGCTGCTGCGTGCGGGGACGGTCTGGAGCTTTCCTGTCGAGGGCGCGCTGCAGATTCACTACCGCCTCATGGCTGGCAAGGCGGGAATGGCGGTGATCGCGCTCAACGCGATTGCGCTGTTTACCATGGCGGTGACGGGGCTGGCCTATTGGTGGCCCAAAAAGGGGCCGCTTTCAAAGCATCTGTCGATCCGCTGGAACATGGCGGCGCGGCTGGTGCTGCGGCAGGCGCATCGCACGCTGGGCGTCATCATGGCGATGCTGCTCTGCTTCATGGCAGTGACCGGGCTGCTGCTGGTCGTGCCCGACCTCGTCGAGCCGAGCGCCCCCGCTGCTCATCGCCCGCCTGCGAACCCGGCCTCGATCGATCGCGCACTGGCCCTCGCGCAGAGCGCCTTTCCCCAGAGCGCCCTTCGCGATTTCAGGCTCTCCGCCGATCGCATGACCGTCAATTTCCAGGCTCCTGAGCGCAACCCGCGCGCAGTTCATCGCGCAATCGTCACCATGTTCGCTCCTCACATCGTCACCGCGACGCGCGCAGAGAATAACGGCGCGCTCTGGATGACGATCCTCCCCCTCCATGCCGGAAACAGCTTTGGCGCGGCAGGGCCGGTCCTGCTGATGATCGTCGCCCTCGCCCTGCTCGCCCTCACCATCTCCGGACCAGTCATGTGGTGGCAAGCAAAGGGGATGCGCCGCCGGACCCTCGCAAGAAAGCAAGCTGCATGACCCTACTCTACACGTCCGAACCGGAGCGCGGGCGGATCTGGCGCGCGATTTTCGCAGCCGAGGCGCCCGGCGTCGGCTTTGTGACGCCGGAGGAAATCGGCGACCCGGCAACGATCCGCTATCTCGCCGCCTGGGATCCTTCGGCTGACCTGCTCAGCCGGCTGACTGGCCTTGAGGTTCTGTTTTCTGTCGGTGCTGGCGTCGATCAGTTCGACATGAGCAAGCTGCCCGCCCATGTCCGATTGGTACGGATGATCGAACCCGGTATCATCGAAGGCATGGTCGAATATGTCTGCGCATCGGTGCTGACGCTGCATCGCCACTTCATCGATTATCGCATTGCGCAGCGGGAGCATCGCTGGGAAGCGATCGACCTGATCCCCGCTGGTGAGCGCCGCGTCGGGGTTATGGGGCTGGGGCAACTGGGTCAGGCCGTACTGAAGGCGCTTCTGCCCTTCGGCTTTCCGCTGTCTGCATGGAGCCGTTCGCCCCATCAGCTGGAAGGCGTCATCTGCCATGCGGGCGAAGCGGAATTGCCGGAATTCCTTCAAGGCTGCGACATTCTCATCTGCCTCGTTCCGCTCACGCAGGATACGCGCGGCATTTTGTGCCGGGAGACGTTGTCCCAACTGCCTCGTGGCGCTTCGCTCATCAATGTCGGTCGGGGCGGCCATCTGGTGGAGCATGATCTGCTGTCGCTGCTCCACGAAGCACATCTTTCCGCCGCGATCCTGGACGTGACCGATCCCGAGCCGCTGCCGCAGGATCATCCTTTCTGGGACCATCCACGCATAATGTTGACCCCGCACATCGCGAGCATGACCCGCGCGGATACGGCCGCACGGGCGCTCATTGCCAATATTCGCAGGCATGAAGCCGGACAGCCGATGGAAGGCGAAGTCAGCCGCGAACGGGGTTATTGAGCGAGCAACATTATGTGCCGCTGCTTGGGCCCCGGCTCTCTCCCGGCTAACGCTTTTCCGGCTTCATTGCAGGCTGGATCGAACCACAGCAAACTATGCCGAAACGCTGCTATAAAAGCTTCTGATCTGCGTCCCATGCCGAACCAATCGGAGACATGTTCTGGACGGCCCATGCCGTAATGACCTCATCGAAACGGCCAACCAGCCATCCGACAAAGAGGGGGAACCCACCCATGCCCAACTTCCGGCCCAAATATATCAGCTTCGATTGCTACGGCACGCTCACCCGTTTCCGCATGACAGAGATGGCGAGCGCCTTCATGGCGGACCGCGTGGCGGCGGAAAATCTTCCCGCCTTCTGCAAGGACTGGTCGGCCTATCGCCTGGACCAGGTTCTGGGGCCGTGGGAACCCTATCAGGACGTCATCCGCAACTCGCTGCGCCGCACCTGCAAGCGGTGGGGCGTGGAATATCGCGAGGCTGACGCCGACGCCGTCTATAATGCTGTGCCGACCTGGGGGCCGCATGACGATGTGCCGGGCGGCCTTTCCAAGATCGGCGACAAGATTCCGCTCGTCATCCTGTCCAACGCGATGAACGATCAGATCCATCACAATGTCGGCATGCTGGGCGCGCCGTTCCACGCAGTTTATACCGCGCAGATGGCGCAGGCCTACAAGCCGCGCATGCAGGCGTTCGAATATATGTTCGACCAACTCGGCGCGAAGCCTGAAGAGATGATGCATGTCTCCTCCAGCTTCCGCTACGATCAGAATACGGCCACCGATCTGCATTTCGGCTGCCGGGTGTTCGTCGGCCGGGGGCATGAGCCCTCCAATGCCTTTTATCGGGACGTCGAAATCCCGCATATCGGCGCTCTCCCGGCGGTCGTGGGCCTCTGATTCCACAATGAGCGCATCCCCCCTCTCCTACTGGCTGGCAAGCGCCCCCGCCTTTACCGGCGGGGCGCAGGGCGCAGTCGAAGGCAGGGCTGACGTCGCCATAATCGGCGGCGGCTTCACCGGCCTTTCGGCGGCGCGAGCGCTGGCCAAGCGCGGCGCCAGCGTTGTGCTGCTGGAGAAGGGGCATGTCGTCGGCGAGGCTTCGGGACGCAATGGCGGTCAGTGCAACAACGGCACGGCCCATGACTATGGCGCGCTATCCGCTCGCTTCGGCAAGGACGTCGCAAAAGCCTATTACCGCGCGCATGTCGACGCGGTCGATAATGTCGAGCGACTGGTGCGGGAAGAAGGCATAGACTGCGCCTTCAACCGCTGCGGCCGGGTAAAGCTCGCCGCCAAGCCTAAACATTACGACAAGCTGGTCCGCGCGCATGATCTGCTTGTCCGCGAGGTGGACGAGAATCTCCGCCTCGTCCCGCCGGAACGCATTCGCGAGGAAGTGGGATCAGATGCCTTCCACGGCGCTTTGATCCAGACGACTAGTGCGCAACTGCATCCGGCACGCTTCGGCGTCGGCCTTGCCGAAGCGGCAGCGCGGGCGGGCGCGAAGATTTATGAGAAGGCCGAAGTCACCGGGTTAGACCGGCTGGCGAATGGCTGGCGCGTCACAACGCCCAAGGGCCAAGTCGTGGCGGATCAGGTGCTGGTGGCCACAGGCGGCGCGCCTGCATCCGCGCCCTTCGGTTTCTTCCAGCGGCGGATCGTGTCCGTGGGGAGCTTCATCATCGCGACCGAGCCGCTCGATAATGCGCTGATCGACCAGCTGCTGCCAAACCGCCGCAACTATGTCACCAGCAAGAATATCGGCAATTATTTCCGCCTGACTTCCGACAACCGGCTGATCTTCGGCGGCCGGGCGCGCTTCGCGATCAGCGATCCGCGATCGGACCTGAAAAGCGGCCTCATCCTCGAACAGACGATGGGCGAGATGTTCCCGGAGCTGAAGGGCGTGAGCGTCGATCATGTCTGGGGCGGGATGGTCGATCTGACCGCCGACCGCCTGCCGCGGGCTGGCGAGCAGGACGGGCTGTTCTATTCCATGGGCTATAGCGGCCATGGCGTGCAGATGGCGACCTATATGGGCGAACAGATGGCGCGGGTCATGGCCGGCGACCGCGCCGCCAATCCCTGGGACGGCCTCGACTGGCCGAGCGTGCCCGGCCATTTCGGCAAGCCATGGTTCCTGCCGATCGTCGGCCTGTGGTATAAATGGCAGGATGTGATCCATTGATCGACGACCTCCCCTTTTCGCGGCGAGAGCTGCTTGGCACGATGGGCGCGGGCTTGCTGCTGCCCGAAACGGCGCTCGCCGCGCCATCGAAGCCGCGGGTTGGCGGGCGCATTCGCGTCGCCAGCATGTCCAGCTCGACCGCGGACACGCTGGACCCGGCCAAGGGCGCGCTATCGACTGACTATGTCCGCCATTACATGTTCTATAACGGCCTGACGGAGTTGGACCGGCACCTGATCCCCCGACCCGCCCTTGCCGAGCGGATCGAGAGCACGGATCAGAAACTCTGGCATTTCCGCCTCCGCCGGGGCGTCACATTCCATGATGGCGCAACCCTTACATCGAAAGATGTCGTCTGGTCGTTGCTGCGGCACAAGGACCCCGCCACCGGCTCCAAGCTCGCGACCATCGCCGAACAATTTGCCGAGGTGAAGGCGAACGGCCCGCATGAGGTCACTATCCGCCTGACCGGTCCGAACGCCGACCTGCCCACCATCCTGGCCCAATCGCACTTCCTGATCCTGCGCGCCGGGCAGAAGGAGTTCCGCACCGCCAATGGCACCGGCCCCTATCGCTGCGCCCAGTTCCGGCCGGGCGTGCGTACGTTGGCGCGGCGGAACGCCAATTACTGGAAGCCAGGCAAGCCTTATCTGGAAGAGATCGAACTGATCGGCATCCCCGATGAGGTCAGCCGCGTGAACGCCCTGCTGTCCGGCGACGTCCACCTCATCAACGCCATCAATCCCCGATCCACCAAGCGTGTTGTCGCATCACGCGCCCATGGCCTCCTGGAAACCAAGTCGGGCCTCTACACCAACCTCATCATGCGACAGGACGGGCTGCCCACCGGCAACCCGCATTTCGTCGCCGCGATGAAATATCTGATCGACCGGCCCCTCATCAAAAGGGCGCTGTTCCGGGACTATGCGACGATCGGCAATGATCATCCGATTCCGCCTTTTCATCCCTATTACCGCAGCGACCTGCCGCAGACGCGGCTCGATCTGGACAAGGCGAAATGGCATCTTCAGCGGGCCGGACTCACCCATGTCCGCCTGCCCGTCTATGCCTCTCCAGCGGCCGAAGGGTCGGTCGATATGGCGTCTATCCTTCAGGAATATGGATCGCGCGTGGGCCTCAATCTGGCGGTCAACCGGGTGCCGGGCGATGGCTATTGGTCAACCCATTGGATGCGCCATCCCCTGAGCTTCGGCAACACCAACCCGCGGCCGACCGCCGACCTCATCTTCAGCCTTTTCTACAAATCCGACGCGGCCTGGAATGAATCCGGATGGAAGAATCCTCGCTTCGACAGACTGCTGATCGAAGCGCGCGGAGAATCCGATCAGGCGCGCCGCAAGCAGCTCTATGGAGAGATGCAGGGATTGGTGCGCAATCATTGCGGCGTCGGCATCCCAGTCTTCATCAGCCTGATCGACGGCCACGACCGGCGGCTGAAGGGGCTCTACCCCGTGCCATTGGGCGGCTTCATGGGCTATCAATTTGCCGAACATGTATGGTGGGAAGGCTGATGGCGGGCGGGTCCACATCATCCGGCGTCAAGGCGGCCCTTGCCCTCACCGCCAAGCGCTTCGCCTCCTCGCTGCTGACGCTGTTTCTGGTGTCGCTGGTGGTCTTCACCATCGCCCAGTTGCTGCCGGGCGACGCCGCCCAGGAAGCGCTCGGCCAGAGCGCCACGGCCGAACAGGTAGCGGCGCTACGCCATGAAATGGGGCTCGATCGTCCGGCCCATGAACGCTACGCCTCCTGGCTCAGCGGCATGGTCAGCGGCGATCCGGGACAATCGCTGGTCGCCAACATGCCGGTGTCCGAAGTCATCTCCAGCCGCCTGCCCAACAGCCTGCTGCTCGCCGCTCTGACGGCGCTGGTGGCGGTGCCGGTCGCTCTGTCCATCGGCATCGGCTCGGCGATGAACCGGGGCGGACGCCTCGACCGGGCACTCAATATCTCGACCCTGTCCATGGTCGCCGTGCCGGAATTTCTGGTGGCGACGCTCGCCGTGCTGATTTTCTCCGTGAAGCTGCGCTGGCTGCCGTCGATCGCACTGGTTTCGGACGATATGAGCTGGGGCGAGTATCTGCGCGGCGCAGCGATGCCGATCCTTTCCCTCAGCATCGTGGTCATCGCCCAGATGGCGCGAATGACCCGCGCCGCCGTCATCGATCAGATGGACCGGCCCTATGTCGAAATGGCGCTCCTGAAGGGCGTGCATCCGGTGCGCGTGGTGTTGAGGCACATCATGCCCAATGCCGTCGCGCCGATCGTCAACGCGATGGCCCTGAGCCTGTCCTACCTGCTGGGCGGCGCGATCATCGTCGAAACGATCTTCAACTATCCCGGCCTTGCCAGCCTGATGGTGAACGCCGTCACCAGCCGCGACATGCCGCTGCTGCAGGCGTGCGCGATGATCTTCTGCGCGGCCTACCTCATCCTCATGCTGATCGCGGACGTAACCGCCATTCTCGCCAATCCCAGGCTGCGCGCACAATGACCGCTTCCTCCCTCCGCTGGGTGAAGGCCCTTCCCCTATCGGCCAAGATCGGGCTGCTGTTCGTCCTCTTCTGGCTGGCCGTCGCGATCGTCGGGCCGATGCTGGCGCCTTACCCGGTCGGCGCTTTCGTCGCCTATGATGTGTTCGACGGCATGTCGGCGCAGCATTGGCTGGGCAGCGATTATCTTGGCCGCGATGTGCTGAGCCGTCTGCTGTCGGGCGCGCGCTATACGGTAGGCCTTGCCGCCGCCGCCGCGATGCTGGCGAGCGCGACCGGCACCGCCCTTGCGCTCACCGCGGCCGTTGGCGGCCCGAACGTGGATGAGCCGCTTTCCCGTTTCATGGATACGCTGATTTCGATCCCGTCCAAGATCCTGTCGCTGGTGCTGGTCGCCGCCTTTGGCTCTTCGCTGCCGCTGTTGCTGCTGATCGCCGCCATCACCTATGTGCCGGGCAATTACCGCATCGCTCGCGCCCTGGCCGTGAACCTGGCGCAGATGGATTATGTGCAGGTTGCACGCGCTCGAGGCGAAGGACGCATCCACCTCGCCATGCGCGAGATATTGCCCAACATGATCCATCCGCTGCTGGCCGATTTCGGCCTGCGCTTCGTGTTCATCGTGCTGCTGCTCTCGGGCCTTTCCTTCCTGGGCCTGGGCGTACAACCGCCAGATGCCGATCTCGGCTCTCTGGTGCGCGAAAATATCTCAGGCCTTGGCGAAGGCGCGCTGGCGATCCTGATGCCCGCCATCGCGATCGCGACGCTGACGGTAGGGGTTAACCTGCTGATCGACGGCCTCAAGGGGAAGCCCGCATGACCGATCATGTCGAAGTCAAAGGGCTGCGCGTCACCGCCCGCAATGCAGCGGGCGAGACTTTCCCGATCGTCAGCGACATAGACTTCGCGCTGAAGCGGGGCGAGGTGCTGGCGCTGATCGGGGAGTCCGGTTCGGGCAAGACCACCATCGCGCTTACCCTTCTCGGGCATGCCCGGCCGGGCGCGAAGATTGCGGATGGCTCCATCCGGGTCGGCGACTCCGAAATCCTGTCGCTCGATGCAAAGGGCCTGGCCGCTCTGCGCGGCAACCGCATCGCCTACATTGCGCAGTCGGCGGCGTCCGCCTTCAACCCGTCGCGCACGATCATGGATCAGGTGATCGAACCCGCGCTGATCCATAACCTCATGCCCCGGGCGGCCGCTGAAAAGAAGGCTGTCGACCTGTTCCGCGCGCTTGCCCTGCCCTTCGCGGACACCATTGGCTCGCGCTATCCGCATCAGCTGTCGGGCGGCCAGTTGCAACGGCTGATGGCGGCAATGGCGCTCATCACCGATCCTGAACTGGTGATCCTTGACGAGCCCACCACCGCGCTCGATGTCACCACCCAGATCGAAGTGCTGCGCGCCTTCAAGGCCGTGGTGCTGGAACGCGGCGCCACCGCCATTTATGTGTCGCACGACCTGGCCGTCGTCGCGCAGATGGCGGACCAGATCGTCGTCCTCAACCAAGGCCGCATCCGCGAAAAGGGTAGCGCCGACCAGATACTCCATCGCCCCGCCGACGATTATACCAAGACATTGATGGCGGCGGCGCGACCCGCCATCCGCCCCGCGCCCCGCCAGGCCGACCTGCCTTCCGCACCCTTGCTCGAAATCCGCGACATGACCGCAGGCTATGGCAAGATCGGAAAGGACGGACGGCCGCGCGTTCCGGTGCTGCGCAACATAGACCTGAAGATCGAACGCGGCGCGACCCTTGGCGTGATCGGCGAGTCCGGTTCGGGCAAGTCCACCATGGCGCGTGTGATCGCGGGACTTCTCCCTCCCGCGCAAGGTGAGGTTCTGCTTAATGGAGAGCCTCTGCCGCCCGGCCTCAAAGGCCGCAGCCGGGACCAGTTCCGGCGTATCCAACTGGTGTTCCAGAATGCCGATACCGCGCTCAACCCCGCGCACAGCGTCGGGCAGATCCTGTCGCGTCCGCTCGCCTTCTACCATGGGCTGAAGGGCAACGCCGCGCGCCTCAGGGTACTGGAACTGCTCGACCTCATCCGCCTGCCCGCGACGGTCATCGACCGGCGTTGCGGTGAGCTTTCGGGCGGCCAGAAGCAACGCATCAACCTTGCCCGCGCCCTGGCAGCCGATCCGGAACTCATCCTCTGCGACGAAGTCACCTCTGCCCTCGACACCGTCGTAGGCGCGGCCATCCTCGATCTGATGGCGGAGCTGCGCAAGGAATTGGGCGTGGCTTACATGTTCATCAGCCACGACATATCGACCGTGCGCGCGATCTGTGACGACATCCTCGTCCTCTATTCGGGCACCATGGTGGAAAAGGGAAAGCGAGAGGGTTTTCGCTCCGCGCCCTTCCATCCCTATACCGATCTACTCATCAGTTCGGTTCCGGAAATGCGCGCGGGCTGGCTGGAAGAAAGCGGTGCCGGTCGCACGCTGCCGCTGATCGGCGCACCGGCTGACGAGCCCGATCTCTGCCGCTTCCTGCCCCGCTGCCCCGCGCGGATCGATGGCCTGTGCAATGTCACGCCGCCGCCGCGCCACAGCCTTTCAAAGGGCAACAGCATCCTGTGCCATCATGGAGAAGAAAGTTTGACGCAAGTTCAGGGGGTGGCGGCGTGAAGGGGCGCTTCGTCCGACTGGGCGAGACTGACCGCCCTCGCATCGTCCTGCATGTTGATGGCCATCCGGTGACCGCGCTGGAAGGCGACACGCTGATGGTCGCGTTGCTCAGCACGGGCGGCACGCTGCGCCAGTCGGAATTTGGCGATGGCCGCCGGGCGGGCTTTTGCCTGATGGGCGCATGTCAGGATTGCTGGGTCTGGACCGAAGGCGGCGACCGCCTGCGCGCCTGCTCTACCCTCGCGGCTGCGGGTCAGCGCGTCCTCACCAGCCAGCCGGAGGCGACATGGCCGAACCTCGCATAATCATCGTCGGCGCGGGGCCATCGGGCGTGCGCGCGGCGGAAGCCGTCGTGAAAGCGGGCCTGCGTCCCATCGTCATCGATGAGGCGCGCCGCGCGGGCGGGCAAATCTACCGCCGCCAACCCGACAATTTCACCCGTCCCTATAAAAAGCTCTACGGCACCGAGGCCGCGCGGGCCAAGGCGCTGCACGAAAGTTTTGACGCGTTGCAGGGGCAGATCGACTATTTGCCCGAAACGCTCGTCTGGAACGTCGCAGACCAGCATGTCTGGACCGCCAGTGGGAACGCTCAGCAAACCCTCCCTTACGACGCGCTGATCCTCTGCACCGGAGCGACCGATCGGCTGATGCCGGTCAAGGGGTGGAATCTGGCGGGCACATACAGCCTGGGCGGCGCGCAGGTGGCGCTCAAGTCGCAGGCAGTCTCGATCGGCCGCGAGGTCGTCTTCATGGGCTCCGGCCCACTACTCTACCTCGTCGCCTCCCAATATGTGCAGGCAGGCGCAAAGGTTGCCGCCGTACTCGACACCTCTGCATCAGGCGCGCGCGTCAGGGCGCTCCCGGATTTGCTGGCTCTACCGTCCGTGTTGTGGAACGGCGTCCAACTCACCCGCGCGCTGGCGAAGGCAGGCGTCCCGGTTCATCACCAGATCACTCCCGTCGAAGTCGTGGGCGCGGCGGACAGCGGCGTTACCGCCGTCCGCTACCGCACCGCTTCGGGCGCGGAAAAGATGATCGCCTGCGACGCCGTGGCGGTCGGCTACCACCTCCGCCCAGAAACCCAGCTCGCCGACCTTGCTCGCTGCGCATTCGTCTTCGACCCAGCCACGCATCATTGGCTACCGCAGCGCGACGAGGACGGCCGCGCCAGTGTGAAGGGCGTTTACCTCGCAGGGGACGGCGCGAAAATCCTCGGCGCTCGCTCGGCCGAGGCGAGCGGAAAACTCGCCGCGCTCGCCGCGCTTTCCGATCTCGGCCTGGCTGCAAGCGGCGGTGAAATGGCCGCGTTGCGCCGCGAGGTAGCGACATACGCCAAATTCGCGCGCGGCCTCGCCAAGGCATTCCCCTGGCCCGCCAATCAGGCCGCAGCCCTGCCCGACGAAGCCATCGTCTGCCGCTGCGAAGCCGTCAGCGCTGGCGACCTACGTTCCGTCATGCGCGAAACCGGCGCGGTGGAAGCCAACCGCGCCAAGGCCTTCAGCCGCGTCGGCATGGGCCGCTGTCAGGGCCGCTATTGCGGGCTCGCCGCGGCGGAACTCATCGCCGCTGAGGCCAGAATACCAGTCGAGCAAGTCGGTCGCCTGCGGGGGCAAGCGCCGGTCAAGCCCCTCCCCATCGCCATCGGAGAAGAAGAATGAGCGCCGCGAGCGACGTCATCATCGTAGGCGGCGGCATAATGGGAAGTTCCGCAGCGCTGTTCCTGCGCGGCCATGGCCTGTCCGTCACGCTGCTCGAAACCGACCTCATCGGGCGGCAGGCAAGCGGCACCAATTTCGGCAATGTCCGTCGCCAAGGGCGCGCGCTGCACCAGCTTCCCCTCGCCAACCGCGCGCTCGCCATCTGGCGCAAGTCGCGGGAACTGCTCGGCGCGGATGTCGAATATCTCCAGTCCGGCCACATCCGCGTCTGCTATCGCGAGCGGCCTGAACTGGTCGGCGCGATGGAGGATTATGCCGACAAGGCGCGGCATGAGGGGCTGGACCTTGAACTGCTCTCCGGCAATGCGCTGCGGGCCAAATTCCCCTTCTTCGGGGCCGATGTGCTGGCGGGCTCCTATTCCGCCATGGACGGCCACGCCAACCCGCGCCTCGCCGCTCCCGCCTTCGCCCGCGCCGCCCAGCGCATGGGTGCGACGGTGCATGAGAATACCAAGATTGTGGACGCGCAGAAGGTCGGCGAGGATTTCCGTGTCACCGCCGAAGATGGCCGCACCTTCCGCGCCCCGATCCTGCTGATCACTGCCGGCGCCTGGGGCAATGCGCTGTCGTCACAGTTTGGCGAGCCGGTGCCCATCGTCCCCAAAGGGCCTAATATGAGCGTCACGGAGCCGGTCCCCTATGCGATCCATCCCGCAGTCGGCGTCATGACGCCGGTGGAGGAGGAAACCGTCTATTTCCGCCAGGTCGCACGCGGCAATATCGTGCTGGGCGGTTCGACACGCGGGCCATCCTATCCGGACCAGTATCGCGCCTATGTTCTGCCCCAGAACACGCTGAGCCAGCTCAAGCAGATCCGCCGCCTCGCGCCCGCCCTGGGCAAGCTCAACATCATCCGCGTCTGGTCCGGGATCGAGGGCTATCTGCCCGACAGCCAGCCCGTCATGGGACCAAGCGCTACCACCAGCGGCCTCTATTACGCCTTCGGCTTTTCGGGCGCGGGGTTCCAGATCGGCCCCGGCGTGGGCGAAACAATGGCGGAAGTCATAGCCAAGGGGGCGACGGATATTCCGATGGAGCCGTATGAGATTGGACGGTTTGCGGCGGTTGACTAACCCCCTCCGTTCGCTTCGAGCGAACGGAGGTTAGGCATTTAGAACTCAATTAAAGCCGTCTTGGTCTTGAGGTTCGCCACATAGGCTTCCCGCCCCAGATCCTTCCCGATCCCCGACTGCTTATAACCGCCCGTCGGCAGGATGAAATCATTGCTCCGTCCATAGCGGTTCACCCACACCGTCCCCGCCTCCAGCGACCGCGTAGCCCTCAAGGCTCGCGCCACATCGCCGGTATGTACCCCAGCCGCCAGCCCATAATCACTGTCATTGGCGAGCGCATAAGCCTCTTCCTCGTCGGCGAAGGTCTGGACCGTCAGCACCGGCCCGAAAATCTCGGCCTGGACGACCTCGCTCTTCTGATCGACATTCCGCAGCAGCGTCGGCGCGAAATAGCTCCCCTCCTGTGGAGAAGTCGCCCGTCCCCCGCCCGCCAGCGCCTCCGCGCCCCCGGCGATGGCGCGCTTCACGATGCCATCCATTCGATTCAGTTGGCCCTCCGATATGATCGGCCCCAGCGTCGTATCCGTCCGCCAGGTCGGCCCCGCCTTATGCGCGGCGAACGCCGCCAGTATCTGGTCGATCACCTGATCGGCGACCTTATCCTGCACCAGCAGCCGTGATCCCGCGACGCACACCTGCCCGGCATTGAGCGTGATCGCACGCGCGACCAGAGCAGCAGCCTTGTCCAGCCCAGCATCGGCAAAGACGATCTGCGGGCTCTTCCCCCCCAGCTCCAGCGTCACCGGCTTGGGGCCCGTCTCGGCGCAAGCAGCCATGATCGCAGCACCCGTGCGGGTGGACCCGGTAAAGGTTACCTTCGCTACCTCCGGCCGCCGCACCAGCGGATCGCCAACAGAGCGCCCGTCACCCTGCACGATGTTGAACACGCCCGCAGGCAGTCCCGCCTCGATCGCCAGCTCCGCCAGCCGCACAATGCTGAACGGCGTCATTTCAGAAGGCTTCAGCACCACCGAATTGCCAGCAGCAATGGCAGGCGCGATCTTCCACGCCGCCATCACCAGCGGCAAATTCCAGGGCGCGATCGCCGCCACCACGCCATAGGGCTCGGCGACGGTCAGCCCCAGCTTGTCCGGCGTCGTCGCCGCCACCTCGCCGCCGATCTTGTCCGCCCATTCGGCGAAGAAGCGAACCGTCTCGGCGGTATAGCTCAAATCCCAACCGTTGATCTCGCCAATGGTCCGCGTCGATCCCAGCGCTTCTAACGGCGCAAGCGTCTCCGCATCCGCATCGATCAGGTCGGCCCAGCGCCGCATCACCTTCATCCGCCCGCGCGGGTCGGTCTGCGCCCAGCCGCTCTTCTTGTAGGCCGCCTGCGCATTCTCCACCGCTTGCGCCAACTGCCCCGCATCAGCGCAATCCAGTTCCGCCTGCACCCGCCCGTCCGACGGGCGGCGCACGGTGATGCCATCACCGCGGCCCTGAACCCGGCGTCCGGCGATGAAGTTATTGGCGCTCTCCACGCTGATCAGATCGGGGTTGAAACCCTCCACGGCATAATCTCCTGCTACGCGTCTGCCCGCTAAAATAGGGGAGCGCTGCGGCATTTGCGGTGCTTGCGCAGGAAAGCCGACGCGATAATCTTCCAAAAAAAATGTGAAGGCAGCAGCCAATGCTTGTCGGCGCGGCCTAATGTCCGGTTCATTGATTCATGAACCAAAGGCGGTTTCCCGATCCGCCAAGGAGCAAGACGCATGGCGACAGGCATAGAGGCGATGGTGGACCTGCGGCGTATGACCGCCGAGGATTTGGCCGCTGCTCACGACCTTTCCCACGAACAGAAATGGCCGCACCGCATCGAGGATTGGGAGATGATGTTCTCCCTTGGCTCGGGCTATGTGGCTGAGCGGGACGGCGAAATCGTCGGCACCGCCATGAGCTGGCTCTATGGCGAAGACGCTGCGACGCTCGGCATGGTCATCGTCTCGCCCAAGGCGCAGGGCATGGGCATCGGCCGCCGCCTGATGGATGCTGTGCTGGACGATCTGAGTGGCCGCACGGTCATGCTGAACGCCACGGATGAAGGCTTGCCGCTCTATCGCAAGATGGGCTTTGAACCGATGGGCTCCATCTTTCAGCATCAGGGCGCGGCCTTCGCCGTCCCCATGGCGGAACTCATCCCTGACGAACGCGTCCGTCCGCTGGGACACAAGGATATGGACGTTCTGCGCACCCTCGCCCGCCGCGCCACCGGCATGGACCGCGACAAGCTGCTCGAAGCGCTGGTGCCGGGCGCGCAGGGCGTGGTGCTGACGCGCAGCAATGAACCGGTAGGCTTCGCGCTGTTCCGCCGCTTCGGCCGGGGCTATGTCGTCGGCCCCACCATTGCGCCCGACACAGGCGGCGCGAAGGCGCTGATTTCGCACTGGCTCGGCTCCAACAGCGGCATGTTCTGCCGCCTCGATGTGCCGGAAGAAAGCGGCCTTTCCGGCTGGCTGGACGAACTCGGCCTACCCTGCGTTGGCCGCGTGATGCGCATGACGCGTGGTCAGCACCCGAAGGCGGACCCCGACCTCAAGATCTTCTCTCTTACGACGCAGGCCCTCGGATGACCCTTTCCCTCAACAATCCCGCGCTGCTGATCGAAAAAGCCTTCATCGGCGGCGAATGGACCGGCGCGCGTTCCGGCGCGACCCTGCCGGTCGACAATCCCGCGACCGGCGCGATCATCGGCACCGTTCCCGATTGCGGAGAGGCTGAAACGCAGGCCGCCATCGCCGCCGCGGAGGCCGCCTACCCGGCTTGGCGCGCCCGCACTGCCGCAGATCGCGCCGCGTTGCTCGAACGCTGGCATGCGCTGGTGCTGGTCAATATCGCAGACCTCGCCCGCATTATGACGGCGGAACAGGGAAAGCCGCTCGCCGAGTCCGAAGGCGAAATCCGCTACGCCGCGACCTTCATCAAATGGTTCGCGGAAGAGGCCCGCCGCGTCGACGGCGCCATCATCCCCGCGCCGGAAGCCAATCGCCGCATCCTCGTCATGAAGGAGCCGGTGGGCGTCTCGGCCGCCATCACCCCCTGGAACTTCCCGGCGGCGATGATCACGCGCAAATGCGCCCCTGCGCTCGCGGCCGGATGCCCGGTCGTGGTGAAGCCGTCTGAACTCACGCCCTATTCCGCCCTCGCCCTCGCCAAGCTGGCGGAAGAGGCTGGCTTCCCCGCAGGCGTGTTCAGCGTCGTCACCGGCAATGCCACCGCGATCGGCGGCGTCATGACGTCCAGTCCGGTCGTGCGCAAATTGTCCTTCACCGGCTCCACCCGCGTCGGCGCGCTGCTGATGCGTCAGTCAGCCGACACGATAAAGCGCCTCAGCCTTGAACTCGGCGGCAACGCCCCGCTCATCGTGTTCGACGATGCCGATCTCGATCTCGCCGTCGCCAGCGCCATGGCCAGCAAATTCCGCAATGCGGGACAGACCTGCGTCTGCGCCAACCGCATATTGGTGCAGGACGGCATCCACGACGCCTTCGCCGAAAAGCTCGCCCAGGCCGTCTCCGCGCTCAAGGTCGCGCCGGGCGACCAGCCGGGCAGCACCATCGGCCCGCTCATCAACAGCGCCGCCGTGGACAAGGTGAAGGCGCATGTCGAAGACGCGCTGGCCCATGGCGCGAAAATCTTCGCCCAGGCCCCCGAAGGCGCGACCGGTGAACGCTTCGCAACGCCCGTCATCCTGACCGGCGCGACCCGCGACATGCGTCTGGCTGACGAGGAAACTTTCGGACCCGTCGCGCCCCTCTTCCGCTTTACCCATGAAGAGGAAGGGATCGAGATCGCCAACGGCACCAGCTACGGGCTTGCCAGCTATTTCTACACCGAAAATCTCCACCGCGCCTTCCGTGTGGCGGAACGGCTGGAAGCAGGCATGGTCGCGCTCAACACCGGCGGCATCTCGATGGAGATGGCTCCGTTCGGCGGAGTCAAAATGTCTGGCCTGGGCCGCGAGGGCGCGCATCTGGGGATCGAGGAATATCTGGAGACGAAGACCTTCCATGTTGGAGGTCTGAAGCTCTAACGCCCCCTTTCCGTCACCACCCCCTCAACCGTTCGGGCTGAGCCTGTCGAAGCCCCTTACTTCAGTTCCCGACAACAAATGCGCTTCGACCTGCTCAGCGCGAACGGAGGTTTTATGGGCCGCAACTACAGCATCTCCGTCATTCCCGGCGACGGCATCGGCAAGGAAGTCATGCCCGAGGGCATCCGCATCCTCGAGCGTGCCGCGAGCCTCTATGGCTTCACCATCGAACAGAAATGGCACGATTTCGCCTGCTGCGACTATTACGCGAAGCATGGCCAGATGATGCCGGACGATTGGAAGGCGCAGATCGGCAATCCGGATGCGATCTTCTTCGGCGCGGTCGGTTGGCCCGATACGGTGCCCGACCATATCTCGCTCTGGGGCTCGCTGCTCCAGTTCCGTCGCGAATATGATCAATATGTGAACCTGCGCCCCGTCCGCCTGATGCCCGGCGTCCCCTGTCCGCTTGCAGGGCGGGAGCCAGGTGACATCGATTTCTGGGTCGTGCGCGAAAATACCGAGGGCGAATATAGCGCAGTCGGCGGCAAGATGTTTCCCGGCACGCCGCGTGAAGTCGTGATCCAGGAAACAGTGATGACCCGCCACGGCACCGACCGTGTGCTGCGCTACGCCTTCGAACTCGCCGCCACGCGGGACCGCAAGCATGTCACCTCGGCCACCAAGTCCAACGGCATCGCCATCACCATGCCTTGGTGGGACGAGCGGGTGGAGGAGATGGCGAAAAACTATCCCACCGTTACCCACGACAAATATCATATCGATATTTTGACCGCGCAGTTCGTGCTGAACCCGGACCGTTTCGACGTGGTCGTTGCGTCCAACCTCTTCGGCGACATCCTCTCCGACCTCGGCCCCGCGTGCACCGGTACGATCGGCGTCGCTCCGTCGGGCAACATCAACCCGGACCGCACAGCGCCGTCCCTGTTCGAACCGGTCCACGGTTCCGCTCCTGACATTGCCGGGAAAGGCATCGCCAACCCGGTCGGCCAGATTTGGTCCGCCGCGATGATGTTGGAGCATCTGGGCGAACCGGAAGCGGCCGCCGCCATCATGCAGGCGGTGGAGAAGGTCCTCGCCGAACCCGCACTGCGCACAGGCGATCTAAAGGGCAAGGCCAGCACCGTGGAATGCGGCAAGGCGATCGCGGAGGCATTGGGCTAACCACTCCAGCCGTCCCCCGGGCTTGACCCGGGGGGACGAATACGAGCATTTCATCCCACAGCACAAAATGCCGCGCCCCTTCCTCAAAAAGCCGCGCCCCTCTAATAGTCCCCCTGAAATCAGCGCATCCGCCCACAACAGCGAGCTAGTCTGACCTCCACAGTCAACACCGCGAGTTTCCTGATGACGCTGCAATCGAACCGGTCCCTGCTCGATATCGACCGCGACCATCTGATCCATCCCGTCACCTCCTTCCGCGCCCATGAAGCACGTGGCGCAACCCTGCTGCAAAGCGGCAAGGGCATGTGGCTGACGGACATGGACGGCAATCAGCTGCTCGATGCTTTCGCGGGCCTGTGGTGCGTCAATGTCGGCTATGGCCAGGACAGCATCGTCGAAGCCGCGGCCGAGCAGATGCGTCAGCTTCCCTACGCAACCGGCTATTTCCATTTCGGATGCGAAACAACAGTGCGGTTGGCCCAGAAGCTCGTCGAACTCAGCCCCGAAGGGCTCGACCATGTCTATTTCACCCTCGGCGGCTCAGACGCCGTAGACTCCGCAATTCGCTACATTATTCATTATTTCAATGCCATCGGCCGCCCTTCCAAGAAGCAGTTCATCGCTCTCGACCGCGGTTATCACGGCTCCAGCACCACCGGCGCGGGCCTGACCGCCCTGTCGAATTTCCACCGCCTCTTCGACCTGCCCCATGCCTGGCAGCATCATATTCCGTCGCCCTATCCCTATCGCAGCGACCTGACGGACGACGCAGCGATCATCGCTCGCTCTGTCCAGCAGTTGAAAGACAAGGTCGCGGAACTGGGCGCGGAGAATGTCGCCGCCTTCTTCTGCGAACCGATCCAGGGTTCCGGCGGCGTCATCGTGCCGCCCAAGGGCTGGCTCAAGGCGCTGCGCGACACTTGCACGGAACTCGACATCCTCTTCGTCGCCGATGAAGTCATCACCGGCTTCGGCCGTACCGGCCCCCTCTTCGCCTGCGAGGAAGAGGGCGTTACGCCCGACCTCATGACCCTAGCCAAGGGGCTGACCGCCGGCTACGTTCCGATGGGCGCCCTGCTCATGTCGGACAAGGTCTACCAGGGCATTGCAGAGGGAGCCGCGCCTGAACTCGCGATCGGCCACGGCTTCACCTATTCCGGCCACCCCGTCAGCGCCGCAGTCGGCCTGGAAGTGTTGCGCCTCTATACCGAGGGCGGAATCCTCGCGAACGGACAAAGTGTGGGCAAGCGCTTTGCCGCCGGCCTTGAAGCGATCGCCGATCATCCGCTGGTAGGCGATACACGCGGCCGCGGACTTCTCGGCGCAATCGAGCTTGTGGCGGACAAGGGCAGCAAGGCGCCGCTTGATACGAACCTCAAAATCCCCGACCGCCTTTTCGCCCAAGGCTATAAGAACGGCGTCATCTTCCGCTCCTTCCCGGACAACATCATTGGCCTTGCTCCTGCGCTTTGCGCGTCGGATCAGGAGATGGACGAGATCTTCGCACGCATCCGGAAAACGCTCGACGATCTGCTGGAAGAAGCGGATATTCGCGCGGCGGTGGGATAAGAAACAGGGGGAGCAAGCGCATGTTGGGTGGCCCAAGACTGGATCGGATCGACCTCAAGATCCTGACGCAGCTTCAGCAATCTGGCCGCATCACCAATGTCGAACTCGCCGACGCGGTGGGCCTTTCGCCGAGCCCTTGCCTCACCCGTGTGAAGCGGCTGGAAAAGGCGGGCTACATCACGGGCTACGGCGCCCACATCAACCTGCACAAGCTGGGGGAATTCCTGACCGTCTTCACCGAAGTCACCTTGACTGAGCATCGGGCGGGCGACTTCTCCCGCTTTGAGACGCGCATCCGTAAGCTGGACGAGATCGTCGAATGCCATCTGGTCAGCGGCGGCTACGACTATCTGCTGAAGTTCGTGACCCGCGGCGTCGCTCATTATCAGTCGATCATCGAAGGCATGCTGGAAAGCGATTATGGCATCGAAAAATATTTCAGCTATGTCGTGATCAAATCGCCCTTCATCAAACATCATTATCCGATCCAGCATCTCTTCGGCGAACAGAAATGATCGATGACCTGCTCGAACCCCTGATCGCTTTCCGCCGCGATATTCACGCGCATCCGGAACTAGGCTTTTGCGAGCATCGAACGGCAGGCCGCATCGCGGAACAGCTGCGGGCGCTGGGTCTGGAAGTGCATGAGGGGATCGGCGGCACCGGCATCGTCGCGGTATTGAAAAACGGCACCTCCACGCGCAGCATCGGCCTGCGCGCGGATATGGACGCGCTGCCGATCCATGAGCAGACCAACCTGCCTTACGCCAGCAAGACGGAAGGCACATTCCACGGTTGCGGTCATGATGGCCATGTCGCGATGCTGCTGGGCGCGGCGCAGCACCTCGCCCGCAGCCGCAACTTCGACGGCACCGTCCACTTCTTCTTTCAACCAGCCGAAGAGGGTTTAGGCGGCGCGCGGGAGATGGTGAAAGAGGGGCTGTTCGAACGCTTCCCATGCGACCGTGTCTTCGGCCTGCACAATTGGCCGGACTTGCCGGCAGGCACTATCGCCACGCGTCCCGGCCCCATCATGGGCGCGGCCGACAAGTTCGAAATCACGCTGGAAGGGCGCGGCGGCCATGCGGCCATCCCTCAGGACACGCCCGACGCCATTCTCGCCGCCGCCAGCTTGGTCACGCAGCTCAACAGCATCGTCGCCCGCCGCATCCCGCCAACCGCTTCAGCCGTGCTGTCGATCACCCAGATCCACGGCGGCCATACGCATAACGTCATCCCGGCCGAGGTGAAAGTCAGCGGCACCGTCCGCACGTTCGACCCGGCGGTACAGGATGCGATCGAAGACGCGATCCGCAACATCGCCACAGGCGTGGGACTTGCTAATGATGTGACGATGGCGGTTGACTATCAGCGCTACTATCCTGCCACCATCAACGACGCGGAGGCCGCGCAGGAGGCGCTGGACGCCGCCGCGACAATAGGCATTGCCCAACTCGCGCCCGAACCTGCCTTCACTTCGGAAGATTTCGCGTTCATGCTGCACGCGTGCAAGGGAGCCTACATCTGGCTAGGCCAGGCCAAAACTGAAGGCTCCGTACCCCTCCACAATCCGCATTACGACTTCAATGATGAAGTCCTCGGCCTTGGCATTCGCCTGCATGTTGCGCTCGCCGAACGGCATCTCGCTAAAGGCTGAAGCCCACGCCCGCCACCGCGATTGTCGATTTCAGTGTTTCGCCCTGAGCGCGAGCGATATTGCGGCTGCCGCCTAACAGCCGCTCATGCGCCAAGCCGACGAACGCGTTGACATTGTCGTTAAGCCGGAAGCGCAGCCGCACGGACATCTCTGTCTCAGTAAAGCCCGAACCAATCCCATTTTCCTCGTCTCGCTGCGCCGACCAGCCGATCGCTGCGCGAGGTTCGACATAGACTTTTTCAGTAATAGGCAGCTGGTAGATGATTTGGGCGTCACCAGTCAGACGGCCGTCATCAGAAAGAAAGGCGTAGCCTTCCCAACTGAAGCGGGACCCTACCGAGCCTTGCGCGCCGACCATCGCATAGCTGTCATGCGGATGCGGCTGGAATTCATGCCGCACCCCTGCCAGCAGCACGATATTGTCACTGATCGATCGGCCATACAGCAGTCTCGCCTGGACGTCGTCGACCCGCTTGCCGACCGCCCCACCGCCTTCGACCATCAACATTATCTGGTCCGTGCTGTCCCCATAGGAAAAGCTGCCGTCCCACTGGATGGCCTCGTCACCTTTGCCTGCGCGCAATTCGATGAAGTCGAAGCCTCCGCTAAGGACGGCTTTGTCTTCCTCCTCAGCTTCCTGCGCCAGCGCGGGCTCGGCCGCGGCAAGAGCGCAAATGCCAAGAAGTGGACGGAGGAAGGCGTAGCGCACGATCTACCCTGATCAGTTTCTTGTTTGTCGAGGGTCAGATTACGCCCGATCGGCGGTGCATAAGCGCGAAGCGTGCGCGCCGCACCGCCAATCATAACAAGTTGTCACAAAGCTGCAGCAGATCATGCTGACGGCTCTTAGAACCAGAAGCGCACGCCCATGACAAAGCTGGTAGCCGATGCACCCTCTCCCTCAGCACGTGCGAAGCGCGCGCTGTCCCCCAGCTTGCGTTCCCAATTCAAGCCCACATAGGGCGCGAATTCGCGGGCGAATTCATACCGTAGCCGCAATCCCAGCTCCATATCCGACAGGCCCGATCCAATGCCGAGTTCGGGCACGTCCTGGGCAGCTATGTTCAAGTCGGCGGCTGGCTGCAGGATCAGGCGCTGCGTGATGCGCTGATCATAGCTTGCCTCCAGCCGCAGATGCGCGTCGCCCTTATTGGATAGAAAAGCCTGCGCGCTGACTTCGAACCAATAGGGGGCAAGCCCTTCGATACCGACAACCGCGTAGGTCCGGTCGGGATCAGGCCGGAAATCATGCCGAATGCCCGCTTCCAGATTGAACCAAGGGTCGATCGCGCGGTTATAGAGCGCCTGAACCTCCGCGCTCTCCACGCGCCCGTCGATTTCGCCCTCGCCTTCCGTCTTGAAAGCGAAGCGATTGATGTCGCCGCCGATCCAACCTTCGCCTTCCCAATGGTAGCCGTCCGCGCCCTTGCCTAGGCGATATTCCAACCGGTCCAGCATGACCTGCGAGAAGGTCATGCCGCCGCTTTCCTTGAGCATAGCAGCGCGCGCCCGAGCCATTTCGGCCGGATTGTAGAAGGCTTCGGCGGCATGATCGGCCGGGACAGGCGGAGCGTTGCCCTTGGGAATGGAATCGTCCGGGGCGGGCATGGCATGGCCCGCATGGGGATTTTCTGCAGTGGGCGCTTCTGGCTCCGCAGCTTGATGGGCGGAGTGATCCTGGTTTTCATTTGGCGGCCTGGACGGTTCCATAGCCCCATGATTCATATGGCTGTGGTCCATTTCCTGCGCCAGCGCAGGAACGGAAGTGGACGCCAGCAGCAGGGCAGCGACGGACAATAGCATCTTCATGCCGCCTCTCCCTCATGCCGCACGGTAACGACGCGCATCATCCCGCTGTGCATGTGCATCAGCATATGACAATGGAACGCCCAATCCCCCAGCGCATCAGCGGTGAGGTCGAAACTAACCTTGCCTCCCGGCAGCACATTCACTGTATGCTTGAGCGGATCATACTTACCCGCGCCGGTCACCAGTTGGAAGAAATGACCGTGCAGGTGAATCGGATGCGGCATCATCGTGTCATTGATCAGGTTCACTCGCACCCGCTCCATATGGCGGAAAGCGATTGGCTCAGCCCCGTCCGACAGCTTCACGCCATCGAAGGACCACATATAGCGCTCCATGTTCGCGGTCAGGTGAATGTCCAAGGTGCGGCTAGGCGTGCGGGTGTCCTTGAATGGCTCCAATGACTTGAGATCGGCATAGGTCAGCACCCTATGCTCGACATCCTCCAGCCCTGTGGGCCGATCCGCCGTCCGGTCCGCCGGCATGGGCGAGAGGGTAGCGACCCCCGGCCCCATCTTTACCTGCGGCGCGACAGATGGATCGAGCATCTTCATGGAATGTCCCGCCATGCTCTCGTTGGCGGGCTGGCTGAGATCGATCACGCCGCCCTGGCCCATGTCCATGCCCGACATGTCCATTCCCATATCCTTCATGCCGAGCAACGGCCGTTTCCGCAGCGCAGGCACTTCTGCCACCATCCCAATGCGCGGAGCCAAAGTCGCGCGGACGAGGCCCGACCGGTCAATGGCTTCGGCGATCAGGCCATAGGGTTTCGCCTCTGCTGGCTGGACCACCACATCATAAGTCTCCGCAATGCAAATCTGGAATTCGTCGGTTTCAACCGGTTGAACATGCTGGCCGTCGCATTGCACCACCGTCATCGGCAGACCGGGCAGTCGGACGTTGAAATTGGTCATGGCCGACGCATTAATGATGCGCAGGCGCACCCGCTCACCGGGCGTGAAAAGCCCCGTCCAATTCTCCGCCGTGCCATGGCCATTGACCAGGAAGCTGTAGGTGGAGCCGGTGACGTCCGAGATGTCAGTCGGGTCCATCCGCATCGCGCCCCATTCGAGCCGCTCCTTCGCGCTCTGGTCCTTGCCCGCCAGCAACCCGGCCAATGTCTGGCGCTGCATGTTGAAATAGCCGCCGGACTGCTTGAGCCGCTTCAACAGCACATGCGGATGTATCGGGCTCCAATCGGAAAGGACGATCACATGTTCTCGATCACTCTGCACCGGATCAGGACCAGCCGGGTCGATCACGATCGGCCCATAATGGCCGACCGCCTCCTGCATCCCCGAATGGCTGTGATACCAGTAGGTGCCAGACTGGCGGATCGGAAATTCATAGGTGAAGGTCTCGCCGGGGCGGATACCGGGGAAGCTCACCCCCGGCACTCCATCCATCTGGAACGGAACGATCAGACCATGCCAGTGGATCGATGTATCTTCCTTCAACTGATTAGTGACGGACAGACGGACATTCTGTCCTTCCTTCAACCGGATGAGCGGCGCAGGCAATGTACCGTTGATCATCACAGCATGGGCCGAACGCCCGCCGGTTGAAAAATGGCCTTCTCCCACAGTCAATGCAATCTGCTCACCGCTGAGCACACCGGGGGCGGGCGCAAGTCCGGCCGTGCCGCTCTGGGCCCACGCAGGAAAGATACGAGTCAGCGCCAATGCGCCTCCGAGGCCGCCCAGACCACGGATCAGGTTCCGGCGATCGACTTCAACTTGGGAAAAGGGCATGGAATGCTCTGCAACAGGAATGGTTGTCCCTTATACGCGCGCGACGCCCGCATCCCTCAACTGTTCGGCCAATTTGTTGCGCGCGCGGTAAAGGCGTGTTTCGATCGCCTTCTCGCTTACGCCTAGCGTCTGGGCCGCTTCGGCCTGGCTCATCCCCTCAATGGTGCGCAGCAACAGCACATCCTTGAGACTGGGGGGCAAGGCAGCAATCGCCATATGGATCTGCGCCAGTTCAGCGCGCGATTGCGCCTCATCTTCTGGCGTCAATGCGTCATCAGCAACGGCTACGGCTTCCTCGATCGGGCGCGCAAAGGTGAAGAAGCGCCGCACCGCCCGTCGCCGCGCCCAATCGTGGCATTTGTTGATCGCGATCCGGGATATCCACAGCCTGAAAGGCCGCGACGTGTCGTAGCGCGCAAGCGCAGCGAAAGCGGAAATGAATGTTTCCTGCGTGATGTCCAGTGCGTCTGTCGCGTCACCCACATGCCCACGCGCCAGCCGGAACACGCCGTCCCGATGACGCCGCATCAGCTCCCCATAAGCGCTCTGCTGCCCGGCGAGCGCCAGCGCAGCCAGCTCGGCATCGCTGCTCTGGGTGAGCGGCAGGTTCACCGCACCGGTTCGGTCAGAACCTTGACCACCGCGGCGTCAAACTGCGCCGCCTGATCGGGCCGCAGCACCGCTCGCATGGCGAAGATATGCTTCAGCGTCTCCTTCTGCAGCATCCCCATCACATGGTGAGAGCGATCGACTGCCTCGCTGACCTTGGGTCCATAGCCATGTTCGGCGGCTATGGCTTGAGCAAGCCGGGCGTTGTCGGCGCGCATCTCCGCCTCCATAGCCGCGCGCCGCTTGGCGAAGTCTGCCTCCAGCGCATGGATGCGCTGCTCCTGACTTTCATCCAGCTTCAGCCTTGTGTGGATGAGGGAATGGACTTCGCTTTCCACCCGAGGTCCCGGGGCCATCCAGACCCGCGCCACCAGCACCGCCGCCAAAGCCGCCGCGAATGCGACCAGCGCCACCAGCCCATATCGTCCCGCCCCCTTCATTGCTTACTGCCCCAGCAGCCGGGAAGGTGCGTAGTCGGACATGCCGATCACCATGGGCTGCGATGCTGCCTGCGCCGGGCTTCCCGGCACCAAGCTACCTATCCAGCCGATGCCGATCGCAACGATTCCCGCGAGAGCCAGGCTACGTCGCGCAACAGCACGCTCGCCGCGATGGGCCACGCCCACCATGACTGCTTCGTCCATCGCCGCCAGGCGCGGATCGGTCGGCATGGCGCGAAGCTGCCCCAGTAGTTGATCAAGGTCGCTCATCACTCACACTCCTATGCACGCCCAGGATACGCGCGGCCCAGCCTGATCCCTCATGCAAAAATTTATGCGTGTCCGTCGAGGGGTGTCAAAATTGGATGCGTAATATCCCTGACCACAATGCTTGTTGGAGATGAGTTCCATGCGTCGCATCCTGTTCACCGCCGCCCTTGCGCTTGCCGCCCTGCCGTCCGTCGCGATCGCGCATCCCAAGCTGCTTTCCTCCAACCCCGCTGCCAACGCCACTGTCACGAAGCCGACCAAGCTGACGCTGACTTTCTCCGAAAAGCTGCTCGCGCCCTTGAGCGGTATCGATCTGACGATGACGGGGATGCCGGGCATGACGGATCATGCGCCTATGCCGATCAAGGGCTTCAAGACTGCTGTCGAGGGGGACGGCAAGACTATGGTGGTTACCCTGCCTCGCGCGCTCCCGGCAGGTAGCTATGAGCTCAACTGGCACATCGTCGGAGCCGATCAGCACAAGATCGCGGGCAAATATAGCTTCTCGGTGAAGTAAGCCGTGTCTATCGACGGGCTCCTCGTCGCTACCCGTTTCGGCCTTTACGCCGATCTAGCGGCCCTCGCGGGGCTTCCCCTTTTCTGGTGGAGTATGCGCGTCGGCCGCAGCACGGGAGCCCGCGGCATACTGGCTCTGCTCGCCTTGAGCGGCCTCATCTTGTCAGCGCTTTGGCTGCTTGCGAGCGCCGCAGCAATGACGGGAGGCTCCGCTTTAGTTCCTGACTGGAGCGTCGTGGACATTCTGCTGCGCGAAACCATGATCGGGCCGCTCCTGGCCATACGTGCGCTCGCCTTGCTCCTTATTATCCTGCTCCTCTTCGTGCCGGGGCGAGCAGAAAGACCGGCCGCCATCGCCCTGCTCGCAATGATCGCAGCGGCCACTCTTGCCTGGTCGGGTCACGCAGGAGCGACGGAGGGCATGGCTGGGACCATCCACAGGGCGGCAGACGTGCTGCACATCGTCGCTGCGTCTGCTTGGTTCGGAGCGCTGCTTTCGCTCCTTGGCCGAGTACTCCGCACCACATTGGACGCGCGAGAAGCGGAACAAACGGCGCGCATGCTCCACCGCTTTTCCCTGTTCGGCACGTTGTTCGTGATCGCCCTTATCGTGAGTGGCGTAATCAACAGCGTGATGATCGTCGGGTTCGCCAACTTGCCGGTCCTGCTGCACAGCAGCTATGGCTGGCTGCTGCTGACCAAGCTCGCGCTGTTCGGTGGCATGCTGATCCTTGCCGCAGCCAACCGCTGGCGCCTGACACCAACTCTCATGCGCGCCACCGGTGCGAACGAGCTGTCATCGGCCGGCGCTCACCTGCGTCTGTCGCTGGCTTTCGAAACCATGATGGCGCTGGGCATCTTGGCGTTGGTCGCAGCGCTCGGCACGCTTGATCCGCTCGCTACCTAAATCCAGCCCTCCAGCACCTGGTTGGGAGGGCGGTGTCCATCTACCCAGCTACGGATATTGGCGATCACTCGCGCACCCGTTGCATCCCGCCCTTCAAAGGTCGCCGATCCCATATGGGGTAGAAGCACGACATTCGATAGTGCGAGCAGCCGAGGATCGACGGCAGGCTCATGCGTGTAAACGTCGAGCCCTGCTCCCGCAATGCGACCCTCGGCCAGCGCGGCGATCAGTGCAGGCTCATCCGTGATTTCGGCGCGGGAGGTGTTGATGAGATAGGCATCCGACCGCATGAGTCCGATCCTGCGCGCGTCGATCATGGCTCGGCTGTCGGCATTAAGCGGGCAATTGATCGATACGATATCGCTTTCACCCAGCAGGGAGTCGAGGTCGGGGTGCCAGGCCGCCGCCAGTTCCTGCTCCACTTCAAAAGGCAAACGATGACGGTTATGGTAAGCGATCGAAAGGCCGAACGCGGCGGCGCGCTTCGCCACTGCCCGGCCGATCCGGCCCATGCCGATAATGCCCAGCTTCTTCCCGCCGATGCGATGACCCAGCATGCCCGAAGGGCTCCATCCAGGCCATGCGCCCGACCGCACCAGCTTTTCCCCCTCCGCCAACCGCCGGGGCACCGACAGGATCAGCGCCATCGTCATGTCGGCCGTGTCTTCGGTCAGCACGCCCGGGGTGTTGGTGACCATTATCTCCTTCCGCCGCGCCGCGCCGAGATCGATATGGTCAACGCCGCTGCCGAAGCTCGCGATAAGTTGCAACCGCTCCGGCGCCGCTTCGATTAGTGCAGCATCGATCTGGTCGGTGACAGAGGGCACCAGCACATCGCACTGCGCCATGGCGCGGGTCAGCGCCGTGCGGTCCATCGGCACATCGCCAACATTGAAAACCGTGTCGAACAGTTCGGCCATTCGCGCCTCCACATTCGGGGGCAGGCGGCGTGTCACGATGACGCGCGGCTTGGCGGGACGCGGTTTCTTGGCCATGCTTGGCCGCTATTCCTGGTGGCAGCGATGGTCAAGCACCTTGTATGGCACCAAAGACAATGGTTGTCGGCCGCGTCGGGCGAACGCTATAAAGGCGTCCGCACATGAAGGGGAAAAGATCAGGCATGAAGGGCTATTTGCCGCGCGCGACCATCGTCGCCGCCGTGCTATGCATTGCAAGCGGCGCGTCCGCCTCGCCCGCCAAATCCGTCCCCTACTGGGCTTCGCTCAGCCAGGACGAAGCACGCATGCGCGTCGGCCCCAGCCTCGATTACCCTTCCAGCTGGGTCTATCGCCGCCGCGACCTGCCGGTGAAGGTCGTGCAGGTGCTTGGCCTCTGGCGCAAGGTGGAGGATCCCAGCGGCACCCAGGGTTGGATGCATGTCCGTCTGCTGAGCGACACGCCAACGGCCATAGTCACGGCATCGGTCGCCCCGATGCGGCAATCGAAGAGCGACAACGCACGCACCGTCTTTAGAGCAGAAAAAGGCGTGGTCGGCCGCTTATCCTCCTGCAGCGACGGCTGGTGCGGCTTCGATGTCAGCGGGCAACGCGGCTTCATCCGTGTCACCGACATATGGGGCGCAACATCCTGATCGTTTAGCTGCGCTCTGTGGCATTGCGATCGGTGATGGCGAAGCTGTCGCTCTGAGCTGCCGCATCGGCACCCTCCGCGCCGCTAAATTGATCCGCGTGCATCAACCTCTTCACCAGCGGCGCGATCGCCATGACCACTATGCCGATCCCGATCGACCACCAGCCGATCTGGTTATAGACGGAAAGCACGCCTTCCCGCGAAGCTGCACCTGCCTCGCCACCTGTAGCCGCTGCGATCATTCCCGCAGCATATTCGCCGAGCGCCATCGCCAGAAACCAGATGCCCATCATCAGGCCGATCATCCGCGAAGGCGCGAGCTTCGACATGGCAGACAGCCCCACAGGCGACAGGCAAAGCTCGCCAAGTGTATGGCAAAGATAAAGAAGGAAAATGAACAGCACTGGGGTGAGCGTGCCTGGCGCACCTGTCCCCGCCACAAGGACCAGGAAGCCGGCGCCCACCAGCGTCAGCGCCAGCCCGAACTTGGCAGGCGTCGAAGGCTCCCACCCCCTCTTCGCAAGTGCGATCCACAAGGCTGCGATCACTGGGCCGAAGATCAGAATATAGGCCGCGTTGACCGATTGGAACATCGATGCCGGTACATCGAAGCCGAGGATATGCCTGTCAGCATAGCGATCGGTGAAAAGGCTGAGCGACGATCCCGTCTGCTCATACAGTCCCCAGAAAATCGGATTGACGACCAGCAGGAACAGCGCCGCCAGCATGCGATCCCGCCCGATGCGCTCCATCCGTCCAAATGCTTCCCAAAGTATGTAGAGGACCATGAATATGCTCGCGCCCGCCAGCATCCATCCTACTACAGCGTGCTGCTGGATCAGCACCCAGCATAGCAGGATGGTAAAAAGGCTGGAGAGATAGACCAGCCATTCACGGCTGATGAGCCCGCCAACCCGCTCCGCCAATCGTAGCGGATCAGGCGGCTCGCCCCCGCCTTGCAACAGTGGCTTGCATAGCACGAAGCCAATGACTCCGGCGATCATCCCGACCGACGCCGCGCCGAAGCCCCAATGCCACCCCCAGCGCTGCCCGAGATAGCCGCAGATCACCGGGCCGATTGTGGCGCCGACATTGATGCCCATGTAGAAGATTGTGTAGGCGGGGTCACGCCGCATGTCGTCTCGCGGATAAAGCTGGCCCACCAGCGCCGACACACTGGCCTTCAAAAATCCAGTACCGATGATCACCGTTGCGAGGCCCAGCCAGAACAGGCCAAGACCCATGCTGTTGGCAGACCCGTCCGCTTCAAGACCCAGAATGATATGGCCGATGGCGATGACAATTCCGCCGAACAGCACCGCCTTGCGCTGCCCGAGATACCGGTCCGCCAGATAGCCACCCATCAGCGGCGAAATGTAGATCAGCGACATATAAGCGCCATAGGAATGCGCCGCGTCCCGATCGGAAAAAAGGAAATGCTGCGTCAGATAGAAGATCAGCAGCGCGCGCATGCCGTAAAAGGAAAAGCGCTCCCACATCTCCACAAAAAACAGCAGGAACAATCCCCGCGGATGGCCGAGCCAGGTCTTGCCCGAATGAGCTGCGTTCGTAGGTGAGGTCGCCATCCCTATCCTGTCCGGCCAAATGTTTAGAGCAAGGTAGAGCGGAAATCATCGGACTGTCAAAGAAGCGAGGCCCTTGCGCCCCGCGCGCTGCCGCGCCATCTGGAGCGCCATGTTCAACGACGCATCTACTCCGCTTTCGCTGCTGCGCACCCGCCGTTCCGGCAAGCCCCGTGATCTCATTGCACCCGGTCCGGATGCCGATCAGTTGCGGCAGATATTGGAGATCGCCTTGCGCACGCCGGACCATGGCAAGCTGGCCCCCTGGCGCTTCGTGATCGTTCCGCAGGAGGAGCGCGACCGACTGGCGGATCTTCTGGAGAGTGCCTACCGCCGCGAAAAGCCGGATGCTGGGCGGTTGGAGCTGGAAGCAATGCATCAATTCGCGCACCAGGCACCCACATTGGTTGTGGCGCTCTCCGCTCCGGTGGCTGGCAGCAAGATCCCGCTGTGGGAACAGGAACTGTCCTCTGGCGCGGCGATCATGAACCTCCTTCACGCCAGCCATGCCCTAGGCTTTGCTGCAGGGTGGCTGACCGGTTGGCCCGCCTACAATGAAGATGTCCGCGCCGCTTTCGCAGAAGTAGGTGAAAGGATCGCCGGGTTCATCTTCATCGGCACGCCCGGCAGGCCCCAGGAAGAACGGCCCCGGCCAGAATATGACAAGATAGTTTCAGTCTGGAACAGCTAGTTACGGGGAGCGGCTGTAGCACACCCGTGCTCGCCTTGACCTGCTTCGCTGTATTATGGCACCGATGCACCCATGGCCGACGACTCCAAGCCCGTTTACCTGCGTCTGCGCGATATAATCGCCGCCTCGATACTCGATGGCAGCTATGGCGATGGGGACATGCTTCCTTCCGTGCGGGCGCTCGCGGCCAAGGAAGGCGCCAACCCGCTGACCGTCGCCAAAGCATATCAATGTTTCCAAGACGATGGTCTGGTATTGGTCAAGCGCGGGGTTGGTATGTTCGTGGCAGAAGGAGCGACGCGCCGACTACGTGAGGCTGAACGCCGCCGTTTCCTGGAGACGGTCTGGCCGCCCGTCGCAGAACAGATCAAGCGTCTGGGAATCTCCGCAGAAGATTTGGACCTGCAACGCGCCTGACTATCCGTAGTCCGCAGTTCGCTGATACTCAGCCCTGCATCTGATATTGCTTCAGCAGATCGTAGAGCGTCGGACGGCTGATTCCCAACATCTTGGCCGCGCCGGAAATATTGCCGTCGGTCCGGGCAATCGCCCGGCGGATGGCGCGCCGGTCCGCTATCTCGCGCGCTCCCTTGAGGTTCACGAAGTCGCTGCCCTCCACCGGGTCGCCATCCAAATCGAGATCAGCGGCCGTGATATGTTTGCCGTCCGCCATGATGACCGCCCGCTTGATGCGATTTTCAAGCTCGCGCACATTGCCCGGCCATGTCCAAGCGTCGAGCGCCGCCAGCGCGTCGGGCGCGATCCCCTTGATCTGCGAATTCATGTCCCTGGCAAAACGGTTCAGAAAATGGCGCGCCAGCAGCGCAGGATCGCCGGGTCGCTCCTTCAGGGGCGGTATCCGCACCACAATCTCTCCGAGCCGATAATAGAGATCCTCGCGAAAACTGCCCGCGGCGATCATTGCGTCCAGATCATGATGCGTGGCGCAAACAACGCGCGTGTCCACCACCAGCGGCCGCCCGCTTTCGGACCCTATCACGCGTTCCTGCAGGAAACGCAGCAGCTTCATCTGCAGCGTCGAAGGCATGTCGCCCACCTCGTCGAGGAACAGCGTCCCGCCATGCGCAAGTGCGATCTTGCCCGCCGCCTCCCTGCCGAACAGTTCGATGTCCAGCAAATCCTCAGGGATCGCCGCGCAGTTGATCGCCACAAAGGGGCCGTTGCGGCTAGGACTTGCATCATGCAGCCCCTGAGCCAACAATTCCTTGCCCGTACCGCTCGCGCCGGTCAGCAGCACCGAAAGCTGCGTGGTGGCGACCCGCTCGATAGTACGAGCGACCTTCATCATTTCGGGAGCCGCTGTGATCAGCCGTCCCAAAACGCGCGCTTCCGGCGGCGCGGCCTCCGCTAATCGGGCATTTTCCTTCTCCAGCGCGTGGACATGAAAGGCACGCCGGACAATCAGGCCGAGTTCATCGATATCGACGGGCTTTTGGTAGAAATCATAGGCTCCGCCCGAAATGGCGCTGAGCGCACTTTCCCGCGCACCATGGCCCGAGGCAACGATGATCTTCGTGTCCGGCTTTATCTGCAGCATTTCCGCCAAGGTGGCGAAGCCCTCGCTCGTGCCATCCGGGTCAGGCGGCAGGCCGAGATCCAGCGTCACGACATCAGGCGTCTCCACCCGCAGCATTTCGATCGCTTCCTCACGATCGCCAGCGATAAACAGCTGATAATCCTCATAGGCCCAGCGCAATTGCCGCTGCAGCCCTGGATCATCCTCGACGATCAGCAACTTGGGTCGCGTGTCGCTCATCAGGCTGCTTCCCCCTCGATATTATTGCTGTGCGCCAGCGGCAGGCGCAGTGTGAACCGGCTCCCCACGCCCGGCTTGCTTTCAACCTCCACGCTGCCGCCCATGCTCTGCGCCAGCGCCCGCGCTTCAAAAGCGCCGATGCCGAAACCGCCCAACTTGCTCGATGAAAAAGGCTTGAACAAATCCCTACGGATATATTCGGCGGTCATACCCTGCCCTTGGTCGATCACATCGACGGTAGCGCCCCGATCGTCGCCGCCCAGACGGATTTCCACAGCATTACCAGCGTCACTGGCGTCGATCGCATTCTGAAGTAGATGGACGATAATCTGCTCCACCCGCGCAGGATCAGCCAAAACAAGTGGTGCAGAGCCGGTGAGGTGGATCTCATGCTGCCGAGACCGGCCGCTTGCAATCCTGCCCGCCACCTCGCTCAGCGACACGGGCTGCGGCTCCTCTGCGCGCGTCTTGTGATGCTGCGACAGGCGCGCCAGCATATCGTTCATCTTGCCCACCGACTCCTTCAGCGTCAGCAGCATGTCGGCGCGGAAATCCGGATTATCGGCGTGACGTTCAGCGTTCCGAGCGAGCAGCGAAAGCTGGCTAACCAGATTCTTGACGTCGTGAATGATGAACGCAAAGCGGCGATTGAACTCGTCGAACCGCTGTGCATCGTTCAAGGCCTGCTGCCCCTGAGCCTCGCTTAAATAGCTTGCCGTCTGCCTGCCGGCGGTGCGCAGCATGTCCAGATCTTCCCAGTCAAGCCGCCGGTCGATCGCAGGCCGCGCCAACAGGATCGCGCCGATAAGCCGACCGAAATGAATGAGCGGGACCAGCGCCCACGCCCGCGGATCAGCGCGCATCCAGTCGGGCATATCGCCCATTTCCTGAATAGTTGGCCCTTGGCCAATATCGATTATCCACCCGCTGCGCTCGATCAGCAGAGCCAGCGGTGCGGGGATCACCGCCTCATGGGACACGCCATTCCAGTTCCACTGCGTCTCAAAACTCAAAGCGCCATCATCTGACCGCAGCATCAAAATAGCCGCGGGCGAATCCGTGATGTCGGCTACAGCCTTCGCCACCCGCTCACCGAGCGGCGGCGCATCGCTTCCCGGCCTACCAATCGTATCGCCAAAGCGCATCCATTCCGTGCGATAATCATAGCGGTGCTGGAATAGATGCTTGGCGACTTGCACCTTCCACAATGCTCGCATCCGTGGCGACGGCAGCAGTAGCAGCGCGCTCACCGCCATGAAGAAGACGCAGCCAATCTCGATCAAGCGGGCATAGGGACCGGCGATCAATTCGATCGCGACCGCCGCTGCGGCGATCATAATGACGTATAGGGTGATGGAAACCATCGAAAACGCGCGAAAGGCAAGGGCGCGGGATAATTGCACCGGAGGAGCCTTGTCCCGCCGCAGCCCCGCAGCGATCACAGGAGCCAGCAATGCCATCAGCGGTCCTCGCAAGGCATAAAGCTCGTTGGCGCGGTCGATGGCGAAATAGCCGATGACATAGAGGTTGAAATCGTAGGTCCACATCGCCGCCAACGCACCGAGCAGCAGCGCCACCCGGCCCCGCTGCTGCGGCGGCCAACTCACATATAGATGGTGGACCAGCATCAATCCGCCCACGGCGGTCATCATATGAAGGCTCAAGGAAACCTGAACCAAGGTGCGGTGCAGATCGCTGGCGTCCGGCAGCTGCCGCCAGATGAGATCTGTGAAGGTCTGCAGCAGGATAAGACCCGCCACTGCGGCGTAAACGGATCCAATCGCCACCATCGGCCCCGCCCGCTCCGCAGCACCCTTGCGCAGCATGACGAACAGCAACAGCAGCCAAGCGGCGTTGCGGATATTCTCGCCGATACCGGTCAGCGGCTTGTCGACGCCGCCGAACGATACATAAAGCGACCAGCAGGAGGTGAGCAGCACAGCGACGGCGAGCATGCGCTGCTCCGCCGCTTCATCGCGCCGGCGCAGGATGAAGATGCCGATCGCCGCGAACAGCACCGCGGCCAGCGCGTGACCCCAATCCCCGACAAATTGTAGCAAAGCCCCCACCCGCCCGGCCTCAACGGGCGCCTTCAGGCCACAACACCACACGCAATGTCTGGATCAGGATCAACAGATCCAGAAATGGCGTGTAATTTTTGGCGTAGTAAAGGTCATATTCCAGCTTGTTGCGGCTGTCCTCGATCGATGCGCCATAAGGATAGTTGATCTGCGCCCAGCCGGTGATGCCTGGCTTCACCATATGCCGCTCCGCATAATAGCGTAGGTGTTGTTCCAGATCCTCGACGAACTGACGCCGTTCGGGGCGCGGGCCGACGAAGCTCATCTCGCCTTTCAGCACCGTCCAGGTCTGCGGCAGCTCGTCGATCCGCAGCTTGCGCAGCCAGTAGCCTAGCCGGGTGATGCGCGGATCATCCTTTTCCGCCCAGACCGCCTGCCCGCTGATCTCCGCATCCTGTCGCATGGTACGCAGCTTCACGATCCAGAACTCTTCACCATAGAGGCCCACGCGTTGCTGCCGGTAAAATGCAGGACCCTTGCTATCCAGTTTCACAAGGATCGCAGCGATCAGGATGACAGGTCCGGTCAGCAGCAGCAGGATGGAGCTCGCAAAGATATCGAAGAGGCGCTTGGCGATGCTCGACAGGCGGCGGCCTGCTGAAAAGCCGTCGGAAAAGATCAGCCAGCTGGGATTGACGCTGTCCAGATCGACCCGCCCGGTTTCCCGTTCAAGGAAAGTCGAAATCTCGTTCACATGGACACCGGTCGTCTTGATCCGCAGCAGGTCTGACAGCGGCAAGGCGTTGCGCCGCTCCTCTAGCGCGAGCACCACCTCGCTCGCCCCAAGCCGCACCACGAAGTCCGCCAGATTGTAGATCGCGCTGCGGTTGATCGATTCCGGAATGACCTGGGCGCCATCATTCATGGCAATGTAGCCGACCACTAGGAAGCCGGCACCCTTGCGCTGCTCCAGTTCCTTGATGCGATTGGCTCTGTTTCCAGCGCCCAGCACTACCAGCCTTCGCTTGAAGGCTTCCCCACCGAGCATGGAGCCCAGTAGCAGCCGCACCGCCAGCAGGAGCAAGATGGCAAGGCCCATGGCGTAGAGCGAATTGGACCGCCACAGCGTCAGGTCCGGCAGCGCGAAATGCATGACCGACAGGAATATGACGCCCAGAGAAATTGCAACGAGCAGACGGGCAAAAGCGAAGCGGATCGACTGAAGCGCTTCGGTGCCGTAAACGCCTACCGCGATCATGCCCGTCTGGATCGCTAAGGCGAAGCTCAGCAGTGGCGCAGCGCGCGTCATGATGTGATCGAGGTCCATGCCGATCTGTTGCGCTCGCAGTATCCAGCCGGCTTCCGCGGCGCAGAGCAGCAGCAGAAAATCGAGCAGCCCCAACAGCAGCACGGCGTGCGGCACATAATGTTTGAACAGCCTGATCATAGGTCGCGCGCATTCCCGCTGCTGCCCTGACAACGGCAGCCTTGTGGCATCGGATCAGCTTACAACCGGTGTAAGAAAATCCGACAGTGCACGCACGGTGAACGAAAAAACCAAAGATTTTCTGAAGATGACTGGTGCGCTATTCGGCGCAAAGGCAACTACTTACCCCTAAGATCAATTTTGCTGACGGAGCCGGTCGGCCGCCTGTTGCGCGGCGTTCCCCACTACCCGAGCCGCACTGTCCGCAGACTCAGCAGCTTCGGTTATCACCCGGCTTTCCCGGTCCTCACGTTCCTTCGTAAGGTAAAAGAAGGTGATGGCGAGAATGAGGGCGATCGCTACCAGCGCGAAGATCACGCCACTGCTGCGCGATCGCTCCGCCCGCATCATTTCCTCAGGACGGTCCTGGCCTTGAGGAGGACCGCCGTTCCCACCACCCTCCTCCATCGTCTATCTCCCACGCGAATCCCCGGCAGGGGAAGTTCGCAGGAAACCACATTATACGTCATCAGCATCCAAGTCGGAATCTTCTCTTGCTTCCCGCCCTCGGCTGAGACGATCGACATCATCCATGATCTCATCGAGGACGGCGGAGTCAGTCGTCTCCTGGCTCCGGCGAGAGGGCAAATCGCCACTGTCGAGGATCTGTTCCAGCGCAGCCCGACCGCGAGCGACGCGGCTCTTGATCGTGCCGACGGCGACGCCACAGATTTCGGCTGCTTCTTCATAAGCAAAGCCGCCGGCCCCGACCAGGATCAACGCCTCGCGCTGAGGCTGGGGCAACTGCATGAGAGCGCGCTGCATATCTGAAAGCTCGACATGCTTGTCCTGGCCGGCAGGCGCCGCCAACAGACGATCAGCCGTCAGATCGTCCCAATCGCCGCGAAAGCGGGATCGCCGCATCTGCGAAAGATAGTGGTTGCGCAGGATGATGAAGGTCCAGGCACGCATATTGGTGCCGGCCTGAAAACGGCCTCGCGCCGCCCAAGCCTTCAACAGCGTTTCCTGAACCAGATCATCAGCGACGTCGCGGTTACCCGAAAGAGACCGCCCAAAGGCCCGCAGATGTGGGATAACTGCCGCAAGCTCGCGCTTGAAATCCGTGTCGGACAGCGATTCCCGCTTGTCCTCCTGGTGCTCCGCCTCTTGGCCAAGCCCTTCGCTCATGGGAACAACCCTCTCACTGGCTGTCGCCCTCGCCTCATGAACCGAAGCCGTCAAAGCCATAAATGCGTCCGCATCCTATATACTCATTGCCGTACGGAACCAATGATGATTACCCGTAATAGCTCCACAACACGATCAGCATGCCAATGATCACCAATGGCAATGAAATGCCGAGAATGTAGCGAACAATGTGTGGCGTTGATCCTGACCGGGCGTCTTCGGTAGCAATATGCTTTTCCTCATCCGCCATATTTTACCTCCCGATCGTTACGCCTGAATAACGCGGGGGGATGATCGGGGTTCCGCCACCTGCCCAGTCTTTTGTGGAACTGGACTATATTGTTCAAACCGGCGCGGTCGCCTCGTCGAAGAAAAGCGCCTGCGAAATGGCCGCCTTCACCGTCGATCGCTGGAACGGCTTGGTGATCAGGAAGGTCGGCTCGGGACGTTCCCCGGTCAGCAGCCGCTCAGGGAAAGCAGTGATGAAGATCACTGGCACCGAGAATTCTGCCAATATGTCCTTTACGGCATCGATGCCGCTGGAATCATCGGCCAGTTGAATGTCGGCCAGAACCAATCCCGGACGTTCCGCCATTGCCTCGCGCACGGCGTCTTCCCGAGTAACGGCAATGGCAGTCACCTCATGACCCAGGTCGCGCACGATGGTCTCAATGTCCATGGCGATAATCGGCTCATCTTCAATGATCAGCACCTTGGCGCGCGTCTGCGCTTCAATCTCGCTCAGCGCCTCTTCGACCAGTGCCTCCACATCCGCGGCATCCAGTCCGATGAGATAACCCACATCATCGACCGTAAAGCCTTCCAGCGCGGTCAGTAGCAGCGCCTGACGCGGCAGCGGCGTCAGGCGGGCAAGCCGCGCTTGGGCCACAGCCTCCTGCCCATCGCCGCTCGACAGAACCGGGCTGTCCTCCAGATGTGAAGAAGACCAGATCGCGTGGAACGTCTTGTAAAGCCCGAGGCGCGGATCGACGTCAGCCGGAAATTCCTCCGGAGCCGCCACGATCGCTTCCAAAGTCGCGCGAACATAGGCGTCGCCATGCACCTGGCTGCCCGTCAGGGCGCGGGCATAACGGCGCAGGAAAGGAAGATGGGGGTGCAGTTGCTGTCCAAGCGACATCGGTAAATCTTCTCCCAGCCCATAGGGCGAATTGCTACGAAACACTCGCTGAGCAGGAGGATGGATCGGCGATGCCGATGTGGCAAGCCCCCGCCCCGTTCAGCCGCCGTCTGAAAAGCGGCAAAAAATGCTTCAGGGTGCGGAACCATCGACAGAGAGATTTGTTTCACAGCCGTTCGTTTTTTACTGATAACCGATTTGTGCTGCTATCCACGGCGGTCGATTGACGCCGCGAGGGAAAGCCGCAAAAGAAAAGCCGGTGCTATGCTAGCGTTGCAGAGGGGCGTATTTTGGTTGCTTCAACGACGGAACGGGACGTGAAGGGAGGGGACAGGAAAGATGTCGGCGCCACCACCCCGGACTCGGGCGTGACTGGCAAAGCCTCGCCCAAGCGGCGTACCTCGCCTGGTAAGGATGAGGGACAGGTGGCTAGCGCGCTACGCTCCGTTTATCAGCGCGCTGTCGATGAGGATATTCCTTCCGAAATGCTCGACCTTCTGCGGAAGCTGGATTAAGCATCGATCCACGGTCGGCAGCAGTTAACCAGCCGGGGCGGAGGGCAGTTGGGTGCTTTTCGAATATGATGAAATAACAAGCCGGTGCGCCGCTGTCGCAAACCCGGCAGTTGCCCTTCATCTCTTGGTCCCACGATCTTGATTATCGCATGACCGGGGCACCTCTGTCCCATCCAGTTGATTGCTCATGCGCAGCTTGAACAGCCTCATCCATTCCACAGGCATCAAGATGTTCCTCATCTTGACCCTCGCCTTGCTACCGCTCGGGCTCATCGCCCTCGTTGCCTCTCTTCAGGCAATCCGGACCGCCGACTTGGAGAAGGAGGCGCTGCTTCGAGTGTCCGTAACGCAAAGCGCGCGCAAACTGACGGCAGATCTGGCATCGGACCGGACAGCGTTGATGCTAACCGCGAACGCGTTATCGACCGGCAGCGAGGGGTCAGAGATGTGCCAGCGGCTGTCGATCTTCCTGACCTCGCACGACCCTGAAGGCGGCCGATATTATATTTATGATCGCAGCGGCCGCCGCCTGTGCGGATCGTCCCAACCGGAACCCGCCGGCCTGCCCCCGGCCGCGCGCTTCTACAAAGCACCTGCGCAATTGCTGCCGGCCTCCGGTTATCTGATCAGCCGGGTCGTCAGCAACAATGGCCGGATCGCTGCTCTAGCTTATTATTCTCGCTCCTATCTGGAAGCGATCACCAGCCCGACCACTGCGCTGCAAAACCGTCAGCTGAGCTTGCAGCAAGGTAATCAGGTCCTCGTCGTCAGCCGCCCACAGGACAATCTTCAGGGCCATAGCACCAGCTTGTCTGCAAGGCTGGACCCTCCCGACATTCTCCTTACCATGACGCTGCGCGACCCGCCGGTGACGCTCGCTCGCATGCTTTCGCTTTTCCTGCCGCTGGTCATGTGGTTCGCTGCTGCAGCCATTGGCTGGTTTGTGGTCAACCGGCTGCTCATCCGCCCCTTGGTGGTTCTGCGGCGGACCGTAGCCGCCTATCATCCGGGCGAGGTGCTGGAACCGACGCGCCGCATCCGAACCCCCGCACAGGAGATCGTCGCGCTTGGCGACACGTTCCGCGCGATCAGCGAGGATGTGGCCACTCACGAAGCGGAGATGGCGGAAGGACTGGAAACCCAGCGCAAATTGACGCGCGAAGTGCATCACCGCGTCAAAAACAACCTCCAAATTATCGCCAGCCTTATCAGCCTGCATGCCCGCGCCGCGCATGAACCCGAGGCGGTGGAGGCCTATGCGTCGATCCAGCGCCGCGTCGATGCGCTTTCGGTGGTCCACCGCAATCACTATGCGGAACTGGAGGAGCATCACGGCGTCGGCGTGCGATCGCTCGTCAGCGAACTGTCGGCAAGCCTGCGCGGCACGGCTCCAGCAGAGGCGCGTCGCTTTGGCATTCAGATCGACAGCGACAATTTGCACATCAGCCAGGATGTCGCCGTTCCGGTCGCCTTTCTACTGACCGAACTGGTCGAGCTGGCGATGCTGTCCAATCCCCGGACAGCGATGCACATATCCGTGCAGCTGGAGCCGGGCCGGAACGACCGGGCAATCCTCCACATCAGTTCGCCTGCACTGCGCGCATCCGACGCGATGAGCGCTCGCATTGAAGAGCGCTATGGCCGCGTCCTGACAGGCCTGTCTCGTCAGTTGCGCGCGCCGCTGGAACATGACGCAGCGGCGGGTGATTATGCGATCGCCATCACCGTTATTCCCTGATGATCACACCCGCTGATAGTCGCGCCTGAAATTGGCTGCGAAGGTTGCGAAGCGGCCCTCGGCGATGCTGTCGCGTATGGCTTGCATCATCGCTTGGTAGAAATGGATGTTGTGCTGCGTCATCAGCATCGCGCCCAACATCTCTCCAGCCTTCACCAAATGATGCAGGTAGGCGCGGCTCCACGTTCCGCAAACCGGGCATGTGCATCGCGGGTCCAACGGTGACAGGTCCTCGGCAAAACGAGCGTTGCGGATATTGAGCGGACCGGCCCAGGTGAACGCCTGGCCATTGCGCCCGCTTCGCGTCGGCAACACGCAATCGAACATGTCGATGCCCCGCTCAACGGCGCCGACAATGTCGTCGGGCTTACCCACGCCCATCAGGTAACGCGGCTTATCAGCAGGCAGCATACCGGGCGCGTAGTCGAGGCATGCGAACATCGCTTCCTGACCTTCGCCCACCGCCAAGCCGCCCACCGCATAGCCGTCGAAGCCGATCTCGATCAGCTTTTCGGCCGATATGCGACGCAGATTTTCATCGAGTGACCCTTGCTGGATACCGAACAGCGCCGCACGCTCAGCATGTTCTCCGCCTGCATCGAACCCCTCGCGCGACCGCTTGGCCCAGCGCATGGACCGCTCCATGCTATGCGCGGCTTCATCATGGGTGCAGCCATTCTTCGTGCATTCGTCAAACGCCATGACGATGTCGCTATCCAGCAGACGCTGGATTTCCATGGATCGCTCGGGCGTCAACATATGACGCGATCCGTCGATATGGCTGGCGAAGGCGACGCCCTCCTCACTCATCTTCGTGAGGGCCGAAAGGCTCATCACCTGATAACCACCGCTGTCCGTGAGGATCGGCCGTTCCCAACCCATGAAGCCGTGCAGCCCGCCCAGCCGTGCGACCCTCTCCGCGCCAGGGCGCAACATGAGGTGATAGGTATTGCCGAGGATGATATCGGCGCCAGTTGCGCGCACCTCTGCAGGGCGCATCGCCTTTACAGTAGCGGCGGTGCCGACCGGCATGAACGCCGGCGTACGAATCTCGCCCCGGCGCATCTGGATCGTTCCGGTACGGGCCTTGCCGTCCGTCGCGGCGATGGTGAAGGAAAAGCGGGCTTGAGTCACGCTGCGCGCTCTAGAGCATCGCGCGCAAAACTGAGAACCGCTTTTTTTTTCAGCCGGCCCTGCGCACTCCATCGAAAGCCACGACGGCATCGATGTCAAAGCCCTTCACCCGCCGATAATTGCCAATGAAACACAGGCAATCTGCGGCCAGGTGAAGGCGCCAGCTCTCTCCTTCCTCATCATGAAGCAGGAGCGTCACAATCTGTTGGTCGGTGCGATGTTTGTCCATGCACGCCGTCGTAATTAATAAAGGTTAACAAAGCCCTGCTGGATTATTGTACGATTGTATATCAAACATCTTTGTTGCATTAATGCAACGTTTACCACGAAAGTCGGGCTATTACGGCGACTTAGGAGCAACAGTGCACCATAAAAAGGGTTAACAGGACACGCTTTTGTGCAGCGGCAGTTGCATAGGTCGGACAATATTGTTTTCCTCAGCATATATCGAAATGCGGGGGCACAGATGATTGATTCCGGACGGTTTAATCCGGCACGAGATGAGGTGGAGGAGGCTTCGCCGATGCATCTGCCTGTCGAAGATATCCATAGCTTTCCCGTTACGGAAAGCACGCCTCAGGCGCGCGACAGCGGCCATTCGATGCTGTTCGATCTGGGGCAGATCGACGTCAGCTGGGATGAGCCGATCGACACTTTGTGGGCGTTCATGACTCCCGCGAATCGGCCCAACTACAATTTGCCCATGCTGCGCGACATTCGCCTGTGGCAGACCGAGTCGAAGCGGCTGTTCGACGAGGGCGCATTGCCGCTCAAATATATGGTGCTCGGCTCCCGCTTTCCCGGCGTCTTCAACCTGGGCGGCGATCTGGAACTGTTCGCGGGCTGCATAGAGCGCGGCGACCTTCCCGGCCTCGTCAAATATGGTCACGCCTGCATCGATGTCGTCCATCGGGCGTGGCGCAACGCCGACATGCCGCTCATCTCGATCGCGCTGGCGCAGGGGGATGCGCTAGGCGGCGGTTTCGAAGCCCTGCTCTGCTTCGACGTGGTGGTGGCGGAACGCAGCGCCCGCTTCGGCCTGCCTGAAATGCTCTTCGGCCTTTTCCCGGGCATGGGCGCTTATTCCATCCTCGCCCGCAAGCTTGGTCGACGCATGGCCGAACGCATGATCCTGTCGGGCAAAGTCTATACCGCCGAGGAAATGTACGACATGGGCGTCGTGACCATCCTCGCCGAAGATGGCGAAGGTGAACAGGCCGTTCGAGACTATATCTCCAGCAACCGGCCGCATCATGCTGGTCATGTCGGAGTGTTTGAGGCTGGCCGCCGGGTCGATCCTCTCGACTATGCAGAACTCAAGGACATTGTTGAAAATTGGGCCGCGACCGCGCTCAAGCTTGATCCCAAGGATCTGCGTATGATGCGTCGCCTTGCTTCGGCTCAGACCCGGCTGACCAAATGAGCCGCGGCTTCAGGCGCGGCGTCGGTCATGCATCAATGTGACGACGTTGCTCCTGTCACGCTTCATCTTGTCCATCATCGCCAGCAGATCGTCGGCAGGCATGGGCCTGCTGAGGACGAAGCCCTGGACGTTGGTAAAGCCCATCTCGCGCGCGTAGCGGAGCTGGTCTTCGGTTTCGATGCCCTCGGCGACCGTCTCCACATCCAGTGAGTGGGCTAGAAAGGCGACTGATTGCGCAATTGCCCGATCGCGCCCCTTTTCGCCCACGCCGCGCATGAAACTCTGATCAACCTTCAGCGTGTCGAAGGCATAGTCGCGCAGATAGCCTAATGACGAATAGCCGGTCCCGAAATCGTCCAACGCCAGGCGCAAGCCAATGCGCTGGAGCTCCGACAGAATCAGGCTGGTCCGCCCGCTATCTTCCAGGAAGATGGATTCGGTGACCTCAAGCTCCAGCCTCCGCGCCTTGAGACCCGATTCCATCAGCGCCGCGATGACGGCGCGCGGCAACCCATCGCTCTTGATGAGTGCGGGGGAAATGTTGACGGCAACGCGTACATGATCTTCCCACTGCATGGCGTCCCGGCACGCCTGCTCCAAAGCCCATGCAGTGATCGGCTCGATCAACGAACTGCTTTCGGCGACCGGTATGAATTCGGCTGGCGATATCCTTCCGAGCACGGGATGATCCCAGCGCATTAACGCTTCGCAAATCGCTATCTTGCCCGTCACCGTGTCGAAGATGGGCTGATAATGCAGCAGCAGCTCGCCATTGGCCATCGCGCTGCGAAGCCCCATCTCCAGCTCATAAGTGCGATTCTGCCGCTCCTTCATCGACCAATTGAACTGGGCGTGGCGGTTCCGCCCAGCATGCTTCGCCTGGTAAAGCGCCATGTCGGCATGCTGGAGCAGTTCTTCGCTGTCGTGCCCATCATCCGGCGCAACGGCGATGCCCATCGATGCGGTGACGGTCAGATGATATCCGCTCACGTCGAAATCGTGGCTGAACTCGGCCATGACATCGTCCGCAATCTGCTCCGCAATGGATCGATCCGCGCCTGGGCAGATCAGGATGAATTCGTCGCCGCCAAAGCGCGCCACATGACCCCGCCCATCCAAAGCATGGGAAAGCCGCGCGGCGACCGTGCAGAGCAGCTGGTCGCCGATGATATGGCCGAGCGAATCGTTGATCTCCTTGAACCTGTCCAGGTCCATCCAGAACACGGCCATTGGATCATGGTCAGAGCGCCGCTTGTCGAACAACTCACGCAGCCGCATCTGCATCGCCATGCGGTTTTCCACGCCCGTTAGGCTGTCGAACCGCGCGAGCCGCTCGAACTTGGTGGCAAGCTGCGACTTTTCATATTTGCCCTGCAGCGCTTCGACGACGATGCGATGGGTGGTCCGGGTGATTTCCGCCATGGCGAAGATCATCAGGAACAACATCGTCGCCAACACCCAATAACCCAGACCGCCAGCAATGGTCAGGCCCAGCGAGGTCGGAAGAAGCGCGAAGCAGGTCTGGCCGATGGCGATGTGCGTCCGGCCCGCGTTGCGGCCCGCGATGCCACCGGAATAGGCAGAAACCAGGCTTACGCTCAGGATATGCAATGACGCCTCGCCCGTCAGGGTCAGCGTCGCAAAGGCTAGCAGGCCGAGGAGCGCTGCGTAGCCCCAGGCGCCCAATTCATAGGCTAGGCCCCAAATGGGCTGCGCCGGGCCATCCTGATGGGCCAATTGCCGTTGGAAATAAACCGCGGAGACGGAACGGCTGAGCGCAACGAGGAAGATCAGCACCGCGATAACGGTGATCTCGATCCGTTGAGCGTGATAGGCGACCACGAAGCTGAGCGATCCGCCAGCCACCGCGCCGATCATCAGTGACGCCGGCGAGGCGTAGAGTGACTTGACGAGACTGTCCTGAACCTCAGCGCTCTGCTGAGTATCAGGCGCAAAGCGCTCGCGCAGTTTTGCGCGCCAATGGCGGAAGAGGCGTGACACGTCCCCGCCATCTTTGGCGAAACATGATTTCCAATTGGTAAATTCGGCCTGACAAAGATGACCGCAATGGAGCTTTCGAGAGGCCTTTTCTCTCCCCCTTCAAAGCGCGAGGGAGCAAAGACGCGAAAGGGCCGGTGGAGCGATCCACCGGCCCTTCCTTATTCGCTTGAGCGAAGGACTTAGAAGTCCATGCCGCCCATGCCACCCATGCCGCCGGGCATGCCAGCCGGAGCAGCCTTGTCGTCCGGCAGTTCGGCGATGGTGGCTTCCGTGGTGATCAGCAGACCAGCGACCGAAGCAGCGTCCTGCAGGGCAGCGCGGACGACCTTGGTCGGGTCGATGACGCCAGCGGCGACCAGGTTTTCATAGGTGTCGGTCGCGGCGTTGAAGCCCTTGGTCTCGTCATTTTCGCGCAGCAGGTTGCCGGCGACGACAGCGCCGTCAACACCCGCGTTCGTGGCGATCTGGCGCAGCGGCGCTTCGATGGCCTTGCGGATGATGTCGATACCGCGGGTCTGGTCGTCGTTGGCGCCCTTGAGGTCCTTGAGGGCCTTGGTCGCGTACAGCAGAGCCGTACCGCCACCGGGGACGATGCCTTCTTCGACAGCAGCGCGGGTTGCGTGCAGAGCGTCGTCAACGCGATCCTTGCGCTCCTTCACCTCGACTTCGGTCGCACCGCCGACCTTGATGACGGCCACGCCGCCAGCCAGCTTGGCCAGACGCTCCTGCAGCTTTTCGCGGTCATAGTCGGACGTGGTGGTCTCGATCTGAGCGCGGATCTGCTCGGTACGGCCCTTGATCGCTTCGCCATCACCAGCGCCATCGACGATGGTGGTGTTGTCCTTGTCGATGGTGACGCGCTTGGCGGTGCCGAGCATGCCCAGGGTGACGTTTTCGAGCTTGATGCCGAGGTCTTCGGAGATGACTTCGCCCTTGGTCAGGACGGCGATGTCTTCCAGCATGGCCTTGCGGCGGTCGCCGAAGCCCGGAGCCTTGACCGCAGCGACCTTCAGGCCACCGCGCAGCTTGTTGACGACCAAGGTCGCCAGCGCTTCGCCTTCGATGTCCTCAGCGATGATCAGGAGCGGACGGCCCGACTGAACAACGGCTTCGAGGATCGGCAGGATCGACTGCAGGTTCGACAGCTTCTTTTCGTGGATCAGGATGTAGGGGTCAGCCAGTTCGACCTGCATCTTTTCCGGGTTGGTGATGAAGTAGGGCGACAGGTAGCCGCGATCGAACTGCATGCCTTCCACGACGTCCAGTTCGAAGTCGAGACCCTTGGCCTCTTCCACGGTGATGACGCCTTCCTTGCCGACGCGCTCCATGGCTTCGGCGATCTTCTGGCCGACTTCCACATCACCGTTGGCGGAGATGATGCCGACCTGGGCGACTTCCTGCGAACCGGAAACCGGCTTGGAACGGCCCTTGATGTCCTCGACAACCTTGGTGACGGCGAGGTCGATGCCACGCTTCAGGTCCATCGGGTTCATGCCGGCGGCAACCGACTTCATGCCTTCGCGAACGATCGCCTGGGCGAGAACGGTCGCAGTGGTGGTGCCGTCACCGGCGATGTCGTTGGTCTTCGAAGCGACTTCGCGGACCATCTGGGCGCCCATATTCTCGAACTTGTCCTTCAGTTCGATTTCCTTGGCGACCGAAACACCGTCCTTGGTGATGCGGGGCGCGCCGAAGCTCTTGTCGATGACGACGTTGCGGCCCTTGGGACCCAAGGTCACCTTGACCGCGTCGGCCAGGATGTCGACGCCGCGCAGGATGCGCTCACGAGCGTCACGCGAAAACTTTACGTCCTTCGCTGCCATGATCTTTTACCTCTCTTTGAGAATTGCAAATCTTGCGAAGTTCACACCGTTCCAGGTGTCGGAAATCCGCGAAAAACTGAAATGGCCTTCCGGTTCGCAGCTTTACGCAACGACGCCGAGAATGTCCGATTCCTTCATGATCAGCAGGTCTTCGCCATCGACCTTCACTTCCGTGCCCGACCACTTGCCGAACAGGATGCGGTCGCCGGCCTTGACGTCCAGCGGGGTCACCTTGCCATCTTCCGACTTGCTGCCGGTGCCGACGGCGACGATTTCGCCTTCCTGCGGCTTTTCCTTAGCGGTGTCGGGGATGATGATGCCGCCTGCAGTCTTCTCTTCCGCCTCTACGCGACGGACGAGAACGCGGTCATGCAACGGACGAAATGCCATGATGAGTGCCTTTCCCTCTGTTTTGGGAGAGATATCGGCGCGCTTTTCCGCGCTGGCCGAGTCCTTCTCCCGAATGAACCATGTGCTGTTAGCACTCTCTTTCGAAGAGTGCCAGCGACGCGGAATATGGAACGACGATTTTATCGGTCAAGGGATCAAATGCAGATTTTTTGCGCCGACCGCGCCGAAGGCAGGTAAGCCGCGCGGGTTGTGCGCCCTGCGGCTGCTTTTGTCACGCGGGCAGCGCCAGCTTGCGGGATTGTTGCGACCACCACCATGGTTGCGATGGGGGCAGCCATTCCCTACCTGCGAAGCGGCATAGCATCATGGGAGCATCCGCCTAATGACCGACAGCTATATTCCGCCTCGCGTCTGGACCTGGGACAAGGAAAATGGCGGCGCATTCGCCAACATCAACCGGCCGATCGCAGGGCCGACGCATGACAAGGAACTGCCGGTCGGGAAGCATCCTCTCCAACTCTATTCGCTCGGCACGCCCAATGGGCAGAAGGTGACGATCCTGCTGGAGGAATTGCTGGCGGCGGGCCATGAAGGCGCAGAATATGATGCCTGGCTGATCAATATCGGCGATGGCGACCAGTTTGGCAGCGGGTTCGTGTCGGTCAATCCGAACAGCAAGATCCCCGCCCTGATGGATCATAGCGTTTCGCCGCCACAGCGCGTGTTCGAATCGGGCGCAATCCTCCTCTACCTGGCCGAGAAATTCGGCGCCTTCCTGCCCAAGGACCCGGCGAAGCGCACGGCCACGCTGTCCTGGCTGTTCTGGCAGATGGGCAGCGCCCCGCTGCTGGGCGGCGGGTTCGGCCATTTCTTCGCCTATGCACCCGAAAAGATCGAATATGCGATCAACCGCTACACGATGGAAGTGAAGCGGCAGCTCGACGTGCTGGATCGCCAGCTGGCGGAGAATGAATATGTGGCGGGCGATGAATATACAATCGCCGACATCGCCATCTGGCCCTGGTATGGCGGCCTTGCGCTGGACCGCACCTATACAGGTGCGGGGGAATTTCTGGACGTTGAAAGCTATGCCAATGTCCAGCGGTGGGCGAAGCAGATCGATGCCCGGCCTGCCGTCAAGCGCGGTCGGATCGTCAACCGCGCCAATGGGCCGCTGGAAGAACAGCTGCGGGAGCGGCATGACGCCGGCGATTTCGATACGAAGACGCAGGATAAGGTGGAAGCTGCGGCTTGATGTTTGAGTGATCCTCGCTTCGTCACCCCGGACTTGATCCGGGGTGACGAAGCGAGGCAATGGCGGCTTGCCCCCTACCCTGCCGCCTTCACGATTTCCGCCCAGGCCGCTTCGTCGATCACCTCGATCCCGAGCGCCGCAGCCTGCTTCAGCTTTGACCCTGCGCCGGGGCCGGCGACCACCAGATCGGTCTTGGCGCTAACCGATCCGGCTGCTTTTGCGCCCAGCCGTTCCGCCTGCGCCTTGGCTTCGTCGCGGCTCATGGTTTCCAGCTTGCCGGTGAATACGACCGTCTTGCCGGTGACGGCGCTTGCGGTGGTCTCCACCATATAATCGGGTGGCGAAACCTCGGACAGCAGGTCGTCCCAGGCTTCGCGATTATGGGGTTCATGGAAGAAGTCGGCGAGCGCATGGCCTACGGCCGATCCGACATTTTCGACCCCGATCATTTCGGCAATCGCCTTGTCGAGACGGTTGCGGAAGCGGGATTCTTCCTCGCCCTCGCCCCGGGTCGTGGCATCGCGGAGCGCGATGATCTGCTCAGCTAAGGAGCGGACGCCTGCAAGGCTGGTGTAGCGCTTCAACAGGTCACGCGCCGTCACCGCCCCGATGTGACGGATACCGAGACCGAAGAGCAGCCGCGCGGCGTCGGGCTGTCGCTTCGCCTCGATCGCCGCGAGCAGATTATCGACCGACTTTTCCTTCCAGCCCTCGCGTCCCAGCAGGTCGGCGCGATGTTTCTTGAGGCGAAAAATGTCGGCGGGCTCCGCGATCCAGCCGAGATCGAGAAATTCCTGGATCGTCTTTTCGCCCAGACCTTCAATGTCGAGCGCGCCGCGGCTGACGAAGTGTCGCAGCCGTTCGAAGCGTTGCGCGCCGCAGATGAGGCCGCCGGTGCAGCGGATATCGACCTCCCCCTCCTCACGCACGGCTTCCGACCCGCAGACGGGGCAGTGGTTGGGGAAGTCGAAGGGCGCGCGGGCGTCTTCTCTGGTCAGATTATCGACGACTTGCGGGATGACGTCCCCGGCGCGCTGAACCACGATGCGGTCGCCCGGCCGCACGCCTAGCCGTTCAATCTCATCCGCATTGTGAAGGGTGACGTTGGATACGACCACGCCGCCGACCGTGACCGGGGTCAGGCGGCCGACCGGGGTCAGCTTCCCGGTGCGGCCCACTTGAATGTCGATGGCTTCAAGCGTCGTCTGCGCGCGCTCGGCGGGGAATTTGTGCGCGATGGCCCAGCGCGGCGCCTTTGCGACGAAGCCCAGCCGCTGCTGCCAGTCGAGCCGGTCCACCTTATAGACCACGCCGTCAATGTCGAACGGGAGGTCGGCGCGGGCGGCCTCTATCGCCCGGTAATGGGCGATCAGCGCATCAAGCGTATCAACGCAGGTCAGCCGGTCCGAAACGGGCAGGCCCCATGCGGCGATCGCCTGCATGACGCCAAGCTGCGTGTCCGCGGGCAGCGCGCTCACCTCGCCCCAGCCATGGGCGAGGAAGCGCAGCGGGCGGCTGGCTGTGACGGACGGGTCTTTCTGCCGCAGCGAACCGGCGGCAGCATTGCGGGGATTGGCGAACTGGCGGGCTTTTTCGGGGTCGTCAGCCTCGGCCAGCAGCCGTTCGTTGAGCGCGACGAAGTCAGCCTTCGCCATATAGACTTCGCCCCGTACCTCGAACAGATCGGGGATGGTGGGGCCGGTCAGGCGATCGGGAATGTCGCCGATGGTGCGGACATTGGCGGTCACATCCTCGCCCGTCGTGCCGTCCCCGCGGGTGGCGGCGAGGCGCAATTCGCCCTGTTCGTAGCGGAGCGAGCAGGAGAGGCCGTCGATCTTCGGCTCTGCCGTGAGCGCGACCGGCGCATCGTCGGGCAGCGCCAGGAAACGGCGAACGCGGGCGACGAATTCGGCGATATCCTCGTCCGAAAAGCCATTGTCGAGGCTCATCATGCGGACGGCATGCTGGACTTTCTTGAGGCCCGAAGTGGGGGCAGCGCCGACCTGCGCATTGGGGGAGTCGGCGCGCACCAACTGCGGGAATGCGGCCTCCAGCGCGTTATTCTCGCGGATCAGGGCGTCATAGGCGGCGTCCGTGATCTCCGGCTGATCCTGGTCATGATAGAGCCGATTGTGCCGCGCAATCTCTTTGGCGAGGCGCATCAGGCGGTTGGCGGCTTCAGCTTCGGTCAGTTGGGCGGTGTCCGTCATTCGCCCTCCATAGCCTTGGGCCGTGGGCAGGCGAAAGCGATTCCATGCGATTGACGGGGGGAGAGGCGGTCAGACTTCCAGCAGTCGCTCCGCCTGTGCGCGGGCTTCCGCCGTGATCTCCGCGCCGGAGAGCATGCGGGCGATTTCCTCGCGCCGTTCGCCGTCGCTCAGCGGACGCACGCCGGTGCGCGTCACCGTGCCGTCGCTTGCCTTGGCGATCAGCATATGCCCTGCGCCGCGCGCCGCGACCTGCGGGCTGTGAGTGACGACGAGAATCTGATTGCTCTGCGCCAGCCGCGCGAGCCGGTCGCCGATCGCGGAGGCCACTGCGCCGCCCACGCCCCGGTCGATTTCGTCGAAGATCAACGTGTCGGCCCCTCCCCGCTCCGCCAGCGCGACCTTGAGCGCGAGGATGAAGCGCGACAATTCGCCTCCGCTCGCGATCTTCACCAGCGGCGCGAAGGGCGCGCCGGGGTTGGTCGAGATTTCGAACTCGACCCGGTCCATGCCCTGCGCGCTCCATTGTCCTTCGTCGAGGGGCGCGACCACCGTGCGGAAGCGCGCAGCGTCGAGCTTGAGCGGCGCCAGTTCCGCCGCGACGGCGACGTCGAGACGGGCAGCGGCCTCCTTGCGCTGGTCCGATAGCGCTTGCGCCGCCTCGCGATAGGCGAGCGCGCTTGCCCTGACCTCCGCCTCCAGCGCAGCGAGATGTTCCTCCCCGCCCTCGATCGCGGCCAGCTTGGCGGCCATGTCGTCGCGCAAGGTCGCGAGTTCGTCCGCCGCCACCTGATGCTTGCGCGCGAGGCCGCGCAGGTCGAACAGCCGGGTTTCGATCGCGTCCAGCCGCGCGGGGTCGAAACTCAGCGCCTCGCCCGCTTCGGTCAGCCGGTCCTCCGCCTCGCCGGCTTCGATAACGGCGCGGTCGAGGGCTGCCAGCACTTCGGCAAGCGGCTCATATTCGCCGACGATGCGGTCGAGCCGCCGCGCCGCCTGTCGCAATTGGGCGAGGCCGCCGTCCGATCCGGTGAGACATTCGGTCACAGCCGACAGGTCATCAGCCAGGCGCGCGCCCTTCTGCATGGTGGCGCGTTCTTCGGCCAGCGCCGCCTCTTCGCCCGGCTCCGGCGCGAAGCGGGACAGTTCCTCAACGGCGTGGGAAAGATAGTCGCGGTCGCGTGCGGCGACTTCCACCGCCGCGCGGCTCTCCGCCAGCCGTTCCGCCGCCGTGCGCCAGGAGAGATAGGCGCGGCTCACCGCTCCATTGTCGCAGCGGCCGTAGGCGTCGAGCAAGGCGCGGTGGCCGCGCGGGTTCAGCAGGCCGCGATCGTCATGCTGGCCATGGATTTCGACCAGCGCGCTGCCAAGGTCGCGGAGCAGCGCGGCCGAACATGCCTGATCATTGACGAAGGCGCGGCTGCCGCCATCGGCCTTCAGCGTGCGGCGGATGATCAGCGGCTCGCCGGGTTCAAGGTCTATACCATTGTCGCTGAGCAGTTGGGCGGCGCGATGAGCCGCGCGGGGCAGATCGAAGGTCGCGGTGACGCTGGCCTGCGCCTCTCCGCTGCGCACCAGGCCGCTGTCCGCCCGCGCGCCCAGCGCCAACCCCAGCGAATCGAGCAGGATCGACTTGCCTGCCCCAGTCTCTCCCGTCAGCACGCCGAGGCCAGCGCCGAACTCCAGGTCCAGCGCTTCGATCAGGACGACATTGCGGATGGAGAGATTGGTTAGCAGCGCATCGACTCCCCCCTCCCTTCCAAGGGAGGGGCTGGGGGTGGGTGCGCCGCTGCAAGCGGCGCTGTGCAATGGTGAGGTTAGCAGCTCCCTTCGGTCGCAACCCACCCCAACCCCTCCCTTGAAAGGGAGGGGCTAAATTCTTTTACGCCTTCGCGCCATGTTCCCGCATGAGCTTGTAGGAACGCTCATACCATTTGGAGCCGGGATAGTTTCTGCCCAACACCGCAGCGGCCTTTTGCGCTTCCTCGGGGATGCCGAGCGAGAGATAGCTTTCGACCAGACGTTCCAGCGCCTCGGGCGTGTGGGTGGTCGTCTGATACTTGTCGACCACGGTGCGGAAACGCAGCGTCGCCGCCAGCCACTGGCCACGGCGTTGGTAGAAGCGGCCGACTTCCATCTCCTTGCCCGCAAGATGGTCGTTGACGAGGTCCAGCTTCAGCCGGGCGTCGGCGGCGTAGCGCGTGTCGGGATAGCGGCGGATCAATTCGCCCAGCGCATCGAGCGACTGCTGCGTGATCTTCTGGTCGCGGGTGACGTCCGCAATCTGTTCATAATAGCAGAGCGCGATCAGATAATAGGCGTAGGGCGCGTCCTTGTTGCCGGTATGGATCGCCAGGAAGCGCTGAGAGGCCGCGATCGATTCACTATAGTCGCGGTTCATATAATAGCTGAACGCCGACATGAGCTGCGCCCGGCGCGCCCAGGGCGAATAGGGATGCTGACGCTCCACCTCGTCGAACAAGGCGGCGGCCAGCTTATATTGGCCGCGATCCAGCCTGTATTTGCCCGCATTGTAGAGCGTGGACACATCGCGCGCGACATATTGCGTGTCGGTCTTGTTCTTCGATGTGGCGCAGCCGGCGAGCAAGGCGGCAAGCAGAAGCGGAGCGGTAGCCGCGCCGATGCGCGTCATGGTTTTCGTCAGCATGGCCGGGTCATAGCGGAGCGAATGGCACTCGCCAAGCGGCAGAATAGCAGCCAGGCGCTTGCGCCGCTCAACGCACCTGCACGGGCAGGTCCAACCGGACGACCGCGCCGCCCTCCGGCCGGGGGTGCAGCGCGAATTTGCCGCTCAGCTGACCCGCCAGCGCACGAGCGATACGAAGGCCGATGGAACTGCCCTTGTCGATTTCGAAATCGGGCGCGATCCCCTTACCATCGTCGGCGATCTTCAGCGTCAACGTGCCGCTGACATCCTCCAGCGTCACTTCGATCAAACCACCGCGATGCGGCAGACCATGCTCGATGGCATTGCTGACCGCCTCCGCCACGATCAGGGCGAGCGGCACCGCGACATGGGAGTCCAGCTTGAGGTTCAGGGGTGCGGAGACGGTGACATTGATGTCGCCCCTGCCGCTCGCCTCCACCACATCCTCCGTCAGTCTGGTGAGGAACAGATGCAGGTCCTGCCCCTCCTCCGAAGGATCATAGAGGGCGCGGCTGATCCGGCCGACCAGCGCCAATCGGCTGGCGGCGTCATCCAGGGCGCGACCCGCCAATTCATGATCCACATGACGACGCTGCAGCGACAGCATGGCGGCGACCACCTGAAGATTGTTGGACACGCGATGCTGCAATTCGTGGAACAGCAGTTCGCGATTTTCCGCCAGCGCCCGGCTGCGCTCCCGCTCGACGGCCAGGTTGAAGTTCGCGCGCTGCATCAGGTGGATGAGGGCGATGTCGATCACGACGACCGCGGCGTAGAAGAGAAGCGCCAGGAGAACGCCGCCGTTAAACCCGCCTGCCGGAGACGCGGGGATGAAGAAATACCAGGACAGCAGCCCGCACAGGAGCGCAGCGAAAATGCCGGGGCGGATGCCGAAAAGAAATGTCGACAGGATGACGGCCGGGAAGAAGGAAACGAAGGGATAGCCGATCGGCAGGAAACTCTGCGCAGCCAGTCGCAAGGCGAGAGCGATGGCGCAAAAGAGTGCGGATAGAAGATAGCCGTATATAGGCCGGGGCAGCGTGAGCGGCAGGCGCTCTACGAACCTTTCGTTTTTGCGCTGCATATCTTCCCCTGCTCTTCGGACGAGGATGATATCAGAAGTTCGGGCCTCGCAAATTGATCCAGATCAGAAAATCTCGCGCGCATGAAAAAGGGGCGCCCGATGCCGGACGCCCCCTCTTTTCTGCATGTCATTGAAGCTGAACGATCAGTCCTGCGTCAGGAAGTCGGGCAGACCAGCGTTGGAGCCGTCATCGTCTCCACCGCCATTACCGCCACGACCTTCGCTGCGCGGACCACGGTCACGGCGGGGGCCGCGATCGCCGCCCCGGTCGCCGCCACGGCCACCACGGTCGCCGCCGTCACGGCGGGGACCACGGCCACGGTCGCCGCGATCACCGCGCGGTTCACGCGGTTCGCGGGCGGGACGGGTGTCTTCCAGTTCCTCGCCGGTTTCCTGGTCAACGACGCGCATCGACAGGCGAACCTTGCCGCGCGGATCGATCTCCAGGACCTTGACCTTCACTTCCTGGCCTTCCGACACGACGTCGGTCGGCTTTTCGACGCGCTCATTCTTCATTTCGGAGACGTGGACGAGACCGTCCTTGCCACCCATGAAGTTCACGAACGCACCGAAGTCGACGATGTTGACGACCTTGCCGGTGTAGATCTTGCCGACTTCCGCTTCCTCGACGATGCCGAGAATCCACTTCTTGGCGGCTTCGATCTGGTCGAGGTCGGACGAGCTGATCTTGATGACGCCTTCGTCGTCGATGTCCACCTTGGCGCCGGTTTCCGCGACGATTTCGCGGATGACCTTGCCGCCGGTGCCGATGACGTCACGGATCTTCGACTTGTCGATCTGGATCGTCTCGATGCGCGGAGCGTGCGCCGACAGCTCGGTGCGGGTCGAGGACAGGGCCTTGTTCATCTCACCCAGAATGTGGGCGCGGCCTTCCTTCGCCTGGCGCAGCGCGACTTCGAAGATCTCCTGCGTGATGCCGGCGACCTTGATGTCCATCTGCATGGTGGTGATGCCCTGTTCGGTGCCCGCCACCTTGAAGTCCATGTCGCCGAGATGATCTTCGTCGCCCAGGATGTCGCTGAGAACCGCGAAGTCCTTGCCGTCGAGGATCAGGCCCATGGCGATGCCCGACACCGGACGCTTCAGCGGAACGCCCGCGTCCATCATGGACAGCGAACCGCCGCAAACCGTCGCCATCGAGGACGAACCGTTGGACTCGGTGATGTCCGACAGAACGCGGATGGTGTAGGGGAAGTCTTCCTTGCTGGGCAGCACGGGGTGCAGGGCACGCCATGCGAGCTTGCCATGGCCGACTTCACGACGGCCCGGCGCGCCGAAGCGGCCGACTTCACCGACCGAATAGGGCGGGAAGTTATAGTGCAGCATGAAGCTTTCATAATGAACGCCGGTCAGGCCGTCGATCATCTGCTCGGCGTCCTTGGTGCCGAGCGTGGTGGTGCAGATCGCCTGCGTTTCACCGCGGGTGAACAGCGCCGAACCATGGGTGCGCGGCAGGAAGCCGACCATCGCTTCGATCGGGCGGATCTGCGTGGTGGTGCGGCCGTCGATGCGCTTGCCATCCTTGATGATGGCGGTGCGGACGATTTCCGATTCCAGCTTCTTGGTCAGCTTGATGCCGGCCATCACGGTCTGCGCGTCCAGCCCTTCCTCAGCGAAGAAAGCCTTAGCCTTGTCGCGGGCGGCGTTGATCGCGTTCGAACGCGCCGACTTGTCGGTCAGCTTGTAGGCGGCGGCGATGTCCTTGCCGATCAGCTTCTTCAGCTTCTTCTTGAGGTCATCAAGGTCGTCGCTCTTGGCGACTTCCCACGGATCCTTCGCGGCCTTTTCGGCCAGCTCGATGATCGCGCCGACGACCTTCTTGCTCGCTTCATGGGCGAACAGGACTGCGCCGAGCATGACGTCTTCCGAAAGCTCCTTGGCTTCCGATTCGACCATCATCACCGCGGTCTGGGTGGCGGCGACGACCAGGTCGAGTTCGCCTTCCTTCACCTGGTCCATCGACGGGTTCAGCTGATATTCGCCATCCTTGTAGCCGACGCGGGCAGCGCCGATCGGACCCATGAAGGGAACGCCCGACAGGGTCAGCGCAGCGGAAGCCGCGATCATCGCGACGATATCGGGCTCGCTTTCACCGTCGAAGCTCAGAACCTGAGCGATGACGTTGATTTCGTTGTAGAAGCCTTCGGGGAACAGCGGACGGACCGGACGGTCGATCAGGCGGCTGGTCAGCGTTTCCTTTTCGGTCGCGCCGCGCTCACGCTTGAAAAAGCCGCCGGGGATGCGGCCGGCAGCGGAATATTTTTCCTGATAGTGGACGGTCAGCGGGAAGAAGTCCTGTCCTTCCTTCACCGACTTGGCGGCGGTCACGGCGCACAGCACAACGGTCTCGCCATAGGTCGCCAGCACGGCGGCGTCAGCCTGACGCGCAATACGGCCGGTTTCGAGCGTGAGGGTCTTGCCACCCAGCTCGATTGATACCTTCTTTACATCGAACATAATATTTTCCTTCGCCCGCCGGGCCCTATTGCCGGGCGGGGCCTGTGTTGCGGGCTAAACCGGCCCACAGCGGTTTCGGAGCATCGTCTGGCCCCTGGGACGGAACAGCTTGCCGAATTGCAAGAGTCCCGGAATCGGAAACGGCCCCACTGGGGGGCCGTCCCTTCTATAGCAGGCTTACTTGCGCAGGCCCAGCTTTGCGATGAGGTCGTTATAGCGACCCGCATCCTTTTTCTTCAGATAGTCCAGCAGCGAACGGCGCTTGTTGACCAGCATCAGCAGGCCGCGGCGGCTGTGGTTATCCTTGTGGTGACCCTTGAAATGCTCGGTCAGGTTCGAAATGCGCTCCGAGAGGATCGCGACCTGAACTTCCGGCGAACCGGTGTCGCCTTCAGCGCGGGCATGTTCCTTGATCAGCGCTTCCTTGCGCTCTGCAGTAATCGACATCGGCTTCCTTTCTGTAATTAGAGATTAAAGCCGCGCACCACCCGTATTTCCGGGCCACTGGCTTCGACCAGCGCGACGGGCGTATCGCCCTCCATCGCCAGCATGAGGCCGGTATGCGGTTTCCCCACAAGCACCTTCCCCTGTCGGAGAGCCAATGCGTCATCGGGAGAGACTGCGAGAGCCGGGATGTCGTCCAGCCCTGCGGTCAACGGCAGCATAAGACCACCGAAGCCGCCGCCCCTAGCAGCATCATCCAATTTGTCCAGCGAAATCGCGGATTCCAGGGTGAACGGCCCCGCCTTCACCCGGCGGAGCATGGTGACATGGCCCACCGTGCCGAGCGCCAGCGCGATGTCGCGGGCAAGGCTGCGAATATAGGTGCCCTTCGAGACATGGGCGCGGAGGGTGACGGAGGCGAACTCCTCCCCACCTGACGGCGGAGAGGATCTTATGGTGAGCGCGTGGATCGTGACTTGGCGCAGCTTCATCTCGACATCCTGCCCCGCCCGGGCGAGGTCATAGGCACGCTGACCGTCAATCAGGATCGCGGAATAGGCTGGCGGCGCTTGCTCGATCGGGCCGGTGAAGCGCGGCAAGACCGCCTCTACCTGCGCAAATGTGGGCAGCACATCGCTTTGCGCGATCACCTTCCCTTCCAGATCCAGCGTGTCGGTCTGCGCGCCGAACGCGACCGTGAAATCATAGATCTTGTCGCTATCGAGCATTCGCCCGGCAAGCTTCGTCGCCTCCCCGATCGCGATGGGCAACACGCCCGTCGCCAGCGGATCGAGCGTGCCGCCATGGCCGACCTTCCATTTGCCCGCGCCGCTTTGGCGAAGGGCACGCTTCACCGCGCTGACCGCCTGTGTCGAGCCGAGCCCGTGCGGTTTGTCGAGGATGATCCAGCCGTGCATCGGAAGACGCGGTGCGTCAGTCCTCATCGTCCGGCTGTTCAAGATCGCGCGCCACTTTGGGATCGCGCAGCAGCCGGTCGATGTGGCTGCCCTCGTCGAAGCTCTCATCGGCGAGGAATTTGATCTTCGCCGCATATTTGAGGCGGATGCGGTGCGCGACTTCGCGCTGAAGATAGGCGGTGTTGGTGCGCAGGGCCTTGAGCACCGCTTCCTCGTCCTGACCAAGCAGCGACTTCACGAATACCGTCGCGTGGCGCAGGTCGGGCGACATGCGCACTTCGGTGACGCTGACGACATGCTTTGCCAGCACATCGTCATGCACGTCGCCGCGCTGGAGGATGTCGGACAGGACATGGCGCACCTGTTCGCCTACGCGCAGCAGGCGGACGGAGGGGCCTTCAGGTTGTTGGGCCATGATCAATCCTCGTCATCCCAGCAAAAGCTGGGATCTCAGGCGGCCATGGACGACCAAGAGGCACGAGACCCCAGCTTGCGCTGGGGTGACGCACTTTCTTAAAGCGTCCGGGCGCGCTCTTCGACCTCGAACAGTTCCAGCGTATCGCCGACCTTGATGTCGTTCGTGTCCTGCAGCACCGCGCCGCACTCCATGCCGGCGCGGACTTCGGAAACGTCGTCCTTGAAGCGGCGGAGCGAAGCGATGTGCGTGCGCGACACGATGACATCGTCGCGGGTAAGGCGCGCGGACAGGCCCTTGCGGATGATGCCGTCGAGGACGAGCAGACCAGCCGCCTTGTCCTTCTTGCCCGCCGGGAACACCTGAAGCACCTCGGCACGGCCGACGATGGTTTCGATGCGCTCGGGGGCCAGCTGGCCCGCCATTTCGCCGCGAACTTCCTCAAGCAGGTCATAGATCACGTCATAATAGCGCAGCGAGATCTTCTCGCGCTCCGCCAGCTGACGCGCCTTGGCATTGGGACGCACGTTGAAACCGATCAGCGGCGCACGGCTGGCGGCGGCCAGCGTGACGTCGCTTTCGGTGATCGCACCAACGCCCGAATGCAGGATGCGGACCTTGATCTCGTCGGTCGAGATGCGGTTGAGCGAAGACACGATCGCTTCCACCGAACCCTGCACGTCGCCCTTCACGACCACCGGATATTCGATGACCGTGGTGTTGAGCGCCGAGAACATATGTTCAAAGCTGGTCGGAGCCGCCGTGGTGCGCTTCTTCGTCGCCTGTTCCTGACGATAGGCGGCGACTTCGCGGGCGCGGGCTTCATTTTCCACGACCGTCATCTGGTCACCCGCCAGAGGCACACCGGAAAGCCCCAGCACCTCGACCGGGGTCGAGGGTCCTGCGACCTTCACATTCTGGCCCTTGTCGTTGATCAGAGCGCGAACCTTGCCGCTCTCCGCACCGATGACGAAGGTGTCGCCGACCTTGAGCGTGCCCTTGCGGACCAGCACGGTCGCGACAGCGCCGCGGCCCTTGTCCAGCTGCGCCTCGACCACATTGCCTTCGGCCGGGCGGTCGGGGTTGGCCTTCAGCTCCATCAGTTCGGCCTGAAGCAGGATCTTTTCGATCAGCGTATCAAGGCCGATCTTCTTGAGCGCCGACACTTCGACGTCCTGGGTTTCACCGCCCATATCCTCGACGATGACCTCATGCTCCAGCAGACGCTCGCGCACCTTCTGGGGATTGGCCTCGGGCTTATCGACCTTGTTGATCGCCACGATCATCGGCACGCCGGCAGCCTTGGTGTGGTTGATCGCCTCGATCGTCTGCGGCATCAAGCCGTCATCCGCCGCCACCACGAGGATGACGATGTCCGTGACGTTGGCGCCGCGGGCGCGCATTTCGGAAAATGCCTCGTGGCCCGGCGTGTCGAGGAAGGTGATGATGTCACCGCCCGCCGTCTTCACCTGATAGGCGCCGATATGCTGGGTGATGCCGCCGCTTTCGCCCGCGACAACATCTGTGCCGCGCAGAGCATCGAGCAGCGAGGTCTTGCCATGGTCGACATGGCCCATGATGGTGACGACCGGCGGACGCGACTGCAGCGTCTCGGGCGCGTCAACTTCACCCTCAATGCCGATTTCGACGTCAGCATCGGACACGCGCTGGATGCGGTGGCCGAATTCTTCGACCAGCAGTTCCGCCGTATCCTGATCGATCGGCTGATTGAGCGTGACGGCAGTGCCCATCTTGAACAGGGCCTTCACCAGATCCGCGCCCTTTTCGGCCATACGGTTGGCGAGTTCCTGCACCGTGATGCTTTCAGGCACGACGACGTCGCGGACCTGCTTTTCACGCTGCTGCGCACCGCCCGAATAATGGGCGCGGCGTTCCTTTTCACGGGCGCGCTTCAATGCGGCCAGCGAACGGGCGCGGGCGCTGTCGTCGTCCGCCAGAGCGCGGGTGACGGTCAGCTTGCCGGACTGGCGGCGATTGTCGTCGCCACGCTTGGCGCGTTCAGGCTTGGCAGGCTCGGGCCGCTTGATCGGCGTCACCGGCGTGAAGCGGCGCGGCGGCGGCGTGGTCGAAGCCGGTGCGGCAGAACGCTCTTCGGCAGGCTGCGCGGCGGGCTGTTCGTCCTCCACCGGCGCAGGCGCAGGTTCGGCGGCCGGAGCAGCGCTGGCGGCCTTGACCTCTTCCTCGGCGCGGCGAGCGGCTTCCGCTTCGGCAGCTTCGGCGGCGAGACGATTTTCCTCGGCCCGGCGCTTTTCTTCCTCTGTCGCGGCAATGCGCTGCGCATCCTCGCGGCGGCGCGCTTCTTCAAGCGCGTTCATGCGGGCTTCTTCCGCTTCGCGCAGCAGCTTAGCCTGCAGTTCCTGACGCGACATCAGGCTCTGCGGCGGCGCGGGACGCGCGGGAGCGGCAGGCTGCGGAGCGCGCGCCTGAGGCTGTTGCGGCGCAGGTGCGGCCGCAGCGGGCGCCGGGGTCGGATCAGGCTGCGGCGCAGGCGTGGGCGCGCCGGCTTCGCCCGGCTTGCCCAGGATGCGGCGCCGCTTCACCTCGACCACGACCGTATTCTTGCGGCCATGGCTGAACTGCTGCTGCACCTGGCCGGATTCGACGGTCCGCTTGATGCCCAGCGGCTTGCGGCCCAGAACCGGCTTGTCTTCCTTGCTGTCACTCATACGACTGAATAGTACCCTTCGCTTCATCCCGACCGGCAAGGCCCGTCGGCGCCTTATTCATATGCGGCCTCAGGCGCCCAGCGCATTGGCGGAGTCCTGCTCCCCATGCACCGGCGCCCCGGTAGCGCAACCCAGATAGCTTTCCAAGCGGCCTATGGCCGCACGCAGACGCGACGCCGCACGCGAGTCGGTCACTGCGATATGGACGACATTGTCCCGCCCCATTGCCATAGATAGGGCGTGTCGGTCCACAGGCAAGACGATGCCTGCCAAATCCGTGCCTTCAGCTTCCTGCCCGACGCGCAAAGCCTGGTCGAGCTTTCGATTGCCGTCGGCGGCCGCATCGCTCGCGTGGAGCAGCAGCACCACGTCGCCCTTGCGGCAGGCCACATCGATTTTTTCAGAGCCCGTGAGGACCATGGACGCCTTCGCTTCCAGCCCCAGCCGATCGAGCAACGCCTTCCGCAGCCCGTCCTCGATAAGCGCTGGCAGCGTGTCGGGAATCTGCAGATCGCCGGTCTTGAACGCGCGGGCTAGCGCGCCCTTGAGCTTACCCTTGGCGAGGGCCTGTTCCAGTTCGGCGCGGGGAACACCGATCCAAGCGCCGCGGCCAGGCGCCTTGGCGCGGATGTCGGGCAGGACCTGACCTTCGGGGCCGACCGCAAGGCGGATCAAAGCTTCAGGATCAGCGCGGTCGCCTGAGAGGATGCATTTGCGTTCGGTCATCGGGCGAGCCCCTCCCTTTCAAGGGAGAGTCGTCCAGAGCCGCGTGACTCTGGACGAGGGTGGGTCGCGCAAAACGCGTTACCACCTTTCCTATACCACCGTTGCTGGCGATTGCTCTCGCAATCGCACCCACCCCCGGCCCCTTCCTTGAAAGGGAGGGGTGAGGATATGGCAGCGCTAAATGTCGGCTTTAGCCTCTCATCGGGAAGTGACCGCAGCATTGGCGTCCTCCCCTAGCTTTGGCGCGGGCGGCCGGTCCGCAATCAATATGCCGCCCGACCCGTAATTTTCCGTCGAGATTTCCGAAATCACCACCTGGACGGCAGAGGCCGGCTTCCCCAGCCGCTCGACGAGCGACTGGGTGACGTCGGCGACGATGGCCGCCTTCTGCTCACGGGTGGCGTTTCCGGCCAGACGGATGTCGACAAAGGGCATGAGCGCTTAGGCTTCCTCACCTTCGAACCAGTGTGCGCGAGCGGCCATGATGATCTCATTGCCCTGCTCTTCACTCAGGCCATATTCGGCGAGCACGCCACCCTTGTCTTCCGACGTTTCGCTACGGCGGCGACGCTGGTCGACCCGCTTCTTCGCAACGAGTTCATCCGTAGCGAGGTCGGCCAGATCGTCGAGCGTCTTGATGCCCGCCTTACCCAGCGTCACCAGCATGGCTTCGGTAAGGTGCGGCATATCAGCCAGCGCGTCGTCAACGGCCAGCGCCCGGCGTTCTTCGCGGGCAGCGGCCTCGCGGCGCTCCAGCGCTTCCTGCGCACGGCTCTGCAACTCGGCGGCGAGGTCTTCGTCGAAGCCCTCGATCGCGGCCAGTTCCTCGACGCCGACATAGGCAACTTCTTCCAGCTCGCCAAAGCCTTCGGCCACAAGCAGCTGCGAGAGGGTTTCGTCCACATCCAGCTCGTTCTGGAACAGTTCGGAACGGGCGACGAATTCCTTCTGGCGCTTCTCGGACGCGTCGGCCTCGGTCATGATGTCGATCGCCTTGCCGGTCAGCTGGCTGGCGAGGCGGACATTCTGACCGCGACGGCCGATGGCGAGCGAGAGCTGATCGTCGGGGACGACGACTTCGATCCGCTCTTCTTCCTCGTCGATGACGACGCGGGCGACCTGCGCGGGCTGCAACGCGTTAACGACGAAGGTCGCGGTATCTTCCGACCAGGGGATGATGTCGATCTTCTCGCCCTGCATTTCCTGCACGACGGCCTGCACGCGGCTGCCCTTCATGCCGACGCAGGCGCCGACCGGGTCGATGCTGCTGTCGCGGCTGATGACGCCGATCTTGGCGCGGCTGCCCGGATCGCGAGCGGCGGCCTTGATCTCGATCACGCCGTCGTAGATTTCGGGCACTTCCTGCGCGAACAGCTTCTTCATGAATTCGGGGTGCGCGCGGCTGAGGAAAATCTGCGGACCCCGGTTTTCGCGGCGCACGTTCAGGATCACCGAGCGGATGCGGTCGCCGACGCGGACGACTTCGCGGGGGATCTGCTGATCACGGCGGATCACGCCCTCGGCGCGACCGAGATTGACGACGACATGGCCGAACTCGACCGACTTGACGACGCCGGTGATGATCTCACCCACGCGGTCCTTGAATTCTTCGAACTGACGCTCGCGCTCGGCGTCGCGGACCTTCTGGAAGATCACCTGCTTGGCCGACTGGGCGTCGATGCGGCCGAGGTCGATCGGGGGCAGCGGATCGACGATGAAGTCGCCGATCACGGCGTCCTTCTTCAGCTTCTGCGCCTGCTTGAGGTCGACCTGCTTGAAATAGTCGTCCACGGCCTCGACCACTTCGACGACGCGCCACAGGCGCAGGTCGCCGCTGTCGGGATCAAGCTTTGCGCGGATGTCGTTTTCCGCACCATAACGCGCACGGGCGGCGCGCTGGATCGCATCTTCCATCGCCTCGATGACGATCGCCTTGTCGATCATCTTCTCGCTGGCGACGCTGTTCGCAATCGCGAGCAGCTCGGCCTTGTTGGCGGAAATGGCGTTGGCCATGGCAGTCGAACCCTTATTCTTCGGTGTCAAACTCGTCCGCACCCTCGGAAGAGAGCGGCATGGTAGCAGAAATGAGGGCGTCGGTCAGCACGAGCTTGGCCTCACCCACGGTCGCGAAGGGGATGGTGACCTCCCCGGCCTTATTGTCCTTGAACTGGATATCCTCGCCCTCGACGCCGTTCAGCACGCCGCGGAAGCTCTTGCGCCCGGCGACGGTTTCGGTCGTGGCGATCTTCGCCTCATGCCCGGCCCATTCCATGAAGTCGTGCAGGCGGGTCAGCGGCCGGTCGATGCCCGGTGAGCTGACTTCGAGGCGATAAGCTTCCTCGATCGGATCAGCCTCGTCCAGAACGTCCGACAGGCGGCGCGAAATGGTGGCGCAGTCTTCGATGACGAGCTGTTTCGTCGCCGGATTTTCCGCCATGATCTGCAGCGTATATTCGTCACCCGACCCGAACAGCTTGATGCGCACGAGGTCGAACCCCAGAGCCTTCACCTCCGGTTCGATCAGCGCAGTCAGTTCGGCGATGTCCGCCATGCAGTCTCCAACAGAATATGTGCGCTTTCCTCGCCGCGAGCGTCCCCGCCCGCGACCCTGACATGTTTGACGATGTAAGGAAGCAAGCGCGATATATGCGGGAAGCTGCAAAGCTGCAACATTATTCGTCAGTCGATAGTATAGACATTTCCGCTCGCCCTGTTCCAACGAGCCACTTGTCTCGTTGGAATGTCGAAGGGCCTCTATTGTCTTCGATCATTGGGCTTCGACAAGCTCAGCCCGAACGGAGGTTGGAATGAATCGCGTCCTGATCGCTGCCCTGCCCCTCGCGCTGCTCGCCTGCTCTGCTGACAATGCCGAGGGCCAGAATAGCGCAGCGGGGGGCGCCAAGCCGTTCAAGACCTCGATCATTGCGGATTTTGATTCGCCCTGGGCGATGACTTTCCTTCCCGATGGCCGCGCGCTGATCACGGAAAAGACGGGCGAGATGATCCTGTTCGACCCGGGGAACGGGACCAAGATAGCTGTCGCGGGTATCCCAAAGGTCGATAGCGCCGGACAGGGAGGTTTGATGGACGTCGTCCTCGCACCCAGTTTCGCGCAGGACAGGAAGGTCTATTTCAGCTTTTCGGAAAGCGGCTCCGGGGGCAAGGGCGTCGCGCTTGCAACCGGCGCCTTCAACCAGGCCAGCGACGGCACGGCCCGCCTGGAGGGCGTCAGGACGATCTTCCGCGCCACGCCCTATGTGGAGGGCAACGGCCATTATTCCGGCCGCATCGCCTTCTCGCCCGATGGCCGCTATCTCTTTTTCACCAATGGCGAGCGACAGAAATTCGATCCTGCGCAGGACCCGAAGTCAACGCTGGGCAAGGTCTTGCGCCTGAACCTCGACGGCACGCCCGCTGCTGGCAACCCTCTCGCGGCAAAGGGCTTTCATCCTGCCATCTGGTCCTACGGCCACCGCAACCTGCTAGGCATCGCGTTCGACAAGGACGGGCGACTTTGGGAGCAGGAAATGGGACCCAAGGGTGGCGATGAGGTGAACCTGATCAAACCCGCGCTCAACTATGGCTATCCCAGGGTGTCGAACGGCGACCATTATGACGGCAAGCTGATTCCGGATCACAGCCCGCATGACGGTTTCGAAGCGCCCAAGGTCTGGTGGAACCCGGTGATTTCGCCTGCGGGGCTGCTCTATTATTCAGGCGACATGTTCCCGCAGTGGGAAAATTCCCTCTTCATCGGCGGCCTGTCGAGCCAGGCGCTGGTGCGGGTGAAGCTGGACGGAGAGACGGCGTCCAAGGCCGATCAGTGGGACATGGGCGCACGGATTCGCGAGGTCGAGCAAGGCCCTGACGGGGCGCTGTGGCTGCTGGAGGATGGCGGGCAAGGGTCGCAGGGGCGGCTGCTCAAGCTGACGCCTGCGGCTTAGCCCCCTTATCTTCCGTTATCGTCATCCCAGCGCAAGCTGGGATCTCAAGAGGCTAAGCGTTGGCCGGACCCCAGCTTGCGCTGGGGTGACGGGTACAAATATCAAACCAACCGGCTCTGCTTCACCGCTGCTTCGATGAAGCTCGCGAACAGCGGATGCGGGTCGAAGGGCTTGGACTTGAGTTCCGGATGGAACTGCACGCCCACGAACCAGGGATGGTCCGGCCGCTCGACAATCTCCGGCAGGGTGCCGTCCGGCGACATGCCCGAGAAGATGAGGCCGCCCTTTTCCAGCGGATCGCGGTAGCCCGCATTGACTTCGTAGCGGTGCCGGTGGCGTTCGCTGATCTCGCTCGCGCCATAGATGCCAGCGACGACACTGTTGCCGGTGAGCTTCGCCGGATAGGCGCCGAGCCGCATGGTGCCACCCAGATCCGTTTCGGCCGTGCGCTTCTGCAGACCTTCCTTGCTCATCCATTCGGTGATGAGGCCGACGACCGGCTCTGACGTTTCGCCAAATTCGGTGGTGGACGCATTTTCGATCCCGGCCGTGTTCCGCGCGCCTTCGATGCAGGCCATCTGCATGCCAAGGCAGATGCCGAAGAAGGGCACTCGCCGCTCACGCGCGAATTTGACGCTGGCGATCTTGCCTTCGGACCCGCGCACGCCGAAGCCGCCGGGGACCAGGATGCCGTGCATGGGTTCGAGCCGGGCCGCGATGTCCGCGCCCTCTTCCTCGAACAGTTCGGCGTCGATCCACTTGATGTTCACCTTCACCCGATTGGCGAAGCCGCCATGGGTCAGCGCCTCATAGAGCGATTTATAGGCGTCCGGCAGGCCGACATATTTGCCGACGACGCCGATCGTCACTTCGCCTTCCGGATTCTGCTGGCGATCCATGATGTCGATCCAGCGGTCGAGCGACGGCTTGGGAGCCCCCTCGATGCCGAAGGCGCGCAGCACTTCCTCGTCCAGTCCTTCGGCATGATATTGTGCGGGGACGGCATAGATGCTGCTGGCGTCGAGCGCCGGGATCACGGCTTCCTTGCGGACGTTGCAGAAGAGCGCGATCTTCGCGCGCTCGCTGTCGGGCAGCGGATGTTCGCAGCGGCAGAGCAATATGTCGGGCTGGATACCGAGCGAGGTCAGTTCGCGCACACTATGCTGCGTCGGCTTGGTCTTCAGCTCACCCGCCGCCGCGATATAGGGGACCAGCGTCACATGGACGAAGATCGACCGGTTGCGGCCGAGGTCGTTATGCAGCTGGCGGATCGCTTCCATGAAGGGCAGCGATTCGATGTCGCCGACGGTGCCGCCGATTTCGCAGAGGACAAAATCCAGATCGTCCGAATCGGCCACGGCGAACGCCTTGATCTCATCGGTGACGTGCGGGATCACCTGCACCGTCGCGCCAAGATAATCGCCGCGCCGCTCGCGCTGGATGATCGTCTGATAGACACGGCCCTGCGTCACATTGTCCGACTGCCGCGCCGAAACGCCGGTGAAGCGCTCATAATGACCCAAGTCGAGGTCGGTTTCCGCCCCGTCATCGGTCACATAGACTTCGCCATGCTGATACGGGCTCATCGTGCCCGGATCGACGTTGAGATAGGGGTCGAACTTCCGGATACGCACACGGAAACCTCGCGCCTGCAGCAGTGCTGCGAGCGATGCGGCCATAAGGCCTTTACCAAGCGAGGAGACCACGCCGCCGGTGATGAAAATATACCGCGCCATGGGAGTGGAGGCTTAGCCTTTTACAAACAAGTTGGGCAAGCGCGCGAATCCACGCGCGAGCAAAAAAAGATCGGAAATGTGATCGAAAAGATCAGTTGGCGAGCGGAACTGCGCCGTTTGCCGCCTGGCCATTGCTGGCCGCGCCCGCTGCACCGGCAAGCGGATTTGCGTTCGCGGGGGCCGGAGCCGGAGCGGCGGGAGCCGCAGGCGCCTGCTTCACCAATGAGGTGTCGATATCGCTCGGCGCATGCTGGACCGACGCGATCACCGCCAGAACCACCGACAACAGCACGAAGATGGACGCGAGAACCGTCGTCGAACGGGTCAGGAAGTCCGCCGCGCCGCGCGCCGACATCAGCCCAGCCGGACTGCCACCTACACCAAGGCCGCCACCTTCCGACTTCTGCATCAGAATGACGGTGACAAGCAGGGCCGCGACAATGGCCTGCACGACGAGGATGAAAGTGAACATGCGAGGAATCTGTCCCAATGGGTGCGTTGGGGAGCCCATAGCGGCGAAGGGCGGCGGGGGCAACCGCACTAAACCCCCTCCCGTGGAAGGAAGGGGGTGATTTGAGAGTTAAGCCGCCGCCGCAATCACGGGCGCGAATTTCGCCGCCGTCAGGCTGGCGCCGCCGACCAGGCCGCCATCGACATCCTCGATCGCCATCAGTTCGGCCGCATTCTCGCCGTTCATCGACCCGCCATAGAGGATGCGCATCGCGCCAGCCTCACCCTCGCTGATGCGGCCGCCGAGCGCTGTGCGCAGCGCCTTGTGCATTGCTTCGACCGCTTCCATCGTGGGGATGCGTCCGGTGCCGATTGCCCAGATCGGTTCATAAGCGATGGCCAGCCAGTCCGCCGCCGCGCCTTCGGGCAGCGAGGCGAGCAGTTGGGCCGACACGACGCTTTCCGCATCGCCCGCATCGCGCACGTCCAGGCTTTCGCCCACGCAGAGGATGACTTTCAGGCCCGCAGCCTTTGCCGCGAGCGCCTTGGCCGCCACATCGGCATCGCTCTCGCCCTGATCTTGCCGCCGCTCGCTATGGCCGACGATCGTCCAGCTCGCGCCTGCTTCGGCCAGCATCGCTGCGGAAAGGCAGCCGGTATGTGCGCCGCTGTCCTTCATATGGCAGTCCTGCGCACCGACGAAGGCTGCGCCGTTCACTGCGCTCGCCGGGGCGATCAGCGTCGCGGGAAGGCACAGGCCGACCTCGACCCCCGGATGTTCCGCGGCAACGCCGCCGATCGCCTCAACCTCGCCCAACTGAGCGCGGAGGCCGTTCATCTTCCAGTTGCCGACCACGAGCTTGCGCCTGCCCATCAATCCATACCCCTTCAGTCATCAATCCGTCTTGCCGGTCGGGACCGACCAACCTGCCGAGGCGGATGGACAAGAGCAGTCCATTTGTCCAGCCATGCCACACTTGCCGACGCGACGATCCGCCCCTAAAGCGGGCCACCGTAAAGTCTTTCTATTCCGGACTTCCTTCATGCTTTCGATCCTCCGCCGCTTCATACATTCGAAATTCGGCGCGGTTTTCGCGCTGCTCTTCCTCGGCGTCGTCGCGGCGGCCTTCATCATGGGCGACATAACCAGCGGCAAGTTCGGGACCTCTCTGGGCGGAGGCGGCGGTGAAACGGTCGCCAAGACGGGCGGCACGCGCCTGACCCTCACCCAGCTTCAGGAACGGGTGCAGCGGGTCTTTGAAAATGCGCGCCGCGCGAACCCCGGCCTGCAGATCAACGAGTTTCTGGCGCAGGGCGCTGCGGGTCAGATCTATGACCAGCTGGTCGCTGCGATGACCCTGAAGGAATATGCGAAGGACCAGGGCGTACATATCTCCAAGCGCCTGGTCGATGCCCAGATCGCGCAGATCCCCGCCTTCCAGGACGCGGCCGGCAATTTCAGCCAGGAAAATTTCCGTCAGTTGCTGCTGCGCGAACGGATCACCGAACAGGCGCTGCGCGAAGATATCACGCGCGAGATTCTGGAGCGGCAGATGCTTGCGCCGCTGGGCCTGGGCGTGAAGCTGCCCGACAGCGTCATCCTGCCCTACGCCTCACTGTTGCTTGAGGCGCGGCAGGGTACGATCGCCGCCGTTCCGGCGATGGCGTTCAAGGATATCAAGGACCCCAGCGACGCGCAGCTTGCCGACTATTACCGGCAGAATGCAGCGCGCTTCACGATTCCCGAACAGCGGCGCATCCGTTACGCGGTGATCGATGGCGAACGCTTCGCCCAGGCCGCCCAGCCGACCGACGCCGAAATCACCGCCGCCTATAATCAGAACAAGGCGAGCTATGCCGCGAAGGAAAGCCGCAGCTTCGAACAGCTGATCCTGCCGACCGAAGCGGCCGCCAAGGCGATCGCCGCCGAAGTGAAGGGCGGCAAGTCGCTCGCCGCTGCTGCCCAGAGTGCAGGGCTGGCCGTATCGACGCTGAGCGACCAGAGCCGTGAAGCGCTGACCGCTTCGTCTTCGGCCGCCGTCGCCAATGCCGCTTTCGCCGCCAAGCAGGGCGAGTTGGTAGGGCCGCTGCGCGGATCGCTTGGATGGGTGATCCTGCGGGTCTCGTCCGTGAAGACCATCCCGGCGCGCGCACTTCCCGCCGTGCGCGACGAAATCGCCGCGACGCTGCGTACCCAGAAGCAGAAGCGCCTGCTGAGCGAATTCACCGGCAAGGTGGAGGATCAGATCGCCGATGGCGGCAGCTTCGAGGAAGTGGTCAAGGACAACGGCCTGAAACTGGAAACCACGCCCTTCCTGCTGGCGAACGGCAAGCAGGTCGAGGATCAGGCTTATCAAGCTTCAGCCGACGTCCGCCCGCTGCTGGCTCCTGTATTCCAGATGAGCCAGGATGATGACGCGCAGCTTATCCCGATCACAGCTGATCAGCGTTACGCGTTGGCCGCGCCTGCGGACATTCGCACGGCCGCGCCGCCCCCGCTGGACAAGGTGAAGCCGTTGGTTGTCGCCCAATATAAGCTGGCGCAGGGCAATGCGAAGGCAAAGGCGCTGGCGGAACAGATCCGGGCGAAGGTCGCCAAGGGCATGAAGCTGGCCGATGCTGTCGCGCAAGCCGGCGTCGCCCTGCCCGCGCCCCAGACCGTGGGCGGCCGCCGCGCCGACATCATGCGCGAAGGACAGCGCCCGCCTGCCGAGGTCGCCATCCTCTTTTCCATGGCCGCCAACAGCGTCAAGACACTGCCGATCGGCCAGGATCGCGGCTATTTCGTCGTGCAGTTGAACGGCATCAAGCATGGCGATGCAGGCGGGCAGACCGCGCTGCTCGACCAGGTCCGTGGCCAGTTGAGCGATGTCGTCGGCCAGGAATATGGCCAGCAGTTCGAACGGGCGGTGGAAAAGCAGCTTGGCGTAACCCGCAACCCGTCGGCAGTCGCCAATGTGCAGCGGGCGCTCGCCAGCACCAATGCCGGCGCGCAATAAGATGGCGACCGGCGTCGGCCCTGCGGGCAATGATGGCATAGCGGCCGCTCGCGCTGCACTCACCGCAGGCAAGTCCGCTCTGGTGTGGCGCCGCCAGATCGCGGACACGGACACGCCGATCTCCGCTGCCCTGAAGCTGTTCGAGCCTGATCGCGGGGATTTCCTGCTGGAATCGGTGGAAGGCGGCGCTGTTCGCGGCCGCTACAGCTTGATCGGCCTCGCACCCGACCTGGTTTTCCGCGCGCAAGGCCAGTCCGCCGAGATCAACCGCAATTGGGCGAACGATCGCGACGCGTTTGTGGCGGAGCCCATAGGCGCGCTGGAGGCGTTGCGGGCTCTGGTCGCGGAATGCCGGGCAGAGCTGGATCCCGCGCTTCCTGCGGCGCTCGCCTGCCTTGTAGGCTATTTCGGCTATGAGACCGTGGGCCTGGTGGAGAAGCTCCCCCGCCCCGCCCCCAATCCGCTCGACCTGCCGGACATGCTGTTCGTGCGGCCAACCGTCATCCTGGTTTTCGACAGGCTCGCAGACGCGCTCTATCTCGTCGCGCCAGTGTGGAAGGGCAGCTTCAGCAATGCCGACGCGGCGATCGAGCAGGCGCTCGACCGCATCGATGCGACGGCCGCTCGCCTTGCCGCGCCCCTACCCTCCCAGCCGCCGCAGCCGGAGATAGCGGATGTGGAGGTGACACCGGCGCTGGAGCCGGGCCGCTACAAGAGCATGGTCGAGCGGGCGAAGGACTACATCGTCGCAGGCGACATATTCCAGGTTGTGCTGGCGCAGCGTTTCACCAGCCCCTTCACCTTGCCCCCGATCGCCCTCTATCGTTCCCTGCGACGGATCAATCCCTCGCCCTTTCTCTATTATCTGGACCTGCCCGGCTTCGCGCTGATCGGATCCAGCCCGGAAATTCTGGTTCGCGCGCGGGACGGGGAAGTCACCATCCGGCCGATCGCGGGCACCCGTCCGCGCGGCAAGACGGCGGTCGAGGATGCGGCCAATCGCGAAAGCCTGCTCGCCGATCCGAAGGAACGCGCCGAACATCTAATGCTGCTGGACCTGGGCCGCAATGATGTGGGCCGGGTGGCGAGCGCCGGGACGGTAACGGTCACGGACAGCTATACGGTCGAATTCTACAGCCACGTCATGCATATCGTGTCGAACGTGGTCGGGCGACTTTCACCCGACAAGGACGCCCTCGACGCGTTATTCGCAGGCTTTCCCGCAGGCACCGTTTCAGGCGCGCCCAAGGTGCGCGCCTGTGAGATCATCGCCGAACTGGAGCCGGAAACGCGCGGGGCCTATGCGGGCGGCGTCGGCTATTTCGCACCGGACGGCAATATGGACAGCTGCATCGTCCTGCGCACCGCTGTGCTGAAGGACGGCGTCATGCATGTGCAGGCAGGGGCAGGCATCGTCGCCGATTCCACGCCGGAATATGAGCAGCGCGAATGCGAGGCGAAGAGCGGCGCGCTTCTGGCTGCGGCAAGGGAAGCCGTCGATCTCGCCCGGCAGGCGGGCTTCGGCCAGTAGCTACTCGGCGGTCGTCGGGTCGATCGTCGCCCGCACGCGCGCAATGCTGTTGGCGGGGAGGCCCGCCAGTTCCGCATGCTGGCGGATCAACTCTTCGCTCGGTGCGCGATAGATGCAGTAGATCTTGTCGTCAGTGACATAGCTGTGCACCCATTGGATCTCCGGCCCAAGTTCGCGCAGAACATGGCAGGAGCCCTGCGATGCGTTTCGCAGCTCATCGCTGCGCAGCCTGCCCGCCCCGGGCATTTCCCTCTCGATCACGAATTGCGGCATGACCACCTCCATAGGTGAAGGTGTAGAATTTATGCCTCGGCAGGCCGCGAGTCCACAGCAGCGATCAGCGGCACCCGCGCCAGCCAAATGCGCCCCGCTCCGCCTGGTCCAAATGAAAATGATCGCGGTGCGCGGCATTATAGTCGGGAGACAGGACGGTCGCGAAAAACTGGCACGCGCCTTTGCGGACAAGTCGGAGAAATTCGGCTTCCTTGCCGCCGCCGCTCCAATCCGCCGCGACGCTGATCCGCCGTCCGTCCGCGAGCGTGAAGCCGCTGATGTCGATCGCATCAGCCGTGGCATGTTCGCTGAAGTCGCCCTGTGAGCGGCCATAGAGCCGACGGCAGCTGTAGGAGCCGAAATGGTTGATGGACTTGACCGCTTGCCCGAAGCTCTGCTGCGCGGCGGGCTGGACCACATGCCATTCCCACAGCTTGAGCGCGGCGGCCACCGGACAGGAAGGCGCAACCGCAGCAGGAGACAGGCGGGCATTGCCCTCCTGCGGTTTCAGCCGGACCGCATCGTTGTACCGGCACTGGCCGCTGCCGCCCGGCTGCACCGGTGTATAGGGCACGCCTGCCCGATCCAGCAGGGCGCGGCAGCGGGCCGGGTCCTGAGTCAGCCCCGCGAGTTTTCGCCCGGTGAAGAGGCCGACCGGCTGGGCCAGGTCAAGGTCTGTCCAGGGGAGATCCTGCGGCCGCTGCCGCACATAGCCATAGCTGATCAGCGCGAGGACCAGGAATGCGGCGAGCAGCACAAGCCTGCGTAAAATGAGGTGGATCCGGCGCATGGCCTAACCACGCTGCACGCGGCCCATCGGTTCCGACGTTATGGGATAGCCAAGATGGTCTGGGATGCACAGGTGACGCTCCCCGTCCCGCTCCTCCACCCAAGGGCAAATCTTTTCGACGGAAAAAGAGGCCGCATGCGCCGCCATGGCTTCGAAGCTGTCGAAGAGCGCAAGCCGCTCAAGATTGCGGCGGGTCGGAAAGATGATCCGGCCCCCGCCCGCGTCGCACAGGTGGATCGTGTCCTGCGCACTCTTCCAGAACAGGCGGACATTCTCTGTCGCATCGACGCTTGCCTCCTGCCCCTCCGGCGCGCGCGTCAGATAGAAGCGGGTGTCATAGACCCTTCTCGGCGTTTCCGCGCCTGCGGGATGCCAGCGGCTGAACGGCACCAGATGATCGAGCGCCAAGTCCAGCCCATGCGACTGGAGAATGGCCGACAGGCTTTCGCCGCGCAGCAGAGCATGCCGCATTTCGCGCGCCTGTTCTGGGCCAAGCGGGGCCGGGAAACCGATCGCAAGGCCGCTTTCCTCCAACGTCTCGCGGATCGCGGCGATACGCGCTGCGGCCTCCTCAAGCGGCTGCGTTCCGGGCATCGCGTCGGCCAGATCGCGATCCGCCTGATCGACAGCGCCGCCGGGAAAGACCAGCGCGCCCGCCGCAAAGGCCATGGTTCCGGCGCGTTCCATCATCAGGATATGCGGCGGCCCATCCGCCATGTCGCGAACGATCACCGCTGTTGCAGCGGAGCGGCCTTGGATGTTGGTGGACGCCATGGAGCCGCCATAGGCGGCGATGACAGTGGCGGTAAAGTCCTTCCGGATCACCCCATGTTAAGAGGGGTGGTGGAGCCGAGGGGGATCGAACCCCTGACCTCGTCATTGCGAACGACGCGCTCTCCCAGCTGAGCTACGGCCCCGTAAGGAGCGCTGCCTATAAGCGAGCGCAGATGCCCTTGCAACGGTCTTTTTGCGGGAAACGGGTCACTGCGAAACTACGCCCGCACGGTCGCCCGGCCGGTGCAAAGCAGGGACGTTACCGGTACGTAACGTCCGGAACGAACCGCCCTCAAAGCTCATTGAACAGGCAACGGCCCTGGGCCGTAGCAACAGCAGTCAAGGAGACAGACGATGGGCTATCAAGGTGGACGTCGTTACGGAGACTATGACAGGACTCGTGGCGATTGGGATCGTGGGACCGACCGCTATCGCGGGCAGCGCGACTGGCGTGACGATCGCAGCTACCGCTACGGTACGCGCGGGCAATTCAGCGGGCCGGAGACGCGGCGCGCGCCACAGGATTACGACCCTGAGGAGCGCGGCTTCTTCGATCGCGCAGGGGATGAGATCCGCAGCTGGTTCGGCGATGAAGAGGCCGAACGCCGCCGGGAATATGACGAATATTATAACCGTCCCTATGGCGACCCGCGCGATGAGAGTAGCCGGATCGGCTTCGCGTCGGCTTCACGCGCCAACCAGTATCTTCCGAACCGGGGCTACGCCCCCTTCACCGGAGAGCGGAGCGGCTTTGGCAGCGAAGATCATGGCAACCGCATCCGCTCCTATGGGCCGACGCATGATTATGGCGCGCATCACGACGCCAACTATTATGCCTGGCGTCAGGAGCGGATCAACGAACTGGACCGCGACTATGCCGAATATCAGCGGGAACATCGTGACCGCTTCAACAGTGAATTCGGCAGCTGGCGCAACCGCCGCACCGAGCAGCGCCAGGCGGTGCAGCAGGTACGCGAGCATATGGAAGTCGTGGGCAGCGATGGCGAACATGTCGGCACGGTCGATAAACTGAGCGGCGATCGCATCATCCTGACGAAGACTGACCAAGATGCGGGCGGCGTTCATCATTCCGTGCCGTCATCCTGGATCAGGTCGGTCGATGAACAGCGGGTCACGCTGGAAAAGACCGCTGATGAAGCACATACGGCCTGGCGGACCGAACGCGAACAGAATGCCATGTTCGGCGAGGGACGGGAAAGCGGCGGATGGGGTTCCGGTAGCGAAACCGGGAACGATAGCTCGCGCGACGTCAGCCGTTATCGCTGATATTCGGATCACGCGACATAGAGAGGGGCTCGGCATCGCCGGGCCCCTTTCCCGTTCAGCTGCCGCTTGGCTCCAATCGCAGCAGCAGAGCCCCTTCCGCCACCTGCTGCCCTTCCGCCGCGGCGAGTTCGGCGACGACGCCGTCGAACGGCGCGGTCAGGCCATGCTCCATCTTCATGGCCTCCACGGCGACCAGCTTATCGCCCTTCGCGACCACCGCCCCCTGTTCCACATTCACTGCGGTGACACGGCCCGGCATCGGTGATCGGATGACGCCGTCCGAAGCGGCTCCGCCCACCGCCGCGCGCGTTTCGGCCAAGGCCACGACATAGCTCTCGCCATCCTGATGGACGAGGATGCGGCCGTCGCTCAGCCGCCTGCAATGACCGGCATCCTCATCCGGAATGCTCAGCGGGTCGAGATTTGCGGTTTCGTTCTGGCCGTCGACCGTAAGCAGCATCCGGGTCTGGCGCGGGCCATTGAGCCTGAACCCACGCAGAGCCGGCGGCACGCTATCGAGCCAGAGCGCGGCAAGCAGCCCTGCGGCCTCATCCAAGGCCCGCAAAGGCGGCTTGGCGGCAAGCTGCTCCAGATGCTGGGCGATATAGCCGGTGTCGGTTGAACCCCGGCGGAAATCATCGTTGAGCAGTCGCGCGAGAAAACCGGCATTGGTCCTGACCGGCCATGTCTCCACGGACGCGCAAAGCGCACGCAGGCGATCAATGGCTTCATCCCGATCGGCCGCGTGACAGATCAGCTTCGCGATCATCGGATCATAATAGGGGCTGACGCTATCGCCTTGGGCAACGGCTTTCTCAACCCGGTCGTCACCCGCCGCATCTAGCGAGAAAATCTCGAGCATGCCGGTGCTGGGGAGAAAATGATTGCAGGGATCTTCGGCGTAAAGTCGGGCTTCGATCGCATGGCCGCTGATCGATAGCTCCTCCTGTTTCCTGGGGAGCGGCTCGCCACTGGCGACGCGCAATTGCCATTCGACGAGATCGACGCCGCTAATCTCCTCCGTCACCGGATGTTCGACCTGAAGCCGCGTGTTCATCTCCATGAACCAGATGCGATCGGCCCGCAGACCCTCGCTTGCGTCTGCGATGAACTCGACCGTGCCCGCGCCAACATAGTCGACGGCACGCGCCGCTCGAACGGCTGCTGCGCAGATCGCTTCCCGCGTCGCCTGATCCATGCCGGGGGCAGGCGCTTCCTCGATGACCTTCTGATGCCGGCGCTGAAGCGAGCAGTCGCGCTCGAACAGGTGCACGATATTGCCGTGGCTGTCGCCGAACAGTTGCACTTCGATATGGCGCGGCGAGAGGATGTATTTTTCGATCAGCACCCGGTCATCGCCAAAAGCGGATTGCGCCTCCCGGCGGCAGGATAGAAGCGCCTCGGCGAAAGCGGCGGCTTCATCCACGCGCCGCATACCCTTGCCGCCGCCGCCCGCGACAGCCTTGATCAGGACGGGGTAGCCGATTGCGTCGGCTTCGGCCTTCAACTGGGTGGGGTCCTGGTCCTCGCCCAGATAACCGGGCGTGACCGGGACGCCAGCTTCCGCCATCAGCCGCTTGGCGGCGTCCTTCATACCCATGGCGGCGATGCTGGCGGGGTTCGGGCCGACCCAGATCAGCCCCGCATCGATGACCGCCTGTGCAAACGCGGCATTTTCCGAAAGGAAACCATAGCCAGGGTGGATCGCCTGCGCGCCTGACGCCTGGGCCGCGGCGATGATCCGGTCGCCCGCGAGATAGGAGTGCTGGGGCGCCGAAGGACCGATGTGAACCGCCTCATCGGCTTCGCGAACATGCAGCGCGCCCGTATCGGCGTCGGAATAGACGGCCACCGTCCTGATTCCCAGCCGCCGGGCGGTCCGGATGATGCGGCGGGCGATCTCACCGCGATTGGCTATGAGCAGGGACTTCATCACATGCGGAACAGCCCGAAACGGGGCGCCTCCTCCACCGGCGCATTGAGCGCGGCGGCAAGGGCCAACCCCAGCACATCGCGCGTCTGCGCCGGGTCGATCACGCCGTCATCCCATAATCGTGCGGTGGCATAATAAGGATTGCCTTCATCCTCATATTTTTTGCGGATCGGCGCCTTGAACGCTTCGGCTTCTTCTGCCGTCCATTTGGCCGCTTCGCGGTGAACGGTCGCCAGCACGCTCGCCGCCTGCTCCCCACCCATCACCGATATGCGGCTGTTGGGCCAGCTGAACAGGAAGCGGGGGCCATAGGCGCGGCCGCACATGCCGTAATTGCCCGCACCGAAACTGCCACCGATCAGCAGTGTGATCTTTGGGACGCTGGCGGTCGCGACAGCGGTGACCAGCTTCGCCCCATGTTTGGCGATCCCTTCCGCTTCATATTTGCCGCCCACCATGAAGCCCGAGATATTTTGCAGGAACAGCAGCGGAATGCGGCGCTGGCAGGCAAGCTCGATGAAATGAGCGCCCTTGACCGCACTCTCGCTGAACAACACGCCATTGTTCGCGAGGATGGCGACCGGCATGCCCCAGATATGGGCAAAACCGCAGACCAAAGTGGCGCCATAGAGGGATTTGAATTCGTGAAATTCGCTGCCGTCCACAATGCGGGCGATGACTTCGCGTACATCATAGGGCGCGCGCACATCTGGCGGGATGATGCCGTATAGCTGATCGGCGTCATATCGGGGCGGCCGGGGATCGCGCAGGTTGACGCCGCTGGCCGCAACTGGCGCGAGGGTCGATACGATATCGCGCACGATCGTCAGCGCATGTTCGTCATTTTCGGCGACATGATCCACGACGCCGGAGCGGCGGCCATGCACCTCCGCCCCGCCAAGATCTTCGGCGCTGATAACCTCTCCGGTCGCGGCCTGCACCAGCGGCGGACCGGCGAGGAAGATGGTGCCTTGGTTACGAACGATCACCGTTTCGTCGGACATCGCCGGAACGTAAGCGCCGCCTGCCGTACAGCTGCCCATCACGCAGGCGATCTGGGCGATGCCGCGTGCGGACATTTGCGCCTGATTGTAGAAGATGCGGCCGAAATGCTCGCGGTCGGGAAAAACCTCCGCCTGATTGGGCAGGTTCGCGCCGCCGCTGTCCACCAGATAGATGCAGGGGAGACGGTTTTCGAGCGCGACCTCCTGCGCGCGCAAATGCTTCTTCACGGTCAGCGGGTAATAGGTCCCGCCCTTCACCGTGGCGTCATTGCAGACGATCATCGCCTGTCTGCCGGACACGCGGCCAATGCCGGTGATCAGCCCCGCGCCGGGCACTTCGTCATGATAAAGGCCGTTGGCGGCCAGTTGTCCCAGTTCCAGAAAGGGGCTGCCGGGGTCCAGCAACCGTTCCACCCTGTCCCTGGGCAGTAATTTGCCGCGCGCCATGTGTCTGTCGCGCGCCGCCTGCGACCCGCCGAGCGCCGCCTGGGCAACCCGATCGCGCAGTTCGGACGCGAGCGCACGGTTGTTCGCATCATTGGCGCGGAAGGCTTCGCCCTCCGCCGCGATCTGGCTGTCGAGGACGGCCGCACTCACAGGCTTGCGCTCCGGGGGTCAGCGGTGCCAGAGCGCAGCGTCCGCATTTGCTTGAGGCCATTCATGCCCACCATCCTGCTGCTCGTCATTTCCAACCTGTTCATGACCGTGGCCTGGTATTGGCACCTGAAGGGCGGGATGGAAAAGCCGCTCCTGCTGGTGATCCTGATCAGCTGGGGCATCGCCTTTGTCGAATATTGCTTTGCGGTGCCGGCCAACCGCGTCGGCTTTGCCAATGGCTGGAGCGCCGGGCAGCTGAAGATCGCGCAGGAGGCGATTGCCTTGATCATCTTCGGCGGCTTCATGGTGACGGTGCTGGGCGAGCCGCTCCATTGGCGGCATTTTGCAGCCTTCCTCTGCATCATGGCTGCGGTCGGGTTCCTGTTCGTCGGCCGCACCTGACTCACGCTCCGATCAGTTCGCGGCCGATCAGCATGCGGCGGATTTCGTTGGTCCCGGCTCCGATGTCGAGCAGCTTGGCGTCGCGCATGAAACGTTCGACGGGCCAGTCCTTCGTATAGCCGGCTCCACCCAACGCCTGGACCGCCTCCAGCGCGACCTTCACCGCATTCTCGCTCGCCAGCAATATCGCGCCCGCCGCATCGAAGCGGGTCGTCTTTCCCCTGTCGCAGGCGCGAGCGACGGCATAGACATAGGCGCGCGCGGAATTCAGGGCGACATACATGTCCGCTACCTTCGCCTGCATCAGCTGAAAAGCGCCGATCGGCCTGCCGAACTGCTGACGTTCCCGCACATAGGGGAGCACGATGTCGAGACACGCCTGCATGATGCCGAGCTGGATGCCGGAAAGAACCGCGCGTTCGTAGTCGAGGCCCGACATGAGGATGCCCACGCCGCCGTTGAGCGAACCCAGGATATTTTCGGCGGGCACCTCGCAATCGTCGAAAACCAGTTCCGCGGTGGGCGAACCGCGCATGCCGACCTTGTCGATCTTCTGCCCGATGGAAAAGCCCTTGAACCCCTTTTCGATCAGGAAAGCGGTGATGCCGCGAGGCCCTTCGTCGGTGCGCGCATAGACGACCAGCGTGTCAGCTTCCGGGGCATTGGTGATCCAGAATTTGGCGCCGTTCAGCACATAGCCGTCGCCCTTGCGGTCGGCGCGCAATTTCATCGACAGCACATCCGATCCAGCCCCGGATTCCGACATGGCGAGCGCGCCCACATGCTCGCCGGAGATCAGCCGGGGCAGATAACGCGCCTTCTGCTCCGGGGAGGCCCAGCGCCGAATCTGATTGATGCAGAGATTGGAGTGCGCGCCATAGCTCAGCCCTATGGAGGCGGACGCCCGCGCCACTTCCTCCTGCGCGACCACATGTTCCAAATAGCCGAGGCCAAGGCCGCCATCTTCCTGCTCGACGGTGATGCCGTGGAGGCCAAGCGCGCCCATGTCGGGCCAGAGATCGCGGGGGAACCAATCCTTAGCGTCAATCTCGCTGGCGAGCGGCGCAAGGCGATCGCTAGCGAAGCGGGACGTAGCCTCCCGGATCATCTCCGCAGCATCGCCCAGCCCGAAATCGAAATCGGTCATCGCTATCCTCTCCTGCCGCGCATCCTACCGTCGATGAACCAGCAGGGAAAATTGAAACGGATGGGATAAGTGTATAGTTTCCATCTATGATCGAGCGCTATCTGCTCCGCTATTTTCTGGCCGTGATCGACCAGGGTAATTTCTCCCGCGCTGCCGCGCATTGCCATGTGTCGCAACCGACCTTGTCCACCGGCATTGCAAAGCTGGAGCAGATGACCGGCGTTGCCCTCTTCATACGCAACAACCAGCGGGTTGAGCTGACGGCGGCGGGCACGCGGTTGATGAATCATGCGCGGCGGATCGAGCGCGAATTCAACCTTGCGGAACAGGCAGTGGCGAAGGAGCCGGGTGGCGCTCCGCTGCGCATCGGTGTCCTCAACAGCATCGCCGGGGATGTTGTTGCTCGCGCGATAGGCGTTGGCGGACTGAATGCCGGTAACTCAGTCGAATTGCTGCCGGGCAATGAGCGCGAGCTGATCGGGCGGATCGACAGCGGACGGATCGATGTGGCGCTGACGCTGGTGCGGGACGGCAAGAGCGAAATGATTATTGATGAGGGCTATGGTGTCGCGCTATCGGCCAACCATCCACTGGCGGGGCGGGAGGAGATTGCGGCGGAAGAACTGGCCTCAGATCCGATGATCGTACGTAGGCATTGCGAGGCGCTGTCCGCCACCAGCCGCCACTTCGTCGCAAGAGGCGTGCGGCCGCATTTCACATTCCGATCCACCAATGACGAGCGGGTGATGCAGATGGTGGCGACGGGACTTGGCGTCACGGTGATGCCGATGTCGTACCGCTGGCCCGGCATGGCCCGCGCAAGGCTGAAGGATTTTGAACTGCGGCGGAGCGTCGGCTTTGTGCACGGATCGCGCGCCGGGGAGATGAGCGGCGCGGCGGCGGCGATATTGACGGGGATCGCGCAGGCGCTGCGGGACGCCCAGGATCAGGGAAGCAGAAGCGAGGAGTCGCCGTAGGAATAGAAGCGGTAGCCGGTCGCAATGGCGTGGGCGTAAACCGCCTGCATCCGTTCCCGGCCCATGAGCGCGCTCACCAGCATGAAGAGTGTCGAGCGCGGCAGATGGAAGTTGGTCATAAGCCCGTCAACCGCGCGGAAGCGATAGCCCGGCGTAATGAAGATGCGGGTTTCGTCTGCAAAGGGACGGATGACGCCATCCTCCCCGCAAGCGCTTTCCAGCAGGCGTAAACTGGTCGTGCCCACCGCAATCAGGCGGCCGCCCTGTTGCCGGGCGGCGTTCAGACGGTCCGCCGTCGCCTGGTCGATGCGGCCCCATTCGGCATGCATGCGATGATCGTCCGTGTCGTCCGCCTTCACCGGAAGGAAGGTCCCCGCGCCGACATGAAGGGTCAGCGTTTCCGAAGCGATACCAGCCTTTTGAAGCGCCGCCATAAGCTCCGGTGTGAAGTGCAGCGCTGCGGTCGGGGCCGCGACGGCTCCGTCCTCCCTCGCGAACATGGTCTGATAGTCGCTGCGGTCGCGGGCATCCGTGGGCCGCTTGCTGGCGATATAAGGCGGCAGCGGCATGCGGCCCGCCCGCTCCAGCAGCAGTTCGACGGGCTCATCCCCTTCAAAGGTCAGAGTAACGCCGCCATCCTCATCGCGCGGCCCCGCAAGAGCCGTGACACCCTCACCGAAATCGATCCGGTCGCCGTCGCGCACGCGCTTGGCGTTGCGGAGGAAAGCCTGCCACTGACGCAGGCCGAGGCGCTTGTGGAGCGTCGCGCCGACCTTCGCCTCCCCGCGCCTGCCTTCCAGCTGAGCGGGAATGACCTTCGTATCATTGAAGACCAGAACGTCGCCCGCGCGGAGCAGGGACGGGAGATCGCGGACGCTATAGTCTTCAAAGGGCGCGTCACCGGAAACCAGCAGCAGCCGCGCGGAATCGCGCGGAGAGGCGGGCCGGAGCGCGATGCTCTCTGGCGGGAGATCGAAGTCGAATAGATCTACGCGCATAGCGGTATGCTCGGCCAATAGCAGGACCTGGGCTCCGGCCTTCGCAGGAGCACAAGGTCAGACCCGCCTTACTTCCTCTTCGCCGCAGCCTTCTTTGCCGGGGCCGGCGCAGGGGCGACGATGGACGGCGCAGGCGGCGTGGGCAGCGCCGTGACAGGTGGCTTGCCATCGCTTTCGATCGACGCCTGAAGGATCGTGCTCGGATTGACGGGAGGCTCACCCGGCGCGATCGCATCGACATATTGCATGCCTTCGATCACGCGGCCGAACACCGTATATTTCTTGTCCAGCTGCATGCGCGGCAGGAAGAGGATGAAGAACTGGCTGTTCGCGCTATTTTCATCCTGCGCGCGAGCCATCGACACGGTGCCGCGCAGATGCGGCATCGGATTAAATTCAGCCTGCAGGTCAGGAAGCGACGAACCGCCGGTGCCGTCGCCCTTGGGATCGCCACCCTGAGCCATGAAGCCCGGAATCACGCGATGGAATTTCAGGCCATTGTAGAAGCCCTGCCGCGTCAGCTGCTTGATACGCTCCACATGATTGGGCGCGATGTCGGGACGCAGCTGGATACGGACGCGGCCGCCGCTCGACAGGTCAAGGTCCCACACATTCTGCGGATCGACCGGCACGGTGGCGGGCGGCAGCTTGGCCGCGGGGTCCTGCCCCAGCGACTTTGCATTCTGCTCGGCGCGGGCAGCGGCCTCCGCCTTCTTCATCGCTTCGGCATTGCCTCCACCGCCGCCTTGGGCCAGCGCCACACCGCCGGACGCATAGAGAGCGACAGTGATCACCACGGTCTTGAACGCCGAACTGAACCGCATGGATAAGCTTTCCCTGATATCTTGACGCCTGATGGCGAAGCTGCCCTGATAGCGCGCTCTTCGCGATTGGCAACTGAACGAAGGCTGAGCGGCCTTTATTGGCCGCCCTTCTGGCCGATCAGCGCGACCCGGGCGACCACCTCATCCCGCACCCGAGGACTGACGAACTTGTCGATCGGCCCGCCATAAAGGGCGATTTCCTTTACAAGGCGCGAGGCAATCGGCTGGAGCGAAACGTCGGCCATCAGAAACGCGGTCTCGACCCGGTGGTTGAGTTGCCGATTCATGCCGGTGAGCTGATATTCATATTCGAAGTCGGTGACGCCCCGAATACCCCGGATGATGACCTTGGCGCCCTGCGATTCGGCAAAGTCCATGAGTAGGGAGTTAAAGCCGGTGACGACAATGTCCGCGTCGATATCGGCACATTCGCGGCGAACCATCTCCAGCCGCTCCTCGTCCGAGAACATGGGGGACTTGGCAATGTTGGTAGTGACCCCGATCACGAGCTTATCGACCAGCTTCGCGCCCCGGCGAATGATGTCCATGTGCCCCAATGTGATCGGATCGAACGTGCCGGGATAGACCCCCACCCTCTTGCTCATGCCCTACCGGTCCCTTTCCACGATATAGTCTGCGATCGCCCGCAGCAGATCGGCCTCCCCGCCGAACCCATGAAGATGCGCCTTGGCCTGATCGACAAGCATCCGCGCCTGTTCGCGCGCACGATCGACCCCGAGCAGAGAAACGAAGGTTTCCTTGCCCGCCGCCGCATCCTTGCCCACCGCCTTGCCCGCGAGGTCAGCATCACCTTCCACATCCAGCAGATCATCGGCGATCTGGAAGGCAAGACCGATGTCGCGCGCATAGCCGTGCAGACTAGTGCGCGCCTCAGCCGGGATGCGGGCCATGATGGCGGCGGCATCGACGCAAAAGCTGATGAGCGCACCAGTCTTGAGCTGCTGAAGCCGGGTAACGGTCGCGAGGTCGAAGCTGGCATTTTCCGCCACCAGATCCATCATCTGCCCACCCGCCATGCCGGCCGGGCCGCTGGAGAGCGCAAGCGCCTTTACCAGTTCCACGCGGACGAAGGGGTCAGGGTGCGTTTCCTCGTCCGCCAGCACTTCAAAGGCGAGGTCGTGCAGACAGTCGCCAGCCAGAATGGCGGTCGCCTCGTCGAAAGCCTTATGGATCGTCGGCTTGCCCCGGCGCAGGTCGTCATTGTCCATCGCAGGCAGGTCGTCATGCACAAGCGAATAGACATGGATACATTCGACGGCGAGGCCCACCCGGAGCACGGACTCGCGCGAAATATTGAACAGCTCGCCCGCCGCCTGAACCAGCAGCGGCCGCAGACGCTTGCCCCCGCCGATGGCGGCGTGGCGCATCGCTTCGTAAAGGCGCGCGCGCGGATCGCCGGGAACGGCCAATAACAGCTCAAAGGCATGATCCACATCGGCCGCGACCGCAGCTGCGCGGGTGGCGATCAGCGCCCTGCCGGAGGAGACGCCCTCCATAACCGCCGCGCTCAATCGGCGCCGAACGGCTGTGCGCCCGTCACAGCGCCGGTGGGATCGATCGTCAGCTTCTGGATACGGGCCTCTGCGGCCTGCAGTCGTTCAAGGCAGCGCTTCCGCAATTCTTCGCCCTGCGCATAAAGCGAGATGGATTCATCGAGAGGTACGTCGCCGCTTTCCAGCCTGCGAACGATCGACTCGAGCGCGCGCAGCGCATCCTCAAACGACAATTGGGACAAATCGCCCTGCTCAGTCTTGCTGTCCTCGGCCATGTCTTCTGCATTGGCGTTGGCCGCAAGCCGGGTCAAGTCCGCACCGCAAGACAGGGCCATTTCCCTGCTCCCCGGTCACGAAAACGTCATGAAACGAGCCAAGAGGCTGGCGGAATTTGGGCAGTTTTGCGTTGACGCTTGCATCGCCAAGTGCACATAGAAGGACCGCTATGAAATATTATCTCCCCCTGATTTCCGCCATGGCTCTCAGCCTCCTGTCCGCTTGCAACAATAATGACGAACCTGAAGTCGTGGGCGGCCCGGCCGACCCGATGGCCGAAAAGCTCGCCAATGCGGCGCCGGTCGAACTGCCGCCTTCCGTGAAGGAAAGCCACCAGTATCGTTGCAAGGACAACAGCCTGATTTTCGTCGATTTCATGAGCGACGACAAAACAGCCAACCTGCGCACCGAAAAGAACGGATCGCCCACCAAGCTGGTCGCGGCCGAACCGGGCAAGCCCTTCACCGCCGAAGGTGGCTATTCGGTCGAAGGTAGCGGCAAGCAGATCACTGCCACCCTGCCGGGCAAGAGCGCGCTTAGCTGCAAGGCATAAGGCCGCTTCTTTTCGCACCTTTCATGGGCCGGGCCTCCTTCCCTACGGAGCCCGGCCTTTTTCATTCATGCGCGTCTCAGTTCAGGTTCGCCCACTTCGACAGGATCGGGGCCGAAGCGGTTAGGGCCGCGCGTCCCGCTCATGATGAAGAAAACCAGCAGGACCAAGCTGCCGATCACGGGAAAGAAGATGATCAGCAGCCACAAGCCGCTGCGATCCGTATCATGCAGGCGGCGGACCGCAACAGCCAGCCAGGGGATGAGAATCGCCAGACCGAAAAGCCCAGTGAGCGGACCGCCACGCGTACGGTAGCCAGTGTCAAACGACCAAGGCCCATGCCGCACCCAATGTTCAGTGGTGCTGAGCCCCAACAGGCTCTCCACGATACCGATCACGGCGAAGCAGAGCAGCAGGAACAGGATGAACATCCAATATTCCTTGGGCCGCGATCGCCCTGTGAACCGGGCATAGCGGCGTAGCGGCAACAGCATCCATTCCATCTTACGCGTCTCCCTGCCGGGGGGCTGGACGCATATAAGTAGCATGTTTTCCCGAGTTGCGCTGGCCAAGGATTGTCTATCCGCCGCGCCCCCGCTAAAGGCGCGCTCATGTCGACCGCAGCCACCCAGATCACCCCGGAAATCGTCGCCGAACATGGCCTGTCGCCGGAAGAATATGACCGCGTTCTGAACGCCCTCGGCCGCGAGCCGAATCTGACGGAACTGGGTATCTTCTCGGTCATGTGGTCGGAGCATTGCTCTTATAAGTCGAGCCGCATTCACCTGAAGAAGCTGCCGACCGAAGGCCCGCAGGTAATTTGTGGCCCCGGCGAGAATGCAGGCGTCGTGGACATTGGCGACGGTCAGGCCGCCATCTTCAAGATGGAGAGCCACAACCACCCGTCCTACATCGAACCCTATCAGGGCGCGGCTACGGGCGTCGGCGGCATCCTGCGCGACGTCTTCACCATGGGCGCGCGTCCGGTAGCGAACATGAATGCGCTGCGCTTCGGCCGCCCCGATCACCCGAAGATGAAGCATCTCATCAGCGGCGTGGTGCATGGCATCGGCGGCTATGGCAATTGCGTCGGCGTGCCGACCGTGGGCGGCGAGGTGAATTTCCACCCGGCTTATGACGGCAATATCCTGGTCAATGCGATGACCGTCGGCGTCGCGGACACGGACAAGATTTTCTATTCGGCCGCCAGCGGCATCGGCAATCCGATCGTCTATGTCGGATCGAAGACCGGGCGCGACGGCATCCATGGCGCCACCATGGCATCGGCCGATTTCGGCGACGACGCGGACGCCAAGCGTCCCACGGTGCAGGTTGGCGATCCGTTCACCGAAAAGCTGCTGATCGAAGCCTGTCTGGAGTTGATGGCGTCGGACGCGATCGTTGCGATCCAGGATATGGGCGCAGCGGGCCTCACCTCCTCCTCCGTCGAAATGGCGTCGAAGGGCGGCGTAGGCATTCAGCTCAACATGGACGATGTGCCGCAGCGTGAAACCGGCATGACGGCCTATGAAATGATGCTGTCGGAAAGCCAGGAGCGCATGCTGATGGTGCTCCAGCCGGGCAAGGAAGCTTTTGCCGAAGCCATTTTCCGCAAGTGGGAGCTGGACTTCGCGGTGATCGGCCATGTGACCGACACCGGCCGCATGGTGCTGGTCCACAAGGGCGAGACGGTGTGCGACATTCCGCTCGCCCCGCTGGCCGACGACGCGCCGCTCTATGATCGCCCGGCGTTGCCGAAGGACGAGTATAAGGCCTGGTCTGGCGTCAAGCCGCTGGGGGACATTCCGGCGTCGGATATCGGCGCGGACCTGGTCAAGCTGATGGGCTCGCCCGACATCGCCAGCCGCCGTTGGATCTGGGAACAGTATGACCATATGGTCGGCGCGGACACAGTGCAGCGCCCCGGTGGCGACGCGGCGGTGGTTCGCGTGCACGGCACTCAGAAGGGCATTGCGATCAGCACCGATTGCACGCCGCGTTATTGCTATGCCGATCCCTATGAGGGCGGGAAGCAAGCCATCGCGGAATGTTATCGCAACATCAGCGCGGTTGGCGCGACGCCGCTGGCGGTCACCAATTGCCTCAACTTCGCCAATCCGCAACGGCCGGAAATCATGGCGCAGTTCACCGGCTGTCTGGAAGGCATGGGCGACGCCTGCCGCGCACTCGACTTCCCGATCGTCTCGGGCAACGTCAGCCTCTACAATGAATCCAAGGCGACGGGCGGTGGATCGGCTATCCTGCCCACGCCCGCCATTGGCGGCATCGGCCTGCTCCAGAACATCGATGTGATGGCGACGGTGGCCTTCAAGAATGAAGGCGATGCGATCTGGGTCATCGGCGGCGAAGGGTCGCATCTCGGTCAGTCGATCTGGCTACGCGAGATCGCGGGTCAGGAAGCGGGCGATGCGCCGAAGGTCGATCTGGCGGCGGAACGCGCAAATGCAGAAGCAGTGCGGACGCTGATCGCAGAGGGCAAGGTCAACGCAGTGCATGACATTTCGGATGGCGGCTTGCTGGTCGCCGTGACGGAAATGGCGCTGGCTGGCGGCGTCGGCGCAGAATTGAGCGTCCAACTCACGACCGCAAGTGCCTTTGGCGAGGACCAGGGTCGCTATGTCGTTGCGGCGGCGCAGGGCGTCGAGATTCCCGGGGCCGAGCGGATCGGCACGACCGGCGGTGACAAGGTCGCGGGCGTGGCGCTGGCTGCGTTACGCTCTGCCCATGAGGCATTCTTCCCGGCGCTGATGGACGCGGAGCTGTAAGGCAGGCCAAGAACCACCGTCATGCTGAAACAAGTTCAGCATGACGGACATGGTTGGGTAGCCGGGCGAGTTATTCTGCCGAACAGCAGTTGATAAACGTCGTCACCACCAGCTTCGTCGAAGGCGGTCATCACCTGCCTCAATTGCTTCGGCGAGAGTGGCGCCCTCCCCTCACTCGGCACCACCGCTCCGATGCCTTTCAGATGGCGCACCAGCCCTCGCGCGCTGCCGCTGGACAGCAGATATTCTTCATCAAAGGCGAAGGCGTCCTCGCAGCGCGCAAGCATCGCGCGAAGCTTGGTGAGGCTGGGATAGGCCGGCACGCCGGCTACACACCCGCATAGCTCATGCGCCTGCCGCCACCGCGCAAAGCTCCCCTCCCCCATCGTCGAGAAGATCAGGCTTCCGCCCGGACGTAGCAGCCGCGTAAGCCGCTCCAGCGCGTCTGCCAAGTCATCAAACCATTGGAAGGCGAGGCTGGAAAGAATGAGGTCGAACCACTCACCTTCAAAAGGCGGCGCCTCTCCGTCCATGGTAAGGAAAGTGCCCGCCACGAAAGCGCCCTTTGCCGTTCTCGCAAGCATGTCGGGCGACAGATCGGTAACGACCAGTTCCGCTGCGGGCCAACGCGCCTGGATGTGCCGGGTCAACAGACCAGTGCCGCACCCGATCTCCAATATGCGCTCAACGCCATGGGGCTTCTGCCGCTGCGCCAGATCGGCCACCAACGCCGCAGCCGCGCGCTGCGGCCCGGCATGATCGTCATAATGATCCGCCGCCGCGCCGAAGGCATCGCTTATCCGTTGCTTGCGGCCGCTGTTCATGGCTAGTCGCATGGCAGAGCGCCGCCCGCTTTGCCAGTATCTTTGAGGAACCCCCGCCGCATGACTGCTCCCTCCACCCGTATCGCCGCGATGGACGTGCTGCGTGGCTGCGCGGTGATGGGGATATTGTGGATGAACATCACCGCCTTCGCCCTGCCCCAGACCACCTATTTCAACCCAGCCGCTGTTGGGCCGCTGTCATGGGGCGACAAGCTGTTCTGGCTGGTCAGCTTCCTCCTTTTCGACGGCAAGATGCGCGCGCTGTTTTCGATGCTGTTCGGCGCGTCGATGCTGCTGCTGATGGACCGGGAGGAGATGGCGGGACGCAGCGGCCGCCGCGCACAGATCATCCGTGCCGCATGGCTGTTCGTTTTCGGCCTCGCCCATTATCTGCTGCTCTGGTGGGGCGACATTTTGATGACTTATGCGCTGGTCGGGTTGGCCGCGCTTCTGTTCATCCGGCAGGAGCCGCTCTCACTCATCAAATGGGCCTTTCTGTTCTTTCTGGCCCATTTCCTGATCTGCACCGCTTTCATCGTCAGCCTCTATGGCTGGTCCCATGCCGCCTCTGCACCCGGCGCCGCAGCGAGCATTCGCGACGGCTTTGCGCAGTTCACCGGCCCCTTCGTCAATCCCCACGATCCGGCCATCGTCAAGGAAATCGCGACCTATCGCAGCGGCTTCAGCACAATCGTCGCGCATCATCTGCATCTCTATTTGAACGACTGGTGGTGGACATTCCTGTTCACCGCCTTCGACACATTGGGCTTCATGTTGATGGGCATGGCCATGCTGAAGGGCGGGTTCCTCGCTGGACGGTGGGAGGCGGAGCAATATTGGCGCACCGCGCGGCACTGTTTCCTGATCGGCCTGCCGCCGATGGCCGCCCTTGCCGCCTGGCTGATGCTGCGCGATTTTCAGGCGCTGCCCGCCTTGGGGACGGCGCTTGCCTGGTCCTTCCCGTTCCGGATTCCATTGGCCGTGGGCTGGGCTGCCCTGATCCTGTGGGTGCTGATGCGATATCGTGACCGGCGCCTCATGATGGCGATTGCAAGGACAGGCCGACTGGCGCTCAGCAATTATCTCGGCACCAGCCTGATCATGTGCGCGGTCTTCTATGGGTGGGGCCTGGGACTCTTCGGCCATTTGCGACCCGCCGAACTGCCGCTGCTGGTGATTTGCGCTTGGTTGGCGATGCTGGTCTGGTCAACCGCATGGCTGGCGCGATTCGCCATGGGGCCGATGGAATGGCTGTGGCGCAGTCTTTCCCGCGGAGAAACGCAAAAGATTCGCAACAGCATCTGAATTTCTATTGCGACCCATTATCATCTAGGCTATTTCTCGATTCCAGGGAGAGCCTCATGGTCGTCTGTGTCTGCAATGCCATTCGCGAAAAGGATCTGAAGGAAGCCGTCCGCGGCGGCGCGGACACGCCCTGCAGCGCTTATGCCCGTTTGGGCCGCCGCCCCAAATGCGGCCAGTGCGTTCCCTTCGCTCGCACGATCATCGCCGCAGAACGCGCTACTGCCTGACACTATTGCGGATCAGCCGCAGTCATTTCGCCAGAACAATAGCGAAGCCGACGCAATAGCGAGCCGCAGAAATGGCGGATTTCTGAGGCTTTCGGATTAACATAGCGCCGAAATGGGCTATAGTTACGGCTTCATTCCAATAAGCCGGAGCAATGCGCCATGAAGGGCGATCCCAAGGTCATCGATTATCTGAACGAGGTCCTCAAGAATGAGCTGACCGCGATCAACCAATATTTCCTGCACTACCGCATGCTGGATCATTGGGGCATCGAGAAGCTGGCTAAGTTCGAATATGAAGAATCGATCGACGAAATGAAGCACGCCGACAAGGTCGCCGAGCGCATTCTCTTTCTGGACGGCCTGCCCAATTTCCAGCTGCTCGGGCGCCTGAAGATCGGCGAGACGGTTGAAGAGGTGCTGAAGGCCGACCTTGAACTGGAATATGAAGCCCTGCCCGTGCTGAAGGACGCCATCGCTCATTGCGAGTCGGTGCGCGACTATGTGAGCCGCGACCTGTTCCAGTCGATTCTCGAAAGCGAGGAAGAGCATGTCGATACGCTCGAAACCCAGTTCGAGATGATCGAACGCATGGGCATCCAGAACTATATTCAGTTGCAGAGCAAGGCAGCGGAAGAGTGATCCGCCGGGCGGGGTAGCGCATCCGGCAGCACCCCGCCCTCTCCGTTTAGATCAGCGAATCGAGTAAGCCGATCAGCGGCAAGTCCGCTGGCGGCATCTCCAGCGCATACATCTGGTTGGGCCTGACCCATTTCAGCTCCGTCGCGTGACGCGCTTCGGGCAGGCCTTCCCATTTACGGCAGACATAGAGCAGCAGAAGCAAATGCCGATCGCCCAGCGCTTCGCTGGCGAAAGCTGCTGGCGCAAGGCAGCTGGCGTGGGTGCGAATGCCCAGCTCTTCTTCCAACTCGCGTATCAGCGCGGTTTCGGGCGTTTCGTTCGATTCGACCTTGCCGCCGGGAAATTCCCATAAGCCCGCCATCGCCTTCCCGGGCGGGCGTTGCTGCAGCAGCACGCGACCCTCGGCATCCACCAGGGCGGCGGCAACCACGAGCAGCGGAGAAATTGTCGTCATATCGGTCCAGTAAAGGGGTTTGTTAACTCTGGCTCTTTTACAAGGTCAAGCGGGGCTGTCTGCAACAAACGGTGGTGACATGCGCGGGTTGATCGAAAGCATATCCCGATTGGGACTGCTGCAATGTCAGCGGGGGGCTACCGCAGTCGAATACGGGTTGATCCTGGCGCTGATCTGTCTCGCCCTGGTCGCTGCGCTGTCGAACGTCGCGAACAAGACGATCGGCATGTGGAACAATGTCGCGACAGAAGTTCTCGCGCATTAACCATCAATATCTGACACTTCCATCTCTCCATTAAATCTTTGTCAACCTAACCCACGTAAACCGTCCATAGCTGACCTAATTCCAAGCGGGGCGGCCGGGTAGTAAATCGGGAATTTAAGTCAAGGAGACTTCAAATGCAGTTCGTGCGTAAGATGCTGAAGAACGAAAAGGGTGCAACGGCCATCGAATACGGCCTGATCGCGGCTCTGATCGCCGTCGCCGCCATCGGCGCGATGACCAGCCTCGGCGGCAAGCTGGGCAACACCTTCAACAATGTCTCGGGCAACCTGAAGTAAGTCCGAAACCATTGTGAAAGAAGGGCGGCGGGAGCAATCCCGCCGCCTTTTCTTATGCGCGGCGCTTCTCGCGAGAGGCGGCCGCGACCTTTAGATAATGATCTTCACCCGCTGGCCGGGACGCAGCACGCTTTGCGCAGTCAGCGCATTGAGCGTGAGGAATCGATCCAGCTGATAATCGGGATAAGCCATGCGGCGGCTGAGCGACTGCACCGTGTCGCCAGCTTTGACGGTTATCACGCTGACGCGCCGTGGCTTGATCGCGGCGGCCTCTTGCGGCGTGAGGCGCTGAACCGACTGCACCATGGACGTAAAGGGGCCAACCCCCTGACCCGCCGCAGTCAGCAGAAGGAAATGATAGGCTTTCCCGCCGCCAAAATCGTAGGCGAAGACCGTTGCGTCCACCTGGCTGGATTGTGTGCTGGCTCTGATGGTTCGCCAGGCGGCAGGGATGCCGTTTACGGTCGTACGCCGCACCTCCCCTTCGGGCACGCGGCTATTGCTGCCGCCCAGCTTGGCGAAGACCGAACTGACGTAGGCGCCCAGATCTCCTGAATAGGCGGCGCTGCCAAACTGGGCCTGCCCTCCAGAGCCGGATACGGATACGGCGTCAGCGGCGTTTTCCATGCCGAACCCGGAAGGCGCGGTGAAGGCCAGCCGCAGATCGGGATGACGGAAGCGGCTCCCCTCGATGACGCCCTGACGCGGATCGTCGCCATAGAGGACCCCATCGAGCGCCGTCAGAAACGCCTCTTTATTGCGCGCGCCGGACGAGATTTTTTGCGCCGAGGCGTTGCGGGCCGCACGGCCGACGCGTGACGCGGGATCAGGGTGCGTACTCGCCCATTCTGGCACTGAGCGAGCGTTACCGGTCACGCGCGAATCGAGGCTGCTCTGCGCTGCGAGCGACGCCAGCATGGTGGATAACGCACGTGGGTCATAACCGCCCGCCGCGAGATAGCGGATGCCAAGGTCATCCGCCTCATATTCCTGCGAACGCGAGAATTTGAGCGTCAGCAATTGGCTGCCAGTCCCGATGCCCTTCTGCAACAGCCCGGCAAAAGCCGAGTCGCCCAACAAAGCGCCCGTCAGCACTTGCAGGAGCGTGCCGCCAATCGCATTGCGCTGCGCCGCCTGTTGCCGCCTTTGTCCATGCCGCGCGGCGACATGGCCGATTTCATGGCCCAGCACGCCCGCCAGTTCAGCCTCGTCATTCATCAGCGCCATGAGTTGACGGGTCACATAGACATAGCCGCCGGGAATGGCGAAAGCGTTGTTGACCGGCGAGTTCAGCAGCGTGACGGTGAAATCGCTCTGCGCGTTGGAAAGGCCGGACTGCACCGCGATCCGTCGGCCCACGGTCTCCACATATTTTGCCTGTGGCCCAGCATAGGCGCCCCCAAATTCATTGAGCAATTGCGGATGCTGCTTTGCTCCGCTCGCCTTGTCCTGTGCGCTGATCGATGAAACAGTACGGATTGCGCGCTGCTGACCCATCACCGCTGGTGCGGCAAGCGCGGCGGCCATCCCGGTTGCGCCGCAAATCCATCCTATCGCCTTATTCATGCCTCCTCCACATGCTCAGCCTGTTGCCAGCACGTAACGAGATTAGCGGGCGCATGTTCCGAAGGCGGCGAGGTCAGGCCCCGATCGCGAGAAACTTGTCGGCGCGATCGGTACGCAAATCCTGAGGGCTGAGCCCAGTCAGCGAATCAAGCTCTTCGCCGATGGCGGCGCCCAGATTGGCGATCGCCTGCACCGGCTCGCGATGCGCGCCGCCGGTGGGCTCAGGGACGATGCGGTCAATGACGCCCAGCGCTTTCAGATGCTGCGCCGTCACCTGCATCGCGGTGGCAGCGTCGCTCGCCTTGTCGGCCGTCCGCCACAAAATGGATGCGCATCCTTCGGGCGAAATGACCGAATAGACCGCATGCTCGAACATCAACACGCGGTTCGCCGCCGCCAGAGCAACTGCGCCGCCAGAGCCGCCCTCGCCCACCACGGCCGCGACCATCGGCACACCAAGGGCCAGGCACTGCTCGGTTGAGCGAGCGATCGCCTCGGCTTGGCCGCGCTCTTCGGCCTGCACGCCGGGAAAGGCCCCCGAGGTATCGACCAAAGTCACCACCGGGAGGCCGAACCGATCCGCCAGCTGCATCAGGCGGATCGCTTTGCGATATCCCTCGGGCTTCGCCATGCCGAAATTGTGACGCACGCGGCTGGCGGTGTCGTCGCCCTTCTCATGGCCGATCACCATGACGCGGCGCTCGCCCAGCATCGCCAGACCGCCGATGATCGCCTGATCGTCAGAAAAGGCGCGGTCGCCAGCCAGCGGCATGAAATTGTCGAACATGCCCGCGACATAGTCCTTGAAATGCGGACGGTCGGGATGGCGGGCGACCTGCGTCTTCTGCCAGGGCGTCAGCTTGGCGTAGGTGTCCACCAGCATCTTCGCAGCGCGCTGCTCAAGCTTGTCGATCTCGCCGCCAATGTCGATATCGCCAGCGCTGGCCGTCGCGCGCAGTTCGATGACGCGGGCCTCAAGCTCCGCGATAGGCTTTTCAAATTCCAGAAAGCTAACCATGGGCGACGGCGTTAGGGCGCAGATGCCTCGTCGTCAACGAAACGATGGCGCATTGTCGCCAGTGGATGGCGGCTGTTGACCAGTTCGACGAGGCGGCGGCTATCGACATGGGTATAGATTTGCGTCGTACCGATATCGGCATGGCCCAGCATGGACTGAAGAGCGCGCAGATCCGCCCCGCCCTCCAGCAAATGCGTCGCGAAGGCGTGGCGCAGCACATGAGGGCTCACCCTCTGCGGTGCGATGCCTGCGGCGGCGGCAAGCTGCTTCACCATCTGATAGAGGCGGATGCGGCTGACATGACTTTTGCCGGAGGGAAAAAGCCAAGGGCTGCCGGCGGGCACATGGGCCAGCCAGGCAGCGACAGCCGCGCGCGCACGGTCGGAAATCGGCACCAACCTCTCCCGCGCGCCCTTCCCCTTCAGGATGAGGAACGGGCGATCAGCGGCAAGCGCGCGGCGCGGCAGGGACACAAGCTCCGTGGCGCGTAAGCCGGACCCATAAAGCAGTTCGATAAGTGCTGAGAGGCGCAGGTCGAGGGGCGAAGGATGTTCGACGGCCAGCTTCTGCTCGATGAGGGTGAAAAGGGAATCGACCTCCTGCGCCGACAATATCTTGGGCAAAGGCCGCCGCGTAACCGGACGCGGCAAGGCGGAAGATGGGTTGTCCGCCCTCAGCCCTTCTTCCTCCAGAAAACCGTAGAAGGCCCGCAGGGCGGAGGATTTACGTGCAACTGAGGACGCCGCGAGGTCCGCCCAGGCTGCGGCAAGTCCGGCAATCGCATCCTTGGTGGCGCTGGAAAGCCCGTTCAGCAGGCTTCCTGCCCCCTCCAGATCGGCGCGATAGGCAAGCAGAGTATTGCGCGACGCCCCCCGCTCGGCCGCCATCATTTCCAGAAAGCGATCAATCAGCGCCCGGTCCTCTCCATCCATGGCGTCAGGTCCGGCTAATTGCCTCCGCCGCGATCATGCGTGCTTCGGGGTCGAGTCCGACCTGATGCAGCGCCGCGACGATATGATAGAGATGCGCAGGGGGCAGGCGCCCCCAATCGGCAGTCTGCAAGCCGACCGCCGCCAGCAAAGCCACCGTCGCCTTTTCCCCACGCGAGGCCGCTTGGCCGATCGCGCGCGCCCAACGGCTGTTGGCGGCGAGATTAAGTCCGTTGTCCTGCGCCAATGAGGCGCTCACCTGCGGATTCAGGCGGGCGAGACCGGCGAGTGCGGCGATCAGCATCTGCCCTCTCGTGCCGCCAGCTTCTTCCACGAAGGAAGATACGCGCCCCTCGCTGATATCGACCACTGCGCTCGGCGCACCTACTGCGAGCAGCGCCCACAAATCTCCGGCGCCGTCTCCTTCCGCCTGCCGCGCTACTCCGCTCCAGCGAGCAGCGCTACGGTCATAACCGGCCGTCAGCATCGCGGCGACGAGATTGGCGGCGTCACGGGCTTCAACCGTAGAGATTGGCAAGGCCGCAGCCGCGCGCGCGGTGGCGATCAAACCCACATAGTCGGGCTTGGCATTGTCACGCCATAATGTGCGCATCGCCTGAAGCCGTTCATCGGCCGATGCACCGCGATAGGTAGTCCGCAGGGCATCGATCCGGTCGGCGATCTCCGGAGCGGCATCGCCGTCCGCGCCGAGTTGGCTATAGAAACCGACCAGCGCCTTGTTGGAGAACACGCCAAGCCGCGCCGCCGCTTCGGCGCCCGGCAAGCGGCGAACTGCGCTCAGCGCAGGGGCCCGCGCTTCCCACGCCCGCACATGCTGACCGGCGGTGGCGTAAAGCGGTTCGGGAATTTCGACATTAAGCGCGGTCGCAAGACCGAAGCGCCATGCCGTCAGCCGATCCACCGCATCCCATTCGATCTTCACCGAACGCCGCGCATTGAAGCCGGTGCCGACGACCTTTTCCGCGAGACGATAGTCGATGCCGCGCACCACGCCGCGCCGCTGCGCCTGGTTAAGCGCAGCACTGGCCGACCCCTGATCGCCTGACAGCGCCGGGCAGATCGCACGGGTCATGTCCCAGCCCGGTTCCTTGCTGTAACGCAGCGCGCCCGCCGAGAGCGGGCAAAGTCCGGCCGGGTCCGCCGTCGCGAGATAGGTCTGCATCGCCACGGCATAGAGGCGCGGCGTGAATTGATCGGAATCGACGCTCTGCACCAGCAGGCGTGCACTGTCCGCTTCCCCCATGCGCAGCAACAGCCAGGCCCGCTCGGCCACCCAGTCAGCGCCATTGATGTCCCGCGGCGTATCTGTTGCGGACAGCAATGCGCGGCGGAGCAGGATGGAGGCCCAGCGCGAGGTGATCGGCGCCCGAGTCTCCTTCATCAAGGTCGCGAGGAAAAGCCCCGACTGCGCGCCGAAAGCATTGGGCGCAAAGCCAAGCCGCTCCGGCGTCAGCGGGCCGACGCGATCGAGCGTCCGGCGCGCACCCTCAGGAAGATCATATTTCTGCTTCTGCGCCGCCAGTTCTTGTTCGGACAGGGCATCTTCAGCGCCATTTTCCATCCCATTGTCGGCAGGAGCCTCCGCGCTGGGGGGCAAGGGCTGGACCATCGGCACGGGAGCAGCGGGCGTGACAGGCCGGGCAGGCTGCGGCCCCGACGGCGGCGGCGCTTCGGGCGCTTCGCCGAAACCGGGCGGCAGCAGCGATTCAGGAGCCTCCTGCGCGATCACCGGCAACGCCAGAGCGAGCGCGAGCGTACCCAGCGCCCATTTCGCATTCACCCGGCTTTGGCGCATGATTTTATTTGCCCAGCTTTTCGGCGGGAATGGCCTTTTCCACGCGCTGCTGCGGGCGTTCGCCGCCGCGCGACCAAAGCAGCGCGACCAAGCCGATAAGCAGGGCGATCAGAATGATGGGAATGATGGGCAGGCGTGTCCCCCGACGGCGTGAGCTGCTTTCGAAGGTGCTGAAGGAACGATTGCTTCTCATGGATCCTTGTGCGGCCGAGCCGGAAAGTTGAGGAAAGTTGCGATTTGCCTCTGCGACGGGGGGATGTATAGCCCCCTCCGCCATGCAGCGAAACAGCAAATCCGTGTCCCCGCAGTCGAAGCGCGGCCCGATCGTCCTTATCGGCATGATGGGCGTGGGAAAATCGACCGTGGGCCGCAGGCTGGCGGCGCGGCTTGGGTTGACCTTTGTCGACGCCGACGAGGAAATCGAAAAGGCGGCGGGCATGACGATCAGCGAAATGTTCGAACGCTATGGCGAGCCCTATTTCCGCGACGGCGAACGGCGCGTGATCGCCCGGCTGCTGGATGACGAGCCCAAGGTGATCGCGACCGGCGGCGGCGCTTTCATGCAGGATGAAACCCGCGCCCTGATATTGGAGCGCGCGACGGCCGTGTGGCTGGACGCCGATATTGACACCTTGGTCGATCGCGTGTCCCGGCGAGAGGGGCGTCCGCTACTGAAAGGCAAGGACCCGCGCGTGGTGCTGACCGAACTCGCCGCCGCGCGCAATCCCTACTACGCGCTCGCCCCCATTCATGTGAAGAGCATCGCCGCGCCTCATGAGGTGGCGGTCGAACGCATCCTGGAGAAACTGGTCGCATGGCATTAGTCCGCGTCGCGCTCGATGCGCGCAGTTACGATATCGTCATCGAACAGGGCGCGCTCGACCAAGCGGGCGATCATCTGGCGCAATATGCGCGCAAGGGCCGGCTGGTCGTCGTAACCGACGCCAATGTGGCGAAGGTGCAGCTGCCCCGGCTGGAAACCGCCCTGCGCGCGGCGGGAATCGCGGCAGAACCGATCGTCCTTCCCGCCGGCGAGCAAACGAAAAGCTGGCGGCATCTGGAAGAACTGCTCGACCAGCTGCTGGCGCTGGAGGTGGAGCGCGGCGATCATATCGTGGCGCTGGGCGGCGGCGTGATCGGCGATCTGGTGGGCTTTGCCGCATCGATATTGAAGCGCGGATGTCATTTCATCCAGGTGCCAACGACCCTGCTAGCACAGGTCGACAGTTCGGTGGGCGGCAAGACCGCGATCAACACGCGCGCGGGCAAGAATCTCATCGGCAGCTTCTACCAACCCAGCCTCGTGCTGATCGATCCATCGACCCTCGACAGCCTGCCGCTGCGCGAGACACGGGCGGGCTATGCCGAGGTCGTGAAATATGGATTGATCGACGATCCGGAGTTTTTCGCTTGGTGCGAAGCGCACGGCGCCCGCCTGTTGGAGGGCGACCGTGAGGCACGGGAATTCGCGATCGAACGCAGCGTACGAGCTAAAGCGGCGATCGTCGCAGATGACGAGCGAGAAACCTCCGGCCGCCGCGCACTCCTCAACCTTGGCCATACATTCGGTCATGCGCTGGAGGCGGATACCGGCTTCTCCGACACGCTGCTGCATGGCGAAGGCGTTGCGGCAGGCATGGCCCTCGCCTTCCGCTATTCGGCACGGCTGGGGCTCTGCGCGCCGGAGGATGCGGAGCGCGTGACGACGCATCTGAAATCCGTGGGACTGCCCCACGATCTCGCCAGCGCCCATGTCACGGGCGATGGCGCCGCGCTGGTCGGGCATATGCTGCACGACAAGAAGATGGCGGCCGGCACCCTCCCCTTCCTACTTGCGCGGGGGATCGGGCAGACATTCCTGTCGAAGGATGTCGTGCTGGAGGATGTGGCGGCGTTTCTGGATGAGGAAAGAGCGGGCTGAGGCAAGCTCGCTTTGAGCAAACATCGAGGTTCCGCACCCTTACACGCGCATCCGTTCGCTCGAGCGAAGTCGATAAGCGCAAAGTGCGGCGCTGCCGTTTTTCGACTGCGGTCGAAACGAACGAAGTTTCTGCACAATAAAAAAGGGCGCCTAGCGGGCGCCCTTCTCATTCGTCCGTTGAACGGAGCGATTACTTCTTCAGCGTCAGGCCGCCGAAACGCTTGTTGAAGCGCGCCACCTGACCGCCCTGCTCCAGCTGACGCGTACCGCCAGTCCAGGCCGGATGCGACTTGGGATCGATGTCGAGCGCCATCGTGTCGCCTTCCTTGCCCCAGGTCGAGCGGGTGCGGAAGGTAGTGCCGTCGGTCATCTGGACGGTGATGAAGTGGTAATCGGGGTGCGTATCGGCCTTCATGAATCTGCTCCGTCTATGGGCCGGTTTCCGACCGGCCATGGATGCGTAAAATAGCGAAGGCGCGCGGTTACATGGGATTTCCCATGAACGCAAGCCTTGTCATCGGCGCAACTTTCCTCTCCGTTCGGGCTGAGCTTGTCTAAGCCCCTGCACCTTCGTTCGAGAAACGCCCTTCGACAAGCTCAGCCCGAACGGAGGTGGGTGACGCCAGTCACGCGTGCTCAGCCGAACCGACAGCTACGATCAATCCACCGGCGGATCGGCGATCATCGCAACGAAATTCGCCTCTGCGCAGAGCTTGCCGTCCACCGAAGCCTTGCCGACGAACTTGCAGACTCGGCCGCGAATCTGGAGCAATTCGACATGCAGGTCGAGCAGACAACCCGGCTCCACCGGATTGCGGAACTTCGCTCCGTCGATGCTCATGAAATAGACGAGCTTGCCCGAACCGCGCAGGTCGAGCGTCTCGACCGTCAGCACGCCTGCAGCCTGCGCCATCGCCTCGACGATCAGCACGCCGGGCATGATCGGCCGTCCAGGGAAATGCCCCTGGAAAAAGGACTCGTTGATCGACACGGCCTTGACCGCGTGGATCTTCTCGTTGGGAACGAGAGTAACCACGCGATCGACGAGCAGCATCGGATAGCGGTGCGGCAGCGCCGCCATGATCCCACGAATGTCGATGGAACCAGTGGCGGCGGATGCCGCGTCAACTTCCCCCGTCATCGGCTAGGATCAGCGCGAAGTCGGCTGCTGCGACGGGTTGGCGGGAGCCGCTGCGGCAGGCGTCGGAGCCTGACCACGCGCGCCACCGGGCTGCCAGCCAGCGGGCGGCGTGATGCCGACGCTGGGCACCAGCGCGTTGAGTTCGGTCACGACCTGCTGCGTAATATCCACGGTCGGCTGATAGGACACGGTCGCGTCGGGAGCGATGACCAGATCGACCTTCGCCTTGGTCATGGCGGACTTGAGCGCATCGGACAGCTTGGCCGAAATCTGCTCTTCGACATAGGCGTTGGCGAGCGCGATCGGCTGACCCAGACGCTGCAGTTCGGCCTGGCCGTTCTGCTGGGCCTTCTGAGCAGCTTCATATTGAGTCTGGATCGCCGGGGTCGGCTTGCCACCCGCTGCCTTCAGAGCAGCGTCGAGCGCCGTGCCCTTTGCCTTGAGGTCAGCATCAATGGCGTTCTTACGCGCCGTAAAGCTGTCAATTTGCGCCTTGTAGGTGGTCTGGATCTGCGTGCGCGCGGTGGTGTAGGCAGAACTGGTAGCGACGGCCCGCTGCAGATCCACGACGGCAATGCCTGTCTTCGACTGTGCAGCAGCCGGCGCGCTGGTCAGCACGATGGCAGTCATGGGCGCAAGAGCGAGCGCCGCAGCCTTGATAATCGTCTTCATTAGAATTGAGTCCCTACGTTGAAGCTGATGAGCTGAGTGTCGTCCCCTGGTTCCTTGAGCAGGGCCTTGGCGATGTCGATACGGAATGGCCCGAACGGCGAGTTCCAGTTGACGCCAAAGCCCACGGAAACACGCGGCTTGAGCGTGTCGCCGAGATATTGTTCAGTAAAGCCGGAGCCCTCCACATAGGCGATGTCATAGCCTGCAGCGGGAGGAACGTTACTGCAATTCCCTGGGCTGCTTGCGCGCTCCGGCGCACGAGCCGGATTGTTCGAGTTAGTCTGTGGGGTAATCGAACAATATCCGGGGAAGTTGGTCGGGACCGGATCCCGCAGGCCGGCCACAGCGCCCGCATCGACAAAGACCGACGGTCGCAATCCCATCTCCCGAGCACCCGAGCCCAACGGAATCTCCACCTCGGCACGCGCGAGATAATAGATTTTGCCGCCCAGCGCGTCGTCCCTGACATTTTTATTGTCAGTGCTCGGAACATAAGCGCCGGTAGTCGGGTCCTTGACCAGATAAAGGCGCTTAACTCGAGGCCCGATGCCGCGAATGTCAAAACCACGGATTTGCGGGTTGCCAAGGAAGAAACGGTCGGTCAGGCGGATTTTGTCCACGATTTCGCCCGTGGCATCCCGACGCTCGCCTTCAAGGCTGTGGATGTAGCCACCCTCACCTGAGAGCGAGAAGATGAATCCTCCCCCCAGCGGCCAATATTTCGACGCATTCAGACGCGTACGGATATATTTTACGCTTCCGCCAAGGCCTGCGAAGTCCTGGCTCACGACCATATTGTGTCCGCGCGTCGGGCGGATGCGATTGTCGCGGTTGTCATAAATGAGCGAGTAGCCAAGCGAGGAAGTAGTCCGCTTGCCGATCGCGTCGCACAAATAACGCCCGGCCAGGATCGGATCGCAGACACCGTTGGTGTAATAGGTGTCCTTGTCCAGGCTCACATCATCCAGATTGAGGCTGTAGCGGAGCGCCAGCGACATATATTCGGTGATGGGCACGCCTGCCCGGATCTGGAACCCGGTCGTCGTCTGCTTGTAGGTAGTATCGCGGTCGTTGCCGTTACCCAGATAACGGAAGCTGTTGAGGTCGCGGCGGTAGATGTCGCCGCCCAGCGCGATATTCTTGTCCATGAAATAGGGCTCGGTGAAGCCCAGTTCGACCGACTTGGAATAACTGGAATAGTTGACGCTGGCACGCAGTTCCTGGCCCTTGCCGCGGAAGTTGCGCTGAGTGATCGAGGCCGCGACGATGAAGCGCTCCAGCGAGGAGAAACCGGCCGAGAGCGACAGTTCGCCGGTCGACTTTTCCTGGACGTTGGTTTCCAGCACGATGCGGTCCGGCGCGGAGCCAGGCTTCTGTTCGATATCCAGCTTTTCCTGGAAGAAGCCGAGCGAGTTGATGCGGTCCTTCGAACGCTTGACGAGGAAGCTGTTGAACGCGTCGCCTTCCGCCAGGCGGAACTCGCGGCGGATGACCTTGTCCTGCGTCAGCGTGTTGCCGTTGATATCGACCCGTTCAACATAGACGCGCGGTGCGTTGGCGATGCGGAAATTGATCCCCATCGTCAGGCTGTCCTTGTCGCGGTTGAAGTCGGGCTGGACGTCGGCGAAGGCATAGCCGAACAGGCCGGCGGTCTCGCTCAGCGTATCGACCGTGTCCTCGACCTGCTTGGCGTTATACCAGTCGCCCTTCTTCATTGGCAGCGTCTTGGTGAGCGAGGCGCCCGACAGGTCGCGAATGTCCGACTCAACCTTCACATCGCCGAATTTGTACCGCTGACCTTCTTCCACCACATAGGTGATGATGAAGTCCTGCTTGTCCGGCGTCAGTTCCGCCACGGCCGAAATCACGCGAAAATCGGCATAGCCCTCTGTCAGATAGAATTGACGCAGCTTCTGCTGGTCATAAGCCAGGCGATCGGGGTCATAGCTGGTGCCGGAGGAGAAGACGCGGAACCAGCGCGACTGCTTCGTCACCATCTGGCTGCGCAGTTCGCCATCGCTGAACTTCTCGTTACCGATCACGTTGATCTGGCGGACCTTGGACTTGGGTCCTTCCGAAATCTCGAACACGATATCGACGCGATTCTGGTCGAGTTGCACCATCTTGGGCTCGACCGTCGCGGCGAAGCGGCCCTGACGGCGATACAGTTCGATGATGCGGGCGACATCCGCGCGGACCTTCGACCGGGTGTAGATCTGGCGCGGCGCGAGCTTGATCTCCGGACGGATCTTGTCTTCCTTCAGCCGCTTGTTGCCTTCCAGCACGATGCGGTTGATGACCGGGTTTTCCTTCACCTCGATGGTGAGCGCGCCATTGTCGTTGCGGATTTGCACATCCGCGAACAATTCGGTCTCGTAAAGGTCGCGCAGCGCCTGGTCGAGCGACTCCTGAGTAAAGGGCTGACCGATGCGCAGCTTGGTGTAGGACAGGACCGTGTCGGGTTCCAGGCGCTGCTGGCCTACGACATTGATGCTGCGGATGGTACCCGCGGCGGGTGCTACGGCCGGAATGGGCGCGGCCGGTGCGGCAGCTTCCTGCGCCAGCACGGGAACCGCAGACAGGCCGCCGAACATCGTCGTTGCCAGAAGGGCCGCGACAACCGGGCGCTGTCTCTTGCTGCTCATCATCGCTGTCACCCGCTCCACCCTTTTACAAAAAAGCAAATGTTCGTTCACGCCGGGAAAGACGACGCTAAATCGCGCCTCCCTGCCCGATACGGCTTAGCCGATCAAGCCGGACAGGCGTTCCCAGAGGCCGAAAGAAGATAAATCGTTGAAAGTCACCAGCATCATCATGGCCAGAAGCACCGCCAGGCCCGACCGGTAAGCCCATTCCTGCACGCGCGGGCTGACCGGCCTACGCTGTACCGCCTCCACACCGTAAAACAGCAGATGACCGCCATCCAGCATGGGGATTGGCAACAGGTTGATGAACCCCAAGTTAATCGAGATGAGCGCCATGAAGAAGACGAAGCTCTCGATGCCCAGCGTCGCCGCCTGACCCGAAACCTCCGCGATCTTGAGCGGGCCGCCCAGTTCCTTCACCGACCGGCCGCCGCCCAATATCTGGCCCAGCGTTTCAACCATGGTGCGGATGATCTGGCCCGTCTGCTTGATCGCGACGACGGGCGCGCGCCAAAGCGGAACCGGCTCGATCACGGGCTCACCCGGAGCGATCCCCAGCCTTCCAATCCGGTAGCTGTTGCCGAAGCCATCCCGCTCCTGCACGGCGCCTACGCGGCCCTGCTTTTCGATGCTCTTTCCCGCGCGATCGATCAGGATCGTCACCGGCTCGCCAGCCCTGATCTGCGCGTAGAGCCGAATATCGTCGAAAGTCGCCATCTCGCGCCCGTTGAGCGAGACGATACGGTCCCCCGGCTGAATGCCCGCCGCAGCCGCGGCGCTGCCCGGCTGCACCTGCCCCGCGACGGCAGGCGTACGGCTTTCGCCATGCGCGAAGGCGAAGGCGGCAAGGATCAGGATGGCGAAGAGGAAGTTGATGAACGGTCCCGCCGCCACGATCGCAGCGCGCTGCCATAGCGGCTTGGCCGGAAAGCTTTCCGCGCGTTCGGCTGCGGGAAGCTGCAACCAGGCAGGGTCCGCCTGACTGGCGGCGTTCATGTCGCCCTTGAAGCGAACATAGCCGCCCAGCGGCAGCGCGCCGATGCGCCAGCGGGTGCCGCGACGGTCCACCCAAGCGGCGATTTCCGGACCGAAGCCGATCGAAAAGGCCTCTGCCTTCACCCCGCACCAGCGGCCGACCAGATAATGACCCAGTTCATGCACGAAAACGAGCGGTCCGATGACCGCTACAAAAGCGAGGACGGTCAACAAGAAGCCGGGGTTCTGGATCAAGCAGTCAATCTTTCCATCACATGTCGCGCCATGCTTCGCGCCTGCGCATCCGCTTCCAGCACATCGTCGATCCCGCTTGGCACTGGCGCGCTATAGCGGTTCAGAACATCCTCCACAATCATGGCGATATCAAGGAAGCCGATCGCGCCTTTGAGGAAAGCCGCCACGGCGACTTCATTAGCGGCGTTGAGAATCGCCGGGGCCGCCCCACCCGCTTGTGCTGCGTCCCGCGCCAGACGGAGCGCGGGGAAGCGATCTTGGTCCGGAGCCTCGAAGTCCAGCCGCCCTGCCTGCGCCAGGTTCAGCGGCTGGCACGGCGTCTCCATTCTCTCTGGCCATGCAAGCGCGCTGGCGATCGGGATGCGCATGTCGGGCGATCCCAGCTGCGCCAGTGTCGAACGGTCGCGATATTCGACCATGCTGTGGATGATCGACTGGGGATGAACCAATATCTCTATCCGGTCGAGCCCGATGGGGAAGAGATGAGCGGCCTCGATCAGTTCCAGACCCTTGTTCATCATGGTCGCGCTATCGACACTGATCTTCGCGCCCATCGACCAGTTAGGATGGGCCACCGCTTGGGCGGGCGTGATGCCGCGCATCTCATCATGGCTGCGGGTGCGGAAGGGACCGCCGCTCGCGGTCAGGATGATCCTTGCCACATCTTCCAGGCGGCTTCCCGCAAGGCACTGAAATATCGCATTATGTTCGCTATCGACCGGCAACAGGGTCGCGCCGGACTGCTCGACGGCGTCCATCATGAGAGCGCCCGCCGAAACCAGCGACTCCTTGTTCGCCAGTGCAACCGTGCCGCCTGCCTTCAACGCCGCCATGGTGGGGCGCAGGCCCGCACAGCCGACGATCGCCGCCATGCTCCAGTCCGCGCCAGCTTCGGCCGCCTCGACCAGCGCGGCTTCGCCAGCCGCGACTTCGACACCCGATCCCTGCAAGGCCGCTTTCAGCGCATCATAGCGCGCAGCGTCCCCAATCACCGCGATGCGCGCATTACATTGGCGCGCCAGCTTCGCCAGCCCCTCGACGTCGCTATGAGCGGTGAGCGCAACGACTTCGAAAGCGCCGGGGTCGCGCTGGATAAGGTCGAGCGTGGACATACCCACAGAGCCCGTCGCGCCGAAGATGGAAACCTTACGCATCAGGAAAACACCAGAAAAAGGTAGAGCAGCGCCGCCAGCGGAGCGGCTGTGGCTACGCCATCCAGCCGGTCCATCACCCCGCCATGACCCGGTAGCAGATTGCCGCTGTCCTTGACCCCGGCCCGCCGCTTCATCGCGCTTTCAAGCAGGTCGCCAAGCTGCGCCGCCACCGCCAGCAGGCCGCTCGCCGCGGCAAGCTGAATCGGCAAGCCTGCAAAGCGGTGCAGGAGGAAACCAACGACCAAGGCCGCGAGTACGCCGCCGCCCAGCCCGGCCCAGGTCTTGGACGGGCTGATCCGGGGAGCCAGCTTCGGCCCGCCGATTGCGCGTCCGGCGAAATAAGCCCCGATGTCCGTGGCCCATACGAGCGAGAGCGCCCAGAAGGCTAAGAGGCGGCCGAAATTGCTCGGCTCCTGCTGCCGCAGGAAGATGAGCGCCATCACCGGCACGCAGACATAGAAAATGCCCGTGGCAAGCCGCAACGATCGCGTGATCAGCGCGACGAAGAAGAAGGCCGCCACCGTCAACGTGAACGCCGTCCAGGACACTCCCGCCGCCAAGGGGCAAAGCAGCGCCAGCGGGACCGACACGGCGAACATCGACAAGCGCCGATGTTCTGGCGCTGCGCCGGTCAGGTCAGCCCACTCGCCCTGCATCAGCACGCCCGCGATCACGAGCAGCAGCCAGAAGAAGAATCCGCCGAAATACAGCGCCGCCGAAGCCAGAAGCACAAGGAAGATGCCGACGATCGTGCGGGTGCGAAGCTCGCTCGACATGGATCACAGCCCGCCGAAACGGCGGTCCCTCAGGCGGAAGGCATCAAGCGCCTCTGCAAGCGCCCGCGCATCGAAATCGGGCCAGAGGGTCTCGGTAAAATAGAGTTCCGCATAAGCCGCCTGCCACAGCATGAAATTGCTGAGCCGCTGTTCGCCCGATGTGCGGATCAGCAAGTCGAGCGGCGGCAGGTCCGCAGTGTCTAGGCCCGATTCCACATCATCAAGGCCGATCGCGTTCGCATCAATCTCGCCTGCCTGAACACGCCTGACGATGCTCTGCGCCGCCCTGACCAGTTCGTCCTGCGCGCCATAATTGAGCGCGATGGCGATGATCGGCCCCGTATTGGACGCGGTCCGCGCCACCGCCCGCTCGATCAGATCAACGAGCCCGGGATCAAGCGCCTGATAATTGCCGATAACGCGCAGTCGGACGCCATTTGCATGAAATTCGTCCAGGTCGGATTCGATGAAGCGCCGCAGCAAGCCCATGAGGTCGGCGACTTCGCTCGCCGGCCTTTTCCAATTTTCAGAGGAAAAGGCGTAGAGCGTCAGACATTCAAGTCCCAGATCGCGCGCCGCCCGCGCCACCCGGCGCACCGCTTCCACGCCGGCGCGATGACCCGCGATGCGCGGCAGGAACCGCTTCTTTGCCCATCGGCCATTACCGTCCATGATGATGGCGACATGGCGCGCACCATGGCCGGACGCGCCGCCATGAGCGATGTCGGACTGGGCCTGGCTGGCCATCAGATTAGCGCGCGAGCGGTGGACACGGGGCGGAGCGTCCCGGCTCAGTGGCCGAGAATTTCCTTCTCCTTGGCGGCAGCTGTGGCATCGATATCGGCGATGGTGCTGTCCGTCAGCTTCTGGACCTCCGTTTCGAGGCGCTTGCGCTCGTCCTCGCTGATCTCGCCCTTCTTTTCATCGGTCTTCAGGCTATCCATGCCGTCGCGGCGGACATTGCGCACCGCGATCCGCGCGCCTTCGGCATATTTGCTGGCGAGCTTGGCCAATTCCTTGCGCCGTTCTTCGGTCAGGTCGGGGATCGGCAGGCGCAGCGTCTGGCCGTCAACAATCGGGTTGAGGCCCAGGCCAGCCGAGCGGATCGCCTTGTCGGCCGGGCCGACATTGCTCTTGTCCCATACCTGCACCGACAGCATGCGCGGTTCGGGCGCGGAGACGGTCGCAATCTGGTTCAGCGGCATATGCGCGCCATATACCTCGACCGTGACGGGATCGAGCAGCTGGATGTTGGCGCGGCCGGTGCGCAGGCCCGCCAGATCGCCCTTCAGCGATTCGACGGCGCCGTGCATGCGGCGTTCAAGGTCGGCCTTGTCATATTGAGCCATGGTATTTCAGCGCTCCTGATTTTGCACGATCGTCGCAACACCGTCACCGGCCAGCACCTTGGCCAGATTGCCGGTTTCGCGGATGTTGAACACGACGATGGGAATATTGTTTTCGCGGCAGAGCGCAATGGCGCTCGCATCCATGACCTTCAGATTGTCGTTCAACACCCGGTCGAAGCTGATCTGGTCATAGCGCGCCGCATCCGGCACCTGCTTGGGATCGGCATTATAGATGCCATCGACGCTGGTGCCCTTGAACAGCGCGTCGCAATTCATTTCCGCGGCGCGCAGCGCCGCGGTCGTATCGGTGGTGAAGAAGGGGCTACCGGTCCCGGCCGCGAAGATGACGATCCGGCCCTTTTCCATATGCCGCACTGCTTTGCGCCGGATATAGGGTTCGCACACGGACGCCATCGGAATGGCCGACTGCACGCGCGTATCATAGCCGATCTTTTCGAGCGCATTCTGCACCGCCAGCGCATTCATGACGGTCGCCAGCATGCCCATATAATCGGCGCTCGTGCGGTCGAACCCCTTGGCGGCGCCCGCCAGACCCCGAAAGATATTGCCGCCACCCACGACGACGCAGATTTCGAAGCCCGCATCCTTCGCGGCAGCAATCTCGGACGCCACGCGGTTCACGGTTTCGGGTTCGATGCCGAACTGCCCCTGCCCCATCAGCACTTCGCCCGAGAGTTTCAGCAAGATACGCTTGAAGGGCGGTCGGGTCATGCGGGGCAAAATTCCATTTTAGGCATACAAGGAAATGGCGCGCACCTTAGGCAGCGCGCGCCACTCTGTGAAGTCCTTAGCGTCCTGGGGCAGCTTGTCGAGAAGCCTTGCTTCCCGCGCGCCGCCCTAAACGAACGCTTCAGCAGGTCAGGCCGGAATCAGACGCCCGCAGCCGCGGCGACTTCGGCAGCGAAGTCGCTCGTTTCCTTCTCGATGCCTTCACCGAGCTGGAAGCGGACGTAGTTCTTGAGCGTGATCGACTTGCCCGCATCCTTCGCCGCCTTGGCGACGACGTCGGCGATCGGCGTCTTGTTGTCCATCACGAACAGCTGGCTGAGCAGCGCGTTTTCCTTGGCGTACTTGGCGACCGAACCGTCAACCATCTTGGCGACGATCTCGGCAGGCTTGCCCGATTCGGCAGCCTTTTCAGCAGCGATGGCGCGCTCACGCTCCAGCAGGGCCGGATCGATGTCGGCAGCCGACAGCGCCAGCGGGAAGGCGGCAGCGATGTGCATCGCGATCTGCTTGCCGAGCGGCTCCAGAACGTCCGCAGGCGCATCGCCTTCCAGCGCGACCAGAACGCCGATCTTGCCGAGGCCCGGAGCAGCCGCGTTGTGAACGTAGGGCACCACAACGCCCTGGCTCACTTCGAGCTGGCCGACGCGGCGCAGGGTCTGGTTTTCACCAATGGTGGCGATGTTGGCGACCAGCTTTTCGCTGATCGTGCCGCCAGCCGGGTGCGCCTGGTTCGACAGGGCTTCGGCATCGGCCGCGCCGCTGTTGAGCGCGACCTGAGCGACGGTGCGCACGAAATCCTGGAACTGGTCGTTCTTGGCGACGAAGTCGGTTTCGCTGTTCACTTCGACGGCAACGCCCTTGGTGCCAGCGACGGCAACGCCGACCAGGCCTTCAGCAGCGGTACGGCTCGACTTCTTCTGCGCGGCGGCGAGGCCCTTGGCGCGCAGCCAGTCGACGGCGGCTTCCATGTCGCCATTGGCTTCGGCGAGCGCCTTCTTGCAGTCCATCATGCCCGCGCCCGAACGGTCGCGCAGTTCCTTGACGGCGGCGGCGGTAATCTCGGCCATGTTTCGGCTCCTAAAGTTTAATGGTTCAAATATGAGATGTTCAAACAAGCACTAGGGCGCGTTCCAGTGGAGCGCGCCCTAGCCTGTCAATCTTGCAGTTCGAAGACCGCGGGATCAGGCCTGCGCAACGACCTCTTCAACCTCGGGCTCGTCCAGAGCGCCCAGGTCAACGCCCGAAGCCTGCTGCGCACCACGGTTGCCCTTGGTGGCGGCGGCGGCGACGGCGTCGCAATAGAGGCGGATTGCGCGGCTGGCGTCGTCATTCGCCGGAACCGGGAAAGCGATGCCATCGGGCGAGACGTTCGAATCGAGGATCGCGACGACCGGGATACCCAGCGTGTTGGCTTCCTTGATCGCCAGCTCTTCCTTGTTGGCGTCGATCACGAACATGACATCGGGGATGCCGTTCATGTCGCGGATGCCGCCGAGCGACAATTCGAGCTTCTCGCGCTCGCGGGTCATCTGAAGGACTTCCTTCTTGGTGAAGCCGTGGGTGTCGCCCGACAGCTTCTCTTCGAGGGTCTTCAGGCGCTTGATCGAGCCCGAGATCGTCTTCCAGTTGGTGAGCATGCCGCCCAGCCAGCGATGGTTGACGAAGTGCTGGCCCGACTTGCGAGCGGCTTCAGCGATCGGGTCCTGCGCCTGGCGCTTGGTGCCGACGAACAGCACCTTGCCACCGGCGGCGACGGTCGCCGACACGAAGTCCAGCGCGCGGCCGAAGAGCGGCACGGTCTGCGACAGGTCGAGGATGTGGATGCCGTTGCGCTCGCCGAAGATGTACGGCTTCATGCGCGGGTTCCAGCGGTGAGTCTGGTGGCCGAAGTGAGCGCCGGCCTCGATCAATTGGTGCATGGTGACGACAGGAGCCGCCATGATTCTTCTCCTTCCGGTTGATGCCTCTGGGAATCAGGAACTGAAACGCGAGCGCTACAGCACCGGATATGTGCGATTCCCATGTGGAATGGCGCGGCCCTTACCCCGTGCGTGGCGGCGATGCAAGGGGTTGACTCGCTCTAAGATTAAGAACATATAGTGAACATCGGGAACAAACCGGCGCTCCGGCCAGTTTGCAGCCTTCATTCGGGTCCTTCGGTCCCTAGCACAGAAAAGTGAGCGGCCTCATGTTCACCCTTGTTGCAGCTACTGTTTTCTTCGCGGCCTTCCTGCTTGCCGCTGGCACGATCCTCGGCATGTTCGCGCTCTACCGCGACAAGATGATCGCCGCCTTGCTGTTCGAACCGATCCCCCAGGAAGCGCCCGTTTACCGTCTGCGCATCAGCCGCCGCCGCGCGGGACCGCGTTCCACTGCGGCGGTGCGCCCGATGGCTGGCGGCATCCTCGCCGCCTGATCCGTTTTCAGGCGCTGGCGGCCGCTTGCTGACGGCGCACCCGCGCATAGGACATCATCCCGAACGGAATGGTCGCCAGATAAATGGCGCAGATGAACAACAAGGTGAGCCAGGGATCGGTGATGAGCAGCGCAGCCAGCAGGCCCGCCACCGCAATGGCTTCCAACCGGATCCGCTTGCGCAGCCGGAGAGCTGACCAGCTATAGGTCGCGATGCTGGAAATCATCAGGAACGCGGTGAAGGCGGTCCAGGGCGCGACGACATACCAGGCACGGAATATCTCCTGCCCCGTCACCAGCCACAGATAAAGCGGCACAAAGGCCAAGCCCGCCCCGGCTGGCGCAGGCACGCCCGTCAGGAATCCCGCCGATTTATGCGGCTGTTCATCCGCGTCGATATTCGCGTTGAACCGCGCAAGCCGAAGGGCGCAGGACAGCGCATGGGCCAGAGCGAAAATCCAGCCGAATTTCGGCATGGCGTGCAACGACCAGAGATAAAGGGTGAGCGCCGGAGCCACGCCAAAGGCAATCGAATCGGACAACGAGTCCAGTTCGGCGCCGAATCGGCTCTCTCCGCGAAGCAGCCGGGCGATCCTTCCGTCGAGGCCATCGAGCACGCCGGCGATCAGGATGGACAGCACTGCCCTCTCCCACTCGCCCGATATGCCGTAGCGCACACCCGTCAATCCAAAGCAGAGCGCCATCGCCGTCACGGCATTGGGCGCGACCATCCGCAGCGTGATGCCCCGGCGAAGCCCGCGCGGAATGGTGCGCCGCTGCCTCATTGCTGGATGCCCGAAATGACGCGCATGTCGCCGATCTGGCCCAGGATGGTTTCGCCCGCGACGGTCCGCTGACCCAGCACCACGCGAGGTGCGGTCCCCGCCGGGAGATAGACATCGACCCGGCTGCCGAAGCGGATCAAGCCGATGCGTTGACCCGCCGCGATCATGTCGCCCGGTTTCACGAACGGCACGATCCGCCGCGCCACCAGCCCCGCGATCTGGGTGAAGCCGACGCGCAGCCCGTCATGCCGCTCGACCAGAATATGCTGCCGCTCATTATCCTCGCTCGCCTTGTCGAGGTCGGCATTGAGGAATTTGCCCGAGATATAGACGACCGACTTGACCGTCCCACCGATCGGCGTGCGGTTGATGTGGACGTCAAACACGCTCATGAAAATCGACACGCGGATCATCGGCTGGTCACCCAACCCATCCACGCCCGCCATCTCGCGCGGGGGCGGCACGCGCTGGATCAGGGTGACAAGGCCATCGGCCGGAGCCACGATCGCGCTCTCATCCTGCGGCACCGCACGCACAGGGTCGCGGAAGAAGGCGAACACCCAGATCGTCACCATCACCATCAGCCAGCCGGGAATCTCCCAGCCGACCAGGAACAGCACCAGTGTGATCGCCGCAGCGATCAGGCCGAATTTCATCCCCTCCGGATGCACCGAAGGGAAGCGCCACTTCACATTGCCGCCCAAAGCGACGGTGATTTCGTCATTTTCCATAGCATCCGTCTTTAGGGACAGTCATTTGCGGTGACAACGGCCGATACTGCCTCTTGTGCCACGCCACGCGGATGCTTCGCAAAAGCCATTGCGCAGTTGAACATTGCCGTCGCTTTCCCTAGGGCGTGTCCCAAATTCCACCCGAACCAAGAAGGCGAAAGAGGCGCATGGCGAAGATCAAGGTCAAAAACCCTGTCGTGGAGATCGACGGCGACGAGATGACGCGCATCATCTGGCAGTGGATCCGTGAACGCCTCATCCTGCCCTATCTCGACATCGACCTGAAATATTACGACCTCAGCGTCGAAAAGCGCGACGAGACCAACGACCAGATCACCGTCGATTGCGCCAATGCGATCAAGCAATATGGCGTCGGCGTGAAGTGCGCCACCATCACCCCCGACGAAGCCCGCGTCGAGGAATTCAACCTGAAGCAGATGTGGAAGTCGCCCAACGGCACGATCCGCAACATCCTGGGCGGCGTCGTTTTCCGCGAACCCATCGTGATCAAGAACGTCCCCCGCCTGGTGCCGGGCTGGACCGATCCGATCGTCATCGGCCGTCACGCGTTCGGCGACCAGTATCGCGCCACCGACTTCCTCGTACCCGGCCCCGGCAAGCTGCGCATGGTGTGGGATGGCGAGAATGGCGAGAAGATCGAGAAGGACGTCTTCACCTTCCCCAGCGCCGGCGTCGCCATGGGCATGTACAATCTGGACGATTCGATCCGCGATTTCGCCCGCGCCAGCATGAACTACGCGCTTGATCGCGGATGGCCGCTGTACCTGTCGACCAAGAACACCATCCTCAAGGCTTATGATGGCCGCTTCAAGGATCTGTTCCAGGAAGTGTTCGACAATGAATTCGCCGACCAGTTCAACGCCAAGGGCATCGTTTACGAACATCGCCTGATCGACGACATGGTTGCCTCCGCCCTCAAGTGGAGTGGCAAGTTCGTCTGGGCTTGCAAGAATTACGACGGCGACGTTCAGTCCGACACCGTGGCGCAGGGCTTCGGCTCGCTCGGCCTCATGACCTCGGTCCTGCTCTCGCCCGACGGCAAGACGGTCGAGGCGGAAGCCGCGCACGGCACCGTCACCCGCCACTATCGCCAGCACCAGCAGGGCAAGTCGACCTCGACCAACCCGATCGCTTCGATCTTCGCCTGGACCCAGGGCCTCGCCTTCCGCGGCAAGTTCGACGGCACGCCGGAAGTCACGAAGTTCGCCGAAACGCTGGAAAAGGTCTGCATCGAAACCGTTGAAAGCGGCGCGATGACCAAGGATCTGGCGCTGCTGATCGGCCCGGATCAGGCCTGGATGACCACGGAGCAGTTCTTCGAGCAGATCCGCGTCAACCTGGAAGCTGAAATGGCCAAGTGGAACTGAGTACGCGGAACTGATCTAGGCCTCGCGTATTTCAGTACGGTAACGGAACGAGGCGGCGCCGCATCCCGGCGCCGCCTTTTTCGCGTCTGGCTTGTTGGCCGGAAGTCGATAGCCTTGGGATGGATTGAGCAGGAGACGACCTGAATGACGACCGCCACGAAGAAACGCCTGGAGGTCCGCACGGCGGTTCCATCCGATGTGCGCGGTATTCAGCGGCTGATCGCTCGCGTTTATCCCGGCATGCCCAATTACTCGCTGGCGACGCTGCGGGGCCAGATCAACAATTTCCCCGACGGCTGCTTCGTCGCGCTCTATGACAATCGGGTCGTCGGCTATTGCGCGACCATGCGCGTCAGCAAGTCGATGGCCTTTTCCTTCCACGATTGGGAGGAGATCACCGCCAACGGCTTCGGCACGCGCCACAGCGCGGCGGGCGAATGGCTTTACGGCTATGAAATGGCCGTCGATCCCAAGCTGCGCGGGCTGCGGATCGGGCAACGGCTTTATGACGAGCGCAAGGAACTGGCCGAACAACTCGACCTGCACGGCATCGTCATCGCGGGCCGCATGCCTGGTTATGCGCGGGCCAAGCGCCGCGTCGATGGTCCCGCCGATTATCTGGACAAGGTCGTCCACGGCAAGCTGCGGGATCAGGTCATCAGCTTCCAGTTAAAAAACCAGTTCGAACCGCTCGGCGTGCTGGAAAACTACTTGCCCGAGGACAAGCAGTCGGACGGACATGCCGCCCACCTCGTCTGGCGCAACCCTTATGTCGATCCCGACGAAGCGCCCGAAATGCGTGTGCCGCGCGGCGTCGAAAGCGTCCGCCTCGCCACCTGCCAGTTGCAGGCCCGCGCGGTTGAGGACTTCGACGCATTCATCCGCAATATCGAATATTTTGTCGATGTCGCAGCGGATTACCGGTCCGACTTCATCGTCTTCCCGGAGCTTTTCACCCTCCCCTTGCTCTCCTTCGAAACGAAGAAGCTTTCCCCGCTCGAAGCCATCGACAAGCTCACCGGCTACACCCCGCGCCTGACGAAGGAACTCACGCGGATGGCGCTGGAATATAATATCAACATCATCGGCGGCTCCCATCCGACCCGCGCAGATGATGGCGACATTCAGAATATCGCTTATGTCGCCCTGCGTGACGGGTCGGTGCACACGCAGGAGAAGATCCACCCGACGCCGAATGAGGCATTCTGGTGGAACATCAAGGGTGGCGACTCGCTTGATGTGATTCAGACCGATTGCGGCCCGATCGGCGTCCTAATCTGTTATGACAGCGAGTTTCCGGAACTGGCCCGCCGCCTGGTCGATCAGGGCGCTCGCATCATCTTCGTCCCCTTCTGCACGGACTCGCGCCTCGGCTATATGCGGGTGCGCTATTGTGCGCAGGCGCGCGCGATCGAGAACCAATGCTATGTCGTCATGTCAGGCAATGTCGGCAATCTGCCGAACGTCGATAATATGGACATTCAATATGCCCAGAGCGCGATCCTGACGCCTTGCGACCTCCCCTTTGCCCGCGACGGCATCGCGGCGGAATCGACGGAGAATGTGGAAACGCTGACCATGGCGGACGTGAACCTCGCGGACCTCAGCTGGGCACGCGCCGAGGGCACGGTGCGCAATCTGCGCGACCGGCGGTTCGACCTCTACCATATCGATTGGGACAACAGCCCCGACCACACCCACGCGCCTAGCGGGGGCCCGGTGCCCGCAGGCGGTCATAATGCTCCGGGCGGGGGCTAAACCGACTTCCCCCAAACGAAAATAGAAGCCTAGCGTCTTAAGCCAGCATCCGGCGACCGGATATGCTCGCGCCGGAAACCCAGCCCCACCAAGCGCGCCGGGATTCCCCGCAGCACTGCGTATCGATCCAGCAGCTTCACCGGCCATGGCGGCTCGGTCAGTCGCACAGCGGGATCAAAGAGCGCTCCTATGATCCGGTCATGCGCCAGCTTCTGCATCCGCTGGATGATCCGCGTCGGCAACAATCGCCGCTGCTGCACCAGAGGCGCGATGGCATCTGCATCCCGCCCCTCCGCCATGGCTCCAGCCATCAAATTCGCCGCCGCCACCGCATCCTGAATGGCCAGATTGATCCCCACACCGCCAACGGGAGACATGGCGTGCGCCGCGTCTCCTATCGTCAGCAGTCCGGGCCGATACCATCGCGTCAGCCGATCCAGCGCGACCGAAAGCAGCTTCACCTGATCCCAATTGGTCAGTGCCTCGGCTGCCTGTCTCAGTTCCGGCGCCAAGGTGACGATCTCGCTGCGGAACGCCTCCAGCCCTCGCGACCGGACGGCATCGGCCTGCCCTTTGGCGAAGACATAGGCGCACTGCCAATAATCGCCGCGATCGATCTGCACGAACAGCCTTCCGGCCTCGAACACGCCCATCGTGTCGTTGCCAGTGGTCACCTGCTTGGGCAGGCGAAACCAGAAGACATCCATGGGCGCGCCAATATCCAACAGCGGCAGCGCGGCGGCTTCGCGCAGCACCGACCGGCGTCCGTCGGCGGCAATCACATAGTCGGCGGCGACCGTACCGCCATCCGCAAGCGTGACGCCATCGACGCGCCCGCCCGCATCATAGGTGAGCCCCACCGCCTCCGCATTCATCCGCAGCGTGAATCCGGGATAATGTCGTGCCTCGTCCGCCACGAAGTCGAGGAAATCCCATTGCGGCATCAGCGCGATGAAGCGGCTCTCCACAGGCAAGCGGCGAAAGTCCGCGATGCGCATCCGCTGCCCCGCGATGCGGCCGGTCAGTTCGCTGACCTTGTTATGCGGCCGCTCCAGCAGCCTGTCGCGCAGGCCGAGTTCGCGGAACAGCTCCAGCGTGGAGGGATGAACCGTGTCACCGCGAAAATCGCGCAGAAAATCGCCATGCTTTTCCAGCACCGTGACCGGCACGCCCGCGCGGGCAAAGAGCAGGCCCGCCATCATCCCTGCAGGTCCGCCGCCGACGATCACCAGATGAGCGGCCATCGCCCCTCCCGCCTTCAATCAGGAAACATCCGTCCTCACGCGGGGGTTATAGCTTCCATGCCTTCCACCGTCATCCGCCGCTTCGACTATGATGCTGCCGATCACCGGCTGGACGTCCAGTTCGTCAGCGGCAAGCGTTACAGCTATCATGACGTGCCGGAAAAGCTGGTGGCGGACATGCGAAGGGCTACGTCGAAGGGCGGCTTTTTCAACCGCCGGATTCGCGATCATTTCAGCTTCACGCGGCTGGATTAAGCGATCCGCTTCAACGCCGATCACCTCTCCCTCCGTTCGCCCGAGCTTGTCGAACGGCCTTTGCGACAGCGCCGTCCAGCTATGTGCTCCTGCGAAGGCAGGAGTACTACCACCATCACTCCACTGTGACCGACTTGGCCAGATTCCTCGGCTGATCGACATCCGTGCCCTTCGCCACCGCCACATGATAGGCGAGCAGCTGCACCGGCACGGCATAGATCATCGGGGCGATCAGCGGGTGGACCTTGGGCATGGTGATGGTCGCGATGCAACCCTCACCCGCCGCCTGAACACCATCATAGTCGGAGATCAGCACCACTTTGCCTCCGCGCGCCTGCACTTCCTGCATATTGCTGACGGTCTTTTCGAACAACGGCCCGCTGGGGGCCAGCACGATCACCGGCACCTTGTCGTCGATCAGCGCGATCGGACCATGCTTCATCTCGCCAGCGGCATAGCCTTCGGCATGGATGTAGCTGATTTCCTTGAGCTTGAGCGCCCCTTCCAGCGCCAGCGGATAGTCCGGCCCGCGCCCGAGATAGAGAACGTCGCGCGCCCCCGCGACCAGATGCGCCATATCCTCGATCGACTCGTCATAGGCCAGCGCGCCGTTGAGCGCAGCGGGCGCTTCGGACAGGTGCCGCACCAGTTCCTTTTCCGCCTTGGCATCCAGCCGCCCCTTTGCGCGCGCCAGATTGGCGGCGAACGCGGCCAGCACCGCCAGCTGGCAGGTGAAGGCCTTGGTCGACGCGACGCCGATCTCCGGCCCGGCATGGGTCGGCAGCAGCAAATCCGCCTCCCTCGCCATGGTGCTGGTCGGCACGTTGACGACGGCGGCGATCTTCTGCCCCTCGTCCCGCGCATGGCGCAGCGCGGCCAGCGTGTCGGCGGTCTCGCCCGACTGGCTGATGACGATCATCAGTCCGCCGTCCTCCATCACCGGCGCGCGATAGCGGAACTCGCTCGCCACATCGATATCGACGGGCACGCGGGCGAACTGCTCGATCCAATATTTCGCGACCATACCGGCATAATAGCTGGTGCCGCACGCGACGATGGTCACGCGGCGGATCGCCCCCAGGTCGAAATCGGGGATGGGCAAGGACACACGGTCCTCCATCCGCTGCAGGTAGGACTTCAGCGTCTGGGCGACCACCACCGGCTGCTCATAAATCTCCTTGAGCATATAGTGGCGGTGATTGCCCTTGGAGATCAGTTCGCCCGTGACGCCTGAAATGGTGATGGGGCGCTCGACCGGCTGATTGTCCTTGTCGAAAATCTCCGCGCCATCGGCAGTGACGACGACCCAGTCGCCTTCTTCCAGATAGGCGATCCGCTGGGTCAAGGGAGCGAGGGCCAGGGCGTCGGACCCAAGATAGGTTTCCCCCTCGCCATAGCCCACCACCAGCGGCGACCCCAGTCGGGCACCGATCAGCATTTCGGGATGGCTGCGGAACAGGATGGCAAGCGCGAAAGCCCCATGCAGGCGCGGCAGAACCTGACGCACGGCCTCCTTGGGCGAAGCGCCCTGCTCGACCAGCTCACTCACCAAATGGGCGACCACCTCGGTATCCGTTTCGCTATCGAAACGGCGGCCGCGCGCCGTCAGTTCCTCACGCAACGGTTTGAAATTCTCGATGATCCCATTGTGCACCAGCGCCACTTCCTTCGTGGCATGCGGATGCGCATTGCTGGTGGTCGGGGCCCCATGGGTCGCCCAGCGCGTGTGCGCGATGCCGGTCGTTCCCGGCAACGGATTATTCGCCAATTCCTTCACGAGATTGGCAAGCTTACCCTCCGCCCGCCGCCGCTCGATCGCGCCTTCATAGACTGTCGCGACACCCGCGCTGTCATAGCCGCGATATTCCAAACGCCGCAGCCCTTCGACAAGCCGCTCCGCCACATCGTCCTTACCGATGATCCCGATGATACCGCACATGAATCCTGAGCCTCAAAGCCATGCAAAGAAAAGAGAAGCGCTGCCTTCCGCCCACCTATGCCATGATCGGCGGGACAGCGACAGGGGCCAGTGTCATTCTGGACGAATTGTCACCAGCCAGACATCCGGTGGTGAGAGCATCCGGATCGGCAGCCCGCTGGTGCCGACGCCTGCAGACACGATCATCGACTTGGCTCCCTCCCGATATGCGCCACAGGCATAACGCTTGCCGAAGCGAGAAGGCACATAGACGATCCCGGCAAAGGGCAGCGCCACCTGACCACAATGCGTATGCCCTACCAGCGTCAGCAAAGGCCGGTCCGGTAGGGCGGGAAATACGTCCGGCCCGTGCGACAGGACGATCTGTGCACCGCCAAGGTCGTCCATCGCCTGCGAGGTGACCGGTATGTCGGGATGGCTGGTATAGATGTCCCGCAGCCCGCCGATCACCAACGGCCCGCGGCGGACGGCCTCGTCGAGGAGCAGCGGGATACCGATCCGCGCGAATAACCGACGCCATTGCTTACCATTGATGTGGGCATGGCGTTTCGCGTCATGATTGCCCAGCACCGCCAGCACCCCCATTGGCGCGTGCAGCGCCGCAAAGGGCGCGATGCTCGCCTCTGCATCGTAAATCGCGCCTCCCTTGTGGTCGCCGATATAATCGCCACCAAGTAGGATAAGGTCCGGCTTGAGGCCATTCACCTGAGTTACAATGCGAGCCATGCGTTCAGGGCTGTTGTCCGGCCCGGACAAATGGCTGTCCGTTATCAGCGCAACCGTCACCGGCTGCCGCGTTGCGCCGGCTGGATAGGGCAGCGAAACCTCCATGCGCCGTACCACCGGCATGGCGCAGGCGTTGCGGAAGAGCCACAAGGCAAATCCGGTCACCAGCAGGCAAGCCAGCAGCAAAGCCAGTAGGCAGCCCCGAGGGCTGAGAAGGCGGGTCACTTGGCGGCTTTACGCGCCTGCATCTTTGCGCGGAAGCGCACTGCCCAGCCTGGCTTGCTCTCCTGGGAAGGCCGGACAAGGCAGAGCGCGTTAGCCTCTACGTCCTGCGTCACGACACTGCCTGCGCCGACGATTGCGCCATCGCCGATCTTGACGGGAGCGACCAGCGCGCTGTTGGAACCAATGAAAGCGCCTGCGCCGATCTCCGTCCTATATTTGAAGAAGCCGTCATAGTTGCAGGTGATCGTGCCCGCCCCGATGTTCGCCCCTGCCCCGATGCGGGCGTCGCCGATGTAGGACAGATGATTGACCTTCGCGCCCTCGCCCAACTCCGCCTTTTTCACCTCGACGAAATTGCCGACCTTTGCCTTGGGGCCGATCTTCGCTCCCGGGCGCAGCCGCGCATAAGGACCAACCTCCGCACCGGTCCCAATCGTAGCCCCTTCAAGGTGCGAAAAGGCGTGGATCACAACATCGTCGGCGACTGTCACGCCGGGGCCGAATACCACATTGGGCTCGATCACGACATCGCGTCCCAGCACCGTGTCATAGGAGAAGAACACCGTCTCCGGCGCAATCAGCGTTGCTCCGTCGCGCATTGCCTCGCTGCGGCGGCGATCTTGCCACGCAGCCTCGATCACGGCCTGCTCCGCCCGGCTATTGACGCCAGCCACCTCCCACGCTTCCGTTTCGATGACCGCACTCTGCGCGCCGGGCAGCATGATGATGTCCGGCAGATAATATTCACCCGCTGCGTTGTCGTTGCCGATCTTGTCCAGCAGCACGAACAGGTCCGTCGATCGCACCGCCATCAAGCCGGAATTGCACAATGTCACGGCGCGCTCGGCGGCGTCGGCATCCTTATATTCGACCATCTTCCCGATGATGCCCTGACCGTTTGTGATGATCCGGCCATAGGCCCCCGCATCCTCCGGCCGGAAGCCGAGTACAACCGCGCGCAGTTCGTCGCCCTGATTCAACCGGTCCAACATCGCCCGCATCGTTTCAGGCCGGACCAGCGGCACGTCACCATAGAGGATCAGGATATCGCCCGCGAAGCCGGCCAGCGCGTCATGCGCCTGGGCGACCGCATGGCCGGTGCCCAGTTGCTGCTCCTGCACCGCGATCACCGCGCCGGTGCCTGCGACCGCCGTTTCCACCTGATCCCGACCAGCTCCGACCACCACTACCTGGCGCTCAGGATGGAGTTCAGCGATGCTGCTCAAGAGGTGCAGCAACATTGGCCGCCCCGCGACCGGATGCAGGACCTTGTGCTTGGCGGATTTCATGCGCGTACCTTGCCCGGCGGCAAGGATGATGACGGCGAGTGGGCGGGTGGCGGTCACGGCGGAACGCGTCCTCTTCTTCTGCAAAAAGATCGATAAATCTCATCGCTCTCTGCCACGTTTGGCTTGCCTTTGCCACCGCGCAGGCCGCATGAGCCGCCGATGACCAGCATTCCTTTCGACATCGTCGGCTTCGATCTCGACGGCACCCTGCTCGACACCAGCGGCGATCTGGCGGCTGCAGTCAACTATACTATCGCGACCGATGGCCGCCCGCCCTTCCCGGTCGATGCAATCCGACCCTTCGTCGGCAAGGGCGCGAAGGTCATGCTGGAGCGCGCGCTGACGGCGTCTGGCGGTTATGACGATGATTTACTGGCCAGGATGTTGCCGATCCTGCTCGACTATTATGAGCAGAACCTGGCCATCCACTCCGTCCCCTACCCCGGTTTGATGGAAGCCATGACGGCGCTGGAGCAGGCAGGCGTAAAACTAGCCATCTGCACGAACAAGGCGGAACGCTTCACCATTCCGCTGCTGCACCAGATCGGCCTGTCAGACCGCTTCGCCAGTGTCGTGGGCGGAGACACTGTGGGCGTTGCGAAACCAAATCCAGCCCCCATTCACGAAATGATCGCCCGCGCTGGCGGAGGCCGCACCGTCTTCCTGGGCGACACGATCAACGACATTGCGGGTGCCCGAAATGCTCGCATTCCCAGCATCGCCGTCAGCTTCGGCTTTCTTGAAGGTTCTGTCGAAGAACTGGAAGCCGACGCCGTCATCCATCATTTTGACGAGTTGGTTCCGCTCCTTCAAAAGTGGCCCGGCTAATCCTTGCCGCCTTTGAATCCATAACGGATCAACATCTCGTCGATTCTGGAAGTATTTGTTAAACCAAGGCTTATACCGCGCCTTTGACGGCAGCTTCGCGCCTGCCTTTGATCCGGCAACAGCAAACAGGGGGCAGCCAGCATGGGCGAGAATTTCGCTTTCTTCCTGCCAGTCATGATGGCGAGCTTCGCCGTCATGTTCCTGATCGTCTGGAGCTCGAATGTACGGGCGGCGGGCTGGTGGAGCGCGGCCTTCTTCTGCATCGCTGCAGGCTTTTCGGCCCCTGCCGCTTTCGCGGCCATCCCGACGCCGCTCTGGAGCATCATAGCCGATCTGCTGTTCGCCACCGGCTTCCTGCTGTTCAGTCAGGCGCTTTTGCAACGCTGGCGGCCAGCCTGGCTCTTGCCGGTGCGGCTGGCGATCTGGGGCAGTTCCCTGCTGCTATGCGTCATCGCCAATATAATCGGCAATTTGCCTATGGAGCTGGTCGCGTCGGACTTCGGTTGCTTCCTCCTGATCGCGCTCCCACTCATTGCGGCGAAGGGCCATTTGCATCGCAGCGCTGATCGGGCGCTCTTTACGGCGGCATGTTTGGTCGCGCTCGACAATCTGGTGCGCGGCAGCACCGTTCCCCTAACCCTATCTTCCGGTGGAGACTTCCTCACCAGCAACTACGCCTATCTGATGCAAGCCCTGGCTTGCATTTTCGGGCTTTTCCTGGCGCTTTCCGCCTTGGCGACACAGGTGATCGATCTGCTCCGCCGCTATCAGCGTGAAGCGATGGTCGATCCTCTTTCAGCTTTGTTCAACCGCCGCGGCTTCGATGACGCGGTGAGCAGGATCGACGCGGCAGGCTCACCCAGCGGCAGCATCATCGTGTGCGACATCGATCATTTCAAAGCCGTGAACGACGAATATGGGCATGCGCTGGGGGACTCGGTGATCAGCGCGCTGTCCGAACTAATCATGGGAATTGCTCCCGCGGGAGCAATCGCTGCGCGCTTTGGCGGAGAGGAATTTGTTCTGTTCCTTCCAAACACGAACGCCGCTCGCGCCGCCGAAATCGCCAACGCACTGCGCGAGAGCTTTTCGCGAACAGTCCCGCCAAAGCTGCAACTCGCAAATGCGTTGACCGCCAGCTTTGGGCTGTCCACCATGCAGCGTAGCGACCGATCGATCCATGACGCTATCGCGCGTGCAGACGAGGCGCTTTACGAAGCGAAATCGCGCGGCCGCAATCGTGTGTGCGTCCGGCGCGCCCTTTCCTCTCCTGACCTGACGCCGATCTCACCTCATCGGACGGTCAGCGCCTGAAATGGGAAGGGCCACCCCAGGGCGGCCCTTGCACCTGAATGGACGAAAAGAGCCAGGCAGCGATCACATGTGGATCGGCTTGCCCGTCACCGCCATCGCTGCTTCCTTGATCGCTTCGCTATGCGTCGGGTGCGCGTGGCAGGTATAGGCGATGTCCTCGCTGGACGCGCCGAACTCCATGGCCTGCGCTGCCTGCGCGATCATGGTTCCGGCGACCGTAGCAATTACCCATATGCCCAGCACCTTGTCGGTCTCGGCATCGGCGATGACCTTCACGAAACCATCGGGCTCATGATTGGTCTTGGCGCGGCTGTTGGCTAGCATGGGAAATTTCCCGACCTTGATCGCGCCGCGCTCCTTGGCGGCTTCCTCGGTCAGGCCCACGCCCGCAATCTCGGGCTTGGTATACACGACCGACGGAATCACGTCGTGATTCACGATGCCGGTCAGACCCGCGATGTTTTCCGCAACGGCGATGCCTTCATCCTCGGCCTTGTGCGCCAGCATGGGACCAGGGATAACGTCGCCGATCGCCCATACGCCCGGCACCTTCGTCGCGAAGTCATGATCCGTTTCGATCTGGCCACGAGCGTTCAACTGCAGGCCGATCTTGTCGAGGCCCAGACCATCCGTATTGGGTCGACGGCCGATCGACACCAGGACGACATCCGCCTCGATCGTTTCCGAAGGCCCACCGGCCGCCGGCTCGACCGTCAGCGTGACACCCTTCTTGTGCGCCTCTGCGCCGGTGACCTTGGTGCCGAGCTTATATTCAAAACCCTGCTTCTTGAAGATCTTGTTCGCTTCCTTGCGGACCTCACCGTCCATTCCGGGCAGGATCTGATCCAGAAACTCGACCACCGTGACCTTCGAACCCAGGCGGCGCCAGACCGAACCCAGTTCCAGCCCGATAACGCCACCGCCGATGACGACCAGATGATCGGGCACCTTGTCCAGCTCGAGCGCGCCGGTGGAATCGACGATCAGGCCCTTCCTGTTATCGACCTCGACGCCCGGCAGCGGCGTAACCGACGAGCCGGTTGCAATGATGATATTCTTGGCTGTCACGGACTTGCCAGCGACTTCCGCCGTGTTGGGGCCGGTGAAGCTTGCCAGACCTTTCAGCCAATCCACCTTGTTCTTCTTGAACAGGAATTCGACCCCGCCGGTCAGGCCCTTCACCGCATCCTTGCGCTGCCCCTGCATCGTGTCCAGATCGAGGCTCATCTTGTCGATCTTGACGCCAAGCTTCGCCAGCGCGCCGCCCGCCGCTTCCTCGTAGAGTTCGGAGGCATGCAGCAGCGCCTTGGACGGGATGCAGCCGACATTGAGGCAGGTGCCGCCCAGCGTCTCACGGCTTTCGGCGCAAGCGGTCTTGAGGCCCAGCTGTGCCGCACGGATCGCCGCGACATAGCCGCCGGGGCCGGCGCCGATCACCAGAACGTCGTAATCGAAGTCTGCCATAACAATCTCCGTTCGCCCTGAGCCTGTCGAAGGGCATTACTTCCTATTTTGTCCTCTCGATATAGAAAGGACGGGGCTTCGACAGGCTCAGCCCGAACGGGATGCGTTGGCTCGAACCTCTTACAGGTCGATCAGCAAACGGGTCGGATCCTCGATCGCATTCTTGACCGCGACCAGGAACGTCACCGCTTCACGGCCGTCGATGAGCCGATGATCATAGCTGAGCGCCAGATACATCATCGGGCGGATAACTATCTGACCGTCGCGCACGACCGGCCGGTCTTCAATACGGTGGAGGCCCAGCACCGCCGACTGCGGCGGGTTGATGATCGGGCTGGACAACAGCGAGCCGAACACACCGCCATTGGAGATGGTGAAGGTGCCGCCCTTCATGTCCTCCATGGTGAGCGTGCCTTCCTTGGCCTTCTTGCCGAAATTACCGATCGTCTTTTCGATGTCGGCGACGCTCAGGCTTTCGGCGTTGCGGATGACTGGCACGACCAGACCGTTGGGGGCCGACACGGCCACCGAGACATCGGCGAAGTCGTTATAGACGATCTCGTCGCCCTCGATCTGTGCGTTGACGCCGGGAATGTCCCGCAGCGCCATGCAGACCGCCTTGGTGAAGAAACCCATGAAGCCCAGACGGACGCCGTGCTTCTTTTCGAACAGGTCCTTATATTTGGCGCGCGCCTCGATGACGTTGGTCATATCGACGTCATTATAGGTGGTGAGCAGCGCGGCGGTGTTCTGCGCTTCCTTCAGGCGCTTGGCGACCGTCTGGCGCAGGCGGGTCATCTTGACGCGCTCCTGCTTACGGCTGGGACCGGCTGCGGGGGCTTCAGTAGCGGGCGCTGCGGCAGGAGCCGAAGCGGTTGCCTTCGCCGTACCCGCAGCAACTGCGGCCATGACATCGTCCTTGGTCAGGCGACCGTCCTTGCCCGTGCCCTTGATCTTGCTCGGATCGAGGCCATGCTCCAGCACCAAGCGGCGTACGGCGGGCGAGAGCGTCAGATTACCGCCCTCATCCTCATCAGCGGGAACCGAAGCGGCCGGTGCAGGCGTTGCAGCCTCCGCCTTGGCAGCAGGGGCCGGGGCAGCCGCCGAGGGTGCGGCAGCAGACGCGCCCTCATTGATCATCGCCAGCAATGCGCCGACATTCACCGTGTCGCCTTCCTTGGCGATGATATCGCCCAGCGTGCCCGCGACCGGCGCGGGCACATCGACAGCGACCTTGTCCGTTTCCAGGCTGACGATCGGCTCGTCAGCCTTCACGGCCTCGCCCGGCTTCTTGAGCCACTGGCCAACAGTTGCTTCGGTAACGGATTCGCCCAGGGTGGGGACTTTGACTTCGGTTGCCATGAGCTGTGTCAGCCTTTCTTCTGGCGGCGGATTTCTTCACGAACGCTGTGGCCCAGCGCGTCGGCGACAAGAGCGCCCTGCTCGGCGACATGGCGCTTGGCGAGGCCCGTCGCGGGCGAGGCAGCAGCCTTGCGGCCGGCGTAGCGCGCGCGCATCGGAGCCTTGCCTGCCTGCGCCAGCGCTTCCTCGACATAGGGTTCCACGAAGAACCATGCGCCATTGTTGCGCGGCTCTTCCTGGCACCAGACCACATCTTCCAGGTTGGTCATGCGCTTGATGCGCGTGGCCAGCGCTTCGGTGGCGAAAGGATAGATTTGTTCGATGCGAACAATCTGAACATCCTTGTCGCCGGCCGCGTCGCGCGCTTCAAGCAGGTCATAGAAAACCTTGCCCGAGCAAAGCACCAGGCGGCGGGTTTCCGTATCCTCCGCCCCGTTGGGATCGGACAGAATGCGTTTGAAGTGCGTATCGCCCAGAAAGTCCTCGGCCTTGCTGACCGCCAGCTTGTGACGCAGCAGCGACTTGGGCGCCATGATGATTAGCGGCTTACGGAAAGGCCGCAGCATCTGACGGCGCAGGATATGGAAATAATTCGCCGGGGTCGTGATGTTCGCGACCTGGATATTCCCTTCCGCGCAAAGCTGGAGGAAGCGCTCCAGACGGGCCGAGCTATGTTCCGGCCCCTGCCCTTCATAGCCGTGCGGCAACAGGCAGACGAGACCGTTGGAACGCAGCCATTTGGTTTCCGACGAAGCGATATACTGGTCGAACACGATCTGCGCGCCGTTGGCGAAGTCGCCGAACTGCGCCTCCCAAAGCACGAGGCTTTTGGGATCTGCCAGCGCAAAGCCATATTCGAAGCCGAGCACGCCATATTCGGAAAGCGGCGAGTCCAGCACCTCGAAACGGCCGTGCGGCACGGTGGAGAGCGGGATATACTTATTCTCGCTGTCCTGGTCGACCCAGACGGCGTGACGCTGGCTGAAGGTGCCGCGACCGGAGTCCTGACCCGACAGGCGAACGCCATAGCCCTCCGACAAAAGCGAGCCGAAGGCCAGCGCTTCGCCGGTCGCCCAGTCGAAGTTCACACCGTTCTTGAACATCTCCGCCTTCGCTTCGATCACGCGCTTCAGCGTCTTGTGGACGTTGAGCCCTTCGGGAACCGTGGTCAGCGTCTTGCCCAGGCTGTCGAACAGCTTCTGGCTGATCGCGCTTTCCACATTCTGCCGCGCGGTTTCGGCGTCGGCTGGCTTGTGCAGGCCCGACCAGCGGCCGGCGAACCAGTCGGCCTTGTTGGCCTTGTAGCTCTTCGCCGCCTCGAACTCTTCCTCTAGATGATTGACGAAGTCGCCCGTTACCTTGGTGACGAAGTCATCATCGATCACGCCTTCGGCTTTCAGGCGTGCGGCATAGACGTCGCTGACAGGCGGATGCTGGCGGATCTTCGCGTACATCTGCGGCTGGGTGAAGCTCGGCTCATCGCCTTCATTGTGGCCGAAACGGCGATAGCACCACATGTCGATCACGATGTCGCGATGGAACGTCTGACGATATTCGATGGCCAGCTTGCACGCGAAGGTCACGGCTTCGGGATCGTCGCCATTGACGTGCAGGATCGGCGCCTGAACACCCTTTGCCACGTCGCTGGGATAAGGCGAGCCACGCGAGAATTGCGGGCTGGTGGTGAAGCCGATCTGGTTGTTGACGATGAAGTGGATGCAGCCGCCGGTATTGTAGCCGGACACGCCCGAAAAGCCGAAGCATTCCCACACGATGCCCTGGCCAGCGAAGGCCGCGTCACCGTGAATCAGCACGGGCAGGACCTGCTCATGCTTTTCCAGATCGTCGCGGAAGGTCTGCTGCGCGCGCACCTTGCCCAGCACCACCGGATCGACCGTCTCAAGGTGCGACGGGTTGGGCACCAGCGACATGTGGACCTTGACGCCGTCGAACTCACGGTCGGTCGATGTGCCGAGATGATATTTGACGTCACCCGAACCGCCGACATCCTCGGGATTGGCCGTGCCGCCCGAGAATTCGTGGAAGATGACGCGGAAGCCCTTAGCCATCACATTGGCCAGCACGTTCAAGCGGCCACGATGCGCCATGCCATAGACGATCTCGCGAATACCGCTGGCGCCGCCATGTTTGATGATGGCTTCAAGAGCGGGAATCATCGATTCGCCGCCGTCCAGACCGAAGCGCTTGGTGCCGACATATTTACGGCCCAGGAACTTTTCATATTGTTCGGCGTGGATCACCTTGGCCAGGATCGCCTTCTTGCCTTCCGGCGTGAAGTGGATTTCCTTGTCCTTGCCTTCCATCCGCTCCTGGAGGAACACGCGTTCCTCGACATCGGCGATGTGCATATATTCCAGGCCGACATTGCCGCAATAATTGGCGCGCAAGATCGCCACGATCTCCCGCACGGTAGCATATTGCAGGCCCAGCGTGCCGCCGAGATAGATCTTCTTATCAGGGTCCGTCAGGCCATGATATTCCGGCGTCAGGTCGGCCGGAAGATCGCGATGGGTGAGGCCCAACGGGTCGAGATTGGCCGCAAGATGGCCGCGCACGCGATAGGTACGGATCAGCAGCTGCGCACGGATCGCATCGTCAGCAGCGCTGACCGCGTCCGCATCTGAAACCGCCTTGCCCGAAGCCTTGGCCGCAGCCTTCACCGCCACCTGCATCTGCGTGGGGTCGAGGGCGCCGGTCAGATCATCCGTATCCGTCAGCGGCCAGTTCGGGCGCGCCCAGCTCGGGCCGCGCTCAGTTTCAAAATCCTGGTTTTCGTAACCCATCTCATGCGTCCCATGCCGACCGCGTGCAGTCGCGGAGCGGGGTAACAAGCGGCCGGGGTGCAGCCCGGCCGCCTCGCCTGCTTTGATTTAGCCCTTGAGCACTTCGACCAGCGTCGAGCCCAGCTCGGACGGGCTGGCGGCAACCTTGATGCCGGCAGCTTCCATCGCCGCGATCTTGCTTTCCGCATCGCCCTTGCCACCCGACACGATCGCGCCGGCATGGCCCATGCGGCGGCCCGGAGGCGCCGTGCGGCCCGCGATGAAGCCAGCCATCGGCTTCTTGCGGCCACGCTTGGCCTCGTCGATCAGGAACTGGGCAGCCTGTTCTTCCGCGTCGCCGCCGATTTCGCCGATCATGATAATCGATTCGGTCGCGTCGTCAGCCAGGAACAGTTCCAGCACGTCGATGAAGTTGGTGCCGTTGACCGGGTCACCGCCGATGCCGACGGCCGTCGTCTGACCCAGGCCAGCGTTCGACGTCTGGAACACGGCTTCATAGGTCAGGGTGCCGGAACGCGACACGACGCCGACGGAGCCCTTCTTGAAGATGCTGCCGGGCATGATGCCAATCTTGCATTCGTCAGGCGTCAGAACGCCGGGGCAATTCGGGCCGATCAGGCGCGACTTGCTGCCGGACAAGGCGCGCTTCACGCGGACCATGTCGAGTACCGGAATACCTTCGGTGATGCAGACGATCAGCGGGATTTCCGCATCGATCGCTTCCAGGATCGAGTCGGCCGCGAACGGCGGCGGAACATAGATGACCGAAGCATCGGCGCCGGTCTTCGACTTGGCTTCCGCGACGGTATCGTACATGGGCAGGCCGATATGGCTCGTGCCGCCCTTGCCGGGCGTGACGCCTGCGACCATCTGCGTGCCATAGGCCAGCGCCTGTTCGGTGTGGAAGGTGCCGGTGGCACCGGTCATACCCTGCGTGATGACCTTGGTGTTCTTGTTCACCAGAATGGACATGTCAGTCCCTTTACATTCTGTGGACGTGGCACTTCAGGTGGAAGGCAGCATGTCCCAGGCTGCTCACTCACCTGGGACGCACTGGTGCAGCTCTTTGGCTCAGGCGAGCGAGGAATCGATGCCCTTGCAGGCTTCGAGCAGTTCCTTGACGGCATCGACCGATACCTGAAGGTTCGCCTTGGCTTCGTCGTCCAGTTCGATCTCGATAACCTGCTCGACGCCATCCTTGCCGATGATCACGGGTACGCCGACGTAAAGATTATCGACGCCATACTGGCCGGTCAGGTTCGCGGCGCAGGGCAGCAAGCGCTTCTGGTCGAACAGATAGGCTTCAGCCATAGCAATGCCGCTGGTCGCGGGTGCGTAGAAGGCCGAGCCGGTCTTGAGCAGCGCGACGATTTCGCCGCCGCCCGAACGGGTGCGCTGCACGATGGCGTCGATGCGCTCCTTGGTCGAACGGCCCTGCTTGATGAGGTCGGGGATCGGGATACCGGCGACGGTCGAATATTGAACGACCGGAACCATGGTGTCGCCATGGCCGCCGAGAACGAAGCTGTTCACTTCCTTCACCGACACCTGGAATTCTTCGGCCAGGAAGTGGCTGAAGCGCGCGGAGTCGAGAACGCCCGCCATGCCGACGACCTTGTTGTGCGGCAGGCCGGAAAATTCACGCAGCGCCCACACCATCGCGTCGAGCGGGTTGGTGATGCAGATGACGAAGGCGTTGGGGGCGTTGTTCTTGATGCCCTCACCCACGGCCTTCATGACCTTGAGGTTGATGCCGAGCAGGTCGTCGCGGCTCATGCCCGGCTTGCGGGCGACACCGGCAGTGACGATGATGACGTCTGCATCCTTGATGTCGGCATAGTCATTCGTGCCGATGATCTTCGCGTCGAAACCCTCGACCGGGCCGCACTGAGAAAGATCGAGCGCCTTGCCCTGGGGAACGCCTTCGACCACGTCGAAGAGGACGATATCGCCCAGACCCTTGAGAGCAGCGAGATGCGCGAGCGTACCACCGATATTGCCAGCGCCGATGAGCGCGATCTTCTTGCGGGCCATAAGCAATCATCCTCCAAGCACGGAAAATTGGAATTGCTGGCCCGCTTAGGCCGATATTGTTGAGGTTTCAACCTGTGAAAGGGACTAAGAGCGATTTATCTTTGCAACTCATTCGCAGTTGCATTAGAAAGCTTTGCCCCCTGCCCGCTATGCGTTCCTACCCTGGCGCTAGCCACTCCCGCAGCGGCCACCTGCCGGACGCTTCCCTTTTCTCGGGGAAGCGTCCGGGCCATTTTCCTAACATGGATGATGAACTCTTCCGCCCGCGCGGACTATTTAGGCCCGTGGCCCAGCGCCAGATAATCGTCCGACTGCATTTCCATCAAGCGGGAGACGGTGCGCTCAAATTCGAAGGCGCCATCGCCCTCCGGATATAGCCGCGCTGGTTCGGCATCCGCCGAAGCGAGCAGCTTCACCTTATATTCGTACAGCGCGTCGATCAGGGTTACGAACCGGGCGGCTTCGTTGCGTTTCTCGGGCCCCAGGACCGGAATACCCACAAGGATCACGGTATGAAACCGCCGGGCGACCGCCAGATAGTCGGGGGCGCCCCGCGCCTCGGCGCACAGCCGTTTAAAGGAGAAGACCGCAACGCCCTTAAGGCTCTTGGGCACATGCAGCGTTCGGCCGCCCTGCACCGGAATGTCCTCGCCCGGCACCTTCGCGCGATCCTCGACGGGATAGTCGGTCAGGCGGAAAAAGGCTTCGGAAAGCGCCTTCGTCGCCTCCGGCCCGTTGGGCGCGTGCCACAACTTTGCATCGCCGAGGCGGTCCAGCCGGTAATCGGTCGGACCGTTCAGCGTCATGACGTCCAGCCGATCCTTGATCAGATCGATAAAGGGCAGGAAGAGCTGACGGTTAAGGCCGTTCTTGTAGAGTTCGTCCGGTTCTCGGTTCGAAGTGGTGACGATCGTCACCCGCTTGTCGAGCAGGCCCGTGAACAGGCGCGACATGATCGCGGCGTCAGCCATGTTATTGACGACCATCTCATCGAAACAGAGCAGCCGCGCTTCTTCGGCCAGCGACTCCACGACGGGTGGGATGGGATCTCCCTTCTCCGCCTTGCGCGCTTCTGCCAGCCGCGCATGGACGTCGAGCATGAATTCATGGAAATGCGCGCGCTTCTTCCGCTGGACCTTCACCGTGTCGAAGAAGAGGTCCATCAGCATCGATTTGCCGCGCCCCACACCGCCCCACATGTAAAGCCCGCGCGGCGGTTCAGGAGCCTTCCGCAGCAGCTTCCAAAGGGTAGAACCTCGCGGCGGGGAAATTTCCAATTCCGTCTGCAGCGCACTCAGGCGACGCGCAGCGGCCTCCTGATCGGGATCGGCGCGCAATTCGCCCGCCGCGACGAGCGCGCGATAACGCTCGATCACGCTGCTCATTTGGGGACGGGGACCTTGCGCACCGTCGCGGTGGATGCGGCCACCATCCTGTCGTCCTGATGGACGGTCAGCCGCATGAAAAACATCCGGCCAGTTTCCTGCAGCACTTCCACATCGGCGCGCAACGGCTTGCCGATTTCGCCCGACCCGCAATATTGCATGGAAAGATCGACCGTCACGGCCGCAGCCTGCTCCGGCCGGCCTATCGCAGCCAGGGCGGCAAAATAAGCATGATCGGCAAAAGCCGCGAGAAAACCGCCATGCAGCGCGCCATTGCGATTGGCGTGTGATTGACGGGTTTCGAGCATCACAGTCGCACGGCGCTCTCCCTCGCCACGCGAATAGCTGGGGCCGACCGACGTGCTCAGAAAGGTCTCTGGCGCCGGATCACTCCAGCGCAGCCAGCCAGCCCAGGGGCCGTCCGCCACCCGGCTTACAGGACCAGCATTGCCGCTCACCGCATCAAAGCTGCCGTTCGACCATCATCTTCTTGGTCTCCGCGATCGCCTTCGCCGGGCTCAGGCCCTTGGGGCAGACGTTCGCGCAGTTCATGATGGTGTGGCAGCGGTAGAGACGGAACGGATCTTCCAGCTCGTCGAGGCGCTCGCCAGTATATTCGTCACGGCTATCGGCCAGCCAGCGATAGGCCTGGAGCAGGATGGCGGGACCAAGGAACTTGTCGGAGTTCCACCAATAGCTCGGGCAACTGGTCGAGCAGCAGGCGCAAAGGATGCACTCGTACAAGCCGTCGAGCTTTTCGCGGTCGGCGGGCGACTGCAGCCGCTCCTTGCCGCTGGGCGCGGGGCTGACGGTTTGCAGCCACGGCTTGATCGAGTTGTACTGGGCGTAGAAATGCGTGAAGTCGGGGACGAGGTCCTTGATCACATCCATGTGCGGCAGCGGCGTGATGCGCACTTCCTTGCCCGCGCACTCCTCGATCGAAGTGGTGCATGCGAGGCCGTTCTTGCCATTCATGTTCATGGAGCAGGAACCGCAAATGCCTTCGCGGCAGGAGCGGCGGAAGGTCAGCGTCGGATCATATTCATTCTTGATCTTCAGCAGCGCGTCCAGAACCATCGGTCCGCAATTGTCGAGATCGATCTCGAACGTGTCATAGCGCGGATTCTGACCCGAGTCGGGATCGTAGCGATAAACCTTGAAGCTCTTGACGTTGCTTGCGCCGTCAGGTGCTTTATGGGCCACGCCCTTACCGGAAATCTTGCTGTTCTTGGGCAGAGAGAATTCGGCCATGGGTTCAGATGTCCTCCGTCCGCGCCGATGATCGATCCGGGGCGCGCGACGGAAGCCCTTAGCGCCTCGTCCACCCATTTGCTACCCATCAAAGAGGCAAAAGCAAAAGACTGGCCCGCCGCCTTTTCCGCACCTATGAACAACCATCCCGGAGTTGAGCCGCATTTGCAGAATAACAATCCCATTATCGCCATAGGCAATTACGACTTCCGTCCCAGCGGCACTGTCGTCAAATCCATTGAGATCGCGGCGGCCTGCGCGGAGGCTGGTCTGCCGGTCGAACTATGGGTGGTGCGGGACGAAGGCGCGCTGCGTGCACGCGTACCATTGGGCGTGCCGGTTTTCGCTGCAGGGTCGGCGATACGCCTGCGCGACCGGGGCCTTGATTTGGCGCTCAACGTCCCTGCCCTTGCCGCCGCCTTGCGCCGCCGGCGTCCTGCGCTGTTCCTGAGCGGGGGCAATCATCTCCATCTTGCTGTGCGGGTCGCTTTGGCACTGAGCGGCCGGAAGCGATCAATCCAATTCGGCGCGCGGGCAAGCAACTCGGCGCATCATGGCAAGGCCAGCCGATGGCAATCGCTGACCGGCGCATGGAGTAACCGCCTCAAATTCGGCGGCGCTGACTTTGTCGTCGCCGTTTCGCATGCCCTGGCCGCAGAAATCCAGACCGCGCTGCCCAAAAAGAATGTGGGAGTCGTCGCAAACGGCGTTGATCTGGCGAAAGTCGATCGGCTGGCGACCGCCCCTTTTGATCATCCGTTCCTGGATCAACGCGACGGCGCGCCCGTCCTGGTCACCATGGGCAGGATAGTGCGGCAGAAGGGCTTTGACCTCCTTGTCTCGGCCCTCGCCCAACTGCGGGATGAGGGCGCGCGGCTGATGATCATTGGGGATGGTAGTGCCGATCAGGTGGCAGCGCTCAAGAGCCTGGCCAAAGAAAAAGGGGTTGCCGACCAGCTTGCCCTGCTCGGTTATCAGGACAACCCCTTCGCCATCCTCTCGCGCGCCGATCTCTTTGTCAGCGCGTCACGGTGGGAGGGCGCCAGCAACGCGCTAATTGAAGCGCTTGCTTGCGGATTACCGATCGTCGCCACCGATTGTCCCACCGGCAATCGCGAAGTTGTTGAGGCGGGGCCATACGGGACGCTCGCGCCTATCGAGGATGCCGAAGGCCTGGCCCGTGCCATCCGAACAGAGCTGACTCATCATCGATCACGCGAGGCGCAAAGCGCGGGCGCTCGCCGATGGTCGCTCGACCGGTGCATGAAAGATTGGGTAGCTCTATTGCGGGAGAGGTTCGAAGGCCGCGGTGCAAATGACGGGGCTGGGGACAAGGCGCAAAGTCGTCCGGGCGAATTATTTTGACGCCCATGGCGGAAGATTTCTAAAGGAGCGCGCCTTTGCGGGCTTCTCAAGCACGAGTATGTCTATGTCACGCCCACTTTCATGGTCCCTCACCTTCTCCAAGCGGATGCTGCGCGAGGTGCTGCTTCAGAACATGGTCCATGATGCTGTGGCGAAACTCGATCTACCGGTCCCGCCACTCTATCCCACGGGGGCAGGCGCGAATTACGGCCTGTTCTACCTGATCCTGCGCATCGTCACCGAAAATCCGGTCGCGCGCGTGCTGGACGTCGGCGCAGGCCAGTCCACTTTGCTTTTGAACGCCCTGGCCAAGAAATTGCCGGTTGACGTAGTGACGTTGGAAACCGACAGCGACTGGGCGAACCGGATTGGGCAAAGGGTGGACCATAAGGTCATGCACAGCCCCCTCGTCCCGAAATCCATTCACGGCGTCGATGTTCAGGGCTATGCGGACCTTTCCGGGATCGGAGGCAAATTCGACCTCATTCTGATCGACGCCCCGATCGGGACGAAGCGGCATTCCCGTTGGGCCGGGCTTGAACTGATAGACAGCTTTCGCGAGCAGGACTGCATCGTCATCTTCGATGATGCCGAACGTCGCGGGGAAAGAGACACCATCAACCGCTTCTGCGCTTTGCACGAGGATTTGAAGGGCCGCTATTTCCGCCCAGCCGCCGCTCAGCAGTTTGTCGCTTGTTCCCCGAGATTTTCACACATCATGTACTATAGGTGGAGTTGATCTCCCGCAACGGAGCCGCCCATTGGAAAAGCAAGGTTGAGATGCCCCATTTGCCCAAAGTGACCGTGTTCATGCCGGTCTATAATCGCGCGGCCTTTGTGGCAAATGCGATTGAATCGGTGCTGGCCCAGAATTTCGATGATTTTGAGCTTCTGATCATTGACGATGGATCGACCGACGACAGTATGGCTGTGGTCGGCCGTTATCAGGACCCACGGATTAAGGTGGAACATAACGACCGGAATCGGGGCATCCCTTTCACGCGCAATCGAGGCCTGGATCTTGCCCGGGGCGAATATATTGCTCTTCTGGACAGCGACGACCGGATGGCGCCCCGCAGACTGGAAAGACAGGTCGCCTACCTCGATCGCAACCCGCAGATCGCTACTCTGGGCGGGTGGGTTACCAAGGTGAACGGCAAGGACCGGGCAGTGCGGAACCTCATCAAGCCTCTTCATCCGGACGAATTGAAAGCCTGGCTTCTATTCCGCTGCTGCCACGCCAACACATCGCTCATGGCCCGTACGGCTGCGCTCCGCAACTTGCGTTACGATGAGGAGTTTGCCGTTTCGTCGGATTTCGAATTATCGGTGCGACTTTCGGAAAAATATCAGGCAGCGAATATGCCACGCAGGCTTACGCTTATGCGCGAGCATGGCGGCCGGATTACCAATTCCAGCGGAACCAAGGTGCAGACAGCCAAGGTCCGTATCGCCGAACGCCAGCTGACCGCGCTAGGAGTCTCCTTCGACGAGGAAGATCTCGCCCGGCATTGCCGGCTGATGAGGATGAAGGGCAAGGAGTGGCGCGAACATCCGACTTTCCTCGACTGGGCCGAAGGCTGGCTTGAGCGCTTGCAGCAGGCGAATGCGCGGGCGGGGATTTATTCACAGCGGGCGCTGGCAAGCGTTTTCGGGCAGGTCTGGTTCTATTCCTGTTTGCATGCGTCCGGGACGATCGGGCGCCGCAAGGCTCTTTCGCGCTTCGCCCGATCACCTTTGCGCAAGGGCGTTGGTGCGTCGTTGATCGACAATCTGGCTTTCGCCCTCAAGGGTTAGGCCCACTCCTTTCGACCTCCAAGTCGCGACCAACAGGGACTGCAAACCGCTATAATGAACCAGAATATCGTCTTCTCCGGCAACCCTGACGGCATCATCTGGGGCATGACCGCGGCCGAGCGGACCCGTCGCCTTATCGCGCAGGAGACCGCGAAGCAGCCTCTCGCCGCAGGGTACGAACTGCATGTGAACCTCAGCTACGTGTTCGATCCATTGCTGTTGCGGCTGGTCCTGGAGACGCCTGGAACCATATTCATGTGGGGAAGTGCCCTGATAGTCGGGCAGGTCGCTTCAGGAGATAATCAGCAGACATCAGGAGAGGTCATCGACCTCGCGGACGGCCGCAAACTCTACAATAGGCAGCTCCGCAAGCTCGAGCAGCCCTTTGTTCGCGAACTCACCCCAGCCACCCGCCGGGAGATTGAGCGGCGCAGCTACTTCGGCGCTTATAAGGGCGTGACGGACCTACTGACCAAATATCTCTGGCCCGAACTCGCGCTCTGGCTGACGCGGATCGCCGCGTCGCTGCACATGACGCCCAACATGGTGACGACGATCGGCGCAACCTTGTGCCTGGTGGCGACCTATCTCTTCGCGCAGGGGATGTATTGGACCGGGATGCTAGCAGCCCTGATCTTCATGGTGCTGGATACGGTCGATGGGAAGTTGGCGCGATGCACCATCACCTCGTCGAAATGGGGCGATATTGCCGATCATGGCGTTGACCTCATACACCCTCCCTTCTGGTGGTATTTCTGGGGCGTCGGACTGTCGGCTTGGGGTCTTGCATTGCCAAACCAGACATTCGCGCTGGTCATGGTGGCGGTGATTGCCGGTTATGTTCTGCAGCGTCTGATCGAAGGGATGTTCATCAAGGATTTCGGGATGGACATTCATGTCTGGGGCCGGTTCGACAGCTGGTTCCGGCTGGTCACCGCGAGGCGCAATCCCAATATAGTGATCCTGTTCGTCGCGCTGCTTGCCGGGCGGCCGGACCTTGGGCTGATCGCGTTGGCGTGGTGGACGGTGATTTCGCTGATTGTTCATGCGGTGCGGCTGGTCCAGGCTTATGCTGAAAAGCGCGCGGGGCGGCCGATCGTCAGTTGGATGGAGGCGAAGGCATGAATGAAACCATTAAAAGATTTGGTTTTCCAGGCACGCTGATAGCCGAGTTCGATCATTGGGTCGTATTGCTGCGGCCCGCGCAGCCGACGCTGGGGTCGCTGGTGTTGGCGGCCAAGTCTGACGCTACGGCTTTCGGGAATCTCGAGGCGGCGGCACATGCCGAGTTGGCCAAGGTGACCAAGGCAATCGAGGCGGCGCTTTCAGGAGCGGTTGGTTATGAGAAGATCAACTATCTGATGCTGATGATGGTCGATCCGCATGTCCACTTCCATGTCCTGCCCCGTTATGAGGGCAGCAGGGAGCATGGCGACATTGCGATAGGCGACGCGGGCTGGCCGGGTCAGCCCGACCTTGGCCAGGCGGTCAAGCTGAACGAGGCGCAGATCGCCGCGCTGACCGGCTGGCTCAAACCCTATTTCGCGTAGCGCCCTTCGGCCAGCCAGCGGGCGGTAAGGGCGTCGGCGGCATCGACATCCTGCGGGAAGTCGACTTCCTGCCAGTCCATGCCCTGGATCGAGACGGTGCCGACGCGGTTGCCCTTTGCGATCAGGTCGATGGCGCGGAGATACCAGCGCTCGACCCCCTCGGGCGTTCGCATCATCTGATCGATCTGGCTGCGGAAGATGGCGGGCCCCTCCCCCCGGAAGGCGAGCATGCCGATGGATTCGGCGTTGGTGTCGGGGGGCAGCAGGCGCTTGCCGATGGCGTGCAGGCGGCCGCTCGCGTCGCGGTTCACCTTCATGTCATCGTCATCATAGTCGGACTTCACATCGACGGTGACGGTGATCGCATCCTGCGCCCCGGCGATGAGCGCGGCGACGATATCGTCCGAAACGATCGTGTCGCCGTTGAGGATGATGAAGTCGCGATCCATCTCCTCCCGCGCGATCCAGCAGGTGCCGAGATTGTCGGCGACCTGGAAGAAGGGATTGAACAGCGTCCGGATGCGCGCGCCGGTTTCGCGGTAGAGCTGCAACGCATGATCTTCGACCCGCTCGGTGCGGAAGCCGGTTACGACGACGATATCGGTCACCCCATTGGCGACCAAGGCCGCGACCTGCCAGCTGATGAGGGTGCGGCCGTTGAAGTCGATCATGCATTTGGGCACGTCGCGGGTCAGCGGCAACAGGCGGGACCCCTGCCCGGCGGAAAGGATGATGGCTTTGCTGATGCTCATGGGCTGCGCCTTAATGCCTTTGTTCCGGCTAGGGAAGCCGAGGAGATAATTGCCCTGCGCCCCGCACATCCCTAGATAGCGCCGCAGCAGGCGGCGAGCGAAAGGCGCGGAAGAATAGTGGACAGCAAGGACGGATCGAGCGGGGCCAAGGAAGGCTTTGCGCGAATCCTGGCAAATACCGGCTGGCTGCTGGGCGGCAAGGGCGTGGGCGCGGTGCTCAGCCTGGCCTATCTGGCGATCGTCACGCGGACGCTGGGGGTGACCGATTTCGGCCGCTTCGCCCTGATTTTGAGCGCGGCTACGATCGTCAAGACGCTGGTGAGCTTCGAAAGCTGGCAGATCGTCGTGCGGTACGGCCAGCCCCATTTGATGAGCGCAAATCATGATGCGCTGAACCGGGTGCTGCGCTTCTGCATCCTGATCGATCTTGCGTCTGCGGCAGCGGGCGGCGTGATCGCCGCGATCATCCTGTTGGCATTTGGCCCCATGATGGAGTTGTCCCCGGCCATGGCGTGGCAGACATGGCTGTTCTGCATGGTGATGATGATCACGATCCGGTCATCCCCCACCGGTGTGCTGCGCCTGTTCGATCGATTTGATTCTGCCGCGGCGGCGGAGACGATGGTGCCGATCGGCCGCATGATCGGCGCGGCGATCGCCTGGGCGGTGATGCCGAACATCACTGGCTATCTGATCGCCTGGGCGGTAGCGGAATTGCTGTGCGCGGCGGCTTATTGGAGCCTCGCTTTGCGTGTTGGTGGCGAGAAGCTGGGCAGCTGGCGCGCGGGCCGGGCGATGGAGGCGCGGCTGGAGAATCCCGGCATTATCACCTTCCTGACCGCGACGAATATCCAGACCACGCTGGTATCGACGGGGCAGCAACTCGCCGTGCTGGTGGTTGGGCTGTTCGCGGGACCGGCGGGCGCGGGCCTGTACCGCCTGGCGAATCAGCTTGCGCAGTCGCTGACCAAAATTTCCGGCCTGCTGTCCCGCAGTATTTTCGTGGAATTGAGCCGGACTCATTCGAGCCACGGCACGGACGAACTGCGGACGCTGTTCCGGCGGACCAACCGGTTGGCCTATGTCGCGGGGGCGGTGATCATCGCCCTGATCGTGACGGTCGGTTACCCATTGCTGGGGTTGATCGCGGGCAAGCCGTTCCTGCCGGCCTATCCGCTGCTGGTGCTGTTGGGTATCGCGGCCTGCATCGATCTGCTGGGCGTCAGCTACCGGCCGTTGCTGATGGCGACGGACAGGGCCGCGCTGTCCTTGCGGATCACGCTGATCACCACGCTGCTGCTGCTGGCGTTGCAGGCGCTGCTGTTGTCGATCCACGGGACGATCGGCGCCGCGAGCGCAAATGTGGTCGCATCGGCGGTGGGATTTGTGATGATGGGGCTGGCCAGCCGGAAAGCGGTAAAGCGGGGAGCCCGGGGCGAAGCCTAGCGCGGCCCATTGACTATGCTCCCATATCGGCGACCTTCTCTTTGGGGAGAAGCGATATGGACGAATCGAACGTCTGGAGCATGGACAGGCTGGCGGCGGCGAACCTGCTGGCAGACCTGCGGCTGGAACCCAGCGACGCCAATCTGGAGCGCGTGGAGCGGCATTTCGCGCAACACCGGCTAACCGCGATGGAATGGGCGGCGAAGCGGGTGCAGTCGAGCATCATCGCGCGCGTCGAAGAAGCCTCTGCGCGATATTTCCCGCATCACGGCGAGGAATGGGCGGCGGGCTTTTGCTGCGCCGAACAGCAGATCGCTACGGTGGGCAGCGCCGAGATGCTGCAGATCGACACCGGCAAGGCGGCGAGCAAGGGGCAGATATTGCGACGGATGATGCGTCAGGCGCGCGAGGTTTAGGTTAGGGGATGGGCGCGCGGGCGGCTAGGGAGTTGCCCAGCAGCGTGTGATCAGTTTTTGCCGTTCATGCAATAACGGAACCGTAAAAAGCGGTCATCACTAGCTTGTGGAATTCTCTGCTACACTGAGGCCGCTTCGGTGCCACCGGCTTTAATGCCACCGCGTGCCTTCGATCGCTTAATTGAAGAACTTCTGCGCCTCCTCTGAGGCGATCTCCATCGCATCAAGGCATTCTTTTGCAGCGCGAAGGGCGGAGTATGGCTCACCAAGTATAACGCAGATTGGAGGGTCGTAGGTGACGCCGCGATTTTTCACCTGATTTAGCTTAAGGTGCGCTTCTGTGACGCGAACCTTAAGTGGGCCGCCGTCCTGTGAACCCGACAAATGGGTGATGACGCCGTTCTCAACTATCAGTCGTTCAATGTGGATGTCCGCCACCGACTCCAATCCCAACACTGCCGGGCCGTGCCTCTGCAATCCGTTCTAGCCCATGCTCATCCGCGTGGCGCGCCTGATGGAGATACTGAAACAATGGATCTGACTTACGGCTACCTTTAAGCGTAACGAACCAAGCCGCCGAAGGTCCACGTTCCAGTGCCTGCTGCATCCGGGTGAACCATCGTTGATGCTCGACTAGAAACTCTGACCATCGCCTGGCTGCGATACCGAAGTCTGGAGCGTCAGCAAGTGCGGCAAATTTCTCCTTGCAGGCGTTCCGATGTTCTTCAGCCCGCTTGAAATGTCGAATATCCATTACCTTGAAATGTCAGACCGAACGGAATTGGTAAAGATATCGACACGACGTCCTGATAGTAGATAATTGCCCAAGCCGCGACTTGTCCAAGCACCCGAAATGTATCGGAGCATCAGTCAAAGGCAGTTTACGTTTCAATCTCTCAGAAACCAGAGTGTCCGCAAACCACCCTCCCCGTCATCCCAGCAAAAGCTGGGATGACGTAGGGCGAGAAAGCATTGAGGACAGAGATGCCAGCTTCCGCTGGCAGGACGGAGGAGTGGCTGCAGCCCCTTTTTCACCCCCGACATGAAGCGCATCCTCATCGCCGGTCGCGCAAAATTTCTTCGATCAGCGTCACATCCTCGACCTTGTCCGCGTCGATACAGGCTTCGGCCTTTTTCATCGCGACCAGCCTTGCGTTCAGGCCGAAGCGGCGGCCGATGCGGGTTATGCCGCTGCGCAGGCCGAGCAGCCGGAGCAGCGCACCGATGAGGACAAGCGGGCCGAAGGCGGCGAGGATTTTCCAGCCCTTTTTCCGATCCTGCTCGACCTCCTGCCAGAGTGCGATGACGGGCCGCGCCTTGACGCTGCCGAACCAGAAGAGGTTGGCGCCCGACCACCAGCCGTCGCGGAACTTGAGCCAGGTTCGGCGGGATGAGGGGTAGCGGGCGAGCAGCGTTGCGCGTTCGACCATGGCGACGGCAATGTCTGCACCCTGCCCTTCCGCCACGAACTGGTCGAGCATGGCTGCGTCGAGCAGCACGTGATCCGCTGTGGTGACGAGCAGCGGGAATGGCAGGTCCGGTCGGTCGAGCAGCCCTAGCAACGTTGAGGCGATGCCGCTGTTGCTGGCTTCGAAACGAACCTGTGGGTGGTCGCCTAGCCAGGCTGTGGAGGGGTTTGCCGTGTAAAGCTCCGGCGTTTGCGTGAGGATGACGAGCTGCGCGATCGCGGGATGGGCGAGCAATGCGCGGGCGGGATAGTTGATCATCGGATCGCCTGCGACGGGCGCGAGCGGCTTGACGGGGACGCCCGCCGCCTGCGCCAGCGGATCGGAACCGGGGCGCGATCCGGCGAGCAACAGAGCGGTGATTTTCGTCATGAGCGCGGGTTAGCGAAGCGGCCGCGCGAGAGGAAGCGGCTAATTGACGGCCTGAGCCGGAGCGGAGGGCGCGGTGCTGGCCTGCGCGACCTTCATCGGGAGCCCGGTGCGAAGGCTCTTCAATTGACGCAGTCGTTCACGGAAGGCGGCGAGTTCACGGCCGGCGAGTTGCGCGGTGGTGGTGAACTTGACCGACAGCGGGTTGATCGTCTGACCGCCGCGATACAGTTCATAGTGAAGATGAGGGCCGGTCGACAGGCCGCTTGAACCCACATAGCCGATCACTTGGCCCTGGCGGACGCGCTGGCCATAGCGGGCGGCGATGCGGCTCATATGCGCATAGCCGGTGGCAAGGCCGCTGCCATGTTCCAGCCGGACATAATTGCCATGGCCGCCATGCCGCCCGGCATAGGATACGACGCCGTCGGTCGCCGCATAGATGGGCGAGCCGTAAGCAGCGGCGAAGTCGATGCCAGCGTGCATGCGCGTATAGCCGAGGATCGGGTGGCGGCGCATGCCGAAGCCGGAGGACATGCGGCCCTGAACCGGGGCGGAGAGGACGCCGCGCCGCTCGCCGACGCCCGATGCTTCGAACCACTGGCTGCGGCCGTCGCTGGTCCATTTCAGCATGTCGATGCCGCGGCCGCTGGGCCGATGCAGACCCGCGAAGAGCAGGTCGCCCACTTCCACATCGCCGGTTTCCGCGCGGCGATATTCGGTGATGATGTCGTAGCGGTCCCCGGTGTGCACCGAGCCAAGATCCACCTGCTGGGCGATGACGCGCAGGAAGCTCTGGATCGCCTTGGGCGGAGCGCCTGCCGCGCGGGCCGATTGATAGATGCTGTCGCCGATCACGCCCTGAATACGGAGCGGTGTGTCGTCCACGCGGATCGCGGTGCGCTTCACCTGAAGGACGCCGCCGACGCGGTTGATTTCCAGCCTCAGGTCGAGCCGGGCGCGGAAGGCCAGGTGGTCGAGCGGCCGGGGCATGTCGCGGCTGGCGCGGCGGCCGAGGATGATGTCGAGCGGGGTGCCCGGCTTCATCCCCTTGCCGATGTCGCCGCTGGCGAGGCTCATGACCTGGGCGACGTCATTGTTGCTCACCCCTGCGCGGGACAAAGCGCGGCCGAGCGAATCGCTGCCGCCAATCTGTGCGCGCAGTTCGATCTGCGGGCGTTCGGGCGTTTCGCGCAGGGGCTGCACGGCGTCGGTGGGGCCCATGCGGCGGCCGCTGTCTGCGCCCATGGCGAGCGGCGTGATCATCTGGCTGCGCACTTCATCGAACTGCGGCTGGGCGAGCAGCGGTTGGGGTTCTCCCGGCAGGGGATGAAAGCCGGGGGAGAGATAAAGGGCGGCGGCGCAAAGGCCGAAGCAGGTGGCAAGGCCGCGGAACCAGGTGCGGCTGCCGACGCGCTGGCCAAGATCCGGCACCAGCTCGACATCTTCGGCCCAGTCGCGCAGGCGGGTGCGCCAGTCGCGCGCTTCGGCGGGCGCAGCGGCGCCCCTGCCGATGGCATCCGTCAGCCAGAGGGATGCGGACGCGCCCCCCTGTTGAGGACTGAACTGGCTACCATGAAACACGCTAAAAGGCCCCCCGAGGGCAAAAATACGCCCGGCCCCCGCCGCGCGTTCGTGGGCATTGTTGTGAACGCATAGGGTTAAAGTCAAATAAAGACGGATTTTTTAACCTTGAATGCGCGACGAAACGTGCCGTTCAGCCGTTAAGCAACTGAAGATTGCGTGATGAAGGAGATTCCGGCCCACTTCCCCTTGCCCTCGCCGCGTCCATCCCCGACATAGAGAGGATCATGGCCCAGTTCGCCCGTTCGCCCGTCACCGCCGTGCTGGGTCCCACCAATACCGGCAAGACGCATCTGGCCGTCGAGCGCATGTGCGGCCATTCGAGCGGCATGATGGGCTTTCCCCTGCGATTGCTGGCCCGCGAAGTCTATGACCGGGTGGTCGCGATCAAGGGGCCGGGGCAAGTCGCGCTGATCACCGGGGAAGAGAAGATCGTGCCGCCGGGCGCGCTCTATTATCTCTGCACCGCCGAATCGATGCCGGTGGACGGCGACTATGCCTTCGTCGCGCTGGACGAGGCGCAGCTGGGGTCCGATCCGGAACGCGGCCATGTCTTCACCGACCGCATGCTGCGGGCGCGCGGGCGCGAGGAGACGATGATCCTGGGGTCGGCGAGCATCGGCCGGGTCGTCAAGGCGCTGGTGCCCGAAGCGGAGATCATCAGCCGGCCGCGCTTTTCCACCCTGTCCTATGCGGGCGCCAAGAAGCTGTCGCGCCTGCCCAAGCGGTCCGCAATCGTCGCCTTCTCAGCCGAGGAGGTTTACGCCGTGGCGGAGATGCTGCGGCGTTTCCGGGGTGGCGCGGCGGTGGTGATGGGCGCGCTGTCCCCCCGCACCCGCAACGCGCAGGTGCAGATGTTCCTGAATGGCGAAGTGGATTATCTGGTCGCGACCGACGCGATCGGCATGGGGCTCAATCTGGACGTCGCGCATGTCGCCTTTGCCTCGCTGCGCAAATTCGACGGCAGAAGGACGCGGCGGCTGACGGCGTCGGAAATGGCGCAGATCGCAGGGCGAGCGGGGCGGCACCACAAGGACGGCACGTTCGGCAGCCTGGGCCATGAGGATGGCGACGCGGCCTTCACACCCGAAGAGATCGAGGCGATCGAGGCGCATCGCTTTCCGCCCGTCGATCAGCTTTTCTGGCGCGAAGGGCAGCCGCGCATGGACAGCGTCAACCGGCTGATCCTGGAACTGGAAACGCGGCCCGACCGCGACGAACTGCGTGCGGCGCCGGAAGCAGTGGACCTGGCGGTGCTGAAGCGGCTGGCCGACGATCCGCTGGTGATCGATCGGGTGAAGGGCAAGAAGCAGGTCGAGCGGCTATGGGCTGCATGCGGCCTGCCCGACTTTCAGAAGCTGGGCGCGGAGCATCATGCCCGCACGGTAAACCGCATCTGGCGGTTCCTGTCCGAAGGCCAGGGGCACATTCCGCGCGACTGGTTCGCCCAGCAACTGGCGCGACTCGATTCGGTACAGGGCGATATCGACACGCTGTCCGCGCGGATCGCGGCGGCGCGCACATGGTCTTACATCGCCCATCGCGCCGACTGGCTGGCCCATCCGGCGGAGATGGCGGAGCGGACACGGGCGCTGGAGGAAAGGCTGTCCGATGCGCTGCATGCCGCGCTGACGCAGCGTTTCGTGGATCGCCGGACCGCCGTTCTGCTGCGCGACATGGGGCAGGATGCGAGCAATCTGCCCGTCGATGTGGAGCAGGACGGGACGGTCTGCGTCGATGGCGAGACTATCGGGCGACTTGACGGATTTCGTTTCTCGGTCGATCCGGCTACGCGGCATCAGGATAGAAAGATGCTGCTGGCGGCGGCGGAACGCCGCCTTGGAAGGATATTGCGAGTGAAGGCTGACGAATTGCTGGGCGCGCCAGACACCGATTTCGCGCTCATGGACGAGGCGGGACAGGCGCCGGGAATCAGCTGGCGGGGCAATGCCGTGGCAGCGTTGCTTGCGGGGCCGTCGCTGCTGACGCCTGAGATCCGTCTGGATCGCGGCCTGCTGGCGCTGGGCCAGGATGTGCAGAAGCAGGTTATCGGCCGCCTGGCGACCTGGATCGAGGCGCAAAAGGAAAAGCATCTGCTGCCGCTCACCAAGATGGTGGCCAGCTCGGCCGATCCGGAAGTTCCCGCCGTCGTGCGCGCTGTCTTTGCGCAGTTGGCCGATGCAGGGGGCGTGATCGCTCGGACGGAGCTTGATTCGGCGCTCGGCCATCTGGACAAGGACCAGCGCCACCTGCTGCGGCGCGCGGGCATCGATATCGGCGTGCTCGACATCTACCATCCGGGCCTGCTGAAGCCCGGCGCTGCCCGCTGGCGGGCGGCGCTGCTGGCGGCGCGGATCGCAAAGCCTTGCCTGCCCCTGCCCCAACCCGGCCTTACGCTGATTCCCGCCGGCGAAAAGCCTGAACAGATGGGCGCGCGCATCGCTGGTTTCCGTGGCTTTGGCGAGCAGATGCTGCGCATCGATATGGCAGAGCGCATGGCGCGCACGGCGCATGAAGCGATTGCGAAGGGGGAAGCTTTCACCGCGCAGAGCCCGCAGATCGTGTCGCTGGGCCTTGGTGAAGCCTCTTTCCTGCAACTGATGCGTCTTGCTGGCTTCCGACCTGTCGAAGCGCCAGCCGAGGGCGGCGCAAACTGGGCTTTCCGGGGACGGCAGAAGCCGCGGACGGATCAGCAGCAGGCACGCGGCCATACGCGGCGCGGGACGCCTGCTCGTGGCGCGCCGTCCCGATCCGGTTCGGCCGCTCCTGCGACGGCGCCAGCGAGCAATCACGCATTTGCCGGCCTTGCCGAGCTGCTCGGCCGCAATGGCTGACGCCGCGCCTGCCGGCGTTCACGGGCCGAGCCTGCGCATCGACAAATTCCTGTGGTTCGCCCGACTGGCCAAGAGCCGGTCGGTGGCGCAGAAAATGGCTGAGGACGGGCACATCCGGCTGAACGGCCGCCGCATCGAGCGGGCCCATTCGCCGGTCCGCGCGGGCGATCTCATCACCTTCCCCCATCCGAGCGGCGTGCGCGTGGTGCGCGTCGTGCAGCTTCCTGGCCGCCGGGGTCCTGCGCCCGAAGCGCAGACCTGCTACGAAGAACTGAAGCTAGGCAATTAGCGCCGCAAAAATATCCTCATTGACCTTCGCGTCCGCCGGGCATAGCAGGGCCGCCGCTGTCGAAACCTATTGAGTGCTGACCCATGACCTATGTCGTGACCGACAACTGCATCCGCTGCAAATATATGGATTGCGTCGAGGTCTGTCCCGTGGACTGTTTCTACGAGGGCGAGAATATGCTGGTCATCAACCCCAATGAGTGCATCGACTGCGGCGTGTGCGAGCCCGAATGCCCTGCCGAAGCCATTCTGCCCGATACGGAGAATGGCCTGGAGAAGTGGCTGGAGCTCAACACGAAATTCTCCGCCGAATGGCCCAACATCACGGTCAAGGGCGAAGCGCCTGCGGACGCCGACGAAATGAAGGGCGTGGAGAACAAGCTGGAGAAGTTCTTCTCGCCTGAGCCAGGCTCGGGTAGCTGACAAGCAGAACAGACTGCTCCATTCTGTCCTGTGTCGGACGCCATGCTGATGGGTCCGGAAACTATCCCTAGCGTGTCCCGCGCATACCCACTCCCGGATTTTGCGTCTGGGGGTGGCTATTTTGTTACGAATCTGCTAAATAAGCGGCAAGAGGCGGAAACGGTCGCATCCGTCCTGGAGTATTTGCTCATGTCCTGACGGTAACGCCGCGGAATCCCCGGCTTGTGCCCTATCTGCGCATCTGTGACGCGGCGCGTATCCGTCCCCGGTAGAATTAGAAAGGTTTCAAATGGCTGCCAAGGCGCTGTCCTTTGACGTAGGTGATTATGTTGTTTACCCCAAGCACGGCGTGGGCCGCGTCGTGGAGCTGCAGAAAGAGCAGATCGCGGGCATGGAATTGGAGCTGTATGTGCTCCGGTTCGAAAAGGAGCGCATGACGCTCCGCGTGCCGACGAACAAGGCCGAAGGGGTCGGCATGCGCAAGCTGTCGTCGAACAAGACCCTGGAAGAAGCGATCGAAACGCTCAAGGGCAAGCCCAAGGTGAAGCGCACCATGTGGTCGCGCCGCGCGCAGGAATATGAAGCGAAGATCAATTCGGGCGACCTGGTGTCGATCGCCGAAGTGACGCGCGATCTGTTCCGTGCCGACGATCAGCCCGAGCAGAGCTATTCCGAACGGCAGATCTTCGAAGCCGCTTCGAGCCGCCTCGCCCGCGAGCTGGCTGCGATGGAAGAGACGGACGAGCCGAGCGCACTGAAGAAGATCCTGCGCATCCTGAACGAAGCCGCCCCCAAGCATGCGAAGGTGGAAGGCTAAAACCGGTTGAGCCGAGCCGACGACGGCAGACTGACAGATAGAAAGGGCGTCCCGACCGGGGCGCCCTTTATCTTATCTGGGCGGCAGCAACGTCCGCCTGGCTGATGTGATCCTTATTCGCCCTTCGCGGCGTCCTTGGCAGCATCGCCGACGTCGCTCGCGGCCTGGCCGACCTGCGTGGCGGCTCCTTCGACCGCGCTGTCCTTGCGCGTCTGACTGCTGATCAGGAAGAAGGCGGCGATCGCCACCACTATCACCAACAGCAGCACCGCGATTGCTGTCCCGCCACCACCGCGCTTTTCAATCACCGTGGTCGTCGTTGCCGGACGCTCCTGATAATCAGCCATGAATGTCCTCCTCATCGTTACGCCACCCGCACGAATAATGCTCTTGGCGCGAGTGGGTTCCTGAAGGGGGGGAAGCCCGTAGGCGCAGGGTTCGTTGGGGGGATATGAGCGGGATTTAATTCGACCGTTCGCCCTGAGCTTGTCGAAGGGCGCACGCGGGCTTCGACAAGCTCAGCCCGAACGGCAGTTTAAACCTTCGTTCGTCCTTCTCGCTCAACCCCGCGCCACAAAGGCGCCCTTCGCGCGATCCTTGACCACCTGATCGGCGCGGAACACCGATCCGCTCATAGTGATGTAAACGCCCGGTTCTGCCGTCTGGACCGTGGCGAAGGCCATGCCGAGGTTGAAGCTGGCGTCGCTTTCGCCGAAGCGTGCGGGGGCAAGCGCGCCGACCAGCACGATCGTTTTGCCAGGGAGGCCGTGCAGCACCCCGGCCGTGTCGGTCATCGTATCGGTGCCGTGGGTGATGATGATATGGCTTTCCGGAGCGGTCATGACGCGATCCCGGATCAGGGCACGGTCGGCATCATCCAGTTCCAGACTGTCCTTGCGCGTGACTTCCTCTATGCGGAAGGGCCGCTTGACCCGCGCGATGTCCAGCAGCTTCGCCATCACCGTTTCGCCGACCTGATAGTCGGACAGGGCATCGAAATAGATCTTGTCGATCGTGCCGCCGGTGGTGAGGAGAAGGATGGGCGTATCGGCGGGCAGCATGGCAAGCTCCGGAAGGCGAGAGGGTCAGCCACTCCATTTAGGCGCTTCCCATCCGGATAGAAACCGCCGCCTAGCCGCCGCGCGCCATTTCCTCGCCACGATCGCGGGCTGCGGTCAGCGTGTCGATGAGAAGCTTGAGCAGCCGGTCGTCGGCATCAAGCACGTTGAGCCCTTCGCGCGTCATGCCGCCCGGACTTGCGACACGGTCTGCAAGCACAGCCGGGCTATCGCTCGCCTGGGCCGCCATATTGGCCGAGCCGTGGACGGTCGCAAGCGCCATGCGGGCCGCCTGCTCCGCTGGCAAGCCGATCGCCTCGCCGGCGCGCGCCAGGGCATCGATGAAGCGGAACAGGAAAGCGGGACCGCATCCCGACAGCGCCGTGACTTCGTTGAACTGCCCTTCGTCGGCGATCCATTCGGCGAGCCCGAGCGGGGCGATCAGTGCGGCAATGGCGACGCGCCCCGCTTCCGATGTTCCAGCCTCGGCATGGAGCGCGGTGACGCCCTGCCCCAACCCGACGGGCAGATTGGGCATGGCGCGGACGATCTGGCCTGCTGTGGGGAATTGCCGCCGAAGGTCCGCCAGCGGCGTGCCCGCCAATATGGAGAGCAAGGTCGTCCCCTCTCCGCATAGTGGCGCCAGCGCCGTCGCGACGTCGCCAAGCTGATAGGGCTTCATGCCGAGCAGCACGGTCGTGCCGGGCGAGAGCGACGCAGGATAGGCGGTTACGACCCGCACCCCGTCCGCCACCGCGCGGCCGCTGGGGCGCAGCACGGTAACGCGGGCCGGGTCCAGACCACAGGCCAGCCAGCGGGTCAGCATCTGTCCTGCCATGTTGCCGCAGCCGACGAGGAACAGCTGCTCCGGCCAGATATCATTCATGGGGATGGCCCTCAGGCTTCGCCGCGCGTCTCGATCAGGCTGGCGGAAATGGCCTCGGTCGGGCTCTTTCCGCCCCAGAGGACGAACTGGAAAACGGGGTAGAAGCGTTCACACTCGTCGATCGCGGTTTCGACGAGAATCTGCGCCTGGTCGAGCGTCAAAACCCCGCCCGCGCCCAAGAGTGCGCCGTGGCGGAACAGCACGATGCCGCTCGACGACCAGAGTTCGAAATGGCCGAGCCAAAGCTGTTCGTTGATGAGGCCCAGCGTCTCGTACACTGCGGCGCGCTTGTCTTCGGTCACGCGAATGTCGGGAAGCGCCAGCAACTGCAGCACCTGATCCTCATCGCGCCAGATGCCGCGCAGTTCATATTGCGCCCATGACCCTTGCGTGCTTGCGACGATCTCATCTTCGCCGACCTGATCGAAACTCCAGCCATTCGCCTCAAAATAGGCGGCCAGCATATCGATCGGCGCGGCTTCCTGGCCGCCATTTTCAAATTCGTCGCTGTCCATCATCTGCTGGCCATAGAGCATTTCCCGATGGCAGGGAAACCATCCGAATCGGGAAAACGCGTCAAATTAGGGCTTCGTTGCAGAAATAAAACGGACAGGCGGCGAAGCCCGCTTATTCTGCGCCCGGCGTGCCGCCCTTGGGCGAACGGACGGTCTTCGTCACCGGTTCAGCCGACCTGCCCTCCAGCGCGTCGATGCGGGCCTTCAACAATTCGACTTCTTCGCGCGCGGCCGCAGCCAGCGCTTTCACCGCGTCGAATTCGTCGCGGCTGACGAAGTCCATGCCGCCGATCCACTGCTTGGCCTTTTCGCGCGCGTTGGTTTCGAACTCGCGGCTCATGCCTGCGACCGTTCCAGCGGCGCCGTTCACCAGCTTGGCGAGGTCGTCGAAAAAGCGGTTTTCGCTCTGCATGTGCTAATTCCTTGATTGCCGGCGCATGTGGGACGCGCCCTTCGAATCTATATTTGGGTCTTGAGCGCGGGGGCGACAAGGGTTTCCGCGTCGGGATTAAGCCGCCCGATCTCATAATTTAGCGCGGATGCAAAGCCCAGCCAGGCGAGATAGGGCAGTAAAAGCAGCCCCGCCATCTGGCGGATGCGCCAGAAAAGGGCCGTGGTGACGGCCACAAGGACGAACAGCAGCAGGATCAGGGCGAGCGCATTATCCACCTGATGCGCGCGGAAGAAAAGCGGCGACCAGGTGAGGTTGAGCAGCAGCTGGACGAGGAACAGGGTGATAGCAAGCCCCCTCCCCCGCGCGCCGCGCGCGTGGATGATGATCGCCAGCGCAAGTCCCATGAGGATGTAGAGGATCGTCCAGGCGACGCCGAATGCCCAGCCCGGCGGCATGAAGTCAGGCTTCAGCAGCGCGTCGAACCAGCGATTGCCATAGCCGCTGTTGGCGAGCCTGCCCGACAGGAAGCCCAGAAAAACGATAGCCGGGACAGTGACTAGCGCCCAGCGGAGATAGGCCAGCCGCAACTGACCCGGGGACGCGATCTCATTCATCGTCGGCGCAGCTCCACTAATCCTCACTCGGCGGCCTCGGGCGAATCCTTCAAAGCCGTGTCAAGCCGCCGTCCTACGGTTTGCGGTGAAACGGTTCGTCCCGCAACCCGCGAATAGAGGATGGGGATCAGGAATAGCGTGATCAGCGTGGCGAGCGAGACGCCGAAGACCACGACGACGCCGATCGACTGGCGAGCCGCCGCGCCTGCCCCGCCGCGGATGACGAGCGGCACCGCGCCGATCACGGTGGCGATGGAGGTCATGAGGATGGGGCGTAGGCGGCGGGCGGCGGCCTGACGGATCGCCTCTGCGATCTCCAGCCCCTCGTCGCGCAATTGGTTGGCGAATTCGACGATGAGGATGCCGTTCTTGGCGGCGAGACCCACCAGCATGACGATGCCGATCTGGCTGTAGAGGTTGATCGAGCCGCCGGTCAACGCCAGCCCCAGCACGCCACCCGCGACAGCGAGCGGGACGGTGGCGATGATGACGCCCGGATGGATGAAGCTTTCGAACTGCGCGGCGAGCAGCAGATAGACGATGAGGATGGTCAGTCCGAAGACCATCCAGATCGATCCGCCGGTTTCACGCAGCGACTGGCTTTCCCCGCGATAACCGATGGCGAGCACCTCGGGCGACTGGCGGGCTTGATCTTCCAGATAGGACAGCGCTTCGCCCAGCGAATAGCCGGGGGCGAGGGCGGCGGTCAGGGTGATCGCGCGCAGCTTGTTGAAGCGGTTGAGCTGACGCGGCCCGGCGACTTCGCGCACGGTCACTACCGACGAGAGAGGGACCAGCAAGCCGGTGCGGGTGCGCACCTGGATGCGTTCAAGGTCCGCCTGCGTCTGGCGCCCCTCCCGCTCCGCCTGGATCAGTACGCGATATTCCTCACCGCGATCCACATAGGTGGTTACACGGCGCGAACCGAGCAGCGTCTGCAGCGCCTGGCTGATGTCATTGGCCGATACGCCAAGGTCGCCCGCGCGCTGCTGATCCACCTCGATCCGCATCTGCGGCTTGGTTTCCTTGTAATCGCTGTCGAGGTTGATGAGGCCGGGATTGCTCGCTGCCGCCGCCATGATCCGGTCGCGCGCGGCAACCAGCCCTTCATAGGTGGAACCCGCCAGTACGAGGTTGACGGGAAGGCCCCGGCCCCGGCCAAGCCCCGATCGCGGCGCGACATTGCCGCGCACGCCGGTCTGGTTGGCGAGGGCCTTGTTGATCGCGTCAGCCACTTGCGCCGTGGTGATCGTCCGCTCTTCCCAGGGGCGGAGGAAAGCGATGATGTTGCCGCCGTTGAAATCGTCGCTCGCGCCGAACCCGGCGGGGGTGCGCATGTTCAGCACCTTGAGCCTGCCATCCTTCAGCAGCGGCTCAAGGTCAGCCTCCAAGTCGCGCATATAGGCTTTCATCCGGTCAAAGCCGGTGCCTTCGGGCGCGGTGACCTGCCCGTCAACGACGCCAGTGTCTTCGGCCGGGGCAAGCTCGGTCGGCAACGTGGTGAAAAGCGCGCCGGCCGCGCCCAGGAAAAGGGCGAGCGCAACCAGGGCCAGAGCAGGCCGCCGCAGCACACGGTCGAGCAGGCGCGCATAGCCGCGCTCCAGCCGCTGGAATCGATCATCCACCCAACGCGCCAGCCGTCCGCGCTCGCTATGGCGCAACAGCTTGGAACAAAGCATCGGCGCGAGGCTCAAGGAGATGAAGCCGGAGAAGGCGATCGCGGCGATCATCGCTATGGCCAGTTCGCGGAAGAGCAGGCCTGTCTGGCCCGCGAGGAACATCACCGGCACGAACACGGCGCAAACGACCAGCGTGGTCGAGATGATCGCAAAGCCGACCTGCCGCGTACCGCGATAGGCGGCGAGCAGCGGGTCTTCGCCCTGTTCGATGCGGTGATAGACATTTTCCAGCACCACGATCGCGTCATCCACCACCAGACCGATCGCCAACACGAAGGCGAGGAGCGTCAGCAGGTTGATCGACAAGCCGAGCAGCCACATGACCGCACAGGTGGCGAGGAGGCAGATGGGCACCGTGATCGATGGGATGATGGTCGCGCGCAGCGATCCCAGAAAGAGGAAGATGACAAGGATGACCAGGATCGCCGCTTCGAGCAACGTGTCATAGACATTGTCGATCGCCCTGCTGATGAACAGGGATTCGTCCGAGCCGACATTAACGCTCATCCCCTGCGGCAGGTCGGGGCGCAGTTCCTCGATCAGCGCTTTGGCGCGCTCGGCTACTTCCAGCGTGTTCGCGCCCGACTGGCGAATGATGCCGACGCCGATGCCGGTCCCGCCATTGGAGCGGAAGGAGGTATAGGGATTTTCCGCGCCTTGTTCGATCCGGGCGACGTCGCCCAGTTTCACCTGATAGCCGTCCTGGCCGCGACCAACGACAAGCTGGGCGAACTGCTCTGGGGTGGAAAAGGCGCGCTCCACGCGCAGGGTCTGGTTCTGATCCTTTGATTCAAAGCGGCCTGCGGGCAGTTCGACATTCTGCGCGCGCAAGGCGTTTTCGATGTCGGCGGGCGTCAGAGCGAAGGCTGCAAGCTTTTCCGCGTTGAGCCATATGCGGGTGGCGGGCCGCTCGTCCCGGCCGCCATTGACGCGGGCGACGCCGTCGATCGCGGAGAAACGATCGATGACGTTGCGGTCGAGATAGTCCGCAATCTGCGTCGGGGTCCAGCCGGGGCGCGTAAACACGATGAACAGGATCGCGCGGGCATCGGCATCCACCTTGCGGATTTCGGGGGCGAGCGCGTCTTCGGGAAGATCTTCGATGACCGCGCCGACACGGTCCCGCACGTCATTGGCGGCCGAATCGATGTCGCGGGACGGATCGAATTCGATGCTGATCGCCGATGTGCCATCGCGCGAGGTGGAGCTGATGGTCTGGATGCCCTGAACGCCCGCGACGGCGTCCTCGATGATCTGGGTGATTCGGGTTTCGACGACCGAGGCCGCAGCGCCAGTGTAGCTGGTTTCCACCGAGACGATCGGCGGATCGGTATCGGGATATTCGCGGACCGACAGGCTGAGATATCCGACCACGCCGACGATGCAGAGCAGCACAGCGATGACCGCCGCGAAAACCGGGCGGCGGACGGAAAGGTCGGACAGCTGCATCGCGCCCGGCCCCGATCAGGCGCCGGTAGCGGAGCGGTCCGCCATTTTGGCGGTCGGCCCGCCCTTGTCACCTGGCAAGCGCACTGGAACCCCGTCCGTCAGCTTGACGACGCCATCCGTCACGACCTTTGCGCCGGGCTTCACGCCGCCGATGATTTCGACAAGCCCATTTTGCCGGATACCGGTATCGACCTTCACCCGCTTCGCCTTGCGATCTTCGACGAGGAACAGGAAGCGATCCTCCCCCTCCCCGACCAGCGCCAGTTCGGGCACGGCCAGCGATTGCCGTTCACGGGCGATAACGCTGACGGTCAGGAGCATGCCGGGCTTCAATGCACGATCCGAATTGGGCAGGATCGCCCGCACCCTGACCGCGCGCGTGGCGGGGTCGATTACCGGATCAATGGTGGCGATCGTGCCAGTGAAGGGCCGGTCAGGGTAGGCGGACGAAATCGCCTTGATCGCCTGCCCCTGACGGATCATCGACAGCCGCGTTTCGGGCACGGTGAAATCGAGCTTTATGCGCGAAATATCGCTGACCGTTGCAATGGCCGTACCAGCCGAGACGATCGCGCCAGGCGAAACCGTGCGCAGACTGACCCAACCGGCGAACGGTGCGCGGATGACGCGGTCGCCGATGGAGGCGCGAGCAAGCTGCGCATTGGCGCGGGCGGAATTGGCCGCCGCAACTTGCTGATCAAGGCTGGCGCTGGTGGCGAAACCGCGCTTCTTAAGCGCCTGTATCCGCTCAAGCTGCTGCGTCGCCTGCAATGCCTGCGCCTCGGCCGACGCCAGTTCAGCCCGTTCCTGTCCCACAGCGAGGGTGGCGATCACCTGTCCGCGGCTGACAAAGCCGCCATCGGCAAAGTTGATCGAAGTGATCCGCTCCGTCACCGGGGCGGACAATATGACCTGCTCATTGGCGAGCGCGGTGCCAACGGCGTCCAGATTGTCGGTGAAGGTCGCGTGCCGGATCGGCGCGGCCTCCACCAGAGCGGGTGGGCGCGCCTTCTTCTCCTTTTCCGCGCCGCAGCCGGAAAGGGTCAGCAGGGCAAGACTGAGGATCAGGGATGAACGCATGATGAAGGGCTATCGGGCCTTTGCGAAGGATACAACCGGGGCATTTGTCGCGAAATGTAACTGCACCCGACATAACGAATGCGACCCGATTATCCGCCAAGCGTGGCGTGGATCAGAAACTCCACATTACCCTGCGGTCCGGTGATCGGACTGGTGGTCACGCCATTGACCGTCCAGCCCTGCGCGGTCAGCCACTCACGCACTTCTTCGCAGACGCGGGCGTGGATGGCGGGATCGCGCACGACGCCGCCCTTGCCCACTTCCTCCCGGCCCGCCTCGAACTGCGGCTTGATAAGGGCGACCAGATGCGCGCCGGGCCGGGCAAAGCTCATCGGCCGCTCCAGCACCTTGGCGAGCGAGATGAAGCTGGCGTCGCACACGATGACGTCCACCGGTTCCGGGATATGATCGGCGGTAAGGATGCGCGCGCTCGTCTGTTCATGGACGACGACGCGGGGGTCCGATCGCAGCTTCCAGGCAAGCTGGTTGGTGCCGCTATCGACGGCATAGACGCGCGCCGCGCCCTTGGTCAGCAGCACATCGGTAAAGCCGCCGGTCGAACTGCCCACATCGATGGCGATCATGCCGGTCACGTCCAGCGCGAAATGATCGATGGCGTGGGCCAGCTTGATGCCTCCACGCGAAACCCAGGGGTGGTCGCGGCCCTTAACCTCCAGCGCTGCATCTTCGGCGACTTGCTGGCCAGCCTTGTCTATCTTCCGGTCGCCAAGGAAAACGAGACCGGCAAGGATCAGCGCCTGCGCGCGCGCCCGGCTTTCGGCAAGGCCGCTATCGACGAGCAGCTGGTCGGCGCGCACCTTCGCCATCAGCGGACCAGCGCCGTCAGGGTGGAAACGGTCAGGAGTTGCGGCAGCACCTGCGGCGGCCGTCCAGGCGCATACCAGAGATAGAGCGGCACGCCGGATCGGCCCTGCGCTTCGAGGAAGCGGGTGATCGCCGGATCGGCATTGGTCCAGTCGCCGACCATGACGGTCACTCCCGCCTTGGCGAAGCTTTCGCGGGTTTCGGCTCGATCGATGGCGGCGGCTTCATTCGCCTTGCAGGTCAGGCACCAGTCGGCGGTGAAATAGAGGAAGACGGGCTTGCCCGCCGCGCGCAGGCTGGCGAGCCGGGCTTCGTCAAAGGGCACCGTCCCTGCTTCCCCTTGCGCGACGCTGGCGGCGCGAGCGGGAAGCAGGACCGCGCCTGCGCCCAGCAGAAGCAGTGAGAGCAGCGCGGCGATCCGGCCGCCCCGCTTGCCGCGATGCTGGCGCACCCCCAGCCACCAGAGCAGCAGCGCCAGCAGCAGTGCGGCACCGAGCCCGATCGTCATCGCCGCGACGCCGCGCTGCTGGCCGAGCAGCCAGGCGAGACCAAGCGCCGTCAGGAACATGGGGACGGACAGGATCTTCTGGAACGTGCCCATCCAGGGGCCCGGGCGCGGCAGGCGGGTGCGGAGCGCTGGAATATAGGCGAGCAGCAGGAATGGCAGGGCGAGCCCGAAGCCGAGGCCCGCGAACAAGGCGAGCGCCGCCGTAACCGGCAGAACCAGCGCCGCGCCCATCGCCGCGCCCATGAAGGGTCCAGTGCAGGGCGTCGCGACGAAGGCGACGAGTGCGCCGGTCCAGAATGCGCCCGCGACACCGGCTTTGCCCGCAAGCTTGTCGCCGCCGCCAAAGGCGCTGAGTTCGAACAGTCCGGCGAGGTTGAAGGCCACTGCCGTCACCAGCAGCAACAGCAGCAGGATCACGCGCGGGTCCTGCAACTGGAAGGCCCAGCCGACTGCAACGCCCGCAGCCCGCACCGCCAGCAGCAGCGCGCCAAGCGCCAGGCAGGTGAGGATGACGCCGGCCGCGTAGGCCAGGGCTTCCCGCCGGACGTTTCTTTCTTCACCGCCAGCGCGGGCGAGTTTCAGCGCTTTGAGGCCAAGGATCGGGAAAACGCAGGGCATGATGTTGAGTAGCAGTCCGCCCAGGATCGCGCCCCCCAAGGCGATCAGGGCGGTGCGCAGCATGCCTCCATTCGCGGCCTCGACCACGCCCGGCGCAGCGGTGAGCAGGAAGCCGACATGATCGCCTGTGCGCAGGACCGCCTGGACCGCGCCGCCCTTGAAGCCCTCGCCCGCCTCGGTCTCTATCAGCAGGCGATCGCCCTCACGGCTGACGGTCTGCGGCGCGGCATAGCGGGTAAGGCCATCTTCCAGCGGGAAGAGGTGAATATCTGCCGCCGCCGCATCCGCCGGAAAGGGGACGGAGAGCCGCAACTTGCCGTCCTTGACCGCGTAGGTCGCGCGGCTGCCGAGGGGCCGGGGCAAATGGGCGCGCCAGCCATCGAAGCGCGCCTGTGCAGCTGGCGTGATCGCGCCGTCGCCAGCCACCAGATCGAGCGAGATGTCGGCGCTCTCCGGCACGCAGATCTTGTCCGTGCAGGCAAGCCATTCCGCCCGGCCCGTTATGGGCAGGCGCGTTCCCCGCGCGACGTCCCGCGCGATCCTGAGCGGCGCGAGGATGGCATATGGGCCTTCATAGACATGGTTCATGAGGCCGGAGATTAGCAAGGTTTCCGGCACAGGATAGCGAAGCTCACCCACGCTGACGCCCTTGGGCAGCACCCATTTGACGGTCATGCCAAGCCCTGCGTCGCCCGGATTTTGCCAGTAGCCGTGCCAGCCTGCCTCCGGAGTCATGGCAAAGGCGATGCTGGTCGTGCGGCCCGGCGCGGGCGCTGCGCTTTCCGGCACCAGCTGCGCGGCGATGTGCGGCGCGCCCGTTCCGAACGCCCCCTGGGCCTTTGCGGCAGGCGCTAAAAAGAGCGCCAGCGTCATCAGAAGGACATGGAAAATCCGCATCGGGCCTCTGGTCGGGTGGATCAGAGCGGGCTAGGTCCGGCTGCACCCGCCGTCAAGGCATCAGAAGGGGTCAGGATAGATGTTGAAGAAAGCGCTCGCCGCCCTGCTGCTGGCTGCACCGCTACCCATATGTGCTCAGGTGCCCGCTCCGGCCGCGCCATCGGCGGCATCGCCCCGGCTGATCGTCGCGATTTCGGTCGATCAATTTTCCGCCGATCTCTTCAGCGAATATCGTCCCTATTATAGCGGCGGCCTCAAGCGCCTCAGCGAAGGCGCGGTGTTTCCGCGCGGCTATCAAAGCCATGCCGCGACTGAAACCTGCCCTGGTCACAGCACCATCCTGACCGGCAGCCGCCCGTCACGGACCGGGATAATCGCCAACAGCTGGATAGACCTGAACGCCGCGCGGGCGGACAAGACGATCTACTGTGCCGAGGATGAAAGCAAGCCAGCCAGCAGCAGCTCCAATTATGTCGCTTCTCCGGTCCATCTGCGCGTGCCGACGCTTGGGGGACGCATGAAGGCGGCCAACCCGGCGACGCGGGTCGTGTCCATAGCGGGTAAGGATCGCGCGGCAATCATGATGGGCGGCAGTAAGGCGGACCAGGTCTGGTGGCTGGGTCCCAAGGGCTATGTCAGCTATCCCAATGTGCCCACCCCGCCGCTGGTCCAGCGCGTGAACCAGATTTTCGCGCAACGGCTCGCCACCGCCAATCCGGGTTTCGAACTGCCGCCGCAATGCGCGGCCAAGGATTTTCCCGTGGGCATAGGAGCGGACAAGAGCGTCGGCACCGGCCGCTTCGCCCGCGCCGCCGACAGTTTCAGCGCTTTCCGCACCTCGCCCGAACAGGATGCGATGACGCTGGCCTTTGCTGCAGCCGCCATCGAAAATATGGGCCTCGGCAGGCATGGGCAGACCGACATCGTTTCGATCGGCCTGTCGGCGACCGACTTGATCGGCCACGCCTATGGCACGGAAGGCACCGAAAGCTGTATCCAGATCGATCGGCTGGACCGGGAACTGGGCGCTTTCTTCGACCAGTTGGACAAGCAGGGCATCGACTATGTGGTCGTGCTGACCGCCGACCATGGCGGCCATGACCTGCCGGAGCGGCACCGCCAGAACGCGATCCCGATGGAGCAGCGTGTGGACCGCGCGCTGATGCCGCGCGCCTTGTCAGAGGCTGTTGCGGCGCGGACCGGCATTGGCGGAAAGGATCTGATCCGGGGAGACGGTCCGTCGGGCGACCTTTATTTCGATCGCAGCCTGACCCGTGCTCAGCGGGCCAAGGTAGAGGCAGCTACGCTCGCCCTGCTGCGCGCGCATCCTCAGGTGGAAACCGTGTTCACCAAGGCGCAGATCGCCGCCGCTCCCTCCCCCTCGGGTCCGCCCGAAAGCTGGAGCCTGCTGCAGGAAGCGCGCGCGAGCTATGATGCGGAACGGTCCGGCGATCTGCTCCTGCTGCTGAAGCCGCGCATCACCCCCATCCCCGATCCCATCAAGGGGGCAGTGGCCACCCACGGATCGCCATGGGATACGGATCGCCGCGTGCCGATCCTCTTCTGGCGCAAGGGAATGCGACACTTTGAACAGCCGCTAGGCGTGGAGACGGTGGATATCCTGCCGACCCTCGCCGCGCTCATCGATCTGCCGGTGCCCAAGGGCGAGATTGACGGGCGGTGCCTGGACCTGATCGCGGGCGAAGGGGATAGTTGCGCGGGCAAATAGCCTTATCGGCTTCCCGTAGGAAACCCTCAACATCCGTTCGCCGTCAGCCCGAACGGATGTTGAGATTTGCGGCGTGTGACAGGGCGCTCAACTCGAGCTAGATATTCTCCGCAAACCCATCGCGCAGTGCGTGAACGCGGTGGGGGGCGGAGACCTCCACTCGGCTCGTTACTTCATATTGCGCCTTGGCCTGGCGGACATTGCTGTCGGCGGGCACGCTGTCGGTCAGCCAGACATTGCCGCCGATCACTGAGCGGCTGCCGATGATGATCCGGCCCAATATGGTCGCGCCGGCATAGATGACGACGTCATCCTCTATGATCGGATGGCGCGGCAAGGCCTTTTCAAGCGCACCCTTCTCGTCCGCGGGGAAGCTACGCGCGCCCAGCGTCACGCCCTGATACAGCCGCACCCGATCGCCAACGATCGCGGTTTCGCCGACTACGACGCCGGTGCCATGGTCGATGAAGAAGCTGCGGCCGATCCGCGCGCCGGGGTGAATGTCGATGCCGGTGCGCGAATGGGCGATTTCGGAAATGATCCGGGCCACGAGCGGCGCGCCCAGATCATAGAGGCGATGCGCCATGCGATGATGGATGATCGCCAGCATCGAGGGGTAGCAGATCAACACCTCGTCCACGCTGCGCGCGGCGGGATCGCCCATGAAGGCTGCCTCCACATCGCTGTCGAGCAATTCGCGCAGGCCAGGCAGGCTTTCGGCGAAGGCACTGATGATGCGGGCCGCCTCCGCGTCGACTTCCTCCGCGGGCTGGGCGTGCATGACATAAAGAAGTTCGAGGCGGATCTGGCCGTAGAGGCGGCTGAGCGCCGTCTGCAAGGTCTGGGCGACGAACGCATCTTCATTATGGATGCGCACGAAGCTCGGCCCGAGCCGGAGCGGAAACAGCGCGCCGCAAAGCGACGTCATGATCTTCGTGAGGTTGGCCCGCGAAGGAAAGCCTTCCGCGCCATATTCGGCATGGTGCTGCTGCGCCTGGCGCCAGCGGCTGCGGATCGCGCCCAGATCGCTGACCAGCCGGCCAATATCCCAATAGCCTTCCAGAAGCTGGTCTTCGCCTTCGCCGTCTGCCGTCATATGCGCCTCTTGTTCAACGGGAAACCGGCATAGACCGGCTTGGCGGGTCCCGATAAACGAGTTTTGCTTGCACCCCCACAGTTTCTCTTTTGCGCGGGGCGCGACGCGGATCAGCGCTTTTCCGCCGCAGGCGCGATGTGAAGGCGGATTTCGACGCGCAGACCGCCCTCTGGCCGGTTGGTAAGGGTCAAGGTCCCCTCCTCCTGCTCGACAGCCTTGGCGACGATGGCAAGGCCCAGGCCAAGGCCCCGCGTATTCCGCTGCCTCGCCTCATCCAGACGCGCAAAGGGCTTCAGCACTTCTTCCAGCTTGTCGTCAGCTATGCCCGGGCCATCATCCTCGACACGGATCAGCACTTCGTTACCGCGGCGCTCGACGCCGACATCGGCGCGATGGCCATAGTGGAGCGCATTTTCGACCAGATTCATCACGGCACGGCGCAGCAGCATCGGCCGCGCGTTCATTTCCAGATGGTCCGGACCTTCATACGTGACGTCAGCGCCCTGATCCTGAAAGGCGTCGACGACCGTCGCCACGGTCACGGCCACATCGGTGCGAACGACAGGCTCTCCATTTTTCTCGCCGCCAAGGAAGGCCAGAAGGGAATCGATCATCGCGCCCATCTCTGCGAGGTCCCCGGCCATCGCCTCCTGTGCTTCGGCATCCCCTATCCCCTCCAGCCGAAGCTGCAAGCGGGCAAGCGGCGTGCGCAGATCGTGTCCCACCGCCGCCAGCGTCTCCGTGCGCTCGGTGATGAGGCGATGGATGCGCTTCTGCATGGCATTGAAGGCGCGGATCAGGTCGCGGACGTCGCTGGTCCCGCCTTCCGCGACGATCACTTCGTCACTAAGGCCGATATGTTCAGTGGCCTTGGTCAGGTCCTTCAGCGGCGCGAGCGTCCGGCGGATCAGCATCCCGCCCGCCACCATGAGAGCGACGAGGGGTATCAGCGCGAGACCCATGCGGCCGACGGTGAAGGTCCACTGGCCGCCGGTATGCCGCATCCCGAAATAGAGCCAGCTCCTGTCGGGCAGCTGCAGCCCGCCATTGATCTGCGCCACGCGTCCCGGCGACGCCAGCCGCAGCCACAGGCGCGATTGTTCGAGGCTGGGTTCCCAGGTGATGATCTGGCGGCGCATCCGCTCCAGCTCCGGCGCCAATGTCGGGGGCGGCGGCGAGGCCGGGGTCCAGTGGACGTCGTAACGGTCCGTCGTCAGTTGAATCGCCATCGCATGCCGTTCGCCCGGCGGCTGTTCCGCCACCAGCTTGCGGGCGATGACCAGATGCTCGGCCAGCCGCCGCGCTTCGTCATCCTGCAGGGAAAGATGGCCTGCGCGCTCGTAGATCAGCGTGCCGACCGCAAATTCCAGCGTCAGGGTCAGCAGCAGAATGGCCAGCAGACGGCCGACCAGACCCAGCGACCGGCTGACATGGAATCTCAAGCGCGGCTGACTTCTGCGTTGAACATGTAGCCGACGCCACGCACCGTCGTGATCGGCGCTGCCCTGCCCTCCGTCGAAAGCTTGCGGCGCAGGCGGCTGACCAGCACGTCGATGCTGCGGTCGCTGCTGTCGCCCATGCGCGTGCGCGACAATTCGATCAGGCGTTCGCGGGCGATTACGCGCTGCGGGTGGCTGAGGAAGGAGCCGAGCAGGTCGAATTCCGCGCCGGTAAGATCGACGATCGCGCCGGTCGGGGAGCGCAGTTCACGGCGGGGAAAGTTGACGATCCAGCCGTCGAAACGCGCTTCATTTTCCCGATGTTCGTCAGGGCCGCGCTCCACGCCGACGCGGCGCAGGATCGCGCGGATGCGGGCGATCAGTTCGCGCGTGCCAAATGGCTTGGGCAGATAATCGTCGGCGCCCAGTTCCAGACCGACAATCCGATCGGTTTCGCTGCCCCTCGCGCTGATGAAGATGATCGGCACGTCGCTCTTGCGGCGGATCTGGCGGCACAGGTCGATGCCGTTGGTGCCGGGAAGCATGACGTCGAGTACGACAAGGTCAACGGGCCCGGCATCGAACGCGACCCACATTTCAGGTCCCGATGATGCAGGCCGGACCTGATAGCCATGCTCCTGAAGCGCTCGCGCCGTCAGGGTGCGCAGCGGCGGGTCGTCCTCCACCAGAATGATCGTGGGAGCGGTCATCCCAGCAAGTTCACGCAACAAAATCGGATCATGGGTTAACGGATAGGGAGCGCTGTGGGAGGGGTCAACCGGACGTTGCCGCAGAAACCCGTTGAAATCAGATCAGCAACAATTTGTCATGCGAAGGACAATCAGGGACCTTCGCCAGCAAGATTATAGTGCCGGGCCCCGCGAAGCAGAGCCCGGCACGATCAGCTTAGAAAGCTGCAGTCAGGGAGAAGACGATCTGGCTGCGCGCGATCGATTCACCGAAATCATCGGCATCCTGAACCATGAAGTTCGGGCGAAGATAGGTTTCGTCCGACCGCTTGATGTCGGTATCGACATAAGCGACGCCCAAGGTCAGCGGGGTGCCCGGGATGGCGACGTCCGCGCCCACCAGCCAGTCGAGATATTTGCCGGTCGGAGCGATCGAGGTGCCGTTCGGGCCAAGGCCGGGGTTGCCGTCCGAATAGCCCAGATGCGCCTTCAGCGTGACCGGGGTGCCCGGCAGAGCGCCGCTTACGTCGCCCCAGATGTAGAGATTGTCTTCCTTGTCACCCGGATCGGCAACCGTGCAAGCCGCGTCGCTGCACCAGTTGCCCAGCGCCTGCTGCTTGGGTGCATAGGCGACGCCCAGCAGACCCTTGACCGGGCCGAACTCGCTCGACAGCTTCACATAGGGTTCGGCGAAGTCGGTCTTGTCCGAGCCCGACGGATACATGTACCAGGTAAGGCCGACGTCCAGCGTCGCTCCACCCAGCGGGATCGCGTAACCGGCGAACAGGTCGAGTTCCATGTTGGAGCCGCCGAACTGGCCCCAGCCAGCGAGGTTCGAAGCCCAGGTGCCCGCGTAGAGGCCGCTTTCATGCGTGGCGGTGATGCCGCCCTGAATGGCCATGCCCTTGTCGGTCTGCGACACGCCACGGAAGCGATAGTCAGAAACCAGCGCGACGCTGCCCGACACGGTGACGGGACCTTCGGCTTCTTCCTGGGCGAATGCCGGCGCGCTCGACAACAGGGCGAGGGCAGCACAGGCGATCTGATATTTCATGAAACATTCCCCTTTTTGGTAAGAATGTTCCGTCCTGCGTCCGCACCGGCTCAAAGGTCTGAACGCCTTCGATTACCCGCGGATTGACCCCACGCTATGGCGCTGCTGGACAAAGAGGAATGGACTTTTACCGCAGGTGCGAAGGCGGCTTGAAGGCTGTGCCTTGGGGGTCACTGTTATTAGCTGATGCGCTTCTGATTATGTCTATTCGATTGCTGTCTCGAAACAGGATGCAAAAAAGAGCCGCCGCGCCATCGGGATTTGGCGCGGCGGCTCACGTCGCCTTAGAGGGGATGGGGATCAGGCGACGAGGTTACGCAACCTCCCGGCGGCACCGGACAGCTCAACGCTGACTCCCGTGCCGCGACGGCGATCGATCCACTCCCGGACCATTTCGGCGCAAGTATGGTCGATATGGGACAGCCGCTCGACATTCAGGATGACGGGGCGCTCGGCGGGAACGGACTCCAGCTTTGCCGACAATTTGGGCAGCGTCAGGAAGGTGGCGGTGCCATGCAGCGCCACTTCATGCGCGCCGTCCCGATGATCTTCGTCCAGACCCAGCCCCAGACGACGCGCGTGCGGCAGCAATTCGAGGAGCGACAGGCCGATGCCGACCAGCACGCCGGTCAGGAGATCGGTGGTCACCACCATGATCAGCGTCGCCGCCCACACCACGGCCGGCAGCGGGCCGTAGCGATGCAGCAGATGCTTCACATGATCGACACTGACCAGGCGGATGCCGGTCACGACAAGGATGCCCGCCAGGGCCGCCATGGGGATTTCACGCAGCAGCCAGGGAAGCAATGCGACGAAACCCAAAATCCAGATGCCGTGCAGGATGGTGGACAGCCGGGTCTTCGCGCCTGCCTGGACGTTGGCCGAACTGCGGACGATGACGCCGGTCATCGGCAGCGCACCGGCAAAGCCGCAGAGCAGGTTGCCGACGCCCTGCGCGCTCAACTCACGATTATAGTTGGTGCGCACGCCGTCATGCATGCGGTCAACCGCCGCCGCAGAGAGCAGCGTTTCGGCGCTGGCGATGAAGGCGATCGCCACAGCAGTGGTCAGGATGGCGGGGTTCATCAGCTGCTGAAGCAAGCCCTGTTCCGGCAGCGACACGGCGGCGACGATGGATTCCGGCACCACGACACGCGCGACGGACAGGCCGAGGATGAATGCGACGAGCGTCGCCAGCACCACGCCGACGAGAGCGCCCGGCAACAGCTTCATCGAAGCAGGCCGCAACTTTTCCCAGCCCAGCATGCCGCCGATGGTGACAAGACCCACCGCGAAGGCAGTTGCGGCGTCCTGGTTGCTGAGGCCGAAGATCTGGCCAGGCATCGCCAGCAGGTTCGCCAGACCGCTGGACAGCGGCTTGTCATCAAACAGCACATGGAACTGACCGACCACGATCAGCACGCCGATGCCCGCGAGCATGCCGTGGACCACCGCTGGTGAAATGGCGCGGAACCAGCCGCCTACCCTCAGCAATCCGGCGACGACCTGGATCGCGCCTGCCAGGATCAGGATGGGACCAAGGGCGGAAAGCCCCTGTTCCCGCACGATTTCGAAGACGATGACGGCAAGACCCGCCGCGGGGCCACTGACCTGCAGCGGCGAGCCAGCGAGCAGTCCGACGACGATGCCGCCGATGATGCCGGTGATCAGTCCCTTTTCCGGCGGCACGCCGGAGGCGACGGCGATGCCCATGCAAAGAGGCATCGCCACCAGGAACACGACGATGGATGCGGTGAAGTCGCGGCTGAACGTGCCGCCGGAAAGAGCCTTGAGCATGATTTACTCCGCCGCCTGGGCGTAAACCGCTTCAGCCGCGAGGCGGCGGCCATGGGGCAGCGCGATCGGCATGGGCTGGCCTTCACGCAGCGGCAGGAAGCGGCCGGTTTCGCCGTCAAGGCCGAGCACCTGTCCGGCGTGGATATCAACATACCAGCCATGCAGCGCGATTTCGCCGCGCGCGATGCCCGATGCCACCGACGGATGGGTCCGCAGATGAGCGAGTTGCGCGACCACATTTTCCAACGCCATGTTGCGCAGCTTTTCCGCGTCGGTGAGATCGTCGGGATAGCTTTCGCGGCAAACCTTCTGCGCGGCATGGCTGTGCCGCAACCAGGCCGCGACGTTCGGCATGTTGGTCAGGTCGGCATTGGTGGACAGCGCCTTCATCGCGCCGCAGTCGCTATGGCCGCACACGATGATGTCGCGCACGCCCAGCACCATCACCGCATATTCGACGGTGGAGGTGACGCCGCCATTCTGGGTGGCGTGGGGCGGGACGATGTTGCCGGCATTGCGGCAGACGAACAGGTCGCCGGGCTGCGCCTGCATGATATGTTCCGGCACGATGCGGGAATCGGCGCAGGAGATCATCAGCGCCTTAGGGCTCTGACCGTGGCTCGCCAGCTGATTGTAGAGCGCGCTCTCGTTCGGGAAGACATGCGTCTCGAAGCTGAACACGCGACCGATAAGCTCGTTCATGGCTTCTCTATCCTTCTTGATGTTTCTCGCCGGTCAGGAGGCAGACCGGCCTGATCATGAAGGATAGAAAGCTGCTTTTGCTGCGTCGCAGCGGATTTGTTAAATAGTATGTCTGCTTGGTTTTTTTCGGATTTCAGCGTCGTTCCACGACAGCGCTGAGCATATAACCCGCGCCGCGCACGGTGACGATCGGCGCCGGACGGCCGCCACGGCTGAGCTTTCGGCGCAGACGGCTGACAAGCACATCGACGCTCCTGTCGGACGAGGGAGCATCGCGAACGCCAGCCAATTCCATCAATCGCGCACGCGCAATCACCGTCTGCGCATGATCCAGCAACACGGCGAGCAGCGAAAATTCAGCGGCGGTGAGTTCGACAAGATCACCCTGATCGTCGGCCACCTCGCGCCGGGCGAAATCCACTCGCCAGCCGTCGAACTGGACCTCGCTGCGCGCACGCTGCCCTATGGCCCGTTCATTTCTGCCGCGCCGCAACACCGCGCGCAGCCGGGCGGCAAGCTCGCGGTTGGAATAGGGCTTGGCCATGTAATCGTCAGCGCCCAGTTCCAGTCCGACGACCCGATCGACTTCGCTGCTGTTCGCGCCGACCAGGATGATCGGCACGTCACTGCGCTCGCGCACGTCGCGGCACAGGTCCATGCCGTCCGGCCCGCGCAGCGCTGCATCCAGCACCAGCGCGCCGATCGGCATGGTCTTGATGGCATTCCATATGTCCGATGGCGAGGCGGCGGGCAGAGCGCGGAACCCGCTCTGCTCCAGATATTCGCGCACCTGATGGCGCAAATCCTGCTGTTCCTCGGCGATCAGGACCAGCGGTGGACTCATCCGCCCTTCACGGACAGGCTGTGAATTCCGTCAAGCTCGTTCAGCAGGACGGCGCGGTCCTGCTGCGCCACCGTCAGCGCCTCGGCCGAGCGAGCGCGTGAATAGCGGGCGATCTCGGCAGTCACCTGGCTGCGCGCGGCTTCGCAGGAACCCGCATGGCTACCCGCGATGGGCGCGAAACGATGGATCGGCTTGGCGACGGCGGAGAGCGAGCGGCCCTGCGTCGTTACGCCGCGATTGACGACAAGCTCAGCCTGCCAGCGGCAGACCGGGGTCGCGGGACGGCTGGCGAAGCGGGGTTCGACCTGCTGAAAGCGGACGGTCGAAACCGTTTCATAGCTTGCCTGATAGGCGTTTGAGGCGTGGCTGATGTCGGCGCTATGAACAGGGGCGGTGGCGGACAGAGCCGCGGCCGAAGCAATGATGAGCAACATGGGAAGATATCTCCTTCGCGTGCCAGTGCACTGCGAAGGCTCTAGGCGCGGCAAATGTCTCCGAAATTTGCCGGATGTTACAAATTATTGCTGCAGCTCATTGAGGCATGCCGGTGCATTGCCGCCATGGGCAACGCCGGCAGCATTTGAACGTCGCCTGCAATATGGTCCAGCAAGGCAGATAGCCAGGCAGCGTCCGCCGCAGCCCGATGGCGTTCAGGGTGCCGGACATCGGCATAGGCGACGGCGGAGGCGATGCGGCTTTCGCCCGCGCCATGTTCGTTGAGCAACATCGACACATGATCGATCATGAAAGGCGCCTGCTCTCCGGCAGCATGGGCGAGCGTTTCGAGCCAATATTGATCGATGATGCTGTCGGCGACCGCCCGGCGGCCTTCCATTGCAGCAACCAGCCGGTCGAGCACGGCCTCTACTGGCAATCCCTCGCGATACAGCCTGTCTCGCGCGATGCCGTGCAACGCCTGGGCTTCGGCAGTCCAATCCCACCCCGCCCAGCTTTCATGGGGACGGATGAGCCAGCTCTGGCTTCTGCCATCTGCGGCAATTCCCACCTCGATCGGGAAGGATCGTCCGTGCCGGGGGAGGCATGACGCTTCGAAATCGATCGCCACGACGGTCAAGGCATTCTCCTGTCAGTCACGGCCGTTGTCCGCCCCCTACCCGGACGTCCAGCCAGTTCGTGGCCGTCTATGCCCATCGACTATGTCACTTCAAAGTCAGGGTCCGATGAAAGGACATGAGACGCTCCGCTCGGGCGATGGGCGGGGCTTTGCGTCGAATTATCTCGGCAAGAGGCAAATGCATGCAACCCGATCATCATTTGCGTTTTTAACCCACGTCAGTCGCGCCCCGTGGCGATGGCTACGGTCTCAATGCTCATGAGGATCGCTGCATGAAAATCGCTCAAATTGCCCCTCTGGCCGAAAGCGTGCCGCCCAAACTCTATGGCGGCACCGAACGCATCGTGTCCTATCTGACCGAGGCGTTGGTGGATCAGGGGCATGACGTAACATTGTTCGCCAGCGGGGATTCCGTGACGCGCGCAGAGTTGGTGCCGGTCACGGAAATGGCGCTGCGGCTCAATCCGAACGTGAAAGATCCCATTCCCTACCATGTGATGCTGCTGGAGGCCGTCCGCCGGCGTGCGGATGAGTTCGACGCTCTGCATTTCCATGTCGATCTGATCCACATGCCGATGTTCCAGGATATTGCCGGCCGCTGCATCACGACTTTGCACGGGCGGCTCGACTTGCCCGATCTTCCGGCCTTCTACCGCACCTTCCCACACCACAGCCTGGTATCCATTTCCGATCACCAGCGCCTGCCCATGCCGCCGGTGAATTGGGCGGGCACGGTCTATCATGGCCTGCCGTCAAACCTGCTGCCGCCCCGGATCGGCGGGGATGAGGGTTATCTCGCCTTCCTCGGGCGCATTTCGCCGGAAAAGCGGCCCGACCGCGCGATCCGCATCGCCGCTCGCTCAGGCAAGCCGCTCAAGATCGCGGCGAAGATCGACAATGTGGATCGGGAATATTGGGAGAGAGAGATAGCCCCTCTCGTCAATCTCTATCCCAACATCGACTTCATCGGCGAAATCAACGAGGCGCAGAAGGCTGAGTTCCTGGGCGGCGCCAGCGCCCTGCTCTTCCCGATCGACTGGCCCGAACCGTTTGGCCTGGTGATGATAGAGGCGATGGCCTGCGCCACTCCGACCATTGCCTTCCGCTGCGGATCGGTGCCCGAAGTGATCGACCATGGCGTTTCGGGCTTCATCGTCGATAGCGAAGACCAGGCCGTCGAAGCGGTAGCGCGTCTGGGCGATCTCGACCGTCGCCGGGTGCGCGCCGCCTTTGACGCACGCTTCACGGCAGACCGGATGGCGGCCGATTATGTCGGGCTCTATCATGCTCTGCCCGGCGCGCGCACCGATGCCGCGCGGCTACGCCGGGAGCGCGGAGCGGAAGCAGAGCTGCATCTTCAAGTCGTCGGATAAGGAGAGTCGCATGACGGCGAGCCAGTTGAAGCCAGAAGCCCTGGCTACCGAACCGGCAAAGTCCCTGTCCCAGCAGCAGACCCAATTCTTCATCCCCGCAACGGCGTCCCTGCATGAGCGCCGCCCGCGGACGTTGAAGCATGGGGACAGCTTTGCCGTCTTCGATCACAGCGGAGATGCTATCGCCGGGCCGGGCAGTCCCGAGGGGCTTTATCACCGCGACACGCGGCATTTGTCGCACCTCTATCTGACGATCAACGGCTTGCGCCCCATCCTGCTGAGTTCAGCATTGCGCGACGACAATGCGATGCTGACCTGCGACCTGACCAATCCCGATTTTTCAGGGGATGATGGCCGGGTGGCTGTGGAGCATGACCTCATCCACCTACGGCGCACCCGCTTTCTCTGGGAAAGCGCGATCCATGAACGGATCACCATCCGCAATTTCGATACGGAGCCCCGGACGGTCACGGTCAATATCAGCTTTGCCGCCGATTTTGCCGACCTGTTCGAAATTCGCGGCATGACCCGCCTGCGCAAGGGTGAGATGAAGGCGCCGGTCATCGGCGCAACCGATGTGCTGCTGGCCTATGAAGGCCGCGACGCCCTTACGCGCGAAACTCACCTCTGCTTCGATCCCCAGCCGCAGGAACTGACCGACAGTCAGGCGACGTTCGAAGTCACCATTCCGCCGGGCGAGCGGCGCACGCTCTATATGCGCGCCGCTTGCGAGCGTATCGACCTTCAGCCCGGCCCCTTCTCGCGCCAGTTCCTGAAGGCGCTGCGCGAGTCCATGCAGTCGCTCAAGCAAGCGCGGGCGCGGGCCGCGACGGTACGATCGTCCAATCCCCTGTTCGACGAAGTGACGCGGCGGTCGGTGGCGGACATCACCATGCTGTCGACCGACACGGAATATGGGCCCTACCCTTATGCGGGCATCCCCTGGTTCAGCACCGTCTTTGGCCGCGACGCCATTATCACGGCGTTGGAGACGCTTTGGCTTGACCCCGCGATCAGCCGGGGCGTGCTGGGCTATCTGGCAAAACATCAGGCAACTGAATTTGACCCAGCCGCCGACGCCGAACCGGGCAAGATTCTGCACGAAGTCCGCCATGGCGAGATGGCCGAGCTGGGGGAAGTCCCCTTCCGTCATTATTATGGCAGCATCGATTCGACGCCTTTGTTCGTCATGCTGGCGGGCGCCTATCTTGAACGGACCGGCGACACCGCCTTCCTGTCCAGCCTTCTGCCGCACATCGATGCGGCGCTGCGCTGGATCGACGAACATGGCGACCGGGACGGCGACGGCTTCGTCGAATATGGGCGGCTGACGGATCAGGGGCTCGCCAATCAGGGCTGGAAGGACAGCCATGATTCCGTCTTCCACGCCGACGGGTCGATCGCACGCGGACCGATCGCGCTCGCAGAGGTGCAAGCCTATGTCTATGGCGCATGGCGAGCGGCCGAAGCGATCCACTGCGCACTGGGAGACGCTGCGCGCGGCCTGGACTTCGGCGCGCGGGCGGATCGTTTCCGCGACCTGTTCGACGCAGCTTTCTTCGACGCGCAACTGGGCACCTATGTCCTGGCGCTCGACGGAGAAAAACGGCCCTGCCGGGTGCGCTCGTCCAATGCGGGCCATGTGCTCTTCACCGGCCTTGCGCTGGAGAAACGGGCAGAGCCTGTCGTCCGCACGCTGATGGCGCCGGCCTCCTTCTCCGGCTGGGGGGTGCGCACCATTGCGTCGACAGAAGCCCGCTATAATCCGATGAGCTACCATAATGGTTCAATCTGGCCTCACGACAATGCGCTCATCGCGGCGGGCTTCTCGCGCTATGGCTTCCGGCAGGAGGCGGCGAAGATTTTCGAAGGACTCTTCGCGGCGGCTACCTATGTCGATCTCATGCGCCTGCCCGAACTCTTCTGCGGCTTCCCGCGCCGCAGGGCTCAGGGGCCGACCTTCTACCCCGTAGCCTGCAGTCCGCAGGCATGGTCGGCGGCCGCGCCGCTGTCCCTGGTCCAGTCCAGCCTTGGCATCGGCTTCGATGTCGCGGCGGCGGAAATCTCGCTGTGTGAACCGGCCCTGCCCCGCTTTCTCGACGAATTGCGGCTCTATGGGCTACGCGTCGGGGATGCGTCGGTGGATATCGCCTTCGACCGCATGGGCGACAAGGTGGTGGTAAAGCCGCTCGACCGAACGGGTTCGGCACGGGTGGTGACGATCGCCTGAGGGCGATCGTCACCTGCAGATGCTTCCCCGATCTAACGCCGCAGCATCCACCACAGCAAGGCGGCGATGGGCGACCAGCTGTCGCTGACGGAACAATGCCGCAAACCACAAGGATGTGCTCGCCCCTTGGGCGGCAGACGGCGGGCGTGGGCAGCCTTGCGAGGTTCATCGAACGCGGCAGGCGACGCGATCTGAACATGCGTTCTAGGCGACATGGCGTTGTCCCTCCGCAAGATCCGAATATATGGAAAAGAGGCGGCTGAAATGATCGTCCATCGTCACCACCGACGCAGCAGCTTCGCTGGCATGACGGTGCTGAGCCTGGCGGTCGCCAGTGGCAAAGGCTGTTATCGCCGCTGCAAGGCTGTCGGCCTGGCAGGCTTTATAGAGGAGCCCGCCAGACGCGCGCGCCTGATCGGACGCGCCCCCTTGATCGGGCAGGATAAGCGGGACGCCGCTCGCACGGGCCTCAGCGGCCACCATGCAGAAGGTTTCCGCCTCGCAACCATGGATCAGGGCGTCGGCGCTGGCGAACAGTTCGGCCAGCATGGCCCGGTCGCGAATAGGCGCAAGCAACTGGATATGTGGATTGTTCGCGGCCGCGCGGCGCACCCTTGCCCGATCGCGGCCGTCGCCGACCAGCACCAGCCCGATCGGACTACTATATCCAGCGGAGGCCACCGCATCGATTACCATCGGCCAGCGCTTTTCCGGCGCATGACGCCCGATGCCCAGCAGCAACGTCGCGTCCACGCCCAAGCCGCAGCGCTCCAGCAGACGCGCGCGTAGCGCTTCATTGCGCAGCGCCGGGCTGAAACAGCCGGGCTCCACCCCCATGGGCAGCGTCGCCACCCGCTGCAATCCGCCCTCGACCAGCCGCCGCGACAAGCTGTCGCTGGCGCTGACCACCAGATCGAAGCTTTCGTCCAGCCGCCGCAAGTGCCGCCAGAACCAGTCGAACCCCCGATCGATCGCTTCGCGACTGAGTACCGGCCCGAACCAGCGATAGGCATAAGCGGAGAGCGGGTCCGCATGCATGATCAGCGAACGTGGCGCACCTCCTCGCCAGCGCGCGACCATTGCCGCGCTGGCCCAGGGTGAAGACGCTTCGACCAGATCCGGCTGGAGCCGGTCGAGCATGGCGTGAAGCGACTGTTCGTCGTGGAAATAGGAATAGCGGCGGTCGAGCGGGAAGCGGCGGGCGGGCATCATGACGATCCTGCCTCCATTGGCCTCCTGCACCTGCTCACTGTCCGACGGTGCGAGGATGATGACTTCATGGCCCGCCATCGCGCCCGCACGCAGCTTGCGCTCGACATAGGTCTTCACCCCGCCGCCGCTGGGCGAATAAAAGGCGCAGACATCAACGATCCGCATCCGTCATCTCCCCAAGGGGCCGAAGGACAACAGCCCCCGGCGATAATTGACGATGATGGTGATGTGAGCGAGGCCTGTGCCAACCTCGGCACTCGCGGCTCGCGCCCTGGGCTTCGACAGGCCGAGTCTGGGATTGCCAGGAAAGCCGACGCCATCGACGGACAGCGCGAACCGGCGATTGGCGTCGCGGTCATGGAGCAGGCTGAGCGCATAGCTTCCCGGCGCAGGCGCGCGGATGCACAGCTCCACCGGCCCGGATGCGGGCACCGGCACTTCGACGCGGCGGAAAACCTTGCCTCGCGAGATGAGGACATTGTCGTCGGCCAGAAAATCCGTGTCGTCTGCTGGATATAATTCCAGCTTCAACCGGCCCTTGCGATCCTTCAGTCCAGCCACATCGACCAGGAAGGCCGGTCCCTTCTCATTCGGACGACATTGGCCCTCCGCCTTCCCGAGATCAGGCGTGGATGGAATGGCGGCTACCGCCAACATGAGCAGCGCGATCATCGTGAACGCCCCTCCCGCAGCAGTTCCGCAACACCCAGGCCGATGCCCAGGCACAGATGCACGGCCAGCGTCAGCGACGCCATCAGCGCCATGGCCGACACGATGTCATTGTCGCGGCCGATCAGGAAGGCAGCCATGCCCGCGAACACGACATCCTTGTTCGGCAGGAATGGCAGGCGCGAAATCAGTTGCCGCAAGGTGCCCAGCAATATCCACCAGCTCAGCGCGACCGCAGGCAGCAGCATGTGCCACATGAAAGCGGAGAGGATGATCTTCACGGCGACGCGCAGGAAATGGATGCCCGCGACAATCCACAGCTCCTGCCGCGGCAATGTGAACAGCCGCCGCCGCAACAGCATCGGAACCATCGACGTCGCCACCACGAACAGGATCGATCCGGCCACTTCCCAACGATCGAGCCCGGCATCCACCGCCCCCAGCAACGGCAATGCGATCGCCACCATGATCAGCGTCACGGCATTGCCGACCAGCGCCGAAAGAATCGCGACATCCTTGATCGCCCCAAAGGGCGCGGTGGTGATCCTGCTGCTGCGCCGGGCCCAGGCATAGAAATAGACTTCGCCGAGATAGCCCAGCAGAATCTCGTTGCTCACCAGCTTGCGGAGCAGCGCCACGAAACCTTCCGCCGGGATGGACCAGAGACGGCGGAAGATGATCCATTCCGCGAACGGTCCAACGAGATAATTGAGGCCGAACAGCAGCCAGAAGATCAGCGATCCCGGCATCAGTGCCCACAGGCTGCGGGGATTGAGATCGCGGAACTGCGCCAGCGCCACGACCAGGATCAGCGCGGACACCAGAGGACCGGCCCACCGGGTCCAGTTTCGCCCGGTCTGGATGAGAGGCGCAGGATCGAAGTGATCAGCGTCCAGCGAAGGCGCAGCGGAAGACGGCAGGATGCCGGTAGAAGTGTCGCTTGTCATGTCGTGCTCGTCATGGTGAAGCGGGTGGGCTGGCGCAGGCTGGGGGCAGCCTGCAGGCTTGCGAATGTGTCGAGATAGCGGCCGGAGACATGTTCCAGCGTGAAGCATCGCGCTTGGGTTAGGCTCGCGGCAGGGTCCTGGACCAGCGCGCCTGCCCCCGCGATCGCCTGAGCGAAAGCGCCGACATCTCCTGTCGGCACCAGTCGGCCGAGCGCACCGTCACGCAGAACAGAGTGCATCGCGCGGCTGCAGTCGGTCGCGATGATCGGCACGCCTGCCGCAAGCGCTTCCAATATCACCGCCGGAACGCCCTCAAAATCCGAGGAGAGCAGCAATATATCCCCCGCTCGCAGCGTCGCCGCGGCATCCGGGACATGCCCCGCGAACACGACCCGTTCCGCAATGCCAAGATGTCCCGCCAGCGCGGTGAGCGCTCGCCGCTCCGTCCCTTCGCCCACGATCAACAGCCGGTCATCGGCCCCTGCGCCGGCAGCGAAGGCGTGCAGCATCAAAGGATAATTTTTCTGCCGCGCCAGACGGCCGATCGCGATGAACCGGCGTCCAGATCCATATCGCTCCACGGCCCCCGACCCAGCCGCACGCAATCTTTCGATCTTATCATGGGACAGGGCCGGCGACGGGATCACGCTGATACCGCCGCGAGGCCGGATGAAAGAGGCGATTTCTTGCTCCACATCCGGAGCCATCGCCACAAAATGGTCGATGAACCGCCCTTGGATCAGCAGCCAGAGGCGGTAGAGCAGGCGTGTTGGCCACCACATGGCGCGCCGCTCCAGATCGTTGCTGATCTTCGCGAGCACCGGCGGGCACGCCCGGCCCAGCAGCAATTTCATCGCGACGGCGACGACGGCATAACTGTTGCCAGCGCAAAACAGAATGTCCGGTCGCAAGCGGCGGATCAGGGCCGGCAAGGTGACGATCATCCACAGCGTTTCGAAGCGGGCGACCGAAAAACGCGGTGGGCGAGGCACATGGCAGGCGAGGCCGGAGCCTAGCTCATGCCGCATCGCTCCATCCGTGCGCCCTATGAACAACGGTGCGTCGACGCCTTGCGCGCGCCATTGCCGTACCAGCCGAAGCGCGGTCCGTTCGACTCCGCCCGGCTCGAAGCTGTGCAAAAAGGTGAGGATGCGCATGCCTCGCCTCAGTGATCCAACAGCGCATCGTAGCGCGCAGGCATATGGGTGTGCGCCAACCGGCGCAGGACCCTGTCGATGCTGGCGGTCAGAGCGGGCACATGGGCGTCTCCCGGATGAACGGCGACACGCGCGACGGGCGCATGCCGCAGCACAGGCGGCAGCAGCCGGGCGGCGACCAGTGATGACGCGATCCGCGTCCTGCTGCGGCTCGCCCATGTGATCACGGGGCCGCGCGCCAGCACACGGCCCGACGGTGGATGCCACACCTTCATATGATCTTCCGCCAGCGCGAAATGCGTCTTTGCCAGCGCACGAAGCGCAGGCTCGCCGTAGAGCCAGGCTGGCGCCACGAAGCCCGCGACCGGTCGCCCGGTAATCTGCTGGATCAGGTCGCGCGCATCATCCATGCGCTGCGCCGCCGTCACCTCGTCCAGCCCAAGAAACTCCCCTTCCCCGGCCGTCATATAGCGCGCCTTAAAACGGGTACTGGCACGGCTATGCACCGCCATATCCTTGTGGAACCAGCCATGCGCGAACATGGTGACGCCTAGATCCGCCCATGCTCGCAAGCGGCTCGCAAAGGACGAGTTGGCTTCTATCGGATGACGGCCCCAATGATCGGGCACGACCAGCATCGCGAGATGGCGCGGTTCAACATGGGGAGAAACGTGCTCGACCAGCCGATCGACCTCCGTCTCGAAACATGGACCAACATCGTGAATCGAGAGGAGAAGCTTTTTCACGGGAAGGCCGGTGCCGATCATGACTGTGGAATTATGATCGCCCTATTCCCGCTTGTCATGACGGGTTTATTACAAGGAATTAATCCCGGCCAACTGAGTGGATGTAACCATTCACCCTGTTCACTATAATGAACAATAAACATCCGCGTTGGACTGTCATACAATATTCACTTCATCTCTATCGAAAGAAATAGAATTAGGCTGATCATTTCGCTGGCATGCATGGCAAGAGAAAGGCGCCACCTCTTGCCTCTTGAAATTTTTGATAATCTGCGTGCGTCAAGACGTTTCCACCTTTCACCGTTTCTGACCCCACCCAGTCACGGGACAGCATATCCTGCTGCACCCTATCATCATCAATGTATTTCCGAAGGGGTAGTGAAAGTAGATATTAAAAAATCATCCGTTGCCGCCAGAACAACGCGGAAATTTCAGAATTCTAAAATGAAAACTTGAAAATAACGACAAATGTTGAACCATTTTTTTGAAGTATCGTAATTGAATTAGGTTTCCTTCGTCCCAACAATCTTAAATTTTTCAACCAAAGTACGTATCATGAAACGAAAATGAAAATATATGCGTCAGTCTTGTTACAATGGATGTAACAAAACTGTTGCGATAAGCACCTAGTGGCCGGCCCCGCAAAGCATCCACTTGATGGATTTGAAAAGGGGTAAACCATGATTCGCTCTTCCACCACCTTGCTGCGTGCGCCGCTGTGCGCGCTGTTGCTTGCGTCGGTTTCCGCACCTGCGCTGGCGAGCGCTGCAACCGAACAACAGCCTGAAGCCGCTCCCGCAGCGGACGCTGCCGATGATTCCGGCCTGGGCACCATCGTGGTGACCGCGACCAAGCGCGAGACCAATCTGCAGGAAACGCCGATTTCCATGGCAGTGATGAGCACGGAAGCGCTCAAGGACCGTCACGTCGCCAGCCTCTATGATCTGGCCGACGGCGCTGTTCCTTCGCTGCGCATCGCGACCTTCGAAGCGCGTCAGTCCGCGCTAACCATCGGTATCCGTGGCATCGTGCCGCTCGATGCCAACCAGCCCGCCCGCGAACAGGGCGTCGGCATCTATGTCGATGGCGTCTATATGGGCCGCCAGCATGGCCTGAACGCCGCGCTGTTCGACATTGAGCGTGTCGAAGTTCTCAAGGGCCCGCAGGGCACGCTGTTCGGGCGCAACACCGAAGGCGGCGCGCTCAGCATCGTTTCCAAGGCGCCGACCGGCGAATGGGGCGGCCGTATCGAAGCGGGCGCAGGAAATTATGGCAGCCGCAGCGCCAATGCCCATATCAACCTGCCCTCGATCGCCGGCTTCTCCATCAAGCTGGACGGCGTGATCCAGCATCAGGACGCGACCACCGACAACCCGCTCGCTGGTCAGGCCGGCTGGAACTATTACAACCGCAAGGGCGCGCGCGCCGCGGTCCGCTGGCAGCCGACCGAAACCATCACCAACGATTTCGCCTATGACGTGGCGAAGGACGAGAACACGCCCTTCTACAGCCAGCTGCTGAACTATAATCCCAACAACTGCGCCAACGGCACCCAGGCGTCTCAGCCGGCCTGCACCCTGCCCGGCACCGCCTACACCAATCTGACCGGCGGTCCGGTGAAGCCGCTCATGCCGGGCGTGGTCGTGAACGGCAACAGCCGCATGGGCGAAGCGGACATCGGCGTGCCGCAGCAGGTCAGCGTCGACAAGACCCACGGCTTCACCAACACGCTGAAATGGCATCTGGGCGATGAATTCGAACTGCGCTCCATCACCGCATGGCGCGGCGTCGATGCAACCCAGTGGGACAATTCGGGCGGCGCGCACCGTCCGCCGCTGGTGAGCCCGTCACTCGGCAGCTCCGCCGCCGGCTGCACCACGGCTTCGCCCTGCGCCTTCAGCCGCTACAGCCTCGCCGACCTGCGCCAGCGCCAGTTCAGCCAGGAATTGCAGGCTGTCGGCACGGTCGGTTCGATCGACTATGTCGCGGGCCTGTTCTACTTCAACGAACATGTCAGCGACGATGCCGCGACGCCCAGCTCAATGGGTGCGGTCGCCATTCGCAACAGCGCTGGCGTGATCACCGGCTACAACTATGCTCCGATCCCCTTCTGCACCGGATCGACGCCGCTGTTCGTGGGCAAGGCCGTCAACGGCTGCTCGATCGACCGGGCTTCGGAAGTCTGGTCGAAGAGCTACGCCGCCTATGGTCAGCTGACCTGGAACGCCACCGACGCGCTGCACATCACTGTGGGCGGCCGTTACACGCGTGACGAGAAGAAGGGCGTGCTGCACTTCTCGCGCAACGTGAACTACGACACGGCGACGCCCGCCTTCCTGTCCGGCATCGGCTACAAGCCGCTGGATGCGAACTGGAACCGGTTCAACCCGATGGCGACGGTCGCCTATGACGTCAGCAACGACCTGCACGTCTATGCGAAATATGCCACCGGCTATCGCGCTGGCGGCGCCAGCTCGCGCACGTCCAACTATCTGGCATTCGATCCTGAGGACGTGAAGTCCTACGAAGTCGGCCTGAAGTCGGACTTCTGGAACGGCCGCGGCCGCTTCAACATCGCCGGCTACATCATGGACCGCAAGGACAGCCAGGTCGACATCAGCTCGATCCAGTTCGTGGGAACGAGCAGCTTCAACAACCTGGTCACCATCAATGCGCCTGGCACCACCAAGATCCGGGGCGTCGAAGCTGACCTGACCCTTGAGCCGATCGACGGCCTGACCCTGAACGCGTCATACGCCTACACTTACACGAAGATTCCGCCGGTGCTGATCACCGCAAGGGACTCGACGGGCGCCTCGACCAGCGTTTACCAGAACTTCTACATCGTCTTCACCCCGCGCAACGCCGCAAGCGGATCGATCGATTACGTGGTTCCGGTCGGTGGCGGCGACACGAAGCTGAAGTTCCACTTCGACGGCAACTATGCGCAGGCCACTCAGGCGTTCGACCAGTTCGCCACGAAGGCCGACAGCTCGCTGATCTTCAACGGCCGTATCTCGCTGGCTGACATCGGGACCGGCAACGGCCGCAGCCTGACGCTCAGCCTCTGGGGTCGCAATCTGTTCAACGAACAATATGTGTTCCGCCGCGATCCGTCGAACAGCCTGCCCGCCGCACCGACCAGCAGCGTCTCCAACGGCAGCATCGCCAACGTGCTGGGCGACTATGGCAACTTCAACGCGCCGCGTACCTACGGCGTCGAAGCCAGCATCAAGTTCTAAAAGAAACTTCCTGCAAGAAGATTGGCGCGTCGCTCAATGCGGCGCGCCATTTTTTTATGCGCTAGGCAGCCGCACCGTGACCCTTAACCCCGGCTGCGCATCGCCCAGTTCGATCGAACCCCCATGCAGGCGGGCGATGGACGCAACCAGCGGCAGCCCGAACCCATGTCCCTCCGCCTGACGGCCGGACAGCCGGCCAAAGCGGTCCAGCGCCTTGTCTCGATCTGCGGAAGCGATGCCCGGTCCATCATCCTCCACCACCAGCGTCGCCCAGCCCGCGGCGCTGCCGGAAAGCGCGATGCGGATATGCGTGCCTGACGGCGTGTGCCGCACGACATTTTCGATAAGGTTGATGATCATCTGCGACAGCAGCTGCTCGTCGCCATCGACGACGACAGGGTCGAGCGACAAAGCGGTAATCTCGTGCCCGCTCTCTTCCACGACCGCTGCCAATGTATCGGCGCATTCACGGACCAGACCGGCAAGGTCAATGGACGTGAAATTTGCCCTGCGCGCACCGCTATCAACTTCAGCGATGCGCAATAGCGAGGAAAAAAGGGCAAGCAGCCCATCCGCCTGCGCCTGCGCCCCTTCGATCCTGGACTTCACGGCCTGCGCACCAGGATCCTGTGCGATCAGGCTCAGCTCATTGCGCAGCCGCGCGAGCGGCGTTCGCAACTCGTGCGACACACCGTTGGTGACATTGCGCACCTCGTCCATCAGTTCGTTGATCCGGTCCAGCATGCGGTTGAAGCCCTGCGCCTGCAGGTCAAAGGCCGTGCCCGTCCCATCAACAGGCACACGCCGGGACAGGTCGCCTTCGAAGATGGCGTCCGCCGTGCGGCGCATCTCCAGCAGGCGGCGGCGAAAGATCAGCATGAAAGTCGTGGCGGCCGCAAGCGCGATGGCGATGATCGAACCGAAGCCGAAGAAATAGATGCGCTTGCGAGCGGCATTATAGTCGTCGAACGGCTCCGTTTCGCCGATCACTGCCAGTCGCAAGCCCGCACCCAGATCGCGAACCAGAGCCCGACCATGCGACAGGCCCTTGATCCCGTCCACCGCATCCACCCGCGACAGGCCCAAAGGCAAGGGCCGGGCGACACGCACATTTCCGGCAATCTGCCGGCCCTTTTCAAAGAGGATGAACCCCAAATCCGCCGTGTCGCGATCACGCGATGCGATCATGATGCGGTTGCCGATACGGCTCGCATCCACATTCTGACCATGGGGAGCGATCATCACGCTCGCGCCCGTTATACGCTGCACCACCAGATGGTCGATCGTGCGCAACGTGGAGAAATAGATGCCGAACGCCGTCGCCAGCGTGGCGCAGAGGAAGAAAAGGAGGAAGGTGAGCGTCAGCGCCCGCAAGGATCGAAGGGGAATCACCCCCGCAGCATATAGCCAAGCCCCCGGATGGTCATGATCGGATCATCGCCGCCAAATTCCATCAATTTGATGCGCAGCCTGCGGATATAGGCATCGACGAGGTTGGTCGTCGGCTCAAAATCATAATTCCACACCCGCTCCAGCAACATGGCGCGCGTGACCGGCGTACCCGCATTGCGCGCCAGTTCGACCAGGACCTTGAATTCGGTCTTTTGCATCTGGAGAGCCTTGCCGTCACGCCATGCGCTATGCCGAGCGGGGCTGACCACCAGATCGCCGACGCGCAGGGTTTCGTCCGCAACCTGATCGGTCCAGGCCCGGGCCCGCGTCACTGCCTGAAGCCTTGCGTTCAGTTCGGCCGGGTCGATCGGCTTTACGACATAATCGTCGGCGCCGCTTTCCAGACCTTCGATCTTCTGCCGTGACTGGCCAAGCGCCGTCATCATTATGACCGGCGTCAGAACATTGTGCTCGCGCAGCTTCTTGAGCAGCGTGACGCCATCCATCATCGGAAGGATGCGGTCCAGAATGATGGCGTCGAAATGATGGTGTCCGACCAGAAGATTGGCGCTGCGGCCATCCGGCGCGATCGTCGGCTCATGACCGAAATGGCGCATCTGTTCGTCAAGTTGCGCCGCCAGATCTTCGTCATCTTCGACGATCAACAGTTGCAGAGACAATGATTCGTTCCGAAGCCAGATTGAAGCGGGAACGGGATATGACGGCTAGGTTTCATCTCCATGACGGTTTGAAGCCGTTTCACTCGATCCTGTCACCGTGAATGGCGCATCAGTTCCTCAAGCAAACGGTACTCGCGCGGCTGCAGGAGGATGCACTTTCCCTCGCGCCGCACCTCTTCCGGATTATCGATCCAGACACGATCATTCAGGCTGAGGATTTCCTCATGGCGACGAGCCAGTTGGCGCAGACCACGCTGCGATCGGTCCTCGGCAAACATGAACTGGGCGAAATGCTCGGCGAGCGAGACAGGCTCAACAATAGCGTGCCGGAGATACGCGACGCCCAGATCGCAACCTGGGGCATCAAGGTTGCCAATGTCGAGATCAAGCAGGTCGATATCACCGAGACCATGATACGCGCGAACGGCGGGCCAAGATCATCAATGCCGAAGGTGAACGGCAGGCGGTGCAGCAACTGCTGGAGGCAGCCGCCATTCTGGGCGAGCGCTCCGAAGCCATGCAACTATGTTATTTGGGATCCCTGAACTTCATCGCGGGCGACAAGAATTCGACCGTGGCTTTTTCTTTCCCGATGGAATTCGCTCAATGGCTGAAGAAGCCGCCCTCATGATGAAGCCGCGCCATATTCAAATGCTGAAAGCGCAATGTCCAGCGCCCGTCTGCAGGCGCCGCCAGTTTTCGGCATTCATATGGACCAGCGTGCGGTGATCGCCACCTTCGAAATAAACGTCCTCGTTAGTCAACATCTCATCATCGATGATCGTCTTCAGGCCGTAGGCCGCACCGACTGGCGGGACTGCGCCCGGCGCACAGTCCGGGAACAGGATTGAGGCACTGACTTCCTCCGCTAAGTCGACCTTCTGCGAGAACCAGCGATTGAGAAATTCGAAGCCGACATGCTTCGACGCAGGAACAACGGCAACGATGAAGTCGTCACGGCCTTGTATCAGCACCCCTTTTGCCACTTGCCGGCCGGGAACATGGGCAACTTCGGCCGCCCTAGCCATCTCAACCGCCGGTTCATGGATGATTTCGTCATATTGGGTGCCGCATCGGTCCATATAGTCGCGCAGCTTATTTGAGATCGTCATGGCATCCTCCATGCCCTCATCTGCGGTCATGGCATGTACCCTGACTGCAGAAATACGCGTCTCCAGGGAGCGCATTGCGGTCCCATTCTCAGGGACAGCCCATGTGCTGCATAATAGCGCATCTGGCTAGGCAGGCCAATAAGAGAACCGCCACATGGCGAGATGAAGCTTTGGATGAATCCGGCGCTGTAATTACAAATTGATGTACCGACGTCGGTCGGTTGCAGTCGCCTATCCGGCTACTGTTGAGGCGGGCAGGGACTGCTGACCCTCGCGGGTCTGCAAACCGGGTCTGGATTTATTACGCTTATAAGGGTCAATGGGCCCTGAAAAGGAGCAGATCATTTGACAATGACATTCTAGGTTAATATCCGATTAAAAATTTTGGATGGGCCTGCACATGGAAAAATTCTTATCTTGTGTCAAAGACTTGGACACCGATATGTCTTCTTTTCCAGAGCTGCCTACGGCGGAAAACTGCAATGATCAGGCATTACCTGCTGATGCCTTCCGTTTCTATAAAGACGGATATTTCGACGCGAGTATAGTCGCCCGCAGACAAGGCGATGCAGTGAACGTCATACCCTTGGTCCATCCCGACAGGCAGCGGCCAAAATGGAATTTTGTCAAAGCGTGGCGCCACTTCAGCAATGTGCGAAAAGACAAGGAACAGACTGACGAAATCATCGGAGTTTTCGACGCGCTGCCTTGGCGCGCAGCGGCAGAAGCGGCAAGTAATTTTCTTACAAGCCCACAGGGACAGGCAATCTACCAAAGCGAACCCTATCTCCCCCACATACTCGATGACCATGTTGCCTTGCGGAAAACTCCCAAGGGAAGCTTTGCGCATGCCTATTGCGACTTTATGGAGCGTGAAGGTCTAAGCGCAGCAGGACTCGTTGCGGCTACAGGCAATGATCGCAATGGCCAGCCTTTGTTCAAGGATGGGGTCGAATGGTATAATGACCGCTTGCGCGATATCCATGACATTCTACACATTCTGACGGGATATGAACGGGATCCCTTAGGTGAACAGTGCCTGCTGGCCTATTTATTTCATCAACGTCCTAGCCCCGGGCACTTGGCAGTGTCTACAGCAGGAACGCTGCTGATGAAAGTTCAGCTTAAGACAAAGGCACCGATCCTCCGTGCTGTTTTTGAAGCACATCGCCATGGCAGGCTTTGCACGAGGATTGTCGAACAATCGATCCGAGAAATATTGCCAATGCCGCTGTCAGAAGTAAGAGCGCGGTTCAACGTCCCAGAGCCCTTTTGGTATAAGAAGGTGCATGATGTCTGGAAATCCGAGGGAGTCGACCCTCATGCATTTCTGGCAAAACAATCTGATACCGGCCTGCATAAACCAAGACCCGCTGACTCATTTGCAACGTCCAACGATCATGATGCGCCAAGGCTAATAAACCAGCCCGTCCCAGGCCGCGCAGCAAAGGTGGACGGAGAAATGCCGTCTTTTATTCGCAGCCCCGTCGAGTGAACTTCCGACCGCCTTTCTTCGGTTCAGGATTGCGACCTCGTAGATGCACTGTGACCGAGGATATTCGCGACTGAAACTTGTCGCATCGCAATGCCGTTTGTTGGGCACGTTTTACGGCTGCCGCTGGTGTCGCGAGGATTTCCCACCCCACCCCCTCCCAGCCGCTCAGCAGCCAACTTCTGGCACCCAACTGCGGGCGGTCAGGCTCCCATCCCGACCGCCCGCGGTGGTCGAGGGCGGTCCGGCAGCTCCTAGAGCGCTGCGGTGGCCAATCACGAAGAATGGCTGGGTGGATAGACGACAAGTTGGCTTGGCTCCAGGTTGTTGGCAATGCCAAATGAATTGGATTAGCTCGATCAGATCGACGTGGTGACTGTCAGGGGAGGACAATTATGATCGTTTCAGCCAGAGACCAGATTGCTCTAATGGCGCGGTACCACGGCTGGGCGACCGAACGGCTTTTGAAATCCATAGCTCCGATGCCGGACGATCTTTACAGGAAGCAATGCGGCCTGTTCTTCGGCTCTGTGCATGGCAGCCTTAACCATCTACTGTTGGCTGATAGTCTTATCTGGTACCCACGGCTCAGCGGAGGTTCAGTGATTAGCCGCCCGCTCGACGCCGAAATTGAAAGCGATCGAGCCGCCCTTGAATCCCGCCTGATCATAGCGACGGCACAATGGCCGAGGTTAATTGAAAGCCTCGATGAGATCGCGCTGACCGGTGACCTGCATTTTGTCATGACTACGGGGCAGCCTCGCATTCTACCAATGGCGGCCGCGCTCTTCCATGTCTTCAACCATGCCACCCACCATAGGGGGCAGATTACCGCTGCGATGTCGATGATGGGCTTCGAATATGAGCCACTCGACTTGCCTCAATTAATCTACTCGAAACTCGCGTAGCGGAGGCTTTGCCTCGCTGCGCCGCCCAAAAACGAGCGACCGGTACGGGGGCGGCAAATCCTCTCTTGAATGGCCAAAAATGGTCGCCTGCCGCTGGGCGGCTTTCCAATCTCAATCGGACCAGCAGGTTATCGGCGGCGCAGCGTGGTTCGGGGGCTGGGAACGACGATGGCGGGCGGTTTGCGGCCTGTCTGCTTTCGGAGCATAAAGGGGAGAACCGGACAAGACATGAGAGGCCCAATCATCGATGTTTTGGGAATCTAACCCATGGAAATCGGGATTTCTGCGATCTCGTTCTATGAAGAAGGGATATCGCGAACGCGCAAGATGGCCACTTATCTGGCGGCGCGCGGGCTTAAACGACTGGCCAGCGATATCCGCACTCGGGGACGACCATGATTGGGCGCGAAAGATGGGAACGGGGTTCGTTGCCGAGTTTGGTAAGGAAGTCTTGTTTTTGATTGATCGGGATTGGTTTGGCTGGCCTGACCCACCGCAGTGGGGACTGGCATCTTTTAATACAGCTAATGGTGAGTGGCACCTGTGGGGCAACTTCTCCGATTTGCCCTCTGCGTGGACTGTCCCTGATCCCCTACATGGGCCAGAACAAACTCCGGCTTAGTTCGATTCTGGTCGCTGCCGATGGGCGGCTTTCGTCAGGATGTAAGCTGTTACTGCTATTCAAAGACCAACCAGGCGGTTCGCCCGGGTGCGCTTTTCCAGCCGGTCAGAAAGGGCAGTGATGCCGAAAACATCGATCACCAAAATGAGGATGATAATCTTGCTTGCTCGCTCTTGGTACGGCCAAGGGATTGCGAAAACGACAAGCAAATGGATAATCAAAACTAATGCTGTAACGGTCCAAGCAATGGCAAATCGACGTACGGGCCACCAAAGCATCGCTGCGTAGAGCGTCATCACAACTGTCAGGCCAATGCCTTCAGCGACGGCAAGCGAATTGAACTAGCCAGCGATGATCGCAGCGATGCCGCCGATAATCACAAATGGTAACGCAGCCCACCGCCCTACAACGGCAAGGCCACGCTCGCCATTAAGGTCTAAACTGCCGTCAGTCTGCATTTTGAACAACTAGCGTGTCGAAGGTACGTCTGCAATTGGTCGGTCGCTGAACGGCACCTTTGACGGCTCGGGGAGCCCAGCGTTCGCACTGGATCCGTCACCAACCTTGATACGCATTGTTCTTGGCAGGCGCGACCGTGCGGTATGAGGAAAACTGCGCTGACCTGCTTGCACCCGCAAAACGCCGAACATTTGGGTAACCCCCGGCACAGAAATGCCAGGTCAAATCGAATGGAACTAGCTGGCTAGGGGGGTTCGCTGTGGTATCTGTGAAATTCCCTGCAGGATGCCGACAAATTCCCTGCAACCGCAGGCAGGGAATTCAACCGAACAACGGCCGTTTTCTGCCACTTTCTGGCGCCGGATATGCTGACTTCCCCCTAAAAAGGAGATGACGGCCGAATACAGGGAAATGCAGGGAAGAGACGGGTTCGCTCCGGACTGCGAACTGCACCACACATTTCCAAATCTCTCAACATCTAGAGCGTCGATCCGGTCGGGGGTGACAGTATTGACAGGCCAAGGGCTAACAGGCGCCGGCGCACCTCAGTTTTGCTAGCATTCTGCATAGTTGAGCCAACGCTGCGCTCGCATCAATGCGGGAGCGGGCCTGGCGGGCATCAATCTGGGGCAAAGTCAAACGGACCTCGTACAACGGGTTGCCACCGGATCGCATCGGCTCAACCTGCTGCCTCCGCGACCTCTCGGGCGTCACCGGCAATGAACCCGACCCGTTGATGCAGTCCAGCGGGCATCACATCGAGAATGCGCTGCGAGCCATTGCTCGCCGCCCCTCCGGCTTGTTCAATGAGCAATGCCATCGGATTGGCTTCATAGAGTAGGCGCAGCCGCGCCGCGCCGGCGTGTCGCTGGTCAAACGGATAGAGGAACACGCCGCCGCGCTTGAGGATGCGGTGGATGTCGGCCACCATCGAGGCCGTCCAACGCATGTTATAATCGACACCAAGCGGCCCTTCCGAACCCTCGATGCGCTCCTCGACATAGCGGGCGATTGCTGACGACCATTGCCGCCGCCGCGCCATGTTGATCGCGAATTCTCGCGTGCCGTCGGGCAAGCGCATCGGACCGTCAGTCAGGCGCCAAGAGCCGACCTCGCGATCGAGGGTGAACTCATAGACGCCGGTCCCGACCGTCAGCACCAGCAGGGTCTGCGGACCGTAGATCGCGTAGCCGGCAGCGACCTGATCGCGACCCGGCTGCAGGAAGTCCTCTTCCGTCACGTCTCGCCCGGCGCAGCCTGCAGGCGCACGGAGTACCGAAAATATCGTGCCGACCGAAAGATCGACATCGACATTGCTCGATCCGTCGATCGGATCGAACAGTAGGAGATATTCACCCTTGGGGTAGCGGTTGGGAATGGGGTGGATCGTCTCCATCTCCTCCGATGCCATGCCGGCAAGGTGGCCGCCCCATTCATTGGCGTCGAGCAGCAGTTCGTTGGCGATGACATCCAGCTTCTTCTGGACCTCGCCCTGAACATTTTCGCTGCCGAGCGTCCCCAGCAAGTCGCCGAGCGCACCCTTCGAGATGGCACATCCCACCGCCTTGCACGCTCGCGCGACCGTTTCAATGAGCAAACGCAACTCGGCGGGACACCGACTGTCGGGCTGGCGCTGCTGATCGATCAGGAAACGGGACAGCGTCGGCGCCCGTGCGCTCATCCGGTTATTTGTTCCGTTCATCGGATATCCTCCTGCGCGATGCTGCGTTGCCGCCATGCGCGAACAGCGACATGCGAAGCTTTAAGTTGTGGTCAATCGATGGTTCGGACATTGCTTCAGGCTCGGGTGGCGGTCAGGGCGGGGCGAGCAAGCGCGCTCGACCCGCGCGCGATCAGTCGTCCGTTAAGAACAACCCGGCGCCCAGGACCGTCGGGATGATCAAAGCGGTCGAACAACATGGTCATCGCCGTGCGACCGATCTCCTCGACCGGTTGCTCGATCACCGTGAGCCCTTCGCCGACAAACTCCATCCAGTCATTATTGTCGAAGCCGGCAAGTGCGATATCGCCCGGAACATCCAGGCCAAGAGTGCGGAGCGCGCGCAATATGGTGAGCAGCATGACGCCGTTGCTGGCGACGAGTGCCTGCGGCCGTTCCGGTCCATTCAGCAGTTCGGCGACAATGCGCTCCGCCTCGCCCGAGGCGTGGGGTATCGCGAGGGAGTGGGCGGTCATGCCGAGCCGCCCCGCCGCGCGCTCGAACCCGGCTCGTCGCTCGATTCCCGTGCTGCTCGCTGCGCCGAACAGACCTGCGATCCGCCGGTGTCCGGCGTCATGGAGATGCTCTACGAGCAAAGTCGCCATCGCCTCATTGTCGAGCAGCACACAGTCATGCCCCGCCTGCGGCATCGCGCGGTCGATGAGTACGACCGGGCAATCGAGCGATAGCTTACTTGCTCGCTCGACTCGCTGGCGCGACGGCGCAAGAATGACGCCGGCCACTCGCTCCTGCTGCATGAGGTCGAGATATTTCGCCTCCTGAGCCGGATCCTCATCGGTGTTGCTGAGAATCACGTTGAATCCGCGCTCCGCCGCAACACGTTCGATCGTGCGGGATACAGCGGTGAAGTAGGGATTGCGGATGTCGGCGACGATGAGACCGATCGTTTTGGTATGCTGCGATCGCAACCTCCGCGCCGCAAGATTGGGCCGGTAACCGGTTGACTTGACGGCCGCCTGCACCCGAGCCTGCATGGCAGGATCGACCGCGCGCCCGGCCAATACGCGCGACACCGTGGCGGGAGAAACCTGCGCGACTCTCGCAACATCCTTGATACCCACAGCCATCAGAAATCGATCTCTCGTTTGATCGGGCGACGCCCATTTATAGGACGTATATCATGCATCCTTTCCATCATTATGTGCAACCCTCTTGACAAAAGGCTATAGAAAACGTTTTCTCATATTAACGAGATAAATTGGAGAGTCGTCTGAAATGCTTGCTTCCGCTGCACCGTTGCGCCGCGCCGACGAACTTGTGCGCATCGCCGCTCGCGCCGCCGACAAGGAAGACGCGATTCGTCAGGTCGGACAGTTGCTCATCGCTGCCGGCTGCGCCGCGCCTGGCTATGATGAGAGCATGGTTCGCCGCGAAGCTGTGGCCAACACATTCCTGGGTGCGGGTGTCGCCATTCCCCATGGGCTTGGCGAAGACAAGGGACTCGTTCGCCACGACGGCATCGCGATCTTGCAGTTGCGCGACGGCGTCGAGTGGAATCCAGGGCAGAAGGCGCACCTCGTCGTCGGCATTGCCGCGAATTCAGACAGCCATATTTCCATCCTGCGTCGGCTGACACGGCTTATCCAGGACGATGCCCGAATCCAGGCGCTGGTCGCTACCGACGATGTGGATGCGATCACATCTGCGCTACGCGAAGACGGTCCATCTGCCCCGGCAACGCCGGCCGAGGACTATATCGAGACCGCGACGTGGACAGTCGACTATCCGGCGGGCCTCCATGCCCGGCCAGCATCGGTCTGGGGCGAGGCGGCGCGTGGGGCAGCGGCGCGGCTGCGCGTCCGCCACGGCAGCGAGACCGCCGATCCGCGCAGTCTCGTATCGTTGCTCCAGCTGGGGCTCAAAGCCGGAGACAAGGTGGTCTTCTCGGCCGATGGACCTGATGCGCGCGTGGCGCTCGACACCTTCGTGACTGTGGTTCGCCGCTTGACCGCCCGCGAAAGGGAGGATGCCGAGCGCGCTGCCGCCAAGGTTGCGGGCATCGTGCGCGGCTGGAAACCGGTTAGCGACCTGAAGGCGATTATCGGCGTTGCGGCCAGCCCGGGTCTTGCCATTGGCAAGGTTCATGTCATTGCGGCGGCCGAGCTTGTCGTGCAGGACGAGCCAGTCGATCTCGTGACTGGCGGTGCGATGCTCGACGCTGCGCTCAAGCGCACGCGCGCACAGATGAAGGCGTTGATCGACGATACCACGCGCCGGCTAGGCGCTGGCGACGCGGCGATCTTCAAGGCGCAGGCTGACCTGCTCGATGACACCGATCTCATAACCCTGACCTGCCAATTGATGGTCGAAGGGCATGGCGTCGCCTGGGCATGGGACCAGGCAGTGGGACGGATCGCAGGGCAGCTCTCAGCGCTCGGCAATCCGGTTCTGGCGGCGCGAGCGGCTGATTTGCACGATGTCGGCCGACGCGTCCTGGCCGCGATCGACCCGTCGCTGGCCACGGGATCGCTCGCCGACTTGCCGGACGCGCCTTCGATCCTGATTGCGCCCGATCTTTCGCCGTCCGACACCGCAACGCTCGATACCACCCGTGTGGTCGGCATCGCTACTGCGCTTGGCGGTCCCACCTCGCACAGCGCCATCCTGGCACGCACCCTGGGCCTACCCTCGATCGTCGCAGGCGGCGCCGATCTTCTCGCATTGCCGCCTGGGGAAACCGTGATCGTCGACGGCGATAGCGGGCGTGTCTGGCTCGATCCGTCCGACGCGGACCTTGATTCAGCAAAAGCATGGATTGCCGATTTGGCGGACAAGCGTGCCGCCGAGGCCGCAGAGCGCACCCGCCCGGCGGTGACCCGTGATGGTTGCGAAATAGCGGTTGCCGCCAACGTCAATCGACCCGATCAGGTGGCGTTCGCGCTCGCCCAGGGCGGCGAAGGCGTCGGCCTGATGCGTACCGAACTCCTGTTCCTCGAACGCGGCGACACGCCCGACGAGGAGGAGCAGGAGACGATCTATCGCGGCATGATCGACGCGTTGGGCGCCGATGGACAGCAGCGGCCGCTGATCGTCCGCGCACTTGATATCGGCGGCGACAAGCAGGTGCCGCACCTTGATCTGCCGAAGGAGGAGAACCCCTTCCTGGGCGTGCGCGGGGCGCGCCTGTTGCTGCGCCGGCCGGATTTGCTCGATCCGCAGCTACGCGCGCTTTATCGCGCGGCGAAGGCGGGCGGTGACCTGTCGATCATGTTTCCGATGATTACCTCAGCCTGGGAACTCGTACGTCTGCGTGAACGGTGCGAGGCGATCCGCGTCGAAGTCGATGCGCCTGTCGTGCCGATCGGGATCATGATCGAGGTGCCGGCGGCAGCCGTGCATGCAAAGGCGCTCGCCTCCCATGCCGACTTCTTTTCGATCGGCACCAACGACCTGACGCAATATGCGCTCGCCATTGACCGCCAGAATCCAGATCTCGCCAGCGAGGCCGACAGCCTTCACCCGGCGGTGCTGCGGCTGATCGCGATGACGGTCGAAGGCGCCAAGGCACATGGTCGCTGGGTCGGCGTGTGCGGGGGCATCGCGGGCGATCCGTTCGGCGCGGCCTTGCTCGTCGGGCTGGGCGTCACCGAACTTTCGATGACCCCGCGCGACGTTCCGGCGGTGAAGGCCCGCATTCGCGCCTCCGATCTGGCCGCTTTAGAAGCGCTGGCCCGACGCGCGCTTGAGATGGAGGGAGCGGCCGAGGTGCGTGCGCTGGACGAGGAGCCGGCCTGATGCGTATCCATACCGTCACGCTCAACCCCGCGATCGACCAGACAGTGGCGCTCGACAGGCTGGTTCCGGGGGAGGTCCACCGCGCCACTTCCGTCCGCCAGAATGCTGGCGGCAAGGGCGTCAATGTTGCAAGTTGTCTCGCTGATTGGAAGCTGGGGGTCATCGCGCATGGCCTGCTCGGCAGTGACAATGCCGCTCCGTTCGACCAGCTCTTCGCGGCAAAGGCGATCGACGATCGCTTCATCCGTGTGGTCGGCTCGACCCGCGTCAATCTGAAGCTCGTCGACAGGCAAGGCACCACCGACATCAACCTCGATGGCATCGCGGTCGACGAGAGCCGCGTCGATATGGTCGTCGCGACACTCAGCGCCGCGGTCGAGGCGGGCGACCTCGTCATCCTGTCGGGCAGCGTTCCGCCTGGATGCCGGCATGACATCTATGCGCTGCTGGTCAGGCGGCTGCGGGGCATAGGTTGTCGGGTTCTGCTGGATACGAGCGGTGTACCGCTCACTCACGCGCTCAAGGCCGATGTGCTGCCGAATGTGATCAAGCCGAACCGCGACGAGCTTGCCGCCTGGCTCGGGCGCCCCCTCATGCACCGGATGGAGCTGGTCCAGACTGCCCGGCGGCTTCTCGATCGCGGTGTCGAGCTAGTGGTGATCTCGATGGGTGCGGAAGGCGCACTTTTTCTGTCGGCTCAAGGTTCGGTCGTGACGCGACTGGCGCTTGGCAACGTGACCAGCACGGTCGGCGCCGGTGATGCGATGGTCGCGGGGATCGCCGCGGCGTTCGACGAGGGCGCGGGCTTGGAACGTCTTGCCAGCCTCGCGACCGCCTTCGCCGGCGGCAAGCTCGGCATGGCCGGGCCGAACCTGCCTGCGCGCGGCGCGGTGGAAGCGCTCGCCGCGCAAGTTTCCATCTCCGGGCTCGAGACGGCCTGATGATAGCGACGAGGGAACGGATCATGAAAAGAATATTGGCCGTGATCGACGCCGGGAATAGTGATGTCCAGGCTGTGCTGGCGGCGGAAGCCTTGCGCAAGGCCGCGCGGACGGAAGGGCGTGCTCTTGAGATCAAGGTTCGCGAGAGCCATCAGCCGCTCGACGCCTTGCCGGACGATGGCGCCACCTTGCTGTTCGTCGGCGATGACGATGCCGCGCTCAGTCGGAAGGCAGATCGGCGCCTCAGCCTGGATGCCGTGCTGTCCGATCCAGCTGGCGCACTCCGCGATGCGGACGCCAGCACCCCGGCACCTGCCTCGCATGCTCCCTCGATCGTTGCGATCACCTCCTGCCCGACTGGCATCGCCCACACCTTCATGGCGGCCGAGGGCTTGCAGGAGGGCGCGAAGCAACTTGGCTACCCGATCCGGGTCGAGACGCAGGGATCGGTCGGAGCCGGCACGCCGCTCACGCCTGACGAAATCGCTGGGGCCGAGATCGTGCTGATCGCCGCCGACCGCGAAGTCGATCGATCGCGCTTCGCCGGCAAGCGGGTGTTTGCAAGCAGCACCAAGCCAGCGATCACCGGCGGCGCGAAGCTCATTGAGAAGGCGCTCGCCGAAGCGGCCGTTCAGGGTGGCGATCTTGCCGCGGCGGACGCCGCGCCACAGGCCGCGAAGGAGCGCGCCGGGCCGTACAAGCATCTTATGACCGGCGTGTCTTTCATGCTGCCCTTCGTTGTGGCGGGCGGCCTCCTGATCGCGCTGGCTTTCGCGCTGGGCGGCATCCACGCCAATGACGATGCCGCCGCCGGTACGCTCGCGCATACGCTCTTCGTCGTCGGCGCCAAGGGCGGGTTCGCGCTGATGGTGCCCGCGCTCGCCGGCTATATCGCTTATTCGATCGCCGACCGGCCGGGCATCGCGCCGGGCATGATTGGGGGCATGATCGCCGCGACGCTCGGCGCAGGTTTCCTTGGCGGCATCGTCGCTGGTTTCATCGCCGGCTATGGTGTCGACCAGCTCAACCGCTGGATCAGGCTGCCGAAGAATTTGACGGGCTTGAAGCCGGTGTTGATCCTGCCGCTGCTCGGCACGCTGCTGACCGGACTGCTGATGTTCTACGCCGTGGGCGCGCCTGTCGCCGCCGCGCTCGCTTTCCTCACCGACTGGCTGCGTTCGATGCAGGGGTCGAGCGCCCTAATGTTGGGAGCGCTGCTTGGCGGAATGATGGCGGTCGACATGGGCGGGCCGGTCAACAAGGCAAGCTATGCCTTCTCGGTCGGCCTCGTCGCGAGCCAGATCTACACTCCGATGGCTGCGACCATGGCGGCCGGGATGACGCCGCCGCTCGGTATTGCGCTCGCGACCTTCCTGTTCCGCGATCGCTTCACGGTCGAAGAGCGGGAGGCAGGGGCAGCCGCCGGGGTGCTGGGTCTTTCCTTCATCACCGAAGGCGCGATCCCGTTCGCCGCGCGTGATCCCTTCCGGGTCATCCCCTCAATGGTGGTCGGTTCGGCGTTGGCTGGCGCGATCTCGATGGCTTTCGGCGTTGAACTCAAGGTGCCGCATGGCGGCATATTTGTGCTGCCGATCCCCGGTGCGGTCACGCACCTCTTGGCTTACGCCGCCGCGATCCTGTCCGGAACGGTGGTGACGGCGCTGCTGGTGGGGATGCTCAAGCAGTCTCGCGCCGCCGCGCCCGCTACCGCGTGACATCTCGACACTAACGCCGGCGCGCCCGGCCCAAAGGAAGCTCCCATGTTCAAATCGCTTGAACACGCCTGCACCGCGGGCGTCACCGCCCTCGCTTTGGCTTTTGCGCTGGCTCCCGTGGCTCACGCGCAGGACAGCAACGTCGCCGATCCCACAACACCGCCGCCGCCGGCCCTGCCTGAACCGAAGGCCGATATGGCGCGCGCTTTCCAACCGCTGGCCGAGGATGGGATCACGCTCGCGCTGAGCTACACCGGCGAAGCCGCCGGCAATGTGAGCGGTGGCCTGCGGCGCGACGCCGCCTACACCGGACAGCTCTATGTCGGCGCCGACTTCGACATGGATCGCATCCTGGGAGTCAAAGGCGGCGTGATCCATTCCGCGGTCACCAATCGGCACGGCGACAGTCTCTCGGCGATCGCCATCGGCAACAACACGTCGGTACAGGAGGTATTCGGAACGCAAAACACGCATCTTGCGATCCTGACTTGGGAGCAGAAGCTGTTGGGCGACCATCTGACCATCGAGGCCGGCCGCAGCCAGGCGAACATTCATTTTCTGAACTCCCCGCTATACTGCAATTTCCAGACGAACTCGGCCTGCGGCAATCCGACCTTCGTCTTCAAGAACAGCAATTTCACTTACTTCCCGGCTTCCAGCTGGATGGCGCACGCCCGCGTCCAGTTCACACCGCGCTGGTTCCTCCACACCGGGGTCTATGAAGTGAACCCTGATCGCAAGCGCGCCAGTGACAACGGATTCAGCTTCAGCACTAGGAACGCGACCGGCGTTATCGTGCCATGGGAAGCCGGCTATGGCGACGATGCTGGTAAGACTCGTCTGCCGGGCCACTACATTCTCGGCGGCTGGTTCGATCGCGGCGATTATGCCGACCCCTTGCGTGACGAGACGGGCGGGATCGCCATCCTGACCGGCAAGCCGGCGGCAACACGCCATGGGCGTTCGGGCATCTATTTCCGGTTCGACCAGATGCTGACCCGTCCCGATCCCAATTCGAAGCGAGGCCTCGCCCTGTTCGGGGTCGCCATGACCAATCTATCGGGTCGCGTCGAGGAAAGCCATTTTCTCGAGCTCGGCCTGGTCCAGACCGGCACCTTCAAGGGGCGCGACGCCGACACGATCGGGTTCCTCATCAATGATCAGCGGTTCAGCGATCTGGCCGTGGAGCGGATGCGCGCCGCGCGCCTCTCGGTGGGCGGCGACGGCAATATCCGTCGCCACCAATATATGATGGAACTGGCTTATGGCGCGCAGATCAATGCCGCCATCCGCATCTCGCCCAATATCCAATATATCTTGCATCCCGACCAGACCGGCGCACCTTTCCGCACAAAGGATATCGGCAACGCCTTCGTCTTCGGCTTCAAGTTCACGATCGATGCGCCAACGCTGCTCGGAGCGCTGCGCTGATGCCTGTTGCAGCTTGTCGTCAGCGCGACAGGTCGCCAGCATGGCTGTCCAGCGGGGCCAGCTGCCGTTGAGATAGCGTCACCGGTATCGCGGCAAATCGGTGGGCCCACATCCAAATAATCATTGGACCAGCGTCTCCCTTCTGCAAGGAAGGCTCCGCCGCGTGTGAGCGTCGGAGCCTTCCTTTTTTACCCGCGAAGGCCGAAGCCGTTACGAGCCGATCATCACACCCTTAATCCGAACCGCCGAACTTGTAACGCGCACGCAGGCCGAACATTCGCGGTTCACCATACATTTGTGTCCAGGCACCGATCGTCTGGTAAGTGCCGGTATTGGTGATAGCGTAGAGCTTGTTGGTTAGGTTGGTGGCAAACAGTGACAGGTCCAGCCCGCTGGCAAGAGCATTCTTCCAGTCCAGCGTGGCGTTGAGCAAGCCGAATGCCGGCAGACGCACGCCCGGTTCGTTGGTCGTGCCGTCCGGGAATTTCTCCGTCGAGAACGGCGCGGTTTCCTGCGCATCCGTCCAGTTGTAGCTAACGAACAGGCTGAGGTTGCCGAACTTCTCAGCGGTCGGAATGGTGAAGCGACCATAGACGGACAGGATGTTGGGCGACAGATATTGCAATGGACGGCAGGTCATGTCTGCCCCGGCAAAGACCTTAGGCGAAGTGATGGACTGAGCCGTGCAATCCCAGACACCCGAGTTCGAGTCGAACTTGAATGACTTATAATGGGAAGAGGTGTGGCTGTAGTTCAAACCCAGTTCGATTTCGCGAATCGGCCGGATCATGGCCTCTACTTCCACACCCTTTATAACGGCCGAAGCAGTGCTGAGCGTGATCGCGCCGTTGCCGCCCGTGGCACTGTTGCGGTCACCTGCGGCGCGCTGGATGTTCGAATAATCCAGATAGAAGCCGTTGACGTTGAGGCGCGTCGCCATACCGCCGACCTCGAAGTCCGACTTGAAGCCCGCTTCATAGTCGGTGAGGTATTCCGGCCCGAAGGTCCGGGTGTTCGGAAACACTGCATAGGCGTTGAACCCGCCTGCCTTGTAGCCCTTCGTTACCTTCGCATAGAGCATCAGGTCGTCATTCGGCCGATAATCGATACCCACCGTCCAGTTCGGCGCCGAGCTTTTGAGATTGCCGGTAAACCGGCAATCCGCCAGCGGCGTCGCAGTAAATTGGGACTTCCAGGAGCAAAGGTTGATTACGGCACCCCCGCCGATCGGGATCGCCGACCACGACGCCGTAAAGCCCTCTACATGATCCCAGGTGTAGCGATACCCTCCAGTCAGTCGAACACGATCCAGCGCTGGCACAAACGCTCCGAGATCAAGGCTCGCTTGAGCATAGAGCGCCTTGGATTCATTGGTAACCCCGACCTGACTGGTGCCCAGGGCGCAGCCGGCTTCGGTCTTTCTACTGCAAACGTTGATGGAGAAGGACTCCATCAGGCCTGCAGGAGACTGTTTGAAGTAGAATCCGCCCACGGTGTAGGTGAGCCTGTTGTCCAGCGCATTGCCCTGCAACTGTAGTTCTTCGGTGAACAGTTTGTAGTAATCACGCGGCGACCGGCGACTCTCGACCGTCGTACCGGTGTTGTAGATCGGAGCGATCGTACCGTCCTGATCGTTCGAATAATAGGATTTGAAACGTGCATAGCTGATGATGTTGCGGATTTTTATATTGTCAGTCGCATCGAAGTCAGTGGTGTTTGTGATCCCCCAGGTCACTGTTTTAGCGAAATCATCCACGCCATGAGCGGTCTTGCGGGGACCAAGGGCGTTGGCTTGCGCTATCAGGTCAGTGTAATAATTGCAGTTCCCAGCAGAACGACAGAAATCGAATGACGGCACAAAACTGTCGAGCGCCCGAAAATATCCCGTATTAAACCCCTTCGCGATCGAGCCGGAACCGTTTGTCCGGGAATAGCCGTAATAAGCCATCGTATAGTTCTGGAGATTTTCGGTCGGGCTCAACAACAGGCCGAAGCGAGCCATGCGCCAGTGTGTGTCGTCGCGATCCTTACGCCAATTGACGTCATAGGTGAAACCGTCACGATCGCGCGTCGCACCGACCAGGCGGATGCTCACCTTGTCCGTGACCGGAACGTTGAGCATGGCTTCCAACTCGGTCATGTTATAATTACCGACGCCGCCGCCGATATAGCCTTCAAGCTGATCTGTCGGCTTGGCCGGAGTAAGCAGGATCGCGCCACCAGTAGTGTTGCGGCCGAACAAAGTGCCCTGTGCACCCGACAAGACCTGCACGCTCTGAAGATCGACGAAGTTACCCGGACCACCTTGGTTCGACAACGTGTAGCCGGATGGCAGAGGTACTTCATTCATGTAGACGACAACTGCGGGCGATCCCTGAAACGATGCCGACTGGCCACGAATGGAAGGCGACATGACGTCGCGCGACGCCTGACCATTGGGTGCGATGACCAACGATGGCACCGATGCCTGCATGTCCTGGAGGCTCGTGACGCCACGCTCCCGCAGCCCTTCACCTGAAACCGCGGTAATGGCGATGGGAACGTCCTGCGCACGTTCCTCACGCCGCGTGGCCGTTACGACAATCTCATCGATTGCAGTCTGCGCCAGTGCGATATCAGGTGCGATCAGCGCACCTGCAGCAACACCCGTAAATAACAGTCGGCCTGCATGCCGACGAAACGCTACAAATTCAGCCCCCATGTCATCCTCTCCTTATCTTCTCGTACGAGAACCGTTCTATATTGGAAAAACGATGGAAATTGCCGCCGACAGTTACCGTCATGCCGACCTGAGGAGCGCTGGCGTCACCGAAATGACCATTTAGGAACGATGACAGCTTCCCCCACATGAACTTTATCTGGTATCAATTCATTCAGGGCCTTCCTCCCGATGATCCCACATCCACGCGAACAACATCGATACGCCCGCTCCTGATCTTAACGGTCACTGTTGGATCATGATCTGAAGCGCAGCAGATGAACAGGTCGCGCCCATCCATTCCGCCCAGTATACAGGCATATGGCTGGGCGCCCTCAATCGGGATTTGCGTTAAGATCTCGCCGCCTTCGCGTACACGTATCACGCAGTTCGCAAGGGCAACGGCCACCCAAACGCAGCCTTCCGCATCAAGGCAGATGCCATCGGGTGAATAGCCGTCCAGATCAGCAAATGTCCGCCGATTGGAGAGCCGCCCTTCCTCATCGATGTCAAATGCGGTCAGGCGGAACGCGAATGTCTCGGCAACGATGAATGTCCGACCATCTGCTGTGATTACGCTGCCGTTTGGGCAATGCAGATGATCCGCCGCCATCTCCACGGTCCCATCGGGAGCGACTGCAGCGATGCATGTTGGTCGGGGCGCTTCACCACTGAAATAATCAAATCCGACATTGCCTGCATAAGCCCAGCCCCGATGATCAACGACCATGTCGTTGCTCTGCCCGGAATGCATATCCGCCAAGTCGGCATGCACCACCAATCGCCCATCGGAGCCTCTGCGATAAAGCCGACGCTCGTCCATCGACACTACCAGCAGGTCGCCATTTGGCAGCCAGCCCATGCCGGACGGCCCGCCTGGCACAGCGAAATGTTCGTGAACATTACCATCAGGATCAAGGACGTACACGGTTCCGCCGTGCTGGTCGGCAAACCACAAACGCCCTTCATGCCAGCGCGGCCCTTCCGGAAAGGCAAAACCGCTGGCGATGGTTCGGATCATGAGCGGCGCACCCACGCGAAGACCGCGGTGAGTTCTTTGGTTATAACCAAGCTCTTACCTCCCCACTGTCGCGCTATCGTTTGCGCCTTGCCGCAACGTTACGCACATCGGCAATTCTTGGCAATATGGCATGTCATTTTTGCGGAACGCGAATTGACTCCTGTCATGCAGATCGCTGCTCAGGGCTGAATATCTTGTTATACGCGTAACTATGACATATTCATCATGCGCATTTTTTTGAAGCGCTACGGTTGCAGGTCCGGCCTGATCGACCCTCGTTCACTGGCGCCTACCAGTGCAGATAAGGACGCAGAGGAATTCCTCCGTCTTGGTCAGCGCCAAGTCTTGGAGCATTCCCCGCGAGTAGCGTATGCGCTTGGGATCATCTTTGTCGCTGCCATTTTTGTGAGCAGGAGCGGCTTGCTCGCCACGGCGTGTGATCGCCCGCAACGCGTGCATATGAACTAAGGCGGTTATTCTGCTCCCGACGAAGCCGGCCTCACCGCGCTCTAAAATGTTATCCTATATCAGTGTTTGCGCACGAATTCAGCCCGAAGAACCAAGCCTTTGATGCCTGCATAGCGGCAATCAATTTCCTGTTGGTCACCGGTGAGCCTGATCGATTTGATCACGGTGCCTTTGCGCAACGTCTGGCCGGCGCCTTTGACCTTCAGGTCCTTGATCGTGATGACGCTGTCGCCGTCGGCCAGAAGGTTGCCGGCGGAATCACGTACCTCGATTTGGACGGCCTTCTGGGCATTCGTGGCAGCCTCTTCTGCGGAGAGCCATTCACCCGAAGCTTCGTCATAGACATAGTCTTCGTCCGTTGGGTTCATTTCAAGATCCATCTGGTTGTTGATCAGTTCAGCTTTGCGGCCGCAGCCGTTGCAGCTCCTCCACGATATAAGCGGGGCCAATCGTCTGAATATAGCGGCATGGCGCGCAGCATTGGCCAAGCTGTAAGATTTCCCCAATCTGGCCCGACCCCTCTGGCCAGTGAATGGCTGCTTTCGACCTTTCTCAGACGCTCAGGAGCGAATTTTGAGCGCCTAGGTCCGGTCGGTCCGCTTTTTCTCAGGGCGCCCGCGACGTGGTTGCCTTTTTCAGTCTGGTTCGTATGGCGATAGAACGAAGTCAACGTGCCACGAATTCACTTGGCAGCAGGTGCTATCAACACCAAAAACTTCACACAGTAAGATCATACAGCCGTTTCCATTCGCGGGTGTGTCGCAACGCGGGATCAGCATCGATAATGACTGCCAAGGCCTTCCCCATCTCGTAGGGCATTTGAGATCGGTCGTCTGCGATTAGCGCATCAAGAAGAAGAAGGGTCTCTGCCGGGAATCGTTGGGCAAAATCCATCGTCACTTCCTCCGGCTCTTTTGAAAGGCGGTAGGTTATCATGTCGAGATGCGGCACAGGTCGAAGCAGGCTGACAACGGTTCGAACGGCATCCGGGAAATTGTCACCGGATTGTTCGACCAAATGCACGAAGCCACGAGACGCGCTTTCAGTGCGGAACTTTACCTGACGTGGCCAAGCCTGCTCAATGAAGGGCTTTGCGAAAGCTTGCCATCTGCCTTCTTCAGACACGATTTGACTCAACAGCCAAAGCGCATCGCTTCTCCCCTTATCATCCAGAGCAGCCAGAACATCGCGTGCCTGCCGGAACGAGACTAGAGGAGCATCGACTCCTACCGGTTCGCTTAGCCGCACCATTTTCTGAACCAAGTGCCGCCTTTCAGATTCATCGAGCGACCAAGTTGGTTCGCTTCTCAGTATCGCTAATAGCGATGGACAGAGGACGCGCTGTGTTGGTTTCGATGGCCAATGGGAATTAACGGCAAAGCTATGCCAGACCGCTTCAGACAGCGGGTGATCGATCGCGAACATTGGCTGAACAACTCGATTTGTCCATTCCGGGAACCAATGATCGAGCCAAGGGAGATGCCGCGCCACTACACAGGCAGCGTGTCCGCCTCCGTCGCCAGTGGCTCCAAATAGCGCTTCAAAGCGTTCGCCCCACACCGTCCGGCATTGGCCCCTTTGCCGTTGCCTTGTCCGGCATGAGATCCCAAAGCGCCTCCGTCAGTACACCTATCGGGCTATTGATTGCCTTGCTGACAGACACCTCAGAGCGATCCTGGACGACGCCACCGACGGTCGTATGTCCTATACCGCTCTTAGTTACCTCTGCCGGGGCCGCGCCGTAAACGGCGATGACCCTGTCAAAGACGGCTAGAGCGCGGGAGCGATCCGCCTCGGCCAAGGCTTCCAAATGCTTCTCAAACCTGAGCTTCGCCCAGTTCGAGCGCGAGGTGATCGCCGAGCGCATCCGCGATAAGATCGCCCAGTCAAAAGCCCGGGGCATCTGGATGGGCGGCCCGGTGCCGCTCGGCTATTATGTCGTCGATCGCAAGCTCGTGCCCAATCCACAGGAGGCAAAGACTGTCGAGCATATCTTCCGCCGCTATCTGGCGGTGCCTTCGATCATGGTGCTGATGGAGGAGTTGAAGACGGCGGGCATCGTCACCAAGCGGCAGACCATGCGCGACGGGTCCGTTCGCGGCGGCCAGTCATTCGTGCGTGGACCGCTCCATCATCTTATCGCCAATCCCATGTACATCGGCAAGATCCGGCATCGCGACCAGGTCTATGACGGCGAGCATCCGCCGATCATCAATCAGGCGCTGTGGGATGCGGTGCAAGCGAAACGCGCAGGAGCGATCGGCACCCGCCGCGCAGGCGGCAATAGCGAACATAGCAGCCTGCTCACGGGCATGATTCGAGACCATGTCGATCGGCCAATGTCGCCCAGCCATGCCGTGAAGCAGAAGCGCCGCTATCGTTATTGTGTGTCCAACATTGCATCCGCCACGAACGAGGCAGCGATCAGGGCCCCTGCTCTGCGGTTGCTAGCTATCGATCTGGAGCAAGCCGCAGTTGATGCAGCCGCTGCGCTCCTGGCCGATCCGCAAACCATCATGGTGCTGCAGCAGGTTGAAGCCCAAACGACCAGGTGCCGGATCGATGCCGGCCAGGCACTTGGATCGGCGATGCGCGGCAAACGGAAGAGCGAGGTTCGTAGAACGCTGCAAGCTCTCGATCTTGCTATTATGGTCCACGCCGACAGAATCGACGCCTCGATCAGCCGCCTCCGTCATGTTGCGTTGCTGGATGGCACGGCGCCAATCGTGGAAGACGACGGCCACCGCCTGCCGCTCCACATCGAAACCGCGCCGGATCGGCGTGGGCGCAATCTCAAGCTGGTGGTGCGATCAGGCGAAGAGCAGAAGCCCAACGTCGATCTGGAGCTGATCGCTCTGATCCGCAAAGCGGAAGTGGCTCGGCAGCAGCTCTTCACGCAAACTTCCGCGACGAACGATCGCAAAGCCGAGCGGGTCGCGCGACTGGCTTTCCTCGCGCCGGACATCATCACCGCCATTCTCGAAGGCCGACAACCGGCGACACTCACGTCCCGGCGACTCATGAAGCATGCTGCCATTCCGCTGGACTGGAAAGGGCAGCGCGAGGCGCTCGACTTCCAGTGAGCCTTGGCAAAACCGTGTACCACCCAAAGGGGCCCCGTTAGACGCGGGGTCTTTTTTGTGGCTCTGAGGCCCAAAAGCACGTCTCTGCGGCACTCGGTTCTGCGGCACCTCGACAGAATGGCGCGGAACTGCGCCATTTTCGAGGCCCGGCACAGGCACTGCCTAAAAGGCCTCGTAAATACGAGAATGCGTGGTGCACCCGACGGGATTCGAACCCATGGCCCTCAGATTAGGAATCTGATGCTCTATCCTGCTGAGCTACGGGTGCCCGGTGACGGCTCTATGCTGCGCGGCTGTCGCGGTCAATTCTTCGCTTCGGGGGGTATGACGGGAAACAGCAGGGGCGCGACCTCGACGCCTTCCGAAAGCAGAGCCCGCGCTTCTTCCGGTGCCACTTCGCCGTGGATGCTTTCCCGGTCCTTTTCGCCGTAATGCATCGCGCGCGCATGTTCGGCGAAGCTCCTGCCGACCCAGGTTGAATCTTCCAACACCTTTGCCTGCGCCTGGGCGAGAGACTGAATGATCTCGCGCATCCGCGCCTCGTCGCCAGCGAGCGCCACCGGCGCAGTCGGCGTGGCGGCTGGAGGAGGCTCAACAGAGCGCTGATTGCCCTTGGCGGCAACAGCTGGCGCCATCAGCGCCTTGGAAATATCAGGATCGCCGCAGATGGGGCACATCAACAACCCGCGCGCAGCCTGATCCTCATAGTCCCCGCTTGAACCGAACCAGGCTTCGAACACATGCCCATGGGCACGGCATTTAAGGTCGAAAACAATCACGAAAGCGTCACGTCCACAGGTAGGATGCGCCGGTTGGCGATCGCGGGCACCCGCCCGCGCACCTCCTCTACGCGCGACAGATCGATTTCCGCAAGGGCAAGCCCAGCCAGAGCGCCCATGTCCAGCACAACCTCACCCCAGGGGTCGACGATCAGGCTGTGACCGTAAGTCTCCCGCCCATCCTCATGCCGCCCCGTCTGCGCTGCGGCGATGACGAAGCAGCCCGCCTCGATCGCTCGGGCGCGCAGCAGGACGTGCCAATGCGCCTGGCCCGTCGGCACAGTGAAAGCGGCAGGCATCAGCAGCACTGTCGCGCCTGCATTGGTGAGGGCTCGGTACAGATCCGGAAAGCGCATGTCGTAGCAGACGGAAAGACCCATGCGCGCCCAGGGCGTATCTACCGCCACCACTTGCTCGCCCGGCCCATATACCGACGATTCCCGCCAGCTCTCGCCCGTCGCGAGATCAACGTCGAACAGATGAATTTTGTCATAGCGCGCGCGAATGGCTCCATCCGCATCGATCATGAAGCTGCGATTGGCCCAGCGCCCGTCGCTACGCTCGTCTTTCAGCGGCAGCGATCCCAGATGCACCCAAAGCCCGTGCCTCGCCGCGGCGTCACGCACTTGGGCAAGGACCGGATCGTCCGCTTCGCTGTGCAGGGTGGCGGCAGCGCGAGAGCGGTCGCGGTCCAGATAGCCCGCCATTTCGGGGGTGAACAGCATGTCCGCCCCCTCGGCCGCAGCGCGCGCGACCATCGCGGCAATCGCTGCACCATTGGCGGCGGGATCGATGCCGCTCGTCATCTGGAAGATCGCGGCGCGCATCTTGCTCACAGGCCCAGCAACGGGTCCAGCTTGCCCTGGCGGTCCAGCGCCGCCATGTCGTCGCTTCCGCCGATATGCCTGCCGTCGATGAAGATTTGCGGCACGGTCGTCCCGCCATTGGCGCGTTCCAGCATTTCGGTCCGCTGAGGGCCGCCCATTGTGATGTCATATTCGTCGAACAGCACGCCTTTGCTCTCCAGCAGCGACTTCGCTCGCGCGCAATAGCCGCACCATGCCTTTGTATAGATTTCCACCTTCGCCATTACATACTCCTTGCGGGCTGAAATTGTGGCTGAACGATCCTTTGTCAATCGGAGCCTTCCGCGCCTTCCGGCAAGGCCCGCGCCCAGCACATCAGGTGAACGCTGGAAGCGCCGCCCCGTTTCAGCACCCGAGCGCAGGCCGCAGCCGTCGCCCCGCTGGTATGCACATCATCGATCAGCAGCACCGCCCGCCCTTTCACCTGATGCCCCGGCGACAATGCGAACGCGCCGCGCACCGCCTTTGCCCGTTGCCCCGCATGCATGCCCCGCAATGGCTGGGTGGCGCGGGTGCGCAGCAGACCATGCTTGTCCACCGGCAGCCCCGATGCCCGTCCCAGATGATCAGCGATCAGGGCCGACTGGTTGAAGCCACGCCACCATAGCCGCCAGCGGTGAAGCGGCACCGGCACGATCAGCGGGGGCGTGTCCAGGGCGGGCAACCTGCGCTCCATATGCCGCGCGATCAGCCGCGCGAGGCCAATGCGCCGCCCATATTTCAGCCGCAGCGCAACCTTTCGCGCGACATCGCCATAGGCCAGCACAGCCCGCGCACTATCGAAGGGCGGTGGATCGGCGAGGCACGCGCCACAGGCCGCGTCCTTGCCACGATCATGCTCGAACGGCACGCCACAGCGGGCGCAGCAAGGCTCACTCAGGAAACGCATTCCACCCCAACAGGGCAGGCAGAAGGCGTCGTCCGCCTCGACGATCGCCCCACAACCGGGGCAGCGCGGCGGCAGGGCATAATCCAGCACGGGGCGTAACGCGCCCTTGAGAATGGCAGCAAGCGGCATGATCTCCCTTGTTCCCGTTCCGCCCCCGATGCACAAGGCCCCCCATGACCCAGCCCGACATCTTCGATCGATCCCTGCGCGCCCGGCGGCGGGATCGTATGATGGCCCGATTTGCAGATCATGACTTCCTCTACCGGGCCATGTTGGACGAATTGCTCGATCGGCTTACCGACGTTCAGCGCGACTTGCCTGAGGCGCTCGTCATCGGAAGCCCCGACGCCACCGCCCGCACCGCGCTGGAGGCGATGGGGAAGCGGGTCATCTGCGCCGATCCCGGCTTCGTCGCCGCTCGCGCGCAAGGGGGAGTGCAGGCGGAAGAGGACGCGCTGCCCTTTGCCGATGACAGTTTCGACCTGGTTCTGGCCTGCGGAACGCTCGACAGCGTCAATGACCTGCCCGGCGCGCTCATCCTGATGCGGCGGGTGCTGCGGCCCGACGGCCTGGTGCTGGCGGCCTTTACCGGAGCAGGCACCCTGCTCCGCCTGCGCGCGGCGTTGATGGCTGGCGAAGGCGACCGGCCGCACCAGCATATCCATCCGCAAGTCGACGTGCGCGCGGCAGGCGACCTGCTGAGCCGCGCCGGTTTCGCGATGCCGGTGGCGGACAGCGAGACGCTGACGGTGCGCTATGGCGACATGGTGCGCCTGATGCACGATCTGCGCGGCATGGGCGCGGGAAATGTGCTGGCGTCGCACCCCCCCGCCCTGCGGCGCGACACCCTGATCGGCGCGGGCCAGCATTTCGCCGCCGCGGCCGACGCGGATGGGCGGACGGCAGAGCAAATGGCGATCCTATATCTGAGCGGCTGGAAACCGGACCCGAGCCAGCCCAAGCCCGCGCGCCGGGGCAGCGCCACCGTTTCGCTGGCGGAGGCGCTCAAGCGGAAAGAATGACTCCAAACTCTTCATTCCAGCGAAAGTCCGAATCTGGGTTGAAGCACGCGCCCGGATCGAGACCCCCAGCTTCCACTGGGGCGACGGTAAGAAAACCTAAGCCGCCAGCCTTAAAAACGGCACCGGCTCTGTCGATCGCAGCACGATGGGCTTGCCCTCGGACGCCTCGAACAGTTCGCCGTCCAGGATGACGCTGCTATGATCGCCTTCGATCCGGATGACGTCGCCCTGTTCCAGATGGACGCCTTGCACCTGCGACTTACCCACGCGGCGCGTGATGCTCGCCCAACCCAGCCGCAGCAGCGCGGGCAGGCTTTGATCGACGGCCATCAGCTTCATATTGCCCCGGCGGCTGTCACCCGCCTGCACTCCCAGCAACAGCCGATCGAGCGTCGTGACGATCAGCACCGCAAAACGCCCGGCAAGCTGCCCCTCACGGATCAGGCTGATCCGCACGGGATGGCTTGATTGCGGCAGGAACCGCGCGCGGATGCCGAAGATCAGCGACACCAGCACGGCGATCACCGTCAGGAAATGGCTGAGCCCGTTCGACAGGCCGAGCGGATAAATCTGGTTCCGGCAATATAGCATGTAGTCGGCAAGGCCCGCGCCGCCGAGGAACATGCCCAGCACCGGGCGCGATTCCGCACGCCCGTCCGACAATGCGATCAGCTCACGCGCAACCACATGATCATCGACGCCAGCCTTGGCGATCTGCACGATCCGTTCCAGCGCCTTGATCGGATCGCCATGGATGCCAAGGTCGAGCGCGATAAGGTTTGTCTTGCCATTGGGCAGCACCGCGATTGGCGGCACCCGCCCCGTGAAATGCTCGCCCTGATACAATTCGGTCAGCGCCGCCTGAACCGTGCCGTCGCCGCCATTGATGACGATGACGACCGGATCGACGCGAGCGATGGTCTGCAACGCCCGGCCGATCTGATCGACATGTTCCACCTCATAATGGAAAATGTCGGGGTTGCTGGCGCAATAGCTGCGCACGCGCGGAAGCGTCTGCCGGTTGCCCGTGGACTTGGGATTGGACAGGAGCGCGACGCGGACCATGGGATCAGGACATATATTGGAGTTTGATGGTGATGCGGGTCACGCCTGGCCCGACCTTCACAGCGGCCTTGTCAACCGACGGCTTGCCCAGGTTGAAGATGCTGATGGCAGGATTGTTGGAAAATCCGCCGCCATCGCGCGAAATGCTCGTCTTGCCATTGCCGTCGCGGTCATGCCGCACGGCGATCGCATAGCGCCCGGGTTCAGGCACCGGCACACAGAAACGCATGCCGCCATTGCTGGGCCGCACCACAGTATCGATACGGTTGAGCCAGGCGCCCTTCGCCAGCCAGGCGTTCTTGGTGGCGGGATAGGATTGCACGCGCACCTTGCCCGTCGCTGCGGCAAAGCCACGCACATCGACCAGAAGCGCGGGGCCCTTGGCAGATGCGCCGCACCGATCCAGATCGTTGCTGATTTCCTGTCCATGGGCCAGGGCCGGAACAGCGGCGAACAGCACCCCTGCCGACAACAGACCCATCGCAACTTTGAACATGACCATCCAACTCCGTGAAGCTATAGCCGCCCGAGGAAATCGGACGGCGAGCCCCTGTTCGCCCCCGCGAACTTCATTTCCGTGATTCTGCTATGGGCGGGGTTTGCGGCCAAATCATGGTGATGGGACGACCACATAGAGAATGCTGACCGCCACCGACCGATATCTCGCCCGCCTGATTGCGCTGCCGATGCTAGGCACGCTGGTCATTTCCGCGATGCTGCTGGTGCTCGACAAGATGCTCAGCCTGTTCGACTTCGTCGCGGCGGAGGGCGGCCCCGTCAGCGTCGTGTGGCGCATGCTCGCCAACATGATGCCGGAATATCTTTCGCTCGGCATCCCGATCGGGCTGATGCTGGGCATATTGCTCGCCTTCCGCAAGCTCGCCCTCTCGTCTGAACTGGACGTCATGAGGGCCGTCGGCCTGTCCTACGGCCGTCTGCTGCGCGTGCCCTACATGTACGCCATCGCGCTGGCGCTGCTCAATTTCGGCATCGTCGGCTTCGTCCAGCCGCTGTCCCGCCACGCCTATGAAGCGCTTCGCTTCGAACTGCGGTCAGGCGCGCTCGGCGCATCTATCAAGGTCGGCGAGTTCACCAGCCTGGGCAAACGCATGACGCTGCGGATTGAACGCAGCCTGGAAGAAGGCCGCAACCTTCAGGGTATCTTCGTGCGCGCCGTGGGCAAGGATGGGCAGACGGTAGCGGTCACGGCGGCGCAGGGCAGCTTCCTCGCAACGGACGACCCAGACACCATCATCTTCCGCCTGCGCGACGGCGTGCTGGTGAACGATGCTCCCAAATATAAATCGCCGCGCATCCTTTCCTTCTCCAGCCACGACCTTCCCATCGACTTGCCACAGATTGAGCGCTTCCGTGGCCGCAATGTCGATCGGGAGAAGACGATCCCGGAATTGGCGGTGATCGGCCATGACCCCGGCACACCCGAAAAGCTACGCAACGAAATCCGCGCCAATTTCCATTTCCGCATGGTCGAAGTGGCGATGATGCTGCTGTTGCCGCTGGCCGCGCTGGCCTTCGCCATCCCGCCCAAACGGTCCACCTCCGCGCTCGGCGTCTTTCTCTCGATCGTCTTCATCGTGACCTATCACAAGATCAACGAATATGGCCAAGGCGTCGGCGCGCTGGGCAAGGTCGATCCGATCATCGCGCTCTGGGGGCCATTCCTGCTGACCGCTGCGCTGATCTTCTGGATGTATCATGTCGTCGCGCATCGGCCCGGCGGGCAGCCGATCGGCGCGCTGGAATATGCCTTCGCCAAGCTCGGCAAGCAGATCGCGAAACTGCTGCGCTTCGGCAGGAAGCGCAACGCCGTGGCGCAAGGAGCAGCCTGACCCCATGCAGTTCGACTTCTTCCCCTCGCGCCAGATCAGCTGGTACATGGCGCGTTTGTTCCTGACACGGACCTTCGCCGTGCTGGCGCTGCTCGTCGTGGTGCTTCAGACGCTCGACCTGCTGGGCGAATCTGGCGACATTCTGGCCTATGCGGGCAATGGCGACGCGCAGCTCTGGCATTATGTCGGCCTTCGCGTGCCGCAGATCGTCGCGCGTTTCCTCCCCTTCTCCGTGCTGCTCGGCACGCTCATCATGCTGGCCAGCCTCAACCAGAATAGCGAGATCATCTCGATGAAGGCGGCGGGGCTGTCCGCGCACCAGATATTGGCACCGCTCATCGCCGCAGCGCTAGGGGTCGCGATCGTCAGCTATGCCTTCAACGAGCGCGTCGTCGCCCGCTCGACCGCCGCGCTCAGCGCATGGCAGGCGGTTGAATATGGCCCCGTGCCGCCCAACAGCGGCATCAAGGCCAATCCATGGGTGCGCGACGGCAATAATCTGGTCACTGCCGCCATCGTCGCGGGCCGTGGCACTGCCGTACAGCTGCGCAAGGTCGAGATATTCAATCGGGTCAACAACAGCCTGACGACCATCGTTCAGGCGCCCAGGGGCCATTATGACGCGGCGACGAAAAGCTGGGTGCTGGAGAATGCCCGCCAGTTCGACGTCGCGCGCGGGACAGAGCGGCAGGTCGGCACCGTTCGTTTCGGCCACGCTATCCGCCCGGACCAGTTCACTCTGGCGAAGGTCGACCCAGATGCAATGACGTTCAACGAGTTGCGCGCCGCCATCAGCGACCTGCGCGACGCGGGCCGCCCGACCGCGGAGCTGGAAGGCAGCCTTTGGCACAAATTGTCCGGGCCGCTCTCCGCGCTGCTGATGCCGATCCTGGGCTCCGTCGCCGCCTTCGGCCTGGCGCGATCTGGTCAGCTGTTCGTCAGGGCGGTGTTGGGCATGGCGCTCGGCTTTGCCTATTTCGTCGCCGACAATTTCTCGCTCGCCATGGGCAATCTGGGCGCCTACCCGCCGATCCTGGCCGCCTGGGCGCCCTTCTTCCTGTTCCTGCTGGTAGGCGAAACGGTCCTGTTCCGGACGGAAGAATAAGCTCCAGAAACTCACCGTCACCCCAGCGAAAGCCGGGGCCTCAGACGTTCCGCGGCCTCACCTGAGATCCCAGCGTTCGCTGGGATGACGGAGGAAGATCAGCTCACCGCCGGACCATGGTGCTCCGCGCGATCTTCCCCACCAGCGGCCACATGCCGGTGTAATTCCCGCGATGATAAGGCGACTCTTCGCCAAGGGCGGCGACAAGGCGAACATGCGCCTTGCCCAGCGCATGATAAGGCACGCTCGGCAGAAGATGGTGCAGCGCGTGATAGCGCAGGCCGACGGGGGCCCAGATCGCCGCAAGAGGGGAAGGCGGCGGCACGTTCACCGAGTCCAGATATTGCGCGGTCACCGTCATCGCCTCGCCCTCATTTTCCCAGAGGTGCGCGACCAGCGTGCGCAGCTGGTTGATGACGGTCATCGCCGAATGCACCGCCACGTAAACCAGCAGCGGCTTCCATCCCCAGACAAACACGCTGCCCACCAGCATCAGCGCGAACAGACAAGCGCCCGCTTCCTGCCACAGCCACTGGCGGCGGAAAGCCCCTTCGGGCGACCGGCGGCGATAGGCAGGATTGATCGACAGGGCGGAAAACTCGGCCACCACTTTCCGCCGTAGCGCCGGGACAATCAGGCTGAGGGGCGTCAGCACACCATAGCGCAGGATAAGCCCCACCGGCGCAAGCGTCGCGACCAGGATGAACAACGGCAGCGACCAGGGCTTCATCAACGCCAGAGGCAGATATTCCGGATCATTGACGGTGCCATAGCGCGTACGCGCATGATGCTGCGTATGCACATCCTCATACATGAAGGACGGGATCATGAGCGGAATGCCCACGATCAGGTTCCAGCCGAGCCGGAAGCCTGGCAGCGCATCCTTACGGATATGGGTCAGCTCATGGATGAAGCTCGCCGCGCGATAAAGCGCCAGCATGGCGACCACCCCACAGGCGACCGCCAGCGCCACATTGTCGATCAGGATAGCGCCCGCCAGCGCCGCATAGCCCAACAGCGCCGACGCGAGCATGTCCGGCCAATAGATCTTCGGGTTCGCCACCGCATATTCGCGCGCCAATTCCGCGGCCGCGCGCAGCATCGCCGTGTCGTCGGGAATCGCGAGGCGCTTGGCTGCTGCGCCCGCAATGATGGGATCATGCACAGTCATGCAGGCGCTCCTATACCGCAATTGCGCTGAAATCGTGGCAGCGACATGACAGTTCCGCCTTGGTCGCGCCATCCGACGAGGTCCGGATTGACAATCGCGAAACAAGCGCCGAACTGCTGCGGTCCTTTAGCGAAAGCTGTGCCCGTGGCTCATTCCGATCTGGTAATCACCCCCGTCTCTTCCAAGGCCGACCGCAAGGCCTTTGTCGAGCTTCCCTGGCGGCTCTACGCCAATGATCCCAATTGGGTGCCGCCGCTGAAGGATGAGGTTTACGGCCTCATCACCCCGGGCAAGAACCCCTTCTTCGGCCATGCAGAGGCGCAATATTTCCTGGCGCGCCGGGACGGCCGCGTCGTCGGCCGGGTTTCCGCACATATCGATCATCTGGCGCTCGCCCAGCCCGCAGAACAGGGGATGGGACCGGGCACCGGCAATTTCGGCCTGTTCGAAGCGGAAGACGATGACACGGGCAAGGCGCTGATCGCCGCGGCCGAAGCCTGGCTGCGCGCCAAAGGCATGACCCGGGTCCTGGGCCCGATTTCCCTTTCCATCTGGGAAGAGCCCGGCCTGCTGATCGAAGGGCATGACCATCCCCCCACGGTGATGATGGGTCACAACAGCCCCACTTATCAGGCGATGGTCGAAGGATCAGGCTATCAGCCGGTCAAGCAGCTCAAAACCTATGAACTGGACATCACCAAGCCGTTCCCGCCGCTGATCCAACGCATCGTCTCGTCGGGCGAGAAGAGCGATCGCATCACCGTGCGCAAGGTCGACAAGTCGAAATTCGACGAGGAAGCAGCGATCATCCTCCACATCCTCAATGACGCCTGGGGCAAGAATTGGGGTTTCGTGCCGATCACGGATGCGGAGATCGCCTTCATCGGCAAGAAGCTGAAGCCGCTGGTGTTCGAAGACCTGATCATGATCGCGGAGCTGGAAGGCGAGCCGGTCGCCTTCATGATGACGCTGCCCGACCTCAACGAAGCGACCGGCCCGCTTAACGGCTCCCTCTTCCCCTTCGGCTGGGCAAAGCTGCTCTGGTGGCTGCGCAAGCCCCAGGTGCGCACGATGCGCGTGCCGCTGATGGGCGTGGTCCAGCGCCTTCAGGCGTCCCGTCTCGCCAGCCAGCTCGCCTTCATGATGATCGAATATATCCGCCGCAGCGCGACCACCCATTATGGCGCCACGCGGGGCGAGATCGGCTGGGTGCTGGACGATAATCAGGGCATGAACGCGATCGCCGACGCCATCGATAGCAAGGTGAACAAGGTCTATCAAATTTACGAAAAGGACCTTTGACGCCCCCCATTCTTCGTCATCCCAGCGAACGCTGGGATCTCCGGCCGGATCGCGACAGATCCCAGCGTTCGCTGGGATGACGAATCGCATCACTCAGGCACAGCCACATCAATCGCTCCCGCCGCGACCGCAGCGGTGACCGGCGTCCTGGCCAGCACTTCGCCGTCAATCGAAATCCGCTGCCGGGGCCGTGTCTCGATCCGGAAAGACCGGCCGCGAAACTCCTCCGTCTGCGCATCCCGGTCGCGCAGCTTGAAAAATTTCGCATACCAATCCCAGGCGAGCCGCGCATGGCTCCGTCCCACCACCGCCTGAATCACCAGCTCGCCGCTCTGGACGTCTGCCCGTTCTGACAGTTCGACGCCGCCATGATAGGAGCCGTTCAATATCCGCACTTCGGTGGACCACATGCGCCGCTGCGTCCGTCCATCATCGATCATCAGTTGAAAGGCGCGGAACCCGACCGAACATTTGACCGCCCAGATGAGATAGCCGACCCGCCCCAGATAGCGTTTCAGCTTGTGCGGGACCGTCCTGCCGATCATCGGCGACAGCCCGAGCGACGCTGCGTTGACGAAATAATCATGGTCGATCATGCCCAAGTCGATCCGCTGCCGCCGCCCGCTGGCGATCACCTTCACCGCACCATCCAGGTCCAGCGGAATGCCGAGCGTGCGGGCAAAGCTGTTCGCCGTGCCGAGCGGCAGGACCCCGAACACGCACTTTTTCCCTACCAGTTCATCAACCGTACCGGACAGCGATCCATCGCCACCACCGACGATCACCATGGGGGCCCCACTCGCCACCGCCTCGCGCACCGCGTCCTGCAGCCGATCCGGATCATGCACCGCATGAGCGGCGATCAACCGCACCCCGGCTTGCTCCAGCTTTTCCTTGGCCTGGGCGAATAACGCCTCGCCCTTGCGGCTGTGAACATTGACGATCAGCGCCGCTTCGCGGGGCAGGGAGTTCGTTTCCATGCCCCAACAACACGCCAGCGCTTCATCGGCTCCTGCCCGCAACAAATCGGGCGTTGCGGTCGTTGGAAAGCCATGGCTCGCATTGCTCACCTATCCGACGTCCATTTCGGCGCTAATGATCCAAAGATTGTCTCAGCCACCGAAGCCTGGCTGCAACGAAGTCAGCCAGACCTCGTCATCATCAGCGGCGACTTCACCCAACGCGCGCGGGTCGAACAGTTCCGCGCAGCCTCCGCCTGGCTCAACCGACTCCGTGCGGCAGGCATGCGTCTGCTCGTCATTCCGGGCAATCATGATGTGCCGCTCTATGACGTCATGCGCCGGTTCGCCGCGCCGCTGCGACGCTATAAACGCTATATCAGCAACGACCTCTGCCCTTGGTACGAAGACGCGGAAGTCGCCATCCTCGGCCTCAACACCGCGCGCTCGCTGACCATCAAGGACGGCCGCATCAATCATGACCAGATGCGGCTGCTGCGGGAAAGGTTCGCGCCGGTGGCCCCAAGCAAGACCCGTATCCTCGTAACCCACCACCCGCTTTTTTCCATGCCCATCGGCAAGGGCGGCGAGTTGAGCGAGGCGGTCGGCCGCCATGACGATGCTGTCGAAGCCGCTACTGACGCGGGCATCCACATCGCTCTGGCTGGCCATTTCCATCGCACCTATGCCGAAGCCGCGCACAAGATGGTGGCGGATGCCGGCGGCGCGCTGGTGATCCAGGCAGGCACGGCCACCTCAACACGCCTGCGCAATGCGGAGCCGCAAAGCTTCAACTGGCTCCATGTCCACCGTAACGACCGGATCGAGCTGCAGGTCGTCGTCTGGGATGGCGCCAGCTTTCAGCGCGGCCATCATGTCGAATATCGCAGGGATGCTGCGGGATGGCAGGCGCATGAAATGCCAGACGCCTCCGCCCGCCCCGGCATCCGCGTTGCCCAGGCTGCCCGCGCCTGATCTCGCCTAGCCGAAGGCGGGACCCGCCAGCGCCAGCCCATGGTCGCGAATAGCGGCGGGCCAGTCGGCCGCCTGCGCCTCGAACGCCGCCCGATCCTTGGCGTAAAGCGCCCGGATGGCCGCTTCATAGCCCGGTCGGTCGCCCGCCATCACCGTCAAGAAATGATATGCCGCATCCATGGCGGCGCGGGGTGTGACCTGCCCTTCAGACGCCTTGCGCGCCTGCTCCACCAGCCGCCGCAGCGTGGAAGACGCGCCGCCCGGCTGCGCGGCCAGCCATTCCCAATGGCGGGGCAACAGCGTGACTTCCCGCGCCTGCACGCCCATCTTGGGCCGACCCCGCCCCCGCTGCGCAGGTTCGCGCAGGTCGAGGTCAATCTGGCGGCCCGTGGCATCATCGAACAGCAGCAGATTTTGGGCATCGGCGCCCATCGCCCGCAGCGCGGCCCGCACTTCATCCTCATCGCCGGTGGCGATCCACAGTTCCCCTGAAAAGGCCGTATATGTCCGCGTCACGCCGAATCTCCTTCGACGCGATGAATATTACCCGGATAATATAGAGTCAATAAGACCCGGATAAAATTATTCGCTTAGCTCCACCCAGGTCGGCGCATGGTCGCTCGCCTTTTCCCGGCCGCGAAAATCCTTGTCCACCTGCGCATCCACCAGCCGGTCGGCAGCAGCCGGGCTCAGCAGCAGATGGTCGATGCGAAATCCCGCATCGCGCGGCCAGGCGTTCATCTGATAATCCCAATAGGTCCACACGCCGCCGGCAGGGTGGCGGCTTGCGATCGCGTCGGCCCAGCCGTCGCCCAGCAGCCGCCGGTAGGCAGCGCGGCTTTCCGGCTGCATCAGCGCATCGTCAGCCATGGCCTTCACGGAATAGACGTCCCGGTCGCGCGGGATCACATTATAGTCGCCTGCCAGGATCGCGGGCACTTCCTCCGCCCAGATCTCCGACGCGCGGTCGCGCAGCCGCTTCATCCAGCGCAGCTTATAGTCGAATTTCGGCCCCGGCTGCGGATTGCCGTTGGGCAGGTAGATGCTGGCGACGCGCACCCCTTTCACATCGGCTTCGATGTAACGGCTATGCTCGTCTTCGGGCTCACCCTCCAGCTCGCGACGCACCTCCACCGGCGTTTCACCCCGCGCCAATATAGCGACGCCGTTGAAACCCTTCTGCCCATGCCAGATCGCGCCATAGCCGACGTCCTCGATATCCTTGATGGGGAAGGTTTCGTCGGAGGTCTTGATCTCCTGCAAGCAGGCGACATCGGGCTGGGTTTCGTTCAGCCATTCCAGCAGACGCGGCAATCGCGCCTTGATGCCGTTGATGTTGAAGGTCGCGATGCGCATGGGCGGTTTCTCCTCCCGCGCATCCCTAGAGAGAAGTGCAGCCCTTCCACAAGGGAGCGTCGGAGATTAAATCGAAAAGCTGGACCCGCAGCCGCAACCGGCGGTCGCATTGGGGTTGGTCACCTTGAATGCGGAGCCGCCAAGGTCGGACACGAAATCAACCGCTGCGCCACGCACCAGGTCCAGGCTGACATCATCCACCACCAGCGTCACGCCGTCACGCTCCACCGCCACATCGTCAGCCTCGACAGCATCGGCAAGCCCGAAGCGATACTGAAATCCGGAACAGCCCCCGCCCTCGACAGCCAGCCGCAGGATCGCAGGCTTGCCCTGCTTGGCGGCAATAGTGGCGACACGCGCAGCCGCGGAGGAGGTAAGGTCAATATCAGCCATGGCGCCTAGATAGGATCAAGCAAAAGGCCCGGCAACCCATCGGCGCCGAGCCTTTGCAATGCAGTGTATGTGATGCGGATTATTCCGCAGCCTTTTCCTGCGCCTTGGTGGGACCACCCATGGCGACGGGCGGCTTCGTGTTCATCGCCACCAGGACATCGGGGCCAACGACGAAGGGGATCGGGTTGATCGCCTGCCCATCGACGCGCACTTCATAATGAAGATGGCTGCCGGTCGAACGGCCGGTCGAACCCATCAGGCCGATCAGCTGGCCGCGACGCACATAGCTGTTCGGCGCAGCGATCAGCTTCGACATGTGGCCATAGCGGGTCTCAAGACCGCCACCGTGCGAAATCTGGACGAGATTGCCATAGCCGCTGGCCCAACCCGCGCGGCTGACGATGCCATCGGCGGTCGCATAGATCGGCGTGCCGACCGGACCGGGGATGTCGATACCCTTGTGCATCCGCGCGCCGCCGTTGAACGGATCGGAACGGACGCCGAAATTAGATGTCAGCGAAAGCTTCTGGACGGGACGGCCCGAAGGAATGTTGTTCGCGACCTTCGCATCGCCATCCAGCCGCTGCAGGCTGGAAAACAGGTTGGAAAAGCCGACGTCTGCCGGACCCAGCGTGCTGCTGTTGATTTCCGAAGCGTCGCCATAAGGATCGTCTTCGACATTCTTGGCCTGAGCCGGAACAGCGGCGCAAAGCGCGCCTGCCATACCAACTGCTCCGGCCATTTTAAACGCAGACTGGAACCATCGCGCGCCACGCGCATTCATTGAACGAAGAAACAACATGCCGACCCCGACTTTTTCACCGGAGGCATTAAGCCTCTCGGCGCTCCCCGTGTTGACCAATTGCGACCAGAAGTCGCCACCCGCATCAACAAAAGGACATCTCGCGCCTTATTGTGCAAGCGCGCTGTAAAAATCCAGCGTTAAACCGGCTTGCCGACGCGCCGAGTCGTTGAACGGAGGTTTCAAAGCCCCCCGAAAATGGCGTTTTACAAGGATTTGGTAATGATTTGCGGGGTGCAGTCCGGCTCGCTTGGTCGCATGACCAAACCATGTCGTCCCTGCCGCAACGTGCCGAATCTCATCGGTCATTATGCGCTGCAACATCCGCCCGGAATGCTTGTCACCCGCTCCTTCGAACCGCTCGATCGTCGCTGGCGTGATATCCAGCGCCCGAGCCTCCAGCACCATCGGCACGATCGCCAGTCGCGCCATCGCATCATGCGCCGTCTCGCTCGCCGCCTGCCACAGCCCGTCATGCGCGGGCAGCGCGCCATATCCGCTGCCCATCTGCCTTAGCCGACGATCCAGCAGCGCGAAGTGCATCGCCTCCTCCGCCCCCACGCGCATCCAATCATCGGTAAATTCCCGCGGAAACTCCCCGCCGAACCGCCCGATCAGATCGAAGGCCAAGTCGATCGCCACAAATTCGATATGCGCCAACGCATGCAGCATGGCCACGCGGGCCCGCTCTGAACCGATCTTGCCGCGCTTGGGCATCTGGTTCGGTGGCAGCAGTTGCGGCGCTTCGGGCCGCGCTGGCCGGTCCGGCATGGCCACATCGAACCGATGCGCTAGCCGCCTCTGCCGCCAGGCGCGAGCCACCGCGCGCGCAGCCATCAACTTGGCCAGCGGCTCAGCCGTCTTCAGCACATGAGCGCAGGCCACGCCTACGCTTTCAATCTCCGCAGGCAGGCTCAAAGCGCCTTCGCAGCCTCCAGCACTTCGGCTGCGTGGCCCTTCACCTTCACCTTGGGCCAGACGCGCCGGATCTTCCCATCCCCGTCCGCCAGGAAGGTCGCCCGCTCTATCCCCATATATTTGCGGCCATAGAGCGACTTTTCGACCCAGGTGCCAAAGGCTTCGCAGGCTTCGCCCGGCTCGTCCGAAGCCAGGGTCACCGACAGACCATATTTGTCAGCGAACTTCTTGAGCTTGGCGGGCTTGTCCTTGGAAACGCCGACCACCGGCACGCCCGATGCAGCGAACTCACCCGCCAATTCGGTGAAATCCTTCGCCTCATTGGTGCAGCCGGGCGTGTCCGCCTTGGGATAGAAATAGACGACCACCGGCTTGCCGCGATAGCGCGCCAACGTGAAATCGCCGCCATCGGCATCCTTCAACGCCACCTCGGGCAGCTTGTCACCGGCTTCCAGCATCATCGTCCTCCACATAGGGCGCGGCCAGCCCCACCCAGGCACCCCGAACCCTTTGCCGGGCCTCGCCATAGCTTTCAAGCAGCGCGTCCCAGCTTTCGACGCCGCAGGCACGCGCGACCACCTGCCGCGTGGCTTCGGGCGGCTCTGTCGATTTGGGCGACACCAGCCGCGACACGATCAGAAACCGAGTGATGAGGTCATGCGCGGAGATCAGTTCGCCCGGCAGATGTCCTGCCGCCGCCAGTTGCTCCAACGCGGCGCGCAGATCGGGGTTGAACGCCATATTGTGCTGGAACTGGGTCACGTGGATCAGGAACTCCAGATCGACGAGCCCACCCGGCACCAGCTTGACATCCAGCTCGCTCGCAGGCGGCTTATGCTTGGCGATATCGCCGCGCATCTTCACCGCTTGGCGCGCCAGCTCGGGGAAATCGCGTGGCCGCTCCAGCGTTTCGGTCAGGATCGCGCTCAGCGTTGCACGCGCCTTGGCCGAACCGAAAACCGGCCGCGCCCGCGTCAGCGCGAGATGTTCCCAGGTCCAGGCTTCCTCACGCTGATATTTGGCGAAGCTATCCAGGCTGACCGCCAGCAAGCCCTGCGCGCCCGAAGGCCGCAGTCGCGTATCCACTTCATAAAGCGGCCCCGCCGCCGTCTGCACCGACAGGGCGTTGGTGATCCGCTGCCCCAGACGGTTGAAATATTGCGTCGCGCCCAAGGGCTTCGGCCCATCGGACTCCGTCAGGAAATCGCCGGTAAAAAGATAGACAAGGTCCAGGTCAGACGCATGGGTCAGCACGCCGCCGCCCAGCCGCCCCAGCGCCAATATGACCATCTCGCCACCCGGCACCTTGCCATGCGCTACTTCGAACTCGGCGATGGTGGCGCTGGCCAGCGCCTCAATCGCCGCTTCGGCCACCCGCGAATAGCCGCGCCCGGCCTCCAGCGGATCGCCGCCGCGAATGATCTGCGCACCCAGAGCGAAACGCCTGTCGTTCACCCGCTGCCGCACCCGGTCGAGCAGCGCCTGATAATCCTCGCCTTTCTCCAGCAGCGCGAACTGCTCCGCCAATTGCGCTACCGGCGGCGGCGGGTCGAAGGCTGACGTATCGATCAGCCCGTCCAGCAGCTCCGCGCGCCGCCCCAGCGCATCGGCCAAGGTCGGCGCGTGGCTCAGCAATTCGACCATCAATTCGGCCAGTCCAGGCCGCGCCGCGAGCAGCTTGAAAAAGTTGATCGCGCTGGGCAGCCGCCCGATCAGGTCGTCCAACCGGTTGAGCGCCCGCACGGGATCAGGCGCCGCGGCGAGCGTGCGCATCAAGCCGGGCAGCAATTCCTCCAGCGCCTCACGCGATGCCGCGCTGCGCAGCGCCCTGATCTTGCCCGTCCGCCAGCCGCCGATGCGCGCAACCGGCGCTTGCGGATCGGCGAAACCGATCTTGGTAAGCTGCTCCGCCAGCCTTTCCTCATCATGCGGAAGGGACTCGTCCTTCTCCGCAGGGGTCAGCTGATCATAATTGCTGCCGACCCACTCCACATGCGGCCGCAACAGGTCAAGCAGCGCCGTGCCGTCTTCCAGTCCATGCAGCCGCGCGACATTGTCCATCGCTTCGGCTGTCTTGGGCAGTTCATGCGTCTGCCGGTCCTCGACCATCTGCAGTCGATGCTCGATCGTGCGGAACAGCACATAGGCTTCATCTAGCCTGCGCGCCGCATCCTGATCGAATACCCCTGCCGCAGCCAGCGCCCGCAACGCCTCACGCGTGTTTCCTGATCGCAGCGCAGGATCGCGTCCGCCATGGATCAACTGGTGCACCTGCGCGAAAAATTCGACCTCGCGGATGCCGCCCCGGCCCCGCTTCAGGTCATAGCCCGGCCCGAACGCCTGCCCCTGCGCATAATGGTCGCGGATGCGGCGCGAAATATCCGTGATGGCGTCGATCGCACCGAAATCCAGGCTACGCCGCCAGACGAATGGCCGGATCTGCTGCATGAAATAGTCGCCTAGCGCCAGATCGCCCGCCGCCGGGCGGGCCCGGATGAAGGCCGCCTGCTCCCATCCCAGCGCCATCGATTCATAATAGCCGATCGCCGCCTCCACCGGCAGCGCGATCGGCGTCGCTTCGGGGGAGGGCCGCAGCCGCAAGTCCACGCGAAACACATAGCCGTCGCCATCACGCGCGTTCAGCAGTTCGCTGACCCGCCGCCCGATCCGCACCGCCGCATCGGCCGGGTCTTCCCGCTCGCCATGTGGCAGGGTGGCTGGGTCGTAGAGCAGGATCGGGTCGATATCGGACGAATAATTCAGCTCCCGGCTGCCATGCTTGCCCAGCGCCAGCACCACGAACCCCTTCGCCTCGGCTTCTGGATAGCGTTCGGCGAAAGCGGCGGCGATCGCCTCTTCCAGGGCCCGATCCGCGAAATCCGACAATGTCCGTGTGACCCGGTCAAGATCCCATACGCCCGACAGGTCCGCCGCCGCCGTTACCAGCGCCAGCGCGCCCTTGCGCCGCCGCAACGACTTCGCGACGCCATCGTCCGGCCCGGCGATCGCCTGCGCAGCGGCCAAGGCCGCGTCGAAATCGCCGCTCGACAGCAAATCCGTCACCGCCGGAAAACGGTCCATCTGCCTTGCCAGGAACGGCGAATGCGCCCGTATCCGCGCCGCCGTCCCGGTCCAATCCGTCACCACAATCTCTCCTGTCATATCGGCGCTATCGCTCTTGGCTGCGATGAAGGCCAGAAACTTTTCCCTGCTCCGCCCGTTGTACGAACATGGAAATGCAGCGCAAATCGGTCAATCGATCGACGGAAGGGCGGGAGGGCACTCATCGCAGCTACCTGACCGTCGGCCTGCCTCAACCCTATGAAGGTGTTGGGAATGCTCTGCGATCGACCTTTCGCGCGGGGCGGGACAGCCTGCCCGACGATATGCTGGAACTGCTGAACAAGCTCGATCACAACTGATCGGCCGCAGCATTTTATTTACCAGCCAAGGCTATGAAAGGCGCATCATTCTTCAGGATGCGCCTGCATGCTCTACAAGGCTTTCGCCGCAATCACCCTGATCGCCGCGCCGATCATCGTACTTGTCGCACAAAGCGTCGCACCCGCGCCGCAGGTGCAGCCAACGGCGGCTCCGCTGCCCGCTGTCGCCCCAATGGCGCAGACCCCCATGGTCGCGCCGCCCGCGCCGATCGCCGCACCTGCCGCTGCTGAGCCGGACGCTGCCGCCTTTGGCCAGCCCATGCCCGATGCCGGCAAGCCCTTCCTTGCGCCCGGCAGCGGTCTTCCGGGCGTTCCCGCGCCCGCCGAAGGCGCAACCGGCGAGGGCGCCGTAGAAACGACCTCCGACACCGTACCGTCCTGATCGCCTAGGCCCTCAACGCGCCGCAGCGAAGGTATCGCATTGCGCCGGATCGCCGCTCGCCAACCCCTTGCGCAGCCAGGTCATGCGCTGTTCGCTTGATCCATGGGTGAAGCTTTCGGGCACAGGGCGACGCCCGGCCGCCTTCTGCAGCGTATCGTCACCGATCGCCTGCGCAGCGGTCATGCCTTCCTCCAGGTCGCCCGCTTCCATGAGGCCGGTGCGCTTGGCCCACACGCCCGCATAGCAATCCGCCTGCAGTTCCACGCGAACCTGCAGCGCATTGCCCTCTTCCTCGCCAACGCTCCGCTGACGCTGCTGCACCTGGCCCAGCGTGCCCTCCAGATCCTGCACATGATGGCCAACTTCATGCGCGATCACATAAGCCTGCGCGAAGTCGCCCGGCGCACCGAACCGCTGGCGCAGTTCAGTGAAGAAATCGGTGTCCAGATACACCTTCTTGTCGAGGGGGCAGTAAAACGGCCCCATCGCGCTCTGTGCCGCGCCACAGCCTGAAGCGCCTGCCTGCGAATAGAAGGACAGGACGGTGGGCTGATATTGCTGCCCCGCCTGCTGGAAAACCTGCCCCCACACCCGCTCGGTCGAGCCGAGTACCTTGAGCGACCAATGCTGGATATCGCTCAGCTTCTGGGGATCGCGACTGACCTCGACATTCTGCTGCGGCCCGCCGCCGCCTCCGATGAGGCTCAGCGGATTGACGCCCATCACCGCCAGTATGATCAGCGCCACGACGATGCCGCCGCAGCCGAAACGGCTCCCGATGAAGGGCAGCAGCATGCCCAGCCCGCCGCCGAAACCGCCACCGCGGCCATCCTGCACTTCGAAATTGGAGCTTTCCCGTTCGTCGTCCAACCGCATGGCGCCCTCGCTTTCCTCCCCTGCCTACCGCATAAGCGGGAGGGTTGGAACGGTTGCGATATGGCATTGGTTGCCTCGCTTCATCCGATTGTTACAGCACATTAAGTTGAGCCCTGCCGACACATCGTTATATTGCACTGCGACATGGCCGATATCGATCCCACCCTTCCCCGGCGCGCGGGCACGCCCCTTCCCCTGCCAAGCGAAGTTGCCTTGCTGCTCCAGGGCGGCGGCGCGCTCGGTTCCTTTCAGGCGGGCGTGTATCAGCGCCTCGACGAGCTGGGCATCGACGTCAGCTGGGTCGCAGGCATTTCGATCGGCGCGGTCAATGCCGCGATCATCGCGGGCAACCCGCCGCACCGCCGCCTCGGCCGCCTCAAGAAATTCTGGCTCACGGTTTCGGGCGGGCTTCCCAATATCGTCCTGCCCGAAATCGATCATATCCGCGAAGCCGCCCATCTGATGGCGGCTGGCGCGGTCGCGACCTTCGGCGTTCCGGGCATGTTCCGCCCGCGCCTCTGGCCGTCCATGATGATGCCGGAGGGCACATCGGGCGCGATCAGTTTCTATGACAGCGCCCCGCTGAAGGACACGCTGAACGCCTGTGTCGATTGGGACCTGCTGAACGATGGCCCGGTACGCCTCTCGGTCGGCGCGGTGGATGTGGAAAGCGGCAATTTCGCTTATTGGGACACGCGCGGCCCCCATGGCCGTACCCGCATCGACGCGCGCCATATCATGGCTTCGGGCGCGCTGCCGCCGGGCCTTCCGCCGATCGAAATTGACGGCCGCTGCTATTGGGACGGCGGCCTCGTCTCCAACACGCCGCTTGCCCATGTGCTGGAACATCAGACAGAGGACATGCTCGTCTTCCAGGTCGATCTCTTCCCCGCCGAAGGTCCCAAACCGCGCCAGATGACGGACGTCTATTCGCGCGCCAAGGACATTCAATATTCCAGCCGCACGCGTCAGGTGCCCGATCAATATCTGCGCCTGCGCCGGGAGCATAAGGCGATCAAGGCCCTGCTCGACAAGCTGCCGCCCGACCTCAAGGATGATCCCGACGCCCAGCGCCTGCGCCAATATCTGGATCGCGGCTCGATCAACATCGTCCACCTCATCTACCGCAGCCGCGCCTGGGAAAGCGGCGCGCGCGATTTCGAATTTTCCCGCTCCACCATGCTCGATCACTGGAGCCAGGGCCGCGACGCGGTGGAGGAAGTGATGCACAAGGGCGACCTTATCGCCCGCAACATCATGAACGGCAAAAGCGCTACCTTCGACCTCGACGCGCCCGATCATCTCAAGGAGAAAAACGCATGAGCAAGTCCCTCGCTGGAAAGACCGCCCTCATCACGGGCTCCACCTCCGGCATCGGCCTTGCCTATGCGAAGACGCTGGCGGCCGAGGGCGCGAACGTCGTCATCAACGGCTTTGGCGACGCGCAGGCGATCGAGCAGGAACGTCAGGCGCTGGAGCAGGCGAGCGGCGCGAAGGCCCTCTACAGCGGCCATGACCTTACCAAAGCCGCCGAGATCGAGGCGATGATGAAGGAAGCCGCCGACACATTTGGCGGCGTCGATATCCTCATCAACAATGCGGGCATGCAGCATGTCGCCCCGGTCGAAGATTTCCCGGTCGACAAATGGGACCTCATCATCGCGCTCAACCTGACGAGCGCCTTCCACACATCGCGCCTCGCCGTGCCCTATATGAAGTCGAAAAAATGGGGCCGCATCATCCAGACCGCCAGCGCCCATTCGCTGACCGCCTCGCCCTTCAAGAGCGCCTATGTCACCGCCAAGCATGGCTTGGCAGGCTTCACCAAGACGCTGGCGCTGGAACTCGCGACCTTCGGCATCACCGCCAACTGCATCTCGCCTGGCTATGTCTGGACGCCGCTCGTCGAAAACCAGATTCCCGACACGATGAAGGCGCGCAACATGACGCGGGAGCAGGTCATGAATGATGTGCTGCTCGCCGGTCAGCCAACGAAACAATTTGTCACAGTCGATCAAGTCGCCGCCATGGCATTGTTCCTGTGCAGCGACGCTGCGGCCAATATTACGGGCGCCAATATGAGCATCGACGGCGGCTGGACCGCGCAATAAACAAAGTGGCAAATATGCCACGCCCGGAAGCTTTTGTTTTGTTGGGCGGAAACTATCGCCTGTGGCTCCGTTTCCCTCCAGCGATTTGAACAAGGCTCAAGGGAGTCGCCTCACATGAAGAAATATATTTTCGCAGCCGCGATGCTCGCGGCGCTGCCCTCGCTCGCCCACGCGCAGGAAGAAACCGCCCCTGACGGCACCCCCGCCTTCGGCATCGAACCCTATGTCGGCGTCCTTGGCGGCTGGCACAGCTTCGATCGCCGTTCCGAATTCGGCAGCGTACCCGGCGAAACCATCATGAGCGGCGCGATCCTCAGCGGCGTGGCAGGCGTGAACGTGCCGCTCGGCCCAGTCTTCGTCGGTGTCGAAGGCAATGCGACCAAGGGTTGGTCCGACATCGATTGGGAATATGGCGTTAAGGGCCGCTTCGGCGCGCGTGCTGGTGAAAGCGGTATGATCTTCGCCTCGGCGGGCTATCAGTGGGTCAAGGGCAAGCAGGGCTGGCCCGACCGCGCCGACTGGATGTATGGCCTGGGCGTTGAAGTCGGCCCCAAGGACATTGGCCTGGGCGGCGTTACCGGCAACAGCGGCATCCGCCTGCGCTTCCAGACCGAAACTTACGATTTCGACAGCTTCCGTCCGACCGCTGGCGTGATCTTCCACTTCTGATCCCTCCCATAGCGATCAGGGAAAAGCGTTCGTCCTGCACGGGGCGGACGCTTTTTTCATGCAGCGCATGCAACTGGCTGCTCCCCAACCTCCGTTCGGGCTGAGCATGTCGAAGCTGCCGCGCGCGCCAACGCCATCACCCCCTTAACAGCCGGAAAATTCCCCCTATGCTCCCCGCATAACAGGGAGAATTGCCAGTGCGTCATGCGTTGTGGGCCATCATGGCCGCCGCCAGCCTTTCGTCTGCCGCCACGGCGCAGACCGGAACCTCGTCCGCTCCGGCCCCATCCCCTGCGCCATCCGGCGAGATCGCCGCCACCATCGCCCGCGATATGGATGGCCTGATGACGCTCTACCGCGATCTTCATGCCAATCCCGAACTGTCGGAGCAGGAGAGCGCAACCGCCGCCAAGCTCGCCCGCCGTCTCAAGGCGATGAAGTTCGATGTTACGGAAAAGGTCGGCGGCAACGGCGTCGTCGCCGTCATGAAGAATGGCGAAGGTCCCGTCCTCCTCATCCGCGCGGACATGGACGGGCTTCCCGTCACCGAACAGACCGGCCTTCCCTTCGCTTCCAGGGTCCGCACGAAGACGGCCGAGGGCATAGAGACCGGCGTCATGCACGCCTGCGGCCATGACACGCACATGACCGCTTTCATCGAAACCGCGCGCCTCCTCTCCTCGATGAAGGATCGGTGGCAGGGCACGCTAGTCATGATCCTCCAACCCGCCGAGGAAGTCGGCCGTGGCGCGCGCCTGATGCTGGAGGACGGCCTGTTCACCCGCTTCCCGCACCCGACCCACGCCCTTGCCTTCCACGACGCGGCCAATCTGCCAGCGGGCGTGATCGGCTATACGCCGGGCTATACCCTCGCCAATGTCGATAGCGTCGACATAGTGGTGCGCGGCACGGGCGGCCATGGCGCTTATCCGCAAACGGCCAAGGACCCCATCGTGCTGGGTGCGCGCATCGTCGGCGCGCTGCAAACGCTGGTCAGCCGGGAACAGGACCCTCTCGATCCCGCTGTGGTCACCGTCGGCAGCTTCGTGGGCGGGGCCAAGCATAATATCATCCCTGACGAGGCGAAGCTGCTGCTCACCGTCCGCAGCTATTCGGACGAAACGCGCGACCGCCTCCTGCGCGGGATCGAACGCATCGCGCGCGGCGAAGCGATTGCCGCAGGCGTGCCCGAAAACCGCATGCCGATCGTGTCGGTAAAGGACGAATTCACCCCCGCCGCCTACAACCCGCCCGCCTTCGCCAATCAGATGGCGTCCCTGCTCAAATCCCATTTCCCCGAAGGCCGCGTCGTAGAAGCCAAACCCTCCATGGGCGGCGAAGATTTCGGCCGCTACTATCGGGCCGACAAGGGCATCAACAGCTTCATCTTCTGGGTCGGCGGCGTCCCCGCAGACCAGATGGCGAAGGCCGCCGCCGGCCAACTGACGCTTCCCTCGCTCCACAGCCCCTTCTGGGCGCCGGAAGCCGACAAAGTCATCGCGACCGCCAGCGAAGCCATGGCCCTGATGGCGCTCGATATATTGAAACGCTGATCCGGAACGGGGGGGCAAGATGCGATGCTGACGTTACGCAAGGCCGTGGTGGAGGATGGCGCCGCATTGGCCGCGATCTACGCTCCCTATGTCTCGGACACCGTCATCTCCTTCGAGGCCGTACCGCCCACCGCTGAAGAGTTTGGCGGCCGGATAGCAAATTGCCTGCCCAACTATCCCTGGCTCGTTGCCGAGGTGGACGGGCAACCTGCCGGATATGCCTATGCTGGCCCGCATAGTGGCCGCGCCGCCTATAGTTGGTCGGCGGACATATCTGTCTATCTCGCGCTCGATCATCACCGCCGCGGCATCGGCCGCAGCCTCTATGACGCCCTGATCGCGCTGCTGCGACATCAGGGTTATCATGCGCTATTCGCAGGCATAACCCTGCCCAACCAGTCGAGCGTCGCCATCCACAGCGCGATCGGCATGCGCGAAGTCGGCGTCTATCGGGAAGTCGGCTTCAAATTCGGCCAGTGGCATGATGTGATGTGGATGGGCATGACCATCTCTCCGCGCACCGAGCCGACAGCGCCGCCCACGCCCTTTTCCGCGCTGACCAACCTTCAGGACATCTTGCTCCATCTGGCCGGCTGAAAGACTCCCGTTCGTCCTGAGCTTGTCGAAGGGCAGCTTCAACAACTCCGTCTAAAGGACCGGGGCAATCTAAACCGGCCGGTGCCCCTTGCGCCATTTGGTGAACAGGTGCCGCGCCAACATCATCGGCGGCATGCGCAGCCAATGCGACCGCACATAAAAAGCAAAGCGCAGCAGCTTGCGCGTCTCACGCCCCCAACCATCGCGCGCCATCAAGCGCCACATCACCGCCCGGTCCCATAAGCTGAGCCGCTCGCCCCGCCGGTCCCCATAAACCGCCGCCGCCAACCGCCGAGCCTGTGCAACATGGCGGCCGATCCCATGCCGCTCAGCCCGCTCCGCGAGCCGCTGCAGGTCCGCCTTTCCCAGCAGACAATGAATATCCCACAGGTTGCGCAAACCTCCGGCCATGTCCCCGTCGGCGAGCAGATGCGCCACCGAATGACAGACCATGTCCTCCGGCGACAACATCGATAACCGCTCCGTTATCGAAACGGCGTCGGCCAGCATCGCCGCGGCATCCGGCCTCTGCCGCGCCGTCATCGGCAGGATGGTATGATGCACATCGATCATCCGGTCCCGCTCTCGATGGATCATCGGCGGCAGTTCATGCATCCATTGCCGGTAATAGGCGTCGTCATAGGCGTCCTCCTTCACCCACTCCCAACCCGCCGCAATCAATCTATCCGCTACTTCATTCAGTGTTTCGCGCGGTGTCAGTATATCCAGGTCACCGATGAACCGCCCCTCACCCGCCGACAGTCCCGCCGCGACATAGGCTGTGCCCTTCAGCAGCAGCACCGGCCCGCCCAGCGCCTCGGCCGCCCGATCGGCCTCCCAAAGCGCCTGCCGCGCCTCCCGCTCCGCATCCAGCCGCGCATCCGCCAATATCGGCGCGACCGCTTGGGGCGCCTGCACATCCTGCACCCGCAACGCCAGCGTCCCGATCAACCGCTCCGCCCGCGCAGCCGCGATCAGGGCGTTCCACCCCGCCGCATCCAGCTCGGCCACCGTTCCAGGCTGCCGCAGAACACGCACCAGCGCAGCCCCGCTCACGCCAGCTCTTCCCAAAGCCGTTCGACCAGCGCAATTGCCGCCTCGCCAGAAGGAAAGTCGATCGCCCGTGCCGGAACATCCTGCACGAAGCGGGTCAGCGCGCCGAAACCTGCCTCCCCCAGCGCCACATAATTGGTGGACGCCTGGGTCAGCCGCATGAAGACTTCGCCCTGACCCACCGGCCGCACGTCCGCCCCATGGCCGAAGCGAGGAAACAGCAGCAGTGCAGGCTTCGCCCCATCCCGCATCCGCGCCACCGCATCTCCTCGCGGCACCAGATGCCGAATGTCGCCCTTCGCCGTTCCCGCCAGCAACGGCCCCATCCGTTCGTCCGACGCCTCTCCCGCGATCACGCTGATCGCGCCATTCTTCAGCGAGATCAGGCGGGGGAAAGGAAATACCGCGCCGGTGACAAGGTCCAGCAGGGCGAACTCGTCCCCCATCAACCGCCAGCCCCGCTCGCCCAACTGCGCTGCCAGCGTCGACTTGCCCGACCCCGATTCGCCGGTCATCACCAGTGCGCGCCCGTCCTTCTCCACGCTCGAAGCATGCAACAGAAGATGCCGCCGCCATCCGAGCGCCATCTGCAGGTTCATGCCCATCTCCGCCGCCAGCAGGCCGTGGGCCAGGCTCATCGGCGCCGCGTCAGCAAGACCATGGTCGCCGGTGATGAAGATTGAAGGCCTCACCCACCGCCGCAGCGGGCTGGTAGGCTCCAGACGCACCGTAAAATCGGCCACCTCGCTATCTGCGGAAGGATAGTTTGCATAGAGCCGCGCCAGTTGCTCAACCGGCTGCCGCCAAGCCGATCCGATACGAAAGGACGCAGGACCGATTTTCAGGGAAAGCTGATGCCTCACGCCCGCCACACCATCCCAAGCGCGGTCAGCCCGGCCAGATGCTCCTCAATCTCCCTTATAGCCTGCTCCGGCTCCCCCAGATCAAAGCGCTGCTCCAACCGCGTATGCAGCTCTGCCGCGGTTGCAGGGTTATCGCCCAGCGCATCCAATATCTCCGGAACCGGGCTGATGACCATATGCGTCTGCCCCGACGCGCGATGGTAGAGGAGGGTGATATCCTCCAGCACGCAAAGCGCGGCATTGCTGTCCTGATGATAACGGCGCTCTGCGGTCACGGCCTGCCCTTGAACTCCCTGGCTGCGTTCGCTCTACAGCACAGGAGTAAGCAGGTGCCTAACGCGGCATTTGCAATGAAGCGTAGCAGGTAAAGCCGCTCGTTCCCGACTGAAGGCGGCGGATATAGTTCAGATAAGCCTGATTCTGTTCATAGCTGGTGCCGGGCAGCCGTCCGCCGCGCAGCGCTTGCTTGACCTGCTCACCCGTATAGCTGCGGCCCTGCGCCGGGAAAGCGCCGGCCGTTCCCGCGGGGACCAACTGGCCGTTCGGGGCGACATAATTGCCCGCCCGGCCCTGATCCGGCACAGGGATGGTGCAGTTCAGTACGGACGCAGCCGTATTCGCCAGCGCTGGACGAATGGACACGATCGCGGACGCGGCCACTGCTCCGCCCATCAGCAGCTGACGGCGGGACGGCACGAAGCTGCTTTCGTCCACCGCGTCGACGGGGGCAGAATCGGAAACATTCGCTCCTGGCAATTGCTCGCTCATATCCTGTTGATCCGCTATCGCCCTTGCCAAAGCGTAAAGAATCCACGCTATTGCGCCAGCCATCGCAGCAAAACGGCCAATAATCCAGCACGGTAACCATGAATCGACTGACCATTTCGCAGATCACCGCGTCGCTCGCCGTGCTTTTTCTGGCGACTGGCAGCGCGTTGCTGACCGGCGCAGCGCTCTGGGCCATCGCCCTGCCGGTCCTTGCGGGATTCGCGGTCCTCCTGATCGCGGCGCAAGGGCCTGCGCCCAAGCCAGGCCCGCCGTCACCTGCCGACGATGTGGCCGATATCGTGACCCATCCCGACTTTCCGGACCTGTTGGAGGGCATCGCCGATCCGCTGATGCTGATCGAGCGCGGACGGATCATTCGCGCCAACCGCGCAGCGCAGCGCCTGCTAGGCACTCATATCGAAGGGGAAGACGCCCGCATCGCCATCCGCCACCCCGCTGCTGCGGAACGGCTGGCCAGCCTCGCCCCGATGGCAGAGCCGGTGATGCTGGAACTGGTGGGCCTGGGAACCCGCGACCAACGCTGGCAGATGCGGATCGCGCCAGTAGGCAGCGGCGACTCCGTCCGACGCCTCGTCCACCTCGCCGACCATAGCGGTGCGCATGCCGCCGAAAAGATGCGCGTCGATTTCGTCGCCAATGCCAGCCACGAACTGCGCACGCCGCTCGCCGGGATATTGGGCTTTATCGAAACGCTGGCCGACCCGGATCTCGGCAAGGATGACGAAACCCGGCAACGCTTCCTGAAAATCATGGACGGCGAGGCCCGCCGCATGCAGCGGCTGATCGACGACCTCATCTCTCTCTCGCGCATCGAGGCAGAGAAATATCGTATTCCCGACAGTCCCGTCGATCTGTCCGGGCTGGTGGCGGAGGTGGTCGGCGTTTTCCGCACCAGCCATGGCGATCGCGGTCGCGATGTAGAGATGGAAATCGCTACCGGCCTCCCCGCAGTGGCCGGCGATCGGGCGCAGCTCTCACAGTTGCTTCACAATCTGATCGGAAACTCCGTCAAATATGGCAAGGCAGGCACGCCGATCCGCGTCACCCTGACCGAAGGACCAAGCGGCATGACCCGGCTCAGCGTCGCCGATGAAGGCGAAGGCATCGGGCCGGATCACCTGCCGCGCCTGACAGAACGCTTCTACCGTGTGGATTCGGGCCGCAGCCGAGCCATTGGCGGCACCGGACTCGGCCTCGCCATCGTCAAGCATATCGTGGAACGGCATCGTGGCCGGCTCGATATCGCCAGCACATTAGGCAAGGGCACGAGCATCACGGTTTTGCTGCCGCCGATGCCTGCTGAAGAAAAGGCCGTCGCCTCAAAGCATTGAATAAAAATTTGCGCCTTGGCTATGGCTCCAGCCCGCTATGTCATAAAAGTGCAATTGGATTGTCACAAAGGCGCGACGTACCGCGGCTACGGCGCGTGCCCAGAGGGGGGCGGCGACTGCGAATCGCGGCCTTTTGACAAAGGAGATTACCCCGTGAAGCATTTCGCCTTGCTCGCCGCGACCGCCGCGGCTGCGCTCACTCTCGCCGGATGCGGTGACCAGTCCGGCGGTTCGGCCGGCGGCACCCGTGACCAAATCCGCGCGGTCGGCTCCTCCACCGTCTATCCCTTCGCCACTGCCATCGCGGAAATGTTCGTGCAGGGTAATCCCGGCATGAAGTCGCCGATCATCGAATCGACCGGCACTGGCGGCGGCATGAAGCTGTTCTGCGCGGGCGTCGGCGCCCAATATCCCGACATCGAAAATGCCTCGCGCCGCATGAAGAAGAAGGAATTCGAGGACTGCCAGAAGAATGGCGTCAAGGACATCGTCGAAATCCAGGTCGGCGTCGATGGCCTTGCCTTCGCCGAATCGAACAAGGGCCCCGGCTTCAAGCTGACGCCCAAGATCGTCTATGAAGCGCTGGCCGCCAACCCCTATGGCAAGGGACCGAACAAAGCTCAGACCTGGAAAGACGTTGATCCCAGCCTGCCCGCCACGCCGATCAGCGTCTTTGGCCCGCCGTCCACCAGCGGCACGCGCGACTCTCTTGCTGAGCTGATCCTGACCAAGGGCTGCGAAACCGATCCGGCGATGGAAGAGCTCAAGAAGAAGAGCGAGGACGAGTTCAAGGCCACCTGCACCCGCATCCGCGAGGACGGCAAATATGTGGACTCGGGCGAAAATGACAATCTGATCGTCCAGAAACTGGCGGCAAACCCCAACGCGTTGGGCGTGTTCGGCTTCAGCTATTTGGAAGAGAATAAGGATACGCTGAAGGACGTCTCGATCAACGGCGTCGAAGCGACCTACGAAACCGTTTCCACGGGCAAATATCCCGGCGCGCGCCCGCTCTACATCTATGTGAAGAAGGCGCACATGACCGCGATCCCCGGTCTTCAGGCTTATCTGAATAGCTTCGCGGCCAACTGGAACCCCAATGGCGCGCTGACCAAGCGCGGCATGGTCGCGGCGCCTGACGATGTCCGGAAGGCGAGCGCCGAAACGGTGAAGTCGCTGGCCGTTCTCGACGGTTCGCAGCTGAAATAAGAAAGACAGATGACAGGTCCTGCAATCTTCCTGCTGCTGGCGGGCCTTGGCGCGATCGCCTGGGTCAGCGCCCGCGCCCGTGCGCTGCGGCTGCAAACCGCAGCCCGGGCGTCCGGCCGCCGCGACGCCGTCCACAGCCTGCCCGGATATCACGGCTGGTATGTCGCGCTGTGGACGCTCATCCCTGCCGCCATCTTCCTGGCGGTCTGGGCGAATGTCGCCCCCGGCCTCGTCACTCAGGATGTGCTGAGCAGCCCGGCAGCGCAGAGCCTGCCCGCCGACGCCTTCTCCCGCTCCGCCATCCTGGGTGAGGCGCGGGCGATCGCGACGGGCCAGCAAGCCGGGGCGTTCAACCCGCTTTCGCAGGGCCTTGTCGAACCTTATAAAAACGCTCTCGGCAAATATGGAATGGCTGGCGCGGCCCTTGCGCTGGCCCTCGCCTTTGCCGGTGGCGCCTATGCCTTCACCCGCGTGCGTCCTGACTTCCGGGCTCGCACGCGGGTCGAACGGCTTGTCATGGCGGCGCTGCTGATCGCTTCGCTGCTGGCGATCATCACGACGCTGGGCATCGTCGCATCGCTGCTGTGGGAAAGCTTCCGCTTCTTCTCCATGGTCAGCCCGATCGACTTCCTCTTCGGCACCAAATGGAGCCCGCAGTCGGCTGCGCTCGGCTATGGCAATGACGATGCGTTCGGTGCAGTGCCGCTCTTCTGGGGCACGATCTTCATCGGCGCGATCATCGCCATGATCGTCGCGATCCCTCTCGGCCTCATGAGCGCGATCTATCTCACCCAATATGCGCAGCCCCGGGTTCGTAAGTGGATGAAGCCTATCCTGGAGGTTCTGGCTGGCGTGCCGACCGTGGTGTACGGCTATTTCGCCGCGCTCACCATCGCCCCTGCGCTCCGCGATTTCGCCGTCAGCATCGGCATCCACAGTGCAAGCTCGGAAAGCGCACTGGCAGCGGGCCTCGTAATGGGCGTGATGATCATCCCCTTCGTGTCCTCCATGGCCGACGACAGCATCGCCGCCGTTCCGCAATCGATGCGCGACGGCAGCCTCGCCATGGGCGCGACGACCAGCGAGACGATCCGCAAGGTGCTGATCCCCGCGGCGCTGCCCGGCGTCGTCGGCGGCGTGCTGCTGGCCGTCAGCCGCGCCATCGGCGAAACGATGATCGTGGTGATGGCGGCGGGCTTGTCCGCCAACCTCACCTTGAACCCGTTCGCCAGCGTCACGACTGTCACGACCCAGATCGTCCAGCTGCTGACCGGGGACCAGGAATTTGACAGCGCCAAGACGCTTGCGGCCTTCGCGCTCGGCCTTGTGCTCTTCATCGTCACCCTGCTGCTCAACATCGTGGCCCTGCGGGTCGTGAAGAAATATCGCGAGGCTTACGAATAATGAGCGTGAAGCGCCTCCCCACCGACTGGAAGTCGGACGCAATGCGCAAGCGGATCGCCCGCCGCTATGCGGCCGAGCGCCGCTTCAAGCTGGCCGGCCTCTTTGCCGTGATGCTGTCCGCCGCATTCCTCGCCTTCCTGCTCTTTACCATGCTAGGCAATGGCCTGCGCGGCTTCACCCGCACGGAAATCGCGGTGAAGATCGACTTCCCCGCCTCGCCGCTGCTGCTCGACCCCAACGCCATCACCGACCAGTCGCTGTCCAACGCCAACCTGCCGATGGTGACGGGCGAGGTGGTGAAGAAGGCGCTGGGCGCGGACGCGGAGGAATGGGTATCGCCCACCGCCTGGACTGTCCTGCGCGACCGGATCAAGGCGGACCCCAAAATCCTCTCCCGCACGGAAACGATCGCCCTGCCCGCCTCCACCGGAATCGATCTTGCCGCGAAGGGCAATGGCTCGCCCGAAGCGGAAACGGCCGTGGATCGTCTCAATAAGGCTGGCCTGCTCTCGACCGGCATCAACTGGAACTTTCTGTCGGCCAGCGACGGCACCGATCCGACGCAGGTCGGCATCTGGGGCGCGTTCAAAGGGTCGCTGCTGACCATGCTGGTGACGCTGGCATTGAGCTTCCCGATCGGCGTCGCGACCGCCCTCTATCTGGAGGAATATGCGCGCAAGAACTGGCTGACCGACATCATTGAAGTGTCTATCAACAATCTTGCCGCGGTCCCGTCGATCATCTTCGGCCTGCTGGGGCTGTCGATCTTCCTCAATTTCCTGCACCTGCCGCGCTCCGCCGCATTGGTCGGCGGCATGACGCTGGCGCTCATGACCATGCCCGTCATCGTCATCGCGGGACGTAATGCGATCAAGTCGGTGCCGCCCAGCATCCGCGACGCGGCGCTCGGCATCGGGGCAAGCCCGGTTCAGGTGGTGTTCCACCATGTTCTGCCGCTCGCGCTGCCCGGCATCCTCACCGGCACGATAATCGGCATGGCCCGCGCGCTTGGCGAGACGGCCCCGCTGCTCATGATCGGCATGCGCGCCTTCATCGCGACGCCGCCGGGCGGGATCACTGACCCTGCGACCGTGCTGCCGGTGCAGATATTCCTCTGGTCCGACGAAGTCTCGAAGGGCTTCGTCGAAAAGACCTCCGCCGCCATCATCGTCCTGCTGGTCTTCCTGCTCGCGATGAACGGCCTCGCCATCTACCTGCGTAACAAGTTCGAAAAACGGTGGTAACAATGATGCACGAACCGCAAACCCTGGTGCCAGCCACCCAAACCAAGATGACCGCGCGCGATGTGAAGGTCTTCTATGGCGAAAAGCAGGCGATCAAGGGCGTCTCCATCGACGTCGATATGGACAATGTCACTGCCTTCATCGGCCCCTCGGGCTGCGGCAAGTCGACCTTCCTGCGCACGCTCAATCGCATGAACGACACCGTCGCTTCGGCGCGGGTCGAAGGCACGATCACATTGGATGGCGAAGATATCTACGCCGCCAGCATGGACGTCGTGCAGCTGCGCGCCCGGGTCGGCATGGTCTTCCAGAAGCCCAACCCCTTCCCCAAGTCGATCTACGAGAACATCGCCTACGGCCCGCGCATTCACGGCCTGGCCCATGGCAAGGCTGACCTGGACGTCATCGTCGAAAAGTCGCTGCGCCGCGCAGGTCTCTGGGACGAGGTCAAGGACCGCCTGCACGACAGCGGCACCGCGCTTTCGGGCGGTCAGCAGCAGCGCCTCTGCATCGGACGCGCCATCGCGGTCGAACCGGAAGTGATCCTGATGGACGAGCCCTGCTCGGCGCTCGACCCGATCGCCACTGCAAAGATCGAGGAACTGATCCACGAATTGCGCGGGCGCTACGCGATCGTCATCGTCACCCACAATATGCAGCAGGCCGCCCGCGTGTCGCAGCGCACCGCCTTCTTCCACCTCGGCGAACTGGTCGAATATGGCGTGACATCGGACATCTTCACCAATCCCCGCCAGGAGCGGACCAAGGACTATATCACCGGACGCTACGGCTGAACCGGGGGAGACGAGACATGGCTGAACATACGATCAAGGCGTTCGACGAAGAAATCGACAAGCTGCGCGGCCTCATCGCCGAAATGGGCGGGCGCGCGGAAGCCGCCATCGAAAATGCGATGCTGGCCCTGCAGCGTCAGGACAAGTCGCTCGCGGCCCAGGTCGTCGCCGACGACAAGCGCATCGACGCGATCGAGGCGGAAGTCGAAAAGCTGGTGATCCAGGTCATCGCCCTGCGCGCGCCCATGGCCAACGACCTTCGCGATGTCATCGCCGCGCTCAAGATCGTCGGCGTGGTCGAGCGCATCGGCGACTATGCCAAGAACATCGCCAAGCGCGTGCCGTTGATCGCCGCCAACCAGCGCACGCTGGAGCCGGTCTCGCTCCTGCCCTCCATGGGTCAGGTTGCCGCGGAAATGGTGCATGACGCCCTCAACGCCTTCGCCGCCCGCGATGCCGATCTCGCCACCGCAGTGATCGAGCGCGACACGGTGGTGGACGATTTCTACAACAGCGTCTTCCGCAGCCTCGTCACCTACATGGTCGAAAATCCCAAGACCATCAGCGAGTGCGCGCACCTGCTCTTCATTGCCAAGAATATCGAACGGATCGGCGACCACGCCACCAACGTGGCCGAGATGGTCTATTACGCCGCGACCGGCCAGATGGCTCCGGAGCGCGAACGCGGCGGCACCCAGCCCCTGGAGAACTGATTATGGCGAGAGCCAAGATGCTTCTGGTCGAAGATGACGCGGCGCTCGCAGAACTTCTCATCTGGCACTTCAAGCGCGAGGATTTCGAGGTCGCCCACACCGTCGATGGTGAGGAGGCTCTGCTCCTGGCACAGGAAAATGTTCCCGATATCGTCCTGCTCGACTGGATGGTGGAAAGCCTGTCCGGCATCGAAGTCTGTCGCCGCCTGCGCCGCATGAATGGCACGGCCAATATCCCGATCATCATGCTCACCGCTCGTGGTGAAGAGGAAGATCGGGTGCGCGGCCTGGAAACGGGCGCGGACGATTATGTCACAAAGCCTTTCTCCCCCCGCGAACTGGTCGCCCGCGTCGGCGCAGTCCTGCGCCGCGTGCGCCCGGCCCTCGCCGGTGAGACATTGACCTTCGCCGACGTGGAAATGGATACGGTTGGGCACAAGGTCCGGCGCGGCGGTCAGGTGATCCCGCTCGGCCCGACCGAGTTCCGCCTGCTCAAGCATTTCCTGGAGCATCCCGGCTGGGTCTTCTCCCGCGAACGGCTGCTGGACAGCGTGTGGGGGCAGGACAGCGACATCGAACTGCGCACGGTCGACGTCCACATCCGCCGCCTGCGCAAGGCGATCAACGCGGACGGCAAATATCGCGACATCATCCGCACGGTCCGATCTGCGGGCTATGCGCTGGATACGGATGGGGTGGGCTGACGCGTCGCCTCAACGATCCACCGGCGGTGCCTTGTCCGCACCGGACGTTTCGCCTCTCTTGCGGTTATCTGGCGACGGATCTTCACCCCGCTGGCGAACATTCCCGCCGATCTGTGCCTCATCCCCCGGTGCGGGCTGGGGTTCATGGTGGCCCTTGCCCTCATGCTCCCTAAGCGTGGGGTCACGCAGGTTGTTTTCGCCTTTGCCCTTACCGCTATTGTCGCGCAACACACTCTCCTCATGTTATTGCACCGTCGGTACTGCGGTCGTGCAATCCTGCGCGCATTCCCGGCACATGTCCGCGCATAGCTTGCAATGCTCATGCTCGTGACGCGCACATTCTTCAGCGCATAATTCACAAGTCCGGGCGCATAGTTCGAGCGTGGCCCGCAGAACCTCGACATTGTGTGCGGTCCTGCGCGTTGCGACCTTCGCCGTGGCGGCACAGATGTCCGCACAATCCATGCAACTGCGGATGCACTGCCGCATATCCATCTGCTCGGCGGCGCAGGCATCCGCACAGGATGTGCACATCAGGCTGCAGAACATGGCGTGGCGCGCCGCGTTGGCGAGCTGCTCGTTCAGCTGCCCGGCGACATCAGGGTGAAGAGCGATCATCTTGTGAATCGACATGGCTTGGCGTCCCGTGGTTCGTGCCCGATCCCACGGCAACCGCCCCGTTCGGTGAGGGTTCCTCCCGCGCGACCAATGACTGATCCAGGATAATGGCCCCGCTCCAAACAGAAATGCCCCAGCCTTTCGGCCAGGGCATGTCATGCGATATCGTAGTTTCAGTCAGGCCGCCTTGCGCGCCTTGCTCAGCTTCTTGAGCAGCATGTCCCGCTTCAACCGCGACAGGTGATCGACGAACAGCACGCCCTGCAGATGGTCCATCTCATGCTGCAGGCAGGTCGCGAGCAGGCCCTCAAGCCGTTCCTCATGAATACGCCCATCGCGATCCATCCAGCTGGCGCGGATGGTCGCGGGACGCTCCACTTCGGCGAACTGTTCGGGCACCGACAGGCAGCCCTCATTATAGACGGACAGGTCCTCGGACGTTTCGAGAATCTCGGGATTGATGAACACCATCGGCTTCTTGACCGCTGGCGCGCCCTCTTCATCCGATTCGGGTTCCTGCAGGTCGATTACCAATACGCGCTTGGGCACGCCGACCTGAATCGCCGCCAGCCCAATGCCCGGCGCGTCATACATGGTCTCGAACATGTCATCGATCAGACGCTGCAGATCGTCATCGATCGCCTCCACCGGAGACGAAATCGTACGCAGGCGCGGATCGGGCGCCTCCAGGATAGGAAGAATGGCCATGTGGTTAAAATAGCCGCAACGACGGGCTTTTTCAAGCGACCGGACGGCGCGCGCGCAATGCCTGCGCCAAGGTGCCCTCGTCCAGATAGTCCAACTCGCCCCCGACCGGCACCCCATGGGCCAGCTGCGTCAGCCGCACTGGAAAGCGCTCCAGCCGCTCGGCCAGATAATGCGCGGTCGTCTGCCCCTCCAGCGTCGCGTTCATCGCCAGCACCACCTCGTCGATGCCGCCCGCCTCGACCCGCGCCACCAGTCCGTCGATGGAAAGGTCCTCCGGCCGCACCCCTTCCAGCGCCGACAAGCGGCCGCCCAGCACGTGGAAGCGCCCCGGGAAAAGCCGCGACTTGTCGAGCGCCCACAGGTCCGCGACATCCTCAACAACGCACAGCGCCCGCGCGTCCCGCCGTGGATCGGCGCAGATGCCGCAAGGATCGACCGTATCGACATTTCCGCATATACCGCAGGTCACGAGCCGGTCATTCACCGCGTCCAATGCGCGCAACAGCGGCTCCAGCGCACTTTCGCGCTTCTTGAGCAGATGCAGCACAGCGCGCCGCGCGGAACGCGGGCCAAGGCCGGGCAGGCGGGACAGCGCCTGCGTCAGCGCTTCGATCTCGGGAGAAGCCATGGAACCGAGATAGGGGCTTGCAAGTCCGGGGTCAAAAGAGTTGAGAGACGTCCTTGGAAATGCGCCTCAAGCGTATTTCGGATGCGGCGCCTGCCCGCTCCCCCACCCGGCCACCCAACGGCAGCATCATATGGGTGGCCGGGTGGGGGAGCGGGCCGGTGCCGGAACCCAATAAAAGGCCCGCCATGCGCATCATCTATATGGGAACCCCTGATTTCGCCGTCCCCGCGCTCACCGCGCTGGCCAAGGCGGGCCATGAGATCGCGGCGGTCTACAGCCAGCCGCCCCGCCCGGCCGGACGCGGCAAGGCGCTGCGCCCCTCCCCCGTGCACAGCCAGGCCGAAAAGATGGGCATCGAAGTGCGCATCCCGCTCTCCCTGAAGGACGCCGAGGTGCAGGCCGCCTTCGCCGCGCTCAAGCCCGATGTAGCGGTAGTCGCCGCCTATGGCCTGATCCTTCCCCTGCCCATATTGGAAGCGCCGCGCTTTGGTTGTCTGAACATCCACGCCTCCCTCCTACCGCGCTGGCGTGGGGCAGCACCGATCCAGCGCGCCATCCTGGCGGGCGACAATGTCACCGGCGTCACCATCATGGACATGGAAGCCGGGCTCGACACCGGCCCGATGCGCGCAAAGCACGTCACGCCGATCGAAGACAAGACCGCAGGCGCGCTGACCGAGGAACTGGCGCTGGCGGGAGCGGAGCTGATGGTTGAAGTGCTGGACGATCTTACCGCGCATCCTCGCGTGCCTCAGCCCGAAGAAGGCGTCACCTATGCGTCGAAGATCGACAAGGCCGAATCCCGCATCGACTTCTCCCGCGACGCGCACCAGATCGAGCGGCAGGTCCGCGCCTTCAATCCCTTCCCCGGCGCTTTCTTCGAATATCGCGGCGAACGCTTCCGCATCCTCGCCGCCCATGTGGAGGAGCATGACGGCACGCCGGGCGAATTGCTCGACAACAGCCTGCTCATCGGCTGCGGCCATGGCGCCATCCGCCCCACCCTCATCCAGCGCGCAGGCAAGGGCGCGATGTCGCCGGGCGAACTGCTGCGCGGTTACGACATGCCAGCGGGCAGTCGCGTTGATGATTAGCCCCCATATCAAGCCCCTCCCTTTCAAGGGAGGGGTTGGGGTGGGTGCGAGCGCAGCGAGCCTGAACCCCAGCCTCTTCACCCGTCACCCGTTCGTTTCGAGCGAAGTCGAGAAACACTTCCGCTCACACGGCTTGCTCCAATGACCCGCTTCGCTTTCACCGTAGAATTTGACGGCCGCCCCTTCATGGGTTGGCAGCGCCAGGCGCACGGCCCCAGCGTCCAGCAAGCCTTGGAAGACGCCATCCACGCCATCACCGGCGAACAGGCCGTGATCCACGCGGCTGGCCGCACCGACGCGGGCGTCCACGGCCTCGCCATGCGCGCGCACGCAGATATAGAAAAGCCACTCACGCCCTTCCGCCTGATGGAAGCGATGAACGCCCGCCTGCGCCCGCATCCGGTCGCCATCCTCGCCTGCGAGGTCGTACCCGACGACTGGCACGCCCGCTTCTCCTGCATCGGCCGCGCCTATATCTACCGCATAGCCAACCGCCGCGCCCCGCTGACGCTGGAGAGCGGCCTCCTATGGCGCGTCATCCAGCCGCTCGACATGGACGCCATGCAGGAAGCGGCGCAACTCCTCGTCGGCCGCCATGACTTCACCACTTTCCGCTCCGCCCATTGCCAGGCCGAAAGCCCGCTGAAGTCACTCGACCGGCTGGATGTTGAGCGCCAGGGCGACCGCATCGCCATCCATGCCGAAGCGCGCTCCTTCCTCCATCATCAGGTCCGCTCGATGGTAGGCTGCCTCGCTTTGGTCGGCATGGGCCGCTGGTCGATCGACGACATGCGCGCCGCCCGAGACGCCAAGAACCGCGCCGCGCTGGGCCTGAACGCCCCGCCTGACGGCCTCTATTTCGTGCGAGCCACCTATTAAAGCTCTCGTCATCCCAGCGAAAGCTGGGATCTCAAATCCTAGAGCCGCGTCCGGAACGGCGTGAAGTCGGTATGCTCATCATACACATCCAGCCCCTCGGCGCGCTTCAGCCCATTGACCACCATATAGGTCACCGGCGTCAGCACCGCTTCCCACAGAACCTTCAGCATCCAGTTCGTGACCATCACCGTCAGCACCTGATCCGTGGTCCAGGTGCCGTAGAAAGCAAGCGGATAGAACAGCAGGCTGTCCACCCCCTGCCCAACGACTGTCGATCCGATCGTCCGCATCCATAGATGCTTGCCTTGTGTCAGCAGCTTCATCTTCGCCAGCACGAAGCTGTTGGCGAACTCCCCCGCCCAGAAGGCGGCGAGCGAAGCGAAGACGATCCGCCAGGTGCTGCCGAACACAGCCTCATAGGCTTTCTGATCGGGCCAGCCTTCCGCCGGGGGCAGCTTCACCACCACCCAGCTCATCAGCGCCATGAACAGCATCGCGCCAAAGCCGGCCCACACGCAGCGCCGCGCGCGCGCATAGCCATAGACCTCGGTCAGTACGTCCCCAAGCACATAGCCCAGCGGAAAAAACAGGATGCCCGCGCCAAAGGTGAAGCCGAACAGCGTCGAAAGCTTCGCCGCGCCGATCAGGTTGGACAGCAGCAGGATCGCGACGAACGCTGCGATGAAGAAATCGAAATAGCGCATTGGCCGCTCAGAAAGCGCCGCGGCATCGATTTTCCGAACCCCCATATCGGTCATGGCCACTTGCATATCCGCCCGGCGCGCAAATGCAATGCCGCGCATGATTGCGCGCGCCCGCAAGCCCCGCTATCGAAGCGCCAGTGCGGCCCCGTAGCTCAGCTGGATAGAGCATTCGCCTTCTAAGCGAATGGTCACAGGTTCGAATCCTGTCGGGGTCGCCACCTGCTTTCGCCACGTCACAGGCGCCAGCCCATCATCAACATGATGAGCCCCGCGATCAGTATCGTGAAGGCCAGGAAGCCAAAGCCCCAGTCCGGGCCATCCCTATTCGCCATCGAGCGCGCTGTCGAACGGCCGCCCCCGCATCAGCAGGTCGTCCGTCACTGTCATCGTGAAGATCGGGTCCGCATCCGGCGGCACTTCGGCGATTGCATCGACAAAGGCGGCGCGCGTTTCCGGTTCATCATAGACCATCTTCTGGTCGAACGCGGCGCGCCACGTCTCTTCGTCCGGCCACTCCGCATAGCCGACGAAGCGCCCCTCCGCATCGCGATGCAGACGGGACCCGTAACTCCCATATTTCTCGCGGATCAGATCAGTCCCACGCCGCCACGCCGCGCGGAACTGCTCTTCCTTCCCCGGATGGACCCGCCACCAATAGACCGCGACGAACATGGCCTCTCTCCTTTATGGAAAGAATGACGCGCGCGGCCAGAGGTTGCGACAGGAAAAGAGATCGAACTCTCCTCCCCCGTCAATGGCTCAGAGAACCGACTGCCCGGTCTTCTCCCAATCCGCCAGGAAGCCCGCGATGCCCTTTTCAGTCAGCACATGGTTGAACAGCGCCTTGATCACCGAAGGCGGCGCCGTCATCACATCTGCGCCGATCTTCGCGCTTTCCAGCACATGGATCGGGTGCCGTACACTCGCCACCAGGATTTCGGTGTCGAACGCATAATTGTCGTAGATCAGGCGAATATCTTCGATCAGCTTCATGCCATCGAAGCCATTGTCATCGTGCCGCCCGACGAAGGGCGAGATGAAGCTCGCGCCCGCCTTGGCAGCCAACAGCGCCTGATTGGCCGAAAAGCAGAGCGTCACATTGACCATCGTGCCTTCGCTGGTCAGCGCCTTGCAGGTCTTGAGGCCATCGATGGTCAGCGGCACCTTGATGCAGACATTGTCCGCGATCTTCCGCAGCACTTCGGCTTCCTTCATCATCGTCTCATGGTCGAGCGCGACGACCTCGGCCGACACCGGGCCGTCGACGATGCCGCAGATTTCTTCCACCACTTCCATGAACTTGCGCCCCGACTTGTGGATCAGCGACGGGTTGGTGGTGACGCCGTCCAGCAGGCCGGTGGCGGCCAGGTCGCGGATTTCGTTGGTGTCGGCGGTATCGACGAAGAACTTCATGGGAATAGCTCCGGGCGGGATGTGCGAATCGCCACCCCTTTAGCCGCTGATGTCCCGATAAGCCATTATTGCCAGCGCCCAGGCTTTACGGAAACAGCTTCGCAACATTATGACGGCGGCACCTTTCCAAAGGACCCATCCATGCCCCGCTTCCTGCGCCCACGCCACATCCCGGGCGCGCTCGCCCTATCGGCCGCAACAGCCGCCATGCCCGCCGCCGCGGAAACCGAGGAAACGCAGGCTTGGGTCACCCAGTCCCTCACCATAGCCGCAACCCCCGCTGACACCGTTTCGCTCGACGTCAGCCAACGCTTCCGCCGCGACAGTTCGAACGGCGACCAGCAGACCGCCCGCGTCCTGCTCGATCATCGCATCGCAAAGGGAGTCCAGATCGGCGGCGGTTTTTCCTTCTTCCACTCCGGCCCGGAACAGGAACTACGCCTGTTCCAGCAAGCCACCTTCACCCGCGGCGTCTTCCTTGCCCGCACACGGATGGAGCAGCGCTTCTTCGACACCGCCGATCGCGCAAGCTGGCGCCTGCGCCAGCGGCTTCAAGCCGCTATTCCACTCGGCTCGCCCAAAGCGCCGACCCTGATCGCCGGCACCGAATTTTTCTTCCACCTGAACCGCGCCCGTCCCAGCGACAAGACCGGGCTCGCGGTCATGCGCCAGCAGATCGGCCTGCGTCAGCCGCTTGCCAAAAAGCTCGACGCCCAGCTGCTTTTCATGCGCCAGCAGACCTTCCGCGACAATCGCCCCGACGCCGTAGCGTACGTCCCCTGGCTGACCCTCAACTGGAAAATCTGAACGCGCCGCCTTGCCTCCCGCCCCCCAGGCGATAGGGAGGGGCAGATGAGTTCGCGCGCCCGTGTCATCCTCCTGAACGCTGCTTTGGGCCCGCTCGACTATCGCGTGCCGCACGGCATGAGCGTCAAGCCTGGCAGCATCGTCGTCGCCCCGCTTGGCCCGCGCCAGTTGATCGGCGTGGTGTGGGATGAAGACGCCTTCCCCGAAATCGAAACCGTGGGCGACAACCGCCTCCGCAACCTCGCCAGCGTCGTCGATGCCCCGCCCGTCCCGGAAACGCTCCGCCGCCTGATCGAATGGACGGCCGACTATTATCTCGCCCCGATCGCCGCTGTGCTGCGCATGACGCTCGCCTCGATGAGCGCGCTCGAGGGTGCGCGCACGGTCATCGAATATCGCGCCACCGGCGACCTTCCGGATCGCATGACCGATCAACGCGCACAGGCGATGGAGCGCATCGGCGAGCGGCAGGGCCTGATCCGCGAACTGGCGATGATCGGCGGCGTCAGCGACGCCGTCATCCGCGGTCTCGTCAAGGCCGGGGCTTTCGAAGCGGTGGAGGTCAGCGTGGACACGCCCTTCCCCGCGCCCGACCCGGACCACGCACCGCCCGTCCTGTCGGACAAGCAGGCGGAAGCGGCGAACCAGTTCGTCCAGTCGGTCGAGGATCGCAACTTCGCACCCTTCCTCCTCGACGGCGTCACCGGCTCCGGCAAAACGGAAGTCTATTTCGAGGCCATCGCCGCCGCCATCCGGCAGGGCCGTCAGGTCCTCGTCCTGCTCCCCGAAATCGCGCTCACCGAACCTTTCCTCGAACGCTTCGAAAAGCGCTTCGGCACGGTCCCCGTCAACTGGCACAGCGGCCTGCGCCAATCCGAGCGCCGCCGCGCCTGGCGCGCCATAGCGGCCGGGGAAGCCGCCGTGGTCGTCGGCGCCCGCTCCGCTCTCTTCCTCCCCTATCCCAATCTTGGCCTGATCGTCGTCGATGAAGCCCATGAAGCCAGCTTCAAGCAGGAGGATGGCGTACACTACCATGCCCGCGATGTTGCGGTAATGCGGGGCCTCATTGAGAAATTCCCCGTCATCCTCGCCTCCGCCACGCCCGCGATCGAAACGCGCCATCAGGTCGAACTTGGCCGCTATCAGGAAATCAAGCTTCCCTCCCGCTTCGGCGGCGCGGAAATGCCGGGGATAGAAGGCATCAACCTCCTCACCGACCCGCCCGAACGGGGCCGCTGGATCGCGCCGCCGCTCGTCAAGGCGATCGACGAGACGATGGAAAAGGGCGAACAAAGCCTCCTCTTCCTCAACCGCCGCGGCTATGCGCCGCTCACCCTCTGCCGCCATTGCGGTTACCGCTTCCAATGCCCTAATTGCACCAGCTGGATGGTCGAGCATCGCCTGACGAAGCGCCTCGCCTGCCACCATTGCGGCCATGTCATCCCCTCGCCCCGCTTCTGCCCGGAGTGCAAGGAAGAGGACAGCCTGGTCGCCTGCGGCCCCGGTGTCGAGCGCATCGCGGACGAGGTGAAGGCGCTCTGGCCCCAGGCCCGTACCGCCATCGTCACCTCCGACACGCTCTGGTCCCCCGCCAAGGTCGCCGAATTCGTGAAATCGGTCGAAGCGGGCGTGGTCGATATAATCATCGGCACCCAGCTCGTCACCAAGGGCTATCACTTCCCCAACCTCACGCTGGTAGGCGTGATCGACGCAGACCTCGGCCTGGAAGGCGGCGACCTGCGCGCGTCGGAGCGCACCTTCCAGCAGATCGTCCAGGTCGCAGGCCGCGCTGGCCGGGGCCAGAAGCCGGGCCGCGTCTTCATCCAAACCCGCATGCCCGAAGCCGAAGTCATCAAGGCCTTGATCGCAGGCGATTCGGAACGCTTCTACGAAGTCGAAACCGAAAATCGCCGCCGCGCTAACGCCCCGCCCTTCGGCCGCTTCGCCGCGATCATCGTGTCGAGCGAGGATGCCGATGAAGCTGCCCAGGTCGCCCGGCTGATCGGCAAGTCCGCCCCGATGATCGACGGCATGCGCATCTATGGCCCCGCGCCCGCCCCCCTCTCGGTCCTGCGCGGCCGCCACCGCCACCGCCTGCTGATCCATGCCACGAGGGCGATGGACGTGCAGGCCGCCATCCGCGAATGGCTCGGCGATCTCACCTGGAAATCTGGCACCCGCGTCGCCGTGGACGTCGATCCCTACAGCTTCATGTGACGGCCTGAACGCCCGTGGAAAGCCCCTGCGTCAACATCTGCAAGCTGGACAAGGCAGGCCGCATCTGCACCGGCTGCGGCCGCACCATCGACGAAATCCGCCGGTGGCGCGGCATGAGCAAGGCCGAACGCCGCGCCATCATTGAGCGGCTGAAGCGCTCTTCTTAGCCGGTTCGGGCTGCGCCTTGGCTGCCGCATCATATTGCGCCTTCAACTGCAGCGCGGCGTCCCGCGACTCCGACGCGTGTGGAGAATAAGCAATCGGGTCGAGCAGCCTTGAAGCTGCCACATATTTCCCTTGCCCCGCGAGTGCATGGGACAGGGCGACACGATAGTCATCATGTTGCGGCAACAATTCGAATGCCTTGTATAACCCATCGATGGCGACTTCCGGCACCGGCCCACCCCTCATCACATTATAACGGTAATATAGGTCCAGCGGCACTGGGTCTTCGGTATCGGCCCGGTTGGCTTTGACAATCGACGCGCGCGCCGCGGCCCAATCCTCCTCCTTGCCACTGTCATTCGCCCTGTTCAGCAACAGCCGCGCACGCGTGCTGTAGGCGCGCGACAGCGCGGGATCGATCGCGATCGCCCGGTCGGCATCGGCCAGCGCAGCATCATTCTGTTCCGCCGCAGCTTCGGCTTCCGCCAGTACCGCAAGCGCATAGGCATTGCCGGGATATTTCGCAGCAGTCTGGCGGATGGAACTGATGATGCCGGTAAGCTCTTCGGGCTTCGCCTTGCGCATCAGCCGCAACTCATTGTCGACAAGGGCACCCTGTACCGGATCAACCGGGCCGATGGTAATTTCCTCGATCGTCCGAGATTGCGGCGCCAACCGGGACGCTGCCAGCGGCTTCTTCATATAGGCGCGCAGATCCTTCTCCAGACCATTGATGCCGCCGGCGAAGTAGCTGTCCAGCTTCATGTCCGGCACGCCCTTGGCGATATCCATTAGGTAATGGGAGATTTCCGCCCGCCGATCCGGCCGATACTGAAAATAATGGGTCAGCAGCCAGGCAGTGCCATAATAGCGGTCGCCGTCCATCGCCCCGAGCTTCTCGGCATTGCGGGCCAGCAGCAATTTCAGAGGATAGGGCGACGCATATACCAGGCCCGGCGCGCGATACATGGGGATGTTGCCGAACTCGATTGCGCCATCTTTCGGGAATTTGATGGCTGAGAAGAACTCGGCGAACCCCTCTATGTACCAGGCCGGGTAAGCGGCCGGGAAATGGTGCAGCATGAAATGATGGGCATATTCGTGGAACAGGATCTCCTGCGCGCCCAGGTCGAACTCGTCGGCCTTCCCGTCCCGCGGCAGCACCGCGTAAGCGAAGCGGTCTGACGTGTCGTAAAGGCCCCGGGCGTTGCGATTGCGCGCCAGTTGCATGATCTGGAGGTCGCTGTTGAGCAGATAGACATGCACCGGACTGCCCGCCTCGGGATCATCGATGCGGGTGATGTGGCGGAGCAGGAAATCGAATTTCTCCAGCTTCTGCGCAAAATCGCGCAGCTTGCCCTCGCTGCCTTCACTATAGATGATGAAATGCTTGCTCTTCGCCTGCAACCAGGCCGCATGCGCCGCTCCGGGCACCACCGCCGACAGGCACAAAAGCAGGGCCAGCAGCCCCTTATATCCCCTCTTCATCACCCTACCCCCAAAGGCGTTTATCCCCGCTATTTTCTGCCGCACTCATGACCCAAATGGAAGAACAAACAGCGCCCTCAATCGCGCCCTTCCCGCTTCAGCAGCGCCTTCTTCCGTTCCAACCCATAGGCATAGCCACCCAAACTCCCGTCGCTCCGCAAGACGCGATGGCAGGGGATCAGCACCGCGAGGCCGTTGTCGCCACAGGCCGTGCCCGCCGCCCGCACGGCGCCGGGCTTCCCGACCGCCGCCGCGATCTCGCCATAGCTGCGCGTTTCGCCCGGAGGAATCGCGCGGAGGGCCGCCCACACCGCCTGTTGGAACGCGGTGCCGCACACATCGAGGGGCAGATCGATCGGCTGCCCAGGCTCCTCGATCAAGCGGACGACTTGCGCAGCCAGCCCCTCCAACGCTACGTCGCCGCCCGCTATCTCTGCCTTCGGAAAGCGACGCCGCAAATCCGTCTCATCCTCGTCGAAGCTGATCCGGCACAGCCCCTTGGCGGTCGCAGCGACCAGCACCGGACCTAGGCTCGACTTCACCACCACATGGCGGATCATGACGCCCCGTCCGCCATCCTTCCACGCGCTGGGCGTCATCCCCAGATGCCGCTCCGCATCCGCATAGGCGCGGCTCGGCGCATTATAGCCCGCATCATAGATCGCGCTGGTCACACTGGTGCCCTCCTCCAGCGCGGCCTTCAGCCTCTCCGCGCGCAGCGACCTGGCGTAAGCCGCCGGTGTCAGCCCCGTCTCGCGCTTGAACAGCCGATGGAAATGATGCGGCGCATAGCCCCCATGGGCCGCAACCTCCTCCAGCGAAGGCGGCGTCTCTGCCGCACCGATGAACAGCTTTGCTGCCTCCACTGCCAGCCTGTCCCGTCCCACTTCATCGGGCCGGCAGCGCAGGCAGGCGCGAAATCCCGCCGCCCGCGCCGCTTCCGGATCGGGCAGGAAGATCATATTCTCCCGCCGCGGATGCCGCGCTGCGCAACTGGGTTTGCAATATATGCCGGTCGTCAGCACCGCGCCGACAAACTGCCCGTCCATCGCCCGGTCGCGGCGCAGAAAAGCGTCCCAGCAGGCTTCAGGATCGATCGGCGTCTTCGTCGAGGCGTAAAGGTCGGTCATCTGGTTCATGCTTATGGAGTAGCAGAGCGGCGCGGGCCAGCCTTCCCGCGGCTTGCGGTCAAAGCATTTCACCCATTGCCTATGTGCGGGCATCGCATATGAATGCGCGCAACCATGGTCGCTCTTCTTCGTCGCCTCTGCCTCCTGCTCGCGCTCGCCTTGCCTGCTACGGCCTTGGCGGAACAGCAGGATATCGCCGCTGCCGCCCGTGGCGTGGTCCGCATCGCCATCGTCGCGACCGATGGCAGCGAAGCCTATTTCGTCGGCCATGGCAGCGGCTTTGCCATCGCGCCGGACAAGGTCATCACCAACGCCCATGTGGTGGAGCTGACACGCGAGGAGAAGAATCTCGTCATCGGCGTCATCCCGTCCGAAGGCCGCAAAAGCTATGGCGGCCGCGTCATCGCCTATTCGCCCGGCAACGACCTCGCGCTCATTCAGCTGGAGGAAGGCCGCCTTCCCGTCAGCACCTTTTATGCAGGCGCGGTCAGCGATGGGCAGCATGTCACCGCCATCGGCTACCCCGGCACCGTCGATCGCGCGCAGGGCCTTGGCCTCAAGCAGATGGTAGAGCCGCTCAGCACGGTAAAGACCAGCGGCAACATATCCTCCGGCCGCTCCAGCCAGAGCTTCGACACCATCCTCCACACCGCGCCGCTCGCCGCCGGGAACAGCGGCGGCCCGCTGGTCGATGATTGCGGCCGGGTGCTGGGCGTCAACAGCTTCGGCTCCGTATCGGACGGCAATGACGCCGAGTTCGGATTCGCCGTCTCCTGGCGCGAAGTCGCCTCCTTCCTCCGTCAGGCGGGAGTCTCCTCCCTCCACACGGTCGTGCCCTGCCGCTCCATGGCCGAAGCCGACGCAGCCGAGGCAGCCCTCACCCAGCGTGAGGCGCAGCAGAGCGAACAATCCGAACGCGCCAAGGCCGATGCGCGCGAAGCCGCCCTCGAAAAAGCCCGCGACACCGCCGAGCGCGACGTCATCTCCGCGCGCGAAAATGCGATGGCTGGGGCAGCGGTCCTCCTCGCCCTCGCCGTCCTCGGCTTGGGCGCAGGCGGGCTTTTCTACAGCCAGGGCCGTGAACGGCGCGCAACCTGGTTCCTGGCCGGCGGTGGCCTCTTATTGCTGGGCGCCTTCGCCATCTTCTTCCTGAAACCCAGCTTTTCCAGCATCGACGATAGGGTGAAGCTACCCGACGACAACCGCGTCACGGGCAACAATGCCTATGCGTGGGAGGGCGACAATATCTGCCGCATCGATCTCAACCGCAGCCGCCTCACCATCTCCGAAGCAAACGACATTCCCTTCCACTGGAGCCAGAGCGGCTGCGTCAACGGCAACAGCCAATATATTGCCGCAGGCAATGAGTGGGAACGGGCCAGCGTGCCCGATTCCGGCAATTTCATCACGGTCAGCCGCTTTGACCCTGCAACGGGCACATTGCGCGTCCAGCGCTGGCTGCCGGACAGCGACACGATGGACAAGGCACGCGCGCTGCTGAAGGATGGCCCCATCAAAGCATGCGGCAGCGAATCCGACCTGCTCGCGAAAATCGCCGGACTGCGGTCCGATCTCGCCACGCTCCTGCCTGCCCAGCCCAATGAGCGGCTAGTCTATCATTGCCGCAAGGGCCGCCTCGCCCCGTCCGATCTATCCAACTGACGGGAATCCGGCGGCAGGACGCGCCGGCAAATCGCCTTGATTCCATCCTTGTGACGGAATCGCGTTCCATGACTTGCATAGTCATAATCCCGCTGCTAACCGGCCCGGCAACAGGGGAACGGGCAGCTACTGCTCCCCTCTTTTTGCATGACCGGCAAATCAAGTGGAGGACGGTAAGCGCGTGGAGACTACCGGCGGCATTCAGGCTAGCCTCAGCGGCCGCTACGCGGTTGCGCTGTTCGATCTGGCTCGCGACGGCAACGCCCTCGACACCGTGGCGGGCAGCCTCGGCGCGATCAAGGCGGCACTCGCCGAATCGGCGGATTTCAAGGGCCTCATCAATAATCCGGTGCTGAGCCGCGATACCGCGAGCAAGACGGTTGCGGCCGTTGCGGCGTCGATGGGCCTCGACTCACTCACCACCAAGTTCCTGGGCGTCCTGGCGCAGAACCGCCGCCTCGCGCAGCTGCCTGCCGTCATCCGCGCCTATGAGACGCTGCTGTCGAATCACAAGGGCGAAACCCGCGCCGAAGTGACGAGCGCGCATCCGCTCGACGCAAATCAGCTCACCGCCCTGCAGCAGAGCCTGCGGGCCCGTGTCGGCCGCGAAGTCGCGGTCGATGCAAAGGTCGATCCCGCGATCCTCGGCGGGCTGGTCGTCAAGATCGGCAGCCAGATGATCGATTCCTCCATCCGCACCCGTTTGAATAGTCTCGCCCTGGCGATGAAAGGCTGAACATGGATATCAACGCCGCAGAAATTTCGAAGGTCATCAAGGACCAGATCGCCAATTTTGGCACCGAAGCGCAGGTGAGCGAAGTCGGTTCCGTGCTGACCGTGGGTGACGGCATCGCCCGCGTCCATGGCCTCGACAACGTCCAGGCGGGCGAAATGGTCGAGTTCGCCAATGGCGTGCAGGGCATGGCGCTCAACCTCGAAGCCGACAATGTCGGCGTCGTGATCTTCGGCTCGGACGCCGAGATCAAGGAAGGCGACACCGTCAAGCGCACCGGCACCATCGTCGACGTTCCGGTCGGCAAGGGCCTGCTCGGCCGCGTCGTTGACGGCCTCGGCAACCCGATCGACGGCAAGGGCCCGATCGCTTACACCGAGCGCAAGCGCGTTGAAGTCAAGGCGCCGGGCATCATCCCCCGCAAGTCGGTGCACGAGCCTGTGCAGACCGGCCTCAAGGCGATCGACGCCCTCGTCCCCGTCGGCCGTGGCCAGCGCGAACTGATCATCGGCGACCGCCAGACCGGCAAGACCGCCGTCGCGATCGATACCTTCATCAACCAGAAGGGCATCAACGCGGGCGATGACGAGAGCAAGAAGCTCTACTGCATCTACGTCGCCGTCGGCCAGAAGCGCTCGACCGTCGCGCAGATCGTCAAGCAGCTCGAAGAAAATGGCGCGATGGAATATTCGATCGTCGTCGCCGCGACTGCTTCGGAGCCCGCTCCGCTCCAGTATCTGGCGCCCTACACCGGCGTCACCATGGGCGAATTCTTCCGCGACAACGGCATGCACGCCGTGATCGTTTATGACGACCTTTCCAAGCAGGCCGTCGCCTATCGTCAGATGTCGCTGCTGCTGCGTCGTCCTCCGGGCCGCGAAGCCTATCCCGGCGACGTGTTCTACCTGCACAGCCGCCTGTTGGAGCGTGCAGCCAAGATGAACGACGCGAACGGCGCTGGCTCGCTGACCGCCCTGCCGATCATCGAAACGCAGGCGGGCGACGTGTCGGCCTACATTCCGACCAACGTGATCTCGATCACCGACGGCCAGATCTTCCTCGAAACCAACCTCTTCTACCAGGGCATCCGTCCGGCCATTAACGTGGGCCTGTCGGTGTCGCGCGTCGGCTCCGCCGCGCAGACCAAGGCGATGAAGAAGGTTTCCGGCTCGATCAAGCTGGAGCTGGCCCAGTATCGCGAAATGGCGGCCTTCGCCCAGTTCGGTTCGGACCTCGACGCTTCGACCCAGAAGCTGCTGAACCGTGGCGCGCGCCTGACCGAGCTGCTGAAGCAGGCCCAGTTCTCGCCGCTGCCCTTCGAAGAGCAGACCGCGTCGATCTTCGCCGGCACCAACGGCTATCTGGACAATGTCGCCGTCAAGGATGTGACGCGTTACGAAGAGCTGATGCTCGCCTATCTGCGCCACGACCATGCCGACGTCCTCGCCGCGATCCGCGACAGCAAGGATCTGGGCGACGATGCCAAGGGCAAGCTGAAGGCCGCGCTCGACAGCTTCGGCAAGACCTTCGCCTAATATTTAGCCGTCACCCCAGCGCAAGCTGGGGTCTCAGGCCGGATAGGTCCGACCTGGGGGCGTGAGATGCCAGCTTGTGCTGGCATGACGGAACAGGATTGAACGAGACGGTACATGGCCAGCCTCAAGGAACTGAAGCTCCGCATCGGGTCGGTGAAATCGACCCAGAAGATCACCAAGGCGAAGCAGATGGTCGCCGCGGCGAAGCTGCGCAAGGCGCAGGCCGCTGCTGAAGCCGCTCGCCCCTATTCCAGCCGTCTCGAAGCGGTCGTCGCCAGCCTCGCCTCGAAGATCGCGGGTGGTTCGGGCGAAGGCGCGTCGCCCCTGCTCGCGGGCACCGGCAAGGATGATGTCCATCTGCTGGTCGTCGCCAACTCCGACCGAGGCCTTGCTGGCGCGTTCAACGCCAACATCGTCAAGGCCGCGCGTGCCAAGGCTGATGAGCTGATCGAGCAGGGCAAGACCGTCCGCTTCTACCTGATCGGCCGCAAGGGCCGTCCGGTCATCAACCGCGCCTTCCCCGGCATGATCGTCGCCCAGTTCGACACCACCGGAGCCAAGGAGCCCGGGTTTGACCAGGCGCAGGAAATCGCGCGCGAACTGACCGAGATGTATTTGAACGGCAAGTTCGACGTTGCGCATCTCTTTTATTCGCAGTTCAAGTCGGCTCTCGCCCAGATCCCGACCGAACAGCAGATCATCCCGGTCAAGATCCCGGAAGACGCTGACCGCAACGCCATCGGCGCGACGGTGGAATATGAGCCGAGCGAGGAAGCGATTCTCGACGACCTGCTGCCGCGCAACATCACGGTCCAGCTCTTCAAGGCGCTGCTCGAAAACAATGCGTCCGAACAGGGCGCTTCGATGACCGCCATGGACAATGCGACCCGCAATGCCGGCGACCTCATCAACAAGCTGACCATTCAGTATAACCGCAGCCGTCAGGCAGCGATCACCACCGAACTGGTCGAAATCATTTCGGGCGCCGAAGCCCTCTAAGATCACGCACGCAAGGAAGCAGTCATGGCAACCACCAACAATGTAGGCCGCATCTCGCAGGTCATCGGCGCTGTCGTCGACGTGACCTTCCCCGATGCACTCCCCGCCATTCTCTCGGCGCTGGAAACCAGCAACAACGGCCAGCGCCTTGTGCTGGAAGTCGCCCAGCATCTGGGTGAAAACACCGTCCGCACCATCGCGATGGACTCGACCGACGGTCTGACCCGCGGTCAGGAAGTGACCGACACCGGCGCGCAGATCAGCGTTCCCGTCGGCCCGGCTACCCTCGGCCGCATCCTGAACGTCGTCGGTGAGCCGATCGACGAGCGCGGCCCGGTGGAAACCACCCTCTCCGCCCCGATCCACGCCAAGGCTCCCGAGTTCGTCGATCAGTCGACCGACAGCTCGATCCTGGTCACCGGCATCAAGGTCATCGACCTTCTCGCCCCTTACGCAAAGGGCGGCAAGATCGGCCTGTTCGGCGGCGCTGGCGTCGGCAAGACCGTGCTCATCCAGGAACTGATCAACAACATCGCGAAGGGCCATGGCGGCACCTCGGTTTTCGCGGGCGTCGGTGAGCGTACCCGCGAAGGTAACGACCTCTATCACGAGTTCCTCGACGCCGGCGTTATCGCCAAGGACGCCGACGGCAACGCGATCAGCGAAGGTTCGAAGGTGGCGCTGGTTTACGGCCAGATGAACGAGCCCCCGGGCGCCCGCGCTCGCGTCGCCCTGTCGGGCCTCACCATCGCGGAATATTTCCGCGACCAGGAAGGCCAGGACGTGCTCTTCTTCGTCGACAACATCTTCCGCTTCACCCAGGCGGGCGCGGAAGTGTCCGCTCTGCTCGGTCGTATTCCTTCGGCCGTGGGCTATCAGCCGACCCTCGCGACCGACATGGGCGCGCTGCAGGAGCGCATCACCTCGACCAACAAGGGTTCGATCACCTCGGTGCAGGCCGTGTACGTCCCCGCGGACGACTTGACCGACCCGGCGCCCGCGACCTCGTTCGCGCACTTGGACGCCACCACCGTTCTCAACCGCGCCATTTCGGAATTGGGCATCTATCCGGCGGTCGATCCGCTCGACTCCACCAGCCGCGTGCTGGAGCCGCGCACCGTGGGCCAGGAACATTATGACACCGCCCGCGCGGTGCAGTCGATCCTGCAGAAGTACAAGTCGCTTCAGGACATCATCGCGATCCTGGGCATGGACGAACTCAGCGAAGAAGATAAGCTGACCGTCGCCCGCGCCCGCAAGATCCAGAAGTTCCTGTCGCAGCCCTTCCACGTCGCCGAAGTCTTCACCGGCATCTCGGGCAAGTTCGTCCAGATCGAAGACACGGTGAAGTCGTTCAAGGCCGTGGTCGAAGGCGAATATGACCATCTGCCCGAAAACGCCTTCTACATGGTCGGCGGCATCGACGAAGCCATCGAAAAGGCGAAGAAGCTGGCCGCTGAAGCGGCGTAAGCTGAACAAAACTAACCCCTCCCTTTCAAGGGAGGGGTTGGGGTGGGTAGCTCGCGCAGCGAGCTTCTAACCCATCCCGACAGGCTGCAGGCGATTGCTTACGCAATCGCACCCACCCCCTGCCCTCTTAGGAGGGTCCCGTGCCCCTCCTAAGACTTGAAAGGGAGGGGGGAGAGTTAAAGATGGCACTGCATTTCGAACTCGTGACCCCCGAAAAGCTCGTCCGTTCGGAAGAGGTCTATCAGGTCGTCGTCCCCGGCACCGATGGCGACTTCGGCGTGCTGGAAGGCCACGCCCCCTTCATGTCCACCGTCCGCGACGGCGCGATCCAGATCTTCGCCAGCGCCGGTTCCACACCCGAAATCATCCCTGTCCAGGGCGGCTTTGCGGAAGTGAATGAAAAGGGTCTTACCGTCCTTGCGGAGCATGCCGGCTGACGGCCGCAACAACTGCTCTCACGTAAATTGGGAAGGCCGCGCTCCACACCTCGGAGCGCGGCCTTTTTGCTGTGGCGCGCCTGGGACACGAGCCTCCCGATCCATTAGCCATTTGTCAAAGTTTCCGCCCTATTCACCATTTCCAGCCATATTTGATCGGTCTCTTTGTGGTTGGCTGGACCGATTGGAACATCCCGGCGGAGAATTATGAGCGCGTTTGGACGGAAAAATGGAGCTGCCGGCATCAAGCCGGGATTCGGCGTAGCCCGGCCGATGCAGGGCGGAGCGCCTCGCGACGAAGCGCGGGGAGGCGATCAGTTCCCGCCGCTGGACATGGCGCCCTTGCCCGCCGAAACACCGATCGATCCGCTTTCCGCGCCTACCGGCCAGATGCAGCGCAACGCCGACGCCTTGCAGCGCCTGTCCGATCGCGCCAATGCCGAACATGTGCCCGACGCGGGGCCGCAGGGCTTTGAAGCATCGGTCCACAAGATCAAGGAACAGGTCCTTCCTCGCCTGCTCGAACGCGTCGATCCCGAAGCAGCAGCCACGCTCAGCAAGGATGAACTGGCGGAAGAATTCCGCCCGATCATCATGGAGGTGCTTGCCGAACTCAAGCTCACCCTCAACCGGCGTGAACAGTTCGCCCTGGAAAAGGTGCTGGTCGATGAACTGCTCGGCCTTGGCCCGCTAGAGGAATTGCTGGCCGACCCGGACGTCAGCGACATCATGGTCAACGGCCCGGAACAGACCTATATCGAAAAGAAGGGCAAGCTCCAGATCGCGCCCATCAAATTCCGCGACGAAGAGCATCTGTTCCAGATCGCCCAGCGCATCGTGAACAAGGTCGGCCGCCGCGTCGACCAGACCACGCCGCTGGCCGACGCCCGCCTGCCCGACGGAAGCCGCGTCAACGTGATCGTGCCACCGCTCTCGCTGCGCGGCACCGCCATCTCGATCCGTAAATTCTCCGCCAAGCCGATCACGCTCGACATGCTGGCGCAATGGGGCGCGATGAGCCCGCAAATGTGCACCGCGCTCAAGATCGCGGGCGCCTGCCGCATGAACATCGTCATCTCGGGCGGCACAGGCTCGGGCAAGACCACCATGCTCAACGCCCTGTCGAAGATGATCGACCCGGGCGAGCGCGTGCTGACCATCGAGGACGCAGCCGAACTCCGCCTGCAGCAGCCGCACTGGCTTCCGCTCGAAACCCGGCCCCCGAACCTGGAAGGGCAAGGGGCGATCACCATCGGCGATCTCGTCAAGAACGCCCTGCGTATGCGCCCCGATCGTATCATCCTGGGCGAAATTCGTGGTGCGGAATGTTTCGATCTGCTCGCCGCGATGAACACCGGTCATGACGGCTCCATGTGCACGCTCCACAGCAACTCGCCCCGCGAGTGCCTGGGCCGTATGGAAAACATGATCCTGATGGGCGACATCAAAATCCCGAAGGAAGCCATCTCCAAGCAGATCGCCGACTCGGTGGACCTCATCGTCCAGGTCAAGCGCCTGCGCGACGGCTCGCGCCGGGTCACCAATGTGACCGAAGTCATCGGCATGGAAGGCGACGTCATCGTCACCCAGGAACTGTTCAAATTCGAATATCATGACGAGGACGACAGCGGCCGCATCGTCGGCGAATATCGCTCCATGGGCCTGCGTCCCTACACGCTGGACAAAGCGCGGCAGTTCGGCTTCGACCAGCCCTTCCTCGAAGCCTGCCTGTAACAAATCATGACTGGCGGGGCTTAGGGTCCCGCCAGCAGCTTGCGCTCCGCCAGCGCAAACGGCACATCTGTTTCCCTCGCCGATGAAGGAGAGGATTTCCGATGAACCGTATCGCGCGCGCCGGTCTGCTGCTGACCGCTATCGCTGTTCCCGCCCTGCCGCTCGCCGCACAGCATGCCGGTCATGCAGGCCACCAGCCTGCCCAGCCAGCCGATCCCATCGCCGCCGCAGTCGCCGCGCCCACCCGGAGCGCGGCCAACATGGCGCGCGACAAATATCGGCATCCGGCGCAAACGCTCGCCTTCTTCGGCGTCTCGCCCGGGCAGACCGTGGTGGAATATAGCCCCAGCGGCGGCTGGTACACGGAAATCCTGGCCCCGCTCCTCCGCGAGAAGGGCACCCTCTATGCCCTCCAACCCTCCGGCCGCTATCTCGACGGCTATCGGAACTTCCTTGCCGCCAAGCCTGACGTCTATGACAAGGTGAAGCTGGTCCCCTTCCCCGACCAGACCGCGATGATACCGGCCGGCAGCGTCGATACGCTGCTCACCTTCCGCAACGTCCACAATATGGTGATGGCGGGAACAGAGGCAGCGACCTTCAAGACCTTCTACGATCTCCTGAAACCCGGCGGCACGCTCGGCATCGTCGATCACCGCCTGCCCGAAGGCCGGGACGTCGCGCTGGAAAAGAGCAGCGGCTATCTTAAGGTCTCGACCATTCGCCGCCTGGCCGAAGCGGCCGGTTTCGAATATGTGGGCGCGTCCGAAATCAACGCCAATCCGCGGGATACGGCCGATTGGCCGAAGGGCGTCTGGACCCTGCCTCCCTCTCTTACCAACGGCGAAGTCGACAAAGCGAAATATCTCGCGATCGGCGAAAGCGACCGCATGACATTGAAATTCCGGAAACCCGCTAAATAACATCTCGGCGGTTGCCTCATCTCGGCGCATGTCTAAAGCGGGCGCGTGCAACCGCCTGCCCCCACCAGCCCCCCGGAGGAGCTTCCGCCGCCCCCCCCTCTGCGGGAGGAGCGGCCACTCACCGGCATCGGACTGCGCCTCGTCGCCATGGCCTTCCTGGCGGCGATGTTCGCGCTGGGCAAAGTCGTGGGCACGCGCGGCGTGCATCTTGGCGAGCTGCTCTTCTACCGACAGGCTCTGGCCCTGCCGATCATCATCGCATGGGTCGCGCTGACCGACGGATTGCCTTCCGTACGGACCAACCGGCTTGGCGCTCATGTCAGCAGGACGGCGCTTGGCCTCACCGGCATGGCGCTCAACTTCGGCTCCTACATGCTGCTGCCGTTGACGGAGGCGACCACCATCGGCTTCACCATGCCCATCTTCGCCACCCTGCTCTCCGCTCTGTTGTTGCGGGAAGCAACCGGCCCGCACCGCTGGGCGGCTATCCTGCTCGGCTTCGCAGGCATAGTGATCATGATCCGCCCGGACAGCGCGCATTTCCCGCCGTTGGGCCTGGCGGTGGCCCTTTCCGGCTCGATCATGACCGCCTGCATCAGCCTGGTCTTGCGCGATCTGGGGCGAACGGAACGGGCGGGCGTCATAGTCTTCTGGTTCACCGTCCTGTCGATCCCGCCGCTCGCCCTGCTGATGCTGTTCGTCGGACAGGCGCATGATCCGCTAACCTGGGCACTGCTCGTCGGTGTCGGCCTTACCGGCGGCTGCGCGCAACTGTGCATGACCGGATCGCTGCGCTGCGCCCCCGTCTCCGTCGTCTTGTCGATGGACTACAGCACCATCATCTGGTCGACGATGCTCGGCCTTGTCATCTGGGGCGAATGGCCGATCGCCACCACCTGGACCGGCGCGACGCTCATCATTGCGAGCGGCCTCTATATCGCGTGGCGGGAGCATGTACGCACCCGCCGTTTCGCGTCAGCCTAGCAGTTCCGCGTCCAGGCTGATCTCCGCGTTCAACAGTTTGGACACAGGGCAATTGGCCTTGGCCTTGGCCGCCAGTTCCTGAAACTGCTCGTCGGACGCCCCCGGAATCTTCGCCTTCAGCGTCAACTTGCTCGCGGTGATCGCAAAGCCGCCTTCCTGCTGCTCCAGGGTCACGACCGCGTTCGTCTCCATCTTCTCCGCCGTCAGCCCGGCCTCGCCGAGGATCAGCGACAGCGCCATGGTGAAGCAGGACGCATGGGCCGCCGCGATCAATTCTTCCGGGTTGGTGCCCGGCACGCCCTCGAACCGCATGGCAAAGCCATAGGGATGCGCGTCCAGCGCGCCGCTCTGCGTGGAAATCGCGCCCTTTCCGTCCTTCAGGCCGCCACTCCAAACCGCCGATCCGCTACGATTGATCTTCATATGATCCTCCTGCCTGAAGAAATGGGAACCCCGCCGAAGCCCCCCGGTTTCGTCTATATAGCTCATAACTGTGCAGGAGCGTGACAATGACCAGCCCAGCAACAGAAAATCCCAGCGACCTGATCGCTTCGGACCGGGTGGAAGGCACGGCCGTCTATAATCGCGAGGGCGAAAGGCTTGGCCACATCTCCAACTTCATGGTGGATAAGCGCAGCGGGCAGGTCCGCTACGCCGTCCTGTCCTTCGGCGGGTTCCTGGGCCTTGGCAATGACCACTATCCCCTGCCCTGGTCCATGCTGAATTATGACACGGACAAAGGCGGCTATGTGGTCGATCTGGACAAGGAAAAGCTGGACGAAGCCCCCCGTCATCTACCTGGCGTGCAGCCCGACTATGACGAAGCCTATGGGCGGAACGTCTTCTCCTATTACGGCCTGATATACCCTTGGTAAGAGGGCGCTGCCCACCCTTCATGAGGGCCACCGAAGCTGAACCCCAGATGAATCCGGTCGCCTAAATTTGAACACATTTGGTCGCTGAACTATTGTCTATTCAAAAACTAGAGTTATGTCTGGTCGGGTAATTGGACGAGGATCAGGCCATGGATCGATTCGGTCATCTCGGTGACGCGCGCCTTCCGGTCGTTTTGACCATCCCGGGTCTCAACAATAGCGGGCCCGGTCATTGGCAAACCTTGTGGGAAGAAGCCCGCGGTGATTGCCAGCGGGTTGATCTTGGCAGTTGGGCCAGCCCTAACCGCAACGCCTGGGTGACGCGCCTTGACGCCGCCATTCGGGAGGCGAACGGCCCCATCATCCTGGCTGCGCACAGCCTTGGGTGCTTGGCCGTCGCCTGGTGGGGCGCTTTGCAGAGCCAGGCTTATGGCTGGCCGGTGACCGGCGCGCTACTGGTCGCCCCTCCCGACTGCGACAGGATGGAAACGCCAGAGACGATCGGTGGCTTTGGCCCCACGCCGCGCGCGCAGCTGCCCTTCCCCTCCTATGTCGTGGCCAGCCGCAACGACCCCTATATCTTCTTCGAACGGGCGCACAGCGTCGCGAAGAACTGGGGCAGCACTTTCGTCGATGCTGGCTTTAGCGGTCACATCAATGCCGATTCGGGTCTGGGCGAATGGCAATTTGGCCAGGCGCTGCTGGACCGGCTGATCGACAATGCCCATGAACAGGCGTCTGTCATGCGGCAAATGCGACCCGCCATACCATTACCCCATAATGAAAGAAGAATGAGCGCAATGCGAGTAATCAGCTGAATTGAGGGCGCTACAAGACAAACTTGGGCGCCCTATATATTTGCTTTTTTGTCTATTAAATTAGTTGAGATAAAAGGCGGCTTAGAGGTGCATATGAGTGATCATCGACCGATTGAATTCGCCCGCAACGGCCGTGCAGACGGCCAGCGGCACGATATTTCCGCAAGCATCGAAAAGGTGCGTGGCGTGCTTGAAGCGCTGCGTTTCGGGTCGATCACATTGACCGTGCATGATGCCCGCGTCGTTCAGATCGACGTGACGGAAAAGACTCGGCTCACCGCCTGACAAAATAGCGGGGGCAACAAAGGGTCGTAATGCCAAGCCGCCGGACAGGCGGTGAATAACAGGCGGCAGGGGGTGGGCCGCTTACTGTCCATACCATTCCCAGACCATCGGCTTTGACCGGACGCACCGGAAAGGCCGCGATCAACATTCACCGGACATCCGGAAGGGGAATCTTATGATTGCGCGTTCTCTGTTGCTCGCCACCGTGGCGAGCGCATCCTTCATTGCGTCCAATGCCTATGCGCAGGACGCCACTCAATCAGCAGCTGCCGACACGACGGACGATCAGGCATCCAGCCCGCGCGGCGAGGTGATCATCGTTACCGCCCGCCGCCGTCAGGAAACGGCGCAGGAAGTGCCGCTGGCGATCTCCGTCATTCGCGGCGACAGCATCGAAGCGACCGGCAATTTCAACGTCGTCAAGCTTCAACAGCTTGCGCCGACGCTGCAGGTCTATACGACCAACCCACGCAATACCTCGGTCAACATCCGCGGTCTGGGCGTGCCCTTCGGTCTGACCAGCGACGGCTTTGAACAGGGCGTCGGCATCTATGTCGATGACGTTTACAATTCGCGCGTCGCTGCCGCGACCTTCGACTTCCTGGACGTCAACCAGGTCGAAGTTCTGCGTGGCCCGCAAGGCACGCTGTACGGCAAGAACACCACGGCAGGTGCGATCAACATCACGACCAACCAGCCGACCTTCGATTTCGAAGGCCGCGCGGAGGTGACCGCCGGCAACCTCAACTACAAGCAGGCCAAGGCTGCCATTTCCGGTCCACTGTCGGACACGATCGCCGCGCGCCTCGCTGTTGCCACGACCAGCCGCCGTGGCACGATCTATAATGTGACGAGCCGCCGCTGGATCAACGAACAGGACAATCTCGGCCTTCGCGGCCAATTGCTGTTCAAGCCGAACGATGATTTCAGCCTCACCCTTTCGGGCGACTACAGCAAGCAGGACCCCGAATGCTGCGGCACCGTCTTCGTCCGCGTAGGCACGACGCAGCGCGTCATCACCCGCCAATATGACGCTCTGGCCGCGGCGCAGGGCTATGTCGTGCCCAGCCGCAATCCCTATGACCGGCTGACCGACCTCGACAGCGAACTAAATGCTGGCAACAAGATCGGCGGCGTCTCCGCGCGGATCAAATGGGATATCGGCCCTGGCACGCTGACCTCCGTCACCGCCTGGCGCTTCTGGGATTGGAAGCCTGCGAACGACCGCGATTTCACCGGCCTGCCGATCGTTTCCAAGTCGCAGAACCCCTCGCAGCAGGACCAGTATAGCCAGGAATTCCGCTATAATTACTCAAGCCCGAAGATCGACTTCGTCGTCGGCCTCTTCGGCTTCAAGCAGCGGATCGACACCCAGGGTACGGAACAGCAGGGTGCGGCAGCCAGCAAGTGGAACCTGACCGGCGCCAATGCCAACAACCCGAGCATCCTCCAGGGCCTGACCGCGACCAACACCCAATGGCTCAAGAGTGAGAGTGCGGCCCTGTTCGGCCAGCTGAGCTGGAAGGTCACGGATGCCCTGACTATTCAGCCGGGCGCGCGCCTCAACTATGACAAGAAGTCGGGCTTCTACCAGCGTGTCGTGACCACTGGTTCCGGCGCGGTTATCACCAGCTGCGCTCCGTCCGCGACGGCAGGCAACCCCGTACTGACGGCGCAGTGCGGCATCTACCAGCCGCAGGTCAGCGCGCCTTCCGACAGTGCCTGGAACTTCACCTATGACTTCAACGTCAATTACAAGATCGCGCCCGACATTCTGGCCTATGTGACTTATGCCAAGAGCTTCAAGACGCTGGGCATCAATCAGAACGGCTTGCCGCTCAACTCTGACAACACGGTCAACTATGCTGCAGGCACGGTGAAGCCGGAATCGGTCAACCATTTCGAGGCGGGGCTCAAGACCCAGTTCTGGAACCGCCGCGCGACCTTCAATCTCACTGCCTTCCGCACTGAGATCAAGGATTTCCAGGCAACGGTAAATGGCGGCCAGTTCGGCACGACGCGCGGCTATCTCGCCAATGCCGATAAGGTGCGGTCGCAGGGGATCGAGGCCGACCTCAAGGTCGTCGCCAGCGACCGCTTCACCGCCTATGCCAACGGCGCCTATACCGACGCCAAATATGTGAAGTTCTGCAACGCACCGCCGCCGCCGGAACTGAGCGGCGGGTCAAGCACCGGGATCGTCGTGACCGGCAAGTGCACCTACACCGGCACGCCCGGACCGGCAGCGACGGCCAACCAAGTCAGCCCGCCCTTCGTCGATATTTCCGGGGAGCGTCTGCCCGGCGTGTCGAAATGGGCCTTCTCCTACGGCGCGGAATATAACATTCCGGTGACGCTGCTGGACAAGGACGGCCAGCTTTATGTGGGCGTGGACGGCAACTACCGCTCGCACTGGAACTCCAACGCTTCGCCCTCGCGCTACACCGAAGTGAAGGGCTATGCCCTGACCAACTTCCGCGCCGGGTTCCGTGGCGAAGGCTTCGATGTGTTCGGTTGGGTCCGCAACGCCTTCGACGTCAACTATATCGAAAATCTGCAGGTTGCACCCGGCAACACCGGCCTGATCGCCGGTCAGCCCGGCGACCCGCGGACCTGGGGCGGAACGATCAAATTCTCGTTCTGATCCCGTAACGATGTTCACCCCCTGCGGGAGCGGCACAGGCCCGCCGCTCCCGTTCTTTTTCAATTCGCTATTTCCTTCATGAAATCCGGTTCGGCAAAACTGGCCTGCCCCCCGATTTGCGCCCGCGACCCCGCTGGGGTACAGCCCTTTTCATGTCCACCACCTTCACGCTCGACACGTCCACCAGCCGCGCCAATCCCACGCCCGCGCCGATGAAGCGCCTCACCGTCCCCGCCATCCAGCGCCGCAAGGCCGAAGGGAAAACGGACGAGCCCCTGGTGATGCTGACCGCCTACACCGCACGGCAGGCGCAGCTTCTCGATCCCCATTGCGACATGCTGCTGGTCGGCGATTCGCTCGGTCAGGTGATCTACGGCCTGCCCTCAACCCTGCCCGTCACGCTGGACATGATGATCGCCCATGGCGCCGCCGTGGTCCGGGGCAGCTATCACAGCCTCGTCCTGGTCGACATGCCCTTCGGCAGCTATGAAGCTTCCCCCGCCCACGCCTTCGCCAGCGCCAGCCGCGTCATGGCCGAAACCGGCTGCGCTGCGGTCAAGCTGGAAGGCGGGCAGGCCATGGCCGAAACCATCGCCTTCCTGACCCAGCGCGGCATCCCCGTCATGGCCCATGTCGGGCTCACGCCGCAGGCCGTGAACGCGCTCGGCGGCTATGGCGCGCGCGGCAAAAGCCAGGAAGAACATGCCAAGATCATGGACGACGCCCGTGCCGTCGCCAGCGCGGGCGCCTTCGCGGTAGTGCTGGAAGGCGTTATGGAAGACCTTGCCGTCGCCATCACCGACAGCCTCGACATACCGGTCATCGGCATCGGCGCGTCGGCCCATTGCGACGGCCAGGTGCTGGTTGCGGAGGACATGCTGGGCATGTTCGAACGCACCCCTCGCTTCGTCAAACGCTACGAGAATATCGCCGACACCATCAGCGGCGCGGCCGAACGCTATGCCGCCGAAGTGCGCAACCGGAGCTTTCCAACCGCAGATCAGGTCTATCGGCCCAAAAAGTGATTTGCGCTAAGCTCCGCCGCCGCTATTGATCGCGCCTTCCGCGAGCTTTTTCTGACGCCTATCTGGAGACCCAAGTGGCCCTGACGCCGCAAAACAGCGAAGCCTTCATGCGTGAGGTCGATGAGGCCGTTCGCCAAGACCAGCTGCTGACCTTCTGGCAGCGCTTTGGCCGCTGGATTGTCGCGGCCGTCGTCATCGGGCTCGTGGCCTTCGCCGGCTGGCTTTATTGGCAGCATTACAGCGCCACTAAGTCCCAGGCCGTTTCGGAAGAAATGGACAAGGTCATAGCGACGGCCGTAGGCGGCGGCACGCCCGACGCCAAGCAGTTGGATGCCCTGACCGACGCGAGCCAGCCCGGCTTCCGCGCCTCCGCCCTCCTGGTGAAGGCGGGCGCCGCCGCACGCAAGGGCGACAACAAGGCCGCGATCGCCGCCTATCAGGCGATGGCCGCTGACAGTTCGCTCGACCAGCCGTATCGCGACCTGGCCCTTATCCGTCAGACAACATTGGAGTTCGAGACGCTGAAGCCTCAGCAGGTTGTCGATCGGCTGAAGCCGCTTGCGGTGGAAGGCGCGCCCTGGTTCGGCAGCGCGGGCGAACTGGTCGCCATCGCCTATATGAAGATGCGCAAGCCCGATCTTGCCGGGCCGCTGTTCGCCGCCATGGCGAAGGATGCAAGCGTGCCCCAGTCAGTCCGTTCACGCGCGCGACAGATGGCAGGGTTATTGGGGGTAGATGCGGTCGAAACGCCGGCTGAGCCTGGACAGGGATGAAGATAAGCGCATGGGGATGCACAGCATGACGAAATTTGCGGGCACGCGCCGCGCCCTGACCGTGGCGGCGATGGTCGCCCTGCTGGCGGGCTGCGGCATCATCGGTGGCAAGAAGGGCGGACCTAAGACGCCTGTGGTCGGCAACCGCGTATCGATCCTCACCAACGAGCAGGGGGTGGAGGTCGATCCGACCCTGGCCGACGTGCCCGTATCGCTGCCCGAAGCCTATGCCAATGACCAATGGTCGCAGCCGGGCGGCGGCCCTTCCAAAGCAATGGGCCATCTGGCGCTGAGCGCCTCACCCAGCCAGGCGTGGACCACTTCGATCGAGGGCAGCACGCCCCGCGCCCGCCTGGCCTCCTCGCCAGTGATCGCCAATGGCAAGCTCTACGTCATTGATGCGGGTGCGCATGTCATCGCCTTTGACGCCAACAGCGGCGCAAAGCTGTGGCAGACCTCCCTCCCCGCCGAAGGCAGCGGCCGCGCCCTCTTCGGGGGCGGGGTCAGCATCGTCGATGACAAGGTCTATGCCAGCACCGGCGTCGGCGACGTTGCCGCACTCAGCGCAGCCAACGGCTCCATCCTGTGGAAGAAGCGCCCCGGCGGCCCGCTGCGCGGCGCGCCGACGCTCGCCAACGGCCATGTCTATGTCATGGGCCAGGATAATCAGATCTTCGCCCTTAACCAGACGGACGGCGAAGTGCAGTGGACCGACAGCGGCACGCTGCAGGTGACCGGCGTGTTCGGCGTTGCCGCGCCCGCCGCCGCGCAGGGCACGGTGATTGCGGGCTACAGCTCGGGCGAATTGACCGCCTATCGCTATGAAAATGGCCGCACCCTCTGGGGTGACGCCCTTTCCCGCACCAGCATTTCTACAGCGGTCGCCAGCCTCACCGACATCGACGCTAATCCCGTGATCGACCGCGGCCGCGTCTTCGCCATTGGTCAGGGCGGCCGCATGGCCTCCTATGAACTGGTGAGCGGTCAGCGTCTGTGGGAAATCAATGTTGCCGGCATCTCGACCCCTTGGGTCGCGGGTGAATGGGTGTTCGTCGTGACCAGCGACGCCAAACTGCTCTGCGTCGCCCGCGCGACCGGCAAGATTCGCTGGATCAGCCAGCTGCGCCGCTGGGAAAAGGAAAAAAAGAAGGCGAATGCGATCCGCTGGACCGGCCCCGTCCTGGCGGGCGGACGCCTGATCCTTGTATCCACCCACGGTGATCTCAACTATGTCGATCCGGCGACCGGCGCGGTGCAGAGCGCTGTCGATATGCACAAGTCCATGTCGCTCTCGCCGGTAGTCGCCAACAACACACTCTATATCCTGGCTGATGACGGCCGCCTGACGGCGCTTCGTTAACGTCCACGATAATGTTAGATAAGCGTGCTCCTGCGAAGGCAGAAGTCCAGCTCCGCTGTTAAGGACTGGGCTTCTGCCTTCGCAGGAGCACCAGTATTTTAAAGGAAGCGGGCCACCATGCTGCCCACCGTTGCCATTGTCGGGCGGCCCAATGTGGGCAAGTCCACCCTTTTCAATCGCCTCGTCGGCAAAAAGCTGGCGCTGGTCGATGACCAGCCCGGCGTCACCCGCGACCGGCGCGAGGGGCAGGCGAATCTGCTCGGCGTCGATTTCACCATCATCGACACCGCGGGCTATGAGGATGAAGATCCTCAGACTCTCCCCGGCCGCATGCGTATGCAGACGCAGGCAGCCGTGGAAAATGCCGATGTCGCGCTGTTTGTCATCGACGCTCGCGCTGGCGTGACCCCGCTGGACGAGGAAATCGCCCGCTGGCTCCGCGAAGGTGACGCACCTGTCGTATTGATGGCCAACAAGGCCGAAGGCAAAGCCGGCGACGACGGCGTGCTGGAAGCTTTTAGCCTGGGCCTTGGCGACCCCATCCCATTTTCTGCCGAACATGGCCAGGGCATGGCTGACCTGTTCCAGGCCCTCCTGCCCTATATCGACCGCGAGGAGGAAGAGGATGAAGAGGAGGGCGAACCTAGCGAGGCCGACCTCGAAGCCGCGCCGCTCAAGCTCGCCATTGTCGGGCGCCCTAACGCAGGCAAATCGACGCTCATCAACCGCCTGCTCGGCGAAAACCGCCTACTCACTGGCCCCGAAGCGGGCATCACGCGAGACAGCATCGCGGTCGATTGGCAATGGACGAGCCCCGACGGCGAAGAACGCCCCGTCCGCCTGATCGATACGGCCGGCATGCGCAAGCGCGCCAAGGTGCAGGATAAGCTGGAAAAGCTGGCTGTTTCGGACGGCCTGAACGCTGTGAACTTCGCCGAAGTCGTCGTGCTTCTGCTAGATTCCACGCGTGGTCTGGAGGCGCAGGACCTGCGCATCGCAGACAAGGTGCTGGAGGAAGGACGCGCCCTCGTCGTCGCACTCAACAAATGGGACACAGTAGAACACGGCTCCGCTCTTTATCAGGGTATCAAGCAGGCGCTGTCCGATGGCCTCGCCCAAATCCGAGGCGTGCCGATCATGACCGTGTCGGCCGCGACGGGCAAAGGGCTGGATGACCTCATCCGCGTCGCCTTCGAAACCCGCACCGCCTGGTCGCAGCGCGTGTCCACCGGCATACTCAACCGCTGGTTCGAGCGCGCTCTGGAAGCCAACCCGCCCCCCGCCCCGGGCGGCAAGCGGATCAAGCTGCGCTACATCACTCAGAACAAGACCCGCCCACCGACCTTCGTGCTATTTGGCACGCGCCTTGACGAATTGCCGGAAAGCTATCGACGCTACCTCGTCAACGGCATCCGCAAGGAATTGGGTTTCGGCGCCGTACCGGTGCGCCTGACGCTGCGCAGCGCCAAAAATCCTTATGCCAGCAAATGACCCCGTCCATGTCGACGCCAGAGGCATGAAATGCCCTTGGCCCGCCCTCCGCGCCGCCCGCGCGATGCGCTTGGCCGATGCGGTGACGGTCGAGGCCGACGACCCCAACGCGGCTCGCGAACTGGCGGCGCTGACGCAGCAGCAAGGCTGGAAATTGACGGCAACCGCGGCCCATCGCTTTGAACTTACGCGGGAATATTGAAGACCGGTCCATCATGACCTCGCGGCTTAACCTGCTGTTTACGCTTGGCTTCTATTGTGGAGCCGAAACAAGGAGTGTCGCAGGGTGTCATATCAAGAGGCAGAACTGGTCAATCAGGCCGATCTCGCCAAATCCCGATCGGAGCTGGGCAGCGCCTTTCTCCGCATCCTGGGCTATTTCCGCGAGGATGGCGACAAAGCGATCGGCGCGATTGAACAAGCGATTCGCGAACGCAACGCTGTCGCGCTTGTGACGCCCGCGCACACGTTGAAGGGCGAATCCGCCCAGTTCGGCGCACACCGCCTCAGCAGCATGGCCGAGCGGATCGAGATGGTCGCCCGGCGCTGCGTGGAAACGCGTGAAGGACCAGATGAACTGATCGAGATCGTCGTTGGCCTGCGCCCCTGCTTTACTGAGACGATGTCCGTACTCGACCGCGACTCCAATCCGCTGGTCGCACGCCGCCCCGCTTTTGGCCGCCGCGGTGAAGCGCCCCAGGGATTTGGCCGGGCGATCTGATCCAGGCACATATCACGTATTGAAATAAAACGGATCATCGCCCCATATGCAGGCGATGATCCGTTTTTCCGTTCTGGACCTCGTCCCCGTCATTGAAGGCAGCAGCGTCAGCGAGGCGCTGGCCAATGCGGCTGCCTTTGCTGCTCATGCCGAAAGCCTTGGTTTCCACCGCTATTGGGTGGCGGAGCATCACGGCATGCCAGGCATCGCATCCGCCGCGACAGCCGTGGTGCTGGCGCATATCGGACACGCCACATCCACCATCCGGATCGGAGCGGGCGGCATTATGCTACCCAATCACGCGCCGCTACTGATCGCGGAGCAGTTCGGCACGCTCGCCGCGCTATTCCCCGGACGCGTGGACCTGGGGCTCGGCCGGGCGCCGGGCTCCGACCAACGAGTGGCTCAGGCGATGCGGCGGACGCTCTCTGGTGGACCGGATGAATTCCCCCGAGACGTCATGGAACTGCAGGCCTATTTGGCTGGCGATCAGCGGCTTGGCTTTCAGGCGACGCCTGGGGCTGGCGAGACGGTTCCGCTCTGGATTCTTGGATCGAGTCTTTATGGTGCGCAACTCGCCGCAGCGCTGGGCCTGCCCTATGCGTTCGCGTCGCACTTCGCTCCCGCGGCTCTCGACGATGCGATCGCCATCTACCGTCGCGATTTCCGCCCCTCGGCACAATTAGACCAACCCTATGTGATGGCAGGCTATAATGTGTTCGCCGCAGACACGTCCGAAGAAGCCCGGCTGCTCGCGACATCGATGCAGCAAGCCTTCGTGCGCCTGCGGACCGGCCAACCCGGCAAACTTCAGCCTCCGGTTAAGGACTATTTCGAAAGCCTGCCCCCTGGGGCGCAAGCGATGCTGTCCGACGTCCTGAGCGCCACCAGCATCGGCAGTCAGGCCGAGGTCGAGCGCGACATGGCTGACTTCATAGAACGCACGGGCGTCGATGAATTGATCATCGGCGGCCAGATTTATGATTTCGAAGCGCGTAAGCGCAGCGTCGAGATCGCAATGGCAGCGGCACAGGCGATCGCCGGTTAGGGGTTCAACTCCGCTGCAATCGTCCACCGCTCAGCACTTCTGCCATGCCCGGCCAAGCGCGGCTGAGCATTGATCCCAGCAGCAGCACCGCAACGAGTACCAGTAGCGGCTGGATCAACAGATATGCGGGATAAAGGGGCGAGCCCAGCTTACCGAACAGGGCCCCAAGCACCGGCCCGCCCAACCATATCAGGATGAGGTGCGAACAGAAGAGCAGAAAGGCGAAAGGCTCGATCCGCAGCAGCATGCCGCGTAGCGGGCTACCCGCCAGCGTCCAGGACAAGCGCCAGAAGCACGCCGCGGCCGCGACGCGGACGGCGAGATCCAGCAGACCCACCTCGATCGCGGCCCCTTGAGTGGCCTGCAGAGAGAAGTGCAGTTGCACCACCATGAGCAGCAGGAAGGGCAAGGCCGCGATCGGCCAGCTCCATGCCGCCACCCGTTCAGCCAGGCCAATTCTGCGCGCCATCATACCGATCACGAAAAATAGCAGGATTGCAGGCCGCATCAATACCGGCGGGCCCCAACCCATCAACTGCGCCAGTGCGGCGGCGCCAGCGACGCTCACCAACAGCCAAGCCGGCGAACGGACCAGCAGGGGTGCCGCGCACATGCACAGGAACAGATCGCGCAGGAACGGCATCTGCACATTGATGTCCGGATTGCGGCTGACAATGAACAGTTCCTGGAACAGCCAGTCAAAGGATACTGGTACGGGCGCCGAGAGGCCGAGCAGCCACGCCGCGCCGGAGACCAGCAGAATCCCCAGGCCGTTCCATAACACCATTGGCAACAGGATCGTCCGCGCCTTGCGCACGACGTGCGAAAACCAGTTTTGGGTCCGTGACGACCCGCCCACCAGCCAGCCCGATATGACGCCGAGCAGCGGCACTGCGCTCCGCCCGAAAATTTCCATCAGCAGCCAGCGCAGATTCTCCTGCGGCGTACCACGGGCGATTTCCAGATCATGGCCATTGAGGCCTGTCCACGCATGAACATAGACGACGCCCAAAATGCAGATCACGCGAGCGATGGAGATCGCATCCGATCTGCGCGCTGCACTGGCCGTCATGATATGGGACAAACGAAAATCCTGATGATGCCGGGACCAATCGGCCGATACGGATGACCAACGATTCGCGCCAGAGCCAGGTCTGCCCCACGCGGCGGACAGTGGCCCGCGCGGGGCAGGCAGGTCGAAACAGCGCGGAAATCGGGAGTGGCATGGCACGCGCGATAGCCAATTCTTTACCTCTCACCGGCTACACCCAGCGGAGCATCCGGCAATGCGTGCTGGTGACGTGGATCGAGAGGGGCGTATGAGTCACATGCCAGGAGCAGCGGAATTCACTCAGGGCCATGCTTACACGCAGCCCGTCCCGGCGGCCGCCATGGGCGCCGTGTTCCAGATCGCCGGTTCCAGTTCAAAGGTGCTGATCGACGCTGGCTGCATCGCCGCCTTGGCTCATGAGTCCGATCCTTGCATCGCCATGGCAGGACAAGTCGGCAGCCAAGTAAAGATGCGCGTCGGCCACAGCTGGCTCATCGCCAGCGTCCGGTCAATGGCGCTCGACCGTCAGGACAGCGGCATGATCGTCGCCGACGTTGATTTCCTCGGTGAAGGCGATGAGGAAGCGCTCACGGGCCGCATCTATCGCTTCCGGCGCGGCGTCACGCGCTATCCCGCCCCGGGCACTGAAATCTTCGCTGTATCCAGCGCCGACATGCAGCAAATCTATGCCGCGGATGATCGCCCGCATGTGCAGATCGGCACGGTGTATCCCACCGCGGACACACGAGCGGCGCTTTATGTGGACTCCATGCTGGGCAAGCATTTCGCCCTGCTGGGCTCGACCGGTACGGGTAAATCGACCAGCGCGGCGCTCATCCTCCACCGCATTTGCGACCTTTCGCCCGAAGGCCACATCGTAATGATCGACCCGCACGGCGAATATGGCGCAGCCTTCGCTCAGAATGGTGCGGTGTTCGACGTCAGCAATCTCGCCCTGCCCTATTGGCTGATGAATTTCGAGGAACATTGCGAGGTGTTCGTCACCTCCGAAGGGTCCGACCGCACGGTGGATTGCGATATCCTCGCCAAATGCCTCCTCGCTGCCCGGCAGAAGAACCGGCTGGCGGAAAGCATCGGCCGCCTGACGGTCGATTCTCCTATCCCCTATTTGCTGTCGGACCTGACCAACATCCTGCAGAATGAAATGGGCAAGCTCGACAAGGGCACCGGCGCCCTCCCCTATATGCGGCTCAAGACCAAGATCGACGAGATCAAGGCGGACCCGCGCTACAGCTTCATGTTCTCCGGCATGCTTGTCGCCGACACGATGCAGGAGTTTCTAGCGAAGATCTTCCGTCTGCCGTCGGGTGGAAAACCGATCTCCATCATCGACGTGTCGGCCATGCCATCCGACATCACCTCCGTCGTGGTTTCTGTCCTGTCACGACTGGTCTTCGACTATGCCATCTGGGCTCGGGACGAGGCGCAACGGCCGATCCTGCTCGTCTGCGAAGAAGCGCACCGCTATATTCCCAGCACCACCACAGGGGGTGGCCAGGCCGTCCGACGAATCCTGGAACGGATTGCGAAGGAAGGGCGCAAATATGGCGTGTCGCTGGGGCTCATCACGCAGCGCCCGTCCGACCTTGCTGAAGGCGTGCTGTCGCAATGCGGCACCATCATCTCGATGCGCCTTAACAACGATCGCGACCAAGCCTTCGTGAAGGCGGCGATGCCCGAAGGCGCTCGCGGTTTCCTCGACTCCATCCCCGCGCTGCGCAATCGCGAGGCGATCATCTGCGGCGAAGGCGTTGCCGTGCCGATCCGCGTGGCGCTCGATAATCTCGAGGAAGAACGACGCCCCGCATCTGGCGACCCCAGCTTCACCAAACTGTGGCGTCAGTCCGGCGGCGAAGCCGATATTCTCGACCGCACCATCACCCGCTGGCGCAGCCAGGGACGTTGACGAGTCAGCCCGTAGGCGCCAGCCGCCCCGCGGGCTCACTTTCGGCGTTAACGCTTTCGCGGCATTCTTCCTCATGCACAGGCACCAGCAGCTTCGCCTTGCGCCAGCCGCCCTGCCAATAAACCAAAGCGGCGAGCAGCAGGGACGAGCCCGAGCTAATCGGAAAGCTCAGCCAAAGGGCATCCGCACCCCAATGCGGATAGCCCCAATGATAGAAGGCCAGCCGAACGCCAAAAAGGGTCAGGAGCAGGATCAGCAGGGGCTTCATCACTACCCCGTTGGCACGCATCACCCCGAACAGGACCATGGTGCAACCAAACAGCATGAAGCTCCAGCTTGAGAGCAACTGCATGTGCCAGGCAGCATCGATGGCCGCTTGATTACTGCCCAGGAAAAGCGACAGCAGCGGCGCGTGAAACAACAGGATGACGCCGACCATCGTGCCGGTGATCAGTAACAGATAGCCCATGCCGTAAGCCGTGATGCGGCCTATCCGGTCCCAGCGTTCCGCGCCCACATTCTGCGCCACCATCGCGCTCACCGCGCCGCCCATCGCCATCGCCGGCATCTGCAGATAGGTCCAGATCTGCTGCGCCGCGCCATAGGCTGCGGTAACCAAGAAGCCCTCGCGATTAACGAGGCCGATCATTACCAGGCCCGTCGCGGACATAACGATCATCTGGAGGCCCATCGGCAAACCCTTGCCGAGAAGAAGGCGTATCTGTCCGAGTTCCGGACGGAGATACGCTAATTCGGGGCCTCGTAGGCGCAGAGGCAAGTCTTTCGCATAGATATACCAGATGACCCCGATCATGCTGATAACGCCCGCAGTGGCGGTTGCCGCCGCTGACCCGCCGATACCAAGCGCCGGGATTGGCCCCAGCCCCAGGATCAGCAGGGGATTGAGGACAATATCCACCCCCACGCTCACGAACATGAAGATCAGCGGCGTGCGGGCATCCCCCGTTCCACGCAGGCCCATCATAATCATAACGCCGATCAGCGTCGCCGGCATCGCGATGAAGATCACGCGCAGATAGGTAAGCGCCAGGCCAAAAGCCTCGGGCGGCGTCGCCAGCATACGCAACATGGCAGGTGCGCCGATCCACCCTACCACCGCAACCACAAGGCCCAACAGCGTGCAGAAACCAACGGCTGAGCCAAAGGCCCGCCGCGCTGCATCCATGTCTCCGCGTCCGGCTGCTTGGGCAATCATGACTGTCGATGCCATGCCGAAGCCGAAGACAATCGAAAACATGAGGAACATGGTGATGTTCGCGTTCGCTGTAGCCGCGAGCGCCTGCGCGCCAAGGAAACGACCAATCCAAATGGCGTTGATCGACCCGTTCAACGATTGGAGAATATTGGACGCCAGCGTCGGGATGGCGAAGAGAAGCAGCGCCGGCGCGATCGGCCCCTGCGTCAAATCCTTCGCTCCGCGCTTTTCAGCCGCCATCTACATCCCTTCCCGTTGTCGGCTTTGAAGACTAGCCGATCAAGCGAGCCGGTCCAGCGCCGCCTTCAGCCTTTCGGCTTCGGCGGCTTTCTCCGCATGATCCTCACGCGCTTTGGCCACCGCTTCAGGCTTTGCCTTTTCGACGAAGCTCGGGTTCGAAAGGCGGCCGGCTAGGGAGTCACGCTCCTTCTCCGCGCTGGCAAGCGCCTTGGTGAGACGGGCCTGCTCTGCCGCAATGTCGATGACGCCTTCCAACGGCAAGATGAATGTTGCCTCATCGACCACGACCTGCGCCGCGCCGCCCTCTGCGGTGTCGCCGAAGGACAGGCTTTCGACACGGCCCAAGCGGGCGAGCGCAGCGCCCTGCCGGTCAATGCGGCGGCGGGTCTCCTCAGACGCATCGCGAGCAATAACGCGCAGTTTGGCCCCCGGCGGCACGTTCAATTCCGTGCGCGCGGTACGCATCGCGCTGATCAGCCGGATCAGCCAGTCGATTTCGGCTTGGGCTTCCGCATCGATGGCATAAAGCGCCTGCGGCCAGCGGGCGATGATCAGTTCGCTCTCCCGCTCCCCGGTGAGGTTCCATAACTCTTCGGTAATGAAGGGCATGAACGGATGCAGCATGACGAGGATCTGGTCGAATGCCCAGCCCGCGACGGCGCGCGTCTCATCGTCCATCGCCCCTTTGGTCAGTTCGATATACCAGTCGCAATACTGGTCCCAGACAAAGTGGTAGATCGCGTTCGCTGCAGCGTCGAAGCGCAATTCGGCCATGGCGATGTCGATCGCCTGCACGGTCGCGACCGTTTCGGCGATGATCCAGCGATTGACCGGCGCCTCAGCGGCCGGGGCTTCATGGCTGGTCGAGGCGGTAACGCCGTTCGACTGCAGGAAGCGCGCCGCATTCCACAGCTTGGTCGCAAAGTTGCGATAGCCCTCAACCCGCTTCTCATCCATCTTCACGTCGCGGCCCTGGCTTTCCATGGCGGACATGAAGAAGCGCAAGGCATCCGCGCCAAACTTGTCGATCAGGCCCAACGGATCGACAACATTACCTTTGGACTTGGACATTTTCTGCCCATCGGCCGCGCGGACGAGGCCATGGAGATAGAGCTTGCGCCAGGGCACGTCGCCCATGAACTCCAGCCCCTGCATTGCCATGCGCGCATCCCAGAAGAAAAGGATGTCAAAGCCGGAAATCAGCAGGTCATTGGGATAGTGCCGCTTCAATGTTTCGGTCTGCTCCGGCCAGCCCAGCGTACCGAAAGGCCAGAGAGCCGAAGAAAACCAGGTGTCGAGCACATCAGGATCACGGGTCAGTTTTTTGTTGCCCGCTTGGCTCTGCGCCTCTTCCTCGCTCTCCGCGACATAGGGATTGCCATCTTCGTCATACCAGGCGGGGATCTGATGCCCCCACCAAAGCTGACGCGACACGCACCAGGGCTGGATATTCTCCATCCAGTTGAAGAAAGTCTTTTCCCAGGTCTTGGGCACGATCTCGATTCGGCCGTCACGCACGGCCTGCATCGGTGCGACCGCCAGCTTCTCGGCATCGACATACCATTGGTCGGTCAGCCAAGGTTCAATCACCACGCCCGAACGATCGCCGAACGGCGTCTGGATCGTCCGCGGCTCAGCGTCGGCTTCGACTTCCTCACCATCCTTGGCCTTGCTGATGTGCGGGACCAGCATGCCGAGCGCTTTCATCTCGGCCACGACCAATTCGCGCGCGCCATCGACGCCATCCCGCCTGAAGCGGTGCAGGCCAAGGAACCGCTCCGGGATTAATCTGTCAGCGGTCTGGATCACATTGGCGTCCGCATCGAACATGTTGAGCATGTCGGCGGCCTTGAATCCCGCTCGCTTGCCCACTTCAAAGTCGTTGAAGTCATGCCCCGGCGTGATCTTGACCGCGCCCGACCCGAGTTCAGGATCGGCATACTCATCCCCCACGATCTTGAACCGGCGGCCGGTGATCGGCTGGAGGATGTCCTTGCCGATAACATCTTTGTAGCGGGAATCTTCGGGGTGCACGGCGACCGCCATGTCCGCCAGCATCGTTTCCGGACGCGTGGTCGCGACGACGATATGGTCCGCGCCGTTCGCCAGCTTCACCCCATCGGCGAGCGGGTAGCGGAAGTGCCAGAAGCCGCCCTTCACTTCCTTGGTCTCGACCTCCAGGTCCGAAATGGCCGACCGGAAATGCGGGTCCCAGTTCACCAGCCTCTTGTCGCGATAGAGTAGACCACGCTCGTACAGCTCCACGAAGACCTTCACGACAGCCTTCGAAAAGCCCTCGTCCATGGTGAAGCGCTCATTGGCCCAGTCCATCGAGCAACCGAGCCGCCGCAGCTGACGTGTGATCGCGCCACCGCTTTCCGCTTTCCACTCCCAGACCTTGGCGACGAAATCCTCGCGTGAGAAATCCGTGCGCTTCTGGCCGGCAGCGTTCAACTGCCGCTCCACGACCATTTGTGTGGCGATGCCCGCATGATCGGTGCCCACCACCCACAGCGCATCCTTGCCGCGCAACCGCTCGTAACGGATCACGATGTCCTGCAGGGTATTATCGAGCGCATGGCCGATGTGCAGGCTGCCCGTCACATTCGGCGGCGGATTCACGATTGTAAAGGGCTCCGCGCTCGGCCGCTCGGGCCGGAACAGACCCTTGCTTTCCCAATGGGCGTACCAACGGGATTCGATTTCGGTGGGATCAAAGGTTTTGGGCAGTTCGGTCATGGGAAGGCGCCTTAATGCCCCTTCCCTGACCATTCCAGCGCTTTTACGGCTTCATTCTGCGCCAGACCGCTTCCTGTCGCTCAGAATCAGACATGCTTCACCGGCATGCGCTCAACGGCCAGTGATCCGCGCGATTTCCTTGGCCACCATATCCTCGACCAGCGCAGGCAGACGGGCGTCGAGCCATTCCTTGAGCATCGGCTTCAACATCGAACGGACCAGCCCGTCCAGCGTATTGTCCTCGCCGTCCTTGGGCGTCACCAGTATCGAGGACAGGGTGGACAGCGAATGACGCGCGGCGACCTCGCTTTCGACCGACAGAATGGAAGCATCCTCCGCGGGCGCTTCAATCCGGGGCGCACGGGACGTCTTATGGGCAGGCATCGGCTCCTCCGCTCCAACCTCGTCAGTCAATTCCAGCACTTCCTCAACCGCCGGGTCCGCAGCGTCAGCTGCCTGCTTGGGCGCGGCCTCGGACTTGCCACGACGCGACACAGTCTGCGCGGCCTCCTCGCCTTCCTCCGCAATAATGCGTTTGATGGACGATAGGATGTCCTCCATCGAGGGTTCCTTGCTCATGTCGCCCATGAATAGCCCCTGTTAACCTAAGGTTGTTGCGCCAACCCCGCAGGCACATTGGCATTTTGTGGAGGCGTGTCAACGGTTCGCGTCGCTTGCGGCTTGGGTGCGGGATCGAAATCCCAATCGAACCACTTGCCCTTGACCCGCTCATAATTAACCATGGGGTTATACAACGCGCCCGTTTCAAGGCTCAGATCGTCCGCCTCCGCATGGCCCATCGCGGCCAGCAGGCTGAAGCCAGCCACATAGGCGTTACGACGCGCTGAAACCAACTGAACCTTGGCGTTCAGGGCTTCCTGCTCGGCATTCAATATGTCCAGGATCGTACGGCTGCCCACGGAATTTTCGGCACGGACGCCTTCCAGCGACAGGTTCGCTGCTTCGACCGCCTTCTGGTTCGACTGGATGCTCTGCAACGAAGCCTGCCAGCTTGCATAGGCCGACCGGGTCTGCGCGATAATGCTGCGCTCGACTTCTATTTCCTGCTCGATCGACTGCGATTCCAGCGCCTGGTTCTGGCGCACCTGCGCTGCCGGACGCCCGCCCTGATAGAGCGGGAGACGCAGTGTTGCGCCCGCCACCACCTGCTTGTTGGTCTGCGACGGATCAGACACGCCTTGTTCGTGCAGTGACCCCAGATAATGGGTGTAGCTGCCCTGCGCGAAACCGGAAAGCGTCGGCAGCACGGCCGCCTTGGCGACCTTCACATCATAGCCAGCCGCTTCCCGCAGCTTGCGCGCGGCGATGATGTCGGGATTGTCCGCAAGCGCCACCTGCACCGCTGTCTCAGTCGAGGCAGGCAGTCCTGGCAAGGGCGGCGGAGGCTGCAAATCATCTGGCGCGTCGCCAACCAGTGCGATGTAGTTTTCCCGGCTGGCGATGAGATTGGCCTGTGCGGTCTGCAAATCCGACCGTGCGAGCGCGAGCCGCGACTCGGACTGGGCGACGTCGGTGCGGGTCAGGTCGCCCACCTCGAACCGGTCGCTGGATGCCTGAAGATTAACCTCCAGCGCATTCACATTGGCCATGTTGAACGAGACGATGGCGCTATCGCGGATGACGTCCATATAGGCAGCAACGACGCGGGAGAAGATCGAAGCCTCGGTCCCACGCAAATTGGCCTGTCCTGCTTCGACGCGAACCTTCGCCGCCTTCACCCCGTTGCGGACAGCGCCGCCCTGGTAGATCGGCACGCTGACGGTAGCGGTCCCCGCAAGCGAGCGGTCTGGCGCCAGGAAGGATCGCGCCGGTTTGACGATCAGCTCTTGAAACTCTGCTGTGGTGGCCACGTCCGGCCGCCCGTCCGCCTTGCGCAGCGGCACATTTTCATCCGTCGCGCGCTGCTGCGCACGGGTGCCCGTAAGCGTCGGATTGGAACGATAGGCCTTGGCGAGCGCACCCTGAAGTGTCTCTGCGCTCGCTATTCCAGCATTGAGGAGCAGCAAAACCGTGACGGCGGAGTGCCTCAGAAACACCTGCTTTGCGGTCATGACCCCCCCGGTCCGTTAAAAGACAAAACGCTCCGGCGCAGAAAAACCGGGCAGCACTACCATCTCCAGATCGGCAAGGCTTGCAAGGCCCAGCACGCCCGACACCACGCGCCCGCTACAGAGGCGGGTAACGCCCCGCTCCACAATACCCGTCACGACGCGTGCGCCATCAGCAAGCTGCTGAACGAGCGTGTCGGGCACTTCCTCCACTGCTCCGTCAATGAACAGCAGATCATAAGGCGCACCTTCGGGAGCGCCAGCGGCCAACGGGCCGCGTACGATCGTGGCCGTGGTGCCCAGTACCTGCGGACCATCTTCGGTCTCGACCGCCGTCACCTTAGCGCCAAGCGCGGAAAGCAGCGCCGCGGCATAGCCAGTGGCCGCACCGATCAAAAGGACGCGATCGCCTTCCTGAACATGTGCTTCCTTGAGCAGGCGCCCGGTGACCAGCGGAGGGTTAAGCGCGCGACCACCGCCAAGGGGAATGGGACGATCGATATAGGCCATCGCCCGGCGTTCGGCGGGGACGAAATCCTCCCGCGGCACCTGCGCCATGGCGGCAATCACGCGCTGGTCATCGACATCGCTAGTGCGAAGCTGGCTTTCGACCATGGCGGCCCGCATCGATGAAAAATTCTGCTCGGTCACGACACTTCCTCGATTGGCGCAACTGTATTGGGAAGGCAATACAGTAATGACATTATCGGACCTCTAAATCACAGGGCGTACAACGCCAAGCGGCTTTCCACGCCGATGAGCGAGAATCTTGAGGCGATGCGCCACTGGTGCGCTTGACTTTGGGACAAAAGCCTCACATTTGCGGCGTCCCACATGCGCGAGGCCCGATGGCGGAGTGGTGACGCAGCGGACTGCAAATCCGTATACGCCGGTTCGATTCCGGCTCGGGCCTCCAAACATTGCCTCAACTCGCTGTCAGGCGATCAGGCGCCAACCAACCACCACCAGAACCAGTGCCAGCAGCGGCTGAAGCACGCGGTCAGACGCGCGTGTCGCAAGCAGCGAGCCGATGACGATACCTGGTATCGACCCGATCAACAGGTTGAACAGCAAGCCGGGGTTGACGTTTCCTATCCACAAATGCCCCAAGCCTGCGACCAGGGTGAGCGGCACAGCATGGACGATATCTGTCGCTACCAGCCTCTGCATCCGCATGCGAATGGGATAGAGCGCCAGCAGCAGGGTCGCGCCGATCGCGCCTGCGCCAACGGACGTCAACGTGACCATCGCCCCCAGCAGCGCTCCCGCCGCGACCGTCAAGGCGGGCTGCCAGCGTGTAAAGCTGTCGGCGGTGCCGACACGGCGCGCCAGAGCCCAGCGGTGAAAGCGCCCGCGCATCAGGGTCGCAAAGGCAGTGCCGATCAGCACTACGCCCAGTGCCGTGATAACGATGCCACTCTTTACCTGTCCGGCATGCGTCTGGGATAAAATCAGCAGCATGATGAGCGAGGCAGGCAGGCTACCCAGGCAAAGCCGCTTTACCACCTCATAATCAGGCCCGCCGTCCGGGCCGCCATGGCGGTGATGAATCGCGCCGCCGACCGACTTGGTGATGGCCGCAAACCATAGGTCGGTGCCGACCGCCGTCGCAGGCGCTACTCCGAACAGCAGGATGAGGATGGGCGCCATCAATGATCCGCCGCCCACGCCAGTCATGCCGACCATCAGTCCCACGAACAGGCCAGCGATCCCATGCAGCAAATCCATATCATGCCCCCGGGCTTGTCGATGAAGGCGACGGCTTACGACCGTGCGCGCGGTGCATCCAGCCCCAGCGGAGAGAAATTTTCACCTGCAAAAGAGGCGTATCACCAGATTCCCCGCGCCGGGCGGGCTCGACTTCCCTTCCCCCACCCGTCTAAAGAAGAGCGATGATGAAGCTTTTCATAGGCAATAAGGCTTATTCGAGCTGGTCGCTGCGCGGCTGGCTTGCCTGCAAGCTCAGCGGCTTACCCTTCGAGGAAGTCGTGGTCCCGCTCTATGACGAGGCTTGGGAGAAAAGGCGCGAAGGCGATGAATTCGCGCCTTCCTCGGGCAAGGTGCCGATCCTGTGGGATGGCGATGACACGGTGGTGTGGGATAGCCTGGCGATCATCGAATATCTGAATGAGAAGACTGGCGGCGAGAAATTCTGGCCCACCGACACCGCCGCGCGAGCAATGGCGCGCTCGATGGCGGCGGAAATGCATTCCAGCTTCGCCGCGCTCCGCCGCGAGCACAGCATGAACATCCGCCAAATCTATGAAGCCGTGCCGCCTTCCGAAGCAGTCGCCCATGACATTGCACGGATCATGCAGCTTTGGGCGCAGGCGCGTGCCCGCTATGGCGGCACCGGCGATTTCCTGTTCGGCGAGTTCGGCGCAGTCGACGTCATGTTCGCGCCTGTTGTAACGCGCTTCATCACCTATCAACTGCCCGTCGCCCGCTTTGCCGAAGCCTATATGCAGGCGATCATCGCTCATCCCTGGATGCAAGAATGGATCGGCGGCGCGCAGGCGGAAGAATGGGTGATCGATCGCTTCGAAGCGCCGCCACAAGTAGGATGACGGACTGAAAACGGCGGTTTTCGGCCGAAGTTCACACCATATGCGCGCGCGTACGCAGGCGCGCGTAGGCGTGAGGGACTGTGGATCGACCATTTGAAAGACCACGCCGGGGTAGGCCGGTCAGCCGCATGTAGGACAGCGACAAAAGAGGCGTGTAGGACGCTTTTTGCCGCGATCGTGGCATGACTGTCACAGTTGGTCGCAGGGTTGAAGTTGAGCCGTTTATCAGCCCTCCCTTGCAAGAGAAGGACGGTGGTAGGCCGCCGTTGGGAAGGGCAAAAGCTCGCTGCGCTCGCACCCACCCCAACCCCTCCCTTGAAAGGGCGGGGCTAAACTGGAACGCCCCTGATGCGCGCGCATAAAAAAGGGCCAGCGGAATGATCCACCAGCCCCTTTTTCTCTAACGCTCGCGCGAAATCAGCCGACGATTTCTTCCGGCTTGAAGAAATAGGCGATCTCGATCGCGGCATTTTCCTCACTGTCCGAACCATGGACCGAGTTCGCTTCGATCGACTCGGCATATTCCTTGCGAATCGTGCCTTCATCGGCATTGGCGGGATTGGTGGCGCCCATGATGTCGCGGTTGCGCTTCACGGCGTCTTCGCCTTCCAGAACCTGGACGACAACGGGGCCGGAAATCATGAAGGCGACCAGGTCAGCGAAGAAAGGGCGTTCCTTGTGAACGGCATAGAAGCCCTCAGCCTGTTCGCGGCTCATGCGGATGCGCTTGGAGGCGACGACGCGCAGGCCCGCTTCTTCCAGCTTCTTGGTCACGGCGCCGGTCAGGTTGCGGCGCGTGGCGTCAGGCTTGATGATCGAAAAGGTGCGGGTCACGGCCATGAGGCTCAAAAGCTCCGGATTGTTGGAATTGGCGGCCCTTTAGACCGCACCGCCCCACACCGCAAGAGGGCGTGGACGACCCGACCGAGTTACGGCCCCTGCACCCATTTCCCCTCCTCCTGCCGCCAGAAACGGGGGGTGACGTTCTCGCGTTTCGACAAGGCGCGCCAGCTTTCACGCGCTGCATCAATGGTGACGGCGTCGAAAAAATAGAAGGCACGGTCGAAATCGAGCGCCTCTTCGCGCCAAAGACCATCCGCCAGCGCGATGTGCCGCGCGCCATTCGCCGGAGCGCAATCATGGGCCAGTAGCACCGGCTGAAGCGAGTCTTTGCCCTCTCCGGCACGGCCATGGGCAAGGAAGCTCTCCGGCGGCCCTTCCCAAAGGCCGGTAGAGATGCGCTCCAACTGCGCCTCCTCCTGCGCCACTACCAGCAGCCGCTCCCCCAGCCCGAGCACACGCGCGGCGATGGCGGGCAGCACCCGATCGACCGGGTCGCGGCTCAGCTGGTAGAAATCGACTTGCATGGAGATCCTTTACTCCGTTCGCCCTGAGCTTGTCGAAGAGCAAGCGCAAGGCTTCGACAGGCTCTGCCCGAACAGAAGCCAGATTTCAGCGCTCGAACTTGTCGGCCACCAGCCGGTCGATCAGACGTACGCCATAGCCGGTTGCGCCCTTGTCCCACGTAGCGCCAGGCTTGTCCGCCCACACCATCCCGGCAATGTCGAGATGCGCCCACTTCACGCCGTCATCGACGAAACGCTTGATGAACTGCGCAGCGGTGATCGACCCAGCATAGCGCGCGCCCATATTCTTCATGTCTGCGATCGGGCTGTCTATCAGCTTGTTATAGGCATCGGATAGCGGGAAGCGCCACAACTGGTCGCCCGCCGCCTTGCCCGCGGCGATCAGATCCTCGGCCAGACCTTCGTCATTGGCGAAGAGGCCCGCATATTGGTCGCCCAGCGCCACGATCATCGCGCCGGTCAGCGTCGCAAGATCAACGATGACCTCCGGCGCATAGGTCTTCTGCGCCCAGGTGATCACATCGCACAGCACCAGGCGGCCTTCAGCGTCGGTGTTGATAACCTCGATCGTCTGGCCGGACATGGAGGTGACGATGTCGCCGGGCCGCTGCGCATTGCCGTCGGGCATATTCTCAACCAGGCCGCAGATGCCCACGACGCGCGCCTTTGCCTTGCGGCCCGCAAGCGCCTTCATCGCGCCGGCGACGGCCCCGGCGCCGCCCATGTCCCACTTCATGTCCTCCATGCCCGCGCCGGGCTTCAGGGAAATACCGCCCGTGTCGAAGGTCACGCCCTTCCCGACGAACACCACCGGCTTGGCTTCCGCACCACCGGTGCCGTCCCACTCCATCGCCAGCAGACGCGGCTCGCGCACGGATCCCTGCGCCACGCCCAGTAGCGCGCCCATTCCGAGTTCGGCCATGGCTGCCTTGTCGAGGACAGTGATCTTGACGCCCAATTGCTCCAAATGGCGGCAGCGTTCGACGAAGCTTTCGGGATAGAGGATGTTCGCAGGCTCAGCCACCAGTTCGCGTGTGAAGGCGACGCCTTCGGCCACGGCCCCGAGCCGCTGCCATTCCGCCTCCGCGCCGTTCGCGACCAGGCTGATCTTCGTCAGCGTAGGCTTGGCCTTTTCCGGCTGGCGCGTGCGATAGGTATCGATCCGCCAGCCGCGCAGCAGGGCGCCGAACGCGAAATGCGCCGCTTTCTCGCCGCTTGCGCCACCGAAAAACTCGACCGCCGCATGGGCAGCACCGCTCGTCAGCAGGCGAGCGGTGAGCGCCGCGCCAGCGCGCTCCATATCCGTGTCGCTGCCGGCGCCGGTGCCGACCAGCACCACGCGCAGCACCTTGCCGCCTTCCTCCGCGAAGCTCTCGAAGCTTGTACCCGCCTCACCCGTGAAGCGCGCCGCCACCGCGCCCGCCGCCAAAGTCGCCGCCGCCGCAATCGGCAGAGCGTCGAAGCCGCCCTTGGGCACGGCAAAGACCAGGGTGTCGGCGTCGGGACGCACCGGGCTGAACGCGATTTCCATCGAAGGTCCTTCTTCTTTTCTGATCGTCGAGCGCTAGAAACGCGCCAAGTCAGATAATGTCGCTTGCGTCATCTGGCAAAGCCGTTCGACCGATTTCCAGCAAAAGAAGCGTGACGAAGATTGCGGCGCAGGCAAAGCAATGCGATAGGCGAGCAACAAAGCGCCCCTGAAGAGGCCCGATCCCTTTGCAGATTTATCCTCGTTCCTTGCGTCTGAAACATATGCTGGCCGCCAGCGCCGCGCTCATCTGCATGGGCGGGATACCGCATGTGCTGGCGCAGGAGTTGCAGGCACCGCAGACACCCGCCGGTGCGCAGGACGCCCCTGTGCCCGCCAGCGATGAACAGATCGGCTTCGCCGCCGACAGCCTGGAATATGACAGCAATACGGAGATCGTGACCGCCAGCGGCAATGTCCAACTGCTGCGGCAGGGCAACAGGCTGCGCGCGGACAAGGTGGTGTGGAACCGCAGCACCGGACAGGTCGAAGCGCGCGGCAATGTTTCGGCCACCGATCCAGAAGGCAATATCGCCTATGGCGACCGCTTTCAGGTCACCGACACGCTGAAGGACGGCACCGTCGAAAATATGCTGTTGGTGCTGCAGTCCGGGGGCCGGCTGGCGGCAGCGCAGGGCGTGCGCGTCAACGGCGTCTATACGCTCCACAAGGCGGCCTATACCGGCTGCTCTGTCGAGGATAGCCATGGCTGTCCCAAGGAGCCGACATGGCAGATCAAGGCGGTGAAGGTCGTTTATGATCCGGTCGCCGCCCGGGTAAAATATCGCAACGCAAGTATCGAACTGTTCGGCCTGCCGCTGATCCCGCTGCCGGGCTTTTCCCATCCAGTGGGCGATACGGGCGGCAGCGGTTTTCTGGTGCCTAACATCCGCTACGACCGGACGAACGGGCTGGAAGTCGCTCTTCCCTATTATCTGAAGCTCGCGCCCAACCGCGACCTGACGATCACGCCGCATGTCTATTCGGACACGCTGCCGATGCTGGAGGCGAACTTCCGCCACCGTTGGGATCGGGGCGCCTACCAGATTACCGGCTATGCCACCCATGCAAGCCGCTCGGCCGCCAGCAGCACCCTGCCCGGATCAACCACTCCTGCGGGAACGGAAAAGGACTTCCGCGGCTATCTCGACGCCAGCGGCGGCATGCAGCTGACGCCGGAATGGAGCATCAACGGATCGATCCGGGTCGCCAGCGACCGCACCTTCCTGCGCCGCTATGACATCAGCCGCGACGACCGCCTGCGTTCGACTCTCGGAGCGCAGCGCATCGGGGAAAACAGCTATTTCTCGATCGCAGGCTGGGCGGTCCAGACGCTGCGCAGCGGCGATCCGCAGGGCCAGACGCCGATCGCCCTTCCCGTTATCGATTACCGCCTGCGCCTTGTCGATCCGCTGTTGGGCGGCCGCATTCAGCTTCAGGCGAACAGCCTCGCCATCACCCGCACCCACGGCCAGGACACGCAGCGCGCGTTCGCCGCGTTCGAATGGAACCTGCGCAAGCTGACCGGCATGGGACAGGAGGTGAATTTCACCACCTATCTGCGCGGCGACGTCTATCACAGCAGCGACAATCTGCTGAACAACATTCCCCGCTATGCCGGTGATCCAGGATGGAAGGCGCGCGGCATCGCTGCCGCCGCTATCGATGTGCGCTGGCCCTTCATTGGCGAAGCCTTCGGCGGCGTGCAGCGCATCGCCCCGCGGGTACAGATCGTGGCGGCGCCGCGGCTCGCCAACCTCTCCGTCCCCAATGAGGATGCTCGCGCGATCGACCTGGAGGACAGCAACCTCTTCGCACTGAATCGTTTCTCCGGCTATGACCGGTTAGAGGATTCCAGCCGCATCACCTATGGCCTGGAATATAGCCTCTCGCTGCCCGATTTCTCCCTGGAGACAGTGGTCGGCCAGAGCTACCGCCTCAACAATCGCGAAAGCATCCTGCCCGATGGCACCGGCCTGTCGGATCGCATGTCCGACGTCGTCGGCCGCACCACCGTGCGCTACAAGGATTTCGTCAGCCTCATTCACCGCTTCCGCCTGGACAAGGACGGCTTGGCGGTGCGCCGCAACGAGGTCGATGCCACCATCGGCAGCCGCAAAACCTATGCTATGGTTGGTTATCTGCGCCTGAACCGCAATGCCGCGCCGGGGCTGGAGGATCTGCAGGACCGCGAGGAACTGCGCCTGGGTGGCCGTGTTCAGTTCGCCCGCTTCTGGTCCGTATTCGGTTCCACCGTCATCGACTTGACGGACCAAAAGGAAGATCCGCTCAGCGTTGCCGACGGCTATGAACCCGTTCGCCACCGGCTTGGCGTCGCCTATGAGGATGATTGTTTAACCCTGGGCGTCACCTGGCGACGCGATTATCTGGCCGCCGGCGACGCGCGAAAGGGCAACAGCTTCCAACTACGGCTGGCTTTTCGGAATATCGGAATATAAGGATCACCCTTCCCGTTCAGGATCGGTTCTGGCCGCTCAGGACCTGTTAAGGCGGGTCGGCGCATCAGCGCCGGACCGTATTGGAGAGTTTTGCCGACGATGCAGCCTGTCGTTTCCCAGTCTTCCCGCCTTGGCCAGTCCTTTAGGACCAGCGTGCGCGCCCTGCTTCTGTCCTCGATCCTGCTCGGGTCCAGCGTCAATCATGTCGCGGCGCAGACCGTGGGTGACGATGATAAAGTCGCAACGCAGCAGCTCAACCTGCCCAAGGACGTGACCATCTTTGGCAAGAGCGATCCCAATGTCCGCAAAGCGACCGCGATCGTCAACGGCCGCATCATCACCGGGACCGATGTCGATCAACGCCTCGCGCTGATCATCACGGCCAATGGTGGCAAGGTGTCGGCAGAGGAAAAGGAGCGCCTGCGCGTCCAGGTGCTCCGCAACCTGATCGACGAAACGCTGCAGATCCAGGAAGCCGCCGCCCACGACATCAAGATCGACAAGGCGGAGATCGAGCAGAGCTACGAGCGCGTCGCGGCCAATTTCCGCCAATCGCCTGCTCAGTTCGACCAATATCTGCGTGCGCAGGGCAGCTCGTCCGCCAGTATCAAGCGGCAGATCGAGGGCGAACTCGCCTGGAGCCGCCTGCTTCGCCGCAACATCCAGCCATTCGTCAACGTGTCGGCCGACGAAGTGAAGTCAGTCGTCGATCGCATGAACGCGGCGAAGGGCAGCGAGGAATATCGCATCGGGGAAATCTACCTGTCGGCGACGCCGGAAAATCAGGCGCAGATTGTCGCCAACGCGCGCAACATCATCGAGCAGATCAAGCAGGGCGGCAGCTTCGCGGCTTACGCGCGGCAATTCTCCGAGGCATCGACGGCGGCGGTCGGCGGCGATCTCGGCTGGGTGCGTCCGGCCCAGCTGCCCGACGAATTGGCCAAGGCGGCGACGGAGATGCAGGTCGGTCAGATCGCCGGTCCCATCCCGGTTCCAGGCGGCGTCTCGCTTATCTACGTCATGGACAAGCGCAAGGTGCTGACCGCCGATCCGCGCGACGCACTGCTCAGCCTGAAGCAGCTGTCGGTCAGCTTCCCGGCAGGCACATCCAAGGAACAGGCCAGCGCCAAGGCGGCGGCTTTTGCCGCACAGACCAAGTCGATCAAGGGTTGCGGCCAGGCCAATGAACTGGGCGGGAAGATCGGCGCCGATGTGGTCGATAACGACAATGTGAAGGTGCGCGACTTGCCCCCGCAGCTGCAGGACATTCTGCTCGGGCTGCAGGTCGGCCAGGCGACGCCGCCCTTCGGATCGATCAATGACGGCGTACGCGTGCTGGTCGTCTGCGGCCGTGACGAAGCGAGCGGAGCGGCCGCGCCCAATGCCGAGCAGATCATGGCGCAGTTGGAGGAAGAGCGGGTCAACAAGCGCGCCCGCATCTACTTGCGCGATCTTCGCCGCGATGCCGTCATCGACTATAACTGACCCCGCCTCGGCTCGTCACGAGCTGGCGCCCTTTGCGGTGCCGCTCGGCGACCCGGCGGGGATCGGTCCTGAAATCGTTGCGAAAAGCTGGGCCATGCGCGAAGCACGCGGCTTGCCCGCCTTCTTCGCCGTGGGTGATGCCGCATCCCTGCGCCGCGTCTGGCAAGGCCCCGTCGCACCGATCGCGACGCCGCAGGAAGCGGCTGAGGTTTTCGACACTGCCCTCCCCTGCCTTCAGGTCGCCGAAGCTGGCGAGATCGTGCCGGGCACGCCAAGCATCGACGGCGCGCGCACCGCTTTCCAGGCGTTGGAAGTCGCGGTGGGTCTGGCCCGTACAGGATCGGCGGCAGGGATCGTCACGGCTCCCGTAGGCAAGGAGCAGCTATATGGCGTCGGCTTCACCCACCCAGGCCAGACGGAATTCGTCGCTGAGCGCTGTGGCGTAGCGCCCCACAACGCCGTCATGATGCTGGCGGGGCCGACTTTGAAGGTCGTGCCGGTCACCATCCACATCCCACTTGCCGAGGTGCCGTCGGTCCTGACGATCGACCTCATCCGGGCGCGCGCCATCACGACCGTGAAGGGGCTGCAGCGCAATTTCGGCGTGCCCCGGCCGCGCATTGTCGTCGCCGGGCTCAATCCCCACGCGGGAGAGGGTGGAGCACTGGGCCGCGAAGAAATTGAGATTATCGGCCCCGCCATCGAATCGCTGCGAGAGGAAGGGATGGATATTGTCGGCCCCCTGTCCGCCGATGGCCTTTTCCACACCCGTGCGCGTGAAACCTACGACGCCGTGCTGTGCATGTATCATGACCAGGCATTGATCCCACTGAAGACGCTGCATTTCGACGAAGGCGTCAACATCACGCTCGGCCTGCCGATCGTCCGCACTTCGCCTGATCATGGCACCGCATTCGGCATCGCGGGCAAGGACAGCGCCAATCCCGGCGCCATGATGGCGGCGCTCAAGATGGCGGCGGAAGCGGCCCGTTCCCGGCTGACGCATGGGGTCTGAGGCGCGGCCGATCCTGCCGCCGCTGCGTGAGGTAATCGCTGCGCACGGTCTGCAGGCCAGCAAGGCGCTGGGGCAGAACTTCCTGCTGGATGAGCAATTGCTGGACCGTATTGCCGCCATTCCAGGCGATCTGAAGGATCAACCCGCCTTTGAAGTCGGCCCCGGCCCCGGCGGCCTTACGCGCGCCATCCTCCGGGCGGGCGCGCGGCTTGTCGCCGTCGAACGAGACGATCGCTGCCTGCCCGCCCTGGCCGAACTATCGCAAGCCTTTCCAGGACAGTTACGCGTCATTTCGGGCGACGCAATGCAGGTGGATGCGCGGGCGGAGGCTGGCGAGAAGGCGCACATCATCGCCAACCTGCCCTATAATGTGGGCACCGCGCTACTGGTTGGTTGGCTTTCGGCGGATTGGGACCCGCTGCCCTGGTGGTCGTCCCTTACGCTCATGTTCCAGATGGAAGTCGCCGAGCGCATCGTCGCCAAGCCGAACGGCGATCACTATGGCCGTCTGGCCGTCCTGTCCCAATGGCGCAGTGAAGCCCGCATCGCCATGAAGGTCCATCGCAGCGCCTTCACCCCGCCCCCAAAAGTCATGTCCGCCGTGGTGCACATCACGCCCAAGCCAGCGCCGGAGGGGGTGCAACTCAAGCATCTTGAACGCCTCACTGCCGCTGCCTTCGGTCAGCGCCGCAAGATGCTCCGGCAAAGCCTCAAAGCGCTGCCGGGCGCGCTGGATGCCCTGCAAGCCGTCGGCATCGACCCGCAACGGCGCGCAGAAACAGTCAGCGTCGAGGAGTTTGTGGAACTGGCCAGAGTGATGGGAACGTAACACCCCGTCATTGCGGAGATGAACGGCGCCCGCAGCGCCCAAATCATCGGTCTGTCCAAAACGCACATCGACGGCGCAGGCTTTGCCTTACCCAGGCAACTCCGCGCCGTCTCGCGATTCAAGCAAAATCCAGAGAAAGCGCCCAACGGCGCGACCAACCTCCGCGAACTCTGCGCCTCTGCGCCTCTGCGCCTCTGCGCGAAGATTCAACGGAGATGAGCCATCCCGGCGTCATGTCCCACAAGGCTTTCTTACGCCGGTATCTCAGCCTGCGTTACGGCGTCTCCGTCGCCGGCGCCTTCGGCACTGCCACGCCTTCCTTGGCGCTCAATACCGTCGCAGGCGGCCCCTTCTCGATCGCCGCCGCCAGTTGCCCAACGGCTGCACAGTCCGACTTGCAAGCATTGCGAGCCTGGACGAGATTTTCCTTTGCCTTGGCGATGGCACCCTTTTCGACCATCGCCTCACCCTGGCCGACCAGCGCTCCTACATCGGACGGGTCGAGCAGCAGCGCCTCTCGATACAGGCGGATCGCCTTGCCCTGGAGACCCTGTGCCCGCGCGACTTCCGCCAGTTCGACATAAGCGGATCGGTTGCGCGGATCGACGGCCAGCGCCGTTTCCAGCGCATCGTTCGCCGCATCGAAATTGCCCGCCTTGCGCGCTGCCGCGCCTGCATGCTGCCATTCGATCGACAGCGGCGAAATCTGCGTGTCGGGCCGCTGTGTCAGACCGACGCTCGACACGGTGGTCAGCACGGCGGCGAGGGCGATGGAAGCAGGGGTAAAGCGCATGCACAACTCCAGCCATGTTTCAGGCGTTGATTCTGCCCAACTGTCGTCATTTTGGCTGGGCTTGTCCATCGCCTCTTTCATGCCATGCGCCGCAGCCGCGCGAAATAGAAACCATCCGTCGCATCATGGCCGGGCGTCAGAAGGCGGCCATCACCATGATCACGGCCTTGCCTTATCAGGATCGGCTCGGCCTCCCATCCATGATGCCGTTCAAGGAAGCTTCGCACCTGTCCCGCTCCCTCCCGGTCCGTCAGTGCACAGGTCGCGTAAATGAGCGCACCCCCTGGCGCCAGCAGTGGCGCGGCAAAATCCAGGATACGCGCCTGTTCCCGCACCAACCGATCAAGCCGCGCAGGGGTCAGCCGCCAGCGGGCCTCGGGGTTGCGCCGCCATGTGCCGGTGCCGGAACAAGGCGCATCGACCAGCACGACATTAGCCTGCCCCTGCAAGCTCTCCAATGCACCCGCCTCATGCCCCTGGTCCAGCAGCAGCGTTTCGATGAAGGTCGCCCCTGCCCGCTCCGCACGCGGCGACAGCCGGGCGAGGCGCGACCGGATCGTGTCGGCCGCGATCAGCGTCCCTTTGCCCGCCATCGCAGCCGCGAGCGCCAGCGTCTTGCCCCCAGCCCCGGCACACAGATCAATGACGGTCATGCCCGGCTCAACCGCACAAGCGGCGGAGATCAGCTGACTTCCCGCGTCCTGAACCTCGACCAGCCCGTGCTTCCACGCATCGCTCTGCTCCACCGGCCAGCCCTCAGGCAGGCGCAGCGCATCCGGCAGGCCCTCGATCGTGGCAGCTTCGGGAAAGAGCGGCGCAACCTTGTCGGGGGCCGCCTTCAATCGGTTTACGCGCAGATCGACAGGAGCCCTGCCAAGCAGTTCCTGTTGCTCCACCGGCTCCGCAAGCAGAGGCGCAAGCCAACCCGGCACGGCTCCGCTGGCAGCACCTGTCTCGCCCGGCGCAATCGGCGCGGGACCATGAGGCGACCCGTCGAACAATGCAGCGACCTCCTCCCGCTCGCGCGCGAGGCCGATCATCGCCGCGCGGCCGCTCTCGGGCCGCTCCGCCGCGCGCCGCACCGCATCATAGACATGGTCCCGCACCGCTCGCCTGTCGCGCGACCCGGCATAGCGCCGTTCCTTGAAGTAGCGCGCGATCAGCGTGTCCGCCGCTGGCCCGCCATCCCGTGCCGAAGCGATGATGGCGTCCAGCAGTTCGATCGCTGCCTGGACGCGAGCAGATGGCGTCACGCCCGCCGCCCCTTAGCGTGTCGGGTAATTGGGGGCCTCTCGCGTGATCGTCACATCATGCACATGGCTTTCCGAAAGCCCCGCATTGGTGATCTGCACGAAGCGTGCGCGTTCCTTCAGGTCCTGGATCGTTCGGCTGCCGGTGTAGCCCATGGCCGCCTTCACACCGCCAACCAGTTGGTGGATGACGTCCTTGGCCGGGCCCTTGAACGGCACCTGGCCTTCAATGCCTTCAGGCACCAGTTTCATCTGATCCTTGATGTCGGCCTGAAAATAGCGGTCTGCAGAGCCGCGCGCCATCGCACCGACGCTGCCCATGCCGCGATAGCTCTTATAGGCGCGGCCTTGATACAGGAAGGTTTCGCCCGGCGCTTCCGCCGTTCCGGCCAGCAGCGATCCCACCATGACGCAGCCCGCACCGGCCGCCAGCGCCTTCGCCACATCGCCCGAGGTGCGCAGGCCGCCGTCCGCGATCACCGGGATGCCCTGCTTGGCCGCTTCATTGGCCGAATCCATGACGGCGGTCAGCTGCGGCACTCCGACACCTGCGACTACGCGCGTGGTGCAGATCGAACCCGGTCCGATGCCAACCTTCACGCAATCCGCGCCCGCGTCGATCAGCGCCTTGGTCGCCTCGGCGGTCGCGACATTGCCTGCCACGACCTGAACATGATTGGACAGCCGCTTCACCGCCTCGACCGCCGCAGATACCTGCTTGCTATGGCCATGGGCCGTATCGATGACGATCAGATCGCATTCGGCGTCGATCAGCGCCTCGCTACGCTCCAGCCCCTTGTCGCCCACGGTCGTCGCGGCCGCCACGCGCAGGCGGCCCGAACCGTCCTTGGTCGCCTGCGGATAGGTAACGGCTTTTTCGATGTCCTTGACGGTAATCAGGCCGACGCAGTGATAATCATCATCCACCACCAGCAGCTTCTCGATCCGACGCTGGTGCAGCAGGCGCATCGCCTCATCCTGGCCGACGCCCGCCTTTACGGTCGCGAGATTATCCTTGGTCATCAGCTCGCTGACGGGCTGAGCCGGGTTCTCGGCAAAGCGGGTGTCGCGATGGGTGAGGATGCCGACCAGCTTGCCCGAATCCTCGACGACCGGAATACCGCTGATCCGGTGCCGCTCCATCAGCATTTGCGCATCCGCCAGCGTGGCGCGCGGCGTGATGGTGATGGGATTGACCACCATGCCGCTCTCAAAGCGTTTCACCGCCCGAACCGCAGCCGCCTGCTCCTCCACCGACAGATTGCGATGCAGCACGCCGATGCCGCCCAGTTGCGCCATGACGATGGCCATGTCGGCTTCCGTCACCGTATCCATCGCGGACGAAAGAATGGGAATGTTGAGCTTGATCTGCTTGGTCACATGAGTGCTGGTGTCCGCTTGGCTCGGCAGCACATCGGATTCGGCGGGCTGCAACAGCACGTCGTCAAAGGTGAGGCCGAGGCGGATATCCATGTGAAAGCCACTTTCTGCTGCGCGTGTCGGCGAGGACCGCTGGGGATTCGTGGCGGCCCATGTAACCATTAACCAGCGAAACGGCCAGACCTAGCCGCCGATTTTGTTGCACGAAGGCGAGTACGAGTGCCGCGCCCCGCCGCAATGGGTGTTAGCTGGCACTTTCCTGTTCATCCCCGAGCCGGTCAAGCCAGGCTTGAGCCTGCTTGGGCTCTCCGACAGCATGCGCGCTGACTGGTCCGCGCGCCGCGAGAAACTGCTGTTGCAGTTCGAACGGCTCCATCATCAGCTGTTCGCGCAGGTCATCGACCGCCTCGCCAATTTCCGCCAGACGAGCGATAGTGGGGGCGATCGCGGCCCGGGTCGCACGATCCCCTTTATGGTCGAAAAGACCCCATTTGCCCGATGCCGTATACCGCAATGCCGCGAGGAGGGCAGCGCGATATTCCGCCTCCAGCTGCAGACGGCGGACGTCCATGCGTTCAAGTCGGTCAGCTTTGGCCATGTCCGGCCCTTATCGCAGCATAACCACCGCCGCAATCGAGGCGCATGAAACAAAAAAGGCGCCGCCTTCCGGCAGCGCCCTTCTTAACCTCCAGCCTGTTCAGATCCCAGCCGGCGAAGGCTCTCCGAACGGCCCCTTGCGCTTGCGCGTCTTAGGGATGGAAGACCCCGCCGCGGGAACCGCGGAGGGCTTGATCATGGTGCCGTCGTCCCGGGTGATCTCACCCTTGTCCAGCAGCGTCTTGATCTCTTCGCCGGACAGCGTTTCATATTCCAGCATCGCATTGGCGAGCAGGTGCAGCTGATCCTCATGACCTTTGAGAATTTCCTGCGCCCGCGCATAGCCCTGCTCGACCAGACCACGAATTTCCTTGTCGATCAGCTTCGCCGTCTCGTCCGACATATGGACGCGCTGGCTCTGCGAATAGCCGAGGAAGGTTTCGCCCTGCTGCTCCTCATATTGCAGCGGGCCGAGCTTGTCCGACATGCCCCATTGCGTGACCATGTCGCGGGCCAGCTTGGTGGCATATTGGATATCGCCCGAAGCGCCCGAAGACACCTTGTCATAGCCGAAGATGATCTCCTCGGCGACGCGGCCACCCATGGCGACGGCCATGTTCGCGTGCATCTTGTCGCGATGGTAGCTGTAGCTGTCCCGCTCCGGCAGGCGCATCACCATGCCCAGCGCGCGGCCGCGCGGGATGATCGTCGCCTTGTGGATCGGATCGGACGCCGGTTCATGGACGGCAACGATGGCATGGCCCGCCTCATGATAGGCGGTCATCTTCTTTTCATCGTCGGTCATGACCATGGAGCGGCGCTCGCTGCCCATCATGACCTTGTCCTTGGCCGCCTCGAACTCGTCCATGGCGACCAGACGCTTGCCGCGACGGGCCGCCATCAGAGCCGCTTCGTTGACGAGGTTCGCGAGATCAGCGCCCGAGAAGCCCGGCGTGCCTCGCGCAATGGTGCGCGGATTGACGTCCGGCGCCAGCGGCACCTTCTTCATGTGGACGGCCAGGATCTTCTCGCGGCCCTCGATATCCGGGCGCGGCACCACGACCTGACGGTCGAAACGGCCCGGACGCAGCAAGGCAGGGTCCAGCACGTCGGGACGGTTGGTCGCCGCGACGATGATGATGCCCTCATTGGCCTCGAAGCCGTCCATCTCGACCAGCAGCTGGTTCAACGTCTGCTCGCGCTCGTCATTGCCGTTGCCAAGGCCCGCGCCGCGATGCCGGCCAACGGCGTCGATTTCGTCGATGAAGACGATGCAGGGCGCGTTCTTCTTCGCCTGCTCGAACATGTCGCGCACGCGGCTTGCGCCGACGCCGACGAACATCTCGACGAAGTCCGAACCTGAAATGGTGAAGAAGGGCACGCCCGCCTCACCCGCGATCGCACGGGCGAGCAGCGTCTTGCCGGTGCCGGGCGAACCGACCAGCAGCGCGCCCTTGGGGATCTTGCCGCCCAACCGCGCAAATTTGCTCGGGTCCTTCAGGAACTCGACGATTTCCTGCAGTTCCTCGCGCGCCTCATCGATGCCCGCGACGTCGTCAAAGGTCACCTTGCCATGCTTCTCGGTCAGCAGCTTGGCCTTCGACTTGCCAAAGCCCATCGCGCCGCCCGCACCGCCACCCTTTTGCATCTGACGCAGCACGAAAAAGGCGATGCCCAGGATCAGCAGGAACGGCAGCGACTGATAGATTAGGATCATCCAGAAGCTCGGCTGTTCTTCGGACTGGCCGGAATATTTGACATTATAGTCGTCCAGCAGCCCGGTCAGACCAGGATCGTTGACGGGCACGGTGTTGAAGCGCTGCCCGCTCGACAGCGTGCCGGTGATCTTGTCCGGAGCGATGGCGACGTCCTTGACCTGCCCTTCCTGCACCTTCGAACGGAATTCGGAATAAGCAATGCCGGAGCCCGCCTGCGATGCGGTCCGGCTGTCGAACATGGAGACGAAGAGCAGCAGGGCGATAATCACGCCCGCCCAAATCATCGCGCTCTTGATCCAGGGATTACCCTGCGGGTCCTTCTCGTCGTTCATCATCACTCTCTTTCACCGGGCAAGATAGGATGCTCCGGCGAAATCGCAAGTTGGGCGGTCAAACCGCCGGATGTTCATCCGCCAGCGAATTGCGACAGGGCGATATAAGCCAGGATCACCGCGACGCCCGCCGAAATGCCGCACAGCAGATAACCGGCGTACAGCAGCATCGGCGGATGCGGTTTCGCCAATTTCCGGTTACGTTGCGCTGCCGAAAGGATCACGCTGGCGAGCACACCATAGGTCAGTGCCGCAAATTCGAACATAACTCACTTTCCATGATAGAGGGCGGGCTCAATAAGCATGCAGGCTATTAAGGAAAGGTCATTGCGCTGCAACATTTCGACGGAGCGAGGCTAAGCCGCGTCAGCCCGTGGAACCTTTCCGTAACGATCTGGAAGCCGCTTCTTTCAACGGCGCGGCGGTGCCAATCGCACCGTCCACTCCGGTCCCCCTTTGAGCAGCGCTGCGCCGATGCTTACCTGCCTCCCTTGCGCGGCAGCGGCAATCGCGCGATCGAGCGCGTCCCCGCGCGGTGCTTCGGTCCCGGCTTTGGTAAGCATCCGCAACAGCACGCGTCGGAGCAATTCACGCGGCAAATCAGTGCGGTTCAGCACCCATCCTGCCCCTTCCGCCCTGACATGCCGGGTCTCCAGGACATCCACGCTCCAATCGAGAGCCTCTTCACACTCGGCCAGCGCGGCCGCACTCCGCACCGCCGCTTGCGAATCGATCCAATCGGCAGCAGCCAGATGCTGGCGAATCACCGCCCGGTCGAAGCGGGGATCGATGTTCGACGGATCGTTGACGAAGGGCAGCCGTCGCGACCGGGCATATTCAAGCAACGTCACGCGGCGCGCACCCAGCAGCGGCCGCAAGACATGCCCCTGACGCGCCCTGATGCCCGCCAAGCCATTGACCCCAGCGCCGCGATTCAGCCGCATCAGCATGGTTTCCAACTGATCGTCAGCATGATGGGCGGTGAAGATCCAATCGATCCCGCGCCTGCCACGCCATTCATCAAGCGCCATATAGCGCTGGGTCCGCGCCCACTGCTGGATATTGCCGGTCAACGGCTCTGCCGGGTGCAGCACCTCATGCGGAACGCCCTTTTGGCGGCACCATTCCGCCACCATATCCGCCTCGCTCGCCGAAACAGGCCGTAGCCCGTGATCGACCGTCGCCGCCTCCACCCGCCCCGGAAAGACGCTGGCGGCGAGGTCGAGCAGAGCCATGCTGTCCGGGCCGCCGGATACCGCGACGCCGAAACGCTGCGCATCAACGTCGCCCACCAGAGCGCTTACGCGCTGCGCCAGCAGGGTCTTCAGACCAGCCTCAGCCGATGGCGGCTCGGCCATTCCGATTTAGCTGCACTTGGCTTTGGCGCGGCCCTTGTCCATCATGCTGCGCTGGCTGGCCGACAGGCTCGCGCCATAGACCTGCTCCAGTTCCGCATATACTTTGCAGGCATCCGCCGGTTTCTTCAGCTGGATCAGCGCTTCACCCAACCAGGCAAGGCTGTCGGCCGCGCGGTCACCCTTGGGCCGCTTCTGATAATTTTCATAGAAGGTGACGGAGGCGAGCGCGGGCTTGCCGTCGTCGAGATAGGCGCGACCCAGCAGGTTCGCAGCGCGGCTGGCGACCGAAGCGGTGCCATATTTATCAACCGTCGCCTTCAACTGGCTCTGCGCTTCAGGATAGAATTTGGCGTCCCACAGGCGGTAACCATAATTATAGGCATCTGCCGCCGCATCTCCCGTGGAGGGCCGCTCAATGGCGGCCACCGCCGCCTTGCGCGCTTCACTTGCCGCGCCATTGGTGCCGGGGGTCGGCTTGGGAGCGGCAACGGCCGGATCGGCGGGCACGCTCGGCCGTACCGGCGGCGGAGCCACGACTTCCGCGCGGCTCTGCTGTTCCGCCTTATATTTGTTGAAGGCATCCTCCAGCTGGCGGATTTTGAAGCTGTTTTCTTCGACTTGGCCGGTCATGGAGGCAAGCTGCGATTCCAGCGCCCCCACCCGCGCGGTCAGATCGGCAATCGGCGAGGAAGAAGGAGTGCCTGGCGGCGGCGTGGTGGTCACGGGGCGATTGATCTCCGCCTCAAGTGGAGCGCCTGCCGGGAACACCTTGCGCTGCACCGCGCGCATTTCCTTTTCCAGCCGGTCCACGCGCACATCCAGCGCCACAGTCTGCGCCACAGCGGATGGCGCAAGCGCAACCAGCGTTGGCGCCCCCAGCAGCAGGGCGGTTGTCGCAAATAAGGCGTAACGCATGATGATCCCCGACTTGAACATTTCCCCGACAATGCGGTCACGAAAGGACCGCACCTCTTCCCTTTAACCATAAGGCGATATTCGCCGCCGTAAAGCGCGACGTGCGGCGGCTCAAGGCCGCACGCAGCGCCGGATTACTCGGCGGCTGGGGGTGCGGCAGGTGCGGGCGCGGCAGCTGGCATGGCAGGCGCGACGCTTCCTGTCACAGGCCGGACGGGAGGAGTTTGCGCCGCAGATGGCGCAGCAGGCGCGGCGGAGCCAGGGGCGGCGGCGGGGGCAGCGCGGGACAGTAGCGCCGCGGCGGAAACCGGCACATCCGAAATCGTGCGATCGGGCGCGCCCAATGGCGCGATCGGCTTGCCGCCCACCGTGACCGTCAAGGCCTGCGGCCGTCCCGTCAGGATCATGGGATTGCGCGCATTGGCAGGCAGGGTGAAGCTCTCACCCTTCTTCATCAGGCCATCTTTCAGCCGCTCGCCGGCCTCGTCATAGATGCGCAGCCAGACATCGTCATTGGCGGTAAAGACCACCGTCTGCACCACCGGCGCAGCAGGACGGACGCCAGCGGTGGGTTTGGGCGCGGCGGCGGGCTTTGCCTGCTGGGCGGCGATTTCCTGCCCGGTCGGCGGCGTCAGCAATTGCGTGCGCCAGATGGCGAATCCTGCCACGAGGATGATGACGATCGCCGCCGCCGTCCAGGCCAGCACGCGCGAAGGCACCCGCGCCGGATCGGCAGGCTCGAAACTTTCGTAGCGGCTGGCCCCCAGCTGGGACCCATGCACGGCGTTACGGACGTCGGCGGCAATCTCCACCTCGTCCAGATCGACGGCGCGCGCATAGGCGCGGGCAAAGCCCACCGCATAGGGAATACCCGGCAGCGCGGAATAATCGTCACGCTCGATCGCTTCCAGCTGACGCTGAGCGATGCGGGTGCGGGTGGCCACATCCTGCATCGACAGGCCCTGCGCCTCACGCGCGGCGCGCAACTTCGCGCCGGGGGTGCTGGGCTGCGCATCCGGCACTGCTGCGCCGGTGTCCAATTCGGGTTGTTCTGCCATGCTGCTCCGCGATCTTATCAGCCGGTCTTGTCTCATTCCGGCACAGCCATTGTCAACGCCATGGGGGCGGCGTCATTCCCATTTTCCGGTTCAATTCAGTTCGATGCCCCGCTCGTTGGCCCAATCGGTCAGCGCGCCCCGAACATCGACGACGCCATCATCCAGCAAGCCGCGCATCAGCCCCTGCAATTCGGCTGCATCGATCGCGCGGATCATCGCCTTGACCGGCCCGACCGACGCCGGGGTGATCGACAAGCGCCGCACGCCCAGGCCCACCAACGCCATCGCCTCCAGCGTCCGCCCGCCCATCTCGCCGCACACGCCGACCGGCACCTGATAGGCTTCGCAGGTCCGCACCACCCGGTCGAGGAAGCGCAATATTGCGATGCTGAGCCAATCATAGCGTTCCGCCAGGCGCGGATGCGCGCGATCCGCGGCAAAAAGGAACTGCGTCAGGTCATTGGTGCCGATCGACAGGAAATCCAGCCGGGGCAGCAGCAAGTCCAGCACCTCGGCCAGCGCAGGCACCTCCAGCATCGCACCATAGCGCACGCCAGCCGGCACCTTCTTGCGCTGCGACAGCAGCCATTCGCGCTGATGTTCGACCAGCGCGCGCGCTTCTTCATATTCCCACGGTTCCGACACCATCGGGAACATGATGTTGAGCACCTTGCCCGCCGACGCTTCCAACAGCGCCCGCGCCTGCGCCTTCATCAGGCCATCGCGATCCAGCGCCAGCCGCAGTGCGCGCCAGCCCATCGCCGGATTGTCCTCCAGCTCCTCATCCTCGGCGCGCTGCATATAGGGCAGCGCCTTGTCGCCGCCGATATCGACGGTGCGGAAGATGACCGGGCGGTCCCCGGCCGCGTCCAGAACGTCTTTGTAAAGCCGCTGCTGCTTCTCCCGCTGCGGCAGGGTGGCCGACACAAGGAACTGGAACTCGGTGCGGAACAGCCCGATGCCATCGGCGCCAACCAGATCCAGCGCCTGCGCATCCTCACGCAGACCGGCATTCACCATGAGTTCAATGCGCTGCCCGTCGGCCGTTACCGAAGGCAGGTCGCGCATCGCGGCAAACTCCGCGCGGCGCTTCTGCGTCACATGCAGCTTATTCTCGAACGCCTCGTCCATGTCGGGCGTCGGTCTGATGAGCAGGTTGTTGGCTGCGACGTCCATCAGTATGAGGTCGCCCTCATTCACCTGATGCCGAATTTCCCGCACGCGGCCTAGCACCGGCACGCCCATGGCGCGCGCCACGATGGTGACATGGGCGGTCAGCGATCCTTCCTCCAGGATCACGCCCTTCAGCCGCCGCCGGTCATATTCCAGCAGCTCCGCAGGCCCCAGGTTGCGCGCGATCAGGATCGCGTCCTGCCGCAGCCCGAGCTGCGCCGCCGTCCCCAACTGCCCCGACACGATGCGCAGCAGCCGGTTTGCCAAGTCCTCCAGATCGTGCATGCGATCCTGCAGCAGCGGATCATCAATCTGCCGCATCCGCATCCGCGTGCGCTGCTGCACCCGCTCGATCGCCGCCTCGGCGGTCAGGCCGCTGTCGATCGCCTCGTTGATGCGCCTGATCCAGCCTTCGTCATAGGCGAACATCTTGTAGGTTTCGAGCACCTCCTGATGCTCGCCCTCGGTGCCGAACTCCGCCGTCCCCGTCATGCGGTCGATCTGCTCGCGCATCTTGGCAAAGGCGGAAATGACGCGCTGCCGCTCGGCTTCGGTATCCTCCGCCACCGTATGTTCGACATGGACGCGCGGCTGATGGAATACGGCATGGCCACGCGCCATGCCCATCACCAGTTGCAGGCCCTGCAACATGATCGTGCCGGTATCCTGCACCCGCGAATCCGCCGGGCCATCGTCGGCCAGTTCGGCATTGGCGATCAGTTCCGACAGCACCATCGCCACGGTCTGCAGGGCCTCGATCTCGACTTCTTCATAACGGCGCGGCTCCACATGCTGCACGCACAAGACGCCGATCGCCCTCTCGCGCCGTACGATCGGCACGCCCGCGAAGCTGTGGAACAGTTCTTCGCCCGTTTCTGGCCGGTAGCTGTAATCGGGATGCGCCGCCGCTTCGTCCAGGTTCAGCGTTTCCACATTGGTCGCGATCAGGCCGACAAGACCCTCACCCATCGCCATGCGGGTGACATGGACAGCTTCCTGTTTGAGGCCGCGGGTCGCGAACAGTTCCAGCACACCCTCGCGCACCAGATAGATGGAGCAGACTTCGCTCGAAAGCGCCTGCCCGATGATGTCCACCACCTTGTTCAGCTTCGCCTGCGCGCTCGTTCGCGCAGCCATCACCTCCTGCAGGCGGATCAGGATCTGGCGGGCGGCGGCGGCGGGCGTCGTGGACATATGCCAGCGCTATCAGATCGCAGCCCCCCTTTCCAAGGGGAAGTCAGGGTTAATCGGAGGGGAAATCCATCAAAATCGTGAAAAAGCATCAAGACACATTGCGGAAATGGAAACCGCCTTCGTCTCTCCCGTCAGAAATGCATGCGGTTGGTTCAAACTAGGGGACAGACGACATGACGTTGATGTTGGAAAAGGACGCCCGCGAAGACCTGCTCGATCGCGGATATTCCCGCCGTCACATCGGCAAAATCGCCGCGCTGGTGAGCGCAGGCGCGGCCGTGAATTCGATGCTGCTGCAGCCCGCCTTCGCGCAGCAGCAGGCTGCGCGCGGCATCAAGGGCGCGGTGCGGATCGGGTCGAACGAATGTTGGACCGGGCCTTTCCCGTCCGGCGTGGAAGCGGCAGCCCGCGCGGCCTCTCTGGGCAACTGGTATGATCCCGATAATTACAAGGGCGACCTCATCTCCACCGTCGCGAAGGTCGAAGGCATTCCGGACTCGCATGTCGCGCTGTGGCCAGGCTCCGGTGGCCCGCTGGTCAGCATCGTCGCTGCCTATTGCTCGCCGACCAAGGGGCTGGTGACCGCTGACCCGACCTTCGAATCCGCCTGGCGCACGGCCGACTACATGAAAGCGCCGATCGCCAAGGCAGCCCAGCCGATCGGCAAGGGCAGCGATGTGAAGGCTATGCTGGCGGCAAATCCCAATGCCGGCCTTTATTATGTCTGCACCCCCAATAATCCGACCGGCACCATCACGCCGCTGGCGGACATCAAATGGCTGCTGGACAACAAGCCCGCCGACGCGATGCTGCTGGTGGACGAAGCCTATATCCATTTCTCCGACGCGCCGAGCGCCGTCAGCCTGATTGCGGGCCGCAAGGACATCATCGTCATGCGGACCTTCTCCAAGCTGTTCGGCATGGCGGGCGTACGCCTTGGCCTCACCTTCGCCGACCCCGAAGTGCAGAAGCGCATCATGCTGTTCGGGCCCAGCGCGGGCGGCCTGTCGATCACGGCCATGGCCTGCGGCAACGCGGTCTATACGGAGAGCAGCCTCATCAAGGCCCGCCGCGCAGAATGTGCCGCCAATCGCGCGGAAACCATCGCCTGGCTCACGAAAAAGGGCATCTATGTCCAGCCGGGCAGCCAAGCCAACATGTTCATGATGGACTGGAAAAAGCCCGCCAAGGAGATGCAGGCGGCCCTGCTCGCCACGCCGGAAAAGGTGCAGATCGGCCGCGCCTGGCCCATCTGGCCCACGGTTTCGCGCGTTACCGTCGGGTCGTCCGAAGACATGGCCAAGTTCCGCGCTGCGGTGGAACAGGTGATCAAGGCCTGACCCTCGTCCCTGCACGGACGGGTTCATGAAGGGGCGCCCGCTGATCCGGGCGCCCCTTTTCGTCATGAAAGAGGACGCACGCCTTCACGCAATAGCCGCCGAAGTCTCGCACAAAGCCTTGAATTGGGCCGCCATCTGGTCCCATCCCGGATGGAAGCCCATTTCCTCATGGCGCTTCATCGCTTCCGCATCCCAATGCCGCGCCGTCGCGGTGAAGCGCGTGCCTTCTCCCTCATCATCGAAGCGCCACAGATGCGTCATGAAAGGCGTCTGCGGCACCCAGCCCGCGGCATAGGCGTCGGTCGAAACTACAAGCTCGCCCGGCACCACCTCCAGGATGATGCCTTCCATGGGGCCGGTATCCTCGCCATCCGGTCCGAACATGCGCACAGCGCTGCGGCCGCCGGGACGCAAATCCTCTTCGATCACTTCCGCCCGCCAAGGCTTGGGGCAGAACCATTGATCCTTCAGGTCCGTCCACACCTTCCACACAATCCCGCGGGGGGCAGCGATGTGGCAGCTGACCGACAGCTCGAATTGCGCGGCGCTCATACCGTCTCTCCATCAAAAGCGGCCTTCATCCTGGCGGTATCCAGCTTCTGCATGGTCATCATCTCCTTCATCATCCGCTGGATGCCGGGACCATCGCCGGTCTTGTAAAGATCCATGATCTCCTGCGTCACCAGCTGCCAGGACAGGCCATATTTATCCTTCAGCCAGCCGCATGGGCCCGGCGATCCGCCGTCCGCTGTCAGGGCATCGAAATACCGGTCAATCTCCGCCTGATCCTTGCACGCGACGGACATCGACACCGCTTCGGTGAAGCCGAATTTCGGCCCGCCGTTCAGGCCCTGATAGCTCTCGCCGAACAAGGTGAACTCGACCATCAGCACGTCACCGCCCTTGAACGGCGCAGGCGTGGGCTGATCGTCGGGGAAGCGGTTGATGAAGTCCACCGATCCGCCAAAGATCGAGACATAGAAGCGCGCAGCTTCCTCTGCCTGCCCGTCAAACCACAGGCAGGGTGAAATCTTCGACATAAGTCCTCTCCTATCTTCAGCCGTTGCGCATGCCGACGAGCGCGAACATTGCGCCCTGCGGGTCGCTGCCCTGGATGATCCAGGCGCCGCCCGGCACTTCCACCGGCCCATTGAGTACGGTGCCCCCGCCCGCCTTCACTCGTTCGACGGCCTCATCGATGTCGGGCACCACGAAATAGAAAAGCCACAGCGGCACCGGCACCTCCTTCGGCCGCGCCATCATACCGCCCGACATTTCGTTGAACTCGGTCGCGCCGGACATGGAGAAAAGCTGGTAGCTGCCCATGGGCCCCATATCCATCGCCTGCCCCTTCCCCCAGCCGAACTGGGATGTGTAGAAGGCCAGATCCTTGTCGAAATCGCCGCTATACAGTTCGTGCCAGCCGACATGGCCGTTCGCCATCGGGGGCGCTGCTTCCATGCCTTCGGGACTGAAGCCCTTCAGCAGCATAAAGATCGCGCCGCCCGGATCACCCATGACGGCGAAGCGGCCAACGCCCGGAATGTCCTCCGGCGCCCGCTTCACACTGCCGCCCGCATCGGTCAGCCGCTTCGCATCGGCGTCCACATCCGCCGACCCGATATAGCCGCCCCACCAGGGCCGCATCCCATGATCTTTCAGCTCCGCCGGGATCGCCATGATGCCGCCCATCTGCCCCGCACTGGCGGAGATCACATGATAGACGTCACCCTGCAGGTCATCCCCAAAGGGCTTCGTGGTCCAGCCGAGCACATCGCCATAGAAGCGGATAGCGCCCTCCGGATCGCTGGTCATCAGTTCATACCAGAAGAATTTGCCGGTTAGATCGGTCATCGCCCGTCTCCTTATATGCTTATGGTCAGACTTTCTCGTCCAGCAGCACCTCGAAACCGCCGTAAATGAGCCGCGCGCCGGAGAACGGCATGTCCTCCCCTTCCTTCGGCTGCATCCGGGGATCGTTCATGACCTTCTCCGCGCCTGCATCGCGCGTTTCCTTGTCGGGCCACTCGATCCAGGAAAAGACGACCTCCTCATCCTCTTCCGCGATCACGGCGGTACGGAAGTCGTTGACCTTGCCCGGCTTGATGTCGTTCGCCCAGCATTCAACGACCCTTAGCGCGCCATGTTCGATGAAGATGGGGGCGGCATAGGCCGCGACTTCCTTGTAGCGCTGCTTGTTTCCCTTGGGCACGGGGATCACAAAACCGTCCATATAGCTCATCGTCTCTCTCCTCTTTTCACCAGGTCGAGATCAGGCGGCGGATTCCTTGTTGACCGCCATGGCCGCTTCCACATCCATCCACGTCACTTCCCAGATATGGCCATCCAGATCCGCGAAGCTCCGCCCGTACATGAAGCCATGATCCTGGCTTGGATTGGGCTCGGTTCCACCGGCGGCCAGCGCCTTTTCCGTGGTCGCATCAACATCCGCCCGGCTCGCCTCGCTCAGCGCCAGCAGCACCTGCGCCGTCTCATGCGCATTGGGGATTTTGCGCGGCGTGAAACTACTGAACCGCTCATGGGTCAGCAGCATGACATGGATCGCCTCGGAAAAGCTGACCATCTGCGCGCTGTCATCGGCGAAGTCATTGTTCCGCACCGCGCCCACCGCTTCATAAAAGGCGATTGCGGCTGGCAAATCCTTCACCGGCAGGTTCACGAAAATCATCTTGGGAGCAGCTTGAGGCATGATTTTTCTCCTCGGGATTCTGCATCGGCGGCGTCTCCGCAAAGGAAGGGAGCGACTCACCGGCTTGATCTTTCTGCACCTCTAACTTATCTTATGCAACATCAAAGTTAGAAAATATAACCAAGGACTCGGGACGTGAAAAAGCGGGCATATCAGGATGGCTGCGCCGTCGCCCATGCGCTGGATCTTATCGGCGATCGCTGGGCGATGCCGATCATGCGGGAATTGATGCTAGGTCCCAAGCGCTTCACCGATTTGCGCGCCAGCCTGCCCGGAATCAGCGCCAATGTGCTGACCCAGCGGCTGGAGGAACTGGAGGCAGCCAGCGTCCTCATCCGCCGCCGTCTGCCCCCGCCCGCCGCCAGCCAGATTTACGAATTGACCGATTGGGGCCGCGAGTCGGAAATCCTGTTCCAGGTGCTTGGCAGATGGGCCTGCCGCTCCCCCACGATGCAGCCAGGCATGCCGATGAGCAATGTGTCCGTCGTCCTGTCCATGCGCACGATGATCGACCGCAGCCGCATCGGCGATCTGGACGCCACCCTCGGCTTCCGCTTCGGCGAAGAAGAATTCCGCGCCGTGCTGAAAGATGGCGACTTCACGATGGATCGTGGTCCCGCCGATGGAGCGGACGTCATCATAAGCGGAGACCAGAATGCGCTGGCTGCGGTGGTCTATGGCGGCCAAAAGTTCGAGGATATGGACCCTGCGCTCAAGGTTGAAGGCGATCGAACTCTCGCCAAACGCTTTGTCCAGCTCTTCCCCCTCCCCCCCAAGGCCCCGTCGACCTACATAGCCACCTGACGCCCGGGCTCCGTTCGGGCTGAGTCTGTCGGATCCCTTCTCTGCAGAAATGACTCCTCCATGGCCCTTACTTCACCGGCTTCGTCAGCGGAAATGTCGGCACGATCACACGCGTGGTCGGTGGCACCAGTGGCGCGCCGCTTCCTTCCTGCGGCCTCGGGAACGGCGTGATGCTGGGCGGCGGCACAAAGCCCGCGCTGACCTCCTTCGGCGGCGTGGGCGGAGGCGGCAACGGCGTGGGCGACACCACCACGGTTACCGTGCCGCCAAAGCGGGACTGCCATTCCGCCAGCCGCCGCAGATAATCCGCATAGGCTTCGTAAAAATCCTGAAACGGCTTTTCCAGCGCGGTCAGCGCCTCGGGCGCATAGGCCAGCAACTGACTGGACGGCATCGCCAAAATCTTCGCGCCGACCTCGATCGCGACGGGACAGAAGCTTTTCGTCACGGGCGGCAAGGCGAAGAAATTATAGACAACCGTGTTCAACAGTTCCCGCGACTGCAGGCCGCCACTGCCAAAGGCGGCCGTATAATTGCGATCGACCGCCGCATTGGCTTCCCGAAGGACGCCCTCATGCACATGCAATATCCGATTATATTGCAGCCGCGCCGGCTCGTTCACGCCATGGCAGGATAGCGCCGCCACGTTCAGCGCCATCCGAACATGCCACAGCGCCGTATTGGCGGTGACGCCGCGATTGGGCGTCAGATATTTGCCGCTGGTGGTATCGACCTCGGGAATGCTCATCCCCTCCACAGCGCCCATCGGCGGCAGCGGCTTGATCGTCCGCACGACCGGCGGCGGTGGCGTAGGGGGAGCCTTTTTCTGGGTCGAACAGCCTGCGACCAGCACCAATGTGGTCAAACAAGCAAGCTGCCATGAACGGCGGTAAGCGGCACGCGACAGCAACTCTAAGTCCCTCTGCGATGAGTATCGATCAGAAAACTCATGGCAAAGCCGGGCGTTCCTGACGATGGAGACGGCGCTCCATTCAACGACCGGAAGATTCGGCTCGTCTCATTGAATACTGCTCCTGCGCGGGCAGGAGCAGACACTCTCAGCCCCGCCGCTCCAGTGCAACAGCGGCCTCGTCCATCAGCTGCGTGATGATATCAGCAACGGGCTCTTCCTTGCTGACCATCCCGACAGACTGACCCGCCATCAGCGACCCACCTTCGACGTCGCCATCGATCACGGCCCGGCGCAGCGCACCCGCCCAATAATGTTCGATCTGCAACTGCGCCTCACCCATATCCACCGCGCCGCTGTCGAGCAGGTTCGCGACTTCGCGCTGCTTCGCGGTAAAGGCTTCGGTGCCCGTATTCTTGAGCGCACGGACCGGGATCACGGGCAGGCGCGGGTCGATCTGCACGCTGGCGATCGCATCACGAGCCGAAGCGCGGAAGAACGCCTTCTTGAAGTTCGGATGCGCGATGCTCTCGCTCGCGCAGGCGAAGCGGGTGCCAAGCTGCACGCCCGCCGCGCCCATTTCCAGATAGCCCGCGATCAGCTCGCCACGGCCGATGCCGCCAGCCACGAACACCGGCAATTGGCTCGCCATCTCCGGAAGAATTTCCTGCGCCAGCACGCTGGTCGAAACAGGGCCGATATGGCCGCCTGCTTCCATGCCCTCGATCACCAGGGCGTCCACGCCGGAGCGCACCAGCTTCTTCGCCAGGCTCAGCGCCGGAGCGAAGCAGATCAGCTTCGCGCCCTTTCCCTTGATCGCCTCGATGCTGCCCTTGGGCGGAAGACCGCCCGCCAGCACGACATGGCCGACCTCATGGCGGGCGCAGACTTCGATCAAATCGAACAGCTGCGGGTGCATGGTGATGAGGTTGACGCCGAACGGCTTGGAGGTGAGCGCCTTGGTCGCCGCAATCTCCTTGTCGAGCAGTTCGGGCGTCATCGCCCCGCACGCGATCACGCCAAAGCCGCCCGCGTTGGAGATCGCCGCCACCAGGTTGCGCTCCGACACCCAACTCATCGCGCCGCACATGATCGCGACGTCGCAGCCCAGAAATTCGGTGCCGCGAGCCATCAGGGAGGTGAGTTTGGCGTTGGTCATAATAACTCCGTCATTCCCGCAATGGCCCTTGGACGAGGACTGGCTGCCGTTTGGCTCAGGCCGATGCGAAAATGGTGCATTTCGAGAACCGGCGCGCAGCGTACTTCAGTACGTGAGCACCGGAAGCGCAGAAAAGCGCCGTTTGCAGCCCGGCATGGGCCAAACGGCAGCCAGTCCTCAAGCGACCGGCGCGTCCAGACCATAGGCCGTGTGCAGCACGCGCACCGCCAGTTCGGTCTCATCCTCGTCGATCAGCACCGAAACCTTGATCTCGCTAGTCGAGATGGCGAGGATATTGATCCCACGATCCGCCAGCGACTTGAACATGGTCGAGGCCACGCCTGCATGGCTCTTCATGCCAACGCCGACCACGCTGATCTTCGCGACCTTGGTATCCGGGATTACCCGGTTGAAACCGATGGCTTCCTTCTGGCTTTCCAGCACATCCAGCGCGCGGGCGAGGTCCGCGCCCGGCACGGTGAAGGTCACGTCCGTCTCACCCTTGTCGCGGCCGACATTCTGGATGATCATATCAACATTGATCGCCGCATCGGCCAGCGGGCCAAAGATGTGCGCCACGGCGCCCGGACGATCCGGCACGCGGGTCAGGGTGATCTTCGCCTCATTCTTGTCATGGGCGATGCCGGTGATGAGCTGACGTTCCATCTTGTCTTCCTTGAGCTTGGCTTCCAGTTCCTCTTCGCTGACGATCAGCGTGCCGGGGAGGTCCGTCTGGGTGGGATCATCGAAGGAGGAAAGCACCTGCACGACCACGCCTTCCTTCATGGCGAGGCCGACCGAGCGGGTCTGGAGCACCTTGGCACCGACCGAGGCCAGTTCCAGCATTTCCTCATAGGTGACGAGGTCGAGCTTGCGCGCCCGCGCCACGATGCGGGGATCGGTGGTATAAACGCCGTCGACGTCGGTATAGATGTCGCAGCGATCCGCCTTCAGCGCCGCCGCAACCGCGACCGCCGACGTATCGGAGCCGCCACGGCCCAGCGTCGAGATGCGGCCATCCTCCATCATGCCCTGAAAGCCGGGGATGACGGCCACGGTGCCGGAACGCATGGAGGCGAGCAGATCGATCGTGTCGATCTCGCCGATCCGCGCCTTGGCATGGGCCTCATTGGTGCGGATGGGAAGCTGCCAGCCGAGCCAGCTGCGCGCGTCCACGCCCATGGCCTTCAGCGTCATGGCCAACAGGCCGCTCGTCACCTGCTCGCCGGACGCGACCACGACGTCATATTCTGCCGGATCGTACAGCGGCGAGGCTTCCTTGCAGAAACCGACCAGCCGGTCCGTCTCGCCCGCCATGGCGGACACGACGACGGCGACTTCATGGCCCTGCTCGACGACATGTTTGACTCGCGCGGCCACGTTGCGAATTCGCTCCATCCCCGCCATGGAGGTGCCGCCGAATTTCATCACGATGCGCGCCATTTGCCTGTCGAACCCGCCTGCTGAAAGAGTAGAAAAATCGCCCGGGGACTACACCCGCGAGCGAAGCCGCGCCCCTATAGCAGCGCCCGCCGATATGGCAAGTTTTGGAACTCTTGCCCCAGCCGCTCATTCCTCAAGGCATGAACGGATGGAGGACGAAATGGAAGGCATTCTCTATGGGCTGTTCACGATCGGCGGTCCGATCCTGCTCGCCGCGGTCCTCATCTATGTGATGATGAGCAACCGTCGGCACAGATCGCCCGAAGAAATGGCCCGCACCGAAGCAGCTACGCGCGAACTGCGTCGCGACCTCAACGCTGAGGATAAATATCTGGACGGCGATGGTCCGCCGCCGCGCAAGAAGTAAATGTCCGTGGCGCGGTGGCGCGGACATTGTTAGTCAGGCGCATGGCCAACACAGCTACCAGCACGATCGACCCCCGCGAAGCGGCGCATTTCGGCGCCATGGCTGCAGACTGGTGGGACCCCCACGGCAGCAGCGCGATGCTGCACAAGCTGAACCCGGTGCGACTGCGCTACATCCGTGATGCGATCGACCGCCGCTGGCTGGGCGACGAAAGCAGCTTCCGTCCGCTCGAAGGGAAGCGCGCGCTGGACGTCGGATGCGGGGCTGGCCTGCTGACTGAGCCCTTGGCTCGGCTGGGGGCGACGGCGACCGGATTGGACGCAGCGGAAGAAAATATCGCCGTCGCCCGCGCCCATGCCGCAAGCCAGGGTTTATTGGTGGATTATCAGGTGACGCCCGTCGAACAGCTGGACGCAAGCGGCTTTGATCTCATCACCTCGATGGAGGTGGTCGAACATGTCGCCGACCCGGCCCAGTTCGTAAGGGCGCTGGCGGCCAAACTCGCGCCCGGCGGCTTGCTGATCATGTCGACCCCCAACCGCACGCCGCTTTCACGCCTTGCGATGATCGGTATCGGGGAAAGCATCGGCGGCATTCCCAAGGGCACGCATGACTGGGACAAATTCCTCACCCCCGAAGAGCTTTCCCGCTTCATCACCGATGCCGGACTGGAGATCACGGATACGACCGGCCTTTCCTTCGATCCGCGCAAGGGCTTCATCCTTTCCTCGAACAAGGCGATCAACTATCTCCTGACCGCCCGCCACCCGGCTGGCTGACCCCCGACGCAGGACATCCCCGCATAGCCGGCCACCAACCGCTTGCCTCCCGCCCATAGGCCGCTCATCATGTCCCGATAGACAAGGAGAGACATGATGGACGATGCCAGAGGCGTAAGCATAAGCGGCCGAACAGTGCCTTTCCCCAAGTCCATCAGCCCCCAGGCCCGCGCCTTCCTTGCATCCATGGTGGGACCTGACGGCATGCCTCTGAACGCCATGCCGCGACCAGCACCTGACGATCTGGAGGGCTGGGCGAAGTCCAAGGAAGCGGCTGGCAAGTTCATGGCCGACTTCTCCGCCGCCCTGTCGCCCAATCTGCGATCAAGCGTCGACACCATCGAAATCGCGGGCGTTCGCGTCTATCTGGCGACCCCCGCCGATCCTGCGCCGGGCAATCGCGCCTATCTCGACATCCATGGTGGCGGCCTGGTCCATGGCGAAGGCGAGTTCTGCCGAACGGGGGCGCGCCGCATTGCTGATCAACATGGGGTGACCTGCTATGCGGTGGATTATCGCATGCCCCCTGAACATCCCTATCCCGCGGCGCTGGACGACTGCGTCGCGGTCTATCGAGAGCTTTTGAGCCAATATGCCCCGGACAACATCATCCTGGGCGGCGCATCGGCGGGCGGCAATCTGGCGGCGGCGGCGGTGCTGCGAGCGCGTGACGAAGGCTTGCCTCTGCCAGCGGCCCTTATCCTTTTGACGCCGGAGCTGGACCTCACCGAATCCGGCGACAGTTTCGAAACTAATCAATTGGTGGACGTCATGCTGCCACGGCCGCTGATGAACGCCAATTTGCTGTATGCCGCCGGGCACGACCTGGCGCACCCCTATCTCTCCCCTTTGTTCGGCGATTTTTCAGCGGGCTTCCCTCCCACCTTCCTGCAAGCGGGAACGCGCGACCTGTTCCTGTCCAATGCGGTCAGGATGCACCGCGCTCTGCTCCGTGCCGATGTGCCCGTCGAAATGCACATCTTCGAAGGCATGCCCCATGGCGGCTTTGGCGGCGGCGCGCCCGAAGACCTCGAACTGTCGAGCGAGTTGCAGCGCTTCGTACAGGCGCATTGGGACGCAACCTCCCATAGCGTCTGAGACTGCCGCCCCTGTCAGGAAATAACGGCGTCAGCTCTCGCCACCAGCGCCTTCGCTTCCTCGACATGCATGCTCTCGACCATGCGTCCTTCAAAGCGTTCAGCGCCGCCCGTCGCCGCTTCGATCAGCCGCCGTGCATCGGCCACCGCCTGCGCATCGGGTCCGAACACCTGGTTCGCCACCGGCACCTGGCTTGGGTGAATCAGCGTCTTGCCATCGAAGCCGATCGCGTGGCCCGCCGCGCACTCGGCCTCGAACCCCGCTTCGTCATCCAGCCGATTGAACACGCCGTCGAACACGGCAATGCGGGCGGCGCGAGCGCTCAGGATCACCGACTGCAGGGCAAAGGACAGCCCTTCCCGGCCTGCCGACGGCGGTATGCCTAGATCCTGCCGTAGATCGTTGGTGCCCATGAAGAGCCCCGCAGTCCCCTCCTCCGCCGCAATCGACGTGGCGGCCAGCACCCCGGCGGCGCTCTCGATCATGGCGATGACGGGCCTCTGGCAGACGCTGAAAACGTCCTTCACCTGCTTCATGCTCTCGACCTTGGGCAGCACCACATAGTCAGCGCGCGACCGCTTGATCGCGACCATCTCCGGCCCGTGCCACGGCGTGCCTTCCACATTGATCCGGATCGCGCACAGCCGCCCGCCAAACCCTTCCGCCGCTGCTTCGATCGCGTTGGCGCGCGCCTCTTCCTTGCGATCATTGGGCACGGCATCTTCGAGGTCCAGTATCACCATGTCGCACGGCAGCGTGCGCGCCTTCGCGATTGCCCGCTTGTTCGAAGCGGGCAGGAACAGCAGCGATCGAGCGTGGCGCAGCAACATGGCAAGTCTCCTGGATCGGCCGCATGGCCTTATGACGGTTTGACTTTTCCCGTTAACGATTCCGCGTCATAGTCAAGCTTCTTAGGGGGAGAAAATGATGCTGACGACCTTTGCGCTGACGGTAACGTTCCTGGTGCTCTTCTACCTGGCCGTAAGCGTCAAGGTAGTGCGCCAGGGCTATCAATATACCATAGAACGTTTCGGCCGCTTTACCGAAGTCGCGCGCCCCGGCCTCAACTTCTACCCCGCCTTTTTCTATGCGGTCGGCCGCAAGATCAACATGATGGAACAGGTGGTCGATATTCCGGGGCAGGAAATCATCACCAAGGACAACGCCATGGTGTCGGTCGACGGCGTGGTCTTCTTCCAGGTGCTTGACGCGGCCAAGGCGGCCTATGAAGTGTCCGAACTCTACGTCGCCATCATGCAGCTTGCCACCACCAACCTGCGCACGGTCATGGGGTCGATGGACCTGGACGAGACGCTGTCCAAACGCGACGAAATCAACGCACGGCTGCTCTCGGTGGTCGATCATGCGACCAACGCCTGGGGTATCAAGATCACGCGCGTGGAGCTGAAGGACATCCGCCCGCCTGCCGACATCGTCAACGCCATGGGCCGTCAGATGAAGGCGGAGCGTGAAAAGCGCGCGCTGATACTCGAATCCGAAGGGCTGCGCGCCTCCGAAATCCTGAAAGCCGAAGGCCAAAAGCAAAGCCAAATCCTGGAAGCCGAAGGCCGCCGCGAAGCCGCCTTCCGCGACGCCGAAGCACGCGAACGTGAAGCCGAAGCTGAAGCGAAGGCGACGCAGATGGTGTCCGACGCCATCGCCAACGGCAACGCCCAGGCCATCAACTATTTCGTCGCCCAGAAATATGTCGAAGCGGTGAGCCAATTCGCCAGCTCGCCCAATGCCAAGACCATCCTCTTCCCGGTGGAAGCGACGCAGCTTATCGGCACGCTTGGCGGCATCGGCGCGCTGGCCAAGGAAGCGCTGGGCGATAACGGCACGCCGCCCTCTCCCCCCGCGCCGCCCCGCCGCAGTCCCTTTGCACAGGGCCAAGGCTGATGGACTGGTTTGGCATGCTGGACGATCATTGGGCCTGGCTCGTCTTCGCCGCATTGCTCGGCATGGCGGAAGTTGTGATCCCGGGCGTGTTCCTGATCTGGGTGGCGCTGGCAGCGGCGGTAACGGGCCTCATCGCGCTCCTCCTGCCCGTTTCAGTATCGATCCAGTTGCTGATCTTCGCCCTGCTCTGCCTGATTTCGGTGTGGGGCGGGCGTCGCTGGTATGCCGCCAATCCTGTGGATTCCCAAGACCCCCTGCTCAATGACCGCACCGCAAGGCTGGTGGGCGAGATCGTCACCGTGGTCGAACCGATCGACAACGGACGGGGGCGAGTGAAGGTGGGCGACAGCGTCTGGTCCTGTCGTGGACCGGACGCCCCAGCAGGTGCCCGCGTGCGCGTCGTGGGAGCCGAAGCGTCAGTGCTGAAGGTGGAGCTGGTTTAAAAGCCGCAAGACGATCGCCGATTGTTCCCCTCCCGCTGGCGGGAGAGGAACTCGGGTTTGGACGCACTCTAATCCTCTGCACATCCCTACAAAGCAAAAGGGCCAGCGTCGCCGCCAGCCCTCTGCTTCAATCCTGATGCAAGCAATCAGCCGACAAACGCCCGCTCGATCACGAAAGCGCCTGGCGCCGCATTGGAACCTTCGACAAAGCCTTCGCCTTCGAAATAGGCGGCGAACTGCTTGATCATCTCCATGCTGCCGCACATCATGATGCGGTCGGTCTCGGGGTTGAACTTCTTGTCCCCCGCGATCCCTTCGAACAGCGCGCCATTCTCGACCAGCTTGTCGATCCGCACATTGTTGCGGAACGGCTCGCGGGTGACGGTCGGGACATAATGGAACTGGTTTGCCGCCTGTTCGGACACCAGCGGGTCCTCCGCCAGCTTGCCTTCCAGTTCGTCATGGAAAGCCAGGTCGCTCACACGGCGCACCGAATGAACGACAACCACTTCCTCGTAAAAGTCATAGACGTCCGGGTCGCGCGCCAGGCTGAGGAACGGGGCCAAACCAGTGCCGGTCGAGAGCATGAACAGCCGCTTGCCCGGCAGCAGCGCGTCGGTGACGAGCGTGCCGGTCGGCTTGCGGCCGAGATATATCTGGTCGCCGGGCTGGATCAGCTGCAGCTTGGAGGTCAGCGGACCGTCCTGCACCTTGATCGACAGGAACTCCAGTTCCTCGTCCCAGGCGGGGCTGGCCACAGAATAGGCGCGCAGCAACGGCTTGCCATTGTCACCCTGCAGGCCGATCATCACGAACTCGCCCGAACGGAAGCGGAAGCTTGCCGGGCGGCTGATGCGGAAGCTGAACAGATGTTCGTTCCAATGGCGGACCGACAGCACGGTTTCCACGCTCAGGGCGCCGGTCGGCTCCAGCACCGGCTTTTCGATCGTCACGTCGCTCAAAACCTTTATCTCCTGCCAAATCCAATTCGCCAACGTCCCGGCAGGAACGCTAGTTGCGTGGCTTTCGCAATAAGTGATGGGGCGCGAAATGCCTTTTCGACCCGCCGAAGGCAAGGTGAAAAAACTATTCGGCCCGATAGCTGACGATCATATGCAGGTGCCGCCAGACGGACGTTCAGCCAAAAAGCCCCTTGGCCAGACGACTGAGCTCACCGAAGGGATTGCCGTCGCCGTCCCGATCGAACAGACCGCCGATCTTGCTCAGCACCGCTTCCGGGCCGCCGAACTGCGCAAACAGCTCCTGCAGCTTGTCCGCCGATACGCCATGTTCCGCCGCGGTGGTCGCCAGCGCCGCCACATCGGTCTCACCCGCTGCGATCTTGCCGCCGATCTCGGCCATGAGCGCCTGCATCTGCTCGGCTGACAAGCCCAATTTGGCCGCGACAGCTTCCAGCCCGCCTACAGAATTCAGAAGTTCGTCAAACATCGCCATGATCCCGTTGCTCTTTGCGCCAGGATAGCATCCCGCCGCCCCAGCCGAAAGCAAAAGAGCCGGCGGGTACACCGCCGGCTCCTGTTTATCGTGAAAGCTGTCGCGCCAGTCAGGCTGCCGTCAGCGCAGCCTCGCGTACCGAAGCATCGACATGCTCTTCGAACTGCGCGAAATTATCGACAAACTGCTTCACCAGCTTGGCGGCAGTTTCGTCATATCCTGCCTTGTCGTCCCAGGTCGCGCGCGGATCGAGGATCGTCGTATCGACGCCCGGCACGGCCACCGGCACCTGGAAGCCGAAGTTCGGATCGGTCCGGAATTCGGCATTGTTGAGGCTGCCGTCCAGCGCCGCATTGAGCAGAGCGCGAGTAACCTTGATCGGCATGCGCTTGCCCACGCCATATTTGCCGCCGGTCCAGCCGGTGTTGACCAGCCAGCAGGTGACGCCACCCTTGTTGATCCGCTCCTTCAGCAGATTGCCGTACACCGACGGGTGACGCGGCATGAAGGGCGCGCCAAAGCAGGTGGAGAAGGTCGCGGTCGGCTCCGTCACGCCGATTTCCGTGCCCGCCACCCGCGCGGTGTAGCCCGACAGGAAGTGATACATTGCCTGATCCGGCGTCAGCCGCGCGATCGGCGGCAGCACGCCATAGGCGTCCGCGGTCAGGAAGATAATGTTCTTGGGCACCGGACCCAGATTCTTTTCCGACGCATTCGGGATGAAGTCGATCGGATAGGAACCACGGCTGTTTTCAGCGAGGCTGTTGTCGTCGAGGTCGATCTCGCGCGTTTCCTCGTCGATCACGACATTTTCCAGCACCGTGCCGAACCGCTTGGTGGTGGCGAAGATCTCCGGCTCGGCCTCGGCCGACAGGTTGATCATCTTGGCATAGCAACCGCCTTCGAAATTGAAGACGGCGGTGTCCGACCAGCCATGCTCGTCGTCGCCGATCAGCGTACGGCTTGCGTCGGCCGAAAGGGTGGTCTTGCCAGTGCCCGACAGGCCGAAGAAGACCGCGGTGTCGCCATCGGGACCGATATTTGCCGAGCAGTGCATCGGCATGACGCCCTTGGTCGGCAGCAGATAGTTCAGGATGCCAAAGACCGACTTCTTCATCTCGCCGGCATATTTGGTGCCGCCGATCAGGATCAGCTTCTCGCTGAAATTGACCGCGATCACCGTCTCGCTGCGCGTGCCGTGACGGGCAGGATCAGCCTGGAAGCTGGGCAGGTCGATGATCGTATATTCGGGCGCGAAACCGCTCAACTCTTCCCGGCCGGGACGTACCAGCAGCGTGCGGATGAACAGATTGTGCCATGCCAGTTCGTTGATGACCCGCACCCTGACGCGATGTTCGGGCTGCGATCCGCCGAACAGGTCAGCGACATAGAGCTTGGCCTTCTGACCCAGCGCCTTCAGGAAATCTTCCTTCAGTGCCGCGAAATGTTCCGGGGTCATGGGGACGTTGGTCTTACCCCACCAGACGGTGGATTCGGTTTCGGCGTCCTTGACGATGAACTTGTCGCTGGCCGAACGGCCGGTGTGCTTGCCCGTCTTGACCACCAGCGGGCCATCTTTCGACAGGATGCCTTCGCCATTGGCGATTGCAGCTTCAACGAGCGGCGCGGTGCCCAGATTCCAATATTGTTCAGCGTTCGTCGAAATGCCCTGCTGATCCAGGGTGATATAGGATTTGGCCTGCACGCCTTAGCTCCTGATGTGATAATCCCGGACCGCGGCAACAACCGCCCGCGACCGATCCGCCCCTCAGCGCCGCGATCCCTTTTGCGCGGCGTCATTCTTGCAGATTGGAGGGGCAATAAGCTTTTGCACCCCCAGCGTCAAACCCCGGCGGCAAGCCGATTATCCCAAATTAGGAGGCAAAAACCGCATTTGCACCTTCCTACCCCTTTCTTGCGGGCGGCGCGGGCATCGTCTAACGCTTGAAGGAAGGCCCTGATTTAGTGGCCATGACCTTTGGAAAGACGCATGACTCCGACCATCGCCCTTGTGGATGATGACAAGAATATCCTGACCTCCGTGTCGATCGCGCTGCAGGCCGAAGGTTTCCTGACGCGCCTCTATTCCGACCCGGAGGCCGCGCTGAAGGCGCTTATCGACAATCCGGCGGATCTTGCCGTGTTCGATATCAAGATGCCGGGCATGGACGGGCTGGAACTGCTCCGCCGCTTGCGGGAAAAGAGCCATATGCCCGTCATCTTTCTGACGTCGAAGACGGACGAGCTGGATGAAGCGCTCGGGCTGGCCATGGGCGCGGACGACTATATCGCAAAGCCCTTCTCTCAGCGCCTGCTGATCGCGCGGATACGCGCGATATTGCGCCGATCGGAAGCAAGCCGGACCCCCGATTCCGCCAGCGAGCCAGCCGCCGAACCGATCGTTCGAGGCCGTCTGGAAATGGACCCTGCCCGCCATCGGGTAAAATGGATGGGGCAGGACGTCACCTTGACCGTGACGGAATTTCTGATCCTCGAAACGCTTGCGACGCGCCCGGGCGTGGTGAAGAACCGCAACCAATTGATGGACGCCGCGTATCAGGATGACGTCTATGTCGACGACCGCACCATCGACAGCCACATCAAGCGTCTCCGCCGCAAATTCCGCGAGGTTGACCCTGAATTCAATGCAATCGACACCCTCTATGGCGCCGGATATCGCTTTTCGGAAGAATGATCCGCGCGACGCGGGATTGCGTTGGTCGGGCCGTATCAGCCTGACGCCACGCATCCTGGCGGTCAATGTGTTCGCGCTGGCGCTGCTGGCGGGCGGCTTCTTCTATCTGGACAGCTACCGCACCCGCATCGTGGATGCGCGTCTCGAACAATCTGCGCGGGAGTTGAAGCTGCTCGCCCTTGGGCTCGAAACAGCTCCGCCGGACCGTGATAACGCCCTCATCGCCGCCTATGCGCGCCAGACCGGCGACCGCGTCCGTCGCTACGGGCGCGATGGACGGCTGATCGCGGACAGTTTCACGATGGACGCGCCGCGCTATCGCCTGCGCCTGCCGTCGGAAGAAGGCTGGCAGCGCCATGTCGCCCGCTTCCTCGACAAGGCTGTCGATCGCGTCGTATTCGCCGACCGCCCGCCCAATTTTGAAGAGCCTGCGGACGATCGGGCCGACGCCTGGCCGGAACTGACATTGGCGCGCAAGACCGGCCAGCCGCAGGCGATGAACCGCTATGCGCCAGATCGCACCTTCATGATTTCCGCCGCCGCCAATGTGCAGGACGGCAGCAGCCTGCTCGCGACGGAAAATGCCCGCGACATCACCCGCATCGTCAGGGCGGAGCGGCTGAGGCTGGGCATCGTCATCGCCGCCGCCGTGCTGGCGTCGGTACTCCTCTCGCTCTTCCTCGCCCGCACCATAGTCCAGCCTCTTCAGCGTCTCGCCCGCGCCGCCGTGCGTGTCCGCCTAGGCCGCGCCCGCGAGGTGACGGTGCCGCGCCTTCCAGAGCGCCGCGACGAGATCGGCATGCTGGCGCGCGCGCTCTCCGACATGAGCCATGCGCTCCGCCAGCGCATCGACGCCACCGATGCTTTCGCCGCCGATGTGAGCCATGAACTCAAGAACCCGATCGCTTCGCTCCGATCCGCCCTCGACGCACTGGACCGGGTGGACAAGCCGGATTTGCGCGCTCAGCTGATGGCGATCGCTCAGGATGATGTGCGACGCCTGGACCGCCTCGTCACCGACATTGCCGAAGCATCTCGCATCGACGCCCAGCTTTCCCGCACCCGTTTCGAACCGATCGATCTGGGGTTGCTGATCGAAAAGATGGTCGTCGCCCGGGAGGCGCGTGGCGTTCCCCGTGGCATCCGCCTCGCCTTTGCGCGCCCCCGCAAGAATGTGGCGGTCGTCCTTGGCGAGGAACAGCGCCTGCTGCGCGTGCTCGACAACCTCATCGACAACGCCATCTCCTTTTCGCCCGATGGGGGCCTGGTGCAGATCCTCGCCACGGTCGCCGACAATGAAGTGCTAGTCAGCGTCGAGGATGAAGGCCCTGGCGTGCCTGAGTCCCAGCGGGAACATGTCTTCCGCCGCTTCCACAGCGTCCGTCCGGAGACGGAAAGCTTCGGCAAGCATTCGGGCCTGGGCCTCGCCATCGCCCGATCCATCGTCGAAGGGCATCAGGGCAAGATCAGCATCGCCGATCGCGAAGATAATCAACGCGGCGCCTGCTTCATGTTGCGCCTGCCCATGGCGGTCGAGCGTGATCCGGGCATTGTCTCGGAATAGGACGTCTTCGCTAAGTTTTTTGCCGCCGCAGCCGGCATATCACTGCAATTCATTTCCCACCGGCCCGCACTAGGTCTAAAGAAGGAAGCGGGTATGGTGCGGGAAGAAAAAAGCGAAACATTGCACGCGACAAGCGTCGCCATTGGTGGACGCGCGGTGTTGCTATGCGGGCCGAGCGGCGCGGGCAAGTCCGACCTGGCGCTGCGCCTCATCGACCGCGGCGCTATCCTGATCAGCGACGATTACACCGTGGTGAAATGGGTCGACGGACGGCTGGAAGCGACCGCTCCGCAAACCATAACCGGCAAGATGGAAGTCCGCGGACTTGGCGTCGTTGACATGCCCTGCGTCGATTACGCCCGCGTCGCCCTTATCATCGATCTATCCAACGATATCGACCGCATGCCCGCCGACCCGCAAGAACGGCTGATCGCAGGCGCAGGGGTCCCGGTGGTTCGCCTCGCCGCGCTGGAACCCTCAGCCCCCATCAAGGTCGAATTGGCGCTCAAGACTGTGGGCCTTGCATGAACGCGCCTACGCCGAAGACCATCCTGCTCGTTTCCGGCCTTTCCGGCGCGGGCAAGACGACCGCGCTCAAGACGCTGGAAGATATGGGTTGGGAAGTGGTGGACAACCTCCCCCTCCTTCTCCTCGAACGGCTGCTCGACACGCCGGTGCCCGCCGGCCATGAGGATATTGACGACCGGCCGCTTGCACTGGGCATCGATGCGCGCACCCGTGGCTTCGACGCCCAGGCGATCGTGCAGCGGATCAAGGCTTTGCGCTCCCGTCGCGGCCATGATGTCGAAACGCTCTTCCTCGATTGTTCCGACATGGAACTGGAGCGCCGCTTCGCCGAGACAAGACGCCGCCATCCACTGGCGTCGGACCGGCCCGCCGCCCACGGCCTTGCACGCGAACGCGAACTTACGGATCCCCTGCGCCGCTGGGCCACCCACGTCATCGATACCACCAGCCTGACCAGCAACGGGCTGCAGCAGGAAATCCGCAACCGATTCTCCCGCGACGGCCTCTCCGCGCCGGTGCTGACGATCATGTCGTTCGGCTTTTCGCGCGGGGTTCCGCTCAACGCCGACCTCGTCTTTGACATGCGCTTCTTGCGCAATCCGCATTGGGAGGCCGATCTTCGTCCCAAAACCGGGCTGGACCCCGACGTTTCCGCCTATATCGTGGAAGACCCGGCCTATGAGGAATCGCTGCGCCGCATAGAGGAGCTGCTGGCCCTGCTTCTCCCGCGATATGCGGAGAGCGGAAAAAGCTATGTCACGGTCGCTTTCGGCTGTACCGGCGGACGTCACCGGTCGGTCCATGTCGCCGAACGCGTAGCCAAATACTTGCAAGATGCGGGCTTTTCGCCCACGGTCTCGCACCGCAATATGGAATCAGCGCCGCAGGACAGCCTGGAGAAGCGCGAACCGGGAGGCCCGAAAGCACAATCATGAAACAAGTTGGGCCGGTAAGTAGATGATTGGACTGGTACTCGTCACCCATGGGTCGCTGGCGACGGAATTCGTCGTGGCGATGGAGCATGTGGTCGGTCCGCAGCAGCAGATCGAAACCATTTGCATCGGCCCGGAAGACGATATGGAAGTGCGCCGCGCGGACATCGCCTCGGCCGTCGCACGCGTGAATGACGGATCGGGCGTCATCCTGCTGACCGACCTGTTCGGCGGCACCCCGTCGAACCTCGCCATATCGCTGCTCAAGGCAGGCGAAATCGAAGTGATCGCGGGCATCAACCTCCCTATGCTCATCCGCCTGGAAAGCGCGCGCAAGGTGATGGACGTGCGTCAGGCAGTAGCCGCGGCGCGAGAGGCGGGGCAGAAATATATCAGCGTAGCATCGGAACTATTGGGTAGCACCACATGAGCGAAATCAGCCGGGAAGTCCGGATCAGCAACAAGCGCGGCCTCCATGCCCGCGCCAGTGCGAAATTCGTGACCTTGGCAAGTGGCCTTCCCGCACAAATCACCGTGCGCAAGGATGGCAGCGAAGTGACAGGCACGTCCATCATGGGCCTGATGATGCTCGGCGCCGCGCTGGGCGACTCCATCGTCATCAGCGCGACCGGGCCGGACGCAGCGGATTCGCTGGGCAAGCTGGTGACGCTGGTCGAAGACAAGTTCGGCGAAGAATAGCTCTTTCTCCCATCGCCCTAGCCCGATAGAGAGGCCGCCTCGTTCCAGGAGGAAAGCAGGCGCAGTGGCACGCGAAATCACCGGATTTTCCAACCCGCTGGTGAAGCGCGTCCGCAGCTTGCGTGAGAAGAAATTCCGCAAGGCTGAAGGGCTCTTCCTCGCCGAAGGGCTCCGCATCCTCACTGAAGCGCGCGAGGAAGGCGTGCTGCCCGAAATGCTGTTCCATGCGGGCTCCAGCCACCCCCTCGCCGCCGATCTGATCGCCGCGATGGAAGATGCCGGGGCAGATGTGATCGAAACGACGCCCGACATTCTTGCGAAGATATCGGGGAAGGACAATCCACAGGCGGTTGTGGGCGTCTATCGCGACCGGCTGACCCCGCTCGCCAAGCTTGACCGGACCAAGGCGGACATCTGGATCGTCGCCCAATCGCTGCGCGATCCCGGCAATCTTGGCACCATCCTGCGCACCGGCGACGCGGTCGGCGCGGGCGGGCTCATCCTGATAGACGATTGCGTCGACCCCTTTTCGGTCGAATCCGTGCGCGCCTCCATGGGCGCCCTCTTCACGCAATCGATCACCCAGGCCCGCTGGGGGGAGTTCATGCACTGGCTGCGCGAAGGGCCGGGCGAACTGATCGGCACCAGCCTCAAAGCAACGCATGATTATCAGGAACCACGCTATCAAAGCCCCAGCTTCCTGCTGGTCGGCAATGAAGCGCAGGGCCTGCCCGAAGCCTATGAGGCCGAATGCGATCTGCTGGTGAAAATGCCGATGCTCGGCAAGGCCGACAGCCTGAACGCGGCCGTCGCCTGCGCGGTGATGGCCTATGAACTGCTGAACCAGAAACGGGCGAAACGATAGAGCAAGGCCGAGCATCTCAACCGTTCGGGCTGAGCTTGTCGAAGCCCCCTCTCTTTCCATGGAAAAAGACGGCCCTTGCGGCGAGCGGCGGATAAACAGGCTGACCGATTTGCAGGGGGTAAAGAGGACGATGGCGAACGAAGGAATAGGCGCGATGCTGCGCCACAAGCGGGTGCTGGCGGCCAGCCTCATCGGCACGGCGGTCGAGTTCTACGACTTCTACATCTACGCCACCGCCGCGAGCCTGGTATTCGGCCCCCTCTTCTTCCCCGCCTCGTCTCCCTCCGCGCAGCTGCTCGCCGCCTATGGCAGCTTGGCCCTCGCTTTCTTCGCCCGACCTCTGGGTGCGGCGGTGTTCGGGCATTATGGTGACCGCATCGGTCGCAAGGCGACATTGGTCACCTCTCTCATGCTGATGGGCGGTTCGACGCTCGCCATCGGCTTCCTGCCCACCTATCAGTCGATCGGCTGGTGGGCCCCGCTGATTCTGTGCATCCTGCGCTTCGGCCAAGGCTTCGGCCTGGGAGGCGAATGGGGCGGCGCGGCGCTGCTGGCGGTGGAGAATGCGCCGCCAGGATGGCGCGCGCGTTTCGGCATGTTCCCGCAACTGGGCGCACCGGTCGGCTTCCTCGCCGCCAATGGCCTGTTCCTGATCCTGGGCACGTTCCTCACCGACAAGGATTTCTTCGCCTGGGGCTGGCGCTTACCCTTCCTGGGAAGCGCGGTACTGGTGTTCCTCGGCCTCTGGGTCCGCCTGAAACTCACCGAGACTCCCGAATTTGCGGCCGCTCAAGCCGAAGCGCCGCCGCCCGCGCTGCCACTCGCGACCTTGCTATCCAATCATCTTGGCGCGGCGGTCGCCGGGACATTCGCCGTGGTCGCCTGCTTCGCCGTCTATTATATCGCGACAGCCTTCGCGCTCGGCTACGGCACGACCACGCTCAAGATCGATCGCGAGACATTCCTCGCCATTCAGCTGGGCGCGATCCTATTCATGGCGCTCAGCATCATCATCGCCGGCTGGTGGTCGGACAAGAGCAGCCCAACCCGCGTACTGGTTGCCGGCTGCATCGGCACGGTGATGATGGGCATCATCTTTGGCCCTGCCATGGGCACGGGTCAGTTGCTGCCGATCTTCCTGATCCTGAGCCTCGCCCTGTTCCTCATGGGTTTCGTCTATGGCCCGCTGGGCGCCTATCTGCCGCATCTTTTCCCGGTTCAGCTGCGCTATACCGGCGCATCCTTCGCCTTCAACCTCGGCGGCATCATCGGCGGCGCGCTGGCGCCCATCGTCGCGACCTGGCTCATCCAGGTGCAGGGCGTGGAACTGGTCGGGCTTTACATGTCGGCGGCAGCGGCGATCAGCCTTGGCGGGCTCTGGTTTACCAGCCGGAACCCCGCCTAGATCCTCCCCATTGGCGCAGGGGTAGGGGGGACCATGCGTAGCATGGTGGAGGGGAAATAGCACAACGCCACCCCTTCCGCTCACCATGGGCCAGGCCGACAGCCCCTTCCCCAAACAGGCTTGAGGAGGATCAAGCAGGAAAAAAGGCGGCGTCCCATCGGAACGCCGCCTCTCTTTGTCTCGGCCGTCAAGCCGCGAGGAAAATCAATCCTCGCTGCGCACGTCGCGGCGCTCGGCAATACGAGCGCGCTTGCCGGTACGGCCGCGCAGATAGTAGAGCTTCGCACGACGCACGACGCCGCGGCGGACGACGGTGATCGAATCGATGTTCGGCGAGTAGAGCGGGAAAACACGCTCCACGCCTTCACCGAACGAAATCTTGCGTACGGTGAAGTTGCTGCCCATGCCCTTGTTGGAGCGGGCGATGCAAACGCCTTCATAGTTCTGGACGCGGCTGCGGTCGCCTTCGACGACCTTCACGCCGACGCGCAGCGTATCACCCGGACGGAAATCCGGAATATCCTTGGCGAGAGCCGCGATGTTTTCGGCCTCGATCTGCTGGATCAAGTTCATCTAACTCAGTCCTTACTTTCGCGTTGCGCACCAGAGGGCGACTGGTCCCGAACGCCGATATGACGTTCCCAAAGGTCCGGCCGCCTTAGCCGTGTGTCCTCTTCCGCCCTTTGTTTCCGCCAGGCGGCGATCTTCGCATGATCCCCCGATCGCAACACTTCAGGGATCGTGCGCCCTTCCCACTCAGCGGGTCGGGTATAGTGCGGATATTCAAGAAGGCCGCTTTCGAAGCTCTCTTCATCCCCACTGGAAGCCGCGCCCATTACTCCGGGAAGCAAGCGAATGCAAGCATCCAGCAGCATCAACGCGCCCATCTCTCCGCCGGAAAGAATGATGTCGCCCATGCTGATCTGTTCAATCGGCCGGGCCTCGAAAATGCGTTCGTCAAAGCCTTCGAACCGGCCGCACAGGATGGTCGCGCCAGGACCGCCAGCAAGCTCGCGAATGCGCCCTTGCGTGATCGGCGCGCCCCGCGGCGTCATCGCAATCAGGGGCAGGTCCGGTGCCCTCTCCACGGCATGGTCGATGGCAAGGCCCAGAATATCTGCGCGCAGCACCATGCCCGCGCCGCCGCCCGCAGGCGTGTCATCTACGGTGCGATGCTTGTCCGTGGCAAAGTCGCGGATGTGGATGGGATCGCAGGCCCATTTCCCCTCCGCCAGCGCTCGCCCGGCGAGCGACAGCCCAAGCGGTCCCGGAAACATCTCAGGGTAAAGCGTCAATATCTGAGCGCGAAAGCTCACGCCTTGCGCGCCTTGAGCCAGGCGCCCGCCATGCCGCCCAGCAGCGACACCGCGCCTCCCGCCATCAGCGCCATACCGATGGCGCGCAGCAGGTCCGCGAAGGGCCGGTCGGGGTGAAGCAGCGATGGGAGCAGGAAGAACATCGGAATGGGAATGACCAGAGCGACCGCAGCCGCGATCTTGAGCCCCCGCGACCATCCCATGCCGAACAGCCGCCAGCCAGCGGCAACCATCAGCAGCAAATAAAGAGCGGCAAGAATTTTGGGCATTAGCGCTGCCTCACACCACTTCGTCATGCTGAGCTTGTTTCAGCATCTATTTCGCCTCAGGCACCGTAGTTTCCTGGAGGCACTGAATTTTGAGCCGATGGCCCGCGCGACCAAACAAGTTCAGGAAGACAATTGCATCAAACCGCAAACGCCGCATCGATAACCGCGCGCTCATCAGCGATCGTCACCGCATGCATCGGCGCCATGAAGCGTTTGCCATTCGGCCGCTCCACCTCGATGATGTCACCTGCGCCGAAATTCTCGACCGCGACGATATTGCCTAGCCCTTCCCCCTCCGTAGAGAAGCAGGGCAAACCGATCAGATCAGCATGATAATATTCGCCCTCCTCCAACGGAGGCAGGGCCGATCGGGGCACGGTGAGTTCGGTCCCGCGCAAGCCTTCGGCAGCGCCGCGATCGCCAATCTCGACGAACCGCGCTACCGCTCCATTGGGACCGGGGCGCACCGACTTTAACGTCAGAACGCGCCCCGCCGCATCGAAGCTCTTATAGGATTTAAGGGCCTCAGCCCCTTCCCCAAACAGCTTCAGACGGACTTCGCCCGTCACCCCATGCGCGCCGATGATGACGGCGAGAGTGACGGGCTTGTCGGTCAAGTCGATCAGCCTTCAGCCGATTCTTCAGCCGGAGCAGCTTCTTCAGCGGGCGCTTCGGCCGGAGCGGCAGCGGCTTCAGCAGCGGCAGCCTTGGCGGCTTCAGCAGCTTCAGCGGCTTCGGCTGCCTTGGCAGCGCGGTCTTCGGCGCGATCCTTGGCCTTCTGACCCGGCTCAGCCTTCTTGGGGTTGTTGCGCGCAGCGCGTTCCTTCACGCCAGCGGCGTCGAGGAAGCGGGCGACGCGGTCGGTCGGCTGGGCGCCAGCGGCAACCCAGTGCTTCGCGCGCTCGACGTCGATCACGACGCGCTTCTCATCGCCCTTGGGCAGGACGGGGTTGTAGCTGCCGATGCGCTCGATGAACTTGCCGTCACGCGGTGCGCGGCTGTCAGCCACGACGATGCGATAATAGGGACGCTTCTTGGAACCACCGCGCGAAAGACGAATGGACGTTGCCATGAACCTTGACCTTACCTTTCTGTACTAAACTACATATTTTCCAACTTCGTCATCCCAGCGAAAGCTGGGATCTCTCTGCCCTCTGGAGAGAAGTGAGATCCCAGCTTGCGCTGGGATGACGGGCTACTTCACTTCTTCATGAAATTCTGAAAGCCGGGCGGCAGGTTGGGCATGTTGCCGCCCCCGCCCAGGCCACCCAAACCGCCAAGGTCCGGTGTGCCGCCTGCGCCGCCGAGCATCTTGTCCATGCCGCCGCCGGTGAACATCTTGGCCAGCCCTTTCAGGCCGCCCATCTTGCGGATCTTCTTCATCGCCGTTTCCATCTCCTGATGCATTTTCAGGAGCTTGTTGACTTCCTGCACGGTACGGCCGGAACCCTTGGCGATACGGATCTTGCGCTTGGCGTTGATCAGCGCGGGCTTCTCCCGCTCCTTGGGCGTCATCGATCCGATCATCGCGTCGAGATGGATCAGCGTCTTGTCATTGGCGCCGCTTGCCGCCATCGCGGCCTGCGCCTTCTTGAGGCCCGGCAGCATGCCTGCCAGCGCGCCCAAGCCACCCATACGGCGCATCTGGTTAAGCTGCGAACGCAGGTCGTTCATGTCGAACTGACCCTTCGCCATTTTCTTGGCGAGCTTGTCGGCTTCCTCGGCGTCAATGGTTTCCGCCGCGCGCTCCACCAGCGACACGACGTCGCCCATGCCAAGGATGCGCTGCGCCACGCGCGCCGGATGGAAAGGCTCGATCGCGTCGAGCTTTTCGCCGGTGCCCGCGAACTTGATCGGGCGGCCGGTAACGGCCCGCATCGAGAGCGCCGCGCCACCGCGCGCATCGCCGTCCATGCGGGTCAGCACCACGCCGGTCAGCGGAACCTGTGCCGTAAAGCTGGTCGCGACATTCACCGCGTCCTGACCAGTCAGCGAGTCGACCACCAGCAGGATTTCCGCAGGGTTGGAGACCTCGGCCACCGCCTTCATCTCGTCCATCAGCGCCTGATCGACGTGCAGACGGCCCGCGGTATCGAGCATCACCACATCGAAGCCCTGCAGCTTCGCCGCCTGAAGCGCGCGCTTGGCGATCTCGACCGGCTGCTGCCCCGGCACGATGGGCAGGGTCGCAACATCAGTCTGCGTACCGAGCACGGCCAACTGCTCCTGCGCGGCCGGACGCTGGACGTCCAGCGACGCCATCAGCACCTTCTTGCGCTCTTTTTCCTTCAGCCGCTTGGCGATTTTCGCGGTGGAGGTGGTCTTACCCGACCCCTGCAGGCCGACCATCATGATGACGGCGGGCGGGGTCACGTCGATCAGCAGTTCGGACGTTTCAGCGCCCAGCGTTTCAGTGAGCGTGTCGGAGACGATCTTGACGACCATCTGTCCCGGCGTGACGGAGCGCAGCACATCGCTGCCCACCGCGCGCTCGGTCGCCTGATCGACGAACTGGCGCACGACCGGAAGCGCGACGTCCGCCTCCAGCAGCGCGATTCGCACCTCGCGCATCGCGGCGCGGACATCGTCCTCCGTCAGCGCACCGCGCCCACGCAGCTTGTCGAATACCCCACCGAGACGATCGCTTAGCGAATCGAACATCATCACCTCATTTGGGCCCGAAAGCCCGGAAAAGCTTGCTACCCCGCCAAACGACAAAATCGCCGACGGGCGAAACCTCGCCGGCCAGCGTCCATCCGGTGCCCCGCTCGGGCGCCATGGATTTGTCAGGGTATCAAACGGCAAGCCGCCTGATTGCGAGGGGCCCTTTAGCGGAAAGGGGATCAGGATGCAATGATGGCAACCACTTCCCTTCACTCGTCACCCCGGACTTGATCCGGGGTCCCGCTTCTCAACGCCGCGCAAGAGAGCGGGATCCCGGCTCAAGGCCGGGATGACGGATGAAGAGCGCCGCTCTAGCCTTTTCCCCACACACGCCCTACATGCGCGCGACTATGGGACGTTTCTCCAAAATGCATGGCCTCGGCAATGATTTCGTCGTCATCGACGCGCGGGAAGCAGCCGTCGAAATGACGCCCACGCGCGCGCAGGCGATCGCCGACCGCCATGCCGGGATCGGCTGCGACCAGCTGATCCTCATCGGCCAGTCGGATCGCGCGGATGTGTCGATGCGCATCTTCAACAGCGACGGCAGCGAAGTGGAAGCCTGTGGAAACGCCACCCGCTGCGTCCCCCTGTTCGTCGGACGCGATGTGCTGATCGAAACAAGGGCCGGGCTGCTCGACGCCAAGGGAGTAGATGGCGGCGCAAGCGTCGATATGGGCCAGCCCCGGCTCGAATGGGACGCCATCCCCCTCGCCTATGCGATGGACACGCTGACCATGCCGGTAAGTTGGGAAGATCTTCCCGCCCCCGTCGCAGTCAATGTCGGCAACCCGCATGTCATCTTCTTTTTTGACGATATGAACGGTGTGAACTTCGAGCGTTTGGGGCCGATGATCGAGACCGACCCGCTCTTCCCCGCACGTGTGAATGTGAACTTCGCGCAGGTCGTCGGAGAGAACCACATCCGCCTTATCGTCTGGGAACGTGGTGCAGGATTGACGCGCGCGTGCGGCACGGGCGCGTGCGCGACGGCCGTGGCAGCCGTTCGGCGGAAGCTCGTGAGCGGGCCGACTCGCGTCACCCTGCCTGGCGGCGATCTGCTGATCGAATGGGCTCCGGGCGGCACGATCCGCATGACGGGTCCCGCCACCCATGTCTTCGATGGCGAGGCTGACTGGGCGCGCTTTTGAAGATGGGCGGGCCGCAGATCATCACCCTGGGCTGCCGCCTCAACATCGCCGAAAGCGAGGCGATCCGCGAAATGGCGGGCGATAGGGATGACCTGATCGTCGTCAACAGCTGCGCCGTCACGGCCGAAGCCGTACGCCAGACGCGCCAAGCGATCAGGCGCGCGCGACGGGAGCGGCCCGACGCCCGCGTCATAGTGACAGGCTGCGCGGCGCAGACGGAACCGGAAACCTTTGCCAACATGGCCGAGGTAGATGCGGTTGTCGGCAATCGGGAGAAGATGGAGCCCCATCACTATTCGTCATCCCAGCGAAAGCTCGGATTTCAGGCAGCAATTCTTGACTCCTCACACGAGACCCCAGCTTTCTCTGGAGTAACGAATGGCCTTGAGATCACGGATAAAGTCCAAGTCTCCGACATCATGGCCGTCAGCGAAACCGCCCCTCATATGGCAAGCGCCTTCGCCGAACATGCCCGCGCCTTTCTAGAGGTGCAGAATGGCTGCGATCACCGCTGCACCTTCTGCATCATCCCCTATGGACGCGGGAACAGCCGCTCTGTCCCGGCAGGCGCCGTGATCGACAAGGCCCGCGAACTGGTGGACGCAGGCTATCAGGAAATCGTTCTGACCGGCGTGGATGTCACCAGCTATGGGCCCGACCTGCCCGGATCGCCCTCGCTCGGCCTGTTGATAGAGCGCATCCTGAACGCCGTGCCGGGGCTGCCGCGCCTGCGCCTCTCCTCGCTCGACAGCGTGGAAATCGATGAGCGGCTCTTCGACCTGCTGGCGCATGAGCCGCGAATGATGCCGCACCTGCACCTGTCGCTACAGGCGGGCGACGACATGATCCTCAAACGCATGAAGCGTCGCCACAGCCGGGCCGATGCCATCCGCGTCGTAGAGCGGCTGAAGGCCGTCCGTCCGGATATCAGCATCGGCGCGGACATCATCGCAGGCTTCCCGACGGAAGATGAAGCAATGTTCGAAAACAGCCTGAGGCTGGTCGAGCAATGCTCGATCGTGCACGGCCACATCTTTCCCTATTCACCCCGCCAGGGCACACCTGCAGCACGCATGCCGCAGGTCGATCATACTATCATAAAGGCCCGCGCCGCCCGTCTGCGATCCGCTTGCGCGGCGCGGCGCCAAAGCTGGCTTGAGGGCCTCGTCGGCTCAGTGCAGTCCGTGCTGGTGGAGCGGAACGGCCTCTCGGGACATGCCGAAAATTTCGCGCCAGTGCGTTTCGTTGCGCCACAATCCCCGTCGTCCATCATTTCAGCACGCATCACGGCCCTTGAGAATGGCGTCCTGATCGCGCAAGAGGCCGCTAATGACTGAACCCAGCACCAGCTGGCGCGACCGCCTCTTCGGCGGGTTGAAGCGCACATCCGACAAGCTCGGCGAAAATCTGACCGGCCTTTTCACCAAGGCGGCGCTCGACGACCAGACATTGGACGAGATCGAGGAAGCGCTTATCGTCAGCGACCTCGGCCCCGCAATGGCCGCACGCGTTCGCGATCGCCTGTCGGAAGGCCGCTATAACAGGGAACTGACTGAGGATTATCTGCGGGAAATCATAGCCGAGGAGATCGAGAAGGTCCTCGCCCCCGTAGCCCGTCCCCTGGAAATCGAAGCCTTTCCCCGCCCCCAGGTCATCCTGGTCATCGGTGTCAACGGATCGGGGAAGACCACGACCATTGCAAAGCTCGCCAACCTGTTCCTTGAGCAGGATTATGGCGTGATGCTCGCGGCGGGCGACACCTTCCGCGCGGCCGCAATCGGTCAGCTCAAGATTTGGGCCGAGCGGCTCGGCATTCCGATTGTCGCTGGCAAGGAAGGCGGCGATGCTGCCGGTATCGTGTTCGACGCGGTGAAGCAGGCTACCGCGACCGGTATCGACGTCCTCATCGTCGATACCGCGGGACGCCTGCAGAACAAGACCGAGTTGATGGACGAACTGGCGAAGATTCGCCGCGTCCTCGGCCGGTTGAACCCGGCAGCACCGCATGACGTTGTCCTGGTGCTGGATGCGACCACGGGACAAAATGCCTTGAGCCAGATCGAAGTTTTCAAGGAAGTCGCGCAGGTGACGGGTTTGGTCATGACCAAGCTGGACGGCACGGCGCGCGGCGGCGTCCTGGTCGCGGCGGCGGAGAAGTATCGCTTGCCTATCCACGCCATCGGCGTTGGCGAAAAGATCGAGGATTTGCGGCCTTTCGACCCCGGCGATATGGCACGGGCGATCGCGGGGACGGCATATGCCCGCTGAGTCCATTTCCGTCGCCCCAGCGTACGCTGGTGGCTCGTCCCTTCCGGGCACTGTCCTGCCGCACGAGATCCCGGCTTGTGCTGGGATGACGGAGTAAGCGCGAAATGGCCGACACTAGCCCCCCCCATAACGGCAACCTCAGCTTGGCGCTCGATTTCGGTCCGCTCCTCGTCTTCTTCCTGACATACAAGGGCGCAGGCTGGCTTTGGGGCGCCAATAATCCGATCACGGCCATGTCGATCGGCACCGCAGCCTTCATGGCCGCGATTGTCATCGCCGTCATCATTTCCAAGGTGAAGCTTGGCCGCGTGTCGCCGATGCTGTGGCTGTCGGCGATGCTGATCCTCTTTTTCGGCGGCCTCACCATCTATTTTCACGACCAGCGCTTCATTCAGATCAAGCCGACGATCATCTACAGCTTCTTCGCCTTGATGCTGTTCGGCGGCCTGTTGCGCGGCAAGGCGCTGCTCAAATATCTGTTGCAAGCGGCGTATGACGGCCTGACGGACGAAGGCTGGCGCAAGCTGTCACGCAATTGGGCCTTCTTCTTCATAGCGATGGCGATCGCAAATGAAGCAATGCGCCGCTCGATGAGCTTCGACGCTTGGCTGGCGATCAAGGTGTGGGGCGTCACGATCGTATCGATCCTCTTCGCCGCCGCGAATATCCCCATGCTGATGCGCCACGGCCTCGCTCTCGGCAAGACACTCGACAGCGAGGAAATCGGCGAAACCACCCCTCCGCAGGGTTAAGAAACACCCAACGCATAGGAACGGGCGAAGTCGAAGATGGCCCCGCCCGTCCTATGGAGAAGCCGCTTTTCAGCCGCCGTTGAAGTTGATCATGCAGTAGAGCATGGGCAGCGAAAGCAGCGTATTAGTGCGCGAAAAGATCATGGCAGTGGTGGCCGCCTTGGCCTTGACCGCATCTTCCGCAGGCACAATCCCGAGCGCCTTTTTCTGGTTGGGCCAGATGATGAACCAGACGTTGAACGCCATGATCAGAGCCAGCCACATCCCAATGCCGATCAACACGAAGCCGGTGGTGAAAGTCAGCGCTTCCAGCAGATAGGCGCTACGCCAGGCTATGATTACGCCGGTCAGCACAGTGAGCGCAGCACCCCAACGGAAGAAGAAAAGGGCCGAAGGCGCGATGAATTTGGATACTCCGGGCTTCAACTCCGCAGGCACCTTGGGCATCGTCGGGATCTGAACGAAATTGAAATAGTATAATAGGCCGATCCAGGTGATGCCGAAAAACAGGTGAAGCCAGCGCAGAATGGCCTGTTCCGGAATCGTATTCGCAGGAACTGCGAAAATCACGACCAGCGCGAGCACAAGGCCCGCAACCAGCACAAGATGCAAGTTACCGAAGAATTTTGCCATTGATCCTACCCCCATTTCGGGCCGCCGCTTCCGGGTCGGCCTGACCGGTAATGCTAGGTCATCATTACGCCCCTGTCACATGGATATTTCCGTGATGTTTAAAGAAAATATCCTGTTTTCCGCAGCGCAATAAGGCTGCTAGTGGCGGGGAGCCTTCCGGCCGCCCCGTCGTTGAGCGGCCATCCATCCAAGAACCCGAGGAGTTTCGACATGGCCTTTGTTCTGCCTGACCTTCCCTATGCCAAGGACGCCTTTGGCGACATTCTTTCGGCCGAAACCTTCGACTACCATCATGGTAAGCACCACAATGCCTATGTGACGAAGGCCAATGAATTGGTCGCCGCCGACCCTGCCCTCCAGGGCAAGTCGCTGGTCGAACTGATCCGCACCAGCAAGGGCGCGCTGTTCAACCAGGTCGGGCAAATCTGGAACCACACCTTTTACTGGCTGTCGCTTTCGCCCGAAAAGAAGCAGCCCAGCGGCACGCTGCTCAACCTCATTAACGAAGGCTTCGGCTCGGTCGATGCGCTGCTTGAAAAGCTGAAGGCTGAAGCTGTCGGCCATTTCGCCAGCGGCTGGGCCGCCCTGATCCTGAACGAAGGCAAGCTGGAGGTGACCAGCTATCACGATGCCGACACGCCGGTCGCGCATGGCCATACGCCGCTGCTGATCCTCGATGTGTGGGAACATGCCTATTATATCGACTATCGCAATCTGCGCCCCAACTATGCCGATCGAGTGCTGAAGGAAGCAATCGATTGGGACTTTGTCGCCCAGAATCTGGATGGTGAAGGCGTGAGCCGCGCCGACCAGCCGGGCTGATCCTACTGCCGCCCCCGCTCGGCTCGGGCGGTGGGCGGCCCCCATTGTTGCAGCCCCGATACAATGATTCCTTAATCCACATCAGGCATCCTAAGCCTCGGGTTTGCAAGGAACATAATATGGATATCGGAAATCTTCGCAGGCAGCATGAGGAACTAAGCCAAACCGTATCAGAGCTGTCATCCGCGATCGCCGATGATAGAGCAGCCCAAAACGTGGCTCCGCTGCGATGGAAGATGGCCCGCCAACTGATCGGGCACCTCGCGCTGGAGGACAAGATTTTCTATCCCGCCGTTCAACGCCTTGCCGACAAACACATCCGCGACACGGCGCGGCGCCTGGAAGAAGAGATGGGGCCTTTGGCCGATGCCTTCTCCGCCTATATGGCACGCTGGACCGATGAAAGAATCGCACAGGAATGGCTCAGCTTCTGCGCAGAAACACGCGAAATCCTGAAGGCTCTGACTCGCCGTATCGACAAGGAGGAACGCCTTTTGTACCCGCTCGTGGAGCGTGCCTCGGGTGCTAACAGGCCCATTAGCGATACCGCCTGAACCCTTTGGCTGAGCGGTGTGGCGCCCTAACCGACCTCACCGCCGGTTCGAAGGTCCAGCCTGCGGGCAAGGTCCTCCAGATCGGCATCCGGCCGTACCAACAGCCATTCGCGCGCTTGCGCACCGTTGACAACGGTCACCGCGCCTTTGGGGCAGACACCCAGGCAATTCACCTCGATAATGCCCGCCGCAGCCTTGCGTCCCTTTTTCAGCGACAACTGCTTACGCAGCGCCTTGGCCAGTCGCTCGCCCCCATCCGGACCGAAACCACCATCCAGCTTTTTGGAGCATTTGCGGCAGACCAGCACTGCGTTCTGCCAGTTGGACCGGACATGATCCTTCAATCCGCCGGCTCCCGCGGCTTCCAGCTGCGTCGTTCCTCGGCCGCGCGCAACACCTCATAGGCGGCCTGGATCGTGTGGAAACGGAGGGCAGCCTCCGTATCGCCCGGCTTCACGTCCGGATGATTTTCCTTCGCCAGACGACGCCAGCTCTTCTTCACCGCTTCGAAGTCCGCGTCGTCCTCCAGCTCCAGCGCCTTGAGCGCATGCAGTTCGTCACGCGAGCGGCTGCCATCGCCTGGACCGCCCCATCCATGATAGGCGCTGCTCTGAAAACCACTTGCATCGCGGCGCTCGGCCCGCTCGCGCTGCTCCCGCTCTTCCTGATCCAGGCCCTGAAAATAGTCCCAGTTGCGGTTATATTCTGCCGCATGATCGGTGCAGAAATACCAGCGCTCACGGCTGTTGGGCGACTTGGGCGCGGGGCACTCGCCAGGCTTGTCACAGCCATGCCGGTCGCACAGGCGCACCTTCTGCGCCTCACGCGATGCGCCATAGCTGCGCCAGCGGGGAAAGCCCCAGTCATTTGATCGGCTGCTTCTTGCCATCGTTCCAAATTAGGCAGGCCGTAGGCGGAACGCCACCCCGGCGAGGAATGAAAATTATATCAGGTCAGAACAGTATCTATGCCAGAGGGTCTGTAAGCCGGGTTCTGTCCCCCTGTTTGCGCAGGGGTGGCGACCATTCCTCTAGGGGACGGATTGCTCCGACCCTCAAGCAACCAACCCGGGCGGTCTCAGTCGAAACAGACCTAGCAGTCATGCTGCGCGCCGCCCCTATTCGGTCTTGCTCCCGGTGGGGTTTACCGTGCCGCCTTCCGTTGCCGGAGACGCGGTGCGCTCTTACCGCACCCTTTCAATTTCGCTGGGCCTAAGCCTTAGCGACCTGCTTTCTGTTGCACTGTCCCTTGGATCACTCCAGCCGGCCGTTAGCCGGCACCGTTATTTCGTGGAGCCCGGACTTTCCTCGCCGTGGAAGTTACCCGCCACGCCGCGGCCGCCCGACCCTCTGGCGCCGAGCGCTATACAGACTCTTTGTCTTTCAGTCATCCCCCCTCGGCTTTGGCAGCAACAAGGCGAGCAGGATGGCCCTGCACTCCCCATCGATGACCCCGTCGATGAGTTCCGGACGAAAGCGCCGCTGAAAGGCCAATACTGCCGCCTCAGGCTCCGCAATGTCGTAGCCAAAGCGTTCGAGCGCCAGCATGAAGGCGCTGTCGCTCCAAAGCGGATCCATGAGATTCTTGGTCGGACGCGGCAGCGCCAGCCGCAACCGGGCAAGCTGTCCCCAGGGAAAAAGCTCACCCGGATCCTGCTTGCGTGCAGGCGCGACGTCGCTGTGCCCGACGATGTTGCCGCGCGTGATGCCATGGCGTTGCACGATCTCATGCATCAGCGGGATCAGCGCTCCGATCTGGGCGTCGGGAAACAGCCGATAGCCCCATTCGTGGCCCGGATTGACGATTTCGATCCCGATACTCGCCGAATTCACGTCATCGATGCCCCGCCAGTGCGACCGGCCGGCGTGCCAGGCGCGTTTGGCTTCATCGACCATGCGGACGATGTCGCCTTCTTCAGTCACGACATAATGCGCCGACACTTTCGATTCTTCGCTCGCCAGCCAGTTGATGGCGCTCGGCGCGTCGGGCATGCCGGTATAGTGCAGCACCAGCATCGATATGGGCAGCTTGCGGTCGTCGAAATTGGGCGACGGGGTGTCGATTATCGGAATATCGCTCATCGGAAAGCCCGTCACATCACCCGTCTATCTCACCGCAGCGCAACTTGGCTGCTGGAGTGGACAATGGCCGAGAGCGGACGGCCGATCAAGCATGAGACCGCCCGAAGTTCACACCGTCCAAACGGAGTCAGACGGCGCGGCGAAGATATTCGTTTCCGCACTGCTGCTGCCTGCGCGCGTAGGCGCCGCGGAACTCCGGATGGGGAATGAAATCGTCGCTGTGGCCGATCACCGTCTCGCCCGCGCCCAGCAGCAGCACGGACTTTTCATGGCTGTGACGGGTCAGGAGGCGGAACACATGCTGCCGCCGTTCGGGCGTGAAATAGAGGAGCACATTGCGGCAGAACAGCAGGTCATACTCGCCCGACGGAGCCTTGGGATCGAACAGATTGTCGGTGCGAAAATCGATCATCCGTCGCAGATCCGGGCTGGCGCGCCAATTCTCCCCGACGGGCTCGAACCATTTGATAAGATCGCCCACGGCCAGGCCGCGCTGGACGTCCATCTGCGAAAACATGCCGTTACGCGCCTGGTCTATGGCGGCAGTCGAAATGTCGGTCGCCAGAACTTCGATGCGCCAGCCACGCCAGCGGGCCATATCATTACGCAGCTGGATCGCGAGGGAATAGACTTCCTGACCAGTGGAGCAGCCAGCGCTCCACACGCGCAATACCCTGTCCCGCCGATCCGCGTGGAAGGTCGGCAGAATATGACGATGGATTAGGTCGAAAATCTGGAGGTCGCGGAAGAAGCTGCTCTCATTATTGAGCAGCGCGTTTACCACCTCTTCCTCCAGCGCAGAGTCGCGATTGCCGAGCAGACGGGACGCCAGTTCGTCCATATCGGCAAGCCCATTTGCGCGTAATACGGGCTTCAGCGCGGTTTCCATCCGCCACGCTCGGCTTTCGGACAAGATTTGTCCGGTGCGCGCTTCCAGCAGGGCGGAAAAGATGCGGGCTGCGCCGCGAGAGGATGATTCAGTCGAAAGGGTCAATGTGTTTAACCTCTGCTCTTTCCGCGCCGTGCGACAAAATCCATGATGGCATAGGGGTCCAGAAGTGCGCAGCTCAGGCCTGCCGCAGTCACCGATCCGGGCATGCCCCAGACGACACTGCTGGCTTCATTCTGCGCCACGATCCAGCCACCCGCCGCGACGATGTCACGCCCGCCGGCCGTTCCGTCCCGTCCCATTCCGGTAAGAACTACGCCCGCCGCCCCCGGGCCATAAGCTTCGGCCATGCTGCTGAACATCGGATCAACGCCCGGCAGATTGCCCGCAGCCGTGCGCTGAGGGTTCAGCGTCACCATCACTCGCCCGTAAAGACCGCGGCGGATCTGCAAATTGGCGTCGCCGGGCGCGACATAGACCGTGTCGGGCGCCAGCAATTCGCCTTGCTCGCCCACCTTCACCCGCAGGCTGGTCATGCGGGCAAGCTGCTGCACGAAATAGGAAGTGAAGCTGAGCGGCAGATGCTGGGTCAGCAGAATGGGGACACCGGGAGGTTCCGACATGCCCGCAAACAGCTGTCCCAGCGCGTGGATGCCACCGGTCGATGCGCCGATTCCCAGGCAAGCCAATGGAGCGCTTGCTTGAGCCGTCGCCATAGAAACGGGCGGCGCATCCTCAGCCGGCACGGGATTGGCGCCAAACAGGCGGGACAGCCGATCGATCAGCGATCGGGGGAATGCTTCGCCGAAACTGCCGCTGCCCGGCTTTGCGAAGATGTCGCTGGCCCCAAGCGCCAAAGCCTCGATCGCCGCTGCGCTGCCCTCTTCACAATTGCCCGACAGGATGACCACTTTCCCGAGCGGATTGGCGCGCAGGAAGGCCGGCAGAGCCGAAAGACCGCTCTGCCCCGGCAGTTCGATATCGAGCAGGACCAGATCGACCTCATGCCCGGCCAGATACCCTAGAGCATGTTCAGCGCTGTTGGTCTTATGGACCACGGAAAAGGCGGGATCGCTGTTCAATATCCGCTCGATGACCGTGCGCACGACAACCGAATCATCGACAACCATCGCGCGGACCTGCGGTCTGCTGTGGCTTGCCATGATCGGCGTAACGGCGGTCATCGAGGGACTTTCGAACGGAATGAAAAGGAAAGAAGCGAAGAGGCAGGCGAGATCTAGATGACGCCGACGATGGCCAGCTTGCTCTCCAGCGTCTCGCGATCGAAAGGCTTCATCACATATTCGTCGGCCCCCGCTTCCACCGCCGCCTTGATGTGGCTGATGCCATTTTCGGTGGTGCAGAAGATGATCTTGGGTCGCGCAGTCACCTTTGCGGTAGACAGCGCCTGGAGAAATTCCATCCCGCTCATGACCGGCATGTTCCAGTCGAGCAGAACCACATCAGGCGCGGCCGCTTCGCACTGGGTCAGCGCGTCCTGCCCATCGACCGCCTCGCTCACCGTAAGGTCGAGCGATTCCAATATATGTCGCGCAACTTTGCGAATGACCTTGGAATCATCCACTACCAGGCAGTTTTTCATGAAGCGTCCCTTAGATTTTTCTTCCGTGAAGAAGTGATTAGCCGCCAAAGCCGAGTAATTCGTAAACGGGTCGGAAAATTATGCAGCCTGCGCCAGCAGGCCGGTTTCGATGAAGCTGGCGAGCGACACCAGCAGGTGAGGTTGCCCGTCCTGTTCGACTATCGCCAAGGCGTAAGGGGCCCAGGCGCGATCAAGCTGCCCGCGCAGGGGCAGGTCGCCTTCCGGCACCTGACAGATGTCGTGCACGGCATCGACCATCAGGCCATAGCTGTGCCCGCTAATGTCCGCGATGATGGCCAATCCTCGCTCAGCCAGCGCCGTCGGCGTGCCACGGATAAGGGCAGGAACGTCTATAATCGTCAGCACGCGGCTGCGCAGGGCCGAAAGTCCCGCCACATGCGCGGGCATGCCCGGAACGGGTGAAATGTCGGCGAGCTTCACCACCGCCTCCACCTCTTGAGCGGCGACGGCGACGCGAGTGCCTGCCAGTGTCGCAAGAAGATAAAGCTGGTCCATGGGCCGTCTCCTTAACGCCGGGCGCCGCTGATGGCCGCCATGAGTGCGTCCTGATCATAGCGATAGATGCTGCTGTCCTGCGGTCCTGCCGGACGTGGTGAGGCGCGCAACTGTACGACGCGGCAACCCAGTATCTCGGCTGCCTGCGATAGGTCGCCATCCGAACATAGAACTACATCGGCAGGATCCACGGCGGCCTCCTCGGGCAGACCCAGAACGACCTCATGCCCCGCCTGCCGCAACAGCGGCGCCAAAATCTCCCGCGTCCAGCCATCCTGGCTGTCGACCAGCACGCACCGCCCGCGCGTATGCTCTTTGAGCGGACCGTCCGGCAAGGCAGCGAACAAGGCGAAGGGGTTGAGGACTTCCAGATGTTCGCCCTCGATCACGGCAACGCCGCTCAACAAGCCGTGCATCGCGATCATATCCGGCACGGCAGGCATTTCCACGATGTCGAGAACGGCCGCCACCGGGTAGCAGGCTTCCTGCCTGCCATCGCGAAGGCGCAGCGCAGAGACATGTCCGGCGGCAAAGCTGTGAGCCCCATTGGCGACCGGAACCAGCCTGCCGTCGAGGCGCACGAACGCTTGTGCCCCCGACCGGCCGAACAGCGCCACGTCGATATCCTCCACTCTCTCGACGAGCGACAGCTTGATGAGCCGTTTCTCGCCCGACAATTCCTCAAAGCGGAGCGCCGGGACCATTTCGATCCTCGCCGCACGCTCCTCTTCTTCCTCCGCTTGGCGGCTTTCCCGCTCGTCGGCGATGTTTGGCAGGCAGGCGGCGTTGGCGAGGCCCGCCGCGTCCAGCAACAGCATGGGCTTGCCATTGTCGGGCAGCGTCATCCCTGCATAGACCCCAGTGGCCATCACGAGCGGAGAGGCGGGACGAATAACCAGTTCCTCATGATTATCGACAGCAGCGACGCCCAGGGCGAAGGGCACTCCGGTGGCGGATCGCACGACCATGATGGCGCGCGGCCCAGCCTGGTCCGGCTTGGCCATTCCCAGCACATCTTCCAGATCGATCATGGAGTGACGGACCGACCGGATGGTCGCGATCTTGGCGCCGCCCACCTCGGCGACATGCAGCGTCTCATTATTGTCGTGCAGGATTTCGACCACCGCCGCACGCGGGATGGCGAAGTGCAATCCGCCCGATCGTATGATGAGCCCCGGAATGATCGTCAGCGTCAACGGCACGCGCAGGACGATCCGCAGACCACGGCCGGGCTGATTGTGAAGCGCGATCACGCCGCCGATCCGTTCGACATTGGCGCGGACCACGTCCATGCCCACGCCCCGGCCGGAAATCGCCGTGACGGCCTGCGCCGTGGACAATCCGGGCTGGAAGATGAGGTCCAGCTTCTCGGCCTCGCTCATCTTGACCGCTGCGTCGCGGGACAGCTTGCCTGCCGCAACCGCCTTTTCCACCAGCCGCCCGGTATCTATGCCCCGGCCATCGTCGCTGATCTCGATCACGATCTGGTTGCCGGACTGGCGCGCCTGCAGCCTCAGCGTGCCCGCTTCAGGCTTGCCCAGCGCGCGGCGCTGCTCAGGCGTCTCGATGCCATGATCGATGCTGTTGCGCACGATATGGGTGAGCGGATCAACGACCATCTCCACCATTTCGCGATCCATTTCGACGTCGCCGCCTTCCAGGATCAGGTCAATCCTCTTGCCCAGTTCACGGCCAAGGTCGCGGACCATGCGGGGGATGGCGGTGAACAGCCGATCGACGCGCTGCATGCGGGTTTTGGAGATCGCGTCGCGCATGTCCGCCACGCAGGTCGATAGCCGCTCGAACGCGCTTTCCAGTTCCGGATCACCCGACCGCTCGCGCAGCTTGCGCGACAGTTCGTTGCGCGCCAGCACCATGTCCGACACGCCGTTCATCAGCTGGTCGATCAGTGACAGCGGCAGGCGGATGGTGCGCGGCACCGCCTGCACCCCGCCCTGACGCGTCGTCTCGACGGCGGGGGCGGCTTCTTGTGACACGGCTGCTTCATCGCGCTGGGCGAGCGCGCCTATCAGATAATCGTCATTCTCGTCGGGGAGCGCGGCACCGATCGCGACGGCTTCAGCCAGTTCGGCGATGCGATCCATGATGCCGAGGACGGCGCTGACCGTCGCCGGATCAGCGCTGCGGTTGCCCGCGCGAATTTCAGACAGCACATCTTCTGCCGCATGGCTCAACCGTTCAAAGCGCGGCAGGTTCAGGAAACCGCAGCTGCCCTTGACCGTGTGAAAGAAACGGAAGATCGCGTCCAGCCGGTCGCGATCGCTGGGGTCGGCTTCCCAGGCGACAACTTCGCCCGCCAGCGCCTCCAGCGTTTCCTGCGTCTCGGCTATGAATTCCTGAAGTAGTTCGTCCATTCCCTTGGCCTTCACGGATGCGCGCGACGGCACCATGGGGATGGCGTGGTTAAAGGCCCGTTAAAGACGTTGAAGCCGCAGCAAAAAGGGCGCCGCGACCCTCATCGCGACGCCCTTTTCGAACTGGAAAGCGGAAGGCTTAGTGGTCCGCCTTCTTTTCAGCAGCATCAGCCGCCTTCTCGCCAGCTTCACGCGTCGCGTCAGCCTTGTTCTCCAGGGTGTCGGCGGCGTTTTCAGCAGCGGCTTCGGCATTGCCGGACAGATTATCGGCCATCGCTTCCATATTCTCGGCCTGGTTGTCGATGGCGTCCGCCTGATTCTCGTATGCGTTCTCGACCTTGTTTTCCTGCTTGGAATCGCACGCAGCAAGCGCGATCAAGCTGGCAAGGCCAAGGACTGAGACGATGGTTTTCACGGCGTTTTCTCCTGTTGCGCCCCCCAGGGGCTGACGTCATTCGGCAAGAGGCCCGGCCGCACAGTGCGCCCGGAACTCTGACCGCGATCAACTGGTCGCACGGCGGATGGTTCCCACCGCACGCTCCTTTCGTCGCAGAAACGACTTATTTTCTGACGCTGTCGCGGATTTCCCGCAGCAGCATTATCTCTTCCGGAGTAGCGGCAGGTCCTTCTTCGGGCTTGGGCATCAGCCTGTTCACAGTCTTCACCAACAGGAAGATGATGAAGGCCAGGATCAGGAAATTGACCAGTACCGTCAGGAACTCGCCCCACCCCAGCATCGCGACGCCAGCAGTTTTCAGGTCGGCATAGCTTTCCGGGTTGCCTTTGAACCCGGCCGGAATATCGCCAAGCCGGATGAAGTAGCGGGAAAAGTCAGCACCCCCGAACAGAAAGCCTATGACCGGCATAATGAGATCGTCGGTCAACGACTTGGTGATGGTGGCAAAGGCCCCGCCGATGATCACGCCGACGGCCAGATCGATCACATTGCCGCGGTTGATGAAGGCCTTGAATTCAGAAATCAGCCCCATTTACGAACCCCTTGTCCTGATTGCGTGTTTGACAGGATGAGGCGTTGCGCCTGCATCCACAACCACCTATTTCCGTCTTCGTAACAAAGCCGAGGATGTTCCATGACGATCCTGCGCCGTTTTTTCCCTGCCTTTCTCCTTCCGCTGCTGTCGGCCTTCGCGCTGTCGGCGTGCGGTATCAACAGCGTCCCCGCCGCCGAGGAGGTTGCCAAGGCCAAATGGGCCGATGTTCAGGCGCAATATCAGCGCCGCGCCAATCTGGTCGGCAATCTGGTCGCGACCGTGAAGGCCGCTGGCAAGCAGGAGCAGGACACGCTGGTCAAGGTGACCGAGGCGCGCGCAAAGGCCACATCGGTCCAGGTCAATGCGGAGGATCTGTCCGATCCGGCCAAGGTGCAGCGGTTCCAGCAGGCGCAGGCGCAACTCAGCCAGGGGCTGGGCCGCTTGCTCGCATCGGTGGAAGCCTATCCCGACCTCAAGACCAACCAGAATTTCCTCGACCTGCAGTCGCAGCTGGAAGGCACGGAAAATCGCATCGCCGTGGCGATCCGCGACTATAATGAGGCGGTTCGCGCCTATAACACGCGTATCCGCACCTTCCCCGACGCGATCGGCGCGAAGATCATTCATGGGGCCAAGCCGATGACGCCCTTCCAGGCGACGACTCCCGGCGCAGAAGAAGCGCCGAAGGTCGATTTCGGCAATTAAGGCGCCATGCTCCGCCGCCTGCTCCTGATCCTTGCGCTGCTGGTCTGGATACCCGCCGCGCAGGGGCAGACCTTTCCGAAGTTCGATGAAAAGGGCGTGGTGGATGCGGCCAACATCCTCGATCCGGCTCAGGAACAGGCGCTCAGCCAGAAGCTGATCGCGCAAAAGCAAGCGAGCGGGCGAGCCTTGGTGGTGGCGACCATTCCCGATCTGCAAGGCTATGACATCGCCGATTATGGCTATCGGCTCGGCCGAGCCTGGGCGATTGGCGACAAGAATAACCAAGGCGCCCTGCTGATCGTTGCGCCCAATGAGCGGAAGGTCAGGATCGAAGCAGGCTATGGCGTCGAAGGCGTTTTGACGGACGCCTTGTCGTCTCAGATAATTCGCAACGTGATCACGCCTCGTTTCAAGGCCGGCGATATGGCGGGCGGCGTCAATGCAGGGATAGACCAGATCGCGGCGATCCTCGCCCTCCCACCTGACGAGGCCAGGGCCCGCGCCGCCCAAGCGGAGGCGCAGGCGCGGCAGCAAGACGATGGCGGCAACGGTATCGCCGGCTTCTGGATCATCCTGTTCTTCCTGTTCTTCATCATATTGCCGCTGATGTCGCGGGCGCGCGGCGGCAGACGCTATCGGCGCGGCGGAATAAGCGCTCCCGTCATTCTGTGGGGACCCGGTTTAGGTTCGGGCTGGGGAAGCGGCGGTGGCGGCGGCTGGAGCGACGGCGGTGGCGGTGGTGGCTTTTCAGGCGGCGGCAGCTTCGGCGGCGGCGGCGCGTCGGGGAGCTGGTGATGCAACTGCTCCTTAGTCAGGCCGATCATGACCTCGTGTCCGCTGCGGTGGCAGAAGCGGAAGCGCATACATCCGGTGAGATCGTCACCATCGTGGCTCGGCGTTCTGACAGCTATCATGATGTCGGCCTCAGCTGGGCGGCGGCGGCCATATTCCTCGCCCTGACACTGATGGCGGCGTTTCCCGCTCAGCTTCGGGCCTTCCTGTCCTCGCTGTTGCTCGACTGGGAACATGAACTGGCGGACTGGAAACTGCTGATGGGGCTTACGGGCCTGCTCATCCTGAAATTCCTGGCGGTGCGCTACCTACTCGCGATCATGCCGCTCCGGATGCTGGTGACACCGCGCGCAACCAAGGCCAGGCGCGTCCGGCGCCGCGCGATCCTGCTTTTCCGCACCGCCGCTGAAGCGCGAACGCGCGGGCGCACCGGCGTCCTCATTTATCTCTCGCTTGATGAACATCGCGCCGAAATCGTGGCCGACCGCGCGATCAACGAGAAGGTCAAACCGGAAGCCTGGGGCGACGCCATGGCGGCACTGATCGACTCCATCCGATCCGGAAAAGCCGGGGAAGGGCTTGCGCAGGCCGTGCGCCAGGTCGGCTCCGTTCTGGCGCTGCATTTCCCGCGCGAGCAAGATGACGTCAACGAATTGCCTGACAGGCTGATCGAATTATGAGCGAACAGGATATGGCCGCCGCAGAGGAAATCATGTGGGCGGGCCGCTTCATCACGGCTAAACGCCGCGGCCGGTGGGAATATGTGGGACGGGCGCGCGGAATCCATGCCGCCGTCATCCTGGCGATCGACGAGGATGCAGACGGCACGCGCCATGTGCTGCTGGTCGATCAATTCCGCGTCCCGTTGGGCCGACGCTGCATCGAACTGCCTGCGGGCCTCGTCGGGGACAATGAAGAAGGCGAGGAATCCGTCCTCGCCGCCACGCGTGAACTTGAGGAAGAGACAGGCTACCGCGCTGGGCGGATGGAAGCGGCAGGCGACTTCTACAGCTCGCCCGGCATGGTGTCGGAAAGCTTCTGCCTCTTCCGTGCTCATGATCTGCAAAAGACGGGCGAAGGCGGCGGCGTTGACGGCGAGGATATTCGCGTCCACCGCGTGCCCTTCGACGATGTGCCCCGCCGGGTCGCCGCCTGGCGGGCCGAAGGCTACGCCATCGATGTGAAGCTGCTGCTGTTGCTGGGTGGAGAACTCGCTCGTTAGGCTGTTACGCCACCCTGTACCAATCCGCTACCCGATCCAGGGCGAGCGTCAACACCAGCTTGCCCGCACGACTGGGCCAACCTAACGCCCGCTCCGCAGACACCAGTCCTTCGCCCGCGCAGGCAACGCGCCACAATATGTCGCTGAGCCCCGGCCCTGCAGCCGCGATGGCGGCGTGAAAGCGGTCACGCGCCGACAATTGCATCACGGTGGGATCGGGCGCTGCCGCCCCAGCTCGGCGCCCGCCGCTCACAGGCGCCGCCTCCCACCGCATCGTGACCCTCGGCCCCAGCCCCGCCTTCTCCCAATCACTCCGCAACAGGTCGCCCGCGCGATATTGCCGATCGGTCACATGTCCGCGCGCATGGAGCCAGGAGAGCGGCGATTCGCCGATATTCACCGCCACTATCTGGACATGGCCTGCTGGGTCTTCGATCTTCTGCTCCACAAACTGGTTTCGCATCGATGACTCCTTTTGGATGAACCTCAGGAAGGGCCTTGCCATGACGAACCAATTGTAGGAAAGAAGAAAAACCAAATAGGTGAAATCTGGAACAAGCATGATTACCCGCATCAGAGAGGTTCGCAAAGCCAAAGGGTTGACGCTGGAGCAGGTGGCCGCCCTTTGCCAGCCCCCGACCACCGCGCAGACCATTGGCAGGCTGGAAACGGGCACGCGAACCGTATCGGTCAACTGGCTTAATCGTATCGCAGAGGCGCTGGGCGTGGGATCGTCCGAACTTGTGGCCCTGCCTGGCCAAAGCGTCGTGCCCGTGGCCGCACTGCTCGGGCCGGAAGGGGCGCGCGCCCCCACGCGCAGCCTCTCCTTCCCGCCACCCGTGCCTGCGGACGCCATGATTGGGGTTCAGGTGTCGGCCAGCATTGGCGATTACCGCAGCGGCGACGAAATCTGGTGCCGCCGCATCGGGCCGGACGAATTTGCAAGCGCCCTCAACCGGGACATGCTGCTGCCCCGCCATGCCGGACGTTTCGTCTTTGGCCGGCTGATCGGACGCGAAGGGGATCGGCTGCACATTCTGCCGCTGGGCAGCGGTAGCCGCCAGCAAGTGATCAGTGACCCACCCTGGGGCGCCGTCGCGGTCCAGCTAGTCAGACAATTATAGCCAAGGCCCTGCTTCACCCCTAACTCTCGATTAACCGCGATGCCTTAAGGGAGGCGGCATGACGCTGAATGTCCTTACGCTCTCGACCCTGTTCCCCGACATGAGCCGCCCCAATTTCGGGGTGTTCGTCGAACGGCAGGCTCGAGAATTGGCCAGCCGCCCGGATGTGAAGGTGACGGTAATCGCGCCGCTCGGCGTACCGATCTGGCCAATCGGTCTTGCAAGCCGCTATGCTCCGCTCCGGGCGCTGCCGCGCAAGGAAAGGTGGCAGGACATGACCGTGTACCGCCCCCTCTTCTCTACAATCCCGAAGATTGGTGCGCGCTTCAACGTCGGCAGCATGACGCGGGCCATCCTGCCGCTGGTGCGGCATCTGCATGAACAGCAGCCCTTCGACGTCATCGACGCAAGCTTCTTCTTCCCCGACGGCCCCGTTGCGCAGCGCCTGTCCCGCGCACTCGGTATCCCCTATTCGGTGAAGGCACGCGGCGCCGACATTCATTATTGGGGCAAGCGCCGGGACACCCGCCGCATGGTCCGACGCGCCGGTGAAGACGCCGCAGGTCTGCTCGCCGTGTCCAGCGCGATGCGCCGGTCGATGGTGAAGATGGGCATGGAGGCCGACAAGATCCGCGTCCATTACACCGGCGTGGATCTCGACCGGTTCGAGATTGCCGATCGCGCCGCTGCCAAGGAAGCATTGGGTTTTGAAGGTCCGCTGATCCTCTGCGTCGGCGCGCTCATCCCCCGCAAGGGCCAGGAACTTCTGGTGCAGGCGCTCCCCCGCCTTCCCGGCGTCACCCTTCTTTTCGCTGGTCAGGGCCAATATCGCCGCGCCTTGGAAAAGCAGGCGGAAGAACTGGGGGTCGATCGCCGCATAGGCTTTCTGGGCTCCGTCCCGCACGATCGGCTGCCGCGCATCTACGCCGCCGCCGATGTGATGGCGCTTCCGTCCTCATCGGAGGGGCTTGCCAACGCCTGGGTCGAATCGCTCGCTTGCGGGACGCCGATCGTCATCAGCGATGTAGGCGGCGCGCGCGAACTGCTCGACCGTCCCGAGGCAGGCCATATCGTCGATCGCGATCCTGACGCCATCGCTACCGCCATCGGCGACCTGCTCACCCACCCGCCCGAGCGCGAGGCGGTGCGGGACGCTGCTCTGCGCTTTACCTGGGAAGCCAATGGCGACCTGCTGCTTCACCATCTGAAGGGCATTGCGCGCAGCGGCTAGAGCATGTTCGAAGCAGATGGCATCATCTGCTGGCCGGGAAAATGCGGCGATCATAGGGGAATGGGGGCATATCCGATCCAATCGGACATGCCCTAGATCAGCAGCCGAGCCTTGCCATCGCAGGTTGGGAAACGTCCCCCATCGAAAGGGATTTCGCCCCAGCGCCACGGCGTCAGTTCATCATAAGCCGGGTTCGAAATCGGCGCGTGCCGCCGGAGGTTCAGCACTCTCTCTCCGCCATTTTCATAAGCGGTCAGGCGCACATGCTCGCGGTAAATCTCGGCGGGCCGCTCATAGTGAAAGGCGTCATGCCACCCCATAGCGCGAGCAATCTGCGTCAGGCTCCACCAGTCAGGCTTGGCTTCGCCGGGTAGCGGGAACAAGCGCCGCTGGCGGCTGATCAAGCGATCCGCGCTCGTGACAGTCCCATCCTTCTCCACCCAGACGGGCGCAGGTAGAGCAAGAACATGATCCAGGGCGAGCCCTTGCTCAAGCCAGGCGGTGGACAGGATGACGAGCGGCACCTTCGCCAGCACGGCGCGCAGGGGATGGCCTGCAGGCGGCAGGCCGCCCAGCAGCCACAGCGCCTTGATCCGGCCGTCCTCTATTGCCTCGGCCAGCGCGGCGCCAGCCAAACCGGCCTCCCCCGCTATCTGCCGCGCTCCCCAAAAGCGCGCGGTCTGCGCCAGGGCTTGGGCCGAAAAATCCCGGTGCGCGGCGAGTTGCTGGTTATCGCTACCGACTTCTCGGGCACCCATGGCGTTAGGCACGCGCGCAATGCCCATGGGCACTGCGCCGGGCGTGCCGATCCAGCCCATCGCCAGATGCAGATTGAGGATCGCCCGCGGCAGGTCCGGACGGTCTTCACCCGGAGCCGGGCCAAAGAGCGTCACCACCCGCTCTGCCGGCGCGAACAGGTCGTAAAAGGCGCGAACCTCTCCATGGGACAGACCACAGCGGCGTGCGACGGACCAGAGGTCATGGTCTCGTCGTAGCCTTATCCAGAATTGCTCCGCCACATTCACATGCCGCGCCATGTAGGCGTCGGCCAGCAGGCTCCGGTCATGGGCGTGCAGCAGCAATCCATTCAGCAGCGCAGCCGCGCTCCCCGGCGCTATATTCAGGCGGAAGTCAGCGCCCAACTCAGGCGCATCATCTTGCTCGGCGAGAAGGACGAGACGCGCGCCTCTCTCCGCCCGCGCCATCTCAATCCGCTCCGCCAGGACCGGGTGGCGCGAAAGGGCGGACGCGCCCAGGACGAGGATCAGGTCCGCCTGCTCCAAATCCTCATAGGCACCAGCCATGACGTCCTCACCCAGCGCCTCGCGATAGGCCGCTTCCATGCCGTCATCGTCCCAGCACGGGCTGTCGATATGCGCGGAGCCGACGAATCCCTTCATCAGCTTGTTGGCGACATAATAATCTTCCGTCAGCAGATCGCCTGCAACGTGCATCGCCACGCTGCGCGGACCGTGCCGGGCAAGCACATCCTTCAGCCGCTTGGCGGTGAGCGCGATCATGCGCTGCCAAGTCACACGCTGCCCCTCCGCCAAGGGATGAAGCAGCCGCCCCTCCAAGGGCAACATCGCCGTCAGCGCATCGCTCTGCGCACAGAGCAGTCCGGCATTCGCCGGGTGCACCGGATCGCCGGTGAAGGACACATCCCGCCCCTCCCCGGTTACCGCGCGCAGACCGCACCCGACCGCGCACTGACCACAAAGCGTTCGAATGACCGCCATGAAACGGATCAGCGGGACAGGTTACTTCTGGCAGGAGACGATTGCGGCGATCACCGAAAGCGTTTCCTGCGGATCGCGCACGCGCACCGTGTCCAGGCCGAGTTGTTTCGCCGGATAGTCGTTGCCACCGGGGAAGATCGCGTCTCCGATGAACATCATCGCGTCGAGTGCGATACCGCTCGCATCGCGCAGCTTCTTGAGGCCATAGGCCTTGTCCACACCCTCTCGCGTGATATCGATCGATGTCGCGCCACCCATGTTGATGGAAAGGCCGGGCAGACGCTCCCGCAAATCCGCCTGGATGATGCGGCGCTTGGCGAAGTCCGGGTCCCACCCTTCCTTCGCATGGATGGGGGCCTGCTGCCCAAGCGCGGAAAAGGTGATCTGGCTGCCACGATCCTCGATCCGTTCGCCCCAGGTCTGCTCCGGAACGAAGCCCGTCGCTTCCAGCGCCTGGTCAAAGGCCGCGAGAATCTTCTCCTTCTGTCCATCATCGAACAGTTCAGCATAGACCGGCGCCCAACCGCCCTCGCGATGGGTATAGAGTTTGGTCCCGGTCGTCGGCATCAGCCACAGCCGCGACCGATCCGCGCGGCCCGGAAGACGGCTCGCCACCTGCTTGTCGAACTGCGGCCAATCCCCACCGGAAATCACCGCGACATGGGCCACGGTCAGCAGGTCGGCCATCGCTTCGCCCATCTCTTCGCCAAGAGGCTGCTTGCTTTCCGCCAGCGTTCCGTCGAGATCAAAGGCGATCAACTCTTTCATAGGGGCAAGCTCCCGAAACTTTCCAAGGGATTGTAGATTTGCATTTTGTGCACCGCAGCTACCATCAATTTGCCGAAGGGCAAATCCATGCGCCTGACCAAAAGGCGCAAGGCGATAGGGGTGATGGTGGAAAGCCGGGCTGGACGCTGATTGGACGCGGCAAAAGTTCAGAGGTGCTCAGCATCGGAAATGGGAAGATCATCAAAATTTATCATTCCGCCGTTTCAGAAGAAATGATCCAGCGAGAAATGATGGCGGCAGGGCTGGCGGCATCGCTCGGCCTGCCGACGGTAGCGCCATGCAGCCGTGTAAGCGTCAAGGAAAAGTCCGCGCTCATATACCCGGAAATATATGGCGTCTCCGTGGCCTCTGCTGTCCGGAAGGAGCCGTTTTCCGCTGCAACCTTGCTTACCAAAATGGCTGACTTGCTTCGCACTATACATAGTCCGACCATTTCGGGCCTGCGCCAGGTAAAGACAGTGTTGGCGACCGATATCGATTATGGTCCTGCCCCCGACGCGATCAAAAAGGTGGCGATAGAATATCTGGCGCATCTGCCGGATGGGGATCATCTGCTGCACGGCGATTTTCACATCGACAACATCCTCTTGAGTGACGGCGATTTGATCATCCTCGACTGGGCAAAGGCGGCCATGGGCGCTCCCGCAGCCGATGTGGTTCGCAGCGAAATGCTCATGCGTTTCGGAGAAGGCCCTGCCGACCCGATCACGGCCCTGTGGCGCGATTGGGCCGCGCGCCATCTGAGCCGCGCCTATCGGGACGCAAGTGGGACCAGCATCAGTGAACTCAACCTATGGCGACCCGTCGTCGCGCTCGCCTGGCTTCGTGCGCGTCCACCCGTCCGCAGCCGCGCTTTTCACCGTTATCTCAATCAGGCTCTGCGCACCGCCGGGCTCCCGACGCTCAGTTGACGCTGGCCAGATTGCCCCGCCGCATACGCCCGTGCCAAGCGCCCTCGGCCCGATGCGGTGGGGCGCAGAGGCGGTCGACAGCGTTGCCCACCAGCATCGCCAGACCCTGATCGCTCAGCAGGCCGCCGCGTATCAGGCAACGATCGATCAGCACCCGGCGGAAAGCGGCATATAGCGTCTGGTCCGGCGACCCCGGATCGAGCCAGAATTCGTCCAACGTGCCCTTATATACGACGCCCGGCACCTTATAGACGGCATGCCCCAGAACCAGCACCGGCTTATCCCGGTTGAGGGCCAGCGTTCCCACCGTGCTGTTCACCGTGACGACGCCGAGCGACCGGCCGACCACTTCGGCAATATCCCAGTCGGCGAGGTAGAAGATCCGGTCCTCCACACCATAATGGGCGGCCAGACGGCGTGTCAGCCTTTCCCAGGCGACCAGCCCCGAATCGAGCGGATGCCGCTTCACCAGCAGGGACGTGCCCTCCGGCGCGTAGCGAGCGAAGCTCTTGATCACGAAACGCAACGCCGCACGCATGTTGCCGAAGGGCGAATGGACGCGGATCTGATAATCGGAATCGAGCTGCAGCGGCAGGGTGAAATAGGGCTTGTCCTTCACCCGCTCCCATTCGACCCGCGACGCGCGGATATCGCGCTTGCGCAGCATCAGCTTCTTGAACCATCCGGCGGCCTCCAGCAGGAAGCTTTGGGGCCGGTGCGTGCGGTAGAAGGGGAAAATCGGCCACATCATCGCCGACGCCAACCCGTTCCTCGTCGTATTGACCGCCCGCTGGCGGAAGGTCGAAGGGATTTGCGGCTCCCGCCCGCCCTCCGGCGGCAGGTTGCACGCCTGATCCAGATACCATTGCGGATCGAGCGGCAGGGTGGAATTGCCGTTCACCCCATCTTCCTGCAACGTCATGAAGTCCGGGCGGATATAGCCTTCCTCCAGCACATGCACCCGCAGGCCGCGCAACCGCGCCATCTTGTGCGCCGAGGCATGATAGGGGCGGCAGTCGCCATAGAGGATCAGGTCTGTGACGCCATGCTGGACGATGAAATCATCGAAGAAGAGCGGCCAGTTGCGGAAGGAGCCGCGATAATCGGCCGCCTCTCCAGGCCAATCGACCTTGTCGCCGCCGTTGATGTTGATCCGCAGCGCCTCATGCCCCCGCACCCGTAGCGCGTCGGCCAGCATCGCGAAGAACGGTCCGTGCGGACCCTGGAGGAAAAGGAAGGTTTTGGCCTGGCCGTCAGCCATGGAGATACTCGGCGGACAAAGTCATAAATCTTTGCATTTTCCCCTGTAGCGTCCGTAGCCGGATGAGCCATGAAATAGGTGACGTCGATCCGCTGCCCAGGCGTCCCACCATGATCTCAGGGCCGCAGGGCAACCGGGTTACCGGGTCCAGATAACGAGGATAGAGAATCAAGGCGGCGGCGACAAGCTGATCGATGGTCAGCTGACGCCTTCGCCGCGCGTTAGGTTCGGCCAGATCCCGCGTCAGTCCCCAACCGGCGTAAAAGGGCATGCCGTGCACCGTCACCGGCCGGTCGCGCAGCAGCGCCTCGAACCCGGTGAGCGAGGAAAGCACATGCACCTCGTCCACCGCCTGGACCAGCGTCATGAGGGGCGCGCCGCTATCCAGCGCGTCGGCATGCTGATGCACCACCGCATCGCTTAAGTGCCCGCGCCGCAGCCCGGCATGCACATCGGGATGCGGGCGATAGATGATATGGGCGTCGGGCTCGGCCCGCCGCACACGGCTCAGCAGGTCCAGATTACCCGTGACGCCCGCCCCGCCGAGTTGCACAGACAGGTCGTCCTCCACCTGCCCCACCACCAGCACCGTCCGCCTGGCGGTCGGAAGGTCGAGCATCCGCCCCGCCTCCTGGCCATATTTGGTGACCCCGGACGCCCGGATCATGGCGCGCAGCCGCCGCGCGCGATCAAGCAACGCAGGCGAAAAATCATGCGTGGCGATCAGGCTTTCCAGATCGCTTGGCCGCGACGCGTCATAATAGATGCCGGATCGATCGATCACCACCGATCCCGGCGGCGTCAGCGCAGCACCCAGCCCCTTGGACCGGAGGAAGCCATCCTCTACACGAGCGACTGGCACGGCCGTCTCCCCCGCCTCGTCCAGCAGCGCGGCAGGCACGCGCGAGGGCCAGACCGCCAGCGACCCACCCGCGCGCCGCGCCCGGCGCAACCCCGCGGATGGTGAAAGAAAAGGCGGCGATCGCGTCCCGTCCCACAGGAAGCGCCGCATCGCCTCCCTCTTCCAAAAGGCCATACCGCTGGCCGCGGCAATGTCGCGGTTCCCGTCCAGATGCCGCCGCCAATCGGCCAGATGCGCCACCACGGCGTCCGCAGTGGCGGGCGCGCCGCTGAAACAGTCGCGATAGGCGGCGGAAGCGATCGCCTGCTTCGCCGCGTCGCGCAGCCGCTCCGGCGGGATCAGCGCGCTGTCAGGTCCATAGACCGGCACGCCCAGCAAACCCGCGATGATGGCCAGTTCATCATCCGCATCGGCATGAACCGCCCGCGCTCCCGCAATCGCGCTCCACGGATCGATAGGTTTTGCCGTCTCGCGTGTGGGGAGGATCAGGACTTCCGCTTTGCCCAGCCCCTTGATATCCGCCGGACAGCCCGCCCGCCCGACCAGTTTGACGCCCTCGCGGCGCTGGCCCCAGAACGCTCCGCCCACCCGCGCCTGCGCGATCTGTTCCAGCAGGCTGTCAGGCACGGCCGCTGCGTCGACAGCCGCGCTGCTCATGGCGCTCACCGCCGCGACCGATGGCGCAATGCCGGGAAAGGGCGGCGACCGCAAAAAGGGCAGCGCCTTCATTCTAGGAAGCTCGCGCAACAAGCAGCGGAGAAGCAGATATGCACAAGGATTTCATGGTTGCCCCCGACAAGGACGTCAAGCGAAGGCGCAAGCCGTCACATCGTCCAGCAGGCGCGTGATGATGTCGAAATAATCGGACCATCGCGGCGCACGCCATGTTTCGATGCGCGCCATCTGCGCCGCACGCTCAGGCGAATCCGCGCGGCGATAAGCTTCGATCATCCGCATCCAGCCGAGCCCGTCGAGCGGATCAAGATAGTCCGGTGCTGCCCCGCCGACTTCACGATGGGCGACGATATCGCTGCAGATCACCGGCACTCCGACCGAAAGCGCCTCGATCACCGGAATGCCAAAACCTTCCTCGAACGAGGGCATCAGCATCGCCCGCGCACCCGCGACCAGCGCGTGCATCTCCGTGTCGGGCACGCTGCCTGCCTCGATCACATGGCCGCGTAATATCTCGGCCCGCTCCAGCATATCGACGACATTTTCATTTTCCCATCCGCGCCGGCCGATCAGTACCAGCATCGGCGCCTCGTCGCCCAGCCGCTCGATCAACCGCCGCCAGACATTCAGCAGCAGCAGGTGATTTTTGCGCGGCTCGATGGTGGAGATATAGACGAAATAGGGTCGCGAGGGCACGGCATGGCTCTCGCCGCCCACAAGGTCGGGCGGGTCCGCGCCGAAATGGGCGACGCAGAGGCTCCGTCCATCCAGCCCGCGCGCCATATGCGGGGCCAGCGCATCGATGGTCGCCTGACTGTTGCCGATGATGCCATGCGCGTAGCGATCAATAGTGCGCACGCGCCGCAGATGCTCCACCGCCCCCTGCGGCCGCGCGAATTCCGGGTGGGTGAGCGGGATCACATCATGCACCAACGTCACGAAGCGCGCGCCTTCGGCCCGCAGGATCGCACCGACCTGATCGGCATCGTCCAGATGGTGCGGCGACACCTGCAGATAGACGCGGGGGCCCGTTGCGCGGGGCACCGGACGCGGCCGCAGCGCAATCAGGTGGCGGATCACCGCCGCCCTGCTCGCCGCTTCATCCTTCACTTTGCTGTTGCGCCAGCGCGCGGCGGTGAAGGCGAGGAATTGGCGTACCGCAGCCTCGTTCAGCCGGCCATAATAGCCTCCGGCCGGATGCACCGCCGCGAAGGCGAGCCTGTCCGGCATCCGCTCCAGCAGTTCGCGCGCATAGACATATTCGACCCGGTCGATCCCGGTCGGCGCGGCATGAAAGCTGCGCGACAGCAGGCGCGAGATGTCAAGGATGACCTCCGCCTCGCCCTCTCCCGCAGCGAAATATTGGCTGGCGGGCTTGGACCGCAGCGCCAGCCGCGCGCCGGGCGCCTTGAACGGCTTCAGCGCCATGTCAAAGCCCCTTGGTTCGCAACTGACCGGTCATGGAATGAAGCAGACAGCTCAGAATTGGGCACGAATCTCTTCCGCCAGCGCTTCCAGAGCCGCCGGGTCGGCGAAATTGCCCTGTGCATGGGCGGAAAAGCCGGTCGGCCCGCCCACCCATCGCGGCACGATATGGAAATGCAGATGATAGACGGTCTGTCCCGCGGGCGCCCCATTGAACTGCGCGACATGGATGCCGTCGGGTCCCAGTGCCTTGCGCAGAGCAATCGACACCTTCTTCACCGTCGCCATCACCTGCGCCAGCGCCTCATCCTCGACTTCCAGAATGTTGCGCGCCTTGGACCATTTGGAAATGACCAGGCTGTGCCCCTTCGACTGCGGCTGGATGTCAAGGAAGGCATATGTGTGCTCATCCTCGTAAAGCTTGGTCGAAGGGATTTTCCCCTGAAGAATCAGGGCGAAGACATTGGCTTCGTCATAGGTGCCGTCCAGGCTCATGCCGCTGTTCCTCAGCTCAGATAGTGAGCCGTAGTCTTAGCGGCGACTTCCTCCGCCGTCACGCCCGGCGCGAGTTCGATGAGCTTGAAGGGGCTGTCATGGTCCGGCCGCTGGAACACGCAAAGGTCGGTGACGATCATGTCCACCACATTCCTGCCCGTCAGCGGCAGGGTGCAGCCCGGAATGAACTTGGGATCGCCATTTTTGGAGGTGTGTTCCATGACGACGATGATCTTCTTGACGCCCGCGACCAGGTCCATCGCGCCGCCCATGCCCTTGATCATCTTGCCTGGGATCATCCAGTTGGCGATGTCGCCATTTTCCGCGACTTCCATCGCGCCCAGCACGGTCAGGTCGATATGCCCGCCGCGGATCATGGCGAAGCTGTCGGCGCTGGAGAAATAGACGGTATTCGGCAGCTCGCTGATCGTCTGCTTGCCCGCATTGATGAGGTCGGCATCCTCCTCACCCTCATAGGGGAAGGGGCCGATGCCGAGCATGCCGTTTTCCGACTGCAGCGTAACTTCCACCCCTGCCGGAATATGGTTCGCCACCAGCGTTGGAATGCCGATACCAAGGTTCACGTAGAAGCCGTCCTTCAGCTCCTTCGCCGCCCGCGCGGCCATCTCGTCACGAGTCCAGGGCATCAGGCGGTCTCCCTCTGGCGCACAGTGCGGAATTCGATCTTCTTGTCATAGGGCGCGCCGACGATCATGCGCTTCACATAAATGCCCGGCAGGTGAATCGTGTCGGGGTCCAGGCTGCCGACAGGCACCACCTCTTCCACTTCCGCCACGCAGATCTTCGCGGCCGTCGCCATCGGCGCGTTGAAGTTGCGGGCGGTCTTGCGGAAGATCAGGTTGCCGCTCTCGTCCGCCTTCCACCCCTTGATGATGGACAGGTCGGCGAAGATGCCGCGCTCCAATATATATTCCTGCCCGTCGAAGACCTTGACCTCCTTGCCTTCCGCCACGGCCGTGCCGACGCCCGTCTTGGTGTAGAAGCCCGGAATGCCCGCCCCGCCAGCGCGGCAGCGTTCGGCGAGCGTGCCTTGAGGCGAAAACTCCACCTCCAGTTCGCCGCTCAGATATTGCCGCTCGAACTCCTTGTTCTCGCCGACATAGGAGGAGATCATCTTCTTGACCTGCCGGGTGCGCAGCAGCTTGCCCAGCCCCTCGCCGTCGATACCGGCATTGTTCGAAGCGATGGTCAGGTCCTTGACGCCTGAATCGCGGATGGCGTCGATCAGCCGTTCAGGAATACCGCACAGGCCGAAACCACCCGCGCAAAGGTGCATGCCGTCGAAAAGAAGGCCCTCCAACGCAGATGCAGCATCGGGATAGAGCTTCTTCACCATCGCACTTCTCCTCCTGAACCCGGCTTAGGCCATAAGAGGAAGCAGCCGCAGCGTCAATTTGCTGCGGCGGCGAAAGTATGGACTTCTACTGAACTCCGTTCGTTCAGATCAACCCAGCCAGCGGACTGGAGGGATCAGCATACATGCGCTTGCCCATCCGCCCGGCGCGATAGGCCATCCGGCCCGCCTCAACCCCCGCCTTCATGGCCGCGGCCATCAGCACCGGGTCCTTCGCCTCGGCAATGGCGGTGTTCATCAGCACGCCCGTGCAGCCCAGCTCCATCGCTTCGGCAGCTTCGGACGCGGTTCCCACGCCGGCATCGACCAGCACCGGCAGCTTCGTACCCTCGACGATCAGCCGGATCGTGACCCGGTTCTGGATGCCCAACCCCGACCCGATCGGCGCGCCCAGCGGCATGATCGCCACCGCGCCCGCATCCTCCAGCCGCTTGGTGGCGATCGGGTCATCGACGCAATAGACCATCGGCTTGAAGCCTTCCTTGGCCAATATCTCCGTCGCGCGCAGCGTTTCCACCATGTCGGGATAGAGCGTCCGCGCCTCGCCCAGCACCTCAAGCTTGACGAGGTCCCAGCCGCCCGCCTCGCGCGCCAGCCGCAGGGTGCGGATCGCTTCCTCGCCAGTGTAGCAGCCCGCTGTATTGGGCAGATAAGTGATCTTCTTGGGATCGATGAAGTCGGTCAACATCGGCGCCTTGGGGTCCGATACGTTCACTCGCCGCACAGCCACGGTGACGATTTCCGCCCCCGACGCTTCGACCGCCGCCGCATTCTGCTCGAAATTCTTGTATTTGCCGGTGCCGACGATCAGGCGCGACCGGAAAGCCTTGCCCGCAACCGTCCAGCTGTCGTCATCCACGGCGGAAACATCGCCGCCGCCCCCCGCGACAGGATGGTCGCCACCGCCGACAAAATGCACGATCTCCAGCTCGTCGCCATCCTCGACCAGAACCTGCGCCAGCGTCGATCGCGGCACGACCTCCAGATTGCGTTCCACCGCGACCTTTTCGGGCACGAACCCCAATTCGCTGGCCAGTTCCGCCAACGTGATGCCCGCGCGCACCCTGCGGTGCTCGCCATTGATGTGGATGGATAGGGTCCCGTCGACGTGCAATGCTCTGTTCCCGGCAAAGAAGGTGTCTCGACTTGGCGCGACACGAAAGGCTAAAGATCACCGCGCATATAGGGGCCGCCACGTCCCCGCCGCAACATGCTAAGGGGGATTGTCATGGCCGACGCGCGTAAAATCTTTGTGCTGAACGGCCCCAACCTCAACATGCTGGGCACGCGGGAGCCGGAAATCTACGGTTACGACACGCTGGACGACATTGCCGAGCGCATGGAGGATGCGGCGCAGCGCGCCCATGTGGAAATAGATTTCCGCCAATCCAATCATGAAGGCCATCTGATCGACTGGCTGCAGGAGGCACATGCCGAAGGCGCGCATGCCGTCATCATCAATCCGGGCGGCCTTACCCACACGTCCATCGCGTTGCACGACGCGATCAAGGGCATCAGCGTGCCGGTGATCGAAGTGCATCTGTCCAATCCGCACACGCGCGAACCTTTCCGCCATAAAAGCTATGTCGGCATGGCTGCGAAGGGAACGGTAGCGGGCTTTGGCGCAATGTCCTATATGCTCGCGCTCGAAGCCGCGCTCGAATTGTAACTCATCGCTCAAAAGTTGCGCTTGGACCCAAATGCGCATAGGCGCGGGCAACAGTAACGATAATTCACCGTCCAGGGACTTCAAATGAACGACAAGGCTGAAAAGGGCGCAATGCAGGTCGACGTACAACTGGTGCGGGATCTCGCCGCACTGCTCGACGACACCAACCTGACGGAAATCGAGGTTGAGGACGGCGATCGCAAGATCCGCGTCGCGCGCAAGGCCGCCAGCGGCGGCAACGCCATCGCCTACGCGCCCGCCCCCGTGGCAGCGGCCCCGGTCGCCGCCGCTCCTGCCGCAGCAGCGCCAGCCGAGGCCGCGCCCGCCGCAGCCGCCAATGCCGTGCGCTCGCCGATCGTCGGCACCGCCTATCTCGCCGCAGAGCCGGGCGCCGCGCCCTTCGCGCCGGTCGGTTCGACCGTGAAGGCGGGCGACACGGTCATCATCGTCGAAGCCATGAAGGTCATGAACGCCATCACCGCGCCCAACGCCGGCACGGTCAAGGCCGTGCTGGTCGATAACGGCCAGCCGGTCGAATATGACCAGCCGCTGATCGTCATCGAATAAGGCCGCGCGACACATGGCCATCGAAAAGCTGCTGATCGCGAACCGGGGCGAAATCGCCCTGCGCATCCATCGCGCCTGCCATGAAATGGGCATCAAGACGGTGGCGGTCCATTCGACCGCCGACGCCGATGCCATGCATGTGCGCCTTGCCGACGAAGCGATCTGCATCGGCCCGCCTGCGGCCAAGGACAGCTATCTGAACGTCGCCGCGATCATTTCCGCCGCCGAAATCTCCGGCGCGGACGCGATCCATCCTGGCTATGGCTTCCTGTCGGAAAACGCCCAGTTCGCGGAAATCGTGGAGGCGCATAATATCGCCTTCGTCGGTCCGAAGCCCGAACATATCCGCATCATGGGCGACAAGGTCGAGGCAAAGCGCACCGCAGGCGCGCTCGGCCTGCCGCTCGTCCCCGGCTCCGACGGCGCGCTCTCCAGCGTGGAGGAAGCGAAGGAAGTGGCCGCGAAGATCGGCTACCCCGTCCTCATCAAGGCAGCGTCGGGCGGCGGCGGTCGCGGCATGAAGGTCGTGCCGTCCGAAGACCAGCTCGAAACGCTGATGAAGCAGGCTGGCAGTGAGGCCAAGGCCGCTTTCGGCGACGACACCGTTTACATGGAAAAATATCTGGGCAACCCCCGGCATATCGAATTCCAGGTCTTCGGCGACGGTAACGGCAACGCCATCCACCTGGGCGAGCGCGACTGCTCGCTCCAGCGCCGCCACCAGAAGGTGCTGGAGGAAGCCCCCTCCCCTGTCCTGTCCGCCGCCGAGCGCGACCGGATGGGCGAAGTGGTGCGCAAGGCCATGGCCGACATGGGCTATCGCGGCGCGGGCACGATCGAGTTCCTGTGGGAAAACGGCGAGTTCTACTTCATCGAGATGAACACCCGCCTGCAGGTGGAGCATCCCGTGACGGAAATGATCACGGGCGTCGACCTGGTGCGCGAACAGATCCGCGTGGCGGAAGGCAAGCCGCTTTCGGTCGAGCAGCAGGATATCGAGTTCCACGGCCACGCCATCGAATGCCGCATCAACGCCGAAGACCCGCGCACTTTCGCGCCGTCGCCGGGCACCGTCACCAGCTATCATGTTCCGGGCGGCATGCATGTCCGCGTCGATAGCGGCCTCTACCAGGGCTACCGCGTTCCGCCTTACTATGACAGCATGATCGGCAAGCTGATCGTCTATGGCCGCACCCGCGAAGGCGCGATCATGCGGCTGAAGCGCGCGCTGGAGGAATATGTGATCGAAGGCATGAAGACCACGATCCCGCTCCACCAGAAGCTGCTGAAGGACCCTGAGTTCCTGAACGGCGATTACACCATCAAGTGGCTGGAAGAATGGTTGGAGCGTGACGACGCCTAGACAAGGTCATGGGGGCATGACCTTGCGGGTTGGAAAAGAACAACGGGGGGACACCAGATGCAAAAGGGCAAGATCATCTTCACCGGCCACTTCATGGAATATTTCGTCATGTCGCTGGGCCTTCTTCTTCTAAGCGTGATCACATTCGGCCTTGCGCTGCCTTATTATGCATACTGGAACTTCAAATATTTCTTCTCGAACATGGAAGTCGAGCTGTATCAGCCCGGCAACCCGGTTGAACGGACGCGGTAAGGATCAGTCATGAAGGCGACCATCTGGCACAATCCCCGCTGCTCCAAATCGCGGGCCGCGCTCGCGATACTGGAAGCCGCTCCAGGGGTTGAGGTCGAGGTCGTCGAATATCTCAAGGCCCCGCCCAGCCGCGCCGAGATCGAAGCGGTGCTGGCAAAGGCAGGCGTCCGCCCATCCGAAGCCGTCCGCAGGGGTGAAGCGGTCGTCAAGGAGATCGGCCTGGACGTCAGCGACGACAAGGCTGTGCTCGACGCCATGGCCGCCCATCCGATCCTGATCGAGCGCGCCATCGTCATTACAGAAAAGGGCGCAGTCATCGCCCGCCCACCGGAGCGGGCGAGCGAAGTTCTCAACTGAGAACCGTCGCCCTGGATCTGATCCAAGGGTCCAGCAGCGGGATGCCGGATCAAGCCGGTCCTGAGCTTGTCGAAGGGCCCGGGATGACGAAGCAGAGAAGGAAGTGTCGGCCTCCTTACCGCACCCGCCAGCGATAATCCTCCTCCCGCACCTCGGTGACCGCATATCCGTCCGGGTCGCGCGCGGGGCGAAAACGGTAACGCTCCATGATGATGCGGCAGGTCATAGCGTCCACCTCGGCATAGCCGCTCTTTTCGATGATCTCGCAATTGTCGACATGGCCTGACGGGCCGATGGCGTAACGGACGCCGATCTTCACGCGCCCCACCCCCCGCAGCCAATTCGGAAAGTCCGAGTTGCGAAAGCGTCCGCCTGTCTGCTTGGCGCGGGAAAAGGCGCCACCGTCGCCAGCACCGGCTCCAGAACCGGCGCCACTGCCCGTCCCATTGCCGGTACCGCCTGAACCGCGACCATTTCCAACACCAGCTTCTCCGGTCCCGCCCACGCCATCCACGGTCCCGACCGGCAGCGTTGCGGCGGGCAGGGCCGGTGCGGGCACAACGATGGCCGGAGCGGGCGCGACCACCGGTTTGTTCACGACATCATCCTCGAAACCACGACGACGCGGCGAAGGAGGCGCAGCACCACCTTCGGCCCGCGCTACGCGCGCTTGCTCCGGTTTGACGGGCTCAAGCTTCTCCTCCACCGGCGGCTTGAGATTAAACAGAGTCAATCGCGCATCATCCACCGCCCGCAACAACGGAGCGGCGCGCAGTCCCATGATCAACGCATAACCGATGATGAGATTGACAAAGAGCGCCGCGATCGCCGGAGCGATCTTACCCCGCCCCGGCCATCGCTGCGCCCAATGACTTCTCATTTCGATAAGGTCCGTGCACCTGGCACGGCGGCCTGCCGCTTAACGGTAAACGCGGTTGCCGTTGCGATCGATATAATATTCGCGTCCACGGCTATCGCGATGCCAGCGGCGTTCACCGTCCGACGTAGCGACACCGACCGCTGCGCCACCAGCCGCGCCGATCGCCGCGCCTTCTGCGACGCCCAGACCAGGAACGATAGCCCCTGCAACGGCACCGCCGACCGCACCGATACCGGCGCCACGCAAGCCATCACGCGTCGTTTCGCGCGAACAGCCGCCTACGCTGGCAGCAGCTGCCAAACCTGCAACAAGCAAAATTACATTCCGCATGGTTCGTCTCCATATTGGTGACTTAGGAAACGATAGAGAAGCCAATTGGTTCGATTATCATTTCAGGGCCATGTGGCTGCTGTGCAACAACCGCACTGGAGCGCTCCGGGATAACCGGCTATCCCGTCCGCCATGCCCCAGAATCATCTCTACCTTGTCGACGGCAGCGGCTATATTTTCCGCGCCTATCACCAGCTTCCGCCTCTCACCAACCGCCATGGCCAGCCGGTGGGCGCAGTCTATGGCTATACCACCATGCTATGGAAGCTGGCCGACGAATTGGGCAAGGCGGAAGGGCCGACTCATTTGGCGGTCGTGCTGGACAAGGGCAGCCATACCTTCCGCAACGATATGTACGACCAGTATAAGGCGAACCGCCCGCCTGCGCCGGAGGATCTGGTCCCACAATTCCCGATGATCCGCGACGCGACCCGCGCCTTCTCTCTCCCCTGCATCGAGGAAGCGGGCTTTGAGGCCGACGACATCATCGCCAGCTATACCAAGGCCGCCGTCGCGGCGGGATGGCATGTCACTATCGTCAGTTCCGACAAGGACCTGATGCAACTCATCCAGCCCGGCGTCGATATGTACGACACGATGAAGAATGAGCGGCGCGGCGCGGACTATGTGATGACCAAGTTCGGCGTCCAGCCGGAGCAATTGGGCGACGTCCTCGCGCTCATGGGCGACAGTGTCGACAATGTCCCCGGCATCCCGGGTATCGGCCCCAAGACCGCCGCCAAGCTCATCACCGAATATGGCAGCCTGGAAGCCGCGCTCGAAGCCGCGCCATGCATGAAGAAATCGAAGATGCAGGAAAATCTGATCGAGCATGCCGACATGGCCCGCCTGTCGCGCAAGCTGGTGGCGCTGCACGACGGCATGGACCTGCCCGAGCCGCTTGAAGAACTGACGCTGAAGGGCATCCCGTCCGAACCGCTTCAGAATTTCCTCGAACATCATGGTTTCAAGTCACTGCTCGCCCGGCTGGGTGCGCCCGCGGCCGCTGTGGCGATCGCAACGGCGGCCGCTGCCGTCACTGAGGCGACTGCGCCCGCCGCGCCGGTCTTGGAAGAAGAGCCGCCGATCGATCGCAGCCTCTATGAAACGGTCGTGACGGAGGAAGCGCTCGACCGCTGGATCGCGGCCGCTCATGCGGAGGGCCTTGTCGCGGTCGATACCGAAACCGACATGCTCGATTGTGTGTCCTGCGCGCTGGTCGGCGTCAGCCTCGCCGTGGGGCCGAACGCCGCCTGCTACATCCCGGTGGGTCATGGCGGGAAGGACATGTTTGCGGAAAAGCCCGAACAGCTCCCCAAGGACCTCGTCCTCGCCAGGCTGAAACCGCTGCTGGAGGACGATAGCGTCCTTAAAATCGGCCAGAATCTCAAATATGACCTGACGGTCATGCGCCGCCACGGCATCGAAATCGCGCCCTATGACGACACCATCGTCATGAGCTTCGACCTCGACGCCGGGCAGAGCCTTGCCGGCCACGGTATGGACGAGGCGGCGAAGGTTCACCTCAATCACACATGCATCAGCTTCAAGGATGTCTGCGGCACCGGCAAGAGCCAGATCAGCTTCGCCGAAGTGCTGCTCGACAAGGCCACCGAATATGCCGCCGAGGACGCGGACGTGACGCTGCGCCTGTGGAAAATCTACAAGAACCGCATCGCCAATGAAGGCGCGACCCGCGTCTATGAACTGGTCGATCGCCCGCTCGTCTCCGTCATTGCGCGCATGGAGCATGAAGGCATCAAGGTCGATCGCGAGGCCCTTTCCCGCCTTTCCGCCGAATTCACCGCTGAAATCGCCAAGCTGGAAGGCCAGATCCACGAAATCGCGGGCCAGCCCTTCGCCATCGGATCGACGCAGCAATTGGGGGCGATCCTGTTCGACAAGATGGGCTATAAGGGGGGGAAGAAGGGCAAGTCCGGCGCTTATTCCACCGACGTCACCATATTGGAGCAGCTAAAGGCCCAGGGTGCGGAGATCGCAGGCAAAATCCTCGACTGGCGTCAGCTGTCCAAGCTCAAATCCACCTATACCGACGCGCTCCAGGCCCAGATCAACAAGGATTCAAGCCGCGTCCACACCAGCTATTCGCTGTCGGGCGCACAGACCGGCCGCCTGTCCTCGACCGATCCCAATCTCCAGAACATTCCGATCCGTACCGAAGTCGGCCGTCAGATCCGCCATGCCTTCGTCGCTGAGCCGGGCAATGTCATCCTCGCGGCGGACTATAGCCAGATCGAACTGCGCCTCGCCGCGCATATCGCCGATGTGCCCGCGCTACGCGAAGCCTTCCTCGCGGGCGAGGACATTCACGCCGCGACCGCGCAGCAGCTGTTCGGAGAGGTCAACCGCGACACGCGCGGTAGGGCCAAGACGATCAACTTCGCGATCCTCTACGGCATTTCTCGCTGGGGCCTTGCCGGGCGGCTGGAGATCAGCGCCGACGAAGCGCAGGACATGATCAGCCGCTATTATGAGCGCTTCCCCGGCATCAGCCTCTACATCACCGAAACGCTCGAAAAAGCCCGCGCCCGCGGATACACCGAAACCCTGTTCGGCCGCAAAACCTGGTTCCCGCGCATCAAGGCGCCGATCCAGCATGAGCGTCAGGGCGCCGAACGCGCCGCGATCAACGCGCCTATCCAGGGCACCAGCGCCGACATCATCAAACGCGCCATGACCCGCATGGGACCCGCCCTCGCTGCAGACGGGCTCCACGGCGTGAAGATGCTGCTGCAGGTCCATGACGAACTGGTCTTCGAACTGCCCGAAAGCCAGGTCGAACATGCCAGCACCGTCATCCGCCGCGTCATGGAAACCGCCGCCGAGCCGATCGTGAAGCTGAGCGTGCCGCTCGGCGTGGAAATCGGCCACGGCCCAAGCTGGGGGGCGGCGCACTAACGCTGGCTCCGTCATCCCAGCTTTCGCTGGGATGACCCTAGTCAATTCCGCGCGTACCGGTCCTCATACCGGACGATATCATCCTCGCCCACATAGGATCCGGTCTGCACCTCGATGAACACCATCGGGATGCGGCCCGGATTTTCCATCCGGTGCACCGCCCCGACCGGGACATAGACGGACTGATTTTCAGACAGCAGCTGAACCTCGTCACCCACTGTCACCTTTGCGGTGCCTTCAACGACGATCCAATGTTCCGACCGGTGGAAATGGCTTTGCAGGCTGAGCGACGCGCCCGGCAGAACCGTGATGCGCTTAACCTGAAAACGCGGCCCCACTACCAGGCTCTCATACCAGCCCCAGGGGCGGTGATCCTTCGGGAAAGTCTCGGCCTGCGGCGCGCCTTTGCGCTGTAATGCCTCGACCACCAGCTTGACGTCCTGCGTACGCGATTTGTCGGCGATCAGAACCGCATCGTTCATCGCCACCGCCACGATATTGTCGAGCCCCAAGCCGACAATCTCCAGACCCTCGCTCTCCGACCGCAGCAGCGTGTCGCGGCAGTCGATGGCCGTCGCCGAACCGGAAAGGGCGACCCCTTTCTCGTCCGGCTGCGAATGGCTCCACACAGCGTCCCAGCCACCCAGGTCCGACCATTCCGAATCATAGGGCACGACCGAAAGATTCTCCGCCCGCTCCATGATCGCATAGTCGATGGCGACATTATCGGCCTGGCTCCACGGCTCCGCCGCCAGTCGCAGGAAGCCAAGGTCGCTTTCCGCCTGCTCCACTGCCACCCGCACTGCCGCCAGGATGGCAGGAGCATGGCTTTCGAACGCCGCGACCAGATCCTTCGCGGCAAAGAGGAAAATGCCCGCGTTCCAAAGATAATTGCCAGTCGCCAGCATCTCCTCCGCACGCGCGGCATTAGGCTTTTCGACAAAGCTCGCCAGCTTGACCGGCCGCCCGGACCCGTCCAGCTTCGCCGCCGCTTCCAGATAGCCATAGCCCGTTTCCGGCCGCGTCGGTTGAATACCGAAGGTCACCAGATCGCCACCCTGCGCGGCCGCCAGACCCTTGCCGACCGAAGCATGAAAAGCGGCAACATCCGGCACGACATGGTCGGACGGCGCAACGAGCATGACCGCCTGCGGGTCGTTCGCCAGCAGATGCAGCGCCGCCGCCAAGATGGCGGGCGCGGTGTTGCGCCCTTCCGGCTCGATCAGGATCGCCGCCGGGTCGATATTCTCCTGCGCCAGTTGCTCAGCGATGATGAAGCGGAACAGCGAATTGGTCAGCACCAGCGGCCGGGCAAAGGCGAACTGTTCATTCCCGCCCGACAATCGCTGGGCGACGGCACGAAACAGCGTCGTCTCGCCCAGCAAGGGCACGAACTGCTTGGGATAGGATTTGCGCGACAGCGGCCATAGCCGCGTGCCCGAACCGCCAGCCAGAATAACCGGGGTGATCTGCAAAATATTGGCGGTGGAAATCGGCATGGCCCTGTTCGTGCAATGGAAACTGACGAACCTCTAGCCGCCCGCAGCGCCTAGCTCCAACAGAAAAAGGACGGCGCGGCGGCCGTCCTTCCCTTAGTCGAACAGCTCCTCCAGGAAGCTCTTCTTCCGCTTCTTCTGGTAGTAACGCCCATCGTCGCGATAGTCGCGATCCGGCCGGTAGTGGGGTTGCGGCCCAGCGGCGACGGGCGCCGTTCCCTGCGTCGAGCGCTCGACGATCTTGTCCAGCTCACCCCGGTCGAGCCACACGCCCCGGCATTGGGGGCAATAGTCGATCTCCACTCCCTGCCGATCCGTCATGGAAAGTCCCACATGACAGACCGGGCAGAGCATGGCCGATACTGCTTCAGCTGTCCGCATGGTTATTCGCGCTCACCGGTCAGGCTCAGCAGCATCTGGAACAGGTTGACGAAGTTCAGATACAGCGACAGCGCGCCCATTACCTGCATCTTCTCCGCCACTTCATGGCCAGCGAAGTGGAAATAGTCCGACTTGATGCGCTGCACGTCCCAGGCGGTGAGGCCGGTGAAGACCACGACGCCGATGATCGAAATCACCATCTGCATGGCCGAAGAGCCGATGAAGATGTTGATGAGGCTGGCGACCAGGATACCGATGAGGCCCATGATCAGGAACGAGCCCATCTTCGACAGGTCACGCCCGGTCGTGTAGCCCCACAGCGCCATCGCCAGGAACATGACCGCGGCCGAGAAGAAGGCCTGAGCGATGCTGCCGCCGGTAAAGACCAGGAAGATGCTGGCCAGCGACACGCCCATCACGGCCGAGAAAGCCCAGAAGGCCATGCGCGCGCCCGCCGTCGTCATCTTTTCGATGCGGAAGCTGAAGAAGAACACAAAGGCCAGCGGCGCGAAGATCGCCACCCACTTCAGCGGTGTGCCGAAGATCGCGGCGGCCAGTACGGGCGTGTTGCCGATAAAGGCAGCGACCAGGCCAGTGATGACCAGGCCGATCCCCATGTTACGGAAGACGCCCAGCATGTGACTGCGCAGCCCGGCGTCATATTGCGCCGCCTGCGTCGTCCCATAATTCGGTGTACGAACGGGATTGTTCACGGCGTTAAAACTCCATCCTTCAAACTACATTGCTTGGATCGAGTGGCCCGGCGCGGTCTTCGTGAGGCTTTCGAGGGGGGCGCAAAAGCCCACGAACCTGCACCGAGCGCACTCGATGCGGTCCGACATCACGCCCGGCTCCCTACAGGGAAGCCAGCCGCCAGAGGGGCCCGGCCCGCACAAGCAATATCGGTGGAGGAACGCCCTAGCGCAAGGGTTGGCGCAAAGCGCCTGCCCGTCAGCAATAATTTGTTACAAAGCAAACCCGCGTCATCCCAGCGGAAGCTGGGATCTCAGGCCGGGTTGCGCTGCCTCACTCTAGATCCAGCTTCCGCTGGGATGACGTTCGTGCATTTACCCTTTCGCCGAGCATCACCGCCAGTTGACGCCCGCGCTGAACCGCCGCATGGCTCCTCCTCATGAGCGACCAGTTCACCCCCGCTGAGCAGCATGCCGACGCCCCCCTGCGCCTCTTCAACAGCCTGACCCGCGCAGTCGAACCCTTCGCCCCGATCGATGCGAACAATGCGCGCGTCTATAGCTGTGGCCCGACGGTCTATAATTACGCCCATCTCGGCAATCTGCGGGCCTATGTCTTCACCGACACGCTACGCCGCACGCTGCTGTGGAAGGGGCTGGATGTCACGCACATCATCAACATCACCGATGTCGGCCATCTGACCAGCGACGCTGACGCGGGCGATGACAAGATGGAGGCGGCCGCCCGCACTCAGGCAAAGAGCATCTGGGACATAGCGGCCCATTATACCGACGCCTTCAAACGCAATATCGCCGACCTTAACATCATCGCGCCCAGCGAATGGACGGTCGCCACCGATTATGTCCCGCAGATGATCGAATTCGCGAAGAAGATCGCACCTGCACATTGCTACGAACTGGACACCGGCCTCTATTTCGACAGCAGCACCGTGCCCGATTATGGCGCGCTGGCTGGCGGTCGCGATGACGCCGCCCATGCCCGCATCGATCCGGTCGCAGGCAAGCGCAACCCGTCCGATTTCGCGATCTGGCGCAAATCCCCGCCCGGCGAGCAGCGCCAGATGGAATGGGACTCCCCCTGGGGCAAGGGCGCGCCGGGCTGGCACCTTGAATGTTCGGTGATGAGCGAGGCGCGGCTTGGCCATCCGTTCGATATCCACACCGGCGGTATCGACCATCGCGAAATCCACCACCCGAACGAAATTGCGCAGAACCAGGCCTATTGCGGCTGCAATGACGCTCAGCCCGGCTTCACCGGCGCACGCTGGTGGATGCACAACAACTTCCTCGTCGATCGCCAAGGCAAGATGAGCAAGTCGAAGGGCGGTTTCACCACGCTCTTCTCACTGATCGACGCTGGCGTTCACCCGCTCGCCTACCGCCTGCTGTGCCTTGGAGCCCACTACCGCAGCGAGTTGGAGTTCAGCGCCGAAAGCGTCGCGGCTGCGCTTACGCGCCTCAAGCGCCTGGTCATGGGCGTGGAGAACCTCAAGAGCCGGGCCGAAGGGGTCACCTGGCAATCGCCGCGCCTCGACTATCTGCGCGCCAACCTTCACCCAAAGCTGGCTCCGCTGCTGGAGCAGTTCGACGCGGCGCTGAGCGACGATCTCATGACGCCCCGCGCCCTGCCGCTGCTCGAAGAGACGATCGCGCTCAAAAAGGTGCCGGTTGATGAAAAGCTTTGCCTGCTGGCCGCCTTTGACCAGGCGCTCGGCCTCAACCTGCTGACGCTGGGCCGCGCCGACCTGCGCGTCCAGCCCAAGGACGCTCAAATCACTCCGGAAGAGGTCGAGGCGGAACTCGATCGCCGCCAGACCGCGCGGGCCGAAAAGGACTTTGCCCTTTCCGACGAGATCAGGGACGGGCTGATCGCCCGCGGCGTGGAGGTGATGGACGGCGATCCCCTCCGCTGGGACTGGCGCTTGAACTTAGGGTAAAGGCCTTATTTACCAAACCGTTACGGTAGCGGCATAATAAGCCGAACCGTGCCCCCGCTGCGCCGGCGCCGCTGGACAGCAGATCGCGAAGAGCGCACCTTCCGCCCATGAAATGGCACATTTTGGCGATCATGAGCGCCCTCGCGGCGGCTGCACCAGCCCCAGCGAAGGCGCAGGTGTTCATGTTCGAAACCGGCACGACCCTGCTCGCCAAATGCCGTAACAAGGCGCCCGAATATGCGCTCGCCTGCACGGCCTACATCGTGGGCGCAGTGGACGGGATAAAGAAGGACGTCTTCATCGGCCGCGCCCAACCCAATTGCTGGCCCGACCAGATGCAGGCCGAAGAAGTACGGCGCATCGTCGTCGCCTATCTCGAACGCTATCCCGATCAGCGCAAGGCGCCCGCCTCCGTCCTCGTCAGCGTCGCGCTGAATGGCCGCTATCCCTGCCAGAAGTAACGGATTTCGCGCAGAGGGCGCTGAGACCCGGAGCAGTTGCACTAAGCGGCAAAGCCATTTAGCCATTTAGCCATCGCTCGACGAAGATGAAGATGAGAGAGGCTGCGCCAGCTTCTCTCCTCTCCGCGCCTCCGCGTGAACCAAATTCCAACTGTCTCAGCGCCGTCTGCGCCTCTGCGCAAACCAAATTCACCCCTCCCGGCCGCCACAGCTATAAACTTGCGTTACCCCCTTCATCAGCGTAGGTGCGGCCCCTATTTTTACATCTTTTGGGAGACTCACTGTGGCGGCGAAGTGGACGCCGGAAAGCTGGCGGGAGCATAAGGGCATTCAGATGCCCGTCTATCGTGACGCGGAGGCGCTTGCCGCCGTGGAGGGCCAGCTCAGCCAGTTTCCCCCGCTCGTCTTTGCAGGCGAAGCGCGCAATCTGAAGCATGAACTCGCCAAGGTCACCAATGGCGAGGCTTTCCTGCTGCAGGGCGGCGATTGCGCTGAGAGCTTCGCGGAGTTCCACCCGAACAATATCCGCGACACATTCCGCGTGCTGCTGCAGATGGCGGTGGTGCTGACCTTCGCGTCCAAGCTGCCGATCGTGAAGGTCGGCCGCATGGCGGGCCAGTTCGCCAAGCCCCGTTCGGCCGATACCGAGACGATCGGCGGCGTGGAGTTGCCCAGCTACCGTGGCGACAATGTCAACGACATCGCCTTCACGGCCGAAGCGCGCGAGCCCGACGCTGACCGCATGATCCGCGCCTATAACCAGTCGGCGGCGACGCTGAACCTGCTCCGCGCCTTCTCGACCGGCGGCTATGCCAGCCTGGATCGCGTGCACGGTTGGATGCTGGATTTCATGGGCCGTTCGCCTTGGGCGGCGAAGTTCGAAGCGATGGCGGACCAGATCGGCCAGGCGCTCGACTTCATGCGTGCCTGTGGCCTATCGCCCGAAACCGTGCCGCAGCTGGGTGGGACGAGCTTCTACACCAGCCATGAAGCGCTGCTGCTCCCTTATGAGCAGGCTCTGACGCGGCAGGATTCGCTGACGGGCGACTGGTACGACACGTCCGCGCATATGCTCTGGATCGGCGACCGCACGCGGTTCGAAGGTTCGGCGCATGTCGAATATCTGCGCGGCATCGGCAATCCGATCGGCATGAAGTGCGGCCCCAGCCTTGAGCCCGACGCGCTCATCCGCCTGCTCGACATCCTGAACCCGTCGCGCGAGGCGGGGCGGATCACGCTCATCACGCGCTATGGTCATGACAAGATCGAGGCTGGCCTGCCCAAGCTGGTGCGCGCGGTGCTGAAGGAAGGCCATCCGGTCGTCTGGTCCTGCGACCCGATGCACGGCAACGTCATCAAGGCGGCCAATGGCTACAAGACGCGGCCCTTCGACCGCATCCTGGCCGAAGTGCGCGGCTTCTTCGCCGTGCACCGCGCCGAGGGCAGCTTCGGCGGCGGCATCCATGCCGAGATGACTGGGCAGAATGTGACGGAATGCACCGGCGGCGCCATCGCCATCACCGACGAGGGTCTCGCTGATCGTTACCACACCCATTGCGACCCGCGCCTGAACGCGGCGCAGAGCCTTGAACTCGCTTTCCTGCTCGCGGAAATGCTGAACGAGGAACTGAAGGAGCGCCGGGCCGCGGCCTGACACTTCGCAACGGGACAAAATATAATGCCGCCGCGTGAATGGCTCGCGGCGGCATTTTTTATGGCATGATCGCCTGCCTACCCTCTGTGTTTGAGCGGATTATTTCGCCCGCATAATCCTATCCTCTCTTCCGATCAGACCAAGCTCACCTCTGTTCAGGCTGAGGGAAGAAGGACTACATATGACCCAAGCCATGGCCGTCGACACCCGCAGCTTCTACGATCTGCGCGCCTTTGCCAGCACCGCCGCAATTCCGGCCGAAGCCCATGGCGACCCCTTCCTCGCCAGCCGCGCCTCCCTCGGCCTGCCCGAAGGCGCGGTGTCGATCTACCTCATCGCCCTCCCCCAGGGCCGCGGCCGGGTGCAAAGCCTGCCCGATGACGAGTTCCTGATCCTTCTCGACGGCGCGCTCACCCTCGAAACCGACGAGGGCGCCACTCAGCTCTCCATCGATCAGAGCACCGTCGTGACCAAGGGCACCGGCTTCACCTGGTCCTCGCGGGAAGGGGCTCGGCTGATCGCGATGCGCCGCAACGGCGGCCCGGCCGCTCCGCCCGCAATCGTTCCGATCGACGAAAGCGCCCCGCTCGAACCTTCGGGTGCGCCGCTGGCCGAGCTGCTGGTCGGCCCCACCCCCAGCTGCCGCAACTTCACCGATTATCGGTCAGGCGACGGCGAGTTCGTTTGCGGCACCTGGGATTCGACGCCCTATCACCGGCTGTCCATGGCCTACCGCCATTATGAACTGATGTATTTGCTGGAAGGCAGCGTCACCTTCGTCGACGGCGCGGGCCGCGAGGGCACATTCCGCAAGGGCGATATCTTCCTGGTGGAGCAAGGCGCGCATTGCAGCTGGGAAAGCCGCGAATATGTGAAGAAAGTCTACGCCATTTACCGCCCCATCTAGGGTGGTACGACGGGCTGCGCAGTCCCCGCCCCCTTCGCGCAGCCCGTCACAAGGGAGTAACATTCCCATGATTGGGTTCTTGCTTTTGCGGTGCAGCAATATAGCCTCCGCATATGGCAAAGGAACCGGCATTGGCGACCATCGCCGTTTACAGCCTCAAGGGGGGCGTGGGTAAAACCACCTTCGCGATCAATCTCGCCTGGGCTTCTGCCTGTATCTCGAAAAGGCGGACGCTCCTCTGGGATCTTGATCCCCAGGCCGCCTCCAGTTGGCTGATCTCCACCGACAGCGAAAGCCGCGACGCTGCGCAGGCGATCTTCAGCAAGGATGTCGAGGTCCGCAAGCTGATCCAGCCTTCCACCGTGCCGGGCCTTGACCTGATCGCCGCCGACACGTCGCTGCGCAGCCTGGATCATCTGTTCCGTGAAATGGACAAGAAGAAGCGGCTCGCCAAGCTGATCGAGACCGTGGGCAAGGATTACGACCGCATCATCCTAGATTGCCCGCCCGGCCTTACCGAAACCAGCGAGCAGGTGCTGCGCGCCGCCGACATGATCGTCATCCCGGTCATCCCTTCGCCGCTGGCGCAGCGTGCGATGGGAGAGGTCGCACGCTATCTCGTCCAGCGGGGCGGCAGCCATCCCCCGATCATGCCTGTCTATTCGATGGTCGATCGCCGCCGCGCCCTCCACCGCGCTGCGCTGGAAGCCCAGCCCGGCTGGCCCGCCATCCCCATGGCCAGCGCCGTCGAACAAATGGCCGTCCGCCGCAAGCCGCTCGGGGCCTTCGCCGGCAGCTCACCGCCCGCGCAGGCGTTCGGTACTCTGTGGACCGGAGTCGAGCGACAGCTGCAGGGCCGCTAGGCTCCTCCCGACCCTCCGAACGGAAATCCGCACCGAAGCATAATGCCCGAGCCCGCACGCGATGCGCGGGCAGCAACGAGCGATTAGCGCTGCTTCAGGCGGCGATATCGTAAGGCCGGATTTCGCCCGTCAGATAGAGATTGCGCGCCTTCGACCGGCTGAGCTTGCCGGAGCTGGTGCGCGGCAGGGTGCGCGGCGGCACCAATTCGACGACGCAGTTCATGCCGGTGATCGCCCGAACCCGCTCGCGGATCTGGTCGCGCAGGCGCGTACGCTCGTCATTGTCGGATGTGCGGCAATGCACCAGCACGGCGGGCGCTTCCTCGCCGCCCGGCGTGGTGATGGCGAAGGCGGCAATGTCGCCCTGCTTGAAGCCCGGCAACTGCTCCACCGCCCATTCGATATCCTGGGGCCAGTGGTTCTTGCCGTTGATGATGATCATGTCCTTGGCGCGGCCGACAATATAAAGATAGCCGTCGCTCAGATAGCCCATGTCGCCCGTGTCCAGCCAACCGTCGAGCATGCAGGCGTCGGTCGCCTCCTGATCGCGGAAATAACCGACCATCAGGCTCGGCCCGGTGGTCCACACTTTGCCGATCTGCCGCTCGTTCAGCTTCGCCCCGTCTTCGTCGCGTATCTCCACGACCATGTCGCGCGCAGGCTTGCCGCAATTCACGATGGAGCGGAAGCGCTGCGGCCGTCCCTCGGTCGCGTCGCCTCCGGACAGGTCGGTTTCCTCGACCAGTTCGACGATAATCCCCTCACCGGGCGGCATGATGGTGACGGCCAGCGTCGCTTCGGCTAGGCCATAGCTCGGCAGGAACGCCTTGGGCGAAAAGCCCGCATCGCCGAACGCATCGACAAAGCTCTGCATCACGTCCGGACGGATCATGTCCGCGCCATTGCCCGCAAGCCGCCAGCGCGACAGGTCGAAGCGATCCGCGGCCTTCGTCTGGCTCGACATGCGCCGCGCGCAAATGTCGTAGCCGAAGGTCGGCGAATAGCTGATCGAGGTACCCTCATTGCGGCTGATGAGGTCCAGCCACGCCAGCGGACGGCGGGCAAAATCCTCGGTCTTCATATAATCGGTCGAAACCTGGTTGGCGACCACCGACAGGAAGCAGCCGACCAGACCCATATCATGATACCAGGGCAGCCAGCTGATGCAGCGATCGCTATCCTGCAGCTCCATGCCATGGCTGTGCGCGGCGAGGTTGCTCAGCAGCGCATGGTGCGTCACCGCGACACCATGGGGGAAGCGGGTCGAACCGCTCGAATATTGCAGATAGGCGATTTCCTCGCCCTTCGCCTGCGGCAGTTCCGCCGGGATCACCTCACGGGCAAGAAAATCCTCGAACGCGATGCTCTCGACATTCTTCTGACGGCCGGATTCCCCCGCCATCTCTTCCAGTTCCTTGGGGAAGAGGAACAGCATCGGGTCACAGCTCGACAGCTGGACGTTCAGCTGGTCGATATAGCTTTCCTTGCCGCCAAAGCTGGTCGGCAACGGCAGCGGCACCGGCCATGCGCCCGCATAGACGATGCCGAAGAACAGCTGGGCGAAGTCCGCGCCCGTCTCCGCCACCAAAGCCACGCGATCCTCCGGCTTGACGCCATGGGCGATCAGCCGGTGCGCGCAGGCGACGGCGTCGTCCCGCAGCTCGGAAAAAGGATAGGGCCGCGCCAGATTGCCGCGCGCATCATGGAAATTCAGGCCGCGCTGCCCCTGCGCCGCGTAATCCAGGGCCTCGCCCAGCGTCTCGAAATCCGAGAAGCGGCGCGGCAGGGCGTCATTGGTCGGCGTCGGTGCCATCATGCTTTGCGAACCCGTCATATTGGTGTCACCCAATGTCAATCTTGTCATCCGGGCGGCCCGCTATCATCTTTGAAGCAGCGATGCACCGGATATTGCATTCCAGCGTCGTCTTCTACAGCATAAGGCGCGGTAAAATTCCGGCCCCACTGTGGCATAATCAAGGCGCCCGCTGCATAAGCATTGCCCATGAAGGCGCTGACATGACCGGCAAACGTCCCCGCCCCCCGCTCGACAGCGACAGCCTGCGCGAACTTGCGCTGCGCTATGTCGGCCGTTTCGCCACCAGCCGGGCAAAGCTGCTCGCCTATCTGAACCGCAAGCTGCAAGAGCGCGGCTGGGGTGGCGATAACCCACCGCAGCCGGAACAGTTGGTCGATCGGCTGGCGGAACTGCGCTATGTCGATGACCGCAGCTTCGCCGTCATGAAAAGTGCGTCCCTCGCCCGGCGCGGCTATGGCGCCCGCCGGGTGGCCGAAACCCTGCGCGCTGACGGCATAGCGCAAGCCGACCGCGAAGAAGCCGATGCGCATACGCGCAGCGAAGCATGGACCGCCGCCGAACGCTTCGCCCGCCGCAAGCGCCTCGGCCCCTACGCCCAAGACCGCCCCGATCCCAAGCAGCGCGAAAAATGGGTCGCCGCCTTCCTGCGCGCCGGCCACAGCTACGAAATCGCCCGCCGCTGGACCGATGCTGCGCCGGGAGAACCGCCCGAAGCCCCAGAATAGACGGACCGATCTTGGGAGGCAGCCGCTTTTGTTCGCGCAAAAGCGCAGAGGCTACAGAGAATTTTTTCCGCCAGTGGGCTCCTACCCCCGGCAAACGCCATTCTTTCCTCATATTTCATGACGCCTTTGGCCAGATGCCTCCGCGGCCTCTGCGCGAACTGAAAAATGCAACTCAATCCTATGGCGCAACCCCTCTCCCATAGGCTAACTCCTACCCATGAAGCGCCTCCCTCTCCTGCTCCTCTCCCTCCTCGCCGCCTGCTCGCCCACAGCGCCCAAGGCGGAGAAGACCACCGCCCCCGCTACTCAGCAGGCCGCCCTCCTCCCCCTGACCATCCACACCGCGAAGGGCGCGCACCGCTTCGCCGTGGAAACCGCGCTTACCGAAAAGCAGCAGGAACAGGGCCTCATGTTCCGCAAGTCGCTGGACGCCGACGGCGGCATGCTCTTTCCGATGAACCCACCGCGCACGGCCAGTTTCTGGATGAAGAACACGCTGATCCCGCTCGACATGCTCTTCATTCGCACGGACGGCAGCATCGCCTTCATCGCCGCCAACACCAAACCCTATTCGCGCGAGCCCATGTCTGCGGGCGTCCCCGTCACCGCCGTCCTTGAACTGCGCGGCGGGCGCGCGGCGGAACTGGGCATAGCCGAAGGGGACCGGGTCTCCTGGGGCAAATGCGCCGACCCCGCGGGCAAGAGCCGGCCCGGCCTCGATTTCTGCCCGCAACAGCCCCGCTGACGCCATATCCGCCTTGCCAATCCCCCACAGCAGGCGCTAAGCGCTTCGCCCATGGGAATCCTGGCCAAGATCTTCACCTGGTGGAATGGCGCGACCATCGGCACCGCACTCTACACCTCCCGCAAGGGCAAGAAGGTGGGCGAGGACCATCAGGGCAATATCTATTATGAAGGCGGCTCGGACGTCCACGGCCGCACGCGCCGCTGGGTGATCTACAACGGCAATAATGACGCGAGCCGCGTGCCGTCCGAATGGCATGGCTGGCTGCATCATACGATCGAAGGCACGCCGGAAAGCTTCCTGCCGCCGCCACGCATCTGGGAACGCGACTATACGCCCAACGCCACCGGCACGCCCAACGCCTACCGCCCATCGGGCGCGCTGGAAAAGGGCGGTCAGCGTCAGCGCGCGACCGGCGATTATGAGGCATGGAGCCCCGACGCATCATGATCCGGCGTCCGGCGGGGACGGCCCTACCGATCCTGCCCCTTGCTTTTCTGCTGGCGAGTTGTGGCGGCGATGAGCTTCCTACCGCCAATCAGACCGGCCCGGTGAAGATTGAGGGGCAGAAGATCCGCAACGGCGACTCATCCGCCCTGCCCGGCACGCCGATGGCGGAGCGCGTGGCCGTGATCGGGCTGCTCAACAAGCGCAACGGCATCACCACGGACCTCACCATGAAGCCGGGCGACGCCTTGCGCGTGGGCGATGCGATCGTCCGCCTCCAGGCGTGCGAGACCACCGCGCCCTGGGAAAATGTTCAGGAAACCGGCGCCTTCGTGCAACTCGACGTGCGCAGCACCGCCGACAATAAATGGCGTCGCAACTTCTCCGGCTGGCTGTTCAAAGAACGGCCGGACCGCAACGTGGTTCAGCACCCCATTTATGACGTCTGGGTCAGAAGCTGCACGATGTCCTGGCCCGAAAGCGGCCCCGATACGGTGAAGCTCGGCGGCAAGGGCGAGCCTCCGGCCGACGCCTCGCCCGCCAGCGGCGCGAACGCCAGCTCCGCCCAGACCCCCGGACCTTCCGCCAGCACGGATCGCCCGGCTCCCAGCGGCACATCGCCCACCGCTCCGCCCAGCAGCGCCAGATAATCGCGCTGGCTGATCTCGATCGCGCCCAATGACCGCAAATGTTCGGTCATGAACTGGCAGTCGAGCAGTGTGAACCCGGCAAACAGCATCCGCGCGGTGAGCCAGGCCAGCGCGACCTTTGACGCGTCGGTCCGCCGCGACACCATGCTTTCCCCGAAAAAGGCTTGTCCCAGCGCCACGCCATAAAGCCCGCCCACCAGTTCCTCGCCGTCCCACACCTCGATCGAATGGGCAAAGCCGATCTCATGCAAATGGCGATATGTCCGCTCGATCTCGCGGTTGATCCAGGTCGAAGGCCGATCTTCCGCCGATTGCGCGCATAGCTGGACGATCCCGGCAAAGTCGCGATTGGCCGTCACCCGGAACCGCTCGCGCCGGATCGTCTTGGCCAGCGAATGGGACAGATGAAAGCCACGCAGCGGCATGATCGCCCGCCGCTTCGGCTCAATCCAATAGACCTCCTCCGCATCCCGATCATCGGACATAGGAAACACGCCGATGGCATAGGCCTGCAACAGGACCAGGGGATCGATCGTCATCAGGGAAAGACTTAGCGAGCGCGGGGCCTGTGCGCCAGAGGGGTTTGGGAGTAGGCAGCGCTTCGCGTTCATCGATGTGCGAAGCGCAGGCTTAGACATGCGAACCCATTGCCCGGAAACGCCCAGGTCATGCCGGCGAAAGCTGGTATCTCAGAATCCGCGCAGAAGGTCAGCCCGATCCAGCCGAAAGACTTGAGCGGCACGACAAGCCGCTATTCCCCTTCGCGCCTGCGGGAGGGGAATGTCTTGGATGGGTGGTTTGGAGAAGGTCCTCTCTGAAACAACTGGCATCTGACGCGGCGATGCGCTGCCGCCCCGTTTGGGCCATATAGTGGCGGTAACTTGTAGCCATAGGAGGCGTTGTGCAGATCGCGGTTTTGACGTTTGATGGGTTTAATGAACTGGACTCGTTCATTGCATCAGCACTCCTGAACCGGATGAAAGCCCATGATTGGGCGGCGCATATCACATCGCCGACCGAACAGGTGACTTCGATGAACGGGGTAACTGTTCAGCGCCAGAAGCCGTTGGAGTTCGCCGCCGATGCAGATGCGGTATTAATTGGCAGCGGCATCAAGACGCGTGAGATAGCTGCTGACGTGGATCTCCTTTCCCTTATCAATCTGGATCCTTCGCGCCAGCTAATTGGCGCTCAATGTTCGGGGACGCTGATTTTGGCGAGGTTGGGCTTGATTGGCGCTTTACCGGCCTGCACCGATCTAACCACAAAACACTGGGTCATAGAGGCAGGAGTCGATGTTATTGATGCGCCCTTCATAGCGCATGGGAATGTCGCGACGGCGGGCGGATGCTTGGCCTCGCAATATCTTGCCACATGGATGATTGCGCGTGGCGCTTCAATGCGAGCCGCAGAAGAGGCGATGCATTATGTCGCACCGGTAGGTGAGAAAGAACTATACGTCAGGCGTGCCGCTTCGGTCGTGGAGCCATTTATTCACAAAGAACAAGCTGCCGCCGCTTAAAGGCGAGGAATGTCAGGTTTCGGTAGTCGCCAATACGTCTGCAATGGCGACAACTGCCCAAACCCAGACCTCCCACGTCGTCATTCCGCAGGAACAAACCGCAGCGTACCCACGCGCCTCACCACCCCGCTATCATTGGGATGGTTCACCCCATCCATCACCGGCACCTCGGCGAAATCAAATGGACTGACGCCGTCCAGGCAGGCGGCATTGACGCCATACTCGTTGGCGTTCGACCGGCGCTGGTGGTGCGTATAGATGCCGCAGCGCGAGCAGAAGAAATGCTGCGCCGCCCCTGTGTTGAAACGGTAGCTTGTCAGCACATCCTCGCCGCGCAGGATTTTCAGGCCGCCGAGCCCTGCCGTCACGGCGACAGCGCCCCGCATCCGGCAATAGGAACAGGTGCACCGCCGCGCGCTGTTGAGGCCATCGCTCAACGCCACCTCGAACCGCACCGCGCCGCAATGGCACTGGCCACCATGGACCTGCGTGTCAGTCATCCCTCACCTCCTCCATGCCCCGCCTCTGCCAAGACATACCGCCGGCAACGAAAAAGGGCGAGCCCTGCGGCCCGCCCTCTTCATCATCTCAGCTAACGCACGCGTCTCAGTAAACGCGCGCCTTGGGCTTGATGTATTCGGCCTCATCCGTGAGCGTATAGTCGTGCACCGGACGGTAATCGAGCGACACCTTGCCGCCCTTGCCGCCCCAGCCTTCGAACCAGCTGACGGTATGCTTCATCCAGTTTTCGTCGTCGCGGTTCGGGAAATCCTCATGCGCATGCGCGCCACGGCTTTCCTTGCGATTTTCCGCGCTGACCATGGTGCAGACCGCCTGGCTCATCAGGTTATCCAGCTCCAGCGTCTCGATGAGGTCGGTGTTCCAGATCAGCGAGCGATCCGACACCGCCACATCAGCCAAGCTGGCATTAACCTGCGCCATCTTGGTGACGCCTTCGCTCAGCAGCGCGCTGTCGCGGAACACGGCGGCGTGCTTCTGCATGGTGTGCTGCATTTCCAGGCGGATCTTTGCCGTGGGCGAACCGCCCTTGGCGTTGCGATAATGATCCAGGCGGCCCAGCGCCAGATCGGCCGCATCCTTGGGCAGCGGACGATGCGAGCCATTCGGCTTGATCGTTTCCTTAAGGTGCAGGCCGGTCGCGCGGCCGAACACGACAAGGTCGATCAGCGAGTTCGAACCGAGGCGGTTCGCGCCATGGACCGACACGCACGCCGCTTCGCCGACCGCATAGAGGCCCGGCACCACCACTTCCGGATCGTCGCCGACCTTCGTCACCACCTGGCCATGATAGTTACAGGGGATGCCGCCCATATTGTAATGGACGGTCGGAGTCACAGGCAGCGGCTGACGGGTCAGGTCGACGCCCGCGAAGATCTTGCCGCTTTCGGTGATGCCCGGCAGACGCTCGGCCAGCACCTTGGGATCGATATGGTCGAGGTGCAGGTAGATGTGATCCTTGTTCGGACCCACGCCGCGCCCTTCGCGCATTTCCATCGCCATCGAGCGCGACACGACGTCGCGCGACGCCAGGTCCTTCGCCGAGGGGGCATAGCGCTCCATGAAGCGCTCGCCTTCGGAGTTGGTGAGGTAGCCGCCCTCGCCGCGCGCGCCTTCGGTGATCAGCACGCCCGCGCCGTAAATGCCGGTCGGGTGGAACTGCACGAACTCCAGATCCTGCAGCGGCAGGCCCGCGCGCAGCACCATGCCGCCGCCGTCGCCGGTGCAGCTATGCGCCGAAGTGGCAGAGAAATAGGCGCGGCCATAGCCGCCCGTCGCCAGCACGACCGCATGGCTGCGGAAGCGATGGATCGAGCCATCTTCCATGCAGATGGCGATCACGCCACGGCACTCGCCATTTTCCATGATGAGGTCGATGGCGAAATATTCGATGTAGAAGTCCGCATCATACTTCAGGCTCTGCTGGTACAGAGCGTGCAGCATGGCGTGGCCGGTGCGGTCGGCCGCCGCGCAGGTGCGCTGCACCGGCGGGCCGGCGCCCATATTCTGCATGTGGCCGCCGAAGGGACGCTGGTAGATCGTCCCATTCTCGTTGCGGCTGAACGGCACGCCGGCATGTTCCAGCTCGATCACGGCGGCGGGTGCTTCACGCACCATATATTCGATCGCGTCCTGGTCGCCCAGCCAGTCCGACCCCTTGACGGTGTCGTACATGTGCCAGGTCCAGTGGTCGGGCGAGTTGTTGCCAAGGCTCGCGGCGATGCCGCCCTGCGCCGCCACGGTGTGGCTGCGGGTCGGGAACAGCTTGGTGATGCAGGCGGTCTTCAGGCCCGCTTCGGCGCTGCCCATCGTAGCGCGCAGGCCCGAACCGCCAGCGCCCACCACGACCGTGTCATAGGTATGATCGATGATCTTGTAGGCTTCGCTCATTACTTGACGATCCCCGTGAAGGCGATCTTGGCGATCGCGAAGATGCCAGCTGCGGCGCCAGCGACGGTGTAGAAGTTCAGCAGCAGGATGGCGAAGAAGTTCAGCCCTTTGTCGTGAACATAATCCTCCAGCATCACCTGCATGCCCAGGCGCAGGTGCCAGAAAACGCTGACCAGCATCAGCATCAGCGGCACCGCGACCAGCGGATTGGCGATCCAGTTATGGACGCTCTGATAATCCAGCCCCGGCAGGCTCACCAGGCTGAAGATCAGCCACAGCACCAGCAGCAGGTTGCCAACGGCGGTGTAACGCTGCGCCAGCCAGTGATGCGCGCCATGACGCGCCGAACCCAGGCCACGGACGCGGCCGATTCCGGTTCCCGTTCCCATCAGATTTTCCCCGAAAAGATCGTGGCCCACAGCGCCACGGTGGCAAGCGTCGACAGGACCGGGATCACCAGCGACCAGGTCTTGTTGGTGTTCAGCTCATAACCCGCGCCGATATCCAGCACGAAGTGGCGCAGCCCCGACATCATATGCTGAAAGAAGAACCAGCTGATGCCGATCATCACCAGATAGCCGAAGGGCGAAGTGGCGCATTTGACGAAGGTCGCATAGGCGTCGGGACCGATCGCCGCTGCCATCAGCCACCAGACCACGCCCATGATGCCGACAGTGGCCAGACCGTTGCCGGTCACGCGGTGCAGGATGGAGATCGCCATGTGCGGCCCCCATTTCCAGATCGTCAAATGCGGCGAGAGCGGCCGGCTCGTGGTTCGCGCCATATCTACCTACGTCCCTGATGCTTGTCCCTGATTCCCGTCCCCTTAGGCACGATCGGTCAAGAGGGCAAGCCGCCCTCGCCCCGCGCCGGGCCGATCACGGCTAAGAACTGATTAACCAGATCGCGCTATCAGGCTGCGGACAAACAAGAGAATTGAGGTTTGCCGCATATGACGTCCGTCGCCACATCGAAGAGCGCAATGATAGCCAGCATGGCGGAGATCGATCCCACCGGCGAATTGGCCGCCGGGCTGCGGGAAATCCGCGACCTGATCGGCGACGGTGCATCCCTTACCGCGCGCACCTTCTTCGACAGCTATATGGAAAACTCGCATCTGCGCAGCACCCTCGCCGCCTCGACGATCGCGAAGATCGAGACGGAAGCGCATGAATATGTGCGGCAGAAACTCAGCTTCTATGAAGCGGGCAGCTGGGCGGGCTCCTGCATCGCCTGCGTCCGTTTGGCGCGCAAGCGCAACCTGCCGTTGGGCGTCGTGCTGACCGCCGTATCGGACGCGAACAAGCAGCTCACCAACATGGTGTGGCAAAAGGCGCCGGACGACGCGACGCGCCAGCGCCTCGTGAACGTCATCACCATGGTCAGCATGGTCGACGCCAGCATGATGACGAACGCCTTTGCCGGCGATGAAGCCGAAGCGCAGCGCGATGAGCGCCAGCGGATCAGCACATTGTTCGAACAGCGCATCATGGGCGAAATCGACGGCGCGTCGCAACTTGGCGAATCGCTGCGCGAACAGGCGAAGGACGCCTCCGCCGCCACGCGCGGCATGCTCGGCAAAGCATCGGAAGTCGCCGCCGCCGCCGAACAGTCCGCCATCGCCATGCGCGAAGCCGCCCGCACCTCCGCCGGCCTCATCCGCGCGATCGAGGACGCCCGCACCGAAGTCGAAAGCGCCGCCGACGTCGCTCAGCGCGCCGCGCGCCAGTCGGGCGACGCCGTCACCATGTCGGCGACCCTGTCGGAACATGCAAAGTCGATCGAATCGATCCTCGGCCTCATCCGCGACATTGCGGGCCAGACCAACCTGCTCGCCCTCAACGCCACGATCGAAGCCGCCCGTGCCGGTGACGCAGGCCGCGGCTTCGCCGTCGTCGCGCAGGAGGTGAAGAGCCTCGCCAACCAGACCGCCCGCGCGACGGACGAAATCGCGGGCAAGATCGCCGATATCCAGGCGTCGACGCGCCAGTCCGTCGAAACCAACGAACGCATCCGCGACACGGTCGGCGAAGTGCAATCGAGCGCCGACCGCATCCGCCACGCCATGGACGCTCAGGCGCAGACCGTGACGATGATCACGGCCGCCGTCGATGAAACCGCGCTCGCCGCCGATTCGATGTCCAGCACCATCTCGGCGATCCGTCAGGACACCGAGGTTGTCGCTTCGGAAATCGACCAGCTCGAGCGCGGCTTCATGAGCGTCGAAGGCAAACTCGCCAGCCTGCGCGCCGCCTCCTCGGATTTCGGCCGCCAGGTCGCCTGAGCCTTACCCACAACCGCCACCGTCCCGTCATCCCAGCGAAAGCTGGGATCTCATGCGGCCAATCCGCACCATCGATAGGAGATGCCAGCTGTCGCTGGCATGACGAAACAAGTTGAGAGGGGGGAAGCACCACCCGCTTCCCCTCCCCTCGTCAAAGTTCTAAAGGCCGCGCCATGACTGACGCTGCCTCCCCCGCTGCCCAAAGCTGGAAAGTCACCCTGCCCTGCACCCGCGCCGAAGCAGAAGCGCTGGACGGTGACATTGCGGCCTTCGCCCTCATGGACAAGCCGCCGGTCCTCATGACCAGCGAAGCCGCGCCCGACGATGAAAATGCCTGGCGCCTGGACGCTTATTTCGAGGGCGAACCAAGTCCCGCCGCCATCAAGCTCCTCCGCACCCTGGTGCCCAGCGCCGCCGGCACGAAACCGGCAATCGAAAAGCTGCCGGACGAGGATTGGGTCACGCTAAGCCAGCAGGGGCTCGAACCCGTCACAGCCGGGCGCTTCCATGTCCGCAACCTGGCCGCCGATCCGGAGCAGCCCGGCCATGTCAATTTCCTCATCGAAGCAAGCCGCGCCTTCGGCACCGGCCAGCATGAAACGACGGCTGGCTGCCTGATGATGCTCGACCGCATGCGCCGCGTCGGCATGCGGTTCGGCAATGTCGCGGATATCGGCACCGGCACCGGGCTGCTCGCCTTCGCCGCCCTTTACCTCTGGCCCCGCGCTTATGCGACGGCGTCGGACATTGATCCCGTGGCCGTTGATATCAGCGCGCAGAACGCCGTCGCCAACCGCGTCGCGCTCGGTCGCCGACAAGGCCAGCTCGCCCTCTATACGGCCGCTGGCGTCGATCATCCCGCCCTCGCCACCCGCGCCCCCTACGACCTGCTGATCGCCAACATCCTGGCGGGCCCGCTAATCGAACTCGCCCCGTCCCTCTGCGCGATGGTGGATGAGGGCGGCACCATCGTCCTCGCCGGATTGCTCAAGGAACAGGCCGACGCCGTCCTCGCCGCCTATCGGGCGCAGGGCATGCGCCTCGCCGAGCGCGCCGATCGCGGCGACTGGCCCACGCTGCGCCTCCGCAAGCGCCCCCGCATCGGCTGGAAACGCCCCAAGCGCATCGACAGCCAGGCCAGAGGCGAAGCGCCGGGCTTCGGGAGTTTGTGACAGCCGAAGCCTAACCTTCCTAACCCCGTCGCCCCAGCGCAAGCTGGGGTCTCAAGCCAAATGGCACTCACTGTCACCAGATCCCAGCTTTCGCTGGGATGACGAAGGGCATTCATTTATGACGAGCCCTTACCACTCAGCGAGGCCCATCATGACCATCACCCGCCGCGTAACCACCCATGAAGGACCCGGCGGTACATTCGAAAGCCTCGCCGTCTTCGACTCTTCCGTGCAAGGCCCTCGTCCCGGCATCCTCCTCTTCCCGAACGTCCTCGGCACAAAGGAAGCCGACTTCGCCTATGCCGAAAAGGTCGCCGCGCTGGGCTACACCATCCTCGTCGCGGACATGTACGGCCGGGGCAAGCGCACCACCCGCGAAGACTCCGACATGGGCCGCTACATGGCCGAACTCAACGCCGACCGCGCCCTGCTGCGTGACCGGGCGAACGCCGCCCACGCCGTCCTCAAATCCCTCGAAGAAGCAGATGAAAGCCGCACCGCCGCCATCGGCTTCTGCTTCGGCGGCAAATGCGTGCTCGACCTCGCCCGCAGCGGCGCGGACATTGCGGGCGGCGTCAGCTTCCACGGCGTCTATGACGCCCCGCCCTTCCCCAACGCCGCCATCAGCGCCAAGCTATTGATCTGCCACGGCTGGGAAGACCCCATCGCCCCGCCCGAAGCGACGGTCGCCCTCGCCAATGAGCTGACGCAGGCAGGCTGCGACTGGCAGATTCACGCTTATGGCCACACCGGCCACGCCTTCACCGATCATGCGGTCAACATGCCCGAAAAGGGCCTGGCTTATAATGCCAACGCCGACCATCGCAGCTTCCGCTCGATGAAGGATTTCCTGGGCGATCTGTTCGCCTGACCTGCATCCTACCCTGAAGCGCTTCCACGCCGTCGTCCCAGCGAAAGCTGGGATCTCCCGCGGCTAAGCGGACCCCCACGCCACAGATCCCAGCCTTCGCTGGGATGACGGGATGAGCGCTGGGTTACGGTCGAGGAATCCCCCTCAAACCTCCCCAATCATCTCCGCCAACACGCCCAAACAATCCTTGGCCAACTGCATCGACCGGGCAGGCGACCAGCCGAACTCCGCATCCGGCAGGTCGTCATTGTCCTTGAACGGCATTTCCAACGTCATCGCCACCGCGCCGAAGCGCTGCGCGATCTGGTTCGTGGACATGGTCAGGTTCGCCTTGCCCGGCGCGGACACGGGATAGCCCCGCTCGGTCTGAAAGTCGGGCGTCCGCAGCGCCAGCGTATCCCGGAACCGCTCATAAAGCTGCTGCTGCTTCTCGGTCAGCCCCGGAATACCTTCAAACCCCGCCAGAAACACCGCCGGAATCGCCTCGTCGCCATGCACATCCATCGCGAAATCGACGCCGGTCTCGTCCATCGCCTGCCGCACCAGAAATACTTCCGGGCTCCGTTCCATCGACGGCTCGTGCCATTCGCGGTTCAGGTTCACGCCCACCGCATTGGTGCGCAAATGCCCCCGGCGGCTGCCGTCCGGGTTCATGTTCGGCACGATATGAAAGGTCGCCTTGGCCCGCAGCAGCCGCGCGACCGAATCCTCCTCGTCGCACAACCGCTCCAGCGCGCCTTCCATCCACCATTCGGCCATGCTCTCGCCCGGATGCTGGCGCGCATAGAGCCACACCTTCTTCGGCCCCTCTCCTAAGGTCAGCAGGTCCAGCGCCTGCCCATCGAGCGTCAGCCCCAACTCGCGATGCTCGACCCCGGGCTGGCAAGCGGCCCAGGCGATCAGGTCATGGTGTCGCTCCATCGAATAGGGCACGAAATAGGCGACCCAGATTGCGTTCACATCCGGCGACAGGCGGATCGTCAGCGTGCCATTGGCATAGCTCGTCTCGGCCTGGGTCCAGGTCTCCCGATCCTCGCTGACCCGTGCCTTGTAGCCCGGCCAGCCGTCCGGATAGGCCGACGTCCCGCAATTGGTGATCGCCAGCTCCACCTCGCGCCCGGCCACGCCTGCCACGCGGAAGTGGAACCATTGATAGAAGTCGCTCTGCCGGTCCTTGACGATCTCCAGCGATGCTCGAACCCGCTCGCTATTGTCCGTGATGGAAAGAACGCGAATATTGCCGCTGTCGAAGGCGCTGGTGATCGATATGCTCATTTGACGGTTATAGTGCGCCCCGATTCCCCCGGATAGCCCCCGATCAGCGCGCTCGCGAGCTTTTGCGCGGCAAGCCCCGGCTGCGCGGCGGCGGTTCCCTCCCGCGCCTGGCTCACCGCCCGTCCTTCCCAGACCGCCGCCGAATCGGCCCTACGCTTGATCTGCACCTGCAGTTCGGTGGTGACGATATCCTTGGGCCGCCCGGACAGGTTGATGCCGATTCCCAGGCCCATTCCTGAATAGCCGCCGCTGCCCACAGCGCCGCCTACGCCCACGCTCACCGGCCGCCCGTCATTGCCGTATCCGGTCGGCCTGAAGGTCCGGCGGAAACCCACCAGCGCCACATAGTCGCTCCACGCACCCGTCGCCGCCGGGGCGAACCCCACGCGCTGCAACTCCTGATCGACGGCCGCCGCATAGGTACGGAATTCCAGCCCGGCATCGGGATTATCGGGCATTTCCTCCACAGCGATGGTGCCGCTGCGCGCCGGGTTCCCCACATGGAATCGCGTCACTTCAACCGGCGGGACCGCGGTCGCGCATCCGGCCAGCGACAACGCCAGAAGGGAGGACAGGAGGATCTGCTTCATCATGCTAGTCTCCAACAGGGGATGCGTTCAGCCCATACACGCCGCCGCACCGGCATTTCCTTCAACGCGTGAAGCCACGGCTTTGCTGCATGCAGGATGAACGGGGCAAAAGAGGGGGGTGCCACCCTTGACTTTCGCCTGCCCCGCCCATAGGGGCTGCGCTTCGATTTTCCGATCACGCAAGATTCATCAAAGGCTGGTTCCATGAAGATCCGCAACTCGCTCAAGTCGCTCAAGGGCCGTCACCGGGATAACCGCGTGATCCGCCGTCGCGGCCGCACCTATGTCATCAACAAGACCAACCGCCGCTTCAAGGCCCGCCAGGGCTAATCAAAGCATCGCGAGGAAAAGTGGGAACCGGTTTTCCGCTTAAGCGATGCGATGACTAAAGGCTGCGGGGAGGTAGCCGCCGTCATCTTCGACGTCGGCAAGGTCCTCTACCATTGGGAGCCCCGGCTCCTCTACGAGCGCCTGATCGATGATGATCGGGCGCTCGACGCGTTTCTGCGCGATGTGGTCACCATGGACTGGCATGTCCAGCATGACAGGGGCCGACCCTTCGCCGAAACCAGTGCGGAACTCATCGCCCGCCATCCCGAGCATGAACCGCTGATCCGCCTCTGGGGCGAGCGTTTCATCGACAGCGTCCAGCCCGCCGTCACCGGCATGCCCGAACTGGTCCGCAACCTCCATCAGCGCGGCGTGCCGCTCTACGCCCTCACCAACTTCAGCGCCGAATTCTGGACGCCCTTCCACGCCCGTGAAGCCGCTCTCTTCGCGCACTTCCGCGACATACTGGTGTCCGGCGCGGAAAAGCTGGTTAAGCCCGACCCCGCCATTTACCGCCTCGCGCTCGACCGCTTCAGCCTCAGCGCGGAAGAAACGCTGTTCATCGACGACCGCGAAGAAAATATCGCGGCGGCCGAGGCGCTGGGCATCCACGGCCATCTGTTCCGCGATGCGCCAACGCTCCGCCGCGATCTCGTCGCGCGCGGGCTGCTGGACGCTATTCCCGCCCTTTAAGCTCGTCCCCGCGCACGGCCGCGACATGCAGCACATTGGTGGAGCCCGGCGTCCCGAACGGCACCCCCGCCAGCACGACGATCTTGCCGCCTTTCTGGGTCATGTCGTGCCGCAACGCCATGCGCCGCGCCTTGCCGACCATCTCTTCAAAGGTCCCGATATCCTTGGTCCGCACCGCATGCACGCCCCAGGTCAGCCCCAGCTTGCGCGCGGTATCGAGCCGCGGCGTCAGCGCCAGGATCGGCGTCAGCGGCCGCTCGCGCGCAACGCGCCGCACCGTGCTGCCCGATGAGGTGAAGCAGGTAATGGCGCTCGCCCCCACGACCGATACGATGCCCGCCGCGCCTTCGGCCAGCGCGTCGGCGGTGGTCGCATCCGGCTTGGTTTCGGTAAAGTGCAGCCGCGCGAAATAACCGGGGTCCCGCTCCACGCTATGCGCGATGCTGTCCATCATCGCCACCGCTTCCTCGGGCCAGTCGCCCGCCGCCGTTTCCGCCGACAGCATGATCGCGTCGGCCCCGTCATAAACGGCGGTGGCAACGTCCGACACTTCCGCCCGCGTCGGCGTCGGCGCCTTGATCATCGATTCGAGCATCTGCGTGGCGACGACCACCGGCCGCCCCATGCGCCGCGCAGTCGCCACGATCTGCTTCTGCAACGGCGGCACAGCCTGCGGCGGCAATTCCACGCCTAGGTCGCCGCGCGCCACCATGACGCCATCGGCCAGCTCGATAATCTCCTCCAGCCGCTGCACGGCGGCGGGCTTTTCGATCTTCGCCATCAGCGAACCATAGCCGCCCATCAGCTTGCGCGCCTCGGCGAGGTCCTCGGGCCGCTGCACGAAACTCAGCGCGATCCAATCACACCCCTGCTCGACCGCAAAGCTGAGGTCCCGCCGATCCTTCTCGGTCAGCGCAGGCACTGGCACCACCACATCAGGCACGTTCACGCCCTTGCGATTGGACAGCGTCCCGCCGACCTCGACGATGGTGTCGATGCGCCCACCCTCGACCTTCTTCACCCGCAGCACCAGCTTGCCATCGTCCAGCAACAGCCGGGTTTCCGGCACCAGCGCCTCATAAATCTCCGGGTGCGGCAGGTTGACGCGCTTGGCGTCGCCCGGCTTCTCGTCCCGGTCCAGCACGAAGGACGCGCCGGTTTCCAGCACGGCAAGCCCGCTCTTGAACGTCCCCACGCGCAGCTTTGGCCCCTGCAGGTCGCCCAAGATCGTGGTCGGCCGGCCGAATTCCTTCTCCAGCGCCCGGATGGTGGCGATCCGCGCCGCATGATCCTCATGCGCGCCGTGGCTCATGTTGATGCGGAAAGCGTCTGCCCCGGCGACGAAGAGCGCCCGAATCACTTCCGGGCTATCGCTCGCGGGGCCAAGGGTCGCGAGGATGCGGACCTTGCGCGAACGGGGCGGCAATTTCGTCATTCCAAATAGCTCCTGACCGTCATGGTCGCCTCCGGCTTGCCAGGGCGCCGTTTTCGATTATCCGTGCTGCACGACAGGATGATGTAGATCAGCGAAAGGATCGCCGTGGCCGACACCATACTCACAGATGCGGTTGCCGCAACCGCCTTCCGCCGCCTCATCGCGCATTTGCAGCATCGCACCGACGTTCAGAATATCGACCTGATGGGCACGGCAGGCTTCTGCCGCAACTGCCTGGCCGACTGGATCGCGCAAGCCGACGGGTCGCTCAGCCGCGAAGAAGCCCGCGAAATCATGCATGGCATGCCCTTTCCGGAATGGAAAAAGCGCCACCAGAGCGAAGCGACCCCCGAACAATTGGCAAAGATGCAGGAGAGTGTGGCGAAGAACGCCGACAACCATTAGGAGCATTTTCAAGTTGCCGCTGTGCGGTCAACGGCTTGGAAAATGCGGCATCAAAAAATCGAAGAGCGTTTTCACGCGAAGTGAAAATGCTCTAGAGGCGTGCGCCAACCGATTCACATTCTACCGGAGAATTGCACATGAGCGAGGGCAACGTCGCCGCCGATCAGCTACGCCTACTTATCGAGCGCATCGAGCGCCTCGAGGAAGAAAAGAAGGGCATCGGCGACGACATCAAGGACGTTTATCTGGAGGCAAAAGCCAACGGATACGACCCCAAGATCATGCGCCAGATCGTCCGCCTGCGCAAAATGCCCCAGCATGACCGGCAGGAAATGGAAGCTATCCTTCAGACCTACCTGTCCGCCCTGGGCATGGAATAACCTCCCGCTCCTCCCTTCGCGCTGAGCTTGTCGAAGCGCCTCTCTTTCTTCAAGACAGGCGCTTCGATCACTCAGGCAGACGCGGGAGAGAAGCATGTCCGAGATCATCGTCAGCACCACCAGCCGCCTGGAAGGGCGTCCGGCGAAGGAATATCTCGGCATCGTCACCGGGGAGGTGATCGTGGGCGCGAACCTCTTCCGCGACCTCTTCGCCAGCGTGCGCGACATCGTCGGCGGGCGCTCCGGCGCTCATGAGGATGTCCTCCAGCGCGCCCGCGAACAGGCTATCGGCGAAATGCGGATGCGCGCCGCCACGCTCGGCGCGAACGCTGTGGTGGGCGTCGACCTCGACTATGAAGTGCTGGGCTCCAACGGCTCCATGCTGATGGTTTCCGCCTCGGGCACGGCCATTCTCGTCTAATAGGGGCGTCCCGCTTCGTCATGCTGGACTCGTTTCAGCATACAAGATCCCCAGGCGCAGGCCTCACCGAGCAGGCGAGTACTCAACGCATCCACTCAACCTCAAAGTTGCACGACCGGGACGCGCCCGCTAGAGAGCGCGCTTCGGATCACAGACAAGTTTAGGAGCAGGCCGTGGCCGGCCATAGCAAATTCAAGAACATCATGCATCGCAAGGGCGCGCAGGACAAAAAGCGCTCGTCGATGTTCTCCAAGCTCAGCCGCGAAATCACCGTCGCGGCCAAGATGGGCATGCCCGACCCGGACATGAACCCCCGCCTCCGTCTCGCCGTCAACGCGGCCAAGGCGCAGTCCATGCCCAAGGACAATATCCAGCGCGCGATCGACAAGGCGATCGGCGGCGACACGGAAAATTACGAAGAAATCCGCTATGAAGGCTACGGCCCGGGCGGCGTCGCGATCATCGTCGAGGCGCTGACCGACAACCGCAACCGCACCGCCACCAACGTCCGCACCGCCTTTTCCAAAAATGGCGGCAATCTGGGCGCGTCCGGCGCGGTCAGCCACGGCTTCGACCGCATGGGCCTCATCACCTATCCGGCCAGCGCCGGCAATGCCGACGCGATCTTCGAAGCCGCTCTGGAAGCAGGCGCGGATGACGTGTCGTCCAACGAAGACGAACATGAAATCTGGACCGCCATGGACGCGCTCCACGAAGTCGCCAAGGTACTCGAAGCCAAGCTCGGCCCAGCCGAAGGGGCCAAGCTCGCCTGGAAGCCGCAGACCACAGTCGAAGTCGACGAAAGCAACGCCGCCACGCTCATGAAGCTGGTCGACACGCTGGAAGATGATGACGACGTCCAGACCGTCTGGGGCAATTATGAAGTCTCCGACGACGTCATGGAGAAGCTGGGTTAAGATGCTTCACCTCCGTTCGTGTCGAGCGAAGTGGAGAGACGGTAGCGCAAGCGCTTCTCGACTTCGCTTGAACCGAACGGATTTCCAGCCATGATCATCCTGGGCCTGGACCCCGGCCTCGGCACCACCGGCTGGGGCCTCATCGCCGCTGACGGCAACCGCCTGACCCACATCGCCAACGGTCAAATCAAGACCGACTCCGACATGGCGCTGGCCACGCGCCTGCTGGCGCTCGACCTCGCGCTGACCGACCTTATCCTCGAACATCAGCCGGGCGGCGCGGCGGTCGAGGAAGTGTTCGTCAACGTGAACCCCCAATCGACCCTGAAGCTCGGCCAGGCCCGCGGCGTGGTCCTGCTCGCCGCCTCGCGCTCCGGCATGGAAGTGGGCGAATATGCCGCGCGCCTCGTCAAAAAGTCGGTCGTCGGCGTCGGCAACGCGTCCAAGGACCAGGTTCACGCCATGGTCGCCCGCCTCCTCCCGGGCGCGAAGGTTGCAGGGCCGGACGCCTCCGACGCCCTGGCCGTCGCCATCACCCACGCCCATCACCTCGCCAGCGCCCGCCGCATCCCGCGCGCCTGACCTCTCCCCTGGCCATCCCAGCGCAAGCTGGGATCTCGTGCCGTCAAGCGCGACTCCTTTATAGCAGCCGAGATGCCAGCTTCCGCTGGCAGGACGACCTACGCAGCATGCCAATCAAACCGCAAAGGCGCTTCCCGAAACGCAAAGCGGTCGAGATGCTCCGCCACCACCTGCTTGAAACGCTCGACGTCAGCATCCTCCTGCGGCTCGATCGTGACGGTCAGCACATCCGCCCCAGCCGCCAGCCGGATCGGCCCCATGGGAAAGGCGATCACGCCCTTCTCCGCGTCGAACTCCGTCTCGAACTTATGCCCCCAATGTTTGCACAATTGCTGGAGGTAGCGGCTCCCTTGAGCCGTCGGCACATTCGCTGTCAAAATCATGTCAGAGCCTTTCAATCTTGCTCGCGGCCTCATCGATCAGGGACGCAACGTCGAACATCGTCTCCCGGTCCGCTCCTTCCCGTTCCAGCCGCGCCCGCACCGCGATCGACAGATTGTGCATTGCCCGCCGGATCGGCGCGCCGTCGACCTGCTCGGCCCGCTGCGCCAGCGACGTAAGCCGCTCCATCGCCTCATCGAGCGCCGCCCTGTTCTCCGTCAGATGCGCGCGGCCCGCGTCGCTGATCGCGAACAGCTTGCGGCTGCCCGCTCCCGGCTGCTCGTCAATCAGGCCCATGTCCGCCAGCAGCGTCAGCGTCGGGTACACCACACCCGGGCTCGGCGCATAAGCCTCACCCGACCGGCTCTCAATCTCGCGGATCAAGTCATATCCATGCCGCGGCGCTTCGCCCAGTAGTTGCAGCAGGATCAGCCGCAGCGCCTCATTGCTGAACAGCCGCCTGCGCCCTCCCCCGCCGCCACCGCCGCCCATCGGCGCATCGCCAAAGCGCCCACGCCCGCCGCCGCGCCCGCCATGATGCCCAGCCATAGCCGCAAAGCGCCCATGATGCCCCCGGCTGCATTCAGATCTAAAAAAGTGCATAAACCTATTCTCGTAGTTTCTAGATACACTACGATATATCTTAAATGCGCTGAAAATCAAGAGCGCGTTCTTCTCGCCATTTCCTTCATTAAAAAGCCCCTCCGGCCCACGGACCGGAGGGGGTAAAACGCCCAGGGAAATTCGGTTAGTCAGGCTTCCTCGCCACACTCACCAGAGCAGGCCGAAGCAGCCGGTCCTTGATCGTATAACCCGGCTGCATTTCGATCATCACCGTCCCCGGTTCAACCTCATCAGACGGCACTTCCATCATCGCTTGATGCTTGTTAGGGTCGAGCGGCTGCCCGACCGAAACCATCTTCTCGATGCCGTTCCGCCCAAACACGCTGTCCAGCTCCCGGCCCGTAGCTTCAAGCCCGGCGACCAGTCCCTTGAACTTCTCGTCCTCCCGCAACTCCGGTGGAATGGCCTGCAGCGCCCGTCCCAGATTGTCCGCGACCGACAGCATGTCCCGGGCAAAGGAAGTCGCGGCATAGGAGCGCGCGTCAGCCAGCTCCTTTTCCAGCCGCCGCCGGACATTCTGCGTCTCGGCATGGGCGTAAAGCACCTCCTGCTTCGCCGCCGCCAACTCGCCTTCCAGAGCAGCAACGCGCTCCGCCGCCGCATCGCCCGCAGGCGCTGCATCTTCGGGCAGTTCGTCAACGACTTCGGTATTTTCGATATTCAGCTTGTCTTCACTCATCTCATCAATCTCGATAGCGTCTGCGCGGTGAAGTCCACCATGGGGATCACCCGCGCATAGTTCAAGCGTGTGGGGCCAATCACCCCGACCACGCCGACGACGCGGCCATCGCCGCCCCTGTAGGGCGCGGCTATGACCGAAGAACCGGACAGGGAAAAGAGCTTGTTTTCCGAGCCGATAAAGATTTTGGTGGCGCTCCCGGCCAGCGCGCTTTCCAGCAGGCGGGAAATCTCCTGCTTGCCTTCCAATTCGTCCAGCAACTGCCGCACCCGCTCCAGGTCCGCCGCCGTGCCGTCGTCCAGCAGATGCGCCTGACCCCGAACAATCAGCACCGGACGATCGTCCGCGTCATGTGACCAGACGGCGATGCCCCGTTCGACCAGTTCGCGCGCCGCCCCCTGAAGCGCGCTCCGCTCACTTTCCATCTCGCGACGCAGCGCCTCTCCCGCTTCCCTCAGCGTCATGCCGGCAAAGCGGGCGGACATGAAGTTGGCAGCCTCATTCAACATCACCGGCGTCACACCCTGCGGCATGTCGAGCACGCGGTTCTCCACCGATCCGTCCTGCCCCACCAGCACGGCGAGCGCCTGCCGCTCATTCAGCGGCACGAAGCCGAACTGGCGCAACACCGGCTCCCGCTTGGGCACCATCACGATGCCCGCACAGGCCGACAGTCCGGAAAGCGCCGCAGTCGCCGCCGAAAGCGCCTCCTCGATTGGGCCGCCTTCGGCAATGCCAGCTTCGATTGCGCGCCGTTCCTCCGCGGAAGGCTCCGCCGCCTGCATCATACCATCGACAAAGAGGCGTAGGCCCGTCTCGGTCGGCATCCGACCTGCCGAAGTATGAGGCGCGGCGAGCAGGCCCAGCTCCTCCAAGTCCTGCATGACATTGCGGATGGAGGCTGGCGAAAGGCTGAGCGTCGCCAGTTTGCTGATGGTGCGCGAACCTACAGGCAATCCGGTGCCGAGATAGCTCTCGACCACCAGGCGGAATACATCGCGCGCCCTATCGTTGAGTTCAGTGACCGGTGTGACCGCCATGGCCCTCTATCTAGGCAAGCACCGGCCCGCACTCAAGCCGCGCTTAACGGCTGGGCGCGGGCTTCACCATCGCGCTGATGTCCAGCATCTTGGGAATGGTCGCTATCGTCGCCCGCAGCTTGCCATAAGCAGGGTCCATGCAACCTGACTGGAATTCCAGACGGGTCGCGGGCCGATCGCCCCGGGTCCATTCGATCGTGTAGGCAGGCATGTCGGTCGCAAAGCGCGTGCAATTCTCACCATGGGCTATGCGTTTGACGGTCCCGGCGGGAGGCCGAAATTGCGCCAGCGCCGAGCGGAAACGGCGATATTGAAGAGGCGAGACGGTAAAGCGCGTTGCGCCAGGCACGGCCGTAAACCGCTCCGGCTCCAGCAGCCCTGATCCATCCGGCGTAACTTGCAGGCTGTAGCTGGGGCATGCGCCGAAGCATGGCCCCGCCGAAAAGCGGATCGTGTCGCCTGCGGCCAGGGGCTTTTCCAGCTCCGGCCTTTCCCCCGTGCAACCCGCCGTCAGGGCAGCGCCCACCAAAATCATCATCCATCGCAACTGCATGCCTGGCTTCCTATCATCTTTCCGGCGTATCGCCACTGGCATGACGCCACGCCCGGCGCTAAGCCCCATCGACTGATCGCTTCGGAGAAAGAATTTTATGCGTCCTTCCGGCCGCGCGCCCGACCAGATGCGCGACATCACCATGGAACCCGGCTTCACCATCCATGCCGAGGGGAGCTGCCTCGTCAGCTTCGGCGACACGCGGGTGCTGTGCACTGCGTCGGTCGAGGAAAAGGTTCCACCCTTCCTGCGCGGCAAGGGGTCGGGCTGGGTAACGGCCGAATATGGCATGCTTCCCCGGGCCACCCACACGCGCGGCAGCCGTGAGGCGGCCAAGGGCAAGCAGTCGGGCCGCACCCAGGAAATCCAGCGGCTAATCGGTCGCTCGCTCCGCACCGTGGTCGATTTGAAGAAGCTGGGCGAGCGCCAGATCGTCGTCGATTGCGACGTCATTCAGGCCGATGGCGGCACCCGCACCGCCGCCATCTCGGGCAGTTGGGTCGCCCTGCGCATCGCCATCGACAAGCTGCTGGCGTCCGGCGCACTCACCGAAGACCCGATCGTGCAGAAGGTCGCGGCGATCAGCTGCGGCATCTACAATGGCACGCCCGTCCTCGACCTGGATTATGCCGAAGACAGCAATGCCGAAACGGACGCCAACCTGATCCTTACTGGAGACGGCAAGTTCGCCGAAGTCCAGGCCACTGCCGAAGGCGCGGCCTATGACGAGGAAGAACTGCTGCGCCTGCTGCGCCTTGCCCGCATCGGTTGCGCACAGATTTTCGCGGCGCAGGACAAGGCGACCGGGCGCTAAGCCACATCCGTTCGTTTCGAGCAGGTCGAGAAACGCGTGCCCCACGTTACGCGCGTCTCGACAGGTTCGAAGCGAACGGCAATAAGGTACAAAGATGAGCGACGACTTCGGACAGGAACAGGCGATCCGCAAGCTGGGACCCGGCAAGCTGGTGATCGCGAGTCACAATCCCGGCAAGGTTCGGGAGATCGGCGAATTGCTCGCGCCCTATGGCATAGAAACCGTGTCAGCGGCCGCGCTGGACCTACCGGAACCTGAAGAAACCGGCACCACCTTCATCGCCAATGCAGAGCTGAAGGCGATGCAGGCGGCCGACCTTTCCGGCCTGCCCGCGCTGGCGGACGACAGCGGCCTCTGTGTCGAAGCCTTGAACGGCGACCCTGGCATCTTCTCCGCCCGTTGGGCTGGAGAAACGAAGGATTTCAGCATAGCGATGCGGCTGGTCTGGGACGCGATCGAAGCCAAGGGACCGGGCGCGGGACATGGCGCGCATTTCATCTGCGCCTTGGCCTTGGCGTGGCCCGACGGGCATGTCGAAGCGTTTGAAGGCCGCGTTGATGGAACGATCGCCTGGCCGCCACGCGGCGACAAGGGCTTTGGTTATGACCCGATCTTTCAGCCGCTTGGTCACGCCATCACCTTTGGCGAGATGGACCCCGCGAAAAAACATGCGATGAGCCACCGCGCCGACGCTTTCGCGCAGTTGGTCTCGACCGTCTTCTAAAAACAGCAGGTGGGGCGTCTATTCGCCCCCACCTGCAAAGAGCGGCCCGCGAGGGTTGTCTTCCGCGTCGAGTGGCCCCTTGCCGAATTCGTTACCGGCGGGGAAATAGCGGCAGACGAGATATTCATAATTCTGTCCATCGGCGAGCGCGCAGCCGACCTTGCGAGTGCCGCGCCAGATCATCTGCGTATAATGGCCGACATCAGCCCAGCGCCCCGATGTGCTGATATTGGGCAGCTTGCCGCCTCGACGGAATAGCCGCTTCTCCTCAAGGAACGCGCCGATCATCACCTCATACTCGTAAAGTCGGCGCGGCCCCATCCAAAGGTTCTCGCCGCTTGGGATAGAGCGCGATGCTCGCGGCGAATGTTGGAAGCGATTGGTGACCGCCATCTGACGGGCGTAGCGCGCTGCATCCTGCGCCAGCGCCGCATCCCAGGCGAGTGCCGGAAGGCCCAGCGATTCCCGCTCATCATTGTGCATGCCCAGAACGACATCGCGGAGCAGCCCGTCGTCGCGCTCCGCCTCGTCCATGCCATAATAAGCGGCCGGCATGACGGTTTGCGTCGTTGCCGTCCGCCGCGCTGGCGCTGCTGCGATGCTGCCAGTCCCCACAAAGCCTGGAATAGCTAGTATGGCTGCCGCCGCGATCGCTGGCCGCGCAGCCCAAAGCCGTCTAAAGACGCCCCCAATCATGCCCCTGTCCCCGCTCGAGTCCCCCGCGCCTGCGCCCGAACCTATGGCCCTATATGTGCATTGGCCATTTTGTGTTTCAAAATGTCCCTACTGCGATTTTAACAGTCACGTCCGGGCCGCCATCGATACCGACGCGTGGCGCGATGCGCTGCTAAACGATCTGGCCCATGAAGCGGCGCTGAACAGGGGACGCCCGCTCTCCTCGATCTTCTTCGGTGGGGGCACGCCATCGCTGATGCCGCCGGCCATTGTTGCGGGCATCGTCGATGCGGCAGCGGGCTACTGGCAGCCGACGAGCGACATGGAAATCACGCTGGAGGCCAACCCGAGTTCGGTGGAGGCTGCACGCTTCGCTGATCTGGCGAGCGCGGGCGTCAACCGCGTATCGCTCGGCATTCAGGCGCTCAACGATCAGGCCCTGCATTTCCTCGGCAGGGCTCATGATGTGGCAGAAGGGCTCGCTGCCTTGGACGTCGCCCAATCCGTTTTCGACCGGGTGAATTTCGACCTCATCTACGCGCGGCCGGACCAGAGCGAAGCCGAGTGGGAGGCGGAACTGGCCCGGGGTCTTGCCTTCGGCACCGATCATCTCTCACTCTACCAGCTGACGATCGAACCTGGCACCCGTTTCGCTACCCTTGTCGCTCAGGGCAAGATGACCCCCGCCGACCCCGATCATGCGGCTACGCTCTACGAGCAGACCCAGGCCATGACCCAGGCGGCGGGGCTGCCCGCCTATGAAATCAGCAACCATGCCAAGCCAGGGCAGGAGAGCCGGCACAATCTCACCTATTGGCGGTACGGCAGTTATGCGGGAATCGGCCCTGGCGCCCACGGCCGCCGTGGGGGTTTGGCGACGCTGCGCCACAAAAAGCCGGAAAACTGGATGGCGGCTGTGCTCCGTAACGGCCATGGCCTGCAAAGCGAGGAACCGCTCGCGCCGGCCGATCGCGCTCGAGAGGCGCTGATCATGGGGCTGCGCCTTGCGGAGGGCGTTGATCTCCAGCGGATTTCCAAGATGTCAGGATTGGAACCTGACATGCTCGTCGATCATGAGGCGGTCATCCGCCTGACAAAACTGGACCTGCTAGAGCGCGACACCCAAAGGCTGCGCCTTACGCCAGCAGCGATGCTGCTACTCGATGCGATTCTTCCGGAGATTGTCCGGATCTAGGATCGCCCTCAGTTGGCCGAAGCCACACCCTCATCCGCCATAAGCTGCTGAAGCTCACCCGCCTCATACATTTCCATCATGATGTCGCTGCCGCCGACAAATTCGCCTTTCACATAGAGCTGCGGAATGGTCGGCCAGTCTGAAAAAGCCTTGATGCCCTGACGGACCAACTGGTCCTGTAACACATCGACGCTTTCATAGGCGACGCCCAGATGGTCGAGGATGGCGACGGCGCGGCTGGAAAATCCGCATTGCGGGAACAGGGGCGTCCCCTTCATGAAAAGCACCACGTCATTGCTGTTCACGATATCGGCGATCCGCTGCTGCACGGCGTCGGTCATGGGTCGGTCCAGTCCTCTAAGGCGCCGGTGAATGGCTGCGGCGCATGAAAATCGTAAGCGGTTAGTTGGGAACGGCGGTGGTCAGTTGCAAGGCGTGAAGCACGCCGCCCATACGGCCGCCCAGCGCGGCATAAACGGCGCGTTGCTGCGCCACCCGGTTCATGCCCCGGAAGCTTTCCGACACCACTCGCGCGGCATAATGATCGCCATCGCCAGCAAGGTCGGTAATCTCTACCTCAGCGTCCGGAATGGCCGCCCGGATCATGTCCGCAATTTCATCGGCAGCCATCGGCATGAGAAAGGTCCGTCCTGCTTACTGGGCTTCAATGAAGTGGCGGCGAGCGATCACCTGCTGCTCTTCCAGAGCGGCGCGAACGCCCGCCTCGTCGATGTCGACGCCAGCCTGTGTCATGTCGCCCACCAGCTTGCGGATCACGTCCTCATCGCCGGCTTCCTCAAAATCCGCCTGCACGACCGCCTTGGCATAAGCATCGGTCTCTTCCGGGGTCAGCCCCATCTTGGCTGCAGCCCATTCGCCCAGCAACCGGTTGCGCCGCGCCTGGATGCGGAACTGCATCTCCTGGTCGTGGGCAAACATATTTTCAAAGGCCTTCTCGCGGTCGTCGAAAGTCGTCATGCCTGTGCCCTGTAAAAAGAAGCTGGATTATCAGATGAAATAGGAAGATCGGGACGGTTACGCAACGGCGGGAACGAGCCAAGGCCGCAGACCGGCGTCCTTCGCCTCGAACTGACTGATCGTATCCGCCTGCCCCAGCGTCAGCCCGATCTCATCGAGCCCGCCAAGCAGGCAGTGCTTGCGGAACGGATCGATCTCGAACTGGAAGCGATCCTGAAACTGCGTGGTAACGGTCTGCTGCTCCAGATCGACGTGGATCGGATCGGTCTTGGCGACTTCCATCAGCCGGTCGATCGCCTCCTGCGGCAGGACCACCGTCAATATGCCGTTCTTGAACGCGTTGCCGGAAAAGATGTCCGAAAAGCTGGGCGCGATCACGACCTTGATGCCAAGGTCGGCCAAGGCCCAGGCCGCATGCTCACGGCTCGACCCGCAGCCGAAATTATCGCCCGCGATCAAGATGGGGCTACCGGCATATTCCGGATCGTCGAAGACATTGCCGGGCTCTTTGCGCAGCACCTCAAAGGCGCCCTTGCCAAGCCCCGCCCGCGATATGGTCTTTAGCCAATGGGCTGGGATGACGATGTCCGTATCGACATTCTTCATCCCGAACGGATAGGCTCGCCCGTCAACGATAGTCAGCTTTTCCATCAATTCGCCTGCTTGTTCTCCAGGCGGCGCGTATCTTCCGCCCGCCCGAGGGTCGCCGCCATCGCAGCACTGGCCAGCGCACCGAGCGCCAGCAGCCAGAACACCTTCTTCATGCGACCACCTCTCCCTGTTTTTCGTTCAGCAATTCTCGCACGTCAGTGAGATGCCCCGTAATGGCGGCCGCAGCAGCCATGGCGGGAGACACAAGGTGGGTCCGCGATCCCGGGCCCTGGCGGCCCATGAAATTGCGGTTGCTGGTGGAAGCGCAACGCTCGCCTGCGGGCACCTTGTCAGGATTCATGCCGAGACAAGCCGAACAGCCTGGTTCGCGCCATTCGAACCCGGCATCCTTGAAGATACGGTCGAGCCCTTCGGCTTCGGCCTGCTGCTTGACGAGGCCCGATCCGGGCACGACCAGCGCCTGCTTGATACCGCCAGCGATGTGACGTCCCTTCAGCAGCGCAGCGGCGGCGCGCAGATCTTCGATGCGGCTGTTGGTACAGCTGCCGATGAAGATATGCTCGACCGACACATCCTCCATCCGCTGCCCGGCAGACAGGCCCATATAATCGAGGGACTTCTGCGCAGCGGCCCGCTTGGACGGATCGGCGAAGCTGTCAGGACTCGGTACGACGCCGGTGACCGGCACCACATCCTCAGGGCTGGTGCCCCAGGTCACATTGGGCACAATGTCCGCCGCGTCGATGACGACCGTCTTGTCGAACTGCGCCCCTTCGTCCGTACGCAGCGTCTTCCAATAGGCGACTGCCGCGTCCCATTCCGCGCCCTTCGGCGCCAACGGACGCCCCTTCAGATAGGCGAAGGTCTTCTCGTCAGGCGCGAACAATCCCGATCGCGCGCCAGCCTCGATCGACATGTTCGCGACCGTCAGCCTGCCCTCGATCGACATGTCCCGGAAGACAGACCCGCGATATTCCATGACATAGCCCGTGCCGCCGGCAGTGCCGATCCGGCCGCAGATCGCCAGCGCCACATCCTTGGGCGTGACGCCGAAGCCCAGTTCGCCCTCTACGACCACTTCCATGGTCTTCGACTGCTTCAAGAGCAGCGTCTGGGTGGCGAGCACATGTTCGACTTCGGACGTGCCGATGCCGAACGCCAGCGCGCCCAATGCGCCATGCGAGCTGGTGTGGCTGTCGCCGCAGACCAGCGTCGTGCCCGGCAAAGTGAAGCCCTGCTCCGGCCCAACGACATGAACGATACCCTGTTCGAGGTCGGCGTCACCGATCAGGCGCACGCCGAATTCCGGGGCGTTCCGCTCCAGCGCGGCGAGTTGCTGTGCGCTTTCGGGGTCGGCGATCGGGATGCGATTGCCTTGCGCATCCCGGCGGGGCGTGGTCGGCAGATTATGGTCCGGCACGGCGAGGGTCAGATCGGGGCGGCGCACTGGTCGGCCAGCCAGCCGAAGGCCCTCGAATGCCTGGGGGCTCGTCACCTCATGAACGAGGTGACGATCGATATAGATGAGGCAGGTTCCGTCGGGACGGCGTTCAACGACGTGCGCGTCCCAAATCTTCTCGTACAACGTGCGGGGCTTGACCATAACAGTCTCCCCCTAGACCCAGACGGGGTCCGGCGAAAGGGGGAAGGAAGCCAATATTTCCTGTTTCCGGAGATAGCGAGACTGCGACGGAGCTTTACGATGCGCGATCATCCTGGATGATGCGTCCTGCTGCACCCACCTCCGCCTCATGGCTTTCTTCGCGCCATGTCTCCGCCAGAGCAGCGGCTTCCCATTCCTGCATCGCGGGATGAACCAGTATATGATCGACCCATTTGCGTGCCACGGGGCCTACATCCAGGTCATAGGTCCGAACGCGGAAGGCGACGGGCGCGTAAAAGGCATCCGCAGCCGTGAACGCCGGTCCCGTGAGATAGGGTCCGCCGAATCGCCTCAGCCCCTCGCCCCACAACTCGGCCAGCCGCGCAATGTCGCGGTTGAGGTGCGGTGAAGGCAGGTCCCGTTCCACGCGCACCCCGACATTCATCGGACATTCGTTCCGCAGAGTCGAAAAGCCGCTGTGCATTTCGGCGACGGCGCATTGGGCAAAGGCGCGTGCGTCCTCATCCTGCGGCCAAACCCCAGCATGCCGATCGGCAAGATAAAGCGTGATGCCAAGCGAGTCCCAAGCCGTCCGGCTCCCGTCAATCAGCACAGGAACCTGCCCCGTGGGGGAGAAGGCGCGGAACGCGGCATAATTGACGCTCTGCGCGAACGGCTCGAGCCTATCCACGAATGGAATGCCGAGCGCCTTCATCAACACCCAGGGACGAAGCGACCAGCTCGAATAATTTCGATTGGCGGTGATGAGGGTGTAAGACATGGACGCTTCTCCTGCCCGGCCGGATTTCACAACTCTATAGAGCCGGAGGGGTGCGGAAAAGCTGGAACGGAGATGCAGGCGCTAGGCGGCTGCAAGCCACTCCAACGCCTCCTGTTCGGTATCGAAATAGCCATAGTTGCCGTCAGCCATCTGCAGCCGCTTGGTCTGCATCCGCAGGAGCATGGATGGGGACACAATGGCGATGCGGCCCGGTTTGGCCTCCCTGTTTGCATAGGAAATGCGGCTCAGCGCCTCACTGACCTCCAGCGTATGGATTTCGGTGCGGCAGGTGTTGAGCAGCGTATCGCAACCATCCTCGGCGACCGTGCCAATGTCGGCGATCGCCTGCGCAAACTTCTCGACTACCTGGAGATTCCAGAAACCATAGGTCGTGATTTTGATCAGCTTGCGGCTGCTGTCATAACTGACTTCGAAAAAGCCTTCCAACTTGCGCACATTCCCTCCTCAGCACGGAGGCAGTTATTCAGCCTCCCGCAAATCAAGCCAGGCGACCACGTCATTATCAGTGGCGATGAACAGCCCGTCCTGGATATCTTGCGGCTGCTGCTCCGCGATAAGCACAGCTTGGCTTAACGGGCCGTAAAAGAGGGTCGTCGCTGCGCCTCCCTCTTCAGAGTCGCTCAGGTGATAGAGGCGTACGGTGGCGGAATCATTAGTGCTGCGCATCGCCGCGTTATCGACCGGGACGGCGACTCGCGCAAGCTGAGGGCGCTCAGCGGCGGTCGGTCTGCTTGATCCCGCTCGCCAGGCGATTCGATCCGATTTTCACCACGTCATCGGTGAAATTGGCGACGAAGCTGCTGTTGCGCTGCAAGCCCGGCACGAAAGATGCGCTGTTGCCCGCGATCGACAGGCCGCTGCTGTCATGCTCCCGGCCTTCGGGCGCAACAGTGATGAAGGCGCTGTGATTATCCTTGTTCCGGCCCTGCACCATTTCGTTGCGGCTGATTTCACCGCTCGCGCCATTGGACAGGTCGATCATATAGTTGGTGAGGCGCCCGCCACTATCGTCGAAGCTGTTGTCGGTGATGGTGACGCGCGGCGTACGAGTCTTGAGATAATGGCCGCCATCGCCCTGATCGAAGCGAGAGCGGGTAACGGTGAGCTTGCCATAACGACCGATATAGATGCCGTGAGCGCAATCCAGATCACGGTCGCAGCGGCCAAGATGGCGAAATGTCGATTTATCGATGGTGACGCGGTTGCCCGGCGCGTCCCCGCTCAATATGCCTTCTTCGCTGTTGCGGAACAGGCTGTTCGTGACCGTCAGATCGCCGCTTTCCAATCTTATGCCCGCCCCATTGCCGTCGGGCACGCGCACATTCTGGAAGATGACGCCATCGACACTGCTCGACCGGCCGCGCAAGACAAGGGCGGCCTTACCCTCGCAGGCCACGCCATTGAGGATCGCGCTGCCGGGCGTTTGCGCGCGGAAGGCGACATCTCCTGCCTCCTGCACAGCGCATTGGGCATAGGTCCCCGGCGCGATCAGCACCGTACCCTTTCCGCTGCCGATGGCCGCCACGGCATCCTTGAGCGAGCCAAAGCTCCGCCCGCTTTCCGCCAAGGTAAAGGGAGTGGGCGTGCCTTGCGCCAAGGCAGCCGCTCCGGCGGCCGCAAAGACGAGCAGCGTGGTGGATAAGAAACGCATATCGAAAGTCATAGGCGCACCCAGCCCTCCGTCCAATGCGAAGTCATGGTTAACAAAATGCTGTTCCGGGATGGGACATGTTTATGGCTACATTGGCAGGTCGCTAAATCCCCTTCCCTTCGGCACCCCCGCCCATCGACGATTTCCTGACAAAGAATATTCCGATGTAAAGCTTCAACTCGGGCGAGACAGACTCTAAGCCTGTTGGACGCATGACCGTGGCCGCCCCCCTGCTCCGATCGATTGCCGTCCTGATGGGCGCAACGGCGCTTCTTGCAGGCTGTTCGCAGGAAGCCAGCGGGCCTGTGGCGGTCAGCGTCATCGGATCGCCCGCCGATTTCGCCAAGCCGCTGGAGAATTTGCCTGATCCGGGCGCCAAGCTGATCCTGGAAGCCACGGCCCAGGGATTGGTCGCATTCGACGCAGCGGGCGAGATTTTACCCGCGCTGGCACAGCGCTGGATCGTCGAGGATGAGGGGCGCAGCTACATCTTCCGGTTGCGCCGTGCCAACTGGCCCGATGGAGAAAAGGTCACTGCGGCGGTGATCGCACGGCTGCTGATGGCGCGGATCGAATCGCTGCGGCGCTTGGATCCGGAAGGCCCTCTCGATGCGGTAGAAGCGGTGGTGCCGATGACTGGCGAGGTTATAGAAATTCGGCTTGCGGCTCCGCGACCCTACCTGTTGCAGATGCTGGCGCAGCCGCAAATGGCACTGCTGTCGAGTGAAGGGGGAACAGGTCCTTACCGTGGAAAACGTTGGGGCAAGGCGCTGATTCTCAGCCCTGTGGACCAGCCCGGCAATGGTGAGGATGACCAGCCTCCGCAGCCTTGGGAAACGCGCATTCTGCGAGCGGAGAGATCGGCGCTGGCGATCATCCGCTTTCGCGAGGGCAACACCGCCATGGTGCTGGGCGGGCGCTTTGCCGACCTGCCGTTGCTAGTGCCCGCCGGGATCGATCGCGACGCAGTGCGGGTCGACCCGGTGCAGGGGCTGCTGGGGCTGGCAGTGACGGGCAAGGGCAAGCTGCTGGACGATGATACTGTGCGGCGGGCGATCAACATGGCCATCGACCGAAGCCAGCTGCCGGTCCTGTTCCCGTTGGGCGGCTGGGCAATCACTGAGCAGATCGTACCCGGCCAGCTTGACCTTCAGCAGCCTCCAACCCAGCCGGACTGGTCGGATATGACGATGGAGGAGCGGCGGGCGCAGGCGAGCGCGGCGGTCACACGCTGGCGCAGCGACAATGGCCATCCGCCGGTGCTGCGCGTCGCCTTACCCGATGGACCAGGGGCGACGACATTGTTCGGCCTTCTCCGGCATGATCTGGGGCTGATCGGCCTGCGGGTCGCCCGAGTGGCGATGAAGGACGACTCCGATCTGCGCCTGATCGACGAAGTTGCCGCATATGACAGCGCGCTCTGGTATCTCGGCCGGATTGGCTGTGCGCGGAAGGTGCATTGTTCGGCAGAGGCCGACGCCCAGCTGCAAGCCGCGAGCCTTGCCAGCAGCCTGTCCGAGCGGATGGCACGGATCGCGCAAGCTGAAGCGCTGATGCAGGCGCATAACGGCTATATCGCGCTTGGCGCTCCTATACGCTGGTCGCTCGTAACCCGGCGACTGAACGGATTCATGCCCTCCCCCCGAGCCCGGCACCCATTGAACCATCTGTTCCGCAGCACCAACTAGGCTCCATTGGAGGAGCAAGAATGGCGTTTTCGCAGGACCAGTTTGATCGCATGGTGCGCGACCTGCCCGGCTTTGGTCGCGATCCCGCATCGATCCGGCGGCGGATCGAGGCCATGGAGGCCATGCTGGAGGGGCTATTCGTCATCCCCGGCACCAACCGTCGCGTGGGACTGGACAGTCTGGTTGGGCTGATCCCCGTGGTGGGTGACCTGGCGACGGCCGCCATGGGCGCGTGGATCGTGTGGGAAGCGCGGAACCTAGGCATGCCCAAGTGGCAGCTGGCGCGTATGGCCGCCAATGTGGGGTTCGACACGCTGGTGGGTGCGATCCCCTTCGCAGGGGACGTGTTCGACTTCCTCTTCAAATCCAACACCAAGAATCTGCGGATCATCCGCAAACATCTGGATAAACATCATCCTTCGACCGTGACGATCGAGGGCTAATCCGCCGGCACCTGCGCATTGGGATCAAGCTCGAGGATCAGCGCAGGCCGCCGAGCGGGAACCGGCGTGGCTCTTTTGGAACGCGGCATGGCTGGACCCGGTTCAATGCGCAGGAAACTGGCGGCCGTCGCGCCGCGCTGGCGAACGGGGCAGCGGACGAACTCCATCGTCCGATCCATGCAGAGCCATACTTCGCTCAGACGATTGCCGCGCGTGTTCTGTACGGAAATCATCTCTGGTCGAAGGTGCGGATTGGCCCGGGCGAAAGCGGTGGCGAACTGACCGACCGTCAGAGTCTCGCGGCGCGCCAATGCGGCCATGTCCGGGTAGCGAACCGATTCATACAAGGCGCGAGAAAGGTTGAAATAAAGGTCCGGCCTGGTGGTCATGCAGCTGCCATGCTTAGCCCATTCATGCTGGAGCAGTTGGGCAGACGGCGTGGCGCAGAGATTCTGGCGAATGACCTGGCGGGGAAGCAGATCGGTGGCGCGGCAATATTGCGGCCAATCGCTGGCCAGACCCTCGGGCCAGAGACCATGCAGGATAAAGCCGAAGCGCCCGTTTTTGCCGCTGCACTGGAAGGCGCTGCCAGCTCCCCTGGCAGTGGCGCAATATTGGGGCGACCAGCTGAGCGCCAGCGTATAGCCCGCGATCGGGAGGAAACGGCGCGGTTCGTTGCCGGGCTGAGATTCGGGGCGAGGGCGCGGCGTCTGAGCAGGTAGGCTGCATTGAACCGCCTGGGCGAAGGCCGTTCCGGGCGCGGCCAGCAGCAAGGCGGCCGCGACCCGTTCAAGCAAAGGCAAAGTCCAGGCCGATGTCGGCGGCGGGAGCTGACTGGGTGAGGCGGCCGACGCTGATATAGGTCACGCCCGTTTCCGCCTTCGCCCGAATGGTCTGTAGCGTGACGCCGCCCGACGCTTCCGTCGGCACGCGGCCGCCCACAAGGGTGACCGCGCCGCGCAGGGTGGGCGCATCCATATTGTCGAGCAGCAAATGGGTGGCTCCGGCCGAGAGCGCGGGCTCAATCTGGTCGATGCGATCGACTTCGACGATGATGCGTTCGATCCCCGCGACGGCGGCGCGGCGCACGGCCTCTTCGACCGACCCCGCGACGGCGACGTGATTGTCCTTGATCATCGCCGCGTCCCACAGGCCCATGCGGTGATTGGTCGCCCCGCCTTGGCGCGTCGCATATTTCTCCAGCACACGCAGACCGGGGATCGTCTTGCGCGTGTCGAGCAGCGTAGCGCCCGTGCCCATGATCGCATCGACATAGGCGCGCGTCATGGTGGCGATGCCGGTCAGATGCTGGACGGTGTTGAGCGCGGATCGCTCGGCCGTGAGCATCGCCCGCGCCTGGCCCCGGATGCGCATGATGTCGGTGCCGGGGGAGACGCGCTCGCCATCCTGCTTCAGCAGTTCGATCTCCACCTGAGGGTCGAGCGCGCGGAAGAAGGCGGCGGCGATGGGCAGACCAGCGAGCGTTACCGCATCACGGCTGTCCATTACGCCATCGAAGATCGCATCCGCCGGGATCACCGCTTCGCTGGTGACGTCCCGGCCTTCAGGGCCAAGGTCTTCAGCCAAAGTGGAGGCGATGAAGGCGTCGAGATCGAAGCCCGGGAGCGTGAACGACATGCTCAGCGGTTGCCCAGATCGCCCTGCCCCACCGTGCCGCTCGCCATTTCGAGCATGCGGTCGAGGCTCTTCTTCGCAGCGAGGCGCAGGCCCTCCTCCATTTCGATGCGGGGCTGGAGGTCGCGCAGCGCGAGGTAGAGCTTTTCCATCGTGTTAAGCGCCATGTACGGACAGATATTGCAGTTGCAATTGCCGTCTGCGCCGGGCGCACCGATGAAGGTCTTTTCCGGCACCGCCTTCTGCATCTGATGGATGATATGCGGTTCGGTCGCCACGATCAGCGTGTCGCCGGGCATCTTCTTGGAGAACTCAAGGATGCCGCTGGTCGACCCGATATAGTCGGCGTGATCGACGATGTGCGGCGGGCATTCGGGATGCGCAGCGATGGGGGCGTCGGGATGCTCGGCCTTTAGCTTCAACAGCTCTGTCTCGCTGAATGCTTCATGGACGATGCAGACGCCCGGCCAGAGCAGCATCTCGCGGCCCAGCTTGCGGGAGAGATAGCCGCCCAGATGCTTGTCGGGGCCGAAGATGATCTTCTGGTCCTTGGGAATCTGCGCCAGGATCTTTTCGGCAGACGAGCTGGTGACGATGATGTCGCTCAGCGCCTTCACCTCCGCCGAACAGTTGATGTAGCTGAGCGCGATATGATCTGGATGCGCTTCCCGGAACGCCTTGAACTGCGCGGGGGGGCAGCTGTCCTCAAGGGAGCAGCCCGCATCCATATCGGGAAGCACGACGATCTTTTCGGGCGAAAGGATCTTCGCCGTCTCCGCCATGAAGCGCACGCCGCAGAAGGCGATGACGTCCGCGTCCGTCTCAGCTGCCTTGCGCGAGAGTTCGAGGGAATCGCCGACGAAATCGGACAAGTCCTGTATTTCTGGCTTCTGGTAGTAATGACCCAGGATAACGGCGTTACGTTCCTTGCGCAGGCGGTCGATTTCCGCGCGCAGATCGATACCCTGCGGAATTCCGGTGATGGCGTTCATGTCCCTACTCCTCACGGGCCTTTCAGCGCGCCCCTAGCGGGCGTTGCGCGGATTGGCCAGTATCTGTTGATCGCTCAGCGCAGTTGCCAGCGGCCGTCCCCCGTCGCCGCAGCGATCCCCCGGCCGTCGAGGTCGATGAGATGGGCGAGGACAGAACGGCCTGCGGCGGGGTGAAGCCGCGGATCGACGCCCTTGTACATCTCCGCCACCATATCGGGGATTTTCGACACGCCGTTGCGTTCGAGGAAGCGCAAAATCTGCCCCTCGCGCTGCTTACGGTGGCCCATCATGCCCCGCACCAGTCGCCGGGGCGTTTCCACCGGATCGCCATGGGCTGGGTAATAGATGGCGTCGTGCCGGTCGAGCAGGCGCTGCATCGACCGCATATAATCCGCCATGTCGCCATCGGGCGGCGAAATGACGCTGGTCGACCAGCCCATCACATGATCGCCGGTGAAGAGCGCATTCTCCTCAATCAGCGCGAAGCAGAGATGGTTGGAAGTGTGGCCTGGCGTGGCGACAGCTTCGAGCGTCCAGCCCTGCCCCGCCACCTGTTCGCCATCGGCGAGGACGCGATTGGGCACATAGGTCGCGTCGAAGGCGGCGTCGGCGCGGGGGCCGTCATCTTCCAGCGTCAACGGCGCGCAGCCAATAACGGGGGCGCCGGTCTGTTGACTGAGCGGACGCGCGGCGGGACTGTGGTCGCGATGGGTGTGAGTGCATAGGATCGCGCGCACAGGGCGACCACCGATGGCGGCGAGCAGCGCGGCAAGATGATTCGCATCATCCGGGCCGGGATCGATAACGGCAAGATCGGTGATGCCGATCAGATAGGTCTGAGTGCCGGTATAGGTGAAGGGCGATGGATTGGGCGCCAGCACCCGCCCCACCAACGGCGAAATCTGAAGCAGGGCGCCTGTGGGCATATCGGCTGGGTCTGGGGCGGTGGCCATGCGCCTCATGTGCCCATTTGGCAGGGATTTTCAAGGGCGCGCGGGATGAGGGATTCCGTTTGGATAAGGGCTGGCCTACTATCAATCCTCACGGAGAGCCGGACATTGAATGATCTTGTGGAAGCGTGGCGCTGTCATCTGGCGCTGGACCGGCGGCGGTCCAGCCATACCGTGCGCGCTTATATGGCGACGGCGGAGCGGCTGATCACCTTCCTGGAGGAGCATCGCGGCGAAGCGGTGACGGCGGGGCTGCTGGCGAAGATCGAGCAGGCGGATTTGCGCGCATTCCTGACGTCGCGACGGATGGACGGGATCGGCAATGTGTCGGCGGCGCGGGAATTGTCGGCGGTGCGGGGCTTTCTGAAATTCACCGGGGGCGAGGACGCACGCGTGCCGGCACTAAAGGGGCCTAGGGTGAAGCGGGGGCTACCTCGGCCTGTCTCACCCGATGAGGCGGTGGCCTTAGCCGAGGACATCGCCGAAACCGCGCGGGAAGGGTGGATCGGCGCACGGGATTGGGCAGTGCTGCTACTGCTTTATGGCGCGGGACTGCGGATCGGCGAGGCCGTGGGCCTGATGGGGGATGTTGTGCCGCTGGACGAGACGCTGCGCGTGACCGGCAAGCGGGGCAAGACGCGGATCGTACCGCTGCTGCCGCAGGTACGGACGGCGATCGAAGCTTATGTGGCGGCTTGCCCCTATCCCGTGGCGCGGGATCAGCCGCTGTTCCGAGGCGCGCGGGGCGGGCCGCTGTCGGCGGCAATCATCCGTCGCGCGGTGCAAGGCGCCCGTGGGAGGCTGGGGCTGTCGGATCGGACCACCCCGCACGCACTGCGGCACAGTTTCGCGACGCACCTGCTGGGACGCGGGGCGGATTTGCGGTCGCTGCAGGAATTGCTGGGACATGCCAGCCTGTCGTCAACGCAGATCTATACGCAGGTGGATGCGGCGCACCTGCTGGATGTGTACCGAAATGCACATCCGCGGGCTTGAACTCTAACCTCCGTTCCCGTCGGGCGAAGGAAGGGGATTTGAATTAGCCCCTCGGCTTCCAAGTCGCGAGGCGCCAGAGGTAGAGAGCGATTGCTCCCACGACGCAGGCCGTCGCGACAGGTCCCACATATTTGTCGATGTCGCGGAAATTCTGGCCGAGCATATAGCCTGCATAGGCCAGGATGATATTCCAGATCAGCGCACCTCCCGCCGTCCAGGCGAGGAATTTCACATGCCCCATGCGGAACAGGCCCGCAGGCAGCGAGATCATCGTGCGGAAAGCGGGGAGGAAGCGGAAAACGAAGACGACGATCTGGCCATATTTGCCGAAGATATGGTCGAGCGCCTCCACATCCTTCCATTCCAGCGTCGCCCAGCGGCCATAACGATCAACAACCGGTTTAAGGCGCGCGAAGCCCAATATATGGCCGACCAGATACCAGAAATAATTGCCCAGCGTGGTGCCGAGAGTGCCGGCGAGTAGCAGCCATTCCATCGCCATGCGGCCTTGGCCGACGCGAATGCCCCCAATGCCCATGATCAGTTCGGATGGGATGGGCGGGAAGACATTTTCGATGACCATCAGGAGGAAGATGCCCCAATAGCCTCCCGCGTCGATTAGGTGGAGGACCCATTGGGTCATCTATTCGTCATCCCAGCGGACAATTTCGGGAAAGCGCATTGCCTCTGTTGTCAAGCAGCCACCCGCGCCGCCAGACGGGCATCAATGGCGTCCCAGATCATGCCGCCCGTATCGGTGCCGTTGAAGGCGTCTATGGAGACGATGCCGGTAGGCGAGGTCACGTTGATTTCGGTCAGCCATTCGCCACCGATCACATCGATACCGACGAACAGCAGGCCCCGGCGCTTCAATTCCGGACCCATGGCGGCGCAGATTTCCAGCTCACGGTCGGTGAGTTCGGTCTTGGCCGCCGAGCCTCCCACCGCTAGGTTGGAGCGGATCTCCCCAGCGCCCGGAATGCGATTGATCGCGCCCGCGACTTCGCCATCGATCAGGACGATGCGCTTGTCGCCTTGCGCTACACCGGGGATGAAGGCCTGTACCATGAAGGGCTCGACCCATGAGGCGTTGAACAGTTCCACCAGCGCCGACAGGTTCGCGCCGGACTGGCCGACATGGAAGACGGCGTTGCCTGCATTGCCGTAGAGCGGCTTCACGACGACTTCGCCATGCTCCGCAAGAAAGCTCCTGACCTCCGCGAGGTCGCGGGTGATCATCGTCGGCGGCATGAAGCGCGCATAGTCGAGGACGAATAGCTTTTCCGGCGCGTTACGCACGGAGGCGGGATCGTTTACCACCAGGGTTTCCGACTGCACCCGTTCGAGCAGATGGGTGGCGGTGATATAGCTGAGGTCGAAAGGCGGGTCCTGGCGCATCAGCACAACATCGACATCCCGGCCAAGGTCCAGCAATTCGGCCTCTCCAAAGGCGAAATGATCGCCTTCGACCTTCTGCACCTTCACAGGACGCGCGTTCGCCAGCACGCGGCCGTCGCGATAGGTGAGGTCGGGCGCGAGATAATGGTAAAGGCGGTGCCCCCTCGCCTGCCCTGCCAACATGATGTGGAAGGTCGAATCGCCCTTGATGTTGATCCCTTCCATCGGGTCCATCTGCACGGCGACGGTGAGGGGGTTAAGATCGGTCATCCAAAAAGCCCTTTTACAAGCACCGTTCGTTTCGAGCGGGAGGTGGAGCCTTGGGCGGTCTTCACCCCCCATGCCAGACATTCGCCAGATGGCGCGGCGGACGGCCGGGCGCAAGGAGGATCACATCGATCCGCATGTCGTCTCCCGGTTTGGCGAGATCGTAGAAGAGCATTTCCGCCGCCGCAGCGACGCGCGAAAGGCGGCGTTCGTCAATGGCGAGGTCCAGATCGGCTCCCGTCGCGCGGGCCTTCACCTCGACGAAGGCCAGCATTGAGCCGCGCCGGGCGACAAGGTCCACCTCCCCCGCTGGCGTGCGCAGACGGCGGGCGACAATCTGCCAGCCCTTGAGGCGAAGCCACCAGCCCGCGATGCGTTCAGCCTGGCGACCCCGCTTTTCGGCCTGTTGCCGCTTCATCCCTTCAGTTCCAGTGCACGATCGTAGAGCGCGCGGCGGTCCAGGCCGAGCTTCTTGGCGACTTCCCCGGCTGCCTTCGAGACGGGCAAGCGCTCCATCGCTTCCAACAGGGCGGCGTCGGCATCCTCTGCGCTGGCGGGCGGCGCTTCGCCAGGCGGGCCAACAATTACGACGATCTCGCCCTTGGGTGGCGCGTCGGCATAGCGGGCGGAGAGTTCGGTGAGGGTCCCAGTCCGGGTCTCCTCGAACGCCTTGCTGATCTCCCGGCTGACGGCGGCTTCGCGGTCCCCCAGCCCCTCGGCCATCGCGGTGAGGCTTTCGGAAAGGCGCGGGCCACTTTCGTAGAAGATAAGCGTCGCGCGCAGGGGGGCGACCTCCGCCAGAGCATCGGCGCGGGCTTTCTGCTTGGCGGGAAGGAAGCCCATGAAGAGGAAACGGTCGGTCGGCAGGCCCGAGAGAGTAAGCGCGGCAATAGCGGCGCTGGGGCCTGGAAGCGTCGTGATCTGGCGCCCGGCAACGCGGGCGTCGCGCACCAGCTTGTAGCCTGGATCGGAGATGAGCGGAGTGCCCGCGTCGGAAAGCAGCGCGACCGATTCGCTCGCCATCCGCTCGATCAGACGGGCGCGGACGCCTTCTGCGCTATGGTCGTGATAGGGGATCATCGGCCGGTCGGACCCGGCATGGCGCAGCAGTCGTGCGCTCACCCGTGTATCTTCCACGGCGATCACATCGGCCAGACGCAGGACTTCGGCCGCGCGGGGGGTAAGGTCTCCGAGGTTGCCGATCGGCCCAGCAACGATGTAAAGCCCAGGCTCCAGCCTAGAAGTTCGAGTTTCCATAAGGACGCCAGATGACAGAGACGGATGCCCTCCGGCAAGCGGACATGTTCGCGGCCATGAAGCGCGGTGCACGGATTTTATTCGCGGCCAGCGCGTTGCTGGTCGCCGCCTGTCAGTCAGTCGTCCCGAGGGGCGCTGGCCCGGCGCCAGTTGAGCCCACCCCTACCGGCCCCGATGTGACACAGGGCCTTCCCACCGACACGATGCGCCATCGCGTTGCGCTGCTGGTGCCGCTGAGCGGACCCAATGCAGGCGTCGGCCAGTCGATCGCCAATGCAACCACGCTGGCGCTGCTGGATACCAAGGCGGACCGGGTGCGCATCACCACCTATGACACCGGCATGGGAGCTGCGGCGGCCGTCAGCCGGGCGCTGGCAGAGGGCAACCGGCTGATCCTGGGGCCGCTGCTGGCGGAGGATGCACGGATCGTGGGGCCGATCGCGGCACGGGCCAATGTGCCGGTGATAAGCTTTTCCAATGATGTGAGCGTCGCCGGCAACGGCGTCTATATCATGGGCTACAACCCCAACCAGTCGATCGAGCGGGTGGTGGAATTCGCACGCGGCAAGGGCCTGTCGAAGTTCGCGGCTCTGGTGCCAAAGGGTGTCTATGGCGAGCGGTCGGGCACGGCGCTGCTGCGCGCGGTGGAGAGCGCAGGCGGCACGGTGGTGTCGATGCAGACCTTCGACCGGACTGCGGCTTCCATGACGGCGGCGGTCAAGAAGCTGCACGCATCGTCCAGCTATGACGCGCTGTTGATCGCGGACAGCGGGCGCGTGGCGCTGCAGATCGCGCCGATCGTGCGGAAGAATGGTGGCGCAGGCGCACGGCTGCTGGGAACGGAATTGTGGAATACCGACAACAGCCTGGCGTCGAGTCCGGTCTTGCGGGGGGCGTGGTTCGCCAGCGTTTCCGACGGACTCTATGGTCAACTCGCGGGCAAATATCGCGCGCGCTATGGCAGTTCTCCCTTCCGTCTGTCGGCGCTCGGCTATGATGCGGTGCTACTGACGGTGCGCATCGCGCGGGATTGGCGCCCCGGCACGGCCTTCCCGGCGGCAAGGCTGCGCGACTCCGGCGGCTTCTCCGGGATCGACGGGGCGTTCCGCTTCGGGCGCAATGGCGTGGCGGAACGGGCGCTGGAGGTGTCAGAGATTGGGGCCGGCACCTACACGGTAGTGGCGGCGGCTCCCCGCGGCTTTGCGGAATAAGGCCGTTAACCCTTGATCCGGCCGGTTGGCAGGATCAAGGGCCAGTCTCCATTGGCATCAATGCAAGCGGAGATGCCATAGACCTCTGCAAGGCTCTGCTCTGTCAGAACGTCAAGCGGCGCGCCATCAGCGACGAGCTTGCCCTTGTCCATCAGCAGCAGCCGGTCACAATAGCGAGCGGCCATACCGAGGTCGTGAAGGACCGTAACGACCAGCGATCCCCCACGCGCTTCAGCTTTGAGCAGATCCATGACGTCGATCTGATGACCCGGATCAAGCGCCGCCAGCGGCTCGTCAGCGATGAGGGCGGGCGCGCCGACGGCAAGCGCGCGGGCAAGGAGAACGCGGGCGCGTTCTCCGCCGGACAGTTCGGTGGCGATGCGGCCCTTCAAGTGAAAGACGTCCGCGCGGGCGAGTGCGGCATCCACAAGCGCCTCATCCTGCGGCGATAGGCGGGAGAGCGGGCCGAGATGGGGCATGCGGCCCAGCGCCGTCAGCCTTTCCACCAGCAGCGGCCAGTGCAGCGTCTGGCCCTGCGGCAAATAAGCGATGCGGCGGGCAATCTCCTGCCGCGAGAGGCGGGCGATGGCGGTTCCATCTATCGAAACAGCGCCGCTGATCGGTTTTGCCAGGCCGAGCATGGCGCGGATGAGGGTCGATTTGCCAGCACCATTGGGGCCGACGATGCCAACCAGCTGGCCCGGAACGAGATCGAGCGTGATGCCGCTCACGGCCGGATGGCGGCCGAGGCGTACCGTGAGCTGCTCTGTACGGATCGTCACCATAGCCGCCGCTCCCGCATCAGGTGGAGGAGGAAGACCGGGACGCCCAGCAGTGCGGTCAGCACGCCAAGCTTGAGTTCGCTGCTGGTGGGGATGAGGCGCACGCCAATGTCGGCCAAAGTGAGCAGCGCCGCGCCACCCAGCAGCGAGGGAAGCAATATGGCGGAAGGGGATCGATCGGTTAGCGGGCGAACGAGATGGGGCACGATGAGCCCGACAAAGCCGATCGCGCCAGAGACAGCCACCGCACCACCGACGCCGATCGCCACACCCAACATGATGCGCAGACGGGTCTTGGCCAGATCCGCACCAAGGGCCTGCGCCCCTTCTTCCCCCAACGTCAGCGCATCGAGGTTCCGGCCATCCGCGATAAGCAGCGCAGAACCAATAAGGACGCAGGGGAGCGCGACCCAGACATGCGCGTAGCTGCGGTTTTCCAGGCTGCCCATCAGCCAGCTCATAATCTCCATCGCTGCGAAGGGATTGGGTGAGAGGTTGAGCGACAGGCTGATCCCCGCCCCTGTCAATGTCGCGACGGCTATCCCCGCGAGAATGAGGGTGAGTGGGCTTTCCGAAGGACCGGCGAGCAAAAACAGGGCGGTGATGGCGACGAGGCTGGTGGTGATGGCGAGCAAGGGAAGGATGACGGGATGCAGGTGCGCCAAGCCGAAATAGAGGGCGCAGACGGCGCCAAGAGCTGCCGCGTTTGAAGCGCCGAGGACCGACGGCTCAGCGAGAGGGTTGCGCAAATAGCCTTGGAGCGACGCGCCCGCGAGACTCAGCATCGCGCCGACGATCAGGCCGAGCAGCATGCGAGGGATCCGCAGATCGATGAGGATTGCGCGGGCAACCTCATCGCCGCCTCCGGTGAGGACCGCGAAGATGCGGCCGGGCGCAAGCGGGACTGCGCCCAGAGTGATGGAGCCAAGCGCGGCGATCAGAACAAGAGCGATGAGCGCGGGGAGCAGCAGCGGGTGACGCCGGGCGGTCATGGCTTGCGCACTCCGACGCCGTTGATAGAGGTGCTCCTGCGAAGGCAGTAACACGGCGCTTTATCGAGGCAGGGTTGATGCGCAAAAAGATCATGAAGGCGCTGTGCCTGCTCAGCCTGACGGGCGCAGCCCCTGCCCCGCCCCAGCGCATCGTGTCGCTCAACACCTGCGCCGATCAATATGTGCTGGCGCTCGCCGATCCGGCGCAGATCGCCGCGCTCAGCCCCTATGGCCATGATCCGGAACTGTCGGCCGCGGTGGCCAAGGCACGGCATTTCCGCACGCTCAAACGACCTGCGGAAGAGGTGCTGGCGATCAGGCCCGATCTGCTGATCGGTTTTGCGGACGGTGCCGGCGGCGTCGTAGGTGCGCCGCCCGGCAGATGGCGCAAGCTTGGGCTGACAAGCGCCGACAGCTTCGCGTCCATCCGCGTGCAGATCCGGCAAGTCGCCGCGGCGGTTAGCCATCGGGAGCGCGGTGAGACGCTGATCCGCTCCATGGAGCGCGATCTTGCCAGCCTTTCCCCGGCCCGGCGCAGCGGAGTGGCGGCTTATTATCAGCGGCGCGGCTATATGACGGGAACGGGCACGCTGGTGGATGAGCTGATCCGGCGTGCCGGCCTCACCAATCTTGCGGCGAAGCTCGGCAAACCGGCGCTGGCGCAGGTCCCGTTGGAACAGTTGATTGCGGCGAAGCCCGACTGGCTGATCGTCGAGAGCGGAAGCGAGAAGGTGGTCGATCAAGGGACGGAGATGCTGCAGCATCCGGTGCTGCGATCCATCCCGCGCATCCGGGTGCCGCAAGCCTGGACGGTGTGCGGCGGCCCCGCCTATGTAGAGGCCGCCCGCAGCATCGTGGCTCAGGTGAACGCCACGTCGGGCCATTGAGGGGCGAAAGATCACGCCCGCCCCTCCAGCCTGCCGTCAGAAACGGACACGCACGCCGCCAAAGGCCGAGCGGCCGTAGGTGTTGTAGCCATAGACGGTGGCGTATGCCTCATCAGTCAGATTGTCGATGCGGCCGTATATTTCCAGATTCTGCGTGATCGGAAAGGAGGCGCGGACGCCCAGAAGCGCATAGCCATCGATCCGCTGCGTCAACGTCGCATTGTTGAAGCTGTCACTCACCATGGTCAGCGTGGCCCCCGTGGACAGGCCGAACGACCAGTCATAATCGGCCGAAACACTGACGGCGTTGGTGGGGCGGCGCGGCAGGCGAGCGCCGGTATCGCGGTCGCGCGCATCGATATAGCTGTAGGCGGCCGTGACCGCCAGCGCATCGACCGGCCTCAGCGTCAGCATCGCCTCCACCCCCTTGGCGCGCGTGCGGCCAAGATTGAAGTAGCGCGATGTGCCGAAGTCGAAGTCGATCTGGTCGCGAATGTCCCGCTGAAAAGCGGTGAGCGAGAGGATCGCCCGATTGCCGTCGAGCCGCTGGTCGATGCCGATATCATAGCTTTTCGACTGTTCAGGACTAAGGGTGCTGTTGCCGCTGAAGCTGTCGTAAAGCTGATAGAGCGATGGCGCCTTGAAGCCTTCGCCATAGCTTGCGCGGAAGTTGGTCTGCCCTGCATTGGGCGTGTAATTGGCGTTGGCGCCCAGCGTGGTCGCGCCGCCGAACTGGCTATGGTCGTCATGACGCACGCCCCCGGTGAGCGCCAGCCCGGTGAGCGGCTTCACCACCGCCAGTGCATAGACGCTGTCGATATTCGCCCGGTGGCTTTCGGTCGAACCGAAGCCGGTGAAATCATAGTCGGGTCGTTCATGCTCATAACCGAAGATCAGCTTGGCTTGATCGACCGGCTGATAGACACCTTCATATTCGAAGCGCAGGTTGGTGCCGGAATAGCCATAGTCGCCGAACGGAGAGAAATAATCGCGGTCATTGCGGAACCAGGTGACGGCGGCACGCTGGGTCAGCTTGCCATCGAGCAACGCTAGATTGAGACCCGCATAACCAACATATTGGTCAAGCTTGCTCTTGTCGGCGGTGTCCATCGGCGCACCGAAGAACACATCGGTGTCCAGATCCGCATGAATATAATAGCCACGCAGATCCAGGCTGAGATTGTCGGTGAAGCTGAGCTTCAGCTTGGCGTGGGTGGCGATATTTTCATAACCGTCCTTCTCCGTGCCGCCCTGTGCAGCGGAAATCCCATCCGTCCGGAAATAGGCGACGCCCGCACCGCCCGAGGCAATGCCGCTGGTGCCTGACACATCGGCCTTGGCATTCAGCGTGTCGGCATAGCCATAATCGACCGAGGCGGTGCCGCCGAAGCCCTCGCCCGGCTCGCCACTCATAATGTTGATGACGCCGCCGATCGCCTGGCTGCCATAGACGACCGAGTTCGAGCCGCGCAGGATTTCGACGCGCCGGATATTGCCGGTCAGCAAATTGCCAAAATCATACATGTCGCCGATGCCGCTCGGATCATTCACCTTAACGCCGTCCAGCAGCACGAGCGTCTGCGTCGTTTCCGCGCCACGGATCGAAATGCCGGTGACGCCGCCCACGGCATCCGCGCGGTTGAACCGCACCCCAGGCGTGGTGGCGATCAGATCGGCGATGCTGACATTCTGGCGGGTCTCGATCGTTTTGGCATCGATAACGGTGACGGCTTGGCCGACTTCATCGCGCGGCTGCTGGATGCCGAGAGCAGTGACGATAATGTCGTCATTGTCCTGCGCAAGCGCGGGGGTAGCGGCGAGCAGCGCCAGCAGCGAAATTCCGGTCCTGATCATCTTTGTCTTCCCTGAGCGTCAAGCGACTCTGGGACGGAGGCTTCCGCTCGAACGGCCGGCTTGCGGCAAAGGACAGACGCCAGCGCCCCGCCCCGCACACCGATGCGGCCCCCGCCGCTTCGCGTCGCTCAGACGGAAAACACCGTGCCCGGGCCGGTCCCTGGACCCAAGGCAAGAGCGACCATGCGCCGGCAGGTTTCCTGGCTCGCGGGTCAGGGCAGCGATGCACGGGCCTTCCCGGGCTGTTTTTGCCCAGTGGCCGGTCACCCTCGCCTTCCCCTTTCGAAGGCTACGGGTTCCCAAGTGCATCGCGCTCACCGCTTACAGTTGCAGGGACAGCCGCGGAATTGGGCGAAAGCTCGCCCGCACCGCATTCCCTTTCCGGCGCGATCTTCTTGTCGTGAACGGTTGCCCGCTCACGCGCCGCGCCATAGGGGAAAGACAAGGTTCTGCCAAGGAGTGGATCGATGCGATTGCTGGGCGCGGTGCTGGCCGGGGGGCGATCCAGCCGGTTCGGAAGCGACAAGGCGCTTGCCGTGCTGGCGGACGGACGGACGCTGCTGGAGCATGCGGCGGCCGCGATCGGGCCGCATGTGGAAGCCGTGGTGGTTTGCGGGCGGACGGTCGAGGGCATGATGAGCCTCACAGACCGACCCGCACCGGACATGGGGCCGCTCGGCGGCCTCAACGCCGCGCTGCATCATGCGGCTACCCAAGGTTATGACGCGGTGCTGACGACCGGATGCGACATGCCGCTTTACCCGGCTGCGCTCGCGGAGGCGCTGACCGGCGAAGGAGCTGCGGTGCTGAAGGGACAGCAGCTGGCGGGATATTGGCCTGCTCCGCTCGCGGCCGAACTGGACGCGCATCTGGCCGAGGAGAATAACCGGTCCATCTATGGCTGGCTGGAGCGGATCGGGGCGCGGATCGTCGAGCGACCGGATATAGTTTTGCCCAACATTAATCGGCCGGAAGATCTGGCCGGGCTGGGCGATGTCTGAGCCTGTCGATGCCCCTTGCCTTCCTTCCAACTAAGGTAGGGACATCGACAGGCTCAGGGCGAAGCTGCGGAGGGTCCAGAGTTCAGGCTTGCAGAGCGACGCTCGTCGCGACCTCCACAGGCATGGCCGTGCCCGCCACCGCTTCACCAATCAGAAGCAGGGTCGGATCTTCATCGCTGATCGTCGCTACCAGGAAGGCGAGCGCGGACAGCTTGCCGCGGATCAGCCGTTCGGTGGGAAGCGACACGTTGACCGCAACCATCACCGGCGTTTCGGGATCGCGCCCGGCGGCGATCATCTGGCGGCTGATCTCTCCAGCAGCGGCGCGGCCCATATAGATGCCGAGCGTGCCGCCAGGGCGAGCGAGCGCATCCCAATCGAGCTTCAGCGGCTCGCCAGCTTTCAGATGCGCCGTCACCAGCGTCAGGCCGCGCGCCACCCCGCGCAGGGTGAGCGAAGCGCTGCCGCTCGCCGCCGCTGCACTGGCAGTGGTGATGCCCGGGCAGATGTGGAAGCGTATGCCGTCAGCGGCGAGATGCTCCATCTCCTCGGCGGAGCGCCCGAAGATGGATGGGTCGCCCCCCTTCAGGCGCACGACGCGCTTGCCAGTCTTCGCGGCGGCGAGGAGAAGGTCGTTGATGCTCTCCTGCGCCTTGCTATGGCGACCCGAACGCTTCCCCACGCTGACCCGCTCGACACCTTCGGGGATCAGGTCGAGGACGCCGGGACCGACCAGCGCGTCGTAGAAGACAATATCCGCCGCCGCGATCAGCTTCTCCGCCTTGCGCGTCAGGAGGTCCGGGTCACCCGGCCCCGCGCCGACCAGCCATACTTCACCGGGAGCAATAAGGTCATTCGGCTGCATGGAGCGTCTCCTGCGGAATTTGGGCGAGGATGTTGGCGAGCGCGGGGCGGCACGATCCGCAATTGGTTCCCGCGCCGATCGCCTTGCCGATGGCAGGCACATCCACCAGGCTCTGCTCGCGGATGGCGGCCATGATCTGATTAAGGCCGATATCGAAGCAGACGCAGATGGTTGGCCCCTTGTCCGGCTGGTTGCCGGGACCCCGCGCAGCGAGGACCGACGCTCCCACGTCTTCGGCCTCCAGCTGGCTGATGAGCCAATCGCGTGAGGGAAGCAGGCCGGTCTTAGTGACGATAAGGATGCCCGCGAGCTTTCCATCCGCGATGATCGCCACACGGCGGGTGCCGCGCGTCATGTCGATGGCTTCGACCCGATCGCCCTTGGGCAGACAAGCTTCGAGGCGGGCGGCATCGCCATTTCCCGCGACTTCGTAGAGTGCGCCGCCCGGCACGGTGACGCGGGTCGCCCATAGGCAGGGCACTTTGGCGGGCTGCTCACCGCGCAGGATCAGGAAGCCCTTCCACTCCGTAGCCACCTTCTCGATACTGGCGGGAGTCAGCTTGAAGCCGGGCTGACCGGAATGCGGATCGACCAGCGGACGGGGCAGCAGGCCGGTGCGGCCGCCGGTCGAAATCTGGTCCGTCCAGTGGATCGGGGTGAAGATCTCGCCTCGGCGCTGGCCTTCGTTATAGCTGACGCGGAAGATGCTGTTGCCCTGCGCGGTCTGAACGCGGGCAAGGTCGCCGTCGAGGATGCCGAGTTCCTCCGCGTCTGCCGGGTGAATGTCCACCAGCGGCTCCTCGCGGTGACGGGCGAGCTTGGGCGAAAGGCCGGTGCGGGTCATGGTGTGCCACTGGTCGCGATAACGGCCGGTGTTGAGCGTCATCGGCCATGCTTTCAGTGGCTCTTGCAGGTCCATCTGCTTGGTGAGGACCAGCCGCGCCTTGCCGTCGGGAGTCGAAAAACGTCCATCGGCGAAGGGCTTCTCTCCACCCCAGCGGAAGGGCTCCATCGCGTCATAAGCATCATTGCCGATGGTAGCTTGGGCGCGCAGGTTGAGCACGCGCTGCCCGTCATTCTGATAAGCGGTCAGACGCGCATGCTCGCGCCAGATGTCGGCCGGCCGGTCATAGGCGAAGGCGTTGCGCCAGCCCATTCGACGGGCCACTTCCGTGACGATCCACCAATCGGGCTTCGCCTCGCCAGGCAGCGCCAGGAAAGGACGCTGGCGGCTGATGGTGCGGTCGGAATTGGTGACGGTGCCGTCCTTCTCACCCCAACCAGCGGCGGGCAAGCGGACGTCAGCATGCACGCTGCTGTCGGTGTCGGTCATGATGTCCGACACGACCAGGAACGGCACGGACTCCAGCGCTTCCCGCACGCGATTGGCGTCGGGCAGCGATACGGCGGGATTGGTCGCCATGATCCACAACGCCTTGATCCGGCCCTCGTTGATCGCGCGAAACAGGTCGACGGCCTTCAGACCCGGCTTGGTCGCCATCTTCGGCGCAGCCCAGAAGCGGCCGACACGCTCCACATTTTCCGGCGCGAAGTCCATGTGGCTGGCGAGCGTCGAGGCAAGCCCCCCGACTTCGCGGCCGCCCATCGCATTGGGCTGGCCCGTGATCGAAAAAGGCGCCGCGCCCGGCTTGCCGATGCGGCCGGTGGCAAGGTGGACGTTGATGATCGCGTTGACCTGATCCGTACCGCGGATCGACTGATTGATCCCCTGGCTGAACATCGTGACCGTGCGCGGGGTCGCGGCGAACAGCCTGAAGAACTGCTCCAGCAGCGCGGGCGCAATGTCGCAGGTCTTGGCGGTGGTCCACAGGTCATGGCCTGTGCGGATGTGCTCCCAGAAGCCCTCGGGGGCGTTCACATGATCGGCCATATAGGCAGGATCGATGATGCCTTCCTGCGCTACCCAAGCGAGCAGGCCGTTCATCAGCGCAACGTCGGTGCCGGGCTTGACCGGCAAATGTATGTCCGCACCTTCGCAGGTTTCGGTGCGGCGCGGATCGATCACGACCAGCTTGGTGCCGCGTTCGGCGCGGGCGGCCTGGATGCGCTGATAGACGATGGGGTGGCACCAGGCGGTGTTGGAGCCGACCAGCACGATCAGGTCCGCTTGCTCCAGATCCTCATAGCTGGCGGGCACCACATCCTCGCCGAAGGCGCGATTGTGACCAGCCACCGCGCTCGACATGCAGAGGCGGCTGTTGGTGTCGATGTTGGATGAGCCGATGAAGCCCTTCATCAGCTTGTTGGCGACATAATAGTCTTCGGTCATCAACTGACCCGAGACGTAGAAAGCCACGCTGTCAGGGCCATAGCGATCGATCGTTTCGCGGAACTTCTTCGCCACCGTGTCGAGCGCCTTGCCCCAGCTAGCCCGCTTGTCGCCGATCATCGGATGCAGCAGGCGGCCTTGCAGCCCCACCGTCTCGCCCAGATGCGTGCCCTTGGAGCAGAGGCGCCCGCCATTGGCCGGGTGCGCTTCGTCGCCCTTGATCGTCACCGACCGAGGTCCGGTCGGCGTGGCCGAAATGCCGCAACCGACGCCGCAATAGGCGCAGGTGGTGCGGATGGCCTCAGTCATGCTCTTACCTCTTCTTCCCGAGGAACAAGAATTGGGTGGAGGCGCATGCCGCAAGGGATGGCCAGCAGGCTGCCCCCACCCAGATCCCCGCCGTTATGGCTGGGGACCGGAAGCTCACGCAGCCGCCTTGAGCGCCGTAGGACGAGCGATCAGGATGCGATCGCTCTCTTGGCGGACCTCAATGGTCGGCGTGCAGCCTTCGTCCGCGCCCTGCGCCTCGCCCGTTTTCAGGGCGATGTTCCAGTTGTGCAGCGGACAGGCGACGCTGTGGCCATGGACGATGCCCTGGCTCAACGGCCCCTTCTTGTGCGGGCATTCATTGACCAGCGCGAAAACATGGTCGTCGCCGGTGCGGAACACCGCGATTTCCTTTTCCCCGGCAATCTGCACCGTGCGGGCGCCGCGCTGGGGAATGTCGGCCAGCGTTCCGATGTCGATCCAGTCGGTCATGTCGTTCACTCCGCAGCGATGGCGATGGGTTCAAGCGGCTGGTGCAGTTCGGCGTCCGCACCGGCTGCGCGCTGCGCCCAGGGATCATCCTGAGAGAAGCTCTGCGAATAGAGGAACCGGCTGCGGAGCGCCTCGCGGCCGGCCTCATCTTCCACGATCCGGCTCTTGATATATTCGACCCCCACGCGCTCGATCCACGGCGCGGTGCGTTCCAGATAGCGCGCTTCCTCGCGGTACAGCTGGATGAAGGCAGCGCAATAATCGAGCGCTTCCTGCTCGGTCGCGACCTTGCACAGCAGGTCGGTGGCCCGGACATGGATGCCGCCATTGCCGCCGACATGCAGTTCATAGCCTGAGTCCACGCAGACCACGCCGAAATCCTTGATCGTCGCCTCCGCACAATTGCGGGGGCAGCCGGATACGGCGATCTTGAACTTGTGGGGCATCCACGACCCCCAGGTCATCCGCTCCGTCTTGACGCCAAGGCCGGTGGAGTCCTGCGTGCCGAAGCGGCACCATTCCGACCCAACGCAGGTCTTCACCGTGCGCAGCGACTTGCCATAGGCGTGACCCGACACCATCCCCGCGGCATTCAGGTCGGCCCAAACGGCGGGCAGGTCTTCCTTCTTGATGCCGAAAATGTCGAGACGCTGGCCACCGGTCACCTTCACCATCGGCGCATCATATTTCTCGACCACATCGGCGATCGCGCGCAATTCACGTGGATTGGTCAGGCCGCCCCACATGCGCGGGACCACCGAGTAAGTACCGTCCTTCTGGATGTTGGCGTGCATGCGCTCATTGACGAAGCGGCTCTGCTGATCGTCGACATATTCGCCGGGTAGCGCGCAGAGCAGATAATAGTTGAGCGCGGGGCGGCAGGAGGAGCAGCCATCCGGCGTGGACCAGTGCAGCTTCTGCATCACCTCGGGGATCGAACGCATATTCTGCGCCACGATCTCGCGGCGGACATCGTCATGGCCGAAGCTGGTGCACTTGCACAGCGTCTTGGGACCCCACGGGACGTCATCGCCCAAAACTACCGCCAGCAGGTTTTCCACCAAGCCCGTGCAACTGCCGCAGCTTGCGGAAGCCTTGCAGCTGCCGCGAACAGCATCGAGGCTGCAATTGCCCGCTTCGATGCAAGCGACGACCTGGCCCTTGCTGACGCCGTTGCAGCCGCAGATCTCGGCATCATCCGAGAGCGCCGCAACGGCCGCCTTAGGGTCCAGCGCGCCTCCTCCCGAGGCGAAAGCCTGGCCGAAGATCAGCAGGTCGCGGATGTCGGCGACATCCTCTTCGCGCTTCAGCAGGTCGAAATACCAGCCGCCATCGACGGTATCGCCATAGAGCACCGCGCCGATGATCTTGTCGTCCTTAACGACAACGCGCTTGTAGACCCCGCGCGAGGCGTCGCGCAGGACGATGTCCTCGCAGCCCTCGCCGCCCGAGAAATCGCCAGCCGAGAAGACATCCAGACCGGCGACCTTGAGCTTGGTCGAAGTGACCGAGCCCTTATAGCCGGTGTGCTGGTCGGTGAGGCCGTCGGCGAGGCTGCGGCACATGTCCCACAGCGGCGCGACGAGGCCGTAGACATTACCGTCATGCTCGACGCATTCGCCGACCGCGAGGACATCAGGGTCGCTCGTGACCATGTGGTCGTCGACCTTGATGCCGCGATTGACTTCCAGACCAGCTTCGCGCGCCAGAGCGGTCGAGGGGCGGATGCCGACCGCCATCACCACCAGGCTCGCCGGAATTTCGCGGCCGTCCTTCAGGCGGACGCCCTCGACCTTGCCGTCGCCGTAAATCTCGTCGGTATTAGCCCCGGTCAGGATGGTCTGGCCGCGCCCTTCCAGCGCGGTCTTGAGCAGCCAGCCCGCCGCTTCATCGAGCTGCCGCTCCATCAGCGTGTCCATGAGGTGAATGACGGTCACCTTCATGCCGCGCAGGGTCAGGCCATGCGCGGCTTCCAGGCCGAGCAGACCGCCGCCGATCACCACCGCACTGCCGCCGTTATTCGCGGCTTCCAGCATGGTGTCGACATCCTTCATGTCGCGGAAGCTGATGACACCGGGCAGATCCTTCCCCGGAACCGGGATAATGAAGGGATCCGACCCGGTGGCGATCAACAGCTTGTCATAGCCAACAGTGCGACCCGACTGGCTCGTGACGGTCTTGGCGGTGCGGTCTATCGCCGTCACCGGATCACCCGCGATCAGCTCGATATTATTTTCCGAGTACCATTCGCGGCTGTTGATGATGATGTCATCAAAGCTCTTTTCCCCGGCCAGGACCGGCGAGAGCATGATGCGGTTATAGTTCACATAAGGCTCTGCACCGAAGATGGTGACGCGATAGCGCCCCGCATCGCGTGCCAGCAGTTCCTCGATCGCGCGGCAACCGGCCATACCGTTGCCGACAACCACCAGATGTTCACGAACATCGTCCGAAGGCACGAAGATTTCCTCTTCGTTGGCCGTCTCCGGTCCGCTGTTTTTCTGAAAATCCATCCCTTGACTCCAGAATAAAAAAAGCCGCCATCCGGACCCCTGGGCTTTGAACCCAGAGGTCTGGATGGCGGCTTTGCCATCATTAACGTCTCTACTGCCCATCAGCGGGCGGCTTCGACTATGGTAGAAGGACAACCTCGTCCTTTGCATCGCAGCATAAGCGAAAGGCAGGGAGGGTCAAGCGATTCCTTCGGCTAATTTCCCAAACCACCTGCTCTTTCGCAGATGCAAAAGGACGGCGGCTCCTCTTTCGAGTGCCGCCGCCTCCCCTCCACGTAACTTGTATCAGATGCGCGCGCCGCTGCTCCATGTTGCGCGCCAGCGGGCACGGACCAGCGAGATGCCGAGGAAAGCGACCACGGCAAGGCCCGCGAAGATCAGGAAGCCCGGTGCGAAGCTGCCGGTGAACTGCTTGGCGATGCCCAGCGACGACGCAAGATAGAAGCCGCCAATGCCGCCAGCCATTCCGACCAGCCCGGTCATGACACCGATTTCCTCTTGGAACCGCTGAGGCACGAGCTGGAACACCGAGCCGTTGCCGATGCCGAGCGCGAGCATCGCGGCGACGAACAGACCAAGCGCCGAGAAGAGCGTCGGGGCGTAAGCAACACCGGCCAGCGCCAGGGCAGCAGCGATATAGACCATCATCAGCGCCTTCACGCCGCCGATCTTGTCAGCCAGCGCCCCACCCATCGGACGGACCAGCGAGCCAGCGAAGACGCAACCTGCCGTGCAGTAGCCCGCGACGATCGGGGTGAGGCCGAACTGATCGGTGAAGTAGATGGGGAGCGACGCGGCCAGTCCGACAAATCCGCCGAACGTCACTGAGTAAAAGCCCATCAGCCACCAGGCGTCGGCGCTCTTCAGGGGGCGAAAATAGTCCGTCAGCTTCTTGGGCGCGGGCGCGTTCGGCGCGTTCTTCGCCATAATCATGTAGGCGATGAAAACGATGGTCAGCGGAATGCAGGCAAGACCCAGCACCGAGTTCCAGCCGAACAGCTTGGCCAGCACCGGCGCGAAGAGCGAGGCGAGCACTGTGCCCGAATTGCCCATGCCGGCGAGGCCCATGGCCTTGCCCTGATGCTCTGGCGGATACCAGCGGCTCGCCAGCGGCAGCGCGATGGCGAAGGACGCACCGGCAAAGCCCAGGATCACGCCCAGCGCCAACGTGCCGCCAAAGCTGTTAACGCCCATGAACCACGCAGCGAAGAGGCCAAGGATAACAATCACCTGGCTGATCGCGCCGGCCTGCTTGCAGCCAATGCGATCGACCAACAGGCCGTTGACGACGCGCAGCAGCGCGCCCGCCAGCGTGGGGACGGCGACCATCAACCCCTTTTCAGCGGGCGTCAGGCCCAGCGTCTTCGAAATCGACGGCGCGAGGGGACCGAGCAGCACCCACACCATGAAGGCAAGGTCGAAATAGAGGAAAGCGGCGATCAGCGTCGGCGTGTGGCCAGCTTTCCAGAAGCTGGTCGGAGCCGCCTGCCCCTCTGCGCCTTTCTCGCTGTCCCAATAAGCAGTTGCCATGATGACGTCCTTCAATCTTGTGAAATGGACACAAAAAAAGCCGCTCTCCGGACGCTCGTTCTTCACGAGATCCGGCCAGCGGCTTTGCTGCAAATTCTGTTTGAGGAGAGCCCGACCCCATCCTTGGGCGTGCTCATCCATAAACGCGCTTCGTCGCGCGATCTTGATCTTATCTAATGATTCGTTTCATGTTGCAAGGCACAATTTTTTCGCAGAAGCGGACCACTCCGCCCGCTGCGTCAGGCCCGGGCTAAAAACTCGCCAGAAAATCCTCTATTCTTTCGGGATCGAACACGCGTCCATCGAAGAACCTGTCCGGCCCCAACGTCAGTTCACCGCGCTTCGATCCCACGGCCAGCGGCGTGGCAACCGCGCCTTCCACCTTCATGCTGGCTCCGGGGATCGGCACATTGCTTTCCGCGAGCGCCCGGCGGAAAATGTCGGGGCGGAATACCGACCCGGCCTTAGCTACATTCTCCGGCGTATGCTCCACCATCTTCCAACGGACCATCTGCGAATAGAGCCAGAGCGCCTGACTGCGCCACGGGAAGGGCGTGGCCTCCCGAGAAAAAAGCATGAAGTCCGGCATTTCCAGCGGCGGCATGTCGGCCCGCGCTGTGATGCGGCCGGACAGTGCACGCAGGATGAGGTCGGCGGGCTGATCGACGAAATGCGGCTGGGATAGCAGATGCGCCAACGCTTCATGGTTGACGGGCTCATCGCACCAGGCCGCCGCCCTTACCAGCGCCCGGATCAGACCATCCACGGCTTGCGGATTTTCCTCAAGCCAGGGCGTGCGGAAGGCCAGCACCTTTTCGACGCCGCGCTGCCAGATACGCTCGCCAATCGCGACTGCTTCGGCCAGATCGGCATCTACCGCCGCGCTGCCCCAAGGCTCGCCCGCGATGAAGCCGTCAATTTCGCCCGCGCGCATGGCTTCTACCGTCAGCGAAGGCGGCACGACGCGCAGCAGCACGTCCCGGTCGGGATCGACACCCGCGCTTGCCAGCCAATAACGCAGCATGACAGCGTGGCTGGAAAAACGATGGACGATGCCGATCACGGGCTTGCGTTTCCAAAGCCCAATGGCGGCGGCGAAATCATGCGCCGTTCCCAGCGGATCATCCAGCCTGGCGGCGACGTCCGGATCGAGCGCTTGGGCGAATTCCTTCGCCATCACCAGCATATTGCCGTTGACGTTGAGCTTGTAAGGCGCAGAGAGCGGCGCGGGCTGCTGGCTGAGGCCCAGCGTGACGGCGATGGCGAGCGGCGCCAGCATATGCGCGGCCTGCACCTGCCCGAAGACCAGCCGGTCACGTAGCGTCGCCCAACTGGTGGTGCGGACAAGGTCGAGCGCGATGCCCTCTTCCTCAGCGAAGCCCTTTTCCCGCGCTACCGCCAGCACGGCGGAATCGGTCAGCGGCAGATAGGCAATGCGCAGCGCTGTCGTCCCAATGCTCGTCATAGCCCCCCTCCCAACAGGTCGCTGGCCGTGATCAGGGCCTGCGCGACATCCACGATCTTCTTTCCCTGGTTCATCGCACTCGAACGCAACAACGCGTATGCGTCGGGTTCGTTGAGGCCGCGCTGGCTCATCAGGATGGACTTGGCGCGGTCGATGATCTTCCGGTCAGACAGCGCGGTACGCGCTTCGTCCAGTTCGGTCTGCAACCGGGCAAAAGCGTTGAAACGGCGCACCGCCAGTTCCAGCACCGGTTTCACCCGCTCCTTGCGCAGGCCATCGACGACATAGGCGGACACGCCTGCGTCTATCGCAGCGCCGATCATCGATTCATCTGACTGATCGACGAACATGGCGATCGGCCGGGCAAGCGCACGGCTGACCGAAAGCATTTCCTCCAACGTGTCGCGGCTGGGGCTGCCAAGGTCCATCAGCACCACGTCGGGCGCCATGCGTTCGAGCCGCGCGACGAAGCCGCCGCGCGGGGGAACGATATGGATATCGTCATAGCCCGCCTCGCGCAGTCCTTCTTCCAGAACCGTCGCGCGCAGGCCGCTGTCATCGATGATGACGATTCGCATCTGACCCAGCCCTTTTGGCCCTTCAGTGACCGCGATGCTGCGCCGCGTCAATCGGTGCCGGTTGGCCCCGGTTGCCATCGCGTCGCCGCTGCTATATTAGCACAGGCCAGTTTCCGGAGGATCATCAACATGGACATGCACCTGATCGCGCAGCCCCAACGCTCTGCTTTCAGGAAGTTTTTTGTCCATGCCCGCCATCATCCTCTCTCGCCTAAGCTGGTCCACGCCTGACGGCACCACGGTCCTTTCGGATCTCGATTTTCGTTTCACTTCCGAGCGGATCGGACTTGTCGGGCGCAATGGCGTCGGCAAATCGACGCTGCTCGCCATCATCGCACGCAGGCTGAAGCCAAGCGGCGGAACCGTCCAGATCGACGGCACCCTGGCCGAACTGCGCCAGACCGTGCAGGTCAGCCCTGGCGAAACAATCGCCGATCTGTTCGGCGTGCGGGAGGCAATAGCCCTGCTCGCCAAGGCAGAGCGGGGGGACGCCACAGTCGACGAATTGGAGGCGTGCGACTGGACGCTGCCGGCCCGGATGGAGGAAGCGCTGGCGGAGGTCGGCCTCACCGCCGGCCCGGACACGGAGCTGGATAAACTGTCCGGTGGCCAACGCACGCGGGCGGCGCTTGCCGCAGCCGTCTTCGCCAAACCGGACTTCCTTCTCCTGGACGAGCCGACCAACAATCTGGATGCGGAAGGCCGAACCGCGCTCATTGCGCTGCTGGGACGCTGGCGTGCGGGAGCGATCATTGTCAGCCATGACCGCACCCTGCTGGAGGAGATGGATGCGATTGCCGAACTGACCAGCTTGGGCATCAGCCGTCACGGAGGGAACTTTTCATCCTGGCAGGCGCGCAAGGCGGTCGAACTCGCAGCGGCGGAGCAGGACCTAGCCCAGGCCGAAAGGCGGATGAAAGACGTCGCCAAGCGAACGCAGACCGCGACTGAGCGCAAGCAACGGCGCGATGCCGCAGGCGCGCGAAAAGGAGCGAAGGGCGATATGCCGCGCATCCTGATCGGCATGCGCAAGGACCGGGCCGAGGGTTCAGGCGGCGAAGCGGCCCGACTTGCGGAGCGCTTGCGGCTGGAGGCCACCGAGGCCGCAAGTGCTGCACGCGAGCGGATCGAACGGGTCGAGAGTCTGACGGTCACGCTGCCGTCCACGGGACTATCGGCCGGCCAACGGGTCGTCGTGCTGGACCATATCACAGCCGGTCATGCTGGGCGCAAACCAGTGCTCGACGGCTTTTCCCTAAATGTCACTGGACCGGAGCGGATCGCCATTACAGGGGCCAACGGCATAGGCAAATCAACGCTGCTGCATGTCATCGCGGGCACCCTGCCCCCGCTGTCCGGACACATCGAGCGGCGGGTCGATTGCGCGCTGCTCGACCAGCGCGTCGACCTGCTCGACCCGCAGTCCAGCATCGCCGACAATTTCTCGCGTCTGCACCCCCAAGCCACGCATAATGAAGTGCGAGCCGCGCTAGCGCGTTTCCGGTTCCGGGCGGATCTCGCGCTACAAAGTGCAGGGAGCCTTAGCGGCGGGCAGTTGCTGCGCGCGGGCCTCGCCTGCGTGCTGGGTGGCGCGGCGCTACCGCCGCTGCTGATGCTGGACGAACCGACCAATCACCTCGACCTCGACAGCATCACAGCGATCGAACAGGGGCTGGCTGGCTATGACGGCGCGCTGATCGTCGTGAGCCATGACGAGCCGTTCCTGCGCGCCATCGGCATAAATCGGGAAATCCGCCTCGGTCAGTGAGCCGCCGACATGTCCACCCGGGCGGTCGGCTTGGGCGCGATCCAGACCAGCGCGCCTGCAAGGAACAGGACCAGCGCGGCGACGAAGAAGACATGGTTCATCGACAGCACGGTCGATTGCTGATCGACCAGATCGGCAATCATCTGCGGCGTCTGTGCCGCCGATATGCCGGTCCCCGCCAGCGAGGAGCCTACGCCCGGATCAAGCGCGGACACCAGTTCGTTGCGCGCGACACGCTGGCCATTGCCCCAGCCGGTAAGGACGATCGACGTCGAGATCGCGACTGCAAGGGTTCGCAGGAAGCTTTGCATGCCCGCTGCCGAAGCGGTTTCCTCCGGCGGTACCGAGCCCAGGGTCAGCGTCGTCAGCGGGATCATGAAGAAGGGCATGGCAAAGCCTTGAACGACCTGCGGCAACGACAGCGTCCAGAAATCAGCCGTGCTGGTCCAGCTCGATCGCCACATGGTGACGATCCCCATCCAGATCACCGACCCCGATATCAGGAAGCGCACGTCGATCTTCCCCACTGCACGCCCAGCGAAGGGAGCGGCGAAGATCGCGGTCATCGCGGTGAAGGCAGTGACGAAGCCTGCCGAATAGGCCGTATAGCCCATCGACATTTGCAGCCATTGCGGAATGATGACGATGCCGGCGAAATAAGCGCCGAAGCACAGCGACAGGGTGATCACGCCCGATGTGAAGCCGATATGGCGGAATACCCGCAAATCGACGATCGGATGTTCCTCCGTCAATTCCCATATGATGAAGACGAGGAAGCCGATTGCCGCCATCACGGCCAACGCGACGATCATCGGATCGCCGAACCAGTCATGATCGCGCCCGGTGTCCAGCATGATCTGAAGGCATCCGATCCAGAAGATCAGCAGGCCAAGACCGATATAGTCGATCGGCAGCTTATGCCGCTCGGTTTCCACCGGCCCCAGCAACGCCATCGCCGCGAAGACGCAAACGGCTGCGATCGGCAGGTTGATGAAGAAGATCCAGTGCCAGCTCCAATTGTCGCTGATATAGCCGCCGATGATCGGCCCCACCGCCGGCCCCGCCAGCGTGGTCATCGCCCACAGCCCCATGACCTTTGCCCGTTGTTCCGGCGGATAGATGCGCATCAGCAGCGTCTGCGACATGGGCATCAGCGGACCGCCGCACAGCCCCTGCCCGATGCGGCAGGCGACGATCATGCCGAGCGTGGTCGACAGGCCGCACAGCAAGGAGAACAGCCCGAAGCCGATCATGCCCCAGGTAAAAAGGCGCACCGTCCCGAACCGCTGGGCCAGCCAGCCGGTCAGCGGCACGCAGATCGCCTCCGCCACAGCGTAGGATGTGATGATCCAAGTACCCTGGTCAGGCGAAATGCCGAGGTTCCCCGCGATGTGCGGCACCGACACGTTCGCGATCGTCAGGTCCAGAACGACCATGAAATTGCTGAACGCCAGCACCAGCCCGGCCAGCATGCGCTGGCGCGGGTTCAGGGGGAAGGTTTCGGCCTGGCCGGTCACCGCAAGGCTCCTCAATCGCCCGACAGATCGATTTCGACTTCGGTCGAAAGCCCCACACGAAGCGGATGCGCGGCGAGTTCCTTGGGATCAAGCGCGATACGCACCGGCAGGCGCTGAACCACCTTGATCCAGTTGCCAGTCGCGTTCTGCGCCGGGATCAGCGCCAAGGACGATCCGGTGCCGCCTGAAAAACCGACAACCTTGCCATGATAGACCACATCGCCGCCGTAGATGTCCGCGATGACGGTGGCGGGCATTCCGATGCGAACGCGGCGCAGCTGCCGTTCCTTGAAATTGGCATCGACATAGACCTGAGCCAGCGGAACGATGCTCATGATCGGCGTACCTTGCGCGACCCGCTGGCCGACCTGCACCTGGCGGCGCGTGACGACACCGTCGATGGGCGCGCGAATGATCGTGCGTTCAAGGTCCAACCGGGCATTTTCCAGCTTCGCCTTCGCCGCGAGTACGGCGGGATCGGTTTCGACCGTCGAACCACGCACCAGCGCATCATTGGCGGCGAGCTGCCCTTCAGCCGCGCCTTGGGTGGCCCTGGCGGTCGCCACGCCCGCGCGCGCCTGCTCGAGACCCGCACGTGCAGCGGCAAACGCCTTGCGCGCGCTGGTGACTTCGTCGCCCGAAACCGCGCCTTCGGGGGCAAGCGCCTCACGCCGCTGCAGGTCCACGCGCGCCTTGTCATAATCGGCCTGCGCGGCCGCGAGCTGAGCGTTCGCCTGCGCGATATCCGCTCCGCGCGCCTGCACCTGCGCAGCCAGCGAGCTGCTGGTCGCGGAAGTCTGGCGGAAGCGGCGGCGCGCCTCGGCAAGATCGGCTTCCGCCTGCGCCAGCGCGATGCGCGCATTGGTGGGATCAAGCCGGACCAATATGTCGCCGCGCTTCACAGCCTGCGTGTCCGTCACCCGCACCTCGACCGCCTGCGCGGAGATAAGCGGCGTCACCTGCGCGATTTCCGCATTCACATAGGCATTGTCGGTGCTGACATGATTGCGCCCGATCAGCACATAATAAAGGCCATAGAGCGCCCCGATGATGAGCACCGCCAGCCCTAGGCGGACCAGCCACTTCTTGCGCTGCTCCATCCGCGCGCTCTTCTCGGCCGGGACGGTTTCGGACATGAATTCGGGGGCTGCGTCAGCCATTGGAAAGGTCCTTGGACGAAGTGGCGCTGGCGACAAAGCCGCCGCCCAGCGCGCGAATGAGAGCAATGTCGAGCGTGAATGCGGTGGCTTCCAGTTCCGCGACGGACTGGCGCGCCGCAAGCAGCTGGTCTTCGACATTCAGCACATCAAGATAGGTGAAAAGGCCGCCCTGATATCGCTTCTGCGCGATCGCATAGGCTTCTTCCGAAGCGGCAAGCGCAGCACGCGCTTCCGTCAGCCGTTGATCCAATATGCGCCTGCCGGTGACGGCGTCAGCGACCTGCTGATAAGCGCCGAGTACCGTCTTGTCATAATTGGCGACCGCTTCGTCAAATGCCGCGCGCGCGCCGCGATAGCGCCCCCTCAATTCGCCACCATGGAAGATCGGCAGGCTGACCGCCGGGCCGACATTTCCGAACAGCGAATCCTTGCTGAACAGCGTGTCGAGGAAGGAGCGCGGACCCGTCACTGATTGATCGATAAAGGAGGTGTTGTATCCAAGCGACTGGACACCCACGAGCGCACTCAACCGGATCGCCGGAAAGAAATCCGCGCGCGCAACCTTGATGCGCTTGGCCGCCGCCTCCGTCCGGGCGAGCGCGGCGGCGATGTCGGGGCGGCGCGCGACAAGGTTGGTGGTGACGTCGGCGGGCAGGCCGAGCGGAGAGAGATTGCCGAGCCGGGGCTCCGAGATCGCAAGCCCGCGGTCAGGACCCGCGCCGATCAGCGCCGCGATCTGATGACGCCGGACGGCGATGGACTGATCGATGCCAGCGAGCGCCGCCCGCGCAGAGGCAACCGTGGCATCCGCCTGCCGGACGCTGCCGCGGGTTTCCAGGCCATTGCGCTGCCGCTGCGTCACCAGCTTCTGGCTGGCGGACCGGATGTCGAGCGCCCGCTGCTGGATCGCGCGTTGATCATAGAGCCGCGCGAGATCGGCATAGGCGTCCGCAACCCCGGTGGTCAGCGCCAGCCGCGCCTGCTGCGCATCGATGCGCGCCGCATCCGCTTCCGATGTGGCTGCGGCCAGCGCTGCGCGATTCCTCCCCCACAAGTCGAGGTCGAAATTAAAGTCCAGCGCGACCCGTCCGGTGCCGAGCCACCCCTTGGGCACGAAATCCTTGGGGAAGCCCATATTGTAGCTCTGCTTGGTCGCGTCGGCCGAGGCATTCAGATCGACCGAGGGGAGCAGCGGCGCTCCGGCCTGTTGCGCCGCGGCGGACGCTTGGCGGAAACGGGCGGCGGCGGCGGCCATGTCAGGCGAGGCGGCCAGCCCCTCCTCCATGAACGCATCCAGTTGAGGGTCGCCATAGACCTTCCACCAAGCTTCGTCGGGCCAGAGCGCACTGCCCTGCCCCAACGTTTGAAAAGCCGCGACGCTTTCTGCCGTGCGGGGCGTGGGCGCGGGTCCGAGATCAGGGACGGATGCACAGCCGGCCAGGGCCAGCATCGCCGCTGCAGATACTGCCGTGCGTGAAGATAAGATGGAACGACTCACCGACATAGAAAACCGTACTGACTGGTATGAAAAATGCCCTTGCTCCTGCTGCAAGGCCTTGTCAATAAAAATATCGTACTATATGGTACGCTTTTATGACAGAATCGACGGAAGCCCCCTGTTTGTCCCGCCGCGAAGCGCGACGCCGCGATCGGCGCGGCGCTATAATCGCAGTGGCGCGTCGATCGTTCCTCGAAAATGGCTATGCCGCGACCACCATGTCCTCCATCGCTGCCGAACTTGGCGGATCGAAGGGCACGCTATGGAGCTATTTCCCGGGCAAGGAGGAATTGTTCGCCGCCGTCTTGCGGGACGCGACGGAAACCTATCATGCCAGCCTGATCCAGCTGCTCGACCCGGCCGGGGAGCTTGAACCCACGCTGCTGCGCTTCAGCCATGATCTGCTGCGCAAGGTGACATCGCCCGAAGCGATCGCGCTGCACCGGCTCGTCGCGGCGGAGGCGAATCGCTTCCCGGAAATGGGCGCGATCTTCCTGGAGCTGGCGCCACTGCACACGCGCAATCTGCTGGCGCACTTTCTGGAAGGCTGCATGGAGCGCGGCCGGTTGCGGCGCGACGATCCGCAATTGGCGGCAAGGACTCTGGTCGTCCTAACCCTGTCAGGCTGTCACCAGCAGATGATCTGGGGCAATAGCGAGCCGCCCTCTGCAGAGCAGGTCCAGGCGGACGTCGCCTATGCCGTCGATTGTTTTTTGCGCGCCTATGCGCCTGACGCGGCAATTGCGTTACAGGCAAGCGCGCATTAACCATTTATTTGCCTGGTTATCCTAGATCAAGGTGTGCCAGGAGATGCACGCCATGCAGTTTTTCAAGCCCAGCGTCAGCGCCGCTCGGCGGGACGAGGACAGCGACAGGACCGGGACCGGCGTTCCGCAGCGCCGCCGCCGCTTGCTGTTGATCGATGAGGATGACACCGCTCGCGCGGTGATGGCGCGCCGTCTGTCGCATCTGAACTACGATGTCGCGCTCGCGGAAAACGGGTTTGTGGCGCTGAACCGCCTGCTTGCCCGTCCCGTCGACGTCATCCTGATCGACATGAGCCTCGTCATTCTGCCCGGCATCGCCACGATGAAAAAGATCCGCGCCGCCGGATTGGCTGGCCAGGCCAGTTTCGTCATGATCACCGGGCGTCATGACAGCATCAGCGTGGTGGAAGCGCTGGAGGCAGGGGCCGACGATCATATCACCAAGCCGTTCGACTTCGACGTGCTGGACGCGCGGCTCCGCCACTTGTGCCAGCGCGCCGACGAACTGAGCGCGCTCGCCCGACATAATGCCGAACTGGATGCCCGCATCGCCCGGCGGGCGGTGGAGTTGGGCGAAACGCGCGATGCCCTGCAGGAATTACAGGCCGACCGGGCGCGGCTGGTCTCATCGATCCAGGCCTTGAACGAAGAAATTGCGCGATTGAGCGCGAGCCGGGCCTGACGATCAGCGCTTTAGCCAATGGGTCGCGACGAACCAGCCGCTGATCCCCGCCGCCATCGCCACGCATACTGCGACCACGCCCCAAAATGCCCAGGCTTCATGGGCGAAGGGGATGCCATTCACATTCATGCCGAGCAGGCCGGTCAGGAAGGTCAACGGCAGGAAGACCAGCGCCACGACCGATATGATCAGCGCCTGACGGTTCATCTGTTCCGCACGCAGGTCAGTCAGTTCTTCATGCGCCAGCGCTGACCGTTCGCGCACCGCCTCCAGTTCTTCGGCCATACGGGCGCAGCGGTCTGCCGCTTCCTGCAGATGCAGCCGGTCGTCAGGGTGGAGCCATGGCGCGTCGGCGGCCGATAGCCGTTCGAGCGCCTGCCGCTGCGGCGCGATGAAACGGCGGTAGCTGATGGCCGTAGCACGGATTTCCGCCACGTTGCGCCGCACTTCGGGCGCGCCATTGTCGCTGAGCGTGCTTTCAATCTCGTCCAAATCGTCACCCAGTTGGGCAATTTCGGGGTCCAGCGCTTCGGTGATTTCCTGCGCGAAGGCGGCGATCAGATCACCCGGATCATGGATTGCGCCAGCCAGCATGCGCTTCATCACCGGTTCGAAGGCGGCGAGCGGGCGATAGCTGACCGAAATGACGCGCGCATGCTCCGCCCACAGGCGGATCGATACGAGCGGATCGCCCAAGGCGTCCTCTTCGCTGCCCAGGCCGCGCAGGTTGATGAGCGCGCCATGCGCCATCAATGTGCAGCGGGGCCGGGTTTCCTGCGCGAGCAAAGCGGACAGAGCGGCCTCCGGCATATGATCGCAGCGGGAAACGATATCGCGCGCGTCCTCCCGCCAACCATCCGCATGGACCCAGCTGAAGGCAGCATGATCGGCTTCTGCGCAAAAGGCATCGAGGGTGATTTCACGCGCATGGCCGCCTTCATTGACGAACACCCGGCTCATCTCGGCAGCTCCAGCCAGAGCGAGAGCCCCTCGCCGGGATAGGCAGGCGGCGCGGATGCGGGGATGCGCACTGCATCGGCGCGGGCGCGATCGAGAATGGAGGACGGCACTTCGGGTGCGTGATAGATGCGGTCGGCCTCCCCGAGCAAACGCGCGGTGCGCAGCGTCAGATCGTCGGGATCGCCGGACAGTAGAGAGAGATGAACGAGGCGCGACGCAGCAGCGTCACCCTGCTCCGCCAGCCAAAGCGGCACCCCATCGGCAGCGTCGTCGCGCATCGGGTCGATCGGCCCGCCAGCAGCCAGCCCGGCATCGATCGCCCGGCGGCGGGCGCTGGCTTCCGGCCAACGTGCGCGGATGGCCGCCCTCGCGCCATAAAGAGCGGCGGCGAGTGCGCCCAAACTCTGCGGCAACAGCGCCTCGATTCGCTGGCGCAGCGCCTTGGCAAGGCCCGCTGATGCGCCGCCCGTGCCGATGGCGATCAGCACCGGATCGCGATCGACGATGGCGGGCAGCGTGAAATCGCACAGCTCCGGACGGTCGGTGGCGTTCACCAGCACGCCCCGTGCCTTGAGCCGGGCTACCGCAGACTCATCGCCATCCGCGACGATCGCGAGAGCAGCCTCGTCCGCCTCCCCCACGATGTGAGCTCCGGCGCGTTCCAGCAGCCGCCGCTTGGCGTCCGCGGCCTCCCCTTCCCCGGTCAGGATCACCGGCCTGCCCCTCAGCACCAGGAAGACGGGCAGGCTCTGCATCAGTCGCGAACCCAGTCCGGAATGCTGTCGGCTTCGATCAGCGCCTCAATCGGCGGCCGTGCGCGAACGACCGCCCATTTATCGCCGGAAACCAATACCTCAGGGGTCAGCGGACGGCTGTTATAGGTGCCCGCCATGGTCGCGCCATAGGCGCCCGCCGTCATGAAGGCGACCAGATCGCCCGCCTGCACCACATCCATGTCACGGTGCATCGCGAAGGTGTCGCCGGTTTCGCAGACCGGCCCCACCACATTGGCGGTTTCGCGCGTACCGGCCGGATGGACGGCGCGAATGTCGTGCCAGGCGTCATAAAGGCTGGGCCGCATCAGGTCGTTCATCGCGGCATCGACGATAACGAACGGCGCTTGTGCTCCCTGCTTCACCCGCACCACGCGCGACAGCAGCGCGCCTGCATTACCAACGATGACGCGGCCGGGCTCGAACATCAGGCGGACATTCCAACCCTGCGTCACGCGCGTCACCATCTCGCCATAGGCAGCGGGCAGCGGCGGAATGGGGAGCGAGGGATCATAAGGCACGCCAAGGCCGCCGCCGAGATCGGCGGTGCGGATCACATGACCCGCCGCGCGCAACTGCTCGATCAGCGCGCCGACCTTGGTGAAGGCGGCTTCCAATGGCGTCAGGTCAGTCAATTGACTGCCGATATGCACCGCGACGCCCTGCACATCGAGGCCAGGCAGATCTCGCGCGGCGGCGTAGCTTTCCAGCGCCCTGTCATAGGGAATGCCGAACTTGTTCTCTGACTTGCCGGTGGAAATCTTGGCATGGGTGCCCGCATCGACATCGGGGTTGATCCGGTAAGCAACGGGAGCCTTCTTGCCCAACGACAGCGCTACTTCGGACAGCATTTCCGCTTCCGGCTCGCTCTCCAGATTGAACTGGTAGATGCCATGCTCCAGCGCCAGCCGCATTTCCTCGGCGGTCTTGCCGACGCCGGAAAAGACGATGCGGTTCGCCGGAATGCCCGCCGCGATCGCCCGCAGCAGTTCACCACCGGAAACCACGTCCGCCCCCAGTCCCAGCTTTGCCAACGTCGCGAGTACCGCGCCATTGGGGTTGGCCTTGACCGCAAAGGCGATCAACGGATCATCCAGCCGCGACAGCGCGTCGCGGAACACGTTCACATGGCGCGTCAGCGTCGCGGTGGAATAGATATAGACGGGCGTCCCCACCGCCTGCGCGATATCCGCCATCGGCACCTGCTCCACATGCATGGCGCCGTTTACATAGTCAAAATGGTCCAAGGCTTCTTTGTCCTAGCGGGTCTTGTCAGGGCTGCTTTTCAGGCGGCAGGTCGAACGGATCATCCTTGCGCTCCTGCGACTGGGTGAGCAGTTCAACGTTTCGCTCTGGCCGCGCCTGGGTCGAAGGTGTCATGAGCTGCTGCGCTGTCGGCGCGGCGGCAGCGCCCACCGGAACGGCCGGCATCTTCTGCCCTTCGATCGGCTTCAATGGCTGGCGGCCGCCACATGATGCCAGGGCGAGCGCCAATGCACCAAGCGCCATTCCGCGGGCGAGCGTGATCCTCATGCCTTCTCCTCTCGCGCCTGCGCGATGCGCGCGCGCACCTGATCGGGCGCGGTGCCGCCATGGCTCTTGCGGCTGGCGACCGAAGCATCGACCGTCAGTACCGCATAGATGCGCTCATCGATGCGCGGGTCAATGGCTTTCAGCGTCTCGATCGGCAGGTCGGCGAGCGGCGTGCCCGCGCTCTCCGCCGCCGCAACCGCGCGGCCCGTGATATGATGCGCTTCGCGGAAAGGCACATTGGCTTCGCGCACCAGCCAGTCGGCCAGATCCGTCGCCGTCGCGAAGCCGCTTTCGGCGAGCGCCCGCATGCGATCGGTGCGGAAGGTCACCGTTTCGACCATGCCGGTCATCGCCGCGATCGACAGGCCCAGCAGGTCATGCGCCTCGAATACCGGCGGCTTGTCGTCCTGCATGTCCTTGGAATAAGCGAGCGGCAGGCCCTTCATCGTGACGCACAGCGCGGTCATGCAACCCATGATCCGTCCGGCATGGCCGCGCACCAGCTCGGCAGCGTCGGGGTTGCGCTTCTGCGGCATGATCGAGCTGCCGGTCGAATAGGCGTCGGGCAGCTTGACGAAGCCGAACGGTTGGCTCGCCCAGATGATGAATTCCTCGGCCAGGCGCGACAGGTGCAGGCTGCACTGGGTCGCCGCCATCAGATAATCGAGCGCGAAGTCGCGGTCGGAAACGCTGTCGAGGCTGTTGTCGGTCGGCTTCGCGAAGCCCAGCGCTGCCGCGGTCGCATGGCGATCAATCGGGAAGCCGGTCCCGGCCAGCGCCGCCGCGCCCAGCGGACATTCGTTCGCCCGCGCGCGCGCATCGGCAAAGCGGCTGCGATCGCGGCGGATCATTTCATGATAGGCCATCAGATGGTGGCCCAGCGTCACCGGCTGCGCAGATTGGAGATGGGTGAAGCCCGGCATGACCGCATCGGCATGCTCCTCCGCACGCGACAGCAGCGCCTGCTGGAAAAGCGCCAGCCCCGCCTCGACCTCATCGATCGCGTCGCGCACCCATAGGCGAAAGTCCGTCGCCACCTGGTCGTTGCGCGAGCGCGCGGTATGCAGCCGCCCTGCCGCCGGACCGATCAACTCGGCCAGCCGCGACTCCGTGACCATATGGATGTCTTCCAGGTCCAGGTTCACCGGCACGCCATTGGCTTCATATTCGCCCGCGATCGTGTCGAGCCCGGCGCTGATCGCCTGCGCATCTTCCGCGCTGACGATGCCCTGCTTGGCCAGCATCGCGACATGCGCCTTCGATCCGGCGATGTCCTGCTTCCACAATCGCTTGTCGAACGGGATGGAGGCATTTATCTCGCGCATGACCGAAGCCGGGCCTGCCGCGAAGCGCCCGCCCCACATGCTGTTGGAGCTGTCTCCCGTGCGATCTTCCCCGTCCCGATCAACTTTGCCCTGCGTAATGACACTGCTCCTGCTGGCTGGCCTCGGCGCGTGCGATAGGCAATCACCGGCTCCGGGGCAAGGTCAAGCAAATAGCAGCGCGGAAGTGCCGGCGGCGAGCGGCGAGGCGAAAGGACCCGCCCAAAGCGGCAAGGGAGAGTTCAGCTACACGCTCGACCGATCGAAGGCAGGCACGCCCGCGCCCGACTTCACCTTTGCGGGGCCGGACGGCGCGGACGCTACGCTCAAGGACTTCGCGGGCAAGCCGATGCTGGTCAATCTCTGGGCGACCTGGTGCGCGCCGTGCGTGGCGGAAATGCCGACGCTGGACGCGGTGGCGAAGAGCTACGGACCCAAGGGGTTGGCCGTTCTCACCATCTCGCAGGACAGCCAGGGCGAGAGCGTGGTGAAGGCATTTTTCCAGAAGCATAAGCTGCCCAACCTCAAAGGCTGGATCGATCCGGAAAATCAGTTCGGCTTCCACTACAACACCGGCATGCTGCCGACGACTGTCCTTTATGACGCGCAGGGCAAGGAAATGGCCCGCGTGGTGGGCGCCTTGGACTGGAACAGCAAGGAAGGCCGCGACCTGATCGACGCGGCGCTGGCGTCCTGAGGCTACCGCTTGAAATTGCCACTACGAACGACGGCTCAAAATCCCCCACGCGTTTTGCATGCAAAATGCGCAGTCAAGTTGCACGATTCTCAACCAGCGCATTGTGCGCTGCAATAGCGGCTAAACCGCACCTCTTCGTCTTTCCCACTGCACGATAAATCAACAAGCAGGGGGCAATAGATGAAACGACTATCCGCTCTTAGACTCTCTCTTATTCTCGCATCCTCATGGTCGGCCTGCGCCATCGCGCAGGAAGCGCCCCAGGAGCCGCAGGCCGATGACGGCGGCGCGATCATCGTTACGGGCACGCGCGCAGTCGGCATGCAGGCCGCCGAAGCAGCCGCGCCGGTTCAGGTGTTGAGCGAAGAGGCGATCAGCCATGTCGGGCAGCCGAATCTCAACCAGGTGCTGACGCAGATCGTCCCGAGCTTTACCGCGCAGACCCAGGGCACCGATCTTTCCAGCTTCTCCCTTTCCGCCCGACTCCGCGGCCTCAGCCCCAACCACACGCTCGTGCTGGTCAATGGCAAGCGGCGCCACGGCAACGGCATCCTCCAGGTCATTTCCGGCGCATTCCAAGGTTCGGCCGCTCCCAGCATCGACCTTATCCCGCCGGATTCGGTAGCCCGCGTCGAAGTGCTGCAGGAAGGCGCAGCGGCCGTCTATGGCACCGACGCGATCGCGGGCGTCATCAACTTCATCCTCAAGGACGAAGATGAAGGCGGAACCTTCAAGGTCACTGGCGGCCAATATTATGACAGCGAAGGCGAACTCTTCTCCGCCTCCGGCAATATGGGCTTCAAGCTGGGCGAAGACGGATTCTTCAACCTGACGCTTTTCCACCGCAGGCAGGATTATACCACCGTCGGTACCGGTCAGGTGCAGATCACCAAGCCTGACGGCACGTTGCAATCCAACACGCCAGCACAATGGTCGAACCTGGCGGGCGACGCCCTGGCGGGCATCAATGGCGGCCAGCCCCGCACGAAGCTGACGCTCGGCTTCTACAATATGGGCTATGATTTCGGCGGCGTCGAACTCTACAGCTTCGGCGACTATGCCCGGCGCGAAGGCTGGGCCAAGCAGGGTTACCGTCATCCCAAGCGCATCTGCTATGAAGCTGGAAATCTGGGCGGCAGCGTCACGCCGGCCGCTTACGACCCCAGCATCTGCTACAGCGACACAGGCGTCTGGGGCATGGTCCCGCTCCAGCATGTGGTCGAGGACGAATATAGCTTTACCATCGGCGCGAAGGGCGAATTTGGCGGCGGCTGGAATTATGACATCAGCGGCACCTACGGCGCGCAGAAGGACAGCATCTACACCGAACAGTCCGCGCACCGCGAACTTTGGCAGGAAAGCTTCGCCGCTGGCGGCGTAGCACGGGCGATCACGCCCAGCAGTGCCTATGACGGCGGCTTCAAGCTAGCCCAGACCACCATCACCGCCGACATCCGCAAGGAATTTGAAGTCGGCATGGCGAGCCCGCTGACGCTGGCGTTCGGCGGTGAATACCGTAAGGACGAATATGAAATCCTTCAGGGGGATGCGGTCTCGACTTACAAGACTGGCGTCCAATCCTTCCCTGGCTACAAGGCGACCGACGCGGGCGATTATCAACGCAGCTCCAAGGCCGTCTATCTGAACCTGATCGCCGAGCCGGTCGACCGCTGGAGCGTCGATCTTGCCGGGCGCTACGAAGATTATACGGACTTCGGCGACACGGCGATCTGGAAAGCCACGACGCGTTACGACTTCTCGGACGCCATCGCGATCCGCGGGACCGTCAGCACCGGCTTCCGCGCCCCGACGCTCGCTGAACAGAAATATTCGACCATCAATGTCGGCCCAACCAGCGCCGTTGCTCAGCTGCCCGCTGGTACGCCTGCCGCCGCGCTGCTTGGCTTCGGCCCGCTCAAGCCGGAAAAGTCGAAGAATTTCTCGGCCGGTGTCGTACTGCGTCCGGTGCCGAAGCTGGCGATCACCATCGATGGCTACCTCATCAAGATCAAGGATCGCATCACCGGAACGGCGGCGCGCAACGCGGTGCTGAACGGCGTGGTGCAGCCTGGGGCAGCCGACATCCTGAACGCGCTCAGCGCAGCAGGCATCGTGCTTGATAGCGCGCTCTTCACCAACGGCACGATCGGCGTGTCGAGCTTCACCAACGGCATCGACACCCGGACCTGGGGCATCGATTTCTCCGCCACCTATCCGGTGGCGCTGGACTTCGGCTCGCTCAACCTGTCGCTGACCGCCAACTACAACAAGACGAAGATCACCGATAACAAGGTCGGCTATCCGATCTTCAACGCGGCGTCGGAAAGCAATATCGAACGATCCAACCCCGACTATAAGGTCGTGGCCAACGCCCTGTTCAAGAGCGGCAAGTTCTCGCTGAACCTTCGTGAAACCTTCTACGGCAAGACCAGCGTGCTGGTGCGTCCCGCCTTCACGTCAAGCTCGGCTGGGTCGATCGTGATACCTGAGGGCGGCTTCCTGATCGCCGACGGTGCGGGCGGCGCTAACCAGCTCTACTTCAACGGCGTCGTGAAGGCGACGGCGATCACCGATCTGGAAGTGGGCTATGATTTCACCGACTTCGTCAAATTCTCGGTCGGTGCGAACAATCTGTTCAACAAGCGGCCCGAAGTACCCAAGCTGCTGCAGGGCGTGACCGTGCCGGTCGGCGTATCGCCCTATCAGAACGGTGCGGGCGCCTATAACAGCTATTATGGCCACGGCCCCTACAGCACGTCGGGCGGCTATTATTACGCGCGGCTGGACTTCAAGTTCTGACCTTTCCCCTACGGTCGCGAAGGAAGGCCGGTTCCGGAAACGGGGCCGGCCTTTTCCTTCCGATCCCCTTAAATCCGTCACCTCAGCGAAAGCTGGGATCTCCTGACTCAAGAACGAGATCCCAGCTTCCGCTGAGATGACGAGGCTTATACCGCCCGCGCCTCACGCACCACCAGCACCGGCACGCCATCCCGCACCGGATAGGCCAGCCCGGCAGTGTCGGAGATCAACTCGCGCCGCTCCGCATCCCAGCGCAGCGGCGTGCGGGTCACGGCGCAGACCAGCTTCGACAGCAGATAGGGGTCCACTCCCTCGCTCATTGCATCGTCGCCCCGCCGTCGCGTTCGACGCGGCCGAATATCTGCATCAACTGGATGATAAGTTCACACCGTTCATTCAGCGTGTCCGCCTCCAGCAGCGTCTGCTTGGCCGCAGGGTCGAAAGGCGCGATCTGGGCGATGCCGTTGACGAGCGACATGTCGTCCAACCGCGACACCGCCGTCCAATCGACCACATAGCCCAGCGCATCGGCAAAGCGCCGCGATTCCTGCTCCAGCGCCGCGCGCTCGACGGCGTGCAGCACCTCATCCTCCGGAGCCTGCTCCACATCCGCCTCGATCTGGCGGAAGGCGGTGGCTACATCCAGTTCGCGGATCAGGCGAAAGCGCGCCAGCCCCTTGAGGATGATGTTGAAGCGGCCATCCTCTAACGCCTCGATCTGGCTGATCTGGCCAAGGCAGCCGACGTCGAACAGCGCAGGCTTCACCCCGCCCCCGCGCGGCTGGATCATGCCGATGCGCCGGTCGCGCGCCATCGCGTCATGGATCAAGGCCCGATAGCGCGGCTCGAAGATGTGCAGCGGCAATTCCATGCCCGGCAGCAGCAGCGCGCCTGACAGCGGGAAGATGGAGACGCGGGCCCGGTTCACGTGCGCGAACCGTCAGGAAAAGAGGATTTGCGACAATTTCCGTCGCTGCGCCGCTACCCAGGGATCTTCCAGGCCGGTCGCTTCGAACAGTTTCAGCAATTGTGCCTTCGCCGCGCCTTCATTCCACTCGCGATCGCGGCGGACAATCTCCAGCAGTTCGTCGGCCGCCCGGTCCCGATCGCCATTGGCCATAAGCCCGCCTGCAAGTTCGAACCGCGCCTCATGATCGTCGGGATTGGCTGCAACCTTCGCTTCGATTCCCGACAGGTCGGACACGGGCTTGGCATCGCGAGCCAGAGCAATGGCGGCGCGGGCGCGATCTACCGCCTGATCCTTCGCTACATCGGCCGGCAGCGCAGCGAGCACCGCCTCCGCCTCGTCCAGCCGCGCCAGCGCGACCAGCGCGCGGGCATGCCCGGACGCGACCTCCGCATTATCCGGCGCCATCTGCGCGATCTGCTCGAACACCGAAAGCGCGCGTTCATTCTCGCCGCCGGCCAGCATCTCCTCGCCCATTTCGATCAGCGGCGCGATTTCCTCAAGCTGTGCCTTCTCGTCCGATTCGATCGGCAACTGGGCGAGCATCTGGTCGAGGAACTGCTTCAGCTGCCCCTCAGTCCGCGCCTGGCTCAGGTCGGCGACAGGCTGGCCCTGGAACACGGCATAGACGGTCGGGATTGACTGCACGCGAAACTGCGCGGCGATGAACTTATTCTCATCGACATTGATCTTCACCAGCTTCACGCCCTTGGGCGCATAGTCGGCGCAGACCTTCTCGATCACCGGCGTCAGCTGCTTGCAGGGGCCGCACCATTCGGCCCAGAAATCGACGATGACGAGGCTGGTGCGCGACGGGTCCACCACGTCACGGCGGAATGCCTCCACCGCCGCCTTGTCGCTGTCACTCAGTCCAAGGGTCGCCACTGTCTTCGTCTCCTGCCTTCATGCGGTTGGGTGCCGCCTCCATACAGCGCCTTATGTGGGGCGTCACCCTGTCCGCACAAGATCAGAAGGTATAGCCGACGCCGACCGCACCTATCCACTGGTTCTTCGACCCCGCGATGCTGACCACCGGGGAGTCGGCATAGTCACCCAGCATGCGCGAATAGCCGCCCAGCGCGAACAACGCCCAGCCCTTGCGCAGGTCGCCGGAGAGGGAGAGCCCGCCGGTCAGGTTCACGCCGACTTTCTTGAAACCGGAACCCTCGCCGGCCTTCGAATAGGCGGGAAGCCCCGACGCCAGCGCCTCCGCCGCATCGACGTCATAATAATAGCGGCCATATTTCTTGCCGACATAGTCAGCCGACACGCCAAGGCCCACGAAGCTGCGCGTCGACAAGGGTGCGAAATATTCGATTGCCGGGGTGATGACATAGCTGTCATGCGCGCCCGCCACATCCTTGGTGATGGCGACACGGGCGGAAAGATTGTCATAGTCGCTGGTCAGGACCCCGGTCTTGCCGATCCCCACAAAGCCGCCCAATTCCACCGCCACATCCCGCTCGCCGAGCGCACGAACAGCGGCGTCCTTGATGCTCTTGCGGCTGCTGCGGTCGAACCGCACGCCAGCGACCGGCCCCAGCTGGAAATCAATGCCGTCGCCCCTATTGGGGATGGCGTCGATGTAGAGGCTGGGCCCGCGCGTCCAGAAAGCGAAATCGCTGACCTTGCCACGCAGTTGCGGCACCGGGATCACGCGATAGTCATCCGAGCCTTCATAGCTGGGAATGACTGCCGCGCCGACACCCACTGTTAGGACATTGCTGTCCTCTACTTGGGCCATAGCGGGATTTGCGGCGCTCAGCGCAAGGAAGGCCAGCCCAGCGGCCAGAAATCGACGATGCTTCATAAATCCCCTGTTCCACGAATATGATCAGCAGCCTAGAATGTTTCGCTGCCATCACGGTTCCGGATTAGCGCAATCAGAGGAAATATTTGATCTTTATTTCTTGCCGGACCGCTGATCCTGTCACCGGGAACTGCGCGGAACGAAAGCTGGGCGCGCCGAAGCGGATGGCCGGATTGCGGGAAAAACCCACGCCCTCCCGCGGGATCCCTGCGAATGTGTCCAGCTTTCCATTGCCATTTTCGTCATGGATGATGGCGATTGCATAATCACCGGGCGCGACTTCGCCCAAGGCGATTGCCCCCGACGACACCGAGACGGTCAAATGCCGTTTGTCGGGATCACGGCTGCAATCGGGGAAATAGGCAGGTGAGCGGACAATGCAAACAAGCAGATTGCCCTTGCCCGACCGCAAATCCTGCACGCTCATGCTGAGCGGCTGCGGCTGACTGTCCGGGACGGCGCCGGGCAGCGCGGCCAACATTGCCGCCAGAAACAGCGATCTCGCCCTCATGCACGCCCCTTTTCAAAGTCGCCCAATCCCCGATCGGTCCCGCAAAGCCGGTCCCAGACACGGAAATAAAGCCCGTAATTACAGCCATAAAGCTCATGATGCCGCTGATGATGGCTGGCAGTGATCAGCCAGCGCCCAGCAGGACCCTGCACCAGCCAGCGCGGAAACATCTCCCAACCCATATGGTTGGACACGCCCATGATCGTCATGATCGCAAGCACCACGCCAAGCGCCGCCACATGGATGGGGATCAGGAAGACGAGCGCCGGAATGACGACAGCGCCGGTCAGCGCTTCCCATGGATGAAAGCTCATCGCCGCCCAGGTCGTGGGCGGGCGGCTGGCATGATGGACGGCGTGGGCGATGCGGAACAGGCGCGGCCGGTGCATCCAGCGATGCGTCCAATAAAACCAGCTGTCATGCGCGGCGAGATAGAGCAGCACCGAGACCGGCAGATACCAGACCGGAAAGGCATGAACGTCCGTGTAGATCCGCGTCCAGCCATGCGTTTGCCAGCCCCAGGCGACGATGCCCGCCGGTATGCCGTAAATCAGCGCGGACGCCAGCGACCAGCCGATCTCCCGCCGAATCTGGCCTCCCAGCTGCGCATAAAGACCCGGCTGCCGCATATGCGTCGCCAACGCGAAGCCACCGCTGGTCAGCAGATAGCGCACGCCCACGATGGCGCTCATGGCAAGGGCGGAAAGGAGGAGCGCGACGGCCATCGTCTCGAACTATAGGGAGCGCCGCCTCCCCCGTCACCCCATCAGACGCGTCACCCCGTCAAGTACGCGGCCGCGCCTGCCGGTAACTGCCCAGCATCCGCACCCATTTGCTGTGGAACTCCAGTTCCGCCAGCGCCCGGTCGACCGCCGGATCGCCCGGCATCCCTTCGATATCGCAGAAGAACTCGGTTGCCGCGAAGCTCGCCCCGCGCTGATAGCTTTCCAGCTTGGTCATGTTGACGCCGTTGGTCGCAAAGCCGCCCATCGCCTTGTACAGTGCGGCGGGGACATTCTTCACCTCGAACAGGAAAGTGGTCATCACCGGACCGACGCCCGGCTCCGGCATTTTGGGCTCGCGCGATAGCACCAGGAAGCGCGTCATATTATCGTCGCTATCCTCGATATTCTCCGCCACCAGCTTCAGGCCGTACAGTTCGGCCGCCAGATAGGGCGCAACCGCCCCATCGCCGGGCTTGCGCGATTCCGCGACCAGCGCGGCGGCGCCTGCGGTGTCGGCATAAGCGACCGGCTGGATGCCCCGCTCGCGCAGATAATGGCGGCACTGACCCAGCGCCTGCGGGTGGCTGATCGCGCTTTTGACCGGCGTGTCATCCACTGCCATCAGACAGTGGCGGATACGCAGGAAATATTCGTCGATGATGTGCAGCCCCGATTCGGGCAGCAGGAAATGCATGTCGGCGACGCGGCCATGCAGGCTGTTTTCGATCGGAATGATCGCCCGCGCCGCCTGGCCGTTGCGCACCGCATCGATGGCGTCTTCAAAGGCGAAACAGGGCAGCGGCACGCAATCGGGCGCATAGTCCAATGCGGCAAGATGCGAGTTCGCGCCCGGCGCGCCCTGATAGGCGATGGCGCGCGAGGGATCGGCTGCCGCCTTTGCGGCCAGGTCCGCGACGATGACGCGGGCGGGGGCGGGATAGTTTTCCATGGGTGCGAGCGCGCTTAGGCACTCCTTCGCACGCGCGCAAGCACGCGCAAGGCGGCGCTCCAGCAAAAGCGGGCAATAGTGCGTTCAACCATGCTTGCGCGTTCGCTCTTGCGCCATTATGGCAGCGCGCTAAAGGGGGCGCGGACACCAAGCCGCCAGAACAGAAATTCAAGGGAATCCAAGCGAAATGGCCGATCGTTTCAACACCGTTGCAGGCTGGGCGTTGTTTGCGGGGATCGTTGCGCTGGGTGGCGGTATCGTCAGCTCCAAATATTTCCATGCCGAACGCCCGGAAAAGATGGGCTATGCGATCGAAGGCGTGGAAGCCGAGGGCGAAGGCGGCGCTGCTGCTGGCCCGGGCCTGAACACGCTGCTCGCCAGCGCCGACGTCGCTGCCGGTGAGAAGGTGTTCGCAAAGTGCGCCGCCTGCCACACCGTGAACCAGGGCGGCGCGAACGGCATCGGTCCGAACCTCTACGCGACCGTTGGCGAAGGCATCGGCCAGGGCAAGGGCGGCTTCGCCTTCTCCGACGCTCTGAAGAGCAAGGGCGGCAACTGGACCTTCGAAAATCTCGATCACTGGCTGACCAGCCCGCGTGAGTTCGCGCCCGGCACCAAGATGACCTTCGCGGGCCTCGGCAACCCGGCCGATCGCGCCAACCTCATCGCCTGGCTGAACACGCAGGGTTCGAACCTGCCCCTGCCCGCCGCTGACGCGGCCCCGGCCGCCGCCAGCGCCACTCCGGCCGAAGCCGCAGGCAACGCTACCAACGCGGCAGAAAGCGTCGAAGGCAAGGCCCCGGCCAACGCGGCTCCCGCCACTGGCCCGGCCGCTGCCGGCAAGTAACAGGCTTCACTAATCGAAACGGGCGCGGCACTGATTGCCGCGCCCGTTTCTGTTTATAGCCTATGGCGTCGAACAAGGACCCTTCGGGCTGAGCCTGTCGCAAGCAGGCGATCAAAGCCCTTCCCGGCTCGATATGCTCAGGGCAAACCGTCCCGCTCGCGAATGGCTTTGACGGAGCGGTCCTCCGCCAATTCGATGACCATGTCGGCCCGGCCGGGAAGGTCATCGAGCATATGGCGCGTCAGCCGTTCATAATGCTGGATGAAGCGGGCAATCTCTTCGTCGGACATCACGCCCGGCGAAGGCGCGCGGCTGCGCAATTCCTCCTCCTGCTCATTCCGCCAGCGCCAAACCACGTCAAAACTTGGTGCAGCGAGGAAGATCAGCCGATCGATCCTGGCGAACAGCGCCTGGTAACTGCTCGCCAACGCGCTGTTTACGAAATGGCGCCAGACGCCCTCTGCGTCTTCTTCTCGCTCCAACTCGTTCACGGGGCAGGCCAAATCGGCCTCCGACTGAGGGCGAGCGCCGACGCACCAGCCTTCCAACAGCAGCAGCCGCGTGCCGGGCGCTGCCTCATCCCATGCGCTTTCCGGCAATCGGTCGTCGGCCGCCTTGTCGAACCGCGGCAGCCGCGCCGCCTGCCCACGCTCCAGTGAATCGATAACCGCAAGGCCAAGGTTGATATCATGCGTCCCCGGCACGCCGCGCGTACGCAGCAACGGATGACAGGTACGGCCGAGCGCCTCCCGCTCAGCGCCTGTGCGGTAAAGGTCGTCGATCGAGAGCAGCGCAGTGGGCACGCCCTTTCGATCGAACCGCTCCTTCAATGCGCGGGCCAGCGTGGATTTTCCGCTCCCCTGCGCACCACATAGACCGATGACGGTCAGAGAGGAGTTCAGGCGGGACAGGGCTTGCTCGACGAGATGCTCTACCGCTTGAACGGCCCTGCCATCGTTGCCCGGCATATCGCCCGGCGGGGCAGTCACCGCTCCGCCACCAGCAGCTTGTCGATTTTGCGTCCGTCCATATCGACGATCTCGAATCGCCATCCCTGATCATCGACGAAATCGCCTACCTCGGGCAGTCGCTTCAGCAGCCAGAGCGCATGGCCCGCGACAGTCGCATAGTCCCGGTCTTCCGGCAGGTCGATGCCAATCCGGTCGGCGAGCAGATCGACCGGCATCTGCCCCGAAACGAGCAAGCTGCCGTCCTCGCGCTCCACGACATCCGGCTCGTCATGGGCATCCCGGTCCGACGCGAAATGGCCCGCTATCGCGGACAGCAGGTCGGCGGGCGTCGCGATACCTTCGAAATGGCCATATTCATCATGGACCATCACCATCGGCACATCAGCGCGGCGCAGCACTTCCAGCGCATCCATGGCGTCGACCTGATCGGGGACGACCTCCACCCGGCGCATCAGCGATTCGAGGTTGAGCGTGTCTCCGCGGAACAGAGCGGTCATGATGTCGCGCGCCTGGACGACGCCGATAATATCTTCGACCGTGCCGCGACCCACGGGCAGGCGCGTGTGCGGGGTTTCCAGCAATCGCGCACGGATCGTTTCATCATCGGCACTGATGTCGATCCAATCAACGTCCATGCGCGGCGTCATCACTTCCCGCACCGGGCGGTCAGCCAGGCGCACGACGCCAGAGATGATGGCGCGCTCGCTCTCCTCGATCACGCCCGACCGGCTGGCCTCCGCGACGATCAGGTGAAGTTCCTCGGCCGTCACATGGCTGTCGGATTCGCGCGTCATCCGCAACAGGCGGAAGATCAGCGCGCTCGACCCGTCCAGCACCCAAACGACCGGCGCAGTCAGCTTCGCCAACCACAGCATCGGCGTCGCCATCACCACCGCAATGGGCTCAGGCGCGCGCAGGGCGAACTGCTTGGGCACCAATTCCCCGATGATCAGCGAAGCGTAGGTGGTAAGGCCGATGACCAGCGCAAAGCCGAGATTAGCAGCGCTGTTGGGCGACAGGCCCAGCCCCTGCAGCCGCTCACCCACGGGCCCGCCCAGGCTGGCGCCCGAATAGGCGCCCGCAACGATGCCGATCAACGTGATGCCGATCTGAACGGTGGAAAGGAACTTGCCCGGATCGCTCGCCAGCGCCAGCGCCGTCTGCGCGCCGCGTCGTCCGGCTTTCTCCATCGCCTGCAGTCGCGGCCTGCGGGCGGACACGATCGCCAGTTCCGACATGGCAAAAACGCCATTCAACGCCACCAGCGCCAGGATGATGACGAGATCTGCCCAAGGGAAGGGCGTCGGAGCGTGCGGGGGGATCGTGGCCATGGCGGTCAGCTACGCCCTATAACCCTGTTTCTTACAATTTCACAACCGCCGCATCACCCGTCGTTCAGTTCGCTTGTGGAACAAAGGACGGCGCTCGACCATTTGGGGGTGCATCCGATCCATTCGGGCGCACGATAATAAGGGAACTCAAATCTATGCGGATTTCTCATCGCATCATGGGCGCGGCGGGTTTGGCCGCGATGCTGGCGACAACGGCTTGCACGACCGATCCCAACACCGGACAGCGGCAGATTTCGAAGGCGGCGATCGGCGGCATCGGCGGCGCACTGGGCGGCTATCTGCTGGGCGACCTGGTCGGCGGACGGCGCGACCGGACGGAAAAGATCCTCGGCGCGGGCATCGGCGCGGTCGCGGGTGCGGGCATCGGCGCCTATATGGACGCGCAGGAACGCAAGCTGCGTGAGGAAACCGCGGGCAGCGGCGTCGATGTGATCCGCGATGGCGACAATCTGGTGCTGCGCATGCCGTCCGGCATCACCTTCACCACGGACAGCGCCGCCGTTCAGCCGCAGTTCCGGCCCACGCTGGACGATGTGTCGTCGGTGCTGGCCCAATATCCCAAAACCTATATCGACGTATATGGCCACACCGACAGCGACGGGGCCGACGCCTATAACCAGACGCTGTCGGAACGCCGCGCCCAGTCCGTGGCGGATTATCTGACCAGCCACGGCGTCCAGTCGGCACGTATCGCAACGCGCGGCTTCGGCGAAACCCAGCCGATCGCCTCCAACGCAACTGCCGAGGGCAAGGCCAGCAACCGCCGCGTCGAAATCAAGATCGCGCCGGTCACGGAAAACGACGTCAGGGCGTAAATTGCCTTCTGTGCCGAGCGAAGTCGAAAAGCCGCACATTGCGTTTCGACTTCGCTCGTCACGAACGGGGCGAGCTAGAAACTCGCCTTCAACCCATCGATCACGAACTGCGCCGCCAGGGCGGCCAGCAGGACGCCGAGCAGTCGGGTGATCACCGCTTCGATCTTGCTGCCCAGCAGCGCCATGATCGGCCCGGCCGCCAGCAGCGATCCCAGCATTAGCGCCAGAGTCACCAGCACCGCGCCCATCACGACCAGCCGCTCGGTCAGCCCCTCGGCCTGCGACATCAGCAGCATCACCGTGGCGATCGATCCCGGCCCCGCGATCATCGGCATCGCCATGGGAAAGACCGACACATCCTCCACTTCGGGCGTCTCGGCGATCTTGTGCGCCCGGTCCTCGCGCCGCTGCGTGCGCTTTTCAAACACCATGTCCATCGCGATGATGAACAGCATGATGCCGCCCGCGATGCGGAAACTGTCGAGCGCGATGCCGAGCAGCCCCAGCAACTGCTTTCCCCACAGCGCGAAGATCAGCAGGATTACCGCCGCTATGCCCACCGCGCGGATCGCCATGACCCGTCGCTGGGCATGGCTGGCGCCGGTCGTCAGGCTGGCATAGATGGGCGCACAGCCCGGCGGATCGATGACCACGAACAGCGTCACGAAGGCGGAGATGAAAAGCTCGGTCATGCGCCGGGCGCCGCCACCTTGTCATCGATCACGACGTCATAAGCGCTGCCATTCCACGCGCGCACCATGACATGGCGGCTGCCATCTGTGGCGACATCAGCGCTCCAGATCAGGCTGTCGTCGGCAGGCGGCGCGGGCTTCTTCGCTCCAGGCGCGGGCCGGGCTTCCGGCCCATGCTCCCGCCGCTTGCACGTCGCCACTTTCCCCACCAGAAACTCCGGCGCTGCACGCGCGGCAGTCAGGGTGTCGCCATGGTCGAGGACCCATTTCCACGCGCCATTCTTGTCGCGCCGCCAGATGGTCGTGAAATAGCCGACTGAACCGTCCGGCCGCTGCCAATTGCCCGTGCTGGCGGCCAGATTGCCGTCGCAGGACACATGGATGACGGACGGCGTCCAAGTCACGGGCTTCGGCGGATCGGCCCGGCCCTTGAGCCATTGTTTCGCGAGTACGCGTTGCGGCACGAACATCACCGCATCCTCGGCGGCGGTTTCGCGGAAGGCGGTCCACTGCCCCTTGTCCCGCGCCAGGCGATTGAAGGCGATCTCGGCGGCAAAGACCGAACTCGGATCAGGCTGATACCGCATCGGCGGCCGCGCGGCCACCAGCCCTACGAGGCTGGCCGCGATCAGAACCGCCCGCGCTGGCTTCACAGCCCCTCCGGCTTTGCCAGCCCCGCACGCGCATGCGCGGCGACCAACGTGTTGCGCAGCAGTACCGCGATCGTCATCGGCCCCACCCCGCCCGGCACCGGCGTGATCGCCCGGACATGGGCCAGCGCCTCGGCCGTGGCGACGTCGCCGACGATCCGGCTCTTGCCGTCCTCCGTATCGGTGACGCGGTTGATGCCGACATCGATCACCGTCGCGTCCGGCTTGATCCATTCGCCCTTCACCATCTCGGCCCGGCCGACCGCCGCCACCACGATATCAGCCCGGTGCACGACCGAGGCCAGGTCCCGCGTCCGGCTGTGCGCGATGGTGACGGTGCAATTTTCGGCGAGCAGCAGCTGGGCCATCGGCTTGCCCACGATGTTGGATCGGCCGACGACTACCGCTTCCATCCCCGTCAGGTCGCCCAATTCATCCTTCAGCAGCATGATGCAGCCAAGCGGCGTACAGGGCACCAGCGCATCCTGACCCGTCGCCAGGCGGCCGGAATTGACGACATGAAAGCCGTCCACGTCCTTGGCCGGGTCGATCGTGCCGATCACCGCCGCTTCATCGATATGGCCAGGCAGGGGCAACTGGACCAGGATGCCGTCCACCCGATCATCCGCGTTCAGCTCTTCGACCAGATCGAGCAGCTCTTCCTCGCCGATGCTGGCGGGCAACTTGAACTCCAGGCTTTCCATGCCGGCTTCGACCGTCATCTTGCCCTTGTTGCGGACATAGACGGCGCTCGCCGGGTCCTCGCCCACCAGCACCACGGCCAGGCCCGGCTTGCGGCCGGTGCTTTTGACGAAGGCAGCGACGCCGTCCGCCACCTTGCCCCGCAGCGTGGCGGCGAATGCCTTGCCGTCGATGATCTTGCCGATGGTCATGCTGCCTCAACCCGTCCCTTGATGATGGTAGAAAGCCGCGGAGTCAGCGATGCCGCATTTCCCGAGTCGTCAGATCATTCAATCTGACTTGGAAATGCTCCTGCGCCAACGCTTCACCGCCGCCCTTGATCCGCAGCCGCTTTAGCCGGTTGCTGTCGCCGGATTCCAGCGAAATCGCGCTGCGCGGCCATTCCAGCTCTTTGGCGAGCAAGGCGATCAGAGCCGCATTAGCCTTGCCCTTTTCCGGCACGGCGCGAACGCGCGCGCCCAGCCAGTCAGCGCCCTTCTCGTCGGTCCACTTTCCGCTCAAATCCTCCCGCGCGGCGCCGGGCGTCAGGCGGACGGACAGCAGCAGGTCGCCCCCGTCCTGCCGCCAGACGCTCACACCAGCCCGAACAGCGGCGGTAATATGGCCTGACGGATGATGAGAATGGCGAGCAGCACGACCATGGGCGACAGGTCAAGCGCCCCCAGATCGGGCATCACCCGCCTGATCGGATTGTAGATTGGCGCGGTCATGCGATCGAGCGCGATGATGACCGTGCGCACCACATCGCTGGAGGTATTGATGACGTTGAAGGCGATCAGCCAGCTCATGATCGCCTGAATGATGATGATCCACCACAGCACATCGAGCAGGATGACGATGATCTGATAGAGCGCGTAGGCCATGCCGTCTCCAAATTGACTGCGGATGCTCTAGCCGAGGGGGACAGCAGGCGACAAGGCTTAGCGAAGGATTTGCTGCCCCTCCCTTCGTCATGCCAGCGGAAGCTGGCATCTCTGTCCCCAAAGACACAGCCCAACCGCAGGAGACCCAAGCTTTCGCGGGGATCACGAAATGTCCGGCAACTTACCGGCGCACTAAAGTGCCCGCACCGCGCTTTGTGAAGATTTCGAGCAGCATCGCATGCGGCACCCGGCCGTCCAGGATGACGGCAGCGTCCACCCCGCCCTCGACCGCCTTTACGCAGGTTTCGAGCTTCGGGATCATGCCGCCGCTGATCGTTCCGTCCTGCTGCAGCACCTTGATGGCTGCGGGGTCGAGGTCGGTCAGCAACTGGCCCTGCTTGTCGAGCACCCCCGCCACATCGGTCAGCAGGAAAAAGCGCGACGCCTGCAGCTCGGACGCGATCGCGCCAGCCATCGTGTCCGCATTGACGTTATAGGTATGCCCATCCGCACCGATGCCCACCGGCGCGACCACCGGGATGATTCCGTTCTGCGACAGCGTGTCGAGGATGGAGCGGTCCACCTTCACCGGATCGCCGACAAAGCCCAGATCGACATTGCGCTCGATCCCGGAATTGGGATCAGCTTCCCGCTTGCCCAGCACCTTTTCGCACAGGACCAGCCCGCCGTCCTTGCCCGAAATGCCAACCGCGCGACCGCCCGCACCAGCGATCCAGCCCACAATTTCCTTGTTGATGGAACCAGCCAGGACCATTTCCGCGACCTGCGCGGTTTCCTTGTCGGTCACGCGCAGGCCGCCGACGAACTGCGACTCGACACCCAGCTTCTTCAGCATCGCGCCGATCTGCGGGCCGCCGCCATGAACGACGACGACATTGATGCCGACCGCCTTCATCAGCACCACGTCTTCGGCAAAATCGCGCGCGGCTTCGGGATCGCCCATGGCATGGCCGCCATATTTGACGACAAAGGTCTGCCCGGCATAACGCTGCATATAAGGCAGCGCCTCAACGAGGGTTTCAGCCTTGGCGAGGAGCGCGGGATCGGGGGCGTGCTTATTATTCATGCGCGCGCGCATAGGGCCTAATGGGTGCGGGGGCAAGTTTTGGGCTGTTCTGGTTTCGCGCAGAGGCGCAGAGGGTGGGGAGAAATAAGAAACTACAGCCGTTCGGGCTGAGCCTGTCGAAGCCCACTCCTGTTGTTGAATGCATAGCCCCTCGACAAGCTCAGGGCGAACGGAAACATGGGCGGCCTATCTCGGGGCCCTCTGCGTCTCTGCGCCAAACTTAAATCACCAGGCCATCCGATATTTGACCCCCATGGCCTGCGCCAAATGCCGCTGCCGCCGTTCGACCGCTTCGCCGAACAGGTCCGCGTCCACATTCCGTAGCCGCAGCTCCAGCGTATCGCCGACCATCTCCAGCTTCGACGCCAGCAACGGTCCCTCGACCCCGCCCGACAGCCGCTGACCCAGCCGGATGGCCAGCCCCCAAAGCGCCGCCCGCTTCAGCGTCGCACCGGACGCCAAGCCCTCGACCGAAGGCGGAGCCGTGACCCCGCCGCCGAAATTGCTGTGCAGCGCCTGCGCCAGCATCGCCCGTTCAGGTGCGGTGATGCCGACCCAATTGCTGTGCAGCGCAATCTCTACGCCACGCTCGGCCCGGAAATCGGGGTTCGCCCGCCAGCCCACATCGGCGAGCAGGCAGGCCGCGCGGCGGATGCGCCGCCAGCTTGGCTCGTCATCCTCGAACAGCGGCGCGATCCAGCGTTCGATCATGTCGCCATGACCGGCGAAGCGCCCCTGCGCTTCCCCTTCCGCCTCGGCCGCGACTAGCAGCGGGTCGTGTGCGCGAATCTCCGGCGGCAGATCCTCGAACAACAGTCCTTCGCGCAGGCCATAAGCCGACACGATCAGTTCGCTCGATTTCAGCTGCCGCACCACGACCGACAGCAACGCGGCGGCGTCCGGCAGCGTCGGCACGCGCGATCCGGTCATCGCCGGAATATCCTTCAGCCGTGCGCGGCCGACATGCGACACGATCCGGGTCAGCTGCTCCGCGCGCGACGCGGGCATGGCATATTGATGCACCACCGGCAGCGGGAAATGGGTGAGCTGCATGTCGAACCGGGCAAGCGCGCGCCATGACCCGCCCACCAGATAGAAAGGCACGCCCGGCTCGACGACCCAGCCCGCCTTCTCCAGCATCTTCTTCACCTGCCGCTCCAGCACCGCAGGCCCTTTCGCCCGGATCTGGGGCAGGCGCAGCACGCCCAGCGGCAGGGAGATGGTTTCATGCACCCCGCCATCGCGCACCCGCGCCAGTTCCAGGCTGCCACCGCCCAGGTCCCCCACCACGCCATTCGCGCCGGGGATGCCAGACAGCACGCCATAGCCCGCCGCAATCGCTTCCTGCGCACCGGAAAGCAGCTCGACCTTCAACCCGATCGCATGGGCGCGCCGGATGAATTCCTCGCCATTCGCCGCGTCGCGCACGGCTGCGGTGGCAACGCAACGGACGTCCTGCACCTCCATTTCACGGCAGAGATGAGCGAAACGCCCCACGGCGCGCAGGCCGCGCTCCATCGCTTCCGGCTCGATGCGCCCGGTTTTCCCAAGCGACGCACCCAGCCCAGCCATTACCTTTTCATTGAAGAGGATGAACGGAATCCGGCGCGGCCCGTCATACACCACCAGCCGTACGCTGTTGGACCCGATGTCGATGATCGCCGTGCGCGCCTTGGCATGCTCTGGCGATGTCGCCATCGTCTCGGCGATGGCGCGCACCTGGCTCAGCATGGAATTCATGCGCGTCAGGCTCGCCCGCGCAAACGCAGCGTCGGGACGGCCCCGCTATCCAGCGCCGCACCCCGGCCCGACAGCGATGGATTGGTCATGAAATAGCGGTGCAGGTTGAACGGCCGGTCGCTTGCGGTCACGCGATCATAATGACCATCGCTGTCCAGCACCCAGCTTTGTTCGGTATCGATGAGGTTCGCCACCATCACCTGGTCCAGAATCTGGTCATGCACCGTCGGGTTTTCCACAGGAGCCAGGAATTCCACACGCCGGTCGAAGTTCCGGGGCATCCAGTCGGCCGAACTGATGAACACCTTCGCGCCGTTGTTGGGCAGCGCCTTGCCGTTGCCGAACGCGGTGATGCGGCTATGTTCCAGGAAGCGGCCGACGACCGACTTCACCCGGATATTTTCCGACATGCCCGGCACGCCCGGACGCAGGCAGCAAATGCCGCGCACGATGAGGTCGATCTGCACCCCGGCATTGCTGGCGGAATAGAGCTTTTCGATGATCGCAGGATCGACCAGCGAGTTCATCTTGGCCCAGATCGTACCGGGCCGCCCGGCGCGGACATGCACAATCTCCGCATCGATCAGTTCGCACAGCCGATTGCGCAGGTCGCGGGGGCTCATGACCAGCTTTTCCAGCGCCTGCGGCTCGACATAGCCGGTGATGTAGTTGAACAGCGCCGCCGCATCGCGGCCATAGGCCGGGTCGGCGGTGAAGAAGCTCAGGTCCGTATAAATGCGCGCCGTGATCGGGTGATAATTGCCGGTGCCGAAGTGGCAGTAGGTGCGGAACGCCTCGCCCTCACGCCGAACGACCATCGATACCTTCGCATGCGTCTTCCAGTCGATGAAGCCATAGACCACCTGCACGCCCGCGCGTTCCAGCGCGTCAGCCCACATCAGGTTCTGCTCCTCGTCGAACCGCGCCTTCAGCTCGACCACGGCCGTCACCGACTTGCCCGCCTCCGCCGCGTCGATCAGCGCACGGATGATCGCGGACTGCTTACCCGCGCGATAGAGCGTCTGCTTGATCGCAACGACATCCGGGTCGCTGGCCGCTTGTTTCAGGAACGAAACGACCACATCAAAGGCTTCATAAGGGTGATGGACCACAATGTCCTTCGCCCGGATCGCCGCAAAGCAATCCCCGCCATATTCACGGATTCGTTCAGGGAATCGCGGCGCATAGGGTTCGAACTTCAGGTCGGGCCGATCCTCATCGACCACGCCGGAAAGGTCGCCGATGCCGACAAAGCCCTCGACCTCCGCGATGATCGCCTCATGCCCCTGAAGCATGTCCTGCAGCATCTCCTCGACCGGCTCGGGAATGCGCTCCTCGATCTCCATGCGGATCACGCGCCCCCGCCGCCGCCGCTTGATGGCGCTGCGGAAATAGCGGACCAGATCCTCCGCCTCTTCCTCAATCTCGATATCGGAGTCGCGGATGATGCGGAACACGCCGCTGTTGCGCACCCGGTAACCGGGGAAGAGATCGCCGGAGAAACGGCGGATCACCGCCTCCAGTGCCATATAGCGCGCCGGGCTACCAGGCATCCGCACGAAGCGGGCCAGCGAGGATGGGATCATCACCAGTTCGCGGATCGGCTGCTTATCGGACAGCCGCTCCAGGTCGAAGACGATAGACAGCCCCTGGTTGGGGATGAAGGGGAAGGGATGCGCCGGGTCGAGCGCCTGAGGTGTCAGGATAGGAAAAATCTGCGACAGGAAATGTTCGCGCAGCCAGTTTTCGCAGCTCTCATGGAGCGGGCTGGCCGGTCCGATCACCTCGATCCCCACCTGCGTCAGTTCGCCGTGCAGCGCGCCCCACACCTTCTGCTGCGCCGCCATCAGCCGCGTCGTTTCCTCGGCGATCGCGCCCAGTTGCTGCGCCGGGGTCAGTCCGTCGGCGGAACGCATGTCCACATCCTGCAGCTGCTGCCCCTTCAGCCCCGCCACGCGCACGCTGAAAAACTCGTCCAGATTCGCGCCCGAAATCGACAGGAAGCGCAGCCGCTCAAGCAGCGGATGCTGCCGGTTCATCGCCTCCTCCAGCACGCGCTGGTTGAACGCTAGCCAGGACAGCTCCCGGTTGAAATAACGGTCGCTGGGAAGTGTCAGGCTGGCAGAGGGATCAGCTTCGGCCACATGTCTCTCACGTTGATGAGGTGTGCGGATCATCCGGCACTATAGGCAAGAATCCGGCCGCTTGCAGGGCCTCTTTCGCCATAGCGACAGAAATCTTACGTCCCGATGACAGCGCCGCCTCGTTCAGCAGCCGCGTAACCTGCGCGATCGCGGCATAGCTGCGTTCGATCCGGCGCAGCAGCCAGTCGGGCAGATCGGCCGCATAATTGGCGCCCATCGCCCCCAGCGCGCGTTCGATCAGCGCGCGGGCGAGCGGCTCATCGGGTTCCGCAATCTCGACATGCGGCGCGGCGGCAAGGCGCGATCGCAGGTCAGGCAGAGCTACGTCCCACAGCGTCGGCGCGCGCGATCCGATCAGCAGCAGCGGTCTGCCACTGGTCTGCGCATCGTTCCAGGCGTTGAAAAGCAGGCGATCCTCCTGCCCTTCGGCATCGTCGATCACCCTACCGCCGCTCATTGCGGCGAAGCGACGCCCCAGCATCGAGCGACCCGAAAATGGAGGCCCGCTCAGCACGCTCGTCGCCAGCGGCCAGTCCCGCCAGCCTTCCAGATGGCGGACGGCGACGCTGTTGGCATCGCTGACCAGGAAGTCCCCGTCCGTCCCCTGCCCCGGCCATTCAAATGGCAGGCTGATCTGGCTCATTGCGGCGGTGCTGCTCCTGCAGGCGCTGCGCCCCCGCGCCGGATGCGCAGCGCGGAACCCGAACCGGAAACGGTAAAGCCCCGTGCCTGAAGCGCGGCGCGCAGGGCATCGGCGGTTCCGTCGAAGCTCACCTGCATGACCGATGTGCCACCCAGCGCCAGGCTGCTGGTGATCGCCGACCGCACGCCCAGGATAGACCGGATCGCCGCCTCGCCCTGCGCGACCGATCCGGCATCCGGCGTGTCGAACTGTATCGAGAAGCTGCCTGTCGTCGCCGCAGGTGTCGGCGCTTCGAGCGTTTCCACCGGCACATCCGTCGCATTCTCGATCGCCAGCGCGTCCGGATCGACCGGCTCCTCGATGATGAGCGAGGGGTCGGGCCGCAGGCGCCCGTCATTGAGGGCGGCGGTGTAAAGCTGGTCGATCCGACGCGTGGCCTCGTCCAGCATCTGCGGGATCGCGCTTTCGGCCGACGCGCGCAGCGAGAAGCTGCCGATCAGGCGATCGTCCGGGCCATAGCGCGCAGTGAAGGTGCCGGTGACAGGGCCGCCCGGCCATTGCCGCTCCAGCCGCGCGATCGGCACGACCACATCGGCCGCGCCATATTGGTCGAGCAAGACGCGCCACCAAAGACGCCCGCGACGGCCCACCTGCCCGGCATTGAGCAGAACCGGATCGGCGATCGATCCGCTCACACGCACATAATCTATGGCGCTGTCGCCGGTGCGGAAACGCGCCCAGGCTTTCTGCCATTCATTGATCCGCTCGTAGGACACGGCCGATCCCCCGTCCCACAAGACGGGGATGACCAGCAACGGCGGCGACCGCATGACATGGCCGGAAACACCCAGTAGCTGGCCGGTGCGCGCGCGGTCGAACAAAATGCCCAGCGTCGCGACATAGCGGGTCGGCCCGATCTGCTCATATTCGATTTCGACGCCGGAAATCATGCCTTCCAGCTGCGAATCGGAAAGGTTCGGCACGCCCGCCGCGCCATGGGTGCGCGTCCAGAGCATGCGCCAGCCCTGCCGCTGCGCCAGCCGCCATCCGGCAAGACGTGCGCTATTGGCGTCCTTGCCCAGCACATCAACCTTGATTCCGCTCACCTGATAGTCGCCGCCGCTGGCGATCGGGGGAACGCCGCGTTCCCCTTCCATCTGCGCGAACAGCGCCGCCGCAGCGAGGCCGAGGACGATCGCGCCCAATATCTGCGCGGGACGCGACAGCAGGCGAAGCAGCTGCAATGGCCGGAAATTCAGGCGGGGCAAGGCAGGGGACAGGCTCACGCGCGCCCTTTTGGCGGGATTTCCCCCATCTGCCAAGCGGCAACCCATTTCCCGTTCCGTTTTCCCCTCACTTGCACTCTTTTCGGCTGGTCGCATTTTCCGAGCCGCCAGATGTTTCCATCTGGCTCGAAAATGCTCTAGTGCGCGCGGTCATGAGCGACACCGAATCCTACAGCTACGCCAAGGCTGGCGTCGATATCGCCGCGGGCAACGCCCTGGTCCGCGCCATCGCCCCTCTTGCCAAGGCGACGCGCCGCCCCGGTGCTGACGCCGAACTGGGCGGCTTTGGCGGCTTCTTCGACCTGAAAGCCGCTGGCTATGACGACCCGCTGCTGGTCGCGGCCAATGATGGCGTGGGCACCAAGCTGAAGCTCGCCATCGACCATGATCGCCATGACGGCGTCGGTATCGACCTGGTCGCCATGTGCGCCAACGACCTCATCGTCCAAGGGGCGGAGCCGCTCTTCTTCCTCGACTATTACGCGACGGGCAAGCTGGAGAGCGGCGTCGCCGAGCGTGTCATCGCTGGCATCGCCGAAGGTTGCCGTCAGGCCGGTTGCGCCCTCATCGGTGGCGAAACCGCCGAAATGCCCGGCATGTATGCGGCGGGCGACTATGACCTCGCAGGTTTCTGCGTCGGCGCGGTGGAGCGTAGCCAAGCGCTGACCGGCAATAAGGTGAAGGCAGGCGATGTGCTGCTCGGCCTCACCTCCTCGGGCGTGCATTCCAACGGCTTCTCGCTGGTCCGCCGCCTCGCCGCGGACAAGGGCTGGAAGCTCGACCGCCCAGCGATCTTCGATAATGAAGTGCTGCTGATCGACGCGCTGATGGCCCCGACCCGCATCTATGTGAAGGCGCTGCTGCCACTGGTGCGCGGGGGCAAGATCAATGCGCTCGCCCACATCACCGGCGGCGGCCTGCTGGAAAACATCCCGCGCGTCCTGCCCGAAGGCTGCCATGCCGTGGTCGATGCCGATGGTTGGGAACAGCCGCGCCTCATGGCCTTCCTCCAGGCGCAGGGCAATATCGAGCCGCAGGAAATGGCGCGCACCTTCAACTGCGGCGTTGGCATGGTGCTGGCGGTGGATGCGGACGTTGCCGATGCCGTGGCGGCTGAGCTGGAAGCCGCGGGTGAAACCGTCGTGCGCGTCGGCGTCGTGGAAGCGGGCGAAAAGGGCTGCACCGTCAAGGGAAGCCAGGAAACCTGGAGCGCAAAAGCCGCCTGGACCGCCACGCACCTAGGGTGATAGTCCCCCTCCCGCCTGCGGGAGGGGTCAGGGAAGGGCATGTTGCAGGGGTCGGCCTAACAGGCCCTCCCCCGCCCCCTCCCGCAAGCGGAAGGGGAGTTCTCCTTATGTCAAAAGCCAAGGTCGGCGTTCTCATATCCGGACGCGGGTCCAACATGGCGGCGCTGCTCTACGCCGCCAAGCATCCGTCCTGCCCGTATGAAATCGTACTCGTCGCCGCCAACGACCCGCAAGCCGCTGGCCTAACCCTCGCACAGGCGGAAGGCATCCCCACCTTCGCGCAAAGCCACAAGGGTCTGAAGCGCGCCGAGTTCGACCAGATCATCGATGCGCAGTTGCGCGAGGCGGGCGCCGAATATGTCGCCCTCGCCGGTTACATGCGCCTGCTCTCGCCGGAGTTCGTCGACGGCTGGGCAGACCGGATGCTCAACATACACCCCAGCCTGCTCCCCAAATATAAGGGCCTAGACACCCACCAGAAGGCGCTGGACGCGGGCGACAGCCATGCCGGTTGCTCCGTCCATGTCGTGACCAGCGAACTGGACGATGGGCCGGTGCTTGCCCAGACGGAGGTCGCCATCCTGCCCGGCGACACCGCCGACACGCTGGCCGCCCGCATCCTCATCGCGGAGCATCAGCTCTATTCCCGCACGCTTGCCGACTTCGTGACCCGCGAGCGCCAGCCCGAATGGCTGCTGAACAAGGTCCGCGAACACGCCCTCGCCCTGCCCCAGGCGGATGAGGTCACATCGCACGGCATGCCCTGCTTCGGCATCGAAAAGGGCAAGAAGTTCGCCTATTTCAGCCAGGATCATCACGGCAATGGCATCACCGCCCTGCTGGTCAAGACGACCGCGCCGGAAGAACAGGCAATGCTGATCGACAGCGACGCCGCGCGCTATTTCCGCCCGGCCTATTTCGGCGACGGCTGGGTCGGCATTCGCCTCGACCTCGGCGACACCGATTGGGACCATATCGGGGATCGGCTACACAAAAGCTGGCGCGAGGTCGCTCCCAGGAAGTTGCTCGGCCTCATGGATATCGCCGAGGATTTCTGACCGGCCTTCTAAGGAAAATCTGTTCGGACAATCAGTCTCTTTCCATAGCCGCACCTGATCCCCATAAAGATCAGCCATGACCGACACCAGCCCAGCCCCCGCCATAGAGATCACGAACCTCACCAAGGTCTATGCAGGCGGCAAGCGCGCCCTCGACAACATCAACCTGTCCATCCCGCGCGGCCAGATTTACGGCCTGCTCGGCCCCAATGGCGCGGGCAAGTCTACGACGATCAACATCCTCGCTGGCCTCGTGAACAAGACCAGCGGCACCGCGAGGATCTGGGGCTTCGACATCGACCAGAACCCGCGCAATGCCAAAAACTCGATCGGCATCGTGCCGCAGGAAATCGTTTTCGACCCCTTCTTCACGCCCTTCGAGACGCTGGAAAATCAGGCCGGCTATTATGGCGTGCCCAAGGACCGCCGCCGCTCGCTGGAACTGCTGCGCGCCGTCCATCTGGAGGACAAGGCGCACGCCTATGCCCGCACCCTGTCAGGCGGCATGAAAAGGCGGCTGCTGGTGGCGAAGGCGATGGTGCACAGCCCGCCGATCCTGGTGCTGGACGAACCCACTGCCGGCGTCGATGTGCAGCTGCGCCAGCAGCTCTGGGAATATGTGCGTGAACTTAATGCGCGCGGCGTGACGATCGTGCTGACGACCCATTATCTGGAAGAGGCCGAGGAGCTGTGCGACCGCATCGGCATCATCAACCATGGCCGCGTCATCACCGACAAGCCCACGCGCGAGTTGATCGCCATGGCGCAGGAAAAGGTGGTGCAGGTGACCGTTGACCGCGACATAACCTCCACGCCTGACGCCCCCTGCTTCGAAAAGGTCGAACTGTCCGATCCCCGCACGCTAACGATCACCTACATGAAAGACCGCGCCAACGCCGGACAGGTGTTGAGCGCCGTGCAGGCGAGCGGCCTCTCCATCGTCGACGTGGTAACACGCGACCCGGACCTGGAGGATGTGTTCCTCCACCTGACAGCGGCTGCGTGATAGAGAGCCCTAATGTTCCCCCTCCCGCTGGCGGGATGGGGCTAGGGGGTGGGCAGGCGCAACCTTTCAAACGACGCGACACAGCGCGCGCCAAGGCATTGAGAAACGCTGCTCCCACGCCAGAACGCCTCCTATGGCAACAACTCCGCGCCCGCAAACTTGGCCACAAATTCAGCCGCCAGATGCCCATCGGCTCTTACTTCGCAGACTTTCTCTACCGCGAATTGAACCTCATCATCGAAATAGACGGATCGAGCCACGACCATGGCGTTGATTATGATGCCCGCCGAGAAGATTACTGTCGCTCCCTAGGCTATCAAATCTTGCGCTTTTCAAATGCCGATGTGATGGAAAACCTTGAAGGCGTCGTGTCGCATATCCAGGCGGCGCTTGCGCAGGCCCACCCCCAGCCCCTCCCGTCAATGGGAGGGGAGTAAGGTTTCGAATGCCCACCACCTCCCATGACGTTGTCATCATCGGCTCCGGCGCCGCCGGCCTCACCGCCGCGATCAACCTTGCGCAGGATCGCAAGGTGGTGGTGCTCGCCAAAGCCGCGCTTGACAGTGGGTCGACCAACTGGGCGCAGGGCGGCATCGCCGCGGTACTCGACGCCGGTGACAGTTTCGAGGCGCATGTCCACGACACGATGGTCGCGGGCGCTGGCCTCAACAATCGCGAAACGGTCGAGTTCGTCGTCTCCGAAGCCCCTGCCGCCATCGACCGGCTGGCGGAACTCGGCGTGCCCTTCAACGGGGGCGAAGAGTTTGGCGAACGCTGGCACCTGACGCGGGAGGGCGGGCACAGCCATCGCCGCATCGTCCATGTCGATGACGCCACCGGCCATGCCGTACAGGTCGCCCTGCTGAAGGCCGCCCGCGCCAATCCCAACATCACGCTGGTGGAAGACATGGTCGCGATCGACCTCATCACCAGCCGCCATGGGGAGAAATATTCCGGCGACGGCCATGTCTGGGGCGTCTACGCCTTCAATAAAAAGACCAGGCATGTCGATGCGCTGCTTGGGAAGGCGACGATCCTCTGCACCGGCGGGGCAGGCCGCACCTATCTTTTCTCCACCGCCCCGCGTGGCGCGACCGGCGACGGCATCGCCATGGCCTGGCGCGCGGGTTGCCGCGTCTCCAACATGGAGATGAACCAGTTCCACCCGACCTGCCTCTACAATCTGGAGGTCAAGAATTTCCTGATCACCGAAGCCGTGCGCGGCGAAGGCGGGCACCTGAAGCTCCCCCCCGGCGTTCCCGGCGGCGGAGAGCGCTTCATGCCTCGCTTCGACCCGCGCGCTGAGCTCGCTCCGCGCGACGTCGTCGCCCGGGCGATCGACCATGAGATCAAGCGCCTTGGCCTCGACTATGTCCATCTCGACATCAGCCACAAGCCGCCGGAATTCGTGCGCACGCACTTCCCCACCATCTATGCGCGGCTGCTCGATCTCGACATCGACATCACCAAGGAACCGATCCCGGTCGTCCCGGCGCAGCATTATACCTGCGGCGGCGTAGTGATCGATCTCGACGGCCGCACCGACCTGCCCGGCCTCTATGCCGCTGGCGAAGTCACCGAAAGCGGGCTGCACGGCGCGAACCGCCTCGCCTCCAACTCGCTGCTCGAATGTTTCGTCTTTGGCGAGACGGCCGCCCGCCACATTCGCGCCCATTGGGATGAACTCCCCTCCCCCCCGCCGATCCGGCCGTGGGACGAAAGCCGCGTCACCAACAGCGACGAAGAGGTTATCGTCCAGCATAACTGGAAGGAAATCCGCCGCTTCATGTGGGACTATGTCGGCATCGTCCGCACCACCAAGCGGCTGGAGCGCGCGCAGCACCGCATCGACCTGCTCGCCAAGGAAGTCGACGAATATTACGGCCATTTCCGCGTGACGCCCGACCTGATCGAGCTTCGAAACCTGCTGGAGGTCGCGCGGCTCGTCGTCCGATCGGCGCTGCGCCGCAAGGAAAGCCGCGGCCTACACTATACGCTCGATTATCCCGACATGTTGCCCGAAGCAGTGGATACCGTGCTGGCCCCCTGATCAGGGGCTCAGAAAGTCCCTGACCGTCGCTGCAAAGCGCGCAGGCTGGTCCGCCATGACGACATGCCCGCTGGGACCGATCGGCACCAGCCGCACGCCCTTCTTCGCGGCATAAGCAGCTCGGAAGGTGCGCCCGATCGCACTGGCCTGCGCAGGGTCGCTGCCCACCGCATAGACCACCTGCATCGGCGCATCGATCCGCCCAAGCTGCGGCCCCAGGTCGATATTGGCCAGGTCCCGCAGCGCATTGGTGATGACGTCAGGGTCGCTCCCTTTCGCGCCCGGAGCCTGCGCGAGTATCTGCGCCAGATAGGCGCGGCCCGCCTTGGTCCCGGTAAAATACTGGCCCAGCTGATCGGCCAGATAGCCCATGCCCTGCGCCGTGCCGCCCACCATGGCCGCACCCTCCGGCAGCATGTCCACCACCATCAGCCGCCCAACTACGCCCTTCAACCCCAGCATCATCGCCAGCGTACCGCCCATGGAATGGCCGATGACCGCCGGACGCACCAGCCCCGCCGCACTCGCATAGCGGGCGATCTCATCGGCTAGCGGCTGCACCAGCGGCCCGCTGGCATTGGCGTCCGCCGCCAGCCCGGCAAAGCCGCGCACATGCACCAGATGCCAGCGATAGCCCGGCACCGCCGCCATCAACCCGTTCCAAAGCCCCGGCCCACTCGCCAGGCCAGCGATCAACAGCACGTCGCGCCCGGCGCCCCGCACCGTCACCGCGATCCGCCGCGACGTGAAGGGCGCGGCAGAAGCCGTCCCGCCCAGCATCAACCCACCAGCCGCCGCAACGCCGCTCAGCAGCAGCGTCCGTCTATCCACACATGCTTCGGTCATCGCACCCTCATCACCCGTCGCGGCTTAACCTTAACTGAGCGCAAGAGGCACCTTCGTTCAGACTCCTTACATCGCAATTGTGGAATCATTCGTCGCATGAACCTTGTCAGCGAAAAGGCCCGCGCCACGAAGGAGGGGTGGGAGAGCGCGGGGACGCAAATGAGTGATGGAAATAACGGGCGCGGGTTGCGCCCCGATGGCGGTTCGTTCCGCCTTGTCTTGTTGATGGCGGCGCTGTCGGCTTGTGTCAGCGCGCCGGTAGAACCCCAGGCCAGAACGCCGCAGCGGGTGCAGCCGACCACATCAACCTATCCGGTCAAGCCGGTCGCGAATCCGCCCAAGCCCTTCCAGGCGCTGAACGTCGACCAGCGCGAAACGCCGCCTCCTGCCCTCGTCAGCGTAGTGCGCAACCTGGGCCAAAGCTTCAACGGCAAGGTCGGTATCGCCGTCCGCCGCGTCGGCAGCGACTGGACCGTGGCGTGGAACGGCAACGCCCTCTTCCCGCAGCAGAGCGTGTCGAAGCTCTGGGTATCGATGACCTTCCTCGACGCGGTCGATCGCGGCAAGATCCGCCTGACCGACACCACGACGATCACGCGCAAGGACCTTACCCTCTTTCACCAGCCCACCGCCGCACTGGTCGGGAACAGCGGCTGGACGACCAGCTATTCCGACCTGATGCGCCGCGCCATGACGCAAAGCGACAATACCGCCAACGACACGCTGCTCCGCGCCGTCGGTGGTCCCGACGCGGTGCGCTCCTATCTTGCCCGTCACTATATCAAGGACATCCGCTTCGGCCCCGGCGAGCGGCTGCTGCAGGCGACGACCGCCGGGCTGGAATGGCGGCAGGATTATTCGATCGGCCGCAACTTCTACGCCGCGCGGGAGAGGGTTCCGATGGGCGCGCGCGTGAAGGCGCTCGACAATTACCTCGCCAGCCCGCCAGACGGCGCGGCCCCCTCCTCGATCGTGAACGCGCTGGCGAAGCTCAAGGAAGGCAGCATGCTCTCCTCCGCTTCCGCCCAATTGCTGATGTCGATCATGAGCGAGGCGAAAACCGGCCCGCAACGGATCAAGGGCGGCGTGCCCGCAGGCTGGCATTATCTGCACAAGACCGGCACTGGCCAGATCCTGGGCGCGCGCTCGACGGGCTTCAACGACGTCGGCATCATGACCGCGCCCGACGGCACCAGCTATGCCGTCGCGGTGATGATCGGCAGCACGACCGAGCCCATCCCCTCACGCTGGCAGTTGATGCAGGCGGTGGCCAAAGCGGTCGCGGCGAACCACGAGAAGCGGTGACGCAGCCTTAACGATCAAGCATCCTGTCGAGCGCGACTGAGATCGCCGTCATGCCCGGCAGCGTGGGATGATAGGGCGCGCTGACAGGCTTGCCCCCTTTCACCGGATAGCCGTTCATCCACGGATCCCGTGCGCAAGCATCATGACCGGCAGTCAAGCGCGAAGCGGCAAGGGTCGATGAGCCGGTCTCCTGAGCCACGCGCGCGGTCAGTGCCGCTAGCCGCTTCGCTATCGCCCGCGCCATGCCGGCATCTTGAGGAGAAAGGGGAGTGGCGGCACAGAGGCGTTTTTCCGGGAGGACTACAGGATAATCGACCCATATCAGCTGCGCCTTAGGCGCGCGCTGCTTCACCTCGGCCGCGATACGGCGTAAGGCAGCCTCCAGCTCCGTCCATCTTTCTTCCTTGGGCGGTAGAGCGGCTGGACAGCGAGCGCCGCTCGCCGAATTCACCTGACGGCAGGATGCCGACATCAAACCGCCGATATAGCTGACATCATTGCCGCCAATCGTGATGGTGACAAGCCGCGTTTCCGCCGTCAGCGCTTCGATCTGCGGGCGTATGCCTGCCCAACCGTCGAGCACGCCGCTGGTCGTCGCTCCACTGCAACTGACATCGACTAGTTCCAACCCGCGCCGCTTTGCAAGCTGCTGCGCATAGTTGTTTGCGGAGCGGGCGCACATGGCCGGTTTGCTATTCGCGGAAGGCGCAATGCCCGGCCCAGCGGCGAAGGAACTGCCCATCGCCACATAGACCGCTCCAGGAGCAATGCCGCCATAGCGCCGAATGTCCTCGCCATGGACGCAACCGGAAATGACAGCAGCGAATCCCAACAGGAGAAAGCGAGGCAAAGAAGATTTGATTGTCCGCATTCGCCGACCCGCTCCTTCAATCCAGATTGGGCCGCAGCCAGCGCTCCGCCGTTTCCAGGTCGATCCCGCGCCGCTGCGCATAATCCTCCAGCTGGTCACGCCCGACCCGCGCCACGCCGAAATATTCCGCCTGCGCATGCCCGAAATAGAAACCGCTGACCGCCGCGGTCGGCAGCATCGCAAAGCTCTCCGTCAGCGTGATGCCGGTCGCATGGTGCGCATCCAGCATGTCGAACAGCAGCGGCTTCAAACTATGCTCCGGACAGGCCGGATAGCCGGGTGCCGGACGGATGCCGCGATACTGCTCCTTGATCAGCGCCTCATTGGTCAACTGCTCGCCCTCGGCATAACCCCACAGCGCGGTGCGCACATAATGATGCAGCCGCTCGGCAAAGGCTTCCGCCAGACGGTCGGCCAGCGCCTTCAATAGAATGTCGGAATAGTCGTCGATCGCATTCTTGAACCGCGCCAGATGCGGCTCGATCCCATGGATCGACACGGCAAAGCCGCCCATCCAGTCGCCATTGGGGCTGATGAAGTCGGCAAGGCACATATTCGCCCGCCCTTCCCGCTTGGCGATCTGCTGACGCAGCATCGGCAGGCGCATATGCTTTTCATCCTCGACATGGACGATGATGTCGTCGCCCTCACGGCGGCACGGCCACAGCCCGGCCACGCCCCGCGCGGTCAGCCACTTCTCCTCGACGATCCGCTCCAGCATCTTCTGCGCGTCGTTGAACAGGCTGGTCGCGCTCTCGCCCACCACTTCGTCGGACAGGATGGCGGGATAATTGCCCGCCAGCTCCCACGCCCGGAAAAACGGGGTCCAGTCGATATAGTTGATCAGGTCCTTAAGGTCCCAATCGGGGAAGCTGTGAATGCCCGGCAGTAGCGGACGCGGCGCCTTCAGGCTCTCGTCCAACTCAAAGGCGTTGGCGCGCGCGTCCTCGATCGACAGCAACTGGCTCAGCCCCTTGCCCTCGCGCGCCTTCCGCACATGCTCATAATCATCCTTCGTCTTGTTGACGAAGTCATCCTTCTGCGTCTCTGACACCAGCGCCGTCGCCACGCCCACGGCGCGGCTGGCGTCCAGCACATGCACCACCGGCCCGTTGAAGGCCGGGTCGATGCGCAGCGCCGTATGCACCCGCGATGTGGTCGCGCCGCCGATCAGCAGCGGCATAGTCATGTTGGCGCGCTGCATCTCCTGCGCCACCGTCACCATCTCGTCCAGCGAAGGCGTGATCAGACCCGAAAGCCCGATCATGTCGGCATCATGATCGTTCGCCGCTTTCAAAATGTCCTGCCACGGCACCATCACGCCCATGTCGACCACGTCGAAGCCGTTGCACTGGAGCACGACGCCGACGATATTCTTGCCGATGTCATGGACGTCGCCCTTCACGGTCGCCATGATGATCTTGCCCTTGCCCTTGGCGCCCGGTTCCTTGGCCGCCTCGATGAAGGGCAGCAGATGCGCCACCGCCTTCTTCATGACGCGCGCGGACTTCACGACCTGCGGCAGGAACATCTTGCCCGCCCCGAACAGGTCGCCCACGACATTCATGCCGTCCATCAGCGGGCCTTCGATCACCTCGATGGGCCTCACGGCCGCGAGGCGGGCTTCCTCGGTATCCTCGACCACATACATGTCGATGCCCTTGACCAGCGCATGTTCCAGCCGCTTGGCGACCGGCCAGCCGCGCCATTCCTGCGCCGCCTTTTCCGACGCTGCATCCTTGCCCTTATAGCTTTCCGCCAGCGCGACGAGGCGATCGCCCGCCTCGGGGTCGCTGTTCAGCAGCACATCCTCGCACGCCTTACGCAGCGCCGGATCGATCGCATCATAGACGTCGAGCTGCCCTGCATTGACGATCGCCATGTCGAGACCGGCGGGAATGGCGTGGTAGAGGAAGACCGAATGCATCGCCCGTCGCACCGGCTCATTGCCACGGAAGGAGAAGCTGAAGTTCGACAGCCCGCCCGAAATATGGACATGCGGGCAGCGCGCCTTGATCTCGCGACACGCCTCGATGAAGTCCACGCCGTAATTATTATGCTCCTCGATCCCCGTCGCCACCGCGAAGATATTGGGATCGAAGATGATATCCTCCGGCGGAAAGCCGATCGACATCAGCAGCTTGTAGGCGCGCTCGCAAATCTCGACCTTGCGGTCCTTCGTATCGGCCTGCCCCGTCTCGTCAAAGGCCATGACGACCACCGCCGCGCCATAGGCCATACACAGCCGCGCATGATGCAGAAAGGCTTCCTCGCCCTCCTTCATGCTGATCGAATTGACGATCGGCTTACCGCTGACGCATTTCAGCCCTGCCTCGATCACTTCCCACTTCGAACTGTCGATCATCACCGGCACGCGGCTGATATCCGGTTCTGACGTCATCAGCTTCAGGAAGGTCGTCATCGCCTCGACGGCGTCGAGCAGGCCCTCGTCCATGTTGACGTCGACGATCTGCGCGCCATTCTCCACCTGATCGCGCGCGATGTCGATGGCAGCGGCGTAATCGCCCGCCATGATCAGCTTCTTGAACTTGGCCGATCCGGTGACGTTGGTGCGCTCACCGATGTTAACGAAAGTGGCGGTGGAGGTTTGGGTCATATCCCGATCTCTAATCCGTTCGGGCTGAGCCTGTCGAAGCCCTTCCCTTATCTTCTAAGAAAGTGAGGCCCTTCGACAAGCTCAGGGCGAACGGAGGAGAGTTACCTCCTCCCGCAATTTAAGCCGCGATATGCATGGGCTCCAGCCCCGCGAGCCGCGTCACCACCGGCAGTTCCGGCACCTGACGCGGCTTATGCCCCGCAAGCGCCTTCGCCACCGCACCGATATGCGCGGGCGTCGTCCCGCAGCAGCCGCCGACCATGTTGACCAGCCCCTCATCCACCCACTGGCGAAGGAGCGAAGCCGTCGTCTCCGGCAACTCATCATATTGCCCCAGTTCATTAGGCAGCCCCGCATTGGGATAGGCCAGGATCAGCGTATCGGCATTCTTCGCCAACTCACTCAGATAAGGCCGCAGCAAATCCGCCCCGAACGCGCAATTCACCCCGATGGTCAGCGGCTTCAGATGCCGCAGCGAATACCAGAAGGCGTTGATCGTATGCCCCGACAGGTTCCGCCCGGACATGTCGGTAATCGTAAAGCTCAGCATCAACGGCACAGGCCGCCCCGCCGCCGCCTCGGCCTCCCGCGCAGCCATGCCCGCCGCCTTGGCGTTCAGCGTATCGAAGCAGGTTTCGACCAGCAGGAAATCCACCCCGCCCTCTATCAGCGCATCGCACTGCTCGCGATAGTCCGCCTTCAGCGTGTCGTAATCAACCTCGCGATAAGCCGGGTCATTGACGTCCGGCGAGATCGACAGCGTCTTGTTCGTCGGCCCGATCGACCCCGCCACGAAACGCGGGCGGCCGTCCTTCGCCGTCGCCGCCTCGCACGCCCGCCTAGCAATCTGCGCGGCGGCGATGTTGATCTCCCGCACCAGATGCTCGCAGCTATAGTCGGCCATGGCGATCTTGGTGGACGAGAAGGTGTTCGTCTCGATCATGTCCGCGCCCGCGTCGAGATAGGCGGTGTGGATGCCCTCGACGATATCCGGCCGGGTCAGGCACAGCAGGTCGTTATTGCCCTTCTGGTCCTTCGCCAGATCGAGCGAGCCGCGATAATCGGCCTCGGTCAGCCCATGCTTTTGGATCGACGTGCCGTAGCCGCCGTCGAAAATCATGATCTTTTCCGCCGCAACGGCGCGGAAGCGTTCCTCGGCGGTCATGCCGTCTTCTCCAGTTGCGGCCGAAGCCCGAGCAGATGGCAGATCGCGTAGCTCAGTTCCGCCCGGTTGAGCGTATAGAAATGAAAGTCGCGCACCCCGCCCGCATAGAGCTTGCGGCACAGCTCGGCCGCCAACGTCGCCGACACCAGCTGCCGCGCGGCGGGCAGATCATCCAGCCCTTCGAACAGCTTGCCCATCCAGCCCGGCACATCGGTGTTGCACATGGCCGACATGCGCTGGACCGCGGCGAAATTGCTGACCGGCATGATCCCCGGAATGATCTCCGCATCGATACCCGCAGCTGCCACCGTGTCGCGGAAGCGGAAGAAGGTTTCCGGCTCGAAGAAGAATTGCGTGATCGCACGGCTCGCGCCCGCGTCCAACTTGCGCTTAAGATTATCGATATCGCTCTGCGCGCTGGCCGCGTCGGGGTGCGTCTCCGGATAGGCCGCCACCGAAATCTCGAAAGGATGCCGCTTGCGCAGTCCCTCCACCAGCTCCGCCGCGCCCTTGTAACCTTCCGGATGCGGCTCGAAATGCTTGCCCGCTTCGGGCGGATCGCCGCGCAGCGCGACGATATGCCGCACGCCCGCTTCCCAATAGGCGTCCACCACCTCGTCAATCTCGGCCTTGCTCGCTGCGACGCAGGTCAGGTGCGCGGCGGCGGAGAGCGGCGTTTCCTTCGCGATCCGCGCCACCGTGTTATGCGTCCGCTCCCGCGTCGATCCGCCAGCGCCATAGGTCACCGACACGAACTTGGGCGCCAGCGGCGTCAGCGTCTCGATCGCGGACCACAGCTGCTCCTCCATCTTCTCCGTCTTGGGCGGGAAGAATTCGAAGCTCACATTCAGGTCGCCCGCCAGGTCCGCATAGAGCGGGGCATCCAGCGCCCGCCGGGCCTCTTCGACGGAGGGGAAGGAAAGTGTCATGCGGAAAGTCGTCCTTCATGTCGCAGGATGCGCGCGCCTTTGCGGCGCCCCAGCCATAATTGCACCGTCAATTCCTGGCCGGGCAGAACCTCCACCCGTTCCAGTTCCAGGCCCGCCTGCGCGAACCAGCTTTCGATCTGCTCGTCGGAAAAGCCAAGCCGCGCATGCTGGTCGCGCAGCCGCAGTTCTTCCCTCTCATGCGCGGCAAAGTCGGCGATCAGCACCCGCCCGCCCGCCGCGGTGACCCGCGCCGCCTCGGCGATCACCGCCTCGGGCGCCTGCGCATAGTGCAGAACCTGGTGCAGCACCACCGTGTCGATGCTGCCCGGCTCCAGCGGCAACGCGCCAAAGTCGCCCAGCACCAGCGCATATTTGTCCCCGGCGTCGTGCGGCAGCTTCGCCCGCGCCAGCCGCAGCATGTCGGGGCTCCGGTCCAGAGCCGTGACCTGCTCCGCCGACGGGCCGAACAGCTCGATCATCCGCCCGGTGCCGGTGCCGATATCCAGCAAATGCCCGATCGCCTCCGCGTCCAACAGAGCGGTCATCGCTGCCTCGACATCCACATCGGGCACATGCAGCGACCGGATCGCGTCCCATTCCTCGGCATGTTCGGCGAAATAGCTTTCCGCCGCGCGCGAACGGTCCGCCCGCACCGCCGCCAGCCGCGCGAGGTCCGCCTTCTGCCACAGATCTTCGCTTTCGGACGGCGCCAGTCGATCGAACAGCGTCAGAAAAGGCGCAATCGCCGCCGCTTTCCCCAGTCGCAGAAAAACCCAATTGCCTTCCTTGCGCCGCTCGACCAGACCCGCTTCGGCCAGGATACGGACATGGCGCGACACGCGTGGCTGGCTCTGGCCCACCACTTGGGCGATCTCGCCTACCGCCAACTCCATCGCGCGCAGCAGATAGATGATGCGCAGCCGCGTCGGGTCGCTCAAAGCCCTGAAGATGTCGAGTGCGGCGCTCATACCATCCCATATAAAGAAATCTTTATATACGTCAATGGCCGCGCAACGGCTCAGGCTACATCCCTCCGCGAAGCCCGGCAAAATGGCGAGTCGCATGAATGGGATTGCCATGAGTCGCCCAATTCATTACGAATCGGCCCCGCAGGCGCAAAGGGGGGTGAACTTTTCTCCGAGAGTGGTCTGCACTGTTTTTATCTCTGAGAGGGGTTTGCCCATGTCCAAGTCGATTGCTCTTTCGCTCGTTCTCGCCGCGTCGCTCGGCCTCGCCGCTTGCTCGAAGCATGAAGACAACGCTTCGAACGCTGCTGCCAATGCTGCTGAGAACGCTTCGAATGCTGCCGACAACGCCATGAACGCTGCCGAGAACGCTGCTTCGAACGCTTCCAACTCGGCTTCGAACGCTGCCAATGCTGCTTCGAACGCCGCTTCGAACGCGATGTAATTCCCTTTTCGGGATATTTGGAAATAGGGCCGCCCGGCGACGGAGCGGCCCTTTTCTATTGGACCCGGCTCACGGCCCATCCACAGCGCGGTGTCACAAAAAAAGGGCCGCCCAATCGGGCAGCCCTTCTTCATGACGATAGGACGATCGCTTAGCAGTCGCGGTCGATCGCGCGGCCAGCCAGCGCACCCACGCCCGCGCCGACAATGGCGCCAGCCGTGCCGTCGCCCCGGCGTCCATAACGGCCGCTGCTCTTGCCGATCTCGTTACCCAGCAGGCCGCCAGCGATCGCGCCGATGATGGTCCCGCCGGTCCCGTTGTCACGGCAGCGATAGCCGCCACGATAGCCGCGATAATAATTGTCGCGGTAATAGCGATCGCCACGATAGCCGCGATAATAGTCGCCCCGATACCCGCGATAACCCCGGTCGCCGCGATAATAATCGCCGCGCTCATAACGGCCCCAACCATCGCGCGCCTGGGCCGGCGCGGCAGTGACGGCGAGAGAGGCAGCGCCCATCGCCAGCGCCGCCCCCATATTGATCAGAAACTTGGTCTTCATGGCGTTGCTCCTCAAAATCTCGATCCAGGCGGGCCTTTCCTCGCGCCACACCATCGATTGCCCCCCTTCTGCCCGATTCGCATTGAGCCAAGCCTGAATGGCCGTGTCAGCCATCGTTCAGCTAAAAATCGCCTCGCTCCATATGCTTGCCGGACCTGGGTCGATCCGCTGCGACGCCCTCATCATAGGCCAAAAGCCGCCTCATGTCCCGCTCACGGACGGATTAGGCGGGCAAAGGCCATTGGTTCGCCGCGCACGATTGCCTATGGCCGGGCGATGCGCCGAATATTGATCGTCCTGCTTCTCGCGATCCTGCTGCTGCCGGCGCCCCACAAGAACAAGCCGGAGCTGTTCGGCCCCGGCCCGCTTCTCGTCACCGCGCGCCCTTTGCCACTGAGCGCCACGGACCCGTCGATCCACAGCGTCGGCGCGCTCGATTATCTGGGCGGCTGGCAACTCAACAGCCCGCATCACGGCTTCGGCGGCATCTCATCGCTTCTCGTCGATGGCCGGGACGAGGTACTGGCGCTGAGCGACTCCGGCACGCTCATGGGCTTCACCCTCCATCCCGGCCCCGCCAGCCGCCACCCCTTCATCGCGCCCCTGCCGATCGGGACGCAGGATCAGGATCAGCCCTGGTGGGTCTGGGATTCAGAGGCGATCGCCCATGATCCCGTGACGGATCGCTATTGGGTCGGCTTTGAAATGCTCCAGCGCATCTGCCGCTACGCGCCCGGCTTTTCGCGGGTGGAAGCCTGCCGCACCTGGCCGGATATCGCAGCGTGGCCGGAAACCGGATCGATCGAATCCATGGCGCGCCTGCCTGATGGCGGCTTCCTTGTGATCGCGGAGATGGGGATGAGGGCCGACGGCACGCACGACACGCTGCTGTTCAGCGGAGATCCCACGGAAAGCAGCACGCCCTCGCCCGTCCACCTGCGCTATGTGCCGCCCAAAGGCTACAGGCCGACCGATGCCGTCGCGCTCGATGACCGGCATCTGCTGGTGCTGAACCGCCGCGTCACGCTGCAGGAGCTCTTCACCGCCACATTGGCGCTGGTCGAACTGCCCGCAGCGCCAAAGCCTGACGCGCTGCTATGGGGCCGCCCCATCGCCCGGCTGGCGCCACCGCTTCTGGCCGACAATTTCGAAGGGCTCGCGATCACCCGCGAAGGCAAGCGGACCATCGTCTGGATCGCGTCGGACGATAATCACGAATTCTTCCAGCGCACCCTGCTGCTGAAATTCGCACTGCGGTCAGATCGAGGCGTCCCGCGTTAGGATGCGGATCTGCACCCCGTTCGCCCTGAGCTTCTCGAAGGGCCCTTCTTCTCTTCAAGTGAAGTGAAGAGGCTTCGACAGGCTCAGCCCGAACGGCTCTTGCTCAAGACCAAATTCACTCCGACTCTGGCGGTCCGCACTTTGGCGCGGCCACTCACCCCCACGCCGCACAACGCAAAAAAGCGGCCCGTCACCAGGCCGCTTCTTAAAAGCCGAAACGAATCGAACCGAATCAGGCGGCTGCAGCAGCCTGCTTCTTCACGATGTCGCGCTTCAGGCGGCGCGCCTTCAGCGACAGCTTTTCATCGCTGGTCTTCAGCAGCCAGTTGTCCAGGCCACCATTATGTTCGACCGAACGCAGGCCATGGGTCGACACGCGCAGCTTCACGGTCGTTTCCAGCGTTTCGGAGATGAGCGACACGTTCTGCAGGTTGGGCAGGAACACGCGCTTGGTCTTGTTATTGGCGTGGGAAACATTGTGACCCACCTGGCGGCCCTTGCCGGTCAGCTCGCAAATGCGCGACATAGTCAATCAACCTTGTAGTTCGTGTACGTTCGGAAAGCGGCGCCAGTAGCGGGATTCCCGATACGCGTCAACCCGCTCCGCCCAGCGATCGGACCGCTTTCGCAACCCTTTTCCCCGCTCGGACGTTTCTTGCCCATATAGGAAAGGAAGGCGCAATGCGACTCATAGGCGGCTTGTTGCTGATTGTCCTGCTGGTGCTTGCCGCGGGTATCGCTACCGGCTTCATCAACCTGCAGAAGACGCAGGAAGGCAGCCTGCCCAAGATAGCGGTGGAGGGCGGCCAACTCCCCAAATTCCAGGCCGATGTGGCGAAGGTCGATGTCGGCACCCGCAACGAAACCGTTCAGGTCCCGACCGTGGACGTGAAAAAGCCCTGACCGACGGCTCAGAACGTATAACATAATTGCTACTCTCCCGATCCTTTGAGCGCGATCGGGAAAACCGGACGTAGCGCCCTCAGCTTCTCGATTTCTCTCGAAGCGAACGGACCACCCCGATCCGCAGGCGCGGCAGCTTTTCTCCGCGCCTCCGCGCCCGCCGTGAAGGCGCTCTGCGCGCTCTGCGCCTTTGCGCGAACCAAACAGAGATGCAGACGCGGCCTACCAATCGCTATAAGGAAGCGCTCATGCCGCCGCCCTTCCCCCTCCCAGCGCCCATGCGCCGCGCGCTTGACTTGGCAGCCGCTGCCGAGCGAGCGGGCGAGGTGCCGATCGGCGCAGTCGTGACGCGGGACGGCGAAGTCATTGGAGAGGGCGAAAACCGCAACCGGCGCGACAATGATCCCACCGCCCATGCCGAAATCGTCGCCCTGCGCGCGGCGGCGGCGCGGATCGGCGACTTCCGCCTTACGGGCTGCGACCTCTGGGTGACGCTGGAACCCTGCCCCATGTGCGCGGGCGCCATTTCCCACGCCCGCATCGCCCGCCTCTACTACGGTGCGTCCGATCCCAAGGGCGGCGCGATAGAACAGGGCCCCCGCCTATTCACCCAGCCGCAATGCCTCCACCGGCCCGAAGTCTATGGCGGGCTCGGCGAAACCGAGGCTTCAGCGTTGCTGCGGGACTTTTTCGCCGTCCGCCGCTGAATAATCGATCCGGTAGAGCGTGTAAGGCAGGGCAAAACCGCTCTTGAGCGGCACCGCGTGCAGCCACCCCGGCACATCGCCCCGCATCAGCCCGGCATAGAAACCGCGCGGACTGCGCGACTGATAGACGGTGCCTTCCGGGAAACCGGGGCAGATCAGCAGATAGGTCGCATAGTGCCGCGCCGCGATCGGACGAAAGGCTTCGGGCGATCCGTCAAAGGCATGATGCAGGTCCAGGATCACCTTGCCGTTGCGGTGATAGGGGCCAGCGAGCGCGCTATGGTGCGTCGTCGCGATGATGCGCGGGCCAAGATCGACCATGGTAAAGATGGTCGCGGGGGGAAGCTGGTTCAGCACCTCCAGCGCCGGCAGCGACCGGCATCGTCCATTCGCCTTGTTGATCGCGTCCTGCCGCGTCTTGACCCCCGGCTTCTGCGGCTTGGGCTTCTCGCCCGAGACTGCGGCCCATAGCTGGTTCATCTGCGGATAGAGCGGCGTCGCAAAGGCCGCCGTGGCGAGCAGCGCGGTCCCGGCGATCCCCAGCGCGCGCGCCAGAGGACGGCCGAAGAAGACCGCCTGAATAACGCGATGCGCCGCCCAGGCCGCCGGCGGGATCGCCAGCAACTGCGCCGCCGGACCGGCGCGCAGCTGCCAGAACAGCAAGGCGGTGGAAAACAGCATCATCAGCCCCACCGTGGCCCAGGCCCAGAGCCGGTCGCTGTCCCGCCGCGATTCCCACAGCGCCCAGATCAGGCCGAACAGGCCCGCCACCGGGATCGCCATCAGCGGCACCACCAGGCTGCGGGCTTGCGCGGTGATCGGCTTGGCCTCACGGATATTGGCCAACCACAGCCGCTCCAGCTCGGGCGAGATTTGATAGGCTCCGGTCAAGCATTGCGGCCAGTTGAACCAGGCGAAGGCGGCGACCGCCGCGCCGACGACAAGGCCCGCCCCCAGCCGCGCTGGCCAGCTCCGCAACGGCAGCAGCGCGAGCAGCGTCATGCCCGCGCCCACCGCGCCGAAGATCGCCACCCAGATGGGAGAGATCGCGTCGCAGACCATCTGGCGATTGGCGTAGCTCGCGAAGAGCAGGAAGAGGATGGACACCGATCCGGCAAGGCTCAGCGCATAAGGCAGCATCCGCCGCCCTGCGCCCTCCTTGAACACCCAGCGCAGCGCGATCAGCGCGCCGCCTGCCGCCAGATAGACGATCATCTCCATGCCGATGGCGATCGACAGCGCGCTGCTGACCCCGGCGATGATGCCTCCGCGCAGCCAGTTGCGGTCGATCAGCCCGGCCAGCATCGTCACGGTCAGCGCCAGTTGCCAGCCATGATGGTCGATGCGCATCGGCACGAACATGCTGATCCCCATCTGCGCGGCGAAGGGGGCGAGCGCGGCTAAAATCCAGCCGTTTCCACCAGCCAGCCGCCGTGCGATGAAGCCCAGCGCCAGCATCAGCGGCAGCAGCGGTAGCATCGGCGCGATCGCGCAGGCCAGCCGGTCGGCCAGCCCTGGTTCGACGAAGGCGCGGAAGAACAGCATCAGGCCCGCGATCGGCAGATCGACGAGGCGCGACCAGTGGATGTTGAAACCTGCGGGGGGGTCAAGCCGATATTGCCGCAGATCGTACCAGCCCTGCCCCGCCAGCCAGTCCTTCACCTGGACGAAGCGGATATTGTCGTCGGTGTCATTCAGCGTCAGCCAATGGACCGAAGGCCAGCGCGAATAGAGCAGCCAGGCTGCAGCCGTGACCCACATCAGGAAGGTCAGCCACTTCCAATTCTGCTCCGCCCATATGGACAGGCTGGTCAGGGCGCGCGTGGCGCGGCCGCGCAGGGGAACACCGCTTTGCAAGTTCATGGCGGGTGGATTAGAGGCTCCGCATCAAATCGCAACGGGGCCTCCATGAAATTGCTGTCACGCCTGCCGCCGGAAAGACAGGCCCTGTTCTGGCAAATCGTCCGCTACGGCATCAGCGGCCTGTTCATCACCGCCTGCCAGGCGGCGGTTTACTGGACGCTCGCCGCGCTGGCCGGATGGCATCCGCAGATCGCCAATGTGACCGGCTATCTCGCGGCGGTCATGATCGGCTATGTTACGCACAGCGCCTTCACCTTCCGCGGCCATGGCAGCGAAGATGGCGGGCATGCGACGCGCGGGGTCAAGTTCGTCGCGGTCTCCCTGCTCAGCTATGCCTTGAACGCCCTTTGGGTATTCCTCTGCGTCACCCATATGAAATGGCCGGAATGGTCGCCCATCCCGGCCATGATCTTCGTAACGCCCGCGGTGATGTTCGGCCTCAACCGCCAGTGGGTTTTCCGTTGAAACTCAATGGACGAAGCGCGCCACCACGTCCCTGTAGGAACGACTGACCTTCACCTGGGCGCCTGACTCCAGCACCAGGAAACACTCCCCATTGGTATGCGGCTTCACCTGCCGCACTTGGCTCAGATTGACGATGGTCGATCGATGCACCCGCTGGAAATTCCTGGGATCCAGTCTTTTCTCCAGATCCTTCATGGTTTCGCGCAGGATCAGCGAATTATCGGCGGTATAGATGCACATATAATCGCCCGCCGCGTCGATCCGCTCGATCGAATCGACATCCACGCGGAAAATCTGTCCCCGGTCCTTGATGTTGATGAGCTTTTCGAAGCGATTGGACGACGGCGCGTCCTCGTCCCCTCCAGCGTTGAACTCGTTCATCGCATCGGGCGCGACTTCGGCCAGCACCTCGCGCAGCTTTTCGGCTTCCTGCACCTGCTTCTTTTCGGACAGGCGCTGGCGCACCCGGTCGAGCGCATCGGCAAGGCGGCCTTCGTCCACCGGCTTCATCAGATAATCGACGGCCTGCGCTTCGAAGGCGCGGATCGCATGGTCGCTATAGGCGGTGCAGAATATGAACAGCGGCGGCTCGACTTCCATCAAGCCCTGGACGACGGAAAAGCCGTCAAATCCGGGCATCTGAATGTCAAGGAACACAAGGTCGGGTTTATGCGTCTTGATTGCTCGAATGGCTTCGCGGCCGTTCGAGCAGGTTTCTACGATTTCGACATCCTCATGCGCTTCCAGACGCAGCTTGAGGCCTTGGATAGCCAGGCTTTCGTCGTCGACGAGGATTGTTCTTATGGTCATGCGGCCACTTTCGATGGTTCATCCAGATTAAGCGGCATTTCGATCTGGACCGAAAAGCCGCTTGGCGTGGAACGCGTTTCAAAGCTCTGTCGTTCCCCGAACGCCTGAATCAGGCGATCACGGATATTCGCCAAGCCAACGCCTGTCCCTTCGCTCACCGGATTGTTCGGGCGGGTGAACCCCTCGTTCAATCCCGGACCCGTGTCGGACACGACGATCCGGACGTTTTCACCGGCAGGCTGCGCCGTAATGGAGATTTCGGCCCCCTCCTCCTTGGGCGTCACCGCGTATTTGATCGCATTTTCGACCAAGGGCTGGAGCAGCAAGGAAGGCAATCGCGACTGCGCCACAGCCGGATCGATGTTGAAGACGGGCCGCAGCCTGTCTTCAAACCGCATCTTCTCGATCTCCAGATAGAGTTTCAGCGTCTCCACCTCCTGCTCGATCGTGACCTGCGCCGTCGGCTCATTGATCAGAGTATAGCGCAGAAAGGAGGACAAGCGTGAGAGCATCGCATTCGCCCGATCGGTCTGCTTCAGCAACACCAGCGTCGAGATGCTGTTCAGCGTGTTGAACAGGAAATGCGGATTGAGTTGGTAGCGCAGCATGGCCAGTTGCGCGCTCGACGCCTGATTTTCCAGCCGCAGCAGCTGATCGGCCTGTTCCTCCACCGTCAGGTAGAAATTGATTGCATAATAGAGCGCTGACCAGGCGCCGAGCAGGGTGATGCTAAGATAGAAGGCGCCCAGAAATAGCTGCAGCCCCGCCGTATCGCTGCCGCGATTCTGCGTGGAAAAGACCCAGGCGTCGATAAACGCCACCAACCCCGCCGCCGCAACCACTGTGACGATCGAAGCGCCCCAGGTGACGATCGGCCGCTGCTTCTGCAGAAAACGGAAGATCACCGCGATCAGCAGCGTCACCGAATAGCCGCTGACAGTCGAGATCATCACGGGTATCAGGCTGGATAGCGGCTGCCCATTGGCGATGGTCGAAGACCCGCGCAGCAGGAAGGCTCCTGCCCATCCCACCGATTGCAGGTTCCAGAAGGCGCGGTTCTTGTCAGCGAAAAAAGGCTGAGGCTGGATACGATGCACAGACATTGCCGCCAGCCTAGAACATCCCACAAAAAAGTGGGAACCGCTTTTTCGTGGGACCTAAGTTCAGGCCGCGGCTGCTGGCTCCGCCGCCATGGGCGTGATCTCGTCGGGGCAGAGCCACACCAGGTCGCTCAACTCCAAAGGCCGACCGTCATGCGCCTGGATCGTCACCTTGCGTATCGGCTGCCCGTCCCGCCGGTCGGCCAGCACCTGACAGGATACAGGACCGCAGCCCCATTTTTCCCCCCATTGCCGCAGCGCGATCATGACGGGGGCGAGCTCCTGGCCCTTTTCCGTCAGGCGATATTCGATCTTGCGCCGGTCGCACTGCATCGGTTGGCGCAGCATGATGCCATTTTCGACCAACCGGGCCAGACGATTGGCCAGGATGTTGCGGGCGATGCCCAGCGTCGATTGAAATTCCTCGAAATGCCGGATTCCGGACAATGCGCCACGCAGGATGAGAAACGACCAGCGTTCCCCCATCGCTTCCAATGCGCTGGGAAGCGCGCACTGTTCCAGATCCTGCGCCAAATTGTGCTTCATCGTCCTGCCTAGATAGCTTAAAGCCACCGCCGTTGCAAAAGCGCAGCCATTTTACGGCTAAATGGGATTTTTTTGTTGCACAGCAAGATGCTTCCCGGACAATCGCGCCACGATGCTGCGTCAATATGAACTTGTTGAGCGGGTGAAGCGCTACGATCCGGATGCGGACGAAGCGATGATCAACCGCGCCTATGTCTTTTCCGTCCAGAAACACGGGTCCCAGAAGCGCGCGAGCGGCGACCCCTATTTCAGCCATCCGATTGAAGTCGCCGGCATATTGACCGACTTCAGCCTGGATGATCAGACGATCGTCACCGCGCTGCTGCACGACACGATCGAAGATACGCTGGTCACCTATGAGGAGATTGAAAGCGCGTTCGGCAAGGACGTCGCGCGTATGGTCGACGGCGTGACGAAGCTGTCGAAGATCGAGGCCATGTCCGAAAATGAACGGGCGGCGGAAAATCTGCGCAAATTCCTGCTCGCCATGTCGGACGATATTCGCGTGTTGCTGGTGAAGCTGGCCGACCGGCTGCACAATATGCGCACGCTGCACTTCATCAAGAATGAGGCCAAGCGCCGCCGCATCGCACGCGAGACGATGGATATCTACGCACCGCTCGCCGAGCGGATCGGCATGTACGACTTCATGCGCGAAATGCAGCTCCTCTCCTTCCGCGAACTGGAGCCGGAAGCCTATGACAGCATCACCAAGCGGCTGGAGCAGCTGAAGGAAGGCGGCCATGACAAGGTCGATCGCATCGGCGCGGAGCTGCAGCTGCTGCTGGGCAGCAAGAATCTGTCCGTCACCGTGTCGGGGCGCGAAAAGCATCCTTATTCCATCTGGAAGAAGATGCAGGAGCGGCACATCAGCTTTGAGCAGCTGACCGACGTCATGGCTTTCCGCGTGATCACGGAAACGACCGAGGATTGCTACCGCGCTCTTGGCGTCATCCACCAGACCTACAAGATGGTCCCGGGGCGGTTCAAAGATTATATCTCCACGCCCAAGCGCAACGGCTATCGCTCGTTGCACACGACCGTCATCCATCAGGACAATGCCCGTATCGAGGTGCAGATCCGCAGCCGCGACATGCACCATGACGCCGAACTGGGGCTCGCCGCGCATTGGGCCTATAAGCAGAAGGGCGACGCCAACGATCATCACGCAGCCTGGCTGCGCGACCTCGTCGAAATCCTGGAGCAGAGCCAGGACGCCGACGAACTTCTCGAACATACCCGCATGGCGATGTATCAAGATCGCATCTTCGCCTTCTCTCCCAAGGGCGAGCTGCATCAGCTGCCCAAGGGATCGACCCCGGTCGATTTCGCCTATGCGGTCCACACCTCGCTCGGCAACCAGACGGTCGGGGCGAAGGTCAACGGCCGGGTTGTGCCGCTGCGCACGCCGCTCGAAAATGGCGATCAGGTCGAAATCCTGAAGTCTGAAGGGCAGGAGCCGCAACCGGGATGGCTGACCTTTGCCATCACCGGCAAGGCGCGAGCCGCCATTCGCCGCTTCATCCGGCAGAAGCAGCGAGGCGAGGAAATCGCGCTCGGCGAAAAGCTCTATGACGAGATTATCGGCCGCTTCTCCCCCGAACTCGCCAGCGAGCTGGGCGACAAGGCGTTGAAGGCCGCGCTCAAGCGCCTGAAGCTTGATGACCGCGGCGCGCTCATGATCGCCATCGCCACCCACCGCCTTCGCGATTCGGAGGTGATGGAGGCCCTTGTTCCCGGCTCCACCAGCGCCGAGGGAATGGAGGAGGCGCATCCGCGCCAGCATGCGCCCGTATCGATCCGCGGTCTGACGCCCGGCATCGCCTATAATCTGGGCGACTGCTGCCACCCCGTCCCCGGCGATCGCATCGTCGGCGTGCGCCGCACCGGCGAACCCATCGAGGTTCACACCATCGACTGCCGCTCGCTGGAAGCAGGCCAGGACGACGACTGGATCGACCTCGCCTGGGACAGCAAGTCAAAGGGCGGCACCGCGCGGCTTCAGGTGATCGTCAAGAACCAGCCGGGCGCGCTCGCCGCCGTCGCGAACGTCTTCGGCGCGACCAAGGCGAACATTCTGAACCTCCAACTGGTGAACCGCGAAGGCCCGTTCCACACCGACATCATCGATTTGGAAGTAAACGATGCCCAACACCTGAACCGCATCCTCTCCGCCCTTCGCGCGCTCGACGCCGTGGTGCAAGCGGACCGGGTTTAGGAAATTGGGCAGTTTGGAAATGTCGGCTTCAAAAAACGCCCGTTCGTGCTGAGCTTGTCGAACTCTGCGCGCTACGGCCTGAGCATCCCGCGTCCTTCGACAAGCTCAGGACGAACGGAGTCGGGCGGATAAACGACATCTCCCTCCCGCAGGCGGGAGGGGGCCAGGAGGTAGGCTGGCGCAATATCAGCGGCAACGTCAAACGGCCAAGTCGCGGGTCGCAGACACGTCTCGAACTGACCCCCTGCAATCACCCTCACCCTCGTCACCCCGGACTTGATCCGGGGTCCCGCTCCTTTGGTTGGGCAGAGGAGCCGTGAGCTTGTCGAAGGATCCGGCATGAAATCAAAGCTTCCCACTTAGCCTGCCACCCCCTCCCCACTCTGTTGCCACCCCGCCACAACAGGCGAAAAAAACATCCTATTTCCTCCCCCGCCCCCCACTTTCCCCTGTCCTACATCCCTCCGGCCACCTTATCCCGCCTCGGTCTTTGAAACGTCCGACTGCTTCCCACAACGCCTACGCGCGCCCGCGTACGCGCGCGCATACGGTGTGAACCTCGGCGAAAAATGGCGGTTTTCCGTGCTCCATTCCACGCCATCGTCAGAATCCGCGTGACATCGCTCCTACAAATCTGTACGGGCGCCCGCAGCAGGCCCTTTTTGGGTCTTCCGTCCGAGACAGTCGGTGAAGGGAATCTGCCCTTCTTAATTTCCGGCCTAGACGGGGAAAAGTTCTTTACCGGCCGGGCTTGTCCCTGTCCGGGTCTGCCTGTTCTCCCATGAGGGATGCGGGCCAGTCGATCTCTCCCCTTCGGACTTAGTGCCCCGTGCTGGCCACGGGTTTTAGCCGTTCACCGGTTCGCCGGTGGACATGAAGTGGAGAATGGCATGGATCGTAATCAGAAAGCTGAGGTCGTTTCCGCGCTGAACGCACATCTGGCGGAAGTTGGCGTGGTCGTCGTGACCCGCAACCTCGGCATGACCGTCGCCCAGTCGACGGACCTGCGTCAGAAAATGCGCGAAGCCGGCGCGACCTTCAAGGTTACGAAGAACCGCCTCGCCAGGATCGCTCTTGAAGGCACCGACTATACCAGCATCAGCAGCCTGCTGACTGGTCCGGTCGCTCTTGCCTCCTCGGCCGATCCGGTCGCAGCCGCCAAGGTTGCGGTCGAATTCGCAAAGACCAACGACAAGCTTGAGATCGTTGGTGGCGCGATGGGCGAAGTGCTGCTGAACGCGGAGGGCGTCAAGGCGCTCGCCTCGATGCCGTCGCTGGATGAACTGCGTGCGAAGATTGTCGGGCTGCTCGTTGCACCCGCGACCAAGCTCGCGACCGTCACCCAGGCACCGGCTGCGCAGCTCGCGCGGGTCTTCAACGCCTATGCGGAAAAGAACGCGGCCTGATCGGCCCGGCCTTTTTCGGAATAACGTTTTCAACTCTTGTTTTAGGGGCATGTGCCCCGCCCAGAAGGGAATAGTAACATGGCAGATATCAATGCTCTGGTCGACCAGCTGTCGGCCCTGACCGTCCTCGAAGCCGCTGAGCTGTCGAAGGCCCTGGAAGAAAAGTGGGGCGTTTCGGCCGCCGCTGCCGTCGCTGTCGCCGCTCCGGCTGCTGGCGCCGCTGCTCCGGCTGCTGAAGAGCAGACCGAGTTCGACGTCGTTCTCACCGGCGACGGTGGCAAGAAGATCAACGTCATCAAGGAAGTCCGCGCCATCACCGGCCTGGGCCTGACCGAAGCCAAGGCGCTCGTCGAAGGCGCGCCGAAGGCGATCAAGGAAGGCGTCAGCAAGGACGAAGCCGAAAAGCTCAAGAAGCAGCTGGAAGAAGCCGGCGCGACCGTCGAGCTCAAGTAATCGGCTTGGCTCCGCTTCATGCGGAGCCGACCGGTCCAGCTCAGCTGGAATGGGGCGGTATCTTCGGATGCCGCCCTTTTTCGGCTCAGCCGACCTCATCCAGCGCTACGATCAACGCGCGACCCAAATCCGCCAGCACCTGAGGGTCCAGTTCTCTCTCCACCCCATCTTCCAAGGCCGACGCTTGCATACTGACCTCCCCATAGCCGAAGATGGCGGCGATGCCCGCCATACCATGAGCCAGACGTAGCAACTGCGGATAGTCACCCTGCCGAAGCGCCTCTGCGATTTCGGCCCGATCCGATGCGGCCCGTTGATGGAAACGCTGGCGCAGCATCTCCATCTTCTGATCGGGCCCGCTCATCAGCGGAGCAGTGCCCGCACCGTTGACGCCAGGGTCATGGGATCGAAAGGCTTCGCCAGCACCGCGCAGGCGCCCAGCGCCTTCAGGTCATTCACATGCCGCGGGTGCGTCTTGGCGGTGATGAAGGCTATCGGGATTGCTTGCGTGGCTGGATCAACCCCCAACGCCGCCAGCGTTGCGGGCCCATCCATTCCGGGCATCATCACATCAAGCAGGATGAGCGCGGGCTGCCATTGCTTCGCCTGCTCCAGCGCTTCTCCTCCCGATGCCGCCGTTCTGACTTCCAGCTCCGGGTCGAGTTCCAGCGACATGGCAGCGATCTCCCGCAGATCCGCCTCATCATCAACATAAAGGATGCGAGTCATCTGCGCCCTCCCTGCTCAATTCGTCGGGGAAAGAGGGAGTTCTACAAGGAAAGTCGCCCCCCTCTCCGCTTCCGGGTCCAGCGCGATGCTTCCGCCGTGGGCCTCGACAATGGCCTTGCTGATCGCGAGGCCCAGGCCCGTGCCCGTATGGCCAAGCTGATGCGCGCCATCCTCCTGCTCGAACCGTTTGAACAGCCTCGCGCGGAATTCGGGCGAAACGCCGGGCCCTTCATCAGCGACACTGATCCGGGCAACTTGTCCCGCACGCTCGAGCGAAACGCGTACATGGCCTCCAGCGGGCGAGAATTTGCAGGCGTTCGAAAGAAGGTTCGCCATCACTTGGCAAATGCGGTTGCCATCCACGTTGGCGAGTAATGGCGCGGCGGCTTGGTCGAAATCGACATGTACGCCGAAACGCTGAGCATAAGGCTCGATCTGCTCAACGGCTTCAGTGAGAAGAGTGGTCAGATCGCGGTCATCGAAATGGAAGACAAGCTTGCCCGACTGCAGCTTGTCCATGTCCAGTAGGTCGTTCACCAGATGAATCAGGCGCTCTGCATTCTTGCCGCCGATCGCGACCAACTGCTTCGCACGCTCCGGCAACTCGCCCGCAGCGCCGCCCGCCATCAAACCCAGCGCACCCGAAATGGCGGTCAGCGGCGTCCGAAGCTCATGGCTGACAGTCGAAACCAGTTCATCCTTGATCCGGCTAATCTGCCTTTCCTGCGTCACATCCCGTGCGGTCATGATGAAGCGCCCGCCCCTAATTGATTCGCGGCGGATGTCGAGGATGCGGCCGTCGCGACGCTGTATCTCCAGGCGCCGGCTGCTATTAGTTCGAATGGATTGGACGAAGCCTGCGACGATCTGATCTGGATCGCCTGGACCAAGTTCGCCCCGCTCAGCGGTCATGCGGATGAGATTGCGCGCATCCAATCCCCCCTTTACGCTGTCAGGAGCGTAGTCGAAAAGATCGACGAAAGCCTGGTTCCACAGCATCAGCCGCAGGTTTTGATCGACCACTGCGACACCGCCGCTGACATTTTCCACCGTCAGTTTCAGCAACTGCCGCTCTTCGTCGAGCTTGCGGCGATGCTCCTCGGCGGCGAAACCTTCGACGCGCAGCTCAATCAGGTCAATCACCGTGCGCGCCAGTTGAGCCAATCGCTCTTTGTCCGCCTCACCGAAAAGCCGAGGCTTGTAATCGACAATGCACAAAGTGCCGATCGGCTGCCCATTGGCCACCCGCAGGGGCGCCCCGGCATAGAAGCGGATATGCGGCTCACCCCGGACGAGGGGATTGCCGCGGAAGCGCGGGTCCTGGGTCGCGTCAGGCACCACCATGACGTCCTGCTGCAGGATCGCGAAAGCGCAAAAGGCGATATCGCGCGACGTGTGCGTCTGATCGATACCGCACGCCCCGCGGAAGCATTGTGTGTCCGACCCTACAATCGATACTAGGGACATGGGAACTTTGAACAGTTCCGCTGCGAACTGCGTGATATGGTCGAAGGGAAGCTCGCGGCCGATGCCGCCAAGACGATAATGTTCCAACGCCTTCAGCCGATCGACCTCGTCCGCCGGGATCGGTGGTTTCACCCTTTCAGCGTTCACCTGCTGACTGTCTTGTGATGCCGGCATGAGTTCCTGACGTTCCGGATGGCGATCCTGTCAATCCACACCTTATTGCATCTGAAATCAACAACTTCTCGACTGCCGCCGTCAGAGCGGGTCGGCGTTCAGGTAAAGATAGCGGTCGTCGAAATCGGCTACGGCCTTCAGCCCGTCCAGATCCAATATCTGCACCTCACCACGCCGGTAGCTGAGCAAGCCCCGGTCCCGTAACAGCCGCAAGGTACGGTTGACGTGAACCGCCGTCATTCCCAAACTCTCGGCAAGCTGTGATTGGCTCATGCCCAGATTGAAGCTCTCGCTTACTCCGCCGACAACTTGCAGCCGCACATGAAGCTCGCAAAACAGCGCGGCCAGCCTTTCCACCGCCGATCGCTGGCCTAGGGACAATTCCCATTCACGGTTCATGCAGGCATCCAGATTGGTGCTGAACCAATACAGGCGCCCCAGGCGGGGCCATTGCTCTATCAGTTGCCGGATATGTTCATGCGGCACAAGCGCAATGGTGCAGTCAGTCAACGTCATGACATCATGTTCAAGACGCTTGAGGGTGAAGCCATGCAGATCAACAAAATCGCCAGCAACATGGATCTGCGTGATCTGCCGCTTGCCACCGGCGAGGTCCTTGAGGCGGCACATGAACCCTTCGAGCAGCAATGTGCTCGCCTCCAGCCGTTCCCCTTCATGCACTACGGTCGTGGTGCGTCCGACACGCCGACCTGGAGGAATGATGGCGCGCACCGCCTCTTCCTCTGCACCCGTCAGCGAGTGCCGGAACTTAAGCTTGGCGAGATGAGCCTCTATCATCGCGGTCTCCTGGGCCGAGCCGGAGACACACAGCCTCGCTGAAGGATACCCGCCCGAATTGTGCGCCGGATTCACTCCTGATGTCGATCCATCCGGTAAGGTCGATTACGCCCTTCATTATTTCTTCGCTGAGGATCGAGCGGATGCTCCGAATAGCGAATGCGCGGGGATCGTCATCGTCACTGAGTTCGCGGCCCTCCTCGTCCGCAGTAAAACCGGTGCCGTTGTGGAGGTCAAAATGAAGGCGACGCATGGCGGGAGAACGCGCCCTCCCGTCGGAAAGTTTCCAGGCGGGTTGAGGGGGCGCAAAATGGCTGTGCGCCCCGTCAGCCCTTCAATTAGCGCTGCGCGATGAGGATCGGACGCTCCCCTGGGGCCTGCGCCATTGTTTGCGCGCGGTGTTCGGCACGCAGACTGGTCAGCATATTCTCTCTTTCCGTCGCATCATTGGCGACGATAATCCACGCTTCGAACTTGGACCCTGAACGGACATCCTGCGGCAGAGGATAGAGTGAACCCATCGACCGGATCGCCCGCATCGAAATGCGATCGATGCTGCCCGATGCCGAGGAGCCAGTCAGGGAGATATTTTCCGGCCTGCCCTGTTCTCCCAAGCGGAACTGCACACGTGCATAGCCGGTCGAAGTGCTGTCCCGATAAAGCGACGTTGCCTGACGGATGCTCCGCGACAGCCGCGATGCCGCCCGATCCGTCCACTTCTCATAGCTTATCGTGTCCTTGTCAGGCGCCACGACCGTCAATTGGCCGGGGCCCTGCCGTGCACCTGCAGCCACCGGCAGAGCCAAGCAGACGCAAAGCGCCGCCATCACAGGTTTGGCGTACATAGAGGCCTCCTCTGTCTGTTCATCGATTTTCACTGAGAGCCACTGCGGCAGCGTCGGACCGGCCGAGAGCAGCGCAGACTGTATATTGCAAAGCCGATCGGAGGGGTAATTAATATACCCGAGCAATGTCATTGGGATAGGATTATTTCATGCAGGCTTCATTTTTTGACAGAAATGGTCTTTGGCCTCTGTTTTTGCCTCGGCTCGCAAAGATGATCGGTTAAGTCCCCGTTGCGACTGCCTTTTGCCGAACTTCCGCTACGGCATCGCCAGGGCGACTCGGCATCAGCTATTGATCGCCATTCCTACGGCCTCGGCGACCTTTATCCCATCAATGGCAGCGGACAGGATGCCACCCGCATAGCCCGCTCCTTCACCCGCCGGATAAAGGCCGGCCACATTGAGGCTTTGGAAGCCCTTGCCGCGCGTTATGCGGATTGGGGAGGATGTACGGGTTTCCACTCCTGTCATGACCGCGTCGGGGTGGTCGTAATTGGCGATCTGGCGGCCGAACACGGGCAGCGCTTCCCGGAAGGACTCTATGACGAAGGCAGGCAGGCAGCGGGACAGGTCGGTCATGGTGACGCCCGGCTTGTAGGAGGGGACCACTTCGCCGAGCGCGGTCGAAGCGCGTCCCGCCAGGAAATCCCCGACCGTTTGAGCCGGCGCCCAATAGGAGGAGCCTCCAGCGGTGAAGGCCAGGCTTTCCAAATGGCGCTGCAGATCGATCCCGGCCAAAGGCCCACCCGGATAATCCCGTTCCGGATCGATGCCTACAACCAGACCGGAATTGGCGTTGAATTCGGCGCGGCTATATTGGCTCATGCCGTTGGTGACGACACGTCCCTCTTCGGACGTCGCGGCGACCACGCGCCCGCCCGGACACATGCAGAAGCTGTAAACAGTACGCCCATTCTCGCAATGATGGGCCAGGCTGTAGGCGGCGGCGCCCAATATCGGATGGCCGGCGCATTTGCCATAGCGCGCGCGATCGATCCACCCCTGCGGATGTTCGATGCGTACGCCTATGGAAAAAGGCTTGGCTTCGATATGCACGCCGTGACGGTGCAGCATCTCGAAAGTCGGCCGCGCGCTGTGCCCGACCGCCAGCACCACATGGTCCGCCTCGATAAAGCTGCCGTCACCCAAGTGGAGGCCGCGCAGACGCTGCGAACCATCGCCATTCCGCTCCAGTTCCAGTTCATCAACCTTGTGCTGCCAGCGATATTCGCCGCCCAACCCCTCTATCTGGCGTCGCAGGCTTTCAACCATGGTGACGAGGCGGAAGGTGCCGATGTGGGGATGTGCTTCGGTCAAAATGTCGTCGGGAGCACCGGCCGCTACGAATTCCTCCAACACTTTTCGTCCCAGAAAGCGGGGGTCCTTTACCCGGCAATAGAGCTTGCCGTCGGAAAAAGTCCCTGCGCCACCCTCGCCGAACTGGACATTGCTGTCTGGGTTCAGTTCGGCCCGTCGCCACAGGCCCCAGGTGTCTTTGGTCCTTTCCCGCACAACCTTCCCGCGATCGAGGATGATCGGGCGGAAGCCCATCTGCGCCAGGATCAGCCCCGCGAACAGGCCGCAGGGTCCCGCTCCCACCACGACAGGCCGCTTCCCCGCCCAATGTTCTGGCGCACGGGTAACGAAGCGATAGTCGGTATCCGGCCGCCGGCGCACATCATGGTCACCTGCGAGGCTATCCAGCACCGCCTGTTCGTCGGTCAGCTCGACATCGACAGTATAGACGAGCTGGATGGCGTTCTTGCGGCGCGCATCATTGCCCCGGCGGACAACGACATGGCGGATCAGATCCGAAGCCTCGATTCCTAACCGCGCGCAGATGGCGGCAGGCATCGCCTCGGCCGGATGGTCGAGGGGGAGTTTCAGGCCGGACAAACGCAACATGGCGCTGCCTCTAGCCCCATTTCCCGCCTCGCTCCACCCCCTCATGAGGATAGGCGCACGCCTTTTCAGAGACGTGCGCGCAGCCCCGCATAGATGGCACGCCGTTCGATGGGGTAGAAAGCCGCCTGGCCGGTGTAGCGGACCGCCGCGCCTATATCGCCGATCGCCCGCTCCTTGGTCAGATTGCGAGCGTCGAGGAAAAGGGTGAGGCCCGGGAGCAACTCCGCCTGCGCGCCGAGGCTGAGCGTCGCATAACCGTCCGTCCGCTTGCTGTTCTGGTAATCGACCCACGCGCCCTGCGGCACCCATTCGACGGCGGGGGAGATGCTAGCGCGCTCACTGCCGAGACGCAGTTCCCCGCGATAAACATGGCGCGGCACTACGGGCAGGCGATTGTCGCCATAGAGTGCGTCACCGCGGAAGCGGAAGTCGCTATATTGATAGACTTGCCGCAGCAGCGCCCAAGGCGCCAGCATCAGGTCCAGGCCCGCTTCGACACCCTGGTGGCGCGTGCGGTCCGCGTTGAAGGTAGCGGCAGGAATCACGCCCGCCTGCACATTATATTGCAGCATCTCGCCCCGGATATCGGCGCGGTAGAGGCTGACGTCCCAGCGGGCGATGCCCCAACTGCCGCGCGTGCCGATCTCGGCCGTCCAGGCTCGCTGCGCGTCGAGGGGAGTGAAGCCGGGTAATGTCACACCCCCTGCACCTGTCGCAAGCTGACCCAGTTCGATGAAGCCAGGCAGTTCGACCGATCGGCTATAGTTGGCATAGAACTGGGCCGTCCGGGACGGCTCGAACAGTAGGCCGAACTTCGGGGCGAAGCTGTCGAACTTCGCACCGCCGCTGCGCGCGGACGCCAAGCGATTGTCGAGCCGTCGCTCGCCATGGGTGTAGATCCCCCCGGCGATCAGCCATAGGCCCGCGACCGGTGCGATCCGCGCCTCGCCATAGCTGTTGATGGTTTGGGCATGCGCTTTCTGGATCGAGGTTACCGCCCCTGGCTTGCCGTTCAGATTGACGAACTGGCGGAAATCGCCACGGCCGAAGCGCGCCTGGCTCCCCAGCGTCAGCGCCACGGGCACGCCGCCAAGTTCGCCCGTCAAATCAAGGCTTACGAAGAGTCCGCGATCTTCCGACTTCTGATCCACGACCTGATAGATCGGATGGTCGAGCGATTTACTGTTATAATAGGCGCCGAAGGCCAGTTCGCCGCTATCCAGCTGGACGGTCGTTCGGTTCTGGAAGCGGATCGAATCGATGTTGCGCGCTTGGTCGCCCGCGAAGGTGCCCTTGCCAGGATCATCGAGCGCATCGGCTTCGTTGAGCGCGCCGGACAGCTTTTGCCGGATGGTCTGCGCGCTGGCGTAGAAGCGCGTTTCCACCCGATCGCTGAGCTTCAGGCCGATATTGCCGTTGAAGCGCAACGCCTTTCGCTGACCATGATCACGATCACCATCGGACCGGTCGGCAGTGACTGCAGCCCAGGCGTCGCCGCGCTCATCGGCATAGCCGTAGGCTGCCTTGCCGCGCAGCGTGTCGAAGGAACCGCCATCGACCCGCAGCTCCGCGCCCGGCGCAGTACGGCCGGTCGGCGTGACCGCATTGATCGCTCCACCCAGGGTGGAGCCGCCCAGACGCAAAGCGTTGCCACCGCGATAGACTTCCAGATGCTGGAACACCTGGGGGTCCAGTTCCTGGAAGTCGCCGTTATCGTCGGCCATGTTGATAGGGATGCCGTCCTGCAGCAGCGTCAGCCCCCGCATGTGGAAGCCGCGCGACAGGCCCGAGCCGCGGATGGAGATGCGAACCTCCTGGCCGAAGCGGGGCTGGGTGTAAACGCCAGGAGAGAAGCTGAGCGCGTCACGGAGGGAGACGGCGAGCTTATCCTGAAACTCTTCGGCGGAGACCATATCAGCGCCGCCAGCGGTGCGGTCGATCCGTTCTGCTGCGGCTTGAATCACCGGGCTGGCAGTGACGATGATGCGGCTTTGCTCAGAGGCTCCTTCGGCCAGAGCGGGAATGGAGATAAGCGAACAGGCAAGGGCGCACAGCGAAACGCCGCGCGCGACAGAAAGAGCGGACATGGTAGAGAACCTCGTGAAAATGGGACGCGCAAAAGTGCGTTGAAACAGAACCGATTTCAGGAGGTGGCGGGTGGCCCGGACGAAGGTGGCGGCGGCGCGGCTAGGCGCGCGATCAGCCCCGTCTTGAGGGCAAAGGCTATCGGCCCGAAGGCGAGTTGCCAGGCGGGCAGCGGAAGATCCGCGAGGATGAGCGGCGGGACAGCGGGCTGGACGGAGGCGGCGAAGGCGCAATGCTGCTGGATCGGCGCGCCGTCATCCTGCCGGTGAGGCGCCTTTTCGCGATCGACAAGCACATTGACCGCGCCTTGGCCGGTGCAGAGGGTTACGACGATGCCGCGATCGGTGCGGACCGGCATGAAGCCCGAAGGAGCGATCATCTGAATGGCGAGGACGAGCAGAGCCAGGGCGGCGAGCAGGCCGCGAGCTGTTTCCGATTGTCTGATTGCCCCCAACATGATGGGGCGCACTTAGCGGCGGAGGGCGTCGCTGTCATCAGGACAAAAGGTCCCTGCTCGGCGAAATCATGAAGGAAATGGCGAGTTGAAACGATTTTGGAAGCCGAAGGATCGCACTTGACGTTAACGTAAACCTCTCCTAGCTAATGGCCATGGACCAGCGCAGCAGCATCGCGGGCATAGAATTGCCCGACCATCAGGAACGGCAGACCTACACGATCACCGATCTGTCGGAAGAGTTCGGCGTGACGGCGCGGGCATTGCGCTTTTATGAGGATGAGGGACTGATCGCGCCGGAACGCCACGGCCTCGCCCGCATCTATTCGCGGCGCGACCGCGCCCGCCTCGCCTGGATTTTGCGCGGCAAGCGGGTGGGGTTCAGCCTGGCCGACATTCGCGAGATGATCGACCTTTATGACGCCGACGAGGAACATGAAGAGCAGCGGCGCGTCACAGTCGCCAAATGCAAAGCCCGCATCGAGCTGCTGACGCGGCAGAAAGTCGATATCGATGCGGCCATCGCCGAACTGTCGGACTTCGTGAAGGCGATCGAAAAGCCCTGAACCCCGCCACCCCGCCACCCCGCCAAAATAGAAAAACGCCCGGAGAGACACGATCATGCCCAGCTATACCGCCCCGCTTCGCGAGACCCGCTTCGTGCTCGACCATGTCGTTGGGCTCGACCGCTACACCAATTTGCCCGGGTTCGAGAATGCGACGCCGGACCTGGTCGAAGCGATCCTGGCCGAAGGCGGCAAGATGGCGGAAGAGGTGCTGTTTCCGTTGAACGCCGTGGGCGACAAGGAAGGCTGCACCCGCCATCCGGACGGCAGCGTGACGACTCCTCCAGGCTTCAAACAAGCGTTCGACACCTATGTGGAGGGCGGCTGGACGACGCTGCACGCGCCGGTCGAATATGGCGGACAGGGCCTGCCCAATGTCGTCGCGTCGGCTGTAGGCGAATATGTGCTGTCGGCCAATCACAGCTTTGAAATGTACCATGGCCTGACCAGCGGCGCCGTATCCGCCCTGCTCGCCAAGGGCAGCGAAGAGCAGAAGCAGAAATATATCCCCAATATGGTGTCGGGCAAATGGACCGGCACGATGAACCTGACCGAGCCCCATGCCGGCACCGACCTTGGCCTGATCAAGACCAAGGCGGTTCCCCAGGATGATGGCAGCTATGCCATCACCGGCACGAAGATCTTCATTTCGTCGGGCGAGCAGGATCTGACCGAAAATATCATCCACCTGGTCCTGGCCAAAACGCCGGACGCGCCGGAAGGCAGCAAGGGCATCTCGCTGTTCGTGGTGCCCAAGATGCTGGTGAATGACGATGGATCATTGGGCGAGCGCAATGCTGTGTCCTGCGGCTCGCTCGAACATAAGATGGGGATTCACGGCAATGCGACCTGCGTCATGAATTATGACGGGGCGAAGGGCTGGATCGTGGGCGAGGAAAATAAGGGCCTGGCCGCCATGTTCATCATGATGAACGCCGCGCGCATGTGGGTTGGCATGCAGGGACTGGGGCAGGCCGAGATCGCGTTCCAGAATGCGGTCCATTATGCCCGCGAGCGACGGCAGGGCCGGGCGTTGACCGGACCCAAGGACATTCAGGAAAAGGCCGACACGCTGTTCGTCCATCCCGATGTGCGACGGATGCTGATGGAGGCGAAGGCCCTGACCGAAGGGCTGCGGGCGCTGATGTTGTGGGGCGCATTGCAGGTCGATCTGGCGCAGCATGCCGCGACGGAGGAAGAGCGGCAGGCGGCGGACGACCTTGTCCAGCTGCTGACCCCGGTGCTGAAAGGCTATGGCACCGACAAGGGCTTTGATGTTGCGGTCATGTGCCAGCAGGTGTTCGGCGGCCATGGCTACATCTGGGAAAATGGCGTCGAACAATATGTGCGCGACGCCCGCATCGCCCAGATTTACGAGGGCACCAACGGCGTGCAGGCGATGGACCTGGTTGGCCGCAAGCTGCCGATGAATGGCGGGCGGGCACTGCAGGCTTTCTTGAAGATCGTTGCGGACGAGGTGGCCGAAGCGAAGGGCAATGCGAAGCTGGCGAGCGTAGCCGAAGCGCTGGAAAAGGCGAGCGGACAGCTGGGCGCGGCGACGATGTGGCTGATGCAGAACGCCATGCAAAATCCCGACAATGCCGGGGCGGGCGCGGTACATTATATGCATATTCTGGGCATCGTATCGACCGGCCTCATGTGGTTGCGGATGGCGAAGGCCGCGGCGGCGCTGCTGGAGGCGGCTGAAGGCGACGCCCGCTATTTGGAGGCGAAGCTGGTCACGGCGCGCTTCTTTGCAGAGCGGGTGATGCCGGATGCCGGGGCGCTGAGGCGGAAGATCGAGGGTGGCGCGGAGAGCCTGATGGCGATCGATCCGGACATGTTCCTGGCGGCTTGAGCTGGGAGCGCTTGCCCCGCCATTCGGTCAATATGCAAGCAGCCTTCCGCGTGCGCGAGGTCAAGCTGGCAGGAACTGTTTCGAAAGTGCGTGATACAATTTGGGCTGACAAACGAGCGAGCTGACCCAGTCGGCTATAAGCGCGGTCGCGAATAGCGGAAGGATCATCGATCGCTCTGCCGTCATCTCCATCATGATGATCGAGGCCGTTAGGGGAGCGCGAACGACACCCGTGAAGTAGCCCGCCATGCCAAGAAGGACGACGGCGCCAGACGGGGCAAAGGGCACCAGATGGGAAAGCAGGCTACCGAGGCCAGCCCCAACAGACAGCGAGGGGGCGAATATCCCGCCGGGCGCTCCGCTGAGCGCCGTCGCAAGCGTTGAAATGAACTTGGCCGGACCGAAGATCAGCGGCGCGCGCTCCCCAGCCAATAGCCCCTGCGTCGTTTCATAGCCCGTGCCCCAGGTCAGCCCTGCAGTAGCAACGCCGCCTATCGCGACTATCAGCCCACAGCCGCCTGCAAAAAGCAGCGGATGCGCCCGCACCCGTACAAGGATCGGCGAACCTGAGCTGCTCATCGCGATCAAGCCGCGCGAGAAGAAGCCGCCTGCCACACCGCCGACGACGCCTGCCAAGGGCGCTACAAAGAGCATGTCCCTGACGGGCATTTTTTGGCTCATTACGCCGAAATAAACATAGTCGCCGGACAATCCGAGACTGACCAAGCCGGATATCATCACAGCCGCCATCACGAAGACCGCCACTTTCTGTTCGAAGGCGGAAGCGAGTTCTTCAATCGCGAAGGCCACGCCCGCTACCGGCGTATTGAAAGCGGCAGCAACGCCCGCCGCTCCGCCTGCTATCATAACCCCGGCAGAGACCGGCACCCGCAGCCAGCGATGTACCGCCACCATCAGAGCCGCGCTGATCTGTACCGTCGGCCCTTCGCGGCCTACCGAGCCGCCAGCCAGCAGCATCATGACTGTACCGGCCAATTTGGCTGCGCCAGAACGCAGGGAGACGAGCGGCCCCCTGGAAGCCAATTCAGGATTGTGTCCTGCGGCTATCACCTGGGGGATGCCCGATCCACGCGCCGCCGGCGCCCAGCGGCGCGTCGCGTAAACAACCATCATGAAGATGGCGGGAGACATTATGAATGGCACAAGGGGATGAGCGTCAGCCACTGTCGCGAAAACGCTTTGGGCAAATTCCCCGCTCTTGGCGAACAGAATGGCGACGAGGCTCAGCAGGATCGCGCCGACGACGGCCGCTACCCTGCCCCTGATCTTGGCAGGCACCTTATCCAACAGGGTCGAGAACATGGAAGCGGGGTAACGTCCGCTGCTTCCCGTGCCAACCCGGATCAGGCTGTTCACAAGATCAAAGAGTATCAGCGCTTAAGGTGGGGAAAGCGCTATCCTGGACGCTATCGGCACCGAGAAAATAGCGTCCTGCCCCGCGGATTACCGTTTCGCTTAGGACGTCCGCGGTCCGATTCAAGGCGTGATGCAACATTGCCACAGCCTGTTGTGCAATGCGGCATCTATTGCATTTCAATGCTTTACTCCTTCCGACCTCCTTCTCTAAGCCGCGCCGGACAGGGAATTTAGAAACCAGGGAAAGGAGTCCCATGAAAAAGTTCATCGCTTCCGCGCTGCTGCTCGCCAGCGTTTCCGCACCGGCCTTCGCACAGGATGCCGTGCCCTTCTCGGGTCCTTACATCGGCGCCGTCGTCGGTCTGGACCATGTTGACCTCAACTCGGTCAATCACGACAGCGGCCTGCTCTATGGCGGCGTCGTCGGCTATGACATCAACGTCAACGGCGCGGTGTTCGGCGTCGAAGGCGAATATGCCGATTCCGACGCCAAGGAACTGGGCGTTCACACCGACCGTGACCTGTACGCTGGCGTGCGCATCGGCGGCGAAGTCGTCCCGAACGTGCTGGCTTATGCGAAGGGCGGCTACACCAATGCCCGCTTCGAGGACGCAGCAGGCGACGGCGTGAAGCTCGACGGCTATCGTCTGGGTGCCGGCCTCGAAACGACCGTTCAGGGCTTCATCGTCCGCGGCGAATATCGTTATTCGAGCTATGAGAATGCTGGCGGCTTCAAGCCCGAGCGTCATCAGGCTGCTCTGATCCTCGGCTACCGCTTCTAAGAACCGGCAAGCTTCAAAGGAGGGCGCCCCATGCTTGGGGTGCCCTTTTTTTTTGTGCCTTTTGCGGCCGACATGTTCGTTCGTTGACGCAGGTTAAATAGAACTGTATCGTACGATATAGGCAGCCGGCAGAGCAATCGGCCAAAGGGAGGATGATCATGCGCCGCATTATTATGACTGGCGTGACTGTCATGGCCGCGGTTCTTGCCGCCAATGTGGTGCAAGCCCAGACCAAGCCCAATCCCATTGAAGCAGACGGCACGGTGAATGTTCCGGGTTTCCGCTTGCCGCCTTCCATATATCTCAGTGAAGAAGCGCGAAAATCCCTGCCCCGCCGCCCCTTCGACGCTAACGACATGCTGACCCAGCTTATCGAAAAGGGCAGGGTGCCGGCAGCGCGGCAGATGATGGCGCGCAACATGGCGTCGGCTGTGCGCAAACTGGCCGAGCAGCACCAGGTTACGTATCGCGAAGTGACGGTGGGGGGCGTCCACGGCTATCTGGTAACACCCGCCAAACGGAGCGGGTCGCGCGGCAACATCCTGATCAACCTGCCGGGCGGCGGCTTCATCATGGCCAATGCTGCTGCCGGGGGACTGCAGGAATCCATTCCGCTGGCGGGGCGCACCGGCTTTGAAATCCTGACGATCGATTATCGGCAAGCGCCGGAAGCTGTTTTTCCGGCGGCCAGCGAAGATGTCGCGGCGGTTTACAGGGAGCTGCTCAAGACGCGCAAACCGTCGCAGATCGGCATTTTCGGAAGCTCTGCAGGCGGGCTGCTGACGGCGCAGGCGATTGCCTGGTTCCAGCATGTGAAGCTGCCTTCGCCGGGCGCGGCGGGCATATTCTGCGCGTCAGCGGATGCGCGCTGGGCTGGTGACAGCTGGTACACGTTCAAACCGATGCAGGGGCTGACCACGCCCGCGACGCTGGATGAACGCTTCTATTATGGCGACCACGATCTTCTGGACCCGCTCATGTCGCCGATGATGTCGAGCGACGTGCTGCGCTTCTTCCCAGCCACCTTGCTGCTGACATCGACGCGGGCGGGCGAGGTCAGCGCGGCCGTCAACACGCATCGCGAATTGATCAAGGCCAAGGTGGATGCCGACCTGCATGTGTGGGACGGGCTGGACCATTGTTTCTTCGGAAACCAGGAACTGCCCGAAGCGCGCGAAGCGCTGGATGTGATGACGGACTTTTTCCGGCGAAATTTGCGGAAGTAGCTGCGGACATTCCCGCCCCTGTCAGGGGGAGGAATGTCCGTCATTGTTGGGCGCATGCCCGGGTCAGTCGCCCCAGAGTTCCTTGAGCTTGCTGAAGAAGCCGGTCGATTGCGGGCATTCCTCACCCGTTTCCGTTTCGCGGAAGGCTTCGAGCAATTCCTTCTGCTTGGCGGTGAGGCGCGTCGGCGTTTCGACATCGATCTGGACGACGAGGTCGCCCTGCCCCCGGCCGTTCAGCACGGGCATGCCAGCGCCCCGCTGGCGGATCTGCTTGCCGGACTGAATGCCGCTCGGGATCTTGATCTCATGCCGCTGGCCGTCGAGGCCGGGCACTTCGATGCAGCCACCGAGCGCCGCCGTAGTGAAGCTGACGGGCGCGCGGCAGAAGAGCGTCGTGCCGTCGCGTTCGAACAGCGAGTGACGCTTCACATGAAGGAAGATGTAGAGGTCGCCTGCAGGTGCGCCGCGTGCGCCCGCCTCGCCTTCGCCAGAGAGGCGGATGCGCGTGCCTTCGTCGACGCCTGCAGGGATGTTGACCGACAGCGTCTTGGGCTTGTCCACCCGGCCCTCGCCGCGGCAGCTGCGGCAGGGGCTTTCGATCACCTGACCTGCGCCGTGACAGCTGGGACAGGTGCGTTCGACCACGAAGAAGCCCTGTTGCGCGCGGACCTGGCCATGACCGCCGCAGGTGCCGCAGGTCTTGACGCCGGTGCCGGGCTGCGCGCCTGAACCGTCGCAGCTCTCGCAGGCAGCGGAGACTTCGATCTCAATCTCGGTCTTCTTGCCATGATAGGCTTCGTCGAGCGTGATCTCCATGTCGTAGCGCAGGTCCGCGCCGCGCCGCTGCGCCTGACGGCCGCCGCCGCCAAAGCCGCTCTGGCCGAAGATCGTCTCGAAAATATCGCCAAGGTCGGAAAAGCCGCCCGCGCCGCGCTCGTTGAAGCCGCCCCCGCCGCCATTTTGGGCATTGGTGTAGGCAGCGTGGCCGTAGCGGTCATAGGCCGCACGCTTCTGCGGGTCCTTCAAACACTCATAGGCTTCGGAGACAGCCTTGAACTTGGCCTCGCCGTCGGTGCATCCCCCGGTCTTGTCCGGGTGATATTTCATCGCCAGCTTGCGGTAGGCGCTCTTGATGGTCGAGGCGTCGGCAGTGCGTTCGACCTCGAGCAGTTCGTAATAGTCCAGTTCGGTACTCATTGGGGCCCCCGCCCGCTTTGCCCGTCACCCCAGCGAACACTGGGGTCTCTCTCGATCACGGGCATCAGATTGCAGGAGGGAGAGAGATTCCAGCTTGCGCTGGAATGACGGGTGATCAGCATCAGCTTCAAGCCTTGTTGTCGTCCACTTCCGAGAATTCGGCATCGACGACATCATCATCCGCCTTGGGAGCCTCAGCACCCGGCGAAGCGGCTCCGGCCTGTTCCTTCTCGTAAATGGCTTGGCCGAGCTTCATAGCAACCTGAGCGAGTTCCTGCGCCTTGGCCTTCATGGCTTCGGCGTCGCCGCCTTCGACAGCCGACTTCGTCGCGGCGATCGCGGTTTCGATCTCCGACTTCAAGCCAGCGTCGATCTTGTCGCCATGCTCGGAAAGCTGCTGCTCCGTGGTGTGGATCAGGCTTTCGGCGTTGTTCTTCGCCTCTGCGCCTTCACGCCGCTTCTTGTCTTCGTCAGCGAAGCGTTCCGCGTCCTTCACCATCTGTTCGATGTCGGCGTCGGACAGACCGCCCGAAGCCTGGATGCGGATCTGCTGTTCCTTGCCGGTGCCCTTGTCCTTGGCATGGACGTTGACGAGGCCGTTGGCGTCGATGTCGAAGGTGACTTCGATCTGCGGCACGCCGCGCGGTGCGGGTGGGATGCCGACCAGATCGAACTGGCCGAGCAGCTTGTTGTCCGCCGCCATTTCACGCTCGCCCTGGAACACGCGGATCGTCACCGCCTGCTGATTGTCGTCGGCGGTCGAGTAAACCTGCGACTTCTTGGCGGGAATCGTGGTGTTACGGTCGATCATGCGGGTGAACACGCCGCCCAGCGTTTCGATGCCGAGCGACAGCGGGGTCACGTCGAGCAGCAACACGTCCTTGACGTCGCCCTGCAGAACGCCCGCCTGGATAGCCGCGCCCATGGCGACGACTTCGTCCGGGTTGACGCCGGTGTGCGGCTCCTTGCCGAAGAACTCCTTCACGGCCTCGCGCACCTTGGGCATGCGGGTCATGCCGCCGACGAGGACGACTTCGCTGATCTCGCTCGCGGAGATGCCAGCGTCGGCCAGCGCCTTCTTGCAAGGGTCCATGGTCCGCTTGATGAGGTCGGTCACCAGACGTTCCAGATCGGCGCGGGTGATGTTCTTGACGAGGTGCTTGGGACCATTTTGGTCAGCGGTGATGAAGGGCAGGTTGACTTCCGTCGACTGCGCCGAGGAAAGCTCGATCTTCGCCTTTTCGGCTGCTTCCTTCAGGCGCTGCAGAGCCAGCTTGTCCTTGGTGAGGTCGATGCCCTCATCCTTCTTGAAGCCTTCGGCCAGATATTCGACGAGCTTGGCGTCGAAATCTTCACCACCCAGGAAGGTGTCGCCATTGGTGGACTTCACCTCGAACACGCCATCGCCGATCTCCAGGATCGAGATGTCGAAGGTGCCGCCGCCAAGGTCATAGACGGCGATGGTCTTGCCGTCCTGCTTTTCAAGGCCATAGGCGAGCGCAGCCGCGGTCGGCTCGTTGATGATGCGCAGCACTTCAAGGCCGGCGATCTGGCCGGCGTCCTTGGTCGCCTGACGCTGGGCGTCGTTGAAGTAAGCGGGAACGGTGATGACCGCCTGCGTGACAGTTTCGCCCAGATAGCTCTCGGCGGTTTCCTTCATCTTCTGCAGGATGAAGGCCGAAATCTGCGAGGGCGAATAATCCTTGCCGCCCGCCTGGACCCATGCGTCGCCATTGCCGCCCTTCACGATGTGATAGGGGACAAGCTCCATGTCCTTCTTGGTGGTCGGATCGTCGAAGCGGCGGCCGATGAGGCGCTTCACCGCGAAAATCGTATTGTCCGGATTGGTGACGGCCTGACGCTTGGCGGGCTGGCCGATCAGGCGCTCGCCATCCTTGGTGAAGGCGACGATCGACGGCGTGGTGCGCGCGCCTTCCGCATTTTCGATCACCTTGGGCTTGCCGCCATCCATCACAGCCACGCAGCTGTTGGTGGTGCCAAGGTCAATGCCGATTACTTTTCCCATCTTGTCCTCTTTGAACCCCAATTCATTCAGCGGTTGACGGCCCCATACCTCACGAAAGCGCCAAGGCAAGGCCGGTTTGCGGATGGGATATAGGCGCGATCTTTCTTGGCACAAGAAGTGCCTGCGATTACCGTGGCAAGCGACCGGAAACGAGACAGTCACGAAAGTGGAATGATGCGCGCACCCCTATCCTTTTTTGCCTTGGCCGCCCCTCTCGCGCTGGCGGCCTGCGGCGATCCAGCACCCACCTATATCGACCAGGCATGGGTGCGGCTCAGCCCCAACAAGGAAACCCCGTCGGCCGGTTATTTCGTGGCGCATGGCGGCGACGCGGCGACCCAGCTGCGTGGCGTGCTGACCGATTATGCGCTGAAGGTCGAGATGCATGAAAGCATGAACCATGATGGCATGACCATGATGCAGAAGCTCGATTCGGTGGATATTCCCGCCAAGACGAAGGTCGCCTTCGCACCGGGCGGCAAGCATCTGATGATCTGGGGCGTCAATGATACGGCGATCAGCCGGGGCAAGATGACCTTCACTTTCCTGCTGGCCAATGGCGACCGGTTGCTGGTGGACGCGGTGATCCAGAAGCCTGGCGCTGCGGGCCCTTCACCCAAGCCTGAAGAGTCCAAGGCGCATTGACCAGCCGCGTCCTCACATCGGGGGAGATCGCGCTCGCCCGGTCCATTTTCGGCGATGCGATCGCCTATGACCGGGTGTGGGCGCATAACCGAAAATGGTGGCCGCTCCAGCCCGACCGCGTAACCATGGCGCCGGACGGGGACCTGTGGTTCCCTCCGAAGGGCGGGCTGTTCTGCGCCGACTTCTGCGATCAGCCGCTGCATCTGCAGAGCCATTTCATCCATGAGATGACACATGTCTGGCAGGCGCAGCGGGGCGGGAAATGGTTTCTGCCGCTGATGCGGCACCCCTTCTGCCGCTATGGCTATGAGATGGTGCCGGGCCGCCCTTTCCAGCGGTACGGGCTTGAGCAACAGGCGGAGATCGTGCGGCACGCTTTCCTGATGCGCCGGGGCGGGCGGGTCGAGGGGAAGCCGCCGCTGGAGGTTTATGAGGCTTTGCTGCCTTTTGAGGGGGCGTGAAGGCGAAGGCGCTTACAGCCGCCTTCAAAGCCTGACTATCTCGCCATCTTCCTTCGTGAACTGATCGGGCAGGCGTTCCAGCAGGGTCAGCACGACCTCTGACGGGCGGCATAGCTTCGTGCCCTTGGGGGTTACGACAATCGGGCGGTTCACAAGGACCGGATGCTCGACCATCGCCGCGAGAATGTCTTCATCCGACGTCGTCTGTTGCAGCAAGCCGAGTTCGGCGGCGGGAGTGCCCTTTTCCCGCAGCACATCGCGTGGCGACGCGTCCATGTCCAGGAGCAGGCGCTCAAGCAACGGACGTGTCCAGCCAGCCTCCATATAGGGCACGATTTGAGGGAGATAGCCCGCCGCTCCGATCATCGCGAGCGCGTTGCGGGACGTACCGCAGGCAGGATTATGGTAGATAGTGACCGGAAAGGCATCAGACATGGGGCGGCTCTTCCTGGATGAGCCAGCCGAACAGCGGAAGCGCGAGGAGCGCGCCCGCAAACTGGCTGGCGATGAACAAGGGGACCGAAGACGGAGCGATCCCGGCGAAGCTGTCGGTAAGCGAACGGGCGACGGTCACGGCGGGATTGGCGAAGGAGGTGGATGCAGTGAACCAGTAGGCCGCCGTGATGTAGAGGCCGACTGCCGTGGGCGTGAATTCCGGCCGGGACCGCTGCGTGGTCAATATGGTTCCGATGAGGCCGAAGGTGGCGACGGCTTCCGCAAGGCCCTGCCCCCAGCCGTCGCGCAGCTTGGCGGAAACCTGCATCAGCGGCTCCCCAAACATGGCGTGAGCAATCCAGACGCCAAGGACAGCGCCGGCCAGCTGTGCCGCCACATAGAGCAGCGCGATGCGGGGCGCGGTCTCCCCGCGGAGGAGGAAGGCCAATGTCACTGCCGGGTTGAAATGCGCGCCAGACAATGGCGCGAACATGTGGATCAGGACGACCAGTCCCGCTCCTGTCGCGACCGTGTTGCCGAGCAGGGCGACCGCATCATTCCCGGCCGAAAGGCGCTGCCCCATGATGCCGGAGCCTACGACGATCGCCAACAGCATCGCCGTGCCTAACGCTTCAGAGACAATATTGCGCGTCAAGGTCATGGGGCTGCGCAACATTGGGCGGCTTCGGCGATACCTGCCAGTGGCGCGCATATCTCCGGCCGTCCTCCACAACAGTCCGAGACAAGAAAGCCCAGAAGATCGCGCATCGCTCCATAATCGGCGGAGTAGATGACCGAGCGGCCCTCGCGCCGGGATTGGATCAAGCCTGCATGACCCAGAATGTTTAAATGGGTTGAGAGCGTGTTGGGCAGTACCCCAAGCTCCCGCGCTATTTCGCCCGCGGGCACGCCATCCGTGCCCGCCCTTACGAGGAGGCGGAAGACGGCGAGCCTGTGGCCATGCGCCAAGGCCGAAAGAGCTTCGACGGCGTCGGGTAGCTGAATCTGTTTCTGCGTTTTCAAGGAGGAGCCTTGGGGTATATTTCTGGTTTCTTCGAATTATCGAACTTTCTCGCGCCGAGCAATAGGCGTGAGGAGGATTTTGGAGTAGCCTTCATGCGATGCGCATGATGACTGCCCTCCTTCCACTTGCCGCCTTCCTTGCGGCGCCTGCGCTGGCTGACGCGACGGAGCGGGTTGGGCATTATTATCTGCGCGGGGTGATGGAGACCGGGTCGGAGTTGCTGCTTCGCGCCGATGGGCGCTTTCAATGGTATCTGGTTTATGGCGCGCTCGACCTGTTTGCCGAAGGGCGGTGGCAGGAGAAGGACGGGGTCGTGCTGCTCACGGCGGAAAAGACCAAGGATGTGCCTGAGCCCGGCTTTCAGACGCTGACGTTGACCATCAAGGATCACGCGCTGGTGCCGCCCGATGGGCGCGGGGCCTATGTTCGGCCGTCGGACGAGAAGGACTGAGGCGAGCTTAGCTGACCGCCGGTTCCAGCAGGCGAATGCTGCCAGCATCCGCATCGATTTCGGCGCGCACGCCAAGCGGCAGACTGAACTGGTTGGCGATGTGGCCGATCGCGGCGCCCTGAAAAGCAGGCACGCCCAAGGGCTCCAGATGCTGCTGCAGCACTTCGGACAGGGTGAAGCCGCCATAGGACGGCTCGCGCGCGCTGCAACTGGTGCATTGGCCGAAGACCACGCCAGCAAGCTTTCCCAGCACCCCGGCCAGCGACAATTGGGTCAGCATGCGATCGATGCGATAGGGGGCCTCGTCCACATCCTCCAGGAACAGGATCGCGCCGCTGAAATCGGGGAGCCAAGGCGTGCCCATCAGTGCGGCAAGGACCGTCAGGTTGCCGCCGAGCAGCCGACCGCTCGCACGGCCGCCGCGAAAGGTGCGGATGCGACCGCCGAGCGGCACCAGCCGATCCTCCTTACCCTGCGGGTTTATCAGCGTCGGCGTTGCGCCGTCGAAGGCGATTGCGCGGAAAGTGTCCCAGCTGAACTGCGGCCAGCTGCTCGCGGCATTGGGGCCGTGGATGGTCGCGAATCCGGCGCGAGCGGCAAAGGCGAGGTGAAGCGCGGTGATGTCGCTGAACCCGACCAGCAGCTTTGGATTGGCGCGGATCGTGGCGAAATCCAGATAAGGCAGGATGCGCGCGCAGCCCCAGCCGCCCCGTACGGCGAAGACAGCACGCACATCACGGTCGGCGAACATCGCGTTGACGTCCGCCGCGCGATCGGCATCCCTGCCCGCGAGATAGCCGTAGCGCTCCACCAGATGCCGGGCAGGCTTGGGCTTCAGACCCATGGCGGCGACGGTTTCCTTGACGATTTCGAGGTCAAAGGCGTCGTCGGTGAAGCCCGCCGGTTCGATCAGCCCCACCGTGTCACCGGGACGAAGCCGGGGCGGCTTGGTAAGGAGTGGCGGCGGAGACTTGGCCGCGATCAGCGCGCCGCCCATGCCAGCCAGCATCATGCGCCTGTCGAGCCCGGCCGATCCGCTCAAAAAGCGCTCCCGTCCTTGCGATGATACCCGCCGCGCGACCAAAGCAGGTCAATGTCCGGATAATGCGCGTCGCCGGTCGGTGTCCGGCCGAAGGCGAGCAGTTCGCAATCGCCGTCGCTTTCGTTGACGATGTGATGGCCGTTGGGCTCTCCCTTGGGGAAAGCGGCCATGTCTCCCGGCTGCATCGCCACGCGGCCTTCATCCTCCACCAGAACGGCTTGGCCGCTCAGGACGACGACAAATTCATCCTCATCCTCATGCCAGTGCCTTTGGGAGGAGGCAGCGCCCGGCTTCAGCACGACATGGCTGACGCCGAAGTCCGCGAGCCCATTGTCAGGGCCGAGCTTTCGCACCCAACGGCCATCCACGGCAGCGGCGTAGGGAGCCGGATAGCCGGTCCTGTTGCTCTGCTCTATGAGTGTGAGATTGATCTTGGGCATGATCCTTCCTCCGGCTGGCAAAGGCGCTCGGCTTTCGCTAACGCAGCGCCATGAGCATGACCAGCACCAATGCCGACATAGTGGATATAGCACGCAAGCTGATCGCCTGTCCTTCGGTCACGCCGGCTCAGGGCGAAGTTTTTGCAGTGCTGGAGGCGATGCTGAAGCCGATGGGCTTCACCGTCGACCGGTTCGTGGTGGGCGAAGCGCCCGACGGGCCGGTCGAAAATCTGCTCGCCTGGCGGACGACGGGTGCAGGGCCGCATTTCGCCTTTGCCGGGCATCTGGATGTGGTGCCGCCGGGCGACGGGTGGACAAGCGATCCCTTTACGCCGGAGCTGCGCGGAGAACTGCTCTACGGGCGTGGCGCTGTTGACATGAAGGGATCGATCGCTGCTTTCGTGGGCGCCATCGGCAGCATTTCGGAGGAACTTCCGGGCACGATCAGCCTCATCATCACCGGGGATGAGGAAGGTCCGGCGGTGTACGGCACGCTGGCGCTGATGGAGCGCATGGCGGCGCATGGCCTGCGGCCCGACCTTTGCCTGGTGGGCGAGCCGACCTCATCACAGCGGCTGGGCGATGTCATCAAGATCGGCCGACGTGGATCGGTCAATATGTGGATCAGGGTCGATGGCACGCAGGGGCATGTCGCCTATCCGCATTTGGCCGACAATCCGATCCCGCGCCTCGTCCGCATCCTTTCAGCCATCGATGCGGAGGTGCTGGACGAGGGGAATGACTGGTTCCAGCCGAGCAATATCGAGATCACCGATCTGGAGGTCGGCAACCCGGCCACCAATGTCATTCCGGCGGCGGCAAAGGCGCGCATCTCGATCCGCTTCAACGACCAGCATAGCGGCGCGGAACTGATCGAACGGATCAGCGCGATTGCCGCGACCGAAGGCGGCGTTGTGACGGCGAAGATCAGCGGGGAGCCTTTCCTTACGGCGCCTGGGCCTCTGTCAGACCTCGTAGCGGGAGCGATCCGGGATGTGACGGGCGTGGAGGCGGAGCTTTCCACAACCGGCGGCACATCCGATGCGCGGTTCCTCTCGCGGCTTTGCCCGGTGGTGGAGTTCGGGCTGAACAACGCGACGATGCACAAGCTGGATGAAGCGGTCGCGGTGCAGGATTTGACAGCGCTGGGCGAGATTTATGCGCTGATCGTGCGGCGCGCTTTGGCTGGCTGATTTCGCGGCCACGCACCCTAACCGCCGCGCCATGCTGAACTTCTTTAGAATGGGAAATCAGACGATACGGCGATCGCTCTCGACCGGGGCGGTAAAGCGGGCGAGATAGTCCGCCTCGCCGGTCGGCCGTGCGAAATGATAGCCTTGGAAAAGGGTGCAGCCGATGACGCGCAGCATTTCCATCTGCGCCTGCGATTCGACGCCTTCCACCACCACTTCCATGCCCAGGCCCTGGATCAGGCCGACAACGGCGCTGCAGATCGTGCGTGCTTCGGCGGAAATGGCGATGTCGCGCACCAGGCTGCGGTCAATCTTGACGCGGTCGATCGGCAATTCCTTGAGACGCGAGAGGTTGGAATAGCCGGTGCCGAAATCGTCGATAGCGATCCGCACGCCTTCCTGTCGCAGAGCCCGCAGCTGATCCAGCACGCGCCTGTCCATTTCCATCGCGAGCGATTCGGAGATTTCCAGCTCCAGCATGTGCGGGGGCGTCTGGTGCGCGGCCATGGCGTGGCGCAGGCGCAGGAAGAAGTCCGCCTGCGACAATTCGCGCGAGGATATGTTGACGGCGATCCGCTGCCCAATGTCCGCTTGCGCCCAGCGGGAGGCGGTTTCGCAGACGCGGCCCATGACCCAATCGCCCAGCGCCACGATCGCGCCGCTTTCTTCGGCCACCGGCACGAAGAAGCCGGGCATCACCAGATCGCGCTCCGGATGCGCCCAGCGGATGAGGGCTTCGGCAGTGACGACGCGGCCGCTGATCGCCTCGACCTGCGGCTGAAATTCGAGGATGAACTCGTCGCGCTGCAGGGCGAGCAGCAGGTCGCGTTCCAACTCGGCGCGGTCCGCTGCTTCCAGAGCGAGTTCGGTGGTGAACATCTCGGCGCGGTTACGGCCCTGATGCTTGGCGTGGTACATGGCGATGTCGGCCGAACGCAACAGCGCGGAAAGCGTGTCGCCATGATCGGGGTAGCAGGCGATGCCAATCGACGCGCCTAGTTCGATATGCTGGCTGCCAAGGTCGAATCGCTCGCTGAGCGCGAACTGGATGGCGCGGGCGATCCGGCTGGCGGACTCGCGGCCGGGGAGGTCCGGGAAGAACATCGTGAATTCATCGCCAGCGAGGCGGCCGAGGACGGCATCGCTCAGGCCGGCACTGACCTGCGCCATCACGACTTCGCGCAGGCGGCCGGCGACGCGGGCGAGCAGCTGATCGCCCGCGGCATGGCCGAGCGTGTCATTGACGCCCTTGAAGCCATCAAGGTCGATGAAGAACAGTGCCGCCGCGCGCTCCTCCTCCCGTTCTGCGAGCAGCCGTTCGACCTGGCGGCAGAAGCTGGTGCGGTTGGCGAGGCCGGTGACCTGATCAAACAGGGCGAGCGTCTGCACATGGTCGAGATTGGTGCGCACCTGGCTGAACAGGCTGGTCATGGCGACGGAGAGGTCGGGCAGTTCGTCCGCTATCTCCGGAGAGACTGGCGATTGCAGGTCGCCATGCGCGGCCGCGATCAGCCTTTCCGTTGCAATGTCGATGGCGTCGGCGGTCGTGGCGATCGTCTGGCGCGCGGACGCCCAGCTCATCGTGCCGCATAATATGGCGATGATGAGCGAGCGGCCGATGCCGACGATGTCGGTCGCCTGATCCTGCCCGAGCACGAGGGACAGGGTAAACACCAGCGCCCCCGCGGCGCAGGCGAAGGCGGTGGCGCGGCTTTTCAATGTCACGCCCTGCATGTGCCTCCCGCCCAGAGCGCAGCTCGACGATGAGCCGCGGATGAGGAGGGGTATGAAGGACGCTGGTTAAGAAAAGGTCAGTGACCGTCCGTAGGGAGGCTATTTTTTGCGGCGCAATATGACATAGATTGCGCCCTCTCCGCCGTGGCGGGGATGAGCCAGGCGGACGCTGGCGATGCGGTCGGCATAGGCGCTGGTTTCCAGCCAGTGGCCAATCTCTCCCCGGATCGCGCCGCGACGTGAATCGCGGCCGGTTGCGTTGGCTTTGGGCGGTTTGCCCGTCACGATCAACAGGATACGCAGGTCGCGGGAGAGGGCCGTGGCGAGCGCCTGGTTCAGCCTGGTGTGGGCGGCGGAAAGGCTGTGGCCATGGAGGTCGATCGCCATGTCCGGTACGAGCGTGCCGCTACGGATCCGACGCTCCCAATTGGAATCGAGCATGGCCGCCGGGCTTCGAACGGGCGCCGGAATGGCAGAAGGGAGCGGCGCTGGCGTTAACCCTGGCCGGGCCGCGGGTGCTGTGGGTGCAGGGGGCGCATCGACCGGGCGAGAGCCAGGCCGCAACGGCCGGACCGATCGGGTGAGCGCGCTCCAAAGCGCCTGTTCTTCAGACGAAAGATGCCGCCGCGCCATGGCCAAGGGCGCTCACTGGCTCGAGAGGCGCGCGGCAGAGCCGATCGGCAGCAGAATGAGCGCGCTGCCGCGAGCGGACATGCCCCCGGCGACCGACCGTGCGCGGTCGCCCGCGCCCCAGAAGCTGTCGAAGCGGTTCGCGCCCTTGATCGCGCCGCCGGTATCCTGCGCGATCCAGATGCCATTGGGTTCGGCGCGGTCGAGCGAGAGCAGGATGGGGGCGCCCAGCGGCACATATTTCGGGTCGGCAGCAACCGTCGCTTCCGCGGTCACGGGTACGCCCAACGCCCCCAGCGGCCCCGCGCCCGTCAGTTCGCGGAAGAAGACGAAGCTCTTATTCTCATTCATGATCTGCGCGCCTTCGGCGGGATTGGCGCGCAGATAAGCCATGATGTCCTGCATCGATCCGGCCTGGATGAGGCCGCGATCCTTCATCAGCTTGCCGATACCGGTATAGTCGCGGCCATTTTGCCCGTCATAGCCGATACGCATGACGCCGCCATCGGACAGGAGAAGGCGGCCGCTACCCTGCACCTGAAGGAAGAAAAATTCGACCGGGTCCGCCGCCCAGGCAATCTCCAGACCGCGCCCCGCCAGCGAGCCGGACACGATCTGCGACCGGTCGTCATAGGGGACGAAGTTGCTGCCCTGCACCTTGCCGCGGATCGTCTTGCCCTTGAGGCTGTCGCTGAACAGACCGAGATTGACATCGATCAGATCGGGCGGGCGGCGATAGATCGGCACCTGATAACCAGCCTGCCGAGTACGGGACCCGGCGATTTCCGGTTCATAATAGCCGGTGACGAAGGCCGTTCCCGGCCCGACCTGCACCGCTTCGAAATTGCGCGAGAAAAATTCGCTGGCACTGGCGTCGGGCCAACTGGACGCGGCGGCGCAGGCGCTGTTCCAGTCCGATCCACGGGTGAGGCCGCTCTGGTCGGTGCGCCGCATCAGCGATGGGCAGGAGATGCGGAAAGCTTCCAGCGCCTTTCGGGAACGCTCGCCGGACGGGATGAGGGTCGCGAGGTCGGGGCCACGGATAATGCCTGCGGCGAGCGCCGTTCCGGTGTCGGCCACAGGGACCGGCGGCGGGGTTACCGGCAGCGTCGGGCGTGGCGTAGCGGGAAGCGGGCGAACTGCCGCTTCGCCGCCGCGTGACGGTCGGGCTGGTGGGGCTCCCGGCGCTCCGGGCGGTATGACGCCGCCAGCGCATGCAGATAGCAGCAGCGCCGCGGCCAGCGCACCCCCCGACTGGCGCAGGCTCATGCAGCCTCGTCGGTTTCGCTGAGCTTCCAGTTGGGATCGGTGCTGCGCAGGTCGCGCGTGAAGGTCCAGATATCGTTGGTGCCGACCGCGTCGGTCAACGATCCCGCGACGACATTGCCATCCTGGTCACGCGTTACTGCCGCGATGTCGGCTTCGAACCGTAGCGACACTTCGGCAATCCGGCCGCTGACGCTCGCATCGACGATCTGCGCCTTTTCGATGCGGACGAGGCGGTTGTCGAGGACATGGCCAGCTGCTTCGCGCTGCGCGATGGCTTCTTCGAAGGACGCCAGCACGTCGGCGTCGCAGAGCCATTCCAGTTCCGAACGGTCGCCGCGCCAGAAGGCTTCAAGCACCATCTTGTAGGCAGCCTTGGCGCCTTCGACGAACTGCGGCACATCGAAGCTGCGGTCAGCCGCGATCAGCGCACGCACGCCCGCTTCGCCGCCGGGCGCGATCAGGCCGTCGGCAAGCCGCACCGAATCGCCGGGCATGTCGGTTACCGGCCGCGGCTGAAGCACCGTCACCTTGGCCCGCTCCTCGGCCGGACGCAGGGCAGGCTCCTGCTCATGCCCCGTCCGCTTGCCAAGAACGGAATAGAGCCGCAGCGCCAGAAATCCGGCGATGAGGGCGAGGATGACAATTACATACACGGGGCCAGGCACCCTTTGGTCTAGATTCAAGAAAACAACGCAGCCAACATAGGCATGTTTCCCCCAAATTCAAATCTCCGCTTTCGGCCGCCGCCATTGCCCTGCCCCGCCGCCCCTGCTAAGCGCACGGGCCATTGTCCCGGGCGCGTCGCCTGTGGATCAACAGGGAAAATCAGGAAGCACAGATGGCCGACGAAGCCGATACCATCCAGACTGCCAACACGGGCAACGGCGCGGACACGGGGCCGCAGATCGCGCTGATCAGCCAATATGTGAAGGACCTGTCGTTCGAAAACCCGAACGCGCCCACCGTTTATCAGTGGCAGGACCAGCCGCAGATCGACGTGCAGTTCAACATCGGCGCTGACAAGGTCGGCGAAGAAGTCGTCGAAGTTTCGCTGAAGATCGAAGTGAAGGCGACCGCGCCGCAGGGCACCGCCTTTGCCGTCGAACTGGTCTATGCCGCCATCTTCGGCATGCGCAACGTGCCCGACGAGCAGCTTCAGCCCTTCATGCTGGCCGAAGCGCCACGCCTGATCTTCCCCTTCGCCCGCCGCGTGCTGGCAGACGCCATCCGCGACGGCGGCTTCCCGCCGCTGCTGCTGGACCCGATCGATTTCGGCGGCCTTTATGAACAGCAAGCGCAGGCGATCGCGCAGACGGCGGGTGAGCCGGCCGGGCACGCCTGACAATATAATGATCTCTGGTCCCGTTCGGGCTGTTCGAACAAGTCACTGGCGTCGTTCGAATGTCAAAGCCCTTCTCTTCTCAGTTCAAGAGAAGGAAAGCCCTTCGACAAGCTCAGGGCGAACGGGCGGAGACATGAAAATATGAAACTGGCAAAGGCGCTCGGGTCGGTCGGCGGGCTGACGCTGGCCAGCCGCATACTTGCCCTGGTGCGGGATTCGCTGGCGGCGCGCTATGTCGGCGCAGGCTTCGCATCCGATGCCTTCAACGGTGTCGCCTTCCGCCTGCCCAACATGTTCCGTGCCCTCTTCGCAGAGGGCGCCTTTTCCGCCGCCTTCATCCCCATGTTCAACCGCAAGGCGGCGGGGCCCGGCGGGATCGCGGCAGGCTATCATTTCGCCGAGCGGGCGCTGGCCGTACTGCTGCCGGTGCTGATCCTCTTCACTGTCGTGCTGATCGCTGCCGCGTGGCCGATCACCTGGCTGCTGTCGGGCGGCTTTTCGCGGCAGAACCCGACGCCTGAACAATTCGCCTTTGCGGTGCTGCTGTCCCGCATCACCCTGCCCTATCTGGCGCTGATCAGCCTCGCCTCCCTGTTGGGCGGCATATTGAACTCGCTCGACAAATTCTGGGTCAATGCGGCCGCGCCCATTCTGCTCAACCTGGCGATGATCGCCGGGCTGTGGCTGTTCCACGGCGCGGACGAATATGAGACTGCGCGCGTGCAGGCGATTTCCGTGACGGTGGGCGGCGCGCTGCAACTGTTGTGGCTGATCTGGGCTTGCCGCCGGGCGGGCGTGTCGATGAAGCTCAAGCGCCCGCGCTTCGACGCGGATGTTCGCGAATTGCTGCGGCTTATCGTGCCTGCTGCGGCCGGTGCGGGTGCGTCGCAGATCAACCTGTTGATCTCCACCGCTCTGTCTGGATGGCTGCTCGCATCGGGCTCTATCACCTATATCTATTATGCCGACCGGCTGAACCAGTTGCCGCTGGGGCTGATCGGCATCGGCCTTGGCACGATATTGCTGCCAACCATTTCCCGCATGCTGTCCACCGGGCAGGAACAGCAAGCGATGGAGACGCAGAACCGGGGCATCGAGCTGGCGCTGTTCCTCACCCTGCCCGCAACCGTCGCCTTCATCACCGTGGCCGAACCGATCGTACGCGGGCTGTTCCAATATGGGCGCTTCACGGTCGAAGATGCGCAGCGGTGCGGCTGGGCGCTGTCGGCCTTTTCGATCGGCCTGCCCTCCTATGTGCTCGTGAAGGTACTGACGCCCGGCTATTATGCGCGCGGCGATACGAAGACGCCGGTGCGCTATGCGATGCTGTCGATCCTCATCAACATCATCGGCAATATCGCGCTGATCCCGCTGATGGCGCGCGCCGGGCTGGGGCATGTCGCGCCGCCGCTCGCGACCGCGCTGTCGTCCACCGTCAATGTGGCGATGCTCTATGCGACACTGGTGAAGCGCGGGCATTTCGCGGCTGACGCTCAGCTGCGCAGGCGGCTGCCCCGGCTGGCGCTGGCGGCGGTGGCGATGGGTGGCGCGCTGTTCGCGGGCGAAAGCCTTCTGGAGCCATGGCTCGGCGGAGCGATGATCCAGCGTTATGTGGCGCTCGCCATGCTTGTCGGCGCGGGGATCGCCCTTTACGGGGTGGCCTGTTTCCTCACGGGCGCTTATCGGGTGTCCGACCTAAAGGCGCTTATGCGCCGGCGGGGTTCAACCGCAACATCGAAGAACGGATAGAAGAATGCGCGTCCTTTCCGGCATCCAGCCGACCGGCAATCTGCACCTGGGCAATTATCTGGGCGCGATCCGCAACTGGGTGCGGATGCAGGACGAGATGGACGCGCAAAGCCAGTGCTTCTTCTTCCTCGCCGACATGCACTCCATCACGGTGCATGAGGGGCGCGAGCAGCGCATCCGCAACGTCCGCGACATGGCGGCGGCGCTGGTCGCGGCGGGCATCGATCCCGATCGTTCCGTCCTGTTCAACCAGGCGCGCGTGCCCGCCCATGCGGAATTGTGCTGGTTGCTGAACGGCACGGCGCGGATCGGCTGGCTCAACCGCATGACCCAGTTCAAGGACAAGGTGGGCAAGGACCGCGAGGGCGCGTCGATCGGCCTGTTCGTCTATCCCGTCCTGCAGGCGGCCGACATCCTGGTCTATAACGCTACCCATGTGCCGGTGGGCGAGGACCAGAAGCAGCATCTGGAACTGGCGCGCGATATCGCGACCAAGTTCAATACTGATTTTGGGGTGGAGCTGTTCACCCTGCCCGACCCGATCATCCCCAAGGAATCGGCGCGCATCATGTCCTTCCGCGACGGGACGGCAAAGATGTCCAAGTCCGATCCCAGCGACATGAGCCGCATCAACCTGACCGACGATGATGATACGATCATGCAGAAGGTGAGGAAGGCGAAGACCGATCCCGAACCGCTGCCGGAAAGCGCGGCGGGGCTGACTGGACGTCCGGAGGCGAACAACCTCGTCGGCATCTACGCGACCCTGGCCGGCACCACCGCCGACGCTGTCTGCGCCGAATTCGCGGGCAAGGGCTTTGGCGCGTTCAAGCCTGCGCTGGGTGAACTGCTGGTGGAAACACTGCGGCCGATCCGGTCCCGCTTCCTGGAATTGCGCACCGATGATGCGGCGCTGGATGCTATCCTGGAGAAGGGTGCGACCAAGGCAAAGGCTGCAGCGGAACCGACGCTGCGTGCGGCCTATGATGCCATGGGACTGATGCGCTGAAGCCTGCTGGCCGGGCCGTCTGACGGGAAGATCATGACCGTGCCGTCCTAGGGATGACCGGACATGATTTGCGCTCGCTCGCCCTGTTCGAGCGTTCAAATGGTGTTCAGTTGCGTTATGCTACGCCAGAGCGCAAGATTGTAACAGGCTTACCGCCTACAGGACGCAGAACGATGAACCCTATCAAGAAGATCGGCCTGGCTGCGGCGCCCGCTCTGGCGCTGGTGGCCCTGTCTGGCTGCGCGACGCCGTTCAAGGCGGACGTGGCCCGCTTCCAGCAGTTGCCCGCGCCCGCCGGGCAGAGTTTCACCATCGTTGCCGACGATCCTCGTCTGGCGGGTGGTCTTGAATTTTCGCAATATGCAGGATTGGTAGGACAGCGGCTGAGCCAGACCGGCTATGTTCCCGCGAGCGATCCGGCGCGCGCCGACCTGATCGTGCGGGTCGCCTATCATGTGGATAATGGGCGGGAAAAGGTACGCTCAACCGGATTCGGGCGGCCCGATCCGTTCTTCTATGGCGGCTGGGGCTGGCGCGGCCGCTGGGGTCGGCCATGGGGCTACGGCTTTTATGATCCGTGGCTCTTCGGTCCGGGCTATAGCGACGTCAGCAGCTACACCGTCTATACCAGCGACCTCAGCATGAAGATCGACCGGGCGGCGGACAATCGCCGGCTGTTCGAGGGCAAGGCGAGCGCGCAATCGCTGTCGAACCGGCTGACCTATCTGGTGCCGAACCTGATCGACGCCATGTTTACCGGCTTCCCGGGGCAAAATGGCGAGGAAGTGAAGATCACCCTGCCGCCCGAGCGGAAGGGCTGAGTAGATTGTAACGGGGCGGCTCCCAGCCATGCCCATTGCCCGGCGGTCGGTGATCGCCGGGCTTTTCTTTTGCCCCGTCAGGGAAGACGGCGGGCCGTGAGAATCTTGACAGGCTGATCGAGCATCTGACCCTTCATCACGCCTTCGCCTGCGGTCGGTGACTTGGGCGCGGAGAGGATCGCACGGACGGCGTCCATGCCCTCCACGACATGGGCGAACACGGCAAAACCCTGATTGTCGCCCGCTGCTTCCGGATGGGCGTCCATGCTTGGCATATTGCCCAGCACGATGAAGAAATCGCCGGTGGCGCTGCCGGGCGCGTAGCGGGCCATGGAGAGCGCGCCGTCATCATGGGTGAGGCCGGTTTGCGTGGTTGGCTCATGTGCGATCGGTGGCAGGACGCGCGAAGGGGCATTTTGCGTGCCGCCCTGAACGAAGCCATAGTCCGGCGAGCCGACGCCGCGATAGAAGCTGGCGCCATCGAACCGCTTCTGATCGACATAGCGCAGGAAATTAGCTGCAGTGATGGGCGCCTTGCCCAAATGGACCGCGACGATGATGCGCCCGGCGTCGGTATCGAGCGCAACCCGCACATCGGCAGGCGATGCTGTGGCAGCTGTCTGAGCCCGAAGCGGCGAAAGCGTCAGGAGAGCGGCGAGTAGCAGGGCGACATAGCGGATCATGGCTCTCACCCTAATGCCTTCGCCGCCTTCTTGTCAGCGTCAGTTTTCCAGCTGACGCAGCAAGGCGCGGATGTCGGCATCGATGTCCGCATTGGTCTGGCGCAATTCCTCGATCGTGCGGACAGCGTGGATCACCGTGCTATGATCGCGGCCGCCAAAGATGCGACCGATTTCGGGAAGCGAGCGCGGCGTCATCTTCTTGGCGAGATACATGGCGACCTGGCGCGGACGGGCGACGGCACGGGCACGGCGCTTCGAGCGCATCTCCGCCGCATCGATCTTGTAATGGGCGGCGCAGATCTTCTGGATCTCATCGACGGTGATGCGGCGGGCGTTGGCGCGGACGGCATCAGCCAGCATGCTTTGCGCAAATTCCAGATCGACCGAGCGGCCGGTCAGCTGGCCATAGGCGATGAGCTTGTTGAACGCGCCTTCCAGTTCCCGGATGTTCGATCGGATCGAACGGGCAAGGAAATCCACCACTGCATCGGGCACCGGCGGGTCGCCGGCGATGGCGCGCTTCGCCTCCAGGATGGCGAGGCGCAGGTCGAGGTCGGCCGGGCGAATGTCCGCTACCAGACCGCCCGCGAGGCGGGAGAGGATGCGGGCGTCGATCGAGTCGAGCATCTGCGGTGCGCGATCGGCGGTAACGACGATGCGGGCACCCGAATCGATGAGGTCGTTGATGGTGTGGAGGAACTCCTCCTGAGTCGAACCCTTGCCAGCAATGAACTGGATATCGTCGATCAGCAGCAGCCGGGCAGCGCGCAGGCGCGCCTTGAACATCATGGTTTCGTTCGCGCGCATGGCGTTCACGAATTCCATCATGAACCGTTCGGCCGACATGTAGAGGACGGGGGCGCTTGGCGAGTGGGTGGAGAAATGCTGCGCGATGGCGTGCAGCAGGTGCGTCTTGCCCTGACCAGTGCTCCCATGAATGAAGAGCGGGCTGAAGCGCGGCTGAGCCTCGCCAGCGATCGCCTGCGCCGCGGAAAAGGCGAGATGGTTGGAGTCGCCCGTCACGAAATCGGCAAAGCTGTGGCGCGGCTGGAAATTGCAGGCGACGCCAGCTTCGGGAAGGACAGCATCAGCCGCCGGAGCGGCGTCCTGTGCCGGGGTGGCTTCCAGGAGGCGCGGGCCGACCATATGGGGCGCACGGCGCAGCCGCACCTCGCGCACGCCGACCCCGGCGCAACGCCAGGCCATGCGCAAACGGTCGCCAAAATGGCCGGATACGAAATTGGCGGTGAAGTCCGACGCGAACAACAGGTCCAGCGTCTGGGATTCCGGGCAATAGTCGCCAAGTTGACCGGCCTTCAGCCACTGGTCGAACATGCGCGGGCCGATGTCCCGGCGGAGCCCCGTGCGGATGGCGTCCCAGGCGGATTCAAGGCGCGCATGATCATGCGAAGCCTGAACGCTCGAATTACCTGACACTGCCGCTAAACCCTTCAT